>NZ_KE136626.1:1861164-2118122 GCF_000407765.1 Escherichia sp. KTE114 | reverse complement strand
AGGTACACTCTGAAGTATTTTTTATTTAATCACTACAGAGATGGTGGAGCTATGCGGGATCGAACCGCAGACCTCCTGCGTGCAAAGCAGGCGCTCTCCCAGCTGAGCTATAGCCCCATAACATGTAGTTAAAACCTCCTCAAATTTGCGGTGCAAATTTGGTAGGCCTGAGTGGACTTGAACCACCGACCTCACCCTTATCAGGGGTGCGCTCTAACCACCTGAGCTACAAGCCTGTAGAGGTTTTACTGCTCATTTTCATCAGACAATCTGTGTGAGCACTTCAAAGAACGCTTCTTTAAGGTAAGGAGGTGATCCAACCGCAGGTTCCCCTACGGTTACCTTGTTACGACTTCACCCCAGTCATGAATCACAAAGTGGTAAGCGCCCTCCCGAAGGTTAAGCTACCTACTTCTTTTGCAACCCACTCCCATGGTGTGACGGGCGGTGTGTACAAGGCCCGGGAACGTATTCACCGTGGCATTCTGATCCACGATTACTAGCGATTCCGACTTCATGGAGTCGAGTTGCAGACTCCAATCCGGACTACGACGCACTTTATGAGGTCCGCTTGCTCTCGCGAGGTCGCTTCTCTTTGTATGCGCCATTGTAGCACGTGTGTAGCCCTGGTCGTAAGGGCCATGATGACTTGACGTCATCCCCACCTTCCTCCAGTTTATCACTGGCAGTCTCCTTTGAGTTCCCGGCCGGACCGCTGGCAACAAAGGATAAGGGTTGCGCTCGTTGCGGGACTTAACCCAACATTTCACAACACGAGCTGACGACAGCCATGCAGCACCTGTCTCACAGTTCCCGAAGGCACCTTCTCATCTCTGAAAACTTCCGTGGATGTCAAGACCAGGTAAGGTTCTTCGCGTTGCATCGAATTAAACCACATGCTCCACCGCTTGTGCGGGCCCCCGTCAATTCATTTGAGTTTTAACCTTGCGGCCGTACTCCCCAGGCGGTCGACTTAACGCGTTAGCTCCGGAAGCCACGCCTCAAGGGCACAACCTCCAAGTCGACATCGTTTACGGCGTGGACTACCAGGGTATCTAATCCTGTTTGCTCCCCACGCTTTCGCACCTGAGCGTCAGTCTTCGTCCAGGGGGCCGCCTTCGCCACCGGTATTCCTCCAGATCTCTACGCATTTCACCGCTACACCTGGAATTCTACCCCCCTCTACGAGACTCAAGCCTGCCAGTATCAGATGCAGTTCCCAGGTTGAGCCCGGGGATTTCACATCTGACTTAACAGACCGCCTGCGTGCGCTTTACGCCCAGTAATTCCGATTAACGCTTGCACCCTCCGTATTACCGCGGCTGCTGGCACGGAGTTAGCCGGTGCTTCTTCTGCGGGTAACGTCAATGAGCAAAGGTATTAACTTTACTCCCTTCCTCCCCGCTGAAAGTACTTTACAACCCGAAGGCCTTCTTCATACACGCGGCATGGCTGCATCAGGCTTGCGCCCATTGTGCAATATTCCCCACTGCTGCCTCCCGTAGGAGTCTGGACCGTGTCTCAGTTCCAGTGTGGCTGGTCATCCTCTCAGACCAGCTAGGGATCGTCGCCTAGGTGAGCCGTTACCCCACCTACTAGCTAATCCCATCTGGGCACATCCGATGGCAAGAGGCCCGAAGGTCCCCCTCTTTGGTCTTGCGACGTTATGCGGTATTAGCTACCGTTTCCAGTAGTTATCCCCCTCCATCGGGCAGTTTCCCAGACATTACTCACCCGTCCGCCACTCGTCAGCGAATCAGCAAGCTGATCCCTGTTACCGTTCGACTTGCATGTGTTAGGCCTGCCGCCAGCGTTCAATCTGAGCCATGATCAAACTCTTCAATTTAAAAGTTTGATGCTCAAAGAATTAAACTTCGTAATGAATTACGTGTTCACTCTTGAGACTTGGTATTCATTTTTCGTCCGAGGACGTTAAGAATCCGTATCTTCGAGTGCCCACACAGATTGTCTGATAAATTGTTAAAGAGCAGTTGCGACGCGGCTTTCAGCTCACTGTCGCGAGTTGGCGTATATTACGCTTTCCTCTTTCAGAGTCAACCCTGAATTTCAGGATTTTTCTCTTCAACCGAACCGGCTGTTTGTGTGAAGTGATTCACATCTGCCGTGTCGATGGAGGCGCATTATAGGGAGTCGTTTCAGGAAGACAAGCGGAAAAATGCATTTTTATTTCAACCGCTCATCTTTTAATCATTACGCCGGTTTTTGCTGCTTTTTTATCGCTTGCGGCAGGTCTGCCAGGCTATTTAACACCCAATCCGCCGCGTTTTCTGCTTCAGGCGTAATAGGTTTACCCGTACGCACCAGCACTTTTGTTCCCACGTTCGCCGCAGCCGCTGCCTGCATATCTTCTAATTTATCGCCCACCATATAAGAAGCGGCCATATCAATATGCAAATAATCGCGTGCTGACAAAAGCATCCCCGGATGTGGTTTGCGGCAATCGCAGACCTGGCGAAACTCTTCAACACTACCCTGCGGATGATGCGGGCAATAATAGATGCCATCCAGATCGACATCGCGGTCCGCCAGCGACCAGTCCATCCACTCGGTCAGCGTTTCAAACTGTGCTTCAGTAAATTTACCGCGAGCAATGCCAGACTGGTTGGTTACTACCACCAGCGCAAAGCCTATTTTTTTCAGCTCGCGCATGGCGTCAATAACACCGTCGATAAATTCAAAGTTGTCGATCTCATGGACATAGCCGTGATCGACATTAATGGTGCCATCACGGTCAAGAAAAATTGCGGGTACGCTCTTCGCCACCTTTTATAGCTCCTTAATAAGGCATGTGACGCTAGTATCGCATGTTTCGACCTGCAAGAAAGTGCTCTTCGCATAAACCTGATTGATTTAGACGTCTGGATGCCTTAACATCCATTTCATTGACGGCGTTGCCCGTTCCAGGCATTCGAAATGCCACGACTAACTTAATGACGATAATAAATAATCAATGATAAAACTTTCGAATATCACCAAAGTGTTCCACCAGGGCACCCGCACCATCCAGGCGTTGAACAACGTCAGCCTGCATGTGCCAGCTGGACAAATTTATGGCGTTATCGGTGCCTCAGGCGCGGGTAAGAGTACGCTTATACGTTGTGTAAACCTGCTGGAGCGCCCAACCGAGGGTAGCGTGCTGGTAGATGGCCAGGAACTGACTACGCTGTCAGAATCCGAGTTGACCAAAGCTCGCCGCCAGATTGGTATGATTTTCCAGCATTTTAACCTGCTCTCTTCGCGTACTGTTTTTGGCAACGTGGCGCTGCCGCTGGAGCTGGACAACACGCCGAAAGACGAGATTAAACGTCGCGTGACAGAATTGCTGTCATTGGTTGGCCTTGGCGATAAGCATGATAGCTACCCGTCGAACCTTTCCGGCGGGCAGAAACAACGTGTGGCGATTGCCCGTGCATTAGCCAGCAATCCCAAAGTATTGCTGTGCGATGAAGCCACCAGCGCGCTGGACCCGGCAACCACGCGTTCTATTCTCGAACTGCTAAAAGACATCAACCGCCGTCTGGGTTTGACGATTCTGTTGATCACCCACGAAATGGACGTTGTTAAGCGCATTTGTGATTGTGTGGCGGTCATCAGCAATGGCGAACTGATCGAGCAAGACACGGTAAGCGAAGTGTTCTCGCATCCGAAAACGCCGCTGGCGCAGAAGTTTATTCAGTCAACCCTGCATCTGGATATCCCGGAAGATTATCAGGAACGTCTGCAAGCGGAGCCATTCGCAGACTGCGTACCGATGCTGCGCCTTGAGTTTACCGGCCAGTCGGTCGATGCCCCGCTGCTTTCTGAAACCGCGCGTCGTTTCAATGTCAACAACAACATTATTAGCGCGCAGATGGATTACGCCGGTGGCGTTAAGTTCGGCATCATGCTGACTGAAATGCACGGCACACAACAAGATACGCAAGCCGCCATTGCCTGGCTGCAGGAACACCATGTAAAAGTAGAGGTACTGGGTTATGTCTGAGCCGATGATGTGGCTGCTGGTTCGTGGCGTATGGGAAACGCTGGCAATGACCTTCGTATCCGGTTTTTTTGGGTTTGTGATTGGTCTGCCGGTTGGCGTCCTGCTTTATGTCACGCGTCCGGGGCAAATTATTGCTAACGCGAAGTTGTATCGTACCGTTTCAGCGATTGTGAACATTTTCCGTTCCATCCCGTTCATTATCTTGCTGGTATGGATGATTCCGTTTACTCGCGTTATTGTCGGTACATCGATTGGTTTGCAGGCAGCGATTGTTCCACTGACCGTTGGTGCAGCACCGTTTATTGCGCGTATGGTCGAGAACGCCCTGCTGGAGATCCCAACCGGGTTAATTGAAGCTTCCCGCGCAATGGGTGCCACGCCAATGCAGATCGTCCGTAAAGTGCTGTTACCGGAAGCGTTGCCGGGTCTGGTAAACGCCGCAACTATCACCCTGATTACCCTGGTCGGTTATTCCGCAATGGGTGGCGCAGTCGGTGCCGGTGGTTTAGGTCAGATTGGCTATCAGTATGGCTACATCGGCTATAACGCGACAGTGATGAATACGGTACTGGTATTGCTGGTCATTCTGGTTTATTTAATTCAGTTCGCAGGCGACCGCATCGTCCGGGCTGTCACTCGCAAGTAACGTTCAACACAACATAAATAATTGAAGAAGGAATAAGGTATGGCGTTCAAATTCAAAACCTTTGCGGCAGTGGGAGCCCTGATTGGATCACTGGCACTGGTAGGTTGCGGTCAGGATGAAAAAGATCCGAACCACATTAAAGTCGGCGTCATTGTCGGTGCCGAACAGCAGGTTGCAGAAGTCGCGCAAAAAGTCGCGAAAGACAAATATGGTCTGGACGTTGAACTGGTAACCTTCAACGACTATGTTCTGCCAAACGAAGCATTGAGCAAAGGCGATATCGACGCTAACGCTTTCCAGCACAAGCCGTACCTTGATCAGCAACTGAAAGATCGTGGCTACAAACTGGTCGCAGTAGGCAACACTTTTGTTTATCCGATTGCTGGTTACTCCAAGAAAATAAAATCACTGGATGAACTGCAGGATGGTTCGCAGGTTGCCGTGCCAAACGATCCAACTAACCTTGGTCGTTCACTGCTGCTGCTGCAAAAAGTGGGCTTGATCAAACTGAAAGATGGCGTTGGCCTGCTGCCGACCGTTCTTGATGTTGTTGAGAACCCCAAAAATCTGAAAATTGTTGAACTGGAAGCACCGCAACTGCCGCGTTCTCTGGACGACGCGCAAATCGCTCTGGCAGTTATCAATACCACCTATGCCAGCCAGATTGGCCTGACTCCGGCGAAAGACGGTATCTTTGTCGAAGATAAAGAGTCCCCGTACGTAAACCTGATCGTAACGCGTGAAGATAACAAAGACGCCGAGAACGTGAAGAAATTCGTCCAGGCTTATCAGTCTGACGAAGTTTACGAAGCAGCAAACAAAGTGTTTAACGGCGGCGCTGTTAAAGGCTGGTAATTTTTAGGCTGTTTCCACAATTTGTAATATCATTCAGGACGGGCGCTTGCCCGTCTTGTCATTTTTACAAGCTCCTGATTCAATATTGACGTTTTGATCATACATTGAGGAAATACTATGCGTGCTTTACCGATCTGTTTAGTAGCACTCATGCTAAGCGGCTGTTCCATGTTAAGCAGATCCCCTGTCGAACCCGTTCAAAGCACTGCACCCCAGCCGAAAGCGGAGCCTGCAAAACCGAAAGCGCCGCGCGCCACGCCGGTCCGAATTTATACCAATGCAGAAGAATTAGTCGGCAAACCGTTCCGCGATCTCGGTGAAGTCAGTGGCGACTCTTGCCAGGCCTCTAATCAGGACTCTCCGCCGAGCATTCCAACCGCGCGTAAGCGGATGCAAATCAACGCCTCTAAAATGAAAGCCAATGCGGTATTACTGCATAGCTGCGAAGTTACCAGCGGTACACCAGGCTGCTATCGTCAGGCTGTATGTATCGGCTCTGCGCTTAACATTACGGCGAAATGAGCAGTTTCCAGTTCGAGCAAATAGGCGTTATTCGCTCGCCCTATAAAGAAAAATTCGCCGTTCCGCGCCAGCCAGGTCTGGTAAAAAGCGCCAACGGCGAACTGCATCTCATTGCTCCCTACAACCAGGCCGACGCCGTTCGCGGCCTGGAAGCATTCAGCCATTTATGGATCCTTTTCGTCTTTCATCAAACGATGGAAGGCGGCTGGCGTCCGACTGTGCGTCCGCCTCGTCTTGGTGGTAATGCCAGAATGGGTGTTTTCGCTACACGCTCCACTTTTCGCCCTAACCCAATTGGTATGTCGCTGGTAGAGCTGAAAGAGGTTGTTTGCCATAAAGACAGCGTGATTCTGAAGCTCGGCAGTCTGGATCTGGTCGATGGTACGCCGGTAGTGGATATCAAACCGTATCTCCCCTTTGCCGAATCGCTTCCCGATGCCAGTGCCAGCTATGCGCAAAGTGCGCCAGCGGCAGAAATGCCGGTGAGTTTTACCGCAGAGGTCGAAAAGCAGCTTTTGACGCTGGAGAAGCGTTATCCGCAGTTAACGCTGTTTATCCGCGAAGTACTGGCGCAGGACCCGCGCCCGGCCTATCGTAAAGGTGAGGAAACGGGCAAAACCTATGCCGTCTGGCTACATGATTTTAACGTTCGCTGGCGCGTCACCGACGCAGGTTTTGAAGTCTTTGCGCTGGAACCGCGTTAAATTCACGCCCTTCTCTTTTGACATTTCTTTTGCACTGGTAAACTAAATCACTTTTTTTGTCCCAGGCTCGCCTTGAGCCTGTTCTACCTTCCAACTGGAACCGTAACAACATGCGTACTAGCCAATACCTGCTCTCCACTCTCAAGGAGACACCTGCCGACGCCGAGGTGATCAGCCATCAGCTGATGCTGCGCGCCGGGATGATCCGCAAGCTGGCCTCCGGGTTATATACCTGGCTGCCGACCGGCGTGCGCGTTCTGAAAAAAGTCGAAAACATCGTGCGTGAAGAGATGAACAACGCCGGTGCGATCGAGGTGTCGATGCCGGTGGTTCAGCCAGCCGATTTGTGGCAAGAGAGTGGTCGTTGGGAACAGTACGGTCCGGAACTGCTGCGTTTTGTTGACCGTGGCGAGCGTCCGTTCGTACTCGGCCCAACTCACGAAGAAGTGATCACTGACCTGATTCGTAACGAGCTTAGCTCTTACAAACAGCTGCCGTTGAACTTCTATCAGATCCAGACCAAGTTCCGTGATGAAGTGCGTCCGCGTTTCGGCGTCATGCGTTCCCGCGAATTCCTGATGAAAGATGCTTACTCTTTCCACACTTCTCAGGAATCCCTGCAGGAAACCTACGATGCAATGTATGCGGCCTACAGCAAAATCTTTAGCCGTATGGGGCTGGATTTCCGCGCCGTACAGGCTGACACCGGTTCTATCGGCGGCAGCGCCTCTCACGAATTCCAGGTGCTGGCGCAGAGCGGTGAAGACGATGTGGTTTTCTCCGACACCTCTGACTATGCAGCGAACATTGAACTGGCAGAAGCTATCGCGCCGAAAGAACCGCGCGCTGCTGCCACCCAGGAAATGACTCTGGTTGATACGCCGAACGCGAAAACCATCGCTGAACTGGTTGAACAGTTCAATCTGCCGATTGAGAAAACGGTTAAGACTCTGCTGGTTAAAGCGGTTGAAGGCAGTAGCTTCCCGCTGGTTGCGTTGCTGGTGCGTGGTGACCACGAGCTGAACGAAGTTAAAGCAGAAAAACTGCCACAGGTTGCCAGCCCGCTGACTTTCGCGACCGAAGAAGAAATTCGTGCCGTGGTTAAAGCAGGCCCAGGCTCACTGGGTCCGGTAAACATGCCGATTCCGGTGGTGATTGACCGTACCGTTGCGGCAATGAGTGATTTTGCTGCCGGTGCTAACATCGATGGCAAACACTACTTCGGTATCAACTGGGATCGCGATGTCGCCACCCCGGAAGTTGCTGATATCCGTAACGTGGTGGCAGGCGATCCAAGCCCGGATGGTCAGGGTACGCTGCTGATCAAACGTGGTATCGAAGTCGGTCACATCTTCCAGCTGGGTACTAAGTACTCCGAAGCACTGAAAGCCTCCGTTCAGGGCGAAGATGGTCGTAACCAGATCCTGACGATGGGTTGCTACGGTATCGGGGTAACGCGCGTTGTGGCTGCGGCAATTGAGCAGAACTACGACGAACGCGGCATCGTATGGCCTGATGCTATCGCACCGTTCCAGGTCGCAATTCTGCCGATGAACATGCACAAATCCTTCCGCGTACAGGAACTGGCCGAGAAACTGTACAGCGAACTGCGCGCGCAGGGTATCGAAGTGCTGCTGGATGACCGCAAAGAGCGTCCGGGCGTGATGTTTGCTGATATGGAACTGATCGGTATTCCGCACACTATTGTGCTGGGCGACCGTAACCTTGACAACGACGATATCGAATATAAATATCGTCGTAACGGCGAGAAACAGTTAATTAAGACTGGTGACATCGTCGATTATCTGGTGAAACAGATTAAAGGCTGATGCCAGAAAGGGTCCTGAATTTCAGGGCCCTTTTTTACATGGATTGTATAAAATGGATAAACCAAAGGCGTACTACCGCCTGCTTCTCCCCAGCTTTCTTTTACTTTCGGCCTGTACCGTTGATATCAGCCAGCCAGACTCATCAGCCACAGCGGTAGATGCCGAGGCGAAAACATGGGCAGTCAAATTCCAGCATCAAAGCTCTTTCACCGAACGATCAATAAAAGAAATAACCGAACCTGATCTCAAACCCGGCGATTTGCTGTTCTCCTCAAGCCTTGGGGTAACCTCATTTGGTATCCGCGTCTTCAGCACTTCCTCTGTAAGTCACGTTGCAATCTATTTGGGTGAAAATAACGTTGCAGAAGCGACTGGAGACGGCGTCCAGATTGTCCCCCTTAAAAAAGCCATGAGGCATAGCGATAAGCTTTTCGTCTTACGAGTCCCGGACCTTACCCCGCAACAAGCCACAGAAATCACCGCGTTCGCCAATAAAATCAAAAATAGCGGTTACAACTATCGCGGCATTGTCGAGTTCATTCCGTTTATGGTGACCCGCCAGATGTGCTCACTAAATCCTTTCTCCGAAGATTTTCGCCAACAGTGCGTCAGCGGCCTGGCGAAATCGCAGTTAAGCGGTGTGGGAGAAGGAGACAAAAAGTCGTGGTTTTGTTCGGAGTTTGTCACTGATGCATTTGCCAAAGCCGGGCATCCGCTTACGCTGGCGCAGTCAGGCTGGATTAGCCCTGCCGATCTAATGCATATGCGTGCTGGTGATGTCTCTGCGTTTAAGCCAGAAACACAGTTACAGTATATTGGGCACCTGAAGCCAGGAATTTATATCAAAGCGGGTCGCTTTGTTGGGCTGACTCGGTGATAAAAGCCAGCCTCGTGCACAAAATGCCGGATGCGGCGTAAACGCCTTATCCGGCCTACAAAATCGTGTTAATTCAAAATGTTGCACTATATGCTGTAGGCCTGATAAGCGCAGCGCATCTGGCAATTTTGCGTTTGTTTCTGCCTCAAGCAGGTTTACTGACTCAAACTACTGCAATCCTTGTTCGGGTAAAATTTACCCGCCGTATCGGGCGCTAATACTTTGGTCGGCGCACCGGTATCCGGGTTAGCCTCAAGCGTAAAGTGACCTTCTACAGACAGTAACACGGATTTTTCACTGTTACCGCGCGCAGCCAGGTAGCCCCGTTCCAGCTCTGCGTTATTCGCTACCATGAAACGTTTTCCGGTCGCGCAATCAGTAAAGGTCGCCGCATCAGCCATATAAAAATACATGCCACGCAGAGTCATCGGTGTCATGGGGAGGCTGGACTTTGCAGGTTCCAGCGTGTAGTTGAACTGCGATTCAATCGGATTACCTTCACGATCGAGCATCTCCAGCGCATCCCCTTTCGCCCGATAATATGACTTTTCACCTTTGCTGTCGGTTAATACCAGCTTGTCAGCGGTTCGCGCCCATGTACCGTAGGAAGCGAAAGAGGAAGGCTCTTCACGCGCCCCCAGATAACGTTCATTCATCACCCATGTTCCGTCTTTTTCGAGGAACAGAGAGGTTTCGATTCCTTCGCAATCGGCACACGGCAGCACGCCGCGCCAACTTTGCGGCATCGGTTTCAGTTCGGCAGCCTGCGCCGGAGAAAGCGTATCGACTTCGGCCCGATTATTACATCCCATTAGAGTAAAGAGGCTGATTACAGCCATCGCTGTCACTATCGCTTTTTTCACCATCCATTCCTTACTTTTTATTCCCGACCGCTGCGCACTTTGCTGCGCATCGCCTTCACGCTTGATTTTTGTGCTTTCGACGCCAGCCTGCGCTCTTTCGATGCACGGGTGGGGCGCGTGGGTCGTCGGGCTTTTTGTTCTGTTGTTAATTCTTTAATCACAGCCACCAGCCGGGCCAGTGCCGCTTCGCGGTTCAGTTCCTGACTGCGGTATTCCTGTGCCTTAATGACAATCACGCCATCACTGCTGATCAAATGATGGCTGGCGGCGAGCAGACGCTCTTTGTAATACTCTGGCAGGCTGGACGCCCGAATGTCAAAACGCAGATGAATAGCCGTTGAGGTCTTATTAACATGCTGCCCGCCCGCGCCCTGTGCACGAATGGCAGTGATCTCAAGCTCACCATCGGGGATAGCGACATGTCGGGAAATCACAATCATGAAGGTTGTTGCCAGGCGGTTAAGTTCACTTCCAGATTATTCTTATCATCCGATAACCAGATAACACCATCCTGAATCGTTGCCTGCAGCGTCATGGTACGATCGGCAAAGGCGCTCACTTTTGCCAGTTGCTCGTCGTCCAGATACCAGACGGAAAGATTGGCAAACTGCGCGCATTTGCTCTGATTTTGCTGCCACCAGATTTGCGCGGCCCGACTATTATAGGCAAACAGCGCCACTTCTGCGGCCTGAGTACAGGCTTTCTTAACCCGCCGCTCATCCGGCAGCCCCAGCTCAATCCACAAATCAATGCCCAGGTGATCGTTACGCAGCCACGCTTCCGGCTCATCATCGGCACACAAGCCACGGGTAAATTGCAAACGTTCATCAGCATATTTCAGCCACGCCAGCAGGCGCAGCATCATACGCTCCTGGGTTTCTGAAGGATGGCGCGCCAGCGTCAGAGAGGCATCGAGAAACTGGTTGCGGTCGAGATCGGCTACATTAACCGTCGCTTTATAAATTGTCGCTTTAAGCGCCATAAGAAAACTCCTTTCGAATCAGGAGGCCATTGTAACGGAATACGTGCAGTTGCGACGCTGATATTGCAGAAATGAGTGTGGTATAGTCACCTTGCGAAACAGAGTTTATCTTCGTAGGCTTAGACTTGCATCCACGGTTAAGTCAGAGTGCTGACAGGAGGGCATGTGGAAAAATATTGTGAGTTAATACGCAAGCGGTACGCGGAAATCGCCAGCGGAGACTTAGGATACGTTCCGGACGCGCTGGGCTGCGTTTTGAAAGTGCTGAATGAAATGGCTGCCGACGACGCCCTTTCAGAGGCTGTCAGGGAAAAAGCAGCATACGCTGCGGCAAACTTACTGGTGAGCGATTATGTCAATGAATGATACGTATCAACCAATCAATTGTGATGATTACGATAATCTTGAGCTCGCCTGCCAGCATCATTTAATGCTGACACTTGAGATGAAAGATGGTGAAAAATTGCAGGGGAAGGCCAGCGATTTAGTCTCCCGCAAAAATGTGGAGTATCTGGTCGTCGAAGCCGCTGGCGAAACCCGCGAGCTACGTCTGGATAAAATTACCAGCTTTAGCCACCCGGAAATCGGTACGGTGGTGGTGAGCGAGTCCTGATTCACTTTTGCCGGATGCGACGCTTGATACGTCTTATCCGGCTTTCACTTAACTAAGCGTTTCTCTGCCAGACAAAACTTACGCCATTCTCACCTTCGGCCACACCGTCTTGCGTCACAAAAACCTCCGCCGCCGCAATCAGCGTTTCGCCATAAAACAGCAACGGCGTAGTGTCGCGCAACCACGGTGGCACGCCCAGTTCCTGCCAGATTTTCTTTAACTTACGCCCACCATTGCGCCCGACAATATGCAGCAATCCCGACGCTTTAAAACGCACGCTGACCGCTTCGTCTGCACGCGGAGGGCGAATATCTCCACCCGCAATAAGTTGCACACTTCCCAGACTTGCCGGTAATTCCAGCGGCTGTTGCCACGTCAGCCACGGCACAACCGTTTCGCTTTGTCCGGCAACGGATTTAATCCACCACAATTGCGACTGATAGCGACGTATTTCAAACGCACCAAATCGCAAGCAAGGAGAAGCATCTTCCCGCGCCAGCGCCACTTCTTGCCAGATGCGCACCATCGCGTCGCGGGAAGGCATCGGAGCATTCTGCCCTGCCAGCCAGCGGCGGATAATCGCCGCGCGACGGGCGTCGCTCATCGTCATCATTGGCGCTATCTGCAGCGTCCCCTGCGGCGTTTGACAGTGCGCTAAATCATCCGCCAGCAATTCATCTAACAGGCTCTCTTGTTCAGCGCAAAGTGCGGCGCTGCGGGCCGTTGCTTCGGTAAAATGCGGCCAACGCTGCTGCAATAACGGCACTACGCGCAGGCGCAGGAAATTACGATCGTAGGAATCATCCTGATTACTTTCGTCTTCAATCCAGCGTAAATCATGCTCACGCGCCCACAGCTCCAGTTCTCCCCGCGTGCGGGCGAGCAACGGGCGGATAAGCCGCGTTCCGGCAAAATCGGCGACTTCCCCCATAGCCGAAAGCCCGGCAGGGCCGCTACCGCGTTTTAGCGCCAGCAGAAAGGTTTCACATTGATCGTCAAGATGCTGCGCGGTAACCAGCACTTCGCCAGGTAACAAGGTACGAGCAAATGCCTGATAACGCGCCTGCCGTGCCTGGGCCTCAATACCTAGCCCCTCTTGCGCAAGTTGTACGCGCTCAACCACCAGTGGCACCTGCCACTGTTGGCAGATATTTTCGCAATGCGTAACCCAGGCATCGGCATTGGCACTTAAACCGTGATGCACATGGATAGCGCGCAGAGTGACGCCCGGATTTTCCATCCGCCACTGCACCAGCTGATGCAGCAGAACGGTAGAGTCAAGCCCGCCGCTAAAGGCCACCAGAATCTGGCGTGAGGTGAGAAGTTGTCTATTCAGCGTGAGTGTCATGATGGTGCGATTTTACAGTAGCAATGCCCGGCACGTTACCGGGCAAATGCGGCGATGACAAGCCTTACTGCTCATACAGTTCCAGCGGCAGCCCGTCAGGATCGTTAAAGAACGTGAAGCGTCTTTGCGTGTATGGATCGACACGGATGGCTTCACACTTCACGTTATGGCTTTGCAAGTGCACCACTGCCGCATCGATATCATCAACGCTAAACGCCAGATGCCGCAGGCCGCAGGCTTCCGGTCGGCTGGGGCGCTCCGGCGGGAACGGAAATGAGAAAAGTTCAATCACATATTGTCCGTTAAGCGCCAAATCTCCTTTCCACGAATCGCGCTCTTCACGATAGACTTCACTTTGCAGCGTGAAGCCGAGAATATCGCAGTAGAAAGCTTTGCTCACCGCATAATCCGTCGCAATAATCGCAATATGGTGAACCTGTTTTAAACCCAACATAGAATCTCCTGCATTGATATGATACGCACGTGCATCGCGATATATTGATAATACGCATAAATTGCAGGAAAGATGAATCAGACATTTACACTGACTTTAAAACAACATCTCAAACGCCTGTAATAGCGGTTGAGATGCGGTTTGGTGAAGCGTTTTACAGGAGATTACTCTGCGCTATTCTTGCTAACACTCTCAGCAATGCGGCGCAAATATTCGTTATTCTTAAACGCTATCATAATTAATTCGAAAGTCATACGACAGCTTATAAGACCAATGACGGTATAAGCTAACCCTAAGAGAAAGTTTCCGCTAAATATGGAGAAGACACCGCCTATCAGTGTCAGCACCATAGCCAGCCAGTAAAAAAACACCAGTACACGCGGCATAAGAAGACGATCAAATCCTAAAATTGCTTTCATATTTTATCCTTAAAAATTCTATGAGCCTGATAAATTTATATTATTTTTAACTACTGTGTATATTGGTATATGCCTCCGAAATCGGAGTTATCAACATGAGTTCAAGAGTTTTTGGGATGAGGGAAATGAAAGTAAGATTATCTAAATGTATTTATAATATGACTAAATAAACCACATACAAAAAAGGTCACCGAAGTGACCCTTTTCAGAACATTTGCTGATTACGCGTAGCCGTAGCTCATCAGGCGCTGATAACGACGATTTTTTAAATCTTCAGTGCTTAACATGTCGAGATCGGCCAGATCCGCCAGCAGTTGCGCTTTCAAAGACGCCGCCATCGCTTCCGGGTTACGGTGAGCGCCGCCCAGCGGTTCCGGGATGATGGAGTCGATCAATTTCAGTTCTTTCAGACGCGGAGCGATGATGCCCATCGCTTCAGCCGCCAGCGGTGCTTTATCGGCGCTCTTCCACAGAATGGACGCACAACCTTCCGGCGAGATAACAGAATAGGTGCTGTATTGCAGCATATTCACTTTATCACCCACGCCAATCGCCAGCGCGCCACCAGAACCACCTTCACCAATAACGGTACAAATAGTCGGTACGCTCAGGCGAGACATTTCACGCAGGTTACGCGCGATGGCTTCAGACTGACCACGCTCTTCTGCGCCCACGCCTGGATATGCCCCCGGTGTGTCGATAAAGGTGATGATTGGCATCTTAAAGCGTTCAGCCATTTGCATCAGACGCAGTGCTTTGCGGTAACCTTCTGGCGCTGGCATACCAAAGTTACGGCGAATTTTCTCTTTGGTTTCACGACCTTTCTGGTGACCAATAATCATCACCGGACGACCATCGAGACGGGCGATACCACCAACGATAGCTTTGTCATCTGCATACGCGCGGTCACCTGCCAGTTCGTCAAATTCATCAAATGCCAGGCGAACGTAATCCAGGGTATAAGGACGCTGTGGATGGCGAGCCAGTTGCGCAATTTGCCATGCACCGAGATCGGCGAAGATTTTACGCGTCAGTTCTACGCTTTTTTCACGCAGACGATGCACTTCTTCATCGATGTTAATATCCAGTTTCTCATCCTGGCGGCTAACCGCAGTCAGAGAATCGATTTTCGCTTCCAGCTCTGCAATCGGCTGTTCAAAATCAAGGAAATTCAGACTCATAGTATTCCTGTATTAGTCAAACTCCAGTTCCACCTGCTCCGAACCAATGAGGCCACGGAGATCGTTTAATAAACGATCGCTCGGAGAGACACGCCACGTCGCGCCAAAACGCAACCGCGCGCGTGCATCCGCCCTCTGATAGTAGAGATGTACTGGAATTGTCCCAGAGCGGTGGGGTTCCAGAGACTGACGGAGTCGGTTTAAAAGCTGGTCATCAATTTGCCTGTCCGTCAGCGAGATAGCAAGCCCGCGAGCATATTTTTCCCGGGCTTCGTCAATATCCATCACTTCGCGAGCGGTCATTTTAAGCCCACCGCTGAAGTCATCAAAGCTGACCTGTCCGCTGACGATAAGTATGCGGTCTTTTTCCAGCAATTGCTGGTATTTATCCAGGGCGTCAGTAAACAACATGACTTCCAGCCGCCCGGAACGGTCATCCAGCGTGCAGATACCGATACGATTGCCGCGCTTGGTGACCATAACCCGCGCGGCAATAACGAGCCCCGCAGCCGTGGTGACTTTACCACGTTCTGTCGGATGCATGTCTTTCAGCCTTACGCCTCCGACATAACGCTCAATCTCTTTTAAATACTGGTTGATAGGGTGGCCCGTCAGGTACAGACCTAACGTTTCACGTTCCCCATCTAACACCACCTGTTCCGGCCACGGCTGGCAGCTAGCGTAAGATTGTTCAATTTGCTCCGGCTCTTCCGCCAGTACGCCAAACATATCGGCCTGGCCGATGGCTTCTGCTTTCGCGTGTTGATCTGCCGCTTTTAACGCATCGCCCAGCGAGTTCATCAGCGCCGCGCGGTGTGGCCCCAGACGGTCAAACGCCCCGGACATGATCAGTTTTTCCAGCACGCGACGGTTCAACTTTTTGGTGTCGGTGCGGGCACAAAGATCAAACAGTTCGCGAAAGTAGCCGCCTTTATTACGGGCTTCGATGATGGCCTCAATTGGCCCCTCACCTACCCCTTTGATGGCGCCAATACCATACACGATTTCGCCGTCATCGTTGACGTGGAAATGGTAAAGACCGGAGTTTATATCTGGTGGCAGGATTTTCAGCCCCATCCGCCAGCACTCATCCACCAGGCCAACCACCTTCTCGGTATTATCCATATCGGCGGTCATCACCGCCGCCATAAACTCTGCCGGATAGTGCGCTTTCAGCCATAACGTTTGATATGACACCAAAGCATAGGCCGCAGAGTGCGATTTGTTAAATCCGTAGCCGGCGAATTTCTCCACCAGGTCGAAGATTTTCATCGCCAGTTCGGCGTTGATCCCGTTCTTTTCTGCACCTTCAGCAAAAACAGAACGCTGCTTAGCCATCTCTTCCGGCTTTTTCTTACCCATCGCACGACGCAACATATCTGCACCGCCGAGGGTATAACCAGAAAGTACCTGGGCAATCTGCATTACCTGTTCCTGATACAGGATAATGCCGTAAGTCGGTTCCAGTACTGGTTTCAGACTTTCATGCTGCCACTGCACGTCCGGATAGGAGATCTCTTCGCGACCATGTTTACGGTCGATAAAGTTATCCACCATCCCTGATTGCAACGGACCGGGGCGGAATAGTGCCACCAGTGCGATCATATCTTCGAAGCAGTCAGGTTGCAGACGCTTGATCAGGTCTTTCATGCCGCGCGATTCAAGCTGGAATACCGCCGTGGTTTCCGAGCGTTGCAGCATGTCAAAACTTTTCTTGTCATCCAGCGGGATCGCGGCGATATCCAGCGGCGGCTCGCCATTCTTCGCCCGCCGCTTGTTGATCATCTCCAGCGCCCAGTTGATGATGGTGAGCGTACGCAAACCAAGGAAGTCGAACTTCACCAGCCCGGCGTATTCAACGTCGCTTTTATCAAACTGGGTGACCGGATGTTTGCCCTCTTCATCGCAATAAAGCGGCGCAAAATCGGTAATTTTGGTCGGCGCGATAACCACCCCACCGGCGTGCTTACCGGCGTTACGGGTGACCCCTTCCAGTTTGCGCGCCATGTCGATCAGCGCCTTAACTTCTTCATCCGCTTCGTAGATTTCCGGCAGCTGCGGCTCTGCTTCAAACGCTTTCGCCAGCGTCATCCCCGGATCGGGCGGGATCAGTTTCGAGATACGATCGACAAAGCCATACGGATGCCCCAGCACGCGGCCTACGTCGCGGATCACCGCTTTTGCCGCCATCGTACCGAAGGTGATGATCTGCGATACCGCATCGCGACCGTACATGTCCGCCACGTGTTCGATAACCTGGTCGCGTTTCTCCATACAGAAGTCAACGTCGAAGTCAGGCATGGAGACACGTTCCGGGTTAAGGAAACGTTCGAACAGCAGGTCAAATTCCAGCGGATCGAGGTCGGTGATTTTCAGCGCATAAGCCACCAGAGAACCCGCACCGGAGCCACGACCTGGCCCTACCGGTACGCCGTTATCTTTCGACCACTGGATAAATTCCATAACGATGAGGAAGTAGCCGGGGAAGCCCATCTGGTTGATAACCTGAAGTTCAGTATCCAGACGTTCGTCATATTCCGGGCGACGCTTAAGACGTTCTTCCTCGTCAGGGAATAAAAATGCCAGACGCTCTTCCAGCCCTTCTTTTGCGCGCTTGACCAGATAATCTTCGGTGCTCATGTCCCCGGTCGGGAACTGTGGCAGGAAGTATTCACCCAGACGCACAGTTACGTTACAACGTTTGGCGATCTCAACGGTGTTGGCAAGGGCTTCGGGGATGTCGGCAAACAGCTCGCACATCTCCTCTTCGCTACGCATATATTGCTGCGGCGAATAGTTACGTGGGCGTTTAGGATCATCGAGAGTAAAGCCGTCGTGGATCGCGACGCGGATTTCGTGCGCGTCAAAGTCGCTGCTGTCGATAAAGCGCACGTCGTTGGTCGCCACGACGGGCAAACCGCGCGCTTCCGCCAGTTCTACCGCCGCGTGCAGATAGCTTTCTTCGTCCGGCCTGCCGGTGCGAATCAATTCGAGAAAATAGCGATCCGGGAAGTGTTCTTCATAAAACGCAACACACTCATCCACCAGCGTGCTGTTACCACGCAAAAGGCTGCGTCCGACGTCGCCCATGCGCCCGCCGGAAAGGAGGATCAGCCCTTCGTTTAATTCGATAAGCCAGTCGCGATCGATGATTGGCCCGGCTGCACCGTACCCGCGCTGATACGCTTTTGAGATCAGCAACGTCAGATTCTGATAGCCGGTATTGTTAGCCGCCAGTACCGTCAGGTGAGTTAACTCATCCCCCAACAGATCGCACTGGACGTTAAAATCCGCCCCGACGATGGGTTTAATCCCTGCGCCATGTCCCGCTCCGTAGAACTTCACCAGACCGCAAAGGTTGGTGAAATCGGTGATCGCCAGTGCTGGCATACCCAACGCCGCCGCCTTTTTTACCAGCGGCGCGGTTTTTGCCAGGCCATCGATCATCGAGTAGTCGCTGTGCACCCGTAGGTGAACGAAACGTGGTTCAGACATCTTCAGATTCCGGTTTACTTAATCTCGACACAAGAATCAGGACGCAAGTCCCAGTGCGCGTTTGACAGGGCCAAAGCTGCGCCGATGGTGTTCGGTCGCGCCGTGTTCAGCCAGTTTTTCAAGATGAAAAGCTGTTGGATACCCTTTGTGTTGGGCAAAACCATATTGTGGATAAACGATGTCCAGCGCCGCCATTTCAGCGTCGCGCGTGACTTTCGCCAGAATAGACGCGGCACTGATTTCCGGCACGCGGCTGTCGCCTTTAACTACAGCCATCGACGGCATCGGTAATTTCGGACAGCGGTTACCATCAATCAACACATATTCCGGCGCAATATGCAGCCCCGCAACCGCACGCTGCATCGCCAGCATGGTCGCGTGTAGAATATTCAGTTCGTCGATTTCATGGGGTTCCGCGCGACCCAGACTCCAGCTTAACGCTTTCTCTTTAATCTCTTCATACAACGCCAGACGGCGTTTTTCGCTCAGCTTTTTGGAATCATTTAGCCCGACAATCGGACGCGCCGGGTCGAGGATCACGGCAGCGGTGACAACCGCGCCAACCAACGGCCCGCGCCCGACTTCATCCACACCCGCAACAAGCTGCGTGTGCGGATAAACAAATTCGATCATTGTGCTAACTCCAGAACGGCTTGTGCCGCCTGCTCATCGGCATTGCAGCGGATCTGCTGATGCAGTTCGCGGAAGGTGTCGTGCATTGCGTGGCTGGTTTTACCATCCGCCAACAGCGGTAACAGCGCCGCAGCCAGTTTTTGCGGCTCACACTCTTCCTGCAATAACTCTTTGACTAACTCTCTGCCAGCCAGCAAATTGGGTAGAGAGACATAATCAGTTTTCACCAGTCGCTTCGCCAGCCAGAAGGTGAAAGGCTTCATGCGATACCCCACCACCATCGGGCATTTCGCCAGCATACACTCGAGTGCCGCCGTGCCCGACGCCAGTAACGCCGCATCGCTTGCCACCATCGCCTCACGCCCCAATCCATCTAAGAGATGAACAGCAAGGTCTGGCGCAACTTCAGCTTTGATGCGTTCAAACTGCTCGCGGCGTTTGGCATTCACCAGCGGCACCACAATCTCAAGATCGGGATATGTCTGGCGCAAAAGCTGGGCCGTTTTCAGGAAATCGGCACTAAGCATCTCAACTTCCGCGCCACGACTGCCAGGCAGCAACGCCAGGCAGTGGGCATCGTGAGGGATACCCAACACATCACGGGCGGCGTTTTTATCTGGATCTAACGGCATGGCATCAGCCATGGTGTGACCGATAAAACGGCACGGCACGTTGTATTTGTCATAAAACGCTTTTTCGAAAGGCAGAAATGCGAGCACCAGATCGGTGGCTCTGCCTATTTTGAAAACGCGTTTCTGTCGCCACGCCCACACGGACGGACTGACGTAATGAATGGTTTTGATACCCTGCTTTTTGAGGTTACCTTCGAGGGTAATATTGAAGTCAGGCGCATCAATGCCGACAAAAACATCTGGCTTTAGCTCACCAAAACGTTTCGTCAGATCGGCTCGAATATGCAGTAAGCGACGCAAACGACCGAGCACTTCAACAATGCCCATCACCGCCAGCTCTTCCATTTCGTACCAGGCTTCGCAGCCTTCAGCCTGCATCCGTGGCCCGGCAACACCAACAAAACGGGCGTTGGGCACACGTTCTTTCAGAGCGCGGATTAAACCGGCCCCCAGAATATCGCCGGAGGTTTCTCCGGCGACCAGGGCAATCGTTAATGGACGCTGTTCAGCCATTAACGAATCAGACCGCGCGTTGAGCGTGCAAAGAAATCGGTAAACGCTTTCACTTCCGGATAAGTTTCCGCCAGTTCAGCAATTTCCGGTTTCACTTCATCGAGCGTTTTTCCGCTGCGATAAATCAGCTTATACGCATTGCGGATAGCGGTAATCGCCTCACGGCTAAAACCGCGACGCTTCAGCCCTTCGATATTGACACCGAACGGCGTTGCGTGGTTACCCTGCGCAATAACATAAGGAGGGACGTCCTGCGCCACACCGGAGCAACCGCCAACCATCACGTGCGCACCAATGATGCAGAACTGATGGACTGCGGTCATGCCGCCGATGATCGCGAAGTCATCTACCGATACGTGCCCCGCCAGCGTTGCGTTGTTGGCGAGAATACAGCGGTTACCTACCGTACAATCGTGCGCAATGTGAGCATTGATCATCAGTAAGTTGTCGCTGCCCACCTTCGTCAATCCACCGCCCTGGACTGTGCCACGATGAATGGTGACGCTTTCGCGAATGCGGTTACGATCGCCGATTTCCACACGGGTCGGTTCGCCAGCATATTTCAGATCCTGGTTAACTTCGCCGATGGAGGCGAACTGATAAATCTCATTGTCGCGACCAATTTTAGTATGGCCATTCACGACAACGTGAGATTTCAGTACGGTACCCTCACCAATTTCGACATGGGGTCCAACGATACAAAAAGGACCAATGTGAGCATTGGCGCCAATCGACGCGCCCTCTTCCACAATGGCGGTTGGATGCACAAAGGCGGATTTATCAATCACGTATCAGGCCTCCCGGCTACGAGCACACATCATCGTTGCTTCGCAAACTACTTTACCGTCGACCAGAGCAACCCCTTTAAAACGGGTCAGGCCACGGCGCGTTTTTTCGAAAGTGACTTCCATGATCATTTGATCGCCTGGCACGACCGGGCGCTTAAAGCGCGCTTCGTCAATACCGGCGAAGTAGTACAGCTCACCCGGTTCCAGTTTTCCTACGCTTTTAAACGCCAGAATACCTGTTGCCTGTGCCATTGCTTCCAGAATCAGCACACCCGGGAAAATCGGTTTTCCAGGGAAATGGCCCTGGAAGAATGGCTCATTGACAGAGACATTTTTTACTGCGCGCAGAAAACGACCTTCTTCAAAATCCAGCACGCGATCCACCAGTAAGAACGGGAAACGGTGTGGCAGAAGTTCTAAAATCTCTTCAATCTGCAGAGTATGAGTGTTAGTAGTCAAGATACTCTTCCTGTCAAAATATAAGAAACGACAATAATAACACGGCCTGCCGCAATCGTAAGAATGAGACAGGCCGTAAAGTTTGGCGAACAAAAGATGGAACGTTAGTCTTGTTGATTAACCTTGCGCTCAAGCGATTTCAGACGCTTGCTCATATCATCAATGTTCATCACCAGTGCAGCGGTTTTGCGCCAGACTTTGTTGGGTTGCAGCGGAATGCCTGAGGAATAGACGCCAGGTTCAGTGATAGGACGCATCACCATACCCATGCCCGTAACCGTCACTTTATCGCATATTTCCATATGCCCGTTGATTACGCTGGCACCGCCGATCATGCAGTAACGACCAATTTTCAGGCTGCCCGCCATAATGACGCCACCGGCAACCGCCGTATTGTCGCCAATCACAACGTTATGTGCAATCTGGCACTGGTTATCAATGATCACGCCATTACCGATAATGGTGTCATCCAGAGCACCACGATCGATAGTAGTACAGGCACCGATCTCCACGCGATCGCCAATAATCACGCGACCAATCTGAGGGATCTTCACCCAGTTACCCCGATCGTTGGCATAGCCAAAACCGTCCGCACCTACCACCGTTCCGGATTGGATCAGGCAATTCTGACCGATCTGGATCTCATGGTAAATGGTTACGTTCGCCCAAAGGCGCGAACCTGCGCCGATTTTGCTGTTTTTACCAACGAAGCAACCGGCACCAATAATCACGTTATCGCCCAGCTCAACACCGGACTCAATCACCGCGTTCGCGCCAATCGAAACGTTGTTACCCAGCTTCGCCGTCGCGTCGATCACTGCACTGGGTGCAATGTCCTGCGCGGGCTGCGGCGTGGTATCTAAAATTTGCGCCATGCGCGCGTAAGTCAGGTAGGGATTCTTCACTACCAGCGCGGCACTTTTCGCGAAAGGAAGATCGTCCTGGGTCATGACAACCGCAGACGCCTGGCACAAGCCTAAATGCTCACGGTATTTTGGGTTAACCATGAACGTGATGTGACCTGTTTGTGCAGATTGCATGGACGCAACGCCGGTGATGACGATATCGCCATCACCGTGTAGTTCTGCATCCAACTGCTGCGCTAAATCAGCCAGTCGAATTGAAGGCATTACTTATTTAACCTGTTTCAGTACGTCGGCAGTGATGTCTTTTACATCGCTGCTGTTGTAAGCAACGGCGTTTGCATCAACAACCAGATCGATATCCTGGCTGTTGGCAACGGATTTCACAGCAGTCTGGATACGAGTAACCAGTTTGCCGCGTTCTTCGTTGGAACGACGTGCGCGATCCTGCTCAAAAGCCTGCGCTTTCTGAGCAAAAGTCTGGCGCTGAGCCATCACGTCTTTTTCCAGCTTAGTACGATCGCTACCGGCTTTCATAGACTGCAGCTTTTTCATTTTAGCTTGCAGATCGGTTTCCATACGCTGCAGTTCGCTGGCACGGCCTTTGAACTCATTTTCCAGCGTGTTAGAAACACCAGTTTTCTGTGCTACCTGCTGGAACAGGCTGCCCATATTGACGATTGCAATTTTGTCAGCCGCCTGAGCAGAAGTTGCCAGTGCTAAACCGAGACCTGCAGCTAATAACCACTTTTTCACAATAAACTCCTTACCATCCCATTTGCACCGGAGGGTGCAGTTCTTTGCGTGGCCCGGCGATCTTATATTGATCGCCTAAAGTCATCGCTACACTACCACTACATTCCTTTGTGGAGAACACTTACCAGGTTTTACCGATGTTAAACTGGAACTGTTCTGCCTTGTCTCCATCGTACTTTTTGAACGGCTGGGCGTAGGAGAACACCAACGGCCCCAATGGGGACATCCATTGTAATGCGATACCCGCAGACATACGGATATTGCTTGGATCACTATAGTCCGGATATCCAGAATATTGGCTGGAATCCCAGTTTGTATCCCAAACGGTGCCCATATCCCAGAAGAAGGAAGTACGAACCGAGTTAGCATACTTGTCGCTAATGAATGGCGTCGGGGTGATGAGTTCGAGGCTGGCAACCGCCATGGCGTTACCACCTACAGCATCATCCGATTTACACAGGTCTTTCGCTCCGTCCTGAGTCGCACATTCGTAATCGTAGTCCGGATCATAATTACTGGCCTGATGCGGGAAGTAAACTGCTTTCGGACCAATGGTGTTGGACTGGAAGCCACGCACGGTGCTGGAACCACCGGCATAGAAGTTCTCGTAGAACGGCATCTCTTTGCCGCCTAAACCATCACCGTAACCCCAACGAGTACGACCCAGAACAACCCATTTGTGATCGTCATCGATCGGTACATAAGTCGCCGTGTCTAACGTCACTTTGTAGTATTCGTTATCCGATCCCGGAATGGTCACTTTACCGGTCAGGTTGACACGTGAACCATCTGTCGGGAAGTACCCACGGTCAAGTTTGTTATAGGTCCAACCATAGTTGAACGTGAAGTCGTCCGTTTTGAAGCTGTTATCCTGATCAGAGGTGCTCGGATGTTCACCCATAGAGTACAGATAACGCCACATCGCAACCTGCGGCTGCATGTTGGACAGGGAGTTATGCACATAACCCAGACCTGCACGCAACGAGTTATATTCGTTGATCGGGAAGCCCAACGTCACGTCTGTACCATAACTCTTGTTGGTATAGTCGGACAGGTCGGCGTCATCTGCCTGGAAGTCATTATAGAAGAGACGGCCACCGAGGCTTACGCCATCTACGGTGAAGTACGGGTTGGTTACCGACAGTTCAGCATAGGTCTGGTAATCGTTTTTGGTTCCGTTGATACCAACAGCATAACCCGTACCTAACCAGTTATCCTGTTGCACGCCAGCCTGGAAGCTCACGCCACTTTCAGTACCGTAACCAATACCAAAGTTGAAGCTACCGGTGTTACGTTCTTTGACCTTGTAGACCACATCAACCTGATCCGGGCTACCCGGAACACGCTGAGTGTCAGTGTCGACTGTTTCAAAGAAGCCCAGACGATTCAGACGCTCTTTACCCTGATCGACCAGATCGCTACCCAGCCATGCCCCTTCCATCTGGCGCATTTCACGGCGCAGAACAGCATCTTTCGACGTGTCGTTACCTTCAAAACGGATCTTACGCACATAGAAACGGTTACCCGCATCAACGTTCACACGTAATTTAACGGTCTTGTCGGCATCGTTAATTTCAGGCATCGACTGTACGCGCGGATAGGCATAACCATAGCGACCGAGAAGCTTTTTAATGTCATCTTCCATTTTGGTCACTTTGGTGCCGTTATACAGCTCGCCCGGCTCGATCTTAGTCAACTGCTCAATTTCAGCGGAGTGCCCGGCAAGGTTACCGCTCACTTCAACGCCAGAAAGCTTGTACTGATCGCCTTCGGTGATGTTCACCGTGACGTAGATACCTTTTTTATCCGGCGTCAGACTGACCTGGGTCGAGTCGATGTTGAAACGGGCATAACCGCGATCCAGATAGTAACTGCGCAGGGTTTCAAGGTCGCCCGCCAGTTTCTGTTTCTGGTATTTACGATCGCCTACCACGTTCCACCACGGCACTTCGTCACGCAGCTGGAAATGAGAGATCAGTTCGTCGGTGGTGAAAGCATGGTTACCAACAATATTGATTTGTTGGATTTCTGCTGACACACCTTCCTGGAACACCAGTTTAAGGTCAACACGGTTACGCGGCAGTGGAGTCACGACAGCTTTTACGCTGGCGCTATATTTACCGACGCTGTAGTAGAAGTCTTCCAGACCTTTTTCGATATCAGCAATGGTGGTGCGATCAAGAGATTCGCCCACACGCACGCCAGAAGCCTCGAGGTTTTGCTTCAGCATGTCATCTTTCACCGATTTGTTCCCGGAGAAAGTGATGCTGGCAATGGTCGGACGTTCTTTTACCTGAACCAGAAGGGTATCACCATCACGAAGGACACGAACATCCTCAAAGTTGCCGGTAGCAAACAGAGCGCGAATGGTATTACTGATATCTTCATCATTAACCGTGTCGCCTGTGCGCACCGGCATACTGAGGAGGGCCGCACCAACGGCGACACGCTGAAGGCCTTCGAAATGAATATCTTTCACTACGAACCCTTCAGCACCGTATACGGTGGCGCTGCTAAACAGCAGCGACGCTATGAGCAACTTTTTCATCGCCATCGTTATTATGCGTTCTTCCTAACTAACTCTCATAACCGAGAGAAATCATTGAAAAGTGCAAGCCCCATTAACAGCACCAGCAGAATCGAGCCAATGCGATAACAAAAGTCTTGAACCCGCTCGGATACCGGTCCGCCCTTGATCTTTTCGATCGCAAGGAACAGCAGATGCCCCCCGTCAAGTACGGGCAACGGAAACAGGTTAATTATCCCTAAGTTCACGCTAATAAGCGCAAGAAACGGTAGATAATAAACAACCCCGAGTTCCGCTGTCATCCCAGCCCCCTTGGCGATAGAGATCGGCCCACTGAGGTTGTTCAGTTTCACATCACCGGTGATCAATTTTCCCAGCATACTGACCGTCAGCTTCATCAACTGCCACGTTTTGTCCGTGGCTTCGACGATGGCGTTGAACGGCCCATACTGGCGTACAACTTTATACTCATCTGGCAAAGGAATGACTTTCGGCTCAATGCCGACAAAACCAATCGCCTTACCATTGCCCGGTTTGCTCTCCGGGACTAATGTTAAAGACAAGGGACTCCCCTGCCTTTCGATTTCCAACGCTAAGGATTTACCCGGATTATCCCGGACAAGCATCACAAAGGTCACCCATTGCGTTAATGGCTGACCATCGACTTTAACGATCCTGTCGCCTGCTTGCAAACCCGCCTTGTTTGCCGCCGAATTTGGCTGCACATTTTCCACTACAGGTTCAATTTGCGGCCCACGGGGACGAATCCCCAAAGAAGATACTGGATCTTCTTTATCAGGCTCAAACGCCCACTGACGTAAATCGAGCTTTACATCTCGCCGCTGGTCGCTACCAAATGGTGCTACGGTAATGATGGTGCTTTCATCACCAATTTTATCGACCAACTGCAAACGCACGGCATCCCAATCAGGCGTTTCGATACCATCTACGGCTTTTAGTTCCGTTCCTGGTGCAATTTGTGCTTGTGCAGCTATCGAATTGGCTGATATTTCACCAACCACCGGGCGTACGCCAGGCACACCAATGATAAAAACCAGCCAGTAAGCAAAGATAGCAAAAATGAAGTTTGCAACCGGACCTGCGGCAATGATCGCCGCACGTTGGCCAACAGATTTATTATTGAAGGCATGGTGGCGAAGCTCCGGAGCAACCGGTTCAGCACGCTCATCCAGCATTTTGACATAACCGCCCAAAGGGATCAGGGCGATGACATATTCGGTGCCTAGCTTATCAGTTCGGCGCCAGAGCGCCTTACCAAAACCTATAGAGAAACGCTCAACGCGAACACCGCAACGCCGGGCAACCCAGAAATGACCAAATTCATGCACGGTGATAAGTACACCCAATGCAACGATGAACGAAGCCAAATCCCAGAGAAAACTCAGCATAATACCTTCCGTTAAAGCGTCCTGAATACCAGCAACAGCAGGCAAGCAAAGACCGGTACAGCAGCCGTCAGGCTATCAATACGATCCAAAATACCGCCATGTCCTGGAATTAAATGACCGCTGTCCTTAATTCCTGCTTCACGCTTAAACATGCTCTCGGTCAGATCGCCAAGCACTGAGGCTAACGCTGCGACAATAGAGCAAATGAGTAAGGTGACGGGTGCAACGTCCAGATTCGCCCACATGCCATAACCCCATGAGATTACCGCTGCGGTCGCGAGTCCGCCAATAAAGCCTTGCCAGGTTTTACCCGGAGAAACCTTCGGTGCCAGCTTATGTTTGCCAAACAATTTGCCAAACATATATGCGCCAGAGTCAGCGCCCCAGACCAGGATCATGACATAGAGCAGCCATATCGCGCCACTGTAATGATTCTCGTCATAGTGCCAGGCTCGTAACGCCAACATGCCCCAAAAGAAGGGAACAATAGTTAGCACGCCAAAGATAATGCGCAATGTTTTGGACTTACGCCATATTGTCGCGGAACCGGGATAGAATAACACCAGCAATAACGCGACAACCCACCAGCCAAGCGAAGCCCAAAGTGAGACCTCAACCAGTGGTTGATGGATATTTCGGTGATATTCCGGCAACAGAAAAAGCATCAGCGCCAACAATAACCCGCACAGCACCGCCAGCCATACCCGCTGCGAGCGAGAGGTAAAACCGCTAAGCTGTCCCCATTCCCACGCTGCCAGCATACAGACTACCAGCGTAACAATAGCGAAACCCACCGGCGGCAATAAGAACAGCGCCGCGATGACGACAGGTATTAAAACAAAAGCAGATATCAGGCGATACTTCAGCAAAAGCGACCCCCATCAGGCTGTTTCATCACCGGGCTCGGTGCCGCCGAAACGACGCTCTCGATTAGCAAAGGCATTTAGTGCCCCTTCAAAGTCTTGTTCATCGAAATCGGGCCAGAGAACATCTGTAAAGTAAAGTTCGGCATAGGCAATTTGCCAAAGCAAAAAGTTACTAATGCGATGCTCCCCCCCAGTCCTAATTACTAAATCTACAGGGGCCAGTTCATGCATACAGACATGCTGGTTTAGCATCTCTTCATCTATCTGATCCGGTTGCAGGTTTCCTTGCTGCACCTTTTCAGCCAGTTGCCTGACGCCCTGGACTATATCCCAACGTCCACCGTAGTTCGCCGCAATATTCAACGTCAGACCGGTATTCCCGGCAGTTAACGCTTCAGATTTACGAATACGTTCTTGCAAACGCGAGTTAAAACGACTGGTATCGCCAATAATACGCAGACGCACGTTATGTCGGTGCAGGCTTTTTACTTCGCTATCGAGCGCCCACACAAACAGTTCCATTAACGCACTGACTTCCTGCGCTGGTCGGTTCCAGTTTTCACTACTAAAGGCATACAGCGTTAACGCCTCAATACCGTTGTTGGCCGCAAAAGAGACCGCCCGGCGGACCGATTTAGCCCCGGCTTTATGCCCAAAGGCACGAATCTTCCCTTGCTTTTTTGCCCAGCGCCCGTTGCCATCCATAATGATCGCGACATGGCGACAGCCATGAACTGGCAATTTTTCGCTAAGTGGTTGAGTAGCAGACAACATCACGCGTTTCTTATTCCCTGACAGGGTTTACGGTACTCAGGAATACTGAAGCCTATACAAAAAAAAGCCGTGTAAAACCACGGCATACCTGACCTTAGAAAGCCAACTACTTACGATCAGATGGCGCAGACTATATCACTGAAGCACTACGCTAACAAATAGCACGACTCTCTGTAGCCGGATTATCCTCAGCTTGCGAGACGCATCACCTCTTTTCTGGCGACCTCACGCGCACAGGCATCGACAGACAACACATCGTCCACGCATTGTGGTTCGCGCATATCCATATTTTCCAGAACGGATAAATTCAATGCGGCGATATCCGTAAAGCGGATTTGTTGCGCAAGAAACGCAGCAACGGTGATTTCGTTTGCGGCATTCAATGCGGTCGTCGCAGCCTGGCCTTGTTCGAAAGCATCCATCGCCAGTTTCAGGCATGGATAGCGATCATAATCCGGTGCGGCAAATGTCAACGCACTCAGTTTGCAAAAGTCGAGCGGCTTCACGCCAGAGTTCACGCGATTCGGCCATGCCATGGTGTGGGCAATTGGCGTACGCATATCGGGTTCTCCCAGTTGCGCCAGAACGCTGCCGTCCTGATAACGCACCATTGAGTGAATCACTGACTGCGGGTGAATCAGCACTTCCATCTGGCTGGCACTGGCGTTAAACAACCAGCGCGCTTCAATGTATTCCAGACCTTTGTTCATCATGGTAGCCGAATCGACAGAAATTTTACGTCCCATCGACCAGTTCGGATGACGGCAGGCTTGATCGGGCGTCATTGTTGCCAAATCGTGCAATGGCGTCTCACGGAAAGGGCCACCAGACCCGGTAAGCAAAATGGACACCACGCCATTTTGCTCAAGGTCAGCGTATCCCAGATTGTGCTGGATAGGTTGCGGTAAACTCTGAAAAATGGCGTTATGTTCGCTATCGACCGGTAATAACTGCGCTTTACTCTGCTTTACGGCGTCCATAAACAGACGTCCACAGGTGACCAGTGATTCTTTGTTGGCCAGCAGTATGGTTTTACCCGCGCGGATAGCGGCAAGCGTAGGTAACAGGCCTGCAGCACCAACAATCGCAGCCATCACCTGATCAACATCTTCAAGCGCCGCCATATCACAGGCAGCCTGCTGACCGCTTAAGACTTCGGTGCAACTACCATGTTGTTGTAGCGTCGTTTTAAGAAGTTTCGCACTCGCTTCATCGTCCATTACGGCATAACGGGGAGAGAATTCCAGGCACTGTTCTACCATGCGAGTGACATTTTTGCCTGCCACCAGCGCAACTACGCGGAAGTGTTCGGGATTATGGCGCACCACGTCCAGCGTGCTGCAACCAATCGAGCCGGTCGAGCCCAGAATGGTGAGTTGCTTCATGAAACATCCAGAGTTGAGACAGAATAAAAAGCAAAACGCCGCCAGCCGATCCGCAAGGATCTACTGAGCGGCGTTTTTTGTCGTTCAAGAAATCAGAACTGCATCAGTTCTGCTTCTTTGTCTGCCAGCGCCGCTTCAATTTTCTTGATTGCAGCATCAGTCAGTTTCTGTACATCGTCCTGAGAACGGCGATCGTCGTCTTCGCTGATCTCTTTATCTTTCAACAGTGCTTTCACTTTATCGTTCGCATCACGACGCACGTTACGTACTGCAACACGCGCCTGTTCAGCTTCACCACGAACGATTTTAGTCAGATCTTTACGACGTTCTTCCGTCAGCGGCGGCAGCGGAACACGGATGTCGCTACCTGCAGAGTTCGGGTTCAGGCCGAGATCGGACGCCATAATCGCTTTTTCAACGGCCGGAGACATTGAACGATCAAACACGTTGATTTTCAGAGTGCGGGAATCTTCTACCGTTACGCTTGCCAGCTGACGCAGCGGCGTCGGCGTGCCGTAATATTCCACGACAATGCCATCCAGCAGGCTGGGAGAAGCACGACCCGTGCGTATTTTGCTGATTTGGGTTTTGAACGCTTCGACGCATTTGTCCATGCGTACTTCAGCATCTTTTCTGATATCGCTAATCACGTTACGAATCCTTGAAAACTTGTCTCAGTCAGACCAGACAGTCACACACAGTGGAAGTGTGCTAAGTATAGCCCTGATTAAACATATTACGGGTAATCGTCTGGATTATTAGGCTATTTTATTTGCCATTTTGCCCCCGGGCAGTGCTCGCCATCCTCACGTACTTATGTACGCTCCGGTTGCTGCGCGCTGACCGTGACCAAACTGCCTGCAACAATAACGCCTTATAACCAGACTTACGCCCCCGCGATACTTATGCGGAATCTTACCCTTATTTATCCATCACGGGAATTATTCCGTGATTAAAGTCCCTTCTTTTTCACCCATTACCACACGGCGCAGCGCACCCGGTTTATTCATGTTGAAAACACGAATCGGTAATTTGTGGTCACGAGCCAGCGTGAAGGCCGCCAGGTCCATTACTTTCAGCTCTTTTTCCAGAACTTCACTGTAGGTCAGCTGCTCGTACATAGTTGCAGTTGGATCTTTCGCCGGGTCAGCGGTAAACACACCGTCAACTTTGGTTGCTTTCAGCACCACATCGGCTTCAATTTCGATACCACGCAGGCAAGCTGCGGAGTCAGTGGTAAAGAATGGATTACCAGTACCGGCGGAGAGGATCACCACACGGTTGTTGCGCAACAGACTGATAGCTTCTGCCCAGCTGTAGCTGTCGCATACGCCATTCAATGGAATAGCGGACATCAGACGAGCGTTCACATAGGCGCGGTGCAGTGCATCACGCATTGCCAGACCGTTCATTACGGTAGCCAGCATCCCCATGTGGTCGCCCACAACGCGGTTCATACCCGCTTTCGCCAGACCAGCGCCACGGAACAGGTTACCCCCACCAATCACCACACCAACCTGAATACCCAGTTCAACCAGTTCTTTGATTTCCTGAGCCATGCGATCCAGTATGCTTGCATCAATACCGAAGCCTTCAGTGCCCTGCAGAGCTTCGCCACTCAACTTAAGCAGAATGCGTTTATAGACGGGTTTTGCATTGGTAGCCATGTTTCTTTCCTGAGACTGTCAACGATTGAAATGAATTAATACTAGCGACATTGTACGTCGCTTTTCAGCGCAGCCCCATAAGGGTTAGCTGAATTTACAAGATGGGCGCAAAAAGAAGCCGCCCTCAGGCGGCTCCTTTTCGATAATTAAGACTGCTTGGACATCGCAGCAACTTCTGCTGCAAAGTCAGTCTCAACTTTCTCGATGCCTTCACCCACTTCGAAGCGGATGAAGCCAGTCACTTCAGCGTTATGCTCTTTCAGCAGCTGACCAACAGTTTTTGCCGGTTCCATTACGAACGGCTGACCGGTCAGAGAAACTTCGCCGGTGAATTTCTTCATGCGGCCTTCAACCATTTTCTCTGCGATTTCTTTCGGCTTACCAGACTGCATCGCGATATCCAGCTGTACCTGGTATTCTTTCTCTACCACTTCAGCAGATACGTCTTCCGGCTTGATGAATTCCGGCTTGCTTGCAGCAACGTGCATAGCGATGTGTTTAACCAGCTCTTCGTCAGCGCCTTTAGCAGCAACCAGAACGCCGATACGCGCACCGTGCTGATAAGAACCCAGAACGTCGCCTTCCAGCGCAGCAACGCGGCGAATGTTGATGTTTTCACCGATTTTCGCTACCAGCGCAACGCGTTCTTCTTCGAACTGTGCTTTCAGAACTTCAACGTCAGTGATTTTGCCAGCTACAGCTGCGTCCAGAACTTTGTCTGCGAACGCCTGGAAACCAGCGTCTTTTGCTACGAAGTCAGTCTGGCAGTTAACTTCCAGAATGATGCCGTAGTTGCCGTCGATTTTGGTTTTGATCACGCCGTCAGCAGCAACGTTGCCTGCTTTTTTCGCTGCTTTGATAGCACCGGACTTACGCATGTTTTCGATTGCCAGCTCGATGTCGCCGTTAGCTTCAGTCAGTGCTTTTTTGCAATCCATCATGCCTGCGCCAGTACGCTCACGCAGCTCTTTTACCAGGGATGCGGTAATTTCAGCCATTCTAAAATCCTCGGAGATGTGATCTGCCCGGCATTAAACCGCACAGATATAAAAGTGAAAAAGGGGGCCATATGCAGGCCCCCTAACCAAACGTGTACTACCTGGTCTATAAGGGCTCGTACGAGCGTGCCTTATTACTCAGCTTCTACGAAGCTTTCTTCCGCCTGGGAAGCCAGATCCTGAGAACGGCCTTCACGTACGGTTGCAGCAACAGCGCCCAGGTACAGGGTCACAGCACGGATTGCGTCGTCGTTACCCGGGATAACGAAGTCAACACCGTCCGGATCAGAGTTGGTATCAACGATAGCAAATACCGGAATACCCAGGTTGTTTGCTTCTTTGATAGCAATGTGTTCGTGGTCAGCATCGATTACAAACAGAGCGTCCGGCAGACCGCCCATGTCTTTGATACCGCCCAGGCTGTTTTCCAGTTTCTCCAGCTCACGAGTGCGCATCAGCGCTTCTTTCTTGGTCAGCTTGTCGAAAGTACCGTCCTGAGACTGAGTTTCCAGGTCTTTCAGACGTTTGATGGACTGACGAACGGTTTTCCAGTTAGTCAGCATACCGCCCAGCCAGCGATGGTTCACGAAGAACTGGTCGCAGCTCAGAGCAGCGTCTTTCACCGCTTCGCTTGCAGCGCGTTTAGTACCAACGAAAAGGATTTTACCTTTGCGAGAAGCAATCTTGTTCAGTTCAGCCAGAGCTTCGTTGAACATCGGTACAGTTTTCTCAAGGTTGATGATGTGAACTTTGTTACGCGCACCGAAGATGAACGGCTTCATTTTCGGGTTCCAGTAACGGGTCTGGTGACCAAAGTGAACACCAGCCTTGAGCATGTCGCGCATGGAAACAGTTGCCATGATTAAAACCTCTATATAAAAGTTGGGGTTATGCCTCCACGTATCCCATATTACCGACCCCAAAGGGCACCCCGGAATATGTGCCGATACGTGTGTGTTGTTACACAAAGTGAGATTGTCGCTTCCGTCCAGTCTGTGTATACGAAATGGATCGGAAGTCCGGCGCGCTTTATACCACAAATACGCCGTGGACTCCAATAATTGTTGGCGCTGTGTACAGCATCAGACGCTGAATTTTCTATTATAGAAAACCCTCGGTGGCACGTTTCGCGAAGTTCAGAATGATTCTCAATTTGACAGGGTGTGATACCATTGACAGCACTTACATATATATTGTCGGTATCACCGACGCTGATGGACAGAATTAATGGCTATCTCAATCAAGACCCCTGAAGATATCGAAAAAATGCGCGTCGCTGGCCGCCTGGCTGCCGAAGTGCTGGAAATGATCGAACCCTATGTTAAACCGGGTATCAGCACCGGCGAGCTGGATCGCATCTGTAATGATTACATTGTGAATGAACAACACGCGGTTTCTGCCTGCCTCGGCTATCACGGTTATCCGAAATCCGTTTGCATCTCTATTAATGAAGTGGTGTGCCACGGTATCCCGGACGACGCCAAGCTGCTGAAAGACGGCGATATCGTTAACATTGACGTCACCGTAATTAAAGACGGTTTCCACGGCGACACCTCGAAAATGTTTATCGTCGGTAAGCCAACCATCATGGGAGAACGCCTGTGCCGCATCACGCAAGAGAGCCTGTACCTGGCGCTGCGTATGGTAAAACCAGGCATCAATCTGCGCGAAATCGGCGCGGCGATTCAGAAATTTGTCGAAGCAGAAGGCTTCTCCGTCGTTCGAGAATATTGCGGTCACGGTATTGGTCGCGGCTTCCATGAAGAACCGCAGGTGCTGCACTATGACTCTCCTGAAACCAATGTCGTGCTGAAACCAGGGATGACGTTCACCATCGAGCCAATGGTCAACGCGGGTAAAAAAGAGATCCGCACCATGAAAGATGGCTGGACGGTAAAAACCAAAGATCGCAGCTTGTCTGCACAATACGAGCATACTATTGTGGTGACTGATAACGGCTGCGAAATTCTGACGCTACGCAAGGATGACACCATCCCGGCGATAATCTCGCACGACGAATAAAATAAAGCTGGCTTCAGACTGATGACAAGGCCTAAAAAAGAGCCCGGACAGTCCCCTCGCCCCTTCAGGGGAGAGGGTTAGGGTGAGGGGAACAGACCAGTTCTGGTGCGAATAATCACCCTCACCCCGACCCTCTCCCTAAAAGGGCGAGGGGGAAAACGTGCCCATTTTGGCTATTAAGCCAGTTTGTCAGTCATCTGAAGCCGGCGAATGCCGGCTTTTTTAATGCGATAATTTAATCCTATGGGTGGCGCACAATGAATACCCTTCCAGAACAGTACGCAAATACCGCTCTCCCCACCCTGCCCGGTCAACCGCAAAATCCATGCGTCTGGCCCCGTGACGAATTAACCGTCTCTGGGATAAAAGCCCATATTGATACCTTCCAGCGTTGGCTGGGCGATGCCTTTGATAGCGGGATCTCCGCAGAACAATTGATTGAAGCCCGTACCGAGTTTATCGACCAACTCCTGCAACGGTTATGGATTGAAGCCGGTTTCAGCCAGATTGCCGACCTGGCGCTGGTCGCTGTCGGTGGCTATGGTCGTGGCGAGCTGCATCCGCTTTCAGACGTCGATTTACTGATCTTAAGCCGTAAGAAACTCCCGGACGACCAGGCGCAAAAAGTGGGCGAGCTGTTAACGCTGCTCTGGGATGTAAAGCTGGAAGTCGGTCATAGTGTGCGCACGCTTGAAGAGTGCATGCTGGAAGGGTTATCGGATTTAACCGTCGCCACCAATTTAATCGAATCCCGCTTATTAATTGGCGATGTTGCGCTGTTCCTCGAACTGCAAAAACACATTTTCAGCGAAGGATTCTGGCCTTCCGACAAGTTCTACGCGGCGAAAGTTGAAGAACAGAACCAGCGCCATCAGCGTTACCACGGAACCAGCTACAACCTTGAGCCAGACATCAAAAGTAGCCCCGGCGGCTTGCGCGATATCCACACTCTGCAATGGGTGGCCCGCCGTCATTTTGGCGCAACATCGCTGGATGAAATGGTTGGATTTGGCTTCTTAACATCTGCGGAGCGGGCGGAATTAAACGAATGTCTGCATATATTGTGGCGCATTCGCTTTGCCCTGCATCTGGTCGTCAGCCGTTACGATAATCGCCTGTTATTCGATCGCCAGCTTACCGTCGCCCAGCGTCTGAATTACAGTGGTGAAGGTAACGAACCGGTCGAGCGGATGATGAAGGACTATTTCCGCGTCACGCGCCGCGTCAGCGAACTCAACCAGATGCTGCTACAACTGTTTGATGAAGCCATCCTCGCCCTGCCCGCCGATGAAAAGCCGCGTCCGATTGACGATGAATTTCAGCTACGCGGTACGCTTATCGACCTGCGCGATGAAACGCTGTTTATGCGCCAGCCAGAAGCCATCTTGCGTATGTTCTACACCATGGTGCGTAATAGCGCGATCACCGGCATTTACTCCACCACGCTGCGCCAGTTACGTCACGCCCGCCGTCATCTGCAACAACCACTGTGCAACATTCCTGAAGCGCGAAAGCTATTTTTGAGCATTCTGCGTCACCCCGGCGCAATGCGTCGCGGGTTACTGCCGATGCATCGCCATAGCGTGCTGGGCGCCTATATGCCCCAATGGTCGCATATCGTCGGGCAGATGCAGTTTGACCTGTTCCACGCTTACACAGTGGATGAACATACCATTCGCGTTATGTTGAAACTGGAGAGTTTTGCCAGTGAAGAAACGCGCCAGCGCCATCCGTTGTGTGTGGACGTCTGGCCGCGCCTGCCGTCACCGGAGCTGATTTTCATCGCCGCACTGTTTCACGATATCGCCAAAGGGCGCGGCGGCGACCACTCCATACTCGGCGCACAAGACGTGGTGCATTTTGCCGAACTCCACGGGCTGAACTCACGCGAAACGCAACTGGTCGCCTGGCTGGTTCGCCAGCACTTGCTGATGTCGGTCACCGCCCAGCGCCGCGATATTCAGGATCCGGAAGTCATCAAACAATTCGCCGAAGAAGTACAAACGGAAAATCGACTGCGTTTTCTGGTCTGTTTAACGGTAGCCGATATTTGCGCCACTAACGAAACACTGTGGAATAGCTGGAAGCAAAGTCTGTTGCGCGAACTCTATTTTGCCACCGAAAAACAGCTACGACGCGGAATGCAAAACACGCCAGATATGCGCGAACGGGTTCGCCATCACCAGCTTCAGGCACTGGCGCTGCTGCGTATGGACAATATCGACGAAGAGGCGCTACACCAGATCTGGTCTCGCTGTCGCGCTAACTATTTTGTCCGCCATAGCCCAAATCAACTGGCCTGGCACGCTCGCCATTTATTACAGCATGATTTAAGCAAGCCGCTGGTATTACTTAGCCCACAGGCTACGCGCGGCGGCACCGAGATTTTTATCTGGAGCCCGGACCGCCCCTATCTGTTTGCCGCCGTCTGTGCCGAATTAGACCGCCGCAATTTAAGTGTCCACGACGCACAAATTTTCACCACTCGCGACGGTATGGCGATGGATACCTTCATCGTGCTGGAACCCGATGGTAGCCCGCTATCCGCAGATCGTCATGAGGTTATTCGGTTTGGTCTGGAGCAAGTACTGACACAAAGTAGCTGGCAACCGCCACAGCCGCGTCGCCAACCGGCTAAATTACGTCACTTTACTGTTGAAACCGAAGTGACGTTTTTGCCGACCCATACCGACCGAAAATCATTCCTCGAATTGATCGCGCTGGATCAACCTGGCTTGCTGGCGAGGGTGGGGAAAATTTTTGCCGATCTGGGAATTTCGCTTCATGGCGCCCGAATTACAACCATTGGTGAGCGAGTAGAAGATTTATTCATAATCGCCACCGCCGACCGACGTGCACTTAATAATGAGTTGCAGCAGGAAGTGCATCAGCGGTTGACAGAGGCCCTCAATCCAAACGATAAAGGGTGATGTGTTTACTGATATGAAAAGAGTTTAACAATGCAGCAGTTACAGAACATTATTGAAACCGCTTTTGAACGCCGTGCCGAAATCACGCCAGCCAATGCAGACACCGTTACCCGCGAAGCGGTAAATCGGGTGATCGCCCTGCTGGACTCCGGCGCTCTGCGTGTTGCGGAAAAAATCGACGGTCAGTGGGTGACGCATCAGTGGTTGAAAAAAGCGGTGCTGCTCTCTTTCCGTATTAATGATAATCAGGTGATCGAAGGGGCAGAAAGCCGCTACTTCGATAAAGTGCCGATGAAATTCGCCAACTACGACGAAGCGCGTTTCCAGAAAGAAGGTTTCCGCGTAGTACCGCCAGCGGCAGTGCGTCAGGGTGCGTTTATTGCCCGTAACACCGTGCTGATGCCGTCTTACGTCAACATCGGCGCATACGTTGATGAAGGCACCATGGTTGATACCTGGGCGACCGTCGGTTCCTGTGCGCAGATTGGTAAAAACGTCCACCTTTCCGGTGGCGTGGGTATCGGCGGCGTGCTGGAGCCGCTGCAGGCTAACCCGACCATTATTGAAGATAACTGCTTCATCGGCGCACGCTCTGAAGTGGTTGAAGGGGTGATTGTCGAAGAAGGCTCCGTCATTTCCATGGGTGTATATATCGGTCAGAGCACCCGTATTTACGACCGTGAAACCGGCGAAATCCACTACGGCCGCGTTCCGGCAGGTTCTGTGGTTGTTTCTGGCAACCTGCCGTCGAAAGATGGCAAATACAGCCTCTACTGTGCGGTTATCGTTAAGAAAGTTGACGCGAAAACTCGCGGCAAAGTCGGCATTAACGAACTGCTGCGTACCATCGATTAAGAGTACGTACACGGGCAGCATGATGCTGCCCAGTTTTTTTGCAGGAATGGATGATGATCACACGCAGGCGTTTTTTACAGGCTACCGCCGCAACGTTAGCGGTGAGTTCAGGTTTCGGTTATATGCATTACCTGGAACCCAGCTGGCTTGAATTAACCCATCACCGCCTCGCCTTTTTTAAAGACAAAGCTCCTCCATTCAAAATTCTTTTTCTGGCAGATCTCCATTACTCTCGTTTTGTTCCTTTAAACCTGATTTCTGACGCTATTGCCCTTGGCGTAGCGCAAAAGCCTGATTTGATTTTGCTGGGCGGCGATTATGTCTTATTTGATATGCCGCTGAATTTTTCGGCGTTCAGTGACGTACTCTCTCCCCTTGCCAAATGTGCGCCGACATTTGCCTGTTTTGGCAACCACGATCGCCCCGTCGGCACACAAAAGAATCGCTTAATTGGCGATGCGCTGAAATCGGCGGGCATCACGGTGTTGTTTAACCAGGCAACGGTGATCGCCACGCCGAACAGACAATTTGAACTGGTAAGCACCGGTGATTTATGGGCCGGGCAATGCAAACCACCTCCTGCCAGCGAAGCAAATCTGCCTCGTCTGGTGCTGGCACATAATCCCGACAGCAAAGAAGTCATGCGTGATGAATCCTGGGATCTGATGCTGTGCGGCCATACTCATGGCGGGCAACTGCGCGTACCGTTGGTTGGTGAACCTTTTGCCCCTGTCGAAGATAAACGTTACGTCGCCGGATTAAATGCCTTTGGCGAACGACACATCTACACAACCCGTGGCGTGGGCAGTTTGTATGGTTTGCGTCTGAACTGCCGCCCGGAAGTAACGATGCTGGAACTGGTGTAGACGTGAATTTTATCGCCAGAATAAAGCAGGTATTTTTTTGATTTTTACGCCATGATAGAAGTCTGGAAGAAAAAGGCTTTCTGCGATCACAGTCGAGCCGGGCAGGCCAGGCCAAATGCTAAGATAAGCACAATTTACTGACTCATTTTGAGGTAACGCTATGTACGACAATCTGAAAAGTCTGGGTATTACCAATCCTGAAGAAATTGATCGTTACAGCCTCCGGCAGGAAGCCAACAACGATATTCTGAAAATCTATTTTCAGAAAGACAAAGGTGAGTTTTTCGCCAAGAGCGTGAAGTTTAAATATCCGCGTCAGCGCAAAACGGTGGTCGCCGATGGTGTGGGTCAGGGTTATAAAGAAGTGCAGGAAATCAGCCCGAATCTTCGTTATATCATTGATGAGCTTGATCAAATCTGCCAGCGTGACCGTAGCGAAGTTGATCTTAAGCGTAAGATCCTCGATGACTTGCGTCACCTGGAGTCAGTGGTAACCAATAAGATCAGTGAGATTGAAGCGGATCTGGAAAAGCTGACACGCAAATAATAGTAACTGATGTCATTCTGCGAGCCGGGTAAAGTATCACCCGGCTTTAATTTTGTTATGAACCTACCGCTCTTCATCCAGTTGCAGCGCCACATACAGCAGCAACCTGTCATCAAAATTGCCCAAATCAAGCCCGGTCAGTTCTGATATACGATTAAGTCGATACTCCAGCGTATTTCGGTGAATAAACAGCGCCTTTGACGTTGCCAGCGGTTGCACATTGTGGCGAAACCACGCCGCCAGCGTTCGCCGCAGCAAGCCGTTAGTGTCCATCGCTTTCAATCGCGCCAGTGGTCGCGCCAGTTCGTTGGCCTGCCAGTCGCCGCGCAAACTATCAAGTAAGACTGGCAGCATCAAATCCTGATAAAAATAGCAGCGATTTTCGGGCATTCGCTGTTTACCAACCACCATCGTTGTTTTCGCCGTGCGGTAAGAGCGAGCAATACTGCCAGGTCCGGTAAAATAATTACCCAACGAAACGCGAAATCGCAGCTGACCGTACTCTTTCATACGAGTAATGAGCTGCTCAACTCGCTTACAATGTTCTTCTGCATCCCAGCGCCCAAACGGATTCAACGCCGGTTTCAACACCACCATTTCGGTCAGCGAGACAATCGCCACCAGATTATTACGCTCGGGTGTAATCAGCGCGTTTTGCAATTGCTGTAACTCCGCCATTGCGCTATCTACGCCAAGCTGACCGCTGTCGACCTCGACAATAGCCACCACTCGCGGCTGATTGAGGTCTATCCCCAGCCGTTGCGCCCATTCAGTGAGTGCGGGTGTATTCTCCTCGGCCTGAATCAGGTTCATCACCAGTTCTTCCCGCAAACGGCTATCCTGCGCCAGCAGGTGCATCAACCGCGACTGTTCCAGCATCATTTCAGCCGTCATACAGACCAGTTCGCCATATTTGCGCAGATTCTCTGGTTCACCAGTCAGGCCAATTACGCCGACAATCTCACCTTCCAGCCGTAACGGTAAATTAATCCCCTGCCGCACACCGTGCAGATGACGTGCTACCGCGTCATCGATATCGACGACTCGTCCCTGCGAAAGTACCAGCAACGCACCTTCGTGCAATTCACCAATACGTTCACGATCGCCGCTGCCAATAATGCGCCCGCGAGCATCCATTACATTGATATTGGTATCGATAATGCGCATGGTGCGCGCCACAATGTCCTGCGCCATTTTGGTATCAAGATGCCAGCCAGCCATAAGCCCTCCGTTGTGCACGGTTTAGCATAAGGAAGTGAGGGAAGCGCGGCATTGTGCAAATGCCCAAAGGAACGAAGATATATATGGAGTTGTGGGGTAGTTCACAGATTGCATGAAGACCCCCTTCCCTGGGCGGGAAGGGGTTAAGGGAGATTACTGCATTAACAGGTAGATGGTGCTGTCGCCGCGCTGAATGTTCAGTGCCAGCACGGACGGTTTGCTGTCGAGAACTTTACGCAGTTCAGCGATGTTTTTCACTGCCTGCTGGTTCGCGCCAATAATCACATCACCTTTTTTCAGGCCAATCTGTGCAGCCGGGGTGCCCGTTTTCACGTTGTTCACGACGACGCCCTGATCTTTGCCTTTGTTGCTCATCTCAGCGCCTTCAATGCCGTTGAAGATGGAGCTGGAATCAACCTGATTCTGGCTGCTCTGCTGCAGTTCCAGGTTCACGTTAACCTGCTTACCGTCGCGCAGTAAGCCCAGAGTCAGTTTGCTGCCCACTGGCATAGTGCCAACCTGAGCTCGCAGCGCGGCAAAGCTGCTGATTGGCTTACCGTTCAGGGAGGTGATCACATCACCTGCTTTAATACCTGCTTTCGCGGCAGAAGAATTCGGCAGAACCTGACTTACGAATGCACCGCGCTGGGCGTCAACTTTCATCGCTTTCGCCAGTTCGGAGTTCAGTTCGGTTCCCATAATACCCAGCTCACCGCGTTTCACCTGGCCGTATTCCACCATCTGCGAGGTCAGGTTTTTCACCATGTTGCTCGGGATAGCAAAACCGATACCGATGTTGCCGCCGTCCGGTGCGAGGATCGCGGTGTTGATACCGATCAGTTCGCCGTTCAGGTTAACCAGCGCACCACCGGAGTTACCACGGTTGATCGCCGCATCGGTCTGGATGAAGTTTTCGTAGTTTTCGGCATTCAGGCCGCTACGCCCCAACGCAGAGACGATACCGGAAGTTACCGTCTCGCCCAGACCAAACGGGTTACCGATAGCGACGGTGTAATCCCCCACGCGCAGCGCGTCGGAATCCGCCATCTTAATTGCAGTCAGGTTTTTCGGGTTCTGGATTTGGATCAGCGCGATATCAGAACGCGGATCTTTGCCGACCATTTTCGCGTCAAACTTACGACCATCACTTAACTGAACTTTAATGACCGTCGCGTTATCGACAACGTGGTTGTTGGTGACGACATAGCCTTTATCGGCATCAATAATAACGCCAGACCCCAGCGCCATAAATTTTTGTTGCTGGCCGCCGCCGTTACCGCCCTGCCCGCCCTGGCAGAACGGAGAGCTCTGGAACGGAGAACCTTCCTGGCAGAACGGAGAATCATCGCCGAAGAACTGCTGGAAATTGCGCGGCATACGCGGCGTATTGACGGTTGTGCTACCTTCTACGTTAATGCTGACCACTGAAGGCATCACCTTTTCGAGCATCGGTGCAAGGCTTGGCATCTGCTGGGCTGTCGTTGCTGAAGAAGTCTCAGCCGCCGTTGCAGAGAGCGGAGATAATGCCAAACCTAAACTCAGAGCCAGTGCACTCAGTGCTAATGTGGTTTTTTTCATGTATTTCAGTCTCGATTAACAGATAACGCAAAATTGCTGTGTTCTTCAGATTCGTTTTATAGCGCGAAGTTCCGAACTAAAGTTTCTGCAAAAAGTAAAAATTTATTGTCCGTCTTTACAAAAGCCTGGTTATTGTTCTACCGCCATCAGCCGCCGATATTCATCCCACGCATAAAGGTCCGTCATGCCACTGATATAATCCTGTAACAGCCGACAACGATAATAATATTCCCATAACGGGAACTCAGGAGAATCTGACGATAATTTACTGACAGCCTCGACATAGGCCAGCCGATGGCGCGTTGAGAGCTTATGGAATAAGCGTGATTCAATGGGGAAACGTTTTACTCGCTCTTTTTCTACCAGTTCAGTAAAGTCTGATAATGACATGCTTAATAAAGGACGATAAATCTCTAATAACCCGCTAATCACCCGATACCCCTGCAACTCAAGCTGCTCGACATCTGGATGGCTAAACACATGTTTTACGGCGACATTTTTATATAACTTCAAAAGTTCACTACATTCACTGGCATCTTCTAACAGGGCATGATTAAACGTTCCGGCAAAAATCGTCGGCAAATTATCAATAAATCGTTGTGCCGCATAGGGCACCAGCTTATTGAGGGTGTTCACCCGTAAATACATAAAAAACTGATCTTCCGTACTGCGGCTTAAACTATTTGAGCGCGATTTTTCCCAGGCATTTTCTACCACTTGTGCAAACAGAGAACCTTTCTCATGCTGACCCCACGCATCATGCAAATGATGATAAAGCTGCTCAACGGTAAATATTCTTTTCTCTACCGCATCTTCAAGATCAGCCACACAATAAGAGATATCGTCAGCTGCTTCCATAATCCACGTTAATGGAAAACGACTGTAAAGCGCCAAATTAAGTTCTTTACGCAAACGGGCAATATAGGCTTCTTCAGAAAGATAATAGCCCGGTTTTTTCATTAAATAGTGGTGAGTCTCAGGCGTTTCACCACGCCACCACGCCGGACGAGTATATTTTAAAATACCGCCAACCTGCGCCCAGGTGAGATTCATCCGCATCAATGTATGCACCAGACGAATACCTTGTGCATTACCTTCAAAATGACATAAGTCCTGACGAATTTTGCGCCGCAGCTCGTTAAGTTGTTCCTCCCCTTCCCGCAATCGCAACGCTGTCACGCTACAGCGATCGTCAGTCAGCGGCTGACTTTCGGCATCCGCCGGGTACAAACGCTGGCGAAACCAGTCATTTATAGCCGCTTCGCCAAAATGACCAAACGGTGGATTACCGATATCGTGCATCAGGCATGACATCTCGACAATGCTTTCAAACGGCCCGGTCAGTTCATCCAGGCCGTACTCCTCCAGCAATTTAAGTTCTTTCAGACGACTTAAAATCTCTTTGGCGATATAGCGCCCCACCTGCTGAACTTCCATTGAATGGGTAAGACGCGTGCGTACGGCGGCATTGCGCTCAAGTGGAAAAACCTGGGTCTTTTGTTGCAGACGACGAATCGCCGGAGAGTTGATAATACGTCCGCGATCGCTTTCGAAGATCCGCAAGATCTCATGCTCGGTTTTAACACCCTGCGGTGAACGATAACGACGATGCCAGTTTATTTTTTTTCGGAAATCAATCTGTGCCATGTCCTCTCCCGCGTGAGAAATACGCTTCCCCGTAAGCGCATGATAAACTATGCCCTCAAATCGGGCTTATCGCGAGTAAATCTATGAAAATCGGCATCATTGGTGCAATGGAAGAAGAAGTTACGCTGCTGCGTGACAAAATCGAAAACCGTCAAACTCTCCGTCTGGGTGGCTGTGAAATCTACACAGGTCAACTGAACGGAACCGAGGTTGCGCTTCTGAAATCGGGCATCGGTAAAGTCGCTGCGGCGCTGGGTGCGACTCTGCTGCTGGAACACTGCAAACCAGATGTGATTATTAACACCGGTTCTGCAGGGGGCCTGGCGCCAACGCTGAAAGTGGGCGATATCGTTGTCTCTGACGAAGCACGCTATCACGACGCGGATGTCACGGCATTTGGTTATGAATATGGTCAGTTACCTGGCTGTCCGGCAGGCTTCAAAGCTGATGATAAACTGATCGCTGCCGCCGAGTCCTGCATTGCCGAACTGAATCTTAACGCTGTACGTGGCCTGATTGTCAGCGGCGACGCGTTCATCAACGGCTCTGTTGGCCTGGCGAAAATCCGCCACAACTTCCCGCAGGCCATTGCGGTAGAGATGGAAGCGACAGCTATCGCTCATGTCTGCCACAATTTTAACGTACCGTTTGTGGTGGTACGCGCCATCTCCGACGTGGCCGATCAACAGTCTCATCTCAGCTTCGACGAATTTCTGGCCGTTGCAGCCAAACAGTCCAGCCTGATGGTTGAGTCACTGGTGCAGAAACTGGCTCATGGCTAAGTCACTGTTCAGGGCGCTGGTCGCCCTGTCTTTTCTCGCGCCGCTGTGGCTCAACGCCGCGCCGCGCGTTATCACACTTTCCCCCGCCAACACTGAACTTGCCTTTGCCGCCGGGATCACGCCGGTAGGGGTCAGCAGTTATTCCGACTATCCGCCAGAAGCACAGAAGATTGAGCAGGTTTCCACCTGGCAAGGGATGAATCTGGAACGCATCGTGGCGCTGAAACCCGATTTGGTGGTTGCCTGGCGCGGAGGCAATGCCGAGCGGCAGGTTGACCAGCTTGCTTCGCTGGGAATAAAAGTCATATGGGTCGATGCGACAAGCATTGAACAAATTGCCGATGCGTTACGTCAACTGGCTCCCTGGAGTCCGCAACCTGACAAGGCCGGAAAAGCCGCGCAAACCTTACTGGAACAGTATGCGCAACTGAAAGCGCAATATGCTGATAAACCGAAAAAACGTGTTTTCTTACAATTCGGCATTAATCCGCCATTCACCAGCGGAAAAGAGTCGATTCAGAACCAGATACTGGAAGTTTGCGGCGGAGAAAACATCTTTAAAGACAGTCGAGTTCCCTGGCCGCAGGTTAGCCGTGAGCAAGTATTAGCACGCGCGCCGCAGGCCATTGTCATCACTGGCGGAGCGGATAAAATTCCTAAAATAAAGCAATACTGGGGCGAACAACTCAAAATTCCCGTTATTCCTCTCACAAGTGACTGGTTTGAACGCGCAAGCCCACGTATTATCCTCGCTGCACAACAACTCTGTAATGCGCTTTCACAAGTGGATTAGCGCCTGACCTTTCAGGTGCTCAGTGGGGATTGAAAAATGCTCGTCTATTGGCTGGATATAGTCGGTACAGCGGTATTTGCCATCTCCGGCGTTTTGCTGGCCGGAAAATTGCGTATGGACCCTTTTGGCGTCCTGGTTCTGGGCGTGGTTACCGCAGTAGGTGGCGGGACAATTCGCGACATGGCGCTGGATCACGGTCCGGTATTTTGGGTGAAAGATCCCACCGATCTGGTTGTCGCGATGGTGACCAGTATGCTGACTATCGTTCTGGTACGCCAGCCAAGGCGCTTACCCAAATGGATGCTGCCAGTGCTGGATGCTGTTGGTCTGGCAGTGTTCGTTGGTATTGGCGTCAACAAAGCCTTTAATGCGGAAGCCGGTCCGTTAATCGCGGTTTGTATGGGTGTGATCACCGGCGTTGGCGGCGGGATCATCCGCGATGTACTGGCGCGCGAAATCCCCATGATATTACGCACAGAAATCTACGCGACGGCCTGTATTATCGGCGGTATTGTCCATGCTACAGCTCATTACACCTTCTCCGTACCGCTGGAAACAGCCAGTATGATGGGAATGGTTGTAACGCTATTGATACGGCTGGCGGCTATTCGGTGGCATCTGAAATTGCCGACGTTTGCGCTGGATGAGAATGGGCGTTGAAGAGAGAAGATGTGCCGGATAGTTTATCCGGCACATTAACAGCAGATTAGATGCTGAAGGAAGAACCGCAACCGCAGGTGCTTTTCGCATTCGGGTTGGTTACGATGAAGCGTGAACCTTCCAGACCTTCGGTATAATCAACGGAACCGCCGACCAGATATTGCAGGCTCATCGGATCAACCACCAGGCCAACGCCCTGTTTTTCGATAGTCATATCGCCTTCGTTCACCTGATCATCAAAGGTGAAACCATACTGGAAGCCGCTGCAACCGCCACCGGTGATATACACGCGTAATTTCAGATTCGGGTTATCTTCGTCAGCGATCAGGCTTTTAACTTTGTTGGCTGCTGCGTCGGTAAACTCCAGCGGCAGTGCTACGTCATCACTCATATTTTGCTCCAAACGACATCGGCAATTGGGCAAATTCTAACCCAATAATAACTGCCATTATCTAATACCCTGGTATTTCGTTCAAGTATTCTCGCTGGCAGCCACGGCCTTGCTTCGCGCCAGCTGCTCCGCTTCCTGTTTTGCCAGCGTGCGGGCAAGAATCGCCGAGTATAACGGTTTTCCACCAGTAAATTGTGCTAATAGTGTTGCGCCAAGACCGGTAATAATCATTGGCAAAATGAGCTGATAGTTATCTGTCATCTCAAGTACCAGGATGATCCCGGTCAACGGCGCACGAACAGAGGCCGCCAGTAACGCCCCCATTCCAGCAATAGCAAATGTCCCTGCTTCAAGGTGGTATTGCGGAAATATCTCCGTGGCAGCCATGCCAAATGCCGTTCCCAAAACCGTACCGAGCGCCAGCATCGGAGCGAAAATACCGCCCGGCGCACCGGAAGAGAAGCAAAGCAGCGTAGTGATCACCCGTGCGACAAAAATAAAAATCAGCATTCCCATGCTGAAATTCCCCGCTGTGGCGATAGGAATCAGGTTAAAACCGCCGCCTGAAGTTTCTGGCGCAACGAACCCCAGCAAACCGCACAGACCGCCAATCGCACCGCCCATCAGCACCCATTTAGTGATATTGCCGCCGTGCACACGGTGCAGTAAATCCTGCATCCCCAGCACCCATTTATTAAAAATAGGGCCGAAAATACCAAAAATAATACCGAGGATCAGATAAAGCCACAGCGTATTGAGCGGCGCGTCAGAAAGTTTACCGACGTCAATTAACGCGACTTCGTGATTAAATATCCGGTACATAATGGTCGACATAATGACGCCAATAAATACCGCCTTAATCGAAATCAGCGTATAGCGAAATTGCGGACGCATCTCTTCGATAATAAATAGAATACCCGCCAGCGGCGCGTTAAAGGCCGCCGCCAGACCAGCCGCTGCACCGGTTGCCAGCAACGTGTGGCGAGCTTCATCACCTTTCATGCGGAAAATATCAAGCACCATACGGCCAATGTTACCGCCGATTTGCACGGTTGGTCCTTCACGCCCAAGAACCATGCCACCACCGAGTGTCCCCAACCCGCCAAAGAATTTCACCGGCAATACACGCCACCAGCGAACGGGACGTTGATCTTCCAGCGCCCCTTCAATTTCCGGAATCCCCGAACCACCTGCTTCTGGCGCGTATTTACGCACCAGAAAGTAGCCGAACATTGCCAGCACCGCCGAACAAAGAAAAGCGACGGTTAACAGAAGTGGGTAATTATCAGCGGTATGTACCAGCGCGCCCATACGTTGGTTTTGCAACCAGGCGACGCCTTTGTCAAAAGCAACTGCCGCCAGCCCGACAAGGGTGCCGACGACCGCCGCCATAAACAAAATGGCTAATGGCGTTTTGTCGCGCTCAAGAAGTTGGCGAATCAGTTGTCTGCGTCGCAGACGCGCGGCCTGCGGTATTTCATAAGAAGGAGTTTCGGTTTTCATCCAATGATCACATATTGGTCATACAAATAAGATGACGGCATTTTACTCGCTCGTTCCATGAAAATCCTTTGCAAAGCGTAATGTTTCAAATACTCAAAACTTTTATACTCTTAGGAATCCAGGTTGCAGCAGTATAAGCAACCTGATGTTTGACGAGTATTTAACTTGTTATGAATAACATAGAATAGCAGCCATTCACTTTTTCTACGAATCAGGAACCCTCCATGAGTAAGTCTGAAAACCTTTACAGCGCAGCGCGCGAGCTGATCCCTGGCGGTGTGAACTCTCCTGTTCGCGCCTTTACCGGCGTGGGCGGCACTCCACTGTTTATCGAAAAAGCGGACGGTGCTTATCTGTACGACGTTGATGGCAAAGCCTATATCGATTATGTCGGTTCCTGGGGGCCGATGGTGCTGGGTCATAATCATCCGGCGATCCGCAATGCAGTGATTGAAGCCGCTGAACGTGGTCTGAGCTTTGGCGCGCCGACCGAAATGGAAGTAAAAATGGCGGAGCTGGTGACCGAACTCGTGCCGACGATGGATATGGTGCGCATGGTGAACTCCGGCACCGAAGCAACGATGAGCGCCATCCGCCTGGCGCGTGGTTTTACCGGTCGCGACAAAATCATTAAATTTGAAGGTTGTTACCACGGCCACGCTGACTGCCTGCTGGTGAAAGCCGGTTCTGGTGCGCTCACGTTAGGTCAGCCAAACTCTCCGGGCGTTCCGGCAGATTTCGCCAAACATACCTTAACCTGTACCTATAACGATCTGGCGTCTGTACGCGCCGCGTTTGAACAGTATCCGCAAGAGATTGCCTGCATTATCGTCGAGCCAGTGGCAGGCAACATGAACTGTGTTCCTCCGCTGCCAGAGTTCCTGCCGGGTCTGCGCGCGCTGTGTGACGAGTTTGGCGCATTGCTGATCATCGATGAAGTTATGACCGGCTTCCGCGTGGCGCTGGCAGGCGCACAGGATTATTACGGCGTGGTGCCGGATCTCACCTGCCTCGGCAAAATCATCGGCGGTGGGATGCCAGTAGGCGCATTCGGCGGTCGTCGTGATGTAATGGATGCACTGGCTCCGACCGGCCCGGTCTATCAGGCTGGTACGCTTTCCGGTAACCCAATTGCGATGGCAGCAGGTTTCGCCTGTCTGAATGAAGTCGCGCAGCCGGGCATTCACGAAACGCTGAATGAGTTAACCACGCGTTTGGCAGAAGGTCTGCTGGAAGCGGCAGAAGAAGCGGGAATTCCGCTGGTCGTTAACCATGTTGGCGGCATGTTCGGTATTTTCTTTACCGACGCCGAGTCCGTGACGTGCTACCAGGACGTGATGGCCTGTGACGTGGAACGCTTTAAGCGTTTCTTCCATATGATGCTGGATGAAGGTGTATATCTGGCACCGTCAGCGTTTGAAGCGGGCTTTATGTCTGTGGCGCACAGCATGGAAGATATCAACAACACCATCGATGCTGCGCGTCGGGTGTTTGCGAAATTGTGATGATTTTGCCTCGCCCACCGGGCGAGGCATTCAATTAACGACTCTGCTTTCTCAACAAATAGATAAAGTACGGCGCGCCAATAAACGTCGATAGCAGCCCCGCTGGGATCTGGAACGGAAACAGCACCATCCGCCCACACCAGTCAGCGAATACCAGCAATAAACCTCCCACCAACGCCGAAATCACAATGTGCGGCATCGTCCGTCGAAAGCCCATCATCCGCGCGATATGCGGTGCCATCAGACCAACAAAACTCAACGGTCCAATAGTCATCGTCGCGGTCGCTGTCAGACAGGCCGCCAGCATCAGCAACGCAATTCGCGTCGGCGTCAGCGCCATTCCCACAGCTCGTGCGGTATCACCACCCAGCGGTAAAATGGTCAGCCAGCGGCGGCACAGCGGGGTAATCGCCAGCAAAATCACCATCACAATTCCGGTGCGCCAGACCTGTGCATCGGTCGCGTTGTAGGTCGAACCGGAAATCCAGGTCAGCACTTGCGCCATTCGCGGGTCACCACTCGCCTGCAACATCATCAAAAGCATGGTGAACGCGGTGCTTAACGCCATCCCCGCGAGCAGCATCCGGTGTGGGGAAAAACCTCCGCGACTGGCAGCGATCATAATGATTAACAAGGTCACCGCCGCGCCGAGACTTCCCGCAGGCAACAGCCAGCCAAAGGCGTTGCCCGGCACCAGAAACAGCATCAACACTACGCCAAACGCCGCACCGGAACTAATCCCCAGCACTTCCGGGCTTGCCATCGGGTTTCCGGTCAGCCGCTGAATAATGCAGCCCGCCACCGCCAGCATTACGCCCGCAAACAGCGCCGCCATAATTCGCGGCCAACGCCAGGGCATTAAATCATCAAGCAGCGCCCCGCTCGCCCACGTCCAGCCGTGCGCATCACGGCCAAACGACAGCGCCACCACCACAGCAATCAACAGCAGCACGCCGCCCGCGAGGGCAAACGCCAGCACATGTTGGCGTTCAGTCGCGACACGATCGTTAACCTTCATATCCGGCGCGCTAATGCTGCGTAAACGCGGCAGCAGCCACAGTAGCAGCGGTGCACCGATGAGCGCAGTCACCGATCCGGTGGAAACTTCCATCCACACACGAGTCAGCCAGAGGATGATTTGATCGGAAAGCCAGAGGATCAACGCACCAATCAGCGACGCCAGCAGCAGTCGTGGCAGCAAACGCCGCGCCCCCAGCATTTTTGCCAGCAGTGGCGCGAACAAGCCGATAAAGCCGATAATCCCTACCGCGTTCACCAGCAGAGCACTGATGACAATCGCCAGCGACAGCGCCGCCAGACGCGCGAGCGACAAGGCCAGCCCGAGATTGCGCGCCACGCCATCATCAAGCCCCATCAGGGTTAACGGACGCAATAGCAGTAACGTCAGCATCACGCCGCCCAGCAGCTGCGGCCATAAACGCTCAACGCCGCCCCAGTCGGTTTGCGTCAGCGTTCCGGTGCTCCACAGGAACATGCTTTGCAGCTGGTCGTGATGGAAGATAACCAGTAACTGGTTGATGGCTCCACAATAAAGGCTCACCACCAGCCCCGCGAGGATCAGCGTTACCGGCGAAAGCCGTTTCCCCCACGCGACGCCAAAGACAATTAAGCCAACGACACAAGCCCCTGCCAACGCGGCAAACTGGCTCGCCATCGCGCCGGGGATCGCCCAGAGCGTGGTGACGGTAATTCCCAGTTGCGCGCCCGTTGCGACGCCCAGCGTGGTCGGTTCTGCCAAAGGGTTACGCAACACTTGCTGAAACAGCACGCCCACTAGCCCCAGACCTGCGCCAACCAACAGCGAAATAGCCAGACGCGGCAGCAAGCTGTAGTGAAAAATCATCTGTTCAATGACATCGATATCCGGCGACCAGGCAGCCTGCGCCCACTGACTACGCGGCAGCGCCTGCGAGAAGTTCATCCAGGTCAACGCCGCAGCGGCAATCACCAACAGCACCAGCAATAACACCGGGAAAAGCGCAATACGTTTACTCACGCTTTACCTCCAATGGCGTTATCCAGAATCCGCACAAAGTGCATTGCTGAAAGCGTCGCACCATAGAACCAGACTGCGGGTACGCGCTGAAAGCGTCCGGCACGGACAAACGGCATGGCCTGCCACAGCGGCGTCGCCATTAACGCGTCCATCTCTTTGCTGTTATCGTGATCAAAACAGAGCACATCAACATCTTTGTACGCTGCCAAACGATCGATACTGACGGCGATACTGCCCCAGAAGTTGGTTTCACCCTGCCAGGCATTTGGGATGCCGTATTCATCGAGAATTTCCTGGAACAGGCTGTTTGGACCGAAGACCAGCATATGGCGCGGATCAATCAATGTTGTCAGCAATAATGGACGCGCTCCTCGCTTCACAAAGCGGGGTTTCATGCTGCGGATAAAGTCTTCATATTGCGCTAAATGCGTTTCTGCTGCGCTTTTCAGGTTAAGTAAATCGGCCATTTCCGCCAGCGATTTACGCGCCATCGCCAGCGGCTGTTTGCCGTCGCTGAAGTTAAATCCGCGTCCCGGCGCAATACGAGCCAACATTTCTGGTGAAGGACCATATCCCGCCGACCAGACCATAAACGACGGTTTCATTTCGGTCAGCAGTTCGAGGTTAGGTTCTGTACGCAAACCAACGTCAATCACCGACTCCGGCAACGGCGGTTCGCTGACCCACAGACGATAATTGATGGTGTCCGCCACACCGTAAGGCACGATGCCGAGCGCCAGTAGTAACTCCACCGGCAACCACTCCAGTGCCACAATACGATTTGGATCAATAGCCGCCGCACGGGCGGTATTCATCTGCCATAACAACGGAGAAAGCGCCATCGCCGTTAACAGTCGGCGGCGCGAAATAAGAGGTAAGCCGCTCATTAATAAACAAAACTCACAGGTGCTGCACCCGCCGGATGCGGCAAAATACCCATCGGGATGCCATAAATCATTTCGAGGGTTTCGCCGCGCATAATTTCCGCAGGCGTTCCCTGAGCAATCATTTCACCGCCGCGCAGGGCGACCAGATAATCACAGTAGCGCGCTGCCATATTGATATCGTGCAGCACGGCAATGACCGTCAGACCACGTTCCTGACTTAAACGATGCACCAGCGCCAGTACGTCAACCTGGTGCGCGATATCCAGCGCCGAGGTCGGTTCGTCCAGCAACAGACAGCGGCTATCCTGCGCCACCAGCATGGCGATCCACGCCCGCTGACGTTCGCCGCCAGAGAGACTATCGACCAGACGATGCGCCAGCGGTTTTAAACCAACCAGCGAGATAGCTTCCTCGACCTTTTCGCGATCTGCCGCACCAAAGCGCCCCAGCGCGCCATGCCACGGGTAACGACCAATCGCCACCAGTTCACGCACGGTCATCCCTTCTGCCGGAGGAAGCTGCTGCGGCAAATAAGCCACTTTGCGGGCGAACGCTTTGCTGCTCCAGCTTTCCAGCGGCTGGGCATCAAGAAGAATTTCACCTTCCGACGGCGGCTGATGACGACCGAGCATTTTGAGCAGAGTGGATTTACCAGAACCGTTGTGACCAATCAGACCAGTCACTTTCCCGGCAGGAAAGGTTAACGACAGCGGATGCAAAAGCGTGCGCCCGGGCACACGAAAGGAGATATTACGCAGTGCAAAAGTGGTATCGGAATGATTCGTGTATTCCTGCATAACAGCCAACTTGTGAAACGGGCACGGAAATCCGTGCCCCAAAAGAGAAATTAGAAACGGAAGGTTGCGGTTGCAACGACCTGACGTTCTGCGCCCCAGAAGCAGCCATAGGTATTAAAGCAGCTGGCGACGTATTCACGATCGAACAGGCTGTTGACATGCAGCGCCACGTTGGAGCCAGCCATACCGACTCGCGCCAGATCATAACGCACTAACGCATCCACGACCGTATAACTTCCCACTTTAAAGGAGTTAGCCGGATCACCATAGCTGGAGCCAGTATAACGACCACCAGTGCCCAGCGTCAGACCTGAAAGTGGGCCGTCAAAGAAGGTGTAGTCAGCCCACAGAGAAGCCATGTGTTTTGGCACCTGCGCAGGCGTATTGCCTTTGTAGGTAGTATCGGTGGTGTATTCCGCATCGGTGTAGGTATAAGAACCCACCACGTTAACACTCGCCGACAACGCCGCTTTTGCTTCGATTTCTACGCCACGTGCGCGGATCTCGCCACCTTCAACCGAGAAGAAAGAACCCTCAGGGTCCGCCATCAGGTTATTGGTTTTGGTGAGATTATACAGTGCACCTGTCACCACAATTGGGCGATCTTCCGGCACATATTTCACGCCGACTTCGTACTGCTTACCTTTAGACGGTGCGAAAATATTACCATCCTTTCCGACCTGGGAAGAAGGTTCAAACGATTCGCTATAGCTGAAGTACGGTGTTACGCCATTATCAAACAGGTAGTTAACACCACCACGCCAGGTAAACTGTTTGTCATCACGTTTATCGGTCGTCCCGGCAACGCGGTTAAGAGATTTTTGATCCGCCCAGTCATAACGGCCACCCAGGGTGACCAGAACTTTATCCCACTGCGCCTGATCCTGAACGTAAATACCCGTTTGCTTCTGCTTATTCAGAATGCGGTAAGGGCCGGAGTTTGCCGGATCTTTCGCATTGAAGTCGAAATCGGTATTCACCGGATTGTACAGATCGAGCAGCGGTACGGAGTCGTCGTAACCAAACCAGGCGTTGATGTCGTTACGCATACGCATGAAATCAACACCAGTCAGCAGGGTGTGGTCGATATCGCCAGTGGCAAACTTGCTCTGCAGCTGGGTATCAACAGAGAAATTTTGCAGTTTCTCATCATCAACGACGTATTTACGCGCCAGATAATGGCCTTTATCCGCTGGCGCTAATGCCGCACATTGTTGGCTGTAAGCATTCGCCGGATCGGAGCAGACACCGTAACCATAAACGCTGTTTTGCGAGGTTTTGTTTTCCGCAAAGCGCAGGTTCTGACGCACGGTAAAGGTATCGTTAAATTCGTGGTCGAAGCTGTACCCTACCATCTTCTCATTACGAGAATAGGTGTTGTTTTTCGCGCCTTCGTTAAAGTCCGTCGGCAGACGCTTACCGTTCGGCAGCGGCTCAACGGTTCCCTCTTTTGGCAACCAGCCGTAATAACCGGTTTCCGGCTCGTTCTGGAAGTAAGAAAGGAAGGTGAAATTGGTTTTATCGTCCGGACGCCAGGTGAACGCCGGTGCAATAGCATAACGCTGCTCTTCTGACCCTTTCTGCTGAGCATTGGCAGAACGCGCAAGACCGGTCAGGCGATAAGAGTAAACGCCGTCATCATCCAGCGCATCACTAAAGTCAAAACCGGTCTGGAACAGGCTGTCAGTACCGGCTTTAAACTGAACTTCTTTCAGAGGTTCGGTAGTCGGGCGTTTGCTGACCATGTTCAACAGGCCGCCAGGGCTGCTTTTACCGTAAAGCACGGAAACCGGGCCACGCATAATTTCAGCACGTTCCAGCATATACGGGTCAATGACCGCATCGTTATAGAAGTTACCCTGCAACTTCAGGCCGTTCAGATAGTTATTCTGGCTTTGGCCTTCTGCGGCAAAACCGCGAATGATCAGGTGGTCATAGGTGTTGGATGCGCCACGCGTACCAACAGAGACACCCGGCGTGTAGCTAAGTGCCTCTTTGACTGACTTAGGCTGATGCAGCGCCATCTCTTCGGCGGTTACAACAGAAATAGACTGTGGCACTTTTTGAATCGGCGTATCTGTTTTGGTGCCGGTAGCGGATTGTCGCGCTGCTATGGTAGCCGCCGGCCCCCACGCGCTTTCTTGCGGAGCAGGTGCTGCGGTAACGGTGATAGTGTCTTCTTTCGGTTCAACCGCTGCCTGTGCATAAACAGACATGCCGCTAACCGCTGTGGCTACTACAACTGCGATTTTACGCAGCGAGTGTTTTGGCTGAGCAGTTTTGTAACGCGCCATTGGTATATCTCTGATGTAAAGTGAATGATAACGTAAACGAGAATGATTATTATAAAGATAAGATAATATTCGAAAGGCTGACGGGTTCGCAAGCGGTACGCAATATGCGCGCCCCTGAAGGGTCAATAAACAATCAGATGAAAAGAAAGGGTTAATTGTTTAGGCGGGATGTTACTGAACTTGACTTATCTACGCCCTGTGTTCATTCACTCCACAAGGCGTAGTGATTTATTCCCCAGTCTACACAAGCAGCGTCAGGATAGCGCTTTCAGAAGAAGCTGCGCGCGGTGCTCATCGCTCACGGCCTCCCAGGCTTCCGCGAGCTGAACGTGCGCTTGTTTACTGATATCTATAGAAACCGCCAGTCCTTCATCAACTTCCGGCGCCTGAGTGTTGTTCTCACTCTGTTCAATGGCACGGAAAATTGCTTCATTCATGGTGGCGGTATCGAGCGAACCCAGACGGCTTTTTAGTGCCTGAGCCGTAGAGGCAGAAACCCACATGCGGACGATCTCTTCATTCACCGGTTCACTCTGCACGCGAAAATAGCAAAGATTCTCGTCTGACGGCAGCGGCACGTCAAAATATGGCTGGATCTTGATACCCGCACTCGTCGTCACTGAATAGCGTTTCTGCTTTGTATCCCGGTCATATATCCACAAACTTTTGCTGGCCTTACGTGCCCCTTTAGCTGGAGTAACATTCCATACTGCTGTGTACTGCTCCGGATTTGGCGGGATCATCCGCTCTTCAAAATAGAGGAATTCCGTCAGACTATCCTCCCATAGCAGCCAGCCTGTACGCATATCAGGGGTCTTATGAGGTGCGGCATCTCTTACCGTTTGCGTTCGACGTTCAATAAGCTCTGCGTATTGCTGGAAGACGTCATGCATCACATCGTTAGCATCACGAGTGGTATCATCAATACGGATCGAACGCGTTGCAGCTGGGTGCATAAGCGTAGTACCGCAGACTGACTTGATCGGTCTGTCCCGCAGGCCTGCTATGCGCAAGAGTTTCATCTCCAGCCCCAATCCCTGATAATTGACATCAATATGTAAATTGCTCCAGCCACCATCGGGAATATTTTTTGCCAGGCAGTAAACGCGGCTCCAGTCGCCTTCCTCCAGCTTTCTGCCCATCATGGCGGCAACCTGAGTTGCCAACCACCGTTTAGCAAATACCTTTTCAGTATCAGTAAATGCTTGTAAGTATGCCATTACAACGGATCCTTATTACCTTCCAAAAGAGCAATTGCCTGAGACCTGAAGGTCGCGAAGTCCAACATTTTCCCATGCAGTAAAAGACTTTCAGCCAGATATTCGCTGTAGAGAGTGCGATAATCAATATCAGCCTCACGTTTAACGTGCAGATAAGGAAGCACGGGGATCGTACCATTTCGCTGGCTCAGGAATTCCTTAACTGAAATGGTTTTCGTCTCCGCCGTTGACACTTCCTGCTTGTTGCCATTTTCAACTTTACGACAATGCAGCATGAGATCAGCACCTGCGGTGTTATCGCTAACAAATTGCTTAAACGTACCGTGCTGCTTGTCGAAAATATCGATCCTTTCAATGGTAAAACCAGCATCCAGCACTGCATTACGCAGACGATTCCAGATGTCCTCCGAAGAGTTCATAAATACCAACACCATCCAGTGTCCTGGTCTTAGCACACGATAACTTTCAGCCAGACTCTGCGTCATTAATTCCTGATATCTGTTGGCATCCTTTTTTTGTACGCGATTAACTATGGCTTCATCCGTGGCATCCGTATAGGACATTAACCAGGACTCCCACAACATATTCATTTCGCTATAGTTAATGTTGGCTCCAAACGGCGGATCGGTGAAAATCAAATCAACACTATTATCCGGTAGAAACGAAAGATCGGTCGCGGAACCCGTTTTAACCTGACAACGGCCAACGTAAGCTTTAGCCGTGGTTTCAAGGTGATCAATAATTGATCTGGCCTTGCGTTCGAAGGTCAAAAAGATATTCGCTTCATTGAAAATATACGGGACATTAAAATTTGCCGTATTACCGCTGCCGCCCCAAAAACGGTACTCAGAAAGCCGGGTCACACGCTGATAGAGCGAAGTGAAAACAAAGCCGAGAAATGCGGCAATATTGGTATCTTCAACGCGATGAATCGCTTTCCACAACTGGCTCATCGCCGCCAGATTTCTGGCAGTATAAAAATGCTTTATGTTAGTCAGACCATGACGCTTGGGCTGTGCCAGATTCACTCCATCTGGCAGCTCGAAATCCGGGATGAACCCCTCAGCAAGATATTTGCCTGCGTCAATTGCGGCAATGAGCTTGAGATCGGCCTCCACAGGCGGCACCTCGGACTGAGCTTTACCGCAGCATTTATACCCCACAAGAACCGGCACTGGCGTCGTTCGGGCAAGGCGCGATTTTTTGACCTGATGATGACAATAAGGGCACGGGAACTCGCGCAAAAATTTATGTTCGCGCACAGTGTTACCGTAGCTACGGCATTCGTCCCAAAGCACAAACTCCTTACTACACTCGCTGCAAATGACTTTGTATGACCAGACAGTAAAGAGCAACTCCGCCTCTTTTCCACAGGTACGGCATTGCGTTGTGTAAAGGGTTTTGCGCAGATCCGCCAGACTCTCAGTAACTACTTTTACCGCCGCCGCGAGCGCAGCGGGATCGCATTGCGATGTAAATCGATTAGCGATAAAACTGGCTGCAGGTGACAGTTCATTGAGAATGACATCATGGCCGGTCGTCAGCGCCGCAACCCCTGTCATACCGCTTCCCGCAAAGGGATCAAGCACCAGTCCGCCTTCGGGCAAATATTTTTGCAGCACCTGGGCAATCCCTTGAGGCGGAACTTTGGTGTGATATGTATGCGCGTCATAAGTATACGTATTCTTTCCTGCTGAAACGCCCTCCGCTACAGCCTCTTTCACGGTCTGCGCGGCTTCAGGATGCGATGAAAGAATTTCAGCCAACTGGTATTCACCATTGCCCCAAAGTTCTCCTTTTTTAAGTCGGGAGAGCAGAGCCGGGCCCGGCTCATCGCGCAGCACAATCGTGCCTTCATATTTGTCGGCTGTGGTTTTTTTACGTATCCCACGAGAGGCGAATGTTCGTGTCGTATTCAGATTTGCAAGATCGATCGCCAGACCCGCATTGAGCTTCGCAAGTAGCTCATGCAATTCTTTTATCGTATCGGCACTGGGTTCAATATCTCCGCGAATCCAGCGAGTAACTGCAATGTAAGAAGTGCCGAGATACTGCGCCACGCCTTTCGGGTCCAGGCCACTTAATGCCATAATTTCCTGCAATAATGCCTGATAGTGATTCTCAGGATGTGATACTTGCTGACCAGAGCGCATCATCTTTTGCCCCCCTCATTAATACCAATAACAACGTTGAGAGATACCTCATTAGCGTGCACTGCTATAGTCATTCACTATTTACCTTTTTGATTCGCTTTCTCATTAAGTCCGGCAAAGGCTGTGTCGATACGCTTTCATCGACCATTCTGAGAGGATGTCTTTTGGCATCAAAGGAAGAATGCTTCACGCAAAAAATATTTAAATTCATTGCGTTGAATATTAAACAGGTCAATTTCTTCTGATATTTGCATCCCACTAAATTTAGCAGGTTCCCTGTATCAACAGAGAACCTGCCATTAGTATCAACGCATTACTGCCTGAGAACGTTAATTACTGCCAAACATATCCTTGATCCAGCCTGCTACGCCGTCGCTGTCTTTCTGCTCCTGTTGCGCAGGCTGCTGCGGCTGAGAAGACTGATCAAACGGATTGCCCGACGGCTGCTGTTGAATCTCGCTTTGCTGGCACAACGAATCTGGATCGCTGGTCCATACTGGCAAAGTTCTCATACCACCGCTGCAAACAAAGTTACCGTCGTAGTCTACGCCCATATCCACAATATCCTCCGGCGGTACAAGATTCAGCGGCGTTGGCGTCTGGTTAGCCAGATAACGCTGGTAAATCGACATTGCCCCGCTGGCACCATACAGCTTAGTTGGCTGGTTGTTATCGCGGCCTACCCAGGTGATGGTCACCGTGCTGCCGTCAATGCCCGCAAACCAGGTATCAACGTTGTTGTTGGTAGTCCCTGTTTTCCCTGCCAGATGCAGATTTGGATATTTAGCCCCAAGCTGACGACCCGTACCACGCTGCACAACCTGTTGCATGGTCCATAGTGTCAGATACGCCGCCTGCGCCGGAACAGCGCGTTCCGCCTGCGGGAAGCTCTGATAGAGCACTTTACCATCTTCAGCAATCACTGAACGCAGTGCAGAAAGCGGTGCGCGGTTACCGCCGCTGGCGATAGTCTGGAATGCCTGTGCCACTTCGATTGGCGTCAGGTTCAACGCCCCCAGCAGCATCGCCGGAACCGGATTCAGCTGATCTTTCGGCACGCCCAGCTTAATCCAGGTGTCCGTAACCGCAGGCAGCCCCAGCGCCATCCCCAGATTTACCGTTGGCACGTTCATCGAACGCGTCAGCGCATCCACCAGCATCACTCTACCGCTTTCGCTATAACGACGATCATCGTTCTGCGGTGACCAGACCTGACCGTTCGGCTGACGCAGCGCGATGGGCGCATCGGCAATCCACGTATTCAGGCGATAGATTTTCGGCTGGCTTAAGGCCGTCAGATAAGTCGCCGGTTTTGCCAGTGAACCAATCGAACGACGCGCCTGCATCGCACGGTTATAGCCCGCAAATTGCGGTTCTGAACCACCGACCATCGCACGAACTTCGCCACTAAAGCGGTCGACGACCACAATCGCCGTTTCCAGATCGCTCAACTTACGCTGTTTCTTCAGTGCCGGAATGCCTTCCACGGCAGCTTTTTCTGCGGCGTCCTGAGCCACCGAGTCAAAGGTAGTGAAGATCTTCACGCCGGAGAGATCTTTCACTTTATCGCCCAGTTTCGCCTGCAGCTCCTGACGTACCAGTTGCATAAAAGCAGGCTGTGGAGAGATTACCCCACCGCGCGGCTGAACGCCCAGCGGACGCGCACTCAACATGTCGTAGAGTTCTTGATCAATAATCTGCTGTTGTTGCAGCAATCGCAGCACCAGATTACGCCGCTCCAGTGCCAGTTTCGGGTTACGCCACGGGTTGTAAATTGACGCACCTTTCACCATACCAACTAGCAGCGCCTGCTGATCAAGGCTCAACTCTTCCACCGGACGCCCAAAGTAATACAGGCTCGCCAGCGGGAAACCACGGATTTCGTTGTCACCGCTCTGACCGAGATACACCTCGTTCATATACAGCTCAAGAATACGATCTTTGCTGTAACGCGCATCCATGATCAGCGCCATGTAAGCTTCGTTCGCTTTACGCCAGTAAGAACGCTCACTGGAAAGGAACAAGTTTTTCACCAACTGTTGCGTCAGCGTACTCGCCCCCTGCACCGTGCGTCCGGCAGTCAGGTTCGCCAGAACCGCACGTCCGATGGAGTAGAGGCTGATACCGTCATGCTCGTAGAAATGCCGGTCTTCCGTCGCCAGCAAGGTATCCACCAGCAGATCCGGGAAGCCACTGCGCGGCACAAACAGACGTTGCTCGCCGTTTGGCGAAGAGATCATCGTTATCAGTCGCGGATCAAGGCGGAAGAAACCGAACTGACGGTTGTTATCCATATTGACGATGGTCGCCAGATGATCGCCATCAAAGGTCAGACGCGCACGCACCTGCCCTTCTTTACTATCCGGGAAATCAAACGGACGGCGGATCATCTCAATGCTGTTAGCCTGCACGGTAAATTCGCCAGGACGGGTCATCTTCGACACCTGACGATACTGGGTTGCCTCCAGCAGTTTCACCATCTCGTTCTTGCTGATGGTCATGTCTGGCTCAAGGTTTACCATCCGACCATAAACTGCCGCTGGCAATTGCCAGACCTTGCCATCAATACGGCTGCGAATTTTTTGATCGAGATAAACCCCATAAACGGCGATTAACACCGCAAATACGATGCCCAGTTTCAGTAGCAGCCAGAGCCAGCCGCGTTTACCACGAGGCTTACGCCCTTTGCCTTTACCTTTGCGCGGCATCGGTTCTTCATCCTCATAGTCATCATAATCATCGTCATCTTCATAACGACGACGGCTTACCTTTTGTTTGACAGGACGCGTCGGTTTCCCTTTGCGTCCAATTGGCTCGCGGTCATTCCCGGCCATACTTTTTCTCCGCAATATTCAGGCGCAAAAGCCCGATTTTCTGTTCTTCCGTTGCAAGACAGAAGAAGATATCTCTCAAATTTTGTGCTCGATCGGTTCCCTCTCCCTTGAGGGAGAGGGAGAAAACCAACCTCACGAATACTTTTTCGTCCGGCGCGTCGGCGCGGTGTTGGCGGGGTCGTCCGGCCAGACATGTTTGGGATAACGCCCCTTCATCTCTTTTTGCACTTCGCGATACGCCCCTTGCCAGAAGGCGCTTAAATCACGCGTGATTTGCAGCGGCCTTTGGGCGGGTGAAAGCAGCTCCAGCACCAACGGCACGCGCCCCTGGGCAATCGTCGGATTGGTGGCTTCGCCAAACATCTCCTGCATTCTCACCGCCAGCGCAGGGGGGTTATCTTCATGATAACGAATGGCGATCCGGCTTCCCGTCGGCACAGTGTAATGCGCAGGAAGTTCACTATCCAGCCGTTGCTGCATTCCCCAATCAAGTAATCCGCGCAGCGCCTGATAAATATCGAGTGATTTCAGACCTCGCAGTGAATGCACTCCGGTCATATGTGGCAGCAGCCACGTTTCCAGCGTCGCCAGCAAATTTGCCTCATCAACCGCTGGCCAGTCATATTCCGGTAGCCACTTCGCAGCACACAGCAAACGCAAACGTAGCTGTTCCGCTTCCGGCGTCCAGTTAAGTACGCTTAGACCTTTATCGCGAATACCGTTGAGCATTGCATGATGTAATTCATCTTCCGACGGTTTCGCCAGCGGCTGTACTTTTACTGTGAGCTGACCAATCTGCAGCCGACGCCAGGCTTTCAACGTACCTTGAACATCGTCCCATTCAACGGTGTCAGATTGATATAGCAGCTGCGGGCAGCGTTGTACTAACTCATCAATATCGACCGGTAGCGCCAGTAAAATTCGCGCATCCGGCGAGGAGCTGCCCTGCAATAATAACGGCGCTACCAGCCATTCATGGCGGCTTAAGGCATCATCGGTGTCCAGCATCGCTCCCATGCCGTTCGCCAGTTGATAGCGCCCCTCTTGCCCACGGCGGCGAGCAATACGATCGGCAAACGCCCTGGCGAGAAGCGGCGCGATAAGCGAACTGTCTGCCTCGCCACCACGCACATTTAAGCGTTTTAACAGTTGCTGACTGCGTTGCTGCCAGGCCGGTTGATTGCGCGAAAACACCACACCCAGATCGCTATTCCCCATCCGTGGCGGCTCTTCGAGAATGGCGGCAATTTTTGCGGCGGTCGCGGCTTCGTCGTCGCTATTCGCACTCACCAGCATTGCCGCTAAACGCGGGTCGTTACCCAGCGTCGCCATGTTCTGCCCTTTCGAGCTTAGCCGATCACCGTCCAGCGCCCCCAGCATTTGTAACAGACGTTTCGCCGCCTGTAGATTCACCGCTGGCGGTTGATCCAGCCAGCTCATCTGCGCCGGATCGCTGCATCCCCATTGCAGTAATTCCATCAGCAAACCGGAGAGATCGCTTTGTAAGATCTCCGGTTCACTTTGCGCGGCAGCGCGTTCTGACTGTTCTTTGGCTATCAGATGTAAACAAATGCCCGGCTCCAGACGCCCGGCACGCCCGGCGCGTTGCGTCATTGATGCCTGACTAACGCGTTGAGTAATCAGTCGCGTAAGCCCCGTGCGCGGATCAAAGCGCGCTACACGCTCCTGGGCGCTGTCTACCACCAGACGAATACCTTCAATAGTTAAACTGGTTTCAGCAATATTGGTCGCCAGCACCACTTTGCGCATTCCTTGTGGTGCGGGGAGGATCGCTTTTCGCTGATCGTTCAGCGACAACGCACCATACAGCGGGCAGAGCAACACATCACTGCCGATGCGCGAAGCCAGTTGTTCCTGAACGCGCTGAATTTCTCCGACGCCGGGTAAAAATAGCAGTAATGATCCGCTTTCCTGACGCAGCAATTCGGCGGTAGCAACCGCGACGGCTTCGTCAAAGCGTTGATGAGCAGGCAGCGGCAAATAACGGCGTTCAACCGGATAAGAACGTCCTTCAGAAACAACAACCGGCGCTTCTGGCAGCATCTGCTGTAAGCGGTCATTATCCAGCGTAGCCGACATAATCAGCAGCTTTAAGTCATCGCGCAGCCCTTGTTGCACGTCCAGCAATAGCGCCAACGCCAGATCAGCCTGCAAGCTGCGTTCATGAAATTCATCAAGGATCACCATACCGACGCCGCTTAGTTCTGGATCGCGTTGGATCATGCGCGTCAGTACACCTTCAGTAACGACTTCCAGTCGGGTATTCGGCCCCACGCAATTTTGCGCACGCATCCGGTAGCCAACCGTGTCACCAGGCTTTTCGTTAAGCAGCTCCGCCAGTCGTTGCGCAACGTTACGTGCCGCCAGACGCCGTGGCTCCAGCAGGATAATTTTTCCGTTAATGCCTGGATGCGCCAGCAGTTGCAGCGGCAGCCTGGTCGATTTCCCGGCTCCGGTCGGCGCGCTTAATAACACCTGCGGTGCGGTATCGAGAGCAGCAAGTAATTCAGGTAAGACGGCAGCAACGGGCAACGACGACACAAAACGCTCCTGAGGGTTAACATTCTTCGCGCCACATTGTAGCATCGCGGTAATTCATAACCGAGTGCCTCACATGTCTGAACCGCAACGGCTGTTCTTTGCCATCGACTTACCCGCAGAAATTCGCGAACAGATTATCCACTGGCGTGCCGCACAATTTCCGCCAGAAGCGGGGCGCCCGGTTGCCGCCGAAAATTTGCATCTGACGCTGGCGTTTTTAGGCGAAGTGAGCGCAGAGAAAGAGAAGGCGCTTTCTCTTTTAGCCGGACGTATTCGTCAACCGGGCTTCACTCTGACGCTTGATGACGCCGGTCAGTGGCTGCGTTCGCGCGTGGTGTGGTTAGGGATGCGCCAGCCACCGCGCGGCTTAATCCAGTTAGCAAATATGCTCCGTTCGCAGGCCGCTCGCAGTGGTTGTTTTCAAAGCAATCGACCGTTTCATCCGCATATCACCTTATTGCGCGACGCCAGCGAGGCGGTGACAATCCCGCAGCCTGGTTTTAACTGGTCATATGCGGTGACGGAGTTTACCCTCTACGCCTCCTCGTTTGCCCGTGGGCGCACACGCTACACGCCGCTAAAACGCTGGACACTGACGCAATAACAAGGGTTGTCACAATGAAATTTTCACCCCCTCTACAACGCGCCACGCTGGTTCAGCGTTATAAACGCTTTTTAGCCGATGTGATCACACCCGATGGCCGCGAATTAACGCTACACTGCCCTAATACAGGTGCGATGACCGGTTGTGCAACGCCTGGCGATACCGTCTGGTATTCCACTTCCGACAACACAAAACGGAAATATCCACACACCTGGGAATTGACCCAAAGCCAAAGCGGTGCATTTATTTGCGTCAATACACTTTGGGCAAACAGATTGACGAAAGAGGCTATCCTCAATGGGGATATTTCGGAACTGTCAGGCTATAGCTCGCTGAAAAGCGAAGTAAAATACGGCGCCGAGCGCAGTCGTATTGACTTCATGTTACAGGCGAGGTTTCGACCTGACTGCTATATTGAAGTGAAATCGGTTACGTTAGCGGAAAATGAACAGGGATACTTTCCCGATGCAGTCACTGAACGAGGTCAGAAACATCTTCGGGAGTTGATGAGCGTAGCAGCTGAAGGTCAGCGTGCAGTGATTTTTTTTGCCGTGCTGCATTCAGCCATTACACGGTTTTCACCCGCGCGCCACATCGATGAGAAATACGCGCAACTATTGTCAGAGGCTCAACAGAAGGGGGTAGAAATTCTGGCTTATAAAGCGGAACTTTCTGCTGAAGGCATGGCTCTTAAAAAATCACTGCCGGTTACATTGTAGTAAAGTAAGTAACTGGTTAATTTACATTCTGGTCGCGTGCGCAAATACGCTTTTCCTCACACAGTTGTCAAGTGTTACGTTTAGATAATTGCTATCCGGAAAAGCATCTGCTATTTATAGCGGCCTCATTTTTCCCCCGAACATGGGGATCGATAGTGCGTGTTAAGGAGAAGCAACATGCAAGAAGGGCAAAACCGTAAAACATCGTCCCTGAGTATTCTCGCCATCGCTGGGGTGGAACCATATCAGGAGAAGCCGGGCGAAGAGTATATGAATGAAGCCCAGCTGGCGCACTTCCGTCGTATTCTGGAAGCATGGCGTAATCAACTCAGGGATGAAGTCGATCGCACCGTTACACATATGCAGGATGAAGCAGCCAACTTCCCGGACCCGGTAGACCGTGCAGCCCAGGAAGAAGAGTTCAGCCTCGAACTGCGTAACCGCGATCGCGAGCGTAAGCTGATCAAAAAGATCGAGAAGACGCTGAAAAAAGTGGAAGACGAAGATTTCGGCTACTGCGAATCCTGCGGTGTTGAAATTGGTATTCGTCGTCTGGAAGCGCGCCCGACAGCCGATCTGTGCATCGACTGCAAAACGCTGGCTGAAATTCGCGAAAAACAGATGGCTGGCTAATTACAGCCGTTCCATCACGTTTACCACAGGCGGGAAATGCTCCCGCCTTATTTTTTGTTCAACGAGATGACAGACACACACTATATTGGTCGCTTCGCCCCCTCTCCTTCCGGCGAGCTTCATTTTGGCTCTCTGATTGCCGCGCTTGGTAGCTATCTACAGGCACGCGCCCGGCAAGGTCGCTGGCTGGTACGCATTGAAGATATCGACCCGCCTCGTGAAGTTCCCGGTGCCGCAGAGACAATCCTGCGCCAGCTGGAACATTACGGTCTGTACTGGGACGGCGATGTTCTCTGGCAATCGCAACGTCATGACGCCTATCGCGAAGCACTCGCCTGGTTACGTGAGCAAGGGCTAAGTTATTACTGCACCTGTACGCGTGCGCGTATTCACAGCATTGGCGGTATTTACGACGGTCATTGCCGTGAATTACATCATTCCCCAGAAAACGCAGCAGTACGCATCCGCCAGCAGCATCCGGTCACCCAGTTTACCGATCAGCTGCGCGGTATTATTCACGCTGACGAAAAACTGGCGCGGGAAGATTTTATTATTCATCGCCGTGACGGTTTGTTCGCCTATAACCTGGCAGTGGTGGTTGACGATCACTTCCAGGGCGTGACAGAAATTGTCCGTGGCGCAGATTTGATTGAACCGACGGTGCGGCAAATCTCGCTGTACCAGCTTTTTGGCTGGCAGGTGCCAGATTACATTCATTTGCCGCTGGCGCTTAACGCACAAGGCGCTAAACTTTCCAAGCAGAATCATGCGCCTGCGTTGCCGAAAGGCGATCCTCGCCCGGTGTTAATCGCCGCGCTTCAATTTCTGGGTCAGCAGGCAGAAACACACTGGCAGGATTTCAGCGTCGAGCAAATCCTTCAGTCAGCCGTCAAAAACTGGACGCTGACCGCCGTACCTGAGTCGGCAATTGTAAATTCAACATTCTCAAATGCGTCATGCTGAGCTATGATTAGCCGCTATTTTTTTGTCCTGAATGATGTTTGACACTACCGAGGTGTACTATTTTTACCCGAGTCGCTAATTTTTGCCGCAAGGTGCTAAGCCGCGAGGAAAGCGAGGCTGAACAGGCTGCCGCCCGTCCCCAGGTGACGGTGATCCCGCGTGAGCAACATGCTATCTCCCGCAAAGATATCAGTGAAAATGCCCTGAAGGTAATGTACAGGCTCAATAAAGCGGGATACGAAGCCTGGCTGGTTGGCGGCGGCGTGCGCGACCTGTTACTTGGCAAAAAGCCGAAAGATTTTGACGTGACCACCAACGCCACGCCTGAGCAGGTGCGTAAACTATTCCGTAACTGCCGCCTGGTGGGTCGCCGTTTCCGTCTTGCTCATGTGATGTTTGGCCCGGAGATTATCGAAGTCGCAACCTTCCGTGGACACCACGAAGGTAACGTCAGCGACCGCACGACCTCCCAACGCGGGCAAAATGGCATGTTGCTGCGCGACAACATTTTCGGTTCCATCGAAGAAGACGCCCAGCGCCGCGATTTTACTATCAACAGCCTGTATTACAGCGTCGCAGATTTTACCGTCCGTGATTACGTTGGCGGCATGAAAGATCTGAAAGACGGTGTTATCCGTCTGATTGGTAACCCGGAAACGCGCTACCGTGAAGATCCGGTACGTATGCTGCGCGCGGTACGTTTTGCAGCAAAACTGGGTATGCGCATCAGCCCGGAAACCGCAGAACCGATCCCTCGCCTCGCTACCCTGCTGAACGATATCCCTCCGGCGCGCCTGTTTGAAGAGTCTCTTAAGCTGCTACAAGCGGGCTACGGTTACGAAACCTATAAACTGCTGTGTGAATATCATCTGTTCCAGCCGCTGTTCCCGACCATTACCCGTTACTTCACGGAAAATGGCGACAGCCCGATGGAGCGGATCATTGAGCAGGTTCTGAAGAATACCGATACGCGTATCCATAACGATATGCGTGTGAACCCGGCGTTCCTGTTTGCCGCCATGTTCTGGTATCCACTGCTGGAAACAGCACAGAAGATCGCCCAGGAAAGCGGCCTGACCTATCACGACGCTTTCGCGCTGGCGATGAACGATGTGCTGGACGAAGCCTGCCGTTCACTGGCGATCCCGAAACGTCTGACGACTTTAACCCGCGATATCTGGCAGCTACAGTTGCGTATGTCCCGTCGTCAGGGTAAACGCGCATGGAAACTGCTGGAGCATCCAAAGTTCCGTGCGGCTTACGACCTGTTGGCCTTGCGAGCTGAAGTTGAGCGTAACGCTGAACTGCAACGTCTGGTGAAATGGTGGGGTGAGTTCCAGGTTTCCGCGCCGCCAGACCAAAAAGGGATGCTTAACGAACTGGATGAAGAACCGTCAGCTCGTCGTCGTACTCGCCGCCCACGCAAACGCGCACCACGTCGTGAGGGCACCGCATGACAGTGGCATATATTGCCATAGGCAGCAATCTGGCCTCTCCGCTGGAGCAGGTCAATGCTGCCGTGAAAGCATTAGGCGATATCCCTGAAAGCCGCATTCTTGCCATTTCTTCGTTTTACCGCACCCCGCCGCTGGGTCCGCAGGATCAACCTGATTATCTGAATGCTGCCGTGGCGCTGGAAACCACTCTCGCACCTGAAGAGTTACTCAATCACACACAGCGTATTGAATTGCAGCAAGGCCGCGTCCGCAAAGCTGAACGTTGGGGACCGCGCACGCTGGATCTCGATATCATGCTGTTTGGTAATGAAGTGATAAATACCGAACGCCTGACCGTTCCACACTACGATATGAAAAATCGTGGCTTTATGCTGTGGCCGCTGTTTGAGATTGCGCCTGACGTGGTATTTCCTGATGGGGAGTCGTTGCACGCCTTGTTAACGAAAACTACTTTTCCTTCGCTACCACGCTGGTAATAATCATACCAGCCAATCAAACATTCATAAAATTTATATTTTATGCAAATTTAAGTTAAGTTATTTACCATTTAGTTAATTTCAATCAACTAATCATGCATTTTTACTATAGAGAGCACATTTCGTGCAGAAAGTTGATGCAAAACACAGCTAATCTATAATAACATTTTTGTGACGTTAATATTTCTAACATCACTTTTTAAAATTTCTAAATAAACAAAAAATATAGATATTATATATAGGTATATATACCTTCTGCTCGTATCACAGTCGACATATCCGACATTTCCTTTAACCATCCGACCTTCAATTAGTCGCGTACAACCTGCCGTGATGGGACTTTTTTTTCATTATCCCCCCCCTTTACTCCCGTTCATTTCTGTAAATAAAAATAGATAACTCACCACGAATCATCCGCACCACAAATAAATAACTTAAAAACGAATGTATTATCCATTTACAATTCATCGCATCAATTTTACAGAATTCACATAAGCATGTATCTTCTGCCGCAGTTATTTCGCCAGGGAATGCAACTTCGAAGGCAACTAACTATAAACATTGAAGAAATTACGTATAAAATCCCCAATGGAGAATTATTAATGAACAAGAAGATTTTAGCAGCCGCTCTGGCAGCCTCTTTCGTTGTTGCTGGCTCAGCTACTGCAGGTGTAGAAGGTGGGCAACTTAATATTGGCGGTCTGGTAACGACAGGAACCTGTGCCATGATCATCAACAACGAGAAAGGTTATGACTATAACGTCATGCTGAAGACAGTCACTATCGCTGACGTTGGTAACGTTGAACAAACCGCTATCAATGGTGAAAATAAGCAGATCGATATGAAACTCGATTGCACTGGTACCGCTGTTGACCTTAACAGCACCAGTATGACTTTTGACTCTATGTTCAACAATACAGCCCAGGGCACCCTGAGCAATATTGAAACTGATCAAGCGGCGAAAAACGTCGACATCGCTCTGCACAATGTTGCCTCTGGCGGCGCTCTGCAGTTAGTTAAAATTGGCGACAGTTCCAGCGCATTTGCAGGAACACTCAGCTCCGATAAGAAATCTGCAACCTGGACTTACAAAGCCTCTTACGCAACCAGCGAAGCTGGCGCGGCGGTATCAGCGGGCCACGTTAAAGCAAACACCTCTTATATCATTAGCTACAACTAAGGCGCATTTTTCCTAAGAAGCTTCTGCGGAAAAAACATTATGGGATGCCGTCATGGCATCCCATTTAAGGGATAGATATATAAAGGGATAAATGAATGTTTTTGAGTCATAAACTAAATATCGCAATATTGACTACACTTTGTGCGATGGTTACTCCAGTAGCTCATGCCGATATTGTTATCAATGGTACGCGTATTATTTACGCTGAAAAAGACAAAAGTGTAACTGCGCGACTAGAAAATAAAGGAGCTCGTCCTTTATTGGTCCAGACCTGGTTAGATACCGGCAATGATAATGCTGATCCATCAGCAATCCAGGTACCCTTTAATGCCACGCCACCAGTATCTCGTATTGAACCCAAACGCGGGCAGACCATCACCATCACCTATACCGGTAGCCAACAACTGCCTAAAGATCGGGAAAGCGTGTTCTGGTTTAACGTACTGGAAATTCCCCCTAAAGCCAATGCAGCCGATGTCGCTGATAAAAATATATTACAGCTTGCATTCCGCACACGTATTAAATTGTTCTATCGTCCGACAGGACTTACCGGTGATGCGTTTTCTGCCCCTGCAGCCATTAAATGGCGTTGGGAAGGTAATAAAATTAAAGCCACTAACCCTACTCAGTTTCACGTTTCCTATGCTTCTGTCACATTGAAAGCAAATGGCAAAGAATATGCAGTAAAGGCCTCAATGATACCGCCGAAAAACGAGGCTGTATTTAATGTTGAGGGACTCAGCTCATCAATTAGCGGTGCGAAAATAACCTATGCCGCCATTAATGATTTTGGTAGTTCAGTGACGGGAAATGCGTCGCTCTGATTTTTATTTCGTTTAATGGCTGAGCGCCAGTACATGAGCACAAGAGAATGATGATTCGTTGTAAGTTGAAACATATTGCCCTTTGTTGCATTAGTGCATTTAGTGGATTCGCAGTGGCTGCGGAATCCATTGAATACGATGCTAATTTTCTTATGGGCTCTTCTGCTGCGGGCATCGATCTTTCTCGTTATTCCGAAGGTAATCCTGTATTACCAGGGAAATATAACGCGCGCGTATATGTAAATGATATATCAGCCAGTAGTATGGAAATTGAGTTTATCGATACCGGAAGTAAAGTAGCTTCAGCGTGTATTTCTCATAAAATGCTGGCCCGTTTACATATAAAACAGCCTGAATTAAAAGATAACGAAGGTATTCTGCAAAAACGTGAAAATCCTGAAGACGATTGTCTGAATCTTAGTGTCGCTATCCCACAAGCACATGAGTATTTCGATGTCGGTGAACAACAATTTAATCTCACGATCCCCCAGGCATGGCTAATAACCAATTATCAGGGCTATGTCGATCCCTCTTTATGGGAGGATGGTGTCACTGCTGCAATGCTCTCTTACCGCTTAAACGGCTGGGAAAACTCATATCATGGCGATGATAATCAGTCATTTTATGCGGCGCTAAATGCGGGTATTAATCTGGGTAACTGGCGTCTGCGCACTAACGGAAACTATAGCTGGACAAATGACGGCGAAAGCCGCTTCGATTTTCAAAACCGCTATTTACAGCGAGACATCTCCGCCATCCGTTCACAATTAATTCTGGGCGAAACCTACACGACAGGTGAGACGTTCGACTCTGTATCCATTAAAGGGGTTCGACTTTATAGCGATGACAGGATGTTACCGCCATCATTGAACGGTTTTTCGCCCGTAATTCGCGGTGTGGCAAACAGTAACGCAAAAATAACTGTTACTCAGGGTAGTTATAAAATTTATGAGAGTACGGTGCCTGCGGGTGCTTTCGTTATTGATGCTCTCTCGCCAGCAGGTTACGGAAACGATCTTGTTGTCACCATTGAAGAAGCAGATGGTTCAAAACGCACATTTACCCAACCCTTTTCGTCAGTTGCACAAATGCTGCGCCCTGGCGTTGGTCGGTGGGATATTAGCGGTGGTCAGGTGGATAATGACTCGCTACGCGATGATTACAATCTTCTTCAAGGAAGTTTCTATTACGGTCTGAACAACTACTTTACCGGTTACACCGGTATTCAGATAACCGATAGTGATTATCTGGCGCTATTACTGGGTGTAGGCGTAAACACTAGCATGGGTGCGTTCTCGTTCGACGTCACGCAGTCAAAAGCCATCGTCGAAAATGACAACACATATACCGGGCAGAGTTACCGTATTTCATGGAATAAATTATTCACCCCGACAAATACGTCTCTCAACCTGGCCGCATATCGCTATTCCACCAGCGACTATCTGGGATTGAATGATGCTCTGACCTTACAGGATAACGCAAAGTATCTTGATAAAGGCGACGATTCCACTATGGAGACATATTCACGTCTGCGTAATCAATTCACTGTGAGTCTTAACCAACCTTTAAAAGTAGGCGAAGAGGACTACGGTTCGTTCTACTTAAATGGAAGTTGGATGGATTACTGGGGAGGAAGAGGTAGTCGTTCCAACTATGGTATGGGTTACAGCAAAGGACATTCTTGGGGATCGTGGAGCGTCAGCGTACAGCGCACCTGGGACGAAAATAATAGAAAAGACGACAGCATGTATCTGAGCATTACCCTGCCAATTGAAACACTGTTGGGCGGGAAGCGCCGGGAGAGTGGTTTCCGTTATATCGACAGCCGAGTCAGCAGTGATTTCAATGGCAACCATACCATGAATATCAGCAGCAACGGCAGTAATGAGAATTACAGCTACAGCCTCAATACCGGCTACAACATGAATAAACGAAGCGCCGACCTGAGCACTATTGGTGGCTATTTTAGCTACGATTCCCCATGGGGAACGATATCCAGCTCTGCTTCAGCCACCAGTGATAACTCCCGTCAGCTATCCCTGAGTACCGACGGTGGTTTTGTGCTTCATAGAGGCGGCCTGACGTTTTCTAACGACAGCTTCAACGACAGCGATACCCTGGTCCTGGTAAAAGCGCCGGGAGCGAAAGGAGCACGAATAAACGGTGGTCAAAATACTGTTGACCACTGGGGCTATGGCATCACTTCATCCGCATCTGCTTATCGTGAAAATGAAGTGTCACTGGATATCGAAGGACTTGAAAACGATGTCGAACTGAAAAGTACCAGTGTGAAAACTGTTCCGCGTAGCGGGGCCGTTATTCTGACCAGTTTTGAAACCGATCAGGGCCGTTCTGCGCTTATCCATATGCGTCGTAGCGACGGCAATATCCTTCCCTTTGCGGCTGACGTAACTGATGAGACAGGAAACGTTTTGGGGAGCGTCGGCCAGGGAAATCAGGTATTTGTGCGCGGTATTGCTGAAAAAGGTGAGCTCAACATTCGTTGGGTCGATGTAAAAACCCAGCAGCCACAGTCCTGTAAAGCCTTTTACCAAGCCCCTCTCGTTGAAGAGGATGGTAAGAGAACTGTCGTGCTGGATAACGTAATGTGTACGGTATCTGGAGCACATTAATGTCGTTCAATATGGAAATCCTATGAAACGAAAAAACCTTTATTTAGCCCTGGCCACACTGGTGATTTCGGCGCCATCCTGGGCTAATGAATTAGACCTGGAGTTTATTGCCGAGATTAATGAACCCACCTGCAATATGGAAATAACCAATGCCAGTGGTGGAACACTTACTGGTGATGTCGCTGGGGGCTATACCCTGACTATTCCTGATATTGAGTTAGACAAGATCCAGAATAAAGAGAGTGGTTCAGAAGCAACATTTTTCCTTAAACCAAAGGACTGCCAGAGTACAACTGCTGTCAGCACAACAATTTCGACACAAGAAAGCGTTGTAGCTGGTTCAAACTTAATCGTTCCACTCGATGTTAGCGATGGTAAAACCAAGAATATTGGTATGGGTTTTAAACGAACAAGCACCTCTGGCGATACCTTTGTTAAACCCAATGACAACACCAGTAAAATAACCTGGACTGCGCCTGAATTTGGTTCATCAACCGTCCAGGGAACAGGTGTACCCATGACTGTCGCACTCCGGGCGACCACGTCAACGTTGGGCGATCTTCGTGTCGGTACATTTAGTGCGAAAGCAACTTTTAATTTTAACTACGAATAACAGGGCTACACCATGAAAATGAAAACATTACCGTTATGTTTACTGAGTGTGCTGGCCTGTGGCGGTTTTCTGTCAACATCAGTACAGGCAACACAAAACATTGATTTAACCGTAACCACGAATGTAAAAACCGGTACCTGTAATGCAGTAATGCAAAATGGTGGTGGCACACCAATCACTCAGGTTACCTTTACCGGCCCGATATATACTGATGACATTAAAAATGGAACAAAGTCAGAACTGTTCCAGATTTCACTGACAGGCTGCGCAGGTATTCCGGGGAAAAAAGCACTTATTTCCGTTACCCCTGCAGCAGGTTTTTCTTGTGATAACAACGGTACGGGCAGCTATTTTGCTAACCGCAATTCAACCGCAACGGGTGGAGCAAATGCCGTCGCGGTAAAAGTTGGTCTCACTCATACACCTTCTACAGGGCCTGTTCTTGGTTGCAACAGCTCAACCCCTGGTGAGGTGGATCTGACAAATGCCATATCCAGACCCGGTGGAGATAGATTAGTTGATCTTTACGCAACGTTAGTGAGAGACACAGGTAAAGCAGACACAGACATCACTGCCGGTACCTTTAGCGCCCCAACCGTATTCAACATTACTTACCAGTAATAAACTGGCTAAATGTGATAAGGGACATTATGAAAAAACACCGCCTTGCGGTTGCTGTGGTGGTGGGGGCGTTGTTCCCCGCCCCTCTTCTTCACGCCGAATTACCCCTTGAAATGTTAGCGACAATTACCAGCGCCACCTGTGAGCTGGAAATTAGCAATGGCGGGATCATTAACTTATCTACAGTGAAGCTGGATTATTTCACCAGTGGTATGACTGCAGAACAAAATATTGACGGCGGTGAAGATTTTTCTATTAAAGTGAAAGGTTGTACTGCACCGGGAGAAAATTCGCTTTCCCAACTCCATCTCCAGTTCATGCCCAAGAACGGTGTATTTGCAGCTGGCTCGCAACAAATTTTCCCAAATGAGGAAACCGTTGGAGCAGAAAATGTCGGTATTGTGATTTTCTCAGCTGTAGATCATAACAACATGTTTAATGTCTGGTCGCCTGGTGGACAATCCCGCTCCATCTATAGCGTAACGGCTGACAAACTGGTGAATAGTAGCTGGACCTTTTACACCAGGATGCAACAAGTTAACGCCTTACAAACGGTGTCTGCCGGGAAAGTTTCCACGAGCGTGTTGGTGGATGCGAGCTATAACTAAACCAACTCAATGGATTGAAGAATATAATGAAAGCATCTCAAAATAGCCTTATGCATATCATGATGGCGCTTCTGGTATTGGCGACCATCACAGTATCGGCCCCTACTCAAGCTATAGCACCAAGTTACGGTGACATGAATGATAAAAATAGTCCTGCCTTTTTTTTTGGGCAATTAAGGCCTTTTGCAAGAACCGGTGCTGTCATCGCACCAACAAATTCAGCCACCCCTGTTGACACCGGTCTGGAGCGCAGTGGCGGCACTTATGTCTCATCTGCTTCTGGTACGGGACGCGTATTCTGCTCTCTGGCTTCGGATGCTCGCACGAATGTGGCACACAACTTAGTCGCAGAACCAGGGAAAATGGTTAATGGTGAACAATTATTTCGTACTGACCGTCAAGGACTCTATTTTACATTCCAGATCATCAACGTTAGCGCGTCATCAGTAACATATTCACCAGGAACATTTTATTTAATCGATGGGATAAAAAAAACACAATCAACGGTTAGCAACTGTCGTGACATTCCTGCTGAGGGTGTACCACTGTCTGTAGATATTAGCGTCAGATATTATATTGATAATACTTTTAGCCCAAATGCCAATAGTCAGGGATTGTATGCATCCGACTTTCTGGTAAAATGGCTAATAAATCCTAACCCCGGTTATGCGTTAACTGCGAATGGCCCCGCAGTTATATTCGAAGCCAGTAGTGGGACAAACACCTATATTGCACTTCAGCTAAATATGACCGACTTTTACGTCTCTGGCCCAACGTGTTATACCGCCCAATTGGTTGGCGATAATATAAAAAATAGTACGACTGTTGATCTCGGGAAATACACCACTGTAGAGGTGAAAAAAAATATAACCCGGCAGGTACCTTTTCAGGTTATGTTAGCTAACTGCCTGGCGGTAAGTAATATTAAGGTTAAATTAAAAACACCTTTTGCCGCGAGAACAGATCCGACATTGCTGGGCAATAATTCCGGTACCGCTCAGGGAGCTGCCGTTGCCATTTGGGCTAAAAGCAGCACAAAAACAATGTTACTGCGGGCCGACAGTGCAAATACTTATACGGAAAATGAACCTGACGTATGGAACAGTGATTTTATTAACCTGGACGACATCACCAGCGGTACATCACAAACGTTGAACTTCCTGGCGCAAGTCGTTCGTGATGGCCCGGTAGAAACAGTCGTCACGGGAGGAACCGTTGGCGCAAATGGGACGCTGGTTTTCTCCTATGAATGATTGTTATATGAAACCGGTTATTATATAAAAACCACGCATCACCATACTCACTACGCCCGGTCAGCGACTTCTGCCCGGGCGAAGCTGACATCACTAAAACGATTGCCCCCCCTTCTCCGCCTGATAGAATGCCAACAGATCTGACATTAGCCATCAGGATACGTTATGAAACCGACTACCATTTCCCTGCTGCAAAAATGTAAACAGGACAAAAAACGCTTCGCCACCATCACTGCTTACGACTATAGCTTTGCAAAATTGTTTGCCGATGAAGGAATTAACGTCATGCTGGTGGGTGATTCCCTTGGAATGACGGTTCAGGGACATGACTCTACCCTCCCCGTCACTGTGGAAGATATCGCCTACCACACAGCCGCCGTTCGTCGCGGTGCGCCAAACTGTCTGCTGCTGGCTGACCTGCCATTTATGGCTTATGCCACTCCTGAACAAGCATTTGAAAACGCCGCAACTGTCATGCGCGCGGGTGCGAATATGGTCAAAATCGAAGGCGGTGCCTGGCTGGTAGAAACAGTTCAAATGCTGACCGAACGTGCCGTTCCGGTGTGTGGGCATTTGGGCTTAACGCCGCAGTCGGTGAATATTTTCGGCGGTTATAAAGTGCAAGGGCGCGGCGATGCAGGCGACCGTTTACTCAATGACGCATTAGCGTTAGAAGCCGCAGGCGCACAATTGCTGGTGCTGGAATGCGTACCGGTTGAGCTGGCAAAACGTATTACCGAGGCGTTGGCGATTCCGGTTATCGGTATTGGCGCGGGGAATGTAACCGACGGACAAATCCTCGTGATGCACGACGCATTCGGCATAACCGGTGGTCACATCCCTAAATTCGCCAAAAATTTCCTTGCCGAAGCGGGCGACATCCGCGCTGCTGTACGGCAGTATATGGCTGAAGTGGAGTCCGGCGTTTACCCGGGCGAAGAACACAGTTTCCATTAAGGAGTCACGTTGTGTTAATTATCGAAACCCTGCCGCTGCTGCGCCAGCAAATTCGCCGCCTGCGTATGGAAGGCAAGCGCGTGGCGCTGGTGCCTACCATGGGTAACCTGCACGATGGCCATATGAAGCTGGTCGATGAAGCCAAAGCCCGCGCCGATGTGGTCGTCGTCAGTATTTTCGTTAACCCGATGCAGTTCGACCGCCCGGAAGACCTGGCTCGCTATCCACGCACCTTGCAGGAAGACTGCGAGAAGCTAAACAAACGTAAAGTGGATCTGGTTTTCGCTCCATCAGTAAAAGAGATCTACCCGAACGGTACAGAAACCCACACCTATGTTGATGTTCCCGGTCTTTCCACCATGCTGGAAGGTGCCAGCCGTCCGGGACATTTTCGCGGCGTATCAACCATCGTTAGCAAGTTGTTCAACCTTGTCCAGCCGGACATCGCCTGCTTCGGTGAAAAAGATTTTCAGCAACTGGCGCTGATCCGCAAAATGGTTGCCGATATGGGCTTTGATATTGAGATTGTCGGTGTGCCGATTATGCGCGCCAAAGACGGTCTGGCGCTCAGTTCTCGTAACGGTTATCTGACGGCAGAACAACGCAAAATTGCGCCTGGTCTGTACAAGGTTTTATGTTCGATTGCAGACAAATTGCAGGCTGGAGAGCGGGATCTTGATGAGATTATTGCTATTGCAGGGCAAGAACTGAATGAAAAAGGTTTCCGCGCCGATGATATTCAGATTCGTGATGCTGACACGTTGCTGGAAGTCACTGAAAACAGCAAACGCGCCGTGATTCTGGTAGCAGCCTGGCTTGGCGACGCTCGCCTGATCGACAACAAAATGGTCGAGCTGGCGTAATATTTAACTGGCGCTACGGCTGATGGCGCCAGTTATTCATTTGCCCACGTCATGGCGATGACGTCTGTAAGCAATTATTCATATCGCAGGCAATTTAGTTAATCAGCTTATCAAGCTCAGCAAGAGGTAAATTGGCCATTTCTGCAACATCGTCTCGAGACATCCCTTTACTCAAAAGACGCTTGGCGAATTCCTGCCTTTCCTTCTGGAGTCCCTCTTGATATCCCTTCTGAAACGCCTCCTGATACGCCTTCTGAAATCCCTTATCTTCAAACCACTGCGCCAACGTCTGCCTGGTTTCTCTCCGTGTCTTTATGTCCATAGGTTCCCTTAATTATCTGGTCAGTTAACAATAACAATTATCTGGCTATAACTGATAATACCGACAACTTAATTACTCAGTTTATCAATCTCAGCAAGAGGTAAATTTGCCATCTCTGCAACGTCTTCCCGAGACATTCCTTTACTCAGAAGACGTTGGGCGAATTCTTGACTTACTTCCTGTCTTACTTCCTGTGTTACCTCCTGTCTCACCGCCTGTCTTACCTCCTGTCTTCCCTTCTCTTCAAACCACTGCGCCAACGTCATCATAGACTCCCCTCCCGATTCCCTGTCTCTCACCACACCGTAAAACAAATCCGCTTGTTCAGTATGACCGCGTTGCAGCATATAGTTTTGCATGGCAACTAACTGACTTCCGCTAGTGTACCCTTCGTCAATCAGCGTGACCAGTTGCTCCAGCAATAACATTAAGTCGCGCTGGCGAATATGTTTTTGCAGCAGTTCGAGGATCGCAATCCGCCGGTGCTGCATGATTTCGTCATCCGGCGTGATGGTGATATCCACCAGCGGGAAAGGGTTGTTGTAGACGCGTCGCGCCAGTTCCGGTGAGTAAAACATATCAAACCAGCACATTGAGAGCGGGTAAGGTGTGGCCTCGCCCTGATAAAACAGAATCGGCACCACCAGCGGCAGCTTATCGTGGTCAGCCTCCAGATGTCGGTGCATGGCGGCAATAGAGTAGCGCATCATACGAAAGGCCATTTTTTTGTCCGGCTTGCTTTGATGCTCAATCACGACATACAGATAGCCGGGATTACCCAGCATTTGCACGGAATAGAGCACGTCGGTGCTGTGCCCTTTCAGGCTCTCTTCGATGAAACTTCCCGACTCCAGATGCAGCGTGTTGAGATCGCAGATCTCACGCAATTCCTCAGGCAGGTGTATGTCGAGGAAGTCGCGAGCGGTATCCGCATGCATTAAAAATTGTTTAAACACCGCGTCATGCGGCGTGGTACTTGGTGCGTCCATCTTACCTGCCTTCCGTGTTGTCTTGCGTGAAGGCAGTATCCAGTCAAGGCACGCAGTCGTCAGCCGCCTCTTTGTTGTTTACCGAGCAGCGTTCAGAGAAATTTCAATCGGTTACAGGCGTTGCATGGCGGGCTTCGGCGCGGTACGCAAACTGCTGATGCAAATGCCGTCAGATGAGTAGACACTAAACAAAAATCGGGCAATACTGCGTGAGAATTTTCTCAAAGCAGGCTCCGCCTGCTTCGTTAACGACAGGGTAGAAAGGTAGAAGTTATGATTCGCACGATGCTGCAGGGCAAACTCCACCGCGTGAAAGTGACTCATGCGGACCTGCACTATGAAGGTTCTTGCGCCATTGACCAGGATTTTCTTGACGCAGCCGGTATTCTCGAAAACGAAGCCATTGATATCTGGAATGTCACCAACGGCAAGCGTTTCTCCACCTACGCCATCGCGGCAGAGCGCGGTTCGAGAATTATTTCTGTCAACGGCGCGGCGGCTCACTGCGCCAGCGTCGGCGATATTGTCATCATCGCCAGCTTCGTCACTATGCCAGATGCCGAAGCCCGTACCTGGCGGCCAAACGTCGCCTACTTTGAAGGCGACAACGAAATGAAACGTACCGCAAAAGCGATCCCGGTTCAGGTTGCCTGATAATCACCCCTGCGGCTGGTTACTCACCAGCCGCGACATCGTCTCCAGCGAATCCGTTCTTAAGATATAAAGCCGTTTTAGCAACAAGGGATTATCCCCCGGTTTAACTTTACCTTTCATGGTCGTCACCGCCAGATGAAATCCGGCATCATTTGCCGCTTTAACCGCTTTGGCATTAAATCCGCCAAACGGATAAGAAAGATACAATACATGCGGATTAAATTGCGTCAGCGCCCGACGTGAACGTTCAAAATCAAACAAAATATTATGCTCACTGCGGCTAAGTAATATGGGGCGGCGATAACCATCCACACGATGCAAAAAATGGGTATGTGACTGGAAATCAAAAATATCGCTGACGTCATGCAGTTCAGAAATACTCATAAACTGTAATGACTGTGGATTCCATTTTTGTGGATGGCGTTTAATACGCGAGGTAATAATAAATGCCGTCGCCTTCATACCGTATTTTTTCAGAATGGGATATGCATACCGACTCACCGACTTCAAACCATCATCAAAGGTCAGCACAACCGCGCGAGCGGGTAGATTCATCGAATTACGCAGATATCCTTCCAGTTGATACAAGGTCAACGTGGTATATCCCCTGTCGCGCAACCAGGTCATCTGGTTATTGAATGCACGTACCGAGGTCGTGGTCGAAGTATGCCGAAAACGGGTATTCTCTTCATCGCGTAAAATATGATGGTAGGTCAATACAGGAATACCATTATCCTGCTGCGCATCCAGCGCACTGATATAGGCCAGACGTTCGCCAATACGAATTTGATACCAGGTTTGATTCAGGCGATCTTTCAATTTATTGATAATGGGATAACGCAAGTTATCGGCCAGCACGCCAAATGGCGCACTGCCTGCATCGGGCGCGTTATATACCGGCGTATCTTTCCAGGTAATAAGATTTTGGTTGCTCAGTGGTTTATTCAGATCGCCCAGACCATCTTCAACTTTTTGCCGCCCTTGTACAGGTTCAAGATGGCCTTTATCAATATATCCCGTAGCAAAACCAAAATTGAATTCATAATAATCGGCTGCGGTTGGGATGACCGAAATAATCTGCCCGGCACGAATGTTACCGACTGTTACCGTGTTGTCGCCAATTTTTCCCCAGATAGTCGCATCCTGAGTGGTTTGCATATAACGCGTGGGAAGTGCTGCGCTGACAGCAGATGAAACCAGCAGCACCAGGAAAATTATCTTTTTAATCATGAGGAAACTACCAGGCGAGAAACAACGCAGTTAGTGTAGCAAAATCAGAATGCGATTTAATACTCGAACCAATTGTGCTTGAGGACAAAAGGGGGATTCTTTTGTTGCTGATGCCAGAGGCTACTGACTTCAGGTGCTCCTGATGCCACGATATGCTCTCGAAATGCCGCACTGGACATTGTCTCCCGACAGGGGAGCATCTGCTCAATTAACGGTAACGTCACCCCAGAAATGACTTCACAACGAGAATGCTTGTGGCTTAATAACGACGCAACGCGATAAGGTGCAGCGCCTGCTATATCGGTTAAAAAAATCACCCCATCGCCAGAGTCCGTTTCATGCAGAGCATCGCACATCATGCGGCTAAGCATATTTGAACTTAACCCACGCCAGAAATTCACTGCCCGACACTGGATAAGTGCACCATGTTTTTTTTCCAGCGCATCCAGTATCTCTTGCGCCCTATCGTCGTGACAGGTAATGACCCAACCTAACATCGCTTTCCTCCTTAGCCGAAAATCAGTCTACCCTGACCAGTGTTGATAAAGGGTGATAGCCGTCAAAACTCCCCTCCCCCGCATCCGGAGGAGAGGAGATAGACTTAGCTACGCAAGCCGCGCCCACGCTGGATCAGCGACCAGCAGATCAGATAAAACGCAATAATAAAAACAACCAGTACGCCAAAAGTAGTGACCAGCGGCACATCATTAATGCCGAGGAAGCCGTAGCGGAAACCACTGATCATATAAACGATCGGGTTCAGATGCGACAGCCCCTGCCAGAACGGCGGCAGCAAAGTCAGGGAGTAAAAGACCCCGCCCAAATACGTGAGTGGCGTTAACACAAAGGTTGGCACCAGGCTGATGTCATCGAACGTTTTGGCAAACACACCGTTCAGCAAACCCGCAAGGGAGAACAACACCGCCGTTAGCACCAGTGTTAAGGCAACGAATACCCACGAATGCACCTGAAACGGCACAAAGAACAGCGAAATCGCCGTCACCAGAATGCCAACAAACAACCCGCGCGCGACACCACCGCCGACATATCCGGCGATAATCACGTGCGTTGGAACCGGCGCTACCAGCAGCTCTTCAATATTACGCTGGAACTTGGCACCAAAAAATGATGAAGCGACGTTGGCGTAGGCATTGGTGATCACCGACATCATGATCAGCCCCGGTACGATGAACTGCATATAGCTGAAGCCATGCATATCACCAATGCGAGAACCAATCAGGTTGCCGAAGATAATAAAGTAAAGGGTCATGGTGATGACCGGCGGCACCAGCGTCTGCACCCAGATACGCATAAAGCGATGGATCTCTTTCGCCCAGATGCTTTTTAACGCCACCCAGTAAAGATGCATCATGCGCGATCTCCTTGTTTTTCATTAACCAGTGACACAAACAGCTCTTCCAGACGGTTGGCTTTGTTACGCATACTTAATACCTGAATGCCCTGCTCGCTTAACTGCGTAAACACACTGTTGATCCCCTGCTCACGCAGCACTTCAACTTCAAGCGTGGCGGTATCTACCAGTCGATACTGATAGCCATCGAGTTTCGGCAACGGGCTTTTCGGTGCGAGATCGAGAATAAAGGTTTCCGATTTCAGCTTCGCCAGCAGCGCCTTCATCGAGGTATTCTCCACCAGTTCACCGTGCTGAATAATGCCGATATTGCGGCACAGCATTTCTGCTTCTTCCAGGTAGTGCGTGGTGAGAATGATGGTGGTGCCTTTGTCGTTTAAATCCTTCAAAAAGCCCCACATTGAGCGGCGAAGTTCGATATCCACACCTGCAGTTGGTTCGTCAAGAATTAGCAGTTTAGGTTCATGCATTAACGCACGGGCGATCATTAAACGGCGCTTCATCCCACCAGATAACATACGCGCACGTTCGTTACGCTTTCCCCATAGATCGAGCTGTTTAAGATACTTTTCGCTGCGGATGTACGCTTCTTTGCGCTCTACGCCGTAGTACCCCGCCTGATTCACCACTATTTGCTGTACGGTTTCAAACGGGTTGAAGTTAAATTCCTGCGGCACCAGCCCCAACTGGCGTTTGGCGTTGACGACATCTTTTTCAAGATCGTAACCAAATACGCTGACGCGCCCGGAGGTCTTATTTACCAGCGAGCTGATAATACCGATAGTGGTCGATTTCCCGGCCCCATTCGGCCCCAGAAGCGCATAAAAATCACCCGCCTCGACCTGCAAATCTATTCCACGAAGCGCCTGAACGCCGCCTGGATAGTTTTTTTTAAGCTGTTGAAGTTCCAGTGCAATGGTCATAAATTTTTACTTACCTTACGTTCTTACACTTTATCTGTGGTTTAAATCGTCCCGGAGTTGCCCTATATTAGCCAAACGTAATTATTTGGTTACAGGTCGTTAACCTCCATGAAAGACATAGATACACTCATCAGCAATAATGCACTATGGTCAAAAATGCTGGTGGAAGAGGATCCCGGGTTTTTTGAGAAACTGGCACAAGCGCAAAAACCGCGCTTTCTATGGATTGGATGTTCCGACAGTCGCGTTCCTGCAGAACGTTTAACCGGTCTTGAGCCGGGCGAACTCTTTGTTCACCGTAATGTTGCTAACCTGGTCATTCACACCGATCTAAACTGCCTCTCCGTGGTTCAGTATGCAGTGGATGTTCTCGAAGTTGAACATATTATTATCTGTGGCCACTATGGTTGCGGCGGCGTGCAAGCTGCTATTGAAAACCCGGAACTGGGACTAATCAACAACTGGCTGCTGCACATCCGCGATATCTGGTTCAAACATAGCTCATTGCTCGGCGAAATGCCGCCGGAACGTCGTCTGGATACCCTGTGCGAACTGAACGTAATGGAACAGGTATATAACCTGGGTCACTCCACCATTATGCAATCAGCGTGGAAACGCGGGCAGAAAGTCACCATTCACGGCTGGGCTTACGGCATTCACGACGGCTTACTGCGTGACCTGGATGTCACAGCCACCAACCGCGAAACCCTGGAGCAACGTTACCGCCACGGGATTTCCAACCTCAAGCTGAAGCACATCAACCACAAATAAATTCGCCATGCCGGATGCAACACATCCGGCAAATCCGCACTTACTCGTCCAGCAGAATCACTTTGCCGATATACGGCAGATGGCGGTAACGCTGTGCGTAATCAATACCGTAACCCACCACAAACTCATCCGGGATCGAGAAACCGATAAATTCTACCGGGACGTTCACTTCACGGCGGGACGGTTTATCCAGCAGCGTACAAATCGCCAGCGACTTCGGTTCGCGCAGGCTTAAGATTTCACGCACTTTCGACAGTGTATTACCCGAGTCGATGATATCTTCAACAATCAGCACGTCCTTGCCACGGATATCTTCATCCAGATCTTTGAGGATTTTCACATCACGGGTGGTGGACATGCCGCTACCGTAGCTGGAGGCGGTCATAAAGTCGACTTCATGAGATACCTGAACTTCACGGCACAGGTCCGCCATAAACATAAATGAGCCACGCAGCAGGCCTACCAGCACCATATCGCTGCCGCTGTCTTTGTAACGCTCAGTAATCTGACGACCCAGTTCGGCGATACGCGCTTTAATCTCCGCTTCGGGGATCATTACTTCTACAGTATGTTTCATATCTCTAACCATATGATTTAAAAACAAATCACTTCGCACGGGCTGGCTTCGGCACCGCAGCAAAGCGCAAGACACGCAGTATACCAGTAAAACTATTCATTGGCGGAATCTGTTAATAAAGCTCAAATTGTGATGACGATCACACATGTTAAAACCTATAATTAATTGCTACTAAAATATTAATGAATTGAAATGGTGTTTCTTTATGGCAATTAACAATACCGGCTCGCGGCGATTACTCGTCACGCTAACAGCCCTTTTTGCAGCTCTTTGCGGGCTGTATCTTCTCATTGGCGGAGGCTGGCTGGTCGCGATTGGCGGCTCCTGGTACTACCCTATTGCAGGCCTTGTGATGCTCGGCGTCGCCTGGATGCTGTGGCGCAGTAAACGCGCCGCACTTTGGCTGTACGCGGCTCTGCTGCTCGGCACCATGATTTGGGGCGTCTGGGAAGTCGGTTTCGATTTCTGGGCGCTGACCCCGCGCAGCGACATTCTGGTCTTCTTCGGCATCTGGCTGATCCTGCCGTTTGTCTGGCGTCGCCTGGTCATTCCTTCCAGTGGCGCAGTTGCCGCGCTGGTAGTGGCGTTGCTGATTAGCGGCGGAATTCTCACCTGGGCGGGATTTAACGATCCGCAGGAAATCCATGGCACCTTAAGCGCCGATGCCACACCAGCAGAAGCCATCTCCCCCGTTGCCGATCAGGACTGGCCTGCCTATGGCCGCAATCAGGAAGGCCAACGCTTTTCGCCTCTGAAACAAATTAACGCCGATAACGTCCACAACCTGAAAGAAGCCTGGGTATTTCGCACGGGTGATGTGAAACAGCCGAACGATCCGGGCGAAATCACCAATGAAGTGACGCCAATTAAAGTGGGCGACACGCTTTACCTGTGCACCGCTCACCAGCGCCTGTTTGCACTCGATGCCGCCAGCGGCAAAGAGAAATGGCACTACGATCCTGAGCTGAAAACCAACGAGTCTTTCCAGCACGTAACCTGCCGTGGCGTCTCTTATCATGAAGCCAAAGCTGAAACCGCTTCGCCGGAAGTGATGGCGGATTGCCCGCGTCGTATCATTCTTCCGGTGAATGATGGCCGCCTGATTGCGATTAACGCTGAAAACGGCAAGCTGTGCGAAACCTTCGCCGATAAAGGCGTGCTCAATCTGCAAAGCAATATGCCGGACACCAAACCGGGTCTGTATGAGCCGACTTCGCCGCCGATTATCACCGATAAAACCATCGTAATGGCCGGTTCAGTCACCGATAACTTCTCAACCCGCGAAACGTCTGGCGTGATCCGTGGTTTTGATGTCAACACCGGGAAGCTGCTGTGGGCTTTTGATCCGGGCGCGAAAGATCCGAACGCGATCCCGTCTGACGAACACACCTTTACCTTTAACTCGCCAAACTCCTGGGCACCTGCGGCCTATGACGCGAAGCTGGATCTGGTGTATCTGCCGATGGGCGTGACCACGCCAGATATCTGGGGCGGTAACCGCACACCGGAACAGGAACGTTATGCCAGCTCGATTCTGGCGCTGAATGCCACTACCGGGAAACTGGCGTGGAGTTACCAGACCGTTCACCATGACCTGTGGGATATGGATCTTCCGGCACAGCCGACGCTGGCGGATATCACCGTTAATGGTCAGAAGGTGCCGGTTATTTATGCTCCTGCGAAAACCGGCAACATTTTTGTGCTCGATCGTCGTAATGGTGAACTGGTGGTTCCTGCCCCGGAAAAACCAGTGCCACAAGGCGCAGCGAAAGGCGATTACGTTACCCCGACCCAACCGTTCTCTGAACTGAGCTTCCGTCCGACGAAAGATTTGAGCGGCGCGGATATGTGGGGCGCTACCATGTTTGACCAACTGGTGTGCCGCGTGATGTTCCACCAGATGCGCTATGAAGGCATTTTCACCCCACCATCTGAACAGGGTACGCTGGTATTCCCGGGTAACCTGGGGATGTTCGAATGGGGCGGGATTTCCGTTGATCCGAATCGTGAAGTGGCAATTGCCAACCCAATGGCGCTGCCATTTGTTTCGAAACTGATCCCGCGCGGCCCTGGCAACCCAATGGAACAACCGAAAGATGCCAAAGGCACGGGTACGGAATCCGGTATTCAGCCGCAGTACGGTGTACCGTATGGCGTCACGCTCAATCCGTTCCTTTCACCATTTGGTCTGCCGTGTAAACAGCCAGCATGGGGTTATATTTCGGCGCTGGATCTGAAAACCAATGAAGTGGTGTGGAAGAAACGTATTGGTACGCCGCAGGACAGTATGCCGTTCCCGATGCCGGTTCCGGTGCCGTTCAACATGGGTATGCCGATGCTTGGCGGACCAATCTCCACGGCGGGTAACGTGCTGTTTATTGCCGCTACGGCAGATAACTACCTGCGCGCTTACAACATGAGCAACGGTGAAAAACTGTGGCAGGGTCGTCTACCAGCGGGCGGTCAGGCAACACCGATGACCTATGAAGTGAATGGTAAGCAGTATGTGGTGATCTCCGCAGGCGGTCACGGTTCATTTGGTACGAAGATGGGCGACTATATTGTGGCTTATGCGCTGCCGGATGATGTGAAGTAAGATTCGCTCAGATTACTGACAAAGTGCGCTTTGTTCATGCCGGATGCGGCGTAAACGCCTTATTCGGCCTACAAAATCGTATGGTACGTAGGCCTGATAAGCGTAGCGCATCAGGCAGTTTTGCGTTTGTCATCAGTTTAATGCCCGGAGAGATCCGGGCATCTTCCCGAATACAGTATTTTTACACCGTAAACCCTAACATCATCCCCGTATCTTCATGCTCCAGCAGATGGCAGTGCGCCATATAAGCGTGTTCTTTCGGGGCATCGTGATTAAACTTCACCAGCACTTCGCTGACATTACCTTCTACTTTAACGGTATCTTTCCAGCCTGCGCGATGCGTCGCTGGCGGTTTGCCATTTTCTGACAAGATACGGAACTGCGTACCGTGGATATGGAACGGATGCAGCATCATGTCACCCACGCCAGAAATAACCCAACGCTCGTACTGCCCTTTCGCCGCCGCAAACATCGGCTTGTTCATATCAAACGCCTGACCGTTGATTTTATTGGCATGGTGGAAATCAAACTTCCCGCCGTGGTTCATATGATTCATATTGCCGTGCCCCATATGCCCCATCATCTGACTGTGATCCATCCCGGCCATCGCCTGATCGCCATATTTCTCCATTAGCATCTGCATCCCCATCATATCGAGCATCGGGTCCATAGAAAGTTGCAGCTTGCGTACCGTTAATCCGTCCAGCGAAGGTAACGCAGGCAGGCTACTTAATGTGTCTGGCAAAGCACCGGAGGCACTAATAGCAATCGGCTGAATCCGCATTACCGAATGCGGCTTGTCAAACGGCGCAATCGCCATCCCCATCTGGCTGACCGGCAGCGTCACCAGGTCAAACGGTTTGTTGTCGTTAACCTCCACCAGCACTTCAAAACGCTCGCCCATCAGCACCGGCAGCTCGCTCACCTTCACCGGCTCAGGTAGCAGACCACCGTCGCTGGCAATCACATAAAGCGGGCGATTGTCGCTGGTGGCGAAATTGAGCGAGCGGGCATTACAGCCATTGAGCAAACGCAGACGCAGCCAGCCACGCGGAGCAGCATGTTGCGGGTAGATAGCGCCGTTGGTCAGCAGCGTATCGCCAAACCAGCCCACGGCGGCGGTCATCACATTCAGTTGATAATCAATCTGCCCGTCAGCGTTAAATTTTTTATCCTGAACAATCACCGGGACATCATCGATACCCCACTGTTTCGGCAGCATTAATTTCAGGATCTCGTCATCTTCAATCACCACCAGCCCAGCCAGCCCCATCGCCACCTGACGCCCGGTTTTGCCGTGTTGATGCGGATGGAACCAGCAGGTAGCGGCAGGTTGATCGACGTTCAGCGTCACCGTGCGTTTACCACCAGGCGGAATAATCCCCTGCGGGCCGCCGTCCACTTCCCCCGGCACTTCCAGCCCGTGCCAGTGCAACGTCGTCTCTTCCGCCAGTTGGTTATAGATATCAACCGTTACAGCTTTGCCGCGCTGTAATTTCACCGCTGGCCCCAGCAGATTGCCGTTGTAACCCCAGGTAGTTGCGGTTTTCCCGCCAAAAGTGGACTGGCCTGCGCCAATAGTTAACTGAATACGATTACGGGCATTGGTCGTGAGCAAATCAGGGATCGGTAACGTTGGACGATCCGCCGCAAAAACTGCGCGGCTCCACAGCGGCAAGGCCGAAGCCACGCCCAGCGCGACGGAATATTTTAAGAAATCACGACGTTGCATAGTTATTTCCTTATTCTTAAGCAGGCGAAACAAAATCAAACGTTGAGCATAGTCCTTCCCCTTACAGGAAGGTCAAGCCACAGACACAATTTAATCCACAATAATGGTCGTCGCCTCGCTCGCAGTGTGCTAACGTTTATCATCTTTAAGTCCTGGTAGAAGCAATGAAGACGTTTTTCAGAACAGTATTATTCGGCAGCCTGATGGCTGTATGCGCAAATAGTTACGCGCTCAGCGAGTCTGAAGCCGAAGATATGGCCGATTTAACGGCTGTTTTTGTTTTTCTGAAGAACGATTGCGGTTACCAGAACTTACCTAACGGGCAAATTCGTCGCGCACTGGTCTTTTTCGCCCAGCAAAACCAGTGGGATCTCAGCAACTACGACACCTTCGACATGAAATCTCTCGGTGAAGATAGCTATCGAGATCTCAGCGGTATTGGTATTCCCGTCGCTAAAAAGTGCAAAGCCCTGGCTCGCGATTCCTTAAGCCTGCTTGCCTACGTCAAATAATCCCTGATACCTTTTTGTAGAAATATTGACCGTGCATCTGCGGTCAATGTTAGCTATTATGTTGCGCCCTTTTTTTACGGGTGTTAACAAAGGAGGTATCAACCCATGGCCGAAAAAAAACGGTGGCATGAAACGCTACACGACCAGTTTGGGCAGTACTTTGCTGTAGATAACGTTCTGTATCATGAAAAGACCGATCACCAGGATCTGATCATTTTTGAGAACGCCGCATTTGGTCGCGTGATGGCGCTGGATGGCGTAGTACAAACCACCGAGCGCGACGAGTTTATCTATCATGAGATGATGACCCATGTTCCGCTACTGGCTCACGGTCACGCGAAACATGTGCTGATCATCGGCGGCGGTGACGGTGCCATGCTGCGAGAAGTGACCCGGCATAAAAACGTTGAGTCAATCACGATGGTGGAAATCGATGCGGGTGTCGTGTCGTTCTGCCGTCAGTATCTGCCAAACCATAACGCCGGTAGCTACGACGATCCGCGCTTTAAACTGGTGATCGACGATGGCGTCAATTTCGTTAATCAAACCAGCCAGACCTTCGACGTGATCATCTCCGACTGTACCGATCCCATCGGTCCCGGCGAAAGCCTGTTCACCTCAGCATTTTATGAAGGTTGCAAACGCTGCCTGAATCCTGGCGGTATCTTCGTCGCACAAAACGGCGTCTGCTTTTTACAGCAGGAAGAGGCTATCGACAGTCATCGCAAACTCAGCCATTACTTCAGCGACGTTGGCTTTTATCAGGCGGCGATCCCGACCTATTACGGCGGCATCATGACCTTTGCATGGGCGACAGATAACGACGCCTTACGCCATCTCTCTACCGAAATTATTCAGGCGCGTTTTCTCGCTTCTGGCCTGAAATGCCGTTATTACAACCCGGCAGTCCATACGGCAGCTTTTGCCTTACCTCAGTATCTGCAAGACGCACTGGCTTCACAGCCGTCCTAAGGAGAAGATAAGAAATTGAAAAAACTGAAACTGCATGGCTTTAATAATCTGACCAAAAGTCTGAGTTTTTGTATTTACGATATCTGCTACGCCAAAACCGCCGAAGAGCGCGACGGTTATATTGCTTATATCGATGAACTCTATAATGCCAACCGTCTGACCGAAATCCTGTCAGAAACCTGTTCCATTATCGGAGCCAATATTCTTAACATCGCCCGCCAGGATTACGAACCACAGGGTGCCAGCGTCACTATTCTGGTGAGCGAAGAGCCGGTTGATCCGAAACTTATCGACAAAACAGAACACCCCGGCCCGCTGCCAGAAGCCGTGGTTGCCCATCTCGATAAAAGTCATATTTGCGTACATACCTACCCGGAAAGCCATCCTGAAGGCGGTTTATGTACCTTCCGCGCCGACATAGAAGTCTCCACCTGCGGCGTGATTTCCCCGCTGAAGGCGCTGAATTACCTGATCCACCAGCTTGAGTCTGATATCGTAACCATTGATTATCGCGTGCGCGGTTTTACCCGTGACATCAACGGAATGAAGCACTTTATCGACCATGAGATTAATTCGATTCAGAACTTTATGTCTGAGGATATGAAGGCGCTGTATGACATGGTGGATGTAAACGTCTATCAGGAAAATATCTTCCATACCAAGATGTTGCTTAAAGAGTTCGACCTTAAGCACTACATGTTCCACACCAAACCGGAAGATTTGACCGACAGCGAGCGCAAAGAAATTACCGCTGCGCTGTGGAAAGAAATGCGCGAGATTTATTACGGGCGCAATATGCCAGCTATTTAACGGCTCAGGCGGAGCACCGAGGCTCCGCCTGATTTAGTTACTTCTGTTGCACGAAATTGCGGTAAGCCGCCACCACCTGAAGAAAATCCTCAACGCCGCACAGCGACAGGCTTTCTTCGTCGTAGTAGTTCATCCCCTCTTCCATTTCATCGCCAGCGAATTCCAGTTGATTGGCGCGAATCATCACCTCTTCGCCGTCCATCCATAGCGTGTACTCATGCCCTGCCCGCTGCCAGGAACGTTCGCTACCTTTGAGCGTGCGCGCGGCGTCTTCCACTTCATCAAGCAAGGCCAGGTTTTCTTTCACCTCTTCATTAAACCAGTGCCCGACCACTTCATGCCCCATGGACATACGCACCTTTACCACTCCGGTAATATCGCGCAGAAATTCGTAATCCATAGTGTGTTCCTCTGCTCCCGGCAATGCGCCGAAATCGCATTGCGCCATTGATGTAATTATCGCAGCCTTACCGGAGAAAAACAGCGGAACGGCGATGGTTTAGAAATAAAAAATGCCCGGGAATCACATTCACCGGGCATTGTCTCGTTTATGCGCAGCGCGTGCGCTGACTTTTTAAACCGCAGTCTGGAAAATCACCCCATCCGCTTTTTCGGTGTACTGAGAAAGCTGGTTGAAGTTCAGATAACGGTAAGTATCAACGGCAGTTTTATCTACCTGCGCAACGTAGGTCTGGTACTCCTCCGGCGTTGGCAGTTTGCCAAGAAGTGCCGCGACAGCAGCCAGCTCCGCAGAAGCCAGGAAGACGTTCGCGCCAGTCCCCAGACGGTTCGGGAAGTTACGGGTCGAGGTGGAAACCACCGTCGCGCCGTCTGCCACACGCGCCTGGTTGCCCATACACAGGGAACAGCCAGGGATCTCGATACGCGCACCACTCTTACCGAAGACGCTGTAGTAGCCTTCTTCGGTCAACTGTGCAGCGTCCATACGGGTTGGCGGTGCCACCCACAGGCGCGTCGGCAGTTGGCCTTTGTGCGCATCCAGCAGTTTACCCGCAGCACGGAAGTGACCGATGTTGGTCATGCAGGAACCGATAAATACTTCGTCGATCTTCTCGCCCTGTACCGCTGACAGCGGACGTGCGTCGTCTGGATCGTTCGGAGCACACAGGATTGGCTCTTTAATATCCGCCAGATCGATGTCGATCACTGCCGCGTATTCCGCATCCGCATCGGCTTCCAGCAGCTCAGGATTCGCCAGCCATTTTTCCATGCCCTGAATACGACGTTCGAGGGTACGACGATCGCCGTAACCTTCCGCGATCATCCACTTCAGCAGAACGATGTTGGAGTTCAGGTATTCGATAATCGGCTCTTTGTTCAGCTTAATGGTACAACCGGCAGCGGAACGCTCGGCGGACGCATCGGTCAGCTCAAATGCCTGCTCAACTTTCAGATCCGGCAGACCTTCAATTTCCAGAATGCGACCAGAGAAGATGTTTTTCTTACCTTTTTTCTCAACGGTCAGCAGACCTTGTTTGATCGCATACAGCGGGATCGCGTGTACCAGATCGCGCAGGGTAATGCCCGGCTGCATTTTGCCTTTGAAGCGCACCAGAACGGATTCCGGCATATCCAGCGGCATAACGCCAGTCGCGGCAGCAAATGCCACCAGACCAGAACCCGCCGGGAAGGAGATACCAATCGGGAAACGAGTATGAGAGTCACCGCCAGTACCCACGGTATCCGGCAGCAGCATACGGTTCAGCCAGGAGTGGATTACGCCATCACCCGGACGCAGCGACACACCGCCACGGTTCATAATGAAGTCCGGCAGCGTGTGGTGTGTGTTAACGTCAACCGGCTTCGGATAAGCCGCTGTGTGACAGAAAGACTGCATCACCAGGTCAGCCGAGAAGCCCAGGCACGCCAGGTCTTTCAGTTCATCACGGGTCATTGGGCCGGTGGTGTCCTGAGAACCGACCGAAGTCATTTTCGGCTCACAGTAAGCGCCCGGACGAATGCCTTTCACGCCACAGGCACGACCAACCATTTTCTGCGCCAGCGAGAAGCCGCGATCGCTTTCAGCGACATCTTTCGCCTGACGGAAGACATCGCTGTGCGGCAGACCAAGTGCTTCACGCGCTTTGGTGGTCAGGCCACGACCGATAATCAGCGGAATACGACCACCCGCACGTACTTCATCGATCAGTACGTCAGTTTTCAGTTCGAAGGTCGCCAGCAGTTCGTTGGTTTCGTGGTTACGTACTTCACCTTTGTAAGGGTAAACGTCAATCACGTCGCCCATATTCAGGTTAGAAACATCCACTTCAATTGGCAGTGCGCCGGCATCTTCCATCGTGTTAAAGAAGATTGGTGCAATTTTGCCGCCGAGGCACAGTCCGCCACCGCGTTTGTTTGGCACATGCGGAATATCATCGCCCATAAACCACAGTACGGAGTTAGTGGCGGATTTACGCGAAGAACCCGTGCCCACAACGTCACCGACGTACGCCAGCGGGAAACCTTTCTGTTGCAGGGCTTCAATCTGTTTGATCGGCCCAACAACGCCTGGCTGGTCTGGCTCAATACCTTCACGGGCATTTTTCAGCATCGCCAGCGCGTGCAGTGGGATATCCGGGCGTGACCACGCATCCGGTGCCGGAGAGAGGTCATCAGTGTTGGTTTCGCCGGTAACTTTGAAAACGGTAACGGTCAGTTTTTCAGCCAGCGCCGGGCGATTCAGGAACCATTCGGCATCCGCCCAGGACTGCATAACCTGCTTCGCGTATTTGTTGCCTGCTTTGGCTTTTTCTTCTACATCATAGAAGTTATCGAACATCAGCAGCGTATGAGACAGTGCTTTGGCGGCAATTGGCGCCAGTTTGGCATCGTCCAACGCATCAATCAGCGGATGAATGTTGTAACCACCCTGCATGGTGCCCAGCAGTTCAATGGCTTTTTCTGGAGTCAACAGTGGGGATTTGGCTTCGCCTTTCGCGACAGCAGCAAGGAAACCAGCTTTTACATAGGCGGCTTCATCGACGCCAGGGGGAACTCGGTTGGTTAACAGATCTAACAGGAATTCTTCTTCGCCCGCAGGCGGGTTTTTCAGCAGCTCTACGAGCGCGGCCATTTGGTTTGCATCCAGGGGCTTGGGCGCAATCCCCTCAGCGGCACGCTCAGCTACGTGCTTACGGTATTCTTCTAGCACGACGGTTCTCCTCGCTCTCATTGTCATAGTGCGGCAGGCGATTCTCTTCACGCTCCTGTGAGACAGCAGTTTGTAGGGTAAATGCCCAGTACCGCAACGGGCAGAATAGCAGGATTTTGACGATGTGTTAATCTGTTTACAAAAAAGCAACATAAAAAAGTGGCTGAATCGTTAAGGATGGTCTAGAGATTGTTTCCCTTCGTAAAAACCTCGTTAATTCGCCTGGTGATAATCACCTTTCTCAACGAATCCCAAGATTAGTCAAAATTTAAACTACCGCCTCTTTATACTCGGATTCACAGCACCTGCGGGTGGCAGTTCGCCGACCATTGCGATTTCCTTGAGATCCGAATTATGAAAATGACTTTGCTGTTTAAACCCCATGTGCTGGCGCTAATTTGCAGTGCCGGGCTTTGTGCCACTTCCGGTGCTTTGTATGTAAAAAGCCGCACTGTGGAAACGCCTGTAGAAGCGCAAACTGTGCCTGTTGTCACTACAGCTACGCTTCCTGCAACGGTTTCCGCGCCGCCAGTAACGCCCGCCGTCGTCAAATCTACCTTCAGTACTGCACAAATTGATCAATGGGTCGCGCCTGTCGCGCTGTACCCCGATTCTCTGCTTTCACAAGTGTTAATGGCATCAACCTATCCGGCAAACGTTGCGCAAGCAGTGCAATGGTCGCACGATAATCCACTTAAACAAGGTGACGCTGCTATTCAGGCAGTAGCTGACCAGCCGTGGGATGCCAGCGTCAAATCACTGGTGGCGTTTCCACAGCTGATGGCATTGATGGGCGAAAACCCGCAGTGGGTACAAAACCTCGGCGATGCGTTTCTGGCGCAGCCGCAGGATGTAATGGACTCGGTACAGCGTTTGCGTCAACTGGCGCAACAAACCGGATCGCTGAAGTCATCAACCGAACAGAAAGTCATTACGGCAACGAAGAAAGCTGTACCGGTAAAACAGGCTGTCACGGCTCCCGTCATACAATCCAATACCGTTTCAACAGCCAGCCCCGTCATTGCAGAGCCTGCACCAACCGTAATAACTATCGAACCAACCAATCCGGATATGGTTTATATTCCCAACTATAACCCGACCGTGGTTTACGGGAACTGGGCCAATTCCGCGTATCCGCCGGTTTATCTGCCGCCGCCAGCCGGAGAACCGTTTGTTGACAGCTTTGTGCGCGGTTTCGGCTACAGCATGGGCGTCGCCACTACATACGCGTTATTCAGCAGCATCGACTGGGATGACGACGATCATGACCATCATCATCATGACGATGATGATTATCATCACGATGGCGGTCATCGTGACGGCAACGGCTGGCAACACAACGGTGACAACATCAATATCGACGTCAACAATTTCAACCGCATCACCGGTGAGCATCTTACTGATAAGAATATGGCATGGCGGCACAACCCAAACTATCGAGATGGTGTGCCTTATCATGACAGGGATATGGCAAAGCGGTTTCATCAAACCGATGTCAGTGGCGGCATGAGCGCCACGTCGCTACCTGCACCGTCGCGCGACAGTCAGCGTCAGGCTGCGGCACAGCGGTTTAATGAAGCGGAACACTATGGTAATTATGAAGATTTTCGCGAGTTCAGCCGTCGCCAACCACTGACCCAGCAGCAAAAGGATGCCGCTCGTCAGCGTTATCAGTCCGCGTCACCTGAGCAGCGCCAGGCGGTCCGCGAGAAAATGCAGACTAACCCGCAGAACCAGCAGCGAAGAGAGGCGGCGCGTGAGCGTATTCAGTCCGCCTCACCCGAACAGCGCCAGGCGGTACGCGAGAAAATGCGAACTAACCCGCAGAACCAGCAGCGAAGAGAGGCGGCGCGTCAGCATATTCAGTCTGCATCACCTGAGCAGCGCCCACTGAACCAACAACAGCGTGATAACGCCCGCCAGCGTATTCAATCGGCATCTCCTGAACAACGTCAGGTTTTTCGGGAGAAAGTTCAGGAGAACCGCCCGCAACGTCTAAACGACAGTAACCATACTGCCAGGCTGAATAACGAACAACGGTCAGCGGTACGTGAACGGTTGTCTGAGCGTGGAGCAAGAAGACAGGAAAGGTAAATTGCAGGCGTAAAAAAAGCGGCGTTGTTAGCCGCTTAAGACTGATGACAAACATCGAATCGCCCGATGCGCAAGCTTATCCGGCATCAACAACGAGCACTTTGTCAACAATCTGAAGCGGCCAGAATAGCCGCTTCTTAATTTGCCGGATGTTCCGGCACACGAAGAATTACTTCTTCTTCGCTTTCGGGTTCGGCAGGTCGGTGATGCTACCTTCGAATATTTCTGCCGCCAGACCCACAGACTCGTGCAGAGTCGGGTGCGCGTGGATGGTCAGCGCGATGTCTTCCGCGTCACAACCCATTTCGATTGCCAGACCGATTTCACCCAGCAGCTCGCCGCCGTTAGTACCGACAATTGCACCACCGATCACACGGTGAGATTCTTTGTCGAAAATCAGTTTGGTCATACCGTCTGCGCAGTCGGAAGCGATAGCACGACCAGAAGCAGCCCACGGGAAGGTGGCGGTTTCGTAGCTGATGCCTTTCTCTTTCGCTTCTTTCTCGGTCAGACCCACCCATGCAACTTCTGGTTCGGTATAGGCGATAGACGGGATAACTTTCGGATCGAAGTAGTGTTTCTTACCTGCGATAACTTCAGCAGCAACGTGACCTTCGTGAACACCTTTGTGTGCCAGCATCGGCTGACCGACGATATCGCCGATAGCAAAGATGTGCGGTACGTTAGTACGCAGTTGTTTATCAACGCGGATGAAGCCACGGTCGTCAACTTCCACGCCAGCTTTGCCTGCGTCGAGGTTTTTACCGTTCGGCACACGACCAATCGCTACCAGCACGGCGTCGTAACGCTGCGGTTCAGCCGGTGCTTTTTTGCCTTCCATCGTCACATAAATACCGTCTTCTTTCGCTTCAACAGCAGTGACTTTGGTTTCCAGCATCAGGTTGAATTTCTTGCTGATACGTTTGGTGAAGACTTTAACGATGTCTTTGTCAGCTGCCGGGATAACCTGGTCGAACATTTCAACCACGTCAATCTGTGAACCCAGCGCGTGGTATACGGTTCCCATTTCCAGACCGATGATACCGCCACCCATAACCAGCAGGCGTTCTGGTACTTCTTTCAGTTCCAGCGCGTCAGTGGAGTCCCAGATACGCGGATCTTCATGCGGAATAAACGGCAGTTGGATCGGGCGAGAACCCGCTGCGATGATCGCGTTGTCGAAGTTGATCACGGTTTTACCGTTCTCACCTTCAACTTCCAGGGTGTTTGCCCCGGTGAATTTACCCAGACCGTTGACCACTTTTACTTTGCGGCCTTTCGCCATACCAGCCAGACCACCGGTCAGCTGATTGATCACTTTCTCTTTCCAGGTACGAATCTTGTCGATATCAGTTTTCGGTTCACCGAAGACGATACCGTGTTCAGCCAGAGCTTTGGCTTCTTCGATAACTTTTGCTACGTGCAGCAGTGCTTTAGAAGGGATACAGCCGACGTTCAGGCAAACACCGCCGAGGGTGTTGTAGCGTTCTACGATTACGGTTTCCAGACCTAAATCAGCGCAACGGAAGGCAGCAGAGTAACCTGCGGGGCCTGCCCCAAGTACCACGACCTGAGTTTTGATTTCAGTACTCATCATGACCTCTATATATTTATCTCCGGCGGGTCTGACGTTTTTTTTATGACGCCCATTATCCACCGGGTCGTTCTATCCGTCGGTATTTTACAAAATTGTTAACAATTTTTAAACAACAAACGGCAACCGATTTGTCTATTCGCTAATAATCTCAATACATTCATGAGATTACCAGAAAAAAGCCGGCCGTTGGGCCGGCTCTTTTATTTACATCACCAGACGGCGAATATCAGACAGCGTGTTGTTAATGATGGTAATGAAACGGGCACCATCAGCACCGTCGATCACGCGGTGGTCGAAGGAGAGAGAAATCGGCAGCATCAGACGCGGCACGAACTCTTTACCATTCCACACCGGCTCCATCGCGGACTTGGAAACGCCGAGGATAGCCACTTCCGGTGCGTTCACAATCGGTGCGAAGTGGGTAGTACCCAGGCCACCGATGCTGGAGATGGTAAAGCAACCGCCCTGCATTTCGCTTGCAGTCAGCTTACCGTCACGCGCTTTCTTGGAAATGGTCATCAGCTCGCGAGACAGCTCGATGATGCCTTTCTTGTTGACGTCTTTGAATACCGGAACAACCAGACCGTTCGGGGTATCCACCGCCACACCGATGTTGATGTATTTCTTCAGGGTCAGACGCTGACCGTCTTCCGACAGAGAACTGTTGAAGCGAGGCATCTGCTCAAGCGCCGCAGCAACGGCTTTCATGATGAAGACAACCGGGGTGATCTTCACATCCAGCTTACGTTTCGCTGCTTCTTCGTTCTGCTGTTTACGGAACGCTTCCAGCTCGGTGATATCGGTTTTGTCGAAGTGAGTAACATGCGGGATCATCACCCAGTTACGGCTCAGGTTCGCGCCAGAGATTTTCTGGATACGGCCCAGTTCCACTTCTTCGATTTCACCAAACTTGCTGAAGTCCACCTTCGGCCACGGCAACATGCCTGGGATACCGCCGCCAGTCGCCGCCGGAGCCGCTTCTGCACGTTTGATAGCTTCTTTCACGTAAACCTGAACGTCTTCGCGCAGGATACGACCTTTACGGCCTGTGCCCTTCACTTTCGCCAGGTTAACGCCAAACTCGCGAGCCAGACGACGGATCAGCGGAGTCGCGTGAACGTAAGCGTCGTTTTCAGCAAATTCAGATTTGCCTTCGGCTTTCGCAGCCGGTGCTGCTGCCGGAGCTTCAGCTTTTGCTGCCGGAGCCGGCGCTGCCGCTTCCTGTTTCGCCGGAGCCGCCGCAGGCGCTGCGCCTTCAACTTCGAAGATCATAATCAGCGAGCCAGTTTTCACTTTATCGCCAACGTTGACTTTCAGTTCCTTCACAACACCTGCAAACGGAGCCGGAACTTCCATAGAGGCTTTGTCGCCTTCTACGGTGATCAGTGACTGTTCAGCGGCAACTTTGTCGCCCACTTTCACCATCACTTCGGTCACTTCAACTTCGTCACCGCCGATATCCGGAACGTTAACTTCTTTCACGCCAGCCGCTGGCGCTGGTGCTGCTGCAGGAGCTGCTTCCTGTTTAGCCGCCGGAGCCGGAGCTGCCGCACCTGCTTCACCCGCAACTTCGAAGATCATGATCAGCGAGCCGGTGGACACTTTGTCGCCAACATTCACTTTGATCTCTTTCACGGTGCCCGCAAACGGCGCCGGAACTTCCATAGAAGCCTTGTCGCCTTCTACGGTGATCAGCGACTGTTCAGCTTCAACTTTATCGCCCACTTTCACCAGGATTTCGGTCACTTCGACTTCGTCGCTGCCGATATCCGGAACGTTAACGTCTTTTGCCGCCGCTGCCGCTGGTGCTGCTGCCGGAGCTGCTTCTTTCTTCTCTTCTGCCTGAGCAGGTGCAGCGTCAGCTGCACCGTCGGCGGAATCGAAAATCATAATAAGTGCACCGGTCTGGGTTTTATCGCCAACAGAGACTTTAATCTCTTTAACAATACCTGCCTGCGGAGACGGAACTTCCATAGAGGCTTTGTCGCCTTCTACGGTGATCAGCGACTGTTCGGCTTCAACTTTGTCGCCCACTTTGACCAGGATCTCGGTGATTTCAACTTCATCAGCCCCGATGTCCGGTACTTTGATTTCGATAGCCATTATTCTTTTACCTCTTACGCCAGACGCGGGTTAACTTTTTCTGCATCGATGTTGAATTTGGCGATTGCGTCAGCAACCACTTTCTTATCGATTTCGCCACGTTTAGCCAGTTCGCCCAGCGCCGCAACCACTACATAGGAAGCATCAACTTCGAAGTGGTGACGCAGGTTCTCACGGCTGTCGGAACGACCGAAGCCATCAGTACCCAGGACGCGGTAGTCGTCAGCCGGTACGTAAGTACGAACCTGCTCAGCGAACAGTTTCATATAGTCGGTAGATGCCACTGCCGGAGCGTCGTTCATCACCTGAGCAATGTACGGAACGCGCGGAGTTTCCAGCGGGTGCAGCATGTTCCAGCGTTCACAATCCTGACCATCACGCGCCAGTTCGGTGAAGGAGGTCACGCTATATACGTCAGAACCTACGCCGTAATCTTTCGCCAGGATCTGTGCTGCTTCACGGACGTGACGCAGAATAGAACCGGAGCCCAGCAGCTGAACTTTACCTTTGCTACCTTCAATGGTTTCGAGTTTGTAGATACCTTTACGGATACCTTCCTCAGCACCTTCCGGCATTGCCGGCATGTGGTAGTTTTCGTTCAGCGTAGTGATGTAGTAGTAAACGTTCTCTTGTTTTTCACCGTACATACGCTCCAGACCGTCATGCATGATGACAGCAACTTCGTAAGCGTAAGCCGGGTCGTAAGAGATACAGTTCGGGATAGTCAGCGACTGAATATGGCTGTGACCATCTTCGTGCTGCAGACCTTCGCCGTTCAGGGTAGTACGACCGGAAGTACCGCCGATCAGGAAGCCACGCGCTTGCTGGTCGCCAGCCGCCCAGCACAGATCGCCGATACGCTGGAAGCCGAACATCGAGTAATAGATGTAGAACGGAATCATCGGCAGGTTGTTGGTGCTGTAAGAGGTCGCCGCTGCCAGCCAGGAACAACCTGCGCCCAGCTCGTTGATCCCTTCCTGCAGAATCTGACCTTTCTCGTCTTCTTTATAGTAAGCAACCTGCTCGCGGTCCTGCGGGGTGTACTGCTGACCGTTCGGGCTGTAAATACCAATCTGACGGAACAGACCTTCCATACCGAAAGTACGCGCTTCGTCGGCGATGATCGGTACCAGACGATCTTTGATCGACTTGTTCTTCAGCATCACGTTCAGGGCACGGACGAAAGCGATAGTGGTAGAGATCTCTTTGCTCTGCTCTTCCAGCAGCGCGCCGAAGTCTTGCAGGCTCGGCAGCTCCAGCTTCTCGGTGAAGTTCGGCTGACGGCTTGGCAGATAACCGTGCAGTTTCTGACGCTGAGCGTGCAGATAGGTATGCTCTTCAGAACCTTCCGGGAAGGTGATGTACGGCAGTTTTTCGATATCTGCATCAGACACCGGCACATTGAAACGGTCGCGGATGTGACGCACGCCGTCCATGTTCATTTTCTTAACCTGGTGCGCGATGTTTTTACCTTCAGCCGCGTCTCCCATGCCGTAACCTTTAATGGTATGAGCAAGGATTACAGTCGCTTTGCCTTTGGTTTCCTGCGCTTTCTTGAATGCAGCGTAGATTTTCTTCGGATCGTGACCGCCACGGTTCAGTGCCCAGATCTGCTCGTCAGTCCAGTCTGCAACCAGTGCTGCGGTTTCAGGATATTTACCGAAGAAGTGTTCACGAACGTACGCGCCATCTTTCGATTTGAAGGTCTGGTAGTCGCCGTCAACGGTTTCGTTCATCAGCTGGATCAGTTTACCGCTGGTATCTTTACGCAGCAGTTCATCCCAACGGCTACCCCACATCACTTTGATCACGTTCCAGCCAGCACCTTCGAAGATGCCTTCCAGTTCGTTGATGATCTTGCCGTTACCGGTGACCGGGCCGTCAAGACGCTGCAGGTTACAGTTGATAACGAAGACCAGGTTATCCAGTTTTTCACGGGTAGCGATGGTGATCGCACCTTTGGATTCCGGTTCGTCCATTTCACCGTCGCCGAGGAACGCGTAAACGGTCTGTTTAGAGGTATCTTTCAGGCCACGGTGTTCCAGATATTTCAGGAATTTAGCCTGGTAAATAGCACCAATCGGTCCCAGACCCATAGATACGGTCGGGAACTGCCAGAATTCCGGCATCAGTTTCGGGTGCGGATAGGAAGAGAGGCCATTGCCGTGAACTTCCTGACGGAAGTTATCGAGCTGCTCCTGAGTCAGACGACCTTCCAGGAAAGCACGTGCGTAAACGCCCGGAGAGATGTGACCCTGGAAGTAAACCAGGTCGCCGCCATCCTGCTCGTTGCGTGCACGGAAGAAGTGGTTAAAGCACACATCATAAATGGTTGCGGAAGACTGGAAGGACGCCATGTGGCCGCCCAGTTCTAGGTCTTTTTTCGACGCACGCAGAACCGTCATGATGGCGTTCCAGCGGATAGCTGAACGAATACGGCGTTCCAGTTCCAGATTACCCGGATACTCCGGTTGTTCTTCAACGGGGATGGTGTTGATGTAGTTGCTGACGCCGGTGCCTGCGGCTACGTTGACTCCGCCTTTGCGGGCTTCAGCAAGCAGTTGGTCGATCAGATACTGAGCACGCTCAACACCTTCTTCACGGATGACCGATTCGATCGCCTGGAGCCAGTCGCGAGTTTCGATCGGATCCACGTCATTTGGGAAACGTTCTGACATGGGTTATTCCTTATCTATCTAATAACGTTGAGTTTTCTGGAACCTGTCCCATTGAACTCTCGCCGGAAAGCTCAATAAGACAGGTTCTACGTTTAGTTGCCGCGCTTTTATATGCGCTTGATTTACAACATCTTCTGGCTAATTTTCACCAGAAAAATCACTAATTCTTTCGTTGCTCCAGACGGCGCAGAGAACGCTCACGGCGACTCTCTTCACGGCTTCTGTCGAGCAAAATTTCTTCGATAAAGGCCAGATGGCGATGTGATGCTTCGCGCGCTTCTTCCGGCTTACCGGCCATAATCGCTTCGAATATGCGGGTGCGGTGACTACTCACCAGCGGCAGCATCTCGCGACGCGAATAGAGCAATTCGAAGTTCTGACGGACATTCTGAGCCAACATCGGCTCCATACACCTTAGCAGATGAAGCAGAACCACATTGTGGGCCGCTTCGGTGACGGCAATCTGATACTGGAGTACGGCATTTGATTCCGCGTCCAGATCGCCAGACTGCTGCGCCAGTTCTATGGCGTGGTGGAGTTCACGAATGCGTTCCTTGTCTTCATCGGTACTACGCAGCGCGGCGTAATAAGCGGCGATACCTTCCAGGGCGTGTCGTGTTTCGAGCAAGTCATACTGTGATTCAGGATGGTCGGAGAGCAGCTCCACCAGCGGATCGCTGAAACTTTGCCAGAGGCTGCTCTGGACAAAAGTGCCGCCACCCTGGCGACGAAGCAACAAGCCCTTCGCTTCGAGACGTTGAATCGCCTCACGCAAGGAGGGACGGGAGACGTCGAACTGTTTCGCCAGTTCGCGTTCCGGTGGGAGTTTTTCGCCCGGACGAAGTGTGCCTTCGAGGATCAAAAACTCCAGTTGCTGCTCAATCACATCGGAGAGTTTTGGTTGGCGGATTTTGCTGTAGGCCATGAGTTCCTGTCTTAAGCCACTTGCCGAAGTCAATTGGTCTTACCAATTTCATGTCTGTGACGCTAAAGTAACAAAGTATTCACCTTATGTCCATACAGGTTTTGATTGAAATCATGAAACTGTGCACATTTTAACAACTTGACACATATGACGTTTCAAAATTGTAACTATGCACAAATGTAGACTTTACGTGAGCAATGGTTTTTTTAACGTTTATTAAACTATAAAAATCCAAATTGAACCGATTCACTTACCAATTTTTCGATTTTTAATGCCATTAAAATGAATTTATATTCATTTATTGCGATGGGGTGTTTCGGGGCTTTCCTTTACAAACGATTTCTTTTTAGGCAACTCATCTTCAACCTGGCATAAAGCGAGTGCATTCACTGGCGCATACCATTATTCTTGATCTGACGGAAGTCCCTTTGTAACAATTCAAACGTTTTTGATGTAAACAAATTAATACAACAAACGGAATTGCAAACTTACACACGCATCACTGCGTAGATCAAAAAAACAATCACCGCACGAGGTTTCATGATGGAAGGTCAACAGCACGGCGAGCAGCTAAAGCGCGGCCTTAAAAACCGCCATATCCAGCTTATCGCGCTGGGTGGCGCGATAGGGACAGGACTATTCCTGGGAAGCGCCTCCGTAATACAGTCCGCAGGGCCAGGGATTATCCTGGGTTACGCTATTGCCGGTTTTATCGCCTTTCTGATCATGCGTCAGTTAGGTGAAATGGTGGTCGAAGAACCGGTAGCAGGCTCCTTCAGCCACTTTGCTTATAAATACTGGGGCAGTTTTGCTGGTTTCGCCTCTGGCTGGAACTACTGGGTACTGTACGTTTTAGTTGCCATGGCAGAGCTTACTGCCGTCGGCAAATACATTCAGTTCTGGTATCCGGAAATCCCCACCTGGGCTTCGGCCGCCGTATTCTTTGTGGTGATCAATGCCATCAACCTGACCAACGTTAAAGTGTTTGGCGAGATGGAGTTCTGGTTTGCCATTATCAAAGTTATCGCGGTGGTGGCGATGATCATCTTCGGTGGCTGGCTGCTGTTCAGCGGCAACGGTGGCCCGCAGGCGAGCGTTAGCAACCTGTGGGATCAAGGTGGCTTCCTGCCGCACGGCTTCACCGGGCTGGTGATGATGATGGCGATTATCATGTTCTCGTTCGGCGGTCTGGAACTAGTAGGCATCACCGCAGCAGAAGCAGATAACCCGGAGCAAAGTATTCCCAAAGCGACTAACCAGGTTATCTACCGCATCCTGATTTTCTACATTGGTTCCTTAGCCGTTCTGCTCTCCCTGATGCCGTGGACGCGCGTTACCGCCGATACCAGTCCGTTTGTGCTGATCTTCCACGAGTTGGGCGATACTTTTGTCGCTAACGCCCTGAATATCGTGGTGTTGACGGCGGCGCTTTCGGTTTACAACAGTTGCGTCTACTGCAACAGCCGTATGCTTTTCGGTCTGGCACAACAAGGAAACGCACCGAAAATGCTCGCTTCCGTCGATAAACGCGGCGTACCGGTAAACACCATTCTGGTCTCTGCGCTGGTTACGACATTGTGCGTACTGATTAACTACCTTGCCCCAGAGTCCGCGTTCGGACTGTTAATGGCGCTGGTGGTTTCCGCTCTGGTAATCAACTGGGCGATGATAAGTCTTGCGCATATGAAATTCCGTCGCGCCAAACAAGCACAAGGTGTGGCTACCCGTTTCCCTGCTCTGCTCTATCCGCTGGGTAACTGGATCTGCCTGCTGTTTATGGCGGCGGTTCTGGTGATTATGCTGATGACGCCGGGAATGGCGATTTCGGTTTACCTGATCCCGGTATGGCTGCTCGTGTTAGGCATCGGCTATCTGTTTAAAGAGAAAACCGCAAAAGCCGTAAAAGCGCATTAATTTCTCTACGCCCTCACCCGCGCTGGGTGAGGGCTACAATCTTTACACTAACGCTCCGTAAATCGTCAGTAGCGCAATCACCACCACAACCACGAACGAAGTTTTCTTCGCCATTGAAACCGCTGCTTTCGGCGTCTCCACCTTATCAACATGCGGTTCACGCGCCAGAGAGAACTGCGCCAGACGCGTTAACACCTGATATTGCGAAGTATGGAAATCACCCAGCGAAGCAAACCAGGCAGGTAATGCTTTCTCTCCGTGACCGATCAAGGCATATACCACGCCCGCAAGGCGAACCGGCACCCAATCCAGCACATGAAGCACGGCATCAATGCCGGACTGTAAACGATGATGCGGCGTCTGGTAACGCGCCAGCCAGTATTGCCATGCACGCAAAAACGCATAACCCATCAGCGTAACTGGCCCCCAGGTTCCCCCTACAATCAACCAGAACAGCGGCGCCAAGTAAAAACGAAAGTTAATCCACAGCAGTGCATTTTGCAGTTCACGCAAGTATTCACGTTCATCGCAGCCTGCTGGGACGCCGTGAATCATAGTGAGTTCGCCAGCCATCGTGGAGCGGGCATGGCTATCATTACGTGAAGCGGCTGCCAGATATGCATGATAATGGAGACGCACTTTACCCGCGCCAATACACAGCAAACCAAGCAACAGCCATACCAGCAGCGTCGGGACGTTGAACAATAACCCATGCAACGCGCGCAACAGCAAAAAAGTCACCCCCATCGCAATAATGGTCATACCTAACGTGCGCCCCAGCGAAAAATGTTTCACCCGCCGAAAGAACGCTTCAAGACGGTGATCAAGCTGCCAGTGCTCGCCCAACTTAAACAGGCGCTCAAAAATTAACACCAGTAAGGTTGTGAATAGCGTCATGTTGTCTCCTTGCTGACCAGCGCACGAAACCGTGCCCAATCAAATGCAGGACCAGGATCGGTTTTACGATCCGGCGCAATATCGCAATGCCCCGTCATGTTATTAGCGATATCTGGATAGCGATGAATCAGCGCCCGCGTAACCGCCGCCAGTTGCTGATACTGCGCATCGGTATAAGCCAGCGTGTCGGTGCCTTCCAGCTCAATCCCAATAGAAAAATCATTACAGCGTTCGCGACCTTGATACTGAGATATCCCCGCGTGCCAGGCGCGTTTATCGAAAGGAACATACTGGACAATTTCACCATCACGGCGAATCAAACAGTGGGCGGAAACGCGCAAATGGGCGATCTCAGCAAAGAAGGGATGTGCCTGCGGATCAATAGTTCCGGTGAATAATGCATCAATCCACGGACCGCCAAACTCACCTGGCGGCAGGCTAATATTGTGCACCACCAGCAGGGTGGGTGTTTCGTCATCCGGGCGGCAATCGTAATGTGGTGAGGGAACGCGGCGCGCGCCGACCAGCCACCCCTGTTCTAACAACATGCAGGATCTCCTTATATGTGGTGCTAATACCCGGTTCAGAGTAGCATGTTTCTACCTTATGATTCGTTAGCTATCTGGAGTTTTAACATGCCGCCTCGCCGCTATAACCCTGACACCCGACGTGACGAGCTGCTGGAACGCATTAATCTCGATATCCCCGGCGCGGTGGCTCAGGCGCTGCGAGAAGATTTAGGCGGAACAGTTGATGCCAACAACGACATTACGGCAAAACTTTTATCGGAAAATTCTCGCTCTCATGCCACGGTGATCACCCGCGAAAATGGCGTATTTTGCGGCAAACGCTGGGTTGAAGAGGTGTTTATTCAACTGGCAGGCGACGATGTCACCATTATTTGGCATGTGGATGACGGCGAACTCATCCACGCCAATCAACCCTTGTTCGAACTTGAAGGCCCATCCCGCGTGCTGTTAACGGGCGAACGCACGGCGCTCAATTTTGTGCAAACTCTTTCCGGGGTTGCCAGTAAGGTTCGCCACTATGTCGAATTACTGGAAGGCACCAACACGCAGTTGTTGGATACGCGCAAAACCTTGCCGGGTCTGCGTTCGGCTCTGAAATACGCGGTACTTTGCGGCGGCGGAGCGAATCACCGTCTGGGGCTTTCTGACGCCTTCCTGATCAAAGAAAACCATATTATTGCCTCCGGCTCAGTGCGTCAGGCGGTCGAAAAAGCGTCCTGGCTGCACCCTGATGCGCCAGTAGAAGTCGAAGTAGAAAATCTGGAAGAACTTGATGAAGCCCTGAAAGCAGGTGCCGATATCATCATGCTGGATAACTTCGAAACAGAACAGATGCGCGAAGCCGTCAAACGCACCAACGGCAAGGCGCTACTGGAAGTGTCTGGCAACGTCACCGACAAAACACTGCGCGAATTTGCCGAAACGGGCGTGGACTTTATCTCCGTCGGTGCACTAACTAAACACGTACAGGCACTCGATCTCTCAATGCGTTTTCGCTAATTCCTGACAGATTTATCCGCTCCGTAGCGGGCGGATAATCTTCCCTTCCCCAACTTTCTTCGTAACGCCTCGCAAATTTCTTGTCTTTCGCTGCAACGTAATAAAAAACCCCGGAAGCCACCTTCCCGTTTCGTTTTTTGCCCCTCGCCTGTACCGATGGCGTTTGCCAAAGTAGCGCCAACGAAATCAAGGAGCGAAACAGATGGACAAGCAACGCGGTTTTACACTTATCGAACTGATGGTGGTTATTGGCATCATTGCCATTTTAAGCGCCATCGGCATTCCCGCTTATCAGAACTACCTGCGCAAAGCAGCACTCACCGACATGCTACAAACCTTTGTGCCTTACCGTACTGCCGTAGAATTGTGCGCGCTGGAACATGGTGGATTAGACACCTGTGACGGCGGTAGCAATGGTATCCCCTCGCCCACCACCACTCGCTATGTCTCTGCCATGAGCGTGGCGAAGGGCGTGGTGTCGCTGACCGGGCAAGAAAGTCTTAATGGTTTAAACGTCATCATGACACCGGGTTGGGATAACGCAAACGGCGTCACCGGCTGGACGCGCAACTGCAATATTCAAAGTGACAGCGCATTGCAGCAAGCCTGCGAAGATGTCTTCCGCTTTGATGACGCCAACTAAGGAGCGGCAATGAATATTTCACAGCTCACCGCCCTGTGTCTGCGTTATCAGGGAGTCTTGCTGGATGCCAGCGAAGAGGTGGTTCATGTTGCGGTAGTCGATGCGCCTTCGCATGAATTCCTCGATGCCTTACATTTTGCCACCACTAAACGCATTGAGATCACCTGCTGGACGCGCCAGCAAATGGAAGGCCATGCCAGCCGCTCACAACAAACGTTGCCCGTAACCGTTCAGGAGAAACATCAGCTCAAGGCAGAGTTGCTGACCCAAACGTTACAATCTGCGCTGGAACAACGCGCGTCTGATATTCATATCGAACCAGCGAACAGCGCCTACCGTATCCGCTTGCGTATCGACGGCGTGCTGCATCCTTTACCAGATGTTCCACGGGATGCCGGAGCCGCATTAACCGCCAGATTAAAAGTGCTGGGAAGCCTGGATATTGCGGAACATCGCCTGCCGCAGGACGGGCAATTCACTGTCGAACTGGCAGGGAACGCCGTCTCATTTCGTATTGCAACCTTGCCATGTCGGGGCGGTGAAAAGGTGGTATTACGGTTGTTACAGCAGGTAAACCAGGCGCTGGATGTCAACACGCTGGGAATGCAGCCGTTACAACTGGCGGACTTTGCTCATGCCCTACAGCAACCACAAGGACTGGTGCTGGTAACTGGGCCAACCGGAAGCGGAAAAACTGTCACGCTTTATAGCGCCCTGCAAACGCTGAATACCGCTGATATTAATATTTGTAGCGTCGAAGATCCCGTTGAGATCCCCATCGCCGGGCTAAACCAGACACAAATCCATCCACGTGCCGGTCTTACCTTTCAGGGCGTTTTGCGTGCGTTATTGCGCCAGGATCCTGACGTCATCATGATCGGAGAGATCCGCGATGGCGAAACGGCAGAAATTGCCATTAAAGCCGCGCAAACCGGTCACCTGGTATTGTCCACGCTACACACTAATTCCACCTGCGAAACGCTGGTGCGTTTACAGCAAATGGGCGTTGCTCGCTGGATGCTTTCATCGGCGCTCACGCTGGTGATAGCCCAGCGGCTGGTACGCAAACTTTGCCCGCATTGTCGCCTGCAGCAAGGGGAACCCATCCATATTCCCGACAATGTATGGACATCGCCGCTGCCCCGCTGGCAAGCACCCGGTTGTAGACACTGCTACCACGGTTTTTATGGTCGCACGGCCTTGTTTGAAGTTCTGCCTATAACACCGGTCATACGTCAGCTTATTTCCGCTAATACCGACGTTGAATCGCTGGAAACGCACGCCCGACAGGCGGGAATGCGCACGCTTTTTGAAAACGGCTGCCTGGCCGTGGAGCAAGGCTTAACCACCTTTGAAGAGTTAATCCGCGTATTGGGGATGCCGCATGGCGAGTAAGCAACTCTGGCGCTGGCATGGCATAACCGGCGACGGCAATATGCAAGATGGGATGCTATGGGCAGAAAGCCGTACTTTGTTGATTTTTGCGCTACAGCAACAGACGGTTACCCCACTGCGTCTGAAGCGAATCGCCATCAATCCTGCACAGTGGCGAGGAGATAAAAGCGCGGAAGTCATTCATCAACTGGCGACGCTACTCAAAGCCGGCTTAACCCTTTCTGAAGGGCTGGCGCTGCTGGCGGAACAGCATCCCTGTAAGCAATGGCAAGTATTGCTGCAATCGCTGGCGCACGATCTCGAACAGGGCGTTGCCTTTTCCAATGCCTTATTACCCTGGTCAGAGGTTTTCCCACCGCTCTATCAGGCGATGATCCGCACGGGTGAACTGACCGGTAAGCTGGATGAATGCTGCTTTGAACTGGCGCGCCAGCAAAAAGCCCAACGTCAGTTGACCGACAAAGTGAAATCAGCGTTGCGTTATCCCATCATCATTTTAGCGATGGCAATCATGGTGGTTATGGCAATGCTGCATTTTGTTCTGCCGGAGTTTGCCGCTATCTATAAGACCTTTAATACCCCACTACCGGCGCTAACGCAGGGGATCATGACGCTGGCAGACTTTAGTAGTGAATGGGGCTGGTTGCTGGTGTTGTTCGGCTTTCTGCTGGCGATAGCCAATAAGTTGCTGATGCGCCGTCCGACCTGGCTTATCGTGCGACAGAAATTGCTGTTACGCATCCCAATTATGGGTTCCCTGATGCGGGGACAAAAACTCACGCAGATTTTTACGATTCTGGCGCTGACACAAAGTGCAGGAATTACTTTTTTACAAGGGGTTGAGAGCGTCAGAGAAACAATGCGCTGCCCGTACTGGGCGCAACTTCTGACACAAATCCAGCACGATATCAGTAACGGTCAGCCCATCTGGCTGGCGCTAAAAAATGCCGGTGAGTTTAGCCCACTCTGTTTGCAATTAGTGAGAACAGGAGAGGCATCCGGCTCGCTGGATCTCATGCTGGAGAATCTCGCCCACCATCATCGGGATAACACGCTGGCGCTGGCAGATAATCTTGCAGCCTTACTGGAACCGGCGTTGCTGGTCATTACAGGAGGAATTATCGGTACGCTAGTGGTGGCAATGTACCTGCCAATTTTCCATTTAGGCGATGCGATGAGTGGGATGGGATAACGCTGGCGTGGTGATCCACGCCAGCATTGGGAGATTACAGGTTATTGAAGATACGGTTTTCTTGTTCCTGCACACGGATAAACGTGGTGCGCTTGGTCAGCTCTTTCAGGCGTGAAGCCCCAACGTATGTACAAGCTGAACGCAGACCGCCTAAAATATCACGCGCGGTATTTTCAACCGGACCACGCAGCGGCAGCTTAACGGTTTTACCTTCTGCAGCGCGATATTCTGCAACGCCGCCAACGTGGCGTTTCATCGCAGACTCGGAGCTCATGCCGTAGAACAGCATAAATTTCTCGCCGTTCTCTTCTACAATGCGACCACCACTCTCTTCGTGGCCTGCCAGCATACCGCCGAGCATCACGAAATCAGCACCGCCGCCAAAAGCTTTCGCGACATCGCCCGGTGTGGTGCAGCCACCATCGCTGACGATCATCCCGCCCAGACCGTGCGCAGCATCGGCACATTCGATTACCGCAGAAAGTTGCGGATAACCGACGCCTGTTTTGACGCGAGTTGTACAGACAGAACCTGGGCCAATACCAACTTTAACGATATCGGCACCGGAGAGGATAAGCTCCTCACACATTTCACCAGTCACTACGTTGCCAGCACAAATGGTTTTGGTCGGCCACGCTTCACGCGCTTTCGCAACGAACTGCACGAAGTGTTCGGAATAACCATTCGCCACGTCAATACAAACGAAGTTTAATTCCGGGTTCAGGTCGAGAATTTGTTTGGTTTTTTCGAAATCCGCATCAGACGTGCCGGTAGAAACCATCACATGTTTCAGCACATCAGCGGAAGAATTGTTGATAAACGCTTGCCACTCTTCGACAGAATAGTGTTTATGCACAGCGGTAAGAATATCAAAAGAAGCCAGCGCAGAGGCCATGGAAAAAGTGCCTACGGTGTCCATATTCGCGGCGATAATCGGCACGCCGGACCAGCTCTGACCTGAATGTTTGAAGGTGAATTGACGCTCCAGTTCAACATCGGAACGACTTTTAAGAGTAGAACGTTTAGGACGGATGAGGACGTCTTTAAAACCTAACTTCAGATCTTCTTCAATACGCATGTGCGGATTCCTGGGGTTAATGGCTATAAGGATAAGAGCGCAACTCCAGTGACGCTATCATACGCACTAATCGATGTGGCGCAAGACTGCGAAATTGTCTTTTTTTACGCTACAATCCCATAAATTTACCTGGTAAATAATGAGCGAACGTTCCATCAATTTCGCTTTTGTACGCTCATTTTTAACGTTTTGATAATCATGATGAATTCCCGGGAATATAAATTATGAGGTATATAGTTGCCTTAACGGGAGGCATTGGCAGTGGCAAGAGTACCGTTGCAAATGCGTTTGCAGACCTCGGAATTAACGTCATTGATGCCGATATTATTGCGCGTCAAGTGGTTGAACCAGGTGCACCTGCACTACGTGCCATTGCTGAACACTTTGGCGCTGACATGATTGCTGCTGATGGCTCATTGCAGCGCCGGGTCTTGCGCGAGCGGATCTTCGCCAACCCGGAAGAGAAAAACTGGCTTAACGCCCTGCTGCATCCGCTGATTCAGCAGGAGACGCAACGTCAGATCCAGCAGGCAACTTCCCCCTATATACTGTGGGTTGTGCCATTGCTGGTAGAAAACTCACTGTATAAAAAAGCGAATCGTGTGCTGGTGGTGGATGTCAGCCCAGAAACGCAACTTAAGCGTACCATGCAGCGCGATGATGTTACTCGCGAGCATGTCGAACAAATTCTTGCTGCCCAGGCAACGCGCGAAGCCCGTCTTGCCGTGGCAGATGACGTCATTGATAATAACGGCGCACCGGATGCTATTGCATCGGATGTTGCCCGCCTGCACGCACACTATTTGCAGCTTGCGTCGCAGTTTGTCTCACAGGAAAAACCGTAATGCAGACCCAGGTCCTTTTTGAACATCCACTAAATGAAAAAATGCGTACATGGCTGCGCATTGAGTTTTTAATTCAACAACTCACCGTAAATTTACCCATCGTTGACTACGCTGGCGCTCTGCATTTCTTCCGTAATGTCAGTGAATTGCTGGATGTTTTCGAGCGCGGAGAAGTGCGCACTGAGCTATTGAAAGAGCTTGACCGCCAGCAACGTAAACTCCAGACCTGGATTGGCGTGCCAGGCGTTGATCAGAGCCGTATTGAAGCATTAATTCAGCAGTTAAAAGCAGCGGGTAGCGTGTTGATTTCTGCGCCGCGTATCGGGCAATTTCTGCGTGAAGACAGGCTGATTGCCTTAGTGCGTCAGCGTCTGAGCATACCTGGCGGCTGTTGTAGCTTTGATTTGCCCACTTTGCATATTTGGCTACATTTACCCCAGTCACAGCGTGACAGCCAGGTAGAAACCTGGATTGCCAGCCTGGACCCGCTCACCCAGGCACTTACCATGGTGCTGGATCTGATTCGCCAGTCGGCTCCTTTTCGTAAACAAACCAGCCTGAACGGTTTTTATCAGGATAATGGCGAAGACGCTGATCTGCTGCGGCTGAATCTGGCGCTTGATTCACAGCTTTATCCGCAAATTTCCGGTCATAAAAGCCGTTTTGCGATTCGTTTTATGCCGCTGGACAGTGAAAATGGTCTGGTGCCAGAGCGCCTGGATTTTGAACTGGCTTGCTGCTAAGGAGTTACGATGTCAGAAACTATTACGGTGAATTGCCCAACCTGCGGGAAAACTGTGGTGTGGGGTGAAATCAGCCCGTTTCGGCCATTTTGTTGCAAACGTTGTCAGTTGATCGACCTCGGAGAATGGGCTGCTGAAGAAAAACGAATCCCCAGCAGCGGCGATCTTTCTGAGAGTGATGACTGGAGCGAAGAGCCAAAGCAGTAACATTTTGTCTGATGCCGCACGTAGGCCTGATAAGACGCGCCAGCGTCGCATCAGGCATCTTGTGCAAATGTCGGATGCGGCGTGACGCCTTATCCGACCTACAGACGCTTAAGCTTCGCAATTACCGGTTCATTGGCTGGAGGAAAATCATCGGCATTAAGACCGACTAGCGACATCCACTCACCGGGTTGCCCTTCTTTACCCCACGGCTCCCCTTCCCAACCTTCGACCAGCCAGAACCACAGAGTGATATGCCTGTCCGGGAATTCATATTCCAGTTTTTCAAATAGCGAAAAATGTTGTGGGGTAATCCCGACTTCTTCCTGAAGTTCACGCACCACCGCTTGTTCCGGTGTTTCGCCCATTTCAATTTTACCGCCAGGAAACTCCAGCTTATTCGCCATGTGCGCATCTGCGGCACGACGAGTAATAAAAATTTCGTTGTTTTTATTGCGAATGATACCCACCGCAATTTGCAGCTTTTTCATTGTCTTAAACCTATAAAAAAGGCGCAGAATCCTGCGCCTTTTATGTCAACTGTTAGCTTTTATTGCAGGCGACCATGGCACTGCTTATATTTTTTACCAGAACCGCACGGGCAAGGATCGTTACGTCCTACTTTGCGCTCGCCAGTTTGCGCCGCCAGCGCAGCTGCGGCTGCAGAGTCGTCATCCTGATGGCTAAGCTGCTGCATTTGCGCTAAACGCTCGGCTTCCATACGACGCTGTTGTTCCAGCTCTTCAACTTCTTCCGGCATACGCACCTGGACTTTGCTCAGCGTGCTGATAACTTCATATTTCAGCGATTCCAGCATCGCTGCAAACATGGAGAACGATTCACGTTTGTATTCCTGCTTCGGATCTTTCTGCGCATAGCCACGCAGGTGGATACCCTGACGCAGATAATCCATCGCCGCCAAGTGCTCTTTCCACAGGGAGTCGAGCGTTTGCAACATCACGCCTTTCTCGAAGTGACGCATCATCTCAGCGCCAACCACTTCTTCTTTACGCTGATACACTTCAATGGATTGCGTCAGAATACGTTCACGCAGCGTCTCTTCATGCAGTTCAGGCTCTTTGTCCAGCCACTCGGCAATCGGCAAATCGAGGTTGAAATCGTTTTTCAGACGTTCCTGCAGACCCGGAATATCCCACATTTCTTCCAGTGACTGTGGCGGAATGTAAGCATCGATGGTCGCTTTGAACACATCTTCACGAATGCTGTTGATGGTTTCGCTCACATCGCTGACATCCAGCAGTTCGTTACGCTGGGAGTAAATGGCGCGACGCTGGTCGTTAGCCACGTCATCATATTCCAGCAGTTGCTTACGAATATCGAAGTTACGGCTTTCAACTTTACGCTGGGCGTTAGCAATCGCTTTGGTCACCCACGGGTGCTCAATGGCTTCGCCTGGTTTCATCCCGAGTTTACGCATCATGCCGGAAACGCGATCAGAGGCGAAAATACGCATCAGCGCATCTTCCATCGACAGGTAGAAACGGGAAGAACCGGCATCCCCCTGACGACCAGAACGACCGCGCAGCTGGTTATCGATACGACGAGATTCGTGACGTTCGGTGCCGATGATATGCAGACCACCTGCCGCCAGTACTGCGTCGTGACGCACCTGCCAGTCGGCTTTGATTTTTTCAATTTGCTCTGCGGTCGGGTTTTCCAGCGCGGCAACTTCTGCCTGCCAGCTACCACCGAGCACAATGTCAGTACCTCGACCCGCCATGTTGGTCGCGATAGTCACCGCAGCCGGATAACCTGCCTGAGCAACAATCGCCGCCTCGTTGGCGTGGAATTTGGCGTTCAGGACGTTATGTTTGATACCGGCTTTAGTCAGCTCGTTTGACACCAGCTCCGATTTTTCAATGGAAATAGTCCCCACCAGCACCGGCTGGCCTTTCGCGGTACGTTCTTTGATATCTTCGATAATTGCCTGAATTTTTTCTGCTTCGGTCATGTAGACCAGGTCTGGCAGATCTTTACGAATCATCGGACGGTTAGTCGGAACGACTACGGTATCCAGCTTGTAAATTGAGCTGAATTCGAATGCTTCGGTATCAGCAGTACCGGTCATCCCCGCCAGTTTTTCATACAGGCGGAAGTAGTTCTGGAAGGTGATAGAAGCCAGCGTCTGGTTTTCGTTCTGGATCTGCACACCTTCTTTGGCTTCAACAGCCTGGTGCAGACCATCGGACCAGCGACGCCCCTGCATGGTACGACCGGTGTGTTCGTCAACGATGATAACTTCGCCATCTTTAACGATGTAATCGACGTCGCGGGTAAACAGTGCATGAGCGCGCAGCGCCGCCGTTACGTGGTGCATCAGCATGATGTTGGCCGGAGAGTACAGTGACTCACCTTCCGCCATGATGCCTTCTTTCACCAGCAGTTCTTCAATCAGTACCAAACCACGTTCGGTCAGGTTCACCTGGCGAGATTTTTCATCAACCGAGAAGTGGCCTTCGCCCTGGAAGGTTTCGGAGTCTTCTTTTTCCTGACGGATCAGGTGCGGAATGATTTTGTTCACTCGCTTATACATTTCCGAGCTGTCTTCTGCCGGGCCGGAAATGATCAGCGGTGTACGCGCTTCATCGATCAGGATGGAGTCCACTTCATCCACCAGCGCATAGTGCAGTTTACGCTGTACACGTTCTTCAGGGCTGAACGCCATGTTGTCGCGCAGGTAGTCAAAGCCGTATTCGTTGTTCGTACCGTAAGTGATGTCAGCTGCGTAAGCTTCGCGCTTTGCCGGTGCTGGCATGCCCGGCAGGTTGATACCGACAGTCAGGCCAAGGAATTCAAACAGCGGACGGTTGTTTTCGGCGTCACGTTGCGCCAGGTAGTCGTTGACGGTAACTACATGCACGCCTTTACCGGTTAGTGCGTTCAGGTAAGCAGGCAGCGTTGCGGTCAGGGTTTTACCTTCACCAGTACGCATTTCCGCGATGCAACGTTCATTAAGAACCATACCGCCGAGCAACTGTACATCGAAGTGACGCATACCAAAGACGCGCTTACTTGCTTCACGCACGACTGCGAAGGCTTCCGGGATCAGATTTTCCAGCACTTCGCCTTTTTCCAGGCGCGCGCGAAACTCTGCGGTTTTTCCCTTCAACTCTTCGTCGGAGAGTTTTTCCATCTCCGGTTCCATGGCATTGATGACATTGACGACTTTGCGCATCCGGCGCAGGGTACGATCGTTACGACTACCGAAAACTTTAGTTAATAATTTGATTAGCATAATAAAATCTCAAACGCCCCGCGTTGCGGAGTTAATAAAATGAAGTAAAGGTTTATTGTTGTTAGCTGAAGCGTTGAGGGCCTGCACGGATGCCTTGCGCCAGGCTTATCCAGACGGGCGTGCTAAATGTTGTTTGCGGGGTAAAATGCGCATAATCAATGCGATAATCATTTTCAGACGGCGTGCCTTCCTGAGTCAGCAGCGCGCTGAGCGTATCCAGTAAAGCAAGATGTTGCGCCTGAAGAGGCAAAGATTCTTCGGCAACGGGCAGCGTTTGCGGCGCCATTGCGAAGGAAAGATGACGGATTACCGTGCGAATTGCGTGCTGATGCCAGTAATCAACGGAATAGTTTGAGTTCGGGCGGCGCGTGTTCGCTTCCAGCAAGGCCAACTGACTAAAGTTAACTTTGACGGAAGGCTCGTGGTTGCGAGTTGTCGCTTTTGCGGGCGCGTTCGGCTCGGCGGCATTGCTGAGCGCAGGCAAACCTAAACTCGCCGCGACCATCCCTAATAAGAGATGCGGCCAGAAGTAGCGTTTACCAAACTGTCGCCAGCGCGTCAGTATTCCACTCACGTTATTGCCATCCCGATCGTATTCAAACGTATTTAGCGCACAAATCTTATCATTAAAGCCCGAAGTCCACAGCAGGAATGAAGATGAGTTGTGCGTAAAAGTGCTTAAGAAAACAGCGTTCGCACCGTTTCTTATCGCTCTTATAAAATTCAAAAAAAAACGACTGGTTCACCTGGCCGGAGAGAGTGCCAGATTTGCCAGTCGAATTTTATACGACAGTATAAATGTCGTTATGCCAGTACTGCTGAAGGCGCTTTGAAGGCCAACGGCAGTTCTGCGTCGTCCTGGAAGGTCACATATTCCCAGGCTTCCTGTTTTGCCAGGACAGCCTGCAACAATTTGTTATTCAGTGCATGACCGGATTTATAAGCGGTAAATGCACCAATAATGTTGTGACCGCACATGAACAAGTCACCGATCGCGTCGAGCATTTTGTGACGCACAAATTCGTCTTCAAAACGCAGGCCGTCTTCGTTCAGTACGCGATAATCGTCAACAACGATGGCACAATCGAAACTGCCGCCCAGGCACAAACCACGAGACTGCAGGTATTCGATATCACGCATGAAACCGAACGTACGCGCACGGCTGATCTGGCGCATAAATGCATCAGCAGAGAAGTTCATCGCATAACGTTGATTGCTGGAATCGATAGCCGGATGGTTGAAATCGATGGTGAAATCCAGCGAAAAACCATTGTACGGCTTAAATTCAGCCCACTTATCGCCATCTTCGACACGAACAGTCTCTTTGATGCGAACAAATTTCTTGGCGCAGTTCAGCTCGTCGATACCAGCATCAAGCAGCAGGTAAACAAACGGAGCGGCACTACCGTCCATGATCGGGATTTCCGGTGCGTTAACTTCGATAACGATGTTATCGATGCCTAAGCCCGCGAGCGCAGCATTCAGGTGCTCAACGGTTGAAATCCGTACATCATGCTCGTTGACCAGACACGTACAGAGCATGGTATCACGCACAGATTTGGCATCGGCCGGAAAATCTACCGGTGGATTCAAGTCGGTGCGACGATAGATGACCCCGGTGTTGGCCGGCGCAGGGCGTAACGTCAGAGTGACTTTCTTGCCGGTATGTAAACCGACACCCGTCGCCTGAACGATACGTTTAAGTGTCCTTTGTTTGATCATCGTATTATCTCGCCAAATTACCTATCCAACCGAAGTGTACTATACATTCGGCAGGCCAGTTTAGCACAAAGAGCCTGGTAACCCAAATTCCAGCTTAATCTTAGTCAGCTTGCTTACGCAGGAAAGCAGGGATATCCAGATAATCCGGCTCTTTCGCGGTTTGCGGCGTATTGTCGTTCACCACTTTAGCTACCGGTTTCTGCTCTTGCGTCAGCGGTGCCATACCATGCTGCTGGTAACGATCCATCACTGGCTGCTGAACTTGTTTATTGGTCACCAGAGTGATTTCAGGACGTTTGTCCATGCCGATACCTGTTGCAACCACGGTTACACGCAGTTCGTCGTTCATATCCGGGTCAAGAGAAGTACCGATAACCACGGTTGCGTTATCCGAAGCAAATGCACGGATGGTGTTACCTACGGTTTCGAACTCATCCAGACGCAGGTCGAAGCCCGCCGTGATGTTAACCAGCACGCCACGCGCACCAGACAGGTCGATATCTTCCAGCAGCGGAGAAGAGATAGCCATTTCAGCCGCTTCTTCCGCACGATCTTCACCGCTCGCCACGCCAGAACCCATCATTGCGTAGCCCATTTCAGACATCACGGTACGTACGTCTGCAAAGTCCACGTTCATCAGACCCGGACGAGTAATCAGTTCGGCGATACCCTGAACTGCGCCTTTCAGCACATCGTTCGCGGCGCCAAACGCATCAAGCAGGGAAATACCGCGCCCCAGCACTTTCAGCAGTTTGTCGTTCGGGATGGTGATCAATGAGTCCACATGCTTGGACAATTCAGTGATCCCCTGCTCCGCGAAGGCCATACGCTTCTTGCCTTCAAAGTTGAAAGGCTTAGTCACGACAGCAACGGTCAGGATACCCAAATCTTTTGCCACTTCAGCAACGACCGGCGCAGCACCTGTACCAGTACCACCACCCATACCTGCTGCAATAAATACCATGTCTGCACCTTCCAGCGCCGCACGCAGTGCATCGCGATCCTCATCAGCCGCATTACGGCCAACTTCTGGATTAGCGCCAGCTCCCAGTCCTTTGGTGATACCACTACCGATCTGAATCGTCTGCCCAACCGCCGTTTTACGCAGCGCCTGTGCATCGGTATTTACCGCGAAAAATTCAACACCTTCAATGCGCTCACGCACCATGTGCTCAACAGCATTACCGCCGCCGCCGCCGACGCCGATGACTTTAATCACCGCGTCGTTGGTAAGTTCCATTGGTTCAAACATAGTTTCTCTCCGATATGTGCCTGTCGCCTGAGGCCGTAATCACCGTCGACCTCATAAAAATTAAAACTCTTTTCGCAGCCAACTATTGAGTCGCTTGATCCACGAGCCAACTGATGCTGTAACACGTTTTTCTACTTCCGCTTCACCGTTAAGATGTGACTCTTTCCCGTAGTGAAGCAATCCCACAGCCGTCGAGTAATACGGCTCCTGAGCATAATCAGTTAAACCGGTGATATTCAGCGGCGCGCCAATACGCACCTGCGTATGAAACACGCGCTGAGCGCAGGCGGCAAGTCCTTCGATCTGCGCCGCGCCACCGGTTAATACAATGCCCGCCGCCAGGTGATGTTTCACGCCTTGTTGGCGAAGCTTTTCCTGCAGCTGCAATATCTCTTCGTTGACCAGATTGAGCAACTCGGTATACCGTGGCTCAATCACCTCCGCCAGCGTCTGACGTTGCAGACTACGCGGTGGTCGCCCACCTACGCTCGGCACTTCCACGCTCTCATCTTTACCGACGATGGAACCCAACGCGCAGCCATGGCGAACTTTAATCGCTTCGGCGTCGCTTGGCGGCGTGCCAAAGGCATAGGCAATGTCGCTGGTCACCACATTGCCAGCATAAGGAATTACCTTGGTGTGGCGCAATGCCCCACCGGTATAAACGGCGATATCCATTGTACCACCACCGATATCGACGACGCAGACTCCCAATTCACGTTCGTCTTCCGTCAATACCGAATAACTTGATGCCAGTCCGGCAAATATCAGTTGGTCAACTTTCAGCCCACAACGTTCAACCGCTTTGACGATGTTTTTCGCCATATCGTTGTGACATGTGATCAGGTGCACTTTTGCCTGCATTCGCACGCCCGAAAGTCCTACCGGATTTTTGATCCCTTCCTGATAGTCAATGGCATACTCTTGCGGGATCACATGCAGCACGCGATGCTCATCACGCACACGCACCGATTTCGCAGTATGGACGACGTTTTCCACATCTTCTTGCGTCACTTCTTCTTCAGAAATGGGCACCATACCAATTTCATTCTGGCAGCTGATGTGCTTACCAGAAAGCGCCAGATATACCGAAGAGATCTGGCAATCAGCCATCAATTCTGCCTGGTCAATAGCGCGTTGTACGCATTTGACCACAGATTCGAGGTCGTTAACCCCGCCTTTATCCATACCACGTGACGGGCAGCTGCCCACACCAATGATATTGACCATACCGTCGGGCAGAACTTCCCCTACTAAAGCGGCAACCTTCGCGGTGCCGATCTCCAGTCCTACTACCAGTTTTCTGTCCGTCGCCTTGATCATTGTTGTTCTGCCTGTGCCTGATTTTGTTGCTGAGTAGATTCCTCCGGCGGCAAGGGCGCCCAGCCAACTGCCGCTCCAGAGTCATAACGCAAATCAACGTAGCTAATCCGTTTGCCATCGGTTTGCGCCTGCTGCTGTAAAACCGGATAAAGTTCTACAAAGCGAGCCAAACGTTTCATCGTATCGCCCCGGCCAAGGTTGAGCTTAATATCGTTATTCAGCGTCAACTGCCAGGAACGCCGCGCGGTCATTGCCGCTTCCTTCAGAGTAAATCTGTCCTTTGCCAGCATTTGCCCCATTTCGCGATAACCCTGCAGCACTTCATTGGCGCTGCCTTCCGGGCCATACAACATCGGGAGCACCTGCTTGCTGGTGCGATCTGGCGGCACGCTGAAGGTGTTTCCTTCGGCGTCTACCATATGTTGATCATTCCACCGCGCAATCGGCACATATTCAACCAGATGAATCTTCAATTCATCAGGCCACTGCTTTCTGACGCTCACCTGCTTAATCCACGGCAGGCGTTGTTCAATTTGCGTCTGGATGATGTTGACATCCTGAGTCATAAAAGTACCCGGCTCACCCAATGCCAGGATCGACTGCCGGATATCGTCATTACGCGTGTAATGGCGTTCACCGGTCAACACCAGCTTTGAGAGCGGCAGGCGTTGCGCATCTTCCATCCAGCCCAACACGACCCAGCCGCTCACCAACACAGTCGTTAAAACCGTCAGCAGGAAAAGTATCCCCGCCAGACGCGTTCCATTATTGCGGTGAGAAGAAATTTCTTCTTCACTGTTTCGCGTGTTCAGAGCAGCCTGCGACATATTAGTCCGCCAGTTCCAGAATTCGTACAACCAACTGCGAGAAGCTTAAGCCTGCCTGACGTGCCGCCATCGGCACCAGACTGTGGCTGGTCATACCCGGAGAGGTATTGGCTTCCAGCAGATAAAACTGTCCATCGCTGTCCAGCATGACGTCAATACGCCCCCATCCTTTACAACCTAAAGTCGTCCATGCTTTCAGCACTAATGCCTGCAAATTGGCCTCTTGTGCCGCTTCTAAACCTGCGGGGCAGAAATACTGTGTCTCATCAGAGAGATACTTCGCCTCATAATCATAGAAGGTTCCGGCGGGTTGAATACGTATTGACGGTAAAATTTCTTCACCGAGTATCGCAACCGTGAACTCCGGCCCACTTAACCATTTTTCAATCAATACTTCTTCATCGTGCTGAAATGCCAATCTTAATGCATCTTGTAGAGCATTTTCTGCTACTACTTTTGACATTCCCACGCTGGAACCTTCGCGGCTCGGCTTAACGATTAATGGTAAACCCAGGGCAGAAATTTCGGCTAACTCCTTATTGCTAAGGCCTTTTTCAAACTCTGCGCGGGTTAACGCCACCCACGGAGCGACCGGTAAACCAGCACCTTGCCACAGCAGTTTGCTGCGTAGTTTATCCATTGAAAGCGCAGATGCCATCACTCCGCTGCCGGTATAAGGCAGTCCCATCAGCTCAAGCATCCCCTGCAATGTGCCGTCTTCACCGCCGCGCCCGTGCAGAGCGATAAATACTTTCTGAAATCCCATCGATTTCAGTTGCGTCACGTCAACTTCTTTAGGGTCAACAGGATGTGCATCGACGCCGCCTTCGCGCAGCCCGGCTAACACAGCAGCGCCAGAATTCAGAGAAACTTCCCGCTCTGCGGAGGTCCCGCCCAACAGAACCGCGATTTTATCAGTCATGTTGTTCTTCCTCCGGAGTTTGCGGCTTCAGTTTGATTTCAGCTAAAGAACGGGCAATTTTTCCAATATTACCCGCACCCTGCACGAGAATCAGGTCGTTACCGGTTAATACTGGTGCTAACATCTCGGCTACCTGCGCCGGATCTGGCACCAGAATAGGATCAATTTTCCCACGTCCACGAATCGTGCGGCACAGTGAACGGCTATCCGCTCCCGGAATCGGTGCTTCACCTGCCGGATAAACTTCCAGCATCAACAGGGTATCAACCTGAGTCAGTACATTGGCGAAATCGTCATACAGGTCGCGAGTACGGGTAAAACGATGCGGCTGAAACAGCATTACCAGGTTTTTATCCGGCCAGCCTGCACGTGCCGCCTTTATGGTGGCATCCACTTCGGTCGGATGGTGACCGTAGTCATCAACCAGCATTGCTGTACCGCTTTTACCGTTGACCGGCTCCAGCGGGAACTCACCGAGAAAATCGAAGCGACGACCGGTTCCCTGGAAGCTCTCCAGCGCACGTAGAATAGCATCGTCGTCAATCCCCTCTTCCGTAGCAACCGCAACCGCAGCCGCCGCGTTCAGCGCATTATGACGACCAGGCGCGTTCAGGGTAACGCGCATCGGCTCTTTGTCCTGGCGCAGCAGCGTAAAATGCCCCTGCGGGCCAATCTGCTGATAATCTTCTACACGCACATCGGCATCTTCGCTGAAGCCGTAAGTCGTGGTCTGACGCCCCACGCGCGGTAACAATTCGCGGATCACCGGATCGTCAACACACATTACCGCACGACCGTAAAACGGTAGGTTGTGCAGAAAATTAATAAAGGTCTGTTTTAAATTCTCAAAGTCGCCCTGGTAGGTATCCATATGGTCGGCTTCGATATTGGTGACAATCGCCACCATGGGTTGCAGATGCAGGAACGATGCATCGCTCTCATCTGCTTCGGCAATCAAATAGCGACCATGCCCTAAACGCGCATGAACACCTGCCGCTTTTACCAGCCCACCGTTAACGAAAGTTGGATCGAGACCCGCTTCCGCATAGATGCTGGAAACCATCGCGGTGGTTGTCGTTTTGCCATGCGTTCCGGCAATGGCGATGCCATGACGAAAACGCATTAACTCAGCCAGCATTTCCGCGCGACGGATCACCGGAATACGCGCTTCATGAGCGGCAACAATCTCAGGGTTGTCGGCAGAAATTGCACTGGAAACAACGACCACGCTGGCGTCGCGCACGTTTTCCGGGCGATGGTTGAAGTAAATCGTCGCCCCCAGATTCATTAACTGCTGCGTGACCGGATTTGGCGCTAAATCTGAACCACTGATCTGATACCCTTCATTGGCCAGAACTTCGGCAATACCGCCCATACCGGCACCACCGATGCCGACAAAGTGAATGTGCCGAACGCGACGCATTTCGGGCACGATGTAACGCAGTTTTGCCAATTGTTGTGTATTCATTCTTTACGCCATTAACTTCTCAAATTCATGCGATGCAAAAGGCATCGCCACAATTACGCCCGGGCAGCCCGGCTCACTTCATTTGCCACTCGCTCGGTGGCATCCGGTATGGATGCAGCACGGGCGCGTTCTGCCATGGTTAATAAGGTTTCTCGCGACCACCCGGCCAGGGTGTTGGCGACAGCATCCACGGTAAGCTGTGGCTGCTCGATAATTTTGGCTGCGCCCGCTTTTTCCAGCGGTAACGCATTCCAGTATTGCTGGCGGTCTTTATGCTGAAACGGCACAAACAATGCTGGTAACCCCGCCGCAGCGATTTCACTCACCGTCAACGCACCGGAGCGGCAAACGACGACATCCGCCCACGCATACGCCGCTGCCATATCATCAATAAATTCCGTCACTTTATGCTGCGGTTGCCCCGCTTCGGCATACGCCTGTTCAACGGATTGTTGCGAACCTTTGCCACTCTGATGCCAGATAGTGACTGAATCGCCCAGCTTTGCTGCAACCAGCGGCATTGTCTGGTTAAGAATGCGTGCGCCCTGAGAACCACCCACTACCAACACACGAACCGGACCTTCACGTCCAGCCAGACGTTGCTGCGGCAACGGCAGCGCCAGCACATCGGTACGAACAGGATTACCCACCACTTCCGCATTAGGGAAAGCGCCTGGAAACGCCTGCATCACTTTGGTCGCAATCTTCGCCAGCCATTTATTGGTTAAGCCCGCAATACCGTTTTGTTCATGAAGTACGACCGGAATACCTAACGACCACGCTGCCAGACCTCCTGGGCCTGAAACGTAGCCGCCCATACCGAGCACCACGTCAGGTTTATACGCTTTCATAATCGCCCGCGCCTGACGCCAGGCGTTAAAGATACGCAACGGGGCTGCGAGTAACGCTTTAATACCCTTGCCGCGCAAACCAGAGATACGAATAAAGTCGATCTCGATACCGTGCTTCGGCACTAAGTCCGCTTCCATACGATCGGCAGTACCCAGCCAGCGAACTTGCCACCCCTGGGTCATTAAATGATGCGCAACCGCAAGCCCCGGGAACACATGTCCGCCAGTACCGCCTGCCATCACCATTAATCGCTTCCCTTGACCACTCATCGTGAACCTCGTACAAACGCCTGCGCTTTCTCCAGACGCGTTTCATAATCAATACGCAACAGCATCATGATGGCTGTCGACATAATCAGTAAGCTCGAACCACCGTAACTGATGAGCGGCAATGTCAAACCTTTGGTCGGTAACATCCCCGCCGCAGCGCCGACGTTAACCAGCGCCTGGAAACTAAACCAGATGCCAATTGAACAGGCGAGAAAACCGGAAAAACGATGGTCAATTTCTAACGCTTTACGACCAATCGACATCGCGCGAAAAGCGACGAAGAATACCATTAAAAGCGCCAGCACCACACCGATATACCCCAGTTCTTCGCCGATAATGGCGAAAATAAAGTCAGTGTGCGCTTCCGGCAGATACTCCAGTTTTTGTACCGAGTTACCTAAACCTTGTCCCCACAGTTCGCCGCGACCAAACGCCATCAGCGATTGCGTCAGCTGATAGCCGCTGCCGAAAGGATCTTCCCACGGGTTCCAGAATGCGGTAACACGACGAATACGGTACGGTTCGGCGAGGATCAGCAACACAACCGCTGAAATCCCCATGCCAATAATGGCGATGAACTGCCACAATTTCGCCCCAGCCAGGAACAGCATCGCCAGCGTAGTCACAAACAACACCACCACCGTACCAAGGTCAGGCTGTGCCAGCAGCAACACGGCCAACACCAGAATCACGCCCATCGGTTTCAGGAAGCCGCGCAGGTTGTTACGCACTTCATCGCCTTTGCGCACCAGATAGTTGGCGATATAGCAAAACAGCGACAGCTTGGTCAGTTCAGCTGGCTGGATACGCAGCAAGCCAAGATCGATCCAACGCGATGCCCCTTTAACCGAGCTACCCACCACCAGCACGATCATCAACAGGATGATTGATCCGAGCAGCATCGTAGCACTGTAGCGTTGCCAGAACTCCATCGGCAGACGCAGCGTAATGATCGCCAGAATGAACGCCAGGATCAGATAGACGCCATCACGCTTCGCGAAGAAGAACGGATCGTTGGTTAAGCGTTGCCCTATGGGCATTGACGCCGAGGTCACCATGATAAAGCCAATCGCCGCGAGGCCGAAGGTCAGCCACAGCAAGGTGCGATCGTACATGATCAGGCTGTCGGTATCTTTTTCCCGCGAGCCCATCACCCAGCCCTTTAGCGCCGTGGAGATCCAGACCAGGATACTGAATCCTGGCAGGCGCGGCATTTTCAGGCGAGGGAGAGATAAACGCATCAACCTAACTCCTTCGCCAGACGGGCAAACTCATTGCCTCGTTGTTCAAAGTTCTTGAACTGATCAAGGCTGGCACATGCCGGGGAGAGCAGAACCATATCTCCCGGCTGAACACGCGGAGCCAGCAAGCGCATCGCCTGTTCCATAGTTTCGGTTTGCTCTGCCACTTCCGGGCGTAACGCCGCCAACTGTGCGCCATCACGACCGAAACAATACAGACGCACGTTATCGCCATTCAGATAGCGCGCCAGTGGGCTGAAGTCTGCCGATTTACCATCGCCGCCCAGCAACAAATGCAGCGTGCCGTCTACGTGCAGGCCATTCAGCGCCGCTTCGGTACTGCCGACGTTGGTCGCTTTCGAATCGTTAATCCAGCGCACACCGTTATGCTCCAGCACCACTTCAAAGCGATGCGGCAGACCGGTAAACGTGGTTAACGCTTTCAGGCTGCTGGCACGCGGTAAACCTGCGGCATCAGCCAGCGCCAGTGCTGCCAGCGCATTGGTGTAGTTATGCTGCCCGGAAAGTTTCATCTCTTTCACGTTCAACACTTTCTCGCCTTTCACCCGCAGCCAGGTTTCACCCTGCTGATGGTTCAGGTGATAGTCACCCATATTGACGCCGAAGCTGACGCAACGTTCATCCGCACCGCGAATCGGCATCGTTAAGGCATCATCGGCATTAACCACGCAAACTTTTGCGTTTTCGTAAATACGCAGTTTTGCCGCACGATACTGCTGTAAACCAAATGGATAGCGATCCATATGATCTTCAGTCACGTTCAGAATCGTCGCCGCCACCGCCTGTAAGCTGGATGTCGTTTCCAGCTGGAAGCTTGACAGTTCCAGCACATACAGCTCGCACTCAGCATCCAGCAGCATCAATGCTGGCAGACCAATGTTGCCACCCACGCCAACGTTAACGCCTGCTGCTTTCGCCATTTCCCCCACTAAGGTGGTGACAGTGCTTTTGCCGTTAGAACCGGTGATCGCCACGACAGGCGCTTGTGCTTCGCGGCAGAACAGCTCGATATCGCCAACAATTTCAATTCCGGCATCAGCAGCGGCGCTTAAGGAAGGATGCGCCAGCGCAATACCGGGGCTGGCGACAATCAGATCTGCCGCCATCAGCCATTCATCATTGAGACCGCCAGTATGGCGCTCCACCGCTTCGGGTAATTTATCCAGGCCTGGCGGTGTCATACGCGTATCCATTACGCGCGGCGTCACGCCGCGAGCAAGGAAAAAGTCCACGCAAGAAAGCCCGGTGAGGCCCAGGCCGATAATGACGACATTTTTACCCAGGTAATCAGCCATGATTAACGTACCTTCAGCGTTGCCAGACCAATCAGGACCAGCATCAGCGAAATAATCCAGAAACGTACAATGACGCGCGGTTCCGGCCAGCCTTTCAGTTCATAGTGGTGATGAATCGGCGCCATGCGGAAAATACGTTGCCCGCGCAGTTTAAAGGAGCCGACTTGCAAAATAACCGACAGGGTTTCGACGACAAACACGCCGCCCATAATCACCAGCAGGAATTCCTGACGCAGCAGCACGGCGATAATGCCCAACGCGCCGCCTAACGCCAGCGAACCAACATCGCCCATAAAGACCTGTGCCGGATAGGTGTTAAACCACAGGAAGCCCAGCCCTGCTCCGACTATCGCGGTGCAGACAATGACCAGTTCCCCTGCGTGTCGCAGATACGGTATGTGTAAATAGCTGGCAAAGTTCATGTTGCCGGTCGCCCACGCCACCAGCGCAAAACCACCGGCGACAAATACGGTCGGCATAATCGCCAGGCCATCAAGACCATCGGTCAGGTTTACCGCGTTACCGGTGCCGACAATAACGAAGTAGGCCAGCAGGATGTAGAACAAACCTAACTGCGGCATCACATCTTTAAAGAACGGTACAACCAGTTGCGTTGCTGGCGTGTCTTTCCCGGCAAGATACAAAGCGAAAGCAACACCCAGCGCAATGACCGACATCCAGAAATACTTCCAACGTGCGATCAACCCTTTGGTGTCTTTACGCACGACTTTGCGATAGTCATCAACGAAGCCAATGATGCCGTAGCCGACCAGCACTACCAGTACGCACCAGACATACGGGTTAGACGGGTAAGCCCACAGCAGTACGGAGATCACAATCGCTGTCAGGATCATAATCCCGCCCATGGTCGGCGTACCGCGCTTGCTGAAGTGCGATTCCGGGCCATCGTTACGCACCACCTGACCAAAGGAGAGTTTTTGCAGATGAGCAATCATGCGCGGGCCCATCCACAATGAGATGAACAGCGCGGTCAGCAGGCTGACGATGGCGCGAAACGTCAGATAGGAAAAGACGTTAAAGCCGGAATAATATTTGACCAAATGTTCGGCCAGCCAAACTAACATGTCCCATTCTCCTGTAAAGCGCGTACTACCTCTTCCATGGCAGCACTACGTGAACCCTTAACTAAAATCGTAATTACCTGTTGCTCAGCAATCAGTGATTTAAGACGCGTAATTAACGCAGTTTTATCAGCAAAATGTTCGCCAACGTCGCTGGCGGTGCTGATAGCATGGCTTTGTTTACCCACGCTTAACACGCGGTCAATACCGGCAGCTTTTGCCGCTTCGCCCACCTGTACATGGCAGGCTTCGCTTTCAGCGCCCAGTTCCGCCATATCGCCAACGACCAGTACACGGTAGCCCGGCATCTCAGCCAGAACCTGAACAGCGGCGGTCATGGAGCCGACGTTAGCGTTGTAGGAGTCGTCGAGCAGCAACTGGTTTTCCGCCAGTTGGATGGGGAACAAACGGCCAGGAACAGCCTGTAGATTTGCCAGCCCTGCTTTGATGGCATCAAGCGTTGCGCCCACGGACATGGAGAGCGCCGCAGCAGCCAATGCATTCGCAATATTGTGACGCCCCGGCAGCGGCAGCAGGACATCGACGCTACCCGTTGGAGTTTGCAGTGTAAATTCAGTACCGTGCGAGGTCACATGAATATTGGTGGCGGTAAAATCACTGTTGGCGGCATTGGGTGAGAAACGCCACACTTTGCGATTGCCAATCACGCTTTGCCAGTTCAGCCAGTCGTTGTTGTCGGCATTCATAATGGCGATACCGTTTTCCGGCAGGCCGGTAAAGATTTCGCCTTTCGCTTTTGCCACGCCCGCCAAAGAACCGAAGCCTTCCAGATGCGCCGCCGCCAGGTTGTTGACCAGCGCGGCTTCCGGGCGGGTCAGACTCACAGTCCAGGCAATTTCGCCCTGATGGTTCGCACCAAGTTCAATGACTGCGTAATCGTATTCTGGCGTTAAGCGCAGCAGCGTCATCGGCACGCCGATGTCATTGTTGAGGTTGCCAGCCGTATAAAGCGTGTTGCCGCACTGGCTTAAAATCGCCGCCGTCATCTCTTTCACAGAGGTTTTACCGGAGGAACCGGTCAGGGCAACCACACGAGCAGGAACTTGCTGGCGAACCCATGCAGCCAGTTCGCCAAACGCCAGACGCGTATCGTTGACGATTAACTGTGGCAGCTCGATATCCAGTGGACGGCTGACCAGCAGCGCGCCCGCGCCGCCAGCTTTCGCCTGGTCGGCAAAATCATGGGCATCGAAACGTTCGCCTTTCAGGGCAACAAACAGGCAGCCCGGCGTCAGTTTACGGGTGTCAGTCGTTACGGCATCAAGGGTGATATCTGCCCCTTGCAGTTCACCGTTGAGAATGTTCGCCAGTTGGCTAAGGGTTACGCTAATCATGCGATCACCCCCAGCAGACGCGCCACCGTGACACGATCGGAGTAGTCCAGACGCTGGTTGCCAACAATCTGGTAATCTTCATGGCCTTTGCCCGCGACCAGCACCACATCATTCTCTTTAGCCTGCATAACGGCGCAAGTCACCGCTTCAGCGCGGCCTTCCATCACTTTGGCATGTCCGGCGTCTAACATTCCCGCCAGAATATCGTTGATGATGGCGCGCGGTTCTTCGGTACGCGGGTTATCGTCCGTCACCACCGCCACGTCAGCAAACTCTTCGGCAATTGCGCCCATCAGTGGACGCTTGCCTTTATCACGATCGCCGCCGCAGCCGAAGACGCACCACAGCTTGCCCGCACAGTGCAGACGCGCCGCCTGTAAGGCTTTTTCCAGTGCATCCGGCGTATGCGCGTAATCCACCACCACCGTCGGTTTGCCTGGCGCAGTGAACACTTCCATACGTCCGCAAACCGGTTGCAGACGTGCGGCGGTTTTTAGCAGATCGGCCAGCGGATAACCCAGCGCCAGCAGTGTCGCCAGCGCCAGCATCAGGTTGCTGACGTTAAAAGCGCCCATCAGGCGACTTTCTATTTCGCCATCGCCCCAGCTTGAGGTGAAGCGGATAGTCGCACCGCTGTCGTGATAGTTCACATCGGTCACTTTCAGCCAACGACCGTGACAGTTCGGATTGATATTGTCTTCCATCGACACCGCAACCGCGTCCGGCAGTTTTGCCAGCCAGCGGCGGCCCACTTCATCGTCGGCGTTAATAATCGCCTGACCGCAATGATGCTCAGAATAAAGCAGCCATTTCGCGGCTTCGTAGTGTTCCATATCACCATGATAATCAAGGTGATCGCGGCTTAAGTTGGTAAAGACCGACGCCGCAAATTTCAATGCCGCCACACGGTGCTGTACCAGCCCGTGGGAGGAAACTTCCATTGCGCAAAACGTCGCGCCCTGATCCACCAGCCCCGCCAGCTCATGCTGAACATCGACTGCCGAACCGGTAGTATTTTCTGTCGGGATCACTTTCCCCAGCAGGCCGTTACCAACAGTGCCCATTACCGCGCTGGTTTCGCCAAGCAGTTGGCTCCACTGCGCCAGAAGCTGGGTAGTCGTGGTTTTGCCGTTGGTGCCCGTTACGCCCACGAGACGTAAATTGTCAGAGGGTTCATGGTAAAAGCGGCCCGCCAGTGCAGATAAACGCTCATTGAGCTGGCTGAGATAGATGACCGGTACGCCGTGCATTTCACGGATTTCACCGTCGGTCGCCTCATCTTTCGCCTCTGCAATAATGGCAGCCACACCTTGCGCTATCGCCTGCGGGATATATCGACGCCCGTCCGCCTGATGACCTACTACAGCTACAAAGAGATCGCCCGCCGCAGCCACACGGCTGTCGAGTGTCATCTCTCGCAGTGCTCGCGAAGGTGCGTCTGGCACCCACGGAGCAAGAAGGTCGCGCAAATTACGATCTGCCACCTGTCCCCTCGCCTTGATTAATCACAAATTCATTTTTATCACCCGTTGTCAGCGCATCCGGCTCGATGTTCATGGTGCGCAATACGCCGCCCATGATGGCACCAAAGACCGGCGCGGAAACGGCGCCGCCGTAGTATTTACCCGCCTGCGGATCGTTGATAACAACAACCAGCGCGAAGCGCGGCTGACTCGCAGGCGCAACGCCTGCGGTATAAGCAATATATTTATTGATGTAGCGACCGTCCGGCCCGACCTTTTTCGCAGTACCGGTTTTAATAGCGATACGATAGCCTTTAATCGCCGCCTTCACGCCGCCGCCGCCCGGTAGCGCCACGCTTTCCATCATATGCACCACGGTGCGGACAATGGATTCCGGGAAGACTCGTTCACCGGGAACCGGGGGGTCAACTTTGGTAATCGACAGCGGGCGATAAATGCCGTAGCTGCCGATAGTTGCGTAGACTCGCGCTAACTGTAACGGTGTTACCATTAGCCCGTAGCCGAAAGAGAAGGTGGCCCTCTCTATGTCAGACCACCGTTGTTTTTGAGGATATAAGCCACTGCGTTCTCCGACCAACCCCAAATTGGTCGCTTTTCCCAGTCCAAAACGTGAGTAAGTATCTACTAACGCTGAGGACGGCATCGCTAACGCCAGCTTGGAAACACCGACGTTACTCGACTTCTGTAATACCCCGGTCAGGGTTAATTCGCTGTAGCGTGCCACGTCTTTGATTTCGTGGCCGTTAATTCGATAAGGAACGGTATTCAGTACTGAGTTTTCTCGCACCACGCCGCGCTGCAACGCGGTCATCACCACCATCGGCTTGACGGTTGAACCCGGTTCAAACACGTCGGTGATGGTACGGTTACGCATCGCCTCTTTCGGCGTGCCACTCAGATTGTTGGGGTTATAAGACGGGCTGTTAGCCATCGCCAGCACTTCGCCAGTGTTGACATCCACCAGCACGGCACTACCGGATTCCGCCTTGTTAAAGGCCACCGCGTTGTTCAGTTCGCGATAAACCAGCGCCTGCAGGCGTTCATCAATACTCAGAGCAAGGTTGTGCGCCGCCTGGCTGTCGGTAGAAGAAATATCTTCAATTACGCGACCGTAGCGGTCTTTACGCACAATACGTTCACCCGGCTGCCCGGTAAGCCATTTATCGAAACTCTTCTCGACGCCCTCAATCCCCTGGCTATCGACATTGGTAAAGCCAATGAGGTGAGCGGTCACTTCGCCGGACGGATAGTAACGGCGAGACTCTTCACGCAGATGAATCCCCGGCAGTTTCAGTTTTTTGATGTAGTCCGCCATGTCAGGGTTTACCTGACGCGCCAGATAAATAAAGCGTCCTTTCGGGTTGGCGTTAATGCGGGCTGAGAGCTGATCCAGTGGAATGTTAAGCGCGTTAGCCAGCGCCTTCCAGCGGTCACCGACGCTGATACCGCCAGCGTCATGCACTTCTTTTGGGTCAGCCCAGATCGCTTTTACCGGCACACTTACCGCTAATGGGCGACCAGAGCGGTCAGTAATCATGCCGCGTGAGGTGGATACTTGTTGAACGCGAAGAGAACGCATGTCGCCCTCTTTCACCAACATATCCGGGGAGATAACCTGTAACCACGCTACGCGCCCGAGCAGAAAAGCCAGCGCCAGTAAAATACAGCCGCATAACAACGCAAAACGCCAACTGATAAAGTTGGCATGTTCTTCCTGACGTTTTGGTTTCTGCGTTTTCGCCGCTGCTTTCATGCGTCGCGTTTATCCTTATTTTTGCACTACGATATTTTCTTGTGATGGATCGACATGCTGCATTTGCAGCTTCTCCGTAGCGATCCTTTCCACCCGGCTATGGTCGCCGAGCGCGTTCTCTTCAAGAATCAGGTTGCGCCATTCAATGTCTAAAGCGTCTCGCTCCAGCACCAGTTGTTCGCGCTGAGCGGTCAGCAAACGGGTATGGTGTGCTGTGGTCACCACAGTCACCGCCGTCAAAATAATGCAAATGAACAGGCAGAGTGGCAGCTTCCCAAATCGCAAAAGATCGTCACCGATGACGCCAGGCAAGGCATGGCGCTCGTGGCTTCCCATCGATCCTTTAACTTTGCTTAGAGCTTCTGTCACTCTGCTGATCATGCGTTCGTCCTCTCTGCAATACGCAGAACTGAACTACGGGCACGAGGGTTCTCTGCCACCTCTTCTTCACCCGGCATCAACTTGCCTAATGCTCGCAACTGACGGCCACCCAGTTTTTTGAGCTGCTCTTCAGTCATCGGTAATCCTGCCGGAACTTGCGGACCACGACTGTTTTCACGCATAAAGCGTTTCACAATACGGTCTTCCAGCGAATGAAAACTGATGATCGAAAGCCGCCCACCTGGCGCCAACACGTTGAGCGAGCTTTTTAGCGCCTGCTCTATCTCCTCCAGTTCACTGTTTACCCAGATGCGCACCGCCTGGAAGGTACGGGTCGCAGGATGTTTGAATTTGTCCTTCACCGGCGTTGCGGCAGCAACGACTTCCGCCAGTTCTTTGGTACGGGTCATCGGCTGTTCACGGTTACGCTCGACAATGGCGCGCGCAATGCGTTTAGCGAAACGCTCCTCGCCATACGTTTTTAATACCCAGGCGATATCGGCTTCTTCGGCAGTTTGTAGCCATTCAGCAGCGGATTGACCGCGCGTCGGATCCATACGCATGTCCAGCGGGCCATCGCGCATAAAGGAAAAACCGCGTTCAGCATCATCGAGTTGCGGTGAAGAGACGCCAAGATCGAGGAGAATGCCATCAATCTTGCCGATAAGATCACGCTCGGCGACGTATTCGCCCAGCGCGGAGAAAGGTCCATGTATGATGGAGAAGCGCGGATCATCAATAGTCTTCGCAACGGCAATAGCCTGCGGGTCGCGATCGATCGCCAGCAAACGCCCCTCTTCGCCAAGCTGCGAGAGGATCAGACGTGAGTGACCACCGCGACCAAAAGTTCCATCAATGTAGATACCGTCAGGACGGATATTGAGGCCATTTACGGCTTCATCCAACAGCACCGTAGTATGTTTATAGTTTTCCATCATTTTATAGAGACAAGTCCTGCAGCCGCTCCGATAAGTTTTCGGTAGCCAACTGTTCTGCGTCGATATCTTCCCTGACTTGTTGATGCCAGGTTGTTTCATCCCACAGCTCAAACTTATTGAACTGTCCAACCAACATCACTTCTTTTGTCAGCCCGGCGTGTTGCCGCAGTACTGGCGCGATTAACAATCGACCTGCGCCATCCATCTGACATTCGCTGGCATGACCTAACAGAAGGCGCTGCACACGGCGCTCAACCGGGTTCATGCTCGACAGACGCGATAATTTTTGCTCGATAATTTCCCATTCAGGAAGGGGGTAAAGCAGCAGACATGGGTGATGAATGTCAATGGTACACACCATTTGACCGGCAGCGTTCCCGAGCAGCTCTTCCCGATAACGGGTGGGCACCGATAAGCGCCCTTTACTGTCGAGATTGACTAACGTTGCTCCCCGGAACATGCCAGTCTTCTCCCAATTACCACTTTATCCCACAAATTCCCACTAAAAGGAGTTTACGGAGCGGAGGAAAAGCTTGTCAAGCCAGGAACATTCCTTACCGAAGCAAAAAACCCGATGTTTACGACTAATATCTGCATTGTTTAAAAATCGCCCAACGAACGAAGCAAATTAACGTTATGAATAGTTGTAAGAAAAAATCCCACTCATCATTACCGTTTTAAAAACGACTTCTTTTTCCTTAATGAAAATATAAAGTGTCAGTTTGCGACGCGAGCGGCATTTTAGGACATATCGCCCCCGGATAACAGTCCCTGTTGCGCACGCGCCATGCCTGACGCCAGCGACTTTGCGTAAAAGATTAGAAAAGTGTTTGTTTAATCGGCAATTGCCGATTTGCATGTAACAAAATAATGCAATTGCAATCCATCGTTACGACTTAATTATCATTAAGCACATCGAATGAAGTTAATTGGTGAGATATTTAGAAGGTCTTATGGATAATAGTCAGGAATAGTCTTATTTACATAAAGGATATTGATGTCCAATTACGTACTCAATGCGCCAGCCGCAATCAACCAGCGCATCATTTTTTGTTTAACGTTTAGCTACGGCTGAGGACGCCGCGACGATAGAGATTTCGTTTGATGCGCGTTAAACCTGGTTTTGGCTTACGCGGCTCATCCAGACTCGCCAGGACAATCTCCAGCACGCGCTCTGCGACATCCCGATGACGCTGAGCCACTGCCAGCACAGGACATTGTAAGAAGTCGAGCAATTCGTTATCGCCAAAGGTGGCAATCGCCAGATCGGAAGGCAGTTTACCATCGCGGCGCAGCGTGACATCCATCACTCCCTGCAACAATGCAAAAGAGGTAGTGAACAGCGCCTGCGGCATCGGATGCGTTTCCAGCCATTTTTCGAATAACTGGGCAGCAGCTTCCCGCTCATAGCTATTGGCATAAAGGAAATGCACTTCGCGCGGATCATCTTTCCAGGCAGTACGGAAACCCTGCTCACGCAGGAAGCTGACAGAAAGCTCCGGCAGCGCGCCAAGATAAAGTACCGTTTCGGCCGGAAACTTACGTAACTCTTCCGCCAACATTTCAGCATCATCCTGGTCGGCACCAACCACGCTGGTGAAATGTTCACGATCGAGGGCGCGATCCAGCGCGACAATCGGGAACGGGTCATTAGCCCAGCGTTGATAGAAAGGATGCTCTGGCGGCAGCGAAGTCGAAACAATGATGGCATCGACCTGACGTTGTAAAAGATGCTCAATACAACGCATTTCGTTGTCTGGCTGATCTTCGGAACAAGCAATGAGTAGCTGATAACCGCGTTGACGCGCCTGGCGTTCAAGATAGTTAGCAATGCGGGTATAACTTGTGTTCTCAAGATCGGGGATAACAAGACCAATAGAACGTGTGCGTCCAGCACGAAGCCCAGCCGCCACGGCATTCGGGTGGTAATTGTGCTCACGCACCACTGCCATGACTTTCTCAACGGTTTTGTCGCTCACACGGTATTGCTTCGCTTTGCCGTTAATAACATAGCTTGCAGTGGTCCGCGACACTCCCGCCAGCCGAGCGATTTCATCCAGTTTCACAATTGCCCCTTGCGTAAAATGTAAAAACCATAACCATTGTACTGGTATGGATTAAATTCATTAACATCTAAGCGCAGAAAATTAACTGCGGCAACTGCTTTTATTCCAGGTTCCTACTAAATTCGCAAAAAAAGCCCAACGTGGCTTATTGGGCTGCAAATTGCGCATTGAGATCATTCTCAACGCATTATTTTATCGCCGCGCGAAAGACCGACGACGCCAGAGCGGGCAACTTCAACAATTTTCGCCACATCGCGAATCGATGCTAAAAATGCATCGAGTTTATCGCTGGTGCCTGCCAGTTGAACGGTATAAAGCGAAGGCGTGACATCAATGATTTGCCCACGAAATATTTCCGTATTGCGTTTCACTTCGTCACGTCCATAGCCGCTGGCCTGAATTTTCACCAGCATAATCTCCCGCTCAACGTGCGCACCCTGCCCCAGCTCGCTCACGCGCAACACATCGACCAGCTTGTGTAATTGCTTTTCGATCTGCTCAAGCACTTTTTCATCGCCCACGGTCTGGATAGTCATGCGCGATAATGTCGGATCGTCGGTTGGCGCAACGGTCAGGCTTTCAATGTTATAGCCACGCTGGGCAAAAAGGCCGATCACGCGGGATAACGCGCCTGATTCATTTTCGAGTAATACCGATAATATCCGGCGCATAATCAGGTTCTCTCCGTTTTGCTTAACCACATTTCATCCATTCCGCCCCCGCGAATCTGCATCGGATAAACGTGCTCACTGCCATCGACGGTGACATCAACAAATACCAGGCGATTATTTCGTACCTGTTCCAGCGCCTCGCCAAGTTTACTTTCCAGCTCATCCGGGCGCGAAATCTGGATACCAACATGACCATAGGCTTCTGCCAGACGGACGAAATCTGGCAGAGATTGCATATAAGATTGTGAATGACGACCGGAATAGATCATGTCCTGCCACTGTTTCACCATCCCCAGATAGCGGTTATTAAGATTCACCACCAACACCGGAAGCTCGTATTGCAAGGCAGTAGACAGTTCCTGAATGTTCATCTGAATACTGCCGTCGCCAGTAACGCAGACCACAGTTTCTTCCGGCAGCGCCATTTTGACGCCCAGCGCCGCAGGTAAACCAAACCCCATGGTGCCGAGGCCACCGGAGTTGATCCAGCGACGCGGTTTGTCGAAAGGATAATAAAGTGCGGCGAACATCTGGTGCTGCCCGACGTCGGACGTAACGTAAGCGTCCCCCTTCGTCAGTCGCCAGAGTGTCTCGATCACCGCCTGCGGTTTAATCTTTTCGCTCCGAGTGTCGTATTTAAGGCACTGGCGAGCGCGCCACTGTTCAATTTTCTGCCACCAATCACGGATTTCATCCAACGGTTGGTGAGCCGTTTCTTGTGCCAGCAACTCCAGCATTTGATCCAACACCAGCCGCGCATCGCCAACGATCGGGATGTCGGCGGTCACGGTTTTTGAGATAGAGGTTGGATCGATATCAATATGTAACACCGTCGCATTTGGGCAGTACTTTGCCAGATTGTTAGTAGTGCGATCATCAAAGCGTACGCCAACCGCAAAAATGACATCGGCATTATGCATTGTCATATTGGCTTCGTAAGTGCCGTGCATTCCCAGCATTCCCAGCGCCTGACGATGCGTTGCCGGAAACGCGCCTAATCCCATTAATGACGAGACGACAGGAAGATTAAGTTGCTCAATAATCTGTTTGAGTTGTTGATGGCAAGCCGCAGTCACTGCGCCACCGCCTACGTAAACGACCGGTTTTTTCGCCGCAGCCAGCGTTTGTAGTGCACGTTTAATCTGCCCTTTATGACCCAACGTTGTCGGGTTATACGAGCGCATACTGACCGATTCCGGCCAGACGTAAGGTAATTTGTTCGCCGGATTAAGAATATCTTTCGGTAAATCAACCACCACCGGACCAGGACGCCCGCTTGCCGCCAGCCAGAAAGCCTTTTTCAGCACCTGCGGAATGTCTTCCGTTTGCTTAACCAGAAAACTGTGTTTAACCACCGGCCGGGAAATTCCCACCATGTCACACTCCTGAAAGGCATCGTAACCTATCAGCGAGGTTGCCACCTGCCCGGAAAGGATAACCAGCGGAATGGAGTCCATATAGGCGGTGGCGATACCGGTAATTGCGTTGGTGGCTCCAGGACCCGATGTCACCAGCACAACGCCCACTTCTCCGGTCGCGCGCGCCAGGCCATCGGCCATATGTACCGCTGCCTGCTCATGACGAACTAATACGTGATCAATACCGCCCACGGTATGCAATGCATCGTAAATATCAAGGACTGCGCCTCCGGGATAACCGAATACTTGTTTAACGCCCTGATCGATAAGCGATCGGACGACCATCTCGGCTCCAGACAACATCTCCATGGCTTGCCTCACTGTTTGGCGGAAAAAATGTGTAAAACACATTAACCGTCCGATCTTGCTTAAGCAATTGACAAGCAGAGCCACAAGCGTGAAGAAATAAGAATAAACAGGAGGAAAGGAGAAAATAAACGATAAAATAATCCAGAATGGCGGACAGAATTGATAATAAATCGGTCAAATTCGACCAGTTACAGCAATTTCTCTATTTTTTCATTATTTCTAAAATCAGGGCAAACATGTATTCAGAATAAAATTCTACATTTAATAAAAAATGCAGAATAAACCAGAATTACGCGCCTGATTTATTCTGCCTTTGCTTAACGTTTACAAATAGAGACTAATTGCTCTTCCATCCATTGATGGCCTTTATCACGCCCGGCAGCTTCATGCCAGGAGAGATAACAGGTTCTGCTGTTTTGTTTTAACGGCAGCGGTAACACCTGTAACTCTAAGGATTCAGCGAACTCTTCAGCCAACCAACGCGGCGCAATAGCAACCAGATGGGTTTGCGACACCACGCTAAGGACGCTCATCATTGCCATGCCCTGATACGCGATACTGGCTTGCTTATCTACCGTGTCATACCACGGTTGACTAAATGACGCGAAACGATCAAGCGAAACCGCCGCATGTTGTTCGTTATAAACGTCATGTTTCAGTAATGGGCCTTTAATAGTCGGATGGTTCTTGCTGGCTACCAGCACCATTTCATCTTTAAATAATGGCACACTGGTAAATTCAGGACGATGGAAGTCTTCATAACTAATAACAAACTCCGTTTCCTGATAACGTAGCTGATGTTCGGTGTTCTGATTTAATGAAGACTTGAATATCACATGAATATTTGGCGCGATTTGCTCAATGTGATTATAAATCTGCGAGGTAAGAATGCTATCTAACGGGCTGCAAACGCAAAGATGGAATACACGTTCGCTGCTGGCCGGCTCAAAACCTGAACCTGGTAATTCGTTTTGCACTAATTGCAGCGCCTGACGCACAGAGCCAAAAAGTTGAAAAGCGCGGGCAGTCGGTTGGATACCACGCCCATAACGAACAAAAAGCTCGTCATTAAACATCACCTTCAGGCGTGCAACAGCGTTACTGACCGCAGGTTGCGACATGCCCAGAACATGCGCGGCACGGGTAATGTTCTGCTCCTGCATCACGGCATCGAAAACGGTTAATAAGTTTAGATCGACCATGCGTAGCTGTGGCTTGCTTAACTCCGCAATTTCTGGATGATCTGTTTTTACCTCTGACATAGTTAACTCCACTGTCACACTTAACTCCCTTTCCCTTATTGGAATGCAGAGAAATAATCCTGAAAAATATGATTTACCATGCATATAAAATAAGAAAAAGAAAAATGCGTAAAATTAGGAAAAAATAAAGATACGGGTTCTGATAAAAACAGAATCCATTGCCGTGCGAAGAGTCATTCACCACAGCATAATAATCCATAATGTTTTTGTTGCGAAAACAATCTAATCATAAGTTCCGCGAATACTCAATCATCCCAAAAATGGATTAAACGTGCGCATTTAATAATTAATTTATATATTTGATGCATTAATTCTTAACATTAATCGATCAATAATATTCATAAAATCAATATCAAAACATTCACTCAAAATATAATTCAATAAAAATCATCAGGATAGACAGGGTAAAGAATAAATTTCCCTCCTTTTACCTCATTGATTAAATGCCATAAATTATTCTGAAGTATGTCCACCAATGAAAGGAATGTGTGGTTAAGCAGAAATTAATATCGACTGTTTGAACCCGCGCAGCACAATTAGCTAATTCAACTCATGCAGAACTCATGCTGGCGGGACGTTTTTGTTGCGTCAGGGTTGACATCCGTTTTTGTATCCAGTAACTCTAAAAGCATATCGCATTCATCTGGAGCTGATTTAATGACTCACATCGTTCGCTTTATCGGTCTACTACTACTAAACGCATCTTCTTTGCGCGGTAGACGAGTGAGCGGCATTCAGCATTAAGCCAGCACGCAGTCAAACAAAAAACCCGCGCCATTGCGCGGGTTTTTTTATGCCCGAAGCGAGGCGCTCTAAAAGAGACAAGGACCCAAACCATGAGCCAGCAAGTCATTATTTTCGATACCACATTGCGCGACGGTGAACAGGCGTTACAGGCAAGCTTGAGTGTGAAAGAAAAACTGCAAATTGCGCTGGGTCTTGAGCGTATGGGGGTCGACGTGATGGAAGTCGGTTTTCCCGTCTCTTCGCCGGGCGATTTTGAATCAGTGCAAACCATCGCCCGCCAGGTTAAAAACAGCCGCGTATGTGCGTTAGCCCGCTGCGTGGAAAAAGATATCGACGTAGCGGCCGAATCTCTGAAAGTCGCCGAAGCCTTCCGTATTCATACCTTTATTGCCACCTCCCCAATGCACATCGCCACCAAGCTGCGCAGCACGCTGGATGAGGTGATCGAACGCGCCATCTATATGGTGAAACGCGCACGCAATTACACCGATGATGTTGAATTTTCTTGCGAAGATGCCGGACGCACACCGATTGCCGACCTGGCGCGAGTGGTCGAAGCGGCGATTAACGCCGGTGCCACCACCATCAACATTCCGGATACCGTGGGCTACACCATGCCGTTTGAGTTCGCCGGAATCATCAGCGGCCTGTATGAACGCGTACCCAACATCGATAAAGCCATTATTTCCGTACATACCCACGATGATTTGGGTCTGGCGGTCGGCAACTCACTGGCGGCGGTACATGCCGGCGCGCGGCAGGTAGAAGGCGCGATGAACGGGATCGGCGAGCGTGCCGGTAACTGTTCGCTGGAAGAAGTGATCATGGCGATCAAGGTACGTAAGGATATTCTCAACGTCCACACCGCCATTAATCACCAGGAAATATGGCGCACCAGCCAGTTAGTTAGCCAGATTTGTAATATGCCGATTCCGGCAAACAAAGCCATTGTCGGCAGCGGTGCGTTCGCGCACTCCTCCGGCATTCACCAGGATGGCGTGCTGAAAAATCGCGAAAATTACGAAATCATGACACCAGAATCTATTGGTCTGAACCAAATCCAGTTGAATTTGACCTCTCGTTCCGGTCGTGCGGCGGTGAAACACCGCATGGATGAGATGGGATATAAAGAAAGTGAATATAATTTAGACAACCTGTACGACGCGTTTCTGAAACTGGCAGATAAGAAAGGTCAGGTGTTTGATTACGACCTGGAGGCGCTGGCCTTCATCGGTAAACAGCAAGAAGAACCGGAGCATTTCCGTCTGGATTACTTCAGCGTGCAGTCTGGTTCTAACGATATCGCCACCGCTGCCGTCAAACTGGTCTGTGGCGAGGAAGTAAAAGCGGAAGCCGCCAATGGTAACGGTCCGGTCGATGCCGTCTACCAGGCAATTAACCGCATCACTGACTATAACGTCGAACTGGTGAAATACAGCCTGACCGCCAAAGGTCACGGTAAAGATGCGCTGGGTCAGGTGGATATTGTTGCCAACTACAATGGTCGCCGCTTCCATGGCGTCGGCCTGGCTACCGATATTGTCGAGTCCTCCGCTAAAGCGATGGTACACGTGCTGAACAATATCTGGCGCGCCGCAGAAGTCGAAAAAGAGTTGCAACGCAAAGCTCAACACAACGAAAACAACAAGGAAACCGTGTGATGTCGAAGAATTACCATATTGCCGTATTGCCCGGAGATGGGATCGGGCCGGAAGTGATGACCCAGGCGCTGAAAGTGCTGGACGCCGTGCGTAACCGCTTTGCGATGCGCATCACCACCAGCCATTACGATGTAGGCGGCGCAGCCATTGATAACCACGGGCAGCCACTGCCACCTGCGACGGTTGAAGGTTGTGAGCAAGCCGATGCTGTGCTGTTTGGCTCAGTTGGTGGCCCGAAGTGGGAACATTTACCACCAGACCAGCAACCAGAACGCGGCGCGCTGTTGCCTTTGCGTAAGCACTTCAAATTATTCAGCAACCTGCGTCCGGCAAAACTGTATCAGGGGCTGGAAGCGTTCTGCCCGCTGCGCGCAGACATTGCCGCTAACGGCTTCGACATCCTGTGTGTGCGCGAACTGACTGGCGGCATCTATTTCGGTCAGCCCAAAGGCCGCGAAGGTAGCGGACAATATGAAAAAGCGTTTGATACCGAGGTGTACCACCGTTTTGAGATCGAGCGTATTGCCCGCATCGCGTTTGAATCTGCCCGCAAGCGTCGCCACAAAGTTACCTCAATCGATAAAGCCAACGTGCTGCAATCCTCTATTTTATGGCGGGAGATCGTTAACGAGATCGCCATTGAATACCCGGATGTCAAACTGGCGCATATGTACATCGACAACGCCACCATGCAGCTGATTAAAGATCCATCGCAGTTTGACGTTCTGCTGTGCTCCAACCTGTTTGGCGACATTCTTTCTGATGAATGCGCAATGATCACTGGCTCGATGGGCATGTTGCCTTCCGCCAGCCTGAACGAGCAAGGTTTTGGACTGTATGAACCGGCGGGCGGCTCGGCACCAGATATCGCAGGCAAAAATATCGCCAACCCGATTGCGCAAATTCTGTCGCTGGCGCTGCTGCTGCGCTACAGCCTGGATGCCGATGATGCGGCTTCCGCCATTGAACGCGCCATTAACCGCGCATTAGAAGAAGGCATTCGCACCGGAGATTTAGCCCGTGGCGCTGCCGCCGTTAGTACCGATGAAATGGGCGATATCATTGCCCGCTATGTGGCTGAAGGGGTGTAATCATGGCTAAGACGTTATACGAAAAATTGTTCGACGCTCACGTAGTCTACGAAGCCGAAAACGAAACCCCGCTGTTATATATCGACCGCCATCTGGTACACGAAGTGACCTCACCGCAGGCGTTCGATGGTCTGCGCGCCCACGGTCGCCCGGTGCGTCAGCCGGGTAAAACCTTCGCCACCATGGATCACAACGTCTCTACCCAGACCAAAGACATTAATGCCTGCGGAGAAATGGCGCGCATCCAGATGCAGGAGCTGATCAAAAACTGCAAAGAATTTGGCGTCGAGCTGTATGACCTGAATCACCCGTATCAAGGGATCGTCCACGTGATGGGACCAGAACAGGGCGTGACGTTACCAGGAATGACCATTGTTTGCGGTGACTCTCATACCGCCACTCACGGTGCGTTTGGCGCACTGGCCTTTGGTATCGGCACTTCCGAAGTTGAACACGTGCTGGCAACGCAAACCCTGAAACAGGGACGCGCAAAGACCATGAAAATTGAAGTTCAGGGCAAAGCCGCACCAGGTATTACCGCAAAAGATATCGTACTGGCGATTATCGGTAAAACTGGCAGCGCAGGCGGCACCGGGCATGTGGTGGAATTTTGCGGCGAAGCGATCCGCAATTTGAGCATGGAAGGTCGTATGACCCTGTGTAATATGGCAATCGAAATGGGCGCGAAAGCCGGTCTGGTTGCACCAGACGAAACCACCTTTAACTATGTCAAAGGCCGTCTTCATGCGCCGAAGGGCAAAGATTTCGACGACGCCGTTGCCTACTGGAAAACCCTGCAAACCGACGAAGGTGCAACTTTCGATACCGTTGTTACTTTACAGGCAGAAGAGATCGCCCCGCAGGTGACCTGGGGAACTAACCCAGGACAGGTGATCTCCGTTAACGAGAATATCCCTGATCCCGCTTCATTTTCCGATCCGGTTGAACGCGCGTCGGCAGAAAAAGCACTGGCCTATATGGGGCTGAAACCGGGTATTCCGCTGACTGAAGTCGCTATCGACAAAGTGTTTATCGGTTCCTGCACCAACTCGCGCATTGAAGATTTACGCGCGGCAGCGGAAATCGCCAAAGGTCGGAAAGTCGCGCCAGGCGTACAGGCGCTGGTGGTTCCCGGCTCCGGTCCGGTAAAAGCCCAGGCAGAAGCAGAAGGTCTGGACAAAATCTTTATTGAAGCCGGTTTTGAATGGCGCTTGCCTGGCTGCTCAATGTGTCTGGCGATGAACAACGATCGTCTGAATCCGGGCGAACGTTGTGCCTCCACCAGCAACCGTAACTTTGAAGGCCGCCAGGGGCGCGGCGGGCGTACGCATCTGGTCAGCCCGGCAATGGCTGCCGCCGCTGCTGTTACTGGTCATTTTGCCGATATCCGCAACATTAAATAAGGAGCACACCATGGCAGAGAAATTTATCAAACACACAGGCCTGGTGGTTCCGCTGGATGCCGCCAATGTCGACACAGATGCAATCATCCCGAAACAGTTTTTGCAGAAAGTGACGCGCACTGGTTTTGGCGCGCATCTGTTTAACGACTGGCGTTTTCTCGATGAAAAAGGCCAACAGCCAAACCCGGATTTCGTGCTGAACTTCCCGCAATATCAGGGCGCATCCATTTTACTGACGCGGGAAAACTTCGGCTGCGGTTCCTCGCGTGAGCACGCGCCGTGGGCGTTGACTGATTACGGTTTTAAAGTGGTGATTGCGCCGAGTTTCGCCGATATCTTTTACGGTAACAGCTTTAACAACCAGTTGCTGCCGGTGAAATTAAGCGATGCCGAAGTGGATGAGCTGTTTGCGTTGGTGCAAGCCAATCCGGGAATTCATTTCGATGTGGATCTGGAAGCTCAAGAAGTGAAAGCGGGTGATAAAACTTATCGCTTTGCTATTGATGCCTTCCGCCGCCACTGCATGATGAATGGTCTGGACAGCATCGGTCTGACACTGCAGCACGGCGACGCCATCGCGTCTTATGAAGAGAAGCAACCAGCGTTTATGCGTTAGTTTGTACTCCGTCCGCACTCAATCGCCAAAAAGAAAAAAGCCAGCAGGTATTCACTGCTGGCGTGGCGATTAACACCAATACTCAGTCACACATGATGTCTGCAAATCAGTAGTCAAAGTAACTCCCCTCCCACGGTATCCGTTCTTCAGGCATGACTAAACGTTGTAGAACGATTAACCCGCGAAGCCAGCACATCTTCTCTGTCACGATAAAATAGTGCCAATAAAACTGACGCATGGGATACCTCATTGCTTCATCGTTAAGAATTATTGACTTAATATAGGGAAAATAAAATTGCTGACTTTTGCGCAGGAGTTCCCCTTTTATGCCATCTGCTCGTCTGCAACAACAGTTCATCCGCCTGTGGCAATGCTGCGAGGGTAAATCGCAGGAGACAACGCTGAACGAACTGGCGGAGTTATTGAGCTGCTCCCGCCGTCATATGCGCACCCTGCTCAACACCATGCAGGATCGCGGCTGGCTGACGTGGGAAGCGGAAGTCGGGCGCGGCAAACGCTCGCGTTTAACGTTTCTCTATACCGGGCTGGCGCTACAACAACAGCGGGCAGAGGACTTACTGGAACAGGATCGTATCGACCAACTGGTGCAACTCGTTGGTGATAAAACCGCTGTGCGGCAAATGCTGGTTTCTCATCTGGGGCGTAGCTTCCGCCAGGGGCGGCACATCCTGCGCGTCCTCTACTATCGTCCGTTGCGCAACCTGATGCCTGGCAGCGCATTACGCCGTTCCGAAACGCATATCGCCCGGCAAATCTTCAGCGCGTTAACCCGCATAAATGAGGAAAATGGGGAACTGGAAGCGGACATCGCCCACCACTGGCAACAAATTTCTCCGCTTCACTGGCGTTTCTTTTTACGTCCGGGAGTTCATTTTCATCATGGGCGTGAACTGGAAATGGACGACGTAATTGCCTCTTTGAAACGGATCAATACGCTGCCGCTCTACTCCCACATTGCTGAAATTGTATCGCCGACGCCCTGGACGCTGGATATCCATCTCACACAACCAGACCGCTGGTTGCCGTTACTGCTGGGGCAAGTTCCGGCGATGATCCTGCCGCGTGAATGGGAAACCCTCAGCAACTTTGCCAGCCATCCCATCGGCACTGGTCCGTATGCGGTAATGCGTAACAGCGCCAATCAGTTGAAAATTCAGGCATTCGATGACTTCTTCGGTTATCGCGCGCTAATCGACGAGGTTAACGTCTGGGTCTTGCCGGAAATTGCCGACGAGCCAGCCGGAGGGCTGATGCTGAAAGGGCCGCAGGGCGAGGAAAAAGAGATTGAAAGCCGCCTGGAGGAAGGTTGCTATTATTTACTGTTCGACAGCCGCACCCATCGCGGGGCGAATCAGCAAGTCAGAGACTGGGTAAGCTATGTGCTTTCGCCGACCAATCTGGTTTATTTCGCCGAGGAACAGTACCAACAACTCTGGTTCCCGGCCTATGGGTTGCTTCCCCGTTGGCACCATGCCCGCCCCACGCATTGCGAAAAACCCGCCGGACTGGAACATCTCACCCTGACCTTTTACCAGGATCATATTGAACATCGGGTAATTGCCAGGATCATGCAGCAAATTCTGGCAAGTCATCAGGTGACGCTTAACATCAATGAGATCAGCTACGATCAATGGCACGAAGGTGAGATCGAAAGCGACATCTGGCTTAACAGCGCCAACTTTACGCTGCCGCTGGATTTTTCGCTGTTCGCGCACTTGTGCGAGGTGCCGCTGCTACAACACTGTATTCCGATCGACTGGCAAGCCGACGCCGCCCGCTGGCGTAATGGCGAGATGAATCTGGCGAACTGGTGCCAGCAACTGGTCGCCAGCAAAGCGATGGTGCCGCTGATCCACCACTGGTTGATTATTCAGGGGCAACGCAGTATGCGCGGTCTGCGCATGAATACCCTCGGCTGGTTCGATTTTAAATCAGCGTGGTTTGCGCCACCGGATCCATGATTGCTGGTTGATAACAAAATCACTACACTAACGCCGTTCTCAACGGGGTGCCACGCAGACGCGTGCGCTGAGAAAATACCCGTCGAACCTGATCCGGATAACGCCGGCGAAGGGATTTGAGGCTCCTTCTCAAGTCCTTTGCCACTCTTTTTTGAGGTGCAAAGTGTTAAAAAAATGTCTTCCCCTGCTGTTGCTGTGCACAGCGCCCGTTTTCGCTAAACCCGTTCTGACTGTTTATACCTACGACTCCTTTGCCGCCGACTGGGGGCCTGGTCCGGTGGTCAAAAAAGCCTTTGAAGCCGACTGTAATTGCGAACTGAAACTGGTGGCACTGGAAGATGGTGTCTCACTGCTCAACCGCCTGCGGATGGAAGGCAAAAACAGTAAAGCCGATGTGGTGCTGGGGCTGGATAACAATCTGTTAGACGCCGCCAGCAAAACCGGACTGTTTGCCAAAAGCGGCGTGGCAGCCGATGCCGTTAACGTTCCCGGCGGCTGGAATAATGACACTTTCGTACCGTTTGATTACGGCTACTTCGCCTTCGTCTATGACAAAAACAAACTGAAAAATCCGCCACAAAGCCTGAAAGAGCTGGTTGAGAGCGATCAAAACTGGCGGGTGATTTATGAAGATCCGCGCACCAGTACGCCGGGGCTGGGCCTGCTGCTGTGGATGCAAAAAGTCTACGGCAATGACGCCCCGCAGGCCTGGCAGAAACTGGCGAAGAAAACCGTCACGGTCACCAAAGGCTGGAGCGAAGCCTACGGCCTGTTTTTAAAAGGCGAAAGCGATCTGGTACTGAGTTATACCACCTCTCCGGCTTATCACATTCTCGAAGAGAAGAAAGATAACTACGCCGCCGCGAACTTCAGCGAAGGTCACTATCTGCAGGTGGAAGTTGCCGCCCGCACCGCTGCCAGCAAGCATCCGGAGCTGGCGCAAAAATTCCTCCAGTTTATGGTTTCTCCGGCTTTTCAGAATGCGATCCCAACCGGCAACTGGATGTATCCGGTGGCAAACGTCACGCTGCCTGCCGGTTTTGAACAATTGACCAAACCAGCAACCACGCTGGAGTTCACGCCAGCCGAAGTGGCGGCACAACGTCAGGCATGGATTAGCGAATGGCAACGCGCCGTCAGCCGTTAATTCCCGGCTGGTTAATTCCAGGTGTAAGCGCCGCTACGCTTATGATGGCGGTTGCACTGGCGGCGTTTCTCGCCCTGTGGTGGAACGCGCCGCAGGGTGACTGGGTGGCAGTCTGGCAGGACAGTTACCTGTGGCACGTGGTGCGCTTCTCCTTCTGGCAGGCGTTTCTCTCGGCGCTGCTTTCTGTCGTACCCGCGATATTCCTTGCCCGCGCCCTCTATCGCAGACGCTTTCCTGGACGCCTGGCGCTGCTGCGTCTGTGCGCCATGACCTTGATCCTGCCGGTGCTGGTCGCCGTTTTTGGTATTCTTAGCGTCTATGGTCGTCAGGGCTGGCTGGCATCGCTCTGGCAAACGCTCGGTCTGGAATGGACCTTTTCGCCCTACGGCCTGCAAGGTATTTTGCTGGCGCACGTATTTTTTAATCTGCCGATGGCGAGCCGTTTATTACTCCAGGCACTGGAAAACATTCCCGGCGAACAACGCCAGCTTGCTGCCCAGCTTGGGATGCGCGGCTGGCATTTTTTCCGCTTCGTCGAATGGCCGTGGTTACGGCGACAAATCCCGCCGGTTGCTGCGCTGATCTTTATGCTCTGTTTCGCCAGCTTCGCCACCGTGTTGTCGCTGGGGGGCGGTCCGCAGGCGACCACTATCGAGCTGGCTATTTATCAGGCGCTGAGTTACGACTACGATCCTGCCCGCGCGGCGATGCTGGCGCTGATCCAGATGGTGTGTTGCCTTGGGCTGGTGCTGCTGAGTCAGCGATTGAGTAAGGCCATTGCGCCCGGCACCACGCTGCTGCAAGGCTGGCGCGACCCGGACGATCGTCTGCATAGCCGCATTTGCGACACGGTGTTAATTGTGCTGGCGCTGCTGCTGTTGCTGCCACCGTTACTGGCGGTGATCGTCGATGGGGTAAATCGCCAGTTGCCGGAAGTGCTGGCACAACCGGTGCTGTGGCAGGCGCTGTGGACCTCGTTGCGTATTGCGCTGGCGGCAGGCGTATTGTGCGTGGTGCTGACCATGATGCTGCTATGGAGCAGTCGCGAACTGCGGGCGCGGCAAAAAATGCTGGCGGGTCAGGCGCTGGAGATGAGCGGTATGTTGATCCTCGCCATGCCGGGGATTGTGCTGGCAACGGGCTTCTTTTTGCTGCTCAACAACACCATTGGCCTGCCACAATCTGCTGACGGCATTGTGATTTTCACCAATGCGTTAATGGCGATCCCTTACGCGCTGAAAGTGCTGGAAAACCCGATGCGCGATATCACCGCCCGCTACAGCATGTTATGTCAGTCGCTGGGGATTGAAGGCTGGTCACGCTTAAAAGTGGTGGAGCTGCGCGCCCTGAAACGTCCACTGGCGCAGGCGCTGGCCTTTGCATGCGTGCTGTCGATCGGTGATTTTGGCGTAGTGGCGTTGTTCGGTAACGATGATTTCCGCACCCTGCCGTTTTATCTCTACCAGCAAATTGGCTCATACCGCAGCCAGGACGGCGCGGTCACCGCGTTAATTCTGCTGCTGCTCTGTTTTATGCTGTTTACCGTGATTGAAAAACTACCGGGGCGAAATGTTAAAACTGACTGATATCACCTGGCTTTACCACCATTTACCGATGCGTTTTAGCCTAACGGTGGAACGCGGCGAGCAGGTGGCGATCCTCGGGCCAAGCGGCGCAGGTAAAAGTACCCTGCTGAATTTGATCGCCGGTTTTCTGACGCCTGCCAGTGGCTCGCTGACTATCAACGGCGTTAATCACACCACGACGCCGCCGTCACGCCGTCCGGTGTCGATGCTGTTTCAGGAGAACAACCTGTTCAGTCACCTGACGGTGGCGCAGAACATCGGGCTGGGGTTGAATCCGGGATTGAAGCTGAACGCGGTACAGGAGGAGAAAATGCACGCTATCGCCCGTCAAATGGGGATTGATAATTTAATGGCACGGTTACCAGGTGAGCTTTCCGGCGGTCAACGGCAGCGCGTCGCGTTAGCGCGTTGTCTGGTGCGTGAACAGCCCATTTTATTGCTCGATGAACCCTTCTCCGCGCTCGATCCGGCGCTGCGTCAGGAGATGCTGACACTGGTGAGCACGAGCTGCCAGCAGCAAAAAATGACGCTATTGATGGTGTCGCACAGTGTGGAAGATGCGGCGCGGATCGCCACGCGCTCGGTGGTGGTCGCCGACGGGCGCATCGCCTGGCAGGGTAAGACCGATGAGTTGTTGAGCGGTAAGGCGAGTGCTTCGGCGCTGTTGGGGATTATGGGTTAAAAGCGCCGGACAGTCCCCTCGCCCCTCTGGGCTGAGGGTTAGGGCGAGGGGAACAAACCAGCGCCGGTGCAAACTATCCCCTAAACCCCAACCACTTTCCGCAAAATATCGATATACACCGGCATCAACGGATGGCGAATTAACACCACCAGCGCCACCACGCCAGTGGCAGATATCAACGGTGTCAGCCACAACAAATGACCACGCGACAAATAATGACTTAAACGGTCAGTTGCTTTGCCGCTGCGCCATAACCGCCAACACAGCCAGCCACCAACCCACAAAAACACCGCCGTCGCCAGCAACAGCCACTTAAACTCACCGCTCTGCATCCCGGCAGGAATATCAATCGCCGCGCCCGCCAGAATCCCCGGCAGGAAGTAAAACGGCGGCCACAACAAACAGCCGATAATATTTGGCGTGATAAATTTCGCCACCGGCAGATCCAGCATCCCCGCCACCATTGGCACCAGCGGACGCGTCGGGCCGACAAAACGACCGACCAGAATGGTGAACATGCTGTGCTGATGCAGCGCATGTTCGGTTTTGTCGAGTAGTGCTTTGTTTTTCTTCAGAAATGACCAGCGATGCAACGGCTTTTTAAAACGCCAGCCCAGCCAGAAGGAGATCCAGTCGCCCATCAGGCAGCCAATAATCCCTGCCAGCCAGGCGTGCCAGAAACTTAACTCGCCACTGCCAATCAGCGCCCCCAGCCCCGCCATCAGCACCGTACCGGGTAGAATCAACCCGACCAGCGCCAGCGACTCCAGAAAAGCCACCAATAACACCGCCATCAATGAGTACACGGTGGATTGGGTAATAAAGTGTTCCAGCAATGCTTGCATAATGTGCCTGTCAAAGGGACGAAGCAGGGATTCTGCAAACCCATTGCCACTCCGTCAAGCCATCAATTGTCTGATTCGTTACCAGTTATGACAACCTGACAGCTACATCATTCACTTTTTCTTCACAACCGGCACGGAACTCACTCGGACTCGCCCCGGTACATTTTTTAAATACCCGCGAGAAATAGAGTTGATCATCAAAGCCAACATTGCGCCCGACTGTGGCGATAGGCATCCGGGTGGTGCTCAAAAGCAGCTTCGCCTGACTAATGCGTTGGTCCTCGCGCCAGCTTAAGACGCTAATCCCTAACTGCTGGCGGAACAAATGCGACAGACGCGACGGCGACAGGCAAACATGCTGCGCGACGCTGGCGATATCAAAATTGCTGTCCGCCAGGTGATCGCTAATGTACTGACAAGCCTCGCGTACCCGATTATCCATTGGCGGATGGAGCGACTCATTTATCGCTTCCATGCGCCGCAGTAATAATTGCTCAAGAAGATTTATCGCCAGCAACTCCGAATAGCGCCCTTCCCCTTGCCCGGCATTAATGATTTGCCCGAACAAGTCGCTGAAATGCGGCTGGTGCGCTTCGTCCGGGCGAAAGAAACCGGTATTGGCAAATATCGACGGCCAGTTAAGCCATTCGTGCCAGTAGGCGCGCGGACGAAAGTAAACCCACTGGTGATACCATTCACGAGCCTCCGGATGACGACCGTAATGATGAATTTCGCCCGGCGGGAACAGCAAAATATCGCCCGGCCGGCAGACAAATTCTCGTCCCTGATTTTTCACCACACCCTGTCCACGAATGGTGAGGTTGAGAATATAGCCTTTCATTCCCAGCGGTCGGTCGATAAAAAAATCGAGATAACCGTTGGCCTCAATCGGCGTTAAACCCGCCACCAGATGGGCGTTAAACGAGTAACCCGGCAGCAGGGGATCATTTTGCGCTTCAGCCATACTTTTCATACTCCCGCCAATCAGAGAAGAAACCAATTGTCCATATTGCATTAAACATCATCAGCATTGCGTCTCTGGTGGGCTATCTTCACTAATCCAACCGACAACCCCGCTTGTGAAAAGCATTTTGTAACAAGGAGGGACGAAAGCCATGACAAAAACGCGTAACAAAAGTGTCTATAATCGCGGCAGAAAAGTCCACATTGATTATTTGCACGGCGTCACACTTTGCTATGCAATAGCATTTTTATCCATAAGATTAGCGAATACTGCCTGACTGTTTTTATCGCAACTCTCTACTGTTTCTCCATACCCGTTTTTTTGGATGGAGTGAAACGATGGCGATTGCAATTGGCCTCGATTTTGGCAGTGATTCTGTGCGAGCTTTGGCGGTGGAATGCGCCACCGGTGAAGAGATCGCCACCAGCGTAGAGTGGTATCCCCGCTGGCAGAAAGGGCAATTTTGTGATGCCCCGAATAACCAGTTCCGTCATCATCCGCGTGACTACATTGAGTCAATGGAAGCGGCGCTGAAAACCGTGCTTGCAGAGCTTAGCGCCGAACAACGGGCTGAAGTGGTCGGTATTGGCGTGGACAGCACCGGCTCCACGCCTGCGCCAATCGACGCCGACGGCAACGTGCTGGCGCTGCGCCCGGAGTTTGCCGAAAACCCGAACGCGATGTTCGTATTGTGGAAAGACCACACAGCGGTTGAAGAAGCAGAAGAGATCACCCGCTTATGTCACACACCGGGCAAAGTTGACTACTCCCGCTATATTGGCGGTATTTATTCCAGCGAATGGTTCTGGGCGAAAATTCTCCACGTTACCCGTCAGGACAGCGCCGTTGCGCAATCTGCCGCATCGTGGATTGAGCTGTGCGACTGGGTTCCTGCCCTGCTTTCCGGCACCACGCGCCCGCAGGATATTCGTCGCGGACGTTGCAGCGCCGGGCATAAATCACTGTGGCATGAAAGCTGGGGTGGCCTGCCACCAGCCAGTTTCTTTGATGAGCTGGATCCGATCCTCAACCGTCATTTACCTTCCCCGTTGTTCACTGACACCTGGACTGCCGATATTCCGGTGGGCACCTTATGCCCGGAATGGGCGCAGCGTCTCGGTTTGCCTGAAAGCGTTGTGATTTCCGGCGGCGCGTTTGACTGCCATATGGGCGCGGTCGGCGCGGGTGCACAGCCTAACACGCTGGTAAAAGTTATCGGCACGTCCACCTGCGACATTCTGATTGCCGACAAACACAGCGTCGGCGAACGCGCGGTGAAAGGCATTTGCGGCCAGGTTGATGGCAGCGTGGTGCCTGGATTTATCGGTCTGGAAGCCGGTCAGTCGGCATTTGGTGATATCTACGCCTGGTTTGGTCGCGTACTCGGCTGGCCTCTGGAACAACTCGCCGCCCAATATCCGGAACTGAAAGAGCAAATCAACGCCAGCCAAAAACACCTGCTTCCGGCGCTGACCGAGGCGTGGGCCAAAAACCCTTCTCTGGATCACCTGCCGGTGGTGCTCGACTGGTTTAACGGTCGTCGCACACCGAACGCGAACCAACGCCTGAAAGGGGTAATTACAGATCTGAACCTCGCTACCGACGCTCCGCTGCTGTTCGGCGGTTTGATTGCCGCCACCGCCTTTGGCGCACGCGCAATCATGGAGTGCTTCACCGATCAGGGAATCGCCGTCAATAACGTGATGGCGCTGGGCGGCATCGCGCGGAAAAACCAGGTCATTATGCAGGCCTGCTGCGACGTGCTGAATCGCCCGCTGCAAATTGTAGCCTCTGACCAGTGCTGTGCGCTCGGTGCGGCAATTTTCGCTGCCGTCGCCGCGAAAGTACACGCAGACATCCCATCAGCACAGCAAAAAATGGCCAGTGCGGTAGAGAAAACCCTACAACCGCGCAGCGAACAGGCACAACGCTTTGAACAGCTTTATCGCCGCTATCAGCAATGGGCGATGAGCGCCGAACAACACTATCTTCCAACTTCCGCCCCGGCACAGGCTGCCCAGGCCGTTCCGACTCTATAAGGACACGAAAATGACGATTTTTGATAATTATGAAGTGTGGTTTGTCATTGGTAGCCAGCATCTGTATGGCCCGGAAACCCTGCGTCAGGTCACCCAACATGCCGAGCACGTTGTTAATGCGCTGAATACAGAAGCGAAACTGCCCTGCAAACTGGTGCTGAAACCGCTGGGCACCACGCCGGATGAAATCACTGCTATTTGCCGCGACGCCAATTACGACGATCGTTGCGCCGGTCTGGTGGTGTGGCTGCACACTTTCTCCCCGGCAAAAATGTGGATCAACGGCCTGACCATGCTCAACAAACCGTTGCTGCAATTCCACACCCAGTTTAACGCGGCGCTGCCGTGGGACAGTATCGATATGGACTTTATGAACCTGAACCAGACCGCGCACGGCGGTCGCGAGTTCGGCTTCATTGGCGCGCGTATGCGTCAGCAACATGCCGTGGTTACCGGTCACTGGCAGGATAAACAAGCCCATGAGCGTATCGGCTCCTGGATGCGCCAGGTGGTCTCTAAACAGGATACCCGTCATCTGAAAGTCTGCCGTTTTGGCGACAATATGCGTGAAGTGGCGGTCACCGATGGCGATAAAGTTGCCGCACAGATCAAGTTCGGTTTCTCGGTGAATACCTGGGCGGTTGGCGATCTGGTGCAGGTGGTGAACTCCATCAGCGATGGCGATGTTAACGCGCTGGTCGATGAGTATGAAAGCAGCTACATCATGACGCCTGCCACACAAATCCACGGCGAAAAACGGCAGAACGTGCTGGAAGCGGCACGTATTGAGCTGGGGATGAAGCGTTTCCTGGAACAAGGTGGCTTCCACGCGTTCACCACCACCTTTGAAGATTTGCACGGTCTGAAACAGCTTCCTGGTCTGGCCGTACAGCGTCTGATGCAGCAGGGTTACGGCTTTGCGGGCGAAGGCGACTGGAAAACTGCCGCCCTGCTTCGCATCATGAAGGTAATGTCAACCGGTCTGCAGGGCGGCACCTCCTTTATGGAGGATTACACCTATCACTTCGAGAAAGGTAATGACCTGGTGCTCGGCTCCCATATGCTGGAAGTCTGCCCGTCGATCGCCGCAGAAGAGAAACCGATCCTCGACGTTCAGCACCTTGGCATTGGCGGTAAAGACGATCCTGCCCGCCTGATCTTCAACACCCAAACCGGTCCGGCCATTGTCGCCAGCCTGATTGATCTCGGCGATCGTTATCGTCTGCTGGTTAACTGCATCGACACGGTGAAAACGCCGCACTCCCTGCCGAAACTGCCGGTAGCGAATGCGTTGTGGAAAGCGCAGCCGGATCTGCCAACTGCTTCCGAAGCGTGGATTGTCGCTGGTGGCGCGCACCATACCGTCTTCAGCCATGCGCTGAACCTCAACGATATGCGCCAGTTCGCCGAGATGCACGACATTGAAATCACGGTGATTGATAACGACACCCGCCTGCCAGCGTTTAAAGACGCGCTGCGCTGGAACGAAGTGTATTACGGATTTCGTCGCTAATTAGCCGCATCGGGCTTTCAACGCCTGATGCGACGCTAACGCGTCTTATCAGGCCTACACGCTGCGATTTTGTAGGCCGGATAAGCAAAGCGCATCTGGCATTCTTTTCCCCCTCGCCCCTTTGGGGAGAGGGTCGGGGTGAGGGGAAATGACCTCTCTGGAGTCAACATGTTAGAAGATCTCAAACGTCAGGTATTAGAAGCCAATCTGGCGCTGCCAAAACACAACCTGGTCACGCTGACCTGGGGCAACGTCAGCGCCGTTGATCGCGAGCGCGGCGTCTTTGTGATCAAACCTTCCGGCGTCGATTACAGTACCATGGCCGCCGACGATATGGTCGTGGTCAGTATCGCAACCGGTGAAGTGGTTGAAGGCAAGAAAAAGCCCTCCTCCGACACGCCAACTCACCGGTTGCTCTATCAGGCATTCCCGTCCATTGGCGGCATTGTGCATACGCACTCCCGCCACGCCACCATCTGGGCGCAGGCAGGTCAGTCGATTCCGGCAACCGGCACCACCCACGCCGACTATTTCTACGGCACCATTCCCTGTACGCGTAAAATGACCGATGCGGAAATCAACGGTGAATATGAGTGGGAAACCGGTAACGTCATCGTTGAAACTTTCAAAAAACAGGGGATCGACGCGGCGCAAATGCCAGGCGTACTGGTGCATTCTCACGGTCCATTTGCGTGGGGTAAAAATGCCGAAGATGCGGTGCACAACGCCATCGTGCTGGAAGAAGTCGCTTATATGGGGATTTTCTGCCGCCAGTTAGCGCCGCAGTTACCGGATATGCAACAAACGTTGCTGGATAAGCACTATCTGCGTAAGCATGGCGCGAAGGCATATTACGGGCAGTAATGACTGTATAAAACCACAGCCAGTCAACCAAAACCAGGCTATACTCAAGCCTGGTTTTTTATTGGATTTTCAACGTGGCGCAGGCAGGTTTTATCTTAACCCGACACTGGCGGGATACCCCGCAAGGAACCGAAGTTTCCTTTTGGTTAGCGACGGACAACGGGCCGTTGCAGGTTACGCTTGCGCCGCAAGAGTCCGTGGCGTTTATTCCCGCCGATCACGTTCCCCGCGCTCAACATATTTTGCAGGGTGAGCAAGGATTTCGCCTGACGTCGCTGGCGTTAAAGGATTTTCACCGCCAGCCGGTGTATGGCCTTTACTGTCGCGCCCATCGCCAGTTGATGAATTACGAGAAGCGCCTGCGTGAAAGTGGCGTTACCGTCTACGAGGCCGATGTGCGCCCGCCAGAACGCTATCTGATGGAGCAGTTTATTACCGCTCCGGTGTGGGTCGAGGGTGATTTGCGTGATGGCGCTATCGTTAATGCCCGTCTGAAACCGCATCCCGACTACCGCCCGCCGCTCAAGTGGGTCTCTATAGATATTGAAACTACCCGCCACGGTGAGCTGTACTGCATCGGCCTGGAAGGCTGTGGGCAGCGCATCGTTTATATGCTGGGGCCAGAGAATGGCGACGCTTCCTCACTTGATTTCGAACTGGAGTACGTCGCCAGCCGTCCGCAACTGCTGGAAAAACTTAACGCCTGGTTTGCAAACCACGATCCCGATGTGATCATCGGCTGGAACGTGGTGCAGTTTGATCTGCGAATGCTGCAAAAACATGCCGAGCGTTACCGCATTCCGCTGCGTCTGGGGCGCGATAACAGCGAGCTGGAGTGGCGCGAGCACGGTTTTAAAAACGGTGTTTTTTTTGCCCAGGCCAAAGGCCGGCTAATTATCGACGGTATCGAGGCGCTGAAATCCGCGTTCTGGAATTTCTCTTCATTCTCGCTGGAAACCGTCGCCCAGGAATTGTTAGGCGAAGGAAAATCTATCGATAACCCGTGGGATCGGATGGACGAAATTGACCGCCGTTTCGCCGAAGATAAGCCCGCACTGGCGACTTATAACCTGAAAGATTGCGAACTGGTAACGCAGATCTTCCATAAAACTGAAATCATGCCATTTTTGCTCGAACGGGCGACGGTTAACGGCCTGCCGGTGGATCGGCACGGTGGTTCGGTGGCGGCGTTTGGTCATCTCTATTTCCCGCGAATGCATCGCGCCGGATATGTCGCGCCCAATCTCGGCGAAGTTCCACCGCACGCCAGCCCTGGCGGCTACGTGATGGATTCGCGACCAGGGCTGTATGATTCGGTGCTGGTGCTGGACTACAAAAGCCTGTACCCATCGATCATCCGCACCTTTCTGATTGATCCCGTCGGGCTGGTGGAAGGCATGGCGCAGCCTGATCCAGAGCACAGCACCGAAGGTTTTCTCGAAGCCTGGTTCTCGCGGGAAAAACATTGCCTGCCAGAGATCGTAACTAACATCTGGCACGGCCGCGATGAAGCCAAACGTCAGGGCAATAAGCCGCTGTCGCAGGCACTGAAAATCATTATGAATGCCTTTTATGGCGTGCTTGGTACGACCGCCTGCCGGTTCTTCGATCCGCGCCTGGCGTCATCGATCACCATGCGCGGTCATCAGATCATGCGACAAACCAAAGCGTTAATTGAAGCGCAAGGCTATGACGTGATCTATGGCGATACCGATTCAACGTTTGTCTGGCTGAAAGGCGCACATTGCGAAGAAGAGGCGGCGAAAATCGGTCGTGCACTGGTGCAGCACGTTAACGCCTGGTGGGCGGAAACGCTGCAAAAACAACGGCTGACCAGTGCGCTGGAACTGGAGTATGAAACTCATTTCTGCCGTTTTCTGATGCCAACTATTCGCGGAGCCGATACCGGCAGTAAGAAGCGATACGCCGGACTGATTCAGGAAGGCGACAAGCAGCGGATGGTGTTTAAAGGGCTGGAAACCGTGCGTACCGACTGGACACCACTGGCTCAGCAGTTTCAGCAGGAGCTGTATTTGCGCATCTTTCGCAACGAGCCATATCAGGATTATATCCGCGAAACCATCGACAAACTGATGGCAGGTGAACTGGATGCACGGCTGGTTTACCGCAAACGGCTACGCCGCCCACTGAGCGAATATCAGCGTAATGTGCCGCCTCATGTACGCGCCGCTCGCCTTGCCGATGAAGAAAACCAAAAGCGCGGACGCCCCTTGCAATATCAGAACCGAGGCACCATTAAATATGTCTGGACCACTAACGGCCCGGAGCCGCTGGACTATCAACGTTCACCGCTGGATTACGAACACTATCTGACTCGCCAGCTTCAACCGGTGGCGGAAGGAATACTCCCCTTTATTGAGGATAATTTTGCTACACTTATGACCGGGCAACTTGGGCTATTTTGAGCAAAAAAAAGAGTTCGCCAGATACCATTTTGATGCGTGACGAATCCTTTGCCATCCAGTACCATAGCGCCCTTTCCATTCCTGGACCTGAATAACGCCACTACCACATAAGCCCGGTAGCGGGTAGTTATTGCCTGCAATTAAAGATATAGAGCCGAACACATATGCCTTTTACACTTGGTCAACGCTGGATCAGCGATACAGAAAGCGAATTGGGACTTGGAACCGTTGTCGCGGTGGATGCGCGAACTGTCACTCTGCTTTTCCCATCTACTGGTGAAAACCGTCTGTACGCACGCAGTGATTCCCCCGTGACCCGCGTGATGTTCAACCCTGGTGATACCATTACCAGCCACGACGGCTGGCAGATGCAAGTCGAAGAAGTAAAAGAAGAAAATGGCTTGCTGACCTATATCGGTACTCGCCTGGATACTGAAGAAGCCGGCGTGCCCCTGCGCGAAGTTTTCCTTGATAGCAAACTGGTGTTCAGCAAACCGCAAGACCGCCTGTTTGCCGGGCAGATCGACCGTATGGATCGCTTTGCGCTGCGTTATCGCGCACGTAAGTATTCCAGCGAACAGTTCCGTATGCCGTACAGCGGCCTGCGCGGTCAGCGTACCAGTCTGATCCCGCACCAGCTCAACATCGCTCATGATGTTGGTCGCCGCCACGCGCCGCGCGTTCTGCTGGCTGACGAAGTGGGTTTAGGGAAAACCATTGAAGCTGGGATGATCCTGCATCAGCAGTTGCTCTCTGGCGCTGCTGAACGTGTGCTGATTATCGTCCCGGAAACCTTACAGCATCAGTGGCTGGTAGAAATGCTGCGCCGTTTCAACCTACGTTTTGCTCTGTTTGATGATGAGCGTTATGCCGAAGCTCAGCACGATGCTTACAACCCGTTCGATACCGAACAGCTGGTGATTTGCTCGCTGGATTTTGCCCGTCGCAGCAAACAGCGTCTGGAACATCTCTGTGAAGCTGAGTGGGATCTACTGGTAGTCGACGAAGCGCACCACCTGGTGTGGAGCGAAGATGCACCAAGCCGTGAATATCAGGCCATTGAACAACTGGCAGAGCATGTGCCGGGCGTTCTGCTGCTGACTGCGACCCCGGAACAACTGGGGATGGAAAGCCACTTCGCCCGTCTGCGTCTGCTGGATCCGAACCGTTTCCACGATTTCGCGCAATTCGTTGAAGAGCAGAAAAATTATCGTCCGGTTGCGGACGCCGTTGCCATGCTGCTGGCAGGTAACAAACTGAGCAATGACGAACTGAACATGCTTGGCGAGATGATCGGCGAGCAGGATATCGAGCCGCTGTTGCAAGCAGCAAACAGCGACAGCGAAGATGCCCAGAGCGCCCGTCAGGAGCTGGTTTCGATGCTGATGGATCGCCACGGCACCAGCCGCGTGCTGTTCCGTAACACCCGTAACGGTGTGAAAGGCTTCCCGAAACGCGAGCTACACACTATTAAACTGCCGCTGCCGACGCAATATCAGACGGCTATTAAAGTCTCCGGCATCATGGGCGCACGTAAAAGTGCGGAAGACCGCGCCCGCGATATGCTCTACCCGGAGCGTATTTATCAGGAATTTGAAGGTGATAACGCCACCTGGTGGAACTTCGATCCGCGCGTTGAGTGGCTGATGGGCTACCTGACCAGCCATCGCTCTCAGAAAGTGCTGGTGATCTGCGCTAAAGCCGCCACCGCGCTGCAACTGGAGCAGGTGCTGCGCGAGCGTGAAGGTATTCGCGCAGCGGTGTTCCACGAAGGCATGTCGATTATCGAACGTGACCGCGCAGCCGCATGGTTCGCCGAAGAAGATACCGGCGCACAAGTGCTGCTGTGCTCGGAAATCGGTTCTGAAGGGCGTAACTTCCAGTTCGCCAGCCACATGGTAATGTTCGATCTGCCGTTCAACCCAGACCTGCTGGAGCAGCGTATTGGTCGTCTGGATCGTATCGGTCAGGCGCACGATATTCAGATCCACGTACCTTATCTGGAAAAAACCGCTCAGTCAGTGCTGGTGCGCTGGTACCACGAGGGTCTGGATGCCTTCGAGCACACCTGCCCGACCGGACGCACTATTTACGATAGCGTGTACAACGATCTGATTAACTACCTGGCTTCACCCGATCAAACCGAAGGCTTTGATGAGCTGATCAAAAACTGCCGCGAGCAGCATGAAGCCCTGAAAGCACAGCTGGAGCAGGGGCGTGACCGCCTGCTGGAGATCCACTCCAACGGTGGCGAAAAAGCCCAGGCACTGGCAGAAAGCATTGAAGAGCAGGATGACGATACCAACCTGATCGCCTTCGCCATGAATCTGTTCGATATTATTGGTATCAATCAGGACGATCGCGGCGACAACATGATCGTGCTGACACCGTCCGATCACATGCTGGTGCCGGACTTCCCGGGTCTGTCGGAAGATGGCATCACCATCACCTTTGATCGTGAAGTGGCGCTGGCGCGTGAAGATGCGCAGTTTATTACCTGGGAACATCCGCTGATCCGCAACGGGCTGGATCTGATCCTTTCTGGCGATACTGGTAGCAGCACGATTTCACTGTTGAAAAATAAAGCGTTGCCGGTAGGTACGCTGTTGGTGGAGCTGATTTACGTGGTTGAAGCACAAGCGCCGAAGCAGTTGCAGCTTAACCGCTTCCTGCCGCCGACGCCGGTACGTATGCTGTTGGATAAAAACGGCAACAACCTGGCGGCGCAGGTGGAGTTTGAAACCTTTAACCGTCAGCTTAACGCAGTGAATCGCCACACCGGTAGCAAGCTGGTTAACGCCGTACAGCAAGAGGTTCACGCTATCCTGCAACTGGGTGAAGCGCAGATTGAGAAGTCTGCCCGTGCACTGATCGATGCTGCGCGTAACGAAGCTGACGAAAAACTGTCTGCCGAGCTGTCTCGTCTGGAAGCTCTGCGTGCAGTGAACCCGAACATTCGTGACGACGAACTGACCGCCATTGAGAGCAACCGTCAGCAGGTGATGGAAAGCCTGGATCAGGCAGGCTGGCGTCTGGATGCCCTGCGTTTGATCGTTGTGACGCATCAGTAACGGAGTCGAAAATGGGGATGGAAAACTACAATCCACCGCAGGAACCCTGGCTGGTTATCCTGTATCAGGATGACCACATTATGGTGGTCAACAAGCCGAGCGGTTTGTTGTCTGTGCCGGGGCGTCTGGAAGAGCACAAAGACAGCGTGATGACGCGCATTCAGCGTGATTATCCGCAGGCAGAATCGGTGCATCGTCTGGATATGGCCACCAGCGGCGTGATTGTAGTGGCGCTGACCAAAGCGGCGGAACGGGAATTAAAACGCCAGTTCCGCGAGCGCGAGCCGAAAAAGCAGTATGTGGCTCGCGTCTGGGGGCATCCATCCCCTGCCGAAGGTCTGATAGATCTGCCATTGATTTGCGACTGGCCAAACCGCCCGAAACAGAAAGTCTGTTACGAAACGGGTAAGCCTGCGCAGACGGAATATGAAGTGGTGGATTATGCGGCGGATAACACGGCAAGAGTGGTGTTAAAGCCGGTTACCGGACGTTCGCATCAGCTACGTGTGCATATGCTGGCGCTGGGTCATCCGATTCTCGGCGATCGTTTTTATGCTTCACCAGAAGCCAGGGCGATGGCACCGCGTTTGCTGCTACATGCAGAGATGTTGACGATTACCCATCCGGCATATGGCAATAGTATGACGTTTAAGGCGCCTGCGGATTTTTAATAGTCACGCTGGTGCAGTTCGGTAGGCCGGATAAGGCGTTCACGCCGCATCCGGCCTACAATGTCTGACTCGCCCTAAAACTTATTTAAATCCTTTCTGCTGCTTTATCAGCTCATACGCCTGCTGAATTTCCTGCGCTTTTTGCTTCGCCATCTCCATCATCTCTGGCGGTAAACCTTTCGCTACCAGCTTATCGGGATGGTGTTCGCTCATCAGCTTACGGTAGGCACGTTTAATGGTGGTTGCATCATCCGTCGGCTTCACGCCCAGCACGTTACAGGCATCTTCCAGCGTCGGGCCACGCTGCGCTTGCTGCCAGTTACCACCGCCAGACTGCTGCTGATAACCGCCGCCAAATTGCGCCCCACCCTGCATCATGCGCAGAAACTGGTCAAACTGGGCGCGGGAGATCCCCAACTCTTCAGCAATCACATACAACACCGCCCGTTCGTTTGGATGCAGTGAACCATCGGCAAATGCGGCCTGAATCTGGATCTCAAGAAACATACGAATTAAGTCAAAACGACCAAAGCAGACACTGCGAAACTGACGCATCTTTTCGCGCAGCGGGTAATTGTCTGATTTTCCCACCCGGAATGCATTTTGCGCCGCAGTACGGGAAGCTCCGTGTAAATTCATCCGATCCATGAGCAATGTGGCGATATGAATATCAGCCTCAGTAACACGCCCTTTAGATTTGGTTAAATGCCCCATCACTTCAAAAGTGGTGGCAAAAAACAGCGCCTGACGCTCGCGTTGGTTGGCGAACCACGCCATTTTGCGGCTGCGGGCTTTATCAAACATATGGCCGATTAACAGACCTAATACAACGCCCCAAAAGCCGCCGCCCATCAGTAAGGCCACGGCCACGCCAATGATTTTTCCCCAATACTGCATATATTCCCCAAATCGACACACGGATATCAGGGCTATCTCCCACAATATAAAGGTGCTTTTACCGTTTTCCGGCTGCGGTCAATTGTGGGACATCGCCTATAATTTGCATTATCATACCTGTCATTCAATGCCGTGCCTAACACCACTGACGCTATTCGGACAGGATTAACACTAGCGTAGAGATGACGAGTACGTTAGTCTCTGACCGTTTGTCACGCGCAACGTTACCGATGATGGAACAATAAAATCAACGTATGAAAAAACGTATCCCCACTCTCCTGGCCACCATGATTGCCACCGCCCTTTACAGTCAACAGGGACTGGCAGCCGACCTCGCCTCACAGTGTATGTTGGGCGTGCCAAGCTATGACCGTCCTCTGGTACAGGGCGATACTAACGACTTACCCGTGACGATTAATGCTGACCACGCAAAGGGGAATTACCCCGATGACGCCGTGTTTACTGGCAGCGTAGATATCATGCAGGGTAACAGCCGTCTGCAGGCCGACGAAGTGCAGCTCCATCAAAAAGAGGCACCAGGACAACCGGAGCCGATACGTACTGTTGATGCGCTCGGTAATGTCCATTACGACGATAACCAGGTGATCCTCAAAGGGCCGAAAGGCTGGGCGAATCTGAACACCAAAGATACCAACGTCTGGGAAGGTGATTACCAGATGGTGGGTCGCCAGGGTCGTGGTAAAGCGGACCTGATGAAACAGCGTGGCGAAAACCGCTACACCATTCTGGATAACGGTAGCTTTACTTCCTGTTTGCCAGGTTCTGATACCTGGAGCGTGGTAGGTAGCGAAATTATTCATGACCGCGAAGAACAAGTTGCGGAGATCTGGAACGCCCGCTTTAAGGTGGGTCCGGTTCCGATCTTTTACAGCCCGTATTTGCAGTTGCCGGTGGGTGATAAACGCCGTTCTGGTTTCTTGATTCCGAACGCCAAATACACCACCACCAACTACTTTGAATTCTATCTGCCATATTACTGGAACATCGCGCCAAATATGGATGCCACCATCACGCCGCATTATATGCATCGTCGTGGCAACATCATGTGGGAGAACGAATTCCGTTATCTCACCCAGGCAGGCGCAGGCTTGATGGAACTGGATTATCTGCCTTCGGATAAAGTCTATGAAGATGAACATCCAGAAGATAGCAATTCACGCCGTTGGTTGTTCTACTGGCAACACTCCGGAGTGATGGACCAGGTTTGGCGCTTTAACATCGACTACACCAAAGTCAGCGACCCGACCTATTTCAACGATTTTGATAATAAATATGGTTCCAGTACCGATGGTTACGCAACGCAAAAATTCAGCGTTGGCTATGCGGTGCAGAACTTTGACGCTACGCTTTCGCATAAACAATTCCAGGTTTTTGATGATACCAGTGGCAACAGCTATGCCGCTGAACCGCAGTTAGACGTCAACTACTACCATAACGATCTCGGCCCTTTTGATACCCGAGTTTATGGTCAGGCAGTGCATTTTGTTAATACAAACAGCAATATGCCAGAGGCTACTCGCGTTCATCTGGAGCCGACGATCAATCTGCCGTTATCTAACACCTGGGGCAGTATCAATACCGAAGCGAAGCTACTGGCTACCCATTATCAGCAGACCAATCTCGACTGGTATAACAGCAACCCACAAAACAATAAGTTGGCAGATTCTGTTAACCGCGTAATGCCGCAATTTAAAGTTGACGGCAAAATGGTCTTCGAACGTGATATGGAAATGCTGGCGCCAGGTTACACCCAGACGCTGGAGCCGCGCGCTCAATACCTGTATGTGCCGTATCGCGATCAGAGCAAAATCTATAACTATGACTCCGCACTGTTGCAATCCGACTACTCAGGCCTGTTCCGGGACCGGAGTTATGGCGGTCTTGACCGTGTTGCTTCCGCAAACCAAGTGACGACCGGTATCACAACTCGCGTATATGATGATGCAGCCGTTGAACGTTTTAATATTTCCGTTGGTCAAATCTACTATTTCACGGAGTCTCGCACCGGCGATGACAACATAACATGGGAGAATGACGACAAAACGGGCTCACTGGTATGGGCAGGCGATACCTACTGGCGCATCTCCGAACGCTGGGGATTACGTGGCGGCATTCAGTACGATACTCGTCTGGATAACGTAGCCACCAGTAACACCAGTATTGAATACCGTCGTGATGAAGACCGTCTGGTACAGCTGAACTATCGCTATGCCAGCCCGGAATATATACAGGCGACACTGCCTAATTATTATTCCACATATGAACAATTTAAAAACGGTATTTCGCAGGTAGGTGCAGTCGCCAGCTGGCCAATCGCCGATCGTTGGTCAATTGTCGGGGCTTACTACTACGACACCAATGCGAACAAGCAAGCCGACTCTATGTTAGGCGTGCAATACAGCTCCTGCTGCTATGCGATTCGCGTCGGTTACGAGCGGAAGCTGAACGGTTGGGATAACGATAAACAACATGCGGTATATGACAACGCAATCGGCTTTAACATCGAACTTCGCGGCCTGAGCTCTAACTACGGTCTGGGTACGCAAGAGATGCTGCGTTCGAACATTCTGCCGTATCAAAACTCTTTGTGATTTGTTGATTTACCACGTAATCCGCAGTGCGGTTAATTGAAATGGAAAAAGTATGAAGAACTGGAAAACGCTGCTTCTCGGTATCGCGATGATCGCGAATACCAGTTTCGCTGCCCCCCAGGTAGTCGATAAAGTCGCAGCCGTCGTCAATAACGGCGTCGTGCTGGAAAGCGACGTTGATGGATTAATGCAGTCGGTAAAAATGAATGCCGCCCAGGCAAGGCAGCAACTTCCTGATGACGCGACGCTGCGCCACCAAATCATGGAGCGTTTGATCATGGATCAAATCCTCTTGCAGATGGGGCAGAAAATGGGAGTGAAAATCTCCGATGAGCAGCTCGATCAGGCGATTGCCAATATTGCCAAACAGAACAATATGACGCTGGATCAGATGCGCAGCCGTCTGGCCTACGATGGTCTGAACTACAACACCTATCGTAACCAGATCCGCAAAGAGATGATTATCTCTGAAGTGCGTAACAACGAAGTGCGTCGTCGTATCACCATCCTGCCGCAGGAAGTTGAAGCTCTGGCGCAACAAGTCGGTAATCAAAACGATGCCAGCACTGAGCTGAACTTAAGCCACATCCTGATCCCGCTGCCGGAAAACCCGTCTTCTGAGCAGGTAAACGAAGCGGAAACGCAGGCGCGTGCCATTGTCGATCAGGCTCGTAACGGCGCTGATTTCGGTAAACTGGCGATCGCTCACTCTGCCGATCAGCAGGCGCTGAACGGCGGTCAGATGGGCTGGGGTCGTATTCAGGAACTGCCGGGAATTTTCGCCCAGGCGTTAAGCACGGCGAAGAAAGGCGATATTGTTGGTCCGATTCGTTCTGGCGTTGGCTTCCATATTCTGAAAGTTAACGACCTGCGCGGCGAAAGCAAAAATATCTCGGTGACCGAAGTTCATGCTCGCCATATTCTGCTGAAACCGTCGCCGATCATGACTGACGAACAGGCCCGCGTGAAACTGGAACAAATTGCAGCGGACATCAAGAGTGGTAAAACAACTTTTGCTGCCGCAGCGAAAGAGTTCTCTCAGGATCCTGGCTCTGCCAACCAGGGCGGCGATCTTGGCTGGGCAACGCCAGATATTTTCGATCCGGCCTTCCGTGACGCGTTGACCCGCCTGAATAAAGGTCAAATGAGTGCACCGGTTCACTCTTCATTCGGCTGGCATTTAATCGAACTGCTGGATACCCGTAATGTCGATAAAACCGACGCTGCGCAGAAAGATCGTGCTTATCGTATGCTGATGAACCGTAAGTTCTCGGAAGAAGCAGCAAGCTGGATGCAGGAACAACGCGCCAGCGCCTACGTTAAAATCCTGAGCAACTAATGGTTAAAACCCAACGTGTTGTGATCACTCCCGGCGAACCCGCCGGGATTGGCCCGGACTTAGTTGTCCAGCTTGCACAGCGTGAGTGGCCGGTCGAACTGGTTGTTTGTGCCGATGCTACTCTCCTTACCGACCGGGCAGTGATGCTCGGTTTGCCGCTTACTCTCCGCCCTTATTCCCCAGACTCCCCTGCACAACCGCAAACTGCTGGCACATTAACGCTACTTCCTGTCGCGCTACGATCACCTGTGACTGCGGGGCAATTAACGGTTGAAAATGGGCATTACGTGGTAGAGACGCTGGCGCGAGCGTGTGATGGCTGTCTGAACGGTGAATTTGCCGCACTGATTACCGGCCCCGTGCATAAAGGCGTCATTAACGACGCTGGTATTCCGTTTACCGGTCATACCGAGTTTTTCGAAGAACGCTCGCAGGCAAAAAAAGTCGTGATGATGCTGGCAACCGAAGAACTTCGCGTGGCGCTGGCAACGACGCATTTACCGCTACGTGATATCGCTGACGCCATCACCCCACCACTGCTGCATGAAGTCATTTCTATTTTGCATCACGATTTGCAAACCAAATTTGGTATTGCTGAGCCGCGCATTCTGGTCTGTGGACTGAATCCGCACGCAGGTGAAGGCGGTCATATGGGCACGGAAGAGATAGACACCATCATTCCGGTGCTCGACGAGTTACGGGCGCAGGGGATGAAACTCAACGGGCCTTTGCCTGCCGATACCCTGTTTCAGCCTAAATATCTCGACAACGCCGACGCGGTGCTGGCGATGTACCACGATCAGGGTCTTCCCGTGCTAAAATACCAGGGCTTCGGGCGCGGTGTGAACATTACGCTGGGCCTGCCCTTTATTCGCACATCGGTTGACCACGGCACCGCGCTGGAACTGGCGGGACGTGGCAAAGCCGATGTCGGCAGTTTTATTACGGCGCTTAATCTCGCCATCAAAATGATTGTTAATACCCAATGAATAAACGAGTCCACCAGGGCCACTTAGCCCGTAAACGCTTCGGGCAAAACTTTCTCAACGATCAGTTCGTGATCGACAGCATTGTTTCTGCCATTAACCCGCAGAAGGGTCAGGCGATGGTCGAAATCGGCCCCGGTCTGGCGGCATTGACCGAACCGGTCGGCGAACGTCTGGACCAGCTGACGGTCATCGAACTTGACCGCGATCTGGCGGCACGTCTGCAAACGCATCCGTTCTTAGGCCCGAAACTGACGATTTATCAGCAGGATGCGATGACCTTTAACTTCGGTGAGCTGTCCGAGAAAATGGGGCAGCCGCTACGAGTTTTCGGTAACCTGCCGTATAACATCTCCACGCCGTTGATGTTCCATCTGTTTAGCTATACTGATGCCATTGCCGACATGCACTTTATGTTGCAAAAAGAGGTGGTGAATCGTCTGGTTGCAGGACCGAACAGCAAAGCGTATGGTCGATTAAGCGTCATGGCGCAATATTATTGCAACGTGATCCCGGTGCTGGAAGTACCGCCATCAGCCTTTACACCACCACCAAAAGTGGATTCCGCCGTCGTGCGCCTGGTTCCTCATGCAACGATGCCTTACCCGGTTAAAGATGTTCGCGTGTTAAGCCGTATCACCACCGAAGCCTTTAACCAGCGTCGTAAAACCATTCGTAACAGCCTCGGCAACCTGTTTAGCGTCGAGGTGTTAACGGGAATGGGCATCGACCCGGCGATGCGAGCGGAAAATATCTCTGTCGCGCAATATTGCCAGATGGCGAACTATCTGGCGGAGAACGCGTCTTTGCAGGAGAGTTAACGATGATCAATTCGCCCCGAGTGTGTATTCAGGTTCAAAGTGTTTACATTGAAGCGCAATCTTCACCTGATAATGAACGTTACGTTTTTTCTTATACCGTAACCATACGCAACCTGGGGCGAGCGCCAGTGCAGTTGTTGGGGCGTTACTGGCTGATCACCAACGGCAATGGCCGTGAAACCGAAGTCCAGGGCGAAGGTGTGGTGGGCGTTCAGCCGCATATCGCCCCTGGCGAAGAGTACCAGTACACCAGCGGTGCGATTATTGAAACACCGATGGGCACCATGCAGGGTCACTACGAAATGATCGATGAAAATGGCGTTCCATTCAGCATCGACATTCCTGTATTCCGACTCTCCGTTCCAATACTCATTCATTAAAATAATATGGCGACATACCTTATTGGCGACGTTCATGGTTGTTACGATGAACTGATCGCATTGCTGCATAAAGTGGAATTTACCCCTGGGAAAGATACCCTCTGGCTGACGGGCGACCTGGTCGCGCGCGGGCCTGGTTCGCTTGATGTTCTGCGCTATGTAAAATCCTTAGGCGACAGCGTGCGTCTGGTTCTGGGTAATCACGATCTGCATCTGCTGGCGGTATTCGCCGGGATCAGCCGTAATAAACCCAAAGATCGCCTGACACCGCTGCTGGAAGCGCCGGACGCCGACGAGCTGCTTAACTGGCTGCGTCGCCAGCCTCTGCTGCAAATCGACGAAGAGAAAAAACTGGTGATGGCTCACGCGGGGATCACGCCGCAGTGGGACTTAGAGACAGCCAAAGAGTGTGCTCACGACGTAGAAGCAGTATTGTCGAGTGACTCCTATCCCTTCTTTCTCGACGCTATGTACGGCGATATGCCAAATAACTGGTCACCGGAATTGCGGGGGCTGGGAAGACTGCGTTTTATCACCAACGCCTTTACCCGTATGCGTTTTTGCTTCCCGAACGGTCAACTGGATATGTACAGCAAAGAATCGCCGGAAGAGGCCCCTGCCCCACTGAAACCGTGGTTTGCGATTCCTGGCCCTGTCGCTGAAGAATACAGCATCGCCTTTGGTCACTGGGCATCGCTGGAGGGCAAAGGTACGCCAGAAGGTATTTACGCGCTGGATACAGGATGCTGCTGGGGCGGGACATTAACCTGCCTGCGCTGGGAAGATAAGCAGTATTTCGTCCAGCCGTCGAACCGGCACAAAGATATGGGCGAAGCGGCGGCGTCTTAATACAATACCGTTACCATTCAGGGAGGAATAATGGCTGACTATTTTGATATTCTGCAAGTCCATGAAATAACAAATGGCATCGGTATTTTCAAACAACGCAGCGCGGCAAAAAAACGCCGCGCTTCTTTGTATGGCTTAATAATCGTCATCGAAGGGTAACGCGCGATCTCGCGACCAGCGGGCATATAATCGCAGGGCGGCATTCACGCCATCACAGTCATAGCTGAAAATGAATTCCTTAATATCAATTTCACTCTCTTCTTGCAGGCCCAGTATCTCAAGATACTCTTCATACTCTTCTTCGTTATTCTGCGGATCAAAAATCACCTTCAGAAAATGCATATAACTTTCAGGCCCACCGCTATCTTCAGGAGGGCACATCATCAAGCCTTCCACGCACTCAAAGGGAGTCTGCATTTCATCCCAAAAGTAGTTTTTATCTTCAAGGACGATTTCATGCTCCCAGCCATCACCAAAATCATAGGTGTAGGTTAATTTATTCCCCTTACTCTTAAGCAGTTCGTTAAGCCGAATTTCAGCTTCATCAGCCTCATTTACCGCTTCGGGGAATTCCGTATAAATTTGCTTTTTAAATTTAAAATTATGCAAATGACAGTCATCCCAACCCATGACGATCTGCACAACATCGTGTAATCGATCAAGCGTCAGATTGGCGGGAACAACAAACCGGCGCCAGACTGCCGGTTCGACATCTTTAAGCGTAATTTTAAGCTGATAAAAGTTATTCACATCGGTCTCCTTATGCCATGTAAACCCTTTATCTGGAGAAAAATTACCGCCGCTCCAGAATCTCAAAGCAATAGCTGTGAGAGTTCTGCGCATCGGCGTCGTGGAATTCGCTGAATACCGATTCCCAGTCATCCGGCTCGTAATCCGGGAAATGGGTGTCGCCTTCCACTTCTGCGTCGATATGCGTCAGATACAGTTTTTGCGCTTTGGGCAGGAACTGCTCATAAACGCGTCCACCGCCAATCACCATAATCTCCGGTACGTCACCACACGCGGCGATGGCTTCATCCAACGATTTAACCCACGTTACGCGATCGTCCGTACCTGGCTTGCTGCTGAGGATAATATTCTTGCGCCCAGGCAGCGGGCGACCGATGGATTCCCAGGTATGGCGCCCCATAATCACGGGTTTATTTAAGGTGTTACGTTTAAACCAGGCGAGATCGGCAGGCAGGTTCCACGGCATGGCGTTTTCCATGCCGATAACGCGATCTACCGCTAACGCCGCAATCAGACTGATCATTGAGATTTCCCGATAAAAAAAATTGTCGCCACTATACGTAAAGCGTAAACCTTCGTCGACTGGCGTGAGGATGATGTTGAGGAAAATTTTATATTCTGCTGGCGAGTCCACGCTATGCCCCTGGACTCGCCTCATTACAGTTGCGCAAAAACAAACAGTTAGTTGTAAAGCGTGTGCTACATCACACTTTCTGATTACGATGGCTTAGTTTCTGGCTCATCCGCCATGTTGCCGGTATGTTTGCCTTCTTCGGTTCCCTGCCAGCCATGCCGTTGAATTAATGACAGATGTTCGCGATCCTCAGTAATAATCTCGCTTAACATCGCGCTGGTGCGTTTATAGACTGCCGCGCGGGCTTTGGTGTCGTTTTCGCCCATTGCCATCTCTTCCACCATCTGAATATTAAAGCGGCGGAACACATCCGCGCGTTCTCGCGCTTCATATGGCCCAAGACCTAAACTTTCCAGCGCCAGCCGCCCGGTTTTCAACGCGCCTTCGAAAGTTTCACGCTCCGGCTTTTCAACGCCTGCCTGGCGCAGGCGGATATAGTGATCAACATCGCGGGCACGGGCAATAATCTGCAAATGTGGGAAATGCTCCTTCACCATCTCCGTCAGTTGCAGATTGGTTTGCGGATCGTCGATGGCGTTAATCAGCACTTCTGCTTTCGCCGCTCCGGCAGATTCCAGTAAATCCATCCGCGTGGCATCGCCGTAAAACACTTTCATGCCGAATTTGCGCAACGTTTCGATATGGTCAGGATCGTGATCGAGCACCACCATTTTTACCCCGCTGGAGAGCAGTAAACGTCCGGTGATCTGCCCAAAACGTCCAAATCCAGCAACAATGACCCGTGGCTGTTCTTCGTCAATCTCATCGGCTTCACGCGCTTCTTCAGTAGAAGATTGCTCAAGGCGATTGAGGATCACCAGCAGAATCGGCGTTGCCGCCATCGACAGCGCCACCGCCAGGGTCAGCGATTTCGCCCACTCCGGCTCCAGCACATTTGCCATTTGCGCTGCACCAAACACCACAAAGGCAAACTCACTACCCTGCCCTAACAGCACCGCAAACCAGCGACGCTGCTTATTCGGCACCTGTAACGGCCGGGCAATTAGCCACAGCATGGCGATTTTGATGATGAGGAAACCAAGCAGCAAAATGACAATGCGTAATGGATTTTCAAGCAGCGTGCCAAAGTCTATCGACATGCCAACGCCAATGAAAAACAGCCCCAGCAGCAAACCTTTGAACGGTTCGATATCGCTTTCCAGCGCATGACGATATTCCGAGCTTGCCAGCAGTACGCCCGCCAGAAACGCGCCCATCGCCATCGACAAGCCAACCTCTTCCAGCAGCAAACCAAAGCCAAACACGAGGAATAACGCCACGGCACTGAATACTTCCCGCAAGCCAGAGCGGGCAACAAAACGCAGCGCCGGACGCGTGACATAGCGCCCCAGCAATACTACCAGCACCAGTGCGCCCGCCACTTTTAATGCCGAGAGAGCAAATGCGCCCATCGTCGTCGAGGCGCTGCTCGCCGCCAGTAGCGGGATCATCGCTACCAGCGGGATTGCGGCAATATCCTGGAACAGCAGTACCGCAAAGGCGCTGCGTCCCATCTGCGTCACCATTAGGTTACGCTCATTCATCGCCTGCATGGCAATCGCCGTAGAGGAGAGCGCCAGCGTCATGCCGATCAGTTCCGCTACCTGCCAGCGCAGCCCAAGTAACATGCAGAATAGCCCCAGCAGGCCGCCACAAATCACCATCTGCAACGCGCCACCACCGAACACCGCCGCACGCAGCTTCCACAGCCTTTGTGGGTCGAGTTCGAGGCCAATGATAAACAGCATCAGCACCACGCCGATTTCAGCAAAGTGCAGGATAGATTCGGCATCGGTCACCAGCCGCAGCCCCCACGGGCCAATAATGCAGCCTGCGATCAGGTAGCCAAGTACCGATCCCAGACCGAGGCGTACTGCAATGGGTACAATCAGCGCCGCCGAACCGAGGTAGATCAGCGCCTGAATCAGCGTATGACTATCCATGATGTGCCTCCTGCCATTCCAGCAGACGTTGCTTATAGTGACGCGCCTGCCCTTCGAGGGTTTCGTCGTCACAAATAAAGGTGCAGTGCATGGCAAACGGCGGCAGCCAGTTCAGCCCACAGTAGATCGCCGTCGCCTGTAGCGGCTGCGACAGCACATCAAAGCCCGGATGCGCGCCAATCTCAAAATGGCTTTCCCCGCCGCCGGTCGTCACCGCCCACAGCAAATGTTTGCCATGCAGCGCCGTACCGCCGTGACCGTAAGCCCAGCCGTGCGAGAGGACTTTATCGATCCAAAGTTTAAGGAGCGGTGGAATGCTGTACCACTGCATCGGGTGCTGCCAGACGATCAGATCGGCGCGAGACAGCGCCTCTTGCTCGGCGGCAATATCGATATTGAAGTCAGGATAGAGTTGATAAAGAGAGCGAATTTCGACGCCTTCCAGCGTCCTTGCCTGTTCAAGCATCCGTTTATTCGCATGGGAATGATGCGGATAAGGATGCGCATAAATTATGAGAATCATAGTTAGCCTGCGCGGTTACGCCTTTGTTTTCCCACAAAGTGTAGTCACATATTCACGCGGCTTATAGTCAATAATATTGATTCAGAAAAGAGAGAATTCTGAATAAATTACCCCGCTCGCTGCCTGCGGATCGTCATATTGCTGGTCTGCGCCAGTGACATCCCACGGGTTTCCGGGGCAAACGCTACGGAAATCAACAAGCCAAACAGCGAGATACCCGCCCCCATTAGCATCGTGTTACTGATACCGTAATTATTGATAAAGATCGGCAGCGCCCAGGTCGAAACAATGGTGCCAATCCGGCTTAAGGACATAATCACCCCCACGGCAGAAGCGCGGATATCCGTCGGGAAGAGTTCATTAGGATAAAGCCACTGCAAATTACCCGGCCCGCCAGAGAAAAAGGCATACACCGCGAACGCCATCACCACCAGCCAAATCCCCATATCCGGGATCAGCCCCAAAACCGCCAGCGCCAGCGTCATCATGGCAAAGCTGCCAATCAACAATGGACGCCGTCCGGCAGTGTTTAGCCACAGCATCGGCGGAATACAGCCGAGCATAAAGAACAGGCTAATCACCACATTTCCCAGCGCCGCATTTTTGCCGACGCCCAGCCCCAAAAGACCAACGATTTGCGGACCAAAGGTGTAAATGGCGAACATTGGGATCACCTGGCAAGTCCAGATGGCAGCAACAAACAGAACAAACGGAAAATGGCGACGGTTAAACAGATCGCGAAAACGGGTTTGCTGTGGCTGCTCTTCATCGAAAGCCACCGGTTCGCCAAACAGTTTGATCATCATCTCTTCGCACTCTTTTACTCGCCCTTTGCGTAGCAGCCAGCGGGGAGATTCAGGCAGTTCGAATCGACCAATCAAAATCAACAAACACGGGATCGCCGCGCTACCCAACATCCAGCGCCAACCACCTTCCACATCATAAAGCCAGTAACCGACCAGATCGGCGCAGGTCGCGCCGACATACCACATGGCGGCGATAAAGCTGATGGAGAACGCCCGCTGACGGGTGCTGGAGAACTCGGTGATCATTGAGGTGGCGATGGGATAATCCGCGCCAATGACAATGCCGATGAGTACCCGCATCACCAGCAGTTCTACGGGGGATGAGACAAACATCGTCGCCACCGATATCACGCCGATGGCGATGATATCAATGAGGAACATTTTGCGCCGTCCGACTTTATCGGAGATATAGCCAAACAGCGATGTACCGACAAACAGCCCGGCGAGCGTTCCCGCGCCCAGCAAGCCAATCCAGTCGGCGTCCAGTTTCAGTGCCGGAGTCAGTTGCTCCAACGCCACGCCAATCATTACCAGTACGTAACCATCCAGAAACGGACCACCGCTTCCCCACAGCAAAATGCGGCGGTGAATAGAGGAGAATTTGAGATCGTCAAAGTTTCTGGACGGTTGCATGGGTTATTCCTGTTTTTTTGCAATGAGAGTCAGTACGGCGTTACGTATCAAACCAACATCAGCCGTAACGGAACTCCACACCAAAGGTGCCGCGCGGGTATTCCCACTGTTCCAGCGCCGACCCCAGCCCCAGAATGCGACAGGTGCCGCACTCCAGACATCCGGCGTAATCGAAGCGCACACTGCCGTCATCCTGCTTCTTGTACAGACCTGCGGGGCACGCTTTCACCAGCAGCTCCAGCGCCTGTTTATCAGCATCGGCCTTCACAACAATGTGCGGATGCTCTTCATCGACATTGAATTTATTGACGCCCAGTTTGACGTCCACATTGACGGGAGAAGTCATAAAACGGTCACTCCTTTCATGCCATCCTTGATTAGATTGATGAAGCCCACTTTCTTACCGTGGCGGAGGATTTTCTTGCGCATCAGTTCCGGCGCGCTGCCGTCAATGGTGAACAGGTCACGCGCCACGCCCACCGCCAGTTCCGGGTAGCAGCTAAACATGCGTGGGTTATCAAGGAACGCCGGTAGTTTTTGGTACATGCGCATATCGCGCAGCGGGCCACTCTCAAGATGTTGACGATATTCCGCCAGTTTCTGCTTACTGAAATCGTCGCTTTTCATCGCTGAAAGCACGGTTTTTGCTGCGGCTTCCCCGGCGGCAATCGCCAGATCCATACCGCGAATGGTAAAACCGAGGTTCATACACATTCCGGCGGCATCACCCGCAATCAATACGCCGTCACCAACCAACTCCGGCAGCATGTTGATGCCTGCTTCCGGCACTACGTGAGCGGAATATTCCACCAGCTTGCCGCCCGCAATCAGCGGTGCAACTGCCGGATGCTGTTTGAAATCTTCCAGCATTTGCGGCACCGATTTTTTCGCGTCATGCAGATGATGCAGACCACAAACCAGCCCCAGCGACAGGGTGTTTTCATTGGTATAAAGGAAGCCGCCGCCCATCAGGCCATCAGTGGGGGAACCCGCAAACAGGCAAGCCGCGCCCTGATTACCCTGCAACTGAAAACGGTCTTCGATAACCGACTTCGGTAACTCGATCAGTTCCTTCACGCCAACCGCCACATCCGTCGGTTTAACGCGTTTTGCCATCCCCAGCTTTTCGGCAAGGATGGAGTTCACCCCATCAGCAAGGATCACCGTTTTCGCTTCAATCACATCACCATCGGCTTCTACGCCGACAACTTTGCCATCGCGCTGTACGAGGTTATCGACGCGGATCCCGGTAATTAACTGCGCGCCCGCTTCTTCAGCCTGCTCCATCAGCCAGGCATCAAATTTACTGCGCAAAACGGAGTAAGAACGCTGGGATGGCGAGGTTTCGTCGCCATTGCAGTAGTCCATGGTCATCGCTGACTTTTCCGTCATAAACGCGAGTTTTTCATGGGTGATCAGGCGTTCTACGGGGGCGGAGTCGGCGAAACCAGGAATAATGTGTTCCAGACTGTGGGCATAGAGACGCCCACCGGTGACGTTCTTGGCACCTGCGGAATTGCCACGCTCGATAACTAACACTTGCGCCCCTTCGCGGGCGAGCACCAGTGCGGCAACCGAACCGGCAAGCCCTGCACCGACGATGATGGCGTCAAAGATATCTTCGGACATAAGAACTCCCTGTCAGCGGCAGAGCCGAAATACAGCCCTGCCTGAGTGGATCAACGCGCTAAAGCTGCGGTCAGCGCCGGAAGGATCTTCACGGCGTCGCCAACAATGCCGTAATCCGCGTACTGGAAGATCGGCGCATTTTTATCTTTATTGATGGCGAAAATGGTTTGCGACGCGTTAGCGCCAACCATGTGCTGGATCTGCCCGGAGATCCCCACAGCCAGGTACAGTTCAGGTTTCAGCATCAGGTTGGAGATACCGACATAGCGTTCGTGCTCCATCCATTTTTCGTTTTCTGCCACCGGACGAGAACAAGCCAACTCCGCACCTATCGCCTTGCAAAGCTGTTCTGCCAGCGCAATGTTCTCTTTGCTGCCAATACCGCGACCGACGCTGACCACCAGGCGGGCTTTGTCGAGATCGACGTTGTTGCTCTGGCGCGCCTGGGTTGCCGTGCGGGTAATCGCCACAGCCGGAGCCTGCCACTCCACGGTGTGCGTTTCGCCAGTACGTGACGCGTCTGGCTGAGCCGCATCGAACGTGCCGCTGCTGATGGTCAGTACCGCATACGGCGTGACAATGCGTTCTTCGCCAATCGCCAGACCACCGTAAACCATGTGTTTCACTGTCGCTTTACCGTCCTGTACGCTGACGGTGCTAGCATCGTTAGACACCGCCGCTTTAAGGCGATAACCCAGTTTTGCCGCCAGTAATTTGCCGCGACGGGTGTTTGGCAACAGCACCAGACCGTCTGCGCCGTGCTGGCGAATAGTGTCAGCCATGACACCGGCGTAATCTTCGATCATCCGATCGTCCGGTTTGCCGTTTAATTTCCAGACATGATTAGCGCCGAGCTGGATTGCCTGTGCGCCGTCGGCATCATTGAGGACAAAGGTGTTGATTTGATTAGCTAAAGCCTGCGCACCGTTCATCAGTTCCGGCAGACGAGAAGGGGTATCGCTGAATACCCAGACTTGAGAAAACGTGTTCATAGCATCCCCTGTAATTAAATGACTTTGCGAAGATTTTCAGCAAATGCGGCGATCTGTTCTTCGCCGTCGCCTTCAATCACGATGCGCTGACGCTCGCGCTGTTTCGGCGCGGCAACCTGTTGTTCTGACCAGGCTGCCTCTGCGTTAAAACCGATATCCGCCGCCGACCATACCTGGACTGGCTTTTTCGCCGCGCCGAGAATGGCTTTCATCGAAGGAATTTGTGGGGAGTTGATATCAGTGGAAACAGCAACAACCGCAGGCAGCGGAATGCTTAAGGTTTCGGTTTCATCTTCCAGTTCGCGCTCAACGGTGAGGGTATCTGCCGTCAGGGAGATAATTTTGCTGACGCCGTTAACTGCAGGAATATTGAGGATTTCGCCTACCAGCAAACCAACCTGCTGGGCATAAAGGTCGGAAGAACCATCGCCACAGAGGATCAAATCAAAGCCTACTTTCTGGGCGGCGGCAGCCAGTGCGCTCGCCGTTTGTTGCGGCAGTGCCTGCTCGAACTGGTCATCAATCACCACAATCAGTTCATCCGGGCCGCGCGATAGCACATCTTTACGCCCTTTGGCGTTGGTCAGGGCTTTACCGCCCACACTTAAGGCCGTCACCTGCGCCTCTGCTGCCTGTTGCTTTAGCTGGCAAGCCGCTTCAATAGCGTTCAGATCGTATTGGCTTATTTTGGCATCGGCTTTACTGAAGTCTAATGAACCATCAGCATTATTGATCGCAATATCCTGTTCATCAGGCACGCACTTATAGCAAGTAATAATCTTCATTGCATCTCCAGAAATCATGAAGGAAACGTCGTTCATATCGGTGGTGTTAATTACAGATATCACGCCATTTAATTCCGGAATAAAACTTTAATCACCAATATTGAAAATGTCACACGCAGATAAATCCAACTTTCAATATTGTTAAGTTCCTCACCAATATTGAAAACACGGCGTAGAAAAAAGAAATTTTCAATATTGTTTTATGGATCACCAATATTGAAAGTCAGATGCTATTTTTTTACTCATAATCAAACATAATAAATTGATTAACAAGGAATATTTACATCAAAACACCCTGCTTTCACCCGATAGAAAAACGTGACTACCATCACAGAATACGGCTAACTGAATACCCATTATGAGTTAGCCATCAACGCGTTCACGAGGTTAATAATAATTATATTAAATGTTAACAAAAATAAAACAAACGGGAACGCAAAATAAATATTCGTTTTCACAGTGGAATTAACTCATGAAAGATGAAAAGAGAAAAACGGGAATAGAACCGAAGGTTTTCTTTCCGCCGTTAATAATCGTCGGCATACTTTGTTGGCTTACAGTCAGAGATCTGGATGCGGCGAATGTCGTTATTAATGCTGTATTCAGTTACGTCACCAATGTATGGGGATGGGCATTTGAATGGTATATGGTGGTGATGCTTTTCGGTTGGTTCTGGCTGGTGTTTGGCCCATATGCCAAAAAGCGTTTAGGTAACGAACCACCGGAATTTAGCACCGCCAGTTGGATCTTTATGATGTTCGCCTCCTGTACGTCTGCTGCCGTACTGTTCTGGGGCTCTATTGAGATCTACTACTACATCTCTACCCCGCCGTTTGGCTTAGAACCGAACTCAACCGGCGCGAAAGAGCTGGGACTGGCCTACAGCTTGTTCCACTGGGGGCCGTTGCCGTGGGCCACTTACAGCTTCCTTTCCGTCGCCTTCGCTTACTTCTTCTTTGTCCGCAAAATGGAAGTGATTCGCCCCAGCTCCACCCTGGTGCCGCTGGTAGGTGAAAAACACGCCAAAGGGCTGTTCGGTACTATTGTCGATAACTTCTATCTCGTCGCCTTGATCTTCGCGATGGGCACCAGTCTGGGCCTTGCCACGCCGCTGGTGACCGAGTGTATGCAATGGTTGTTTGGCATTCCGCATACCCTGCAACTGGACGCTATCATCATTACCTGCTGGATTATCCTCAACGCCATTTGCGTCGCCTGCGGTCTGCAAAAAGGGGTACGTATCGCCAGTGACGTGCGTAGTTACCTGAGCTTCCTGATGCTGGGTTGGGTGTTCATTGTCAGCGGTGCCAGCTTCATCATGAACTACTTCACCGACTCGGTGGGGATGTTGCTGATGTATCTGCCGCGCATGTTGTTCTATACCGACCCTATCGCCAAAGGCGGCTTTCCGCAGGGCTGGACCGTGTTCTACTGGGCATGGTGGGTGATTTACGCCATCCAGATGAGTATCTTCCTCGCCCGTATCTCCCGTGGTCGTACCGTGCGTGAACTGTGCTTCGGCATGGTGCTGGGACTAACAGCGTCCACCTGGATCCTGTGGACCGTACTCGGCAGTAACACTCTGCTGTTGATGGATAAAAACATCATCAACATTCCGAACCTGATCGAACAGTACGGTGTGGCGCGCGCCATCATCGAAACCTGGGCCGCTCTGCCGCTCAGCACCGCCACCATGTGGGGCTTCTTCATTCTCTGCTTTATTGCCACCGTTACGCTGGTTAACGCCTGCTCTTATACCCTGGCGATGTCCACCTGCCGCGAAGTACGCGACGGCGAAGAACCGCCACTGCTGGTACGTATCGGCTGGTCAATCCTGGTTGGCATTATCGGCATCGTTCTGTTGGCGCTCGGCGGCCTGAAACCGATTCAAACCGCCATTATCGCCGGAGGATGCCCGCTGTTCTTCGTCAACATTATGGTGACGCTCTCCTTTATTAAAGACGCGAAACAGAACTGGAAAGATTAATTAACCCCCAAAATATCAAGAGGTTGAAAGATGGATTTTAATTTAAATGATGAGCAGGAACTGTTTGTCGCCGGTATACGTGAACTGATGGCCAGCGAAAACTGGGAGGCCTATTTTGCCGAGTGTGACCGTGACAGCGTCTACCCGGAACGTTTTGTCAAAGCACTGGCGGATATGGGTATCGATAGCCTGCTGATCCCGGAAGAGCACGGTGGTCTGGACGCGGGATTCGTCACGCTTGCCGCTGTGTGGATGGAACTGGGGCGTCTGGGGGCGCCAACCTACGTGCTGTACCAGTTGCCGGGCGGGTTTAACACCTTCCTGCGCGAAGGCACACAAGAGCAGATCGACAAGATTATGGCGTTCCGTGGCACGGGTAAGCAGATGTGGAACTCGGCGATTACTGAACCGGGCGCTGGCTCCGACGTGGGTAGCCTGAAAACGACTTATACCCGTAGAAATGGTAAGATTTATCTTAATGGTAGTAAGTGTTTTATTACCAGCAGCGCCTACACCCCGTACATCGTGGTGATGGCGCGCGACGGGGCTTCTCCGGACAAACCTGTCTACACCGAATGGTTTGTTGATATGAGCAAACCGGGCATCAAAGTGACCAAACTTGAGAAGCTCGGTCTGCGTATGGATAGCTGCTGTGAAATCACCTTTGACGATGTAGAACTGGACGAGAAAGACATGTTCGGTCGGGAAGGTAACGGCTTTAACCGCGTCAAAGAAGAGTTCGACCACGAACGTTTCTTGGTAGCCCTGACCAACTACGGTACGGCAATGTGCGCCTTTGAAGATGCAGCGCGCTACGCCAATCAGCGCGTGCAGTTTGGCGAGGCAATTGGTCGTTTCCAGTTGATTCAGGAAAAATTCGCCCACATGGCGATCAAATTAAACTCCATGAAAAACATGCTGTATGAAGCAGCATGGAAAGCAGACAACGGCACCATCACCTCTGGCGATGCGGCGATGTGTAAATACTTCTGCGCCAATGCAGCGTTTGAAGTGGTGGATAGCGCAATGCAGGTGCTGGGCGGTGTCGGGATTGCGGGCAACCACCGCATCAGCCGCTTCTGGCGTGACCTGCGTGTAGACCGCGTTTCCGGGGGATCTGACGAAATGCAGATCCTGACGCTGGGTCGCGCGGTGCTGAAGCAATACCGCTAAGTCCGTGCGCTGCCTGATGCGACGCTTGCCGCGTCTTATCAGACCTACGGGAGCACGAATGTAGGCCGGATAAAGCGTTTACGCCGCATCCGGCAGTCATGCGCTACATAAATTTTTCAGGAGCAAATAATGGATCATCTACCCATGCCGAAATTCGGACCGCTGGCCGGATTGCGCGTTGTCTTCTCCGGTATCGAAATCGCCGGACCGTTTGCCGGGCAAATGTTCGCAGAATGGGGTGCGGAAGTTATCTGGATCGAGAACGTCGCCTGGGCCGACACCATTCGCGTTCAACCGAACTACCCGCAGCTCTCCCGCCGCAATTTGCACGCGCTGTCGTTAAATATTTTCAAAGATGAAGGCCGCGAAGCGTTTCTGAAATTAATGGAAACCACCGATATCTTCATCGAAGCCAGTAAAGGCCCGGCCTTTGCCCGCCGTGGTATTACTGATGAAGTCCTGTGGCAGCACAACCCGAAACTGGTTATCGCTCACTTGTCCGGTTTTGGGCAGTACGGCACCGAGGAGTACACCAATCTTCCGGCCTATAACACCATCGCCCAGGCCTTCAGTGGTTACCTGATTCAGAACGGTGATCTTGACCAGCCAATGCCTGCCTTCCCGTATACCGCCGATTACTTCTCCGGCCTGACCGCCACCACGGCGGCGCTGGCGGCACTGCACAAAGTGCGTGAAACCGGTAAAGGCGAAAGTATCGACATCGCCATGTATGAAGTGATGCTGCGCATGGGTCAGTACTTCATGATGGATTACTTCAACGGCGGCGAAATGTGCCCGCGCATGAGCAAAGGTAAAGATCCCTACTACGCCGGTTGCGGTCTGTATAAATGCGCCGACGGCTACATCGTGATGGAACTGGTGGGCATTACCCAAATTGAAGAGTGCTTTAAAGATATTGGCCTCGCACATCTACTCGGTACGCCGGAAATCCCGGAAGGCACTCAGCTTATCCACCGTATCGAATGCCCTTACGGACCACTGGTAGAAGAGAAACTCGATGCCTGGCTGGCAGCACATACCATCGCAGAAGTTAAAGAACGCTTTGCCGAACTGAATATCGCCTGTGCCAAAGTACTGACCGTACCGGAACTGGAAAGCAATCCACAGTATGTGGCTCGTGAATCAATCACTCAGTGGCAAACGATGGATGGTCGCACCTGCAAAGGGCCGAACATCATGCCGAAATTCAAAAATAACCCCGGACAAATCTGGCGCGGAATGCCCTCACATGGCATGGACACGGCTGCCATTTTGAAAAATATCGGCTACAGCGAAAACGACATTCAGGAGTTGGTCAGCAAAGGTCTGGCCAAAGTTGAGGACTAAACGCGTGGCGTCAGTCGGCTTGCCTGACTAGCGCCCGCCCAATAACAAACGAACAAAAATGGATAGAGGTGCAATGGATATCATTGGCGGACAACATCTACGTCAAATGTGGGACGATCTGGCGGACGTTTACGGTCATAAAACGGCGCTGATTTGTGAGTCCAGCGGCGGAGTCGTTAACCGGTATAGTTATCTTGAGTTAAATCAGGAGATTAACCGCACGGCAAACCTGTTTTATACGCAGGGGATCCGCAAAGGCGATAAGGTCGCGCTGCATCTGGACAACTGCCCGGAATTTATCTTTTGCTGGTTCGGGCTGGCAAAAATTGGCGCGATTATGGTGCCGATTAACGCCCGCCTGCTACGCGAAGAGAGTGCGTGGATCCTGCAAAACAGCCAGGCGTGCCTGCTGGTGACCAGTGCGCAATTTTATCCTATGTATCAACAGATTCAGCAGGAAGATGCCACTCAATTGCGGCACATTTGCCTGACAGATGTGGCACTTCCCGCTGATGATGGCGTGAGCTCGTTTACTCAACTGAAAAATCAACAACCTGCCACCTTGTGCTATGTGCCGCCGCTATCGACCGACGATACGGCGGAAATTCTCTTTACCTCCGGCACCACTTCCCGACCGAAAGGGGTGGTGATTACCCATTACAATCTGCGCTTCGCCGGATATTACTCCGCCTGGCAGTGCGCCCTGCGTGACGATGACGTCTACCTGACGGTGATGCCTGCGTTTCATATCGATTGCCAGTGTACTGCGGCGATGGCGGCGTTTTCTGCCGGAGCCACCTTTGTGCTGGTCGAGAAATACAGCGCCCGCGCCTTCTGGGGACAGGTACAGAAGTATCGTGCCACCGTCACCGAATGTATTCCGATGATGATCCGCACCTTGATGGTGCAACCGCCTTCTGCGAACGATCGACAACACTGCCTGCGGGAAGTGATGTTTTATCTCAACCTGTCGGAGCAGGAAAAAGACGCTTTTTGTGAACGCTTCGGCGTTCGCTTGCTGACGTCTTATGGGATGACGGAAACCATCGTCGGCATTATCGGCGATCGCCCCGGCGATAAACGGCGCTGGCCGTCGATTGGTCGGGCGGGGTTTTGCTACGAAGCGGAAATCCGCGACGATCACAATCGTCCGCTCCCGGCAGGTGAGATCGGTGAAATCTGTATTAAAGGCGTACCAGGGAAAACCATCTTCAAAGAGTATTTTCTCAACCCGAAAGCCACTGCGAAAGTGCTGGAAGCCGACGGCTGGCTGCATACTGGCGATACCGGATACCGCGACGAAGAGGGCTTTTTTTATTTCGTCGATCGTCGCTGCAACATGATCAAACGCGGCGGAGAAAATGTCTCCTGCGTGGAGCTGGAAAATATTATCTCCGCCCATCCGAAAATTCAGGATATCGTGGTTGTTGGTATTAAAGATTCTATTCGCGATGAAGCCATTAAAGCGTTCGTGGTACTGAATGAAGGTGAAACATTGAGCGAAGAGGAATTTTTCCGCTTCTGCGAACAAAATATGGCGAAATTTAAAGTGCCCTCTTATCTGGAGATCAGAAAAGATCTGCCGCGTAATTGCTCGGGGAAAATAATCAGAAAGAATCTGAAATAAACATAATGGCAGGGAATTATCCTGCCAGCTAATAATCACGTTCTAAAAATAAATGCATTCTTTGCAGGGATGTTGTCGTCCCTGAAAAAAATAAAAATGGAGAAAAGGAATGAGTGAATCATTACATCTGACCCGCAATGGATCAATTCTGGAAATTACCCTTGATCGTCCAAAAGCAAATGCTATTGATGCAAAAACCAGCTTTGAGATGGGCGAAGTATTTCTTAATTTCCGTGACGATCCGCAATTGCGCGTCGCTATTATTACCGGAGCCGGAGAGAAATTCTTCTCTGCTGGCTGGGATTTAAAAGCGGCAGCAGAAGGCGAAGCACCGGATGCTGATTTCGGGCCAGGCGGATTTGCTGGGTTAACCGAAATTTTCAATCTCGATAAACCGGTTATCGCAGCCGTGAACGGCTACGCCTTTGGCGGCGGCTTTGAACTGGCGCTGGCGGCAGATTTTATTGTTTGTGCCGATAACGCCAGCTTCGCCCTGCCGGAAGCCAAACTGGGTATTGTCCCGGACAGCGGCGGCGTGCTGCGTCTGCCGAAGATCCTGCCGCCTGCCATCGTCAATGAAATGGTAATGACTGGCAGAAGAATGGGCGCAGAAGAGGCGCAGCGTTGGGGAGTAGTCAACCGCGTGGTTAGCCAGGCGGAACTGATGGATAACGCCCGCGAACTGGCGCAGCAACTGGTTGACAGCGCCCCGCTGGCGATTGCGGCGCTGAAAGAGATCTACCGCACCACCAGCGAAATGCCAGTAGAAGAGGCATATCGCTATATTCGCAGCGGCGTGTTGAAACACTATCCATCAGTTCTGCATTCGGAAGATGCCATTGAAGGGCCGCTGGCGTTTGCCGAGAAGCGCGATCCGGTGTGGAAAGGGCGTTAACAACCGTGAGCTATTACGCCTTTGAGGGATTAATTCCGGTGGTTCACCCGACGGCGTTTGTCCATCCCAGTGCAGTACTGATTGGCGATGTGATTGTGGGAGCCGGTGTCTACATCGGCCCCCTCGCCTCGCTGCGCGGTGATTACGGACGACTGATTGTGCAAGCGGGAGCCAATATTCAGGATGGCTGCATCATGCACGGCTACAGCGATACTGACACCATTGTCGGGGAAAACGGTCATATCGGTCATGGCGCTATCCTGCATGGCTGTGTGATCGGTCGTGATGCATTGGTCGGGATGAACAGCGTGATCATGGATGGTGCGGTCATTGGCGATGAGAGCATTGTTGCCGCCATGAGCTTTGTCAAAGCAGGTTTTTGCGGCGAGAAACGCCAGTTGTTGATGGGCACGCCAGCCCGTGCGGTGCGCAGCGTCAGCGATGACGAGTTGCACTGGAAGCAATTGAATACCAAAGAGTATCAGGATCTTGTCGGGCGTTGCCATGCAGCGTTACATGAAACGCAACCGTTGAGGCAAATGGAGGAAAATCGTCCCCGTTTGCAGGGGACGACGGATGTGACGCCAAAACGGTAACATCGTCGGATGCGGCGTAAACGCCTTATCCGACCTGGCTGGAGAGCAACCGTAGGCCGGATAAGATGCGCCAGCATCGCATCCGGCAACCAGGCCGCGCGGTATCAACGAAATTAAATTAACGACGCATACTCTTCGACAACATCATCTGCCACTTCTGCTCTCGGTTAAGTTCCGTGAGCGGAACGGCAGGAATACGTGGCGTCTTTCTTACGCCGACTAATTTTTCCCGACTGTTATTACGCAGGCGCGCGTAAATTTGCTCATCGATATCGACCACTTTAACCAGTCGCTGACACTGACATCCCCGCCCTTCCAGCTTATTAGGGATCATCTTAACTTCGCAGCTTATTTCTGCGACTTCCGACAGAATATAAGTCAGGGTATTAATCGCCTTGCTGTGTTCAATATCGAAATGAATAGAGATCTCTCTTGCTATCACCCAACGATTTTCAGCCATCATCCATTCGGCGATTAACAAATAGAGTGGTTTTTCAACATATCCTTCACACATACGAACTCCAGTTTCACAAATTAAAAGTCTGGCTATGACTCGTTTTGAAGCAATCAAACAAGGCCATATTAAAATTGTGGATATATCGATAGTATGCAACTTCCTTGGCAATAAGTGTGAGCTAAATCCTGCTTACATCATCAAAAATAGAGTTTCCAGGAAAGATTGTCCTTACTGGTAAAAAAAAACGGTTCTCATCAGAGAACCGTATTAGTTATTCGATCAAATTGGCGGATAAAAAATATCTGCCATGACACGCTATTATTTGATCTGCGCGTGCATTTCCTGTACCGAAATAACTTTTTCGGTCGCATCGGCATTCAGTGCCATCGCAGTAGCAAAACCGCCGTTCAGGGTGGTGTCGTAATGCACTTTATATTGCAGCGCGCTGCGACGGATCACGCGGGAGTCTTCAATCGCGCGACGACCTGACGTGGTGTTGATGATGTAGGTATATTCGCCATTCTTGATACGATCCTGAATGTGCGGACGACCTTCATGCACCTTGTTCACTAGACGCGGATTAATACCCGCTTCACCCAGCACAATCGCCGTGCCGTGGGTCGCATCCAGCTCGAAGCCCTGTTTCAGCAGTTTTGCCGCCAGATCAACCACGCGTTCTTTATCGCCTTCACGCACGGAGAGCAGCGCACGGCCCTGTTTCTTCATGGTGGAGTTACTGCCCAGTTGCGCTTTAGCAAACGCTTCAGCGAAGGTGCGACCGACGCCCATCACTTCCCCGGTGGAGCGCATTTCTGGCCCTAACAGCGGGTCAACGCCGGGGAATTTGTTGAACGGCAGCACCACTTCTTTTACCGAGTAGTACGGCGGAATAACCTCTTTGGTTACGCCCTGCTCAGCCAGCGATTTGCCAGCCATCACACGCGCCGCCACTTTCGCCAGCGGAACACCGGTGGCTTTGGAGACGAACGGAACGGTACGCGCCGCACGCGGGTTAACTTCAATCAGGTAAACTTCGTTGTTTTTCACTGCAAACTGCACGTTCATCAGACCGCGCACCTGCAATTCGAAGGCCAGTTTCTGCACCTGCTGGCGCATTACATCCTGAATTTCCTGACTTAAGGTGTACGCCGGCAGCGAACATGCGGAGTCGCCGGAGTGCACGCCCGCCTGCTCGATGTGCTCCATGATGCCGCCAATCAGCACCATTTCGCCGTCGCAGATGGCGTCAACATCCACTTCTACCGCGTCGTCGAGGAAGTGATCCAGCAGCACCGGCGCATCGTTAGAGACACTCACCGCCGTCTGGAAGTAACGGCGCAGGTCGGCTTCATCGTAGACGATTTCCATCGCCCGACCGCCGAGAACGTAAGATGGGCGCACCACCAGCGGGTAGCCAATCTCTTTCGCCTTCTCAACCGCCATTTCAATAGCCGTAACGGTGGCGTTAGCCGGTTGTTTCAGTTTCAGACGGTCAACCGCGTGCTGGAAGCGTTCACGGTCTTCCGCGCGGTCGATGGCATCCGGGCTGGTGCCGATAACCGGCACGCCAGCGGCTTCCAGTGCACGCGCCAGTTTCAGCGGGGTCTGACCGCCATACTGGACAATAACGCCTTTCGGCTTCTCAATACGCACGATTTCCAGCACATCTTCCAGGGTTACCGGCTCGAAGTAGAGGCGGTCGGAAGTGTCGTAGTCGGTGGAGACGGTTTCCGGGTTACAGTTAACCATAATGGTTTCGTAACCGTCTTCGCGCAGCGCCAGCGAGGCGTGTACGCAGCAGTAGTCGAATTCGATACCCTGGCCGATACGGTTCGGGCCGCCGCCGAGCACCATGATTTTTTCACGGTCAGTAGACGGATTCGCTTCGCACTCTTCTTCATAAGTGGAGTACATGTAAGCGGTGTCGGTGGCGAACTCTGCCGCACAGGTATCCACACGTTTGTAGACCGGATGCAGGTCATACTGGTCGCGCAGCTTACGGATTTCCGCTTCGCGCACACCCGCCAGTTTTGCCAGACGCGCATCGGCAAAGCCTTTGCGTTTCAACTGGCGCAGGAAGTCAGCGTTCAGGCCAGTGATGCCCACTTCCGCCACTTTCTCTTCCAGACGCACCAGCTCTTCGATTTGCACCAGGAACCAGCGGTCAATGTTGGTCAGGTTGAAAACGCCGTCTACAGACAGACCCGCGCGGAAAGCATCGGCGATGTACCAGATACGCTCAGCGCCTGCATCTTTCAGTTCGCGACGGATTTTGGTCAGGGCTTCCGGGTCGTCGAGGCTCACTTTCGGGTCGAAGCCAGTCGCGCCCACTTCCAGGCCGCGCAGGGCTTTTTGCAAAGACTCCTGCTGCGTGCGACCAATCGCCATCACTTCGCCAACCGATTTCATCTGAGTGGTCAGACGGTCGTTAGCGCCAGCGAATTTCTCGAAGTTAAAGCGAGGAATTTTGGTGACCACGTAGTCGATGGACGGTTCGAAGGAGGCCGGTGTACGCCCGCCGGTGATGTCGTTCATCAGCTCGTCAAGGGTGTAACCCACCGCCAGCTTCGCCGCCACTTTGGCAATCGGGAAGCCGGTGGCTTTCGATGCCAGCGCCGAAGAACGCGACACACGCGGGTTCATTTCGATAACAATCAGGCGACCGTTTTTCGGGTTAACCGCAAACTGAACGTTGGAACCGCCAGTTTCAACGCCAATTTCACGCAGTACCGCCATCGAGGCGTTACGCATGATTTGATATTCTTTGTCGGTCAGCGTCTGGGCTGGCGCCACGGTAATGGAGTCACCGGTGTGGATGCCCATCGCATCGAAGTTTTCGATAGAGCAGACGATGATGCAGTTGTCGTTTTTATCACGCACCACTTCCATCTCGTACTCTTTCCAGCCGATCAGCGACTCATCAATCAGCAGCTCTTTGGTCGGGGAGAGATCCAGACCACGGGCGCAAATCTCTTCAAACTCTTCGCGGTTATAGGCGATACCGCCACCGCTGCCGCCCATAGTAAAGCTAGGTCGAATGATGCACGGGAAGCCAACTTCAGCGGCAACCGCCAGCGCCTCTTCCATAGTATGTGCGATACCAGAACGCGCGGTTTCGAGGCCGATTTTCTTCATCGCCACGTCGAAACGGCGGCGGTCTTCTGCTTTATCAATCGCGTCGGCGGTAGCACCAATCATGGTCACACCGAACTCTTCCAGCACGCCCTGACGCTCAAGCTCCAGCGCGCAGTTCAGCGCCGTCTGACCGCCCATCGTTGGCAGCACCGCGTCCGGGCGCTCTTTTTCAATAATCTTGCGTACCACTTCCCAGTGAATCGGCTCGATGTAGGTCGCATCAGCCATTTCCGGGTCGGTCATGATGGTCGCCGGGTTGGAGTTCACCAGAATGACGCGATAACCCTCTTCACGCAGGGCTTTACATGCTTGCGCGCCAGAGTAATCAAACTCACACGCCTGACCGATAACAATCGGGCCCGCACCCAGAATCAGGATACTTTTTATATCTGTACGTTTTGGCATGGCTCTTTTACTCCTGATTACTTAGCGGTTTTACGGTACTGCTCAATTAACTCGATAAAGTGGTCGAACAACGGCGCTGCGTCGTGCGGCCCAGGACTGGCTTCAGGGTGTCCCTGGAAGCTGAACGCCGGTTTATCGGTGCGATGAATCCCTTGTAACGTACCGTCGAACAGGGATTTATGCGTGACACGCAGGTTTGCAGGTAATGTTGCTTCATCCACCGCAAAACCGTGGTTCTGGGCGGTGATCATCACCACGTTTTTCTCCACATCTTTAACCGGATGGTTGCCGCCGTGGTGACCAAATTTCATTTTGATGGTCTTCGCTCCGCTCGCCAGCGCCAGCAGCTGATGACCGAGGCAGATGCCGAATACCGGAATATCTGTTTCGAGGAATTTCTGGATGGCGGTAATGGCGTAATCGCACGGGGCCGGGTCGCCAGGACCGTTGGAGAGGAAGATGCCGTCTGGATTCATTTTCAGCACATCTTCCGCAGAAGTTTGCGCCGGAACGATGGTCAGGCGGCAGCCTCTGTCCACCAGCATCCGCAGGATGTTGCGCTTGGCACCAAAATCGTAAGCCACGACGTGGAACGGCAGCTCGTTTTCTTTTTTCGCTTCTGGCAGGCCGCCGGTCAGCGTCCAGCTCCCTTGTGTCCAGCTATAGGCTTCTGCGGTAGTCACTTCTTTTGCCAGATCCATACCATTGAGGCCTGGGAACGCGCGGGCTTTTTCTAACGCCAGCGCCGCATCCGGGTTGTCGCCCGCGATGATGCAGCCGTTCTGTGCGCCTTTCTCGCGCAGTAAACGCGTCAGCTTACGGGTATCGATATCGGCAATCGCTACGATGTTATGGCGCTTCAGGTAAGAAGAGAGGTCTTCGGTATTACGGAAGTTGCTGGCAATCAGCGGCAGGTCACGAATCACCAGACCTTGAGCATGTACCTGAGAAGATTCTTCATCGGCGTCATTAGTGCCGACATTGCCAATATGGGGATAAGTAAGAGTAACGATTTGACGAGAATAGGAAGGATCAGTGAGGATTTCTTGATAACCGGTCATTGAAGTATTGAAAACGACTTCCCCAACCGCCGAACCTGTTGCCCCTATGGCCCGACCGTGAAACTGGGTTCCGTCTTCCAGAACCAATAGCGCTGACTTAATCAAAACACCCTCCAGAGAATATTCACTCACTTTATTTGCATATTAATTCACAATGATGCGATGAATCAATGCAAATCTGCTTACCGACGAATTTCTGGCAAACGGCGGCATTCTGGAGATATGGGAGCTAAAAGTCAACTCAACAGCGGGATTTATTATATAATTTTATGCCTCATGCCTGTTTTACGGGCACTAACCGACAAAAACACCATCTAACAAGGTCTGGAAAACGCTTGCGCAGCGAGAAGAATATGTAAATGCAAAAACCGGAGAAGAAAAGTAGACCAGACGGTCAAAATTTACATTAAAACAACAATTATCAGCCACAAAACACTTAATTTTTCCTTCATTAGTAAAAAACCATCACAAAACAACAAAAATAACAGGCCTTAAAAATAAAGACCTGTAAAATCATAAGATTAAATAAGTTATTTTTTCATCATCGACAGTATTTTATAACTATAAACTGTTGAGATTAAGCACATCTCGCATATCAAAAAGACCATTTTTCTTGCTATTAAGCCACAAAGCCGATCTTACCGCACCGTTGGCAAAAGTCATACGGCTGGAAGCCTTATGGGTAATCTCCAGACGCTCACCAATATCGGCAAACATCGCAGTATGCTCGCCCACAATGTCTCCGGCGCGGACGGTGGCAAAACCTATCGTTCCGGGAACGCGTTCACCGGTATGCCCTTCGCGGCTGTAAACGGCACAATCTTTCAGATCTTTATCCAACGCATGGGCAATCGCTTCCCCCATCGCCAGCGCGGTGCCTGACGGCGCATCGACTTTATGTCGATGATGTGCCTCGATAATTTCGATATCAGTGTAGTCACCCATTACCTGAGTCGCTTTCTCCAGCAACTTAAGCATGACGTTGACACCGACGCTAAAGTTGGCGGCAAAGACAATCGCAATATCTTCGGCGGCATTACGAATCGCCTGTTTGCCTGCTTCGTCAAAACCCGTAGTGCCGATCACCATTCCTTTGCCGTGTTGGCGACAAAAGGCCAGATGATTCAGCGTGCCTTCCGGACGAGTAAAATCGATAAATACATCAAAATCATCTTTTACAGCATCAAGGCTGCTTTGTACGATAACGCCGGTTTTCCCGGCACCGGCCAGTTCGCCAGCATCGCTGCCCAGTAAAGAAGATCCTTCGCGTTCCAGCGCCGCGCCAAGCTGCACGCCCTCTAATGCCAACGCCGCCTGAATCAACTGGCGGCCCATTCGCCCCCCGGCTCCCGCGATGGCAACGCGGATGTTTGCATCATGCATAGCTATTCTCTTTTGTTAATTTGTATAGACCGTTTTCAGAGTAACCAGCGCATCGCTACGCCGCCAGCCAAAAACGCTGATAATTAGAAATTAATGATAAACAGGGAGGGATATCAGTGAAAGGCATGAGTCAGTGAATGACTACATGCCGATAACATGTGACAGGTTACGGCGCCAGCGCCAGCACCTCCGCCACCCACTGCTGGAAACCTTTCACATCCAGATCCAGCGCAACCTGAACATTTGCCGGTTTATCCAGCCGACCGTCAATATCGACGACTGTCGTACCCGCAGTAAATTCACCCTGCGTTTCTACCGCCACAAAACACGGCTTGAGAGTGAACAAGTCCGGGCGCACCAGCCACGCGATGGCACAGAGATCGTGCATTCGCAAGCCACTTTGCATACTGCCGCTGCGGTAGTGGCTAAACAGTGCATGAAGCATTTTTCCGGTGCGATTCAATTCCGGCAGTGTGGTGAGGTATTCGGGAGTTAGCATCGCCTGATTGGTAACGTCCAGGCCACACATCACAATCTCCAGCCCGCTCTGGAAGACCTGGGCTGCCGCTTCGGGATCAATAGCAATATTAAACTCGGCATTTGGCGTGAAATTTCCACGACCGGCAGAACCACCCATGATGACCAGACGACGAATATGTGGTTTGCATTCCGGGCACTGTGAAAGCAATAGCGCGATATTCGTCAACGGGCCGATCGCCACCAACGTAATCGGTTCTGGCGCGCACATTAGCGCATCACGAATCGCCAGAAACGCCGGTTTCTCCAGTGGTTTCCGATTGTGCTCAACGAAGTCATAACCTTCCATGCCGGATTCGCCATGAACATAAGACGCATCACGCGGTGCGCGAACCAGCGGTGTTGCCGCCCCCTGGGCGAGTGGGATATCCGCATTCCAGAAATGCAGCAATTGCAGCGCATTTCGGGTAGTTTTATGCACCGAGACATTGCCTCCGACAGTCGTCATCAGTTGGAGATCGAGTTGTGGAGCAAAGATCGCGGCAGCAATCGCTGCGGCATCGTCGATACCTGGATCGGTATCCAAAAAAATCGGCAAGCGCATGTTTTCTCCATAAAAAATGCCGGTAACGAGACCGGCATTTTCGCATAACTTAGGCTGCTAATGACTTAATCAACTTCACGAATATCGACACGCAGCTCTTTCGGTACTTCGAAAACAATGTTTTCTTCACGGCCTTCCAGCGGGATGGCTTCGCCACCGCCAAGCTGCTGTAAACGTGCGACTACGTTCTGTACCAGAATATCCGGAGCTGATGCGCCAGCGGTCACACCGACGCATTTCGCTTCTTTCACCCACTCTTCCTGGATATCTGCCGCATCGTCAATTAAAAACGCGCGTTTGCCCATACGCTGTGCCAGCTCCGCCAGACGGTTGGAGTTAGAGGAGTTTTTCGAACCGACCACCAACACAACTTCCGCCTGCTCTGCCAGGGCGCGTACCGCTTCCTGACGGTTAGTAGTGGCGTAGCAGATGTCATCTTTGCGGGGACCGACAATTTTCGGGAAGCGTTTACGCAGCGCGTCGATCACATCAGACGTGTCATCCACCGACAGCGTGGTTTGGGTCATAAAGGAGAGCTTCTCTTCGTTTTTGACCGTCAGTTTCCACACATCGTCCGGCGATTCAACCAGATACATCCCCCCTTCCGGGTTACTGTACTGGCCCATCGTCCCTTCCACTTCCGGGTGCCCTGCGTGACCGATGAGAATAGATTCTTCGCCACGGCGGCTGGCGCGGGCGACTTCCATATGCACTTTGGTCACCAGCGGACAGGTGGCGTCGAATACCGTCAAATCACGGCTTTTCGCTTCGTTACGTACGGCCTGGGAAACGCCATGCGCAGAGAAAATCAGGATCGCGCCGTCCGGTACTTCGCTAATCTGCTCAATAAAAATAGCCCCACGCTCGCGCAGGCTATCAACCACGTAGCGGTTGTGTACCACTTCGTGACGGACATAAATCGGTGCGCCGTAAATGGCCAGCGCGTTTTCAACAATGCTGATAGCGCGGTCTACCCCGGCACAAAAACCACGCGGGTTGGCCAACAGGATCTGCATGTTACGCCTCCAGTGCCGGATCGATTTCCAGCACTTCAATATCAAAATGAACGGTCTGCCCGGCCAGCGGATGGTTGAAATCAACGGTAATGGAGTCGCCGTTAATTTCGCGGATCACACCAGGCATCTCACTGCCATCCATTGCGGTAAAAAGCATAATTGCGCCAATTTCTGGCTCGCCTGCATCCATAAACTCACGGCGGGAGAAGTACTGAATCAGGTCCGGTGACGGCACGCCAAACGCCGCATCTGGCTCCAGCGAGAAGGTGGTTTTATCGCCCACTTTCAGCCCCAGCAGATGTTGCTCCAGCCCTTCAGAAAGAGAAGCATCACCCAGGCGGAACAGCGCCGGTTTACCGTTGTTGCGGGTAGACTCGGCGGTGGTGCCATCGTCGAGTTTTAGCGTGAAGTGCACCAGGACGGCGCTATTGCTCTGTACAGATTCAGACATGCAGGTTTGCTCTTGTATTTGAGGATTTTTGCCGGATGCGGCCTACGATTTCGCAGCAATCGGTAGGCTGCATCCGGCAGGTTTTATTATTGTTTTTTCGCTTTCGAAGGCAAAAAACCTTCCAGCACAATCAATGCCGCACCGACACAGATTGCAGTATCGGCGAGGTTGAAGGTGGCGAAATGCCAGTCGCCGACGTAGAAGTCGATCATATCGACCACAAAGCCGTGCCACAGGCGGTCGAACAGGTTGCCCAGCGCGCCGCCAATAATCAGCGCGTAAGCGATATTGTTTAGCTTCTGCGTGGCCTTCGAGCGATACATCATCACTGCAAGGATCACGCTAATACCAATCGCAATACCGGCAAAGAACCAACGCTGCCAGCCGCCGCTATCGGCAAGGAAACTAAACGCCGCGCCATAGTTACGCGCATAATGCAGATTAAGCGACGGGAACAGCGGGACCGTATCCCCCAGAGCAAAGTTCTGGAGGATCAGGTATTTGCTGCCCAGATCGATAATCAGCACGACTACCACCAGCCACAGCCAGCGCAGCCCTGTTGAACAGATCGATTGACTCATCAGGCAAACTTACGTTTTTCACCGTCACCGGCGACGTTGCTGACACAGCGGCCGCAGATTTCTGCGTGTTCCGCCACCTTGCCGACATCCTGGGTGTAGTGCCAGCAGCGTGGGCACTTCTCACCTTCGGCTTTACTCAACGCGACTTTCAGCCCTTTGAGTACTTCGCTCTGCTGAGCATCAGCAGGTGCGTCGTTATAGTCTGCAACGGTAGCGCCGGAGGTCAACAGGACAAATCGTAATTCATCGCCCAGCGCGGTCAGTTTCGCCGCCAGTTCCGGTTCTGCATACAAGGTTACTGCCGCTTCCAGCGAGCCACCCACTTTCTTGTCGGCACGCGCTTGCTCAATGACTTTGTTCACTTCGCCACGCACTTTCAACAGCTCGTCCCAGAACGCATCGTTCATCGCTTCACTGTCTGCCAGACCAAACAGGCCTTCGTACCACTCACCGGTGAAGACGTATTTTTCACGTTCGCCCGGCAGGTAGCCCCACACTTCATCAGCGGTGAAGGAGAGGATCGGCGCCATCCAGCGAACCAGCGCTTCTGCGATGTGATACAGCGCAGTCTGGCAGCTACGACGCGCAACGCTATCCGCTTTCGCGGTGTACTGACGGTCTTTGATGATGTCGAGGTAGAAGGACCCCATCTCAACGGAACAGAAGCGCATCAAACGTTGTACCACTTCGTGGAAATCGTATGCTTCGTACGCCTTGATGATGTCTTCCTGAGCCGCTTTCGCACAACCCACGGCCCATCTGTCCAGTACCACCATCTCTTCCGGTTTCACCATATCTTTTGCCGGATCGAAACCATTGAGGTTTGCCAGCAGGAAGCGTGCGGTGTTACGGATACGACGATAGCTGTCAGCAGCACGTTTCAGGATCTCGTCAGAAACGGCCATTTCGCCGGTGTAGTCGGTTGATGCCACCCACAGACGCAGAATATCCGCGCCCAGTTTGTTCATCACATCCTGCGGCGAAACGGTGTTGCCGATGGATTTAGACATCTTGCGACCCTGACCATCCACGGTAAAGCCGTGAGTCAGTACCTGACGATACGGCGCTTTGCCCTTCATCGCGGTGGAGATCATCAGGGAAGACATGAACCAGCCACGGTGCTGGTCTGAACCTTCCAGATACATATCCGCTGCGTGACCGGCAAATTCCGGACGCACGTCAACAACGGAAGAGTGGGTAGATCCGGAGTCAAACCACACGTCCAGCGTATCCGGCACTTTCACGTACTGGTCAGCTTCGTCGCCGAGGATCTCTTTCGCATCGAGATCCCACCACGCCTGGATGCCGTCAACTTCAACGCGTTTAGCGACTTCTTCCATCAGTTCGAGGGTACGCGGATGCAGCTCTTCAGTGTCTTTGTGCACGAACAGCGACATCGGTACGCCCCAGGTACGCTGACGGGAGATACACCAGTCAGGACGGTTAGCAACCATCGACTCGATACGCGCCTGGCCCCAGTCCGGGATCCACTGCACGCCTTTGATCTCTTTCAGTGACTGTGCACGCAGACCTTTCTGATCCATGCTGACGAACCACTGCGGGGTTGCGCGGAAGATGATCGGCGTTTTGTGACGCCAGCAGCACGGATAGCTGTGCTGCATTTTCTCAACGTGCAGCAGCGCGCCTTTTTCCTGTAGCAGCGCAACGACGATATCGTTCGCTTTAAAGACGTTCACACCATCCAGAGTCGGGTAAGTACCCGGCAGATAAGTGCCGTCCGGGCCAACCGGGTTAGCGGTTTCCAGGCCATATTTCTGCCCAATCACATAGTCGTCCGGGCCGTGGCCAGGCGCGGTGTGAACAGCCCCCGTACCGGCATCCAGCGTAACGTGATCGCCGAGGATTGCCGGAACGTCGAAGCCCATAAACGGATGGGTAAAGCGCAGCAGTTCCAGCTCCGCACCTTTTACCGTGCCGAGAATGGTGTAATCGGTCACGCCGATACGCTGCATTACGCTTTCAACCAGATCTTTCGCCAGAATCACGGCCTGACCGTCGATCTGCACCAGCGCATAGTCGAAATCAGGTGCAATGGAGATTGCGCGGTTTGCAGGCAGAGTCCACGGCGTAGTAGTCCAGATAACCAGCGAGATTGGGCCGTTAACGTTGCTGACGGCAAATTTCGCTTTCAGCGCATCCTGATCGACTGCCTGGAAAGCAACGTCGATGGACGGAGAGGTTTTGTCGTAATACTCAACTTCCGCTTCAGCCAGCGCAGAACGGCAGTCAACGCACCAGTGTACCGGCTTCGCACCTTTGTGCAGGTGACCGTTGCCGATGATTTTGCCCAGCGCGCGGATGATATTGGCTTCAGTTTTGAAGTCCATGGTCAGGTACGGGTGCGACCAGTCGCCCAGCACGCCCAGACGGATAAAGTCTTTGCGCTGACCGTCAACCTGGGTCGCAGCGTATTCGCGGCACTTGGCGCGGAACTCGGCGGCGGTGAATTTCTCACCCGGCTTACCGTATTCTTGCTCTACTTTCAGCTCGATCGGCAGACCGTGACAGTCCCAGCCAGGCACATATGGCGAGTCATAACCGGAAAGCCCTTTGGACTTGATGATTATGTCTTTCAGAATCTTGTTAACCGAGTGACCAATATGAATGCTGCCATTCGCATATGGAGGGCCATCATGCAGAATGAAGGTTTTTTTGCCTTTTTTAGCCGCACGAATGATGCCGTACAGATCATCATCAGTCCAACGCGCCAGCATTCCCGGTTCGCGCTTGGCGAGATCGCCACGCATCGGGAACCCTGTTTCCGGCAAATTCAGGGTTGATTTATAGTCACTCATCAGATTCTCGGTTCCGTATTTCGGTTTGATTACATAACAGGCTTAAGCCGGTTTTGTTAGCCCAAAAAATTCGCGGGCGGTTAATTCATCACGCGCAATCTGCGCCTTCAGTTCGTCCAGCGACGCAAATCGCTGCTCACTGCGTATTTTTTTACGCAGCACTACTTGTATATGGCGACCGTACAGGTCCATTACAACATCTAACAAATGCACTTCCAGCTGCTGGCGGATACCTGCAACCGTTGGGCGCGTGCCGATGTTTGCAACGCCGGGTAACGGCTTTTCACCGAGGCCCAGCACTTCCACCGCATAAACCCCTTTCACCGGGGAGACCTGACGGCGTAGCGGTACATTCGCCGTCGGGAAACCAATGGTGCGCCCTAACTCATCACCGTGGACAACGCGCCCGGAGATGGCAAACGGGTGCCCCAATAAACTTTCCGCCAGAGCAAGGTTGTCATCTGCCAATGCCTGACGCACAGCGGTACTGCTGATACGCACGCCGCCTTCGCAAAAAGTTTGCGTACTGGTGATGTCGAAGCCGTATTCCGCGCCAGCTTTCTGTAATAACAAGAAATCACCTTCACGACCAGCGCCAAAGCGGAAATCATCACCAACAGCCAGAAATTTTACCCGCAAATGCTTTACCAGTAGATCGCTGATAAAGTTTTGCGCCGTCAGCGCCGCAAAACGCCTGTCGAAACGCACGCACAGCACATACTCCACGCCGCACTCTGCGAGGTAACGCAGTTTTTCCCGCAGTCGGGTCAGACGTGCCGGGGCTTTATCGGTAGCAAACAGTTCCAGCGGTTGAGGCTCAAAAAGCATCACCATCACCGGTAAGTTGCGCTTGCGCCCTTCTTCCTGCAACCCCTGCAACAGCGCGCGATGACCGCGATGCACGCCGTCGAAATTACCAATAGTCAGCACACACCCTTCTTGCGGGGCCTGGCTGAGATTATGTATGCCGCGTATCAGCTTCATGTCTGGCTCAAAACAGTGAAAATCGTCCGAGTATACCTTGTACAGCGGTCAAGGTTAACCGGCGATTGAGTACTGAAATCAGAAAGAAGTGGCTTTTCATTGCCATGGCGCAAATCACGGTAAGAAACTAACGACCTGCTGCAATTTTATCGCGGAAAAGCTGTATTCACACCACGCAAGCTGGTAGAATCCTGCGCCATCACTACGTAACGAGCGCCGCCATATTAACGGCGCTTATTTGCACAAATCCATTGACAAAAGAAGGCTAAAAGGGCATATTCCTCGGCCTTTGAATTGTCCATATAGAACACATTTGGGAGTTGGACCTTGGCTAATATCAAATCAGCTAAGAAGCGCGCCATTCAGTCTGAAAAGGCTCGTAAGCACAACGCAAGCCGTCGCTCTATGATGCGTACTTTCATCAAGAAAGTATACGCAGCTATCGAAGCTGGCGACAAAGCTGCTGCACTGAAAGCATTTAACGAAATGCAACCGATCGTGGACCGTCAGGCTGCTAAAGGTCTGATCCACAAAAACAAAGCTGCACGTCATAAGGCTAACCTGACTGCGCAGATCAACAAACTGGCTTAATCGCCTTTTGTTGTCAGCTTTGTAAAAAAACCCGCGTAAGCGGGTTTTTTTATGTCTCCAGCAGGCCAAAACTGCAGCCTGCAAAGTACGAATGGTTATTTCGCGGCTGGCGTAAACAGCGCAGAGTAATCAGCATTGCAAATACGCTGTACCGCAGGGTGTTGAATCATCCTTTCGGCAAAAATCGCATGGTATTCTTCCATGACGTTCTCAACTCGCCCTATCTCCACAACCGAATTATCATTATAAAAATCATTGGCATACAGCGAAGGCGCAACGAAAATAGCGTTATGCGTCGCCCCAAAGGCTTTCATCAACGCCGCATCATCAAACTCCCCCAGAATTTCCACGTTTAAGCCCTGAGAGTTAAACCAGTTTAATAGCTTGCGTCCCAACATTGAGCGACGCCCCGGAATAAGTAAACGACGCTCTTCCAGACAGGCAGGAAACGGCTTTTCCGGCAGCGGGTTAGTGCACCAGAAACTGACGCCACACTCGCCAATTTTCATGGAAAACAGCCCTTCTTGTTGGGTGGAGTCGATCGGACAGTCAGAGATGATCATATCCAGCTTATGCTGACTCAACTGCTCTAACAGCATCTCGTGCGTCGATTCGAAACAGCGTAGATGGATCTGCTCGTCTTCTACGACTGCGGCATCCAGAACACTGCTGACCAGGCGTTTGGAAAGGGCATCTGCCACACCAACATCAAACAATAAGTTGGACTCTTTGCGATAGTTGACGATATCCAGCATTTCCTGGCTTAGCGTGAACATTTTATCGGCATAGCGATAGACCAGTTCCCCCAGTTCACTGGGTTCCAGACCGCGTCCTTTACGCTTAAATAATTTCCCTTGCAGGCGCTCTTCCAGCGCCCGGATCTGTCCGGTAATGGTTTGTGGTGTTAAATAAAGCGCCTCCGCTGCGCCAACCACAGAGCCTTCTTTGTAGACATGCCAGAAGTAATACAAGTGGTTGTAATTGATATGAGACATGCTCATTTCTCTCCCTGATAAGAATGAAAAGGGAGCCATTTATGGCTCCCCGGAACATCGTCCAGTCAAACTGATGGACGTAAGCGAATGCGTAACCAGCTATATCCAATTACCGCCGAAGAGATTGAGCCAACCAGAATGCCCAATTTCGCCCAGTTAATCAGTTCTGGATCTACGCTACCAAAGGCCAGGCTGGCGATAAAGATAGACATAGTAAAACCGATACCACACAGGATACCAACCGCCATAATTTGCTGATAAGTGGTTCCCTCCGGCAAATGCGCCAGTTTCAAACGCAGCGCCAGCCAGCAGAACAAACTAATACCCAACGGCTTGCCAATCAGCAAACCGGCGATGATCCCTAATGGCAGGATGGAGGTCAGGCCATCCAGCGTCACGCCTTGCAGAGAAACGCCGGCATTGGCAAAAGCAAACAGCGGCAAAATCAGATAAGCCACCCACGGATGCAATACATGCTCCAGGCGCTTCGCCGGAGAACGTCCATGCTTCTCTTTCAATGGAATAAAGAAACCGACAATGACGCCTGCCAGCGTTGCGTGGACGCCTGATTTCAACACTGCAGTCCACAACACCACGCCGACCAGAATATAAACGCCCGTGCGGCGAACACCACAAATGTTCAGCACCGCGAGCACCGCAATTGCTACCGCTGCAACGCCAAGAGAGGCCATCGACAAGTCATTAGTGTAAAACAAGGCGATGATAATGATGGCTCCAAGATCGTCGATAATAGCCAGTGCCATCAAAAAGATCTTCAGTGCTAACGGTACACGGCTTCCCAATAACGCCAGGACACCGAGGGCAAAGGCAATATCAGTCGCCGCCGGGATTGCCCACCCTTCACGAGTGATAGGATCGGCGTAGTTAAAGGCCAAATAGAGCAATGCCGGGACAATCATCCCGCCGATTGCGGCAATAACCGGAAACGCAGCCTGGCGTAAACTGGCCAGCGATCCTTGCATCAGCTCGCGTTTAACTTCCAGACCAACTAACAGGAAAAATATCGCCATTAGCGCGTCATTTATCCATAACAGCATGTTTTTATTGATTTCAAGAGAACCTACCCGCAGCTGAACCGGCGTCTCAAGAAAGTCGTGATACCATCCACTGGTTGCACCGCTGTTGGCCATAATCATCGCCAGAACAGCGGCAATGATGAGAATAATGCCTCCCGAGGCATCACTGCTAAAGAATCGATGCAGATGTTTCACTTTTTATTTCTCTTTCAGGTGAATAGATCGTTTTTACTATTTTACTCTGCACGAATCATCGTTAAAATCAGATTATAGTGTAGGAATAATTCGCTTTTAACGATCTATAAAGAAGATTGCATCACCAGCAGAGGGAGTGTTTTTGGCGCCCGAAAGCGGTGGCTGATGACCTCAAGCCCTGATAATCATAGCTTAATGTCAAGATTTCTGAGGGGTTTATTCGGAATAAGTAATAATTAATTTGCAATAAACCGGAGCTGTTTGTTAAGGCGATATTTCAAATATCTCCAATTTATCGTCAATAATCGCAATAAAAAGCTAAATCAACGTTAAATAATTGAATCATTTAAAAATTACGCCATAAAAATGCGAGGCGTCTTCAGGATTAGAATCGATAAAACAGAATGGATTAAAGAGAGCAGTATAATAGCGGCGGGTGCTTGAGGCTGTCTGTCTCAGGCATTAGCTAGATGGCAGATAGAGAAAAGCCCCGAGTGATATTTTACCATCAACCCGAGGCCCCCTATATGCAGAACACATGTAGAGTGCCTCTTACTGACCGTAAGGTCAAGGAGAAGAGAGCAATGAAGCAGCATAAGGCGATGATAGTCGCCCTGATCGTCATCTGTATCACCGCCGTAGTGGCGGCGCTGGTAACGAGAAAAGACCTCTGTGAGGTTCACATCCGAACTGGCCAGACGGAGGTTGCTGTTTTCACGGCTTACGAATCCGAGTAAGAGCAACGGCGGGGAGCGATCCCCGCTACTTTACAGGTGCCCGCATATCTTCAACGCACCCTATTTTTTTTACCCTGGCCTGCCCACGGGCAGGCCAGGGTAAATTAGCGAGTCAGGTCGTCAAAAAACTTCTTCACGCCATCAAAGAAGCTCTTTGAGCGCGGGCTATTGTGTTCGCCGGTTGGGCCACCGAAGCTTTCTTGCAGCTCTTGCAGCAGCTGTTTCTGCTTCTCGTTCAGACCTACCGGTGTTTCGACGACAACACGGCACAGCAAATCGCCCTGTGCACCGCCGCGAACAGACTTGACGCCTTTACCGCGCATACGGAACAACTTACCGGTCTGCGTTTCGCCTGGCACTTTCAGTTTTACGCGACCATCAAGGGTCGGCACTTCGATTTCACCGCCCAACGCCGCCATTGCGAAGTTGATCGGTACTTCGCAATACAGGTTGTTGCCTTCACGTTCGAAAATCGGGTGCTGTTTAACCTGAACCTGAACGTACAGATCGCCTGCCGGTGCGCCATGTTCGCCTGCTTCACCTTCGCCCGCAAGACGGATGCGGTCTCCAGTATCCACCCCTGCCGGGATTTTAACGGACAGCGTTTTGCTACGCTCAACACGACCATGACCATGGCATTTGTTGCACGGATCTTTGATAAGCGTACCGCGCCCCTGACAGTGCGGACAGGTCTGCTGTACAGCGAAGAAGCCCTGGCGCATCTGCACCTGACCAGAACCATGACAGGTCGGACAGGTCTGCGGCTGCGTACCTGGTTTTGCACCGCTACCGTGGCAAACGTCACACTCTTCCAGAGTCGGAATGCGGATCTCTTTGGTCACGCCACGTACAGCTTCTTCGAGGGTGAGCTCCATGTTATAGCGTAAATCAGCACCACGCGCCGCACGTTGACGACCACGTCCGCCGCCAAAAATATCGCCGAAAACGTCACCAAAAATATCGCTGAAGTCTGCGCCGCCGCCAAAACCGCCGCCGCCCATGCCGCCTTGCTCAAACGCCGCATGACCGTACTGATCATATGCCGCGCGTTTTTGCGAGTCGGTCAGAACTTCATAAGCTTCCTTGATCTCTTTAAATTTCGCCTCGGCCTCTTTGTCACCCTGGTTACGGTCCGGGTGATATTTCATGGCCAGGCGTTTATAGGCCTTTTTGATTTCACGCTCTTCCGCTGTTTTGGAAACGCCTAAAATCTCGTAATAATCTTGCTTAGCCATTTTTTTTGATTTGCCCCTAGATGAATGCACGGGCGGAGAGGAAAATCCCCTTCGCCCGTGTCAGTATAATTACCCGTTTATAGGGCGATTATTTTTTGTCTTTGACTTCTTCAAACTCGGCGTCGACAACATCGTCATCTTTCGCGTTGTTTGCAGAAGCATCAGCACCGGCAGTCTGCTGCTGTGCATGTTGCTGCTGGGCGATTTCCATCAGTTTCTGGGAAACCTGTGCCAGTTCCTGCATTTTCGCTTCGATAGCGGCTTTGTCTTCACCTTTCAGAGCAGTTTCCAGTGCAGTCAGCGCAGACTCGATAGCAGTTTTGTCGTCAGCCGGCAGTTTGTCGCCAGCTTCTTCAACCTGCTTACGGGTGCTGTGCAGCAGATGGTCGCCCTGGTTGCGAGTCTGTACCAGCTCTTCAAACTTACGGTCTGCTTCGGCGTTAGCTTCCGCGTCGCGTACCATTTTCTGGATTTCATCTTCGTTCAGACCAGAAGAAGCCTTGATGGTGATCTTCTGCTCTTTACCGCTGTTTTTGTCTTTTGCGGAAACGTGCAGGATACCGTCAGCATCGATATCGAAGGTAACTTCGATCTGCGGCATACCGCGCGGAGCCGGGTTGATACCATCCAGGTTGAACTGACCCAGAGATTTGTTATCAGCCGCACGTTTACGTTCACCCTGCAGCACGTGGATGGTTACCGCAGACTGGTTGTCTTCAGCGGTAGAGAACACCTGACTGTGCTTGGTCGGGATAGTGGTGTTTTTCGCGATCAGCGTCGTCATCACACCACCCATGGTTTCGATACCCAGAGACAGCGGGGTAACGTCCAGCAGCAGTACGTCTTTCACGTCGCCAGTCAGTACACCACCCTGAACGGCAGCACCGATTGCCACAGCTTCGTCCGGGTTAACGTCTTTACGCGGCTCTTTACCAAAGAACTCAGCAACTTTCTTCTGAACCATTGGCATACGAGTCTGACCACCAACGAGGATAACATCGTCGATATCAGATACGGACAGGCCAGCGTCCTGCAGAGCAACTTTCAGCGGCTCAATGGAACGGTTCACCAGGTCTTCGACCAGGCTTTCCAGTTTCGCACGAGTCACTTTGATGTTCATGTGTTTCGGACCGGTCGCGTCTGCAGTGATGTACGGCAGGTTAACGTCGGTCTGCTGAGCGGAAGACAGTTCGATTTTCGCTTTTTCTGCCGCTTCTTTCAGGCGCTGCATTGCCAGCGGATCGTTGCGCAGGTCAATGCCCTGATCTTTCTTGAATTCTTCAACCAGGTAGTTGATCAGACGGCTGTCGAAGTCTTCACCACCCAGGTGAGTATCACCGTTGGTTGCCAGAACTTCGAAGGTTTTTTCGCCGTCAACTTCGTCGATTTCGATAATGGAAATATCGAAAGTACCACCACCCAGGTCATAAACCGCGATAGTACGGTTGCCAGTACCTTTGTCCAGACCGTAAGCCAGCGCAGCTGCGGTCGGTTCGTTGATGATACGTTTTACTTCCAGACCAGCGATACGGCCCGCGTCTTTGGTTGCCTGACGCTGAGCATCGTTAAAGTATGCCGGTACGGTGATAACAGCTTCAGTTACCGGTTCACCCAGGTAATCTTCAGCGGTTTTCTTCATTTTTTTCAGCACTTCAGCAGAAATCTGCGGCGGTGCCATTTTCTGGCCTTTAACTTCGACCCATGCGTCGCCGTTATCAGCAGCAATAATTTTGAACGGCATGATGGAAACATCACGCTGTACTTCTTCGTCCTGGAAGCGGCGGCCAATCAGGCGTTTAATCGCAAACAGGGTGTTTTGCGGGTTCGTCACTGCCTGACGTTTAGCCGGCTGACCAACCAGAGTTTCACCATCCTGGGTATAGGCAATGATAGAAGGCGTGGTGCGATCGCCTTCGGCGTTCTCCAGCACGCGAGGAGTGGTGCCATCCATAATCGCTACACAAGAGTTGGTAGTACCCAGGTCGATACCAATTATTTTACCCATCTAAACGTCTCCACTATATATTCGGTCATCATGTGGTTGTGAGTCTGTAATAGGGGCGAAACGTCTGGTTTCAACTGCCCAATTTCATTTTTTTGCAGACTCACTCACTGCGGTTGACTACTAAATGGGGTCGTAACCCACGTCATCAAGGGGGAGATGCAAAAATTTTTTGTGCTTTTGCGCAGAAATTTCGCGATATGGCAGGACAAGACGTGAAACTGACAGCAATTTATTCATATAAAGAATGAATCGCAGCCAAGACATTCATCAAAAAATTGTAATAAAAAGAAAATATTACGTGCCTGAATCTTCTCTTTATCAGCAGTAAACTAGTGGGTATTCATCCCCCTACCTCTTCCCGCTAAGAGAATCTTAATGAAATCCATTTTTATGATTTCCGCCAGCCTCGTGCTCGGCCTGATGCTGTGCTGCACCGCGCAGGCCAACGACCATAAAATCCTCGGCGTCATTGCCATGCCGCGTAACGAGACCAACGATCTGACGTTGAAACTCCCCGTTTGCCGCATTGTAAAACGCATACAACTCACTGCCGATCATGGCGATTTACAGTTAAGTGCCGCGTCGGTTTATTTCAAAGCAGCCCGTAGCGCCAGCCAAAGCCTGAACATTCCGGCTGAAATCAAAGAAGGGCAAACCACCGGCTGGATCAACATTAACAGCGATAACGACAACAAACGCTGCGTGTCAAAAATCACCTTTTCCGGTCATACGGTGAACTCATCGGATATGGCCACGCTGAAAATTATCGGCGACGACTAACCTTTTAATACAGAAGCCACAATGACATGAACGTCAACTATCTACATGATTCAGACTTAGATTTTCTACAGCATTGCAGCGAAGAACAGCTGGCAAACTTTACCCGCTTACTCACTCATAATGAAAAAGGCAAAACCCGCCTGTCCAGCGTATTAATGCGCAACGAACTGTTTAAATCGATGGAAGGGCATCCCGAGCAGCATCGCCGCAACTGGCAGCTAATTGCTGGGGAATTACAACATTTTGGCGGCGATAGCATCGCTAACAAACTGCGCGGACACGGCAAACGGTATCGCGCTATTTTACTCGATGTCTCCAAACGGCTGAAACTGAAAGCCGATAAAGAGATGTCTACCTTTGCAATTGAGCAACAGTTACTCGAACATTTTCTGCGCAATACCTGGAAGAAAATGGACGAGACGCATAAAAAGGAGTTTTTGCAGGCCGTCAACGCAAAGGTTAACGAACTGGAAGAGCTGCTGCCGTTATTGATGAAAGACAAACAACTGGCCAAAGGCGTGTCGCATCTGCTTTCCAGCCAGCTGACCCGCATTTTGCGTACCCACGCTGCGATGAGCGTGCTTGGGCATGGTCTGCTACGCGGCGCGGGTCTGGGAGGGCCGGTGGGTGCAGCATTAAATGGGGTTAAAGCCGTTAGCGGCACTGCCTTTCGGGTGACAATTCCAGCAGTGTTACAAATCGCCTGTCTGCGGCGAATGGTTAGCGCCACTCAGGTCTGATACGTGACACAGGGGAAAATTTTCATTTTCCCCTCAAAAGATCATAGACACTGCCCCACTGGCTGATTATTATGCCGCGCCCTGAAAACACTACAGTTATTCAGGGAAATTATTTCACCATTCATTCGATGATGATTTTTGAGGAATTATGGGCAACACTAAGTTGGCTAATCCGGCACCGCTGGGCCTGATGGGCTTCGGCATGACCACCATTCTGCTTAACCTGCACAACGTGGGTTATTTCGCCCTGGACGGTATTATTCTTGCTATGGGCATCTTCTACGGCGGCATCGCGCAAATTTTTGCCGGTCTGCTGGAGTACAAAAAAGGCAATACTTTCGGTTTAACCGCCTTTACCTCTTACGGTTCTTTCTGGCTGACGCTGGTTGCGATTCTGCTGATGCCGAAACTGGGTCTGACCGATGCGCCAAATGCGCAGTTCCTTGGTGTCTACCTGGGTCTGTGGGGCGTGTTTACGCTGTTTATGTTCTTCGGCACGCTGAAAGGCGCACGCGTTCTGCAATTCGTTTTCTTCAGCCTGACCGTGCTGTTTGCCCTGCTGGCTATCGGTAATATTGCCGGTAACGCTGCAATCATCCATTTCGCAGGCTGGATTGGCCTGATTTGCGGTGCCAGCGCAATCTATCTGGCGATGGGTGAAGTGCTGAACGAGCAGTTTGGTCGCACCGTTCTGCCGATTGGTGAATCCCACTAATTGTTTGAGATCCCCCCGTTCGGGGGGATTTTTTTATTCGCTCACTTCGCGTCTTGCACTCTTCGGTCTGAATGCAGCAACCACTTCTGGTGCCGTTTCAACGTATGGCCCTTCCAGCAACTGAATGCAGTACGGTACGCTGGCAAAAATACCGTGCACCACAACGTTACCCTCAGCGTCCTTCACACCTTCCAGCGTCTCTTTAATAGACTTCGGCTGACCGGGTAAGTTAAGGATCAGTGCCTGTTTACGAATCACGCCCACCTGGCGCGAAAGGATCGCCGTCGGCACAAAATGCAGGCTAATCTGGCGCATCTGTTCACCAAAGCCCGGCATCTCGCGGTCAGCTACTGCCAGCGTTGCATCAGGCGTCACGTCACGGCGCGCCGGCCCAGTCCCTCCCGTAGTGAGTACCAGATGGCAACTCATTTCATCCACCAGCTCACACAGGGTTTGTTCAATGATCGCCTGCTCATCAGGGATTAAGCGGGTTTCCAGCTCAAATGGCGTTGTCAGTGCTGATGTCAGCCATTCTTCCAGTGCAGGGATGCCTTTATCCTGATAAACGCCGCTGGACGCGCGATCAGAGATGGAAACTAAGCCGATACGTAAAGTATTCATCAAGATTTTTCCGTTTAAACAGTCTCGTTAAACAGAATGATACACTGCGAAGGGAGTGACAGACAGGCTTCAGAAGAGGTAGCGTGACCGACTTCCCGGTCACGCTAAGAATGATTACAGCAGATCGCCGATCATTTTTTCCAGTTTTTCCTGGTCAACAGCAAACTTACGGATACCTTCCGCCAGTTTATCTACTGCCATTGGATCCTGGTTGTGCTGCCACAGGAACTCGGACTCGGTGATACGCGCCGGACGCGCTTTCACTTCGCCGGTGTAAGACAGTTTACGTTCGATAGCCCCTTCGCTCTCAGCCAGCTCTTTCAGCAGTGCCGGTGCAATGGTCAGACGGTCGCAGCCTGCCAGTTCCAGAATTTCGCCGATGTTACGGAAGCTTGCGCCCATAACCACGGTTTCATAACCGTGCTCTTTGTAGTACTGGTAGATTTCCGATACAGATACCACGCCCGGATCTTCTGCCGGAGCGTACTCTTTCTTATCGGTATTGGCTTTGTACCAATCCAGAATACGACCAACGAACGGAGAGATCAGGAACACACCCGCTTCCGCACAAGCACGCGCCTGAGCGAAGGAGAACAGCAGAGTCAGGTTACAGTTGATACCTTCTTTTTCCAGCTGTTCAGCAGCACGGATACCCTGCCAGGTAGACGCCAGTTTGATCAGAATACGATCGTTGCTGATGCCCGCATCGTTGTAGAGTTTGATCAGGCGTTTTGCTTTCGCAATTGACGCTTCAGTGTCATAAGAAAGACGCGCATCAACTTCAGTGGAGATACGGCCAGGAACCAGTTTCAGGATTTCCAGACCAATGTTTACGGCCAGTTTGTCAGTCGCGTCCACGATTTGCTGTGCGCGATCGTTGCTCTGCTGTTTCGCCCATGCGACAGCATCATCAATCAACTTGCGGTATTCCGGAATCTGCGCTGCATTAAGAATGAGAGAAGGGTTGGTTGTGGCATCCTGCGGTTGATACAGCTTCATTGCCGCGATGTCCCCAGTGTCGGCCACTACAGTGGTGTACTGACGAAGGGAGGTCAATTTGTCCGTCATGATAGTATTTCTCTTTAAACAGCTTGTTAGGGGGATGTAACCGGTCTGCCCTGATGATATCACGACGCAACGACAGCGCAACCGCAGACGAGAGGGTTATAGCCAGGCGAGACTGTTTAGGTTTTCTGACACTGCGTTGATATCGCTCGCCATTTTTAAACAAAAACTCGAGTATGCTACCCAAGCGTTATCTACCAATGCACATCGTATATAATTCTTAATCAATTGGTAACGTTTACACAGGAATGTAACCGCGTGCCGGCGACAAGAGGGATACGAATGCCTGATTTTTTCTCTTTTATTAACAATGTTCTATGGGGATCAGTGATGATTTACCTGCTCTTCGGCGCAGGTTGCTGGTTCACTTTTCGCACCGGATTCGTTCAGTTTCGCTATATTCGCCAGTTTGGCAAAAGTCTCAAAAATAGCGTTCATCCCCAACCGGGTGGCTTAACCTCTTTTCAGTCACTGTGCACCAGTCTTGCCGCGCGCGTCGGCAGCGGTAACCTCGCAGGCGTTGCGTTGGCCATTACTGCCGGAGGGCCAGGTGCCATCTTCTGGATGTGGATTGCCGCGTTTATCGGCATGGCGACCTCTTTTGCAGAATGTTCCCTTGCCCAGCTTTATAAAGAACGTGACGCTAATGGGCAGTTTCGCGGTGGTCCAGCATGGTATATGGCGCGTGGATTGGGGATGCGCTGGATGGGCGTGCTATTCGCTATCTTTTTGCTCATTGCCTACGGATTGATTTTCAGCGGTGTTCAGGCAAACGCCGTTGCCCGCGCGATGAATTTTGCGTTTGATGTTCCACCATTAGTAACTGGCATCATTCTCGCCGTCTTTACCCTGTTGGCGATAACCCACGGTATTCATGGCGTAGCCCGACTGATGCAATGGTTTGTCCCCGCGATGGCATTAATCTGGGTACTCGCCAGTCTGGTCATTTGTGCGATGAATATCGAGCAACTTCCTCACGTCATTTGGTCTATTTTTGAAAGCGCCTTTGGCTGGCAGGAAGCGGCAGGCGGCGCGGCGGGCTACACCCTGAGTCAGGCGGTTACAAACGGCTTTCAGCGCAGTATGTTTTCTAATGAGGCGGGAATGGGTTCGACACCAAACGCAGCGGCGGCAGCGGCATCCTGGCCGCCGCATCCGGCTGCGCAAGGCATTGTCCAGATGATTGGCATTTTCATCGACACCCTGGTCATCTGCACGGCGAGCGCCATGCTGATATTACTGGCCGGAAACGGTACAACCTATATGCCGCTGGAGGGTATACAACTTCTCCAGAAAGCGATGCGAGCACTAATGGGTTCCTGGGGGGCAGAGTTTGTCACAATAGTGGTAATTCTGTTTGCCTTCAGCTCCATCGTCGCCAATTACATTTATGCAGAAAATAATCTTTTCTTTTTACGCCTGAACAGCCCCAAAGCGATCTGGTGCCTGCGTATCTGCATCTTTACCACCGTGATTGGTGGCACGCTACTTAGCCTACCCATGATGTGGCAACTGGCTGATATTATTATGGCATGTATGGCGATCACTAATCTGACCGCTATTTTGCTGCTCTCTCCGGTAGTGCATACCATTGCCAGTGATTATCTTCGCCAGCGTAAACTTGGTGTGCGTCCGGTGTTTGATCCACTGCGCTACCCGGATATCGACCAGCAACTCGCGCCTGATACGTGGGATGATGTTTCGCGGGACTAATCACAACTATCGATCAATTCATCCGCTTTTTTTGCTACAGTCGCTGTAAATTTCCTGCAAGGACTGGATATGCTGATTCTGATTTCACCTGCGAAAACGCTTGATTATCAAAGCCCGTTGGCTACCACGCGCTATACGTTGCCGGAGCTGTTAGATCAATCACAGCAGCTTATTCACGAAGCGCGGAAGCTGACGCCCCCGCAGATTAGCACGCTGATGCGCATCAGCGACAAACTGGCGGGTATCAACGCCGCTCGCTTTCATGACTGGCAGCCAGATTTCACGCCAGAAAATGCCCGACAGGCGATTCTGGCGTTCAAAGGCGATGTCTACACCGGTTTACAGGCCGAAACCTTCAGTGAAGACGATTTCGCTTTTGCCCAGCAGCATTTGCGTATGCTTTCCGGTTTGTATGGCGTATTGCGCCCGCTCGATTTAATGCAGCCATATCGTCTGGAGATGGGTATCCGTCTTGAAAACGCCCGAGGCAAAGATCTGTACCAATTCTGGGGTGATGTGATCACCAACAAGCTGAACGAGGCGCTCGAAGCGCAAGGCGATCAGGTAGTGATTAATCTGGCGTCAGATGAGTATTTTAAATCAGTGAAACCGAAGAAACTGAATGCTGAGATTATCAAGCCGGTGTTCCTCGATGAGAAGAACGGTAAGTTTAAGGTTATTAGCTTCTACGCTAAGAAAGCGCGTGGCCTGATGAGTCGTTTTATTATTGAAAATCGCCTGACCAAACCAGAGCAACTGACTGGTTTTAATAGTGAAGGTTACTTCTTCGATGAAGCCAGCTCCAGCAATGGCGAACTGGTGTTTAAACGCTACGAACTGCGTTAAGTTTGTGGTAAATGCCGGATGCGGCGTAAACGCCTTATCCGGTCTACAAAACATGTAGATTCAATATATTGTAGAGATCACGTAGGCCTGATAAGCGTAGCGCATCAGGCAATTTGGCGTTTGTCATCAGTCTCAAATGCCGGAGGTCATCCGGCATTTATATTTACCGATGGTGACTGTCCGGACCTGGACGATGATCGCCGCCGTGATCGTGTCGATGATCTCCACGGTGATCATTTCGATGATCATTATACCAATTATGACGCGGCGATCCGTGTGGGTGCCAGCGATTGTCTCGCCATTCATAATTTCGATACCACCAGTCACGGTCACGCCAGTAACCGCCATCCCAGTAGTAACCACGGTGGTCGCGATCGCCAATCTGTAATGTCACTGATGGTACTAGCATTATTTCCCCAGCCTGCGCTGCCATAGGAGCGACCAGAATCAGGGAAAGTGCGAGTAGGATAGGTTGCATCTTTTTCACAGGTGACTCCTTTTATCATTGCCAGTTATGGGCCGATATCAGGAGCTTACGGTAAAAGAATCCCCGTTGTCATTCTCTACAATTGAAAGAGCTAAGTTACCGCATTTATTGAAAATTTCTCCTTTTTTTCTGTCGATTTTTCTCATGTTTTCTCCATAAAAAAGCCGAACTGCATAAACGCAAGTCCGGCCATTTTCAGGAAATTAATGGATACTACTTATGATTCATCATCAGCTTGCGCAACGCGGCGAAATCGGCGGGCAGATTATGAGAAAGCAGCGGTAATTCAGCTCGTTCTGCCAGCTCTTTTGGCAGCGCCAGCGATTCACCGAGAATCGCTTCCACACTCTCTTTAAACTTCGCCGGATGTGCGGTGCCGAGGAACAGACCATATTCGCCTGGATGCAACTGGTCACGCAGCGCACGGTAAGCCACAGCAGCGTGCGGTTCTGAGGTATAGCCCAGCTCTTTTAACTCGCGCATCGTCTGTTGCGTGGTTTCATCATCCACCGCTGCATAACCCAGCTCTTTCAGTTGCCAGACTTTCCGGCGGAACAACTCTTCCACACGCGGCCAGTTATTCGGCTGGCTAACATCCATCGCATTGGATAACGTCGCCTGGGTGGCTTTTGGCGACCACTGCCCGTCGTGCAGGAAACGCGGCACTGTATCGTTCACGTTAGTGGCAGCGATAAAACGCTTCACCGGCAGACCGAGAGATTTCGCCAGCAGGCCTGCCGTCAAATCGCCGAAGTTACCGCTCGGCACCGAGACAACCAGCTGGTTGCGCGCTTCCTGCGGCAACTGCGCCACAGCTTCAAAGTAGTAGCAAATTTGTGCCAGCAATCGGCTGATGTTAATGGAGTTAGCGGAGTTTAACCCCAGCGCCACTTTCAGTTCTTCATCATCAAACGCCTGCTTCACCAGAGCCTGACAGGCATCGAAATCGCCGTCGATGGCAACGGTTTCAATATTGCCACCCAGCGTACAGAACAGCTTTTCTTGCAGGGGACTGATTTTGCCGCGTGGATAGAGGATAACCACTTTTACATTCGGTAAACCGTAGAAAGCGTGAGCCACTGCCGCCCCGGTATCGCCGGAGGTTGCAGTCAGAATGGTCACTGGCTTATCGCCCGCTATGTGGGTCAGCATTTGCGCCATAAAGCGACCGCCGAAATCTTTAAATGCCAGCGTTGGCCCGTGGAACAGTTCCAGACAACCGACATCGCTTTCAACTTTGGCAACCGGAGCCGGAAAGGCAAACGCCGCGCGCACGCGCTCTTCCAGTACGTCCTGCGGGATCTCATCACCAATAAACGCTGAGAGGATCTTCGCGCTGCGAGTGACAAAATCCAGCTTCAGCATCTCATCAATTTCGGTCAGACTAAATTCCGGTAGGTCGTGCGGAAAAAACAGCCCCTGATTTTTGCCCAACCCCTGCGTTACGGCTTGCGCAAAGCTGACCTGCTCGTTGTGATCTTTCAGATTGTAGAGTTTCATTTATTTTTCCAGTACTCGTGCGCCCGCCGTATCCAGCCGGCAAATATGAACAAAACCTTCCTGATTTTGCAGATAGTTCTTACCCAACCAGTCGGCAACGCGCTGGGCGGTATCCGGCTTGTCACACAAAGCGAACAAGGTCGGACCGGAGCCAGAGATACCGCTCGCTACCGCGCCGATTTCCGCAACCGCCTGCCGCGCCTGCCGGAAGCCAGGCAGTAACCGTTCACGGTAGGGTTCAGCGATAACATCTTTCATCAGCTTCGCGGCAAGCTCAGGCTGACGGGAATAGCAGGCGTGAATGAAGCCTGCCAGATGTCGCCCGTGCGCAATGCAATCCTGGCGGCGATACTGCGCCGGTAATATCGCTCGTGCTTCTGCTGTCGAGACTTTAATCCCCGGATATGCCAGCACCCACAGCCATTCATCAAACCCCGGCACCTGCTGACTGATGATGCCGTTTTCTTCGATCATCAACTGCATACCACCAAGAAAGCATGGTGCCACGTTGTCGTAATGAATGCTGCCAGAGATACGCCCTTCCAGCTCGCCCATCAAGGCCAGTAAGCGGGTATCATTGAGCGGCTTGCCGCAGTGTTCATTCATCGCTACCAGTGCCGCGACCACCGAACAGGCGCTGGAACCTAAGCCAGAACCGATCGGCATATTCTTTTCCAGGGTCATCGCCACTGGAATTTGCTTGCCCAATTCCTGGCAAAAACGCTCCCAGCACTGATAAACGATATTTTCTCGTGGCTCTGACGGTAGCTTGTCGGCAAACCGCCCAAGGTTGTTGAGACTGAATGTCTCTGCCGCATCAACCGTCACCACATCCCCAAGCAACTCGCCATCAACAGGCGTTACCGCCGCGCCGAGCACATCAAACCCAACGCTCATATTGGCACTGGAAGCCGGAGCATAAACTTTAACCATGTCAGACTCCTAACTTCCATGAGAGGGTGCGTAGCAAATCGGCAAAGACACCGGCAGCCGTAACGTCATTGCCCGCCCCATATCCGCGCAGAACCAACGGCAGCGGCTGATAATAGTGGCTATAGAAGGCCAGGGCATTTTCGCCATTTTTCACTTTGAACAGCGGATCGTTACCATCCACTTCAGCAATTTTCACGCGGCAGACGCCATCGTCATCAATATTGCCAACATAACGCAAAACTTTGCCCTCATCACGAGCCTTCGCCACGCGTGCGGCAAAGAGATCGTCGAGCTGTGACAGATTCGCCATAAAAGCTGCAACATCACCCTCTGCGTTAAACTCTGCGGGCAGCACAGGTTCGATCTCAATATCCGCTAATTCCAGTTCACGTCCAGTTTCACGGGCGAGAATCAACAGTTTGCGCGCCACATCCATACCAGAAAGATCATCACGCGGATCCGGCTCGGTATAGCCCATTTCCCGCGCCAGCGTGGTCGCCTCGGAGAAACTCATGCCTTCGTCTAACTTGCCGAAGATATAAGAAAGCGAACCTGAAAGAATGCCGGAGAACTTCATCAACTCATCACCTGCGTTGAGCAGGTTTTGCAGATTCTCAATGACCGGTAATCCCGCACCGACGTTGGTGTCATAGAGGAATTTACGCCGCGACTTTTCCGCCGCGTAACGCAACTGGTGGTAATAATCCATCGACGAGGTGTTGGCCTTTTTGTTCGGAGTCACCACGTGGAAACCTTCGCGGAGGAAGTCGGCATATTGATCCGCCACCGCCTGGCTGGAGGTGCAGTCAACAATAACCGGATTCAGCAGATGATATTCTTTCACCAGGCGAATTAAGCGCCCAAGGTTGAACGGCTCTTTAGCTTGCGCCAGTTCTTCCTGCCAGTTTTCCAGGTTAAGACCATGCACATTGGTCAGCAACGCCTTCGAGTTGGCAACGCCACAGACTCGTAAATCAATATGTTTACTCTTCAGCCAGCTTTGCTGACGCTTCAGTTGCTCCAGCAGCGCACCTCCAACGCCACCGACACCAATCACAAACACTTCGATAACCTGATCGGTATTGAACAGCATCTGGTGGGTAACGCGCACACCAGTGGTCGCATCATCGTTATTTACCACCACGGAGATTGAACGTTCAGAAGACCCTTGGGCAATGGCGACAATGTTGATATTAGCGCGAGCCAGCGCGGCAAAGAATTTCGCCGAGATCCCACGCAGCGTGCGCATACCATCGCCCACCACCGAGATAATAGCCAGCCGTTCTGTCACTGCCAGCGGCTCCAGTAAGCCTTCTTTCAGTTCAAGATAGAACTCTTCCTGCATTGCCCGTTCAGCTCGCACACAGTCGCTTTGTGGAACGCAGAAACTGATGCTGTATTCGGAAGACGATTGCGTAATCAGCACCACTGAAATGCGGGCGCGTGACATTGCTGCAAAGACGCGCGCCGCCATGCCGACCATCCCTTTCATTCCGGGACCAGAAACGCTGAACATCGCCATGTTATTCAGATTGGAAATACCCTTGACCGGTAATTCATCTTCATCACGGCTGGCACCAATGAGCGTCCCTGGCGCTTGTGGATTTCCGGTGTTTTTAATCAGGCAAGGGATCTGGAACTGAGCGATGGGGGTAATGGTGCGGGGGTGAAGAACTTTAGCGCCGAAATAGGAAAGCTCCATCGCTTCCTGATAGGACATCGACTTTAACAACCTCGCATCGGGCACCTGACGCGGGTCGCAGGTATAGACCCCATCGACGTCCGTCCAGATTTCGCAACAATCGGCACGTAAACAGGCAGCCAGCACCGCAGCGGAGTAGTCGGAACCATTGCGTCCCAGCACCACCAGTTCGCCTTTTTCATTACCGGCGGTGAAGCCTGCCATCAGCACCATGTGGTCAGCCGGAATGCGGCTTGCAGCAATACGGCGGGTGGATTCAGCAATATCGACGGTAGATTCGAGGTAGTGACCGACAGCCAGCAGTTTTTCGACTGGATCGATAACGGTAACGTTGTGACCGCGCGCTTCCAGTACACCGGCCATAATGGCGATCGACATTTTTTCACCACGGCAGATCAACGCAGCGTTGATGCTGTCCGGGCACTGTCCCAACAGGCTGATACCATGCAGAACATGTTTGATTTGGGCAAATTCTTGATCGACGAAAGTTTTCAGTTGCGCCAGCGGAAAACCCGGCTGGGCGGCGGCGAGTCCCGTCAGAAGTTCGGCAAAAATACGTTCGGCATCGCTGATATTAGGCAAAGCATCCTGGCCGCTAATCGTTTTTTCAATCATCGCCACCAGATGGTTGGTTATTTTGGCGGGAGCAGAGAGGACTGTAGCCACCTGCCCCTGCCTGGCATTGCTTTCCAGAATATCGGCAACCCGCAGAAAACGTTCTGCATTTGCCACTGATGTACCGCCGAACTTCAACACTCGCATGGTTGTTACCTCGTTACCTTTGGTCGAAAAAAAAGCCCGCACTGTCAGGTGCGGGCTTTTTTCTGTGTTTCCTGTACGCGTCAGCCCGCACCGTTACCTGTGGTAATGGTGATGGTGGTGGTAATGGTGGTGCTGATGCGTTTCATGGATGTTGTGTACTCTGTAATTTTTATCTGTCTGTGCGCTATGCCTATATTGGTTAAAGTATTTAGTGACCTAAGTCAATAAAATTTTAATTTACTCACGGAAGGCAACCAGTTCATAAGCTGCTGGCAGGTGCTCTTTTTTTAATCCATTCAGAGACAGATTTCCCGTTGCAGTCAGAATGAAAACCTAAAAACAACATGACGTGGCGTTTTTTATTTGGTGATATTTTTTTCAATATCATGCAACAAACGATGCAACATTGCGGTATCCCGTTGCTCTAAAAGCCCCAGACGTTGCTGTAACCAGTTGACCAGTTTTGTGTCATCTGCCACCGCTAACGTCGTTAACAACGACATGGCACGTTCGCGTAAAGCGCGCAGTTGATGTTGGTCTGCCGTTGCGTTACTTTTCGTCGGTTGTTGTATTAATGTTGCTAATTGATAGCAATAGACCATCACCGCCTGCCCCAGATTGAGCGAAGGGTAATCTGCCACCATTGGCACACCGGTAAGAATATCAGCCAGTGCCAGTTCCTCGTTGGTCAGCCCGGAATCTTCACGACCAAAGACCAGCGCCACGTGATTCATCCACGCCGATTTTTCTTCCAACAATGGCACCAGTTCCACCGGTGTCGCGTAGTAATGATATTTCGCCCGACTACGCGCTGTGGTGGCAACAGTGAAATCAACGTCATGTAACGATTCAGCCAGCGTCGGAAAAACTTTAATATTATCAATAATATCACCGGAGCCATGTGCAACCCATCGGGTGGCTGGCTCCAGGTGTGCCTGACTATCGACAATCCTCAGTTCGCTAAAACCCATCGTTTTCATTGCCCGCGCTGCTGCCCCAATATTTTCTGCTCTGGCGGGTGCGACCAGAATAATCGTCAAACGCATGTTGCTACTCTTCTTGACCAAATAACCGCGAATAGAGTGATGAATGTCAACTTACTGCGCGGAGAGAATTTACAAAATATTAACGCAAGTCGCAGAAAAAGCCCTTTACTTAACTTAAAAAAAGCTAAACTATTTCTTGACTGTACTAACCGTTCAATTGTTAAAAAACGCTACATATCTTTCTGTTTACTTAGGATAATTTTATAAAAAATAAATCTCGACAATTGGATTCACCACGTTTATTAGTTGTAGGATGCAACTAGTTGGATTATTAAAATAATGTGACGAAAGCTAGCATTTAGATACGATGATTTCATCAAACTGTTAACGTGCTACAATTGAACTTGATATATGTCAACGAAGCGTAGTTTTATTGGGTGTCCGGCACGTCTTAGCCTGTTATGTCGCTGTTAAAATGGTTAGGATGACAGCCGTTTTTGACACTGTCGGGTCCTGAGGGAAAGTACCCACGACCAAGCTAATGATGTTGTTGACGTTGATGGAAAGTGCATCAAGAACGCAATTACGTACTTTAGTCATGTTACGCCGATCATGTTAATTTGCAGCATGTATCAGGCAGGTCAGGGACTTTTGTACTTCCTGTTTCGATTTAGTTGGCAATTTAGGTAGCAAACATGCAGACCCCGCACATTCTTATCGTTGAAGACGAGTTGGTAACACGCAACACGTTGAAAAGTATTTTCGAAGCGGAAGGCTATGATGTTTTCGAAGCGACAGATGGCGCGGAAATGCATCAGATCCTCTCTGAATATGACATCAACCTGGTGATCATGGATATCAATCTGCCGGGTAAGAACGGTCTTCTGTTAGCGCGTGAACTGCGCGAGCAGGCGAATGTTGCGTTGATGTTCCTGACTGGCCGTGACAACGAAGTCGATAAAATTCTCGGCCTCGAAATCGGTGCAGACGATTACATCACCAAACCGTTCAACCCGCGTGAACTGACTATCCGTGCACGCAACTTGCTGTCTCGTACCATGAATCTGGGTACTGTCAGCGAAGAACGTCGTAGCGTTGAAAGCTACAAGTTCAATGGTTGGGAACTGGACATCAACAGCCGTTCGTTGATCGGCCCTGATGGCGAGCAGTACAAACTGCCGCGCAGCGAGTTCCGCGCCATGCTTCACTTCTGTGAAAACCCAGGCAAAATTCAGTCTCGTGCTGAACTGCTGAAGAAAATGACCGGCCGTGAGCTGAAGCCGCACGACCGTACTGTAGACGTGACAATCCGTCGTATTCGTAAGCATTTCGAATCTACGCCGGATACGCCGGAAATCATCGCCACCATTCACGGTGAAGGTTATCGCTTCTGCGGTGATCTGGAAGATTAATCGGCTTACCACCGTCAAAAAAACGGCGCTTTTTAGCGCCGTTTTTATTTTTCAACATTATTTCCAGATACGTAACTCATCGTCCATTGTGGCTTCTTTGCTGGTTTTCATTTTCGGCAGTGAAAACGCATACCAGTCGATATTACGTGTCACAAACATCATGCCTGCCAGCGCCACCACCAGCACACTGGTTCCCAACAACAGCGCGCTATCGGCAGAATTCAGCAGTCCCCACATCACGCCATCCAGCAACAACAGCGCGAAGGTAAACAACATGCTGTTGCGCCAGCCTTTTAATACTGCCTGCAAGTAAATACCGTTCATTAACGCCCCAATCAGACTGGCGATTATCCAGGCCACGGTAAAACCGGTATGTTCAGAAAGCGCCAGCAGGAGCAAATAAAACATCACCAATGACAGCCCTACCAGCAAATATTGCATCGGGTGTAAACGCTTTGCCGTTAATGTTTCAAAGACAAAGAAGGCCATAAAAGTTAGTGAGATCAGCAAAATAGCGTACTTGGTCGCCCGATCCGTTAATTGATACTGATCGGCTGGCGTAGTGACTGCGACGCTAAACGCCGGGAAATTTTCCCAGCCGCTATCATTGCCTGAAGCAAAACGCTCACCGAGATTATTAGCAAACCAGCTACTTTGCCATTGCGCCTGAAAACCGGATGCACTTATTTCCCGTTTCGCTGGCAAAAAATCGCCTAAAAAACTGGGGTGCGGCCAGTTGCTGGTTAAGGTCATCTCGCTATTACGTCCCGTCGGAACCACAGAAAAATCACCAGTACCGCTTAAATTCAGCGCCATATTCAGCTTCAGGTTCTGCTTCAGCCAGTCTCCTTCGGGTAAAGGGATATGCACGCCCTGCCCGCCTCGCTCTAACCCGGTGCCGGGTTCAATAGCCAACGCCGTTCCGTTAAGTTCAGGCGCTTTCACCACGCCAATGCCACGCGCGTCACCAACGCTAATCACGATAAACGGCTTGCCTAAGGTGATATTTGGCGCATTAAGTTCGCTAAGACGCGAAACGTCAAAATCGGCTTTCAGCGTTAAATCACTGTGCCAGACCTGGCCGGAATAAATACCGATCTTCCGTTCTTCCACATTCTGATTGCCATCAACCATCAACGACTCCGGTAACCAGAAACGGATAAAACTCCGCTTGCGCTCCACAGTTTTATCCTCTTCCTGCACCGTATAAAGCTCGGTCACAGGAATAGCGATAAGCGGCCCAACCAACTTTTGTGGCCCGCTGGTGCTTTGACGAATTGCATCTTCAACATCGCTACGGTAATCGGCACGTTCGACAATCACCTGCCGAATCAACATTAATGGAATTAACAACAGCAACACCGCGCCAAACAAAGTGGTCATTTTCCAGAACAGGGGGGATTTCAACATAGTCTTCTCCTTTGCAATGGCGGCAGTGTATGAAGGCTATGTGGGAAGAATTTGAAGTTATGTGAAGTGACGGTGAAGCCGAAGCGAGGCCAGCACACCGCCTTCCGGCATGTTGTGCAGCGTGACTTCGCCATTGAGCAAACGGGCAACTTCGCTGACAAACGCCAGCCCCAGCCCACTACTTTTTTGCCCATTTGCACGCGGCAAAGAGTAAAAGCGTTCAAAAATGCGCGGCAGCGCGTAGTCAGGAATGCCACTGCCGGTATCCTGCACCTTAAGCGTGACTTGCTCCTGATCTACCACCGCACTAAGCGTTATGCAGCCATGATCGGGAGTGAAATCGATGGCGTTATCCAGTAAATTCCCCAGCGCCTGCTCCAGTAACGCAGGTTCAGCAGCAACGTTAACCTCAATGGGCATAACATGCAGAGTGATATTTTTTTCTGCCAGCTGCACGGTGCGCGCTTCGCTGATGCGGTTAAATAATGCCGCTACATCAACCGCAGAAAGAACCACTTCCTGGCGATTCTCCAGTCTTGCCTGGCGTAATAACGTTTCAACCAGCGCCTGCATTCGCGCATTTTGCGTCAAAATATTATCGGTAAAGCGAGCCACTACTTCCGGTGGTGGGCCTTCACGTAAAATTTCCGCCGCGCCACGAATCGCCGCCAGTGGGCTTTTTAGCTCATGGGTTAATGCGTAAACATACTGCTCTATATAGTTTTTCCCTTCCAGCTTCACGCGCATACTTTCCAGCGCCTGCGCTAACTTACGCAGCTCGCTACTGCCGAGTTCAGGGAGAGGAACGGGCTTATTGTCGGTAACGGAATCAGCATAGCGGGTGAGCCGGGCAATGGAGCGGTTGATCCACCAAACCATTCCCGCGCCAATCACCAGCGCAATCCCCAACAAAATGGTACTCGCCCATAAAATTCGCCGCTCACTGCGTTTAATGACCGGCGCCATCGCTGCGTTCGGTTTGCCTACGCTCAAAACACCAATTAGCCGCGAACCGTCCATAATCGGCGCGGCAACATACATTACAGAACTTTCGGGATCGGCAGGATTTTGCAACGTGCTACGCGCGCCATACTGACCACGCAACGTTAACCAGACATCATTCCAGCGGGAATAATCCTGCCCCACGGCTTTATTTGCCGAATCGAACAATACTTTGCCCTGCGCATCGGTCATATAGACATGGTATTCATTGCGCACTTTGTTAATGCCGCCGATATTGGCGCGAAACGGGCGATTTTGTAGCTGGTTAAACGCCTGTGCCAGTTGTCCATGCTCGGGGTCACCAGAGAGCAAATCGGGACGCGCCAGCTCCGCCAGCAACGTTGCGGTGTCGATCAGCGTCCCTTCCGTCGCCCTTCGCACGCCCGGTTTAACTTCTTTGACAAAAATTGCCAGTACGAACCAGGCCGCCACCGCCACCAGTAAAAAATAGCCCAGCAACAGGCGCATCCCGATGCGCATTACAGGCTCCTCAGACTGTATCCCATTCCGCGATGAGTATTAATCGGCGAAAGGTCGGGATTTATAGCGCGCAGTTTGGCGCGCAGCGTTTTGATGTGAGTATCGACGGTGCGATCGTAAGTGTCCTGTGCATCTTCCCAGACGCTATCCATCAATTGCTGGCGTGACCAGACACGGCCTGGCGACTTGAGTAACGTTTTCAACAACAAAAATTCGTACCGCGTCAGCGTTAATGGCGTGTCAAACCAGCTTATCTGCGCCGCAGGTTCATTCAGTTCAAAATGACCAATACGGATGACGGGAGACGGCGTAGAAAACTTCTTCACCCGACGCAGTAAGGTGCGCACTCTGGCGCACACTTCGCGGGGTGAAAATGGTTTAGCCACGTAGTCGTCAGCGCCAATCTCCAGCCCAAGCAGGCGATCCACCTCTTCACTACGGGCGGTCAGAAATAGTACGGGCAACGCAGGATGCAGCGCCAGCAACTGGCGACACAGTTCGAAACCGCTAATATCGGGCAGGCCGACATCGAGAATGATAACGTCAGGAACCTGCAGGCGCGCTTTATCCAGCGCCGGTAAGCCCCGTTCAAAGAACTCGACGGCAAAACCTTCCTGCTGCAACATGTAGACCAGCGTGTCGGCTATCCCTTGCTCGTCTTCCACTAACCAGACCGTTTCCCGTTGCATAAATCGCCTCTGTTATTGTCGCCACGGCATGACAGGAACGGCGCTGATGGCATTTTTCGGTGAACCATCAACAACTTTGTCGGAGTAAGCCAGGTAAGCGAGCGCGTTGCGTTTGGCGTCATAGAAACGCACGACCTGTAACGACTTAAAGACCAGAGAAGTCCGTTTTTTGAACACGACTTCACCCTGAGCTTTGCCGTTTTTAATGCGATCCGACAGTTCAATCGGCCCTACCTGCTGGCAGGAAATGGCCGCATCGGAAGTATCTTCCGCCAGACCTAATCCTCCTTTAATACCGCCGGTTTTCGCCCGACTCACATAACAGGTGACGTTTTTCACATCGGGATCGTCAAAGGCTTCTACGACAATTTTGTGATCCGGGCCGATCATTTTAAATACGGTGTCGACCGAACCAATTTCTTCCGCATGAGCCAATGGCCCCAGCATTATCAGGCTTAAGGACAAGATCAAATGCTTGTATTTCATATTGTTACCATTTTTATAAGTTACACTGAGCAATTAGTTCGTCACGATAAATAACATATTGATTAAGAACAAAATCTCAATTCTTTTATCTCCGTCAAGACCTAAAACATACTCTGCTAAGAAAAAAACACTGAATGCTAAAACAGCAAAAAATGCTATTATCCAATTACCTGATGTCAGGTGCTCGTTGTTGAAAGGATGAGGATATTTTATGGATCAGGCCGGCATTATTCGCGACCTTTTAATCTGGCTGGAAGGTCATCTGGATCAGCCCCTGTCGCTCGACAATGTAGCGGCGAAAGCAGGTTATTCCAAGTGGCACTTACAGAGAATGTTTAAAGATGTCACTGGCCATGCTATTGGCGCGTATATTCGTGCTCGTCGTTTGTCGAAATCGGCGGTCGCACTACGCCTGACTGCGCGTCCGATTCTGGATATCGCGCTGCAATACCGCTTCGACTCTCAACAGACATTTACCCGCGCATTCAAGAAGCAGTTTGCCCAGACTCCCGCACTTTACCGCCGTTCTCCTGAATGGAGCGCCTTTGGTATTCGCCCGCCGCTACGTCTGGGTGAATTTACCATGCCAGAGCACAAATTTGTCACCCTGGAAGATACGCCGCTGATTGGTGTTACCCAGAGCTACTCCTGCTCGCTGGAGCAAATCTCTGATTTCCGCCACGAAATGCGCTACCAGTTCTGGCACGATTTTCTCGGTAACTCGCCAACCATTCCGCCAGTGCTTTACGGTTTGAACGAAACGCGTCCAAGCCAGGATAAAGACGACGAGCAAGAAGTGTTTTACACCACGGCTCTGGCTCGGGATCAAGCCGACGGCTATGTACTGACCGGGCATCCGGTGCTGTTGCAGGGCGGCGACTATGTGATGTTTACCTACGAAGGTCTGGGAACCGGCGTGCAGGAGTTTATTCTGACGGTATACGGAACCTGTATGCCGATGCTCAACCTGACTCGCCGTAAAGGTCAGGATATTGAGCGATACTACCCGGCAGAAGATGCCAAAGCGGGAGATCGCCCAATTAATCTGCGCTGCGAGCTGCTTATTCCGATACGTCGTTAACGCTGTAGTTCGTCTAATGCAGGGGCGTCCAGATGAGAGATGTCCCCTGCAGTTTCAACTACCCAGCCAGATGCCAGCCACAGGCTTTCCTGATAATCCACGCGCGAAATAGAACAGTTACGCAGACGTAAGCGTCGTTCTGCCCATGCCGGTAAGCCCAGAATGGTACTCACCAGGCATCCCAGCGCAATACCGTGGCTCACCAGCAGCGGTCGACTTCCCGGTGGTAAATCCCGACAAGATTCCAGTGCTGCGTTAACGCGATCGCTAAGTTCCTGCATCGACTCGCCTTCAGGAATACGCCCGTCAACGGTGCCATTGACGAGCTGACGACGCCAGTTCTCTTCTTCTTCAGTCAGAGAGTCAATGTGTCTTTTCTCCAGCACGCCCATATTTAACTCACGCAAGCGGGAATCAAAGATGATGTCACAACCACAAGCCTGGGCGATGATTTCCGCCGTACGCCGGGTGCGGCCTAAATCACTACTGATGATATGCGTAATGCCAAGCTCTTTGGCACGGTTCGCCACCTGCATTGCCTGTTGCTCACCTTTTGCAGTCAGCGGGCTGTCAGACTGGCCCTGAATACGTCGCTCGGCGTTCCACTGGGTTTCACCGTGGCGGACAAGGTATACCTGTAACATGCTTTTTTTCCGTATACTGCTTTAACGTTAATTTTGTGAGTAATCCTGATTATGCACCATGTTGTCTGTGCGACCACCAATCCCGCTAAAATTCAGGCCATTCTGCAGGCATTTCACGAGATCTTCGGCGAAGGATCCTGCCACATTGAGTCCGTTGCCGTCGAGAGCGGCGTACCGGAACAGCCCTTTGGCAGTGAGGAAACGCGCGCTGGCGCACGAAATCGGGTAGCAAATTCCCGTCATTTACGCCCAGAGGCTGATTTTTGGGTAGCGATTGAAGCGGGTATTGATGGTGACAGCACCTTCAGTTGGGTGGTGATTGAAAACGCCAGCCAGCGTGGTGAAGCGCGTTCAGCAACTTTGCCGTTGCCTGCGGTGATTCTGGAGAAAGTGCGTGAAGGTGAGGCGCTTGGCCCCGTGATGTCGCGCTATACCGGCATTGATGAGATTGGTCGTAAAGAAGGAGCAATCGGCGTGTTTACCGCCGGGAAACTCACCCGCACCAGCGTCTATCACCAGGCGGTGATCCTGGCGCTGAGTCCGTTTCATAATGCGGTGTATCAGCCATTGTAGGACGGAGAAGGCGTTCACGCCGCATCCGGCATTCGGTGCACGATGCCTGATAAGACGCTGGCGCGTCTTATCAGGCCTACAAAATCAATCGCTTTTCAGCAGCACTTCTTCCAGCCACTGGCGCAACTCGACGGGTGCGGCTTTCAGGCTGTTCGATCCACGAGTAATGGTCGCAATGCCCGCGCCGAGTTCGTTTTTTAACTCACGCTGGCTCATTTCACCGCGCAACAACTCTTCTACGATACGCACGCGAGTCCCCAACGCTTCGCGCTCATCCGGCGTCAGCATCAGGTTTAACAGCGGTAAATGGAGATCGTTTTCGTAGGCACTCTTAAGCAGGTCAACAAAACGTAACCACTCCTGGTGACGCTGTTCTGCCATCGCTGCTGAATAGGGTGATTGTTGAGCCATAGTGTGTCGCCATTGTTAGCGGGGGAAACAAAATGCCTCCCCCGGTTGTACTCGCAAAAGAGTACGATAGCATATCATAAACGGGCGCTTCAGTAACGACGCCCCCATTCTGTGGCGCTTAAAAGCGTCGGTTTATCGCCCATGAAATAGCGATAATACGCGTCATAAGCCAGCACGTTCTTCACATAACCGCGCGTCTCGGAGAACGGGATACTCTCGACAAACGCCACAGCGTCGATACGTCCGGCGCTGTTGCCAAGCCAGGTGCGTACCCGTCCTGGTCCAGCGTTATAGGCTGCCGATGAGAAAATGCGGTTATTACCAAACTGCTGATAAACATATTGCAGGTAACTGGTGCCAATGTTGATGTTCGTTTCCGGATCCAGCAATTGTCCTGGGCTGCTGTAACCTGGAATTGAGAACATTTTCACCGTATGGGTCGCTGTGCCCGGCATAATCTGCATCAGACCGCTGGCGCCTACCGGCGACTTCACTTTCGGATTCCAGGCGCTCTCCTGGCGAGCAATCGCCATTGCATAGCTTTGCGGGATATCTTTGCCACTGGTGTAGCGTTTGAAAAGATCGTTGTAGGCCAGCGGGAATCGCTCTTCCAGATGATCCCACAGTTTCCCGGCGATCGTCGCCTGAACGCTAAGATCCCACCATTGGTTGTTGAAAGCATACCGCGCCAACTGTGCCTGCTCTGTTTTTGACTTGCTCTTCACCAGATTGGCCCACTCGCTACGCGCGGTATTATCGAGATTCCAGTACATCAACTCGCGCACGCGCGCCATCTCCGGCCCCTGAGTCAGGGCAGTGTCGACATTCTGCGGCGCTTTATCAATCTTCAGCTCATACTCTTCGCCGATGCGCTGTGCAGCAACCATCGGGTAGAAACCACGCTGTTGCATGAGTTGATGCAAAATCTCTTTTGCTTCCGCTTCACGACCGCGTTCCAGCAGTAAATCCGCTTGCCAGTAGCGCCATTCATCTTTTTCTTTCGCTTCCATCGGCAAGCGTGCCAGCCAGGTATTCAGGCCAGAACGGTCGCCAGTGCCAAGCGCCATCCGCACGCGTCGTTCAATTAACGACGTGGATTGCGAACGCATAATTGCGTCATCGCGCCATTTCGCCTGCTCGTCGGTGACGTCATTGCCCATCAGACGCCAGGCGACGATATCGCGTAGCTCCTGAATCTGATCTTCATTAAGCTGCTGCGCCTGAGCAAGCGACGGGATCAGCAGCCGTGCGTTTTCTGCATCCTGGCGCGCCACGCTGGCAAACGCCACCGCTGCCATCTGGCGGGTAAAATCAGTCGCTCCGGTAGTACGCGCGAAGGTCAGTACCGTATTAGGGTTGTTCGCCAGTGAAATAATCGCCGAGGCGATAGTTTGATAATCGGCAGGCATCTGACCTGCGAGTACCGTCACCAACCCGGTATTGCCCGCTTTCATCGCCAGGCGGATGCGCTCTAAATAAGCCAGTGGCTCTTGCTTACCGGACGCGCGCCAGACGCTAAACAACTTATCGCAAGCGTTAGGCTGGCTCTTGCCGGTTAGCCACAGCTCTTTCGCCCCTTGCCAGGTTTCTTCACTCTGCCCGGTGTTCCATTTTGCATAGTAGTAATTACATTGCGCTTCGGTAGTCCCTGGTTTTTCCGGGCTAAAAGCTAACAAGCCACGCCAGTCTTCACGCCGCGCCAGTTCATTGACGAAACGAGATTGTAGTGCGCGAGCCGGAGGAAGCGTTGGGTTAGCACGAACAAAGTTAGTGACCGTGACCGCCGGTTGATTCATCAGATCATCGGTGATCTGGCGGTATTCCAGGTAGGGGTAAAGTGGATAATCCTTCAGGGATGGCATCATTTGTTCGACCACGTCCATTTGTCGATTATCCCAGGCCTGCTTGATTTGCGCGTAACGGCTACGCTGCTCATCCAGTGAGTCGGCTCGCGCCACGCTGCTGACCGTCAGCAGACAGACACCGGCAGCCAACAGCCGCCAGGTAACTTGTTTGGCTTTTTCCACAAGCGCATCCTCTAAGTGTAAATACATCAATGCAGCGTCATGCCGCCTAATAGATTTATGCTAACCAGTCATTGCCGTTTGCGCCACGTTATGGACACTTTTTTACTTTTATCGGGAGGGTGATCGACCGGCTGGGATTAGATAAGGAAACAGGCTACACTTCGCCTTTGAAAACTCATCATCACGATAAACATAGAGGCGAAGTCCAACGTGGCTCAATTCGTTTATACCATGCATCGTGTCGGCAAAGTTGTTCCGCCGAAACGTCATATTTTGAAAAACATCTCTCTGAGTTTCTTCCCTGGGGCAAAAATCGGCGTCCTGGGTCTGAACGGCGCCGGTAAGTCCACCCTGCTGCGCATTATGGCGGGCATCGATAAAGATATCGAAGGTGAAGCGCGTCCGCAGCCGGATATCAAGATTGGTTATCTGCCGCAGGAACCGCAGCTGAACCCGGAACACACCGTGCGTGAGTCCATTGAAGAAGCGGTCTCTGAAGTGGTTAACGCCCTGAAACGTCTGGATGAAGTGTATGCGTTATACGCCGATCCGGATGCCGATTTCGACAAGCTGGCCGCTGAACAAGGCCGTCTGGAAGAGATCATTCAGGCTCACGACGGTCATAACCTGAACGTGCAACTGGAACGTGCAGCAGATGCGCTGCGTCTGCCGGACTGGGAGGCGAAAATCGCTAACCTCTCCGGTGGTGAGCGTCGTCGCGTGGCGTTGTGCCGCCTGCTGCTGGAAAAACCAGACATGCTGCTGCTCGACGAACCAACTAACCACCTGGATGCCGAATCCGTAGCGTGGCTGGAACGCTTCCTGCACGACTTCGAAGGCACCGTTGTGGCGATTACCCACGACCGTTACTTCCTCGATAACGTTGCGGGCTGGATCCTCGAACTTGACCGTGGCGAAGGTATTCCGTGGGAAGGTAACTACTCCTCCTGGCTGGAGCAGAAAGATCAGCGTCTGGCGCAGGAAGCTTCGCAAGAAGCAGCACGTCGTAAGTCGATTGAAAAAGAGCTGGAGTGGGTACGTCAGGGGACTAAAGGCCGTCAGTCGAAAGGTAAAGCACGTCTGGCGCGCTTTGAAGAGCTGAACAACACCGAATACCAGAAACGTAACGAAACCAACGAACTGTTTATTCCACCTGGACCGCGTCTGGGCGATAAAGTGTTGGAAGTCAGCAACCTGCGTAAATCCTACGGCGATCGCCTGCTGATTGACTCCCTGAGCTTCTCGATCCCGAAAGGGGCAATCGTCGGGATCATCGGGCCGAACGGTGCGGGTAAATCGACCCTGTTCCGTATGATCTCTGGTCAGGAACAGCCGGACAGCGGCACCATCACTTTAGGTGAAACGGTGAAACTGGCATCTGTTGATCAGTTCCGTGACTCAATGGATAACAGCAAAACCGTTTGGGAAGAAGTTTCCGGCGGACTGGATATCATGAAGATCGGTAACACCGAGATGCCGAGCCGTGCCTACGTAGGCCGCTTTAACTTTAAAGGGGTTGATCAAGGTAAACGCGTTGGCGAACTTTCCGGTGGTGAGCGCGGTCGTCTGCATCTGGCGAAGCTGCTGCAGGTTGGCGGCAACATGCTGCTGCTCGACGAACCGACCAACGACCTGGATATCGAAACCCTGCGCGCGCTGGAAAACGCCCTGCTGGAGTTCCCGGGCTGCGCGATGGTTATCTCGCACGACCGTTGGTTCCTCGACCGTATCGCGACGCACATTCTGGATTATCAGGATGAAGGTAAAGTTGAGTTCTTCGAAGGTAACTTTACCGAGTACGAAGAGTATAAGAAACGCACGCTGGGCGCAGACGCGCTGGAGCCGAAGCGTATCAAGTACAAGCGTATTGCGAAGTAATTTGTAAGATGCCGGATGCGGCGTGAACGCCTTATCCGGCCTACAAGCTCAGCGATTTCAATACGTTGCGAAACAGTAGGCCTGATAAGACGCGTCAGCGTCGCATCAGGCATTGGACTCCGAATGCCGGATGCGGCGTGAACGCCTTATCCGGCCTACAAGCCCAGTTATTTCAATAGGTTGCAAAACAGCAGGCCTGATAAGACGCGTCAGCGTCGCATCAGGCATTGGGTCTTAACCCTGCTCCCCCATCATCTCCCGCACCAACTCCACGCAGCGCAGGAAACGGCTGTCGTAATCGTCTTCTTCAACCCGCACAAATTCGATATTGTTCTCTTCCAGCATCTCCACCAGCAAATTCTGGAACTCTTTACGATCCACCGAACTGCCGAGGCTGCGTAAACCATCTGCCACCCACGGCGTGTTGTTCTCCAGCAAGATCACCAGATCAAAACGGTATTCATCGATCAGCGCCTGCACGAACGGATGCTCACGCCCTTCGTACTTTTTGCAGAACGCCTGAGTTGTCACAAAATCAGTGTCGATAAACGCCACTTTATTGGCATATTTCACCGCAAAATCAATATATTGCGCGTGACCCAGCGCAATTTTATCGTAGTCGGAATACTGCAACGCAATCTCATCGCCACCGAGGTGCGAAAAGACATAATCACGACCAAACTCCCACGCACTGGTGGTGTTGAAGATATTGGCGAGTTTGTTTACCAGGGTGGATTTACCGCTCGACTCGCCGCCGAGGATCGCCACGGTACGCACAAAGAACGGTTTCACTTCCGTAGGAATATATTCCCAGTAGCGGAACGGGTTTTCACGGATCTGCGCTCCGCTGATACTCATAAAGGTGCGTTTCGGATCGACAAGCACCGTTTCGATCCCCAGATGTTCCAGGTACTGTGGTGCGTCGGTCTCTTCCGAGGTGTAGATCAAATCCGGCTGAATGCCTTTTTCGGCCATAAAATTTTTGATGCCGTTGCTCCACACGTCCCAGCCGTGCGGATACGGCTCCATGCCCTCTTCGTTGAAAGCATGAATGCGGATATTTTTCTGATATTTAAAGGTTTGCAATAACCAGCGCAGACGATCCGGCACCGTGGGCTGCTGCGACATGGCGCTGTCTTCAAACAACGCGCGGTCGCGAGTATCGTCAAAGCCCATAATGATATGCAGCTCGTCAACCTGGCTACAGGCGCGCTGGATAAGGTAGATATGTCCGGTATGCAGCGGGTAGAACTTACCGAATACGACACCAATGGTTTTCTTCTGCCGGGGAAATTCAAGCCCCAAAAAACGGTGCAACGCCTCCAGCTTTTGTGCGCTGGGGCTTTTGATTTTGGCATTCAGTAACTGGCTTAAATACCCTTTGGTCATACCGCTGGCATCAGCAACCTGCTGTAACGTGCAGCCTTGTTGCTTAATAGCGGTTTTCAGGTAATCAAATGACGACATATCTCCCTCCGTATCTCTCATTATAAGTCGTCGAACACGCTAAGCGCGTCGGAGAGTTTCTTAACGCCAAAAATCTGCATCCCTTCCGGCGCTTTTTTCGGCACGTTGGCCGCAGGAACAATCGCCCGGCGAAAACCGTGTTTCGCCGCTTCAGAGATTCGTTCCTGACCGCTGGGCACCGGGCGGATCTCCCCTGCCAGCCCCACTTCGCCAAACACCACCAGATCCTGCGGCAGCGGCCTGTCGCGCAGGCTGGAAACCATCGCCAGCAGTAACGCTAAGTCGGCGCTGGTTTCCGTTACCTTCACGCCGCCGACCACGTTCACAAAGACATCCTGATCAGCCATTTGCAGACCGCCGTGACGGTGCAGCACCGCCAGCAGGATCGCCAGACGGTTTTGTTCCAGCCCGACCGCCACGCGGCGTGGGTTCGCCATCATCGAATGATCGACCAGCGCCTGAATCTCCACCAGCAGCGGGCGCGTCCCTTCCCATACCACCATCACTGAACTGCCAGAGGTCACTTCATCGCCACGGCTTAAGAAGATTGCCGAAGGATTGCTGACTTCACGCAGCCCCTGTTCGGTCATCGCGAAGACGCCCAGCTCATTCACCGCGCCGAAGCGGTTTTTATGGCTGCGTAAGGTGCGGAAACGGGAGTCGGCGTCGCCGTCCAGCAGCACCGAACAATCGATACAGTGTTCCAGCACTTTCGGACCAGCCAGCGAGCCATCTTTGGTTACGTGCCCGACCATGACAATCGCCACGCCGCGCGTTTTAGCGAATCGTGTCAGATAAGCCGCTGTTTCACGCACCTGCGCCACGCTGCCAGGCGAAGACTGAACATCCGCCATATGCATCACCTGGATGGAGTCAATTACCATCAGCTTCGGTTGCTCTTCTTCGGCAATCAGGCAGATCTGCTCAATGCTGGTTTCCGACAACATATTGAGATTGTCAGTCGGTAGGCCGAGACGATGAGCGCGCATTGCCACCTGTTGCAGCGACTCTTCGCCAGTGACATACAGCGTTTTCATCTGCTGGGCCAGTTTGCACAGCGTTTGCAGTAGCAGCGTGGATTTCCCCGCACCTGGGTTACCGCCAATCAGAATGGCGCTTCCCGGCACTACCCCGCCGCCTAATACGCGGTCGAACTCTTTAAATCCGGTGGAAAAACGCGGCAGCTCTTCAAGGCTGATATCGGAGAGTTTCTGGACTTTTGCCACTCCGGCACTACCGGCATAGCCACTGAGACGCTCGTTACGCGCCACCGTTGGCGACGCAGCAAGACGCACCTCGGTGATGGTGTTCCAGGCATGGCAGGCGCTGCACTGCCCCTGCCAGCGCGGATAATCTGCCCCGCATTCATTACAAACAAAGGCGCGTTTTGGAGCTTTTGCCACGGTGTACCTCGTTAATGCTGTGCTGCCCGCAGGATGGCGGGCGTGCAATTACTTCTGATTCAGGCTGCCGGAGAGGATGCAGAACACGCCCATCAGGTCAGCGTGACGGATGGTGACTTCCGTCTTTTCATTCACTTTTGGCTTGGCATGGTAGGCAATCCCCAGCCCTGCTGCTTTGATCATCGGCAGGTCGTTGGCACCATCGCCAATCGCCACGGTCTGCGCCTGCGGGATTTCATACTCCTGCGCGAGGCGGGTCAGGGTTTTCGCTTTATATTGCGCGTCAACGATGTCGCCGATCACATTGCCGGTAAATTTACCGTCCATGATCTCCAGTTCATTGGCTACTACGGCGGTCAGGCGCAGCTTGTCGCGCAGGTATTCAGCAAAGAAGGTAAAGCCGCCGGAGGCAATCGCCACTTTCCAGCCCAGCGTTTCCAGCTTGAGTACCAGCTGCGTTAAGCCTGGCATCAGCGGCAGATTTTCACGTACCTGAAGCAAAATGTTCGCATCAGCGCCTTTCAGCGTCGCCACGCGGCTGCGCAGGCTGGCGGTAAAATCAAGTTCGCCGCGCATCGCCCGTTCGGTTACTTCCGCCACCATCTCGCCCGTTCCGGCCAGTTTGGCAATTTCATCAATACATTCAATCTGGATGGCGGTGGAGTCCATGTCCATCACCAGCAAACCAGGGGTGCGCAGATGCGGAATTTTCCCCAACGGCGCGACATCCAGCTGTGCTTCATGAGCCAGGCGCGTAGCCCGCGCGGTGAGCGAACCAGCCAGACGAATCACCTGATAATCTTCCACGCACCAGGCGGCAACAATCACCATCGCCGCGCCCAGTTTGCTCTGGTACTGGGTCAGACGTTGTTTATCCAGCCCACGACCATACAGCAGCCAGCCGCTACGACCTGCGTGGTAATCCAGTGGCATCACTTCATCACCACTTAATGAAAGAGGCAGACCAGGCCATAAAGAGACATCTTCAGGCAGGTCGCACCAGGTAATGTTAGGCATTAAGGCTCCTGTAAAATCGTTCGAAGCAGGGAAAATAACGCATGAGGCTACCTTGTATCCATTGCTTCTGGCAACATTAAGTCTCAAATTTTCAAAGGGTGGAAGATGGCTCGCACAAAACTGAAATTCCGGCTGCATCGGGCAGTGATTGTCCTGTTCTGCCTCGCCTTGTTAGTGGCGCTGATGCAGGGGGCGTCATGGTTTAGTCAAAACCACCAGCGACAGCGTAATCCGCAACTTGAAGAACTGGCCCGCACCCTGGCGCGTCAGGTGACGCTGAACGTTGCGCCGCTAATGCGTACCGACTCTCCGGATGAAAAACGCATTCAGGCAATCCTCAGCCAGTTAACAGACGAAAGCCGCATCCTCGACGCGGGCGTGTATGACGAACAAGGAGATCTTATCGCCCGCGCAGGCGAAAGCGTCGAAGTGCGCGATCGGCTGGCGCTCGACGGTAAAAAAGCGGGCGGCTATTTTAACCAGCAGATTGTCGAACCGATTGCCGGGAGAAATGGTCCGCTCGGCTACCTGCGCCTGACGCTCGACACCCATACGCTCGCCACCGAAGCCAAACAGGTGGATAACACCACTAACATTTTACGCCTGATGTTGCTGCTCTCGCTGGCAATCGGTGTGGTGCTTACCCGCACGTTGTTGCAGGGTAAGCGCACCCGCTGGCAGCAATCCCCCTTCCTGTTAACCGCCAGCAAACCGGTGCCGGAAGAGGAAGAAAGCGAGAAAAAAGAGTGACCCATTACTACAAGAAAGGAAATCGTTATGTCCACATTACGCCTGCTTATTTCTGACTCTTACGACCCGTGGTTTAACCTGGCGGTTGAGGAATGTATTTTTCGCCAGATGCCCGCCACGCAGCGCGTTCTGTTTCTCTGGCGCAATGCCGACACCGTAGTGATTGGTCGCGCGCAGAACCCGTGGAAAGAGTGTAATACCCGGCGGATGGAAGAAGATAACGTCCGACTGGCGCGGCGCAGTAGCGGCGGTGGCGCGGTGTTCCACGATCTCGGCAATACCTGCTTTACCTTTATGGCTGGCAAGCCGGAGTACGATAAAACCATCTCCACGTCGATTGTGCTCAATGCACTGAACGCACTCGGCGTCACCGCCGAAGCCTCCGGGCGCAACGATCTGGTGGTGAAAACCGCCGAAGGCGACCGCAAAGTCTCAGGCTCGGCCTATCGCGAAACCAAAGATCGTGGCTTCCACCACGGTACTTTACTGCTCAATGCCGACCTTAGCCGCCTGGCAAACTATCTCAATCCGGATAAAAAGAAACTGGCGGCGAAAGGCATTACCTCGGTACGTTCCCGCGTGACCAATCTGACCGAATTGCTACCGGGAATTACCCATGAGCAAATTTGCGAGGCCATAACCGAGGCTTTTTTCGCCCATTATGGCGAACGCACAGAAGCGGAAATTATCTCCCCGGACAAAACGCCAGACCTGCCAAACTTCGCCGAAACCTTTGCCCGCCAGAGTAGCTGGGAGTGGAACTTCGGTCAGGCTCCGGCATTTTCGCATCTGCTGGATGAACGCTTCACATGGGGCGGCGTGGAACTGCACTTCGACGTTGAAAAAGGCCATATCACCCGCGCTCAGGTGTTTACCGATAGCCTCAACCCCGCACCGCTGGAAGCTCTCGCCGGGCGACTGCAAGGCTGTCTGTACCGCGCGGATATGCTGCAACAAGAGTGCGAAGCTCTGTTGGTTGACTTCCCGGAACAGGAAAAAGAGCTACGGGAATTGTCGGCGTGGATGGCTGGGGCAGTGCGGTAACTCGCTGATTAAAATACCAAAGGAAGGAAATATGATCGATCTGGAAAACCAGGAGCGGGAGATTATCAACTTAATGTTCAGCCAGCGTATTTCCTGGCTAGCCGCTGTGCGTATCAGGCATAAATTATCGCTTGCTGAATTAAGTAAAATGTTAGGTATCTCGATTAATTCTCTAAAACGGATCGAAAAGACGGAGCGGCTTAGCTCAAACATCAAAAGCAAAATGGCAGGAATTTATGGTTGTCCGCCAGAGTTGCTGATATGCCCTTCCTGGATGACGGCTGAACATACATGAATAGATACTTGAATGGATTTTATTTTCTATCCACATGAAAAATAATAGTAAATCTATAAATCAGTTGCTATTGATGAATAGATACTAAAAAGCCGGAGCAGTCTCCCGCTCCGGCTGAACACGACAATCGCCTTTCAGCGAAAAACAATTACTCTTTATCGCCCAGCAGAACGGATTCCAGTGCGATTTTGATCATGTCGTTGAAGGTGGTCTGACGCTCTTCAGCAGTGGTCTGCTCGTGAGTGCGGATGTGGTCAGATACGGTGCAGATAGCCAGGGCTTTCGCACCAAATTCTGCTGCTACGCCGTAAATGCCAGCGGCTTCCATTTCCACGCCAAGGATGCCGTATTTTTCCATCACGTCGAACATTTCGCCGTCCGGAGAGTAGAACAGGTCAGCGGAGAACAGGTTACCAACGCGAGCATCAACGCCCAGAGCTTTAGCCGCGTCTACCGCGTTACGCACCATGTCAAAGTCAGCGATAGCGGCAAAGTCATGGTCTTTAAAACGGATGCGGTTAACTTTGGAGTCGGTGCAGGCACCCATACCAATCACCACGTCACGCAGTTTTACGTGCGGCAGAACAGCACCACAGGAACCCACGCGGATGATTTTCTTCACGCCGAAATCGGTGATCAGCTCTTTGGTGTAGATGGAGCAGGACGGGATACCCATACCGTGACCCATTACGGAAATTTTGCGGCCTTTGTAAGTACCGGTGAAGCCCAGCATACCGCGAACGTTGTTCACTTCACGGACATCTTCAAGGAAAGTTTCAGCAATATACTTCGCACGCAGCGGGTCGCCTGGCATCAAAACTACGTCAGCGAAATCGCCCATTTCTGCATTAATGTGTGGGGTAGCCATTGTTTTATCCTTATCAACATGTTTTCACCCTCTCCCTGTGGGAGAGGGCCGGGGTGAGGGCATCAAGCCGCACCCATTATCAGAACATGGCTTTGCCATATTCCATATCAGAAGTACCAAAATATTTTGCCAGAGTCTGACCGATATCCGCGAAGGTTTCACGGTGACCCAGCGAACCCGGTTTTACTTTCGGGCCATACACCAGTACCGGAATGTGTTCACGGGTGTGGTCAGTACCAGTCCAGGTCGGGTCACAACCGTGGTCAGCGGTGAGGATCAGGATATCGTCATCGCGCAGCAGTGACATCAGCTCCGGCAGACGGCGGTCAAACAGTTCCAGACCCGCAGCATAACCCGCGACGTCGCGACGGTGGCCCCAGGAAGAGTCGAAGTCAACGAAGTTGGTGAAGACGATGGTGTTATCACCCGCTTCCTTCATCTCTTTAATGGTGGCGTCAAACAGCGCGTCCAGACCGGTCGCTTTCACTTTTTTGGTGATACCGCAGTTAGCGTAGATGTCCGCAATTTTACCGACAGAAACCACCTGGCCGTGTTTTTCATCAACCAGTTTTTGCAGCACGGTCGGTGCTGGCGGTTCAACAGCCAGGTCGTGACGGTTACCAGTACGCTGGAAGTTACCGGCTTTGTCGCCGATAAACGGACGGGCGATAACGCGACCGATGTTGTAGCCGCCGTTGGTCAGCTCTTCACGGGCGATTTCGCACAGTTCGTAGAGTTTATCCAGGCCAAAGGTTTCTTCATGGCAGGCAATCTGGAACACTGAGTCAGCGGAGGTATAGAAAATCGGCTTGCCGGTTTTCATGTGCTCTTCGCCCAGTTGATCCAGGATGACCGTACCGGAAGAGTGGCAGTTACCAAGGTAACCCGGCAGATTAGCGCGTTCGACCAGTTTATCCAGCAATTCTTGCGGGAAGCTGTTTTCGTGATCGGAGAAGTATCCCCACTCAAACAGAACCGGTACACCGGCGATTTCCCAGTGACCAGACGGGGTATCTTTACCGGATGACATTTCGTGCGCCCATGCGTACGCGCCGATAACTTCAGCGTTGCCGTCCATTCCTGCCGGAATGAAACCGGTAGAACCTTCGTGTGCTTTCGCCAGCCCCAGACGGGTCAGATTTGGCAGATTCAGTGGCCCTTTACGACCATTATCAGCTTCGCCTTTAGCACAAGCTTCTGCGATATGACCCAGGGTGTCAGCCCCGACGTCACCAAAGCGTTCTGCATCTTCTGTAGCGCCGATGCCGAATGAGTCCAGCACCATAATAAATGCACGTTTCATATGTTCTCCGTACTCAGTGCTTCAAATTTAAATGATCAGATCAGTATACAATTATTCACTGATACGACGATAGACAGTTGGTGTGCTTTCTGGGGCTTTATCGGCAAGTTTAATTGCCGCTTTCACCGCTTTCGCCGCTTCCTGCCAGCTGTTTTCGTCTTTCGCGTGGATAACCGCCAGCGGACGCTGACCGTCTACCTGGTCGCCCAGACGCGCCATATCAGTAAAGCCGACGCTATAATCGATGGTGTCAGATGCCTGACGGCGACCGCCGCCCATTGCAACCACTGCCATCCCCAGCGCGCGGGTATCCATTTCACTGACAAAACCTTCGGTATCAGCATAGACTGCTTTCGTCAGCATGGCTGTCGGCAGATACTTCGCGTAGTTCTCAACGAAGTCAGTCGGGCCTTTTTGTGCCGCGACCATACGACCAAAGACTTCTGCCGCTTTACCGTTGTCCAGCACCGCCTGCAATTTCGCGCGCGCTTCGGCGTCATCTTTCGCCAGTTTGCCGGAGGTAAGCATCTCCACGCACAGCGCCATCGTGACATCAAACAGACGCGGGTTACGATACTCACCCGTCAAGAACTGCACCGCTTCACGCACTTCAACCGCGTTACCGGCACTGGATGCCAAGACCTGATTCATATCGGTGAGCAGCGCAGTGGTGCGCACGCCAGCGCCGTTAGCCACGCCAACAATCGCTTCGGCGAGGGCTTCAGAGAGTTCGTAGGTCGGCATAAACGCGCCGCTACCCACTTTCACGTCCATCACCAGCGCGTCCAGACCTTCCGCAAGTTTCTTCGCCAGAATAGAGGCGGTGATCAGCGGAATGGAGTCCACGGTTGCGGTAATATCGCGGGTTGCGTAGAAACGTTTATCCGCCGGAGCCAGTGAGCTGGTCTGGCCGATAATTGCCACGCCAACATCTTTAATGATTTCGCGGAAACGGTTGTCATCCGGGAAGATATCGAAGCCAGGGATTGATTCCAGTTTGTCGAGCGTACCGCCAGTATGGCCGAGGCCACGACCAGAGATCATCGGAATATAGCCGCCGCAGGCCGCGACCATTGGCCCCAACATCAGCGAAGTCACATCGCCGACGCCGCCGGTGGAGTGTTTATCAACAATCGGGCCATTCAGATGCAGGCTTTTCCAGTCGAGAACGGTTCCTGAATCTCGCATCGCCATCGTCAGCGAGACACGCTCCGGCATTGTCATATCGTGGAAGAAAATGGTCATCGCGAGGGCGGCAATTTGCCCTTCGGAGATAGTGTTGTCGCGAATGCCGTTGATAAAGAAACGAATTTCTTCATCGCTCAGCGCATGACCATCACGTTTTTTACGAATAATTTCTTGTGCGAGAAACAAGGTAACCTCCCGTGGAAAAGAGTATGAGGCGGCTTTTGCCGGATGCGTCTACGCCTTATCCGGCCTACGGGTAGATACGTCTCGTAGGCCTGATAAGCGCAGCGCATCAGGCGTAAAGCATCTTACTTAGTAGCTGCTGGCGCTCTTACCGTCGCCGTGGCCCAGAGCTTTCAGCAGGCTTGCCAGCAGGCTGGAAGCGCCAAAGCGATAGTGACGTGCATCTGCCCAGTCAGCACCGAACAGTTCATCTGCAATCGCGAGATATTTCTGTGCATCTTCCGCAGTACGCACGCCACCCGCCGGTTTGAAACCAACGGTTTTTTCTACGCCCATGTCGCGGATGACTTCCATCATGATGCGCGCGCTTTCAGGCGTCGCATTCACCGCGACTTTACCGGTGGAGGTTTTGATAAAGTCAGCGCCCGCTTTGATGGAGATTTCAGACGCTTTACGGATCAGCGCTTCGTCTTTCAGTTCGCCGGTTTCGATGATCACTTTCAGCAGTACATTCGCTGCCGCGCAAGCCTCTTTACAGGCTTTCACAAGGTCAAAACCAACCTGCTCGTTGCCCGCCATCAGCGCACGGTACGGGAACACCACGTCAACTTCATCGGCACCGTAGGCGATTGCCGCACGGGTTTCTGCCAGCGCGATGTCGATGTCGTCGTTACCATGTGGGAAGTTAGTTACCGTAGCAATACGGATTTCCGGGGTGCCCTGCTCTTTCAGAGTCTTGCGAGCAATCGGGATAAAGCGAGGATAGATACAGATAGCGGCGGTATTGCCGACCGGAGTTTTAGCCTGATGACACAGGGCGATCACTTTCTCGTCGGTGTCGTCGTCATTCAGAGTGGTCAGGTCCATCAATTTCAGTGCACGCAGGCTGCTTGCTTTCAGATCAGTCATTTCATTCTCCTGGCTTGTCGCCAATAAAATTCACCTTGCGAGTTTGTTAGTATTCTAACATCGACTCCGCAACACACTTCGATATACATCACAATTAAGAAAATCTACTTACAAATTTGCATTACGGTAATGCGATCTGGTTCAAATAATTCACTTTCAAATGAATGCGCCAGTGGTGGCAAACGCATCAGGATCAAAGTGAACATCACGAAACTTCTTACAATGGCGCATCACCTTCGGCATAAAAGGAAAAGAAGATGCCCACTTCTCATGAAATTGCGCTGCAACAACGTTGCCAGCAAATTGTCACCAGTCCGGTACTTAGCCCAGAGCAGAAGCGCCATTTTCTGGCGCTGGAAGCAGAAAACAATCTGCCTTACCCACAGCTTCCTGCCGAAGCCCGCCGCGCGCTGGATGAAGGCGTAATCTGCGATATGTTTGAAGGTCATGCGCCGTATAAACCGCGCTATGTCTTACCCGATTACGCCCGTTTTCTGGCGAACGGTTCTGAATGGCTGGAGCTGGAAGGCGCGAAAGATCTTGATGATGCGCTCTCCCTGCTGACCATTATTTATCACCATGTCCCATCAGTCACATCAATGCCGGTCTACCTGGGGCAACTGGATGCGTTGTTGCAACCGTATGTTAAAATTCTAACACAATACGAAATCGATATTCGAATAAAACGTTTCTGGCGTTATCTCGACAGAACCCTGCCAGACGCTTTTATGCATGCCAATATCGGCCCGTCCGATTCCCCCATCACCCGTGCAATTTTACGCGCAGATGCAGAGCTGAAGCAGGTTTCACCAAATCTGACCTTTATCTACGATCCTGAGATCACTCCTGATGATCTGCTGCTGGAAGTGGCAAAAAACATTTGTGAATGTAGCAAACCGCACATCGCCAACGGTCCGGTACATGATAAAATTTTCACAAAAGGGGGTTACGGGATCGTAAGCTGTTACAACTCGCTGCCGCTGGCTGGCGGTGGCAGTACGCTGGTACGCCTTAACCTGAAAGCCATTGCCGAGCGCAGTGAATCGCTGGATGACTTCTTTACGCGCACTCTACCGCACTACTGCCAGCAGCAGATCGCCATCATCGATGCGCGATGTGAATTTCTCTATCAACAATCACACTTCTTTGAGAATAGCTTCCTGGTCAAAGAAGGGTTGATTGATCCTGAACGTTTTGTGCCGATGTTTGGCATGTACGGGCTGGCGGAAGCGGTTAACTTGCTGTGCGAGAAAGAAGGGATTGCCGCGCGCTACGGTAAAGAAGCTGCCGCAAATGAAGTGGGTTATCGCATCAGCGCGCAACTGGCGGAGTTTGTCGCCAGCACGCCAGTGAAATATGGCTGGCAAAAACGCGCCATGTTACACGCACAGTCGGGGATCAGTTCCGATATCGGCACCACGCCGGGGGCGCGCCTGCCGTATGGCGATGAGCCAGATCCAATCACCCATCTGCAAACCGTCGCCCCGCATCATGCATATTATTACTCCGGGATCAGCGACATTTTGACGCTCGACGAAACCATCAAACGTAATCCGCAGGCGCTGGTACAGCTTTGCCTCGGTGCCTTTAAAGCCGGAATGCGCGAATTTACCGCCAACGTCAGCGGTAACGATCTGGTTCGCGTTACCGGTTATATGGTGCGTTTGTCGGATTTAGAAAAATATCGTGCCGAAGGTTCACGTACCAATACCACCTGGCTGGGCGAAGAAGCTGCACGTAACACTCGTATTCTGGAACGCCAGCCGCGCGTGATAAGCCATGAACAGCAGATGCGCTTTAGTCAGTAAGATCATCCCCTTCTCCTGCGTTGACGGGCCAGGCAGTCGTCTGGCTCTGTTTTTGCAGGGCTGCAATCTGCGCTGCAAAAATTGTCACAATCCGTGGACGATGGGACGCTGCAATGATTGCGGGGAATGTGTGCCGCAGTGTCCACATCAGGCGTTGCAGATTGCCGACGGCAAAGTAATGTGGAACGTTGCAGTCTGCGAGCAGTGCGACACCTGCCTGAAGATGTGCCCGCAGAATGCCACGCCGATGGCACAAACCATGGGCGTGGACGAGGTGCTTAGTCATATCCGCAAAGCGGTGTTGTTTATTGAAGGGATAACGGTGAGCGGTGGTGAAGCCACGACGCAGCTGCCGTTTGTGGTGGCGCTGTTTACTGCTATCAAAAATGATCCACAATTGCGCCATCTCACCTGTCTTGTGGACAGTAACGGCATGTTGAGCGAAACCGGCTGGGAAAAATTGCTTCCGGTATGCGACGGCGCAATGCTCGATCTCAAAGCGTGGGGTAGCGCGTGTCATCAACAGTTAACCGGACGAGATAATCAACAGATTAAGCGCAGCATCAGTTTGCTTGCAGAGCGCGGCAAGCTGGCGGAACTGCGTTTATTGGTAATCCCCAATCAGGTGGATTATTTGCAACACATCGATGAGCTGGCGGCGTTTATCAAGGGACTTGGCGATGTTCCGGTACGCCTGAACGCGTTTCATGCCCACGGCGTGTATGGCGAGGCGCAAAGCTGGCCGAGCGCCACGCCGGAAGATGTTGAGCAGTTGGCTGGCGCGTTAAAGGAGCGCGGGGTAAGTCGATTGATATTTCCGGCGCTGTATTTGTGATAAGCCAGAGATGTCGCAAAACTCAACATCAAGCACAATCAGTCCCCTACCCCCTCTGGGGAGAGGGTTAGGGTGAGGGGAACAAGCAGCACCAGTGTTCACTTACGGACGGCCTTACCAGCCATCGGGCACGTTAAACACCGCATACGTGTTATTAAGCAACACGTCGGCAATTTCATCCGCTGGTTCCGGGCGTAACTCACAAAGCACGGCAAACACACGGGCGACCTGCTCCGGGCGGTTAGGCTGACCCTGAAAACCATTTAGCGGCATATCCGGCGCATCGGTTTCCAGCAGCAATGACACCAGCGGTAATTTTGCGATGACATCGCGGGTTTTACTGGCTCGCGGATAAGTGATAGTGCCGCCTACGCCGATTTTGTAGCCCAGTTGCACAAACCGTTCGGCCTGTTGCAGGCTGCCAGAAAATCCGTGAACCACGCCAGCACGCGGCAAATCGTGGCGTTTAAGATGCATCGCCAGTTTGTCATGCGTGCGCCGTGAATGAAGGATCACCGGCAGATCGTAGCGTTTCGCCAGCTTCAGTTGTTCGTCGAGCAACCGCTGTTGGCGATCAAATTGTGGATCGTCGCCAAAGAGATCCAGGCCTACCTCCCCTACTGCCACCACCTTCGGCGGGCGCCTTTCCAGTGCCTGCTGTAACTGCTCCAGCGACGCATCGCTATGTTTTTCCAACATACCAGGATGCAAGCCCAATGCGGCATACAGCGGCTGATAATTTTCCGCTAACGCCTGCACGCGGGCAAAATTTGCCGCCTCGGTTGCCGGAACAATGATCTTGCCTACGCCCGCTTGTGCCGCGCGTTGCAGGCTGGCCTCTTCATCACCGCTAAACGGCGGAAAATCAAAATGGCAGTGGGTGTCGATAAAACGGCAAATCAAGCCAGATCCTCATTGTTAAATGTCGGGTCATTCGCCTGCGGGGCGTCTATCACCTCGGTAACCAGCGTATCGTTGGCGACTGGCGCAGGCGGAATGACGATTGGTTCCGGCGTCGCCACAGGCACCAGATGGCGAGTGAACGGTGCTTTTTCGGTTAGCATTTTACCGACTGTGGCCAGGAAATAGCGACCGCATAAACGCCCAAGTTTATAGTCATCGCGTAGCGCCGGAAGCCGGCTGCCAAGCGCGATGCTATGCAACGGTTTCGGCGGATAAATTTCGAAAATGCGTAACTTGCCGGGCGGTTTCTCAATAAATTGTTGGATGGCGCGATAACTGGTTTCATGATGCTGCACCAGATTGACCAGCGGCTGTAGGCTACTGTCACCCAGCCAACGTTCCATACGTTTAAACCACTGCGGCGTATAGTACATTTGCGACGGCACGGTGCGGATCACCACCAGCGTTTTCGCCCCCTGTCTTGCCGCTTCTTTAACCGGGATCGCATCGCTGACGCCACCATCAAAATAGTTAATCCCATCAAGTGAAACTCCGGTGCGATAAAAACCGGGAATAGCACTGGAGGCGCGAATCAAATCCAGCCAGTTTTGTTTGGTTGGCAAAAAGTAGTTCGGCGTGTAATCGTCCTGGCGGCAGGCGCACATATAAAACGATTTGCCGCTATCAAACAACCGCGCGGCGGTATCCATCTGCAACGGCATCTGGCTTGCAGTCGCCTCCACCAGCCAGTCGAGATCGATAAGATTTCCTCCACGGACAAAACGCACTGGATCGAAAAATTCACGTTTTGTGGTGTAGCGCATGATGACTTTACGCGCGTAACCAGGCTGGTTGCAGATATAGGCCGAAAGATTTTGCGCCCCGGCGGACGTGCCAAAATAGAGATCGAAAGGATTAAACTGCGCGCGCATAAACTCATCCAGCACACCAGCCGTGAAAATTCCACGCTGCCCGCCGCCTTCACACACCAGCGCAATTCGTCCAGGCTGGAACGGCCTTAGCGACAACGGCGCAATATTACCAAGCGTTACAGGTATTCGCTGCCCCACCTCTGCCTTCCTGTTTTTGTAGTGAAAGAATGACAAAGTAACGCAATTTATTATTCGCTAAAACCGCAAAAGCCAGTCCGCTGGACTGGCTTTGGATAAAATTTTCTTAATCGTCTGAAATCTAGGGTCGTTTTCGGCCCATGAACAAACTCACCAGGAACAGAATAATCCCGACGACAAAGACAATTTTCGCAGCACCCGCTGCAGTACCGGCCAGACCACCAAACCCAAGTGCGGCGGCGATTAACGCGATAACCAGAAATATGATGCCCCAACGAAACATAAGCCTCTCCTTTACCATAGTTAATGTCACCGCTTGATATTCACTCAATGCGATATTTTTAGTGTGGTGCACATCGCGCCTCCCGACAAAGTTCGGGAGGACGAATTACGACGAATTACTTAGTTTTCAGATCATTTTTAACGCTTTTCACACCATCTACCGCTTTGGCGATACTTTCAGCACGGTCGCTTTGTGCCTGAGAATCTACGGTTCCGGAGAGCTGAACCACGCCATCGGTGGTTTCAACTTTCACTTTACGTGAAGGAACAATGTCATCCGCCAGCAGTTTGGCTTTGATTTCACTGGTGGTGGCGGTGTCACCCGCGTAGCCCTTCACAGAGCCTTCTTTAGCGTCGCGAACGTGCAGTTTGTCGCTGACGGAGGTCACGCCTTCAACGCCTTTCGCCACTTTCACTGCCTCTTCGGCCTGTGCCTGGCTTTCAACAAATCCGCTTAACGTCACGACTTTTTGATCGGTTTTGACAGAGATATCAGTGCTCTTGATATTTTCATGATCCACCAAAGCTGCCTTCACTTTCGCAGTGATGGCGCTGTCATCCATGAAATTACCGACTTTATTCATAGAGCTATCGACTTTTTGCCCTGCGCTTTCATTGGTGGTCTGCGCGTTGTTTTCCGCATAGGCAGAACCGGTCGCGACGGCAGAGGTCAACATCACAGCCAGCAGAGTTTTCGAAATCTTCAGTCTTGTCATAGTCATCGATTTATTCCTGTATGTTTGCTCGTAATTTGAGCCAGGCAACACGAGGTTGCATTGCTGAATAGGGAGAGACTTCACCCTCGACAGAAGTCAATGGTCGCCATCACAAAAGCGATGGGTGATGAATAACGACCGTTACAGCTTCTGAATCAGTTATTAATATCAATCGAATGACAGTTAACGGTTTTAAATACTGTTACCTACGTACATAACGGTATTTAACGCCGACACAAATGTCATTGCTTTGTTAAATATAGATCACAATTTTGAAACCGCTCGCCGTATCGGCTAAAAAGCGAGCAAACATAAGCGAAAGCGAATGTTTTAAGAACATTCCGCAAGCGGCTAATAAGGAAGGGAAATTGACAGGGCGCAGCGGCTGCCGCGCCCTGGAGGCAAGAATTAATGCTCGCGGGTCTGGTGGAATTGAACGTCCGGATAACGCTCTTGCGCTAAGCGCAGGTTAACCATGCTGGTGGCGATGTAAGCAAGGTTATCGCCGCCATCGAGCGCCAGTTGGCTTTCGTTCTTACGCTTGAACTCTTCGAATTTCTTCGCGTCCGCGCATTCTACCCAGCGGGCGGTGGTGACGTTGACTGACTCATACACCGCTTCGACGTTGTATTCGCTCTTCAGGCGCGACACCACCACATCAAACTGCAGTATACCAACCGCACCGACGATCAAATCGTTGTTGGAGATGGGACGGAACACCTGCACCGCGCCCTCTTCGGAAAGCTGTACCAGCCCTTTGAGCAGCTGTTTTTGCTTCAGCGGATCTTTCAGGCGGATACGACGGAACAGTTCTGGTGCGAAGTTCGGAATACCGGTAAACTTCATCATCTCACCCTGGGTAAAGGTGTCGCCGATCTGAATAGTGCCATGGTTGTGCAGACCAAGGATGTCGCCCGGATACGCTTCCTCAACGTGCGAACGGTCGCCCGCCATAAAGGTCAGCGCGTCGGAGATCACCACATCTTTCGCGGTACGCACCTGGCGCAGCTTCATGCCTTTTTCATATTTACCGGATACCACACGCATAAACGCCACGCGGTCGCGGTGTTTCGGGTCCATGTTGGCCTGAATTTTAAATACGAAGCCGGTAAATTTATCTTCGCTCGCCTCTACGGTACGGGTATCGGTCTGACGCGGCATCGGCGCAGGCGCCCACTCCACCAGACCATCCAGCATATGATCAACACCGAAGTTACCCAACGCAGTACCGAAGAATACCGGGGTGATTTCACCTGCAAGGAACAGCTCTTTGTCGAACTCGTTAGACGCGCCTTTCACCAGTTCCAGTTCGTCACGCAGCTGCTGTGCCAGATCTTCACCGACCGCAGCGTCGAGATCCGGGTTGTTCAGCCCTTTAACAATGCGTACTTCCTGAATGGTGTGGCCTTTACCGCTCTGATAGAGATAGGTTTCATCTTTATATAGGTGGTAAACGCCTTTAAACAGCTTGCCGCAGCCAATCGGCCAGGTAATCGGCGCACAACCGATTTTCAGCTCGTTTTCAACTTCATCGAGCAGTTCCATCGGGTCGCGGATATCACGGTCAAGTTTGTTCATAAAGGTGAGGATCGGCGTATCGCGCAGACGGGTAACTTCCATCAGCTTACGGGTACGATCTTCTACACCTTTTGCGGCGTCGATAACCATCAGGCAGCAGTCCACCGCCGTCAGGGTACGGTAGGTATCTTCCGAGAAGTCTTCGTGCCCCGGGGTGTCGAGCAAGTTAACCAGGCAGTCGTGATACGGAAACTGCATCACAGACGTAGTAATGGAGATCCCACGCTGCTTTTCCATCTCCATCCAGTCCGACTTAGCGTGCTGGTTGGAACCACGGCCTTTTACTGTACCGGCGGTCTGAATAGCCTGTCCGAACAGCAGCACCTTCTCGGTGATGGTAGTTTTACCGGCGTCCGGGTGAGAAATAATGGCAAAAGTGCGGCGCTTCGCCACCTCTTGCAAATAAGGAGACAACGTCATAATTCTTTCTTCTTGAGTAAGCGGCATCGCGCCGCGCTTGTTGAAAACGAAAAATTGCGGCTATTTTACCCATCAACGGGGGGGAGGCAATCAGTGTTTACACAGGAGCTGCTCCAGTTCGTGCAACGAAGAAACGGTCCAGGTGGGCACGATGCCTTCTGGTTGCTCGCGATTGTGCGCATTCAGCCAGCAGGTCGCAAGCCCGGCATTGATGCCACCGAGAATATCGGACTCAGCGGTGTCACCAACCATCAGCACACGTGAACGGTCAGGATTGCCCGCCTGTTCCAGCGCATAATCGAAAATTTTCTTATTCGGTTTGGCAACGCCAACTTCTTCGGAAATCACCAGCAAATCGAAATAATCACGCAGCCCCGTGCGTTCCAGACGCACCTGTTGCAAGGCGCTAAAGCCGTTGGTGATGATGCCGATTTTGGCGTTGCCACGAATGGCGTTAAGCAGGGAAACCGCCCCCGGCAGCGGCGTACAGATTTCCGCCATCGCATTAATGAAGGCCTCGTTGAGTTTACCCGGCTCGACGTTCAGCCGTTCGGCCCAGCTCTCAAAACGCCCGTGCTGGAGCTGTAATGAAGTGATCGCGCCGTTTTGATAATCCACCCACAGTGGCTTGTTAACGGCCTGATAGTCCTGAAAATCTTCAGCGGTAAAGGTGACGCTGTAATCAAGAAACATCCGCTGCAGGCCGGTGAACGAGTCAAAAGTAAACAGCGTTTCATCGGCATCAAAGAAAATCCAGTCCCACTTCATTATTCCACCTTGTCTTACATACTGATTGGCAACGCCATGATGATGGCGTCTTCGCGACCGTCCGTGGTGGGGTAGTAATTGCGGCGAATAGTCGCCTCGTTAAAGCCTAAACTTTCGTACAGGGCAATGGCGGCAGCATTTGAAGCACGGACTTCCAGCCATAGCGTCGCCACGCCGCGTTTTTCCAGTTCGTCGATCAGATGTTCAAGCAGCGCCCTTCCCAGTCCCTGACGCTGATAGTCAGGATCGACCGCAATATTGAACAATGTAGCTTCATCCAGCACCACTTGCGTAATCGCAAACGCCGCCATTTTGCCGTTTTGCGTTAACTGAAAGTTGAGATAACGCTCGCCCTGGTTGCTGGCAAAGGTTTTCTCACTCCACGGAAAGGCGTGGGCGCGTTGTTCAATGTGGAAAGCCGCTGGTAAATCAGTCGTTTCGAGGGAAGAAATCGTGTTCATATGTGCAAATTTGTTGCCATAACGCGGCGCGTGCCGTTGGGTTTGCCCGTAATTCGGTGAGCGCCGGTGATGCCACCTGAGCGCCTTCCAGTGACAGCGGTTCGTCAGTACCCAACCGCCAGCTGTTGCAGCGACTGCCTTGCGGCAGCATCGCGATTTTTTCTGGCGTCAGTTGCAGCACTTGATCGGGGCTGACGGTTAATGCGCGCAGAACATCGCTCACTAAAGGATCAGTCAGGGCGGGAAGATCGTTTGCCACCATCACCAGACGAACGTGTGCGGGGATCGCAATGGCGACCTCTCCCTGCAACGCGCCAGGGCGACGCAGCGACCACTGGGTAATGCCCAGCTGCTGTAACTGCCAGTCTCGTCGGGATGTCATAGCGAATCGCTCCTGTTGTCAGGGGCGCAAATATAGCAAATTCGTCGATACCGCGCCAACATATGGCTATAATCGCCGCCAGTATCAATTGAGGAGCATTCCATGTCTGCATTTACCCCGGCAAGTGAAGTCTTGCTGCGCCACAGTGATGATTTCGAACAAAGCCGTATTCTGTTTGCCGGTGACTTACAGGATGACCTGCCCGCGCGTTTAGATACCGCGACCAGTCGTGCTCATACCCAGCAATTCCACCACTGGCAGGTATTAAGCCGCCAGATGGGAGATAATGCCCGTTTTAGTCTGGTCGCCACGGCAGATGACGTCGCAGATTGCGATACGCTGATTTACTACTGGCCGAAGAACAAACCGGAAGCCCAGTTCCAGTTGATGAATTTACTTTCTCTGCTGCCGGTGGGGACAGATATTTTCGTCGTTGGCGAGAACCGCAGCGGCGTGCGCAGCGCCGAGCAGATGCTGGCAGATTATGCGCCGTTGAATAAGGTAGACAGCGCCCGTCGCTGTGGCCTCTATTTTGGTCGTCTGGAAAAACAGCCGGTGTTTGATGCGGATAAATTCTGGGGCGAATACAGCGTCGATGGCCTGACGGTCAAAACGCTGCCTGGTGTGTTTAGCCGCGACGGTCTGGATGTCGGCAGCCAGTTGCTGCTCTCGACGTTAACCCCGCACACAAAAGGCAAAGTGCTGGATGTCGGCTGCGGTGCGGGTGTGCTTTCAGTTGCCTTTGCACGCCATTCGCCGAAGATTCGTCTCACCTTGTGCGATGTCTCTGCACCGGCGGTAGAAGCCAGCCGCGCGACGCTTGCTGCTAACGGTGTTGAAGGTGAAGTCTTTGCCAGCAACGTCTTTTCCGAGGTGAAAGGTCGTTTTGATATGATCATCTCCAACCCACCGTTCCACGATGGGATGCAAACCAGCCTGGATGCAGCACAAACGCTGATTCGCGGTGCGGTGCGTCATCTTAATAGCGGCGGCGAGTTGCGAATTGTAGCGAACGCCTTCCTGCCTTATCCGGACGTGCTGGATGAGACATTTGGCTTCCACGAAGTGATCGCGCAAACCGGACGCTTCAAGGTGTATCGCGCCATTATGACCCGCCAGGCGAAGAAAGGTTAAGTCTCTCGCCGCAAGCCTTGTTGGATGCGGCGTGAACGCCTTATCCAACCTACCAAACCTGCTCGTTAGCCCTTTGTAGGCCAGATAAGACGCACCAGCGTCGCATCTGGCATCCATTGCCACATGCCATGTCGGATGCGGCGTGAACGCCTTATCCGACATACAAAACCTGCACGTTAGCCTCCTGATGACCATTTTTCCAACAATTACGCATCAGGCGATAATTAACTATTGACGAAAAGCTGAAAACCACTAGAATGCGCCTCCGTGGTAGCAATTCTTTTTAAGAATTGATGGTATGCGAAGGTGGCGGAATTGGTAGACGCGCTAGCTTCAGGTGTTAGTGTCCTTACGGACGTGGGGGTTCAAGTCCCCCCCCTCGCACCAA
>NZ_KE136626.1:1704654-1861154 GCF_000407765.1 Escherichia sp. KTE114 | reverse complement strand
TGCGAAGGTGGCGGAATTGGTAGACGCGCTAGCTTCAGGTGTTAGTGTCCTTACGGACGTGGGGGTTCAAGTCCCCCCCCTCGCACCAATTATCTTTACTTTCTCTCTTGTTTCTTCCCTGCTTTATCATCCCTGATTCCAGTTTATTATCATCAGCATGACGCCAGAAATAAGCGCCAGGCACGATGGTAGCAATACATAATGCCGTAACTGTTTGTGATACAGCATCACCGGCGTCAATACTAATCCCATCAGAATGACAATCCGCCACTGATCCGGCGATAAATCCGCATACATCAGCCCTGCAATCAGCAATCCCGGCAGCAACACTCCCCAGCCACTGCCCAGCGTACGTTGCAACATGGTTTCATCTCTTTCATTGATAATGATAACCAATATCATATGATAATTTTTATCATTTGCAAGCCAGAGAAATCCCTTGCTATCGGGTAAACCTATCGCTAGGATTAGCAATCATTATCATTTAGATTACCATCACGATTATGACCTATCGTTCCGCACCGCTTCCTGAAGATGTCATCTGGCGAACGCATCTCCAGCCGCAGGATGCTGGGCTTGCACAAGCCGTACGTGCGACGATCGCCAAACATCGTGAGCATTTGCTGGAGTTTATCCGTCTGGATGAACCCGCCCCGCTTAACGCCATGACGCTGGCGCAATGGTCATCACCGAATGCGCTAAGTTCTCTACTGGCGGTCTATTCCGATCATATCTACCGCAACCAACCGATGATGATCCGCGAGAACAAGCCGCTGATCTCGTTGTGGGCACAATGGTATATCGGCCTGATGGTGCCACCATTAATGCTGGCGCTGCTGACGCAGGAAAAAGCGTTAGACCTTTCCCCGGAGCATTTCCACGTTGAGTTTCACGAAACCGGACGCGCCGCCTGTTTCTGGGTCGATGTGTGTGAAGATAAAAACGCAACAACGCATTCTCCACAACAGCGAATGGAAACGTTAATCAGCCAGGCACTTGTCCCGGTAGTGCAGGCATTAGAAGCGACTGGAGAGATTAACGGCAAACTCATCTGGAGTAATACCGGCTATTTGATCAACTGGTATCTGACAGAAATGAAGCAGTTGCTTGGCGAGGCGACGGTTGAATCGCTCCGCCATGCCCTCTTTTTTGAGAAAACACTCACCAGCGGCGAAGACAATCCACTCTGGCGTACCGTGGTACTGCGCGACGGCCTGCTGGTGCGCCGAACCTGCTGCCAGCGTTATCGCCTACCGGATGTGCAGCAATGTGGCGATTGTACGCTGAAATGAAAGCACTGCCGGGGAAGTAAACCCGGCATCATGCGGATTAATAGGGATGCAACACATTACTTGCTTCGCAATGCCGCATACATAACAGAATATCTGCGGCCTCCAACAACCCTGCATCAGAACTGACGCCCAGTTTCGACATCACATTAAATTTATGCGCGCGGATCGTTTTGATATTGCGTTTAAGCTGCTCGGCAATTTGTGTCATTGAGTAGCCACGCGACATAAAACGCAATATTTCTCTCTCCGTTGGGCTTAACGTCCGACTTTGGTTAATGTACCACTGATTGTTCAGCCGATCGGTTGCCTGACGCACACCATTTAATGACAGAAATAACTCCTGATGAAAAACTTCCAGCGTCGATGCTTTACTTAATACTCCGTCCAGTGGTGATGGAGATAATGAACCGATCAACCGTGCTTCAATATCATCATCTGCAATAACCAAACGTCGGGTACGCGGAAATTTAATCGCCAGCTCAGTCAGGCAAGATAATCCTTCTCTACGCTCACTTCTCATGGCAGAAAAAGAAAAAATGACCGCCGCAAACGAGAACCGCGACATGGCATCCTGAAACGACTCCTGGCTGGTATAGGTGTGGAGCTTATAAGGGTTACCCGCAAACTTTCTGAATAAACTCTCAATACCGATACTGCTCATGACGCATTTTTCTATAAGTGCGACATTTCTCTTCTTAATTCGGTTGTGTTCCATTCTGCGGCATCTCCATAAACAGAAGGCAAGTTAAGTTCTCTTGCACCCTGCGCGCTATTTATCCATGCATACATCTCAGCATTGCTGTGAATTGCCAGCCGACGCATCGCACTGTTTTTTTGTGCGCTGATAGTTTTATTACTTTTCTTGAGCAATGAAGCTATCTGGTTGATGCCCCATCCTTTGCCTAACAGCCGCAGTACCTTGCGCTCTGAAAGGGTCAGAATGACGGTGCGATAGCTAAAATCCTGAGTTTCAGTCATTACCGGAGAGGTCAGCATGGCGCTGATACGATCCGCATACGCATTGCCGGAACGAACGGTCTTAACCAGATTCTCAATGGGTTCGACATCGGACAGTAACGTCGCTGTTGGGCACATAAGCAGTTCTACTGCCGGGGAGTACCAGGCACGCGAAACCATGAAAACCCAATGTATTTCCCGGTATTGTGAGATCAATGAATAGTAATGTTCACAAACGGAACGCGGGTCTTCCGTTTCGCCGGATAAATCGGCAATCACTAACCCAGCACGACGTAATTGTAATAAGGTCAACTCCTCCGCAGAGGCGCTACTCGTTATTTCATATTCAGGTAGATGGGTCCTCATGACCTCTTTTAATCCTGCCTGCATAACGGGTATTTTACTGATAACAATTCCATTTTTGCAGCATCCTGGCAACATATATCCTCCATATCCACTCTCTATAAATCATGATGGTTTAATCAGGATATTCATCCCTCAAATGACTCCAACAAATTAATAGATCTAGCGAATAAATTATCCTTAGCATTCACTTTCATATCAGTTTACCCCTGACATACCAAAAATCCTTTGTATGTTTCAGGAGGCTAGCATCAAATAATAACCTGGTAAAATACCTCTGACACATTTAAAATATCTAAATTATGTTGTTAGAAATACTTAATCAAAAACCGCAAATCCAATCAGTTTACGATATCATTCAAAATAATGACCAAAGGCAAAATACAAGACCTTTAGTCCGAAAGAACAACAAAAAAAGCAATAAAAACTGAAAGATATTTCTTATCCAGATTCGAAAAATTGATTTCTCCTGCTATTAGCCAAACAAGTAAAAACAAAACTATAAATTCATTTCAGTGATAATATTCATGAGGATATTTATTTGACCTCCGACGCGGATCGCTTCCTGTGACCATAACCAGAATTAATCAGCGCAATTTTGATCTTAACCAACCCCAAAACAACCGCGCTTCATGATACAAATGGGGTCTCATTATTTGAACAATACGCAGCACGTCTATGACAAAGGGCGAGTTATGCAAACTGAGCAACAGCGAGCCGTAACACGGCTATGTATCCAGTGCGGATTATTTCTTTTGCAGCACGGGGCGGAAAGTGCGCTGGTGGATGAGCTTTCTTCACGACTTGGGCGTGCGCTGGGGATGGACTGCGTTGAAAGCTCCATCTCTTCCAACGCAATTGTGCTGACCACCATTAAAGATGGTCAATGTTTAACCTCGACACGTAAAAATCAGGATCGCGGCATTAATATGCATGTGGTTACTGAAGTACAGCACATTGTGATTCTGGCGGAACATAAATTGCTGGATTGCAAAGGTGTGGAGAAGCGTTTTAGTCAAATACATCCTCTGCGCTATCCGCGTTGGCTGGTAGCCCTGATGGTTGGACTTTCTTGCGCCTGTTTCTGCAAACTGAATAACGGTGGCTGGGACGGCGCGCTGATTACGTTCTTTGCCAGCATGATCGCCATGTACATCCGCCAACTGCTGGCACAACGCCATCTTCACCCGCAGATAAACTTTTGCCTCACCGCATTTGCCGCCACCACGATTTCCGGCCTCCTTTTACAACTTCCGACATTCAGTCATACGCCTACCATAGCGATGGCGGCCAGCGTTCTGTTGCTGGTGCCGGGCTTTCCGTTGATTAATGCCGTCGCCGATATGTTTAAAGGCCACATCAATACCGGGCTGGCACGCTGGGCAATTGCCAGCCTGTTGACGTTGGCTACCTGCGTTGGCGTGGTGATGGCACTGACGATTTGGGGACTACGCGGATGGGTATGATCGAATTTCTCATAGCGTTGGTGCAGGATATGATCCTCGCGGCAATTCCTGCGGTCGGATTTGCGATGGTATTCAATGTTCCGGTTCGGGCGTTACGCTGGTGTGCGCTGCTTGGCGCGATTGGTCATGGTTCACGAATGATCTTAATGACTACCGGGCTGAATATTGAGTGGTCAACCTTTATGGCATCTATGCTGGTCGGCACCATTGGTATTCAATGGTCGCGCTGGTATCTGGCGCATCCAAAAGTATTTACCGTGGCGGCTGTTATCCCCATGTTCCCTGGCATTTCTGCTTATACAGCAATGATTTCAGCTGTAAAAATCAGTCAGTTAGGTTATAGCGAGCCGTTGATGATTACCCTGTTAACCAACTTTCTTACGGCATCATCAATTGTTGGTGCATTATCCATCGGTCTTTCCATTCCTGGATTATGGTTGTACCGCAAGCGCCCTCGCGTATAAAATTGCCTCGCTTAAAGCACACGGATGAGAGACAGCCTCCTTTCATCCGTGTGTTACTATAAAAGTAATCTCCCTTCTCGTTCATCGTTCCATATTGAGAAACAGTATGTCTTCCAGAGTTTTGACCCCGGACGTCGTTGGTATTGACGCCCTGGTACACGATCACCAGACCGTTCTGGCAAAAGCTGAAGGCGGAATGGTTGCCGTATTTGCTAACAACGCTCCGGCGTTTTATGCCGTCACGCCCGCGCGTCTTGCTGAACTGCTGGCGCTGGAAGAAAAGCTGGCACGTCCGGGAAGCGATGTCGCTCTGGACGATCAACTCTATCAGGAACCGCAAACTGCCCCCGTTGCCGTACCGATGGGAAAATTTGCCATGTACCCAGACTGGCGACCCGATGCCGACTTCACTCGCCAGGCCGCGTTGTGGGGCGTGGCACTAAGAGAGCCCGCTACCGCCGAAGAACTGGCCTCATTCATTGCCTACTGGCAGGCGGAAGGCAAAGTCTTTCACCATGTACAGTGGCAGCAAAAACTTGCGCGCAGTCTGCAAATTGGTCGCGCCAGCAACGGCGGCCTGGCCAAACGAGATGTGAACACGGTCAGCGAACCTGACAGCCAAATTCCACCAGGATTCAGAGGTTAACGATGAAAAACGTTGGCGACCTGATGCAACGCCTGCAAAAAATGATGCCTGCCCATATCAAACCCGCCTTCAAAACGGGTGAAGAACTTCTGGCGTGGCAGAAAGAACAAGGGGCGCTCCGCTCCGCCGCTCTGGAGCGCGAGAATCGGGCGATGAAAATGCAGCGCACCTTTAACCGCTCCGGCATTCGTCCGCTGCATCAGAACTGTTCCTTTGAGAACTATCGTGTTGAATGCGAAGGGCAGATGAATGCGTTGAGCAAAGCGCGTCAGTATGTCGAAGAGTTCGACGGCAACATCGCCAGCTTTATCTTTTCTGGCAAGCCGGGCACCGGTAAAAACCATTTGGCGGCGGCAATCTGCAACGAACTACTGCTGCGCGGCAAATCGGTATTGATTATTACTGTTGCCGATATTATGTCGGCGATGAAAGATACCTTCAAAAATAGCGGTGCCAGTGAAGAACAACTGCTCAACGATCTGAGCAACGTTGATCTACTGGTGATCGACGAGATCGGCGTGCAGACCGAATCTAAATACGAAAAAGTGATCATCAATCAGATCGTCGATCGTCGCTCTTCTTCCAAGCGCCCAACCGGAATGCTGACAAACAGCAATGTGGAGGAAATGACGAAGTTGCTGGGCGAGCGTGTTATGGATCGTATGCGCCTGGGTAACAGTCTGTGGGTGATCTTCAACTGGGACAGTTATCGTAGTCGGGTAACGGGTAAAGAGTATTAATCCCCATTCCCGGCGTTATACTGCGACAAAATTCCACCTTGAGTAATGATGATGAAAACTGTTAAACACCTTCTGTGCTGTGCAATTACCGCCAGCGCATTAATTTCCGCCGGGGTGAATGCCGCTTCCTGGAAAGATGCGCTCTCCAGCGCCGCCAGCGAGTTAGGCAATCAAAACACCACACAGGAAGGCGGCTGGTCGCTCGCTTCATTAACTAACCTGCTTAGTAGCGGCAATCAGGCATTAAGCGCAGATAACATGAACAATGCCGCAGGCATTCTGCAATACTGCGCGAAGCAAAAGCTGGCTTCGGTGACCGATGCGGAAAACATCAAAAACCAGGTACTGGAGAAGCTGGGTCTGAACAGCGAAGAGCAGAAAGAAGACACCAACTATCTGGACGGCATTCAGGGTTTGCTGAAAACCAAAGATGGCCAGCAGCTTAATCTGGATAACATCGGTACGACTCCGCTGGCGGAGAAAGTGAAAACCAAAGCCTGCGATCTGGTATTAAAGCAAGGTCTGAACTTTATCTCTTGATCCGCATAACGCCGCGTTTTAGCTGTTAATCGGCTGGCGCGGCAATCCCCTTCTCTTTTTCCCACTTCTGACGCTTTCATCCCCTGCTATGCGGGAAACAACCTCGATCAAAAAAGTCTGTTTATAAACTAATTCCTAACAACATCGCATTTTTTTGACACTAGAATTGCAGCAATATGGCAGCGCCATTACATTGTGTTTCTCAAAAAATCTTAAGCATCGGCTACACAGCCTGGTTTAGTGAGGATCGCCCGTTGTCAGAACTACTCTCATTTGCCTTGTTTCTCGCCTCTGTGCTGATCTACGCATGGAAAGCGGGACGTAACACCTGGTGGTTTGCCGCCACGTTAACGGTGTTAGGGTTATTTGTCGTTTTAAATATTACCCTGTTTGCCAGCGACTATTTTACTGGCGATGGTATTAACGACGCGGTTCTCTATACCTTAACCAACAGCCTGACCGGTGCAGGCGTCAGCAAATATATCCTGCCAGGTATTGGCATTGCACTGGCACTGGCAGTCGTTTTCGGTGCACTGGGCTGGATCCTGCGCCGCCGACGTCATCATCCGCACCATTTTGGTTACAGCCTTTTGGCGCTCTTGCTGGCACTAGGTTCTGTCGATGCCAGCCCGGCGTTTCGTCAGATAACAGAACTGGTGAAATCCCAGTCGCGCGACGGCGATCCGGACTTTGCGGCTTATTATAAAGAACCGTCGAAAACCATTCCTGACCCGAAACTCAACCTGGTTTATATCTACGGAGAAAGCCTCGAACGCACCTATTTTGACAACGATGCTTTCCCGGATCTCACGCCTGAACTGGGCGCGCTGAAAAATGAAAGTCTGGATTTCAGCCACACGCAGCAGTTGCCGGGAACGGACTACACGATTGCGGGCATGGTGGCTTCCCAGTGTGGTATTCCGCTTTTTGCTCCATTTGAAGGCAACGCTTCTGCATCCGTTTCCAGCTTCTTCCCGCAGAACATCTGTCTGGGCGATATCCTGAAAAACTCGGGTTATCAGAACTATTTCGTACAGGGAGCCAATCTGCGTTTTGCCGGTAAAGATGTGTTCCTGAAATCACACGGCTTCGACCATTTGTACGGCTCGGAAGAACTAAAAAGCGTGGTCGCAGACCCGCATTATCGCAACGACTGGGGATTCTACGACGATACCGTGCTGGATGAAGCATGGAAAAAATTTGAAGAGCTTTCCCGCTCTGGTCAGCGGTTCTCACTGTTTACCCTGACGGTCGATACCCATCACCCGGATGGTTTTATCTCTCGTACCTGTAATCGCAAAAAATATGATTTTGACGGAAAACCGAACCAGTCATTCAGCGCGGTAAGTTGCAGCCAGGAGAACATCGCGACGTTTATCAACAAAATCAAAGCGTCACCGTGGTTTAAAGATACCGTCATCGTCGTCTCTTCTGACCATTTAGCGATGAATAACACGGCGTGGAAATACCTCAATAAGCAGGATCGCAATAACCTGTTTTTTGTCATCCGTGGCGACAAACCGCAGCAAGAGACGCTGGCAGTGAAGCGCAACACGATGGATAACGGCGCTACGGTACTGGATATCCTTGGTGGTGATAATTTTATCGGCCTCGGACGCAGTAGCCTTTCTGGTCAGTCAATGTCAGAAGTGTTCCTGAACATGAAAGAGAAAGTACTGGCGTGGAAGCCGGATATCATTCGTCTGTGGAAATTCCCCACCGAGATAAAAGAATTTACCATCAATCAGAATAAAAACATGATCGCCTTCTCGGGTAGTCATTTCCGTTTGCCGCTGCTGCTGCGGGTTTCAGACAAACGAGTGGAACCGCTGCCAGAAAGTGAATACTCCGCACCACTGCGTTTCCAACTGGCCGATTTCGCCCCACGTGATAATTTCATCTGGGTTGACCGCTGCTACAAAATGGGGCAGTTGTGGGCGCCGGAACTGGCGCTTTCTACCGACTGGTGTGTTTCACAGGGGCAACTTGGCGGGCAACAAACTGTGCAGCATGTCGATAAGCCAGAATGGAAAGGTAAAACGGCATTTAAGGACACGGTCATCGACATGGCACGCTACAAAGGCAATGTCGATACACTGAAGATTGTCGATAACGATATTCGCTACAAAGCAGACAGTTTCATCTTTAACGTCGCGGGTGCGCCGGAAGAGGTGAAACAGTTTAGCGGGATTTCCCGTCCGGAGTCGTGGGGTCGCTGGTCTAATGCACAGCTTGGCGATGAAGTGAAAATCGAGTACAAGCATCCGCTGCCGAAGAAATTTGATCTGGTGATTACCGCCAAAGCCTACGGTAATAACGCCAGCCGCCCCATTCCGGTACGCGTTGGCAATGAAGAACAAACCATTGTGCTGGGCAACGAAGTGACCACCACTACGCTGCATTTCGATAACCCAACCGATGCCGACACCCTGGTGATTGTGCCGCCGGAACCCGTCGCAACCAACGAAGGGAATATTCTCGGTCACTCGCCGCGTAAACTCGGTATCGGGATGGTGGAAATTAAAGTGGTGGCGCGTGAAGGGTAAACACTGACGGATTTACAGGTCGGATAAGACGCGTAAACGTCTTATCCGACCAACAAAACATTATTGATAAATAAAAATAGTGTCCAACACTGCATAGCCACTTTACCAGTCACTCATTATCAGAAAGTAACCACACCCTTAATCAACTCACGATTGTTAATCACATCGCGCTCATAGGTTTCTGCCAGCGTGGCGAACGGATAGCGATGGGTTAACATCATGCCGGCAGTGATCTTCCCTTCCGCCATCAGTCGCCAGACTTTCGCAAAATCTTCCGGCGTAGCGTTACGGCTGCCCATTATTGTGGCCTCTTTTTTGTGGAATTCTGGATCAGAGATTTGCAAATCGCCTTTAAACAGGCCGACAAAGACTACCGTGCCACCGTGGCGAATCAGATTAACAGTGTTATTCATCGCATGTTGATTACCTGTCGCGTCGATCACTTTCTGCGCCAGAGAGCCGCCAAATTGCGCGCGTAGTTGGTCATCAAAATCTTCTGCGAACGGATCAAGAACGGGCAGCTCCAGATGCCTTATCACATGCTCACGCCGCGCCGGGCTGGTATCCACCACCACCACCTGTGCGCCATCAACTTTAGCAATTGCCGCCGCGCCGAGACCGATTGGCCCCGCCCCAATCACCAGCACCTGCTCGCCAGGCGCAACTGCCGCGCGGCGCACCGCATGAGCACTAATGGCGAAGGGTTCAATCAACGCTGCCGCCTGTGGGTCGATGCCGTCTGCGGGCAAAATGTTCGCCTCTGGCACGCTTAAATACTCACTAAAACCGCCATCCTGATGCACCCCTATGACCGAAATGCTTTCACAGCAGTTGGTGCGACCACTTTTACACGCCGGGCATTGCTGACAGGCGATATAAGGGATCACTGCAACTTGCTGGCCATTTTTGAGATCAGCAATATCTTTACCTAATTCAACAATCTCTCCACATATTTCATGGCCTAACACGCGTGGATAACTAAAAAATGGTTGATTTCCACCCCAGGCATGAATATCAGTACCACAAATTCCGACAGACTTAATCTTTATCAATACTTCATCGCCACCGGGAATTGGCATTTCATATTGTTTCCAGACTAATTCTTTCGGTTTCTGGCAAATTAATGTATTTATCTTAGGCATAATTCTGCTCTCCATTTTTTGTTGTCTTAGATATCAATGAAAATGAAAAATGCCAGTGAAATAGAAAATCTATTTTGTGAAAATACACGCATAAAAATGTTTTAAATCGGGTTTTAATAGCGCGACAAGGAGAAAAATATGAGTCGCTCACAAAATTTACGCCATAATGTGGTTAACCAGTTTATTGATGAGATGGTATGTGGTCATATCCCTTCCCCACTCCCATCGCAAAGCTCACTAGCGGAAATGTACAACGTCAGTCGCACCACGGTGCGTCATGTTCTCAGCCACTTACGCGAATGCGGTGTCCTGACGCAGGTCGGGAATGACCACGTCATCACGCGTAAACCTGATCACAACGATGGTTTTGCCTGTCCCGCAGCTTCGATAAGCGAGCAAGACAAAGTATTTGAGCAGTTTTTTTTCACGATGATAAATCAGCGTCAGTTATTGCCTGGTGAAACTTTTTCTGAGCTGCAACTGGCGCGAGCGGCAGGTGTCAGCTCGATTACGGCAAGAAAATATCTTTTAAAATTATGGTGCTATAACCTCACCCAAAGCGAAAAACGCGGTCAGTGGAGGATAAAGCATTTCGATCAATCCTACGCCGAGCAGCTTTTTGAACTGCGCGAAATGTTGGAAACGCGCTCAATCCAGCGTTTTCTCACCCTGCCTGATAATGATCCGCGCTGGTTTCAGGTGAAAACCATGCTCGAACGCCACCGAATGCTGCGTAACAACATCGGCAGTAATTTTCACACGTTCTCGCAACTGGACAGAGAGTTCCATTCCTTATTGCTTTCAGCCACTGACAATATCTTTTTCAATCAATCCATTGATATTATCTCCGTCATCTTTCATTTCCACTATCAATGGGACGAAAACGATCGCCGGCAGCGCAATATCATAGCCATAGATGAGCATATGACTATTCTCAGTGCTTTGGTTTGCCGCAGCTATGTGGATGCTACGCTTGCACTACGTAACCATTTGAATTCAGCTAAACAAGCGATGATTCGTTCCATCAAGAAGAACAAGCGGTACGTTTATTAAATACAGATTAAAAACAGCAAACTATTAGTTTGTGCACGGTTTTATCAAAATATAAACACCCGAAATTTCCGACTTACCTATGCTCGCAACCAGTCGACTATAAATGTTTTCTTGTGAGCGGTAGTGAAATCCTAAAGATTTCATCTGCCATTAATATTAACCCTGCGCAATACATAATTACGCAAATAATTAATATATTATAGATACAGGAGTTCGGCGTGGAAAAAGAAAATATTACCCTCGATCCGCAATCTTCCTTTCGCTCAACGTCGTCGGTAGATATCCCCGTGCCACCAAATGGATTAATTCAACGCAGTACACGAATTAAACACATTCAAACCACCGCCATGTTGTTATTATTTATTGCTGCGGTAATAAATTTTCTCGATCGCAGTTCGCTGTCGGTGGCGAATGTAACTATTCGTGGAGAACTGGGGTTAAACGCCACCGAGATGGGCGCTTTACTCTCCGTGTTCTCGCTCTCTTACGGGATTGCGCAATTGCCAGCAGGCGCACTGCTGGATCGCAAAGGTTCACGTCTGATGTTGGGACTAGGGATGCTAGTCTGGTCGCTATTCCAGGCAATGTCTGGCATGGTACACAGCTTTACGCAGTTCGTGCTGGTACGTATTGGTATGGGGATCGGTGAGGCTCCCATGAACCCGTGCGGTGTTAAAGTGATTAACGACTGGTTCAACATCAAAGAACGTGGACGTCCGATGGGCTTTTTTAACGCAGCCGCCATCATTGGTGTTGCCATAAGCCCGCCGATTCTGGCAGCGATAATGCTGGCCATCGGCTGGCGTGGGATGTTTATAACCATCGGATCACTGGGTATTTTTCTCGCCATCGCCTGGTTTATGCTCTATCGCAACCGCGAGCAGGTAGTGCTGACCGCCGTTGAACAAACCTATCTCAACGCCGGTAGTGTCAATACCCGCCGCGACCCACTCACTTTTGCCGAATGGCGCAGCCTGTTTCGTAACCGCACAATGTGGGGAATGATGCTCGGTTTCAGTGGTATCAACTATGCGGCATGGCTGTACATTGCCTGGTTGCCGGGTTACCTGCAAACAGCCTATCACCTGGATTTAAAAAGCACGGGCTTGATGGCGGCAATACCTTTCCTGTTCGGTGGGATCGGGATGCTACTCAACGGATATGTGACCGACTGGCTGGTCAAAGGAGGGATGAAGCCGATTAAGAACCGTAAGCTCTGTATTATTACCGGGATGTTCAGTTCAGCCGCCTTTACTCTGATAGTACCGCAAGCGACAACCCCCATGAGCGCGGTTCTGCTGATTGGCATGGCGTTGTTCTGCCTTCACTTTGCCAGTACATCCTGCTGGGGACTGGTTCACGTAGCGGTCGCTTCTCGCATGACCGCGTCAGTGGGCAGTATCCAGAACTTTGCCAGCTTCATCTGCGCCTCATTAGCGCCGATTATTACCGGTTTTATTGTCGATACCACTCACTCATTCCGTCTGGCGCTACTCATCTGCGGTTGCGTCACCGCAGCAGGCGCGCTGGCGTACATCTTCATGGTACATCAACCCATTAGCGATCCGCATAAAGAGTAATCTCCCCTTGCCCGATAAGTCATCGCTTATCGGGCATTTTTTGTGGCAATTAAAACGTTTCCCAGTTATCCCCGCTATCAGCCACTACCGCTTTACGCGACACCATCGGTGCCACCGTTTTTACCGCCAACGCTTCGCGCTGACGCTGTTGCTCTTGCTGAATACGAAATACAGCCACAGCTTCAGTCAGGCGGCTGGCCTGCTCTTCCAGCGCGGCGGCAGCAGCGGCAGACTCTTCCACCAGCGCAGCGTTCTGTTGTGTTACCCGGTCCATCTCGACAACCGCTAAGCCAACCTGATCGATACCGCGACTCTGCTCATCTGAAGCGGAGGCAATTTCGCCCATGATATCGGTCACACGGGTCACGGCGCTGACAATCTCCGCCATAGTTTCCCCGGCGCTTTCGACGAGTGTCGATCCGACATCCACTTTGCCAACCGAATCTTCTATCAGGCTTTTAATTTCACGCGCCGCCTGGGCGCTACGCTGAGCCAGATTACGCACTTCTCCCGCGACCACCGCAAAACCACGACCTTGTTCACCCGCGCGTGCTGCTTCGACTGCCGCATTCAAGGCCAGAATATTCGTCTGGAAAGCAATGCCGTCGATGACACTGATAATATCGGCAATTTTCTGCGAGCTTGTGGAAATATCGCGCATGGTTTGTACCACGCTATCGACCACATTACCGCCACGTTGTGCCGTTTCGGAAGCACTTAACGCCAGATGGCTTGCCTGTCGCGCGTTCTCGGCATTCTGTTTCACTGTCGCAGTCAATTGCTCCATGCTGGCTGCCGTCTCTTCTAACGAAGCGGCTTGTTGCTCAGTGCGTGAAGAGAGATCGTTATTACCGGTAGCGATTTCGCTGGCTCCGCTATAGATGGCATTAGCACCATTACGCACATCACCCACGGTACGTACCAGTTCACTTTGCATATGGCGCAAACTCTCTGCCAGTTGCCCCACTTCATTAGAGCCGTCTACCTCGATCGGTTTCACCAGATCACCGCCAGCAATATGACGAATGTTGTCGATCAGGCGATTCATCGGCGCCACCAGCGACGTTTTAATACCAAACCAGACGGCGAAGATAACCGCCAGTACGACAATCAGCACACCCGCCAGCACCCACATTGCCTGGTTAAAGGCAGCATTATTATCGGTGACGGCGATGTCATAGAGACGATCGTTTTGCTGCATGTACGCCATATACTGCTTCTCGAAACCGTCCTGATATCCCTGAGTAGGTTGGTCAAAAAACTCGTTGATTTTGCCCGCCCCTAACAACTGGATCAGCTCCGCCAGTGCATTGTGATAGATATCGTAATTACGTTTGATCTCCGTGGCAGCCGCTGTGCTCTGATGCAAGTCTCGCGGTAATGCTTCGTAATCTGCCCAGTTTTTTTCCGCTTGTTTCAGCGAAATAGTGGCACTCTGCATCAGCTCGGCGACGGTCGAACCGCTGCCAATATTGTTCTGATCCATCATGTAGCGGATACCCGCACGGTTGAGGGTGTTACGCGTCTGCAACAACGCAACCCAACTGCCATTTAGCGTAGATTGCTGCTGGCGAATGGTTTGTAAGACGGAGAGATTTTCTTTGTCCTTTTTTAAAGCGTTAAAGAACAGGCTGCCTGATGTCAGTTGCAAAAGGCCGAAAACGGCCAAAACCAGCAGTAAGCTGGTCACGATCCTGATACGTTTTAACATGGTTTCTCTTTTCCTGTTGACCGATAGCAGGATTTTCGGCCTGGAATGAGAAAACTTTATAGGTAGCGACCTGAAACTGGTTAAATTTACCTCACTTTTTTATTTTTGTTCAAAAATACAATAACCACTCATTGATACATTTTTCTTTCTTATTTTTTTCACACTAACTGTATCTGTTTTGAACGAAATATGTTCTATATGTGAATTTTTAAGAAAGGACGTCTGAAATGTTAAACCGTGACTTCGATCATCTCTCAACGCTATTACATCTCTTTTTTGAACGTGAGGATATTTGTCAAAAACTTAATATTATTGACCAAAACAATATCACTGGTTGGGAAGTGTGGCTTCAGGTTGAATTTGCCAATATGCTCTGCTCAACAGGCCATGAATGGTGGCGAGAACAAACACTTTGCTGTGATAAGCGCAGAAATCCCGTGCGCCCCACACTCCGCACAGATTTCTTATTACGTAAAAAAGGCTGGACGCAAGATAGCTATATCGCACTTGAAATAAAACAAAACAGAGACGCGACTAGTTGTGTTAAAAATATGATCGCAGACTTAGAGAAAAGTGCCAAAATTAAACGTTCTGAACTTGATTTGCGTAGTTTCTGGACCCTGGGCATCACCCCCATGATAGACAAGGAAAGACTGGATTATCTCATCGACAGTTATTTAGATGAGAAATTTTACCTTACTAAATCTCGTAAAAAACACGTTTTACTTAAAGAAATAAATAACACACCATATTGCTATATTGTTATTTAATATTTATAGCGTGAATATAATTTTTATATGAGTAACACAACCGAGGGCTAAAAATCGCTTCGGTTGTGATCAATATCACATAAATAGCCTTCATAAACCTCGCCCAATACCGCTCAACTGCAAAACTGACCGCTTACGTCCCTAATATAACCACTCAGTTATTTACCTTACTTTACGCGCGCGTAACTCTGGCAACATCACTGCAGGATAGCGGTCAATTTACCTCCTCAAACGCAACGCAAACCTAGAACGGCTTCGGCCTATGATTAACAAATTACTCTATGGATTTTGGTTTGCAGGAAGGCAGCAAGTGAGTGAATCCCAGGAAGCTTACAACAGTAAGTGACTGGGGGAGCGAATGTAGCTGCCGCACCAGTAAGCCAAAAGACGACGAGTAAAATGCCAGGTTTTACTATGGATACGAAAAAACTATTCAAGCACATACCCTGGGTGATTCTTGGAATCATCGGTGCATTCTGCCTCGCGGTAGTTGCATTACGTCGGGGGGAGCACGTCAGTGCCCTGTGGATCGTGGTCGCCTCTGTGTCGGTGTATCTGGTGGCGTATCGCTACTATAGTCTGTACATCGCTCAGAAGGTGATGAAACTCGATCCCACGCGCGCGACGCCTGCGGTTATTAACAACGACGGTCTGAACTATGTTCCGACCAACCGTTACGTGTTGTTTGGTCACCACTTCGCCGCTATCGCCGGTGCCGGTCCGCTGGTTGGTCCGGTTCTCGCCGCGCAGATGGGCTACCTGCCGGGTACGCTGTGGCTACTGGCGGGGGTAGTGCTGGCCGGTGCAGTGCAAGACTTTATGGTGTTGTTTATCTCTTCTCGCCGTAATGGCGCATCTCTCGGTGAGATGATCAAAGAAGAGATGGGGCCAGTACCGGGGACTATCGCGCTGTTTGGCTGTTTCTTAATCATGATCATCATCCTCGCCGTCCTGGCGCTGATTGTGGTTAAAGCCCTGGCCGAAAGTCCGTGGGGTGTCTTCACCGTTTGCTCAACCGTACCGATTGCGCTGTTTATGGGTATCTACATGCGCTTTATCCGTCCGGGGCGTGTGGGTGAAGTCTCTGTCATTGGTATCGTGCTGCTGGTTGCCTCTATCTACTTCGGTGGCGTGATTGCTCACGATCCGTACTGGGGGCCGGCACTGACCTTTAAAGACACCACCATTACCTTCGCGCTGATTGGCTATGCGTTTGTTTCCGCACTGCTGCCGGTGTGGCTGATCCTCGCACCGCGCGACTATCTGGCAACCTTTCTGAAAATCGGCGTTATCGTCGGCCTGGCGCTGGGTATCGTGGTGCTGAACCCGGAACTGAAAATGCCTGCGATGACCCAGTACATTGACGGTACTGGCCCGCTGTGGAAAGGCGCTCTGTTCCCGTTCCTGTTCATCACCATCGCCTGTGGTGCGGTATCTGGCTTCCACGCGCTGATCTCTTCCGGTACGACGCCGAAACTGCTGGCTAACGAAACCGACGCGCGTTTCATTGGCTACGGCGCAATGCTGATGGAGTCCTTCGTGGCGATTATGGCGCTGGTTGCTGCGTCCATCATCGAACCGGGTCTTTACTTCGCGATGAACACCCCGCCTGCGGGTCTTGGCATCACCATGCCTAACCTGCATGAAATGGGTGGCGAGAACGCGCCGATCATCATGGCGCAGCTGAAAGACGTTACCGCACACGCGGCCGCAACCGTCAGCTCCTGGGGCTTCGTGATTTCTCCAGAGCAGATCCTGCAAACCGCGAAAGACATTGGTGAGCCTTCTGTCCTGAACCGTGCAGGTGGAGCGCCGACGCTGGCGGTAGGTATCGCACACGTGTTCCACAAAGTGCTGCCGATGGCTGACATGGGCTTCTGGTATCACTTCGGTATTCTGTTCGAAGCACTGTTCATCCTGACCGCACTGGATGCCGGTACGCGTTCTGGCCGCTTTATGCTGCAAGACCTGCTGGGTAACTTCATCCCGTTCCTGAAAAAAACCGACTCTCTGGTTGCCGGTATCATCGGTACAGCGGGCTGTGTGGGTCTGTGGGGCTACCTGCTGTATCAGGGCGTGGTCGATCCGCTGGGCGGCGTTAAGAGCCTGTGGCCGCTGTTCGGTATCTCTAACCAGATGCTGGCAGCCGTGGCGCTGGTACTAGGCACCGTTGTGCTGATTAAGATGAAGCGTACCCAATACATCTGGGTAACTGTTGTTCCGGCGGTATGGCTGCTTATTTGCACCACCTGGGCGCTGGGTCTGAAACTGTTCAGCACCAACCCGCAGATGGAAGGCTTCTTCTACATGGCAAGCCAGTACAAAGAGAAGATTGCTAACGGTACTGACCTGACGGCGCAGCAGATTGCCAACATGAACCACATCGTTGTGAACAACTACACCAACGCAGGCCTGAGTATTCTGTTCCTGATTGTGGTGTACAGCATCATCTTCTACGGTTTCAAAACCTGGCTGAAGGTGCGTAACAGCGACAAACGTACTGACAAAGAAACACCGTACGTTCCAATCCCGGAAGGCGGCGTGAAGATCTCTTCGCACCACTAACCGTGTTTAGCCCCGCTTCGGCGGGGCTTTGTTCTTATCAGAGTGAACTATGTTTGGTAACTTAGGACAGGCAAAAAAATATCTCGGCCAGGCGGCGAAGATGTTGATTGGCATTCCAGACTACGACAACTACGTCGAGCATATGAAGACCAACCATCCCGACAAGCCGTACATGAGCTATGAAGAATTCTTCCGCGAACGCCAGAACGCGCGCTACGGCGGCGATGGTAAAGGCGGTATGCGCTGTTGTTAATGGAGAGAGCATGAACCCGATTGCAGTTACCCTACTCACCGGTTTTTTAGGCGCAGGCAAAACCACCCTGCTGCGCCATATTCTTAACGAACAACACGGCTACAAGATTGCCGTGATTGAAAACGAATTCGGCGAAGTCTCCGTTGACGATCAATTAATTGGCGACCGCGCCACGCAGATCAAAACGTTGACCAACGGCTGCATCTGCTGTTCGCGCTCCAACGAGCTGGAAGACGCGCTACTCGACCTGCTGGATAATCTCGACAAGGGCAATATTCAGTTCGATCGTCTGGTGATTGAATGCACCGGCATGGCCGATCCCGGCCCGATTATTCAGACCTTTTTCTCCCATGAGATTTTATGCCAGCGTTACCTGCTGGACGGTGTGATTGCGCTGGTGGATGCGGTACATGCCGATGAGCAGATGAACCAGTTCACCATCGCCCAGTCCCAGGTTGGCTACGCCGACCGTATTCTGCTGACTAAAACCGACGTCGCAGGCGAAGCAGAGAAACTGCGTGAACGCCTGGCGCGCATCAACGCCCGTGCACCGGTCTACACCGTTACCCACGGCGATATCGACCTGGGGCTGCTGTTCAACACCAACGGTTTTATGCTGGAAGAGAACGTCGTCAGCACCAAGCCACGTTTTCACTTTATCGCGGATAAACAAAACGATATTTCGTCGATTGTGGTGGAACTGGATTACCCGGTAGATATCAGCGAAGTTTCCCGCGTTATGGAAAACCTGCTTCTGGAATCGGCGGATAAACTGCTGCGTTACAAAGGGATGCTGTGGATTGACGGCGAACCTAACCGCCTGCTGTTCCAGGGCGTCCAGCGCCTCTACAGCGCCGACTGGGACCGCCCGTGGGGCGATGAAAAACCGCATAGCACGATGGTGTTTATCGGGATTCAGCTGCCGGAAGATGAGATTCGGGCGGCGTTTGCTGGGTTGAGGAAGTCTGCGTGAAAGGTTGAGTGTAAAGCAGTTCAATGCCCCATTTAGCAGTGAGGGGGAAGCAGAACGACGTGCTCCCCTCCGCTAAGTTTTATTGCGCGTGAATACCTAGATTTGGCAAAAAATTGCCGCGTTTGGCGTCAGCCCATGCATCGCTACCAGACGCAGGAATATCGCTGTAATCAATATCATCGTCGGATTTATTAACCAAAGCCTTGAGTTCAGCTTCTTGCTGCACATCAAGTGTGTAGAGTGTGTCCCGTTTATGTTAAACCATGCTCATTTATGTCCAGAACCTTTACGATTTAATTATAAAGATGACTTATTTCAGCCATCCTGGCACGTTATATTCTGAGACATTCTCAATGGAATATGCATCTCTCCTGTCAGAACCTTTCTTACATTTCAACTCATTGAACCCCCATTTACCCTCTCTATTGGAATAAAATACAGTATATTTATCGGTATTAAATCCGAAATACCTTTCATCCGGATGTGAAATATTCAACTGTCCACATTTAACCTGACTGCGCCATTCAAAATCTATAGTACTTTTTAAAACGTAGTACGAAATACTCTCTACGTTTTTTGAAGCAAAAACCACTAAAATAGTAGATGCTATAAATGCTCCGGCAAGTATAAACAACCTGTACACACTTAATTTAGCCCACAGAGTTAAAAAAGCAAAATAGATAATAAGTTGCATTAACATGAAGAAAAGAAACAAAAAAGCCATCCCTTTCCAGAAATACTCAACCCATGGTGATAGTGTGATGTTTAGATTACTCAAACTTAAAAATAAACTGGAAGAAAAACTACTTGAGAATAAATATATAATTGGTATGGCAGCTATAGTCATAGACCTAATAATCATTAAATTTTTATTATTTTTAAATTCCAACTCTAATATAATAAAAACACCTCCCAGAAAAACAAATGCTGAAAAAGCACTAAAAATATATACAGAGGCACTGACTGGAAAAATATTAATTGAAAGCACAAAAAACAAAAATATAAACCATGCAATAAGTGAACACCAGGCAGCACAACTATTCAACCTGTTTTTATTACTGAACTTAACAAAATACCCCATATATTCTGTAATGCGATTTTCTTCTACTAATGCATAAAGAAGAATACCAACAAAACACAGAGATAAAGTAATATCTTTCCACAGATATTTATAAGGGAGAAGTATAAAACCAAGAAATAGATAAACGAGCAGAATGACATCTAATGCCTTAGTACAAAAATATTTTTTAACTCCTTGCAAGAACCGAACATTCTCCATATGAATCCTTATCCAGCTATTGATGAAACTCAAGAATACCTTTAAAACAGTGACTTAACGCTGATAATACTCTTTGAACAGATGAATTCATCTATTTTTCTGTGTAGAATTTGCGCATCGCATTTAGATGAGAACACCCCATGGCGGAACTGAACCTAAGTAACCTGACGGAAGCAGACATCATTACCAAATGCGTTATGCCAGCCATTCTTAATGCAGGCTGGGACAACACAACGCAAATCAGACAGGAGGTCAAACTCCGGGACGGTAAAGTCATCGTACGTGGTAAAGTTGCGGCACGCAGAACGGTAAAATCTGCTGACATCGTGCTGTACCACAAGCCAGGCATTCCCTTAGCTGTGATTGAAGCAAAAGCCAACAAACATGAAATTGGCAAAGGGATGCAACAGGGCATTGAATATGCGCGCCTGCTGGACGTTCCTTTTGTTTTTGCCACCAACGGTGATGGCTTTATCTTCCGCGATGCTACCGCAGCCGAAGGTGAACGCCTTGAAAAACAAATAACGCTGGATGACTTCCCCTCCCCCGCTGAACTCTGGCAAAAATTCTGCCTCTGGAAAGGATACACACAAGCTCAGCTTCCGGTGATTACTCAGGACTATTACGACGATGGCAGCGGTAAATCGCCACGTTATTACCAGCTTCAGGCAATCAACAAAACCATAGAAGCCGTCTCCAACGGGCAAAACCGCGTTCTGCTGGTCATGGCGACCGGAACAGGGAAAACCTATACCGCATTCCAGATCATCTGGCGCCTGTGGAAATCAAAAAATAAAAAACGCATTTTGTTCCTTGCCGATCGCAACATTCTGGTCGACCAAACCAAAAATAATGATTTCCAGCCATTTGGTACGGCAATGACCAAAGTCAGCGGACGCACCATTGATCCCGCTTATGAAATTCACCTCGCGCTCTATCAGGCTATAACTGGCCCGGAGGAAGACCAAAAAGCGTTTAAACAAGTCGCACCAGATTTCTTCGATCTGATCGTGATCGACGAATGCCATCGCGGCAGCGCATCCGAAGATAGCGCCTGGCGAGAGATCCTTGATTATTTCAGTTCAGCCACCCAAATTGGCTTAACCGCCACGCCAAAAGAGACGCATGAAGTCTCCAGCACGGATTACTTCGGCGATCCGGTTTACGTCTACTCGCTAAAAGAAGGGATCGAAGACGGCTTCCTCGCCCCTTATAAAGTTGTCCGTGTTGATATTGATGTCGATCTGCAAGGCTGGCGCCCAACCAAAGGGCAAACTGACTTAAACGGCGAAGTGATCGACGATCGTATCTATAACCAGAAAGATTTCGATCGCACAATGGTAATCGACGAACGCACAGAACTGGTTGCCAGAACCATTACCGACTACCTCAAGCGCACCAACCCGATGGATAAAACCATCGTCTTCTGTAACGACATCGATCATGCAGAACGTATGCGCCGCGCCCTGGTTAATCTCAACCCGGAGCAGGTGAAAAAGAACGACAAATACGTCATGAAAATTACCGGTGATGATGAAATTGGCAAAGCTCAGTTGGATAACTTCATCAACCCGAAAAAACCGTACCCGGTTATCGCGACCACTTCAGAGCTGATGACCACCGGTGTGGATGCTAAAACCTGCAAACTGGTAGTACTGGATCAGAACATCCAGTCGATGACCAAATTCAAGCAAATTATCGGTCGTGGTACACGCATCGACGAGCGTTACGGAAAACTCTGGTTTACCATCCTCGACTTTAAAAAAGCCACCGAACTGTTTGCCGATGAGCGTTTCGATGGCATTCCCGAAAAAGTCATGGATACCACACCAGAGGATATCGCCGATCCAGAATCTGATTTTGAAGAGAAACTCGAAGAAATCAGCGAACACGACGAAGAGCTGGTGACAGGCGTTGATGAACCGCCTGCGCCGCCATACCAGGTTACCGATACCGATGATGTCGGCCCACTTCCGGAAGAAGACGAGAAGAAAATCCGCAAGTTTCACGTCAATGGCGTGGCGGTGGGCGTTATTGCACAGCGCGTTCAGTATTACGATGCCGACGGAAAACTGGTTACCGAATCCTTTAAAGATTACACCCGCAAAACACTGCTTAAAGAATATGCCTCGCTGGATGACTTTACCCGCAAGTGGCAGGACGCCGATCGCAAAGAAGCGATCATTCACGAGCTGGAGCAACAGGGGATTATCTGGGAAGTGCTGGCAGAAGAAGTCGGTAAAGATCTCGACCCGTTCGACATGCTTTGCCACGTAGTGTATGGTCAGCCGCCGTTAACCCGCAAAGAGCGCGCCGAGAACGTGCGCAAGCGGAACTACTTCACAAAATACTCTGAAGCAGCGCAAGCCGTGCTCGATAATCTGCTGGATAAATACGCCGATGCGGGCGTACAGGAGATCGAAAGTATTCAGGTGCTGAAACTTAAGCCATTTGACAGCATGGGCACCTTACCGGAGATTATTAAAACCGGATTTGGCGACCGTAAGGGGTATAATCAGGCGCTCAGCGAGCTGGAAAACGAAATCTACCAATTACCGCCCCGCTCTGCTTAACAACTCTCTTTTGCGCCTTCTGCAACCATCATGTTGCAGAAGGCCTTGTTTTTCATGGAATACAACATGTCTATCAGTTCAGTAATCAAATCATTACAAGATATTATGCGCAAAGATGCCGGTGTGGACGGCGATGCGCAGCGTCTCGGTCAGCTCTCCTGGCTGCTGTTTTTGAAAATCTTCGATGCCCAGGAAGAGGCGCTGGAACTGGAGCAGGATAACTATCAATATCCGATCCCACAGCGTTATTTATGGCGCAGTTGGGCCGCAAACGCGCAGGGCATTACCGGTGACTCCCTGCTGGAGTTCGTTAATGATGATCTGTTCCCGGCGTTGAAAAACCTCACTGCGCCTATCGATAAAAACCCACGCGGCTACGTGGTGAAGCAGGCGTTCAGCGATGCCTATAACTATATGAAAAACGGTACGCTACTGCGTCAGGTGATCAACAAGCTGAACGAAATTGACTTTACCAGCGCCAGCGAACGCCATCTGTTTGGTGATATTTACGAACAGATCCTTAAAGATCTGCAATCTGCGGGCAATGCTGGCGAATTCTATACTCCACGCGCCGTCACTCGCTTTATGGTGGATCGCGTTGATCCGAAACTCGGCGAATCCATTATGGACCCGGCCTGCGGTACGGGCGGTTTTCTTGCCTGCGCGTTCGATCATGTAAAGAACAAATACGTGAAGAGCGTCGCCGATCATCAGACGCTGCAACAACAGATCCACGGTGTTGAGAAAAAACAGCTTCCGCACCTGCTGGCGACCACCAATATGCTGCTGCACGGCATTGAAGTACCGGTACAAATTCGTCACGACAACACCCTGAACAAACCGCTTTCCTCCTGGGATGAACAACTGGATGTCATTGTTACCAACCCGCCGTTTGGTGGCACGGAAGAAGACGGTATTGAGAAGAACTTTCCGGCAGAGATGCAAACTCGCGAAACGGCGGATCTGTTCCTGCAACTGATTGTGGAAGTACTGGCGAAAAACGGTCGCGCGGCGGTGGTATTGCCGGATGGCACACTATTTGGCGAAGGCGTTAAAACCAAAATCAAAAAGCTACTTACCGAAGAGTGCAACCTGCATACCATCGTGCGCTTACCGAATGGTGTGTTTAACCCCTATACCGGCATTAAAACCAACCTGTTGTTCTTTACCAAAGGTCAGCCAACCAAAGAGATTTGGTTCTATGAGCATCCGTATCCGGCGGGCGTGAAAAATTACAGTAAAACCAAGCCGATGAAGTTTGAAGAGTTTCAGGCGGAGATTAACTGGTGGGGTAACGAGGCCGATGGTTTTGCCAGCCGCGTCGAGAATGAGCAGGCGTGGAAAGTCAGCATTGATGACGTGATTGCGCGTAACTTCAATCTGGATATTAAAAACCCACATCAGGCGGAAACCGTTAGCCATGATCCGGACGAACTGTTAGCGCAGTATGCAAAACAGCAGGCGGAGATCCAGACGCTGCGTAATCAACTGCGCGATATTCTTGGCACTGCGCTGTCTGGCAAGGAGGTTAACTGATGAGTGTGGAAAAGCTGATCGTTGATCATATGGCAACCTGGACCTCAGCGTTGCAAACCCGTTCCACTGCCGGGCGCGGCAGTTCCGGTAAAATTGATTTGTATGGCATTAAGAAATTGCGTGAGCTGATTCTGGAACTGGCGGTACGCGGTAAACTGGTGCCGCAGGATCCGAATGATGAACCAGCGTCGGAGCTGCTGAAGCGTATTGCGGCGGAAAAAGCGGAGCTGGTGAAGCAAGGTAAAATTAAAAAGCAAAAACCGCTGCCGGAAATTAGCGAGGAAGAGAAGCCGTTTGAATTGCCGCAGGGATGGGAGTGGGTAACTTTTTCACATTTAGGCTATTTTTTTGGTGGTAAAACTCCAAGTAAAATGAAAGATGAATATTGGGGAGGAACTATTCCATGGGTAACCCCAAAAGATATGAAAACGAATCTAATAGTCGATTCTGAAGATAAGGTGACTCCTTTAGCCATTGAAGATGGTTTAACCAAAGTATCTCCAGGCAGTATACTATTTGTCGCAAGAAGTGGAATTCTAAGAAGAATTTTCCCAGTCGCTATAACATCTATTGAATGTACAGTTAATCAAGATATAAAAGTATTATCACCATTTTTTAGTGATATTTCATACTATATACGATTGATGATGAATGGGTTCGAAAGATATATAATTGAGAATTTAACAAAAACAGGAACTACTGTTGAAAGCCTGTTGTTTGAAGATTTTATATCACACCCATTCATGATTCCACCATTCGCAGAGCAGAATAGGATCTTAAGTACTGTCAAAAAACTCATGTCTCTTTGCGACCAGTTGGAACAGCAATCCCTGACCAGTCTGGACGCACATCAGCAACTGGTTGAAACCCTGTTGGGAACACTTACAGACAGCCAAAACGCCGAGGAACTGGCTGAAAACTGGGCGCGTATTAACGAGCACTTCGACACACTATTTACCACCGAAGCCAGCGTGGATGCGTTAAAACAGACCATTCTGCAACTGGCCGTAATGGGTAAACTTGTGCCGCAGGATCCGAATGACGAACCAGCCTCTGAACTGCTCAAACGAATTGCGCAGGAAAAAGCTCAACTGGTGAAAGAAGGGAAAATAAAAAAACAAAAACCGTTGCCGCCAATTAGCGATGAGGAAAAACCGTTTGAACTGCCTAATGGATGGGAATGGTGCAGGCTCGGAGAGCTTATTGATTCCATTGATGCTGGGTGGAGTCCTGCATGTTCTTCTGAACCAGCCACTCCAGGAGAATGGGGGGTGTTAAAAACGACCGCAGTTCAATCTCTTGAATATAGAGAGTACGAAAACAAGGCGCTCCCTAAAAATAAAGCCCCAAGGCCACAACTAGAAGTAAAAGCAGGAGATATTCTTATAACAAGAGCTGGTCCTAAAAATCGGGTTGGTATTTCATGCCTTGTTGAAAAAACAAGAGAAAATTTAATGATTTCAGATAAAATAATCAGATTTCATTTGATATCAGAGGATATCTCCGAGAAATACATTTCCTTATGTCTAAACTATGGGTTTACTTCAACATATCTTGAAAACTCCAAATCTGGCATGGCAGAAAGTCAGATGAATATTTCACAAGATATTTTAAAAATGGCACCTATAGCTATCCCGACTACACATGAACAATTAAAAATAACAGATAAAATAAATGAAATGATGGATTATTTTATAACTCTAAAGAGTCAAATTCAATCTGCCCAACAAACCCAACTGCACCTTGCAGACGCACTCACTGACGCGGCGATAAACTAATTTTCTCGCCATCAAAAAATCAATAAAGCGGCTAAATAGCCGCTTTATTCACATCATCAAAAATTATATTTCACGCTAATTTTCATCTTATTTTTCATTAATTTTTAGCTGGACTTTCCCTGTATTTACTGATGATATATCCAGGTATTTAGCGCGGTGCGGATGTGCGCCAACACACCCGCACCGCTAATCACAATCCCTATTTCAAAGGAATAGTAATCATGACTGACACGCATTCTATTGCACAACCGTTCGAAGCAGAAGTCTCCCCGGCAAATAACCGTCAATTAACCGTGAGTTATGCGAGCCGCTACCCGGATTACAGTCGTATTCCCGCCATCACCCTGAAAGGTCAGTGGCTGGAAGCCGCCGGTTTTGCCACTGGCACAGCGGTAGATGTCAAAGTGATGGACGGCTGTATTGTCCTCACCGCCCAACCACCCACCGCCGAAGAGAGCGAACTGATGCAGTCGCTGCGCCAGGTGTGCAAGCTGTCAGCACGTAAACAAAAGCAGGTGCAGGAATTTATTGGGGTGATTGCGGGTAAACAGAAAGTTGCCTGATAGATTGACCCGGTAGCGCCAAGTGCTACCGGGTATTATTCGCCGCGTTATACCAACGCGCTCTCCATCTGTTTTTCAAATGCCTGACGAATTAATCCCATAATGTAAGGAAGTTGTGTGAGGTCGCTGAAACCAATTTCCACATCGCCATTGCCCCAGCGCCCAACATTTGTCACATCTTTGGCAATACCTTTCGGATCGACCAGTTCATGAAACTGCATATTAAGCGACAACCGCAGTCGGCTTTTTTGCGGCACAACATCAACAAAATTCGTTTCAGCTTTAAACGCAATATACAGCTTTAAAACTTCCTGTGTGATCCCTGCGTCCAGGCGCATAACTTCATCGCGAAGATGATCGAATAACACCCGGCTATGCGAACCATCAGCAAGGAAAGGAAAATCATTCAGGCTGTAACTGGTTTTGTTCTCCGGCTGCCCCCGATAAACAGCTAAAACCTCTTCAGGAAGAGAAGGCGCTTGCCAGACCTGAACCGCGAGATCGGCCAGACGATCGGCACGGGTGCGAATGGCGGCTTCATCCCATTTTTCGCACTGTCCAAGACCGATATTCAAATAGAGCGGGCTATGCTTAAAGCCGTCTTCAATATCGCGTTTTTCCGCGAAAGGTCTGTCACTGTAGCGGGAGTTATAGCGCGTTAAAGTGAGATTCCCCAACGTATGCAACAATTCTTTATGAATACGCTGCCAGTCGCTTCCCAGCTCTTCGCGCCATTTAGCCGACAGATTTTCGTTCTGCGGCATAATGTGTTCAATCGTAAACTCTTCCACGCGCTCTCTGCGTTTATCGTTTTCCAGTCGTCGTAACCAGTAGCTGCGACTGCGGAAGTTATAGAGATCGCGAACTTTTAATTCCCGTTTAAATTCATCATCGTTGGGAAAACGACGATATGAAGGCAGGTTCATAAAATGCACCTGAATACTTTCCAGATATTTTTCTTTATTAATGATCTTATAAAAAGTGGCAAACGTCTTGTTCAAAGAATTTGTCGGAATTGCACACACTGCACGGCGGAAAACATAAGATTCAATTAAACGAATTATGCGCAGGAAATCTTCGTGAGACAAATCACCATTTTTATAGTCATGATAAAGCGCCAGTAAGAAAGGATACGCCACATCGACCTTTAACTCGCGCAAATCCTGAAAAGCCGTAGCAAGCGATTTGTCACTTTCCTTACCCAATGCCATTGCACAGCAATACTCCGCGTAGATGTGTATATCTTCAACCAGCCGATCTACGCCTTTTTCAGCAACACTCTGGCTGCGGGCATGTAGTTTAAATGCCTCATAGACTTCATCTGTCCGAGGGATCTCCCCCGTTTTTACCGTCAGATAATGACGCATAAAACTGTCAAAATATTCGCTGTAACCTTGCTGACCAAAAGCGACTTCCATTGGACGCCAGTGATCTTCATACAACCGGGTTTGATGCTCTGGTTCGAGACCCATCAGAATAAAATTGCGCACCAGATCGGCCTGACTTAACGCCTTACCGGTGGAGTTCATACTTTCAAAAATCAGTTGCGGATTATCCTGACCACGATTAAGCGCCACATCGACAATTAATAACTTTGCTAACCCACGACATAAGGGGATCAAATCATCACCGAGTTTGGCAATTTGCTCATCAAAGAAAGTAAAGTTTTCCATTATTCGATGGGAATAGTTTTCTGGCATTGGTCTTTGTTTTATTAACGCCAGCAAACTGTCTTTATCGGTCTCGGTCAGCAGTAATTTAAATCCTTTCTCACCGGACTCATAAGGATTGAGTAAATAATAATTACGCAGTTTCATTGCCGAAAAGCCATCAAAAACTTCTTCTTCGCCAAGATGGCGCGATAAAGCCTCAATCAGCAACATTGCGGTCGTCAGCCGCTGTTGACCATCAATGACCAGCAACGGAGAAATACCGGAAACCTGATACAACCCCTGCTCTATATAAACAACCGAACCGATAAAATGCGCTGATATATCGTCACGCTTTCCGGCACGAATGATGTCGTCCCAAAGTTGCCGACATTGTTGCTCTGTCCATGAATAGGTGCGTTGATAAATGGGAATAACAAACTGCTGCGAACGTTTTAAAAAATCGAGTAAACGGGCTTCTGTTGCTTTCATTCTGACGTCTTTCCGTGAAGCGATGATTTCACAATAATAAACACTTCCTTGTGGAGGTTATAGAGAAATCCTGTTTATCCGCGACGAACTGTCCCCTCACTCCACATCCTCTCTGCGTAGCCCAATATCCTTCAACCGCTCATCACTCATCTGCTGTAACACACGCCGGGTCTGCTTTTTCAGCCACCAGCTTCGCACCGCCTGCCAGAGTTGCACGAAGCCGATAAACGGCGCTTTGGCTTTGTTTTCGTGAAATTCCATCTGCTGCCTCCTCATCTTTCAGAGGCTTCATCATCCGCCTTCTGGCAGTTCACAATACAGATGCAAATATTACTTTTATTTAACATACAGACAGGGTAAAACAGCATCTGCATCCGGTTTTTTGCCAGCATCTGTACCGGTTTTTCTCTCTGTATGCTCCAAATAAGGAATACAGCATGACGCGTTATCAACATCTGGCGACTCTACTTGCCGAGCGGATTGAGCAAGGGCTGTATCGTCACGGGGAGAAATTGCCGTCGGTGCGCAGCTTAAGTCAGGAGCACGGCGTCAGTATCAGCACCGTGCAGCAGGCGTATCAGACGCTGGAAACGATGAAGCTCATCACCCCACAGCCGCGTTCGGGTTATTTTGTCGCGCAACACAAAGCCCAGCCGCCAGTGCCGCCGATGACGCGTCCGGTGCAACGTCCGGTGGAAATTACCCAGTGGGATCAGGTGCTGGATATGCTGAAAGCGCATAGCGATAGTTCTGTTATTCCGTTCAGTAAAAGCACGCCGGATGTCGAGGCGCCCAGCCTGAAACCGCTCTGGCGGGAGCTTAGCCGGGTGGTGCAGCATAATCTGCAAACCGTTCTCAGCTATGATTCGTTAACCGGTCAGCGGGTATTGCGCGAGCAGATTGCCCGCCTGATGCTCGACAGCGGCTCGGTGGTCACCGCCGATGACATTATTATCACCAGCGGCTGCCATAACTCGATGTCGCTGGCGTTAATGGCGGTGTGTAAACCGGGCGATATTGTCGCGGTTGAATCGCCCTGTTATTACGGTTCGATGCAGATGCTGCGTGGCATAGGCGTGAACGTGATTGAAATCCCAACCGATCCAGAAACAGGCATCAGCGTTGAAGCACTGGAACTGGCGCTGGAACAATGGCCGATTAAAGGCATCATTCTGGTGCCAAACTGTAATAATCCGCTGGGATTTATTATGCCGGACGCGCGCAAACGAGCCGTTCTCTCTCTCGCTCAGCGTCATGATATTGTGATTTTTGAAGATGATGTCTACGGCGAACTGGCAACGGAATATCCGCGCCCGCGTACCATTCATTCATGGGATAGCGATGGTCGGGTGCTGCTGTGCAGTTCGTTCAGTAAAAGCATTGCGCCAGGCCTGCGCGTGGGCTGGGTCGCGCCGGGGCGTTATCACGATAAACTGCTGCATATGAAATATGCCACCAGCAGCTTTAATGTACCGTCCACGCAAATGGCGGCAGCAACGTTTGTGCAGGAAGGTCACTATCATCGTCATATCCGGCGGATGCGGCAGAACTATCAGCGCAATATGGCGCTTTATACCTGCTGGATACGGGAATATTTTCCCTGCGAAATCTGTATTACGCGCCCGAAAGGCGGATTTTTACTGTGGATAGAATTGCCTGAACAGGTTGATATGGTCTGCGTCGCGCGGCAATTGTGCCGCATGAAAATCCAGGTGGCGGCAGGTTCGATTTTCTCAGCTTCCGGCAAATACCGTAATTGTCTGCGCATCAACTGCGCTTTGCCGCTCAGCGAAACCTATCGCGAAGCACTGAAGCAAATTGGCGAGGCAGTGTATCGGGCAATGGAATAAATACGGAATCGTGACGACACGCCTGAATTTCCTCTGACGAATAGCCTGTGGCTCGTTTTGTCTCTATAGCAACATCGCTACGTTCCAGTGTGGCTTAGGTAAAGTGCGCTTTGTTCATGCCGGATGTGACGCGAGCGCCTTATCCGGCATACAAAATATTGCAAATTCAATATATTGCATGGGCTATGTAAGCCTGTTAAGCGTAGCACATAAGGAAGTTTGGCGTTTGTCATCAGTCTCTGATTATTATTCGATCCCTTAATCGCGGTAACTGTCAGGCAAAGACTGACCTAATGCCTGTATTTGCTCTGATGAATGTCCGGTAATCTTTTGTATCCATTCAGGATCTGCACCATTCTGCAAAAACAACCGGAGAAGACGCTGTTCCCCTTCTTCTTTGCCTTCGATCCTCCCTTCTTCCCTTCCCAACAGCCATCCCGCATTATGTATTCGCTCTGCAATCGTCATGATTCGCTCCCTGTGTTGTGGCATTCGCCTGGCAAGCTCATTGACAAATTCTTCAAAACTCGCTTCATCACCAGCCAGTAAAATGTAATTTAACAGCGCGGTTATCTGGCTGTCATTAGCGCACTCTGTAACCAGTAATGCTACCAGTTGATCAATCAGCCCCATCATATTGCGCTGGCGGATATGCTTTTGGATCAGCTCCAGCAGGGCAACTCTGCGATGTTGCACAATCTCATCGTCCGGCACCACAGTGATATCCACCAGCGGGAACGCGGCGGTATAAAGTTTCCGAGCGGTAATCGGGTCGGCAAATTCGTCCAGCCAGCACAAAGACCAGGGGTAAGGACTACGATTACCGTGATAAAACAGCATCGGAATAACCAGCGGTAGCGGCTGGCGTTTATCATGCTCTATATGACGCTGCATCACCGCCATGGAATATCGCATCAGCCGAAAGGCCATATGAATATCCTCGCGGCTCTGATGTTCAATCACCACGTAGATATAACCATCGCCTTCGCGGGTCTTTACCGACCATAAAATATCGGAGTGCAGCGCCCGCAGTTTTTCATCGACAAAGCTGGCTGATTCCAGTTTTAAGGTATCGAGATCGCACAGTTCACGTAAACCTTTTGGTAAATGGATCTCCATAAAGTCCCGCGCGGTGTCAGGGTGCGTGAGAAAAGATTTAAATAATGCGTCATGCGGCGTGCTGGTCGTGAAGTTTGTCATGGCGATCCGTCACCTGTTGAAGAGATAGCCCGACTTTAGCGATTCCTAATTCCGCTCACATCCGGTAATTTCCCATTCCCCGAGGCGCTTTCCAGGCTATTTTTGTTCTCCTGCAAGCGATACATTTTTCTGGAAGGCGTCTCGATTTTTGCGTGAACCTGCCGTCAGGCTCTATTCTTACGATATGAATAAAATCATTGAACTCCGACGCGCCAAAATGCTGGCGCTCTCTTTACTGCTCGTTGCTGCCGCGACTTTTATCGTTACGCTTTTTTTGCCCCCCAATTTTTGGGTGAGCGGCGTGAAGGCGATTGCGGAGGCGGCAATGGTCGGCGCTCTGGCTGACTGGTTTGCGGTGGTGGCGCTGTTTCGCCGCGTGCCGATTCCGATTATTTCTCGCCATACGGCGATTATCCCGCGTAATAAAGACCGGATTGGCGAAAATCTCGGGCAGTTCGTACAGGAAAAATTTCTCGATACCCAATCCCTGGTGGCGTTAATTCGTCGTCATGAACCGGCGTTGTTAATCGGTAACTGGTTTAGTCAGCCGGAAAACGCCCGCCGCGTTGGGCAGCATCTTTTGCAGATCATGAGTGGTTTTCTCGAACTTACCGATGATGCACGTATTCAGCGTCTGCTTAAGCGCGCGGTGCATCGGGCGATTGATAAAGTGGATCTTTCCGGCACCAGTGCGTTAATGCTGGAGAGCATGACCAAAAACGATCGTCATCAGGTGCTGCTGGATACTCTGATCGCACAACTGATCGCCCTGCTCCAGCGCGATAAATCACGCAAATTTATCGCCCAGCAGATCGTCCGCTGGCTGGAGAACGAACATCCGCTGAAAGCGAAAATTTTGCCAACTGAATGGCTGGGTGAACACAGTGCGGAGCTGGTTTCCGATGCGGTAAATTCCTTGCTTGACGATATCAGCCGCGATCGCGCGCATCAGATCCGCCATGCGTTTGATCGCGCCACCTTTGCGCTGATCGACAAGCTAAAAAACGATCCCGAAATGGCGGCGCGCGCCGACAATATCAAAGCGTATCTGAAAGAAGATGAAGCGTTTAATCGCTATCTCGGTGAATTGTGGGGTGATTTGCGGGAATGGTTGAAGGCCGATATCAATAGCGAAGATTCTCGCGTGAAGGAACGTATCGCGCGGGCGGGTCAATGGTTTGGCGAGACGTTAATTGCCGATGACGCCTTGCGGGCGTCATTAAATGGTCATCTGGAACAGGCCGCGCACCGCGTCGCACCAGAGTTTTCGGCATTCCTGACGCGCCACATTACTGATACGGTAAAAAGCTGGGATGCGCGGGATATGTCACGGCAAATCGAGTTAAATATCGGCAAAGACCTCCAGTTTATCCGCGTCAACGGTACGCTGGTTGGTGGTTGTATTGGATTGATACTGTATCTTTTATCGCAAATCCCGACTTTGTTACCCCTCGGCAATTTTTAACCGCGAGAGAGAACAAATAAAGCACACTTAAATCATGGTAATAATGCGGCCTTTTTCATTGTCTCCCGTATACGGGGAAGGAAAATCATGCCACTTGTCACCGTTCTACCCGCCATTTTCGAGCAGTTCTCCAAAGTGCGTCATTCCGCTGGTCGGCACTTACTGCACGTTTATGCCGCAGAAGATGCACACTGCCTGCGGTGCGGTTGCTCCACCTCAGCTGAAACTACCGAAGAAGCGGAGCAAGAACCTGCGCAATCTTTGTCATTGCGCAACAAACTGAATGCGATGACTGCCCGCATTCGTCAGTAATGGAAAGAAAGACAGCAACTGGAAATGCATTGCACATTACGATCTGGCTCCGCGTTAAGGATTCATTAAGATCACTACGTATACTTATCGATATCTTATTGATTTTCTTGGATGGAAATGCCATGACAAAAAGGTTTTCGTTAAGTAAACGTATCAGCATTATTATTCTTTTTGCCATTGTCGCAGTGTGTGTATTCTTCGTGCAATCTTGCGCGCGCAAAAGCAGTTATCCCGCAGGGTTTCAAAATTACCACGTTAATATTGATGGTAAAGAGATTGCAGGTGTAACGAATAATATCTCCTCACTGACCTGGTCTGCGCAGAGTAATACCCTGTTTAGCACTATCAATAAGCCTGCGGCGATTGTTGAAATGACCACTAATGGGGATTTGCTCCGCACCATTCCTCTGGATTTTGTGAAAGATCTCGAGACGATCGAATATATTGGTGATAATAAGTTCGTCATCAGTGATGAACGCGATTATGCCATTTATGTGATTTCACTTAATGAAAAGTCAGAAGTGAAAATCCTCAAAAAAATAAAAATTCCGTTGCAGAAAACGCCAACCAATAGTGGTTTTGAAGGGCTGGCTTATTCTCGCCAGGATCACACTTTCTGGTTTTTTAAAGAGAAAAATCCGATTGAGGTCTACAAAGTTAACGGGCTACTAAGTAGCAATGAATTGCACATCAGCAAAGACCAGGAACTACAACGTCAATTTACTTTAGATGATGTGTCCGGCGCAGAATTTAACCAACAAAAAAATACGCTGCTGGTACTGTCTCATGAGTCACGCGCACTGCAGGAAGTGACGCTGGCTGGCGAGGTTATCGGTGAAATGTCACTAACCAAAGGCAGCCGGGGTTTGTCACATAACATCAAACAGGCTGAAGGGATTGCGATGGATGCCTCTGGCAATATTTATATCGTTGGCGAACCGAATCGTTTTTATCGCTTTACCCCTACATCATCACATTAACAGACTGGCATGTTTCACCTTTTTGTTATTAACTTGTTAACAACAAAAAGACAAGCAAGGTAAAACATGTCCCCGTCATCGCATCCCGTAGAACGCTTTTCCTTCAGCACCGCGCTTTTCGGGATGCTGGTTCTGACCTTAGGTATGGGGTTAGGTCGCTTTCTTTATACGCCGATGCTGCCAGTTATGCTGGCGGAGGGGCAGTTTTCATTTAGCGAACTGTCGTGGATTGCCAGCGGCAACTACGCTGGGTATCTGGCTGGAAGCCTGTTGTTTTCATTCGGCGCATTTCATTTACCCTCACGTCTGCGCCCGTTTTTATTGGCTTGCGCCCTGGCAACCGGATTGTTGATCCTTGCGATGGCGTGGTTGCCGTCGTTTATTCTGGTGTTGTTGGTTCGCTTTCTGGCAGGCATCGCCAGCGCCGGGATGTTGATTTTCGGCTCGACGCTCATCATGCAACATACCCGCCATCCTTTTGTACTTGCGGCACTGTTTTCTGGCGTTGGTGTTGGTATCGCGCTAGGCAATGAATATGTGCTGGCTGGGCTGCATTTTTCCCTCTCCTCGCAAACGCTATGGCAAGGTGCCGGGGCGCTTTCTGGCATGATATTGATTGTACTGGCGCTTTTGCTTCCTTCGAAAAAACACACCATCGCGCCAACGCCGTTAGCAAAAACCACTCAACAACCCATGAGCTGGTGGTTGCTGGCTATTCTGTACGGTCTGGCGGGTTTTGGTTATATCATCGTTGCCACTTATCTGCCGCTCATGGCGAAAGATGCTGGCCTGCCATTACTGACCGCCCATCTCTGGACGCTGGTCGGCTTGTCGATTGTGCCAGGCTGCTTTGGCTGGTTGTGGGCAGCAAAACGTTGGGGGGCGTTACCCTGCCTGACGGCAAATTTGCTGGTACAGGCTATCTGCGTGCTGTTAACCCTCGCCAGCAGCTCTCCTTTATTACTCATCATCAGCAGTATTGGCTTTGGCGGCACCTTTATGGGCACGACCTCGCTGGTGATGACCATCGCCCGCCAGCTTAGTGTGCCGGGAAATCTCAACCTGTTAGGCTTTGTGACGCTTATTTATGGCATCGGGCAAATTCTCGGCCCGGCGCTGACCAGTATGCTCGGCAACGGAACGTCGGCACTCGCCAACTCCACGCTTTGTGGCGCAGCGGCGCTGTTTGTTGCCGCGCTCATCAGCACAGTGCAATTATTTAAGCTGCAAACGGCGACTTCATAAGGGGGGATTTTTCTCCCCACCATACCAGAGAAGAGCGCCTCAGTATTTCCCTTGCCAGTCAAGAAACTCAACCGCAACAGTTGCTGTCAGCCAGACCCCGTTTTCCGCTTGCCAGAAAGGTATTCCTCGTTTCGCCATTTCTTCGGCTTTGACGGTTAAGATAACCGGCGATCCATGTCTGGCTCCTACTTTGCGAGCTGTCGCTTCATCAGCAGAGAGATGCACGTAATGACGCTCCCCTGCAATCAATCCCTGATTTTTTATCGCCTCAAGGAAGCGACTTGCCGTACCGTGGTAGAGAAATTGTGGCGGTGTTTTTTCGGTGAAGGCAATGGCGACCTGCGAGGTCGAATGCCCTTGAACAGCGCGAATGCACTTACCATCATTCGAATAACTAAAACGCTTTTTATCGCTAGTGGCGACAACGACATCCAGTAAGGCACGGGTTAACCGCTTGCCCACTTTTTGTGCACAGAGTATGAGTTTATCGACATCCGCCCATCCTTCACGATCCAGCGCGATGCCAATCGCCTCTGGTTTATGTCGGAGGACAAAACTTAAAAACTTACTCGTATCTGCCAACTCTTTTTCGCCATACTTTGCCATTTTGTCTTCTTCCCTGTATTTCCTGTTTTTATTCAGCTACGTCATTGTCACTGGGTTTATGAATTTTTTGCAACTCAATCCTGTTTTTCCACTCTGCAAAAAACACGTAGCAACACGCAGATACAAAAACGTTGTGGGGATTACCGCTGTCCCTTTAGCCACGGGCAGCGCAGTCGGCGTTGCTGTCAGCCATGCGACCGCAGGCGAACCGGCCATGATGTCACCGTTTTACTGCCCGCAATGTATTTAATGGCCAACCCGGTGCAAAATGTCGGTCGCAGCCTGGAGACAGCCGAAGTGAATGCTAAATGCTATCTGCATATCATTACGGTCTGCGCGATTAACGCATTGCTGTCGATCTGGGTTATGCAGATTATTGTTTAACAAGGAGTTTACATGATTGATTATTCCGCAGCCGGTTTCATCCTGCTGCAGGGAGCGCATTTGTATGCGCCGGAAGATCGGGGAGTTTGTGATGTCCTCGTCGCTAACGGCAAGATTATCGCCGTTGCCAGTAATATCCCTTCTGACATCGTACCGAACTGCACGATTGTCGATCTCAGCGGGCAGATCCTCTGCCCTGGTTTTATTGATCAACACGTCCATTTGATTGGCGGCGGCGGCGAAGCTGGCCCCACTACACGCACGCCGGAAGTGGCGTTAAGCCGCCTGACGGAAGCGGGCGTCACGTCGGTGATTGGCCTGCTTGGCACCGACTCTATCTCTCGCCACCCGGAATCCCTGCTCGCCAAGACCCGTGCGCTCAATGAAGAAGGCATCAGCGCCTGGATGCTGACCGGTGCTTATCATGTGCCTTCCCGCACCATTACGGGTTCTGTGGAAAAAGACGTGGCGATTATCGATCGCGTGATTGGCGTGAAATGTGCCATCTCCGACCACCGCTCTGCCGCGCCGGATGTTTATCATCTGGCCAATATGGCGGCGGAGTCCCGCGTTGGTGGCTTGCTCGGTGGTAAACCTGGCGTCACCGTGTTCCACATGGGCGACAGCAAAAAGGCGCTACAGCCTATCTATGATCTCCTGGAAAATTGCGATGTGCCAATCAGCAAGTTGCTGCCGACGCACGTTAACCGCAACGTTCCTTTGTTTGAACAGGCGCTGGAGTTCGCCCTGAAAGGCGGCACCATCGACATCACCAGCAGCATTGACGAACCGGTCGCCCCTGCCGAAGGGATTGCCCGCGCCGTTCAGGCGGGTATTCCGCTGGCTCGCATCACCCTCAGCTCCGACGGCAACGGTAGCCAGCCGTTCTTTGACGACGAGGGGAATTTAACGCATATCGGCGTTGCCGGTTTTGAGACGTTGCTGGAAACCGTGCAAGTGCTGGTCAAAGACTACGGTTTCAGTATCAGCGATGCCGTGCGTCCACTCACCAGCAGCGTCGCCGGTTTCCTCAACCTGACCGGGAAAGGCGAAATTCAGCCCGGCAATGACGCGGATTTGCTGGTTATGACACCGGAACTGCGCATTGCGCAGGTGTACGCTCACGGCAAACTGATGGTCAAAGACGGCAAGGCGTGCGTGAAAGGAACGTTTGAAACTGCATAAGCGGTTGTCAGCCGCCCGAATGGACGTAGGATGCCCGTTCGGACGGCTGACAGAGTAAAACGCAGAAGATGGTATTTAGCTGACTTTCCCCACCGTCGCACTGTACCAACCACCATGCTGCCAGACCAGATCAAACGTCAGAGGTTCATTATCGTGGTACAGCATCATCTCCAGGCTAATCGTCAGATTGTGGCAATATGCTTCTTTCAGACTCACCTGCAATGCAGCAATACGTGGTTCATGAAATAAAAGAGCGGAACGCAACTGGCGGCAATACCAGCTCTGGAGATGTTTGTCGCTCTGATTATCCCCTTGCCACTGTGGCATACCTGAAATAAGTAATGCGGGTAGCGGTGAGTGAGGAGAATTGAAAAGTTGAAAGAGATCCCGACATACGGAATCACGCAGCGATGATGTATTGCTGCCAGTGTTTTCAGGTAATACGGTCTGAAGTAATTGGCGCATCATTTTGCGCACTCCTGACGTTTAGCGGCATCGATATCTTGCCCTGACGGCTTGACACCACTGGGTTGATGCTCATTTTCCATAGTCATTCCTTTTTGCTCATCGCATCCGTGCCTGATAACAGGCTTGATTCTTGCCCGCAAAGTATAAGACCCTGAACAGAAATGAAGATCCACTTACTTTTTATTTAAGAAGATATAATTTGATAAAAGTCACTAAACCAGACAGAAACAAACCAATATATTTTGATTATTCCGAATAATCACTCAGATTTAAATAGATATATAATGTTTATAAAAGACATGTAATAAGTAATTATTAAATTACTCATCGTTTATTATTAATAATATCGGTTATTACGTGGCTAAAAGGCCTGGTGCAAAGCTGCTCAACTTTGCACCAGAAATAAAGGATCAGGCGTCAACTTTATCCAACGGCCAGGAGTCGAAGAGATAGCCGTCAAAATAGATATCGTCAACATTGGAAAACTCCAGCAGGCGCTGTTTCACATTTTCCAGATGCTGCCACATTGCCAGCTTCGCCGCACGGGCGTCTTTTTTGATTAACGCGGCGAGGATCTGTTTGTGATCGCCCAGCCACTCTTTGCGATACAAGCTGTCATCCAGATGGCTGTGCAACTGGATCCACATCGGATTGTTTTCCCGCCACTGCCAGGACTGCCGGAACAGCTCCACCAGCATACTGTTATGGGTCGCTTCCGCGATGGCGAGGTGAAACTGCATGTCACCGCTTTCACTGCTGCCCGGCGCGCTGGAGGCCAGTTCGCGTTCTTCAAGCTGCAATGCCTGGCGCATTTTGACGATATCTTCGCGGGTGGCCTGCAAAGCGGCAAATTCCGCGATGTTACTTTCCAGTAACTGACGCGCCTGTAACAGCTCAAAAGGACCGGCGTCATTGCAGACGTTGACATCTGCGTTGTCGGCAGTGTGGCTGGTTGAACTGTCGAGAACATAAATACCGGCGCCGCGCCGCACTTCTACCAGCCCTTTGATCTCCAGCATGATCAACGCCTCACGCACCACAGTACGCGTGACCTCGAGCATTTCTGCGATTTCACGCTCCGGCGGCAGTCGTTCGCCAGGATTGTACGGTGTTTTGATGATCAGATCGCGGATCATCGCCCCGACTTCCTGGTAAGGTCTTTGCGCAGAGGTGGCAGATTTCATGGTGTTGTGTCCGTTAGGTGCGGTTAATCAAATTATTGCCGGATGCGACGTGAACGCCTTATCCGGCCGACAAAGAGTGCGTATTCAATAAGTTGTGATTGATACCCAGGCTCGATAAGCGTGCGCATCGGGCGATCTTACGTTGATCGTTAATGACAAACTATACCATTAGCACTGGAAGTTGGCACGTACAGGTGGGCAAAAAAACGAAAACTGGTCAACCAAATATGAGTTTGATTGACCAGTAAGTCTGTCGGGGAATCAGTCAGTTACAGTGCAGCCACGCATTCGCGCGCGCCGCGCTCGCACAGTTGCTGATATGCCGCCGTCACCGCACCAACAAAGTCGGCATTCTGCGGCAGATCATCGGCAAAAATACCGCTCAGGCTCAACAGGGCTTTTACGCGTTCTGCTCCCTGATATTGCGCGTTGATCTTCTGGAACTCAGCCAGCATCGGATCAACTACGTCGATGGCGTTACCTTGCTCATCCACGCCCTGGGTGTAACGCATCCAGCCAGCCACGCCCAGCGCCAGATGACGCCAGCTACCGCCGTTTTGCAGGTGCAGACGCACCGGATCCAGCAGACGCTGCGGTAACTTCTGGCTGCCGTCCATCGCAATCTGCCAGGTACGGTGACGCAGAGACGGGTTGCTGAAACGCTCGATCAGCAGTGTCGCATAGGCGTTCAGATCAGTCCCTTCCGGCATCGACAGCGTTGGCGCTTGTTCCTGCATCATCAGGGCAAAGGCTGCTTTGCGATAATCCGGGTTAGTCATGGTGTCGGCAATGGTTTCATAGCCGCCGAGGTAACCGAGGTACGCCAGGAAAGAGTGGCTGCCGTTAAGCATACGCAGCTTCATCATTTCGAACGGCACAACGTCTGCAACAAACTGTGCGCCCACTTTATCCCAGTCCGGGCGACCATTAACGAAGTTATCTTCAATCACCCACTGACGGAACGGTTCGCAGGCAATGGCGCACGGATCGTAAACGCCCAGCTGATCAGCAATTTCCTGTAAGGTTTCTGGCGTCGCCGCCGGTACGATGCGGTCAACCATGGTGCATGGGAAGGTGACGTTATCTTCAATCCATGCCGCCAGCTGCGGGTCACGCGCCTGAGCCAGCCCCAGAACGGCAACTTTCGCCACATGACCGTTTTCACGCACGTTGTCGCAGGACATCACGGTAAACGCTTTCAGCCCTTTTTCACGACGCAGACGCAGGGCTTCTACGATGTAACCAATCGCGGACTTCGGCGCGGTCGGGTTTTCCAGATCGTGCTTGATCAGCGGGTTATTAAGATCCAGCTGACCGCTCGCCGCATCGGCGCAGTAACCTTTTTCCGTGACCGTCAGGGAGACAATCGCTGTTTGCGGACGCGCCATTGCGTTGAGAATACCTTCGCAACCGTCGATTTCTGGATGCAGGGCTTCTTTCATCGAACCGATAATTTTCAGTTCAGTGCTTTCTGCACCTTTTTCCGCCACGGTGTACAGCAGTTGCTGTTTTTTCAGGTTTTCGATCAGCACGCGGTCGTTGCCTGGCATCAGGTTAACTTCGCAGATACCCCAGTCGCTGTCGGTGCTTTCCAGCAGGTGATGGGTATACAGCGCCTGGTGCGCGCGGTGAAACGCCCCGCAACCGAGATGCACAATGCGTGATTCCAGACGAGAATGATCCCATGACGGGCGGGCAACCGGCAGATTGCTGTCAACAATAGTAGTCATCGTAAACTCCAGAATCCGTCTTCAGAGAGTGACGGCAAGGAAGAAGGAACCGGCACGGCGCGCAGCCATGCCGGTGGATATTAACGGCTAAAGAAAGCGCGCTGGATCGCCAGTTCGACACCGCGAACTTCGGCCAGGCCTTTCAGACGACCAATCGCGGAATAACCTGGGTTGGTTTTCTTCTTCAGGTCGTCCAGCATCTGATGACCGTGATCCGGACGCATCGGGATCAGGTCTTCTTTGCCTTCCGCTTTACGACGGTGTTCTTCTTCAACGATCGCTTTCACCACTTCGTACATATCAACGTCGCCGTTCAGGTGCGCCGCTTCGTGGAAGGTTTTCGGGTTATCTTCACGCATGGTGGAACGCAGATGGGTGAAGTAAATGCGCGGACCAAACTGCTTGATCATATCAACCAGATCGTTGTCAGCGCGCACGCCGTAGGAACCGGTGCACATGGTGAAACCGTTCGCCATGCTGTTTACGGTATCAACCATCCACTGCATATCTTCAATGGTGGAAACGATACGCGGCAGACCGAGGATCGGGCGCGGCGGATCGTCCGGGTGAACCGCCATACGCACGCCGACTTCTTCGGCAACCGGAATAATGGCTTTCAGGAAGACGGCAAAGTTTTCGCGCAGTTTGGCTTTGTCGATATCTTTGTACAGCTCCAGGTGCTTACGGAACTGGTCGAGGGTGTAACCTTCTTCCGCACCCGGCAGACCAGCAATGATGTTACGGGTCAGACGCGCTTTGTCTTCATCGCTCATGGTGGCGAAACGTTCTGCTGCCTGAGCAATTTCTTCTTCGGTGTAATCCGCTTCCGCGCCTGGGCGCTTCAGGATGTGCATTTCAAACGCAGCAAATTCGATCTGGTCGAAACGCAGGGCTTTGGAGCCGTCCGGCAGTACGTATTCGAGGTCAGTACGGGTCCAGTCAAGCACCGGCATGAAGTTGTAGCACACGGTGCGGATGCCGCACTGCGCCAGGTTGCGCAGGGTCTGCTGATAGTTAGCGATCCACTGCTCATAGTTGCCAGTGTGGGTTTTGATATCTTCGTGAATTGGCACGCTTTCCACGACAGACCACACCAGACCTGCGTCTTCAACGATAGCCTTGCGTTTGAGGATCTCTTCTACGGACCATACTTCGCCGTTCGGGATATGGTGCAGCGCGGTAACCACGCCAGTTGCGCCCGCCTGACGGACATCAGCTAAAGAAACCGGATCGTTTGGGCCGTACCAGCGCCAGGTCTGTTCCATGATTTTTCCTCTTTCACATAGTGGGTTCCACAGCGAAGAGACGCGGAACCCCGGAGTTGTTTAGGTATCCGGATGAACAACCAGACCACAGCCGTGGCGTCGCACCGGATGAGATGGCGTATAAGTTCTACCTTTTGGTAAGACATGTCAACCCGGATTCTAAAATTGGTTAACCACATCACAAGAAATCCACTCTCCCGCCGATTGTTGCAAATTACAGCAAAGGGTAAACAACGGTTATTGATCAGGGTATGTGATATTCATCGCAACAATGGTTGACCAATTTACATAACATGTCGCCCAAAATAACAATGGCTCAACCAGGTAAGGTAAAACTTTATGCATGTGCTTAACATTCTTTGGGTCGTCTTCGGTATCGGCCTGATGCTGGTACTGAATTTGAGGTTCAAGATCAACTCGATGGTAGCTTTGTTGGTGGCTGCTCTGTCCGTCGGGATGCTGGCGGGTATGGACTTAATGTCGCTGCTGCACACCATGAAAGCAGGCTTCGGCAACACGCTGGGGGAACTGGCGATCATCGTGGTATTCGGTGCGGTCATCGGTAAATTGATGGTCGACTCTGGCGCGGCTCACCAGATAGCGCACACGCTGCTGGCGCGTCTCGGTCTGCGCTATGTTCAGATATCGGTGATTATCATCGGCCTGATTTTCGGTCTGGCGATGTTCTATGAAGTGGCCTTTATCATGTTGGCACCGCTGGTGATCGTGATTGCAGCCGAAGCTAAAATCCCGTTCCTGAAACTGGCTATTCCGGCAGTAGCGGCTGCCACCACCGCACATTCACTGTTCCCGCCGCAGCCGGGTCCGGTGGCGCTGGTAAATGCTTATGGCGCGGATATGGGGATGGTTTATATCTATGGCGTGCTGGTGACGATCCCAAGCGTAATTTGCGCTGGCCTGATCCTGCCAAAGTTCCTCGGTAATCTTGAGCGACCGACACCGTCATTTCTGAAAGCAGATCAACCAGTAGATATGAACAATCTGCCTTCTTTCGGCATCTCGATTCTGGTGCCGCTGATCCCGGCGATCATTATGATCTCCACCACCATCGCCAATATCTGGCTGGTAAAAGACACGCCTGCGTGGGAAGTGGTTAACTTTATTGGTTCCTCGCCGATTGCGATGTTTATTGCGATGGTAGTTGCGTTCGTACTCTTTGGCACCGCGCGCGGGCACGATATGCAGTGGGTAATGAACGCCTTTGAAAGCGCGGTAAAAAGCATTGCGATGGTGATTCTGATCATCGGTGCTGGCGGCGTACTGAAGCAGACCATCATCGACACCGGCATTGGTGACACCATCGGCATGTTGATGTCGCATGGTAATATTTCACCGTACATCATGGCGTGGCTGATCACCGTACTGATTCGTCTGGCGACCGGTCAGGGTGTGGTTTCGGCGATGACTGCCGCCGGGATTATCAGTGCTGCAATCCTTGATCCAGCAACCGGTCAGCTGGTTGGCGTGAATCCGGCGCTACTGGTGCTGGCGACGGCTGCGGGGTCCAACACCCTCACCCACATTAACGATGCATCTTTCTGGTTGTTTAAAGGTTATTTTGACCTGTCGGTAAAAGACACGCTGAAAACCTGGGGTCTGCTGGAGCTGGTCAACTCCGTAGTTGGGCTGATTATTGTGTTGATTATCAGCATGGTAGCGTAAAAGCACACCAGAGCCTGCCATTGGCAGGCTCTGTTCGGAGTGTCGACAAAGTGTGCCTTGTTTATGCCAGATGCGACGCTGACGCGTCTTATCTGGCCTACAAAGGGCTAACGTGCAGGTTTTGTAGGTAGCGTAGCGCATCACGTAATATTGCGTACCAGCATTAGCAAGCCCTGTGGTTTTTTTATTGATAAACAAAAGTCACACCAATAATCGACTGCACATTACCTGCAGTCACCTGCCCTCCAGTACGTGCGTAATTTGCCGTTAATCCCAGACTTACCGCCGAAGTCCCTACTGCCCCTAATGACACAGTGCTATTCGCTGGAATAATCGTACCGTTGCGCGTCAGCTGTACGCCGACTCCCTGTGCTGGCGAAAACGACGCAGTATTGGTGAAAATCGAGTTGCCCGCATCTGCGGTTGTACCTGAAAGGTAATACCCCAGGTTTTGGCTTTTCGCACAGTAAACGGTAAGAGGAATCGGCACCGAACCAGGATAATCCGGCAGAGTAACGGTGACATCACGAGCGGAAACATCACAGCCGCCGGTGGGCACCACCACATCATTATTGGCGTAAATATTCCACACAAACTGGAAATCATCGCTGTTATAGTTGTTGGTCTGGCGCAAAATGAGCACGGCAATTAATGAGCCAGCCTTAATCGCCACCCCGCCCGCACTGCTCACAGGCGTCAAATAAAGCGCCACCGGCCAGGGCTTATCCGTTCTCGAATTATAAACAACGCGCGGCGTTTCGCTGGTGGTAGGGAAAGGATAGCTACTGCCATTATATTTTACGGTTCCGGAAAAATTAGATAACACGCCGCCATAAGCCGAGCCTCGTTGCAGTGTGACATAGTCTGTAATCGTTTCCGGGTAATCGTTATGGCAAAAGATCTGCGTCGAAAGATCCACGACCAGGTTTTGCCCCACATTCACGGCGGGCGCAAGGTTAACATAGACATTGGCGCTGCCACCGCCAATAGGGATAGCGGTGCCATTGGCGGTTTTACAGGCGAATGACCAGGCATTTACCGACCAGCCCATCAGCAGTACAGCAAACAAGGTAATAACTCGTTTCATTACAATCATCTCTTCGGGTTCAGCTGTAGGTATAGGTGATGCTAATCACTGCCTGAATGGTTCCCTGAGTGGTTCCGCCATTTACCGTCAATGCTCTGACCTGTAACGGGAAGTGCGCTGATTGTGAGGAATCATCCACCTGAACTGTTTTGGTTGCGCCGGTATTCAATGTATTACCGCTGTCATCCTGTAGCTCTAACTGGATGTTTTGCGCGGTTCCCTGGTTTTTATAATATCCGGTGCTGTCAGCTGCCCCGCTGAAGCTGGCGGTGACCCTGGACGTTCCCACCGGACAATTAGTCAACTCAAGCGCAACATCATGCCAGGCCGATGCCGCTCCGGCAGACATCAGGCTGAAAGAATAAAGATCGCCGAGATCAACCGTGGCATTGGTGGTGGAAACCGTGCACGGTTTGGCGACGACCTTACCGTTCACCGTGATGGTGACATCGGCTGCCCATACCGTCGCGCTTGCGAGCGCCAACATTGCCGCCAATAAATACCCACGTTTGCGCCATTTCATGAGCATCTCCAGTTACTGATATTCAAGAGTAAAGGTTGCCGTAGCGTTGATACGCCCCGCAGTGACAGGCACCTGTGTCGCCATTAGCCTGGCGTAAAAATTCAGCGTGTTTGGTTTACCCGGCGTCAGGGTCGTCCACGCAATCGCGGACGATGGGGCATTAAGTGGGATCTGATTTTGTTGCTCATTCAGAAGCTGTATTCCCAGCCCTGCGGCCGCTGACACCGTATTATCAAGTGCAAGCAGGTTGGCATTGTGGCTATCCGCAACACCAGTAAACCCAACCTTTACAGCAGAAACCGCATTACCACAGGGTGACAGCAAAATACGAAATGGAACGACCGGGGTCGTCGCCCCAATGTTGCTAAATTGCTTCGCCGCGTTTTCCATCAGATCAACGGTAAAATTGGTTGATTCAGCCGCCACACTACAGCCGTTATCCCTGACATAGCCGCGAATAGTAATCGTGCTATCTGCGGCCCTGGCGTGACTGGCAACCAGCCACAAAAAAGCGCACACAAGATAAAAAGGTTTGCTTTTCATCACGTCCCCTTAACGACATTCAGCTGATAGCTGAGTTAATAACTGCTGCTGACTCTCTGGTGGCAGTTTGTAATCGGCGACACAGCGAGCATTCTCCCCTTCACCCCATTTCACCTGAACTTTTCCCACTAAAGGCATCCCGCTGAGGTAAACCTGGCCATTATCCGCAACAATGCCGCTACTCTGGCTACTCTCTGATGTGACCATCGCCCCAAACGGCAGCGGCTTATTATTGTGGGTTAGCGTCATGAGCAGTTTTATTCCTACGCGCGCTTTAAACTCTGCTCGCACAATTGCCCCACGGGTGGGAACAACGTTAGCGACCGCGTTATCTAAATCGACGTTATCAGCCAGGGTATTGGTATCCAGCGCCACTCTATTTTCCCGATATTCAGTGGCATAAGGCAGCACGGCATAACCGCGCCAGTCGGTACGAACACCCGTCTGGTTTTCGACTTTTGCATCTTTTGCTCCAGGCGCTTTAATAAGCACAACCGTATCGTTTAACGGCTGCCCCAGCGTTACGCCATTGGCATGAGCCAATACCCCACCGCTGACGCCATAATAGAGCTGCTTAATATCATCGCTATGGCTGAACCCTATGTTGGCATTGCCGTAGCCGCCGCGATAATTCAGCGCGGCGTAGCCTGTACTTCCGCTATTACCATCGCCTCCCCCGGCATAGCCGGTTTGCACGCTATAACTGAGGTTGTTGTCTTCCAGCAACGTACCGTATACACCGGCCAGATTGGTCATCCGACCGTTGAGATCGTGTGACATGCTGTAGCTGGCACTGGCATGTCGCCACTGAGATTTACTGTCAGAACGCAGCCAGTGGCTGAAAGGAATATTGACGTTAAGAGCTAACATCTGATCCCGTCCTTTTTGCCAGGCGTTTTTCGTCAGGCTATAGCTGAGCGTCCAGTTGATATCTTCGAATGCGGTATTTAATCCGGCCTGGAATTGTTCATCGACATTACTCGTTCCCCAATAAGTCTGATGGCTACCACTCAAATACAGTGTTGATGTGCGCCCAACTTGCTGAGTGACGGTGAGTTGTAATTTCCCGCGTTTGTTATAAGCGAGGTTGTAATAGTCGGTGAATTTCGGCTTAACCGGAATAACACCATCCTGCGTTTCAATGTTGTAGCCATTCATTCGGCTGTATGTTGTATCAGCGAAATTAAAATACCCACTGGTCGAATAGCGATAACCCACTAACTGAATATTCGTGCCTGATTCATTGAGCGATTTGTTATAGAGAAAACGCACCGATTGTCCGTCATGCTGACTTTCATCGGGAAGTGTGGCATTAGCCTGCGTCATATCCACGGACAGAGCACCCAATGCCCCCATGTTTTTCCCGACACCGAAATTAAACGCACGATAACGATCCGCCAGTTGAGTTCCACCGTATATTGTCCAGCCAGCCGGGAGGCCGTGGAGTAATGTACTCTGGAAAAAGCGGGGTTTTTCCTGTTGCGCATTCCCACTACGGTACTCTCCTGCCGTAATGGAATAACGCGTATGCCCTTCACGTTGCAAAAGCGGGACTGACGAATAGGGTACGGTAAAGATCTGCGTGCTGCCGTCAGCCTCTTTAATTGTTACCTGCAAGTCACCACTATTACCTGCGGCATAGATATCGTTGATGGTAAAAGGCCCCGGCGGCACCGTACTATTATAAATGTCATACCCATTCTGTTTAATAGTTACCTGTGCAGTACCACGAGCAATACCGTGGATAACCGGGGCAAATCCTCTTTGGCTATCGGGTAACATATTGTCATCGGAGGCCAACTGTGCGCCGCGAAAGTTAATACCATCGAAAATATCGCCCTGGGTATAACCATCACCCAGCGTCAGTCGGGAACGTAACGGAATGATGTCGCGCTCAAGCCAGGTATTAATATGTTGCCATTTATTTTTGCTACCTGATGAATTTCCGCTACTGTTATAACTCCAGGTGGTATTGTCGCGTAAACGCCACGCACCAATATTTAATCCACTCTGTAGATTTAAATATGCATAATGGCTGTTACCCCCAACCCGATTCTGCACACTATTTCCGCTGAAGTTATAATTGAGCAATCCGGCATTAATACCTGAATCCCACAACTCTGGTGGAATATAACCACGCGCGCGCTGATTCATAAATGCCTGAGGGATCGTGATGTTGAGCCGCTGCTGGCCAACATCTAAATGCGCAGTAGCGTCATTGATCATTGAGGTTAATGGCACGCAGGTATCATCCGCCAGCAGATTCATACCGGAAACAGAAGCCGTATTCAGCCCCATACTGGCGAGTTGAGCGCGAGTCAGGCAAGGGACAATACCTTGCTCACTGTCACCCGTATTAAACGTGACATCACGCGTTGCCATATAACCATTATTCATATAGATATCGACACGATACGTCCCCGGCGGTAATTCTTGTCCATTTTCAAAGCTCGATAAATCGGCAACAGCCTGAGGATCATCCGCTAAAAAGCGCGGGTTAAAATAGAGTTCGGCAGATGAAAAAGGTGCCTGTGCGGCAAAAGCACAGGCAACAGAGAGCCGGATAAAAAAACCAGCCAGACAATGCTTACGATTATGCAAGCATTGCGTGTTTCGCTGGTAAAGTCTTAAATTCAGATATGACATTGTTCCTCCGGTTTAAAATCACCCGGCAGTCAATTCTTTTTATTCAGGCGAATAAATCCCCCTGCGTTATTCCATTACGCCCTTCATTTTGGGGGTAAGTGCGCCATAATCATTTATTGTTCGGTAAGTAATGTTGCTTCCGGCATCAGAAGGCAATTTAACCGTGCTTTCGCCCATTGGAGGCACCAATGCATTTTCAAGAATCCGTGTTCCGGCATTAAGCTCCGTTACCGTCAGGTAATAGGGTGTCGGGTTAATCAGCGTCAGAGAATTGGCGCCACGACGGAATCTTAATTTTTCTGCGGCCTGATCGGGGGGTAACGCTAATTTAGCCGGGCGGTAATACAGTTTTATGCGGCTGATAATCGCGAGCTGTAGCGTATTCTCGGTCAATTTTGATTTATCCATTGACGGAATCGCTTTTACATTCATCCAGAACAAACTTTCCCGATCCTGCGGCAATTGATTATTTGTGGCATCAAGAATACGTAAGGTATTCTCTTTTTTTCCCCTCATCGCAAACAGAGGTGGCGTCACGATAAAACGGCCATCCTTTACACCATCGGCATTTTCTACCCATGATTGAATTAAATAAGTGCTATTTTCATCATTATTTGTCACGGCAAGTTGAACTTGTTTTTGCCCTGCCGGATAAATTACGCGGGTCGCACCTAAGGCCACTCCCGCTTCAGCGCGTCCGGCAAGCATCATTGCTACGATCATCAGGATACCTGCCAGTAAGCAGAATGTTATTTCCTGCGATTTCCTTACATTGACGTTTTTATTACTCACTGTCCTGTTCCTGTTATCACAATATCTGCTTAACAATTACTGATAGGTTAAGGAGAACCAGGCCTGGGCATTAGCCATGCCGCCAGTCACCCGACGCCCGGTTGCGCGATATTTGGCAATGAAATGTAGCGAAGTAGAGCCTGAGTAAAGCCGTTTCCAGTGTATTGGTGGACGATTAATCGGTACGAGATTTCCTTCATCATCAAACAATGCAATACCAATATTGGTTGCAATTCCTGGCCCCTCACCCACGGAAAGCACATCCGGATTTTTACCATCCGCGACACCGTGAAACCCCACGCCCACACGTTCACTCACCACCGTGCTACATTCCCGTAAATGAATAACAAAAGGCACCGGTGCGCTATCTTCCCCTACCGCATGAAACCGGTTACTACTGATTTGCCCCATATTGACCGTCATTTGTTTATCACCGGCCTCAATCCGGCAAGTTTCCGCAATAATGACGCCCTGAAACTGCATATTTCCACCGGGCAATGTGGTGTTCCATTTATTTCCGGCCAGTGCAAACATCGGCAGTAACGACGCTACTAGAAATAATTTCGTCCTTTTCATCGTTATTCTTATCGCGCAGGGGCGGGCATCCTTGCCCATAATGACTTCCCTAAAACCTGAGTGGGTTATTGATACTGAACCTTGAAGGTCGCATCCGCATTAGCAGCGCCTGGGGTTGCAGTACCGGTTGCAAAATAACGCGCCTGGAACGGAATAATGTTGGTTCCGTTATTCAGTGTTGTTTGTGCGCTAAATGTCGCACCGTCCAGCGCCAGCGCAGTACCCGTTCTGTCCAGGATCTGCACACCAACATTTGTTGCGCTGCCCGCAGCTGAACTCTGCAGAGCCAGTACGTTGGTATGATTTCCATCAATTGCTGTGCCAAGGAAGGCAACAGCGGCTTTGTCTGCAACAGTGGTATCGCAGTCATTCAGCTGAATGTTAAAACCGACGGCAGAACTGGTTGCCCCCTCTTGTGCCAGCGATGCGGTACGAACCTGACCTAACTGAACGGTTTGATCAACAGAGCCCGCATCAACCGCACAAGCGGCGTTAACAACTTCCCCTTTAAAGTGAACTGTCCCACCATTTACCGTCGTGGTAGCGGCCAGAGCCGCAGTGGAACTGAGGGACAGAGCCGATAGAACAACGATTGCCAGAGTTTTAATTTTCATACTGCTTTCCTTTTTAAATCTACGTATAAATCGACATGGGCAGTCGTTCTGTACACTTTGTTTTGAAAACGAGTTTGACTGCCAACACTGCACAGTTTCCCCCCAAAAAATGAAACATTTGGGGCCATTTTGACTCATAGAGGAAAGCATCGCGCACGAACCTTTTCAGTTTATTTGTTGGATTTATATTCTGATATTACTTTAATTTATAGATTTTTATATTGAATGAGGTGGTTTTTGGAGAGAAGAATGAGGAAGTTGCTTCGAGACACAGAAACGTTATCTTTACGTAAAGTGGAGGTGATGTGAAATTAATTTACAAGATAAATAGTTTACATATCAAACAGTTAATTGGTTTTTGTCATTTTTTGATATTTTTATGCTTGAGAAAAAATACGAAACTTTTTTATGATATGGACAGTTTGGCCCCAATTGTCTTGTATTTCTTTATTTTTTCATTTTTTTATCAACAAGTTATATTAAACCTCTTCTCTTTTTAATTTTTCGTTTATAAGATTATTTCTTTCCCATAATCCGGCAAAACGTGCAGCATTACTGGCGGTATAACGCACAGTATGGCGAATATTTCGATGCCCCAGATAATCCTGAATTAAACGGGTATCTGCACCACGCTCCGCCAGTTCATAACCGCAAGCATGTCTTAACATATGAGGATGAGTCTGCGTCACGGTTCCAGCTTCAATACCGGCATCACGAATGATGCGATAAGCCTGCTGACGAGAAAGTCGGCTTCCACGACGGGAAATAAATATGGCGTCGGTCTGGTCAGCACCTTTCCAGTTAGCACGTTCCTGGGTCCAGCGTTCTACGGCTTCACGCTCATCAAAACGTAACGGGTGAACGGTAGAAAATCCGTTCTTCAGTCGGCGAATATTTATTCGACCTTCATTAAGATCAAGATCCTGATAATGCAGATCAAGTAGTTCACTAATACGCATCCCATGCCGATATGCCAACAGAATAAGACAATAATCTCTGGCTCCCGTTGCCCCATAGCAAACCGCTTGCATCATTGCCTGAACTTCTTTACCGGTAAGATAACGACGTTTACTCACAATAGTATTACTCCTGACTGAGATATATTTGAATGAATACCTATAGGAAACCTCAAACGGTCAAAATTAGCCCAATAGATAAAAAGATAATCACACACAAAGTTATGTGGTTATCAGTCAATTACATTAAATATCATACAAAAATAAAATATCACTGATGTGATAACATCTATTTTCATTGATTTAATTCAATATAACAATAGATTGCACCGGATTAACTTCCAGTTGCTTAAAAAATAAAGAAAAAAAGTGCAAAAAGAGAAGAATATAAGTGATATGTAAATTTATGAATGATTTTGTTTGTTTATTTTGAATAAAATAAAACATTGTATTTTGTATGGATATAGTTAAGTTAATGTTTATTATGATAATTAAGAATCACACTAACAATAACATCAATTAATAAATGGTTAATTATTATTGATATATCGTAAGAATAATGTAGGTTTTAACACCATCCATGGCATCTCATCCATCTTTATAAAACAGCGTGGCGCTGTCGACCTCTGGGTCTATCCCAGATGCCGTAAAAGCGCCCGGCATTGCTGGCGGTATACCAGACGGTGTGACGAATATTACGATGCCCAAGATAATCCTGGATAAGTCGTGTATCTATTCCCATATTCGCCAAAGCAAAACCACACGAATGGCGTAACATATGCGGATGAATTTCCAGTGATAACCCGGCATTACCACCTGAAGTCGAGATAATATGGTAAAACTGTTGACGAGAAAGCGGATTCCCCTTGCGTGATAAAAATACCCACTCGCTCTCAGCATGTGGATAAGAAGTACGCGTACTCAACCAGTTTTTTAAAGCCTGAACTTCTTTGTTCAATAGCGGGTGCGTTGTTGAAAAGCCTTTTTTTAATCGATGGATATATATGCACTTTGCCTTAAGATCAATATCCGAAATTCTCAATCGGCAAATTTCACTCGCCCGAAAGCCATGAATAAAACAAAGCAAAGTCAGACAATAATTGCGTGCAGCATGAGGCCCGGTATTTGCTGCTTTAAGGAGTGACTCTATTTCACTGTGGGTAAGGAAGTTCCTTTTTTTGTTATCAGCCTTATTCTTCATCGTTTTCCCTTATAATTACAGACGCGCACTAGCTGTGCTGGGTTAGCAATAATCCAACATTTTAATCCTGATTATGTTTATAAAAGCGAATATTTACTTAATGGCTAACGCAAGTGGGCCAGCTCTTTTGAATGAACTTAAATAGAATGGCGATAGCTACTTATAATAACTTTGCCATACAAACGCTATGCTCTTGCATGATATGTCTTTTATATATTTTCAATCTGAGACGAATCTAATAATAACCCTCATCATCAATGTAACTAATCTTATCTATATATCACGTGATATGTTCTGTAACAAGTAAATCAACATAAAAAATTCAGCAAAATTTAATATTCGTTCAACAGGCCATCTCACATATAACATTATTAGTCAACTCCATTTTTCACAAAATTGCTATTTAATGGAATCCCATAATTTTCAGGTGGCTATTATCATGCTAATGCTTAGTTACCTAGCCATTATTATCCTTTGGTTTGTAAACTCATACTGTGAGATTGTTACATCCCTTTCCAGGCCGTGTATTGTCCAGAGAAATGAGGGGAAGTTCGCACGCACCTTTTTTCATCTACATTCGCATTAAATATGCATGTTACTTCAACTTAATCTTTCCTTACTCACTGCTCTTTACTGGCGATACGGCAAATAACTGACTGCCCCCATCCTGTAGTGTGCTGAACATCAACGAGTCAGCCCAGGACAGAGCCAGGAACTCCTCTGCTACATACCAGGTTGCCCTTAGTCTCAGAACGTAAAAACATATTTTATGGTGAGAATTATTGTCAATCGGATAGCGGATAAACTCTCATTTTCACCGTGCTTTCGGAGTTAGCTTGTAAACCCGGCACTGTCGACATCCATTAAAAATAAATATTAAACAATGAGTTAATGACATAGCATCTGTTTCACGAAGGCAGTCGACAATGACCATCTGGCCTTACATAACACTTTACCTTCGAAAAATATCGACATATTTTGTGACGCGAATTGCAAATCTGGTTTTGTTGTATGGATTGCGTGATTTTTGATCTGGTATAACAGGTATAAAGGTACACACAAGAGATAAATAAGACGACTCTCTCGCAATCTAATACAAACATTCCTGGCGTCCTCCCTTATCGGGTGATGAAAGAGCACTTCAGTCTGAAAGGAGTATGAAAATGAGATCAACAAACAATCCATTTTATGACACTGGCTAAAGATAGATTTAGTGAGTGAAATAGCTTACGAACATTAAAATCAATTAAACATCAGAATAGATTTAATACTCAGGTATTTAATCCAGATCTCTGTTTATCTTAAATTATGTGGAAAACAATTTCTCACAGGAGACCTTATACAAAAAAAAATAATTATCCGTGGCCAATGACGCTATAAGCCTGGCAAAAAAGAGCACATAACATAAATGCTATTTGTTTATTCGGACTTCGTATTACTTTCTGTATTCTACAAATGAGTGAAATTTATGAAAAAGGCTAAAATACTTTCTGGCGTATTATTACTCTGCTTTTCGTCACCATTAATTTCTCAGGCTGCAACACTGGATGTGCGTGGTGGATATCGTAGTGGAAGCCATGCCTATGAAACTCGACTCAAAGTCAGTGAGGGGTGGAAAAATGGATGGTGGGCAAGCATGGAAAGTAATACCTGGAATACCATTCATGATAATAAAAAGGAAAATGCCGCATTAAATGATGTTCAGGTTGAAGTTAATTATGCGATTAAACTTGATGATCAATGGACCGTGCGCCCTGGAATGTTAACCCATTTTAGCAGCAATGGCACACGCTATGGACCATATGTAAAACTGTCCTGGGATGCGACAAAAGATCTCAATTTTGGCATTCGCTATCGTTACGACTGGAAAGCTTACCGGCAACAAGACTTATCTGGCGATATGTCTCGTGATAACGTTCATCGTTGGGATGGATATGTCACTTACAATATTAATAGTGATTTCACCTTCGCATGGCAAACGACGCTGTACAGCAAACAAAACGATTATCGCTATGCAAACCATAAGAAATGGGCGACGGAAAATGCATTTGTTCTACAATACCATATGACGCCTGATATTACGCCATACATAGAATATGACTACCTTGACCGTCAGGGTGTTTACAACGGCAGAGATAATTTATCGGAAAACAGTTATCGCATTGGTGTGTCATTTAAACTGTAGTAGACAGGAGACAGTCACAATGAATAAAACAATAACGGCACTTGCTATCATGATGGCTTCACTTGCCGCAAACGCGTCGGTATTGCCGGAAACTCCTGTGCCATTTAAAAGTGGTACTGGAGCAATTGATAATGACACTGTCTACATTGGTTTAGGTAGCGCAGGTACGGCATGGTACAAGCTGGATACACAAGCCAAAGATAAAAAATGGATAGCCCTGGCGGAATTCCCCGCTGGCGCGAGAGATCAAGCAACCTCAGCCTTTATTGATGGTAATTTATATGTATTTGGCGGTGTTGGTAAAAACAGCGAGGGGTTAACTCAGGTATTCAACGACGTACACAAATATAATCCCAAAACTAATACCTGGGTTAAATTAATGTCGCACGCACCGATGGGCATGGCTGGTCATGTGACCTTTGTACACAACGGCAAAGCCTATATTACTGGCGGCGTTAACCAGAATATATTTAATGGCTATTTTGAAGATCTCAAGGAGGCTGGAAAAGATTCAGCGGCCATAGATAAAATCAATGCCCACTATTTTGACAAAAAAGCAGAAGATTATTTCTTTAATAAGTTCCTGTTGTCTTTTGATCCCTCTACACAGCAATGGAGTTACGCTGGCGAATCCCCCTGGTACGGCACGGCTGGTGCGGCGGTAGTAAATAATGGTGATAAAACCTGGCTTATTAATGGCGAAGCAAAACCAGGGCTGCGAACTGATGCTGTATTTGAGCTTGATTTCACCGGCAATGGCATAAAATGGAATAAACTTTCTCCCGTCTCCTCACCGGATGGCGTAGCTGGCGGTTTTGCAGGTATTAGCAATGACTCTCTTATATTTGCCGGAGGAGCCGGATTCAAAGGTTCACGGGAAAATTACCAGAACGGTAAGAACTATGCGCATGAAGGTCTGAAAAAATCGTATAGCGCCGATATTCATCTTTGGCATAACGGGAAATGGGAGAAATCTGGCGAACTGTCGCAAGGTCGGGCCTACGGAGTATCATTGCCCTGGAATAATAATTTATTGATTATTGGCGGTGAAACTACGGGTGGCAAAGCTGTAGCGGACTCAGTGTTGCTCTCTGTGAAAGATAATAAAGTTACTGTGCAAAACTAACTTTTCAGGGCTCCAGCAAAGGAGCCCTGCTATCAATGGCTCATCACCCGTTGTCATTTCAATTACGCATATATATGAACACGATAACATCGCCCGATTATTACTATGTTCTTACCGTTGCCGGTCAATCTAATGCCATGGCATATGGCGAAGGACTTCCCTTACCAGACAGTGAAGATGCGCCTCACCCCAGAATAAAACAACTGGCAAGATTTACACAGACGCATCCCGGTGGCCCATCATGTCAATTTAATGACATTATTCCACTGACTCACTGCCCACACGATGTTCAGGATATGCGGGATTATCACCATCCTCTGGCAACGGATCATCAAACACAATACGGTACAGTTGGACAGGCACTGCATATTGCGCGGAAATTACTGCCCTTCATTCCTGATAATGCTGGCGTTCTTATCGTTCCTTGTTGCCGTGGCGGATCGGCTTTTACCGCAGGCTGCGAAGGGACATATTCAGAACAACACGGAGCCAGCCATGATGCATGTCGTTGGGGAACGGATACTCCGCTGTATCAGGATTTAGTCAACAGAACGCGAGCTGCACTGGCGAAGAATCCGCTGAATAAATTCCTCGGAGTATGCTGGATGCAGGGCGAATTTGACTTAATGACGAGTGACTACGCGTTACACCCTCAATATTTTAATAATATGGTTGAAGCTTTTCGGAAGGATTTAAAGCAGTACCGTTCTCAGCTTCTGAATACTAACACTTCCGCTGCTCCGTGGTTCTGCGGCGATACAACCTGGTACTGGAAAGAAAATTATCCTCATGCGTACGAAACTATTTATGGCAATTATAAAAAGAATGTCTTAGCCAATATTATTTTTGTCGGCTTCCAGCAACAAGACGAACGAGGGCTGACGAACGAGCCTGATGAAGATCCGGATGATTTAAGCACGGGATATTACGGTTCAGCGTACCGAACACCAGAAAACTGGACAACGGCGCTACGAAGCAGTCATTTTAGCTCAACAGCCCGTCGGGGGATTATTTCCGACAAATTTGCTGACGTTATTTTGCGGTTTTGGCGTGAAGATTGAGCACTCACAAATTTGAGTTACGCGCATCCATCAATGCTCTTAACTCCTCCGGCGTAAACGGTGGTTTGCATCGGCGCCGCATCGAATGACAGTTAGGGCAAACAGTGAGCAAGCCATTAACTGGACTCTGTTGGTAATCTTCTTTGTTTCGGGAGTGAAGAGGCTCACGCCTTCTTAAACTGTATCTACAACAATTATGTAATCACAACCTATGCAACGCTTATAGAAAACAATGATGCAGAAAACATTGTTTAACGCTATTCAGGACGGGTCACAGATACAAAAAAAGACGCTTTTCAGCGTCTTTCTTTCGGAATATTGGTACTGAGGATGGGACTCGAACCCACAAGCCCGTTAGGGCACTACCACCTCAAGGTAGCGTGTCTACCAATTCCACCACCTCAGCACAGATACTATCTTAGTTCGGGATATCGCTGGTCGGCTTAGCCGGAGCAGCTGGCTGAGTTTGTTCGGTTTTCGCCGGGGCACTCAGATTTTCCCATTCGCTACCTTTATTGGTTTTGTTGCTGTTGATGTTACCCAGCACCAGACTGATGATGAAGAACAACGTTGCCAGCACAGCCGTCATACGGGTCATGAAGTTACCAGAACCACTTGAACCAAACAGCGTAGCGGAAGCGCCTGCTCCGAAGGAGGCTCCCATATCAGCGCCTTTACCTTGCTGCAGCATGATCAGACCAACAAGGCCAATTGCCACAATAAGGAAAACTACTAAAAGAGCTTCGTACATAATCAACCTGTTCCTTGCGGAGTTGCCGCGTACCAATGCTTCAACCAATAAAGCGAGAAAATTTAATCTTTCCCACTGAAGCGGGTGTGAATACTAACCAAAGCGAATGACCTTCGCAAGGGCAATTTTATTGCATTGTATCAACTGCGGAAAAAAACAGCAAAATCGATGTGCATAAGAAAAACAAAGGCGACAATCGCCGCCTTTTTAGCCAGTTAGTTATCGCATTAAACCGCTTTTACCGCATCAGCAATACGGTGTGCAAACTCGGTGACCTGCGCTTCGTCTTCACCTTCGACCATCACGCGAATTAACGGCTCGGTGCCGGATTTACGCAACAGCACACGCCCACGGCTACCCAGCGCCGCTTCAACTTCGGCGGTCACGGCTTTAACTGACTCATGCTCCAGCGGATCGCCGCTGCCTGCGGTATAACGCACATTAACCAGAATCTGTGGGAACATTTTCATGCCACTGCAAAGGTCGTGCAGGCTCATATGGTTACGCGCCATCGCCGCCAGCACCTGCAAACCAGCAACAATGCCGTCACCGGTAGTGGTTTTATCCAGCAGGATCACATGACCGGAGTTCTCTGCACCGATACGCCAGCCTTTTTCCTGCATTTTTTCCAGTACGTAGCGGTCCCCCACTTTCGCACGTGCAAATGGAATGCCTAACTGTTTCAGCGCCAGTTCCAGCCCCATGTTGCTCATCAATGTACCCACCGCGCCACCACGCAGCTGACCCTGACGAAGGCCTTCACGCGCGATGATATACATGATCTGATCGCCATCGACTTTATTGCCTTCATGGTCAACCATAATCACGCGATCGCCGTCGCCGTCAAACGCAATGCCGAGATCCGCTTTTTCAGCCAATACGCGTGCCTGTAGCGCACGAACATCAGTTGCCCCCACTTCGGCATTGATGTTTACGCCGTTCGGCTCACAACCGATGGCGATTACATTCGCTCCCAGCTCACGCAGCACGTTCGGCGCGATGTGATAAGTCGCGCCATTGGCGCAATCCACCACAATCTTCAGTTCACTGAGGCTAAGTTCGTTCGGGAATGTGGCTTTGCAAAATTCGATATAGCGACCCGCAGCATCAACGATACGGCTGGCTTTACCCAGTTCTGCCGAATCAACGCAGCTGATCTCTTTTTCCATTTCCGCTTCGATGGCCTCTTCTACCGCATCCGGTAGTTTGGTGCCGTCGATAGAGAAGAATTTAATGCCGTTATCGTAGAACGGGTTATGCGATGCGGAAATCACTATCCCGGCCTCTGCGCGGAAGGTACGCGTCAGATAAGCCACTGCCGGTGTTGGCATCGGGCCAGTAAAAAGCGCGGAAAGTCCCGCTGCCGCCAGGCCGGCTTCCAGCGCCGACTCCAGCATATAGCCAGAAATACGCGTGTCTTTACCAATAATGATCTTACGGGAGCCGTGGCGCGCCAGTACTTTACCCGCAGCCCAGCCCAGTTTAAGCACAAAATCAGGGGTGATCGGCGCATCCCCAACACGACCACGAATCCCGTCGGTCCCGAAATATTTACGATTACTCATAGCGTTTGTTTTCCTTTGCAGACAGAGTGGCTTCCACCACTCGCATCGCTTCTACGGTTTCTTTGACGTCATGAACACGAATGATGTGCGCGCCCTGCATCGCAGCAATAACTGCACAGGCCAGACTACCGCTCAGGCGTTCGGACGGCCCCACGTTCAGCAGTTGTCCAATCATCGATTTTCGTGACATACCCACCAACAGCGGCAGGTTGAAATGGTGAAATTCAGCCAGACGCGCCAATAATGAATAGTTATGGTGGAGATTTTTACCGAAACCGAATCCCGGGTCGAGCAACAATTTCTCTTTTGCGATACCCGCCTGCTCACAACGTGCTATTTGCTCAATAAAGTAGCGATTAACTTCGGCAAAGACATCGTCATACTTCGGGGCTTCCTGCATGGTCTTTGGATTTCCCTGCATATGCATCAGGCATACGGGTAAACCAGTTTCCGCAGCCGCTTCCAGAGCGCCAGGTTCGGAAAGGGAGCGGATATCGTTAATGATGTGAGCGCCCACTTTCGCCGATTCACGGATAACTTCCGGTTTGGAGGTATCCACAGAGATCCAGACTTCGAATCGTTGCGCAATTGCCTCAACCACCGGAATAACACGTTGCAACTCTTCTTCAACACTCACTTCCGCTGCACCTGGACGCGTGGACTCTCCACCAACGTCGATAATCGTCGCGCCAGCGTTGATCATCAGATTCGCATGTTTCATTGCATCAATCAGTGAGTTATGCGTACCGCCATCAGAAAAAGAATCTGGCGTGACGTTGAGGATCCCCATCACGTGAGGATGGCTAAGATCCAGTGAAGTGCCCTGGGCAAAGAGTTTCATGGTGTTATCCCTGGTATGAATTGATAAGAAAAAACCCCGGAGCACGCCCCGGGGTTTTCGGTACAAATACAGTCATCTGATGCGGGAACTTACTTGTCGCCTAACTGCTCTGACATGGTGTTACCCGGATTTGGCGTACGTGGTTCATCAACCGGACGCGGCGCCTTTGGCGTGCCATTATTGTCAGAATTGTTAGATGCTCCCGACTCATCCCAACCTGCAGGCGGGCGTACATCGCGACGAGCCATCAAGTCATCAATCTGCGGTGCGTCGATGGTCTCATATTTCATGAGTGCATCTTTCATCGCATGAAGGATATCCAGGTTGTCGTTCAACAATTGACGCGCACGATTGTAGTTACGTTCAATCAGTGACTTCACTTCCTGGTCGATGATACGCGCGGTTTCATCGGACATATGTTTTGCTTTCGCCACGCTACGACCGAGGAAAACTTCACCTTCTTCTTCCGCATACAGCAGCGGACCGAGTTTTTCAGAGAAGCCCCACTGGGTCACCATGTTACGCGCCAGGTTAGTCGCAACTTTAATATCGTTCGACGCACCGGTAGAAACATGTTCTGGTCCGTAGATGATCTCTTCTGCCAGACGACCGCCGTACAGGGTACTAATCTGGCTTTCCAGTTTCTGTCGGCTGGCGCTGATTGCGTCGCCTTCAGGCAGGAAGAAGGTCACACCCAGCGCGCGACCGCGCGGGATAATCGTTACTTTGTGCACCGGATCGTGTTCCGGCACCAGGCGACCGATAATCGCATGACCAGCTTCGTGGTAAGCAGTCGATTCTTTCTGCGCTTCCGTCATCACCATGGAGCGACGTTCCGCACCCATCATGATTTTGTCTTTCGCTTTCTCGAACTCAACCATCGAAACGACACGTTTATTGCCACGCGCGGCGAACAGTGCAGCTTCGTTCACCAGGTTCGCCAGGTCTGCACCGGAGAAGCCTGGTGTGCCACGAGCAATAATTGCCGCATCAACATCTGGCGCCAACGGTACGCGACGCATATGAACTTTCAGGATTTGCTCACGACCACGCACATCTGGCAGACCAACCACAACCTGACGGTCGAAACGACCAGGACGCAGCAGTGCCGGGTCGAGAACGTCCGGACGGTTAGTCGCCGCGATAACGATGATACCTTCGTTACCTTCGAAGCCGTCCATCTCAACCAGCATCTGGTTCAGAGTCTGTTCACGTTCATCATGACCACCACCCAGGCCAGCGCCACGCTGGCGGCCTACGGCGTCGATTTCATCGATGAAGATGATGCACGGTGCCGCTTTCTTCGCCTGTTCGAACATGTCACGCACACGAGATGCACCAACACCAACGAACATTTCTACGAAGTCAGAACCGGAGATGGTAAAGAACGGAACTTTCGCTTCACCTGCAATAGCTTTCGCCAGCAGCGTTTTACCCGTACCCGGAGGACCGACCATCAGGACGCCTTTCGGGATCTTACCGCCCAGTTTCTGGAAGCGGCTCGGCTCACGCAGATACTCAACCAGTTCGGCAACTTCTTCTTTTGCTTCGTCGCAACCCGCAACATCAGCAAAGGTCGTTTTGATCTGATCTTCCGTCAACATGCGCGCTTTGCTCTTACCGAACGACATCGCGCCTTTACCGCCGCCGCCCTGCATTTGACGCATGAAGAAGATCCAGACACCAATCAGCAACAGCATCGGGAACCATGAAATGAAGATAGAAGCCAGCAGGCTTGGCTCTTCAGGCGGTTCACCGACAACCTTGACGTTCTTGGTCAGCAGGTTATCCAGTAGTTTCGGATCCTGAACCGGAATGTAAGTGGTATAACGGTTACTATCTTTCTTGGTAACGTTGATTTCACGTCCGTTGATACGCGCTTCACGAACCTGGTCGTTATTGACCTCTTGTAGGAAGGTAGAGTAATCCACCTTACGGCCATTAGACTCGCTGGGCCCAAAGCTCTGGAATACTGACATCAGCACAACGGCAATGACCAGCCAGAGTATTAGGTTTTTCGCCATGTCACTCAAGGGATTAACCTCTTATTACAACTGTGTTAAAAACAGCGTCAGGATACTCTATATCCAGCATCTTTCAAACTTTCGTCTGAAATCTCCCGGTTAGGGTTTACGCCCGGTCGCTACAATATACACTTCCCGCGAACGTGCACGAGAAGAGTCCGGCTTACGAACTTTGACCTTCGTAAACAGGGAGCGAATTTCCCTTAGATACTCATCGAAACCTTCGCCCTGGAACACCTTCACTACAAAACTGCCACCCGGCGCTAACACATCACGACACATTTCTAGCGCCAGTTCCACCAGATACATGGCACGGGGGATATCCACCGCCGGTGTTCCGCTCATGTTTGGTGCCATATCGGACATGACAACCTGAACTTTGCTGTCGCCTACGCGTTCCAGCAGTGCTTTCATCACCAGTTCATCACGAAAATCGCCCTGAAGAAAGTCCACACCAACGATAGGATCCATAGGTAAAAGATCACAAGCGATGATGCGGCCTTTACCGCCAATTTGGGTGACCACATATTGTGACCAACCACCCGGGGCAGCACCAAGGTCGACAACCGTCATTCCCGGTTTAAAGAGTTTGTCACTTTGCTGTATTTCATCAAGTTTAAACCAGGCACGGGAACGTAACCCCTTTTTCTGTGCCTGTTGAACATATTTATCGCTAAAGTGTTCCTGAAGCCAGCGGCTGGAGCTGGCAGAACGCTTCTTACCTGTCATTTAACTTTCCCATTGGGATGACTCATCGTAACCAATTGCGTAAATTTTTACGCGCCTATTTGGTGATATATGGGAGATGGCGGTAGAATGACCCGTTTTCAATCCCAACGTAAGCAAAAAAATACGATGAATCTGAGTACTAAACAAAAACAACACCTGAAAGGTCTGGCACATCCGCTCAAGCCAGTTGTTCTGCTTGGCAGTAATGGTTTGACCGAAGGGGTGCTGGCCGAGATTGAACAAGCGTTAGAGCACCATGAGCTCATCAAGGTGAAAATCGCCACAGAAGATCGCGAAACTAAAACCTTGATCGTGGAAGCTATCGTGCGCGAAACCGGCGCCTGTAATGTACAGGTCATCGGTAAAACGCTGGTGCTTTATCGCCCAACTAAAGAACGTAAAATCTCGCTGCCACGCTAAGATTATCCTAAAGTTACACACATTTTCTGTGTAAAACGAGGGATTTTCCGCAGGCAGGAGAGCAAAATGCCACGCTCTGTTCGTTGATAAAAGGCCGCATAGCGGCCTTTTTCCTTTCTTTACAATACATCAACATTTTGAGTATTGGGTAATTCTTACAGGTATTCTACCTTAATTACTTCAAATTCCACTTCGCCGCCTGGCGTTTTGATGACCACAACATCATCTTCTTCTTTGCCGATCAGGCCACGAGCGATAGGCGAGTTTACAGAAATCAGGTTTTGTTTAAAGTCAGCTTCGTCATCGCCTACGATGCGATAAGTCTGTTCTTCATCAGAATCCAGATTCAACACCGTTACGGTAGCACCAAAAATAACGCGACCATTGTTTGGCATTTTGGTGACATCAATCACCTGCGCGTTCGACAGCTTGGCTTCGATGTCTTTGATACGGCCTTCGCAGAAACCCTGCTGCTCACGTGCTGCGTGGTATTCAGCATTCTCTTTCAGGTCGCCATGTTCACGCGCTTCCGCGATAGCAGCAATGATTTCAGGACGGCGCACAGATTTCAGAAAATCCAGCTCTTCGCGTAGTTTCTCAGCGCCGCGTAAGGTCATCGGAATAGCTTGCATTTGTTATACCTCTTGAATATTCCTGATGGGGCGAGTCTCCACCCACCCCGGCTGTTCGGTCAGCCCGGCATAACTCCTCACCAGGCCAGAAGCAAAAAAATACCGACCCGGAAACAGGTTCCAGGTCAGCTACAATTCACATTTTGATGGTCATTTTACCCTGAAGTTCCCGAAGGGTCATCGTTTACTTTATAGGGCGTTGCGCCGTAGTATGACGGCTCGATTCCAGGTTGTTAGCGCGAGATTATGCGATTTTCCAGATTTATCATCGGATTGACCAGCTGTATAGCGTTCAGTGTCCAGGCCGCAAATGTTGATGAGTACATTACTCAGCTTCCCGCTGGTGCCAACCTTGCCCTGATGGTGCAAAGAGTCGGCGCGTCTGCCCCCACGATTGATTACCACAGTCAGCAGATGGCGCTGCCCGCCAGTACGCAAAAAGTAATCACTGCGCTGGCGGCGTTGATTCAACTCGGCCCCGATTTTCGTTTTACCACTACGCTTGAAACCAAAGGCAATGTGGAAAACGGAGTGCTTAAAGGCGATTTAGTGGCGCGATTTGGTGCCGATCCTACGCTAAAACGTCAGGATATTCGCAATATGGTCGCGACTCTGAAAAAATCTGGTGTCACACAAATCGATGGCAATGTACTCATAGATACCTCCATTTTTGCCAGTCATGATAAAGCTCCCGGCTGGCCATGGAATGATATGACACAATGCTTTAGCGCCCCTCCCGCCGCTGCCATTGTTGACCGCAATTGCTTCTCCGTCTCGCTCTACAGCGCCCAAAAACCCGGTGATATGGCTTTTATACGCGTGGCATCTTATTACCCCGTTACGATGTTCAGCCAGGTACGCACCCTCCCCCGTGGTTCTGCCGAAGCGCAATACTGTGAGCTGGATGTCGTGCCAGGCGACCTGAACCGCTTTACGCTGACTGGATGCCTGCCACAACGTTCCGAGCCGCTCCCGTTAGCCTTTGCGGTGCAAGATGGTGCCAGCTATGCCGGTGCAATTCTGAAAGATGAGTTAAAACAGGCAGGTATCACCTGGAGCGGAACACTGCTGCGCCAGACTCAGGTTAACGAACCTGGAACGGTGGTTGCCAGTAAACAATCGGCTCCTTTGCATGATCTGCTTAAGATTATGCTGAAAAAATCAGACAACATGATCGCCGATACGGTTTTCCGCATGATAGGCCATGCGCGCTTCAATGTGCCTGGAACATGGCGAGCCGGGTCGGACGCCGTGCGTCAGATCCTGCGCCAGCAAGCCGGTGTCGATATTGGCAACACGATTATTGCCGACGGCTCGGGGCTTTCGCGGCATAACCTGATTGCGCCTGCCACCATGATGCAGGTGCTGCAATATATCGCCCAACACGACAACGAGCTTAACTTTATCTCTATGCTGCCGCTGGCGGGATATGACGGCTCTTTGCAGTACCGTGCAGGTCTGCATCAGGCAGGCGTGGATGGCAAAGTCTCAGCGAAAACAGGGTCATTGCAAGGGGTGTATAACCTGGCAGGATTCATCACCACGGCAAGCGGGCAACGAATGGCGTTCGTACAATATCTTTCTGGCTATGCGGTAGAACCGGCGGATCAGCGTAATCGCCGTATTCCGTTAGTGCGATTTGAAAGCCGCTTGTATAAAGATATTTATCAGAACAATTAGTCAAAAAGAAACCCCGGCGCATGGCTGGGGTTTCAGATTATTGACAAAATGCGCCTTGTTTATGTCGGATGCGGCGTTAACGCCTGATTCGGCCTACAAAATTGATATATTGCAATTCTCTTGTAGGCCTGATAAGCGTAGCGCATCAGGCTATTTGGCGTTTGTCATCAGTAATTAACGCTTGTAAATGAACTCAACGCCTTCTTCGTCGTCTTCGTCCCAGTCGTCATCCCAGTCTTCATCATCCTCTTCAGCAATTTCTTCAAGCTGCTGACGGTGATAATCATCCCACATGAATTCGACTTTCTCTGGCTGTTTCGCTTCTTCGGCCTGCACGACCGGGTTTTCAATGATAAAGGTCATCACATCCCAGCAGAGATCTTTAACGCCCAGTCCGCTTGCCGCAGAGATCAGATAATATTTATCTTCCCAGCCCAGCGCCTCAGCGATCGCTTTCGCTTTCTCTTCGGCTTCCGCTTTATCCAGCAGATCGATCTTGTTGAAGACTAACCAACGCGGTTTCGCCGCCAGATCCTGACTGTATTTTTCCAGCTCGCTGATAATAATACGCGCGTTTTCAACCGGATCGGTGCCGTCAATCGGATCGATATCGATAAGGTGCAACAGGACGCGGCAACGTTCCAGGTGCTTCAGGAAGCGAATCCCCAGACCTGCGCCTTCCGCTGCGCCTTCAATCAGCCCTGGAATATCGGCAACAACGAAGCTCTTTTCGTTGTCCATTCGTACCACACCCAGACTTGGCACCAGAGTGGTAAACGGATAATCCGCTACTTTCGGTTTAGCCGCCGAGACAGCGCGAATAAATGTCGATTTACCCGCATTTGGCATCCCCAGCATACCGACGTCAGCCAGCAGCATTAGTTCAAGCAGCAGCTCGCGCTTATCGCCCGGCGTACCGTTAGTTTTCTGCCGTGGTGTACGGTTAACGGACGATTTGAAACGGGTATTGCCCAGACCGTGCCAGCCGCCCTTGGCAACCAGCAGACGCTGACCGTGTTTGGTCATATCGCCCATAGTTTCGCCGGTGCCCTGATCGATAACACGCGTACCTACAGGCACTTTAATCGTCACGTCTTTACCACGCTTACCGGTGCAGTCGCGGCTTGCGCCATTCTGACCACGCTCGGCGCGGAAAGATTTTTCAAAACGATAATCGATAAGCGTATTCAGGTTCTCGTCGGCTTCCATCCATACGTCACCGCCGTCACCACCGTCGCCGCCATCCGGGCCGCCTTTCGGAATATATTTTTCGCGGCGGAAGCTCACGCAACCATTACCGCCATCACCTGCAACGACCAGAATCGATGCTTCATCAACAAACTTCATTTTATTCTCCGTAAATCATTCGCCTGCGCGGGGTTGCGATACCACCGTTGTATGCTTACGTAATCCGCCCCAAATACGATGACCAATGGCGGAATACATCGCGCCCGCAACCACGACAAACGCACCGAGATAACCTAAAAGGTTTAACATCGGTCTGGCGAAGAAATCGGGCCAGGCCAGTGATAAAAGATCTGAAAAAAACAGCGTAAACAGTGGGGTGAGCGTGATGATCGCGCTCACCTGCGCTGCCTGCCAGCGAGCCATCGCTTCCGCCAGGGCGCCATATCCTACCAACGTATTCAGTCCGCAAAAAATTAAACATGCGAGCTGCCAGTGGCTAAGCTGCGCTATCACTCCAGGCTTTGCCAGAGGGAAGAGCGCAATTGTACATAAAGTGTACAATAAAAACAGGATCTGCGGTGAGGCCAGCCGACGTAATAAAACCTTTTGCGCCACGCCATAACTCACCCAAACCGTCGCCGCACCGACCCCAAAGATAACTCCCCAGGTGTAATCGGTGAGCTTTGTAAATATCTCGACCAGACTGGTGTTAAAGAACATCACCAGGCCGCTCAGGAGCATCAATGCTCCCACAACCTGGGTGCTGCGCATTTTCTCTTTCAGGATAAATACGCTGGCAACCATCATGCCAACCGGCGAGAGTTGCCCAATCACCTGCGAGGCGGTCGGACTCAGATATTGCAAGGATGAGCTGAACAGGATGAAATTCCCAAACAGCCCGGCAGTCGCCACCGCCAGTAATATCAGCCAGCGTGGCCTACGAAACACATGTAATGGCGGCAGCTTCTTCTTCACCGCAAGAATGGCACCAAGGCCAATACTCGCCATCAAGAAACGGTAAAACACAATTGTCGGAGGTTCCATCACCTCCAGCACCTGCTTCATTGCGATTGGCAACGCCCCCCAGCAAATTGCTGTGGTGAGCGCCAAAAGAATGCCAATGCCTGCCTGCTGCTTCATACCGTAATCCCTGCAAAACGCATTTGCGGATTAACGCCGCACGATGCGCATTTTTACCGGCTATCGAATGTAAAAAGCCCCGCAACGTGTTGCGGGGCTTTCATCCGTTACCGGGACGCGAAAAACTTATTCAGCTTCGATGCTGATAAATTTACGGTTTTTCGGGCCTTTAACTTCGAATTTCACTTTACCGTCTGCTTTAGCAAACAGAGTGTGGTCACGACCGCAACCTACGTTAGTGCCAGCGTGGAATTTGGTGCCACGTTGACGAACGATGATGCTACCCGCCAGAACGGATTCGCCACCGAAACGCTTAACGCCCAGGCGTTTAGCTTCTGAATCGCGACCGTTACGTGTGGAGCCGCCAGCCTTTTTATGTGCCATTTGAAATCTCTCCTCAGGTCTTAGGCGCTGATGCCAGTAATTTTCACATCAGTGAACCACTGACGATGGCCCTGCTGCTTACGATAGTGTTTACGACGACGAAACTTAACGATTTTAACTTTCTCGCCACGACCGTGAGCAACAACTTCAGCTTTGATTACGCCGCCATCAACGAAAGGAACGCCGATTTTGACTTCTTCACCGTTTGCGATCATCAGAACTTCTGCGAACTCAACAGTTTCGCCAGTTGCGATGTCCAGCTTTTCCAGGCGAACGGTCTGACCTTCGCTTACTCGGTGTTGTTTACCACCACTTTGGAAAACCGCGTACATATAAAACTCCGCTTCCGCGCACACCTTTTCAATGATTCAGAGTGCGCTATAAATATTCACAATAGGGCGCGAATATTACGCAAAACGCACGCCTTTGACAAGTGCTACAGTCAATACACGAAGAAAAAAAACACAACTTGTACGGTAACGTTTATCTGTGCCATTTTTTCAGTACAATCACCCTATATTCCTAACCATAAACCCTAAGTTGCCTTTGTTCACAGTAAGGTAATCGGGGCGAAAAGCCCGGCTTTTGCGATGAATTTAGAAAAAATCAATGAGTTAACCGCGCAAGATATGGCGGGTGTTAATGCGGCAATCCTTGAGCAGCTTAATTCCGACGTCCAACTGATCAATCAGTTAGGCTATTACATCGTCAGCGGCGGCGGTAAACGTATTCGTCCGATGATTGCTGTACTGGCTGCTCGAGCTGTTGGCTATGAGGGAAATGCGCATGTCACCATTGCCGCCCTAATCGAGTTTATCCACACAGCGACTCTACTACACGACGACGTTGTGGATGAATCAGATATGCGCCGTGGTAAAGCGACCGCTAACGCCGCATTTGGCAATGCTGCCAGCGTGCTGGTAGGCGATTTTATTTACACCCGCGCGTTCCAGATGATGACCAGCCTCGGCTCGCTCAAAGTGCTGGAAGTGATGTCAGAAGCCGTAAACGTCATCGCAGAAGGTGAAGTTCTGCAACTGATGAACGTTAACGACCCGGATATCACCGAAGAAAACTACATGCGCGTTATCTACAGCAAAACTGCACGTCTGTTTGAGGCTGCTGCGCAGTGTTCCGGGATTCTGGCAGGATGTACGCCGGAAGAGGAAAAAGGCCTGCAGGATTATGGTCGTTACCTCGGCACCGCTTTTCAGCTCATCGACGATTTACTCGATTACAGCGCCGATGGTGAACAGTTAGGTAAAAACGTCGGGGACGATCTAAACGAAGGTAAACCGACGCTGCCGCTGCTACATGCGATGCATAATGGTACACCGGAGCAGGCGCAAATGATCCGTTCAGCTATTGAGCAAGGCAATGGGCGTCATCTTCTGGAACCGGTTCTGGAAGCAATGAACGCGTGTGGATCTCTTGAATGGACGCGTCAGCGTGCCGAGGAAGAGGCAGACAAAGCCATCGAAGCGTTACAGATACTCCCGGATACCCCGTGGCGAGAGGCGTTAATCGGCCTTGCACACATCGCGGTTCAACGCGATCGTTAATTCCTTCCCTTTATCCCGCGCATTGCGCGGGATAACTCCAGTAAGTTCCATAAAAATACTTATTCAGTGTAATACCATCTTAATAATCAGGTTATTGTCTTTATATATTCTGAATCTTCACGCTATTTACATGAACTTTTTAGAGCAATTCGCCATCAGGAGTATAGTGATGCCCGACAGAACATATGTTCTGAATGAAAGCGACTAACTTAAGGAGTGAGGAAAGATGGAGAGTAATTTCATTGACTGGCATCCCGCTGACATCATTGCGGGTTTGCGCAAGAAGGGAACGTCAATGGCGGCGGAATCTCGCAGAAATGGTTTGAGTTCCTCGACGCTGGCAAATGCATTATCGCGTCCGTGGCCAAAGGGAGAGATGATTATTGCGAAAGCCCTGGGTACTGACCCATGGGTTATATGGCCATCACGCTACCATGATCCGCAGACACATGAGTTTATCGACAGAACGCAGTTAATGCGCAGCTACACTAAACCGAAAAAATGAGTGGTCTGGCGGTAGCCCCGCGAACGGGGCTGCCAGCTTTCAGACGATTACTCGCCTTTCACACGCTCGATATTCGCACCTAATGCACGCAATTTGTCTTCAATGCGTTCGTAGCCGCGATCGATGTGATAAATACGATCAACAACCGTAGTCCCTTCCGCAATACAGCCAGCCAGTACCAGGCTTGCTGATGCACGCAGATCGGTCGCCATGACCTGTGCGCCGGAAAGTTTTTCGACACCGTGACAAATAACGGTATTGCTTTCAATCTCGGCTTGCGCGCCCATACGGCTCAGTTCTGGCACGTGCATAAAGCGGTTTTCAAAGACCGTTTCGGTGATGAATCCGGTGCCTTCTGCCACCAGGTTCAGCAGCGTGAACTGAGCCTGCATATCGGTCGGGAACGCCGGATGCGGCGCGGTACGCACATTAACAGCCTTCGGACGTTTGCCATGCATATCCAGGCTAATCCAGTCCTCACCTACTTCAATGTCCGCTCCGGCGTCACGCAGTTTCGCCAGCACAGCGTCAAGAGTATCTGGCTGGGCGTTACGGCAGATAATTTTGCCGCGAGAGATTGCCGCTGCCACCAGGAACGTGCCGGTTTCGATGCGATCCGGCAGCACGCGATAGACACCACCGCCTAAACGTTTCACACCTTCGATGACGATACGATCGGTGCCCTGACCGCTAATTTTCGCGCCCAGCGTAATCAGGAAGTTCGCGGTATCGACAATTTCCGGTTCACGCGCAGCGTTTTCAATAATCGTGGTGCCTTCCGCCAGGGTTGCAGCACACATGATGGTCACGGTTGCGCCGACGCTGACTTTATCCATCACGATATGCGCGCCTTTCAGACGCCCATCAACGGAAGCTTTTACGTAACCTTCTTCCAGTTTGATCGTCGCGCCTAATTGCTCAAGCCCGGAAATATGCAAATCAACCGGACGCGCACCAATCGTACAACCACCAGGTAGAGAAACCTGTCCCTGACCGAAACGTGCCACCAGCGGCCCCAGCGCCCAGATAGAGGCTCGCATGGTTTTGACCAAATCATAAGGTGCGCAGAATACATTAACGTCGCGGGCGTCAATATGCACAGACCCATTACGTTCTACTTTCGCACCCAGCTGGCTTAGCAGCTTCATTGATGTATCAACGTCTTTCAGTTTCGGGACGTTCTGGATCTCTACCGGTTCTTCCGCCAGTAGTGCGGCAAAAAGGATAGGCAGAGCAGCATTTTTAGCGCCGGAAATTGTGACTTCGCCCTGGAGCTTTGTTGGCCCCTGAACACGAAATTTATCCATTTAGTTTGTTCTCAGTTAACAATTCATATCCGCTACCGGCAAATCGCCCATAGCTCAAAAGCCGTTCAGTTTGCGATCTCGCGCCCACTCCGTAGGGGTATACGCTTTGATCGACACAGCATGAATGCGGTTATCCGCAATATATTCCATCAGCGGACCATAAACCGTCTGCTGTTTTTTAACCCGGCTCATGCCGTCAAATATCTCACCCACGGCAATAACCTGAAAGTGGCTGCCATCGCCGGAAACGTGGACTTCCTGGAGGGAGAGAGCGTTCATCAGCACGCTCTGAATTTCATTATTTTCCATGGGATCTTCATTCATCAGTTAATAAACCAGCAAAACATCTTAGAGCAAAGTTGCGCTGGCATAAATAAGCAAAAAGCCTTGCTGATAAATCAAACAAGGCTCGACTTGCAGGCGGATTTGCAGGACAGGCGGTTAACGCCTTATCCAGCCTGAAAAAATTTAACGAGGCAGGACATCAGACGGCAAATTATACAACTTTGCCAGGGTATACACCTTATCGTTTACCCCCTGAAGCGTCACGCTGTTGCCCTGCTTTTTCGCCAGATCGATAAGGTGGAGCAGCAGCGCCAGTCCACCAGTATCGACGCGGGACACGCGGCTAAGATCGATGCAGGTAATTCCCTTCACCGCTTCTTCACGCACTTCCCAAAGCGGTAGCAGTACGTCTTGATCCAACTCTCCGGTTAATACCAGAGTGTTGCCCGTCTGCACCCAGCTCAGTGACTCGCTCATTATTTTTTCTCTTCCAGAGTGATTTTCTGTTGAGAAATTGATTTCAGTTGCGCGGTCAGGCCGTCGATACCTTTGGTACGCAGTAGTGTCCCCCACTCGTTTTGTTTGGTGGTGATCATGCTGACGCCTTCTGCAATCATGTCGTAAGCCTGCCAGTTGCCAGTCTGGGAGTTTTTACGCCACTGGAAGTCCAGACGTACCGGCGGGCGACCATTCGGGTCAATAATGGTAACGCGAATAGGCACAATGGTTTTATCGCCCAGCGGCTGTTCTGGCGCAATCTGATAGGTTTGACCGTGATACATAGCCAGCGCCTGACCGTAAGCCTGCTTCAGGTACTCACGGAAAGCGGCAAAGTAAGCATCACGTTGGGCTGGGGTCGCGCTCTTGTAATACTGGCCCAGCACCAGCGCACCGGCGTATTTCACCTGTACGTATGGCAGCAGTTCCTGATCAACAATGGTACGCAGATAATCCGGGTTGGCCCGAATTTGCGGTTGCTCATTCTTCAGGCGATCGAACGTTTTCTGCGCCGCCTCGTCCATCAGCTTATACGGATTGGTCTGGTCTGCCGCAGTTGCCGCACTCAGCGGTGCAATCACCAGCAAAGCGACCATCATTAAACGTTTAAACATGCGTCGGTTCTCCTGAAATTATTTCGTTGTACCCACAGGTTCAGTGGTTTCATTATTACCTGGCGCAGCAGCTGGCGCATCGCCACTATTCTTATTGTCATCGCCTTTACTACCGTAAAGGAACTGACCAATGAGATCTTCCAGCACCATCGCAGACTTGGTGTCCTGAATCGAATCGCCATCCTTCAGGATAGCAGTACCCAGTTCGGGGTCTTCAAAACCGACGTTTAACGCCAGATATTGCTCTCCAAGCAGGCCGGAAGTACGAATACTCAGCGAACTTGTGTCAGGAATGTGGTTATAACGTTGTTCAATTTCCAGCGTCACGCGCGGCAGATAGGTTTTCGGATCCAGCGTAATATCTGCCACCCGACCGACGACAACGCCGCCAATGCTGACCGGAGAGCGCGCTTTCAGGCCGCCAATGTTATCGAACGTCGCATAAAGCGTGTAGGTCGGTTCAGTACGTATGGACGTCACGTTTGCCGCCTTCAGGCAGACAAACAGCGCCGCCAGCAGTGCTGCTAATAAAAAGATACCCACCCAAATTTCATTTTTTTTCGTTTGCATGAACTCAATTCCCAAACATCAATGCGGTCAGCACAAAATCCAGCCCCAGAACAGCCAGAGACGAGTGGACAACGGTGCGAGTGGTTGCCCGGCTAATCCCGGCAGAAGTCGGGATGGCGTCGTAGCCGTTAAACAACGAAATCCACGTCACCGTAATGGCGAACACCACGCTCTTAATCAGACAGTTGACCAGATCCATACGCCAGTCGACGGCGTTTTGCATTGCCGACCAGAAGAATCCGCTATCAATACCTTTCCAGCTAACGCCGACCAGCGATCCGCCCCAGATCCCCACGGCGACGAAAATAATCGTCAGCAATGGCAATGAAATAACCCCAGCCCAGAAACGCGGAGAAATAACCCGACGCAGCGGATCGACCGCCATCATCTCCATGCTGGAGAGCTGCTCTGTGGCGCGCATCAAGCCGATTTCTGCGGTTAGCGCCGAACCGGCACGCCCGGCAAACAGTAACGCAGCAACCACCGGTCCCAGTTCACGCAGCAGCGATAACGCCACCAGCATACCCAGACTGGTTTCCGCACTATAGGTGGTCAGAACCAGATAACCTTGCAGACCCAGCACCATTCCGATGAACACGCCAGAAACCACAATAATCAGCATCGACAGGACGCCGACATTATAGAGCTGACGCACCAGCAGCGGCGCATGTTTACGAAATTCCGGTTTGCCTACCAGCGCATTGAATAACATTAACCCGGCCCGCCCGAACGTTCTCAGGGTTTTAATCCCTTTATGTCCAAGCGAGGCCAGCGCATTTAACAGCATGAGTGGCTTAACTCCCTGGTAAAAGATCAGCGTGATAATCGCCGGCAGGATAGCGGAACGGAACAGGTCCGTCAGCTATCCCGTCCAGAAACTGACGTACGCGCGGATCAGGATTCGCCTGCAACGCCTGGGCGCTACCGTGAGCGACAATTTTTTTATCCGCCAGAATCCAGGCGTGATCAGCAATACTTAAGACTTCCGGCACATCATGAGAAACTACCACGCAAGTCACGCCCAACGCGCTGTTCAGCTCAGAAATCAGCTTCACCAGTACGCCCATAGTGATCGGATCCTGCCCAACAAACGGTTCATCAAACATGATGAGATCCGGCTCCAGGGCAATCGCACGCGCCAGTGCAGCGCGACGAGCCATCCCGCCGGAAAGTTCAGAAGGCATAAGTTTCGCCGCTCCACGCAGTCCTACAGCTTCCAGCTTCATCATCACCGTGCTATGCAACAATGGCGCGGGGAGCTGGGTATGTTCGCGCAGTGGATAGGCCACGTTGTCAAATACGTTCATATCTGTGAACAACGCCCCGGACTGAAACAACATGCTCATCCGTTTGCGCACAGTGTACAGGCGCGAACGAGACATCGCCGGAATATTCTCGCCATCAAAAAGGATCTCACCGTGATCTGGTGCGATTTGCCCGCCAATCAGACGGAGTAGCGTCGTTTTACCGATGCCCGATGGCCCCATGATTGCCGTGATCTTCCCTCGCGGCACGGTCAGGGAAATATTATCGAAGATGCAGCGATTGCCACGCGTAAAACTGACATCGCGCATATCGACTAAATTCGCCACAGACTGCTCCATAATTCACCCTTCGTCTTGCGTTGATTTTCTAAGCATGGCGCTCAATTTAACCTTGAACCCAACATATTTACAGAATATTACCCGCCGTGGTTAGCTAAAGCTGGCATTTGTTTTACTTTTTAGCCGCATAAAGTCAAAATTAAGAATCCGTTACGGCTTTCTGAGAATCTTCAGCGACCGGCGAGTATACCTGAAGAAAGGACGTTAGATGCTTTTAGCTACGGCACTGTTAATTGTTGGTTTACTTTTGGTCGTATACAGTGCCGATCGTCTGGTATTTGCCGCTTCCATTCTTTGCCGCACTTTTGGCATCCCTCCGCTGATCATTGGCATGACTGTGGTCAGTATTGGCACGTCACTTCCAGAAATTATTGTTTCGCTTGCCGCGTCGCTGCACGAACAACGCGATTTAGCCGTCGGCACGGCGCTTGGCTCAAACATTATCAATATCTTGCTAATCCTAGGTCTGACCGCACTGGTGCGCCCTTTTACCGTCCATTCCGATGTTCTGCGCCGCGAGTTACCATTAATGTTATTCGTCAGCGTGGTAGCCGGTTCCGTACTCTATGACGGACAACTTAGTCGCAGCGATGGTATCTTTCTCCTTTTTCTGGCTGTGCTATGGCTGCTGTTCATTGTTAAACTTGCACATCAGGCCGAACGTCAGGGAACCGATAGCCTGACCAGAGAGCAGCTTGCAGAGCTACCGCGTGAAGGCGGTTTACCCGTCGCATTTTTATGGCTTGGCATTGCGCTGATCATCATGCCAGTGGCTACGCGGATGGTGATTGATAACGCCACCGTACTGGCGAATTACTTTGCCATCAGCGAATTGACTATTGGTCTGACGGCAATCGCTATCGGCACTAGTCTGCCAGAACTGGCAACCGCGATAGCCGGTGTTCGCAAAGGTGAAAACGACATCGCCATCGGTAATATCATTGGCGCGAATATTTTTAATATCGTCATCGTACTGGGTCTGCCGGCGCTGATTACGCCAGGGGAGGTTAACCCACTGGCGTACAGCCGTGACTACAGCGTGATGTTGTTGGTAAGCATTATTTTTGCGTTGCTGTGCTGGCGACGCTCCCCGCAACCGGGCCGTGGCGTAGGGGTATTATTAACAGGCGGATTTATCGTATGGCTGGCGATGTTGTACTGGTTATCGCCAATACTCGTTGAATAACTGGAAACGCATTATGTCGCACGTAGAGTTGCAACCGGGTTTTGACTTTCAGCAAGCAGGTAAAGAAGTCCTGGCGATTGAACGTGAATGCCTGGCGGAGCTTGATCAATACATCAATCAGAATTTCGCGCTCGCTTGCGAAAAGATGTTTTGGTGTAAAGGCAAAGTCGTGGTTATGGGGATGGGCAAATCGGGACACATTGGACGCAAAATGGCCGCGACCTTTGCCAGCACCGGTACTCCGTCATTTTTCGTCCATCCTGGCGAAGCCGCGCATGGCGATTTAGGCATGGTCACCCCGCAGGATGTGGTAATTGCTATCTCTAACTCTGGTGAATCCAGCGAAATCAATGCATTGATTCCGGTGCTTAAGCGTCTTCACGTGCCGTTAATCTGCATTACCGGTCGCCCGGAGAGCAGCATGGCGCGCGCCGCAGACGTGCATCTGTGTGTTAAAGTAGCGAAAGAAGCCTGTCCGTTGGGGCTGGCACCGACCAGCAGCACCACCGCCACGCTGGTTATGGGCGATGCGCTCGCCGTCGCGCTGTTAAAAGCGCGCGGCTTTACCGCCGAAGATTTTGCGCTCTCACATCCCGGCGGCGCACTGGGTCGTAAACTTCTGCTGCGCGTAAACGATATTATGCATACGGGTGATGAGATCCCGCATGTTAAAAAAACCGCCAGCCTGCGCGATGCATTACTGGAAGTTACCCGCAAAAATCTTGGTATGACCGTCATTTGCGATGACAATATGATGATTGAAGGCATCTTTACCGACGGTGATTTACGCCGTGTCTTCGATATGGGCGTAGATGTCCGTCAATTAAGTATTGCCGATGTGATGACGCCGGGGGGAATTCGCGTACGCCCTGGCATTCTGGCCGTTGAGGCACTGAACTTAATGCAGTCCCGCCATATCACCTCCGTAATGGTTGCCGATGGCGACCATTTACTCGGTGTGTTACATATGCATGATTTACTGCGTGCTGGCGTAGTGTAAAGATTCAAGGATAAACAACAATGAATAAAGCAGGTGCGTCACTTGAGACCTGTTACGGCCCTGTCAGTGCCGACGTTATGGCAAAAGCAGAAAATATTCGTCTGCTGATCCTTGACGTCGATGGCGTGCTGTCAGATGGCCTGATTTATATGGGCAACAACGGCGAAGAACTTAAAGCGTTCAATGTTCGTGATGGTTATGGCATTCGTTGTGCGCTCACCTCTGATATTGAAGTCGCCATCATTACCGGGCGAAAGGCTAAACTGGTAGAAGATCGCTGTGCCACATTGGGGATTACTCACTTGTATCAGGGGCAGTCGAATAAACTTATCGCCTTTAGCGATCTGCTGGAAAAACTGGCGATCGCCCCGGAAAACGTGGCTTACGTTGGGGATGATCTCATCGACTGGCCGGTAATGGAAAAAGTGGGCCTAAGCGTAGCCGTGGCCGATGCGCACCCGCTGTTGCTTCCGCGCGCCGATTACGTGACTCGCATTGCTGGCGGTCGTGGCGCAGTGCGTGAAGTTTGCGACTTATTACTCCTGGCGCAGGGCAAACTGGATGAAGCCAAAGGGCAATCGATATGAGTAAAGCCAGACGTTGGGTTATCATTGTGCTATCACTGGCGGTTCTGGTGATGATCGGTATTAACATGACCGAGAAAGACGATACCGCCCAGGTGGTCGTCAACAACAATGATCCCACCTATAAAAGCGAGCATACGGACACGCTCGTCTATAACCCAGAAGGGGCGCTAAGCTATCGATTGATTGCTCAACACGTTGAATATTATTCCGATCAGGCCGTTTCGTGGTTTACGCAACCGGTACTTACTACGTTTGATAAGGATAAAATCCCGACATGGTCCGTAAAAGCGGATAAAGCCAAGCTGACCAATGATCGGATGCTCTATTTATATGGACACGTTGAAGTCAACGCACTCGTGCCGGACTCTCAACTTCGCAGAATCACGACGGATAACGCGCAGATCAATCTGGTGACGCAGGATGTTACCTCTGAAGACCTCGTCACGTTATACGGAACAACATTTAACTCCAGCGGTCTGAAAATGCGCGGCAACTTACGCAGCAAGAACGCCGAGCTGATTGAAAAGGTTAGAACATCCTATGAAATTCAAAACAAACAAACTCAGCCTTAATCTTGTGCTTGCCAGCTCACTTCTGGCCGCCAGTATTCCGGCATTTGCCGTTACCGGAGACACTGACCAGCCGATTCACATTGAGTCGGATCAGCAATCTCTTGATATGCAAGGCAACGTGGTCACCTTCACGGGTAACGTCATTGTTACCCAAGGCACCATCAAAATTAATGCCGATAAAGTGGTCGTTACCCGTCCGGGCGGCGAGCAGGGCAAAGAAGTGATCGATGGCTACGGTAAGCCAGCGACGTTCTATCAAATGCAGGACAACGGTAAACCTGTCGAAGGTCACGCTTCCCAGATGCATTACGAACTGGCGAAAGATTTTGTCGTTCTGACCGGTAATGCTTATCTGCAGCAGGTCGATAGCAATATAAAGGGCGATAAAATCACTTATCTGGTGAAAGAGCAGAAAATGCAGGCTTTCAGCGATAAAGGTAAGCGCGTAACCACCGTTCTGGTGCCGTCGCAGTTGCAGGATAAAAACAACAAAGGCCAGACCCCGGCACAGAAGAAAGGTAATTAATTCGTTATGGCAACATTAACAGCAAAGAACCTTGCAAAAGCCTACAAGGGTCGCCGCGTGGTGGAAGACGTCAGTCTGACCGTCAACTCCGGGGAAATTGTTGGTCTGCTGGGGCCAAACGGTGCCGGTAAGACTACCACTTTCTACATGGTTGTGGGCATTGTGCCGCGCGATGCAGGCAACATCATTATTGATGATGACGATATCAGTCTGCTGCCATTACACGCGCGCGCGCGCCGTGGTATCGGCTATCTGCCGCAGGAAGCCTCCATTTTCCGCCGCCTCAGCGTTTACGATAACCTGATGGCGGTACTGCAAATTCGTGACGACTTGTCTGCTGAACAACGTGAAGACCGCGCGAACGAGCTGATGGAAGAGTTTCACATTGAGCACCTGCGTGACAGCATGGGGCAATCGCTCTCCGGTGGTGAACGTCGCCGTGTAGAAATTGCCCGCGCACTGGCTGCGAATCCGAAATTTATTCTGCTTGATGAACCGTTTGCCGGGGTTGACCCGATCTCGGTTATCGACATCAAACGCATCATTGAGCACCTGCGCGACAGCGGCCTGGGTGTGCTGATCACTGACCATAACGTGCGTGAAACACTGGCAGTTTGTGAACGCGCTTATATCGTCAGTCAGGGGCATTTGATCGCCCACGGCACACCTACAGAAATCTTACAAGACGAACATGTTAAGCGTGTATACCTTGGGGAAGACTTCAGACTCTGATAGGGTAGAAGCTCGCGACGTTTTAGCAGGAGAGTACGATTCTGAACATGAAGCAAGGTTTGCAACTCAGGCTTAGTCAGCAACTGGCGATGACGCCTCAGCTACAACAGGCAATTCGTCTGTTGCAGCTGTCCACGCTGGAACTTCAACAGGAGCTGCAGCAGGCGCTGGAGAGTAATCCACTGCTTGAGCAAATCGACACTCATGATGAAATCGACACTCACGAAACGCCAGACAGCGAAACGCTGGACACCGCTGACGCGCTCGAACAAAAAGAGATGCCGGAAGAACTGCCGCTCGATGCCAGTTGGGACACCATCTACACTGCCGGTACGCCGTCCGGCACCAGCGGTGACTACATTGACGACGAACTGCCAGTCTATCAAGGCGAAACGACGCAGACCTTGCAGGATTATCTGATGTGGCAGGTCGAACTGACGCCGTTTTCCGACACTGACCGCGCTATCGCCACCTCCATCGTTGATGCCGTTGATGATACCGGTTATCTCACCGTCCCACTGGAAGATATTCTCGAAAGCATGGGCGATGAAGAGATCGACATCGATGAAGTTGAAGCGGTCCTCAAGCGGATCCAACGGTTTGACCCGGTCGGTGTAGCGGCGAAAGATCTGCGCGACTGCCTGCTGATCCAACTCTCCCAATTCGACAAAACGACGCCGTGGCTGGAAGAAGCTCGACTGATCATTAGCGATCATCTTGATCTACTGGCGAATCACGACTTCCGCACACTAATGCGCGTAACTCGTCTAAAAGAAGATGTGCTGAAAGAAGCCGTCAATCTGATCCAGTCACTCGATCCTCGCCCCGGTCAGTCGATCCAGACCGGCGAACCGGAATATGTCATTCCAGATGTGTTGGTGCGTAAGCATAACGACCACTGGACGGTGGAACTCAACAGCGACAGTATTCCGCGTCTGCAAATCAACCAGCACTATGCCTCGATGTGTAATAACACACGTAACGATGGCGACAACCAGTTTATCCGCAGCAATCTGCAGGATGCCAAATGGTTGATTAAGAGTCTGGAAAGTCGTAACGATACGCTACTGCGCGTGAGTCGCTGTATTGTTGAACAGCAGCAAGCCTTCTTTGAGCAAGGCGAAGAATATATGAAACCGATGGTACTGGCCGATATCGCCCAGGCCGTCGAAATGCATGAATCGACGATATCTCGCGTGACCACGCAAAAGTACCTGCATAGTCCACGAGGCATTTTTGAACTGAAGTATTTTTTCTCCAGTCACGTCAATACCGAGGGCGGCGGCGAAGCCTCGTCCACGGCGATTCGTGCGCTGGTGAAGAAATTAATCGCGGCGGAAAACCCAGCGAAACCGTTGAGCGACAGCAAGTTAACCTCTTTGCTGTCGGAACAAGGTATCATGGTGGCACGCCGCACTGTTGCGAAATACCGAGAGTCTTTATCCATTCCGCCGTCAAACCAGCGTAAACAGCTCGTTTGACCCAACCGATAAGGAAGACACTATGCAGCTCAACATTACCGGAAATAACGTCGAGATCACCGAGGCCCTGCGCGAATTTGTCACATCAAAATTTGCCAAACTTGAGCAATATTTTGACCGAATCAACCAGGTCTATGTTGTTCTGAAAGTGGAGAAAGTCACCCATACCTCAGATGCAACACTGCATGTAAACGGTGGCGAAATTCATGCCAGCGCGGAAGGTCAGGACATGTACGCTGCCATTGATGGCTTAATTGATAAGCTGGCACGCCAGTTGACCAAGCATAAAGATAAATTGAAACAACACTAATTGTCCGGGCAATTAGCAAGTGCATGGCGGCCTGTTGTGCGACACAACGGGCCATTTGTACGGTTAATGCTCCGAACCTGTCCCACGATTCGAGTGGTCAGGTTCTTAGGTGAAATTATGACAAATAATGATACAACTCTACAGCTTAGCAGTGTTCTTAACAGGGAATGTACGCGAAGCCGCGTCCACTGTCAGAGCAAAAAACGTGCACTGGAAATTATCAGCGAACTGGCTGCGAAACAACTCAGCCTGCCGCCTCAGGTGGTTTTTGAAGCTATTCTGACGCGGGAAAAAATGGGCAGTACCGGTATCGGTAATGGCATTGCCATTCCGCATGGCAAACTGGAAGAAGATACTCTGCGTGCCGTTGGTGTTTTCGTTCAGCTCGAAACGCCTATAGCTTTCGATGCCATCGACAACCAACCGGTGGACTTACTTTTTGCCCTGCTGGTGCCGGCTGACCAAACCAAAACGCACCTGCATACTCTTTCGCTGGTGGCGAAACGTCTGGCAGACAAAACTATCTGCCGCCGTTTACGCGCAGCCCAGAGTGATGAAGAGCTGTATCAAATCATTACGGATACCGAAGGTACTCCGGATGAAGCGTAGTTATTCTGTAATGTCTCTTTTAGACGTTGTGAGGAGAAACAGTACATGGTACTGATGATCGTCAGCGGACGTTCAGGCTCAGGTAAATCTGTCGCCCTTCGTGCGCTGGAAGATATGGGTTTTTACTGCGTGGATAACCTTCCCGTAGTGCTGTTACCCGATCTGGCTCGCACGCTCGCCGATCGCGAGATTTCTGCCGCCGTCAGCATTGATGTTCGTAATATGCCGGAGTCACCAGAAATATTCGAACAGGCGATGAGTAACCTGCCTGATGCTTTCTCACCGCAACTGCTGTTCCTGGATGCCGATCGTAACACCCTGATTCGTCGTTACAGTGATACGCGCCGCCTGCATCCGCTCTCCAGCAAGAACCTGTCGCTGGAAAGTGCTATCGACAAAGAAAGCGATCTGCTGGAGCCACTGCGTTCGCGGGCAGATTTGATTGTCGATACCTCAGAAATGTCCGTTCACGAGTTGGCAGAAATGTTGCGTACCCGTTTGCTGGGTAAACGCGAGCGTGAACTGACGATGGTCTTTGAGTCCTTCGGCTTCAAACACGGCATTCCTATTGATGCAGATTACGTCTTTGATGTGCGCTTCTTGCCGAACCCGCACTGGGATCCGAAACTGCGTCCAATGACAGGTCTTGATAAACCTGTTGCCGCGTTCCTCGACCGCCACACAGAAGTACACAATTTTATCTACCAGACGCGAAGCTACCTTGAGCTATGGTTACCTATGCTGGAAACCAACAACCGTAGCTACCTGACGGTCGCCATTGGTTGTACCGGCGGGAAGCACCGTTCGGTGTATATTGCAGAACAGCTGGCAGACTACTTCCGCTCGCGCGGTAAAAACGTCCAGTCACGCCATCGTACGCTGGAAAAACGTAAACCATGACCGTCAAGCAAACTGTTGAAATCACAAACAAGCTGGGCATGCATGCCCGGCCTGCCATGAAACTCTTTGAATTAATGCAGGGTTTTGACGCTGAAGTGCTGTTACGTAATGACGAAGGCACCGAGGCTGAAGCGAACAGCGTTATTGCGCTACTGATGCTGGACTCCGCCAAAGGACGGCAGATTGAAGTCGAAGCAACCGGTCCACAGGAAGTGGAAGCACTGGCCGCCGTTATCGCCCTCTTTAACTCTGGTTTCGATGAAGATTAATCTTCATAACCCTGACGCTTAATTCCCCCGGATACACACCTTCAGCCCTTAAGGGTGAAAAATGTACAAGCGGAAAATGTCCTCATTTTTCGCGGCTTGTACATTTTGTGCTCTTTTCTGTGCGTACAAAACCTTAAGAAAACCTTAAAAAGCCTTGTTTAGGTTTTGTTTAAGTTAAGCCCTCATACTGGAGACTGTCAGAAAATATTTCCAGGAGATGGCATGATTCGCTTATCTGAACAAAGTCCCCTGGGCACCGGAAGACATCGGAAATGTTACGCGCATCCGGAAGATGCCCAACGCTGTATCAAGATTGTCTATCACCGTGGCGACGGTGGTGATAAAGAGATCCGCCGTGAGTTAAAGTACTACGCGCATCTTGGTCGTCGGTTAAAAGACTGGAGCGGTATTCCACGCTATCACGGTACGGTTGAGACTGATTGCGGGACCGGTTATGTCTACGATGTCATTGCCGATTTTGATGGCAAACCGTCTATTACATTGACCGAATTTGCTGAACAATGCCGTTACGAAGAAGATATCGCGCAACTGCGCCAGCTACTGAAACAGCTGAAGCGTTATTTGCAGGATAACCGCATCGTGACAATGTCGCTGAAGCCGCAGAATATTCTTTGTCACCGCATCAGCGAGTCAGAAATTATTCCCGTCGTCTGTGACAACATTGGTGAAAGCACGTGGATTCCGTTAGCGACCTGGTCGAAGTGGTGTTGTTTACGTAAACAAGAGCGATTGTGGCAACGTTTTATCGCTCAACCCGCGTTATCGGTTGCCCTGAAGAAAGACGCACAACTCAGTGAGAACAAGAAACTCTCCCTCACCTCGCGCGAAGCTTAATCCAGTTGATGTTGCCGCATAAAAGATTCACCGCCCAACTGATGCATCTGCCGTAAAATCCACGCCTGACGGCTACGCACGTAGCCTGAGGGTGCGGAAGCTTTAAAGCGTAGTGGGTTCGGAAGTACTGCTGCCAGTAAGGCAGCCTCCGACTGAGTGAGTTTGCTCGCGGGTTTATGGAAATAGCGTTGCGCTGCGGCTTCAACACCAAACACACCATCGCCAAATTCGGCAATATTCAGATAAACCGTCAGGATGCGTTTTTTGCTCCAGACCGTTTCTATCCCCAATGTCAGACCTGCTTCCAGCCCTTTACGTATCCAGCTACGTCCATCCCATAAAAAGAGGTTTTTGGCTGTCTGCTGGGAAAGCGTTGATGCGCCGCGAATACGATTTTCATTGCGCTCGTTGTGCGCCAGAGCTTTCTCAATGGAAGCGACATCAAAGCCCCAGTGCTCAGGGAATTTCTGATCTTCTGCGGCAATCACCGCCAGCCCCATCCACGGCGATATTTGATCCATACTGACCCAGTCAGAATGTGCCACGTAACGAAAATTGCCGTGCAGCCATGCACTGACCTGTCGCTCGACCATTACCGCTGAGAACGGAACGGGCGCTATGCTAAACAACGCGATGCCCCCGCCCCATAAAACGGCGAGGACAACCACTAACCGCAGAAGAAAACGACGAACGAAACCGAACGCCGTTAAGCGGCTTTTACTCATTCAGCCAGAACCAGCACGCGAGAAACCAGCTTATCAATGCCGTTCGCTGCTTCCGCAATGTTCTGTGCCAACATATAAGCCGGTGTAGTGACAATCTTATTGTCTTCATCAACAACGATATCATCGACCGGACATGGCACATGCTCCGCGCCCATCGCTTCCAGCACTTCTGCGGTATCGATATCAGTACCGATGGTCAAACGCAGCGGGAAATCGAAAATTTTCGGCAGCATCGCCGGGGCAATACACATAAAACCAAGCGGTTTACCGGCCTGATGCATCGCTTGCGCCAACGCCTTTAATTCACGATCAACGGTGCATTCACTGCCAAGGCTGGCAAAATTGCTTAAATTCTTCGCCGCGCCAAAGCCACCCGGCACAATCAACGCATCCAGTTCGGCAGCATCGGCCTGAGTCAGAGGACGGATCTCACCACGCGCAATACGCGCGGCTTCAATCAGCACATTGCGCGATTCCGCCATCGCCTCGCCGGTTAAATGGTTGATAACGTCAACCTGCTGCTTATCCGGCGCAAAGCAGACCGCCTGCGCGCCGCTGCGTGAAATAGCTAACAACGTCAACACCGCTTCATGAATTTCAGAACCGTCATAGACGCCGCACCCGCTCAGAACTACGCCAATTTTCTTCATTGTGATCATCCTTTCGCAACTGACTGAAACACATTAATCTTTTTAATAAAAATGCTACGCATCACACATTTAACTGATTCATGTAACAAATCATTTAAGATTTGCTATCTTAACTGCGTGCGGCCTGAAAAACAGTGCTGTGCCCTTGTAACTCATCATAATAATTTACGGCGCAGCCAAGATTTCCCTGGTGTTGGCGCAGTATTCGCGCACCCCGGTCTAGCCGGGGTCATTTTTTAGTGGCTTTTGCCACCCACGCTTTCAGCACGTCTACGTCGTGACGCCACTCTTCTTTCATCTCTTCAATCCATTCACCGACGTTATCTTCCCAAGCGGGAAGGTCGGGAGACTGAATTTGCTGACCCAGCTGTTGTAGATGGCGTAACCCCACTGAACCTGCCGCGCCTTTAATTTTATGCCCTTCCTCGACGATGCCTTTTTTATCCTGCGCCGTCAGGTTCGACTCCAGTACACTCACATAGCCCGGCATCATTTTCTCAAACACCGCCAGTCCATCGGTAATTAATTTCGGCCCTACAAGTTCGAGATACTGTTCCAGCATGGGTATATCGAGTAATGCTTCAGATTTGCTGTTCTCTTCTGTCGTCACCGTGTTCTCCTCATCATCCTGGGTATCCCAGAATTTCTTGATCATCGCGGTTAGCGCCGGTACGGAAAGCGGCTTACTCAGCACATCATCCATTCCAGCATTGAGGTACTCTTGTTTATCTTTCAGCACATTGGCGGTTAAAGCCACCAGCGGCGGTAAATCTTCGCGCGGATAACGCTTCGTCAGTTCACGAGAGATATCCAGCCCGGTCATATCTGGCAACTGAATATCCAGCAATACCAGGTCGTATTCGCCTGGTTTAAACATCTCCAGCGCCGCCTTGCCGGTCATTGCTACATCAACGCTGTTACCCAATTTTTCCAGTACAGAACGCGCGACAATAACGTTCAGTTCAATGTCTTCCACCAGCAGCACATTCAGCGCCGGTAAAGGCATATCGTCTTCGTCAAACGCGTCATCGACCTCTTCTGCCACCGACGGTGCGTGGATCGTCAACCTAAAGGTAGAACCCTTGCCCTGTTCGCTGGTGACGGTGATATCGCCGCCCATATTTTTCGCCAGCCGACGAGAAACCGCCAGGCCAATGCCGGTGCCGGTGGCAGGTTTACCACCGTGACTGTCTTTCACCTGATAATACATGGCAAAAATTTTATCCAGCTCATCCTGCGGAATACCGATGCCGGAGTCTTCCACTTCAAAATGCAGCATGTCGCCTTCATCGTAGCGCACGCGCACGGTAACCTGCCCTTGCTGGGTGAATTTGACGGCGTTACTGATGAGATTCCACAGGATCTGCCGTAAACGCGTACCGTCGGTAATGATCTGATGCGGTAATGGTAGCGTCGGTTCCAGAATAAAACGCAGCCCTTTTTGTTGCGCCTGCAATGCGGAGAGATTTTCCAGATCGGCAAGGAAACTGGTGAAATCAACTGGCTGGTTATCAAGCTGAACTTTACGCCGCTCCATCTTATCCATGTCGATAATATCGTTAAAAATATTCCCCAAAGTGACGGCGGAAACATGGATGGTTTTGAGATATTTTTCCTGCTCAGCAGTGAGTTCCGTATCCAGCAGAATGCGGCTTAAACCAACGATACCGTTCAGCGGTGTACGCAATTCGTGACTGATGGTGGAGATAAAAGTCGTTTTGTCGCGGCTGGCACGTTCGAGCGCATCCTGATACCGCTTACGCTCGGTAATGTCACGACCAAACCCCATCAAACCGTGGCGTTTACCCACGCGGTCGTAGTACGGCACTTTACGGATTTCAAAGCAGGCTTTGCGTCCGTCGGGATAATCCAGCCACTGCTCATAGGTCAGTGACACATTATGACGGAACACTTTTTCATCGGTCTCAATGACTTTCGCGGCGGCTTCCGGTGAGTAAACATCAGCAGGTTTCAGATGAACCAGTTGTTTTTCGCTCTTCCCGGTTAGCAATTCCATTGCGCGGTTACAGCCGGAAAACTCTTTATCTTCGTTACGGTAAAAAACCAGGTCTGGAGAGGCGTCAAGGAAGGAACGTAAGAAAGAGGATTGCTGTTCGAGCTGAATTTGTGTCTCTTCACGCTCTTTGATTTCAATTTTCAGCTGACCGAAGGTTTCCTGCAATTCAGCTTCCGCTTTTTCACGAACGGCAATTTCCTGATTAAGCTGGGTAATATTGTCTTTTAACTGAACGTTGAGGCTCAGATCGCGCTCACGCATCTCCTCCAGTTTTTGCACCAACCGTGACAGACGTTGTCGTGACTCCTCCAGTTGCTCTACAACCACCGAAAGAAAGTAGACCGCCCACGGCGTAATCAGCAGACCAAAGAAGATAGAGCGAATAACATCAATGCTTTCGACCTGACCATGCAGCACCATGGTCACCGCCATTTGTACCACAATGGCGAGAACGACAAGGGCCAGCGCCAGCAACATTGAGAAGCGCACCAGACCTAACTTCATCATCAGGTCAACATAATACTGCGCCAGCAGACGAATTTGCTTCATTAGGGAATTCCTTCACGACAACCTGCCCCAATAATACCCAATTCTGACAGTTACGTTATAAATTGTGTGAGAAATGCGGAATTCCCCTCAATGGCCTACGCCGTTGGAGGTAGCCACGGACGTCCCAGCGCCGATCCCTGTACGCCATGTTCATTCAGATAGCGATCCAGCTCGACCATTCCCGTCCAGCGATTTTCACACCACAGCGGAGCAAGTAGCGTCGGGCGACGGGCGCTGGCGGAAATTCGGTGGTAGATAACCTCCGGTGGCGTATGGCGAATCATTTCTCCGGCCGTCAGCGTGTAATCGTCCAGTTCAATACCGTTCAAACGCCCCGCTTCCCAGGCTTTCGCCATAATACTGCCTTTCACGATATGCAGGGGATGAAGCTTTATGCCGTCCACGCCGGTTTCAACCACTCGCTCCAGCGTTTGCAAACATTCCGCGTGCCCTTCGCCAGGCAGGCCGACAATTAAATGAGAACACACCTTCAGTCCACTCTGACGCGCCAGCTGGGTCGTGCGCTGATAGCAGGCAAAATCATGTCCGCGATTGATGCGATGCAGCGTTTTGTCATGCGCGGTTTGCAGGCCCAGCTCCAGCCACACTTCGTAGCCCTGGTCTTTATATTCACAAAGCAGATCCAACACCGCATCCGGCACGCAGTCCGGGCGCGTACCAACACACAAACCGACAATATTGGCCTGGCTCACCGCCTGTTGATACATGGAACGCAGCACCTGAACTTCCGCAAAGGTGCTGGTATAAGCCTGAAAGTAGGCCAGATAGCGTTTCGCGCGGTTAACCAGATTCGCCTGATGCGCCAGTTGTTCGGCAATGGAGCGATGCTGCTGTGCTTCGTCGGCAAACGAAGCAACATTACAGAATGTGCATCCGCCGCGTCCGATGGTTCCGTCACGATTCGGGCAGCTAAAACCGCCATGCAGCGTCAGTTTATGCACCTTTTGCCCGTAACGACGGGTAAGATCCCCACCAAACATATTGACTAATTTCTGTAACTGCATAATCTGATAGACCGCGCCTTGAAAAGAGGCCAAAGCCTGCCATTTTTAGCTCAATTCGGCGATGACCTGGATCAATCGCCCCGGCCTGCTTATATCAACTGCATAATAAATCACAATTACTGAAATTTAATGCAATAGCACATAAATTACTTTTGCTTATCTTGCGTCGGATTTTTTTATCCGCTAATGGATTTTAAACAAAAACAGTAGCATGAAATGTCTTTTCCTCTTAAGGCAGTATAAAACACTGCTTCATACGTCAATTCAAGGCAGGATAAGGGTTAACACGCCGCTATAGTAGTCAGGCACTCAACGTTTTCCTTTTTCCCCTCCCATTAATAAAGAACAACAAATTCAGTTTAAATTCAATAAATTAACAAAGAATTTTGCGCTAAAGCACATTTCCAGACCAATAAGCTTGCCATTTGACCTGTATCAGCTTTCCCGATAAGTTGGAAATCCGCTGGAAGCTTTCTGGATGAGCAGCCTGCTCATCATATTTATGCAGTAATTGAGTTCCCCTCTTCACCGTATTAACTGATGCGAAAAGGACAAAAAAGGGGGCGAATGCGAGGTAAGCGTATGAAACGCAAACCCCGTCGCCATGCTCTTTCTGTGCCCGTGCGCAGCGGTTCGGTAGTGGGGTTCCCGCAGAGCCTGGGGGAGGTTCACGATATGTTGTACGATAAATCCCTTGAGAGGGATAACTGTGGTTTCGGCCTGATCGCCCACATAGAAGGCGAACCTAGCCACAAGGTAGTGCGTACTGCAATACACGCACTGGCCCGTATGCAGCACCGTGGCGCGATTCTCGCTGATGGTAAAACCGGTGACGGTTGCGGTCTGCTGTTACAAAAACCGGATCGCTTTTTTCGCATCGTTGCGCAGGAACGCGGCTGGCGTTTAGCGAAAAACTACGCCGTCGGGATGATCTTCCTGAATAAAGATCCTGAACTCGCCGCCGCCGCACGCCGCATCGTTGAAGAAGAGCTACAACGCGAAACCTTGTCGATTGTCGGCTGGCGTGATGTCCCTACCAACGAAGGTGTACTGGGTGAAATCGCCCTCTCCTCGCTGCCGCGCATTGAGCAAATTTTTGTGAACGCCCCGGCAGGCTGGCGTCCGCGCGATATGGAGCGCCGTCTGTTTATCGCCCGTCGCCGCATTGAAAAACGTCTCGAGGCCGATAAAGACTTCTACGTCTGTAGCCTGTCGAATCTGGTCAACATCTATAAAGGTCTGTGTATGCCGGCGGATTTGCCGCGCTTTTACCTGGATCTTGCTGATCTGCGTCTGGAATCAGCTATCTGCCTGTTCCATCAACGCTTCTCCACCAACACCGTGCCGCGCTGGCCGCTGGCGCAGCCGTTCCGCTATCTGGCGCACAACGGCGAAATCAACACTATCACCGGTAACCGTCAGTGGGCGCGCGCCCGTACTTATAAATTCCAGACGCCGCTGATCCCGGATTTGCACGACGCTGCACCCTTCGTCAACGAAACGGGTTCTGACTCCAGTTCAATGGATAACATGCTGGAACTGCTGCTGGCGGGCGGGATGGATATCATCCGCGCCATGCGTCTGTTAGTGCCACCCGCCTGGCAGAACAACCCGGATATGGATCCGGAACTGCGCGCGTTCTTCGATTTTAACTCCATGCATATGGAGCCGTGGGATGGCCCGGCGGGCATCGTGATGTCTGACGGTCGCTTCGCTGCCTGTAACCTCGACCGTAACGGTCTGCGTCCGGCGCGCTACGTCATCACCAAAGATAAACTCATCACCTGCGCCTCTGAAGTCGGCATCTGGGATTACCAACCTGACGAAGTAGTCGAAAAAGGCCGCGTCGGGCCAGGCGAACTGATGGTGATCGACACCCGCAGTGGGCGTATTCTGCACTCGGCAGAAACCGATGACGATCTGAAAAGTCGCCACCCTTATAAAGAGTGGATGGAGAAAAACGTCCGCCGACTGGTACCGTTTGAAGATCTGCCCGATGAAGAAGTGGGTAGCCGCGAACTGGACGACGACACGCTTGCCAGCTACCAGAAACAGTTTAACTACAGCGCGGAAGAGCTGGACTCCGTAATTCGCGTACTGGGCGAAAACGGTCAGGAAGCGGTCGGATCGATGGGCGATGATACCCCATTCGCCGTGCTCTCCAGTCAGCCGCGCATTATTTACGACTACTTCCGCCAGCAGTTTGCTCAGGTGACTAACCCGCCAATCGACCCGCTGCGTGAAGCGCATGTTATGTCGCTCGCCACCAGCATTGGTCGTGAAATGAACGTCTTCTGTGAAGCAGAGGGCCAGGCGCACCGTTTAAGCTTTAAATCGCCGATTCTGCTCTACTCCGATTTCAAACAGCTCACGACGATGAAAGAGGAGCACTACCGCGCAGATACGCTGGATATCACCTTTGACGTCACTAAAACCACGCTCGAAGCGACAGTCAAAGAGCTGTGCGACAAAGCCGAAAAAATGGTACGTAGCGGCACCGTGTTGCTGGTGCTCTCCGACCGGAATATCGCTAAAGATCGCCTGCCGGTTCCGGCCCCGATGGCGGTTGGCGCGATCCAGACCCGTCTGGTCGATCAAAGCCTGCGTTGCGACGCCAACATCATCGTCGAAACCGCTAGCGCCCGCGATCCGCACCACTTCGCCGTGTTGCTGGGCTTCGGCGCGACGGCTATTTATCCGTACCTTGCCTATGAAACGCTGGGTCGCCTGGTTGACACCCACGCGATTGCCAAAAATTATCGTACCGTGATGCTCAACTACCGTAACGGCATCAACAAAGGCTTGTACAAAATCATGTCCAAAATGGGCATCTCCACCATCGCCTCTTACCGCTGCTCGAAACTGTTTGAGGCGGTCGGTCTGCACGATGACGTTGTGAGCCTGTGCTTCCAGGGCGTGGTTAGCCGCATTGGCGGAGCAGGCTTTGAAGACTTCCAGCAGGATCTGCTGAATCTCTCGAAACGTGCCTGGCTGGCGCGTAAACCCATCAGCCAGGGCGGCCTGCTGAAATATGTGCACGGCGGCGAATACCACGCCTACAACCCGGACGTAGTGCGCACGTTGCAACAGGCGGTACAGAGCGGCGAGTACAGCGACTATCAGGAATACGCGAAGCTGGTTAACGAGCGTCCTGCTACCACGCTGCGCGATCTGCTGGCGATTACTCCAGGTGATGAAGCGGTCAACATTGCTGATGTTGAACCGGCAAGCGAACTGTTTAAACGCTTCGATACCGCCGCAATGTCTATCGGCGCATTAAGCCCGGAAGCGCACGAGGCGCTGGCGGAAGCGATGAACAGCATTGGCGGCAATTCCAACTCCGGTGAAGGTGGTGAAGATCCGGCGCGCTATGGCACTAACAAAGTGTCGCGCATCAAGCAGGTGGCTTCCGGTCGCTTCGGTGTTACTCCGGCGTACCTGGTCAATGCCGACGTCATTCAGATTAAAGTCGCCCAGGGCGCGAAACCGGGTGAAGGCGGTCAGTTACCGGGCGATAAAGTCACTCCTTACATCGCCAAACTGCGCTATTCCGTGCCGGGCGTAACGTTGATCTCCCCGCCACCGCACCACGATATCTACTCTATCGAGGATTTAGCGCAGCTGATTTTCGACCTGAAACAGGTTAACCCGAAAGCGATGATCTCCGTGAAGCTGGTGTCTGAGCCGGGCGTAGGCACCATCGCGACTGGCGTGGCGAAAGCCTATGCGGACTTGATCACCATCGCAGGCTATGACGGCGGCACCGGCGCAAGTCCGCTTTCATCGGTGAAATACGCAGGCTGCCCGTGGGAGCTGGGGCTTGTTGAAACCCAACAGGCGCTGGTTGCCAACGGCTTGCGTCATAAGATCCGTTTGCAGGTTGATGGCGGCCTGAAAACCGGTGTCGATATCATCAAAGCAGCCATCCTCGGCGCGGAAAGTTTCGGTTTCGGCACTGGCCCAATGGTGGCGCTCGGCTGTAAATATCTGCGTATTTGCCATCTGAACAACTGCGCCACCGGCGTGGCAACTCAGGACGAAAAACTGCGTAAAAATCACTACCACGGCCTGCCGTTCAAGGTGACGAATTACTTTGAATTTATCGCCCGTGAAACCCGCGAGCTGATGGCACAGCTAGGGGTAACGCGTCTGGTGGATCTGATTGGTCGCACCGACCTGCTGAAAGAGCTGGACGGTTTCACCGCTAAACAGCAAAAACTGGCGCTATCGAAGCTGCTGGAGACTGCCGAGCCTAAGGCAGGTAAGGCGCTCTACTGTACCGAAAACAATCCGCCGTTTGATAACGGCCTGCTGAACGCGCAGTTGCTGCAACAGGCGAAACCGTTTGTCGATGAACGCCAGAGCAAAACCTTCTGGTTCGATATCCGCAACACCGACCGTTCTGTCGGCGCGTCGCTTTCAGGCTATATCGCCCAGACGCACGGCGATCAGGGGCTGGCAGCCGATCCTATCAAAGCGTACTTCAACGGCACCGCAGGCCAGAGTTTCGGTGTGTGGAACGCGGGCGGCGTGGAGCTGTATCTGACGGGGGATGCCAACGACTATGTCGGTAAAGGCATGGCGGGCGGCTTAATCGCCATTCGTCCTCCGGTTGGCTCGGCCTTCCGCAGCCATGAGGCGAGCATTATCGGCAACACCTGCCTGTATGGTGCGACCGGTGGTCGTCTGTATGCCGCAGGCCGCGCGGGTGAACGTTTTGGCGTGCGTAACTCCGGTGCTATTACCGTGGTAGAAGGTATTGGCGACAACGGCTGTGAATATATGACGGGCGGTATCGTCTGTATTCTGGGTAAAACTGGCGTGAACTTCGGCGCGGGCATGACTGGCGGCTTCGCTTACGTTCTCGACGAAAGTGGTGATTTCCGCAAACGCGTTAACCCGGAACTGGTGGAGGTCTTAAGCGTGGACTCTCTGGCGATCCATGAAGAGCATCTGCGTGGTCTTATCACCGAGCATGTGCAGCATACTGGTTCCCAGCGTGGCGAAGAAATTCTGGCTAACTGGTCAACCTTCGCCACTAAATTCGCGCTGGTTAAACCGAAGTCCAGTGATGTAAAAGCACTGCTGGGTCACCGTAGTCGTAGCGCAGCAGAGTTGCGCGTGCAGGCGCAGTAAGGGGTAGCAACAATGAGTCAGAATGTTTATCAATTTATCGACCTGCAGCGCGTTGATCCGCCAAAGAAACCGCTGAAGATCCGCAAAATTGAGTTTGTTGAAATTTACGAGCCGTTTTCCGAAGGCCAGGCCAAAGCACAGGCTGATCGCTGCCTGTCATGCGGCAACCCATACTGCGAGTGGAAATGCCCGGTACACAACTACATCCCGAACTGGCTGAAGCTCGCCAACGAGGGGCGTATTTTTGAAGCGGCAGAACTGTCGCATCAAACCAATACCCTGCCGGAAGTGTGCGGGCGTGTCTGCCCGCAGGATCGTCTGTGCGAAGGTTCCTGTACCCTGAACGATGAGTTTGGCGCGGTGACCATCGGCAACATCGAACGCTATATCAATGATAAAGCGTTCGAAATGGGCTGGCGCCCGGATATGTCCGGCGTGAAACAGACCGGTAAAAAAGTGGCGATTATCGGCGCAGGTCCGGCGGGTCTGGCGTGTGCGGATGTCCTGACGCGCAACGGCGTAAAAGCGGTCGTCTTCGACCGTCACCCGGAAATCGGCGGCCTGCTGACTTTCGGCATTCCGGCCTTCAAGCTGGAAAAAGAGGTGATGACGCGCCGCCGTGAAATCTTCACCGGCATGGGTATTGAATTCAGGCTCAATACCGAAGTGGGTCGTGACGTACAGCTTGACGATCTACTGAAAGATTACGATGCCGTGTTCCTTGGCGTCGGGACTTATCAGTCAATGCGCGGCGGGCTGGAAAACGAAGACGCCGATGGTGTGTACGCGGCGCTGCCGTTCCTTATCGCCAACACCAAACAGTTGATGGGCTTTGGCGAAACCAGCGACGAACCTTTCGTCAGCATGGAAGGCAAGCGCGTGGTGGTGCTTGGCGGCGGCGATACCGCGATGGACTGTGTGCGGACTTCCGTGCGTCAGGGAGCAAAGCACGTTATCTGCGCCTATCGTCGTGATGAAGAGAACATGCCAGGTTCCCGTCGCGAAGTGAAAAACGCGCGGGAAGAAGGCGTTGAGTTCAAATTCAACGTCCAGCCGCTGGGTATTGAAGTGAATGGCAACGGTAAAGTCAGCGGCGTGAAAATGGTGCGCACCGAAATGGGCGAACCGGACGCTAAAGGCCGTCGCCGCGCGGAGATCGTGGCAGGGTCAGAACATATTGTTCCGGCAGATGCGGTGATCATGGCGTTTGGTTTCCGCCCACACAGCATGGAATGGCTGGCAGAACACAGCGTTGAGCTGGATTCTCAGGGTCGGATCATTGCCCCGGAAGGTAACGAAAACGCCTTTCAGACCAGTAACCCGAAAATCTTTGCCGGTGGTGACATCGTGCGTGGTTCGGATCTGGTGGTGACTGCCATCGCCGAAGGTCGTAAAGCGGCTGACGGGATCATGAACTGGCTGGAAGTGTAATCCCCTAATTTTCTACTAACGTGTTGTAGTTCGCCAGGCTCTGTCTGGCGAATCTTGCCCATTAACAACCTTAGTATTTCTGCGCTATTCGCTGCTCTCCCTCTTTTTTGCTGAAGTAGTACCAGGATAGCGACTTAAACATATAAAAAAAATAAATATAATCATGCAGTATATTCATTATATATATTTTTATATTTTCCTATTTTCCCCGTTAGTTATATTTATTAAATGAATATTGAAGATTATTTTTCACCATAAAAAAATACATAAGTCACAATATAACCATATTAACATTCATCTGTAGAATATAATTTGTTTATTAATTATTTCCAGATGCGCAATTTATTTACAATCATAAACAACCGGGTACACTTATCTGGTTTTGTTCTTTAAATATTGAAGAACAAATTAAATCACTCATTAAAAATCGTCACCAAGGAAGTGTTCACATGCTTTTCAAAAAGTCTCTCACTACTGCCGCTATTTGTGCGGCTCTTGCTGTTACGTCATTTAATGTAATGGCAGCTGATACCACCGTAACCTCAGATGCCACCTTAACGGTTGTCGGAGAATTTAACCCAGGTGCATGTACCCCTGAATTCACCGGTGGCGGCATCATTGACTACGGCAAACACCCAAACATGGCGCTGAATCCGACCGGTGTCACTAACACCCTCGTTCAGTTAGGCCGTAAAACCACCACACTGACCATCAAATGTACAGCACCAACGCTGTTTGCTATCACCAGCTTCGATAACCGCCTGGACTCCCGCTTACCGTTGAGCGGCACCGCATATGTTGCCAAAGCTTTTGGTAAACAAATGGATATGGCAAATACCAGTAACGGTTTTGGTCTTGGTCTCGCACCTAACGGGCAAAAAATTGGTGCATTCACTATTGGTATTGACACCATGGCGGGCGCTGTCACTGCCAGCGATGATACAGGCGATCTGACCGTCGATGTTATTCAGACCGGTGACTTTACTCCTGCAGTCCCAACCTGGATTAAGAGTGATACTGGCTCCATCATTTCGACTAACGGTGCAAAAAACCGTGCCTATTCTGTGGCGAAAACGGGTGAGTTAACGCCTGTTGCGATCACTATGGCCCAGTTCCCACTGCTGATTGACGCCGCTGTACAGGATAATACCGTTCTGGGTACGACTGAAGTGATTAAACTGGACGGTAACGTGACTCTGCAGGTGCTGTACCTCTAATCGTTAGCGATTCATTTTAGCGTTATTAAAAACAGCAGCATCGGTATTTTGCCGGTCTGCTGTTATTTATCACTTTCTTAGTCAGAAAGTAATAAAGATAAAAGGAATAACCCGATCTGGTTTCGGTATTTACAGGAGTTTTCTATGTTTAAATCTTTATTATCGGCTCTCGTATTACTCTCTTTTCAAACGCTGGCTGCCGGCATGGTGCCAGAAACATCAGTATTACTGGTTGATGAAAAGAAAGGCGAGGCGACGATGAATGTCACCAATACAGATTCTTATCCCGCACTGCTCTACACCACCATTGTCGATCTCCCGGATAGCCAAAAAACGATTCGTTTAATTCCAACCCAACCGGTTATTCGCGTGGAAGCAGGTCAAATTCAGCAAGTCCGTTTCTTGTTGCAAACATCCGCGCCCCTGAAAGCGGAAGAACTCAAACGCGTTACCTTTGAAGGTATTCCACCAAAAGACGTCGATAAAAACCAAGTTTCCTTAACAATACGTCAGGACTTACCGGTGTTGATTCACCCAGCCTCGCTCGCCGTAGAAACAGAAGCCTGGAAATATCTCGAATGGCGTAAAAACGGTAATCAAATAGAAATCAGCAACCCCAGTGATTACGTCGTGCGTATGACCCTGCAATTCAAAACATTGCCCTCAGGAAAACCAGGTAATTTAAGCAAAACATACCTGTTGCCACACACCTCAACCACAGCCACTCTGCCAGACGCCACTGACAAACAAGTGGAATTTTACCCTGCCAGCCGATACGGCTATCGCGGTAATAAATATCTGACAGACTTGAAATAACTTACTTCAGGTATCCAGGGATGTTGAAGAAATCGTTACTGGCATATTCTATCGGCCTACTCACAACGCTGCCTGCCAACGCCAGCGATCTCGAACTCGCTGCCGTAGACTTCGACCGGAATACACTTAAATCGCTGGGGATTGATCCGGCTGTTTCGCACTATTTTTCTCGTTCTGCACGCTTTATGCCGGGTGAGTATTCGCTCATGCTCAACGTTAATGGGGACGAAATTGGCAACATCATCGTACGCATTGATAACAACGGCGATGCCTGTCTTGATAAAAATGTGCTGGAATTTGCCGGGTTAAAAATCCCCGCCAGTAGCGATGAGAATGGCTGCTATGACTATCCCCAAAGTTACCCCAGTACGAAAATTACCCCGTTGACCAACCAGGATAAGTTGCAGATAACAGTGCCTCCACAGGCGCGTATTCCTCTAGGCCAGGATGTGACATCGGCTACCACCGGTGGACATGGCGCATTGTTAAATTATTCGCTTCTCTCCAGCCGTTCTGAGTTTGGCAATGACAGCTCTGATTTTTCCCAGGCGGTGCTGGAAGGCGGTATCAACATCAATGACTGGATGTTAAGAAGCCATCAATTTATTACGCAATCTGACGGTAACTTCAGCAACCAGAACTCCACGACCTACCTTGAGCACACATTCGTGGGGAGCAAGATGTTAATGCGTGCGGGTGAAGTTAACGTGAATAACACGTTGCTTGAAGGTGCAAGAATTTATGGTATTGAATTATCGCCAGATAGCGCCTTACAGCATACCGGCAGCGGCGTACAAGTAACCGGAATCGCGAATACATTTCAGGCGCGAGTGGAAATACGCCAACAGGGCGTTCTGCTACTCTCGACTCTGGTTCCGGCGGGTGCGTTTACCATTTCGGATGTTCCCGTTCGCACGATGAACAGCGACCTTCAGGTCAACGTGATTGAAACTACCGGAGGGGAACACACCTTCTCCGTTCCTGCGACGTTGTTTAATAACCAAATGGTTAACGGTCAGGGCTATCGCATTTCACTGGGTCGCGTTGACAGTAGTTATGACGACTCTCCTTGGGTATTAAGCGCATCTGATAGCTGGAATCTCACAACCTGGAGTAATTTCGGCGGAGGAGCAATTGTGGCAGATAGCTACCAGGCTATTGCCGCGCGTACAGATATCATCCCCTTGCCTGACCTGTCGCTGGGAAGCCAAATAAGCTCGGCTTGGGATAACAACCATTCGCTGCACGGGCAAAAATATCAACTGGATGTAAACTACAACTTACCCTACGCATTAGGAGTAAACAGTAGTATCAGCTACCAGGATCGTGACTATCGTACCCTGTCCGAATCCACCGATAACGATGGTGAAAGCGACTGGACAAAAAGCACCCTTTCGCTGGGAATTAGCTGGTCAGATCCGACACTTGGCGGTGTTAACGTCAGTGGCTATAAAACGCAAAGTTACGATGGCAGAAGTGATTCGACTAACCTCAGCGTCAACTGGAACAAAAGCTTTAAACACGCCACGGTTTCCGTTAACTGGCAGCATCAATTGGATGCCTCTGAAGATAATGAAGACGATGGCGACCTTTTCTACGTGAATATCAGTATTCCGTTTGGTCGTTCCAGCAGCGCAACATTGTATACACGCCACGATGACCATCGCACATACTACGGCGGGGGAGTCTCTGGTGTTATCTCAGATGAAACATCTTACTATGTCAGTGCCGAGCGTAACCAGGACGAACAGCAGAACACGATTAATGGCAGCCTGAATACCAATCTTCACTATACCCAGCTCAGCCTGGCTGCAAGTGCGAACAACACAGATAATCGTTCCTATAACGGTATGCTTTCTGGCGGTATTGCTCTGCACAGCCAGGGTGTCACGCTCTCTCCGTGGGCAATTGATGATACTTACGCCATTGCCAGACTCGATAACGCCGTATCAGGGGTCAAAATATCAACCCCAACAGGCTCAGTCTGGACGGATATCGGCGGCAAGGCGGTGATCCCCTCACTTCAGCCGTGGCGTAAAGCAACAATAGAAATTGATACCACCAGTTTGCCAAAAAATGTCGACGTCGGTAATGGCACAAAAATGCTGAAACAGAGCCGTGGGGCTGTGGGTAAAGTGGGCTTTAACACCCTCACACAACGGCGGGCACTGCTCACTATTGCTTATCCCGATGGTAAAAAACTGCCGCGAGGAATGGCGATCCAGGACAGTGACGGCAACTACCTGACTACGTCCGTTGACGAGGGTACGGTGTTCCTCAACAACGTGAAGCCAGAGATGACAATCATCGCAGTAGATGGCAATCGCTCCTGTCGGATCTCGCTCTCCTTACCCGCAGAAGCACCTGACGATATCTTCTACGAAACAGCAACAGGAGTCTGCCAATGAAACGGATAATCGCAGTATGCCTGCTATTGACGTGCGCCATGCCCGTTCTGGCAGAGTGTAATCTCACCAGCAGCACACAAAATGTCGACTATGGCAAACGCAGTGCCGCTATGCGCCAGGCCGACCGAGGTAAGACAACGCAGTTAGCGGACAAAACAACCACGCTGGTTATTCAATGCGACCAGACTGGTCATGTCCGCGTTCAGTTAAGTACCACGCATATTACAAATAACAGATTTGGTTTTGGCCCGGACGGTGCATTAAATCTGGTCGCCAGCGATGCAATTTCCGGTAGTGACAGCTTTGATTTGGCGTTAGCTAACAGCAAAAGTGACAATGCAGGCAGTGCAGGAACAGCATCTGTAAGCCCTTCGCCTAATAATTGGCTGGTATTTATGCAAAATGGTCAGGAAGCAGTAATTGATAGCGGTAAAAGTATCAGCCTCACACTGACCATGGCGCCTTCTTTTAAGGATGAAGGAGAGCTCACCGACATGACGGATATTACGGGCAATCTTACTGTCCTGGTGGAGGCAAAATGAACAACACAAAATTGCTGATTGTCGCCAGCGCCTTTATTACTTTGTCAGTACAAGCCGCTGACAGAGCCACCATTGGCGTCAAGGTGTCTTTGGAAGCTGCAGCCTGTACACCGCTGTTAAGCAACGGCGGTGTAGTGAACTTCGGCAGCCATTCAATCAATGCACTTTCAACGCAGCATTACACTCAGATTGGCACACGTAATATTACTCTGACCATCACTTGTGAATCAGCAACCGGAATCGCGATTACTGCCCGGGATACGCGGATGGACAGCGTGATCACCGGAAAAGATGGTGAAGGTCAGAGCGGTGTAAAATATACCGTGAATGGCGGCGGTTATATTAACCAGGCAACACGCTTATTCGGCTTAGGAAAAACAAAAGATAATAAGAATATCGGCAGTTATGCTGTGTTAATTGATAGCCAAAACATTAGCGCCAGCAATGGTAGCCAGACGTTGGCGGCATCAGTTGCAGGTGCAGATGCGGTCATAACTGGGCAAAAAAGAGCATGGCAAACGCTCACCGCTTATCCGCTTGCTGTCGACCAAAGTTATTACTACACCTTTGTAAAAGCAGGGGAAATTTCCCCCATTCCTGTGACTAACGCCGTTATACCACTACAGGTGAGCGCATCTATTGCGAATGATTTAGGCAGCTCAGAGAAAATCGAACTGGATGGTCAAGCAGTGATAAGCGTGGTTTACTTGTAATAACAATGCCGGGCAGGAGTACTATCTGGCATTCGTTTTATACGCTCTGATAATATTGCTGGAAACTGTTCACCTATCTTAGGGAAAGTGAATGTAATACGCCGTTCTTAATTGTTCAGTGCTCATCCCAGGCATATAGCTGACTCCATTATTCAACACAGCGCCGTATAAAGGCACAGATAATGGAATCTCTCTCAGAGAGAACCACAGCAGGCTATCAGCAAATCCACGACGGCATTATTCACCTGGCCGATAGTGCCCGACGGAAACGATACGTAGTCTTAATGACCGCCACATACTGGGTAATTGGCCGACGAATTGTCGAATTTGAACAAGGCTGCGTATGGCGCACAGCTAATCAAGCGGCTATCAAAGGATTTAAGTCTTAGGTATAAGCGTGGTTTTTCCACCAGGAATTTATGGCAGTTTAAAAATTTTTATATTTTTTCAACGAATTGAAATTCGTGCAGACAATGTCTGCCAAATTATGCTTGTTACCTGATAAAAAACGACTCGCGGATGAACTCGTTCGAACACAGGCGGCGCCAGAGGAAGGTTATAGACGCCGTTAATTTCAGCGGTTTCGAATTCTGCAGACGGTGTCTGCAGAATCTTTAAAACGAACCAAGTTTTAAGCCATTAACTCGGCCTTAACCTTCACTACCACCTTTTTAATCTCTCCTGGCTCGCTAACAACACATCCCGGTTTATGCGGTTCTCCCGGCATAAACACGGCGAACATCCCCGGCTTCAGGATGATAGCTTGCTCGTTCTCAATGGCGCTGCAAAGCTGGTAATCATCCTCATGGTGAAATTCTTCACACTCACGCGCAGTGCCTGCCATGCCAAACAGAATCCGCTCCTCGCCGCTTAACAATAACTGGATATCAATATATTGCTCGTGCAATTCGGCTTTTTTCTCAACGGGCGATTGAGTGTTAAAAGTCATGACATTCATAAAGATATTGTCGCCCTGCAATTCGTAACGACCCGGCGCTTTTTCCTGCGGCCTGGCGGCTAATGCCAGCGTTAACGCGTCCAGTAGTGCTGGATGTAAACCGGCAGATGGTAACGACTGTACTTCACCCATCATCATAATTTTTCTCCCTGAGCCAGCAACGCAGCTCCAAGTAAACCTGCATCATGGCGGTAGTGCGCCGCCAGTAACTCAACATGAAATGCCGCTGGCTCCTGAGCCAGATACGTTTCCACCAGCGCCAGATACCCTTCCGCCAGCCCGACACTGCCGCCGAGCACCACACACTGGCAATCAGTTGTGGCTTTAACATCGGCAATCAGTCTTGCCAGCGCATGTGCGGAGCGATGAATCAGTTGCTGTGCCTGCTCGTCGCCCTGCCCGGCGCGCGTGAAAATAGTTTTCGCATCCGCACCAGCCAACTCCCCCTGCGCTGCCGCTGCAATGCCGCGACCAGAAGCAATCGCTTCCACGCAACCTGTGCGTCCACAGCCGCAGACTGGGCCGTGCGGATCGGCAAGCGTATGCCCGATGTGCCCCGCCAGACCGCCAGGGCCGGTAAGCAGTTTGCCGCCGCTGACCACGCCGCCGCCAACACCGGTGGAAACGGTGATAAACACCATATCGGTTATATCGCCTTCCAGCGCCTGATACTCTGCCCATGCTGCGGCCTGCGCGTCATTAATGGCAATGGTCGGCAAATCGGTAAGTTGCTCCAGCGTTTTGACTAACGGAAAGTGTAGCAATCCACCAAGATTATGCGGATTAAGCGCCAGCAAACTGCCGTCGCGAATAATTCCGGTCGAAGCGATGGCAACCCGCTGCGCATGAGCTTGCAACGGAGAGACTAATGCGGATAAGGCATCACGCAAGGCTTCTGGTGTCTGGCTGGCTGGCGTAGGAAGTTCACGACGATCGCGGATCTGCCCGTCAGCGCCAATCAGCGCGGCGGCAAGTTTAGTACCGCCGATATCAATCGCCAGTGTGGTCATAGCACCGCCTTTTTCATCGCTGTGTTGTACCACTGGCAAATGTGCTCAAGTCGCGTAATGGCAGAACCGACCGTCACTGCCCATGCGCCGTGGCGCATCGCATCTGCCGCCTGCGCTGGCGTGTTGTATCGCCCTTCGGCAATCACGCGACATCCTGCGTCACTCAACGTTTTCACCAGCGCCAGATCGGGCTCTTCTGGCGTTTCAGGTGTGGTATAGCCAGAAAGCGTAGTACCAATAATTTCGGCTCCCAGCTTTTGGCAAGCCAGACCGTCTTCCGGCGTTGAGCAGTCGGTCATCGCCAGTAAACCGTGGTGGTGAATACGCGCAAGCAGCGTTTCAACAGGCACCGGACGTGGGCGATCGGTGCCATCAATCGCGATAATATCCGCGCCCGCCTGCGCCAGTGCATCAACATCTTCAATATAGGCCGTGATACGTACCGGAGAATCCTCCAGATCGCGTTTCACAATCCCGATAATCGGCACGCTCACCACCGCACGCGTGGCTTTCAGGTTTGCCACACCCTCTATGCGAATAGCGACCGCACCCGCCTGCTCTGCCGCTAATGCCATGGCAGCAACGATTTCGGGTTTATCGAGCGGGCTGTCCGGAACCGGCTGGCAGGAGACAATCAAGCCACCATTGGTAGCGATTTTTTGATCCAGTTGTGCAAGTAACGACATACTTCTTCCCTTAGCGAAAGGCCCGGTGCAGAGACCGGGCTACAGGATTAACTTTTGGTTTTGACTAAATCGTTTTTGGCGCTGCCAAACGGCACGGCACCGCTAAATGGTTTGCCGTCGATAGCGTCATGAGTACGTAACGCTTCCGGGCGCAGCCAACGCTGAACGCGGGATGGCATATCCAGACCAATCAGCAAGATCACCACGAACGTCAGACTGAACGAGAGCGATCCCAGCGCAGTGCCCAGATCCAGACGTTGAGCGATCAACGCGCCGAGGATTGGAGCCAGTGCGCCGCCAAGTGCGCCGACGTTGTAGGTAAAGCCCAGCCCCGCCGCACGCTGGTCGGTATCGAAATAACCGCCGATCAGTTTCGGTAAGATCCCGGAGATGCCCTGACCAAGCATTTGCTGGAAGAACAGTAACAGACCGAGTACCCAGACGTTTGCGCCGCCAATCGCAAATACCGGAATAATCAGCAATTGTGAAGCTAACAGGCTATATACGTAGGCTTTGCGGGTTCCCAGCCAGTCACCGAGGAAGCCACCGACGCAGCAACCCACCGCCGCACCAAAACCACTAAAGAACAGCACATTGGCGACCGTATGCGGGTTATAAGCCAGCTCAGTTTTCAGATACGTCGGCAACAGCGCCTGAATCGGCCATGAGTAGAGGAAGGCAAACAACACAACCACCATCAGCATTACGCCCGTTGGCCAGCGTTTACCCGTACTTTGCACCATAAAGCTGATAAAGATTGCGGCGCATAACAGCCCAAGAACAGCGACGATTGCGGCATTTTGCAGGTTGCCGGCGAAGCAGAACCACAGCGCAGTAGCTGCCGCCAGCGTCATCACGATATTGGCGATGCGATGTTCACCACGGTAAAGAATATCCACCATTGTACGTACCGGTGCTTTACCTCCGTGTTTCTCTTTCCAGTCTTCTGCTTCCGGGATGTTTTTCCGCAGCCAGAGAGCAAAGATGATCGGTAAGATGCCGATAAAGAACAGCGCACGCCAGCCCCAGATCGGAACCACCAGGCTGTAGACCTGAGCTGCAACGACGGCACCTACAGAGAAGCCGGAAATCAGAAAACCACTGGCTTTGTTACGCAGGTGTTTTGGCCAGCTTTCAATGACATAGGTGGCGCTGGAACCGTATTCTCCTGCCATCCCCATGCCGATCACCAGACGAGCGATAAACATGGTGATGTAGCCTGGCGCGAAGCCACAAGCCAGCGTCCCGACCGAGAAGAGAACGATACTGGTGACCATTGCCAGACGACGCCCGTAACGATCCCCCATAGCCCCAAGCATCAAGCCGCCGAACCAGCGTGAGATAAAGGCTGCGGAGATCAGACTTGCCGCCTGCACCGTCGTCAGCCCAAATTCACCTTGTACTTCGGTGAGTACAAGGGCAATTAAAACGAAATCAAAACCATCAAGTAGATATCCCAACCAGGCAGCGGAAAATGCTCGCCATTGTGCGCGGTTGAGATGGCGATACCACGGGATATTCTGGGTTGTAGTACTCATTGTGAGTCTCCCGCGATGGGCGTTGCCCACACGCTTTGGTATGAAAGTTGTAGGGTACAGATGCGTTTATTTCCCCTCACCCGGTAGGGGCGAGTGAGGGGAAAAACTCACCCGCGCTCTTGCATCAACTGCTGAGCCAGCGCCTTCAGTTCTGGCAGATATTTTTCATCTACCGGACCAAACGGTTTGCGGCACAGCGGAACGGACACCACATCCATATAGTGCAGAACTGTTTTCAGGCCACGGAATACGCCAGTTTTAATCAGCAAATCAATGACTTTGTTGCACTCGGTTTGCAGTTTCTGCGCGGTCTGGATATCACCTTCTTTTAACGCCTTAACGATGCCCTGATAACGCCAGCCCATGATGTTGTAGGTACTACCGATACCACCATCAGCGCCCGCCAGCAGGCCGGAAGCAAAGATTTCGTCGTAACCGTTGTAGAGCACCAGATCCGGATGTTCACGACGGATCTGCTCCATCTGATAGAGATCACCAGAGGTCTGTTTCAGCGCGCCGACACCTGGCAACGTAACCAGAGTGTTGATCTGATCCAGGCTCAGTTTAACGCCGCTTAACGCCGGAATGTTGTACACCACCATCGGTAAACCATCCGCTGAATCAATGATTGCCCGGTAGTGATCGCAGTGTTCTTCAAAGCTGAAAGGATAGTAGAACGGCGTAACGGCAGAGACGGCATCGAAGCCATAACGTTTAGCGGATGCCGCAAGTTGTTGGCTTTCAGCAGTGCTGACGCAACCTACGTGAGCGATTAATTTAATCTTACCTTTCGCCTCTTCGGCGACGATTTCCAGTACCTGTTCACGCTCGGAAAGGCTCTGTACAAAGGCTTCGCCGGTTGAACCACCTACGTATAAGCCGTCGATGCCCTGCTGAATATTGAACTGAACCAGGCGGCGCAGACTCGCTTTATCCAGTGCTTGTTGTTGGTCAAAAGGAGTCAGGAGTGCGGCCATTACGCCACGTAAATTTGTTGCCATAAATACCTCTGAAGTGATGCTTGCCTGTTAGAAACGATATACCTTTATACCTGTTATACCAGATCAAATAAGCAACACATCATACAGAACGCTTATAATGCGATCTGCTTCACTAAAGTGGCATTATTTCTTTTTGTTGGTGGTCTGACCGAAGGCGTGCCAGGTGGCAGAAACGCTGTTGAGATGCGATTGCAATGCGCGATCGGCTTCATCGGGATCGTGACGACGGATCGCATCAACGATCGCAATATGCTGCTGATAACTAACGTTATTATGCTCGTGCAGCGCCTGATCGGCGACTGTCGGACGGGCGGCGATCAGCCAGTCGAGCAGAGCAACGTGGATCGCCATAAAGATCGGGTTCCCCGGGATCTCTGCCAGCACACGGTGGAAATCAACGTCTGAACGAATAAACGCGGCGTTGTTATCCAGCGACTGACTGTTGATTTCCAGAGCTTTTGCCAGCAAATCAATTTGCTCATCGGTGGCATGTTCAGCCGCATAGCGCACCAGGCTGGACTCAAAGAACAGGCGTAACTGTTCGAAATGGGCTATCCCGCCAGGATGGGAAAGAAAATCTTTTGCCATGCCGGAAAGCTCGCCGATGATGGTGTCCGCAGAAGGACGCGAGACACGAGCGCGTTCACCATTATTAATTTGTACCAGACCTTTGCGCTTTAACGCCGCCAACGCCTCACGTACCGAAGGACGCCCAACGTTAAAGAACGCCATAAGTTCGCGTTCAGACGGCAGTTGCTCACCTTCGCCAAATTCACGACGGCGGATCATCTGCTCCAGCTCTTCCTCCACCATTTCGGAGAGTTTTTTGCGCGCCAGTGGACGACGACGCAAGTTACGACCGATAGTAGCCGGAGAATCTTCTGCTTGCGGATCAAATGCGTTCATAGAGCTCTTTCTGGGAAAATACGTTGACGGATAATAGCGAAGTTATCGTAACACAGTATTAAAATCAGGCGAAAAGAAGGTAGATAGCAAAACAGGCCACATGGGCCTGTTTATCATTTATTTCACAACCCGCAATGCCGGGCGTCCACCGCGTGGAGGCTGTGGCGGTTCATCGTCAGGATGATGGTCATCACCGTGATCGGGCTTATCGCCGTCAATGACCGACATAACGGTTTCATTATCTGCCGACGCTTCATCATCATTCATGATACTGGCATCTTCGTCGTAGGCAGCTTCAGGCTCGAACATCGTTCCTGCGCCATTTTCGCGGGCGTAGATAGCCAGCACGGCAGCCAGCGGCACTGAAACCTGACGCGGAATGCCACCAAAGCGCGCGTTAAAACGCACTTCATCATTCGCCAGTTCCAGATTGCCAACCGCACGCGGCGCAATGTTGAGTACGATTTGCCCGTCACGCGCATATTCCATAGGAACCTGCACGCCAGGGAGCGTCACATCCACCACCAGGTGCGGCGTAAGCTGGTTATCCAGCAACCACTCATAGAATGCACGCAGCAGATAGGGACGACGTGGTGTTAGCTGTGACAAATCCATACAGATTAACTCCGGCCCAGACGCATTTCACGTTCTGCTTCTGTTAAGGAAGCAAGGAAAGAGTCACGCTCAAAGACGCGGGTCATATAGCCTTTCAGCTCTTTCGCACCCGGGCCGCTAAACTCGATGCCCAGTTGCGGCAGACGCCACAGCAGTGGAGCAAGGTAGCAATCAACCAGGCTGAACTCATCGCTCAGGAAGTACGGCTTCTGACCGAAGACCGGCGCAATCGCCAGCAGTTCTTCGCGCAGTTGCTTACGTGCGGCATCTGCTTCAGAAGCTGAACCGTTGATGATGGTGTTCATCAGCGTGTACCAGTCTTTTTCGATACGGTGCATGTACAGACGGCTTTCACCGCGAGCTACTGGGTAAACAGGCATCAGTGGCGGATGCGGGAAACGCTCATCCAGATATTCCATAATGATGCGAGATTCCCACAGGGTCAGCTCACGATCCACCAGGGTCGGAACGCTCTGATTCGGGTTGAGGTCAATCAGATCCTGAGGCGGATTGTCCTTTTCCACGTGTTCGATCTCGAAACTTACACCTTTCTCAGCCAGCACAATGCGGACCTGATGGCTATAGATGTCAGTAGGACCGGAAAACAGCGTCATTACCGAACGTTTGTTGGCAGCGACAGCCATGAAAACCTCCAGGTATAGTCAGAATTTTTACTGCTACCAGCCACCAGGTGGCCAGTCAGAAGTTATGTTACCCAGTTAGGAACGACTCTCTTTGTTCGAAAATCAAACAAAAAATGAGCAATACCCGACATTTGGGCAGAAAATTGGATGATAGTTTACCAGATTTTGCGACCTTTGTGGTAAGTCGATACCGGAAATGGGGAAAAAGAGATGCGCTTTAGTCTGAAATGGTTGACTTAATCCCTTATCGGCGATGTTGTTTTTGCTTTACCTGCCTGTCAGACGGTAGCAAAAAGCATCTTTCCATTCTTACGCTGTCAGATTTTATCCATAAAAAAACCCGCCGAAGCGGGTTTTTTCGCAAATTGTATTCTGCCAGAGCAGAAAGCAATTAACGTTTGGAGAACTGCGGACGACGACGTGCTTTACGCAGACCGACTTTCTTACGTTCAACCTGACGAGCGTCACGAGTAACGAAGCCAGCTTTACGCAGTTCAGAACGCAGGGACTCGTCGTACTCCATCAGAGCGCGGGTGATACCGTGACGGATCGCACCAGCCTGACCAGAGATACCACCACCTTTAACGGTGATGTACAGATCCAGTTTCTCAACCATGTCGACCAGTTCCAGCGGCTGACGAACTACCATGCGGGCAGTTTCACGACCGAAGTACTGTTCCAGAGAACGTTGGTTGATAACGATTTTACCGTTGCCCGGTTTGATGAAAACGCGAGCTGCGGAACTTTTGCGGCGACCAGTGCCGTAGTATTGATTTTCAGCCATTGCCTATAATCCCGATTAGATGTCAAGAACTTGCGGTTGCTGTGCCGCGTGGTTGTGCTCGTTACCCGCGTAAACTTTCAGTTTACGGAACATAGCACGACCCAGCGGGCCTTTTGGCAACATGCCTTTAACCGCGATTTCAATCACACGCTCAGGACGGCGAGCAATCATCTCTTCAAAGGTCGCTTGTTTGATACCACCGATGTGACCGGTGTGATGATAGTACACTTTGTCAGTACGCTTGTTGCCGGTTACAGCAACTTTGTCAGCGTTCAGAACGATGATGTAATCACCAGTATCTACGTGCGGAGTGTATTCCGCTTTATGCTTACCGCGCAGGCGCAGAGCCAGTTCGGAAGCCAGACGGCCCAGAGTTTTACCGGTCGCGTCAACAACATACCAGTCGCGTTTTACGGTTTCTGGTTTAGCTGTAAAAGTTTTCATTAAAAGCTTACCCAATAAATAGTTACACGTTGGTGAACACCCAAACGTCTTCAATTGTTGAGGTTCACACGACAAAGTCCGGCAAACCTACCCCTTCGAATAGCCTATGCCAGCACACAAAAAGTTTTGGGAAAAAAACTTTCTTGTAACGTGGGGTCGCAAGATTATAGAGAAGTCGGGGTCAAAGATCGACCCCTTTTTGTGATTTGTGACAGGTTTTAACCCGCCAAATGCTCGCGCTTCAAATACTCTTCGCTTTGCATCTCTTGCAGACGTGACAGGCAACGCTGGAACTCAAACTTCAGCCGCTCGCCCTGATAAATTTCATACAAAGGTACTTCCGCGCTCACCACTAGCTTGACATGGCGCTCGTAAAATTCATCCACCAGCGCAATGAAACGCCGCGCTTCACTCTCCATCAACCGCGTCATGACAGGCACATCAAACAACATCACCGTGTGAAACAGACGTGAGAGCGCAATATAGTCATGCTGGCTGCGGGCATCGACGCACAGCGTGGTAAATGACACCGCCAGCGTCTGGTTTTCTACGCCCATTGTCGCCAGCGGTCGATGATTGATTTCCAGCGTAGGGGCTTGTTCTCGTTTTGCACCTGCCAGCGCCAGCCACAGCTTATCCATCTGCTCACGCGTTTCATCATTAAGCGGCGACAGCCACAGATGCGCCTGAGTAAGGGTACGCAGTCGATAATCAACACCGGCGTCCACGTTCATTACATCACAATGCTGTTTAATGGCATCGATTGCAGGCAGAAAACGCGCACGTTGCAGGCCATTTCGATAAAGCTCATCCGGCGGAATATTTGACGTTGCTACCAGCGTTATGCCGCGAGCAAACAATGCTTTCATCAGGCCACCCAGCAGCATGGCATCGGTAATATCAGAAACAAAAAATTCATCAAAACAGAGCACGTCAGTTTCGGCTTTGAAACGATCGGCAATAATTTCCAGCGGATCGCTCTGCCCTTGCAATGCGGTTAATTCTTCATGCACCCGCAGCATAAAACGGTGAAAATGCAGCCGCTGTTTTCGCTCTCCCGGCAAACTTTGATAGAAAAGATCCATCAGCCAGGTTTTCCCGCGCCCTACACCGCCCCACATATATAAGCCACGCACCGGCGCGTTGCTTGCATCTTCGCGCTTCCCCCACAGTTTCCCGACCCGTGCCATTAGCCCGCTAGCCCTGGGGACTGGCGGCGTGCTGTTGATTAATTCCTGATAGATAATCTCCAGCCGACTGACGGCCTCTTTTTGTACGTCGTCGGATTGATGGCTACCTTCATTGAGCGCCTTCAGGTATTGCGATGTCGGGGTAACGCTTTGCATGATGTTCTTGTTATTCCTTGAATAATCGGTGTGCCGTTGTTCACGGTTGACGAAAAAAAGGCCGTTCTACACTACGCGATATGCAGTCGGGATTCCACTTCTGTGGAATTAACGGTTATAGTGGCATAATCAGCCGCAGGCATGGAGCCTGAAGCCAACACCCTACGGAAACAAAAGACAACGGGAGATGTTCATGACCTGGGAATATGCGCTAATTGGGTTAGTCGTCGGCATCATTATTGGTGCTGTGGCCATGCGTTTTGGTAATCGTAAACTGCGCCAGCAACAGGCGTTGCAGTACGAACTTGAAAAAAATAAAGCTGAACTGGACGAGTATCGCGAAGAGCTGGTTAACCACTTTGCCCGCAGCGCGGAATTACTGGATACCATGGCGCACGACTATCGCCAGCTGTATCAACACATGGCGAAAAGCTCTAGCAGCCTGCTGCCGGAACTGTCTGCTGAAGCCAACCCGTTCCGCAATCGTCTGGCAGAATCTGAAGCCAGCAACGATCAGGCTCCGGTGCAGATGCCGCGTGACTATTCTGAAGGCGCATCCGGCCTGTTACGTACTGGCGCGAAGCGCGACTAATTTATTTTTCGGGCGCAGCCATTGCGCCCTCCTCTTCTCTTCTTCCCCCGACTATCATTTAATCTGGTGTCTCATTGTTTGCCATCTGAAAATTCAATAACATCAAACTGTTTTGAATCTCTTTTTCTTATCATTCAGGTACGAGAGCAGGAATAATGAAAAAGCAAACCCAGCTGTTGAGTGCATTAGCGTTAAGTGTCGGGTTAACTCTCTCGGCGCCGTTTCAGGCCATCGCATCGATTCCCGGCCAGGTTGCCGGTCAAGCGCCTCTGCCCAGTCTGGCGCCGATGCTGGAAAAAGTGCTTCCCGCAGTGGTCAGTGTTCGAGTCGAAGGAACAGCCAGCCAGGAGCAGAAAATTCCGGAAGAATTCAAAAAGTTTTTTGGTGATGATTTACCGGATCAGCCTGCGCAACCTTTCGAAGGTTTAGGTTCCGGCGTCATAATCAATGCCAATAAAGGTTATGTGCTGACCAACAATCACGTCATTAATCAGGCACAGAAAATCAGTATTCAACTCAATGACGGGCGTGAGTTTGATGCAAAGCTGATTGGCGGTGATGACCAGAGCGATATCGCCCTGTTGCAAATTCAGAATCCAGGCAAATTAACGCAAATTGCCATTGCCGACTCCGATAAACTGCGCGTCGGTGATTTTGCCGTCGCTGTCGGCAACCCGTTTGGTCTTGGGCAAACCGCCACCTCCGGGATTGTTTCCGCATTAGGCCGCAGTGGGTTAAATCTCGAAGGTCTGGAAAACTTTATTCAGACCGATGCCTCTATTAACCGTGGTAACTCTGGCGGTGCGCTGTTAAACCTTAACGGTGAATTAATTGGCATCAACACCGCAATCCTTGCCCCGGGCGGCGGTAGCGTAGGGATTGGTTTTGCCATTCCGAGTAATATGGCGCGAACTCTGGCGCAGCAACTTATTGATTTTGGTGAAATCAAACGCGGCCTGTTAGGCATTAAAGGCACCGAAATGAGTGCCGATATCGCCAAAGCATTTAATTTGGACGTTCAGCGCGGCGCGTTTGTCAGCGAAGTGCTGCCAGGTTCTGGCTCGGCGAAAGCAGGCGTGAAAGCGGGCGATATTATTACCAGTCTCAACGGTAAACCACTCAATAGCTTTGCTGAGTTGCGTTCTCGTATCGCGACCACCGAGCCGGGCACGAAAGTGAAACTTGGCCTGCTGCGTAACGGCAAACCACTGGAAGTAGAAGTGACACTCGATACCAGCACCTCATCGTCAGCCAGTGCCGAGATGATCACACCTGCGCTGGAAGGCGCAACGTTGAGCGATGGTCAGCTAAAAGATGGCGGCAAAGGTATTAAGATCGATGAGGTTGTCAAAGGAAGCCCCGCCGCTCAGGCTGGCTTGCAAAAAGACGATGTGATCATTGGCGTCAACCGCGATCGGGTGAATTCGATCGCTGAAATGCGCAAAGTGCTGGCGACAAAACCGTCCATCATCGCCCTGCAGATCGTACGTGGCAATGAGAGCATTTACCTGCTAATGCGTTAATGTCGTAAACCGGGCATCAGGCTGACGTGTGATGTCCGGTTAACTCGTGGTATGCTGCTGCCGTTCCCTTTTTTAATGACGCCTCCATCATGTTTGTGAAGCTCTTACGTTCCGTTGCGATTGGATTAATTGTCGGCGCTATTCTGCTGGTTGCCATGCCTTCGCTGCGCAGCATTAACCCGCTTTCCACACCGCAATTCGACAGTACCGATGAGACGCCTGCCAGCTATAATCTGGCGGTTCGCCGCGCCGCGCCAGCGGTAGTCAACGTTTATAACCGTGGTTTGAACACCTCCTCACACAACCAGCTTGAGATCCGTACACTGGGATCTGGCGTGATCATGGATCAACGCGGTTATATCATCACCAATAAACACGTGATCAACGACGCCGATCAGATCATCGTCGCCTTACAGGATGGTCGTGTTTTTGAAGCATTACTGGTGGGATCTGACTCTCTAACCGATCTGGCAGTGCTTAAAATTAATGCCACTGGCGGTTTACCCACTATTCCAATCAATTCACGACGCGTACCGCACATTGGCGATGTGGTGCTGGCGATCGGTAACCCATACAACCTCGGGCAGACCATTACCCAAGGCATTATCAGTGCCACGGGTCGAATCGGCCTGAACCCGACCGGGCGGCAAAACTTCCTGCAAACCGATGCTTCCATTAACCATGGTAACTCTGGTGGCGCGCTGGTTAACTCGCTAGGTGAGCTTATGGGCATTAACACGCTGTCGTTTGATAAGAGTAACGATGGCGAAACGCCGGAAGGTATCGGCTTTGCGATTCCTTTCCAGTTAGCAACCAAAATTATGGATAAGCTGATCCGCGATGGTCGCGTGATCCGTGGCTACATTGGCATTGGTGGACGAGAGATCGCACCTTTGCACGCGCAGGGCGGCGGCATCGATCAACTGCAAGGGATCGTGGTTAATGAAGTGTCACCTGACGGCCCGGCGGCGAATGCGGGTATTCAGGTCAACGATTTGATTATTTCAGTGGATAACAAACCGGCCATCTCTGCTCTGGAGACGATGGATCAGGTGGCGGAAATCCGACCAGGCTCGGTGATCCCGGTTGTAGTGATGCGTGATGATAAACAGTTAACGTTGCAGGTCACCATTCAGGAATATCCGGCGACCAATTAAGGCCAGCGTGAAAGACAAAAAACCGGAGACGTTGCTCCGGTTTTTTTTATTATCCGCTAATCAATTACTTATTAACGAACTCTTCGCCCAGGGCGATATCTTTCTTCAGCGTATCCAGCATACCTTCCAGCGCGTTCTGTTCAAATGCGCTCAGGGTGCCGATAGATTTACGCTCTTCCACACCATTTTTACCCAGCAGCAGCGGTTGAGAGAAGAAACGTGCGTACTGACCGTCGCCTTCAACGTAGGCACATTCTACAACGCCTTGTTCACCCTGCAGTGCGCGAACCAGAGACAGACCAAAACGTGCAGCTGCCTGACCCATAGACAAGGTTGCAGACCCGCCACCGGCTTTCGCTTCAACCACTTCAGTACCCGCGTTCTGGATACGTTTGGTCAAATCAGCCACTTCTTGTTCGGTGAAGCTGACGCCAGGAACCTGTGACAGCAGCGGCAGAATGGTAACACCAGAGTGACCGCCAATAACCGGCACTTCAACTTCGCCCGGCTGTTTGCCTTTCAGTTCCGCAACAAAGGTGTTGGAACGAATGATATCCAGCGTGGTAACGCCGAACAGTTTGTTTTTGTCATAAACACCGGCTTTTTTCAGCACTTCTGCAGCGATAGCCACAGTGGTGTTCACTGGGTTAGTGATAATACCAATGCACGCTTTCGGGCAGGTTTTCGCAACTTGCTGTACCAGGTTTTTCACGATACCGGCGTTAACGTTAAACAGGTCGGAACGATCCATACCCGGTTTACGCGCAACACCTGCAGAAATAAGAACGACATCTGCGCCTTCCAGAGCAGGGGTCGCATCTTCACCAGAAAAACCTTTGATTTTCACAGCAGTAGGGATATGGCTCAGGTCGACGGCCACACCGGGAGTGACTGGAGCGATATCATACAGGGAGAGTTCTGAACCTGAAGGCAGTTGGGTTTTTAACAGTAGTGCAAGCGCCTGGCCGATACCACCAGCAGCGCCGAGGACTGCGACTTTCATCCTAAACTCCTTATTATATTGATAAACTAAGATATGTTGCTCCGCTGCCGCGACCTTAATCCACAAATTCCCTGTTTACAATGACCACTTCTCAAGAATGTGTAGTCACGCAAATTTGGCGTTTATGCATTTAATTGACGTAATCAGGGAGCTAACTTACGTAATTAACAGTCGCTTATGCGTTAGAGCAACATTCCAACAGGTGGTGACAATATACCCTACCGTTCAGCCAAAACAACATCATTTTGATAACAATTAATTTACTTTTAAGCGAAATTTACATGCCGTGACGCAGGCATGTTTCTCAATAACGAAATTTGATAAAATCCCGCTCTTTCATAACATTATTTCAGCCTTCTCCAGGGCAGACTGTTTGCATAAAAATTCATCTGTATGCACAATAATGTTGTATCAACCACCATATCGGGTGACTTATGCGAAGCTCGGCTAAGCAAGAAGAATTAGTTAAAGCGTTTAAAGCGTTACTTAAAGAAGAGAAATTTAGCTCCCAGGGCGAAATCGTCGCCGCATTGCAGGAGCAAGGCTTTGACAATATTAACCAGTCTAAAGTCTCGCGGATGTTAACCAAGTTTGGGGCTGTACGAACCCGCAATGCCAAGATGGAAATGGTTTACTGCCTGCCAGCTGAACTGGGCGTACCAACCACCTCCAGTCCGCTGAAAAATCTGGTGCTGGATATCGACTACAACGATGCTGTTGTGGTGATTCATACCAGCCCTGGCGCGGCACAATTAATTGCGCGTCTGCTGGACTCTCTGGGCAAAGCAGAAGGTATTCTTGGCACTATTGCCGGTGATGACACCATCTTTACCACCCCTGCCAAAGGTTTTACCGTCAAAGACCTGTACGAAGCGATTTTAGAGCTGTTCGACCAGGAGCTTTAATCTCTACCCCGCCGCTTCTGGCGGCGGGAAAAATGCTGCATTCTCCTCTCATCTCCCTGCTTTCCCCTGCCATCTACTTAACGAATAGTGCGCTTTACTGCGACAAAACATTCACATCTTGAATACATAGGGTAATAATCGCACATTATGCAAAATGCTATATCATATTGAAATTAATGATATTTATCATGGTGCACTATGTTTTTAATTCCACTTTGTTATAAAAATTAATATTTTTAACACTTTAAACCCAATACAAACGGTTAGCGTGGTATTAATTAGCTAGATAATTAGTGTATACTTGATTTTGTGATATGGGTCACGAAACAAAGACCCAGTTAAAAGATTATGTCGAGGTAAAAATCATGAAAATCAAAACCACTGTTGCTGCATTAAGCGTACTTTCTGTTCTCTCTTTCGGTGCGTTCGCTGCCGATTCCATTAATGCTGCACAAGCGCAAAACCGTGAAGCTATCGGTACAGTATCCGTCAGTGGGGTGGCGTCTTCACCGATGGATATGCGTGAAATGCTGAATAAAAAAGCGGAAGAAAAAGGCGCAACGGCCTACCAGATTACTGAAGCTCGTAGCGGTGACACCTGGCACGCTACGGCTGAACTGTACAAATAAACCCTCATCGTCTTGTCCGACGATATTGCCCCCGGTTCGGGGGCTTTTTTTGCGCTAATGACGAACATTAAAACGCAAATGCCCTTCCAGCTCTTCCTCTGCCTCATCAAACAGCAATATTAACGCGCCAAAACGGCGACGCGTTTTCTCTCCCAGATGAACAAATTCGATCTCCAGCGGTAGCGGCAGGACATCGTTCATTAACACATCCCATAAAGAGTCGAGATCGCGTACCTTATCTTTCGCCAGGCCAAAGGTTTGGCTAAAGTCGCGATAAAAATCCTCCTGACTCTCAATCTCATCAAAATCAAAGGTATAGATATTCATCTGTTGCCACCGTCACGTTTCGCGGCGAGTTCTGCCGTTCATCGCTAAGTATAGACATGAAAAAACCGACGCTTTTGGCGTCGGTTTTAACTTAACTATCGGTCAGCGCATGTTGATACTTATGGAGCATACCAGTAAGCCGATGCACCGGTTCCGTCACCTGCGGTGGCGCTTGCCAGATGCGTAGCTTTTCCTGATAGATTTCCAGTTCTTCCAGCAACTGCCCAAAGTACCGACGACGTTTATCATCGCTACGGGCAGATATCACATGGTCTGCTGTGCGACGCATTTGTCGGTGAAACGCCGATAAATCCTCGTTAACCGGGATCGGCGCATCACGCAGGCGCTGGTGTGCGATAATCATCGTCAGCGCCAGGCGAAATTTCGGCAAATCTCCGGGAAATTTATTCATCAGCAAAAACAACTGCTGATAAAGTGCCGGAAGATGGTTCTCTTTACGTCGCGCGACATTGGTGGTCATCGCGGAAACGGCAGCAGAAACAAATTGATTAAGCAATACGCGTCCGGTTCTGTCGCGCGATTTATCCCGCACCAGCAAAATAACGATGAACGCGAGCACACAGCCGACGATTTGCCCTAATGCGCTGTCGAGAAACTGGCTGAAATGGAACGTCATCGGGTTATCCAGCACGATAATATTGATGGTGCTGGCCAGCGCCCCCATTGAGCCTAGTCGCCGTTTCTGTACCTCAATGCCGAGGAAGAATCCCAGCACTGCAAGGCTAATACACAGCAGCAACATACTCTGTTGGGTATTAGGGATAATCACCAAAAAGTAGAGCAGCCCTAACGGCAGCGCCGCCAGCGTCCCGTAGATAAAGTCGATCGCCACCATACGTGGATTCGGCAAACGCATTGCCAGTGACGTCACTACCGCAATCATCACCATTGCGCCACTGCCGGAAGTCCACCCCGTCCACAGCCAGAAAAGCGTGCCAAGAATGCAGGAAATTGTGGTTCGCCAGAAGTTTACCATCGCATGATGACGTTCGGCTGACTCTACTTTTACTTCCGGCTCGCCTTGCAGGATCTCTTCTTCGGTCGTGTTGATTTTTGTGTTACTGATAACGCCGCGTTTGAGCAATTGATAACGTGTTGCTGCCGCGACCCAGCTATAAATGGTGACAGGTGTTTCACGTTCCCCGGTCCAGGCAATAACTCTCCGCAGGCGTTTTAACTGCTTGTGAACGTCCTGCGCGGTTTCTACCGGCGTGTCAAAAAATTCGCGGAAAGTATCAGTGATCAATTCCGGGCGCGAATTCTGAATCAAATAGGTTTCGCAGGACTGGGTAATCAGCGTCAGCGATAGCGTATTGATCGCTTTTAAACGTCGATTGGCTCGCGCCCAGCGGGAAGATTCCATATTCAGGTTGCTGCGCATACCTTGTAGCGCCGTGGTGCGTCGAACCAGGTCGCCCCAGGCCTTATCGACAACTTCACCATCGCCATGCTTGATACAGAGTTGCATTAATTGATATTGCGCGACCAGCAAACTTTCCAGCTCTCGATCCACTTCTTGTTTGATCGATCGCGGAGAAAAGAGCAGATCCGCCATAATCGCACACACAATACCAATAACGATCTCACTACAACGTTCGACGGCAAACTGCGGCGTAAGCAGCGGTTCCGGCTGAATAGTGATCACAATGATCAGCGCGGTATAACCAGCCAGTCCCCACGCATAGGAGTTTTCTATTCGTACCAGTGAAGAAATCCAGGTACAAAAACCAGCCCAGATACAGCACACCAGAATCATCAGCAAGGGGGCGCGGATCATCGCAATAATGATCACCAGCCCGGCAATACAACCAATAAATGTGCCGATGATACGTAAAAAGCCACGATAGCGAATAGCACCAGAATACGGTTCGCCACCGGCAGCAAAGGCCGGGCCGGCGGCAACAATCGCCGCTGTCAGTACCGCCCAACGTGGCGTTTCCAGCTGAAAGTGAAAGCCAACAAACAGCGCCAGCACAATGGCAGTCGCCAGTTTTACCGCGAAGCGAATATGTTGGTTAGCAATGGAGAAAATACCCATCGTGATTAACCAAACTCACGCAGGCGATGAGCCATTTTACGGAAGAACGAATCCTGGCTTTCGTCACGATCCTGTTTGCCAGTGACCACCACCGTAGCGGTGGTGCCCGCAGGCCAGATGTTCTCTTGCTGGTTGTCGAGACGAATACGTACCGGAACACGTTGCGCCAGACGCACCCACTCCAGGTTAGAGTCGATAGTCGCCATTCCTTTGTCATCGCGCGTACTGCTGGCGTTGGTGACCCCGGCAGCGACGCTATCAACCGTACCTTTCAGAACTTTGTTGCTGCCAAGCGGCGTGATCTCTGCGCGATACCCAGGGCGTACGCCTTCCAGCTTGGTTTCTTCCATATAGGCCAGCACATAGAAGGAGTTCTGTTTCACCAGCGCAACCGCCGTTGAGCCACGGGTAATAAACTCACCGGTATAGACGTTGAGATTGGTCACCCAACCATCTGCTGGCGCGCGGATCACCGTGCGTTCAAGATCCAGTTTTGCCAGATCGCGGGTCGCCTGCGCTTTCGCTAATTGATGCAGAACCGTTTGTAGTACGTTGTTGGCCTGGTCTATCTCTTCGCGAGACATCGCCTGTATGCCGAGACGGTTACGACGTCCGGCCTCCTGGCGTTTCTCCTGTGCCAGCACCTGATAATAAGCAACATCGGCTTGCGCTTCCTCGAGCGCCTTTTGATAGCGCGGCTGATCGATGGTGAACAGTACCTGTCCTTTTTTCACCAGCTGGTTATCATGAACATTCACCTGAGTAATGAGTCCGGATACGTCCGGCGCGATCGCAACGACGTCGGCGCTAAAGCGCGCGTCACGCGTCCACGGGGATTCGGTGTAATAGACCCAGGCATTAAAAATTGCGATGAAGGCCAGAATGACTAATACGACCGTGATGGCCGTACGGGAGAATTTTCTTATTAGTGTTTTCACTTCAACCTCAAACGAACAGTCGCGATATCAAATAAAACAAGCAGCAATAGAGCGCGGTGTTGAACAACGCCGGATGCCAGACAAAGTCGTAGATACCTGTTGGCACAAGTACCCGGCGCACCAGCCAGAAAATCGCCAGTGATAAAAGCAATTCGAAAAATATCGGTGGGAAGGACAGCCCAAACACCACGATAACGGGAAACAGACTCATGTTGACCTTGGTTGTATAGAGAGAGCAGGCGTTATTATTTTCAGCATCTGTCGCCGCAGAGAAGGGCATGGAAAGCCGGGCGAGAGCAACATTGCTGTAGATTGATATTTAATATATTAGCGTAACTGTTATGCTGTTATCTATATTATGTGATCTAAATCACTTTTAAGTCAGAGTGAATAATGGAACGACTAAAACGCATGTCGGTGTTTGCCAAAGTAGTCGAATTTGGCTCTTTTACCGCCGCCGCCAGACAGCTACAGATGAGCGTTTCGTCCATCAGTCAGACGGTGTCAAAACTGGAAGATGAGTTGCAGGTAAAGCTGCTAAACCGCAGCACACGCAGCATTGGTCTGACCGAGGCCGGTAGAATTTACTACCAGGGCTGCCGTCGGATGCTCCATGAAGTGCAGGATGTCCACGAACAACTGTATGCCTTCAATAACACGCCCATCGGGACGCTGCGCATTGGCTGTTCTTCAACTATGGCACAAAATGTTCTCGCCGGGCTGACAGCAAAAATGCTGAAAGAGTACCCAGGCCTGAGCGTGAATCTGGTCACAGGTATACCTGCGCCCGACCTGATCGCTGATGGTCTGGATGTGGTGATCCGCGTCGGCGCTTTGCAGGATTCCAGCCTGTTTTCCCGCCGTCTGGGCGCGATGCCAATGGTGGTGTGCGCCGCTAAAAGCTATCTCACACAATACGGCATACCGGAAAAACCCGCCGATTTAAGTAGCCATTCATGGCTGGAATACAGCGTGCGCCCGGACAATGAATTTGAACTGATCGCCCCGGAAGGGATCTCGACACGGCTGATCCCTCAAGGGCGATTTGTCACAAATGATCCAATGACGCTGGTGCGCTGGCTGACGGCAGGCGCCGGCATCGCCTACGTGCCGCTGATGTGGGTGATCAACGAGATCAATCGCGGGGAACTGGAGATCTTGCTGCCGCGTTACCAGTCAGATCCACGCCCGGTTTATGCGTTGTATACCGAAAAAGATAAGCTGCCACTGAAGGTGCAGGTCGTGATCAACTCACTGACGGATTATTTTGTTGAGGTCGGTAAGCTGTTTCAGGAGATGCACGGGCGCGGGAAAGAGAAGTAATTCATATTGTACTGTCACGTTGTTCAAACCTGTGCCAACGGGTTCCCCTCACCCTAACCCTCTCCTCAAAAGGGCGAGGGAACCGTTCGTGTACGTGGAAGGATTAGTTATCCTTCTGAAAATACTGGGATTATTACGCTGTACCGCCAACGGTCAGATTATCGACTTTAAGCGTCGGCTGACCCACGCCAACCGGCAAACTCTGCCCTTCTTTACCGCAGACACCCACGCCGTTATCCAGTTTCAGGTCGTTGCCCACCATCGAAATCTGCTGCATGGTTTCGATTCCGGAACCAATCAACGTTGCGCCTTTCACCGGCTTCGTTACTTTACCGTTTTCAATCAGATACGCTTCTGAGGTGGAGAAGACAAATTTACCGGAGGTAATATCCACCTGACCGCCACCGAAGTTCGGCGCATAGATGCCATACTCAACGGATTCAATAATTTCCTGCGGGGTCGATTTACCCGGCAGCATGTAGGTATTGGTCATACGCGGCATTGGCAGGTGAGCGTAGGATTCACGGCGACCATTGCCGGTCGGCTTCATGCCCATTAAGCGCGCGTTGAGTTTATCCTGCATGTAACCTTTCAGGATGCCGTTCTCAATCAGCACGTTGTACTGGCCTGGTGTACCTTCGTCATCAATCGCTACCGAACCACGACGATCGACCATCGTGCCGTCATCAACCACGGTACACAGTTCAGAAGCCACCAGCTCCCCGACCTGTCCACTAAAGACCGAAGTACCACGGCGGTTGAAGTCGCCTTCCAGGCCGTGACCGACCGCTTCATGCAACAGCACGCCAGGCCAGCCAGCGCCGAGAACCACCGGCATGGTGCCCGCAGGTGCGGCAACAGCAGAAAGATTGACCAGCGCCATACGCACGGCTTCTTTTGCCCATGCATCCGCACGAACTTCGCCGTCAAGATCGGCAAGGAAGAACTCATAACCAAAACGACCACCGCCGCCACTGGCGCCGCGTTCGCGTTTACCACCTTCTTCGACCAGAACGCTCACAGAAAGACGCACCAGAGGGCGCACATCTGCCGCCAGGGTGCCGTCAGTCGCCGCAACCAGAATTAATTCATAGACGCCACTGAGGCTGGCAGTCACTTCCTGTACGCGTTTGTCCGCTTCGCGAGCAACCTTATCGACACGACGCAGGATATCCAGCTTCTCTTCACGGCTCATGCTTTGCAGCGGGTCGACCGAGGTATACAGCGGGCTATGCTCTACCGCGCCCAGCGTCTGTACTTTGCCATCGCCGTTGTCACGCACAATGGTACGTGCCGCTTGCGCACTCTGTTCCAGCGCCAGCAGGCTGATTTGGTCAGCGTAAGCAAATCCGGTTTTTTCACCGCTGATTGCACGCACGCCAACGCCCTGATCGATGTTGTAAGAACCATCTTTAATAATGCGGTCTTCTAAAACCCAGGATTCGTGATAGCTCGACTGAAAATAGAGATCGCCATAATCAAGGCGACGTTCGGTCAGTTGACCGAGGATCGCGAACAAGTCCTGATGTTTCAGGCCGTTCGCCGCTAGCAATTGTTCACTTACCAGGTTCAGACTCATCGTTTTTGCTACTCGTTAGTTACTGCGGTAGAGGATTTTTTACGGCTGCCGGATGCGGCGTGAACGCCTTATCCGGCCTACGGTTATGTTCCGGCTCGTTGGCCGTATGGCAACGATTATCTTATGAGATTGGGGCAATTACGCGCCCTCGTCAAATCATTGCGCTTTTTCTTTACGCGGTTGGCGCAACACTTCGTTGATTTGCGGATCGTCCAGCGGACCCGAAATGTGATAGCGCAAAATGGAAACTTTGCTCCACAGCGGCCCCAGCACTTTACTGGCGGCAAACACTGCCGCGCCGACAATGGGGTTAACCGCAAAAGCTGCAGCCACGCCCACCGTCGCAGAAATCTCTGGTGCGACAACCGCTTCCATATTCAGATCGCGACGTACCAGATTTACCGACCCTTTCATGGCGATATCCGCTTCCAGGCCATCCACCAGCGTATCGTCAGTGTGCATAACGCCGTCTTTAATCCACGCGGTGCTGCGAATGGAGTCAAAATAGAACCCTTCGCCAAAGGTATCCCTGAAATCAAAACGCAGCTTACGCATCAGGGCATCAACGCTCAATAAGCGCAGCAATTGCCCGGCATGTCCGGTGCTAATTTCGGTAATTTCGCCTTTGCCCAGTTGAGTATGAATGATGCCATTCAATGTCGCTTCATCTGGCTGCCACGGTGCTTTACGCCAGTGTAAATCGTAATCCACATTAAATGACGACTGGCGTATTGGCGTCGTGACACCAAAAAATTCTGCGGCGGCATCAATTTTCTGTCCGCGCAGTTTTCCTTTCAGCGAGGTGCGTTCATTCCCCGGATTGTTAACCCATTCACCATCGGCAGTGAGTCGCGAGAAACCGGTATCAATCAGTCCATTGGTCAGCGTTAACGTATCGCCGGAAATGGTGATATCGCTGTCGATGCGACCGAATTTTTGCCCCCAGAACCAGCACTCTGCGCAACGTATTTGCGCGTCCGGCCAGCCACGGAAGCTGATGCGCTCCGTGGTCGGGAAAGGTGATGAACTCGTTGATTTACCAGCGGTTTTCGCTACGCTCGGGTTGTAATAGAGATATTTAATATTCGCCAGCCACGGCGCGTTATTACGCATCGCCAGCGTAGCGTTGATTTCACGCCCTTGCGCCTCAACCTGCGTACCGTTTGCCATCGGCTGCGAGACGATGCTCAGGTTATTCCACTGCTGATTCCCCAATGACAACGCCGGTGTACGCAACGTAATGTGCTGAGGGAAACTCGCCGCGCTGCCAACTTTTTCCGTCGCGCCTTTCTGGAATAGCGCCAGCCACTCGGCGCCGTCCATTGGCGGCATATTTAACTCAACACCACTCTGTTCCGGCAACGGGGGAAGCGTTTTACTGTCTGCCGCCCAGATAGCGCGCTCAAGCGTCAGCTTTTGACCGAGCAACCAGCGGCTATTGAAATGGTTATTCGTGCCAGCCTGTCCGGTTAATTCAAAGCTGTTGAGATTGCCATCAACCTTAATGTTAACCGGTAGCTGTTCGCCCGCAGGTTTGGCTAACGGTGAGGGTAAGTGACTACTCACATTCTTCAGATCGCCGTTCAGCTCTACGTTATAGGTCGCGCCAGCATGATAAGGCAGCTCAATACCCACTTTTCCATCCCACGCCACGCTGCCGCTTAACGCTTCGTTCACCGCTTCAGGCAGAACGCCGGTTTTCGCCGGTTGCCAGTTGCCGTTGAGATTCACCGCAACCTGGTAGGCTTTCGCCCCTTCTTTGGTGGAAAAATCCACGTTCAGTGGCTGGTTAAACCAGCTTGCTGTCAGTGGTTCACTTTGCAGATCACCATTGATAAAGCTGAATTTTCCGCTCAAATTTTTCAGAGTGCTGTCGAGGGGTTTGATAAACAGACTATTGTTGCGCAGCGTCACTTCACCTTTCGCTGTAACCAGTTCGCCGTTCAGCGGGATATCGAGATGTAAGCGAGCATTCACATCACCGTCGAGCTGGAGTTCTTGCAGGGTCGCTCCCAGCGAATCCTTCAGCGGCGTCTCATCAAAGTAAGGACCAACGGCTTTACCCGGACCTTTAATGTCAGCGTCAATCAGCAACTTTTCTTTCGAGTAGTCAGGGATCACCGCAGTGAGGTTACTGGCGCGCACACCGCCCAGATTAACACCATCGGTTTTCATCCATAAACCGTCGTTAATAAAGTCCAGTTCAATATCGAGATTAGTCAACGCTGGCCAATCTGGCTGGAAAGCAAACTTCGCGTTACGCAGCGGCACCAGCACTTCAAACTGACCTTCGTTGTGTTTGTAAGGGAAAAGATGTGGATTGCCGCCATAAACCAGGGTCGCGTTATCCGCTTCACCGCCCTGAATTGCGCCACTTAGATAATCGACTAACTCTTTCCCCATCAGGTTTTCCGGGAAATAGCGCCAGGCTTGTGAACCATCATCGGTACTAATGCCAGCCAGAATCCCCAGCCAGGGTTCATCGTTAGCAGGTTGCAGGTAACGAAAACCGCCGCGCGCATGGACGGCTTTAGCTTTGACGTCGATATTACGACCATCCAGCTGGAAACCTTTGTCATTATTCAACCAGCTTATAGTTGCCTGACCGTCGGCAATTTCCAGCGGTGCGCGAAATACCGTTTCGTAAGGCATTTTCGCCTGCTTCATGGAAGCCGTCAGCAAACCATTTTCTACGCTTCCTGAAAGCGTCCCGGAGAAATGTTCCGCGCCTGGCAATAATTTCCATTGTTTCCAGGCCAGATCGCTCCACGATGCCTGAAAGCGGGTCTTCTCTGCCGCCTGAAGCGGGATATCCAGCGCCAGCGTGTTGATCTTGCCGCTCGGCTGGGTTGAACGCCAGATATCACCCAGCGCAGGTGAAAGTTTCGCTGCTAATGGGCGTATGCCTTCCAGCCCCGCCAGCTCCAGATTGCTGGCGCGAACCCGTAGTTCGTCACTGCGTTTATTGTTTTTGCCGCCAACGTCTTGTTCCGGTATCCAGGCCAGCGTCAAAGCTCCACTCGGCCAGGGTTTGCCGTCCATGGTGATCCGCGTATCAGGAATGGAAAACTGCCAGCCCGAATGTTCGCGCGTTATGTGCGCGGTCAGATTATCCACCGACAGCGAATGCGTTTTTTTCTCGCCCAGCCAGCTTGCACCGCCCTGTTTCAGCCAGACATCGCCGCCGATCACATCGCCTTTGTCGATCGTCATCCAGCCTTCAAGGGAGAACTGTGCCGTTTCCAGCGCAATATTGTCCTGCATCCATTTACCGAGCCACGGCTTCAGGTCAATGTCATTAGCCTGGAGCCAGACGCGACCATTGCTTAACAGTCCCTCATCATCACGCAGATCCATGCGCACCTGCATCACGCCGTGTTGTCCGGTCAGACTGGAGAGACTTACCTGACCTTCCGCGCGGTGTCTACGTGGATCGTTAAGCCAGGTGAGTTGCGGGATCGCCAGTTCAGCGCGCTGACCGGATGGTGTCAGGAAGCTGATTTCGCTATCGCGGAGATCGAAGTGATCGAACTGACGAAGAAACAGATCGCTGATGTGGCTGGCTTCCAGGCTATCATTACTACCACCACTGGTGATGGGAGTATTGGTGCGAAAGCGCAGTTGCCAGAAAGTGAGGTCGCGAAACTGCCAGCGCATATGCAGCAGGCTCTGCCAGACATCCAGCGCCAGGGTGACACGTTTAACCGAAAACTCACCGCCATCTTTCAACTCAGCGCGGATGTCGTGTGCTTCAAGTGTTGGGCCAAAATTTTGCCAACTGGCGGAGAGCTGACTGGCTGCCACCGGCATACCCGTCGCGGATTCAATTTTGTTAAGGATTTCCGGGCGCCAGGCGTCGAGGTGCGGTAAAGCAATACGCAGGCCGCTGACCAGCAGCGCAGCGATCACAACGAGCGCGGCTCCAGTAAGCAGTAAAATCCCCGGCAATCGCCTCACCCGTCACTCCTTGTCTGCTAAAAATGTGACTCAAAAACCCTTTGCCGGATGGCGGCCCAGCATCTGTTTACATCATTACGACGTCAAACTGCTCCTGGTTGTAGAGCGGTTCGATTTGTACTTTAACCTGCTTGCCTACGAAAATTTCCACTTCCGCCAGCGAGTGAGATTCTTCGCCTTTCAAGGCTTCCGCTACTGCCGGAGAAGCATAGACCAGGAAACGGTCAGAGTCGTAAGCATGGTGCACGCGAACGATCTCGCGCATGATTTCATAGCATACCGTTTCCACGGTTTTTACCGTTCCGCGACCGTGGCAGGTAGGGCATTCATTACACAGTACGTGCTCAATGCTTTCGCGGGTGCGTTTACGCGTCATTTCCACCAACCCCAGAGCAGAAAAACCGTTAACGCTGGTTTTCACCCGGTCTTTACTCAACGCCTGTTCCAGCGAATGCAATACGCGGCGACGGTGATCTTCATTATTCATGTCGATGAAATCAATAATGATAATCCCGCCCAGGTTACGCAACCGTAACTGGCGAGCGATAGCCTGCGTCGCTTCAATATTGGTATTGAAGATGGTGTCGTCCAGATTGCGATGACCGACAAACGCCCCGGTATTGATGTCCACAGTGGTCATCGCTTCGGTCTGGTCGATAATCAGATAGCCGCCGGATTTCAGTTCTACTTTGCGTTCCAGCGCCCGCTGGATTTCGTTTTCGACATCAAAGAGATCGAAAATTGGCTGGCGTCCAGTGTAATGCTCCAGCTTGCTGGTCATCTCAGGAATATATTCCGAGGTGAACTCAAGCAATGCTTCGTAAGTCAGGCGCGAGTCAACGCGAATACGATCCAGCTCAGCGTCGGCGAAATCACGCAGAACACGCTGCGCCAGCGCCAGTTCGCCGTACAGTTGATAACGGGTCTGTGGACGCTTTTTACGCTCCATCACTTTGGTCCAGACACGTTTCAGGTAGGCTGCATCGGAGGCCAGCTCCGCTTCGCCAACCCCTTCCGCCGCAGTACGGATGATAAATCCGCCCTGCTCGTCGCAATACTCTGCGACCACTTTTTTCAGGCGTTCACGTTCAGATTCACTTTCAATGCGTTGGGAAACCCCAACGTGAGATGCACCCGGCATAAACACCAGATAGCGAGATGGCAGCGTGATATCTGTGGTCAGGCGCGCACCTTTAGTGCCAAGCGGGTCTTTCACCACCTGCACCATCAGATCTTGTCCCTGACGCACCAGCTCTGAAATATCGCGCACCGTGAACTGCTTTTGTTCTTCACCCGCCACACATTCGGTGTGCGGCATGATGTCGGATGCATGAAGAAACGCGGCTTTATCCAGCCCAATATCTACAAAAGCCGCCTGCATACCCGGAAGTACACGACTTACACGACCCTTGTAGATATTGCCTACTATTCCGCGTCGCGCCTCACGTTCAATATGAATTTCCTGCAGAATACCGCCATCAATATACGCCACTCGTGTTTCCGAAGGCGTTACGTTTACCAACAATTCAGCCGTCATGTTTATCCCTTTTGTCACGCAGTGCGTTAAAATTACTTAATAATTCATACGTTTCAACCAGCGGTAAGCCGACTACGGCGTGATAGCTGCCATTTATCTTCCTGACAAAACAACCACCCAGCCCCTGAATACCGTATGCACCTGCTTTATCTAACGGTTCACCGCTGGCAACATAGCCCGCGATGTCTTCGTCTGTTAACGTTCTGAACGTCACATCGGTGACCACCAGACAATCGAGAATGTACTGGCTGTCTGCCAGCGCCACCGCCGTCATTACCTGATGAGTCTGTCCCGATAATTTGCGCAACATCTGCGCCGCATGTTCTGCATCGCGCGGTTTCTCTAACACTTCCCCATTCAGGACAACAATGGTATCCGCTCCCAGCACCGGGAGATCCTGCGCAGTATGAGCAACACCTGCTTGCGCTTTCTCACGCGCCAGACGCATAACATACTGCTGCGCGCTCTCCTGCGGATGGCGCTGTTCCTCAATGCCCGTAACAATACGTTCAAAGGTCACGCCAAGTTGCGCAAGTAACTCCTGACGACGCGGAGAACCGGAAGCTAAATACAGAGAAGTCATAGAAACCTTTATTGCACTGCAAACTGCTGACGGATTTTGCGCATCAGCAAGAAAATCCACGGCCAGAGCACACCATTGACTACACTACTCCAGAACACTTCGGGTCTGAAAGAGACGTTGATCACTAAAAACTCTGCCCAGAAAACAATAATATCCACTACCAGCGAAAGCAACATGACGACCAGCGCCTGCTGCCATAATGCCAGGTTGCGGAAAAGCTGGAATTTCAGTGCTACCAGATAAGCAATGATACTCATCGACAACGCCCGGACACCGAGCGTAGAGCCACTGATCAGATCCAGTATGGCACCCATCACAAAACCTGTGCCCACATTTACGCGATGAGGCAAGGCCAGGATCCAATACAATAAGATGAGCAATACCCAGTTTGGCCGGAAAACGATGAGATTATCCGGCCAGGGCATAATTTGTAGTAACAAGGCGATGAGGAAAGAGAGCCAGATAACCCAGCGCCCCTGGCTACGATATCTCGCCACTATTGCCCTCCCGGCGCACGTGCAGGCGGTTGAGCACCACTTTGCGGCGGCGTAGCCCTTTGTGGAGAGCGGTTAGTGGCAGTACCTGTTGCAGGTTGCTGCGGGTCTGGCTGGGTAATTCCCGTTGCCGGTTCCGGAAGTTTTGGTCCCATTGCGTCTGGCGAAGGCAATACCTGCGGCATCATCTGCATCAAACGTTCATTAGCAACGCGATGCACCTCTTCCGGCGTCATGGGATTAGCACCGTTACGATCTGCGCCCCACAGCAGCAGCAGATAACGCAAACGTTGCAGCCCCGCAGTCGGACGCGCCTGGATCACGGTATAAGCGCGCTGGGTATCGAGTTTCACAGAAGAGACGACCGCCACCGGATAACCTTCCGGGAAGCGTCCACCAAGACCAGATGTCACCAATACATCACCAACACGAATATCAGTATTCGCTGGCAGGTGCTCAAGTTGTAAATCATCAGTACAACCGTTACCCGCAGCAATTACGCGGATATCATTACGGAGTACCTGAATCGGCAGTGCATGGGTCGCGTCGCAAATTAGCAGCACGCGGCTGGTCAGTTTGGCGACCGCCACTACTTGGCCAACAACACCTTTGTCGCTGATGACCGGCTGGCCTTCATAAACTCCGTTAACGCTGCCTTTGTCGATAACGACTTGATCGCTATACGGATCGTTAACCGTAGAGATAACCTGGGTCACCATCTTCTGCTCATCCTGGCGCAACGGAGAACCCAGCAGCTCGCGCAGGCGCGCGTTCTCCTGTTTGTATTGTCCAAGCATCAGCAGTTCGCTGTTTTTCAACAGCAATTCCTGACGTAACGCCCGGTTTTCAAGTTCTAGTTGATCACGCGAGGCCAGCGTCTGCGATACGCCATCCAGCAATTCTCGAGGAGCATTGGAAACAAAGTAGAAAGGACTGACGGCGGTATCCATATAGGTACGGATTTGACTAAACATCCCCAGGCGACTGTCGGCAATAATAACGCCGAGCGCCACCAGCACCGCCAGAATAAGGCGAATCTGTAGCGACGGGCCACGGCTAAAAATTGGCTTCATAAGTTATGCGTATTCTCGTATCAGACCAGGCAGGGCAAACAGATGCTTCCCCTGCCTGCATCCGATTACTCTTCGCTGAACAGGTCGCCGCCGTGCATGTCGATCATTTCCAGTGCTTTGCCGCCACCGCGCGCCACACAGGTCAGCGGGTCTTCAGCAACAACAACAGGAATGCCGGTTTCTTCCATTAACAAACGGTCAAGGTTACGCAGCAGCGCACCACCGCCAGTGAGCACCATTCCGCGCTCGGAAATGTCGGAAGCGAGTTCCGGCGGGCACTGCTCCAGCGCAACCATCACCGCGCTAACGATGCCGGTCAGCGGCTCTTGCAGCGCTTCGAGGATTTCGTTGGAATTCAATGTAAAGCCGCGTGGCACGCCTTCTGCCAGGTTACGGCCACGAACTTCAATTTCACGGACTTCATCGCCCGGATAAGCAGAACCGATTTCGTGTTTGATACGTTCTGCAGTCGCTTCACCGATCAGAGAACCGTAGTTACGACGAACGTAGTTGATGATCGCTTCGTCGAAGCGGTCACCGCCGATACGTACAGAAGAGGAGTAAACCACACCGTTCAGAGAGATAACGGCAACTTCAGTAGTACCACCACCGATATCAACCACCATGGAACCGGTTGCTTCAGATACCGGCAAGCCGGCACCGATTGCTGCGGCCATCGGCTCTTCAATCAGGAATACTTCGCGGGCGCCTGCGCCCTGCGCGGATTCACGAATAGCACGGCGCTCAACCTGGGTAGCGCCAACCGGCACACAAACCAGAACTCGCGGGCTTGGACGCATAAAGCTGTTGCTGTGCACTTGTTTGATAAAGTGCTGGAGCATCTTTTCAGTCACGAAGAAATCAGCGATAACGCCATCTTTCATTGGGCGAATGGCAGCAATATTGCCCGGCGTACGGCCCAGCATCTGCTTCGCGTCATGACCTACTGCAGCTACGCTTTTCGGTGAACCGGCACGATCCTGACGAATAGCCACCACAGAAGGCTCATTCAATACGATGCCTTGTCCTTTTACATAAATGAGGGTATTCGCAGTACCCAGGTCAATGGACAAGTCATTGGAAAACATGCCACGAAATTTTTTCAACATACTAAGGGATAATCCTGAAAGCTGGGGCGGAAAAGAAAATCCGCTTACTTTACCAACCACACGCAGCAGCGACAAGGCGCAAAAATCATCTGCTACGGTGAAAATTAGTGCAGTTTGTTTCCTTTGTTACAAATCTCTACCTGAGTCCAGAGAGGCTAAATGCATCAGCATGCATTCCTCGCCTGTTTGCAACTGCGTAAGGTCATTAATCTGCATATGTGCTGCAACAATCTGGCGAACAGACAAGCACGCTCCCGTGAAACGCAGCGCGCGTTATTCTACGTGAAAACGGATCAAACGGCAGGTTAAACCGAGTATCTTTGTGAATATTTTTTCACGTTAGTATCAAGTGGCTGTGAGGACGCAAAAAAATCCCCCTGCCCACCCAAAACCCCACGCTGAATCAGGGTCTGCCACTCGCTTCGCGAACGTACGCCAGTAGCGTAAACCTGGGTGTTGGTCCCGGAACACGCTTCTACCATGCTCTGCACCAACAATTGATTCTCTGTTCGCTTCTCAATGTTTCTTACCAGCCCCGGATGGAGCTTGAGTAATTCGACATTAAGTTCTTTGATCCAACGGGTACTTACCAGCGTCAAACCAGCCTGGTTGACGGCGACCCGAACGCCTAAAGCATTCACCAAACGAATGACAGGTTGCAAGCGACCGATATGTTGACCAACATCAGCCTCTGCAAGTTCAATAATTATGCGTTTTCGCTGTGATTTTTCACACTGCATCAGTGTATCGCGTAGCCAACGCTGGAAACGCGGGCGAATCAACGACTCAACGGTGACCTGAATCGCCAGATTTTCTTGCGGCCAATAGCGTAACAGCGGGATGAGGCGACTGACTTGCAGACGGTCATACTCTTCCGATAAGCCAAACTGCAACACCATCGGCATATATTCCGCCGAACTGACCTCTTCGTTACCATCAAAGATACGACACATCAGTTCGCGGTGATGAACCTGCCCTTCACGGGTAACCGCCGGTTTCTGATAAAGACGCGGGCCGCCGCGACTCAGCATTTGCTCGATGAGCGTACGCCAACGAACGTTACCGCGCCCTTTTTCAGGTAGCGAGTCATCGTAAATAGCCCAGCTATTGCCGCCCTGTAATCCCGCATTGCGCGTGGCAGATTCCGCATGTTCCATCACCTGCTCGGTATCCTGCCCGCTACGCCAGGCACAGATGCCGATGTGAATCATATCATCACGATCCAGCATTTTATTCGTCGGTAAGGTATCGACCGCCTTGATCAATTGCCCGGCAATGCTCTCCGCCTCTTTTAATGTCCGATGTGGCAACAGCACGGCGAAATCGCTACGGTGATAACGCGCCAATAGCGCCCCGGGATAACGCATCATAAATGTCGATAACAGATTTGTCAGGGTGAAGAGTTGTTCTTCAACCTGGCTGTGTCCCCAGGTATCGCTCAACATATTGAAATCCGGCAGGCGGATCATCATCACGATCCCGTGAGTCCCCACTTTCTCCTGATCTTCCAGTAACGTTGCTAACTGATTATCGAAAAAGAGTCGGTTATTAAGGCCGGTTTTGATGTCCTGAGCAGCATAGGAGCGGATCAGCGTATCAAGACGACTGTGCTGTTCGCGTGCGTTCTGAATTTCACAAAGCAGCGTATCCAGCGCACTGCTGGTTCTGGGCGGCCATTCATAGATGGTTCCCAACACATTCGAGCCTCGCTCACCATTTAAAATACGTGTGGCGCGGGTTTCCAGCAGTTCTTGCCCGGCAAGTTGCCGCTGTAACCAGCGTACTGCCAGGAAGAGCATAATAATGATAAATCCAATCGCACCGGTGAGCGGTGCGGTGGTCATCAACGAGTGGAAATAGTTGCCCATCGGGTCCTGATAAACCAAACGCAGCGACATCCCCGGATGTTTAATCAACGGTACAGTCAGTTCGCGAAACAGATCGCTGGTTCCCACCGGACGGTAACTACCATTGCGGGACTGGGTATAAACCTGTTTTTTATCGTGCAAAAGATCCACGCGAACGATATCCGCAGACATCATCAGTTCGCTGATTTGTGGCCTCAATGTGCTGAAGTCATTCGACACAAGGTGGGTATCGATCGCCGTCGCCACTGCCTGAACACGATGACTAAACTTATACTGAATGGCGTTGTAGAAACTAAGCGAGCAGCCCAACAGAGTCACAAAAATTGTTAACCCGGTGAGCAGCGTGACAAAGGCCGAAAATTTCGTCGTTAATCTCATCCTTGTGTTAACTCCGATAGTGAGGACGCGGGCATACTAGCAAATCAGATTTATCTCGCAATTTATTGCGCTTCATCGGCTTTGCTTTTCCATTAGCGAGTATAGTCTTCAGAAATTATTTTCCAATCCATCATGCACATGAGGATCTCTTATGCAGGCGTTACTTTTAGAACAGCAGGACGGTAAAACCCTCGCATCTGTACAGACTCTGGACGCAAGTCGCCTGCCGGAAGGCGATGTGACGGTCAATGTCCAGTGGTCGAGTCTGAATTATAAAGATGCACTGGCGATTACCGGTAAAGGAAAAATCATCCGTAATTTTCCGATGATTCCTGGCATTGACTTCGCCGGAACGGTACGCGCCAGTGAAGATCCTCGTTTTCATGCCGGTCAGGAAGTGTTACTGACGGGTTGGGGCGTCGGTGAAAACCACTGGGGCGGGCTGGCACAACAGGCGCGCGTAAAAGGTGACTGGCTTGTTGCGATGCCGCAAGGTCTGGACGCGCGTAAAGCGATGATTATCGGTACTGCCGGGTTTACCGCCATGCTGTGCGTAATGGCACTGGAAGATGCCGGTATTCGTCCGCAGGATGGCGAGATTGTGGTGACGGGTGCCAGCGGCGGCGTCGGCAGTACAGCCGTGGCGCTGTTGCATAAGTTAGGTTATCAGGTCGTTGCTGTATCTGGTCGCGAAAGTACCCATGAGTATCTGAAAAGTTTAGGCGCCAGCCGTATTCTGCCGCGCGATGAGTTTGCTGAATCCCGTCCCCTGGAAAAACAACTCTGGGCAGGCGCAATTGACACCGTTGGTGACAAAGTACTGGCGAAAGTACTGGCACAAATGAACTACGGCGGCTGCGTGGCGGCTTGTGGTCTGGCGGGTGGCTTTGCTCTGCCAACCACGGTAATGCCGTTTATTCTGCGCAACGTCCGTCTGCAAGGAGTGGATTCAGTCATGACGCCACCAGCTCGTCGGGCGCAGGCCTGGCAGCGTCTGGTCGCTGATCTACCGGAATCATTCTATTCACAGGCAGCAAAAGAAATCTCACTGACAGAGGCACCGAAGTTTGCCGAAGCCATTATTAATAACCAAGTGCAGGGGCGCACACTGGTAAAAATAAGTTAAGATTTCGTACAAAATAATTTACATATAACTAACGAATTTTAGCAGCACTTTGACATTCTCCCTGCCATAGTAATCAGGAGCATACCGGGAGTCTGTTATGAAAAAAATTCGTCAATTTACAGAAGCCGATGTCACTGCCGAATCGGCTTTTTTTATGCAACGTCGGCAGATTCTGAAAACATTAGGCATCAGCGCAGCTGCACTTTCTCTGCCAACCACTACACATGCCGACCTGCTTAACTGGTTTAAGGGCAACGATCGCCCGCCCGCACCTGCCGGGAAGCCGCTGGAGTTTAGTAAACCTGCCGCCTGGCAAAATAATCTGCCGCTCACGCCGGAAGATAAAGTTTCCGGCTATAACAACTACTATGAGTTCGGGCTGGATAAAGCGGACCCAGCGGCAAATGCCGGCAGCCTGAAAACCGATCCGTGGACGTTGAAAATCAGTGGTGAAGTCGCCAAACCATTAACGCTCGACCACGACGCCTTAACCCATCGTTTCCCGCTGGAAGAGCGGATTTACCGTATGCGCTGCGTGGAAGCATGGTCGATGGTCGTACCGTGGATTGGTTTCCCGCTGCACAAATTACTGGCACTGGCGGAACCAACCAGTAACGCAAAATACGTCGCCTTCGAAACCATTTATGCGCCGGAACAGATGCCAGGCCAGCAGGACCGGTTTATTGGCGGCGGCCTGAAATATCCTTATATAGAAGGATTACGTCTCGACGAAGCGATGCATCCACTCACGCTGATGACCGTCGGTGTCTATGGCAAGGCGCTACCACCACAAAATGGCGCACCTGTGCGGCTGATTGTGCCGTGGAAATATGGCTTTAAAGGGATTAAATCGATTGTCAGCATTAAGCTGACCCGCGAACGTCCGCCAACCACCTGGAATCTGGCTGCGCCCAATGAATATGGCTTTTACGCCAACGTCAATCCGCATGTTGATCATCCCCGTTGGTCGCAGGCCACCGAACGTTTTATTGGTTCAGGCGGCATTCTGGATGTACAACGCCAGCCTACGTTGCTGTTTAACGGATATGCCGATCAAGTAGCGTCGCTTTATCGTGGCCTGGATTTACGGGAGAATTTTTAAGTGCGACTGACAGCAAAACAAGTGACATGGCTGAAAGTTTGCCTGCATCTTGCCGGATTTTTACCGTTTGTCTGGCTGGTATGGGCAATCAATCATGGCGGATTAAGCGCCGATCCGGTGAAAGATATTCAGCATTTTACTGGTCGGACTGCGCTGAAATTCTTGCTGGCGACCTTATTAATTACGCCACTAGCGCGCTATGCTAAACAGCCCTTATTGATACGCACCCGCCGCCTGCTAGGTTTATGGTGTTTCGCCTGGGCAACGCTGCACTTAACCAGTTATGCCTTACTGGAACTGGGCGTGAATAACCTGACGTTATTCGGTCAGGAATTAATCACCAGACCTTATTTAACGCTCGGCATTGTCAGTTGGCTGATTTTACTGGCTTTAGCATTCACTTCCACGCAGGCGATGCAGCGAAACTTAGGTAAACGCTGGCAACAGTTGCATAACTTCGTCTATCTGGTCGCGATCCTGGCTCCCATACATTATCTGTGGTCAGTGAAGATTATCTCACCACAGCCGGTTATCTACGCCGGGCTGGCTTTACTGCTTTTAGCCTTACGTTTTAAGAAGTTCCGTCAATGGTGGCGCTAATTTCATGAACTGTGCGGCTTGTTGCAAAATGCACGGCGTTGAAAGTTATTTACATGTTAGCTGTTGATTATCTTCCCTGATAAGACCAGTATTTAGCTGCCAATTGCTACGAAATCGTTATAATGTGCGACTTCGTTCTCCCTAACGCGGTTTTTAAGCTGCGGAAAAGGTGACAATGGCGCAACGAAGGTATATTTTGTTTTTTGCCGGAGGATAGCAGCAGATCGCTGCACAATGTCCGTCAAGTCTCACATTGACGCTCTGGGGCAAAATAGACCGGCGTCCCGGTCAGCTGGAATTTATCGCTATGCATACAGCTGTCGGGGCATACGCTTTACAGACGGCGGTGAAACGCCTGTCACAATCACACTAAACAAAGAGTACGGAACCCACTCATGGATATTCGTAAGATTAAAAAACTGATCGAGCTGGTTGAAGAATCAGGCATCTCTGAACTGGAAATTTCTGAAGGCGAAGAGTCAGTACGCATCAGCCGTGCAGCACCTGCCGCTAGTTTCCCGATGATGCAACAAGCTTACGCTGCACCGATGATGCAGCAGCCAGCTCAATCTAACGCAGCCGCTCCGGCGACCGTTCCTTCCATGGAAGCGCCAGCAGCAGCGGAAATCAGTGGTCACATCGTACGTTCCCCAATGGTTGGTACTTTCTATCGCACCCCAAGCCCGGACGCGAAAGCGTTCATCGAAGTGGGTCAGAAAGTGAACGTGGGCGATACCCTGTGCATCGTTGAAGCCATGAAAATGATGAACCAGATCGAAGCAGACAAATCCGGTACTGTGAAAGCAATTCTGGTCGAAAGTGGACAACCGGTAGAATTTGACGAGCCGCTGGTCGTCATCGAGTAACGAGGCGAACATGCTGGATAAAATTGTTATTGCCAACCGTGGCGAGATTGCATTGCGTATTCTTCGTGCCTGTAAAGAACTGGGCATTAAGACTGTCGCTGTGCACTCCAGCGCGGATCGCGATTTAAAACACGTATTACTGGCAGATGAAACGGTCTGTATTGGCCCGGCTCCGTCAGTAAAAAGTTATCTGAACATCCCGGCTATCATCAGCGCCGCTGAAATCACCGGCGCAGTAGCAATCCATCCGGGTTACGGCTTCCTTTCCGAAAACGCTAATTTTGCCGAGCAGGTTGAACGCTCTGGCTTTATCTTCATCGGCCCGAAAGCAGACACTATTCGCCTGATGGGCGACAAAGTGTCTGCAATTGCAGCGATGAAAAAAGCTGGCGTTCCTTGCGTTCCGGGTTCTGACGGCCCGCTGGGCGACGATATGGATAAAAACCGCGCCATTGCAAAACGCATTGGTTATCCGGTGATTATCAAAGCCTCCGGCGGCGGCGGCGGTCGCGGTATGCGCGTTGTGCGCAGCGACGCTGAACTGGCGCAGTCTATCTCCATGACCCGTGCGGAAGCGAAAGCTGCTTTTAGCAATGATATGGTTTATATGGAGAAGTACCTGGAAAATCCTCGCCACGTCGAGATCCAGGTACTGGCGGACGGTCAGGGCAACGCAATCTATCTGGCAGAACGTGACTGCTCCATGCAGCGTCGTCACCAGAAAGTCGTCGAAGAAGCGCCAGCACCGGGCATTACCCCGGAACTGCGTCGTTACATCGGCGAACGTTGCGCTAAAGCGTGTGTTGATATCGGCTATCGCGGTGCAGGTACTTTCGAGTTCCTGTTCGAAAACGGCGAGTTCTATTTCATCGAAATGAACACCCGTATTCAGGTAGAACACCCGGTTACTGAAATGATCACCGGCGTTGACCTGATCAAAGAACAGCTGCGTATCGCGGCAGGTCAACCGCTGTCGATCAAGCAAGAAGAAGTTCACGTTCGCGGCCATGCGGTGGAATGCCGTATCAACGCCGAAGATCCGAACACCTTCCTGCCAAGCCCGGGCAAAATCACCCGTTTCCACGCACCTGGCGGTTTTGGCGTGCGTTGGGAGTCTCATATCTACGCTGGCTACACCGTGCCGCCGTACTATGACTCAATGATCGGCAAACTGATTTGCTACGGTGAAAACCGTGACGTGGCGATTGCACGCATGAAGAATGCGCTGCAGGAGCTGATCATCGACGGTATCAAAACCAACGTTGATCTGCAGATCCGCATCATGAACGACGAGAACTTCCAGCATGGTGGCACTAACATCCACTATCTGGAGAAAAAACTCGGTCTTCAGGAAAAATAAAACTGCAAAAACGTCAAAAGGCCGGATTTTCCGGCCTGTTTTATTTCTGGGGATCGACAAGCCCCATAAGGTACAATCCCCGCTTTCTTCACCCATCAGGGACAAAAAATGGACACTCGTTTTGTTCAGGCCCATAAAGAGGCGCGCTGGGCGCTGGGGCTGACCCTTTTGTATCTGGCTGTATGGTTAGTAGCCGCTTACTTACCTGGCGTTGCCCCCGGTTTTACCGGCTTTCCACGCTGGTTTGAGATGGCCTGCATCCTGACGCCGCTGCTGTTTATTGGACTGTGCTGGGCGATGGTGAAATTTATCTATCGCGATATCCCGCTGGAGGATGACGATGCAGCTTGAAGTAATTCTACCGCTGGTCGCCTATCTGGTGGTGGTGTTCGGGATCTCTGTCTACGCGATGCGTAAACGGAGCGCGGGCACGTTCCTTAATGAGTATTTCCTCGGCAGCCGTTCTATGGGCGGTATTGTGCTGGCGATGACGCTCACCGCAACCTATATCAGCGCCAGTTCGTTTATCGGCGGGCCAGGTGCTGCTTATAAATACGGGCTGGGCTGGGTGTTGCTGGCGATGATCCAGTTGCCTGCAGTATGGCTTTCACTCGGTATTCTTGGCAAAAAGTTCGCGATTCTCGCGCGCCGTTACAATGCAGTAACGCTGAACGATATGCTGTTTGCCCGCTACCAGAGCCGTCTTCTGGTATGGCTGGCAAGTTTGAGTTTGCTGGTTGCGTTCGTTGGTGCGATGACCGTGCAGTTTATCGGCGGTGCGCGTCTGCTGGAAACCGCTGCAGGTATTCCTTATGAAACCGGCTTGCTGATTTTCGGTATCAGCATTGCGTTGTATACCGCCTTTGGCGGCTTCCGCGCCAGCGTGCTGAACGACACTATGCAAGGGCTGGTGATGCTGATTGGCACCATTGTGCTGCTGGTCGGCGTGGTCCATGCTGCTGGCGGCTTAAGCAACGCAGTAGAGACGCTGCAAACCATCGATCCGCAGCTGGTTACGCCGCAAGGTGCTGACGATATTTTGTCGCCAGCCTTTATGACGTCGTTCTGGGTGCTGGTGTGTTTTGGCGTGATTGGTCTGCCGCATACCGCTGTGCGCTGCATCTCTTATAAAGACAGTAAAGCAGTACATCGTGGGATCATCATCGGTACGGTTGTGGTGGCGATCCTGATGTTTGGTATGCACCTTGCCGGAGCGTTAGGTCGGGCAGTGATCCCCGATCTCACCGTACCGGATCTGGTGATCCCAACGTTGATGGTAAAAGTGCTGCCGCCATTTGCTGCCGGGATCTTCCTTGCTGCACCAATGGCTGCGATCATGTCGACAATCAACGCTCAATTGCTGCAAAGTTCCGCTACGATCATTAAAGATCTCTATCTGAATATTCGTCCGGATCAAATGCAAAATGAGACGCGTCTGAAGCGGATGTCGGCAGTAATTACGTTAGTTCTCGGCGCGTTGCTGCTGCTTGCCGCCTGGAAGCCGCCAGAAATGATCATCTGGCTGAATTTGCTGGCCTTCGGAGGGCTGGAAGCCGTTTTCCTGTGGCCGCTGGTGCTGGGTCTTTACTGGGAACGCGCCAACGCCAAAGGCGCGCTAAGTGCCATGATCGTCGGCGGCGTGCTGTATGCCGTACTTGCGACGCTGAATATTCAGTACCTGGGCTTCCACCCTATCGTGCCCTCGTTACTGCTAAGTTTGCTGGCTTTCCTGGTCGGAAACCGTTTCGGTACATCCGTCCCGCAAGCTACCGTTTTGACTACTGATAAATAAAGAGTTTTGCCATGCCTTGGATCCAACTGAAACTGAACACCACCGGCGCGAACGCAGAAGATCTTAGCGATGCGCTGATGGAAGCGGGTGCCGTTTCTATCACTTTTCAGGACACCCACGATACACCGGTGTTTGAGCCGCTGCCTGGCGAAACTCGCCTGTGGGGCGATACCGATGTGATAGGTCTGTTCGACGCTGAAGCTGACATGCATGAAGTTGTGGCGATTCTGGAAAACCATCCGCTGCTCGGCGCGGGCTTCGCGCATAAAATCGAACAACTGGAAGATAAAGACTGGGAGCGCGAATGGATGGATAATTTCCACCCAATGCGCTTTGGTGAACGTCTGTGGATCTGCCCAAGCTGGCGTGATGTGCCGGACGAAAACGCCGTCAACGTGATGTTAGACCCTGGCCTGGCGTTTGGTACAGGGACTCATCCAACTACCTCTCTGTGCCTGCAATGGCTCGACAGCCTCGATTTAACCGGTAAAACGGTCATCGACTTTGGTTGTGGCTCCGGCATTCTGGCTATCGCGGCGCTGAAACTTGGTGCAGCAAAAGCTATTGGTATTGATATCGACCCGCAGGCTATTCAGGCAAGCCGTGACAACGCTGAACGCAATGGCGTTTCCGAGCGTCTGGAACTCTATCTCCCGAAAGATCAGCCAGAAGAAATGAAAGCCGACGTGGTGGTCGCTAATATCCTCGCAGGCCCATTACGTGAACTGGCACCGTTAATCAGCGTCCTGCCGGTTTCAGGCGGTTTGCTGGGCCTTTCCGGTATTCTGGCAAGCCAGGCGGAGAGCGTTTGCGAAGCTTATGTCGACAGCTTCGCTCTGGACCCGGTTGTGGAAAAAGAAGAGTGGTGTCGCATTACTGGTCGTAAGAATTAACCTTCGCATCACCACATGGTGATGCAGGGCGAAGTGCGAGCAAGGTCACAAAAGGCACGTAAATTTGCTGATTATTTACGCAATTTTGCGTGCCAAAATTTTCATTCATAAAGAAAAATTGAGAACTTACTCAAATTTCTTTGAGTGTAAATTTTAGTCACTATTTTCTAATATGATGATTTTTATGATTAATTATCGCGCTACGCTCATTTTAAATGCAATTCTTTGATCCATCTCAGAGGATTGGTCAAAGTTTGGCCTTTCATCTCGTGCAAAAAATGCGTAATATACGCCGCCTTGCAGTCACAGTATGGTCATTTCTTAACTCATGCGCATCGGACAATATCAGCTCAGAAATCGCCTGATCGCAGCGCCCATGGCTGGCATTACAGACAGACCTTTTCGGACGTTGTGCTACGAGATGGGAGCCGGATTGACAGTATCCGAGATGATGTCTTCTAACCCTCAGGTTTGGGAAAGCGACAAATCTCGTTTACGGATGGTGCACATTGATGAACCCGGTATTCGCACCGTGCAAATTGCTGGTAGCGATCCGAAAGAAATGGCAGATGCAGCACGTATTAACGTGGAAAGCGGTGCCCAGATTATTGATATCAATATGGGTTGCCCGGCTAAAAAAGTGAATCGCAAGCTCGCAGGTTCAGCCCTCTTGCAGTACCCGGATGTCGTTAAATCGATCCTTACCGAGGTCGTCAATGCAGTGGACGTTCCTGTTACCCTGAAGATTCGCACCGGCTGGGCGCCGGAACACCGTAACTGTGAAGAGATTGCCCAACTGGCTGAAGACTGTGGCATTCAGGCTCTGACCATTCATGGCCGTACACGCGCCTGTTTGTTCAATGGAGAAGCTGAGTACGACAGTATTCGGGCAGTTAAGCAGAAAGTTTCCATTCCGGTTATCGCGAATGGCGACATTACTGACCCGCTTAAAGCCAGAGCTGTGCTCGACTATACAGGGGCGGATGCTCTGATGATAGGCCGTGCAGCTCAGGGAAGACCCTGGATCTTTCGGGAAATCCAGCATTATCTGGACACTGGGGAGTTGCTGCCCCCGCTGCCTTTGGCAGAGGTTAAGCGCTTGCTTTGCGCGCACGTTCGGGAACTGCATGACTTTTATGGTCCGGCAAAAGGATACCGAATTGCACGTAAACACGTTTCCTGGTATCTCCAGGAACACGCTCCAAATGACCAGTTTCGGCGCACATTCAACGCCATTGAGGATGCCAGCGAACAGCTGGAGGCGTTGGAGGCATACTTCGAAAATTTTGCGTAAACAGAAATAAAGAGCTGACAGAACTATGTTCGAACAACGCGTAAATTCTGACGTACTGACCGTTTCTACCGTTAACTCTCAGGATCAGGTAACCCAAAAACCCCTGCGTGACTCGGTTAAACAGGCACTGAAGAACTATTTTGCTCAACTGAATGGTCAGGATGTGAATGACCTCTATGAGCTGGTACTGGCTGAAGTAGAACAGCCCCTGTTGGACATGGTGATGCAATACACCCGTGGTAACCAGACCCGTGCTGCGCTGATGATGGGCATCAACCGTGGTACGCTGCGTAAAAAATTGAAAAAGTACGGCATGAACTAATTCAGGTTAGCTAAATGCTTGATTAAAAAGGCGCTACTCGGCATGGGGAAGCGCCTTTTTTATAGGTGTCACAAAGGGAGTGACCATGAGAACAGGATGTGAACCGACCCGGTTTGGTAATGAAGCTAAGACCATTATTCACGGTGATGCACTTGCCGAGCTTAAAAAACTACCCACCGAAAGCGTCGATCTGATCTTTGCCGACCCACCTTATAACATCGGTAAAAATTTTGATGGTCTGATCGAAGCCTGGAAAGAAGAGTTGTTTATCGACTGGCTGTTTGAAGTGATTGCAGAGTGCCACCGCGTTCTGAAAAAGCAGGGCAGCATGTACATCATGAACAGCACGGAAAACATGCCCTTTATCGATATCCAGTGCCGCAAGTTCTTTACCATCAAAAGTCGCATCGTCTGGTCATATGACAGTTCTGGGGTGCAGGCAAAGAAACACTACGGCTCCATGTACGAACCCATCCTGATGATGGTGAAAGATGCAAAGAACTACACGTTCAACGGTGATGCTATTCTGGTAGAAGCTAAAACCGGATCGCAGCGCGCGTTGATCGATTATCGTAAAAATCCTCCACAGCCTTACAATCATCAAAAAGTACCGGGTAATGTCTGGGATTTTCCGCGCGTGCGTTATTTGATGGATGAATATGAAAACCATCCGACGCAAAAACCGGAAGCATTACTGAAGCGCATTATTCTCGCCTCTTCCAACCCTGGAGATGTCGTTCTTGACCCGTTTGCCGGTAGCTTTACTACCGGTGCCGTAGCCGTCGCCAGCGGGCGAAAATTCATTGGTATTGAGATTAACATCGAGTACATCAAGATGGGACTTCGACGGCTGGATGTCGTGTCACATTACTCCGTGGAAGATCTGGCGAAAGTGAAAAAAAGAAAGACCTGCAACCTGTCAAAACGAAGCCGGTTAAGCGAAGTTGACCCCGATCCCATTGCAAAGTAAAGGAAGTGTAAGCCTGGTTTTCAGATTATTCATTTCGTGTATATTTCCTGCCAGACCAGGTTAAACATGCACAGGTTCAGGTAATGATTCGCAAGTATTGGTGGCTCGTCGTTTTCGCTATCTCCGTTTTTCTGTTTGATACTTTACTGATGCAATGGATTGAACTGCTGGCAACAGAAACAGACAAATGCCGCAATATGAACTCGGTTAATCCACTTAAACTGGTTAACTGTGATGAGCTGAATTTTCAGGACAGAATGTAAATTTACATGACACTTAATTCATTTGTTTGATGAATTAATTTCGTTATGTTTTCATCTGGCATGAACATTCTTAATACGTTATCGACTAATGCGGGTGCTTGTTTATAAAGATCGTAACCCGCCATATTCATTAACCAGTTTTGAACAATACCGCTGAAGGCGCCATCAATAATAATCATCACGACATCTAAATCGAGGTTATTTGCCACACAACCTTGTTGCTGACATGATTGCAATACTTCGTGGAGAGTCTGCGGATTAAAGCCCATCTTCTCGCGTATTACTGCCTCTGCCAGCATCTCATCATTAAATTCACATTTGTGATATAAGATTTGCAGTAATGCCTGTTGGCGGGGAGTTTCGGCAATATATTGCAAGCCAACAATCAGTTTTTCACGCAATTGCTGGTACGGGTTATGGTCTGACCCTGCCGCCAGACGCTCCTGGATTAACTCCCGCAATGGTGGCTGTTGCAGCCACATTTCATTAAACAACTGGGTCTTGTTTTCGAAGTGCCAGTAGATAGCGCCACGCGTGACGTTAGCGGCGTCGGCGATGTCATTGAGCGTCGTTTTGCTTACGCCATGTAGTGCAAACTGGGCGATGGCGGTTTCAATCAGTTCTTGCCGGGTCTTCAGGGCTTCGGCTTTAGTTCTTTTGGCCATAGTTAATTATTCAGAAAATAAATATATTAGACACAGGGTGAGAAAATAGCGCAGGTTAATCTATCACCTGATGTGTATTTATACGAGAGGCTAATATTGAGTTGCCATAAATCGTCAAATAAATCATATGTATTGTTTATCTAAAATTCATTCACTCAATCAATATATATTTCCATTTGCGTGAATTTAATTCCACCTCATTCAATTCGCATCAAAACAAAACATCAGAATATTAATCTTTTTTTGTGTTTATGTGCCTTGAGACGCCAGTATTCATAACTATTCCTTACATCGACGAATGATAATTTGTAGGATAGCGAACTGTATTTTTTCTTTCTGCGAGTTAACGCGTTGCCTTTTTGGGTAAATAACGCGCTTTTGGTTTTTTTGAGGAATAGTAATGACGAAACATGCCAGGTTTTTCCTCCTGCCCTCCTTTATTCTGATCTCCGCTGCTTTAATCGCGGGTTGTAACGATAAGGGAGAAGAGAAAGCTCACGTCGGTGAACCGCAGGTTACCGTTCATGTTGTGAAAACGGCCCCGTTAGAAGTAAAAACTGAATTACCAGGGCGCACCAATGCTTTTCGTATTGCCGAAGTTCGCCCACAGGTTAGTGGGATCGTACTGAATCGTAATTTCACTGAAGGCAGCGATGTGCAGGCAGGCCAGTCCCTGTACCAGATCGATCCAGCGACCTATCAGGCAAGTTATGACAGCGCGAAAGGCGAACTGGCGAAAAGTGAAGCCGCCGCCTCCATCGCGCATTTGACGGTAAAACGTTACGTTCCGCTCGTGGGTACGAAATACATCAGTCAGCAGGAGTACGACCAGGCCATTGCTGATGCTCGCCAGGCCGATGCCGCCGTAATTGCCGCAAAAGCCACGGTCGAAAGCGCCCGCATCAATCTCGCTTATACCAAAGTGACTGCGCCCATTAGCGGACGTATCGGCAAATCTACTGTGACCGAAGGTGCTCTTGTCACTAACGGGCAAACAACTGAACTGGCGACTGTCCAGCAACTTGATCCTATCTACGTCGACGTTACTCAATCCAGCAACGATTTCATGAGGCTGAAGCAGTCCGTAGAGCAAGGGAATTTGCATAAGGAAAACGCTACCAGCAACGTAGAACTGGTCATGGAAAACGGTCAAACCTATCCCCTGAAAGGCACGCTGCAATTCTCCGATGTGACCGTTGATGAAAGCACCGGCTCCATAACCCTACGCGCGGTCTTCCCTAACCCGCAACATACGCTTTTGCCGGGTATGTTTGTGCGCGCACGGATTGATGAAGGCGTACAACCTGATGCCATTCTTATCCCGCAACAAGGCGTTAGCCGCACACCACGTGGTGACGCAACCGTGCTGATTGTGAACGATAAAAGCCAGGTTGAAGCGCGCCCTGTCGTTGCCAGCCAGGCGATTGGCGATAAATGGTTGATTAGCGAAGGGCTGAAATCTGGCGATCAAGTCATTGTCAGCGGCCTGCAAAAAGCGCGTCCGGGAGAACAGGTTAAAGCCACTACCGATACCCCCGCAGATACTGCATCGAAGTAAGGCAATCTGACATGGCAAACTTTTTTATTCGACGACCGATATTTGCATGGGTGCTGGCCATTATTCTGATGATGGCGGGCGTACTGGCGATCTTACAATTGCCCGTCGCCCAGTACCCAACCATTGCGCCGCCTGCGGTTTCTGTTTCGGCAAACTATCCGGGCGCTGATGCGCAGACCGTGCAGGATACGGTGACGCAGGTTATCGAACAGAATATGAATGGTATCGATAACCTGATGTATATGTCCTCCACCAGCGATTCCGCCGGTAGCGTGACAATTACCCTCACCTTCCAGTCCGGAACCGATCCAGATATCGCGCAAGTGCAGGTGCAGAACAAACTCCAGCTCGCCACGCCGTTGCTGCCGCAGGAAGTTCAACAGCAGGGGATCAGCGTTGAAAAGTCCAGTAGCAGCTATTTAATGGTGGCGGGTTTCGTCTCTGATAACCCAGGCACCACACAGGACGATATCTCGGACTATGTGGCCTCTAACGTTAAAGATACGCTTAGCCGCCTGAATGGCGTTGGTGACGTGCAACTCTTTGGCGCACAGTATGCGATGCGTATCTGGCTGGACGCCGATCTGCTGAACAAATATAAGCTGACACCGGTTGATGTAATTAACCAGTTGAAAGTGCAAAACGATCAGATTGCTGCCGGACAGTTGGGCGGAACGCCAGCGTTACCAGGGCAACAGTTGAACGCCTCGATTATTGCTCAGACGCGATTAAAAAATCCGGAAGAGTTCGGCAAAGTTACCCTGCGTGTGAACAGCGATGGTTCGGTTGTGCGCCTGAAAGATGTCGCACGGGTTGAACTAGGCGGTGAAAACTATAACGTTATCGCTCGCATCAACGGTAAACCGGCGGCGGGTCTGGGTATTAAGCTGGCAACCGGTGCGAACGCTCTCGATACCGCGAAAGCCATTAAGGAAAAACTAGCGGAATTACAGCCATTCTTCCCGCAGGGAATGAAAGTTCTCTACCCTTATGACACCACGCCATTCGTCCAGCTTTCTATTCACGAAGTGGTAAAAACGCTGTTCGAAGCCATTATGCTGGTGTTCCTGGTGATGTATCTGTTCTTGCAGAATATGCGAGCAACGCTGATCCCCACCATTGCGGTGCCCGTGGTGTTGTTAGGGACGTTTGCCATCCTCGCCGCTTTTGGTTACTCCATCAACACACTAACGATGTTCGGGATGGTGCTTGCCATTGGGCTGCTCGTCGATGATGCGATAGTGGTGGTGGAGAACGTCGAGCGCGTGATGATGGAGGATAAGCTCCCGCCAAAAGAAGCGACGGAAAAATCGATGTCGCAAATTCAGGGCGCACTGGTGGGTATCGCGATGGTGCTGTCAGCGGTATTTATTCCGATGGCATTCTTCGGCGGTTCCACAGGGGCAATTTATCGCCAGTTCTCTATCACCATCGTTTCAGCAATGGCGCTTTCCGTACTGGTGGCATTGATCCTTACTCCTGCGTTATGTGCAACGCTGCTCAAACCCGTCTCTGCTGAGCATCACGAAAATAAGGGTGGTTTCTTCGGCTGGTTTAATACCACTTTCGATCATAGCGTTAATCACTACACCAACAGCGTCGGCAAAATCCTCGGTTCCACAGGACGATATTTACTGATCTATGCGTTGATAGTTGCCGGAATGGTGGTGTTGTTTTTACGTCTCCCCTCTTCGTTCTTGCCGGAAGAAGACCAGGGTGTCTTTCTGACTATGATTCAGCTACCCGCTGGCGCGACGCAAGAGCGGACGCAAAAAGTGTTGGATCAGGTGACGGATTACTATCTGCACAATGAAAAAGCAAACGTTGAAAGTGTCTTTACGGTTAACGGGTTTAGCTTCAGCGGCCAGGCGCAAAACGCCGGGATGGCCTTCGTCAGCCTGAAACCGTGGGAAGAGCGTAGTGGCGACGAAAACAGCGCGGAAGCGGTTATCCATCGCGCCAAAATGGAATTGGGTAAGATCCGCGACGGTTTTGTCATTCCGTTTAATATGCCTGCTATTGTTGAACTGGGCACGGCAACGGGTTTCGACTTTGAGTTAATTGATCAGGCAGGGCTGGGTCACGATGCCCTAACCCAGGCCCGCAACCAGCTGCTTGGCATGGCGGCGCAACATCCTGGCAGCTTAGTCAGTGTGCGCCCTAATGGCCTGGAAGATACCGCGCAATTCAAACTTGAAGTTGACCAGGAAAAGGCGCAAGCATTAGGCGTATCGCTTTCTGACATCAATCAGACCATTTCTACGGCGTTGGGCGGGACTTACGTTAACGACTTCATCGATCGTGGTCGCGTGAAAAAAGTTTATGTTCAGGCGGATGCCAAATTCCGTATGCTGCCAGAAGATGTCGATAAACTTTATGTTCGCAGCGCCAACGGCGAAATGGTGCCATTCTCTTCCTTTACCACTTCACATTGGGTGTATGGTTCTCCGCGACTGGAACGCTACAACGGTCTGCCGTCAATGGAAATTCAGGGGGAAGCCGCGCCAGGAACCAGTTCCGGCGATGCCATGGCGTTGATGGAAAACCTTGCGTCAAAATTACCGGCAGGCATTGGTTATGACTGGACAGGTATGTCGTACCAGGAACGCTTATCGGGTAACCAGGCTCCTGCTTTGGTGGCAATCTCCTTCGTAGTGGTTTTCCTGTGCCTTGCTGCGCTCTATGAAAGCTGGTCAATACCTGTCTCGGTTATGTTGGTCGTGCCGTTAGGGATTGTTGGCGTGCTGCTGGCCGCGACAATCTTTAATCAAAAAAATGACGTTTACTTTATGGTGGGCTTGTTAACGACAATTGGCTTGTCAGCCAAAAACGCCATATTGATTGTTGAGTTCGCTAAAGATCTGATGGAGAAAGAGGGGAAAGGTGTTGTCGAAGCGACGCTGATGGCAGTACGTATGCGTCTGCGTCCTATCCTGATGACCTCTCTCGCCTTTATTCTCGGCGTATTGCCGCTGGCTATCAGTAACGGTGCCGGCAGTGGCGCGCAGAACGCAGTGGGTATCGGTGTAATGGGCGGAATGGTCTCTGCAACATTGCTGGCGATTTTCTTCGTACCGGTGTTCTTTGTCGTGATCCGCCGTTGCTTTAAAGGATAAATCAGAAACATAAAGGCGCTTTCGGGCGCCTTTATTAATTCCACTGAACACCATAAAAATTAATAAGATAATCTTCCACTCACTCTTTAATAACTTTCTATAGCCCATGCTCCCTTCACTATTTTTACAATTCACATAATTTGTCATTATTCATTCCGCAAGATTTATAACCTCCAGTGATAAAATGGCATTCAGCTCGCTAATAAGAGAGTTAACTTATTAAGCGATAGCGTTATTACTGAGGTAACACCATGAAAAGATTAATTCCTGTGGCATTGCTCACCGCATTGCTGGCGGGCTGTGCTCACGATTCCCCCTGCGTTCCAGTTTATGACGATCAGGGACGCCTGGTTCACACCAATACCTGTATGAAAGGTACAACACAGGATAACTGGGAAACTGCCGGAGCTATTGCTGGCGGGGCGGCGGCTGTCGCTGGCCTTACGATGGGGATCATTGCTCTGTCAAAATAACTGAACAGAGCGCGGACTTCCGCGCTCTGTTTAACGATACAGAATCTTTCTATACGTTAAACACCGCTATATTTCGCTGGCTAATCCCCTTTTAATTAAGCATTTTATCTCGCAGCATTACCTCAATATCGAAATAACGCATTAATTTATTTTTTAATCACATCCTCCCCACCGATACTCACGCCAATAATCATTATTCTGCTTAGCAAAATACGAGTAAATCTTTTGCGCCAAAATGTGGCGCATGTTTCATTTTCGCACCATTGCGGGGCGCTGTTTTTATTATTTCCTGTCTACACTCAGCTTATTGCGACGCGAAATCGTGCGCAAAAGCTGGCACTACTTTTGCTTATAAGAGGATGGCCACAGACAGGTAAAAGGCGTTTCCCAAACGTCCTATAACGATAATTTTCGCCTCACAGGAAGCATTATGAAAAAGATGATGATAGCCACACTGGCTGCCGCCAGCGTGCTGCTTGCCGTTGCAAATCAGGCACATGCTGGCGCGACGCTCGATGCTGTAAAGAAAAAAGGTTTTGTGCAATGCGGGATCAGTGACGGATTGCCTGGATTCTCTTATGCCGATGCAGATGGCAAGTTTTCTGGTATTGATGTTGATGTTTGTCGTGGCGTCGCCGCCGCTGTATTTGGCGATGACACAAAAGTGAAATACACCCCGCTCACCGCAAAAGAGCGTTTCACTGCATTGCAATCTGGCGAAGTGGATTTACTCTCTCGTAATACAACCTGGACTTCATCTCGTGACGCAGGCATGGGAATGGCATTTACTGGTGTCACTTATTACGATGGCATTGGTTTCCTGACGCACGATAAAGCGGGGCTAAAAAGCGCGAAAGAGCTGGACGGCGCAACGGTCTGTATTCAGGCAGGAACAGACACCGAACTCAACGTTGCCGATTACTTCAAGGCAAACAATATGAAGTACACGCCCGTGACCTTCGATCGCTCTGACGAATCCGCGAAGGCTCTGGAATCTGGTCGCTGCGATACGCTGGCCTCGGATCAATCACAACTGTATGCATTGCGAATCAAATTAAGCAACCCAGCCGAGTGGATCGTGCTGCCAGAAGTTATCTCTAAAGAACCGCTTGGTCCGGTAGTCCGCCGTGGCGATGACGAATGGTTCTCTATTGTGCGCTGGACGCTTTTTGCCATGCTGAATGCTGAAGAGATGGGCATCAATTCCCAGAACGTCGATGAGAAAGCGGCGAATCCGGCAACGCCTGATATGGCGCATCTACTGGGTAAAGAGGGCGATTACGGCAAAGATCTGAAGCTGGATAACCAATGGGCATACAACATCATCAAAAAGGTGGGTAACTACTCGGAAATTTTTGAGCGCAACGTCGGCTCCGAAAGCCCACTGAAAATTAAACGTGGTCAAAATAATCTCTGGAATAACGGTGGCATCCAGTACGCACCGCCCGTGCGTTAAGTCGGTGTGAGGTAATGAGCGTCGCTACAGCGGCGCTCTCTTTAGCGTTATGGTTTCCGAGGTTCCTATGTCCCATCGCCGCACAACCGTTAAAGGTTCACTTTCATTTGCCAATCCTACGGTTCGCGCCTGGCTTTTCCAGATCCTTGCCGTTGTCGCCGTCGTCGGCATTGTAGGCTGGCTCTTCCATAACACCGTAACGAATCTAAGCAATCGCGGCATTACATCGGGGTTTGCCTTTCTGGATCGCGGAGCTGGCTTCGGTATCGTCCAGCATTTGATCGATTACCAGCAGGGCGATACTTACGGACGCGTTTTTATTGTCGGCTTACTCAATACGCTACTGGTTTCAGCATTGTGTATTGTATTCGCTTCTGTTCTGGGCTTCTTTATCGGTCTGGCGAGACTTTCGGATAACTGGCTGCTACGAAAGCTTTCCACAATTTATATTGAGATCTTCCGTAATATTCCGCCATTGCTGCAAATCTTCTTCTGGTACTTTGCCGTGTTGCGCAATTTGCCCGGACCACGCCAGGCGGTGAGCGCGTTAGATCTGATCTTTTTGAGCAATCGTGGACTTTACATTCCTTCACCGCAACTGGGAGATGGATTTCTCGCGTTCATAGTGGCTGTTGTTATTGCTATAGCCATTTCTGTTGGGTTATTCCGTTTCAATAAAACGCACCAGATAAAGACCGGTCAACTGCGTCGTACATGGCCTGTCACCGTTGGGTTGATCATTGGTTTGCCTTTACTGGCACACTGGCTTTTTGGTGCAGCAGTGCACTGGAATATTCCGGCGCTACAAGGGTTTAACTTCCGTGGCGGTATGGTTCTCATACCCGAACTGGCAGCCTTAACGTTGGCGCTTTCCGTTTATACCTCTGCATTTATCGCCGAGATTATCCGCGCCGGGATCCAGGCGGTGCCTTATGGTCAACATGAAGCTGCCCGCTCGCTGGGGTTACCCAACCCGGTTACGTTACGCCAGGTCATTATTCCCCAGGCGCTGCGAGTGATTATTCCGCCGTTAACCAGCCAGTATCTCAATATCGTCAAAAACTCCTCTCTTGCCGCCGCTATTGGCTACCCGGATATGGTTTCGCTGTTTGCTGGCACCGTACTGAACCAGACGGGGCAAGCTATCGAGACTATAGCCATGACCATGTCGGTCTATCTGATTATCAGTCTGACTATCTCGCTGCTGATGAATATCTATAACCGCCGTATCGCGATCGTTGAACGCTAAGGAGTCATGATGACAAAAGTATTGCTGTCTCATCCCCCGCGCCCGGCGAGCCATAACTCAAGCCGCGCTATGGTGTGGGTGCGCAAAAACCTGTTCTCCAGCTGGGGCAATAGCCTGCTGACTATTGGCTGCTTGTGGTTGATGTGGGAATTGATTCCGCCGTTGCTGAACTGGGCATTTTTGCAGGCTAACTGGGTTGGCTCAACGCGTGCCGACTGCACAAAAGCCGGTGCCTGTTGGGTTTTCATCCACGAACGATTTGGTCAGTTTATGTATGGGCTTTACCCACACGACCAACGCTGGCGAATTAATCTGGCATTACTGATTGGCCTGGTTTCGATTGCGCCGATGTTCTGGAAAATACTCCCTCATCGCGGGCGCTATATTGCAGTATGGGCGGTTATCTACCCACTCATCGTCTGGTGGCTAATGTATGGCGGTTTTCTCGGTCTGGCGCGGGTTGAAACCCGGCAATGGGGCGGGCTGACGCTGACTTTGATTATTGCATCAGTTGGGATCGCGGGGGCGCTACCGTGGGGGATCTTGCTGGCATTAGGTCGCCGCTCCCATATGCCGATTGTGCGTATCTTATCGGTCATTTTTATCGAGTTCTGGCGTGGCGTGCCGCTGATCACCGTGTTGTTTATGTCTTCGGTCATGCTGCCGTTGTTTATGGCAGAAGGCACCAGTATCGACAAACTGATCCGCGCGCTGGTTGGCGTGATCCTGTTTCAGTCAGCCTATGTTGCAGAAGTCGTGCGAGGCGGATTACAGGCGCTGCCAAAGGGGCAATATGAAGCGGCGGAATCGCTGGCGTTGGGTTACTGGAAAACCCAGGGACTGGTTATTCTGCCACAGGCGTTGAAGCTGGTAATTCCTGGGCTGGTCAATACCATCATCGCACTCTTCAAAGATACCAGCCTGGTGATCATTATCGGGTTGTTCGATCTTTTCAGTAGCGTCCAGCAAGCCACCGTCGATCCCGCCTGGTTGGGCATGTCGACCGAAGGGTATGTTTTCGCCGCACTGATCTACTGGATCTTCTGTTTCAGCATGTCGCGCTATAGCCAGCATCTGGAAAAACGTTTTAACACCGGGCGTACACCGCATTGAGGACACTATGAGCCAAAGTTTACTGCAACCTGCTAACGCGATGATTACGCTGGAAAACGTCAATAAATGGTTTGGACAATTCCATGTTTTGAAAAATATAAATTTAACCGTGCAACTGGGCGAACGGATCGTTCTGTGTGGCCCTTCAGGTTCCGGTAAATCGACAACCATTCGTTGTATTAATCATCTGGAAGAACATCAACAGGGACGGATCGTGGTGGATGGCATCGAACTTAACGAAGATATCCGCAATATTGAGCGTGTCAGACAGGAAGTGGGAATGGTCTTTCAGCATTTTAATCTTTTCCCACATCTGACCGTTTTACAGAACTGTACCCTGGCACCGATTTGGGTACGCAAGATGCCAAAGAAAGAGGCTGAAGCTCTGGCGATGCATTACCTTGAGCGGGTGAGAATTGCAGAACATGCACAGAAGTTTCCCGGACAGATCTCCGGTGGTCAGCAGCAACGCGTTGCTATAGCACGTTCACTTTGTATGAAGCCTAAGATTATGCTGTTTGATGAACCTACATCGGCGCTCGATCCGGAGATGGTGAAAGAAGTGCTGGATACGATGATTGGGCTGGCGCAATCGGGTATGACGATGTTGTGCGTAACGCATGAGATGGGATTTGCGCGAACCGTCGCTGACCGGGTGATTTTTATGGATCGCGGAGAGATAGTGGAACAAGCTGCACCAGATGAGTTTTTTGCGCATCCTAAATCAGAGCGTACCAGGGCATTTTTATCGCAGGTAATCCATTAAGTTGCGTTTCCTGGACTGTAAAGGTGAATCCAACTTTTTTCGCACAATGCAAAAAGGCCATCCTTTCGGATGGCCTTTCGCTTGATTTGATGTCTGGCAGTTCCCTACTCTCGCATGGGGAGACCCCACACTACCATCGGCGCTACGGCGTTTCACTTCTGAGTTCGGCATGGGGTCAGGTGGGACCACCGCGCTAC
>NZ_KE136626.1:1343926-1700454 GCF_000407765.1 Escherichia sp. KTE114 | reverse complement strand
GGCAGTTTCCCAGACATTACTCACCCGTCCGCCACTCGTCAGCGAATCAGCAAGCTGATCCCTGTTACCGTTCGACTTGCATGTGTTAGGCCTGCCGCCAGCGTTCAATCTGAGCCATGATCAAACTCTTCAATTTAAAAGTTTGATGCTCAAAGAATTAAACTTCGTAATGAATTACGTGTTCACTCTTGAGACTTGGTATTCATTTATCGTCCGAGGACGTTAAGAATCCGTATCTTCGAGTGCCCACACAGATTGTCTGATAAATTGTTAAAGAGCAGTTGCGACGCGGCTTTCAGCTCACTGTCGCGAGGTGGCGTATATTACGCTTTCCTCTTTCAGAGTCAACCCCGAATTTCAGGATTTTTTCTCTTCGTTGTTACGACCATCTTGTGAAGTGTTTCACGTTGTCGTCTCAACGGAGGCGCATTATAGGGATCCCAATTTTTTGCACAAGCACTTTTTTGATCTTTTTTTCTGTTTGTTGTTTTTTCATCCTCTTTGCTGCATTCACATGCAAAATGGCGCATTTTTACATAGCAAAACACTTGCGCAAGGCTAATAAAGCACCCAAAGTCATAGATAAATCATTTTTCGTTGAGGTAAGTATGTCAGACACTCTACGCCCATACCGGGATCTTTTTCCACAAATCGGTCAGCGAGTCATGATCGACTGTAGTAGTGTGGTTATTGGTGATGTTCGGTTGGCCGATGATGTGGGGATCTGGCCACTTGTTGTAATTCGTGGTGATGTTAATTATGTTCAGATCGGCGCCCGAACCAATATCCAGGATGGCAGCGTCTTACACGTGACCCATAAATCAACGGCTAATCCACAAGGCAATCCGTTGATCGTCGGCGAAGATGTTACGGTTGGACATAAAGTGATGCTCCACGGCTGCACCATTGGCAATCGTGTGCTGGTTGGGATGGGCTCAATTTTACTTGATGGCGCAATAGTAGAAGATGATGTGATGATTGGGGCGGGTAGCCTTGTCCCACAAAATAAACGGCTGGAGAGCGGATATCTGTATCTCGGTAGCCCCGTCAAGCAGATCCGCCCGTTAACTGATGAAGAAAAGTCTGGGTTACGCTATTCAGCTAATAACTACGTGAAATGGAAAGACGAGTATCTGGATCAAAGCAACCAAACCCAACCTTGATCATCTTCGCTTTGAGCCTGAATTAAGCTTTCTGCTTCTTCTTCCAGGTCCCAGCGATGCTGACGAAAATTCGCTATGTACTGTTCTGGCGTATCCCCTGTAAAGCGATTCGCCAGACTTTCGCCAGTAATTGCACAAGTCAGTTGCATACCGTTCACCAGAGCGGGAAAACATACGCATTTTTTGCTCTCATTCCACTCCTCCCTGTCTGGAAACTGGATGGCCTGATTCACGCTGACAACTCCTGTTGCAATAGTTTGATGACCGGTTCTACATCAGGCAGAACGCTATGCCAAAGAAGGAAGGCATGAGCCGCCTGTGCCACCAGCATTCCTAAACCATCAGCATTACGCTTTGAGCCTCGCTGCTCACACCATGTCAGAAAAGGCGTTTTTCCTTTCTGATAGAACATGTCATAGCAATAAATGCCTGGATGAATGAGCGATGACGGGATCGCCGGAATATCACCACTGATGCCACTGGATGTTGCATTAATAATGAGATCGAACTCATGACCTTCCAGTTCGTCCATACCCAACGCCTGAATACTGCCAGTGTGCGCAAACAATTTAGTCAACTCTTCCGCGCGGGATACCGTCCGATTAGTGATTGTCACCGCACAGTCCAAGGAAAGAAGTGGCAGTAGTACGCCGCGAGATGCTCCACCAGCGCCGATGAGCAGAATACGTAAACCAGGACGGATAAAAGACAGACGTTCCAGATCGCTTAACAAGCCTATACCATCGGTATTGTCACCCAGCAGGCGTCCATCTTCTAACCGCTTGAGGGTATTAACAGCACCAGCCAACGCTGCCCGTTCAGTAAGCTCATCCGCTCTGGCAAAAGCCTCTTCTTTAAAAGGCACCGTCACATTCGCACCTTTACCACCAGCACGAAAGAAAGCGTTCAGTGTGTTGATGAAATCATTGATGGGTGCCAACACGCGCCCATAGGGATGTTCAATATTCAGTTGCTGAGCAAATTGCTGATGAATGAATGGCGATTTGCTGTGGGCTATCGGATTACCAAAAACAGCATAGGTTTCCATTATGTTACCCCTGTCGAAACAGTTCACCCGTCAAGGCATCGCGGATTTCTGAAGGATTTAAACGCCCCCCCGTTTCACCAGGCACAACCGGGAACGCCGCGCCAAATTGTGCGCGAACTTCGTCTACTGTTCGACAAGGTGGCAATCCACTCAAGTTGGCACTGGTAGAAACCAGCGGTTTACCATAAGCCTGGCACAAAGCAACCACCAACGGATGGTCGGTGACTCGTACAGCAAGCGAATCAAAGCGGCCCGTCAACCAGCGCGGTGTTGTCGCAGGCGCGGGAAAGACAAAGGTGACAGGACCTGGCCAGCGGGAAAAAATGGTTTCACGCTGCACGTCAGTCAACATGGTGTCATCAATATAGGGTTTAAGCTGCTCGTAATTTGCTGCGATTAAAATCAGCCCCTTGTCAACCGGACGCTGTTTTAACTCCAACAGTCGCATCACTGCTGTTTCGCTATCAGGATCGCACCCAACACCGAAAACGGCTTCCGTTGGATAGGCGATGACACGTTCTTCATTGAGGACATCTATCGCAGCTGCGATAGCGTCTCCTTGCAGGTTATTATTCACGTTATTATTCCGCCGAAACCGGCTTTCCACATTGTTTACTGGCACAAAAGTGTTTAACACCCTGCGCGGTTTTCTTTTCGATGAGTAGCGGATAATGACACTCAGGGCATTCTCCAGCTATGGGTTTGAAGTTAATGGCAAATTGACACTCCGGGTAGCGATCACAGGAGTGAAATGTTTTGCCATAACGGGAGCGGCGCTGGACCAGATGGCCCGTCCGGCATTGGGGACATGTAATTGCTGTTTCGTCCGGTTTATCGATAAGTTCGGTATGTTCGCATTCAGGGTAGTTACTGCAACCAATAAACATACCAAAGCGTCCCTGGCGTAATACCAGATTTGCGCCACATACGGGGCAAACCTGCCCCTCCAGAACTTTGACAATATGTCCATCCGCTGAAGATTTCAGAGGACGGACGTAGTCACACGCCGGATACTGTGAGCATCCAAGAAACGGACCGTGTTTCCCGGATCGAATAACCAGTTCAGCCCCGCACTTTGGGCAGGACTCATTATTACGCACCGTGAACAGTGCTGATTTTGCCATAACAACTTATGCTGAATTAAAGAAATGATTAATGCAGCATACCTTCATTCACTTCAAAGAGTAATTCTTCCATTTGCTGGTACGCATTTTCGCAGCCCGGAATATTGAACAACACCATCAGGATTACCCATTTCAAGTCTTCCAGGTCGAACTCTGCGGTATCCAGCGCGAGCACTCGCTCTATCACCATTTCACGGGTTTCAAGGTTAAGCACCTGAATTTGCTCAAGGAAAAGCAGAAAACCACGACAGCTGGCATCCAGCCTTTCACACTCTTCAGGGGTATAAATACGCATGGAGAGTGGATCAGAGGCCAGTTGCATCGGTTCTGCTAGTCCTTCCTGATAATCCGCAAGCTTTTCAAGCCAAAGCAGGGCATTGTAGATATCTTCTCGATCAAATCCTGCGTCGGTAAGATCCTGTTCAAGTTTGTCTTGATCCACACGCAACTCAGCTTCTGTGTGAATATAGGTTTCAAACAAATACATTAGTACGTCGAACATGGCATGCCCTCCTCAATCGGACATAGCCGCCGGGTACAGCTGCGATCCATCCTGCTAACTCCAGTTCGAGTAGTTGAGTAACTACCTCTGGCACAGGTTGGCCGGCACGTTCAGCGACGACGTCAACAGGTGTTACCTCATCTCCTACGTTAGCCAGGAGCTCAGGAAATGGCAATGCCACGTCTTGCTGATCTGGTGAATAAAATGAATTTTCAGGGGCGTCTGGCAACCAGTGCAATCCAAATTGTAAGTTTTCCAGAATTTCTTCCGGTTCCGTCACAAGAATCGCACCTTGTTTTATTAACCAGTGAGGCCCTTCGCTTCCCGGATTCCCTATTGGTCCTGGCAAGGCAAAAACTTCACGCCCCTGCTCAAGCGCACAACGTGCTGTCACCAAAGAACCACTGCGTAAAGCAGCTTCTACCACCAGTACACCTTTACTTAGACCACTGATAATGCGATTTCTTCGCGGGAAATTGTAAGACAGTGGTGGAACATCCAGCGGAAATTCGGAAACGATCGCGCCTCCCTGTTCAAGCAGACTAGCGGCGAGTTGGATATGGCGACGCGGATGAATGGTATTGAGTCCATTTCCCAGCACCGCAATACTAACGCCATTTACCTGTACCGCCGCTTTATGCGCCACACCATCGATTCCACGCGCCAGTCCACTGGTAATCGTTACGCCACGTGTCGCCAGCGATTCGCAAAATAATCGTCCCCAGCGTTCGCCATACCATGAATGAGCACGACTTCCCACGACGGCAAGCTGAAATGATCGCAATGCGGGAAGCTCCCCGGCAACAAACAGAGCTCCGGGATAATCAACCGTTGCGAGAAGTTGAGGAGGGTAAAATTCACTATCCGCTGGGATAAAATGATGGTTAGGTTGCTCAAGCCACATAAGCGCACTATCCAGACTCTTCTGCGAAAAAGAGAGGAAACGCTGTGCCTGTCGTAAGGAAAGCCCTACTTGTTGCAATATAACAACATCAATGTGTGGTAGTTTCGCCAACGCGTGAGCTATACGGACCATATCATCGCCGTACAAGCTGCTGATGCTCATCAGACGCAGCCAAATTTCTGTATCGACCATCCTTATCTCCCTGCCATAAGCAGCCTTAGCAATCTTTGCGATTGGTCAGTGATGCTGTCAATCAGAGGGGGATTTGTCTAGAATAGAAGAAATAATCTTTCTAACTCCTGAACACATCTCTGGAGATTTATGTCAGTTTTGCAAGTGTTACATATTCCGGACGAGCGGCTTCGCAAAGTTGCTAAACCGGTAGAAGAAGTGAATGCAGAAATTCAGCGTATCGTCGATGATATGTTCGAGACGATGTACGCAGAAGAAGGTATTGGCCTGGCGGCAACCCAGGTTGATATCCATCAACGTATCATTGTTATTGATGTTTCGGAAAACCGTGACGAACGGTTGGTGTTAATCAATCCGGAGCTTTTAGAAAAAAGCGGCGAAACAGGCATTGAAGAAGGTTGCCTGTCGATCCCTGAACAACGTGCTTTAGTACCGCGCGCAGAGAAAGTGAAAATTCGCGCCCTGGACCGCGACGGTAAACCATTTGAACTGGAAGCAGACGGCCTGTTAGCCATCTGTATTCAGCATGAGATGGATCATCTGGTTGGCAAACTGTTTATGGATTATCTGTCACCGCTAAAACAACAACGTATTCGTCAGAAAGTTGAAAAACTGGATCGTCTGAAAGCCCGGGCTTAAGGATAAGAATTAACGTGTCAGAATCACTACGTATTATTTTTGCGGGTACACCTGACTTTGCAGCGCGTCATCTTGACGCGCTGTTGTCTTCTGGACATAACGTTGTTGGCGTGTTTACCCAACCCGACCGACCAGCAGGGCGCGGCAAAAAGCTGATGCCAAGTCCGGTCAAAATGTTGGCTGAAGAAAAAGGCTTACCCGTTTTTCAGCCTGTTTCCTTGCGTCCACAAGAAAACCAGCAACTGGTCGCCGATCTGCAAGCTGATGTTATGGTTGTCGTCGCTTATGGGCTGATTCTGCCTAAAGCTGTGCTGGAGATGCCACGTCTCGGCTGTATCAATGTCCATGGTTCACTGCTACCTCGCTGGCGCGGTGCCGCGCCAATCCAACGTTCGTTATGGGCGGGTGATGCAGAAACTGGCGTGACCATTATGCAAATGGATGTCGGTTTGGACACCGGCGACATGCTTTATAAACTCTCCTGCCCGATTACCGCAGAAGATACCAGTGGTACGCTGTACGACAAACTGGCAGAGCTTGGCCCACAAGGGCTTATCACCACGTTGAAACAACTGGCAGACGGCACGGCGAAACCAGAAGTTCAGGACGAAACTCTTGTCACTTACGCTGAAAAGTTGAGTAAAGAAGAAGCGCGTATTGACTGGTCACTTTCGGCAGCACAGCTTGAACGCTGCATTCGCGCTTTCAATCCATGGCCAATGAGCTGGCTGGAAATTGAAGGACAGCCGGTTAAAGTCTGGAAAGCGTCGGTCATTGATACGGCAACCAACGCTGCACCAGGAACGATCCTTGAAGCCAACAAACAAGGCATCCAGGTTGCAACTGGTGATGGCATCCTGAACCTGCTCTCGTTACAACCTGCGGGTAAGAAAGCGATGAGCGCGCAAGACCTCCTGAATTCTCGTCGGGAATGGTTTGTTCCGGGCAACCGTCTGGCCTGATAGTCCACTCTTCTAAGCCCGGTCTTACCGGGCATTTTTATTTTTATACTTATGAAAAAACAACGTAATTTACGTAGCATGGCGGCCCAGGCCATTGAACAAGTCGTCGAGCAAGGGCAATCATTAAGCAACATTCTGCCACCGCTACAGCAAAAAGTTTCCGATAAAGACAAAGCACTTCTTCAAGAGTTGTGCTTTGGCGTACTGCGTACGCTCTCACAGCTAGACTGGCTGATTAATAAGTTAATGGCCCGTCCGATGACCGGCAAACAGCGGACCGTGCATTACCTGATTATGGTCGGACTGTACCAACTACTTTATACCCGTATTCCGCCACACGCCGCGCTTGCGGAAACAGTTGAAGGCGCAGTTGCGATTAAACGCCCGCAGCTTAAAGGGTTGATTAACGGCGTATTACGCCAGTTCCAGCGTCAGCAAGAAGAGTTATTAGCCGAGTTTAATGCCAGTGATGCACGTTATCTGCATCCTTCCTGGTTGCTGAAGCGTCTGCAAAAAGCATATCCAGAGCAGTGGCAATCCATCGTCGAAGCCAATAACCAGCGCCCGTCGATGTGGCTACGCATTAATCGTACGCATCATTCCCGCGATAGCTGGATTGGACTTCTGGAAGAAGCAGGCATGAAAGGCTTCCCACATGCGGATTACCCGGATGCTGTACGCCTGGAAACACCCGCGCCGGTTCATGCGCTACCAGGTTTTGAAGAAGGATGGGTTACCGTTCAGGATGCATCAGCACAAGGTTGCATGACCTGGCTTGCTCCACAAAACGGTGAACACATTCTGGATCTTTGTGCCGCCCCCGGCGGTAAAACAACACATATCCTTGAGGTGGCACCAGAAGCGCAAGTGCTGGCGGTTGATATTGACGAACAGCGCCTTTCTCGCGTTTACGACAATTTAAAACGCCTTGGTATGAAGGCAATCGTGAAACAAGGTGATGGCCGTTACCCTTCCCAATGGTGCGGCGAGCAACAGTTTGATCGCATTTTATTAGATGCGCCTTGTTCGGCAACCGGTGTAATTCGTCGCCATCCGGATATTAAATGGTTGCGTCGCGACCGCGATATCCCGGAACTCGCGCAGTTGCAGTCTGAAATTCTTGACGCCATCTGGCCGCATTTAAAATCCGGTGGAACCCTGGTTTATGCCACCTGTTCGGTGTTACCGGAAGAGAACAGCCAGCAGATTAAAGCCTTTTTGCAACGTACGGATGATGCCGTACTTTGCGAAACAGGAACACCAGAGCAACCTGGTAAGCAAAATCTGCCAGGCTCCGAAGAAGGCGACGGCTTCTTTTACGCTAAGCTAATCAAAAAGTGATGAGATAACGGGTCGCGACTGATGAAAATTATCATTCTGGGTGCCGGTCAGGTTGGCGGCACGCTGGCGGAAAACCTGGTTGGTGAGAACAACGATATTACCGTTGTCGATACTAATGGTGAGCGTCTGCGGACCTTGCAGGATAAATTTGACCTGCGTGTTGTGCAGGGGCATGGCTCTCATCCACGCGTATTGCGGGAGGCCGGTGCCGACGACGCCGATATGCTGGTTGCTGTAACCAGTTCAGATGAAACTAATATGGTTGCCTGCCAGGTAGCCTACTCACTTTTCAACACCCCTAATCGCATCGCTCGTATCCGCTCGCCGGACTACGTTCGAGATGCTGATAAGCTATTCCATTCTGATGCCGTACCGATTGATCATCTGATCGCGCCAGAGCAGTTGGTTATCGATAATATTTACCGACTGATTGAGTATCCCGGCGCATTACAGGTGGTGAACTTCGCTGAGGGTAAAGTCAGCCTGGCTGTGGTTAAAGCCTATTATGGTGGCCCGCTGATTGGTAATGCACTTTCGACCATGCGCGAACATATGCCACATATCGATACTCGTGTGGCAGCAATTTTCCGCCACGATCGCCCCATTCGTCCGCAAGGTTCGACCATCGTTGAAGCTGGTGATGAAGTGTTCTTTATTGCCGCTTCACAACATATCCGCGCGGTGATGAGCGAATTACAACGTCTGGAAAAACCGTATAAGCGGATTATGCTGGTAGGCGGCGGCAATATCGGTGCTGGACTGGCGCGTCGTCTGGAAAAAGATTACAGCGTCAAACTCATCGAACGTAATCAGCAGCGCGCAGCCGAATTGGCGGAAAAGTTGCAGAATACTATCGTCTTTTTTGGCGATGCGTCGGATCAGGAACTGCTGGCTGAAGAACATATTGATCAAGTTGATCTGTTTATTGCCGTCACCAACGATGACGAAGCCAATATCATGTCCGCCATGCTTGCCAAACGTATGGGGGCGAAAAAGGTGATGGTGTTGATCCAGCGTCGCGCTTATGTGGATCTGGTTCAAGGAAGCGTGATCGATATTGCGATTTCACCGCAACAAGCAACTATTTCCGCGTTGCTTAGTCATGTGCGAAAAGCTGATATTGTTGGTGTTTCCTCACTCCGTCGAGGTGTGGCTGAAGCTATTGAAGCTGTTGCTCACGGTGATGAGAGCACTTCTCGTGTTGTTGGTCGGGTTATTGATGAAATTAAACTGCCGCCTGGGACAATTATCGGTGCGGTGGTACGTGGAAACGACGTGATGATTGCTAATGATAATTTACGCATTGAGCAAGGCGATCACGTAATTATGTTCCTCACAGATAAAAAGTTTATTACCGACGTCGAAAGACTCTTCCAGCCAAGCCCTTTCTTTTTGTAATTAATAAGGCGTCTAATGACGCCTTATTATTTCCCTTTGATTATCAAGGATTAATTAAATTCATTCCTGGCAGGAAAATGGCTTAACATTTGTTAGACTTATAAATGTCAGTTTCATAGGGAGAATAACATGAGCATTATTAAAGAATTTCGCGAATTTGCGATGCGCGGGAACGTGGTGGATTTGGCAGTGGGTGTCATTATCGGCGCGGCATTCGGTAAGATCGTCTCTTCACTGGTTGCTGATATCATCATGCCGCCACTGGGTTTATTAATTGGCGGGATCGACTTTAAACAGTTTGCTGTCACATTACGCGATGCGCAGGGGGATGTACCCGCTGTTGTTATGCATTACGGCGTCTTCATTCAAAACGTATTTGATTTTCTGATTGTTGCCTTTGCCATCTTTATGGCGATTAAGCTAATCAACAAACTGAATCGGAAAAAAGAAGAACCAGCGGCGGCTCCAGCACCAACTAAAGAAGAAGTATTACTGACAGAAATTCGTGATTTGCTGAAAGAGCAGAATAACCGCTCTTAACAAGCGCCAGAAAGCAGAAGGCCAGTGGTAAAAAAGCGATTCACTTTCTTGCCACTGGCCTCCCAGTTCCCCCGATTGCCATGTTTTCCTTTTCGCATATAGCTGCCTTTCCCTTTTTTATTTTTCTCTACGCGTTGTCTGAACAGGGGGTCATGCAGTAATGCTTCTATCGCATTATCCTTTATCTGCCCTTTAGTATGCTGATATCGGCTCATAAAAACTCCAGTTGGTTGTTTAACGGCGCGAGTGTAATCCCGCCAGTGCAATAAATCAACAGCCACTCTTAACGCCACTCGCTCCTTGCTCAAGAGCTTCAAGAATCGAGCAATAAACGCTGCTATGAGCCGTCCCACAACAGGCATCATTAAGCCGTTGCAGAGAACGTTGCATACTCTGCAACTCGGCTATCCGTGCTTCGACTTCCTGCAATCTTTCCTGCACAATGCCTTTTGACTCCTGACAGGTATGGTGTTCAGGATCGATACGGATCGACAGTAATTCTCGGATCGACTCAAGGCTGAAACCGAGCTGTCTGGCGTGACGAATAAACTTCAAACGTCGGAGATCGCTTTCGGTATAAAGACGAAAACCACCTTCGGTACGTACTTCATGATCCATCATTTGTTGCTTTTCGTAATAACGAATCGTGTCAGGCGTTACTTCCGCAAGTTTTGCCAGCTCACCAATGCGATACATATTTACTCCATTAGTTATCATTGATTTTATTCAACAATTTTTCAGCATACACGCCACGTAAAAAATCGGTGCTCAATCCTGCTTGTCGCAGCTTTAACTCCAGTAATAACAACCGACGACTAATCTCATGATATTGCGGATCGTCCTGGCGAATGCCTTTGAGGATATCCATAAGTTGAATTGCCTCCTTTCGCTGTTCAAGTTCTGGAGGTAAGTAACCGGCATTCTTCAACAAGCGATACCCCGCACGTAATTCCGGTGGCACGTGGGAATCATCATCAAGTATCAATGGTTCGCCGCTACCTGGCAGGTTATCAAACTCACCTTTCGCTTGCGCTTCTGATATATGGCGCTCTGCCCACTGGTCAAGTAACCACATAAATACTCCAGGGGATGAACAAAAAGAGTACAGCTATTGTAGATAAGTGGGGATACTACAGGTATAAAAAAACCCGCCGGGGCGGGTTTTTTTACGTTGCTTCAGATTACTCTGCAGCAGCTTCTGCTTTCTCTGAACGATCAACCAGCTCGATGTAAGCCATCGGCGCGTTGTCGCCTGCACGGAAACCACACTTCAGAATACGAGTGTAACCACCGGCACGGCTCGCGAAACGCGGGCCCAGTTCGTTAAACAGTTTTGCCACGATCTCGTTATCACGAGTACGGGCGAATGCCAGACGACGATTAGCAACGCTATCAGTCTTGGCAAGAGTAATCAGCGGCTCAACTACGCGGCGCAGCTCTTTCGCTTTAGGCAGAGTCGTCTTGATGATTTCATGACGAACCAGTGAACCTGCCATATTGCGGAACATAGCCTGGCGATGGCTGCTGTTGCGGTTCAGTTGACGACCACTCTTACGATGGCGCATGACCTTATCCTTCTCAGTAAAACCTTAACCTGTGATCCGGTTACTCGTCAGCGATGCTTGCCGGTGGCCAGTTTTCCAGGCGCATACCCAGAGACAGTCCACGGGAAGCCAGCACGTCTTTAATCTCAGTAAGAGATTTTTTACCAAGGTTAGGCGTTTTAAGGAGCTCAACCTCGGTACGCTGTACCAGATCACCGATATAGTGGATAGCTTCTGCTTTAAGGCAGTTAGCAGAGCGGACAGTCAATTCCAGATCGTCAACAGGGCGCAGCAGGATCGGATCGAACTCTGGTTTCTCTTCTTTCACTTCCGGCTGACGTACATCACGTAAGTCAACGAAAGCTTCCAGTTGTTCAGCCAGAATGGTTGCCGCACGACGAATCGCCTCTTCAGGATCGATTGTGCCGTTGGTTTCCATTTCGATGACCAGCTTGTCCAGGTCGGTACGCTGTTCTACACGCGCTGCTTCAACATTGTAGGCAATACGCTCTACAGGGCTGTAGCATGCGTCGACCAGCAGACGGCCGATTGGGCGCTCATCTTCTTCCGAATGAATTCGGGTAGAAGCCGGCACATAACCACGACCGCGCTGAACTTTGATACGCATGCTAATAGACGCGTTCTCATCGGTCAGGTGGCAGATCACGTGCTGCGGCTTGACGATTTCGACATCACCGTCGTGGGTGATATCGGCTGCAGTCACAGGGCCAATGCCAGATTTATTCAAGGTAAGAATAACTTCATCTTTGCCCTGAACTCTCACCGCCAGCCCTTTCAGGTTGAGCAGGATTTCCAGGATATCTTCCTGAACGCCTTCTTTGGTGCTGTACTCATGTAGTACACCATCAATCTCAACCTCGGTCACCGCGCAACCCGGCATCGATGAGAGCAGAATACGGCGCAGTGCGTTACCCAGAGTATGGCCAAAGCCACGCTCTAAAGGCTCAAGGGTCACCTTGGCGTGCGTCGAACTCACTTGCTCGATATCAACCAGGCGCGGTTTTAGAAACTCTGTCACAGAACCCTGCATTGTGTCCTCTCTTTGGTACTAAGCTTTACTTGGAGTAAAGCTCGACGATCAGGTGTTCGTTAATGTCCGCAGACAGATCAGAACGCTCCGGCTTACGCTTAAACGTACCTTCCATCTTGCCAGCATCAACTTCCAGCCAGGTTGGCTTTTCACGCTGCTCAGCCAGCTCCAGAGCGGCTTTCACGCGAGACTGCTTCTTCGCTTTCTCACGAATGCTTACAACGTCATTCGGACTAACCTGATAAGAAGCGATGTTAACAACACGACCGTTTACCATAATTGCTTTATGGCTAACCAGCTGACGTGCTTCTGCACGAGTGGCACCGAAGCCCATACGGTATACAACGTTGTCCAGACGACCTTCCAGCAGAGCCAACAGGTTTTCACCGGTGTTGCCTTTCAGACGTGCTGCTTCTTTATAGTAGTTACGGAACTGACGCTCCAGCACACCATAGATACGGCGAACTTTTTGCTTTTCACGCAACTGCACACCATAGTCAGACAGACGCGGTTTACGCGCACCGTGCTGGCCAGGAGCTTGTTCAATTTTACACTTGGTATCGATCGCGCGAACGCCAGACTTAAGGAATAAGTCGGTGCCCTCACGACGGCTCAGCTTGAGCTTAGGACCCAAATATCTTGCCATTTTCTTTCTCCAACAAACCTGGAAAACGAAGCGTTATACGCGACGTTTTTTCGGCGGACGACAACCGTTATGAGGGATCGGAGTCACATCAGTAATGTTAGTGATGCGGAAACCTGCGGCGTTCAGAGCACGAATAGTAGATTCGCGGCCTGGACCCGGACCTTTAACCATAACTTCCAGATTCTTGATGCCGTATTCTTTCACGGCGTCAGCGCAACGCTCTGCTGCAACCTGAGCTGCAAACGGAGTGGATTTGCGAGAACCACGGAAACCGGAACCACCGGCAGTTGCCCAACCCAACGCGTTACCCTGACGATCAGTGATAGTCACGATGGTGTTGTTGAAAGAAGCATGGATATGAGCCACGCCGTCAGAGACTTGTTTTCTTACACGTTTACGTGCACGAATTGGTGCCTTTGCCATTATTCAATCACCCCGATTATTTCTTGATCGGTTTGCGCGGACCCTTACGGGTACGTGCGTTGGTCTTGGTACGCTGACCGCGAACCGGGAGACCACGACGATGACGCAAACCGCGATAGCAACCAAGATCCATCAGGCGCTTGATGCTCATGCTGATTTCACGGCGCAGATCACCTTCAACGACAAATTTGGCAACTTCGTCACGCAGCGTGTCGATTTGTCCTTCAGACAGCTCACTGATCTTAACATCTTCAGCGATACCCGCTGCAGCCAGGATGGCTTTGGAACGGGTCTTGCCGACGCCATAAATCGAAGTTAATGCGATTACGGCATGCTTATGATCAGGAATGTTAATGCCTGCTATACGGGCCACTATGCACTCCTACTATTTAATATGTACGTTCCATGCTGAAAAGCCCGTTTTCAGGATACTCAAATGGAAACGCACAGACATACAAAAGATTGGCTGGCTAATCTAGCCAGCTCAACCCAACTTTGCAAGAAAAATATGCGAATAAATCAGCCTTGGCGCTGTTTATGCTTCGGCTCGGCACTGCAAATCACACGGATGACACCATCACGCTTAACGATTTTGCAGTTACGGCATAATTTCTTGACGGAAGCACGAACTTTCATTTTTACTCTCCGTAACTTCTCGGGCGACCAATTATCGGCCGTAGCCTTTCAGGTTCGCCTTCTTCAATGCAGACTCATACTGACTGGACATCATCAGAGTTTGCACTTGAGCCATAAAGTCCATAATCACGACAACAACGATAAGCAGTGAGGTCCCACCGAAGTAGAACGGTACTTTCATTGCATCACGCATGAACTCCGGGATCAGGCAGATAAAGGTAATGTACAACGCACCAACCAGGGTCAGACGGGTCATTACTTTATCGATATACTTCGCCGTTTGCTCTCCCGGACGAATTCCTGGTACAAATGCACCGGACTTCTTCAGGTTATCTGCTGTTTCACGCGGGTTGAAAACCAACGCCGTGTAGAAGAAACAGAAGAAGATGATTGCAGACGCATAGAGTAACACATAAAGCGGTTGCCCAGGCTGCAAATACAGCGAAATTGTTGTCAGCCAGTTCCAACCAGTACCGCCCCCGAACCATGACGCGATGGTCGCCGGGAACAGAATAATACTGGAAGCGAAGATTGCCGGGATTACCCCCGCCATATTCACTTTCAGCGGTAAATGTGTGCTCTGTGCAGCATAGACACGACGACCTTGCTGACGTTTCGCGTAGTTTACCACAATGCGGCGTTGACCACGCTCAACAAACACAACAAAGAACGTCACTGCAAATACTAATACTGCAACCAACAGCAACACGAGGAAGTGCAGGTCGCCTTGACGCGCTTGCTCGATAGTATGGGCAATGGCTGGCGGGAGTCCCGCGACAATACCGGCGAAGATAATGATTGAAATACCGTTGCCGATACCTCGTTCAGTGATCTGTTCGCCCAACCACATCAGGAACATGGTTCCCGTGACCAGACTTACAACAGCGGTGAAGTAGAATGCAAAGCCCGGGTTAATAACCAGGCCTTGCATACCAGGCATATTCGGCAGACCGGTAGCAATACCGATCGACTGGAATATTGCCAGCACCAGAGTACCGTAACGGGTGTACTGGCTGATCTTACGACGACCAGACTCCCCTTCTTTCTTAATTTCTGCCAGCGTTGGGTGAACCACCGTCAGCAGCTGGATAATGATCGACGCCGAAATATACGGCATGATCCCCAGAGCAAAGATAGAAGCACGGCTGAGAGCACCACCAGAGAACATGTTAAACATCTCAATGATGGTGCCTCGCTGTTGCTCAAGCAGTTTGGCAAGTACAGCGGCATCAATACCAGGGATCGGAATAAAAGAGCCAATACGGAACACAATCAGCGCACCGATAACAAACAGCAGTCTGCGTTTCAGCTCGCCTAAGCCACCTTTGGCACTTTGAAAATCTAATCCCGGTTGTTTAGCCATCTGCTACTTATTCCTCGATTTTACCGCCAGCAGCTTCGATAGCAGCACGAGCGCCTTTAGTAACACGCAGGCCACGAACAGTTACCGGAGTAGTTACTTCGCCAGCCAGGATCACTTTCGCGAACTCGATCTGGATACCGATAATGTTAGCCGCTTTCAGCGTATTCAGGTCTACAACACCGCCTTCTACTTTAGCCAAGTCAGACAGACGAACTTCGGCTGTAATCGCTGCTTTACGAGAAGTGAAGCCGAATTTCGGCAGACGACGGTACAGAGGCATCTGACCACCTTCGAAACCGCGACGTACGCCACCGCCAGAACGAGATTTCTGACCTTTGTGACCACGACCACCGGTTTTACCGAGGCCAGAACCGATACCACGACCCAGGCGTTTACCCGCCTTTTTGGAGCCTTCGGCCGGAGACAGAGTATTTAAACGCATCTCTTACTCCTCAACTTTAACCATGAAGGAAACCGCGTTGATCATACCGCGAATAGCAGGAGTATCCTCGCGCTCTACGGTGTGACCAATACGACGCAGACCCAGGCCAAGCAGCGTTGCCTTGTGTTTCGGCAGACGACCGATTGCACTGCGGGTTTGAGTAATTTTAATAGTCTTTGCCATGGTTTATTTCCCCAGAATTTCTTCAACGGATTTACCACGCTTGGCAGCGACCATTTCTGGAGAACTCATATTTTCCAGGCCATCAATAGTTGCACGAACCACGTTGATCGGGTTGGTGGAACCATATGCTTTAGCCAGAACGTTATGAACCCCAGCGACTTCCAGAACGGCGCGCATTGCACCACCGGCGATGATACCGGTACCTTCGGAAGCCGGCTGCATGAATACGCGAGAACCCGTGTGAACACCTTTAACAGGGTGTTGCAGAGTGCCGTTATTCAGCGCGACGTTAATCATATTGCGACGGGCTTTTTCCATCGCTTTCTGGATCGCTGCTGGAACTTCACGCGCTTTACCGTAACCAAAACCAACGCGACCGTTACCATCACCAACTACAGTCAGAGCTGTGAAGGAGAAAATACGACCACCTTTAACGGTTTTAGATACGCGGTTTACCGCGATCAGCTTTTCCTGCAGTTCGCCAGCTTGTTTTTCGATGTGAGCCATCTTACACCTCTACCTTAGAACTGAAGGCCAGCTTCACGGGCAGCATCTGCCAGTGCCTGGACACGACCATGATATTGGAACCCGGAACGGTCAAAGGATACATCTTTGATGCCTTTTTCCAGAGCGCGTTCAGCGACAGCTTTACCCACAGCTGCAGCCGCGTCTTTGTTACCGGTGTACTTCAGTTGTTCAGCGATAGCTTTTTCTACAGTAGAAGCAGCTACCAGAACTTCAGAACCGTTCGGTGCAATTACCTGTGCGTAAATGTGACGCGGGGTACGATGTACCACCAGGCGAGTTGCGCCCAGCTCCTGGAGCTTGCGGCGTGCGCGGGTCGCACGACGGATACGAGCAGATTTCTTATCCATAGTGTTACCTTACTTCTTCTTAGCCTCTTTGGTACGCACGACTTCGTCGGCGTAACGAACACCCTTGCCTTTGTAAGGCTCAGGACGACGGTAGGCGCGCAGATCCGCTGCAACCTGACCGATCACCTGCTTATCAGCGCCTTTCAGCACGATTTCAGTCTGAGTCGGACATTCAGCAGTGATACCCGCAGGCAGCTGATGGTCAACAGGATGAGAGAAACCCAGAGACAGGTTAATCACATTGCCTTTAACCGCTGCACGGTAACCTACACCAACCAGCTGCAGCTTCTTAGTGAAGCCTTCGGTAACACCGATAACCATTGAGTTCAGCAGGGCACGCGCGGTACCAGCCTGAGCCCAACCGTCTGCGTAACCATCACGCGGACCGAAGGTCAGGGTATTATCTGCATGTTTAACTTCAACAGCATCGTTGAGAGTACGAGTCAGCTCGCCGTTTTTACCTTTGATCGTAATAACCTGACCGTTGATTTTTACATCAACGCCGGCAGGAACAACGACCGGTGCTTTAGCAACACGAGACATTTTTTCCTCCGATTAGGCTACGTAGCAGATAATTTCGCCACCAAGACCAGCCTGGCGCGCTGCACGATCAGTCATAACACCTTTAGAGGTAGAAACAACTGCGATACCCAGACCCGCCATAACTTTCGGCAGCTCATCTTTACGTTTATAGATGCGCAGACCTGGGCGGCTGACACGCTGAATGCTTTCTACAACAGCTTTGCCCTGGAAATACTTAAGAGTCAGTTCCAGTTCAGGCTTGGTGTCGCCTTCAACTTTAAAATCTTCAATAAAACCTTCTTCCTTCAGCACGTTGGCGATTGCCACTTTCAGCTTGGAGGAAGGCATGGTGACCGCAGCTTTGTTCGCGGCCTGACCGTTACGGATACGGGTCAGCATATCCGCGATCGGATCTTGCATGCTCATCTGTCTTTACTCCCGTGATTCAATTGGTGACAATTACCAGCTAGCCTTTTTCAGACCCGGGATTTCACCGCGCATAGCGGCTTCACGGACCTTAATACGGCTCAACCCGAACTTCCGCAGGAAACCATGCGGACGACCTGTTTGACGGCAGCGGTTACGCTGACGAGACGGGCTGGAATCACGCGGCAGAGTCTGCAGCTTGAGAACAGCATTCCAACGATCTTCGTCGGAAGCGTTCACATCAGAGATGATCGCTTTCAGTTCAGCGCGTTTCGCGAAGTATTTATCAGCTAAAGCTACGCGTTTTACTTCGCGTGCTTTCATTGATTGCTTAGCCATTTAGTAACCCTACCTTACTTGCGGAACGGGAAGTCAAAGGCAGCCAGCAGAGCACGGCCTTCTTCGTCAGATTTCGCAGTAGTGGTAATGGTAATATCCAAACCACGAACGCGGTCGACTTTATCGTAGTCGATTTCTGGGAAGATGATCTGCTCACGGACACCCATGCTGTAGTTACCACGACCGTCGAAAGACTTAGCGGACAGGCCACGGAAGTCACGGATACGAGGTACAGCAATAGTGATCAGGCGCTCAAAGAACTCCCACATGCGTTCGCCACGCAGAGTTACTTTACAGCCGATCGGATAGCCCTGACGGATTTTGAAGCCTGCAACAGATTTGCGTGCTTTGGTGATCAGCGGTTTTTGACCGGAGATTGCTGCCAGGTCTGCTGCTGCGTTATCCAGCAGTTTTTTGTCAGCGATCGCTTCACCAACACCCATGTTCAGGGTGATCTTCTCGACCCGAGGGACTTGCATGACAGAATTGTAGTTAAACTCAGTCATGAGTTTTTTAACTACTTCGTCTTTGTAGTAATCATGCAGTTTCGCCATCGTACTACTCCAAATTACTTGATAGTTTCGCTGTTAGACTTGAAGAAACGGACTTTTTTACCGTCTTCGAATCTAAAGCCTACACGGTCAGCCTTGCCGGTTGCCGCATTGAAGATTGCTACGTTGGAAACCTGAATAGCGGCTTCTTTTTCAACGATGCCACCCGGTTGGTTCAGAGCCGGAACCGGCTTCTGGTGTTTCTTAACCAGGTTGATACCTTCAACAATGACCTTGCCGGAAGACAGGACATTCTTAACTTTACCGCGTTTACCTTTATCTTTACCGGTTAACACGATAACTTCGTCATCACGACGGATTTTCGCTGCCATGATTCGCTCCTTAGAGTACTTCTGGTGCCAGAGAGATAATTTTCATGAACTTCTCACTACGAAGCTCACGAGTTACCGGCCCAAAAATACGCGTACCGATAGGCTGCTCGCTGTTGTTGTTCAGAAGAACACAAGCATTACCATCGAAGCGAATGACAGAACCGTCCGGGCGACGAACACCCTTCTTGGTGCGCACCACTACCGCCTTCAGCACATCACCTTTTTTGACCTTACCACGCGGAATTGCTTCTTTGATGGTGATCTTGATGATGTCGCCTACGCCTGCGTAGCGACGGTGCGAGCCACCCAGAACCTTGATACACATTACGCGACGTGCACCGGAGTTGTCGGCGACGTTCAGCATAGTCTGTTCTTGGATCATTTTAGTGCTCCGCTAATGTCAACTACTACTGAGACCCGAAAATCAGGTCGTTAAAAATCCCCATATCGAGGGCGCGGCATTATAACACCGCTTCAAAGATATGGGTAGAAAAAATAAACGGCTCATTTCTGAGCCGTTTATTCGTATCGAGAGAGTGTACTGTATTACAGAACCGCTTTCTCTACAACGCGAACCAGCGTCCAGGATTTAGTCTTGGACAGCGGACGGCATTCGCGGATTTCAACCACGTCACCGATACCGCATTCGTTGTTCTCGTCATGTACGTGCAGTTTGGTCGTACGCTTGATGAATTTACCGTAGATCGGGTGTTTCACAAAACGTTCGATAGCAACAACAATGGATTTCTCCATTTTGTCGCTAACAACGCGACCTTGCAGAGTACGGATTTTATCGGTCATTACGCACCCGCCTTCTCGTTCAGTAAAGTCTTAACGCGTGCGACATCGCGACGCACTTGCTTCAACAGGTGAGACTGTTGCAGCTGGCCACTTGCAGCCTGCATACGCAGGTTGAACTGCTCACGCAGCAGGTTCAGCAGCTCGGTGTTCAGCTCTTCAACGCTCTTCTCACGCAGCTCTTTTGCTTTCATTACATCACCGTCTTAGTTACAAAGGTGGTTTTAATCGGCAGTTTCGCTGCTGCCAGCTTGAATGCTTCACGGGCCAGCTCTTCCGGAACACCGTCCATTTCATACAGGACTTTACCCGGCTGAATCAAGGCAACCCAATACTCCACGTTACCTTTACCTTTACCCATACGCACTGCCAGCGGCTTTTCAGTGATCGGTTTGTCCGGGAACACACGGATCCAGATCTTACCTTGACGCTTAACTGCACGGGTCATAGCACGACGTGCTGCTTCGATCTGACGGGCAGTCAGACGACCACGGCCAACAGCTTTCAGACCGAAGCTGCCGAAGCTAACATCCGTACCCTGCGCCAGACCGCGGTTACGGCCTTTGTGCATTTTACGGAATTTTGTACGCTTTGGTTGTAACATCAGCGACGCTCCTTATTTACGGCCTTTACGCTGCTGCTTTTTAGGTTGTGCAGCCGGTTTTTCCGGTTGTTCAACAGCAGCCATACCACCCAGGATCTCGCCTTTGAAGATCCACACTTTAACGCCGATTACACCGTAAGTGGTGTGCGCTTCAGAGGTGTTGTAGTCGATGTCAGCACGCAGAGTGTGCAGCGGTACGCGACCTTCGCGGTACCATTCGGTACGTGCGATTTCCGCGCCGCCCAGACGGCCGCTAACTTCAACTTTAATACCTTTAGCGCCCAGACGCATTGCGTTCTGTACAGCACGCTTCATAGCACGACGGAACATTACGCGACGTTCCAGCTGAGAAGTGATGCTGTCAGCAACCAGTTTTGCGTCCAGTTCAGGCTTACGAACTTCGGCGATGTTGATCTGTGCAGGAACGCCAGCGATGTCCGCTACGACCTTACGCAGTTTTTCTACGTCTTCACCTTTTTTACCGATAACGATACCCGGGCGAGCAGTGTGAATGGTTACACGGATGCTCTTAGCCGGACGCTCGATAACGATACGAGATACGGACGCTTTAGCCAGTTCCTTAGTCAGGTACTGACGTACTTTAAAATCGCTGTCCAGGTTGTCAGCGAATTCTTTGGTGTTCGCAAACCAGGTAGAGTTCCATGGTTTTACAATACCCAGGCGAATACCATTAGGATGTACTTTCTGACCCATTGCTAGTCTCCAGAGTCTCAGCGATCGGACACAACCACAGTGATGTGGCTGGTGCGCTTCAGGATGCGATCTGCACGACCTTTTGCACGCGGCATAATGCGCTTCATGCTCGGGCCTTCGTCTACGAAAATTTTCGTAACTTTCAGATCGTCAATGTCAGCGCCATCGTTGTGTTCAGCGTTAGCAATGGCAGATTCCAGAACTTTCTTAACCAGTACAGCCGCTTTCTTATTGGTGTAGGTCAGAATATCCAGAGCCTGCGACACTTTCTTACCGCGAATCAGGTCAGCAACAAGGCGAACCTTCTGAGCAGAAGAACGAGCATGGCGATGTTTAGCGATAGTTTCCATCTCTTCCTCCTACCTTATTTCTTTTTCGCTTTTTTATCAGCAGCATGGCCGCGATAAGTACGAGTCGGTGCGAATTCACCCAGTTTGTGACCAACCATTTCGTCGGTTACAAATACCGGAACGTGCTGACGACCATTATGGACAGCGATGGTCAAACCGATCATGTTAGGAAAGATCGTTGAACGACGGGACCAAGTGCGCAGGGGCTTCTTGTCTCCGCTTTCCACCGCTTTCTCTACCTTCTTCAGCAAGTGCAGGTCAATAAAAGGACCTTTCTTGAGAGAACGTGGCATGGCTTATCCTCTAAAATTATTTGCTACGGCGACGTACGATAAATTTATCAGTACGCTTGTTGCTGCGGGTCTTCTTACCTTTGGTCTGAACGCCCCACGGGGTTACCGGGTGCTTACCAAAGTTACGACCTTCACCACCACCATGTGGGTGGTCTACCGGGTTCATCGCAGTACCGCGAACGGTAGGACGAACACCACGCCAACGTGCAGCACCTGCTTTACCCAGAACGCGCAGCATATGCTCAGCATTGCCAACTTCGCCCAGAGTTGCACGGCAGTCTGCTTCTACTTTACGCATTTCACCAGAACGCAGACGCAGGGTGACATAAGCACCATCGCGAGCAACGATCTGAACGTAAGTACCAGCGGAACGTGCCAGCTGACCGCCTTTACCTGGCTTCATTTCTACGTTGTGAACAGTAGAACCAACCGGGATGTTGCGCATCGGCAGGGTGTTACCTGGTTTGATTGCAGCATCAACGCCAGACTGAATCTGGTCGCCAGCTTTCAGGCCTTTAGGGGCCAGGATGTAACGGCGTTCACCGTCTTTGTACAGAACCAGCGCGATGTTCGCGGAGCGGTTCGGATCGTACTCAAGACGTTCAACAACTGCCGGGATACCGTCTTTGTTGCGTTTGAAGTCAACAATACGGTAAGCCTGCTTGTGGCCACCACCGATATGACGAGTGGTGATACGGCCATTGTTGTTACGACCACCGGATTTGCTGTTTTTTTCCAGCAACGGAGCAAAAGGTTTGCCCTTGTGCAGCTCAGGGTTAACCACTTTAACAACGTGGCGACGACCCGGAGATGTCGGTTTACATTTAACAACTGCCATTGTATTACTCCTCCGACTTACTCAGCGCCGCCAACGAAGTCCAGATTCTGGCCTTCTTTCAGGGTGACGTAAGCTTTTTTCCAGTCGCTACGACGACCGATACGCTGTCCGTGACGTTTAACTTTCCCTTTAACTACCAGGGTGTTAACGACTTCGACTTCGACTTCAAACAGTTTCTGCACAGCAGCTTTGATTTCTGCTTTGGTCGCGTCTTTAGCAACTTTGAGTACGATGGTGTTGGATTTTTCCATCGCAGTAGACGCTTTTTCAGAAACGTGCGGTGCACGCAGCACCTTCAGCAGACGTTCTTCACGAATCATGCCAGCATCTCCTCAACTTGCTTAACAGCATCAGCAGTCATTACGACTTTGTCGAAGGCGATCAGGCTAACCGGGTCGATACCAGTTGCATCGCGTACGTCAACCTTGTGCAGGTTGCGCGCAGCCAGGAACAGGTTTTCGTCCAGCTCACCGGTGATGATCAGCACATCTTCCAGAGCCATGTCTTTCAGTTTCTGTGCCAGCAGCTTGGTTTTCGGCGCTTCTACAGAGAACTTCTCGACAACGATCAGACGATCCTGACGTACCAGTTCGGACAGGATGCTTTTCAGCGCGCCGCGGTACATCTTCTTGTTAACTTTTTGACTGTGGTCCTGCGGACGAGCAGCGAAGGTCACGCCACCAGAACGCCAAATCGGGCTCTTGATAGAACCAGAACGCGCACGGCCGGTGCCTTTCTGGCGCCACGGTTTTTTACCGGAACCAGTTACTTCAGCACGAGTCTTCTGAGCACGAGTACCCTGACGAGCACCAGCTGCATAAGCAACAACAACCTGGTGAACCAGCGCTTCGTTGAAATCACGACCGAAGGTAGTTTCGGAAACAGTCAGCGCGCTCTGCGCGTCTTTCAATACTAATTCCATTGCTATCTCCTTACGCCTTCACAGCTGGTTTAACGATCAGGTCGCTACCGGTTGCACCCGGAACAGCACCTTTAACCAGCAGCAGGTTGCGCTCAGCGTCAACGCGTACTACGTCAAGGCTCTGAACGGTTACACGTTCGTTACCCATCTGACCTGCCATTTTCTTGCCTTTGAACACTTTGCCCGGAGTCTGGTTCTGACCGATAGAACCCGGAACGCGGTGAGACAAGGAGTTACCGTGAGTAGCGTCCTGGGTACGGAAGTTCCAGCGCTTAACGGTACCTGCGAAACCTTTACCTTTAGAGGTGCCAGTTACGTCAACTTTTTTAACGTCAGCAAACAGTTCGACGCTAATGCTCTGACCTACAGTGAACTCTTCGCCTTCAGCCAGGCGGAATTCCCACAGACCACGGCCAGCTTCTACGCCAGCTTTAGCGAAGTGGCCAGCTTCAGGCTTGGTCACACGGTTAGCTTTTTTAGCACCGGTGGTTACCTGAATAGCACGGTAGCCATCGTTAGCCAGGTCTTTAACCTGAGTAACGCGGTTTGCTTCAACTTCGATTACGGTTACTGGGATAGAAACGCCGTCTTCTGTGAAGATACGGGTCATACCCACTTTTTTACCGACTAAACCAATCATTGTTTCAACCTCTCAATCGCTCAATGACCTGATTAACCCAGGCTGATCTGCACGTCTACACCGGCAGCCAGATCCAGACGCATCAGAGCATCAACGGTTTTCTCGGTTGGCTCAACGATGTCAACCAGACGCAAGTGAGTACGGATTTCGTACTGATCGCGCGCGTCTTTGTTGACGTGCGGGGAGATCAGAACGGTAAAACGCTCTTTGCGTGTCGGCAGCGGGATCGGACCACGGACCTGCGCACCAGTGCGCTTGGCAGTCTCGACGATTTCCGCGGTTGCTTGATCGATCAGACGATGATCAAACGCTTTCAGGCGGATACGGATTCTTTGGTTCTGCATGAGACCAGAGCTCCAATTATTTTATAAACGAAAATGATTACTCCTCAGACCCATTACGATTGATGGGAGAGTGTAACCGTTCTTACGTAGCCCCCCGATTGGGAGCATTGTTAGGTAGCCAAATTCGGCTAACTGAGGTTCAGATCGAACCTGCTGTCAACTACGACAAGCCCGCGCATTATACGTAAATCTGAGCCTGACGCAAGCATCGCGTAGAAATTAATCGCAACGTGCAGATTGCGAGCTGCATTCCACAAAATTTGTAGGGTTGTGAAGATAGTGTTTTTCACCGGAACCAGATTAACAAAGCAGCGATTTCTCTGTTGCTGAGTATCCAAAGTTATTCGATGGTGATACTCCAACTACAGAGGATATTTTATGGACGCTACCCTTCCCTTTCTGATTTTGTACGCTTGTTTATCAGCCCTACTTTTTTTCTGGGATGCAAAGCATGGCTTGTTACCTGACAGATTTACCTGCCCGTTACTCTGGTCTGGTCTTTTGTTCTATCAAGTTTGTCAGCCTGCCGGGTTAGCCGATGCATTATGGGGGGCGACTATCGGTTACGGCGCATTCGCTGTTATTTATTGGGGCTATCGCATACTGCGACATAAAGAAGGATTAGGCTATGGCGATGTGAAATTTCTCGCCGCCCTTGGTGCCTGGCATACATGGGCCTTCTTACCACGGCTGGTTTTCCTTGCTGCCTCATTCGCTTGCGGAGCCGTAGTTATTGGTCTGCTCATGAGAGGAAAAGAATCATTAAAAAACCCGCTGCCTTTTGGACCATTTCTGGCGGCTGCGGGTTTCGTTGTTGGCTGGGATAGTTTGCTGACTGGCAGTTAATCTTTAACTTTAATTTGTGATTGCAGGTAATTCTGCAGGCCGATTTTACCGATGAGATCCAGTTCAGTTTCGAGCCAGTCGATATGACCTTCTTCATCTGCAAGGATCTCGATCATCATATCGCGGCTAACATAGTCATGAACGCTGTCGGCATAAGCGATAGCCTCACGGAGATCCTTCGCACCTTCCAGCTCTAATCGCAGGTCGGATTGCAGCATCTCTTCAACATCTTCACCAATCCCCAGCTTGCCTAAATCCTGTAAGTTTGGGATTCCTTCTAAGAACAAAATACGCTCGATATATTTATCTGCGTGTTTCATCTCATCGATAGATTCATGGTATTCGACGTCATTGAGACGCATCAGGCCCCAGTTTTTAAACATTCGGGCATGGAGAAAATACTGATTGATTGCGACAAGCTCATTTCCCAATAGTTTATTGAGATAATTTATGATTTTAACATCACCTTTCATTTTATAGTCCCTCCACTTCCACTATTAGAGCGTAGATGGGGCTAGCGGGATGTCAAAAAATAAGCGTGAGCTTCAGGCAATCTCTTTAAATTCTGGCATCTGCATCAACTCGTCCTGCATCACTTCGCGTGCGGCGCGAATGCACTTACCACATTGATTTCCCACAGGAATAAACTTGCGTAATTGTTGGAAAGACTGAGGATGAAACTGACGGACTGCCTGGCGAATTTTTTTGTCACTTACACCATTACACAAACAAACGTACATGATTACTCCCGTTCAAATTCTGCGCAAAGTGTAAATGAGAATAGTTATGATTACAATAGCACAGTTTTATTTGCGCCACAGTTCGGCGAGCGAAATTACGACTAAATATTTCGAGCTCAAATTACGGGCAGCAAAAAGGGCGCCGAAGCGCCCTTTTCAATTCAAAACTAATTAACGAGTAATTAGCTCAGAACTTTAGCTACAACGCCCGCGCCAACGGTACGGCCGCCTTCACGGATTGCGAAACGCAGACCGTCGTCCATCGCGATCGGGTGGATCAGGGTAACAACCATTTTGATGTTGTCGCCCGGCATTACCATCTCTACGCCTTCCGGCAGTTCAATGGTACCAGTCACGTCAGTAGTACGGAAGTAGAACTGCGGACGGTAGCCTTTGAAGAACGGAGTATGACGGCCGCCTTCATCTTTGGACAGAATGTACACTTCAGATTCGAACTTGGTGTGCGGCTTGATGGTGCCCGGCTTAGCCAGTACCTGACCACGTTCGATTTCTTCACGTTTGATACCACGCAGCAGAACACCTACGTTCTCACCAGCACGGCCTTCGTCCAGCAGTTTGCGGAACATTTCAACGCCAGTACAGGTAGACTTCTGAGTCTCTTTGATACCAACGATTTCAACTTCTTCACCAACTTTGATGATACCGCGTTCTACACGACCGGTAACAACGGTACCACGACCGGAGATGGAGAATACGTCTTCGATCGGCAGCAGGAACGGCTTGTCAATCGCACGCTCTGGTTCCGGAATGTAAGAATCCAGGAAGCCAGCCAGTTCCAGGATTTTCGCTTCCCACTCTGCGTCGCCTTCCAGCGCTTTCAGAGCAGAACCACGAACGATCGGAGTGTCGTCGCCCGGGAAATCGTACTGAGACAGAAGTTCACGAACTTCCATTTCAACCAGTTCCAGCAGCTCTTCGTCATCAACCATGTCGCATTTGTTCAGGAACACGATGATGTACGGAACGCCTACCTGACGACCCAGCAGGATGTGCTCACGAGTCTGCGGCATCGGGCCGTCAGTCGCAGCAACAACCAGGATCGCGCCGTCCATCTGCGCAGCACCGGTGATCATGTTTTTAACATAGTCGGCGTGCCCCGGGCAGTCTACGTGTGCGTAGTGACGGGTCGGGGTGTCATATTCAACGTGAGAAGTGTTGATGGTGATACCACGAGCTTTTTCTTCCGGCGCGTTATCGATCTGGTCGAATGCACGAGCAGCACCGCCGTAGGTTTTAGCCAGTACGGTGGTGATTGCAGCGGTCAGAGTAGTTTTACCGTGGTCAACGTGGCCGATAGTACCAACGTTAACGTGCGGTTTTGTACGTTCAAATTTTTCTTTAGACACGGCTATATTCCTTACTATAGTGCTCTCCCCTTCAGGAGAGAGCACGGGACTTTGGTATTAACCCTTAGGCTTATTTACCACGGGCTTCAATTACGGCCTGAGCAACGTTACTCGGCGCTTCATCATACTTCAGGAATTCCATAGTGTATGATGCGCGACCTTTGGTCAGAGAACGCAGCTGAGTTGCATATCCGAACATTTCAGACAGCGGAACTTCAGCGTGGATCTTAACGCCAGTAACTTCAGATTCCTGACCTTTGAGCATACCACGACGACGGCTCAAGTCACCGATAACGTCACCGGTGTTCTCTTCCGGAGTTTCTACTTCAACCTTCATGATCGGCTCAAGCAGAACTGGTTTCGCTTTCTTAAAGCCTTCTTTAAAGGCGATAGAAGCAGCCAGTTTAAACGCCAGTTCAGAGGAGTCAACGTCATGGTAAGAACCGAAGTGCAGACGAATACCCATGTCTACTACCGGGTAGCCTGCCAGCGGGCCTGCTTTCAGCTGTTCCTGGATACCTTTATCAACGGCCGGGATGTATTCGCCAGGGATTACACCACCTTTAATGTCGTTGATGAACTCGTAGCCTTTCGGGTTAGAACCCGGCTCCAGCGGGTACATGTCGATAACAACATGACCATACTGACCACGACCACCAGACTGTTTCGCGTGTTTACCTTCAACATCGGTAACTTTCTGGCGGATAGTTTCACGGTAAGCAACCTGCGGTTTACCTACGTTCGCTTCAACGTTGAATTCACGCTTCATACGGTCAACGATGATGTCGAGGTGCAGCTCGCCCATACCCGCGATAATGGTCTGGTTAGATTCTTCGTCAGTCCATACACGGAAAGACGGGTCTTCTTTAGCCAGACGACCCAGAGCCAGACCCATTTTTTCCTGGTCAGCTTTGGTTTTCGGTTCAACTGCGATGGAGATTACCGGCTCAGGGAATTCCATACGTTCCAGAATGATCGGCGCATCCGGGTCACACAGGGTGTCACCAGTGGTTACGTCTTTCAGACCGATTGCAGCAGCGATGTCGCCCGCGCGAACTTCTTTGATCTCTTCACGTTTGTTAGCGTGCATCTGAACGATACGACCGAAACGCTCACGTGCAGCTTTCACGGAGTTCAGTACGGTATCACCAGAGTTAACCACACCGGAGTACACACGGAAGAAGGTCAGGTTACCAACAAACGGGTCGGTAGCGATTTTGAACGCCAGTGCAGAGAACGGCTCGTCATCACTTGCGTGACGCTCAGCCGGAGTGTCTTTACCGTCGTCCAGGATACCGTTGATCGCAGGTACGTCAACCGGGGATGGCAGGTAATCAATTACCGCATCCAGCATCGCCTGAACACCTTTGTTCTTAAACGCAGAACCACAGGTTACCAGGATGATTTCGTTGTTCAGAACGCGCTGACGCAGAGCACCTTTGATTTCTGCTTCAGTCAGTTCTTCACCACCCAGGTATTTTTCCATCAGCTCTTCAGAAGCTTCAGCTGCGGATTCGATCAGGTTCTGGTGCCATTCGTTAGCCAGTTCAACCATGTCTGCCGGGATATCTTCGTATTCGAAGGTTACGCCCTGGTCAGCGTCGTTCCAGTTGATAGCTTTCATTTTCACCAGGTCAACAACACCGGTGAAATGTTCTTCAGCACCAATCGCCAGCTGCAGCGGAACCGGGTTCGCGCCCAGACGGGTTTTGATCTGGTTAACAACTTTCAGGAAGTTCGCACCCATGCGGTCCATTTTGTTAACGAACGCAATGCGCGGAACTTTATATTTGTTTGCCTGACGCCATACGGTTTCAGACTGCGGCTGAACACCACCAACTGCGCAGTAAACCATTACCGCACCATCGAGAACACGCATGGAACGTTCTACTTCGATTGTGAAGTCAACGTGCCCCGGGGTGTCGATGATGTTGATGCGATGCGGCTCATACTGCTTAGCCATACCAGACCAGAATGCAGTAGTCGCAGCGGAAGTGATAGTAATACCACGTTCCTGCTCCTGCTCCATCCAGTCCATGGTTGCAGCGCCGTCATGAACTTCACCGATTTTATGGTTTACACCGGTGTAGAACAGAATACGTTCGGTAGTAGTGGTTTTACCGGCGTCGATGTGCGCACTGATACCGATGTTACGGTAGCGTGCGATGGGTGTTGTACGAGCCATTTGTTTCCTCGTTTATCTTTTAGGCGTTCAATTTAAGTAGCCCAAAGCGGGCTGCTTACTGGAAGCGCCCGCCTGGTGACTAAAACTCCGAAGGGATTACCAACGGTAGTGTGCGAACGCCTTGTTGGCTTCGGCCATACGGTGAACGTCTTCACGTTTCTTAACTGCAGTACCTTTGTTTTCTGCAGCATCGGAAAGTTCGTTCGCCAGGCGCAGAGCCATGGATTTATCACCGCGTTTACGAGCAGCTTCAACGATCCAACGCATTGCCAGAGCATTACGACGAACCGGACGGACTTCAACTGGTACCTGATAAGTAGAACCACCAACGCGGCGAGACTTAACTTCGACAGTCGGGCGCACGTTTTCGAGAGCTACTTCGAATGCTTCCAGTTCAGATTTACCAGAACGCTGAGCCAGGGTCTCCAGCGCGCTGTATACGATAGATTCGGCAGTAGATTTTTTACCATCTACCATCAGGATATTTACAAATTTAGCCAGCAGTTCTGATCCGAACTTCGGATCCGGCAGAATTTTACGCTGACCAATGACGCGACGACGTGGCATGGAAATACTCCGTTGTTAATTCAGGATTGTCCAAAACTCTACGAGTTTAGTTTGACATTTAAGTTAAAACGTTTGGCCTTACTTAACGGAGAACCATTAAGCCTTAGGACGCTTCACGCCATACTTGGAACGAGCCTGCTTACGGTCTTTAACGCCGGAGCAGTCAAGCGCACCACGTACGGTGTGGTAACGAACACCCGGGAGGTCTTTAACACGACCGCCACGGATCAGGATCACGGAGTGTTCCTGTAGGTTGTGACCTTCACCACCGATGTAGGAAGTCACTTCGAAACCGTTAGTCAGACGAACACGGCATACTTTACGCAGTGCGGAGTTCGGTTTTTTTGGAGTGGTAGTATATACACGAGTACATACGCCACGTTTTTGCGGGCATGCTTCCAGCGCAGGCACGTTGCTTTTCGCAACTTTGCGAGCACGTGGTTTGCGTACCAGCTGGTTAACTGTTGCCATTAAATAGCTCCTGGTTTTAGCTTTTGCTTCGTAAACACGTAATAAAACGTCCTCACACAATATGAGGACGCCGAATTTTAGGGCGATGCCGAAAAGGTGTCAAGAAATATACAACGATCCCACCGTTACCAGGCGACCTGGCTGGTGTGCTTAACCGTAAGTCTGACGAAATCAGTATAGTCAATGGGAGTGATATCGTTCGAAATTCGACCAACCAAACCACGAGCGATGAGGTCTTCGTTCAGGGCATAGACCTTAATGGGGGCATTACGCAAACTTTCAAGGTAGCGGTTACCATCAGCTGCGGCAGTGACGCCATCCTGCAATAACAGCAGTTCATCCCCATCGCTGAGCAGACGCAGCAGCGCAGGAAAATCCGTCAGCCAGGGTGAGCGATGTAATGTATGCAGCATGTACGCCTCAAAATCTCAAAATAACATCGTAGTTGCCGAGTTCCCGACGCAATGCTTCTGCTTCGAGCGGAGTGACTTCTACAACAAAGGGTGTCTGGGGATCTAACCCACGTTCACGCAGTGAAGCCGCACAAACCCAGCACTGTTCAATGTCATACAGCCCCAGCAGTTTAAAGGTTGCGATATAATCACGCGCCAACACCACATCGGGCTTTTGCCCTGGCAGAAGCTGAAAAACGCCATCGGCAATAAAGAAGACGGCGAGTTCGTCAGTTAATGCGGAAGTCGCCAATAAAGCATCCAATCCTTCACGACCAGCAGCTGTACCATGAGGTGCAGTAGAAAAAACAAACGCAATTCGTTTCATCAGAACTGTACCACCCTGTCACAGGTCAGCGAGGCTTCAGCCAGAGCGCCAAGGCCACTTAAGGTAAAGCCCCGCTGGAGATTTGCAGATGCCAGACCGAGTCTTCCAGCTTCAGTTTCATCGACGATACCGCGACGCAATGCTGCCGCCACGCAAATATTCAGCGCCACGCCATGTTGTGTATTCAGTTGTTGCCAGCCGCGCACAAGGTCAAATTCATCACTTGCCGGAGAGGTCAATTGGTTAGCGTTATAGACCCCTTCCCGATAGAAAAAGACGCTGTTTAACTCATGGCCTTCTGCTATCAGCGCCTGCGCAAACTGAAAGGCACTACTCGCCTGTTGCGTACCGTATGCTGGCCCGGTCACCACGATGGCAAAACGCATTACTTATCTTGCCCCTGGAAATCACCGCTCTTGAACTGGCGGATGTAGAGATAGACAGTATGTTTGGAGATGTTCAGACGGTCAGCCACCTGGTTGATCGCGTCTTTAATATCGAAGATCCCTTTCTCGTAAAGATTCAGCACGATCTGGCGATTTTTAGCGTTATTGGCAACATTGCGATCGGCATTCACTTCTTCAATGGTGAACTCCAGCGTTTGGGTGACCAGATCTTCAACAGAAGACGCAAAGTTGACGCTTGAACCGACGTCCGGGGTTTCTGGCGGCACAAAGGTACTCATGATCTGCGAGAAGGGAACATCAAGATTCATATTGATGCACAGCAGACCAATTACACGCTGTTCGCGGTTACGAATGGCGATAGTCAGGGACTTCATTAAGACACCGCTTTTGGCGCGAGTAAAATAGCATTTAGAAACGCTGCTATCCGCCCCCGTCATATCGTGCAGCATACGCAGCGCCAGATCGGTAATCGGCGAACCAATCTTCCGGCCTGTATGTTCACCGTTGGCAATACGAATGGCTGAACATTTTAAATCCTGCAAAGAGTGCAAAACGATTTCACAGTGGGAGCCAATGAGCATCGCTAACCCGTCCACCACAGCTTCGTAGGATTTCAGAATATCAAAATCGGTCTGGTCGAAAGGATGTTGATCCAGTAAATCCAACTCACTGGTTTCGTTGGTTAAAAGCGACCTGGACATGAAAAAAAACACTCCTTTTCAGGAGCCTGTCGTTAACTTTTCAGGGCAGGCTCATTAATGATGCGGGTAACTAAATTAATACAGCGGAGGTTCCGCTTTCCAGCACTAATTATATCCGGCCTGTAATAAAAAAAACCGCCGCCTGGTCAGGCGGCGGTTTTTAATGCTTATTTTTTAGCAGAATCTGCGGCTTTCGCATCGGCTTCTGGCTTCGCATCAGCCTTCGGCGCTGGTTTCACATCCAGCAACTCTACGTCAAATACCAGAGTAGAGTTTGGTGGGATCCCCGGAACGCCCGCTTTACCGTAAGCCAGCTCTGGTGGAATAACCAATTTGATCTTGCCACCTTTCTTGATGTTCTTCAGGCCTTCGGTCCAGCCAGGGATCACGCCGTCCAGACGGAAAGAGAGCGGTTCACCACGGGTGTAAGAGTTATCGAACTCTTTACCGTCGATCAGCGTACCCTTGTAGTTCACTACAACAGTATCGCTGTCTTTCGGTGCTTCGCCTTTACCGGCTTCTACTACCTGATAAACCAGGCCAGTCGAAGAGGTTTTCACACCTTTCTCTTTGGCAAATTTCTCGCGGTACTCTTTACCTTTAGCTTCGTTATCAGCCGCGTCTTTTTCCATCTTCGCCTGGGCAGAAGACTTCACACGAGCTTCAAATGCTTGCAGAGTCTGTTCGATCTCTTGATCGGAAAGTTTGCTCTTATCAGCAAACGCATCCTGGACACCAGCGATCAGCTGATCTTTATCCAGCTTAATGCCCAACTTTTCTTGTTCTTGCAGAGAATTTTCCATGTAACGACCCAGCGAAGCACCCAGTGCGTAAGCTGATTTCTGATCGTCATTTTTGAACGCTGCTTTGCTGTCAGCAGTTGTAGCAGGTTTCGCCGCTTCGGCAGCAAAAGTAATTGGTGTATGCAGGGCAACGGCCATTGTGGTCGCCAGCAGCGTTACTTTAAACAGTGATTTCATCCATATCTCCAGGATCGGGGCATCTCACCCCAGGGTTAACTATTATCAGAAAGGTACTATAAAGCGTTGTCGGATAAATCTACATACAGACACGCCCTATTATCATCTATTTTCAGACTCTTTTTGTTTAAATTAGTTTCGATGTCGCGAAATGAGTGCTGTCTCTGGCAGCAAAGTTAAGTAGAATCCGCAGCGATCATTCGACCAAAGAGGTGAACCATGCAGGATTTATCAATGGAAGCACGCCTGGCAGAGCTGGAGAGCCGACTGGCTTTTCAGGAAATCACCATTGAAGAACTGAACGTCACGGTGACCGCTCATGAAATGGAGATGGCAAAACTGCGCGATCATCTGCGTCTGCTGACCGAGAAGTTAAAAGCCAGCCAGCCGTCGAACATCGCATCGCAGGCTGAAGAAACGCCACCGCCACATTATTAAGGCGAAAAAAAAGCGGGTAATTCCCGCTTTTTTGATACCTTTTCGGTATTAGTGGCAACCGCAACCGCCGTTACCTTTACCACCACAGCAGCCTTCGCCACCGTGTTCATGACTGTGATCGTGGCCATGACCACCGCAGCAACCGTCATGGTCGTGATCGTGGTGATGATCGTGCGCGCCATGAACGTGACCATGAGCCAGTTCTTCTTCAGTCGCTTCGCGAATCGCCACAACTTCAACGTTGAATTTCAGGTTCTGACCCGCCAGCATGTGGTTACCATCAACCACGACGTGATCGTCTTCAACCGCAGTGATCTCAACCGGCACCGGGCCCTGGTCGGTTTCAGCCAGGAAACGCATACCTACCTGCAGTTCATCAACGCCCATAAATACGTCTTTAGGAACGCGCTGCACCAGGTTTTCGTCGTATTGACCGTAAGCGTCGTTCGCGCCAACAGCTACATCAAATTTGTCGCCAACTTCATGACCTTCCAGCGCCGTTTCCAGGCCAGAGATCAGGGAACCGTGACCATGCAGGTAGTCCAGCGGCGCACTCACCGGAGACTCATCAACCAACACACCGTCTTCTGTACGTACCTGATAGGCCAGGCTGACCACCAGGTCTTTTGCTACTTTCATGATATCTCCTGAGCATGGGAAGAATAGTGGCGCAGATTGTATCGGAATTCTGCTGCCGTGTACTCACTAGCTTAAAAAAACTCGGCGCATATCGCTAGTCCGGATGAAAAATCCCAATCACTTGCTCATCTTTGCGAACGTGATCGCGGGCTTCTTTATCGGCTTCACGCATCTGATGCCCACACTTAACACATTCAACAATATCAATATTATTTTCGCGCCACATCGCCATTGAGTCTTGCGCCTGACAGGCTGGACATTTCGCGCCAGCAATAAAACGTTTTCGGATTGCCATCTTCACCCTCTACTCAAATTCATCCCAGCCATCCATTTGGCGTCGTTCTTGTTGCATTTCACGCTGGAAAATCTCTTCCAGTTCGCGTCGGGCTTCCCTGGCGCGAGAAATTTGTACGGTATCAGCGTGCATCGGGATGAGTTCCCGCAGCATTCGCATATCCAGGCGACGAAAATGCAGTTGTGCCCGCTGCGCCTGGTGTGGATGCATACCTAGCGACACTAACGTCTTGCGCCCCAGCTCTAACGCACTGGAGAATGTTTCACGGGAAAACTGTGTCACCCCGGCCTGTAATAACTCATGTGCTTCGACACGTCCGCGCGCTCGCGCAAGAATATGCAAATGCGGGAAGTGCTGCTGGCATATTTCCACCAGCTTCATGGTGTCTTCCGGCTCGTTACAGGTGATGACGATAGACTCTGCGGCCTCTGCACCCGCAGAACGTAAAAGATCTACCTGCGTGGCGTCGCCGTAATAAACTTTGTAGCCATATTTGCGCATCAGGTTAACGGCGCTGATATCCCGCTCCAGTACGGTAATGCGCATTTTATTCGCCATCAGTAAACGACCAATCACCTGACCAAAACGCCCAAAGCCCACGACAATGACCTGCGGTTTATCATCGTTGACCCACGGTTTTTCATCTTCTTCTTCCGTTCCGTTAAACTGGCGGGATAGCCATTTATCCACCAGCTTCATCAGCAGCGGCGTGGTCATCATGGAAAGCGTTACCGTCACCAGCAACAGCGCCATCTGGTCGCCCTGGAATAAGCGTTGTGAAGAAGCGGTAGAAAAGAGCACAAAGGCAAACTCACCGCCCTGACTCAGAACGCCAGCAAACTGCATCCGCTCAGAACTGCGCACGCCATACAGGCGCGCTAACAGATACAGCACGAGAATTTTCACCGCCACCAGCACGACCACGCTTATCACTACCCACAGCAGATGGGTATAAAGCACCCCGAGGTTAAGCGACATCCCGACGGAGATAAAAAATAGCCCGAGCAACAAGCCCTTAAACGGATCGATAGCCGTTTCCAGTTCATGGCGATATTCGCTTTCCGCCAGCAGCACGCCCGCAATAAACGTACCGAGCGCCATAGACAGCCCCAGCGCATCCATAAACAACGCAGAACCCAGCACCAGCAGCAGCGTCGCGGCGGTGAACACTTCCCGAACGCCAGAAGCCGCAATAAAGCGGAATACCGGACGCAGCAAATAGCGCCCACCAATCAACATGCCGACAAATGCCAGCACCTTCATGCCGACCTTCATCCAGTCGAAATGTTCGTCTGCCGATCCCGCCAGCAGCGGCACTAACGCCAGCGCAGGGATCACCGCCAGATCCTGAAACAGCAGAACCGAAAACCCGAGCTGCCCGGATTCACTACGATTCATCCCTTTTTCACGCATCAATTGCAACGCCATTGCAGTTGATGACATCGCAAGCCCAATGCCACCGACCACCGCCGCCTGCCAGGCGAAATCCGTCAGCATCAATAATCCCGCCAGCAACGCCGCACTTAACAGCACCTGCGCCGCGCCTACGCCAAAAATCGAGCGCCGCAATTGCCAGAGCTTGGAGGGGTTCAACTCAAGCCCGATGATAAACATCAGGAATACCACGCCGAGTTCCGAAAAGTGGAGGATCTCATCGACGTCGCTAATAAACCCAAGCCCCCACGGGCCAATCGCAATCCCTGCCAGCAAATATCCCAACACAGCGCCAATACCCAGCCGCGATGCCAGCGGCACCGCAGCCACCGCCGCGAAGAGAAACAGCACTCCTGCGAGTAAAAAATCGGAACCTTCCATCAGCGGCCTCCTGGGGGCAGCGGATTTGCCAGCCAGTCACCGTAGGCTCTGGCGTGACTCGCCAGCTCCTGCTCGCTTTGCCGTCTCGCCCAGTAAATAATGATGGGGCTTAACCAATGCATTCGGCACATGCCCGCCGCCAGTTCAAAGGGGCGTAGAACATCGCTCATCGGGTAGCGATTCAGTGCGTCATAACGGTAAGCACTTTCCGGCTCACCGGTGGTGATCACGCTGCGCCAGTACTTTCCCGCCAATTGATTTCCTCCCGGCCCACTGGCAAAACCACGGCTTAATACCCGGTCCAGCCACTCTTTCAGTAGCGCCGGGCAGCTATAGGTATAAAGAGGATGCTGAAAAACAATCACCTCGTGCCCGCGCAGTAATGCCTGCTCACGGGGGATATCAATAAAAAAGTCGGGATAGTGCGCGTAAAGATCGTGCACGGTAACATTGCTGAGCTGCGTGGCCGGTTTAAGCAGTACCCGGTTTGCCACCGAGTCCTGAGATTCCGGATGGGCATACAGCAGCAAAACTTTCGCTGGCTGAGACATCATCCCCCTCCCGGTATGGTTTTTGTGTATAGTCGCTGTTTTGGGCTACCATTGCGCCCGGTGCGGCAGCTCGCCCATACATTACATTATCATAATGATAAGTTAACATAGTCTGAACATACGGCGCCTTATGATTGTTTTCTCCTCGTTACAAATTCGTCGCGGCGTGCGCGTCCTGCTGGATAATGCCACCGCCACCATCAACCCCGGCCAGAAAGTGGGTCTTGTGGGTAAAAACGGCTGCGGTAAATCTACCCTGCTGGCACTGCTGAAACATGAAATCAGCGCCGACGGCGGCAGCTACACCTTTCCTGGTAACTGGCAACTGGCGTGGGTGAATCAGGAAACACCGGCGCTACCGCAACCTGCGCTGGAATATGTCATTGATGGCGACCGCGAATATCGCCAACTGGAAGCACAGTTGCATGACGCCAACGAACGTAACGACGGGCACGCCATCGCCACCATTCATGGCAAGCTGGATGCTATCGACGCGTGGAGTATTCGTTCCCGCGCCGCCAGCCTGCTGCACGGCCTCGGTTTCAGCAACGAACAACTGGAGCGCCCGGTGAGTGATTTCTCCGGTGGCTGGCGTATGCGTCTTAACCTCGCTCAGGCGCTGATTTGCCGTTCAGACTTGCTGCTGCTCGACGAACCGACGAACCACCTCGATCTCGATGCCGTTATCTGGCTGGAAAAATGGCTGAAGAGCTATCAGGGCACGCTGATCCTGATCTCCCACGACCGTGACTTCCTCGATCCAATCGTCGATAAAATTATTCATATCGAACAACAAAGCATGTTCGAGTACACCGGCAACTACAGTTCGTTTGAAGTACAGCGCGCCACCCGTCTGGCGCAGCAACAAGCGATGTATGAAAGCCAGCAGGAACGCGTGGCACATCTGCAAAGTTATATCGATCGTTTCCGTGCCAAAGCCACCAAAGCGAAGCAGGCCCAGAGCCGCATTAAGATGCTGGAGCGTATGGAGCTGATTGCCCCCGCGCACGTCGACAATCCGTTCCGCTTTAGCTTCCGCGCGCCGGAAAGCCTGCCAAATCCGTTACTGAAGATGGAAAAGGTCAGCGCAGGCTATGGCGATCGCATTATTCTCGACTCGATTAAACTGAATCTGGTCCCCGGCTCGCGCATTGGTCTGCTAGGCCGCAACGGCGCAGGTAAATCAACATTAATCAAACTGTTAGCCGGTGAACTTGCGCCTGTCAGCGGTGAAATTGGTCTGGCTAAAGGGATCAAGCTCGGCTACTTCGCCCAGCATCAACTGGAATACCTGCGCGCCGACGAATCGCCTATTCAACATCTGGCACGTTTAGCACCGCAGGAACTGGAACAAAAACTGCGTGACTACCTCGGCGGCTTTGGTTTCCAGGGCGATAAAGTGACGGAAGAAACGCGCCGCTTCTCTGGTGGGGAAAAAGCGCGCCTGGTGCTGGCTTTAATCGTCTGGCAGCGTCCGAATCTGCTGCTACTCGACGAACCGACTAACCACCTTGACCTCGACATGCGCCAGGCACTAACCGAAGCGTTAATCGAGTTTGAAGGCGCGCTGGTTGTCGTTTCGCACGACCGCCATTTACTGCGTTCCACCACTGACGATCTCTATCTGGTTCACGATCGTAAAGTCGAACCGTTCGACGGCGACCTGGAAGATTATCAACAGTGGTTAAGCGACGTACAAAAGCAGGAAAACCAGGCCGACGAAACACCCAAAGATAACGCTAACAGCGCCCAGGCACGTAAAGATCAGAAGCGTCGGGAAGCGGAGCTGCGTGCGCAAACCCAGCCACTGCGTAAAGAGATCGCCCGTCTGGAAAAAGAGATGGAGAAGTTGAACGCACAGCTGGCGCAGGCGGAAGAGAAACTCGGCGATAGCGAACTGTACGACCAGAGCCGTAAAGCAGAACTGACCGCCTGCCTGCAACAACAAGCCAGCGCCAAATCAGGGCTGGAAGAGTGCGAAATGGCGTGGCTGGAAGCCCAGGAGCAACTAGAACAGATGCTGCTGGAAGGCCAAAGCAACTGATGGCGCAGATAACGACGACCGATGCCAATGAATTCAGCAGCAGTGCTGAATTCACCCCTATGCGCGGTTTCAGCAATTGCCATCTCCAAACCATGCTGCCGCGTCTGTTTCGTCGTCAGGTGAAATTCACCCCGCACTGGCAGCGACTGGAGTTGCCCGACGGTGATTTTGTCGATCTCGCGTGGAGTGAAGATCCCGCACAGGCGCAGCATAAACCACGTCTGGTGGTCTTCCACGGTCTCGAAGGCAGCCTCAATAGCCCTTATGCGCATGGTCTGATCGAGGCAGCGCAAAAGCGCGGCTGGCTGGGCGTGGTGATGCATTTTCGCGGTTGCAGCGGTGAACCAAACCGGATGCACCGCATTTACCATTCGGGCGAAACCGAAGACGCCAGTTGGTTTTTACGCTGGCTGCAACGCGAGTTTGGTCACGCGCCAACGGCTGCCGTCGGCTATTCGCTCGGCGGTAATATGCTGGCCTGTTTGCTGGCAAAAGAAGGCAATGATCTCCCGGTTGATGCGGCGGTGATTGTCTCTGCGCCGTTTATGCTGGAAGCCTGTAGCTATCATATGGAAAAGGGCTTTTCCCGCGTTTATCAGCGTTACTTGCTGAACCTGTTAAAAGCCAATGCTGCGCGTAAGCTGGCAGCCTACCCCGGAACACTGCCGATTAATCTCGCGCAGTTAAAATCGGTACGTCGCATCCGTGAATTTGACGATCTAATCACCGCCAGAATTCACGGCTACGCTGACGCTATCGACTATTATCGTCAGTGTAGCGCCATGCCGCTGCTCAATCGGATCGCCAAACCCACGCTGATTATTCACGCCAAAGACGATCCGTTTATGGATCATCAGGTGATCCCGAAACCGGAAAATCTCCCACCGCAGGTGGAGTATCAACTGACGGAACATGGCGGTCATGTTGGCTTTATTGGCGGTACATTACTTCATCCGCAAATGTGGCTGGAGTCACGCATTCCTGACTGGTTAACAACGTATCTGGAGGCGAAATCATGTTGATTCCCTGGCAAGACCTCTCCCCTGAAACGCTGGAAAATTTAATTGAAAGTTTTGTGTTACGCGAAGGCACCGATTATGGTGAACATGAGCGTACACTTGAACAGAAAGTCGCCGACGTCAAACGCCAGCTACAGTGCGGAGAAGCGGTGCTGGTATGGTCTGAACTGCACGAAACGGTCAATATCATGCCGCGCAGTCAGTTTCGCGAATAACCTGCAACCGTCGGCGGACGAGATAATAATGATAACCAGGTCATGGAGTTACTATGTCTGCCAAACATCCGGTCATTGCAGTAACAGGGTCCAGCGGCGCGGGAACCACCACCACCAGCCTCGCGTTTCGTAAAATATTCGCGCAGTTAAATCTGCGCTCAGCCGAGGTAGAAGGCGACAGTTTTCACCGCTACACCCGCCCGGAAATGGACATGGCGATCCGCAAGGCGCGCGATGCAGGACGGCATATCAGCTACTTCGGCCCCGAAGCTAACGACTTCGGCCTGCTGGAACAAACCTTCATTGAATACGGCCAGAGCGGCAAAGGGAAATCTCGCAAATATCTGCATACCTACGACGAAGCCGTACCGTGGAATCAGGTGCCTGGTACGTTTACCCCGTGGCAGGCGCTGCCAGAACCCACCGATGTGCTGTTTTATGAAGGTTTGCACGGCGGCGTGGTCACACCACAACATAACGTCGCGCAGCATGTGGATTTACTGGTTGGTGTAGTGCCTATCGTTAACCTGGAGTGGATTCAAAAACTCATTCGCGATACCGGCGAGCGCGGGCACTCGCGAGAAGCGGTGATGGACTCGGTAGTTCGCTCAATGGAAGACTATATCAACTACATCACACCGCAGTTTTCTCGCACCCATATTAACTTCCAGCGCGTCCCCACCGTTGACACCTCAAACCCCTTCGCCGCAAAAGGCATCCCATCGCTGGATGAAAGCTTTGTGGTAATCCATTTTCGTAATCTGGAGGGAATCGATTTCCCCTGGCTGCTGGCGATGCTGCAAGGCTCGTTCATTTCCCACATCAATACATTAGTGGTGCCGGGCGGCAAAATGGGTCTGGCAATGGAGTTAATTATGCTGCCGCTGGTGCAACGACTGATGGAAGGGAAGAAAATCGAGTAACTCTGCTATTAAGCCGGATAAAATACTCTCCGGCTTCACAACGGGATAGTTAAATCACGCGGCAACCACTTCATACGAGTGAGTAATATTCACCGCTTTTTCCAGCATCAACGCGACTGAGCAATACTTCTCGGCTGAGAGATCGACCGCACGCGCAACCGCTGCGTCTTTCAGGTCACGACCGGTGACGATAAAATGCAGATTAATGTGCGTAAACAGGCGTGGTGCCTCTTCGCGGCGTTCAGAGGTCAATTTTACTTCACAATCGACCACATCCTGACGCCCTTTTTGCAGGATAGAAACCACATCAATTGCGCTACAGCCACCTGCCGCCATCAACACCATTTCCATCGGACTTGGCGCTTTATCGCCAGAGTTGCCATCCATTAAAATCTGGTGACCAGAGGCGGACTCGCCCAGAAAGGTTAACCCTTCGACCCACTTCACACGCGCTTGCATAATCGAAACTCCATTGCGTCAATTTTCCTGACAGAGTACGCGTACTGACCAAATCGCGCAACGGAAGGCGACCTGGGTCATGCTGAAGCGAGACACCAGGAGACACAACGCGAAAGCTATGCTAAAACAGTCAGGATGCTACAGTAATACATTGATGTACTGCATGTATGTAAAGGACGTCACATTACCGTGCAGTTCAGTTGATAGCCCCTTCCCAGGTAGCGGGAAGCACATTTCGGCAATCCAGAGACAGCGGCGTTTTCTGGCTCTGGAGAAAGCTTATAACAGAGGATAACCGCGCATGGTGCTTGGCAAACCGCAAACAGACCCGACTCTCGAATGGTTCTTGTCTCATTGCCACATTCATAAGTACCCATCCAAGAGCACGCTTATTCACCAGGGTGAAAAAGCGGAAACGCTGTACTACATCGTTAAAGGCTCTGTGGCAGTGCTGATCAAAGACGAGGAGGGTAAAGAAATGATCCTCTCTTATCTGAATCAGGGTGATTTCATTGGCGAACTGGGCCTGTTTGAAGAAGGCCAGGAACGTAGCGCATGGGTACGTGCGAAAACCGCCTGTGAAGTGGCTGAAATTTCCTACAAAAAATTCCGCCAATTAATTCAGGTAAACCCGGATATTCTGATGCGTCTCTCCGCACAGATGGCGCGTCGTCTGCAAGTCACTTCAGAGAAAGTGGGTAACCTGGCGTTCCTCGATGTAACGGGCCGCATTGCACAGACTCTGCTGAACCTGGCAAAACAACCGGATGCCATGACTCACCCTGACGGTATGCAAATCAAAATTACCCGTCAGGAAATCGGTCAGATTGTCGGCTGTTCTCGTGAAACCGTGGGGCGCATTCTGAAGATGCTGGAAGATCAGAACCTGATCTCCGCACACGGTAAAACCATCGTCGTTTACGGCACTCGTTAATCCCGTCGGAGTGGCGCGTTACTGAGTAGCGCGCCATTTTGTTTAACCCGATGTGGCGCAGACTGATTTATCATCCCGATATCAACTATGCACTACGACAAACGCTGGTGCTATGTTTGCCCGTGGCCGTTGGTCTATTGCTTGGCGAATTAAGACTCGGGCTGCTCTTTTCCCTCGTCCCCGCCTGTTGCAATATTGCGGGGCTTGATACTCCCCATAAACGTTTTTTCAAACGTTTAATTATTGGTGCGTCGCTGTTTGCCACCTGCAGCTTGCTAACACAACTGCTGCTGGAAAAAGATATCCCCCTGCCATTTCTGCTGACGGGGTTAACGTTGATACTTGGCGTTACTGCCGAGTTAGGGCCATTACACGCAAAATTACTTCCCGCATCGCTGCTGGCAGCTATTTTTACCTTAAGTCTGGCGGGATACATGCCCGTCTGGGAACCGTTGCTCATCTATGCGTTAGGTACACTCTGGTATGGGCTGTTTAACTGGTTTTGGTTCTGGCTCTGGCGCGAACAACCGCTACGTGAGTCCCTTAGCCTGCTGTACCGTGAACTGGCAGATTATTGCGAAGCCAAATACAGCCTGCTTACCCAGCACACCGATCCTGAGAAAGCGTTGCCACCGCTGCTGGAACGCCAGCAAAAAGCGGTCGATTTAATTACCCAGTGCTATCAGCAAATGCATATGCTTTCCGCGCAAAATAATACCGATTACAAGCGGATGCTGCGCATTTTCCAGGAGGCGCTGGATTTACAGGAACACATTTCGGTCAGTTTGCATCAGCCGGAAGAGGTGCAAAAGCTGGTCGAGCGTAGCCATGCGGAGGAAGTTATCCGCTGGAATGCGCAAACCGTCGCCGCTCGCCTGCGCGTGCTGGCTGATGACATTCTTTATCATCGCCTGCCGACGCGTTTTACGATGGAAAAGCAAATTGGCGCACTGGAAAAAATCGCCCGCCAACATCCGGATAACCCTGTGGGGCAATTCTGCTACTGGCATTTCAGCCGCATCGCCCGCGTGCTGCGAACGCAAAAACCACTCTATGCCCGTGACTTACTGGCAGATAAACAGCGCCGAATGCCGTTACTCCCGGCGCTGAAAAGCTATCTTTCCCTGAAATCGCCAGCACTGCGTAATGCCGGACGACTGAGTGTGATGTTAAGCATTGCCAGTCTGATGGGCACCGCGCTGCATCTGCCGAAATCCTATTGGATACTAATGACGGTATTGCTGGTGACGCAAAATGGCTACGGCGCGACTCGCCTGCGGATTGTGAATCGTTCTGTGGGAACCGTGGTTGGATTAATTATTGCAGGCGTTGCGCTGCACTTTAAAATCCCTGAGGGTTACACCCTCACGCTGATGCTTTTCACCACGCTCGCCAGTTACCTGATATTGCGCAAAAACTACGGCTGGGCGACGGTCGGTTTTACCATTACCGCTGTATATACCCTGCAACTGTTATGGCTGAATGGTGAGCAGTACATCATCCCCCGTCTTATTGATACCATCATCGGCTGTCTGATTGCCTTCGGCGGCACAGTGTGGCTGTGGCCGCAGTGGCAGAGCGGCTTATTGCGCAAGAACGCCCATGATGCCTTAGAAACTTACCAGGAGGCCATTCGTCTGATCCTCAGTAAAGATCCGCAACCTACGCCACTAGCCTGGCAACGAATGCGGGTTAATCAGGCGCATAACACCTTGTATAACTCATTGAACCAGGCGATGCAGGAACCGGCGTTTAACAGCCATTATCTGGCAGATATGAAACTGTGGGTAACGCATAGTCAGTTTATTGTTGAGCATATTAATGCCATGACCACGCTGGCGCGGGAGCACCGGACATTACCGCCGGAACTGGCGCAGGAATATTTGCAGTCTTGTGAAATCGCTATTCAACGCTGTCAGCAGCGCCTGGAATATGATGAACCGGGTAGTTCTGGTGACGCCAATATCATAGACTCGCCAGAGATGCTGCCACACGAAGGCGCGTCTGGCACGCTGGAGCAGCATTTACAACGCGTTATTGGCCATCTGAATACAATGCACACCATTTCAGCGATGGCCTGGCGGCAGCGACCGCATCACGGGATTTGGTTGAGCCGGAAGTTACGGGATTCGAAGGCGTAATATCATCATTGCCAGAAGCAAACCGTAGGTCGGATAAGGCGTTTACGCCGCATCCGACATGCTTTGCCTGATGCGACGATGACACGTCTTATTACGCCCCAACCACCTTCGCCACCGCGCGGGCAAAACGCTGCATCCCTTCATCGATATCCGCATTTTCCACCACCAGCGATGGTGCAAAACGCATCACATCTGTCCCGGCGTTCAGCACCATTACGCCAGCCTCTGCGCCCGCATAAAGGAAATCGCGCGCCCGACCTTTGTACTGTGACTTAAGCTCGGCGCCAATCAACAACCCCATACCGCGAAGATCGCCAAACACATCGTACTGCTGATCTATCTTCTGCAAATGATCAACAAAACGCTGGCGTTTCGCCTGAATGCCTTCCAGCACTTCAGAGGTATTGATGATATCAAAGGCCGCGCCCGCAACCGCACAGGCCAGCGGGTTACCGCCGTAGGTGGAACCGTGAGAACCAGGATGAAACGCAGAAGCAATCTCCGCCGTGGTCAGCATGGCGCTAATCGGGAAGCCGCCGCCTAACGCTTTCGCTGAGGTCAAAATATCCGGCGTCACGCCGTAGTGCATATAGGCAAACAGATCACCGGTACGCCCCATCCCGCACTGCACTTCATCAAACACCAATAATGCCTGATGCTGATCGCACAGCTCACGCAAGCCCTGCAAAAACTCTGGCGTCGCCGCCGTCACGCCGCCCTCGCCCTGAATCGGCTCAACAACTACCGCGCAGGTGTGATCATCCATCACTGCTTTCACTGCGTGGAGATCGTTAAAGGGAACGTGGATGATGTCTGCCGGCTTTGGCCCAAAGCCGTCGGAATATTTCGGCTGCCCGCCTACCGAGACGGTAAACAGCGAGCGTCCATGAAAGGCGTTATGGAAGGCAATAATTTTGGTTTTGAACGGGCTATGGCGCACGCAAGCGTAATGACGTGCCAGTTTAAAGGCGGTTTCGTTGGCTTCCGTCCCGGAGTTCATAAACACCACGCGTTCGGCAAAGGTTGCCTCGATCAGCTTACGCCCGAGACGCAGCGCCGGTTCATTGGTGAAAACATTGCTGATATGCCATAGCGTTTCCCCCTGGGTTTTTAACGCTTCCACCAGCGCCGGATGGCAATGGCCTAATGCCGTAACCGCAATGCCACCCGCGAAATCGACGTACTCCTTGCCCTGTTGATCCCAGACTCGGCTGCCCTGACCTTTTACCGGAATAAACTCTGCCGGTGCATAAATCGGCAGGATCACTTCATCGAAAGTCGCGCGTGTAATTGCTGTTTGTTCAGTTGCCATCTCATGATCACCCTGTTACGCATAAACCAATGTGAAATTATAATCACAAAATATGCATAAAAAATCACTAAATGGCAATCAGAAATCAGCGATGCAGGAAATTAGCCAGCAGTTGATGCCCTTGTTCGCTGAGAATACTTTCCGGATGGAACTGCACCCCTTCCAGATCCCACTGGCGATGGCGAATCCCCATAATCTCGCGGGTTTCACTCCAGGCAGTCACTTCAAAACACGCTGGTAATGAGCCAGGTTCCACCACCAGCGAATGGTAGCGTGTCACGGTAAGTGGATTTGCCAACCCCCGAAATACGCCCTCACCGTTATGTGTAATCGGCGAGGTTTTGCCGTGCATAACCTTTGCGGCGCGCACAACTTTGCCGCCAAATGCCTGTGCCATTGCCTGATGACCGAGGCAGACGCCAAGAATCGGCAAGCGCCCGGCGTAGTGGCGAATAGCCTCAAGGGAGATCCCAGCTTCATCGGGCGTACAGGGGCCTGGCGAGATGACAATTTTCTGCGGCTTTAGGGCGTCGATATCCGCCAGCGTCAACGCATCGTTGCGCTTAACCAGCACATCCGCCCCCAGTTCACAAAAGTACTGGTAGAGGTTCCAGGTGAAAGAATCGTAGTTATCAATAAGCAGGATCATGGCGGCTCCGGTACGAAAGAACCGCGCTATTTTACTCAGATTCCCCGGCTTCGCTTACCACTTTGCTAAATATCGTCTGCAGCGCAGAGAGATCGCCCATAGCCCCACTCTGATTAGCCTGATTCCAGGTCTCTTTTTCGATACCCTGCCAGCTCAGTTGATAACCCGCATGAATCGCCAGTTGCTCGAAGAAGATCCGCTGTGCCAGACCACTTCCTGCACGGAAGGGATGCAGGACATTGATTTCACAATAGTAGTGCGCCAGCCGCTCGACGAACTTCGCTTTCTCAAGACCGACCAGATAACCTTCTTCCTCCAGATCCTGCATCAGGGCATTGCCCTCTTTTTCAATATAGGCAAAGTGGCAGAACGGTGTATCTCCCTGATAAATATCGACTTCACGCAGTTGCCCCGCCCAGTCGAAAATATCCTGATACAGCTGGCGATGAATAGCACGCAAATGCGGTAAACCACGCACCAATGGACCAAGTTCAATGGTCGCGGCACGCAGCGCCGTCATTTCGTAAGCCGCCTGCTCCAGCCGCTGCTGTTGGCGGATATCCAGCCGATTACGCATGATATCGAGGCCAGGATAGAGATACGGGTCGCGCCCTTCGCCGAATTTATCGCTCATAGTGCCTCCTTAGCTCTTCAAGGCGCACCAAAGCCTCAGCGGCAGTCAGTGTCACCAAAGGGATCTCAACACCTTCGAGACGACGGCTGGCCTGAAAATTACGATTACGCTGAAGCTCCCAGAGGCGGGACTTTTGCTTATCGGTGAGTTTCTTCACTTAATGCCTCCCTGAACGTGTCCGTTTGCCACAAGTATAAGCGGCAAATCAGGGTTACGCCGGAAGAGCAGATGCGCGGGCAAGATTGCCCGCGCGAGAAATCGTTACGGCAGGACTTTAGCAGAAAGGATAACTACTGGCTTTGACGGCACATTCTGGTATGGACCAACGTCATGAGTCGGCACCTGGGAAATCTTATCGGCAACGTCCATACCTTTCACCACTTTACCAAAGACGGCGTAGCCGAAATCACGCTGACCGTGGTCGAGGAAGGCATTGTCGGCCACGTTGATAAAGAACTGACTGGTTGCGCTGTCTTTGTCCGCAGTACGCGCCATAGCAATAGTGCCGCGCGTATTGCGCAGACCGTTATCAGCTTCATTTTTGATTGGCGGATTTGGTTTTTTCTGCTGCATCTGCTCGGTAAATCCACCGCCCTGAATCATAAAGCCAGGGATAACGCGGTGAAAGGTGGTGTTGTTATAAAAACCACTGTTCACATAATCGACAAAGTTTTGCACTGATACCGGTGCTTTCTGGCTATCCAGCTCCAGTTCGATATTACCAGCAGAGGTTGTTAACAATACGTGCGGGTCCCCTTTCGCTGCCATTGCTACGGGTGAGAGAGCAGAAAGAGCGAAAACAGCTACGAAAGCTGCCAGGGTCGATTTGAACATGAGATTTCCTTAACAGAGCAGAAAAAAAGCAAGTGGAGAGATTCTAAATAGCCTTCAATGACAAGGCCATTCCTTTACCTAATTTTACGTACTTGAAATATATGTAACCTGATGATCACTTTTATTTTGTGATCAGAATCACTTTAAATATTGCAAATTAGCAACCGTTTGCAATTAAATATTTAATCAGATCACAAAATCACCTAAAATCCCCCGCTCGCAGCATATCCACTATGCCATTTTATCTTTTAACGCAGGCCAATCATGACTAACAGCAATCGCATCAAGCTCACATGGATTAGCTTTCTTTCCTACGCACTGACCGGTGCGTTGGTTATTGTCACCGGGATGGTGATGGGAAATATCGCCGATTATTTCAATCTGCCTGTTTCCAGTATGAGTAACACCTTCACCTTCCTCAATGCCGGCATTTTAATCTCTATCTTCCTCAACGCCTGGCTGATGGAAATTGTCCCGCTGAAAACGCAGTTACGTTTTGGCTTTCTCCTGATGGTGCTGGCGGTTGCCGGTTTGATGTTCAGCCACAGCCTGGCGCTGTTCTCGGCGGCGATGTTCATCCTCGGGGTGGTCAGCGGTATCACCATGTCGATTGGTACATTCCTGGTAACGCAAATGTATGAAGGGCGCCAGCGCGGTTCCCGTCTGCTGTTTACCGACTCCTTCTTCAGTATGGCAGGGATGATTTTCCCGATGATCGCCGCATTTCTGCTGGCGCGCAGCATTGAGTGGTACTGGGTTTATGCCTGCATCGGGCTTGTGTACGTCGCTATTTTTATTCTGACCTTCGGCTGTGAGTTCCCGGCGCTGGGCAAACATGCGCCAAAAGCTGACGCTCCGGTAGCGAAAGAAAAGTGGGGGATCGGCGTGCTGTTTCTCTCGATTGCTGCGCTGTGCTACATCCTCGGTCAGTTAGGTTTTATCTCCTGGGTGCCAGAGTACGCCAAAGGTCTGGGCATGAGCCTGAACGATGCGGGTACGCTGGTGAGCAACTTCTGGATGTCGTACATGGTCGGCATGTGGGCGTTCAGCTTTATTCTGCGTTTCTTTGACCTGCAACGTATTCTGACCGTGCTGGCAGGCCTGGCTGCGATTCTGATGTATGTCTTTAACACCGGAACACCAGCGCATATGGCGTGGTCTATTCTTGCTCTGGGCTTCTTCTCCAGCGCAATTTATACCACCATCATCACTCTGGGTTCCCAGCAGACAAAAGTACCGTCGCCAAAACTGGTTAACTTCGTACTCACCTGTGGAACCATCGGCACCATGCTGACCTTTGTGGTTACTGGTCCGATCGTAGAGCATAGCGGTCCACAGGCGGCGCTGCTCACTGCAAACGGTCTGTACGCTGTGGTATTCGTGATGTGCTTCCTGTTAGGCTTTGTCAGCCGTCACCGTCAGCACAACACCCTGACCTCTCATTAATTACCAATGCCGGGCGGCACTTTCGTCGTCCGGCTTTTCCTCTCATCTCCCGCAACGAGCCTTCATCTCTATAAATGCTTTCATTTTGTCTGTTTTTTGCACAAACATGAAATGTCAGACAATTCCGTGACTTAAGAATATTTATACAAATCAGCAATATACCTCTTAAGGAGTATATAAAGGTGAATTTGATTTGCATCAATAAGTGGGGTTGCTGAATCGTTAAGGTAGGCGGTAATAGAAAAGAAATCGAGGCAAAAATGAGCAAAGTCAGACTCGCAATTATCGGTAACGGTATGGTCGGCCATCGCTTTATCGAAGATCTTCTTGATAAATCTGATGCGGCCAACTTTGATATTACCGTTTTCTGTGAAGAACCGCGCATCGCTTATGACCGCGTACACCTCTCGTCTTACTTCTCTCACCACACCGCCGAAGAGCTGTCGCTGGTGCGCGAAGGCTTTTACGAGAAACACGGCATCAAAGTTCTGGTCGGCGAACGCGCTATCACCATCAACCGTCAGGAAAAGGTGATCCACTCCAGCGCCGGGCGTACCGTTTATTATGACAAGCTGATCATGGCGACCGGTTCCTACCCGTGGATCCCGCCGATCAAAGGTTCTGATACTCAGGACTGCTTTGTTTATCGCACCATTGAAGACCTCAACGCGATTGAATCCTGCGCCCGTCGCAGCAAGCGCGGTGCCGTTGTTGGCGGAGGCCTGTTAGGTCTGGAAGCCGCTGGCGCACTGAAAAACTTAGGCATTGAAACCCACGTTATCGAATTTGCCCCGATGCTGATGGCGGAACAGCTTGATCAGATGGGCGGCGAGCAGCTACGTCGCAAAATCGAAAGCATGGGCGTACGCGTTCACACCAGCAAAAATACCCTTGAGATTGTGCAGGAAGGTGTTGAAGCGCGTAAAACTATGCGTTTTGCCGACGGTAGCGAGCTGGAAGTTGACTTTATCGTCTTCTCTACCGGTATCCGTCCGCGCGATAAACTGGCAACTCAGTGTGGTCTGGACGTTGCTCCGCGTGGGGGTATCGTCATTAATGATTCCTGCCAGACTTCCGATCCGGATATCTACGCTATCGGTGAATGCGCAAGCTGGAACAACCGTGTATTTGGTCTGGTAGCACCAGGCTACAAAATGGCGCAGGTCGCCGTTGACCACATTCTCGGTAGCGAAAACGCCTTTGAAGGCGCTGACCTTAGCGCCAAGCTGAAACTGCTGGGCGTGGACGTTGGCGGTATTGGCGATGCGCATGGTCGTACACCAGGCGCGCGTAGCTATGTTTACCTCGACGAAAGCAAAGAGATCTACAAACGCCTGGTTGTCAGCGAAGACAACAAAACCCTGCTCGGTGCGGTACTGGTGGGCGATACCAGCGATTACGGCAACCTGCTGCAACTGGTGCTGAACGCTATCGAACTGCCAGAAAACCCGGATTCCCTGATCCTGCCAGCGCACTCCGGTAGCGGTAAGCCATCTATCGGTGTAGATAAACTGCCGGACAGCGCACAAATCTGCTCCTGCTTCGACGTCACCAAAGGCGACCTGATTGCTGCTATCAACAAAGGCTGCCATACCGTTGCGGCGCTGAAAGCCGAAACCAAAGCCGGTACTGGCTGCGGCGGCTGTATCCCGCTGGTAACTCAGGTACTGAATGCGGAACTGGCGAAACAGGGTATCGAAGTTAACAACAACCTGTGCGAACACTTTGCTTATTCGCGTCAGGAACTGTTCCATTTGATCCGCGTTGAAGGCATTAAAACCTTCGAAGAACTGCTGGCGAAACACGGCAAAGGCTACGGTTGTGAAGTTTGTAAACCGACCGTCGGTTCGCTGCTGGCCTCCTGCTGGAACGAATACATTCTGAAGCCGGAACATACTCCGCTGCAGGATTCTAACGACAACTTCCTCGCTAACATCCAGAAAGACGGCACCTACTCGGTGATCCCGCGTTCTCCGGGCGGTGAAATCACCCCGGAAGGACTGATGGCAGTGGGTCGTATCGCGCGTGAATTTAATCTCTACACCAAAATCACCGGCTCCCAGCGTCTGGCAATGTTTGGCGCACAGAAAGACGATCTGCCGGAGATCTGGCGTCAGCTGATTGAAGCAGGCTTCGAAACCGGTCATGCCTATGCGAAAGCACTGCGTATGGCGAAAACCTGCGTGGGTAGCACCTGGTGCCGCTACGGCGTTGGCGACAGCGTGGGTCTCGGCGTGGAACTGGAAAACCGCTACAAAGGCATCCGTACTCCGCACAAAATGAAGTTCGGTGTCTCTGGCTGTACCCGTGAATGTTCAGAAGCTCAGGGTAAAGACGTGGGTATCATCGCCACCGAAAAAGGCTGGAACCTGTACGTTTGCGGTAACGGCGGCATGAAACCGCGTCATGCGGATCTGCTGGCGGCGGATATCGATCGCGAAACGCTGATCAAATATCTCGACCGTTTCATGATGTTCTACATCCGCACCGCCGACAAACTGACGCGTACCGCGCCGTGGTTAGAAAACCTCGAAGGCGGTATTGATTACCTGAAAGCGGTGATCATTGACGACAAACTGGGGCTGAATGCACATCTGGAAGAAGAGATGGCGCGCCTGCGTGAAGCGGTAGTGTGTGAGTGGACTGAAACGGTCAATACGCCGTCTGCGCAGACTCGCTTCAAACACTTCATCAACAGCGATAAGCGTGACCCGAACGTGCAGATGGTGCCAGAACGCGAACAGCACCGTCCGGCAACGCCGTATGAACGTATCCCGGTAACTCTGGTGGAGGACAACGCATGAGCCAGTGGAAAGACATCTGCAAAATCGATGACATCCTGCCTGAAACCGGCGTCTGCGCGCTGTTAGGTGACGAGCAGGTAGCCATTTTCCGCCCGTATCACAGCGACCAGGTGTTTGCGATCAGCAACATCGATCCGTTCTTCGAATCCAGCGTGCTGTCACGCGGGCTGATTGCGGAACACCAGGGCGAGCTGTGGGTTGCCAGTCCACTGAAAAAACAGCGTTTTCGCTTAAGCGACGGTTTGTGCATGGAAGACGAACAGTTTTCCGTCAAGCATTACGAAGCGCGAGTGAAAGACGGCGTGGTACAACTGCGCGGTTAATGTTTTAACGGGAGGCGCAATGCCTCCCCTTTTTGCATGGTCCTGTAATAACCTTCGGTATATTGCAGGACATTTTTTAAACTTTTTGTTTTATTTTTTGTTTTTATTTTTTAAAGGATAATCAAATGTTTACAGACACTATTAATAAGTGTGCGGCTAACGCTGCGCGCATTGCACGCCTGTCGGCAAATAACCCGCTCGGCTTCTGGGTCAGCTCCGCAATGGCGGGCGCGTATGTGGGTCTTGGGATCATCCTGATTTTCACGCTCGGTAATTTGCTCGATCCGTCCATACGTCCTCTGGTGATGGGCGCGACCTTTGGTATCGCCTTAACGCTGGTGATTATCGCCGGTTCTGAACTGTTCACCGGACACACCATGTTCCTCACCTTTGGGGTGAAAGCGGGCACTATCAGCCACGGGCAAATGTGGGCAATCCTGCCGCAAACCTGGCTGGGTAACCTGGTCGGTTCCGTCTTCGTTGCCATGCTTTATAGCTGGGGCGGCGGTAGCCTGCTGCCGGTAGATACCAGCATCGTTCACTCCGTCGCGCTGGCAAAAACCACTGCACCGGCAATGGTACTGTTCTTCAAAGGTGCATTGTGTAACTGGCTGGTTTGCCTGGCAATCTGGATGGCGCTGCGCACTGAAGGGGCGGCGAAATTTATCGCTATCTGGTGGTGTCTGCTGGCATTTATCGCGTCCGGCTATGAGCACTCCATCGCTAACATGACGCTGTTCGCGCTCTCCTGGTTCGGCAACCACAGCGAAGCCTACACGCTGGCGGGTATTGGTCATAACCTGCTGTGGGTGACGCTGGGTAATACTTTATCGGGCGCCGTATTCATGGGATTGGGTTATTGGTATGCTACGCCGAAAGCGAATCGTCCGGTTGCGGACAAATTTAATCAAACTGAAACGGCTGCAGGTTAATCAGTAAGGGGTTTTTACGTGGATCATTTGCCTATATTTTGCCAATTACGCGATCGCGACTGTCTGATTGTCGGCGGTGGTGATGTTGCGGAACGCAAAGCAAGGTTGCTGTTAGACGCAGGCGCTCGCTTAACGGTGAATGCATTGGCGTTTATTCCACAGTTCACCGCATGGGCAGATGCAGGCATGTTAACCCTCGTCGAAGGGCCATTTGATGAAAGCCTTCTCGACACCTGCTGGCTGGCGATTGCCGCGACGGATGATGACGCGCTTAACCAGCGCGTCAGCGAAGCCGCTGAATCTCGCCGCATCTTCTGTAACGTGGTCGATGCGCCGAAAGCCGCCAGCTTCATTATGCCGTCGATTATTGACCGCTCACCGCTAATGGTAGCGGTCTCCTCTGGCGGCACATCTCCGGTTCTGGCGCGCCTGCTGCGTGAAAAACTCGAATCACTGCTGCCGTTGCATCTGGGCCAGGTAGCGAAATATGCCGGGCAGTTACGCGGTCGGGTAAAACAAAAGTTCGCCACGATGGGCGAGCGTCGCCGTTTCTGGGAAAAATTGTTCGTTAACGACCGCCTGGCCCAGTCGCTGGCAAATAACGATCAGAAAGCCATTACTGAAACGACCGAACAGTTAATCAACGAGCCGCTCGACCATCGCGGTGAAGTGGTGCTGGTTGGCGCCGGTCCTGGCGATGCCGGGCTACTGACGCTGAAAGGTCTGCAACAAATTCAGCAGGCTGATGTGGTGGTCTACGACCGTCTGGTTTCTGACGATATTATGAATCTGGTACGCCGCGATGCTGATCGCGTTTTTGTCGGCAAACGCGCGGGATACCACTGCGTACCGCAAGAAGGGATTAACCAGATCCTGTTGCGGGAAGCGCAAAAAGGCAAACGCGTGGTGCGTCTGAAAGGCGGCGATCCGTTTATTTTCGGACGTGGTGGCGAAGAGCTGGAAACACTGTGCAACGCGGGCATTCCGTTCTCGGTGGTTCCGGGTATTACCGCAGCTTCCGGTTGCTCTGCCTATTCGGGTATTCCACTTACGCATCGCGATTATGCTCAGAGCGTACGCTTAATTACCGGACACTTAAAAACCGGTGGTGAGCTGGACTGGGAAAACCTGGCAGCAGAAAAACAGACGCTGGTGTTCTATATGGGGCTGAATCAGGCTGCGACTATTCAGCAAAAATTGATTGAACACGGAATGCCAGGCGAAATGCCAGTGGCGATTGTCGAAAACGGTACGGCAGTAACGCAACGCGTGATTGACGGTACGCTCGCACAGTTGGGCGAGTTGGCGCAGCAAATGAACAGTCCGTCTTTGATTATTATTGGCCGGGTCGTTGGTCTGCGCGACAAATTAAACTGGTTCTCAAACCATTAATTAAATAAAATTTTAATCAAGGTCGGATATTTCCGACCTTTTTTATTCACAATAATCATCATATTAATTTTTATCTTCAGCAGACATAAAACAACTTTTTAACCAATTTGTTTTTTAACAACTACCCACAGTTACAGTGGCTTACAAATATAATCGAAATATTAATAGTCCACACACTGACGTGTAATAGATATTCCTGTATTGTTTCTAACGAGCAGCTTGCTTATATTCACATAATTAATGAATATTACTCGATATATTTTACATAGGGAATGAAAATGAATAAATTTATTAAAGTAACACTGGTAGGTGCAGTACTGGCTACATTAACTGCATGTACTGGTCATATTGAAAACCGTGACAAGAACTGCTCTTACGATTACCTGCTGCACCCGGCAATTTCTATTTCTAAAATCATTGGTGGCTGCGGTCCGACTGCACAGTAATCTCTTAACATAAATCGGTTAATACCGGTTTAATTGTCTGACGCCCTCTGTTTTCATCAGAGGGCGTATTTGTTTTTACCTTGCCTTTGAAAATATCGTTCACAACATTAAACGCTGGCAATACTCTCACGCAAAATCCGCAGCACTGTCTCTTCACCACTACGATTCGGATTAATGCGAATCGCACAATGTTCTAATTGCGGATTCGCCTGGCGAAACGTTCCGGAAAGGCGATAAAAGAGCGGCGGGATCTCATATTTCGACTCCGCGCCCACCGGATACGGCAACGCACCGCGTTTCTGCGCTTCTTCCAGCACCCTGGCGGCAATTGGCTGATGAAACTCCACAATCAACACTTTCGACTGCGCATTGGCAATGACGGCACTTTTAACTTCCGGCACCGCGCCGCCGTTAAGTAAAGCCAGCAATCGTTCAGAGACCACCGCCTGCACCGCGTGCATCACTGGCGCGAAAACCAGCCCACGCAAGACTTCCAGCGCCTGAGCGCCCTGAATCTGGCTGCCGCCGGAGTAAAGCGTGGCGCGAATACGATTGATAACGTCAGCATCGCCTACCACCGCGCCAACACCCTCTGGCCCAAACAGCTTGAAGCAGGAAAATGTCGAGACATTCGCCCCGCATTCGCACCCGATTCGCGCTACCTTCATTACCGCATAGTTATCATCGGTTAACGCAGGAACGCCAGCCGAGCGCAACGTTGCCAGCACATCCGCCAGAATGTAGCGATCCTGCGGCTGCTGGCGCGTATGCTGCACCAGCGCCACATCAGGTTGTTGCTCGTCTACGACCTGCTTAAGTGCCGACAGATCATTGAAATCAACAGTAATAAGCGTCAGCCCCATCTGTTCAATGATGACGCGTGTCGTCGGATAAACGGGCGCATCATGCACCAGAAGACGCTGCCCTGGTTTAAGCAAAGCCGCCAGCCCGGCACGAATCGCTCCTGTGCCAGCGCCTTGCACCAGCACCGCCGCTGGCGCATGAAACGCATCTGCCAGCACCTGCTCCACACGCTGGGTAATGCGAGGCTGATTCAGCCCCGGCGTTAATCCCAAATCACCGCAGGTAAGAAATTCGCTACCAGGAAAATGGCGACAAATGCTATCCACCAGCGCAAACTGCTTCTGCTGCGCTTCAGCAAGGGTCAGACTTTTCAGAGGAAACGTCTTCATAAGTGCATTCCTTAAGCCGGAACAAACAGGCCAAGCCAGTAAAGAACATTCAGCAGGATGCCGGTGATCATTACTGCCACGACCGGCGCCGCCATTTTTTGTACCGGACGACCGAGAGATTCGTTGAGGAAGTAAATGGCAACCGCAATGGAGAATCCGGTATAGCCTGCCATTTTTATTGCCGCGAAAATCGAGCCGACCAGCAGCGCCACTTCCATCAGCATATTCATGGCGTTACGGATGTTATCCGACGCATTACGCACTGACGGGTAGCGTCCCAGCCATTTGCCGATCGAACGAAGTAACAGGACTTCCGCCGAAATAACCACTGCGCCTAATACCGCCGCAATCATCGGATTCGGCGAGAGATAGCCCACCGCATAAACAAAGGTAAAGCCCGCAACTGCATACACACCCGTTGCTAACGCGGTGGTGGCAATCAACGGTACAAAACCCAGCCCGCGCATAAATTCTGCCAGTGCCGCCTGGTTGATCAGCGTTTGTGATTGTTCCGGCGTTACGCCTGCGGAGTACGCTTTCTCCAGGGTGAAGATCGACACTTCACTGCCAGCAAAAATCTTCATGCTGGCAACGGCGGCAATCAATGCTCCCACGATGGCGATATACGGTAAGTTTTTGATAATCCGCGACGTGCGTTCTTCAAACACCGAAAGCCCGCTGGCATCGATGTCATTTTCATCACGATGACGCAGGTCGTGAGTTATCGCGATCCCCAGCAGCATCACCATGCCAATAAAGATTTCGATGGATTCCGGATTGAGATGCGGGAAATAGCGCACTACCACCACACGGGTCATCAGCACAACCACGGCGGCGATCAGGCTTTGCTTCCAGCCAAACTGGTAGAAAATCGCCACCAGAGGGAACAGTGCAAAAGCTGAAACCACCGGCGAGCTTAATTCCCCCAGACTGCCTAATACATCCACCGGCAGTGCGGTCAGCAGCTGGTTTACCGGCAACAGGCAGGTGAGGATCAGTACGCCCCAGATAGCGCCAAGACCAAACGCCATCAGGCTGTTTATCGCCAGTACGCCGAGGATATCGGTAGGAAGAAAGAGTAACCATGCGTTTAGCAGCCCGGTTTTCAGGGTAAAAGAGATCCCCACCGATGCCACAAAACCAATGCTCAGACCGAAAGCGATACTCCCCGCCTCGCGACGGTTCATATAACCTTCAATCAGTTGCGGCAGGATCGGGCGGATACCGTCATGAAAAACGGCCGCCGAGCGATGCGCCAGAAGCGATGTCATACCGGTCAGGCACGCCACCACGATAATCTGAATATACAGATCCATAGTCGTGCCTTTTATTTCAGATGGTTAATCAGCATCGGAATCGCGTGTTCAACGTGCTCAACGGAAAGCCCAAACGCCACTTTCCCTTCGGCGATCATTTTGGCGATATGCTCGTCTTTCGCTTTAATGCCCGGCTTGGCAATGGTGCAACTTTTGTTATAGCCAATCACCGCAATGGCAATCGACAATGCCGCACCTGCACCGGTATTACACGCACCGATGTAGTAATCCAGTTGCCCGGATTTCACTTTCATCGCTGCTTCCATGTCGTTGTGAATGAAAACTTCAAAACAGCCTGGAGCCGTCGTTTCAATGGTTTTTTTAATCTGCTCACGCTGTAAGCCTGCAACGCCAATCTTTTTCATGAGTCTGTCCTTATTGGAAAAATTGAGAGGGATTTTCACGTAACATCACATCCACATCGGCCTGACTGAATCCTGACTGGCGCAGTTGTGGAATAAAGGTGGTAAATAAATAGTCATAGCCATAACCACCGTTGGCTTTTAAATGGGAGCGACGCGTAATATCCATCGACAGCATGACGCGGTTCAGTAATCCACGGTCGCGTAGTGCATGAAGCATCGCAATGCGCTTTTCGTCCGGGTAGTAACTGTTCTTGCCAATGGTGTCGAACTGCACATACGCGCCGAGTTCGATCATCTTCAAAATATTGTCGAGGTTGTCTTTCAGATCGCAGTGCCCGACAGTAACGCGCGAAAGATCAACTCCGTGGGCTTGCAGCAGAGCCAGTTGTTCCAGCCCCATCGTGCTAAATGACGTATGCGTGGAGATCGGGCATCCGGTCTGGTTATGTGCCAACGCGGCAGCAATAAACACTTTCTCTTCCAGCAGCGTAATCTTTCCTTCGCTGGAACCAATCTCCGCGATGATCCCGGCTTTCAGCTCCGTGCCATCGATACCCTGCTCAATTTCATCGACCATCTCCTGCGCCAGTTCCTGCACGCTGCGGGTCGCCACATGTTGCGGGAAAAACGCGTCCTGGTAATAACCGGTACAGGCCACCACGTTGATCCCCGTCTCGCGCATTACATCGAGCATAAATTGCGCATTGCGCCCCATGTAACGGTTGGTCATCTCAATCACATTACGCACACCTTGCGCCATCAGGTCGTTCATCTCCTGACAAATGAACCCATACTGATCAAGGCGGCAATCCAGGTTGTTTTTAAAGCCGGAGAGATCAATATGCAGATGCTCATGGGCCAGGGTGTAACCCGTCGGATCAAAACTCATAGGGTGTCTCCTGCAAACTGGAGGGAGGAAAGAAAAGAGCGACCATTTTGTGGCGGTGGCGCACGGAAAAATTCACACACGGTAGCCCCCACATCAGAAAGCGTGGTGCGCACACCGAGTTGCGTGTGGACCAGCCCTTGCTGATAAACCAGCACTGGCACCACTTCACGGGTATGGTGGCTGTGACCAATGGTCGGATCGTTACCGTGATCCGCCATCACGACCAGGCAATCATCTGGCTGCATCGCCTCAACAAGCCGGGCAAGGTTACGGTCAACGACCTGCAAACGTTCGGCATAACGTGCGACGTCTTCTGCATGACCAGCGAGGTCGGTTTCCTGGATATTTGTGCAAATAAACGCTGTCTGATGGGTGATAAATTCGTCGAGGGTGATATCCATAATCCGCTGGCTATCCACCAGGTTTTGCCAGCTCACGCCATAAGGATTGCTGACGATATCTGCCACCTTACCCACCAGCACGGTTGGCACGCCCGCTTCATACAGTTTTTGCGGCACCTGCACTTTTTCATCAACACCGTAGCCCATATGCACGACCTGGAAGCCGTTGTCATAAGCGCCTGAACGCGGCGCATTGATGCCAATAAAGCGCCCTTCTTTGCTTTCTGCGGCATCGAGAATGCGTTGACTGTCGGTTAACAGGCCGCCAAATGTAATGACCCGACCGACCTGTACCTGCTCACGCACGATACGACCAATTTTGATTGCGTCGTCAAAAGAGATCACAGAGAGATTGGCGGTGATGTTATAGACCTGGCCTAAATCCGCCTCGAGATTATCGCCAATCGCAACCGCCTGATTGACCCACAGAAATTGCAGATCATCGCCACGGCGCTCCACCTGCCAAGCGGCGGAAACTAATGCCTGCTCAACACGGTCAATCACATCGCGAAAGGGCATCCGTAGCGGCGGTAACGGGCGCGTGCCTAAAATTTCCTGATGCCCCATAAAGGTATCGCCACCTTCATGTTGCAGCTCTGCCACGCCCCAGGTTGCGGAGTCTGACGGCTGCATATCTCCAGGCGCATAACCTAATGCGTTGATTAGCCCCATTTTCTCCAGCATTGGTAGCTGCAAATGCGGCAACTGGCTCAGGATGTGACCACAGGTATTTGCCCCGGCATCCTGCGGACGCACCAACGTGACATCTTTCATTGCCCCTACGCCAAAGCTATCAATCACTAACACCACAAATCGCGCCATTACGCCTCCGGAGGGTTGCCGAGGCTGTCATAACGACCCACAATCTCTGCCGCGCCACGCTGAATACCAGACACCAGCACCACATCGCTACGGGTGACAAAAATCTGCGTGCGAAAACAGAGCACCACTGCACTGCTTACCGGATGCTCACCTGCCAGCGGCAGGGTGTAGTCGATACTGCTGTCATCCACGGCTTTGAGATATGTTTCAGTCACGCTTTGATTCTCTGGCGTAAACACCAGCGCATGTTGCGCATGACCACGACGGTAATAACCGCCGCCGTAGCAGTAGCTGTCGCCACGGAAGTGATGGGAAATTTCGCTCAGCCAAAGCATCGCGATACGTTCAGGCTGGTCTCCCTGCTGGTTTACCGGAATCGTCCCCGTCAGTGCATGACCGGGTTCGGCATGAGTCACACCGTATTCCGCCAGTAATGGCAGCGAAGTGCAGCTGGTCGCTGAAGGCGCGTTCAGTTGCTCAATCGCAATACCAGATTTCGCCAGTTGATCCCGTGCCTGTATCAGCGTGTGAAGATTCGGTGTCGGCAAAACTTTCCCGGCAGCCTCATCCCAAAGCAGGCAAGGGAAATGGGTTAGTCCGGCTAAATGCAGCCCCGGCAGTTTCTTAATTTCAGCAACCACCTCGTGCAGCGAATGCTGTACAAAACCGCTCTCCTGCCCCGGATAAAGAAAATCATCGTCGCTATAAACTTTGAGCAGCACAGACTGAATCCGCCCCGCTTTCACCGCTGCCGCAGAAACCTCCTGCGCTTTGGTAAGGGTAAACACGGTGATGACGTCGGTGCCCTGTTCAACGGCATCAGCGACCTCGTGACAAGGGATTTGCACCAGATGCCCCTGATGCGCCACCGGCAAACCTGCGCGGCGCATCACTCGCGCCTCTTTGTAATCCACCGCCACAATGCCGCTGTAGCCCAGCGCCAGCAGTTTTTCCGCCAGCCACGGATTGCGACCGAACTGTTTGGTCATCAGATACAGCTCAATACCGTAAAGCCGCGCCGTCTCAATCAGCCGCTTACCGTTTTCCAGTACCTGATCCACGTCGACAACCCAACTGTCCGGGGCTATCTTGCCCTGCTGCCACAGGTTTAGTGCGGCAGAAATCAGTGCCGGGTTCTGGCGTTTCAATGCTTCTACAAACATCTTGTTGCCTCACTTCTGTACCTTGAATCAAATATTCATTTTTTTGAATATTTAAGTTATGCGACGTGGATTTGTTGTGGGCTTCAGACCTCTTCGTTAGCGGCCATCCATAATCCATAAAGGTTGGCCAGCAAATAGCCTTCTTCACACGGGTTAACTTCCAGCGCGAATCCCTGCAATAACACCTGGTGCAACTGCATGATCGCTGGCCAGTGGCTACATTGCGCCAGTTCAGCCAGCAATTCGTCATCCAGTGGCTGGATCTGTTCGCCGCGACGACTGCGCATCAGCGCACTCGCCATATGTATCATTGCCATCATCCCCTGCTCACTGCGCACTGGTAGATGGCATTCTGTTTCCAGTACTTTGACGACCTGCATCATGCCTTTGCAGATGTCCTTATCGATGACCCCTGCATCGCAAAGCAGGTTGAGTCTGGTTTCCATTTTAGATGCCTTTCGTTTAATAACTGGGTTCCTGTTCCCCACTGACCACTCGCTGTTGATGGGCAAGCAGGGCGTTTTTATCAACAACCGCACGCAGCAATTGTTGCATCGGGTAATCATCGGCTCGCGTCAAAACCACGGCTTCAGTAGCCTGTAAAAATCGCGGATCGTCTGTTAGCGGCGTCGCTTCTAATCCCTGCATGGCCAGTTCGCTTTCCGCTACCACATTCCAGATAACCGCATCGACATCGCCTTTAACAATGCGTTGTAAACTCTCGTGATAAGAGAGATCGACTCGCTCCACATCGCTACTGCCAAAAAAGACATCGGTCATGATCTTCTGATCTGCCGAACGGTTATCCAGCCCCACGCGCTTCACGTTACCTGACTCCCCTTTACGGCAAATCAACTGGTGCTCGCCAACGTAGGTATGCGGCCCCAACTCCAGCGCAAGACATAAGCCTTTTTGCGTGAGATAACTTTCCGCCGCCAGTCGCGAAACTACGGCCATGTCATAGACACCGTTAAGCAAACACTCCACGCGAATATCCGCACCACGCATATGCGCATAGTAAAAAGGAATGCCATCAAACTGAGCTTTTAACCCGCTCGCTAAACCTTCGTACAAGCGGGTATAGGGCAAGGGCATCGCACATACCACATTATTGATATCAACATGGGTCAACAGTGCTTTGTTATCCATCTCTACCAGATAACTGCCATTGCGCCCGCGACGTTCAATCCGAATCGCGCCGCTTGACTCCAGATTTTTTAACGCGGCCTGCGTCAGGCCGACGGACGAACGGCATTCAGTTGCCAGTTCATCTATGGTTTTCAGGCGATTACCACACTTTTCACCTAACAAATAACGAGCCAGCGTCGTGATGACGACGCCTTCTTTTTTGATAAACGTTCGACGCATAATAAATTTTCAATAAAATGAATATTTATATCTTCATGAAAATGAAGATAAGGCGCAACAAAGAGATGTGGAAACGGCGAGATGCTTCACATTTTTTGGGGCTATTGCAAATAAGGACGTAAAAAAACCGGGTTTCCCCGGTTTTTGGTATCAATAGTGAATTACGGCTTCGCCACAAAACCAATCGCTTCGTAAACCGCTTTCAGTGTACGGGAAGCGTGTGCGCTGGCTTTTTCTGCGCCGTCTTTCATCACCTGTTGCAGGAAGGCTTCATCGTTGCGGAAACGGTGATAACGTTCCTGCAATTCAGTCAGCATACCGGAAACCGCTTCAGCTACTTCGCCTTTCAGGTGACCATACATCTTGCCTTCGAACTGTTTTTCCAGTTCAGGGATGCTTTGACCCGTTACCGCAGAAAGGATATCCAGCAGGTTAGAAACGCCCGCCTTGTTCTGCACGTCGTAGCGAACTACCGGCGGCTCGTCGGAATCAGTGACCGCACGTTTGATTTTCTTCACTACCGATTTCGGATCTTCCAGCAGACCGATAACGTTATTGCGGTTATCGTCAGACTTGGACATCTTCTTGGTCGGCTCCAGCAGCGACATTACGCGCGCGCCAGATTTCGGAATAAACGGCTCCGGTACTTTAAAGATATCGCCATACAGCGCGTTGAAACGCTGGGCGATATCGCGGCTCAGTTCCAGGTGCTGTTTCTGGTCTTCACCGACCGGCACCAGATTGGTTTGATACAGCAGGATGTCCGCAGCCATCAGCACCGGATAGTCAAACAGACCAGCGTTAATGTTCTCGGCATAACGCGCAGATTTATCTTTAAACTGCGTCATGCGGCTCAGTTCGCCGAAGTAGGTATAGCAGTTCAGTGCCCAGCCTAACTGCGCATGTTCCGGCACGTGGGACTGAACAAAAATAGTGCTTTTCTCAGGATCGATACCGCAAGCCAGGTACAACGCCAGCGTATCCAGCGTTGCTTTACGCAGCTTCTGCGCATCCTGGCGCACGGTGATAGCGTGTTGGTCAACGATGCAGTAAATACAATGGTAATCATCCTGCATGTTTACCCACTGACGCAGCGCACCCATGTAGTTACCAATGGTCAATTCACCTGAAGGCTGTGCGCCACTAAAAACGATGGGCTTAGTCATTTTTCGATTCCTGATTTTCGCTTTGCGGAAGCCCTAATGCGGGCAGAAGGTCATTTATAGACTGATAAATTACATCAGGCTGGCTGAGATCGATAGCCTCGCCGTAGTTATATCCGTAGGTTAAGCCAACTGATGGGCAACCTGCCGCTTTTGCCGCCTGAATATCATTGCGTGAGTCGCCAACAAACAGCATCTGTTGTGGGGCAATTCCCATCCGCTCAGCCACCAGTAACAGCGGGTCCGGATGCGGTTTTTTGTTTTGCACATCATCGCCGCCGATAACCACGCTAAAGTATTTGGCAATATCTAAGGCTTCGAGCAGCGGCGCGACGAACGGCGTCGGTTTGTTGGTAACCAGGCCTAGCGGCAGGCCTTTAGCCTGCAACGCGCCCAACGTATCGGCAACGTGTGGGAACAAAAACGTCCCCTCTTCGGCAACCTCGCCATAGTAGCGATCGAACAGTTTACGCAGAATACATACCTGTTCTTCTGCCGGAATGTCGTCATCAACGGGCGGTTTACCCATTGTTTTACGCTGAGTCGCACGTTCCTGACGCGCCCAGGTCAATGCGCGCTCCATCAGAACATCTGCGCCGTTACCAATCCAGGTAATAACGCGTTCTTCACCTGCGACGGGCAACTCCAGCGCATACAGCGCCATATCTACCGCAGCAGCAAGACCAGGAGCACTGTCGACCAGCGTACCATCAAGATCAAAAGCGACGCCGCGAATATCTTCAAACTTATTCATGACTTACCTTTGCCAGTTCACTGCGCATTTCATCAATGACTTTTTTGTAGTCTGGCTGGTCGAAGATTGCCGAACCGGCGACGAACATATCCGCGCCCGCCGCAGCGATTTCGCCAATGTTGTTCACCTTCACGCCACCGTCCACTTCCAGACGAATGTCAAAGCCAGACTCGTCGATACGACGACGTACTTCGCGCAGTTTATCCAGTGTTTGAGGAATGAAAGACTGACCGCCGAAACCAGGATTGACGGACATCAGCAGGATCACATCTAGCTTATCCATCACGTAATCCAGATAGCTCAACGGTGTCGCCGGGTTGAACACCAGACCCGCTTTACAGCCATTTTCTTTAATCAGTTGCAACGTGCGGTCAACATGCTCGGAGGCTTCAGGATGAAAGGTAATGATGCTGGCACCTGCGGCAGCGAAATCCGGCACAATGCGATCGACCGGTTTCACCATCAGATGTACGTCGATAGGGGCGGTAATGCCGTAATTACGCAAGGATTTCAGCACCATTGGTCCAATCGTCAGGTTGGGAACATAGTGGTTATCCATGACGTCAAAATGCACGACATCAGCGCCAGCTGCCAGGGCCTTTGCGGTATCTTCACCCAGGCGGGCAAAATCAGCCGACAGAATTGAGGGGGCAATCAAATACTGTTTCATCCGCTTCTCCTTGAGAATTATTTTTTTGCGGGTGAAACGACTCCTGGTTTGTACAAAGCCAGCAGTTCGTCCACCTTTTTACGTGTGCCGCCGTTGCTGCTTATACTGCGTCGAACTTTGACGACATGCAATTTTGCGCGCTGATACCACTCGCGCGTTAGCGCCGTATCATGGTTAGAAATCAGTACCGGGATCTGACGGTTAACCAGACCTTCGGCGATCTCCGCCAGATGCGCTTGTTGTTCAAGAGTAAAACTGTTTGTGTGATACGCCGTAAAGTTGGCGGTCGCGGATAGCGGTGCATAAGGCGGATCGCAATAGACGACGGATACATCATCTGCGCGCGCCATGCTATCGGCGTAAGACTCACAATAGAAAAAGGCATTCTGCGCTTTTTCAGCGAAGTGATACAACTCAGCTTCCGGGAAATAGGGTTTTTTGTAGCGACCAAACGGCACGTTAAACTCGCCGCGCAGATTGTAACGACACAGACCGTTGTAACCGTAGCGGTTCAAATATAAAAACAGTACCGCCCGGCGGAACGGATCCTGGCTTTTATTGAACTCTTCGCGGAACTGATAGTAAACCTCGGCGCAATTTGTCTCAGGAACAAACAGCTCGCGGGCAGCCTGCACGTACTCATCAGTACGCATCTTCACAATGTTGTAGAGACTGATCAGGTCGCTATTGATATCGGCAAGGATATAACGAGAAAAGTCGGTGTTGAGAAACACCGACCCGGCACCCACAAAAGGTTCAACCAGACATTCACCCTTAGGCAAATGCCGTTTAATATCATCAAGCAGGGGATATTTGCCCCCTGCCCACTTCAAAAAAGCGCGATTTTTCTTCATGCTGACTAACTAATTACACCTTCTCCGGCTGTGGAGAAAGCTCCGACAGCATCCAGCGCTTCAGGCAACTCCCGCAACGATAAACCATTGCGGGAGATAACCTTGATTACTTCAGATCGGCCTGTACCTGACGCAGCGGTTTCGCCCACGGGTTTTTGGCCTGAACATCGGCTGGCAATGTAGATACCGCTTTTTTCGCTTCTTCTTTCGAAGCGTACACGCCAGAAACCAGTACATACCACGGCTGACCATTACGCGTCGTTTCATAGACAACGTAGTTTTTCAGATTCTCTTTCTTCGCCCAACCGTTCAGGTTGTCGTAGTTAGAAGAACTGCTCAGCTGCAGAGTGTAATGGCTGGACGGTGCCGATTTCAACGAACCAACATTACCTGCGGTCTTCGCTCCAGCGGCTGGTGTTGCCGTGGTTTGCGCCGGGGATGCCGTCTGTACTGGAGCCGTAGTCGCCGTCTCTTTTGGTGCTGGCGTTGCGGCTGGCGTAGAAGTCGCAGCCGGTGCCTTCGTGCTCGCCACAGGTGCAGCCGGTTCAGTACGTTTCGGCGTCTGTGCTACCGGCTTCGGTTCCGTTTTCACAGTTGCTTGTGGTTTTTTCGGCTCAATCACCGCCTGCTGACGTGCTGGACGCGTGGTGGTCGGACGTTCAGCGGTTTGCGCTTTCGCCGTATCACGCGATGCGTTGCCATTACGAACTGGCGCTACAGTCGCGGGTTCAGTCGGCAGCGTAGAGTTCACCGCCACATTGTTCAGCTGTTGCTGATTTTGCGGCTGGGTCAGCGCGTTATTCAGGTCACCCTGCACTTCAACACGTTGTTGACCATCCGTTGCCGCCGGGGTTTGCCCCTGAGTCGGCGTAGAAGAAATCGGCGGCAGAGAAACATCCTGCTGGGTATTTTCCGCAGACGTGGTTCCCGGCGCTGGTTGCACACCATTCGCCTGATCGGCCGCATTGCCAGCAAGATCAATACTCTTCTCGCCAGACGCGGTTTGATCGCTGGAAGAGGTCGAGGGGGCTTTTAGCGCAGAACCGATACCGATGATCAACAGCAGCAGAACCAGAATACCGACGCCCATCATCATATACTGACGAGAAGCCGGTTTGCTGGCTGCTTTTTTGCGCTTACGCGGACGACGCTCTACGCGCTCGTCATCCACAGCTTCATCTTCGGAATCATCAATTTCTTCTTCGATTTCCGGTTCCTCATTGCGCTCTTTTTGCGCACGAGTCGGACGGCGATCGTCAGTTTCATCAAGTTCGATATCATCAAAATTGATCTGCGGTTCGCCACGTTCAGTACGTTCTGAACGCTCAGAAGGTTGACGAGAACGACCAGTACGACGATCGCTGGGATCGGGTTTCAGCTCGTCTTCTGGTTTGAATTCATCCATTTAACACCCCACTAAAAGGTTAATGCTTACTACGTTGCAATTAACCTGAAGCTAATAGACCACTTGATAAGCGGCCTGACCTTTCTTGTTGTTACGCTGATTGACAATCGGCAATAGCGTTAAGAACAAGCTCGTGCGATACACCGCCGCGAACTTCACTCTTACCAATTGCCAGCGGAAGAATTAAGCGCATCTCTCCCGCAAGGACTTTCTTGTCACGCAGCATATGCGGTAAATACGCCTGCGCGGACATTTCGCGCGGCCCATTAACCGGTAATCCAGCCCGCGTAAGCAGGGTAATAATACGCTGCGTTTCGGCAGAACTAAACTGCCCGAGACGTTCCGACGTCCGCGCTGCCATCACCATACCCGCCGCGACCGCTTCACCGTGCAACCAATTGCCATACCCCATTTCCGCTTCAATAGCATGACCAAAGGTATGTCCCAGATTCAGTAAAGCACGTAAGCCGGATTCGCGCTCGTCGGCGGCAATAACTTCTGCTTTCAGCTCACAACAACGACGAATACAGTACGCCATTGCCGTACCATCCAGACTGAGCAGCGCATCCAGATTATCTTCCAGCCAGTTGAAAAACTCACCGTCAAGAATAATGCCGTATTTGATGACTTCCGCCAGCCCCGAAGCTAACTCTCTCGGGGGAAGCGTTTTCAGACAGTCGAGATCCACCACCACTGATGCTGGCTGATAAAAAGCGCCAATCATATTTTTACCGAGGGGATGGTTGACTGCGGTTTTGCCGCCAACGGAAGAGTCTACCTGTGACAGCAATGTCGTCGGGACTTGAATGAAGCGAACGCCGCGCTGATAGCTCGCCGCTGCAAAACCGGTAAGATCGCCTACTACGCCGCCGCCAAGCGCCACCAGCGTCGTATCGCGACCGTGCGGCTTTTGCAACAACGCCGTAAAAACGGTGTCGAGTACTGCCAGGCTTTTATACTGCTCGCCGTCAGGAAGGATAACGCTATCAACGTTAACACCCGCCTGTTCAAGTACGCCGCGAACCTTATCGAGATACAGAGGAGCCAGGGTTTCGTTGGTGACCAACATCACCTGCTCACCCGATTTCAGCGGTAAGAATGAAGCTGGTTCGTTAAACAAACCAGATGCGATGGTAATTGGGTAACTACGTTCCCCGAGAGTGACGACTATCCTCTCCATAACGCGACATCCACCTTAATTACTGTACCCGCAGACGAGTGTATATAAAGCCAGAATTAGTTGCTTTCCAGCATGTGAATAATCTGGTTTGCGACCACTTTGGCGCTTTGATCATCAGTACGAATGGTCACGTCGGCAATCTCTTCATACAGCGGATTGCGTTCATTAGCCAATGCTTCCAGAACTTCACGCGGCGGTGTTTCAACGTGCAGCAACGGGCGTTTTTTATCACGCTGCGTGCGCGCAAGTTGCTTTTCGATGGTCGTTTCAAGATAAACGACAACGCCACGTGCGGAAAGACGGTTACGCGTTTCGCGGGATTTCACAGAGCCGCCGCCAGTAGCCAGCACAATACCCTGTTTCTCGGTCAACTCATTGATGACCTTTTCTTCGCGATCGCGGAAGCCTTCTTCGCCTTCTAAATCGAAAACCCAGCCCACATCAGCTCCGGTTCGTTTCTCAATCTCTTGATCGGAATCGTAAAATTCCATATTGAGTTGTTGAGCTAACTGGCGCCCAATAGTGCTTTTTCCGGCACCCATAGGCCCAACCAGAAAGATATTGCGTTTCTCTGCCATTTTTTCGGTACTACTAAGACTATTCGTTAATGATAAACCCGCTTCGCTCAGAGAGCGCCGCAGGACATGAACTGAAACCTCATAAGATATTGCGAGAGTCAGACTGAAAATTATCTCAATACTCCAGCGGGTTTGGCAACTGAATAAATTGCCCATCCCTCTGCATATCTGGTCGCTGCAGGTGCACTGCCTTGCTATCACCGCTCTGGCGATAAATCACCGGGTAAGATTAGCCTAAAAAAGACAGCAAAATGCCGCGTGAAAGATAAATCACCATCATAAAACGCAGGTAACAAAGAGCACCGACTCTCAAATCGGTACTCCTTGTATGCTAAATACCTGCGCGCGTCAAATAGATGAAACATGTTCAGCATGAAAACATCGCCGTTTTCGCGGTAGTTTACTCACTGGAAACCAACCGTGGCGTGATAAATACCACTAACTCGCGTCGTTCATCTTCTTTTCCGTCATGACGAAATAATTGCCCGAACCAGGGGATGTCGCCCAACAGCGGTACGCTATCCTGACCCGATTTATTTTTACGGGTAAAAATGCCACCCAGTGCCAGCGTTTCTCCGCTTTTTACCTCAACTTGCGTTTCGATCTCCTGCTTATCAATCGCCAGCACTTCGCCATCAGCTTGTTGTAGCACCTGCCCCGGAACGTTCTGGCTGATGTGTAATTTCAGTCGGATGCGACCTTTTTGTAATACCGTGGGCGTGACCTCCATTCCCAGCACGGCCTCTTTAAATTCCACCGACGTCGCGCCGCTTTCACCACTGGAAACCTGATACGGGATCTCGCTCCCCTGTTTAATGCTGGCAGGCTGGAGATGTGAGGCCAGCAGACGCGGGCTGGCGATAATATCCAGTTGCTGTTTTTGTTCGAGCGCGGAAAGCTCCAGATCCAGTAAACGCCCGCTGATGCGCCCAATGTTAAAACCGACATGCGTTGTCGCCGTCGCTACGGAGAGATCGCTACCGAGCGTGGTCACTTGCCCAACGCCGCCAGTTTGTTGCGCATCGGCCAGCGTCCATTTCACCCCCAATTCCCGCAAACTTTTTTCATTAATGGTGACAATGTGCGCCGACAGTTCAACCTGCCCGACCGGCAAATCCATTTGCGCTACCCATTGTTCCAGCGCACTTAACGCCGTTTTGTTATCACGCAGCAAAAGGCGATTAGTGCGTTTATCGACAGTCATACTGCCTTTGGCGCTAAGTAGCTTCTCCCCTGCTTTCGCCAGCTCTCCGGCGTCGGCGTATTGCAGAGTAATATTGCGATTTTCCAGCGGCAGATTTGCCTGCGCCCGCGCCTGTTCAGCCTCCTGACGGGCGATATTGTCATTCTGCCAGGCAACAGAATGCACTGAAAGAATGTTGCCTTCCTGGCGCGTTATCAGCCCGGCGCTTTTCACTACGGTTTGTAGTGCCTGTTTCCAGGGAACGTCAGTGAGATGTAACGACACCGTACCGCTGACATCTGGCGAAACCACCAGGTTTAACTTCTCCTGTTCAGCCAGCGCCTGCAATACCTGAGCCACCGGAACGTCATCCACCATCAGCGTCACTTTTTGCGGCTTTGCCGCCTGTACGCTGGGTATCATCATCAACAGTAGTGCGGCTATCCATTGCTTCATTTTTATCTCCTTGCCGTTGCCACAACCACTGTGGCGGTTCGCAGTTTTTTCCAGTTCCCAGCGTTAATGTTTCTGGCGTCAGTTGTAAAATTGTCCAGCCATTCTCCAGCACATCGTTTTGCTCCACCCGTCGCCATTTTTTTTGCCCATCTTTTATTACGCCAATAACGCGCTCGCCTCGCCCTACCATCCCCTGATAACGCCACTGGGTGAGTTCGCTTACCCGGCATAGATCTTCCGGCGGCTTAAAAGGGTCGCGCATACCGGTTAAAAGGCACAAGGCAATGCCTACCAACAACCAGCGTTTAACCCTCATGCGGCATCTCCAGTTGTAGCGTGAACAAAAGATCGCCACCTTCCACGCTTAACAAAAAACGGCTCACGCTGACGTTGCGCTCTGCCAGTCGTGTAAATGCCGACGGCACAGCTTCCCAGAACGTTTTCAACGCCAACTCGCCTCCCTGAGCGGATGGATGCCAGTAAAGCAGTTGCGCGCCGGGCAACTGAAAATCCAGTGGCGAAAAGGGCAACGTCTTTTCTTCAATGATGGGAGTGGTGTCTACCAGGCGATACAGTGCAGTCCATTGCTGGTGATTACTTGCCCGCAGTCGAATTAATGCGTCTCTCTCTTCATGGTGTGTCGATGAAAGAAAAATGAGCGTAACTAACATCAGCAACCAGACTGCCCAGCAAAACTGGCGGATACGGAGTGATGTCGCGAACCACCAGTCAAAGAGAGTGTTCATCGCTAACCGTCCTTGTTAACTGATACTCAAATTGCCAGCGACCTTGAGCATCCTGCTGCGTGGCCCCCCTCTGATTGAGCTGAAAAGAAGCATCCTGGCGGAGTGCTTTTTCCAGTGCGTTTAGCGCAGTAATGTTCGTCGCAAGTCCCTTTACCTCCAACGTTCCTTGCTGCCAGCTTATCGTTGTCAGCCAGGCCTGTTCGGGAAAAAGTGCCGCCAGTGACTCCAGCGCAGATTGCCAGTCGCGGGTAAATTGTCGCTGGCGCTGACGTTGCAAACGCTGTTCGCGTAATTGTTGGCGTTCCAGCAAACGGGGTTTACTGGTTTGTAGGGTGCTGGCGCGTTGTTGTTCCGCCTGAAGCAAAACAGCGTCAACGCGTACTTCAGCGTTGGTTGTCAAACGCAGCATTAGCGTTATCCCGACAACCAGCAGCAGAGGAGCAACGAACATCAGCAACCAGAAGCGAAGAAAGGCCGTCCGGCGTTGCTCTCGCCATGGCAAAAAATTGATTGGCGGATTCATCAGCACCCCTCCCCAAGCGCCAGCCCCAGCGCGATAGCGAAATCTCCACCTAGCGGCGGTAGCGGCGGCTGACGCACAGAAACCGCATTCCAGGGGTCAAATCCGCCTTCACCGCATATCGCGAGACTTTCAGAATTAATGGCTAACGTCGCGGCCAGTTCATTCGCGCTTGTCATCCCTACCGCCAGTTTGCGCCCCCAGCTATAACGTGTCGCCCATAGCCACTGTTCGTTATCACGCCAGGCCAGACATTGCTGATGAGAAGGTAAAAAAGGCAGGAATCGCTGCAAAGCGCAGGCGTCTGGGGTAATCGCACTAACGTGAATACGCAATCTTTCTGCCAGGCTAAGCAGCGTTGCCAGCTCTTTGCTTTGCGCAGCGGTCACGTTATAGGCGGGACTTAGCGAATCTTCGCTGTAATCAAAGCGCAGGGAGTCCGGTTCCATATCCAGCTCGCGAGCCATCGTACCTGTCAACCAAGCCATTTGCTCCCGTTCGCCCAGGGACATTGCCGGACGCGGAAATGCCCTTTGTAACGTTCGGCTAGCGGGAAATGCCAACATAATGTGATGACGGTGTGGCAGTTCACGACTCCACGGTAACAACGTTTTAGTCAGCCGTTCCGCGTCAATAATGCGCCCATCTTTGATAATGTCGGTCGCCAGCGGCAAACGCCACCAGCGTTGCAAAAAGCATTCTTTCGCGCCACGCACGATAGCAACCGCCACCGCTTCTTGCTGTTGTAAATGCAAACCAATTTGCCAGATCTTAAATGCCATTGTGATGATCTCCTTATCCCCCGTCACTCTGACGGGTATATCAATGCGTCTGGCTTGCCTTTATACTACCGCGCGTTTGTTTATAAACTGCCCAAATGAAACTAAATGGGAAATTTCCAGTGAAGTTCGTAAAGTATTTATTGATCCTTGCAGTCTGTTGCATTCTGCTGGGAGCAGGCTCGATTTATGGCCTCTACCGCTACATCGAGCCACAACTGCCGGATGTGGCGACATTAAAAGATGTACGCCTGCAAATTCCGATGCAGATTTACAGCGCCGATGGCGAGCTAATTGCTCAATACGGTGAAAAACGTCGTATTCCGGTTACGTTGGATCAAATCCCGCCGGAAATGGTGAAAGCCTTTATTGCGACGGAAGATAGCCGCTTCTACGAGCATCACGGCGTTGACCCTGTGGGGATCTTCCGTGCGGCAAGCGTGGCGCTGTTCTCCGGTCACGCATCGCAAGGGGCGAGCACCATCACCCAACAACTGGCGAGAAACTTCTTCCTGAGTCCAGAACGCACGCTAATGCGTAAAATTAAGGAAGTCTTCCTCGCGATTCGTATTGAACAGTTGCTGACGAAAGACGAGATCCTCGAGCTTTATCTGAACAAGATTTATCTCGGTTACCGCGCCTATGGTGTCGGTGCTGCGGCACAAGTCTATTTCGGTAAAACCGTCGATCAATTGACGTTGAACGAAATGGCGGTGATTGCCGGGCTGCCTAAAGCCCCTTCCACCTTCAACCCGCTCTATTCAATGGATCGAGCCGTCGCGCGGCGTAACGTCGTGCTGTCGCGAATGCTGGACGAAGGGTATATCACCCAACAGCAGCTCGATGAGACTCGCACCGAAGCGATTAACGCCAACTATCACGCACCGGAGATCGCCTTCTCAGCGCCGTATCTCACCGAAATGGTACGTCAGGAGATGTATAACCGTTACGGCGAAAACGCTTATGAAGACGGCTATCGCATTTACACGACCATTACCCGCAAAGTGCAGCAGGCCGCACAGCAAGCCGTGCGTAATAACGTACTGGACTACGACATGCGTCACGGCTATCGCGGCCCGGCCAATGTGCTGTGGAAAGTAGGTGAATCAGCGTGGGATGACAAAAAGATTACCGATACGCTGAAGGCGCTGCCAACCTATGGTCCGCTGCTACCTGCCGCTGTCACCCGCGCCAACCCGCAGGAAGCGACAGCAATGCTGGCGGACGGAACATCTGTGACGCTGCGTATGGAAGGGATTCGCTGGGCACGGCCTTATCGTTCCGATACTCAGCAGGGACCGACGCCGCGTAAAGTGACCGATGTTGTGCAAACAGGCCAGCAAATCTGGGTTCGCCAGGTGGGCGATGCCTGGTGGCTGGCACAGGTGCCGGAAGTAAACTCGGCGCTGGTATCGATCAATCCACAAAACGGCGCGGTTATGGCGTTAGTCGGTGGCTTTGACTTCAACCAAAGCAAATTTAACCGCGCTACCCAGGCACTGCGTCAGGTGGGTTCGAATATCAAACCGTTCCTCTACACCGCTGCGATGGATAAAGGGCTGACGCTGGCAAGTATGCTGAACGATGTGCCAATTTCCCGCTGGGATGCAGGCGCGGGTTCTGACTGGCAGCCGAAAAACTCACCGCCGCAGTACGCCGGTCCAATCCGTTTACGTCAAGGGCTGGGACAGTCGAAAAACGTGGTAATGGTACGTGCGATGCGAGCGATGGGCGTGGACTATGCCGCAGAGTATTTGCAACGCTTCGGCTTCCCGGCACAAAACATTGTCCACACTGAGTCACTGGCACTGGGTTCCGCTTCCTTCACGCCGTTGCAGGTGGCGCGCGGGTACGCAGTGATGGCTAATGGTGGCTTCCTGGTCGACCCCTGGTTTATCAGCAAAATTGAAAACGACCAGGGCGGCGTGATTTTCGAAGCGAAACCGAAAGTAGCCTGCCCGGAATGTGATATTCCGGTGATTTACGGTGATACGCAAAAATCGAACGTGCTGGAAAACAGCGACGTTGAAGACGTGGCTATCTCTCGCGAACAGCAGAATGTTTCTGTTCCGATGCCGCAGCTGGAGCAGGCTAATCAGGCATTAGTAGCAAAAACTGGCGCGCCAGAATACGCTCCACACGTCATCAGCACACCGCTGGCATTCCTGATTAAGAGCGCCCTGAACACCAATATCTTTGGTGAACCTGGCTGGCAAGGCACCGGCTGGCGCGCAGGTCGTGATTTGCAACGTCATGATATCGGCGGGAAAACCGGGACGACCAACAGTTCGAAAGATGCGTGGTTTTCGGGTTACGGTCCGGGCGTTGTGACCTCGGTATGGATTGGCTTTGACGATCACCGTCGTAATCTCGGTCACACCACGGCTTCCGGGGCGATTAAAGATCAGATCTCCGGTTACGAAGGCGGTGCAAAGAGCGCCCAGCCAGCATGGGACGCTTATATGAAAGCCGTTCTGGAAGGTGTACCGGAACAACCGCTGACGCCGCCGCCAGGTATTGTGACGGTGAATATTGATCGCAGCACCGGGCAACTGGCCAACGGTGGTAACAGCCGCGAAGAGTATTTCATCAAAGGTACGCAGCCTACACAGCAGGCGGTGCGCGAGGTGGGAACGACCATTATCGATAATGGTGAGGCACAGGAATTGTTCTAAAAACGACGCCCGGCAGCGTTAATGTTGCCGGGCTTTTACTATGGAAGATGTCGATGAAAATGGAAAGTCACTCTCCTTCTCCTTCGGAGAATTGCAGCGAAAGTAATCGTCAGTTCACCCGGCAATATGCCCCATTCAGCCTTAACCAGACTGATTTTCTAACCATCTACGGCCTTGTTTTACGAAGGTATCATCCCGATAAAGTGCCACGCCTACACAAAGCGGCTCTCTATGACATCATTGCTGTCACGTTTTTCTTGCTATTCCCTGCATCTCTCGTGATTTTAGGGATATTTAATATAGAAATTGAATTATCAGTCTGGAATAACGTCACCGATGACCTTCTGTTTATCCTCAATAAAAACAAAGTATTAGTTATCGTATTTTGGCTACATGGTATGTTTTTTTCAGTAAAGACCTACTGGACAAGGTATAAGCAGAAAAAAGCACAGTCTGATATCTACAATCAAAACGCAATAACGGAAGGATTGAACTTTCAAATCGATGAGACTGGTGTTAAATGCTGGAAAAAATCTGGCACCCACAGCTTTTGTGTCTGGTCAGAGATAAATGACCTTATCCCCTATAAAGATATATTTGTATTGGTTATGAACAAGTCAAGTTTTATATGGCTGAGTGATAAAGAAGAGGAAGCACTGGCGTTTATTCACGAAAAACTCGCCCAGTCACGCCAGCCTGCATAACCAGGGGCTTTACAACCGTCCCTGCCCCTTCAACCACTCGCGCACCAGGAACAACGCGCTGACATTACGTGCTTCATTGAAGTCAGGATCTTCGAGCAAATCCATCATATGCGTCAGTGGCCAGCGCACCTGCGGTAGTGGCTCTGGTTCGTCGCCTTCCAGCGATTCAGGGTAAAGATCCTGCGCCACCACGATATTCATTTTGCTGGAGAAGTAAGACGGTGCCATGCTGAGTTTCTTCAAAAAAGTCAGATCCCTTGCGCCAAATCCCACTTCTTCTTTGAGTTCGCGGTTTGCCGCTTCATAGACACTTTCACCAGGGTCAATTAACCCTTTCGAAAATCCTAACTCGTAGGATTCGGTTCCCACTGCGTATTCGCGGATCAAAATCAGGTGATCGTCCACAATTGGCACAATCATCACGGCTTCCCGGTTGGTTGGACGCATTCGTTCATAAACACGCCGCACGCCGTTGCTGAACTCCAGATCCACGCTTTCGATGGTAAACAATCGGGAACGGGCTACAGTTTCAACATTCAGAATGGTGGGTTTTTGTAATGATTTGCTCATCGTGGAATCTATGCTGTGAAATCAGCAGTTATTGTGCGATATCGGACACGCATTCGGCAATGTGAATTGCATGTTATTTACATTTACGTAACTTAATAAATAATCATTCTCAAATCAAATTAAAAGTCAATAGGTTGAAATAACTCCAGGAATTTGCTGATATTCCGCCCTCAGAGGGTTTGCTATGATCACCGGTCACTGGGATGCGCTTAATGATGCTCAAGTTCAACTCCACGCTTGCCGATAGCCAACCGCAGAATCCTATATTGTGTCCAGGATGCGACTAATCACACCTGACAAATTAAGTAAGATGGGGAAAGCATGAGCACCATTGTGATTTTTTTAGCTGCTTTGCTGGCCTGCTCACTACTTGCGGGATGGCTGATAAAGGTGCGCTCCAGACGGCGTCAACTGCCCTGGACTAACGCCTTCGCTGATGCGCAAACGCGCAAACTCATGCCTGAAGAACGTAGCGCCGTTGAAAATTATCTCGACAGCCTGACGCAGGTTTTGCAGGTTCCTGGCCCGACGGGTGCCAGCGCAGCCCCCGTTTCACTGACGCTGAACGCTGAAAGCAACAACGTCATGATGCTGACACACGCCATCACGCGTTATGGCATTTCGACCGACGATCCTAACAAATGGCGTTATTATCTCGATTCGGTGGAAGTCCACCTGCCCCCGTTCTGGGAGCAGTACATCAACGATGAAAATAGCGTTGAACTGATCCATACCGATTCGCTGCCGCTGGTTATTTCTCTCAACGGTCATACGCTGCAAGAGTACATGCAGGAAACTCGCGGCTATGCGTTACAGCCTGTCCCGTCAACGCAGGCGTCGATTCGCGGTGAAGAAAGCGAGCAAATCGAACTGCTCAATATTCGCAAAGAAACGCATGAAGAGTATGCGCTTAGTCGCCCGCGTGGGCTACGCGAAGCGTTGCTGATTGTCGCCTCTTTCCTGATGTTCTTTTTCTGCCTGATTACCCCGGATGTATTTGTCCCGTGGCTGGCTGGCGGCGCGTTACTGCTGCTGGGAGCTGGTCTGTGGGGGCTATTTGCGCCACCAGCAAAATCATCCCTGCGGGAGATCCACTGTCTGCGTGGTACGCCACGTCGTTGGGGATTGTTTGGCGAAAACGATCAGGAACAGATCAACAATATTTCGCTCGGTATTATCGACCTGGTCTATCCCGCACACTGGCAGCCTTATATTGCGCAGGATCTGGGGCAGCAAACGGATATCGATATCTATCTTGATCGGCACGTGGTACGTCAGGGACGCTATCTTTCACTGCATGACGAAGTTAAAAACTTCCCGCTGCAACACTGGCTACGCAGTACGATTATCGCAGTGGGTTCGCTGCTGGTGCTGTTTATGCTGCTGTTCTGGGTTCCACTGGATATGCCGCTGAAATTCACCCTCTCGTGGATGAAAGGTGCGCAGACCATTGAAGCCACCAGCGTTAAACAACTGGCAGATGCCGGAGTACGTGTAGGCGATACCTTACGTCTTAGCGGTACAGGGATGTGTAATATCCGCACGTCAGGCACCTGGAGCGCGAAAACCAATTCACCGTTTTTACCATTTGACTGCTCGCAGATCATCTGGAATGACGCCCGTTCATTGCCATTACCAGAATCTGAGCTGGTCAACAAGGCCACGGCACTGACCGAGGCAGTAAACCGCCAGTTGCACCCGAAACCGGATGATGAATCTCGCGTCAGCGCCACATTGCGTTCAGCAATTCAGAAATCCGACATGGTACTGCTTGATGACTTTGGCGACATCGTGCTGAAAACCGCCGATCTCTGTGCCGCCAAAGATGATTGTGTTCGGTTGAAAAATGCGCTGGTGAATCTCGGCAACAGTAAGGACTGGGACGCACTGGTAAAACGCGCTAACGCTGGAAAACTCGACGGCGTGAATGTGTTACTCCGCCCGGTGAGCGCAGAATCACTCGATAACCTGGTGGAAACCTCCACAGCACCATTTATTACTCATGAAACGGCGCGAGCGGCGCAATCACTGAATAGCCCGGCACCGGGAGGATTCCTGATTGTCAGCGACGAAGGCAGCGATTTTGTTGATCAGCCCTGGCCTTCGGCATCACTTTACGACTACCCGCCGCAAGAACAGTGGAACGCTTTCCAGAAACTGGCGCAAATGCTGATGCATACGCCGTTTAACGCCGAAGGTATCGTCACCAATATTTTTACCGATGCCAACGGTACGCAGCATATCGGCTTGCACCCCATCCCGGATCGCTCCGGCCTGTGGCGCTATCTGGGCACGACATTGCTGTTGCTGACGATGCTGGGCAGTGCCATCTATAATGGCGTACAGGCCTGGCGTCGTTATCACCGTCATCGTACTCGCATGATGGAAATTCAGGCCTATTATGAAAGCTGCCTGAATCCACAACTGATCACCCCTTCAGAAAGCCTTATCGAATAACACGTTTGCGCGGCAGGTTATGCTACCCTGTCGCGCAAATTGCTTCACTCTGGAGATTTCCCTCATGCATATCAACATTGCCTGGCAGGACGTAGATACCGTTCTGCTGGATATGGACGGCACGTTGCTCGACCTCGCCTTCGATAACTATTTCTGGCAAACGCTGGTGCCTGAAACCTGGGGCGCGAAAAACGGGGTCACGCCACAGGAAGCGATGGAATATATGCGCCAGCAATATCACGACGTGCAGCATACGCTAAACTGGTACTGTCTTGATTACTGGAGTGAGCAACTGGGTCTGGATATCTGTGCGATGACCACCGAGATGGGACCGCGCGCCGTACTGCGTGAAGATACCATTCCGTTTCTTGAGGCACTTAAAGCCAGCGGTAAGCAGCGAATTTTGCTCACCAACGCGCATCCGCATAACCTGGCGGTAAAACTTGAGCATACCGGTCTCGACGCGCACCTTGATTTATTACTTTCCACCCACACATTTGGTTATCCGAAAGAGGATCAGCGGTTATGGAATGCGGTGGCCGAAGCTACGGGTCTGAAAGCTGAAAGAACGCTGTTTATCGATGACAGCGAAGCGATTCTCGATGCTGCCGCGCAATTTGGTATTCGTTACTGCCTCGGCGTCACTAATCCCGACTCAGGGATTGCTGAAAAACAGTATCAGCGCCATCCGTCACTGAATGACTACCGCCGCCTGATCCCCTCGCTAATGTGAAGGAGACGCCATGAAAGAAAAACCTGCTGTTGAGGTTCGACTGGATAAATGGCTATGGGCCGCCCGTTTTTACAAAACCCGCGCGCTGGCTCGTGAAATGATCGAAGGCGGTAAGGTGCATTACAACGGGCAGCGCAGCAAGCCGAGTAAAGTCGTCGAACTGAATGCCACGCTCACTCTGCGCCAGGGAAATGACGAGCGAACGGTAATCGTGAAGGCGATTACTGAACAGCGTCGCCCCGCCAGCGAGGCAGCCTTGCTGTATGAAGAGACTGCACAAAGTGTAGAGAAACGCGAAAAAATGGCGCTGGCACGTAAACTTAATGCCTTAACCATGCCGCACCCGGACCGACGCCCGGACAAAAAAGAGCGCCGCGACCTGTTACGATTTAAACACGGCGACAGTGAATAACTGTCACCTGCAAGAGAGATGATTATGCCGCAACATGACCAATTACATCGTTATCTGTTTGAAAACTTTGCCGTTCGCGGCGAACTGGTAACCGTTTCGGAAACCCTGCAACAGATCCTTGAGAATCACGATTACCCGCAGCCCGTTAAAAACGTGCTGGCAGAACTGCTGGTTGCGACCAGCCTGTTAACCGCTACGCTGAAGTTTGATGGTGATATCACCGTACAGCTGCAAGGCGACGGCCCGATGAATCTGGCGGTTATTAACGGTAACAACAACCAGCAGATGCGTGGCGTGGCGCGCGTACAGGGCGAAATTCCGGAAAATGCTGACCTGAAAACGCTGGTTGGCAATGGTTACGTGGTGATCACCATTACCCCGAGCGAAGGTGAACGCTATCAGGGCGTGGTTGGTCTGGAAGGTGATACCCTGGCGGCCTGCCTGGAAGATTACTTTATGCGTTCTGAACAGCTGCCGACGCGCCTGTTTATTCGCACCGGCGACGTAGATGGCAAACCGGCTGCGGGCGGTATGTTGTTGCAGGTAATGCCTGCGCAAAATGCCCAGCAGGACGACTTCGACCATCTGGCGACGCTAACCGAAACCATCAAAACCGAAGAACTGCTGACCTTACCGGCAAACGAAGTGTTGTGGCGTTTGTATCACGAAGAAGAGGTGACGGTTTACGATCCGCAGGATGTTGAGTTCAAATGCACCTGCTCGCGTGAACGTTGCGCCGATGCGCTGAAAACGCTGCCGGATGAAGAAGTGGATAGCATCCTGGCGGAAGATGGCGAAATTGACATGCATTGTGATTACTGCGGTAACCACTATCTGTTCAATGCGATGGATATTGCCGAGATCCGCAACAATGCATCGCCGGCAGATCCGCAGGTTCATTAATTAGTTTTTCCGGCAGAGATAACTCTGCCGGATTTGACGCAATTGCCTGATGCGCTGCGCTTACCAGGCCTATGAAATAAATCGCAAATTATTGTTGGTCAGATACAGCGTCGTATCCGATAAAAGCGTTGTCACTTACTTAAGTTTATTTCCAGCGTTTCACCATCTACCGTCAGATCGCGCCACGCTTTCGGCCTCGTCCCCAGTTTTCCATCCTTCGCAGCTATGAGTAATTTTTCTTTCGTTATTTTGCGCGGAAGTAAACTCATATCAAGCGCGTCCCATTCTTTTCTGGCTAAGTCAAAGCCATAGACAATGACTCTGTCATCATTAAAAGCAAACAGGATCCGCTCCGCCTGACCATCACTATTCAGATCTTGCTCGACCAGTACGCAGGCGTCTTTTTCAATACAGGTCATCACGTTATAGCGATCCTGGATTAAGGCCGACCAGAATGTCGCATCCGGTTTACCAGAGCCTGGGGCAATTAACACATTTTCGGCTAATACTTTTTCCGATACCTGTTCCTGAAGATGTTGCTCTCCATCTAACGCCATCAGCAGATCCCGCGCGCGTTTCGGGTCTTTCATATACCTGGCATCGCTTTTCAGCGACTCAAGCGCAGCACGTCCATAGCGACCGCTCTGCTCGAGCATGTAGATACTTACCTGGTCTGGCGTGTTTTTGCCGCTCTGATAACGCGCCATATGACTGTTCACGCTAATACGCATACTGTCCAGCATCGGCGAATTAAGAAGCACCAGAATCGCCAGCACCAGCAACGAAACCGCAAGATTCACCTTGCCCTGAAGAACAAGGGGATTTTGCCCTTTACGCCAGACAATACTGACAAAATATCCCAGCGACCAAACCAGTAACACCACCACAACCAACACACCATGCAAGCGTTCCGTAGTCCAGCCGTACTGAGCGACCCGCAGCCATAACGCCCAAGCGGCGACTAACACATACAATGGGGCGACCAGCAGAGCGGTTTTAATCAGGCAACGCAACGGGCCAGTCCAGGGAAGTGACGCTTTTTGCGGATCGCGGACAATGACCATTAAGAGCAATTGCAAAAAGGCCAGCGTCAAAAGCAACCCGGCAGCGGAGATGTGGCGAGAAATCGCGCTCAGGCCCGTAAACGGCAGGGTGATAATAAACATCAGGGTTAGCAATGATACTAACGGCAGCACCCCCGTGGCGATTAACGTGAACAACTTTTGAATGGAGTCGATTAAACGTGACTGTGTCCGCGCGAGGATCACCGCCAGTGCGGTAACCAGACCTGACGTAAGATAAATAAACCAGTCGGTTGTAAAAAAGAGCGTTTTAAAAAACGTGATGCCAACGAGTTTAAATAACTCACTCCACAGTAAAAGCACCAGCCACGTCAGGCCATTGGCGATAAAAATCACCAATAATATAAGTACGTTATGCCATACCGACTGGTAAAAATAGCTATAGCGGGTATTGTCATTACGCTCACGCAGACTCTGTTGTATCCACGGCAGCAACATCATTCCCATCAGCAGCAGATAACACCCAAAATCCCAAAGCGCCTTTTCCGCTCTCCAGGGACTCATGCCATCAATTTGCCACTTCAGCCAGCCGCTCATCCCGAGAGTGGCAATCAACACTATCGCCAGCCATCCCCAAAGTCGCTTCTGTTTGAAGGACACTACAGAAAATAACAAAACGGATGAAAGCGCCACGGTCGCAGGTACGCCATAAACTATCCAACTGTTATTTTTACCAGCGAGCCAGGAGATCAGCAGGTAGCAAACTAATCCCCGGAGTAATCCGGTAGCAACCATTCCCCTGCGTGTCGCGGGTGAAAGCTCAACGTTTTCCATGTTGGTTATCCAGAATCAAAAGGAGAGGTAATTATCGCATCCAGGCAGGACTAATTTGCTTTTTTCAGAAAGTAATCAAAAAAAGTTAGCGTGGTGAATCGATACTTTACTCATTGAATTTGCATTAATTTCACTCAGGAATGCGATTACACTCACAACATTCTCGCCATATAAACTAAGTTTTAACCTTTTAGGAACATTTTCCACACCTAAAATGCTATTTCTGCGATAATACCAACCGTTTCGTGACAGGAATCACGGAGTTTTGTCAAATATGAATTTCTCCAGATACGTAAATCTATGAGCCTTGTCGCGGTTAACACCCCCAAAAAGACTTTACTATTCAGGCAATACATATTGGCTAAGGAGCAGTGAAATGCGCGTTAACAATGGTTTGACCCCGCAAGAACTCGAGGCTTATGGTATCAGTGACGTACATGATATCGTTTACAACCCAAGCTACGACCTGCTGTATCAGGAAGAGCTCGATCCGAGCCTGACCGGTTATGAGCGCGGGGTGTTAACTAATCTGGGCGCTGTTGCCGTCGATACCGGAATCTTCACCGGTCGTTCACCAAAAGATAAGTATATCGTCCGTGACGATACCACTCGCGATACCTTCTGGTGGGCAGACAAAGGCAAAGGTAAGAACGACAACAAACCTCTCTCCCCTGAAACCTGGCAGCATCTGAAAGGCCTGGTGACCAAACAGCTTTCCGGCAAACGTCTGTTTGTCGTTGACGCTTTCTGTGGTGCTAACCCGGACACACGTCTTTCCGTCCGGTTCATCACCGAAGTGGCCTGGCAGGCGCATTTCGTCAAAAACATGTTTATTCGCCCAAGCGATGAAGAGCTGGCAGGTTTCAAACCAGACTTTATCGTCATGAACGGCGCGAAGTGCACCAACCCGCAGTGGAAAGAACAGGGCCTGAACTCTGAAAACTTCGTCGCGTTTAACCTGACTGAACGTATGCAGCTGATTGGCGGCACCTGGTACGGCGGCGAAATGAAGAAAGGGATGTTCTCGATGATGAACTACCTGCTGCCGCTGAAAGGCATTGCCTCCATGCACTGCTCCGCCAACGTTGGCGAGAAAGGTGATGTTGCGGTGTTCTTCGGCCTTTCCGGCACGGGTAAAACCACCCTTTCCACCGACCCGAAACGTCGCCTGATTGGCGATGACGAGCACGGCTGGGATGATGACGGCGTGTTTAACTTCGAAGGCGGCTGCTACGCGAAAACCATCAAGCTGTCAAAAGAAGCGGAACCCGAAATCTACAACGCCATCCGTCGCGATGCGCTGCTGGAAAACGTCACCGTACGTGAAGATGGCACTATCGACTTTGATGATGGTTCAAAAACCGAGAACACTCGCGTTTCTTATCCGATCTATCACATAGAAAACATCGTTAAGCCGGTCTCCAAAGCAGGCCACGCAACTAAAGTTATTTTCCTGACCGCAGATGCTTTCGGCGTATTGCCACCGGTATCTCGTCTGACTGCCGATCAAACCCAGTACCACTTCCTCTCTGGTTTCACCGCCAAACTGGCCGGTACTGAGCGTGGCATCACCGAACCGACGCCAACCTTCTCTGCCTGCTTCGGCGCGGCGTTCCTGTCGCTGCACCCGACGCAGTACGCAGAAGTGCTGGTGAAACGTATGCAGGCGGCGGGCGCGCAGGCGTATCTGGTTAACACCGGCTGGAACGGCACTGGCAAACGTATCTCGATTAAAGATACCCGCGCCATTATCGACGCTATTCTGAATGGTTCGCTGGATAACGCAGAAACCTTCACTCTGCCGATGTTTAACCTGGCGATCCCGACCGAACTGCCAGGCGTTGACACGAAGATCCTCGATCCGCGTAACACTTACGCCTCTCCGGAACAGTGGCAGGAAAAAGCTGAAACGCTGGCGAAACTGTTTATCGACAACTTCGATAAATACACTGACACCCCTGCAGGTGCCGCGCTGGTAGCGGCTGGTCCGAAGCTGTAATGGTTTGAAGCTGGAGAATATCTATCCAGTATCTTATAGAAAGCAAAACGGGAGGCACCTTCGCCTCCCGTTTTATTTACCCTTCTTTTGTCGCACCCTGCGCCCGCGTTACCGGCAATGGCAGCCAGGCGCGAATGGAAAGCCCGCCCCGCTCGCTGGTGCCAAGTTCCAGCATCCCGTTATGGTTATCGATAATCCGCTGCACAATCGCCAGCCCTAAGCCAGTACCGCTGATAGTGCGCGCGCTGTCACCACGGACAAACGGCTGGAATAGGTGCTTACGTTGCTCCGGTTCAATACCTGGGCCGTCATCTTCCACCTGGAACCAGGCGCGATTCGGCTCTGTGCCGCTGCTGACTTTGATCCAGCCATTGCCGTAACGGGCGGCGTTCACCACCATATTCGCCACCGCGCGTTTGATTGACAGCGGGTGCATTTTCACTTCAATGCTGCCCGGCTCAAGCGCGGTATCAATTTCCCGCTCATAGCCACTTTCGGCGGCAATCACCTCACCAAGCACAGCGTTAAGATCCGCCAACTCCATCGGCATCTCCTGCCCGGTGCGCAGGTAGTCGATAAACTGCTCAATGATGGCGTTGCACTCTTCGATATCTTTATTGATCGATTCTGCCAGATAGCTATCCTGCTCGCTCATCATCTCGGTCGCCAGGCGAATACGCGTCAGCGGCGTGCGCAGGTCATGGCTTACCCCCGCCATCAGCAGCGTGCGGTCATCCGCCAGTTGCTTAACACCAGCCGCCATATGGTTAAAGGCGCGGGTAACCGAACGCACCTCCGAAGCGCCATATTCACGCAGCGGCGGCGGAATAATCCCTTTACCGACCTGCAAAGCAGCATGTTCGAGATCGACCAACGGTCGGTTCTGAATACGAATAAACAGCCACGCACCACCTATCGCTAACAGCATTATCGCCAGCGTATAGCGGAACAGCGGGGAAAAATCGCCCTGATGAATTTCGGTTAGCGGCACACGCACCCAAATATTGGGCGACAGCCAGGTTTTCAGCCAGACGACAGGCGAGCTTTTGTTGACCTCGACGCGAACTTCCGTCGGGCCGCCGAGCTGCTGCGCCATCTGATGGCTTAAGAATTCATAGTGTTGCGCCCAACGCAGCCCGGCCTCTTCGGCGGCTTCATTGGAGTAGAGAGAGATCCCCAGCTCACGGTAGATCTCCCGACGAAAAGCGGGAGGCACAACTAACTGCGTACCGTCCTCCAGTTGCAGTTTGTCAGTCATCAACATACGCACTTCGTACGCGAGGACTTTATTAAACTGCTGGAGGCTCGGCAAAATCGCGAAGTTCAGCACCACCAGATAAGTCGTCACCAGGCTGACGAACAGCAAGGTGACGATGAGCAATAACGTGCGGGCAAATGAACTTCGTGGCGAGAAGCGCAATCGCCTCATGCTTTAGAACCGTCCGGCACGAAAACATAGCCCAGACCCCAGACGGTCTGAATGTAACGCGGATGCGCCGGATCTTCTTCCACCATGCGGCGCAGACGTGAGATCTGCACGTCGATGGAGCGTTCCATTGCGGAATATTCACGACCACGGGCAAGGTTCATTAGCTTATCGCGAGAGAGCGGCTCACGCGGATGGCTGACCAGCGCCTTCAGTACCGCAAATTCACCGCTGGTGAGCGGCATCGGCTCATCTTCACGGAACATTTCGCGCGTACCGAGGTTAAGTTTGAACTTACCAAAAGCAATTACGGCTTCTTCCTGTGACGGCGCGCCCGGCAGTTCGTTCGCCTGACGGCGCAACACTGCACGAATACGAGCCAGCAGTTCACGCGGGTTAAACGGTTTTGGAATGTAATCGTCAGCGCCAATCTCCAGGCCCACGATACGGTCCACTTCTTCCCCTTTCGCCGTCACCATAATGATCGGCATCGGGTTACTCTGGCTACGAAGACGTCGGCAAATCGACAAGCCATCTTCACCAGGTAACATCAAATCCAGTACCATAAGATGGAAAGATTCACGAGTCAGCAGGCGATCCATCTGTTCTGCATTAGCGACGCTTCGAACCTGGAAGCCTTGTTCGGTGAGATAACGCTCCAGCAGCGCGCGCAGGCGCATGTCGTCATCGACCACCAGAATCTTGTAGTTCTCTTGCATTCTTTGTACTCCCAAAGGTTCGCAACAATTTGTAAGCGTGTATTCTTAAAAAAGCTTACGTTCGTCACCAGCAAAATCTGGTATGAATTTCAGCCTAAATTGTTACAAAGCATATTAAACAGCAGCTTAAGTATACAATTTATTCGGCGAAACATTATTGATTCTGTTGATATGATCACGTTATACCCAATGTGCGCATTATCAAACAGACAAAGGGAATCAACGAGATGAAAACGCCCCTGGTTACCCGGGAAGGGTATGAAAAACTCAAACAAGAGCTAAATTATCTCTGGCGTGAAGAACGCCCGGAGGTCACAAAAAAGGTGACCTGGGCCGCAAGTCTGGGCGACCGCAGTGAAAATGCTGACTATCAGTATAATAAAAAGCGCCTGCGTGAAATCGACCGTCGCGTGCGCTATCTCACTAAATGCATGGAAAATCTCAAAATCGTCGATTATTCCCCGCAGCAGGAAGGCAAGGTCTTCTTTGGCGCATGGGTAGAGATTGAAAACGACGATGGCGTGACTCACCGTTTTCGAATTGTCGGCTATGATGAAATTTTTGGTCGTAAAGATTACATCTCTATCGATTCCCCGATGGCTCGCGCATTGCTGAAAAAAGAAGTCGGCGATCTGGCAGTAGTGAATACGCCTGCCGGGGAAGCGAGCTGGTATGTTAATGCCATCGAGTACGTGAAACCTTAAGGAAGAGTCTTAACCTCCAGCCTTTGGCTGGCATTTTTGCCAGCCAGTCCGTATAACTATCCCCTGATTTTTGATCCGAAAAGATGAACTCAAACCATGATGAATGATTCGTTCTGCCGCATTATTGCGGGTGAAATTCAGGCGCGCCCGGAACAGGTTGACGCTGCCGTTCGCCTGCTTGACGAAGGGAATACCGTGCCGTTTATCGCACGTTATCGTAAGGAAATCACCGGCGGTCTGGATGACACGCAGTTGCGTAATCTGGAAACGCGTCTGAGCTACCTGCGTGAACTGGAAGAGAGACGTCAGGCGATCCTCAAGTCTATTTCTGAGCAAGGTAAACTCACCGATGAGCTGGCGAATGCCATCAACGCCACCTTAAGCAAAACCGAACTCGAAGACCTCTACCTGCCCTACAAACCCAAACGTCGTACCCGTGGGCAAATCGCCATTGAAGCAGGTCTTGAGCCGTTGGCCGACCTGCTGTGGAACGATCCGTCACACACGCCAGAAGTCGCCGCTGCACAATATGTTGATGCCGATAAAGGCGTGGCAGATACCAAAGCTGCGCTGGACGGCGCGCGCTATATCCTGATGGAACGGTTTGCCGAAGATGCCGCGCTGCTGGCAAAAGTGCGTGATTATCTGTGGAAGAACGCGCATTTGGTTTCTACGGTGGTGAGCGGTAAAGAAGAGGAAGGGGCAAAATTCCGCGACTATTTCGATCATCACGAACCGCTGTCCACGGTGCCTTCTCACCGCGCGCTGGCGATGTTCCGTGGGCGTAACGAAGGCATACTCCAGCTTTCGCTGAATGCCGATCCACAGTTCGATGAGCCGCCGAAAGAGAGTTATTGCGAACAAATCATTATGGATCACCTCAATCTGCGCCTGAACAATGCCCCGGCGGATAGCTGGCGCAAAGGCGTGGTGAGCTGGACGTGGCGCATCAAGGTACTGATGCACCTGGAAACCGAACTGATGGGCACCGTGCGCGAACGTGCGGAAGATGAAGCAATCAACGTATTTGCCCGTAACCTGCACGATCTGTTGATGGCAGCCCCAGCAGGACTGCGTGCGACGATGGGGCTCGATCCGGGTCTGCGTACCGGGGTAAAAGTTGCGGTGGTCGATGCAACCGGCAAACTGGTAGCGACCGACACCATTTATCCGCACACCGGACAAGCCGCAAAAGCGGCGATGACCGTTGCCGCTTTGTGTGAAAAACATAACGTTGAGCTGGTGGCAATTGGTAACGGTACGGCTTCCCGCGAAACCGAGCGTTTCTATCTCGACGTGCAGAAGCAGTTCCCGCAAGTGACTGCGCAGAAAGTGATCGTCAGCGAAGCAGGCGCATCCGTTTACTCAGCTTCCGAACTGGCAGCGCAGGAGTTCCCGGATCTCGATGTTTCGCTGCGTGGCGCAGTGTCTATCGCTCGTCGTTTGCAGGATCCGCTGGCAGAGCTGGTGAAAATCGATCCGAAATCTATCGGTGTGGGTCAGTATCAACATGACGTCAGCCAGACGCAGCTGGCTCGTAAACTGGACGCAGTGGTGGAAGACTGCGTTAACGCCGTTGGCGTCGATCTCAACACTGCTTCTGTTCCGCTGTTAACTCGCGTGGCGGGCCTGACGCGCATGATGGCGCAAAACATTGTTGCCTGGCGTGACGAGAACGGTCAGTTCCAGAACCGTCAGCAACTGTTAAAAGTGAGCCGACTGGGGCCAAAAGCCTTTGAGCAGTGCGCGGGCTTCCTGCGTATTAACCACGGTGATAACCCGCTTGACGCTTCTACCGTTCACCCGGAAGCCTATCCAGTGGTGGAACGCATTCTGGCGGCAACGCAGCAGGCGCTGAAAGATCTGATGGGTAACAGCAGCGAACTGCGTAACCTGAAAGCCTCTGACTTTACCGATGAAAAATTCGGTGTGCCGACGGTAACCGACATCATCAAAGAGCTGGAAAAACCGGGTCGCGATCCGCGTCCAGAATTTAAGACCGCTCAGTTTGCCGATGGCGTCGAGACAATGAACGACCTGCAACCGGGTATGATCCTCGAAGGTGCTGTCACCAACGTCACCAACTTTGGCGCGTTTGTCGATATCGGCGTGCATCAGGATGGCCTGGTTCACATCTCTTCTTTGTCGAACAAGTTTGTGGAAGATCCGCACACCGTGGTGAAAGCGGGTGACATTGTGAAGGTGAAAGTGCTGGAAGTGGATCTTCAGCGTAAACGTATCGCCCTGACCATGCGTCTGGATGAGCAGCCAGGTGAAACCAACGCCCGTCGCAGCGGCGGTAACGATCGCCCGCAAAACAACCGCCCGGCAGCCAAACCGCGCGGTCGTGAAGCGCAGCCTGCCGGTAATAGCGCGATGATGGATGCGCTGGCGGCGGCAATGGGCAAAAAACGTTAAACATCCTGGTTGGCCTACGGTTCGAATTTGCACGAAATCGTAGGCCAGATAAGGCGTTCACGCCGCATCTGGCAACTCACAACGAGCACCTTGCCTGACATAAAAATGCCGGAAATTATCTCCGGCATTTTTATTCCACAGCTAAATCCACAATATATTTTTGCTAATATTTATCACTGCATTAACAATTAAAACCTTAATTAAACATTAACCAGCCCTAATAATTCGCCATTCGAGTTATATTTTTGCTCCGATATAACCTTGAGCCACATCAACATTGAGTCAGATTATTATCTAAACCAACATTCGCACACATTTTAAGTATTGCTGATAGAAACCATTCTCATTATCATTGTATTGTTGATTATTTAATCTCTCCTTCGTTGGCAAATCATCTGGTCTCATGTCGCTGTCAAACGCCCCATGAGGTAGTTATCCAGTTAATGAGAAACAAGTAGGCCCTTATGCAATACACTCCAGATACTGCGTGGAAAATCACTGGATTTTCCCGTGAAATCAGCCCGGCATATCGCCAAAAACTGCTTTCTCTAGGCATGTTACCTGGCTCCTCTTTTAATGTGGTGCGCGTCGCCCCACTCGGCGATCCCATTCATATCGAAACCCGTCGTGTGAGCCTGGTATTACGCAAAAAAGATCTGGCCTTATTAGAAGTGGAAGCGGTTTCCTGTTAATACGGTGAGAATAACAATGAAAAAATTAACCATTGGCTTAATTGGTAATCCAAATTCTGGCAAGACAACTTTATTTAACCAGCTCACCGGTGCACGCCAGCGTGTAGGGAACTGGGCTGGCGTTACCGTCGAACGTAAAGAGGGTCAGTTCTCCACCACCGATCATCAGGTCACTCTGGTTGACCTGCCTGGTACTTATTCTCTGACTACCATCTCATCGCAAACTTCTCTGGATGAGCAAATCGCTTGTCACTACATTCTGAGTGGCGACGCCGATCTGCTGATTAACGTGGTGGATGCGTCTAACCTTGAGCGTAACCTGTACCTGACGCTGCAACTGCTGGAACTCGGCATTCCCTGCATCGTGGCGCTGAACATGCTCGACATTGCCGAGAAGCAAAATATTCGCATTGAAATTGATGCGCTGTCGGCGCGTCTTGGCTGCCCGGTGATCCCGCTGGTTTCCACGCGTGGTCGCGGTATTGAAGCTCTGAAACTGGCGATTGACCGCTATAAAGCCAACGAGAATGTAGAACTAGTGCATTACGCGCAGCCGCTAATCAATGAAGCCGATGCACTGGCGAAAGTGATGCCGTCGGACATCCCGCTGAAACATCGCCGCTGGCTGGGTCTGCAAATGCTGGAAGGCGATATCTACAGCCGCGCCTACGCCGGTGAAGCGTCGCAGCATCTGGATGCTGCCCTCGCCCGTCTGCGTAATGAGATGGACGATCCGGCGCTGCACATTGCCGATGCACGTTACCAGTGTATTGCTGCCATCTGTGATGTGGTAAGCAATACTCTGACGGCAGAACCCAGCCGTTTCACCACGGCAGTGGATAAAATCGTGCTCAACCGATTCCTTGGTCTGCCGATTTTCCTCTTTGTGATGTATCTGATGTTCCTGCTGGCTATCAACATCGGCGGGGCGCTACAGCCGCTGTTTGACGTCGGTTCCGTGGCACTCTTTGTGCATGGTATTCAGTGGATTGGCTACACGCTCCACTTCCCGGACTGGCTAACTATCTTCCTCGCCCAGGGCCTGGGTGGCGGTATTAACACCGTTCTGCCACTGGTGCCGCAGATCGGCATGATGTACCTGTTCCTCTCCTTCCTCGAGGACTCCGGGTATATGGCGCGTGCGGCATTTGTGATGGATCGTCTGATGCAGGCGTTAGGCTTGCCGGGTAAATCCTTTGTGCCGTTGATCGTCGGTTTTGGTTGTAACGTACCGTCGGTAATGGGCGCACGAACCCTTGATGCACCACGTGAACGCCTGATGACCATCATGATGGCACCGTTTATGTCCTGCGGTGCTCGTCTGGCAATCTTCGCAGTATTTGCTGCCGCGTTCTTCGGGCAGAATGGCGCACTGGCTGTGTTCTCGCTGTATGTCATCGGTATTGTGATGGCGGTACTGACGGGACTGATGCTCAAGTACACCATCATGCGCGGTGAAGCGACGCCGTTTGTCATGGAGCTGCCGGTCTATCACGTACCACACATTAAGAGCCTGATTATCCAGACCTGGCAGCGTTTGAAAGGCTTCGTCCTGCGCGCCGGTAAAGTGATTATCATCGTTAGCATTTTCCTGAGCGCCTTCAACAGCTTCTCGCTGAGTGGGAAAATCGTCGATAACATCAACGACTCGGCGCTGGCCTCTGTCAGCCGTGTGATCACTCCAGTCTTCAAGCCGATTGGCGTGCATGAAGATAACTGGCAGGCAACGGTTGGACTGTTTACTGGCGCAATGGCGAAAGAAGTGGTGGTCGGTACGCTCAACACTCTCTATACCGCAGAAAACATTCAGGACGAAGAGTTCAATCCGGCGGAATTTAACCTTGGTGAAGAGCTGTTCAGCGCAGTAGATGAAACCTGGCAGAGCCTGAAAGACACCTTCAGTCTTAGCGTACTGATGAACCCAATTGAAGCCAGCAAAGGCGACGGCGAAATGGGTACTGGGGCAATGGGCGTGATGGATGAGAAATTCGGTAGCGCGGCGGCAGCTTACAGCTATCTGATATTCGTCCTGCTGTATGTACCGTGTATTTCGGTGATGGGTGCCATTGCCCGTGAATCAAGCCGTGGCTGGATGGGCTTCTCCATCCTGTGGGGGCTAAATATCGCTTACTCGCTGGCAACATTGTTCTATCAGGTCGCCAGCTACAGCCAGCACCCAACTTACAGCCTGGTGTGCATTCTGGCGGTTGTCCTGTTTAACATCGTGGTTATCGGACTGCTGCGCCGCGCGCGTAGTCGGGTCGATATCGAACTACTGGCAAGCCGCAAAACGGTAAGCAGTTGCTGCGCAGCCAGCACCACTGGCGATTGCCACTAAGGACACGGCAATGGCTTCGCTCATTCAGGTGCGTGATTTGCTGGCGTTACGGGGTCGTATGGAAGCGACCCAGATCAGCCAGACGCTGAACACCCCGCAGCCGATGATTAACGCTATGCTGCAACAGCTGGAAAATATGGGCAAAGCGGTACGGATTCAGGAAGAACCTGATGGCTGCCTCTCTGGCAGTTGTAAAAGCTGCCCGGAAGGAAAAGCCTGTCTGCGTGAGTGGTGGATGTTGCGTTAACCTTGTTCCATCGTTCGTTTTGAAAAGCCCGGTATGCATTAGCTACCGGGCTTTTTTGCGTGCGGTGACCCGTCCTGAATAGCGTTGACACGTTCCAGACTTAAATCCGGAGAACGTGATGATGACTGAGTTCAAACGCACCCAACGTGATTATCCTCTATCCTTTAAAATAGCTGTTGTTGAGCAGGTTGAAAAAGGCGAGATGACCTATAAACAGGCTCAGCAGCGGTATGGCATTCAGGGGCGCTCCACCGTTCTTGTCTGGTTGCGTAAATATGGCCGGCTTGACTGGAGTCCCGGACTTCCTGATCTGGTGAAGAGGAAACTGCCTGTGACTCAGACAACTATCCCGCTCACACCCGAGCAAAGAATCAGAGAACTTGAAGAGCAGCTTGAGCTGGCGAACCAGAAAGCTGAGTTTTTTGAGTCGGTTATCAATGTCCTGAAAAATGATTACGGGGTGAGTATCGTAAAAAAGCGGCCCGGCAAGTCCTCGCGCAGAGTTCGGCCCCAAAAATAACTGTTACGCGTGCATGTCAGTTCCTGGGGCACAGCAGACAGGCATGGTATCAGGACAACGCAAGGCGCAGAAAACGGCAGGAACATCATGCTCAGGTTCTTAATTTTGTTGCCCGTATCAGATGTCGTCAGCCGCGAATCGGTGCGCGTAAACTGCACTATCTGCTGAACACGCAGGCCGATAAAAGGCTGAATATCGGACGAGACCGTTTGTTTAACCTGCTGGATGAATACCGGCTCCTGGTGCCAGTAAAGCGGGCATATCACAAAACTACCAACAGCCATCACCGCTTTTACCGGCATCCCAATCTGCTGAAACCCGGCCCGGAGCAGGTTACCGCCCTTGAGCCAGAGCAGGTCTGGGTTGCCGACATTACTTACCTTCCCCTGCTCAGCGGCATGGCTTATCTGAGTCTGGTCACTGATGCCTGCTCCAGAAAAATCATGGGTTACCATGTCGGGGGAAATCTGCAGACAGAAAATGTGGTAAAAGCGTTCAGACAGGCTCTGAGGCGAAGAAAAACGACAGGTCCTCTGGTACATCACTCTGACAGAGGGTTGCAATACTGTTCAGCTCTTTATCAGTCAGTCCATGAGAAAAACGGAATAACCTGTTCAATGACTGATGGTTATGACTGCTACCAGAACGCACTGGCTGAGCGAATAAACGGTATCCTGAAAAATGAGTTTTTACTCTCGCGTCCTGCAGACCTGATGCAAGCCCGGGAAATGGTAAAAGAGTCCGTGACAATTTATAACTGTGAGCGGCCACACCTGGCCCTGAAATACAAAACGCCCGATGACGTTCATCAGGCGTTTTACAGACAGAAAAGTGTCAACTTATATCAGGACTAGTCACGGCTTTCCATAAAAATGCAACTCTTGCAGAGTGGCGTAAGTTCCTCTGAAAGTGTCTCGCAAGGATGAAAACTCGCTAATGCATAGCCGTGGAGTGGCGCGTAAAGTCACGGCATTCAAAAAAACAGGTGAAGGAACGCCATGAGCAAAAAGCAGAGTTCCACCCTACACGATGCGCTGTTCAAACTCTTTTTACGCCAACCGGACACGGCACGTGATTTCCTTGCGTTCCATTTACCGGCCCCCATTCACGCGCTCTGTGATATGAAAACCCTCAAGCTGGAGTCGAATGACGATCTGCGTGAAAGCTATTCCGACGTGCTGTGGTCGGTGAAAACGGAGCAAGGGCCAGGATACATCTATTGCCTGATTGAACATCAAAGCACCTCAAACAAATTGATCGCATTTCGCATGATGCGTTATGCCATTGCCGCAATGCAAAACCACCTTGATGCAGGATACAAAACGTTGCCGATGGTCGTACCGTTGTTGTTTTACCACGGCATTGAAAGCCCCTATCCCTATTCGCTGTGTTGGCTGGATTGTTTCGCCGATCCCAAACTGGCAAGGCAGCTTTATGCCTCTGCATTTCCGCTGATTGATGTCACCGTCATGCCTGATGATGAAATCATGCAGCACCGACGTATGGCGCTGCTGGAGTTAATTCAAAAACATATTCGTCAACGCGACCTGATGGGGCTGGTGGAGCAAATGGCCTGCTTATTAAGTAGTGGATACGCTAATGACAGACAAATCAAAGGACTGTTTAATTACATACTGCAAACAGGCGACGCGGTACGTTTTAACGATTTTATCGACGGCGTTGCCGAACGTTCACCGAAAAACAAGGAGAGTTTAATGACTATTGCGGAAAGATTGCGGCAGGAAGGGTTTCAGAAAGGTATACGTACCAACGCCCTAAATATTGCCAAAACTATGCTGGATGCCGGAGTCTCTCTTGAGGACGTTCTGCGATTTACTAGCCTGACGGTTGAAGACCTTGCTGAAATAAATCATCAATAACGTAAAGGATGGTTTTAATGACAGATGCAGAAAGAGAATATCTTATTAGTTACCTGATTGGTTGTTTATTGGGTCGACGCCTGGAAGCCCTGGATACCGCCAAAAGAATGCTGCAATCCGGAGTCCCTCTTGCAGACATCATGCTCTTTACCGGGCTTTCAGAAGAAGAGTTGGTTGAGGCGAGTCAGTAAATACCTGCCTCGCCATTTCAAATACTGCTACACCCTCTGCTTCAACGCTACCAGCTGCTGACAAAACTCGTCTGGATGTGAAATAAACGGCGCATGGGCCGCTTTGGCGAAGATATATGATTCGCTGTGCGGCCAGAGTTCATCCAGCATCGGCACTACTTTGCGCGGCACCAGACCGTCGAGATAACCATACAATCGCAAAAACGGCATTGGTACGTTCTGCAGCGGCTGACGAAGATCGACCGTTTTCAGGATTTCCAGCCCACCATTAAGCACGTCAACCTCCGGCATCGGTAACGCCAGAACGGTTTTCTTCAACGCCCGCGCATCCTGGCGCGCCGTTTCAGTACCCATGGTTTGTAACGCCAGGAACCGCTCCACTGTACGCTGAAAATCATCACTGAGTTGCTGCTGGAAACCCGCCAGCACGTCCGGTTTTATCCCCGGCCACTCGTCACGAGCACTAAAACAAGGTGACGACGCCACGGTGACCAGCGCCTGAACACGCTCGGGACAGGCTAATGCAATCTGACTTGCCACCAGCCCGCCCAGGCTCCAGCCTAACCAAATGGCTTTATCCGGTGCCTGTTGCAGCACAACTTCAGCTATGTCAGCAAGCGACATCGCACCAAATCCCTGACTGCGCCCGAAGCCAGGCAGATCAACAAGATGTAACGTAAAATGCGAGCTAAGTTCCTCGTCAATGCAACGCCACACTTCGGCATTCAGTCCCCATCCGTGCAGCAGCACAAGATGAACATTCCCCTGACCTTTGGTCTGCCACCAGATGTTATTCATCCGCTATTGTTCTCTTTTGACTTACAAGGATGAACATATGCTAACAGTACCGGGATTATGCTGGCTATGCCGAATGCCGCTGGCGCTAGGTCATTGGGGGATTTGCTCGGTCTGCTCCCGCGCCGCACGTACAGATAAAATGCTATGCCCGCAATGTGGATTACCCTCTACACACTCACATCTTCCCTGTGGTCGCTGTCTGCAAAAACCGCCGCCGTGGCAAAGACTGCTCACTGTTGCCAACTATGCGCCGCCCTTAAGTCCGCTCATCCACCAGCTTAAGTTTTCCCGGCGCAGTGAAATCGCCAGTGCGCTAGCACGTTTGTTACTATTGGAAGTCTTACACGCCCGTCGCACCAGCGAATTACATCTGCCGGATCGTATCGTCAGTGTCCCGTTATGGCGGCATCGCCACTGGCGTCGGGGATTTAATCAGAGCGATTTGCTGTGTCAGCCGTTATCACGCTGGTTGCACTGCCAATGGGATAGCGAAGCCGTCACACGAACAAGAGCCACTGCAACCCAGCATTTTCTCAACGCCCGTCTGCGCAAGCGCAACCTGAAAAATGCCTTTCGCCTTGAATTGCCCGTGCAAGGTCTCCATATGGTGATTGTGGATGATGTCGTTACCACCGGAAGTACCGTCGCAGAGATTGCGCAGCTGCTTTTACGCAATGGTGCGGCGACTGTCCAGGTCTGGTGCCTTTGTCGAACCTTGTAGAGCCTCGATGATGGGCGTATTATAACCAACTAAAATAGTCAACTATTAGGCCATTACTATGATCCGTATTTCCGATGCTGCACAAGCGCACTTTGCCAAACTGCTGGCAAACCAGGAAGAAGGGACACAAATCCGCGTATTTGTGATTAACCCTGGCACACCTAACGCTGAATGCGGCGTTTCTTATTGTCCGCCGGACGCTGTGGAAGCCACCGACACCGCCCTGAAATTTGACCTGCTGACCGCGTATGTTGATGAGTTAAGCGCACCATACCTGGAAGATGCAGAGATCGACTTTGTTACCGACCAGTTGGGTTCCCAGCTAACGCTGAAAGCACCGAACGCCAAAATGCGTAAAGTGGCTGACGATGCGCCGCTAATGGAGCGCGTCGAGTATATGCTGCAATCGCAGATTAACCCGCAGCTTGCCGGTCACGGTGGTCGCGTTTCGCTGATGGAAATCACCGAAGACGGTTACGCCATTCTGCAATTTGGCGGCGGCTGTAACGGCTGTTCCATGGTCGACGTAACGCTGAAAGAAGGGATCGAAAAGCAGCTGCTGAACGAATTCCCGGAACTGAAAGGTGTGCGCGATCTCACCGAACACCAGCGCGGCGAACACTCTTACTACTAAGTTATCCCCTCTTTTGTAGATTGCCCGATGCGACGCTAAAGTGTCTTATCGGGCTTTCGTTGTTCTTATGGCGCAGCTTTACTCCGTCCCCCTTCGTTTCCCCACGATAATATGACCAACCTCTCATAATTTAAATTTACCCCGCTCTGGTGATTCTCAAGCGCATTATGTTACCCGTATCATTCTCATGGGCACCAAACACACTCATAACATCTGACTACACTAATACGTTTTAGGGGTCATCAGCCGTGGTGCCGTTATATCTCTGTTCCCAGTTGGGACAACCAGGATTTGTCGTCAGAAACCTGACGTTACCCATAACAAATTAAAGGCCAGGTAAATCATGCCATTAGTCATTGTTGCTATCGGTGTTATCTTGTTATTACTCCTGATGATCCGCTTCAAAATGAACGGCTTCATCGCTCTCGTCCTGGTGGCGCTTGCTGTTGGATTAATGCAAGGGATGCCGCTGGATAAAGTTATTGGCTCTATCAAAGCCGGTGTCGGCGGGACGCTCGGTAGCCTTGCCCTGATCATGGGCTTTGGCGCAATGCTGGGCAAAATGCTGGCAGACTGTGGCGGCGCGCAACGTATCGCCACCACGCTGATTGCCAAATTTGGTAAAAAACACATCCAGTGGGCAGTGGTATTGACCGGTTTTACCGTCGGTTTTGCCCTGTTCTATGAAGTAGGCTTCGTGCTGATGCTGCCGCTGGTATTCACCATCGCTGCTGCTGCCAATATCCCGCTGCTGTATGTTGGTGTACCAATGGCGGCTGCACTGTCTGTGACCCACGGCTTCCTGCCGCCGCACCCGGGCCCGACTGCGATTGCCACCATTTTCAATGCCGATATGGGTAAAACCCTGCTGTACGGTACTATTCTGGCGATCCCGACCGTGATTCTCGCGGGTCCGGTTTACGCTCGCGTGCTGAAAGGCATTGATAAGCCGATCCCGGAAGGTCTGTACAGTGCGAAAACCTTTAGCGAAGAAGAGATGCCGAGCTTTGGCGTCAGCGTCTGGACTTCTCTGGTGCCGGTTGTACTGATGGCGATGCGTGCCATCGCTGAAATGATCCTGCCGAAAGGTCACGCTTTCCTGCCGGTAGCAGAGTTCCTCGGTGACCCGGTGATGGCGACATTGATTGCCGTGCTGATTGCGATGTTCACCTTTGGTCTGAACCGTGGTCGTTCAATGGATCAGATTAACGACACGCTGGTTTCTTCCATCAAAATCATCGCGATGATGCTGTTGATCATCGGTGGTGGCGGTGCGTTCAAGCAGGTGCTGGTAGACAGCGGCGTGGACAAATACATTGCTTCCATGATGCATGAAACTAACATTTCTCCGCTGCTGATGGCGTGGTCTATTGCCGCTGTGCTGCGTATCGCGCTGGGTTCTGCAACCGTTGCGGCAATCACTGCGGGTGGTATCGCTGCGCCGCTGATTGCAACGACAGGTGTTAGCCCGGAGCTGATGGTTATTGCGGTTGGTTCCGGTAGTGTGATTTTCTCTCACGTGAACGATCCGGGCTTCTGGCTGTTCAAAGAGTACTTTAACCTGACTATCGGCGAGACCATCAAATCCTGGTCGATGCTGGAAACCATTATCTCAGTGTGCGGTCTGGTAGGCTGTCTGCTGCTGAATATGGTGATTTGATAACACTGACTGCCGGATATGGCGTGAATGCCTTATCCGGCTGCTCTGATGAGTCGGCCGGATAAGACGCATCAAGCATCGCATCCGGCATCAACCGCACTCTACTTCTTCTTCGCTGCCGCCATGCGCCGTCTGTCTAAATCCTTCAGCAACTTGTTCACACCATCATCAGCAAACATCGACTCAAGTGTTGCGGAAAGCTTACGTCGCCAGTTTTTATACTGGTAACTGGTGCCAGGAATATTTACAGGTTCCGCCATATCCAGCCAGTCTTCTGGCTGTAGCCCTAACAGGGCACTATTACTGTCGGCAATATAGCGTTGCAAGCCACGATTAAGCGTCGGCGTCATCGCCATCAGTGATGCCTTATGCCCGGCACGTTTTGGCAGACAGCCATATTTATGCAGCGCATCCAGCAGCCCTTGCTTCGCCAGTTCGCGATCCTGATACAAACCGCGCAGCACCACTTCATCCGGGTACAGCCCCAGCGTTTTGCCCAGCGTTAAATCCCCGCTCTCCCAGTAACCACGCAGCGTAGGCAGATCGTGTGTTGCCGCGACCGCCATCGACTGCTCCGGATACGCTTTTGGTGCGCGGAACGTCTTCTCGTGATCGCTTTCGAAATAGAGCACTTTGTAGGAGTAAACCCCACTACTGCGCAGCTTACCGACAATCTCTACTGGCACCGTGCCAAGATCTTCGCCAATCACCATGCAGCGATGGCGTTTACTTTCCAGCGCCAGAATAGCGAGCAGATCATCCACCGGATAGTGAACATATGCCCCCTGATCCGCCGTTTCGCCATACGGTATCCACCACAAACGCAGCATCGACATTACATGGTCAATTCGCAACGCGCCGCAGTTTTGCATATTGGCACGCAACAGCTCGATAAACGGTTCATAAGCGCGCGCAGTGATGATATGCGGATCCATCGGTGGCAATCCCCAGTTCTGCCCTAACGGACCGAGGATATCCGGCGGCGCGCCAACCGATGCTTTCAGGCAATATAACTCGCGGTCGCACCAGGTTTCCGCTCCGCCTTCCGCTACGCCAACTGCCAGGTCACGGTACAAACCAATCGGCATTTCATAGCCCTGGCTTATCTCCCAGCAGGCGGCAAACTGGCTGTAAGCCAGCCACTGCAACCAGAGATAAAAATCGACGTCATCACGATGTTCTTCGCAGAACTGACGCACTTCTGGTGAATCCACATTCTGGTACGCCTGCGGCCATGCTGGCCAACCCCAGCGCATTTCGTCCTCTTTCACTTGTTGTGCATGTAGCGCGTCAAACGCTGCCTGCCAGAACAAGCTATCGCCCTGCTCTGCAACAAACTGGCGAAACGCTGCCATCTGTTCATCATCACGTTGCGCGAAACCTTTCCACGCCATCCGCAATGCTGTCATTTTTAGGGCGGTAACCGTGGAGTAATCGACCCAGTCGGCATCCCGCGCCTGTTGCAGCGTCTGTTGTGTGGTCGGCATCTGCCACCAGACCTGTGCCTCTTCGCTAAGATGGAAATCTTCGACGGCATTAACGTCGATATAAACCACATTCAGCCAGCGGCGAGAAGACGGGCTATACGGGCTGGCGCTTTCCGGGTTTGCCGGATAGAGCGCATGAATCGGGTTCAAACCGATGAACGACCCGCCTCGTTTTGCCACATCCACCAGCATCGCTTTGAGATCGCCAAAATCACCAATGCCCCAGTTTTTTTCCGAGCGCAGCGTATAAAGCTGAACGCAGGCCCCCCACAGCTTTTGTTTATTCAGCAACGCCTGCGGTTCGTAACAACGTTTCGGGGCGACAATCACCCGGCAATGCACGCGCTGTTCGTCCTGGGTAAGCGTCAGCGTGTGATAACCTTCCGGCAGCTTCGTCGGTAGATTGAACGCTTTACCGCCGCTCACGTGCCCTTTGTACTGAGTACCTTCTTCGGTGGTCAGCAGCCAGCTATATTCGCCGCTGCCTTCTACCGCCATCGGCATTTTTTTGCCGCTGGTATAAACCATGACATTCGGGACTGGCGTTACCGCCACTTTCGTGGCGGTACGTTGATGCATCGCGTCAAGCAAACGCCGTTTGGTTTCGGCGCTAATCGACTGCGGTTTACCGTGGGCATTGATGTAATTGGGGCTGATCCCCGCCGCCAGCGCGGCATTATCCAGACGTTTGCTTTCCATCGAGCTTCCTTAGCGTTTTGCCTGCCAGATACGAGCCTGATAATCGCGAATAGAGCGATCCGAGCTAAACATACCGCAGCGGGCGGTATTGAGGATCGCCGCGCGAGTCCAGGCCTCCTGGTCGCGATACAGCACATCCACCTGCTTTTGTGCCTCTACATAGGCTGCGAAATCCGCCATCACCAGATACGGATCGCCGCCTTGTTTGCCGATACTGTGCAGCATCTGGTCGAAGGCATGTTTATCACCATCGCTGTATTTACCGCTTTCCAGCTCTTTCAACACGGCGTCCAGAACCTTATCTTTCTTCCGCCATTTCACCGGGTCGTAGCCTTTGGCCAGAATTGCCTTCACTTGTTCCACGGTATGACCAAAAATAAAGATGTTTTCTTCACCGACTTTTTCGGCAATTTCAACGTTCGCGCCATCCAGCGTACCCACGGTTAACGCGCCGTTGAGCGCCAGTTTCATGTTGCCAGTACCAGAAGCCTCTTTCCCTGCAGTGGAGATCTGCTCGGAGATATCCGCCGCCGGGATCAGTTTTTCCGCCGCCGAAACGCAATAATCCGGCAGGAACACCACCTTCAGTTTGTCGCCAACTTGCGGATCGTTGTTGATCACGTCAGCCACTTTATTGATCGCAAAGATAATATTCTTCGCCAGGTAGTAGCCAGGCGCCGCTTTCGCGCCGAACAGGAATACGCGCGGTACGCGGTCGGCCTGCGGGTTCTCGCGAATTTCTTTATACAGCGCCAGAATATGCAGCAGATTCAGGTGCTGGCGTTTGTACTCATGCAGACGTTTGATCTGAATATCGAAAATCGCCTGCGGATTGATCTCAATACCGGTACGGGCTTTCACAAACTCTGCCAGACGGACTTTATTCGCCTGTTTGATCTCGCGATATTGCTGACGGAATTTCGCGTCATCGGCGAATTTTTCCAGATGGATCAGTTGATCCAGATCGTTAACCCACTCTTTCTTCAGTGATTTATCCAGCAGCGCCGCCAGTGCCGGGTTGCACTGTTTGATCCAGCGACGTGGGGTAATGCCGTTAGTGACGTTATGGAATTTGTTCGGCCACAGCTGGTGATATTCCGGGAACAAGTCTTTCACCACCAGATCCGAGTGCAACGCCGCCACACCGTTCACCGCAAAGCCGCTTACCACACACATATTGGCCATGCGAACCTGTTTGTCATGCACAACCGCCAGCTTTGCCCACACCGCTTTATCACCTGGCCAGGTTTTTTCTACCAGTTTCTTAAAGCGGTTGTTGATTTCATTGATTATCTGCATATGGCGCGGCAGCAGGGCTTTTACCAGTTTCTCATCCCAGCACTCCAGAGCTTCTGGCATCAAAGTATGGTTGGTGTAAGCGAAAGTTTTGCTGGTGATTGCCCAGGCGTCATCCCAGCTCATCTGGTGCTCATCGATCAGCACGCGCAGCAGTTCTGGAATAGCGATAGTCGGGTGGGTATCGTTCAGTTGAATGACTTCGTAATCTGCCAGTTCGTGCAGTTTACGCCCCGCCAGATGATGGCGACGCAGAATATCCGCCACCGAACAGGCACACTGGAAGTATTGCTGCATCAGGCGCAGCTTTTTACCCGCAGTGTGGTTATCGTTTGGATAGAGAACTTTGGTCAGTTTTTCAGCATTGATGCCTTGTTGTTCGGCACGCAGGAAGTCACCGTCATTAAATTTGGTGAGATTGAACGGATGAGCATGAGTCGCCTGCCATAAACGCAGCGGTTGTGCCACACCGTTGTGGTAGCCCAACACTGGAAGATCCCACGCTTGCCCGGTAATGGTAAATTCCGGTTCCCAGCGCCCCTCTTTCGTCACTTTGCCGCCGATGCCCACCTGCACATCCAGAGCTTCGTTATGGCTAAACCACGGGTAGTTGCCGCGATGCCAGTCGTCTGGCGCTTCAGACTGTTTACCATCGACAAAGGATTGACGGAACAAACCATACTGATAGTTAAGACCATAGCCAGTGGCAGACTGCCCGACAGTCGCCATTGAGTCGAGGAAACACGCAGCCAGACGCCCCAGGCCACCGTTACCCAGCGCCGGATCAATCTCTTCTTCCAACAGGTCAGTCAGGTTGATGTCATAAGACTTCAGTGAATCCTGAACAGCCTGATACCAGCCGAGATTTAACAGGTTGTTGCCCGTCAGACGCCCAATCAAAAACTCCATTGAGATGTAGTTAACATGGCGCTGATTCGCCGCCGGTTTAACGAAAGGCTGGGCTCGCAGCATTTCCGCCAGGGCTTCACTCACTGCCAACCACCACTGGCGAGGGGTCATCTCAGCCGCAGAAGTTAAACCATAACGCTGCCACTGGCGTGACAGGGCTTCCTGAAATTGCTTTTCATTAAAAATGGGTTGTGACATAGGAGTTCCAGTTTTCTTAGATATTAAACACAACGTTATCGTTAGTTTGCCAGGCTCCATGTTGACCTTCCTCATCCTACGGGGGATTAGGCGGGGAGGAGTGACGGGGATGAGCAAGAAAATGTGATCACGACCACTTAAAGGTAGTGCAATCAACTGCAAAAGCATCAGCTCAATGCCAGAGAGCGCAGAAAACCTGCTATTAACAGTAAGAAATGGTCGTTGCGTATTATCAAAAAGCGGAAAGCAACTCTATAAATTAAGTAAAGCGGCGAAATAGTTTCAGTAATGAAATATCCATTGAGGGTCATCTCACTGTTAATAGATTTATTAAGATCAACTTTTTAGATAGACCTTTCATCAGGAATTAAGGCGGTATCGTTGCTTTAATAAGGCTTTTGAACTGAAAGAAAACACCCTAAAATCCAGTATCCACGCTGCATTTGCCTTGTTTTAAGATGAAGTATTAATAAAGATTTGGAATTGTGACAGAGTGCAAATTCAGACACATAAAAAATCGTCATCGCTTGCATTGCACAGGTTTCTGACCGAACTTATAACTATTAATTACGAAGCGCAAAAAAAATAATATTTCCTCAATTTCCACAGTGAAGTGATTAACTATGCTGATTCCGTCAAAATTAAGTCGTCCGGTTCGACTCGACCATACTGTGGTTCGTGAGCGCCTGTTGGCTAAACTTTCCGGCGCGAACAACTTCAGGCTGGTGCTAATCACAAGTCCTGCGGGTTACGGGAAGACAACGCTCATATCCCAATGGGCGGCAGGAAAAAACGATTTGGGCTGGTACTCGCTTGATGAAGGCGATAACCAGCAAGAACGTTTCGCCAGCTATCTGATCGCCGCCGTGCAACAGGCAACCAGCGGGCACTGCGCCATCAGTGAAACAATGACGCAAAAACGGCAATATGCCAGTCTGACGTCACTGTTTGCCCAGCTTTTCATCGAACTGGCGGAATGGCATAGCCCACTTTACCTGGTGATCGACGATTACCATTTGATCACCAATCCGGTGATCCACGAATCAATGCGCTTCTTCATTCGCCATCAACCAGAAAATCTCACTCTGGTGGTGCTGTCACGCAACCTTCCGCAGTTGGGCATTGCCAATCTGCGCGTGCGTGACCAACTATTGGAAATTGGCAGCCAGCAACTGACATTTACCCATCAGGAAGCGAAGCAGTTTTTTGATTGCCGTCTGTCATCGCCGATTGAAGCCGCAGAAAGCAGTCGGATTTGCGATGACGTGTCCGGCTGGGCGACGGCGTTGCAGCTAATCGCGCTTTCAGCAAGGCAAAATACCCACTCGGCGCATAAATCAGCGCGTCGTCTGGCGGGCATCAATGCCAGTCATCTTTCTGATTATCTGGTCGATGAGGTGTTAGATAACGTTGATCTGACCACGCGTCATTTCCTGCTAAAAAGCGCCATTTTGCGCTCGATGAATGATGCGCTAATCACCCGCGTGACCGGCGAAGAAAACGGGCAAATGCGTCTTGAGGAGATTGAGCGTCAGGGGCTGTTTTTGCAACGGATGGATGATACTGGCGAGTGGTTCTGCTATCACCCGCTGTTTGGCAACTTCCTGCGCCAACGCTGCCAGTGGGAACTGGCGGCGGAACTGCCGGAAATCCACCGTGCCGCCGCAGAAAGCTGGATGGCGCAAGGTTTTCCCAGCGAAGCCATCCATCATGCGCTGGCGGCAGGCGACGCTTTGATGCTGCGCGATATTCTGCTGAATCACGCCTGGAGTTTGTTCAACCACAGCGAACTGTCGCTGCTGGAAGAGTCGCTTAAAGCCCTGCCGTGGGACAGCCTGCTGGAAAATCCACAACTGGTATTGTTGCAGGCCTGGTTGATGCAAAGTCAGCATCGCTACGGCGAAGTAAATACCCTGCTGGCACGAGCCGAACACGAGATCCAGGGTATCAGGGAAGGCACCATGCACGCAGAATTTAACGCTCTGCGCGCCCAGGTAGCCATTAACGACGGTAATCCGGAAGAAGCCGAACGACTGGCAAAACAGGCACTGGAAGAACTGCCTCCGGGCTGGTTCTACAGTCGCATTGTCGCGACCTCTGTACTTGGCGAAGTGTTGCACTGTAAAGGTGAACTAACCCGCTCGCTGGCACTTATGCAGCAAACCGAGCAAATGGCGCGCCAGCATGATGTCTGGCACTACGCCTTGTGGAGTTTAATCCAGCAAAGTGAAATTCTGTTTGCCCAGGGGTTCCTGCAAACTGCGTGGGAAACGCAGGAAAAAGCGTTCCAGTTGATTAACGAACAGCATCTGGAACAGTTGCCGATGCATGAGTTTCTGGTACGCATCCGTGCGCAACTGTTATGGGCATGGGCACGGCTGGATGAAGCCGAAGCCTCGGCGCGTAGCGGGATCGAAGTTTTATCTTCTTATCAGCCTCAGCAACAGCTTCAGTGCCTGGCAATGTTAATTCAATGCTCGCTGGCTCGTGGCGATCTGGATAACGCCCGCAGCCAACTTAACCGCCTGGAAAACCTGCTGGGGAATGGCAAATATCACAGCGACTGGATCTCTAACGCCAACAAAGTTCGCGTTATTTACTGGCAGATGACCGGCGACAAAGCCGCCGCTGCCAACTGGTTGCGTCACACGGCCAAACCGGAGTTTGCGAACAACCACTTCCTGCAAGGCCAATGGCGCAACATTGCCCGTGCACAAATTTTGCTGGGCGAGTTTGAGCCTGCGGAAATTGTCCTCGAAGAACTCAACGAAAATGCCCGCAGTCTGCGGTTAATGAGCGACCTGAACCGCAACCTGCTGTTGCTCAATCAGTTGTACTGGCAGGCCGGACGTAAAAGCGACGCTCAGCGCGTGCTGCTGGACGCATTAAAACTGGCGAATCGCACCGGATTTATCAGTCATTTTGTCATCGAAGGCGAAGCGATGGCGCAGCAGTTACGCCAGCTGATTCAGCTCAATACGCTGCCGGAACTGGAACAGCACCGCGCGCAGCGTATCCTGCGGGAAATCAATCAACATCACCGACACAAGTTCGCTCACTTTGACGAGAGCTTTGTCGAACGTCTGCTAAATCACCCGGAAGTGCCGGAACTGATCCGCACCAGCCCATTGACCCAACGCGAATGGCAGGTGCTGGGGCTGATTTACTCCGGTTACAGTAACGAACAAATTGCGGGCGAACTGGAAGTAGCAGCGACCACCATCAAAACGCATATCCGCAATCTGTATCAAAAACTCGGCGTTGCCCACCGTCAGGCTGCGGTACAGCACGCGCAGAAACTGCTGAAAATGATGGGATATGGGGTGTGAGTCTGGTCGGGTAACACACCTGATCCGACTTGCTTCTCTGCATCATTCAACGCTAACCCACGTTACGCCATCTGTTTCAGCCAGAATAAACCGCACTGGCAAGAAACGCTCCACCACCGCGATATTGGTCAGCAGATGGCATGAGGGATGAGCAACCGTAAACTCCCCCGCGCCTGCCAGCGCCATCGGCAACACTAACTGGTCTGCGAGATATTCCCCTACCGCAGCCGAACTTGCCAGGTAGCGTTTAACCTCTTTCACCAGTTGGGCGGCAACCACTTCGGCACTGACACGCTTTTCACCAACAGCAAAAAAACGCTCGGTGATGTGTTCGCTGACGACTTCAAGCGAAGCGGTATTTCCTGGCCCCTGCTCGCGCGGCAGACTTTGAATATTCCGCTCATTCAGGGAAAAGCTGGCAGCCAGTACGGACATCTCTCTTTCGCCAACATGATGAGGCACTCCAGCCAGTAACACTTCACTGCACAGTCGCACAATGTTGCCCCGCTCATTCAACGCTAATGCGTTAAGTGATGCCACAGGCGAGACTTCTGTTGTCACCACACCGCCGCCAGCAGGGTAAAAACCATGGCGCAACAGCGTTGTTTGCTGCTGAATCCCCATCCGCGCCAGCAACGGTTCCAGCACACGGCAGATAAAATCAGCGGGCGGTGCAGACGGGTTATCGGTGCCACCGCTGACTTCAACACGCGAAGACCCGTCAGCAAACCACAGCGCGGGCAATACCGTTTGCAGCACCAACATGCAGCTACCTGCGCTACCGATGGCGAAGCGGTAATCGCCGCCGCGCACGATGCCAGGCCGGAAGACCAGGCGCTGCGACCCCAACTCCGCGCCCTCCACCGTCGCTCCGCAAATTTCCGTCGCTGCCTTTACCGCCGTCAGATGTTGGCGCAACAGCCCAGGTTTCGCACGCCCGGCACGAATGCCGGTGATGGTAAATGGCTGGCCGGTTATCATCGACAGGCTCAGCGCCGAACGCAGGATCTGCCCGCCGCCTTCACCCTGTGCGCCATCCAGCGCAATCATCCTTTTCATTATTTATCCTTTTACACACACCACCTGACGCAGGGTGTAGATAACTTCCACCAGATCGCTTTGTGCCGCCATCACCGCATCAATATCTTTATACGCCATCGGGATTTCGTCGATCACTTCGGCATCTTTACGGCATTCCACATGAGCGGTGGCACGAATCTGATCTTCCACGCTAAACAGTTTTTTTGCTTTGGTACGGCTCATCACGCGTCCGGCACCGTGGCTGCATGAACAGAAAGATTCTTCATTTCCCAGCCCACGGACGATAAAGCTTTTCGCGCCCATCGAACCGGGAATAATTCCATATTGACCAGCACGCGCAGACACCGCGCCTTTACGCGTCACGTAGATCTCTTCACCAAAGTGCTGTTCTTTTTGCACATAGTTGTGGTGACAGTTGATCTCTTCCATCGCCAGCGTTTGTGGCTGTCTGACCGTTTTCTGCGTAATGCTCTGCAACGCCGTAACCACGTTTTCCATCATCGCATCGCGGTTAAGGCTGGCAAAAAGCTGCGCCCAGGCCACGGCTTTCAGGTAATCATCAAAGTATTCCGTGCCTTCCATAAAGTACGCCAGATCACGCGACGGCAACGTCTCAAGCGTTTCCTGCATCTCTTTTTGCGCCAGCTCGATAAAGTAAGTCCCGATGGCGTTACCAATTCCGCGTGAACCGGAGTGCAACATAATCCACACCTGGTCCGACTCATCAAGGCAGATTTCAATAAAGTGGTTACCCGTTCCCAGCGTTCCCAGGTGTTTATAGTTGTTAGTGTTAAGGAAACGCGGATATTTTTGCGTTAACCACTGATAACCGGCTTCAAGCTCAGCCCATTTCGCATCGACGTTAACAGGCGGGTTTTCCCATGCGCCTTTATCACGTTTACAACGCCCGGTAGTACGCCCGTGCGGCACGGCAGTTTCAATCGCCTGACGCAGTTCCGCCAGGTTTTCCGGCAGATCTGCCGCCGTTAACGCGGTACGCAGTGCGTTCATTCCACAACCGATATCCACGCCCACCGCTGCAGGAATAATCGCCCCTTTGGTCGGGATCACGCTACCAATGGTGGAACCTTTACCCAGGTGCACGTCAGGCATTACCGCAATATGTTTGAAAATAAACGGCATCTTCGCCGTATTAATAAGTTGCTGACGCGCATCGGCTTCTACCGGCACGCCTTTGGTCCACATTTTTACCGGGGCATTTTCAGTGGTCAGTAATTCGTAATTCATTTTGTTTTTCTCTTTTCGTTGTTTGCTGTCCTGATAATTGCAACCGTCGTGCCAAAAAATTAAATCAGCAAATTAAACTTATAATTAATTGTTTTTATTTAATTAAAGGCACAAAGTCCGTAAACGGAGATTTTCTATAAAGTCACTTACCCGATAATGAAATATCGTCTTTTATAAGGATATCTAAGATGCGTAAAACAGTGGCTTTTGGCTTTGTCGGAACCGTACTGGATTATGCCGGACGCGGCAGCCAACGCTGGTCAAAATGGCGCCCGACGCTCTGTTTATGTCAGCAAGAATCGTTGGTCATCGACCGGCTGGAATTGTTGCATGACGCCCGCTCACGCTCGCTGTTTGAAACGCTTAAACGCGATATCGCCAGCGTTTCGCCAGAAACAGAAGTCGTGGGCGTTGAGATTGAACTGCATAACCCGTGGGATTTCGAAGAGGTTTACGCCTGCCTGCATGATTTCGCCCGAGGTTACGCTTTTCAGCCAGAGTGCGAAGACTATTTAATTCACATCACCACTGGCACCCACGTCGCGCAAATTTGCTGGTTTCTGCTGGCGGAAGCTCGTTACCTGCCCGCCCGACTGGCGCAAACTTCACCACCACGCAAAAAAGAACAGCCCGATAGCCCAGGTGCAGTGACGATTATCGATCTCGATTTAAGCCGTTATAACGCCATCGCCAGCCGCTTTGCCGAGGAACGCCTGCAAACGCTCGATTTCCTCAAATCAGGCATCGCCACGCGTAACCCCCACTTCAACCGCATGATTGAGCAGATCGAAAAAGTGGCGATTAAATCCCGCGCACCGATCCTGCTTAACGGCCCGACTGGTGCGGGTAAGTCATTTCTGGCGCGACGCATTTTCGAATTAAAACAGGCGCGACATCAGTTTAGCGGCGCGTTTGTGGAAGTGAACTGCGCCACTCTGCGCGGTGATACCGCGATGTCGGCGCTGTTTGGTCATGTGAAAGGCGCATTTACCGGGGCGCGGGAATCGCGGGAAGGTTTATTACGCAGCGCCAACGGCGGCATGTTATTTCTCGATGAGATAGGCGAACTGGGCGCAGATGAACAGGCGATGTTGCTGAAAGCCATTGAAGAGAAAACCTTTTACCCGTTTGGCAGCGATCGCCAGGTAAACAGCGATTTTCAGCTTATCGCCGGAACGGTGCGCGATTTGCGCCAGTTAGTTACCGAAGGCAAATTTCGCGAAGATCTGTACGCGCGGATCAATCTCTGGACCTTCACCCTGCCGGGACTGCGCCAGCGTCAGGAGGATATCGAGCCTAATCTGGATTATGAAGTGGAGCGCCACGCCTCGCTGACCGGAGACCGTGTGCGTTTTAACACTGAAGCGCGGCGTGCCTGGCTGGCCTTTGCAACATCTCCCCAGGCGACATGGCGCGGTAACTTTCGCGAACTTTCTGCCAGCGTCACGCGGATGGCCACCTTTGCCACTAGCGGACGCATCACTCTGGACGTGGTTGAAGATGAGATAAACCGTCTGCGCTATAACTGGCAGGAGAGCCGCCCCTCCGCGCTTACGACTTTGCTGGGCGCAGAGGCAGAAAACATCGATCTCTTCGACCGTATGCAACTGGAACACGTTATCGCTATCTGCCGCCAGGCAAAGTCGCTTTCCGCAGCCGGACGCCAGCTTTTTGACGTTTCGCGCCAGGGCAAAGCCAGCGTCAATGACGCGGATCGGCTACGCAAATACCTGGCGCGTTTTGATCTGACGTGGGAAGCCGTGCAGGATCAGCACAGCTCCAGTTGAATATGGTGGTCCGTCAGCACCTGCATTACGCTTACTGGCGGCGGGGCGTCGGTGTAGACGGCATCTACCATGCTGATGCTGCCCATATTAACCATCGCGTTACGGCCAAATTTTGAGTGATCAACAACCAGCATAACGTGGCGCGAGTTCTCAATAATGGCGCGTTTGGTACGAACTTCGTGGTAATCGAACTCCAGCAGCGAGCCGTCGCTGTCAATGCCGCTGATCCCCAGAATGCCGAAATCAAGGCGGAACTGGGAGATAAAATCGAGCGTCGCTTCGCCAATGATCCCGCCATCGCGGCTGCGTAATTCGCCACCGGCGAGGATAATACGGAAATCCTCTTTCACCATCAGCGTGTTAGCGACGTTAAGGTTGTTGGTGACAATGCGCAAATTGCTGTGATTGAGCAGCGCGTGAGCCACCGCTTCCGGCGTGGTGCCGATATCGATAAAAAGCGTCGAGCCGTTAGGGATTTGCTCCGCCACTTTGCGGGCAATACGCTCTTTTTCTTCGGTCTGGGTGGCCTTACGATCGTGCCACGGCGTGTTAACCGAACTGGAAGGCAGCGCCGCGCCGCCATGATGGCGCAGGATCAGATTCTGCTCCGCCAGTTCATTGAGATCGCGGCGAATAGTTTGCGGGCTGACGGAGAAATGCTCTACCAGCTCTTCGGTACTGACATAACCCTGCTGTTTAACCAGTTCGATAATACCGTTGTGACGTTGTGTTTGTTTCATTTATAAATCCCTGGAATCATTTTCGTTTTCGCGCATTGAGCGAATCAACAAAAGCCATCGCTAACCCCACGGCTAACCCGGCGATGTGTGCTCCGTTCGCCATCGACATCCCAAACAAATCAAACCATCCGGCGACAATCCAGATCAGCGCAAAGATAATTAACCCACGTTGCAGGTAAATGCCACTTTGCGGATCGCGCTCGCCGCGTAGCCAGACATAGCCCATCAGCGCATACACCACGCCAGAAAGCCCGCCAAACCACGGCCCGCTGAATTTTTGCTGCACATAGCCGCTTAACAGGGCGCTAATGAGAGTAATGACAATTAGCTTACCGCTACCGAGACGTTTTTCTACCGCACCGCCGAGATACCACCACCAGAGCAGGTTAAAAAGGATATGCATCAACGAGAAGTGCATCAACGCATGGGTGAAGTAACGCCACAGCTCAAATTTCAGTGTTGGATCGAATGGCCAGGCCAGCCATAACATCACTTCTTGATCGCCGATAATTTGCATGGCGATAAACACCACCACGCAGGCGATCATCATCACCCAGGTCACCGGCCCCGCGCGTTCACGCAAGGTGGCAAAGAAAGGAAAACGGCGATAATGCAGACCACTATCGGTATGGCCTGACTGCCAGCTGGCGGCGAGATAACGCGGATCTGCCGGGTTTTCGAGAAAACGCGCCAGCTCCGCCCGCACGCGTTCGGCCTGGGATTCATCCGCCAGCCAGACATCGCTTTGGTTATGTTGTTGAATCGTGAGGATAACACCCTGCGTCGCCATGTAATCAACAAACGCCTGCGCCACGCGGGGGTTAGCAAAAGAGGTAATCATCAACATCGTTGCTGTCGCTTATTCCACACAAAAGGGGACAGTATAAAGCGTTACGCGCCGTACGCCACCTCTGCGGGAAACTGACGCTGCCAGGCTTCAAAGCCGCCGTCAATGCTATAGACCACATCGTAGCCCTGTTGCAGCAGATACTGCGCCGCGCCTTTGCTGCTATTGCCGTGATAACACATCACCATCACCGGAGTGTCAAAGTCGTTATCACGCATAAACGCGCCAAGCGTGTCGTTAGTTAAATGGAAAGCCTGCACCGCATGCCCCATTGCGAAACTCTGTGGATCGCGAATATCGACCAGCACCGCCTCTTTTTCCTGCAACTTCTGGTGCGCGTCGGCAACGTTAATACATTCGAACTGATCCATGCGTCTCTCTTTCTTTACAAACAAGTGGGCAAATTTACCGCACAGTTTACGTCGAAGCGGCAGATAAACGCCATAATGTTATACATATCACTCTAAAATGTTTTTTCAATGTTACCCAAAGCGCGATTCTTTGCTAATATGTTCGATAACGAACATTTATGAGCTTTAACGAAAGTGAATGAGGGCAGCATGGAAACCAAAGATCTGATTGTGATAGGTGGCGGCATCAATGGTGCTGGTATCGCGGCAGACGCCGCTGGACGCGGTTTATCCGTGCTGATGCTGGAGGCGCAGGATCTCGCTTGTGCGACCTCTTCCGCCAGTTCAAAACTCATTCACGGTGGCCTGCGCTACCTTGAGCACTATGAATTCCGCCTGGTCAGCGAGGCGCTGGCTGAACGTGAAGTGCTACTGAAAATGGCCCCGCATATCGCCTTCCCGATGCGTTTTCGCCTGCCGCATCGTCCGCATCTGCGCCCGGCGTGGATGATTCGGATTGGTCTGTTTATGTACGATCATCTGGGTAAACGCACCAGCCTGCCGGGATCTACCGGTTTGCGTTTTGGCGCAAACTCAGTGTTAAAACCGGAAATTAAGCGCGGATTCGAATATTCCGACTGTTGGGTAGACGACGCCCGTCTAGTACTCGCCAACGCCCAGATGGTGGTGCGTAAAGGCGGCGAAGTGCTTACCCGGACTCGCGCCACCTCTGCTCGCCGCGAAAACGGCCTGTGGATTGTGGAAGCGGAAGATATCGATACCGGTAAAAAATATACCTGGCAGGCGCGCGGCCTGGTTAACGCCACTGGCCCGTGGGTGAAACAATTTTTCGACGACGGGATGCATCTGCCTTCGCCTTATGGCATTCGCCTGATCAAAGGCAGCCATATTGTCGTGCCGCGCGTGCATACCCAGAAACAAGCCTACATTCTGCAAAACGAAGATAAACGTATTGTCTTTGTGATCCCGTGGATGGATGAGTTTTCCATCATCGGCACCACCGATGTGGAATACAAAGGCGATCCAAAAGCAGTGAAGATTGAAGAGAGTGAAATCAATTACCTGCTGAAAGTGTATAACACGCACTTTAAAAAGCAGTTAAGCCGTGACGATATCGTCTGGACCTACTCCGGTGTGCGCCCGCTTTGTGATGATGAATCCGACTCGCCGCAGGCTATTACTCGTGATTACACCCTTGATATCCACGATGAAAATGGCAAAGCGCCGCTGCTGTCGGTATTTGGCGGCAAGCTGACGACCTATCGTAAACTGGCGGAACATGCGCTGGAAAAACTAACGCCGTATTATCAGGGGATTGGCCCGGCATGGACGAAAGAGAGCGTGTTACCGGGTGGAGCCATTGAAGGCGATCGCGACGATTATGCCGCCCGCCTGCGCCGCCGCTATCCATTCATTACGGAATCGCTGGCACGTCATTACGCACGCACTTACGGCAGCAACAGCGAGCTGCTGCTCGGCAATGCGGAGGCGATAAGCGATCTTGGGGAAGATTTCGGCCATGAGTTCTACGAAGCGGAGCTGAAATATCTGGTAGACCACGAATGGGTACGCCGCGCCGACGATGCCCTGTGGCGTCGCACAAAACAAGGCATGTGGCTGAATGCGCAGCAACAGTCTCGTGTGAGTCAGTGGCTGGTAGAGTATACGCAGCAGAAATTGTCGCTGGCATCGTAAGGATGATGCCCGGTTGAAGTGCAACCGGGCTATTTGGATTCCTTAGACTATTTATTGTAAATAATTGAATAACGGCCCCTGAGCTAAAATCGCCAAACTTAAGCACGTTACCCACTCACCCCATTTCTGCCTCTGGCTTCTATTTTTGCTACGCCAATGGCAATAATATCCCAATGCAAAACCAACCTGTGCACTAATCGGGCCGACAAAATCAGTCCACGGCTGCGGCCAAAAAGGGGAAAAATTCAGGGGAAGCCAGACAAACGTCAGAAAGAAATTTCGGATATTTTCCAGCAACGCTGATTTCTCTGGAGAAATATAAAGAATGAAATTCGAGAGAATTAACCAGAAATAGACCGGAGAAAAGACCAGCCAGCAATGCAGTCTGTTTTTTAATTCAGGAGGCGTTCTGCGGGAGAATTGCCAACCGATGCCCCACATTACACTGAAAAAAAATGCATATTCAACCATTAACTCAAGTTGTAATTCCTGAAGAGAAATACGCACAACCAGGAGCGGAAAGGAGAATGTTATTTCTGCCAGAAAAGTTAACGTGAATATAAGTACGGCTAAGACAATAACCGTCGGCCATACCAATACTGGCACGATAACAAAACCGAGAATTACAGGGGGAATATAAAGCCGGAATTTAATCATTTTTATTTTCCTGGTGATTCGGATGATGCGTCATACATCGCGCATAAACACTCATCAATCATCCAGTCGTCTTCCCAGATCTGATACTGTGTGCCCTGTTCGGGCTGCTTAAGCGGGTTCTCAATCGCCTGCCGCGCGCGTTCTTTCAGGATGGATTGATTGTTGAAGGCCCAGGCATTGATTTGGGCAGTAATGGCTTTATCGTCATCATCCTGCTCAAAACGACTATTCTGAATATTCTCTTCCCTGTTATGCCACAGCAAACATGCCATCGATACTGTGGGTTGGTAACCGGGTACAGAGATGACGGCATCAAGCAATGGCGAAAGAGCGATATCGGCACGGGAAAACATTTCCAGCATATACTGTAATTCGACAGCCTCATCGCCAGATACCCAATCAGCCATATACTGGCAGGCAAATCGCTGCAATATTGCCCGTTCATCCTCACGCCAGTTTTCTTTACTGGCAAGGTTGATACGCCGTAGAGAAAATACTTCGTGAATATTGTCAAATTGCCTCTGCGCAACAAACTCCAGTAAACGAGGAAGAAAATAACGAACCTCATCGCTGTTTTGCGGATCGGGTCCTGGACTACTATTCCAGGCATTGATTAAGGAATACGGGATCGCTCGTAACGATGTATTCCGTAATGCCTTTTGTTCCTGCTGACTCAGGCAATATTCACAACAAACCACAAATTGCTGCGGCACCGGATAACGACGAAAAATATGATAAACCTGCTCAATTAATGCCTGCATGGCGGGACTGGGTTGCATAATTACCCCCTCTTCCGCTGGTCGCGTGTAAACGGTTGATAAACAAAACGAGCATTCGCCGCATTCAGGCGAATAATGGAACTACGAGAGAGGGAAAAGCTGGGCCGAATGCAATAATTACAATCCCGACAGCTTTCCTCTGTGCAATTTTCCACTGAGTAATGACGCGCGTAGAGTTTCAGTTCAGCCTGCTTATCCCGAAAACCGCGTAAGCTGTTATCGGTATAGAATTTCCATGCTTCTTTAAACACCTGAAAGATATAAACATCCTCAATCCAGTAGTCACATTTTTTAAGCGGGCGCTTTGCTATGATCACCCGCTCATCCGGGTTGAGCATTGCCGTAAAATGAACGGTGAAGTCATTTGTCGTATTCAGGTCACATTGAACATCTGGTACATCACTGATATAGGGGTCAAATCCAAAATCAGCACCACAGGCACAAAGACGACCGATCGTGGCGGTATCGAGGGAAAATCCCGGCCATACATTGCTGGAGGTTAAGCCAATATTTAATGTGACATTATATCGAAGCAATCCCTCAAGACCGTCAGCACCGACGAATTTTTCCCCTTCATCCAGGACCTGATTAATGAGTTGCTGGACAATGCCTTCATCCCAGTATGCCGATTTGCAGTTGGCAATCGTAATATCCACGCCTGTGAAAGGATCATTACCAGCGAGGCTTGCAAATAATGTATTAACTAATTCCATTTTTATTACCCGCCTTAATGCAACGTTTTATACATCGGCACATAACCCACGTCTTCTACCAAACTCTGCCCCTGCGGCGTTAAAAACCATTCAACCAGTTTTTGTGTTTCTGACGTCATATTTTCCCGCGTTACCATAAAGGCATCGACGATATACGGATATTTGCCATTGCGAATGTTTTCCGCAGTCGGTGCAATACCGTTAATCGCTAACAATTTGATATTCGTATCGGCATTCATTTGTGTTGCGTAATAGCGGAAGGTATAACCTATTGCGTTGTTTGTATTACGGTATTCGGCAACGACTTTAATCATTCCCTCCATCACACTTGCCACTTCGGTTTCCTGCGGCGAGATCATACGGACATTTTTCATGACCTGTAATTGCATCACCGTCTGACTGCCAGAGTCTTCCGGGCGTTGCCAGGTCTGGATCTCCTGATCGTTACCGCCAACAGTACGCCAGTTGGTAATTGCGCCACTAAAAATGTCTCGCACTTGTTGTTCAGTCAGGGAATTGACTGGATTATCAGCATTGACGATAAAAACAAATGCTTCGCGGGCAAAGGGGGCGTATATCAAAGTGACGCCCGGCACCCAGCATGGCAATAACCGCTGCCAAAAATTGCGCCAGTATGGGAATACCGAAAAAAGTCATTACCAGCGAGGTCAAAATCCATTTTCTGTTTTGCATCATTCTGTCCATTCTTTCTGAATGGCGAAATTATACTCCTCCAGTATCCTCGCCCCCGCTGGACACTTTTCCGAAATAAAGGCGAAAAAAAACGGGACCTTTTGGCCCCGTTCTATTTTTGGCGAAATTACAATCTCACCGGATCAATATGCCAGATAAGATCGGCGTACTCTTTGATAGTCCGGTCAGAAGAGAAATAGCCCATATTTGCGATGTTCAGCATCGCTTTGGCTGTCCACTCTTCTGGACGCTCGTACAGTTCGTCAACTTTATCCTGACAATCGACATAGCTGCGATAATCCGCCAGCACCTGGTAGTGATCGCCAAAGTTGATCAGCGAATCAACCAGATCGCGGTAGCGACCCGGCTCTTCCGGACTAAACACACCGCTGCCGATTTGCGTCAGCACCTGATGCAGCTCTTCATCTTTCTCGTAGTATTCACGCGGTTTGTAGCCCTGACGACGCAGCTCTTCCACTTCTTCCGCAGTGTTACCAAAGATAAAGATATTGTCCGCACCGACATGATCCAGCATCTCGACATTCGCACCGTCCAGCGTACCGATAGTCAGTGCGCCGTTAAGTGCAAACTTCATGTTGCTGGTGCCGGAGGCTTCCGTACCCGCCAGCGATATTTGTTCGGAAAGATCGGCTGCCGGAATGATCAGCTGCGCCAGGCTGACGCTGTAGTTCGGGATAAACACCACTTTCAGCTTATCGCCAATCTGTGGATCGTTGTTGATCACTTTCGCTACGTCATTGATCAAATGGATAATGTGCTTCGCCATGTAATAGGCCGAAGCCGCCTTACCGCCAAAGATATTCACTCGTGGAACCCACTTCGCATCTGGATCGGCCTTGATGCGGTTATAGCGGGTGATCACGTGCAACACATTCATCAATTGACGTTTGTATTCGTGAATACGTTTGATTTGCACATCAAACAGCGCCTTCGGATTCACCACCACATTCAATTGTTGGGCGATGTACTCCGCCAGACGCTTTTTGTTCTCCAGTTTCGCCTGATGAACAGCATGATTGACCATCGGAAAATCACAATGCTGTTGCAACTCGTTTAATTGACTCAGATCGGTACGCCAGTTACGACCGAGGTGTTGATCCAGCACGCCTGAAAGCGACGGATTCGCCACCGCCAGCCAGCGACGCGGGGTCACACCGTTGGTAACGTTGGTGAAACGTCCAGGGAAGATCTTCGCAAAGTCAGCAAACAGCGATTGCACCATCAGATTAGAGTGCAACTCCGATACGCCGTTAACTTTGTGGCTGACCACAACAGCCAGCCAGGCCATGCGCACACGACGCCCATTCGATTCATCAATGATCGACGCCCGTCCCAGCAGGTCGGTATCGTTCGGATACTGCTCCTGCAAGGTTTTCAGGAAATAGTCGTTGATTTCAAAGATAATCTGCAAATGGCGCGGCAGAATTTTACCCAGCATATCGACCGGCCAGGTTTCCAGCGCCTCGCTCATCAGCGTGTGGTTGGTGTAGGAGAAGACCTCGCAGCACACTTCAAAAGCGTCGTCCCAGCTAAATTTGTGCTCATCGATCAGCAGACGCATCAGCTCAGGAATCGACAGCACCGGATGGGTGTCGTTGAGGTGAATCGCGATTTTATCCGCCAGATTATCGTAGGTTTTATGCAACTGATAATGGCGACTTAAAATGTCCTGAATGGTCGAAGATACCAGGAAGTATTCCTGACGCAAACGCAGTTCACGTCCGGAATAGGTGGAGTCATCCGGGTACAGCACGCGGGATACGTTCTCAGAGTGGTTTTTATCTTCCACTGCCGCGAAGTAGTCACCCTGGTTAAATTTACCAAGATTAATTTCGCTACTGGCTTGTGCACTCCACAGACGCAAAGTGTTGGTCGCGTCAGTATCATAACCTGGGATGATTTGGTCGTAAGCCACGGCCAGAATTTCTTCGGTTTCAATCCAGCGCGTTTTCTTACCTTCTTGCTGAATACGTCCGCCAAAACGCACTTTGTAGCGCGTATTGTGGCGTTTAAATTCCCACGGATTGCCGTACTCCAGCCAGTAGTCCGGAGACTCTTTCTGACTGCCGTTAACGATGTTCTGTTTGAACATACCGTAGTCATAACGGATGCCGTAACCACGCCCTGGCAATCCTAAAGTCGCCAGCGAATCCAGGAAGCAGGCCGCCAGACGCCCCAGGCCACCATTACCGAGACCTGGGTCATTTTCTTCATCAATCAACTCTTCGAGATTTAATCCCATCGACTCCAGCGCACCCTGGACATCGTCATAAATACCTAACGACAGCATGGCGTTGGAGAGAGTACGGCCAATCAAAAATTCCATCGACAGGTAGTAAACCTGGCGAGTTTCTTGCGACAGCTGAGCACGATTCGAGCGTAACCAGCGCTCCACGAGACGATCGCGCACAGCAAATAACGTTGCGTTCAGCCATTCATGTTTATTGGCGACGACCGGATCCTTTCCAATCGTAAACATCAGCTTGTAAGCGATAGAGTGCTTAAGAGCTTCTACGCTTAGCGTGGGCGATGAATATGTAAACGGAGCATTCATATAGGCGTTTCCTGAAAACTATTTCAAGCGATAGTAAAGCTCACGGTACGACTTCGCCGCGACCTGCCAGCTAAAATCCATTGCCATAGCCTGACGTTGCACAAACCGCCACAGTGAAGGGCGAGACCACAGAACAAAAGCGCGTCGAATAGCCCGTAACAGCGACCAGGCATTACTATCTTCAAAGACAAACCCACTGGCGACGCCATCTGCAAGGTTCTCAAGAGAACAGTCAGAAACCGTATCAGCAAGCCCACCGGTACGCCGCACCAGTGGCAGCGTGCCGTACTTCAATCCATAAAGTTGCGTTAAGCCGCACGGTTCAAAACGACTGGGAACCAGAATGACGTCCGCGCCGCCCATAATGCGATGCGAAAATGCTTCGTGATAACCAATCTGTACACCAACCTTGCCGGGATGCTCCGCCGCTGCAGCAAGAAAACCTTCCTGCAATACCGGATCGCCCGCACCGAGCAGTGCCAGTTGTCCGCCCTGTTCCAGAAGACCCGGTAAGGCTTCCAGCACCAAATCCAGTCCTTTCTGGCTGGTCAGACGGCTCACCACTGCAAAAAGCGGCACTTTATCGTCAACCTTAAGCCCCATTGCGATTTGCAACTGGCGCTTATTCTCCGCTTTATCCTCCAATGAATCGCGGGTGTAACGCGAGGCTAAAAGTAAGTCCGTCTCTGGACTCCATATTTTCTCGTCCACGCCGTTCAGTACGCCGGAAAGTCGCCCTTCACGATGACGCTGCTGGAGTAAACCTTCCATACCGTAGGCAAACTGTGGTTCAGTAATCTCACGAGCGTAGGTCGGACTAACCGCTGTAATGTGATCGGCGTAATACAATCCGGCCTTCAGGAAAGAGATTTGCCCGTTGAATTCCAGCCCGTGAACATTAAAGAATGACCATGGCAATTGGATGTCATTCATATGATGTGCATAAAACATGCCTTGATAGGCCAGGTTGTGCACAGTAAACACCGACTTCGCCGGACGCCCGTGTGCCGCCAGATACGCAGGCGCAAGACCCGCATGCCAGTCGTGCGCGTGCACAACATCGGGGCGCCAGAATGGGTCAAGGCCGCTTGCCATCTCCGCTCCAACCCACCCGAGCAGTGCAAAACGCAATACGTTGTCGGTGTAAGCAAATAAGTTGGTATCGTGATACGGGCTTCCGGGACGATCGTAGAGATGCGGTGCATCAATCAGGTAAATGCCAACCCCGTTGTAATGCCCAAACAGCAGCGTGAAATGTCCGGCGAAGGTATCGCGGCGAGATACCACCTTCGCATCGGTCACGCCACGGCGAATATCGGGAAATGCAGGCAACAGTACGCGAGCGTCAACGCCGTCTGCGATTTGTGCTGCGGGTAATGCCCCAATAACATCAGCCAGACCGCCGGTTTTAAGCAGCGGGAACATCTCTGAACATACATGTAAAACCTGCATTATCGCTCCTGTTTATACCCTAACTTCCGTAGCATTTCGCGCGTAACCAGCACAATGCCTTCTTCTGAACGATAGAAACGACGTGCATCCTCTTCTGCATCCTCACCAATCACCATTCCTTCCGGAATGACACAAGCGCGGTCAATGACGCAGCGACGCAGACGGCACGAGCGACCTACCCATACTTCCGGCAGCAATACGGCGGAATCAATGTTGCAGAATGAATTCACGCGAACGCGTGAGAACAGAACGGACTGCACCACCACCGAACCAGAGATCACACAACCGCCGGAAACCAGTGAGTTAAGGGTCATCCCATGGCTACCGGAGCGATCCTGAACGAATTTCGCTGGCGGCAATGATTCATTGTAGGTGCGAATCGGCCAGTTGCGATCGTACATATCCAGTTCCGGCACGACAGAAGCCAGATCCAGGTTCGCTTTCCAGTAAGCCTCCAGTGTCCCAACATCACGCCAGTACGGCTCGGCGTCCGGGTCGGACTGTACACAAGAGAGCGGGAATGGATGCGCATAGGCGAGGCCTGCTTCGGTAATTTTTGGAATCAAATCCTTACCAAAGTCGTGGCTGGAGTTTTCATCACGATCGTCTTCTTCCAGCAATTCATACAGGTACTCTGCATCAAAGACGTAGATCCCCATACTCGCTAAAGATTTGCTCGGATCGTTTGGCATTGACGGCGGGTTAGCCGGTTTTTCAACAAATTCGATAATTTTATCGTTTCCATCAACCGCCATAACACCAAATGCAGAGGCTTCTTCAATCGGTACAGGCATACAAGCAACGGTGCAACGTGCGCCTTTTTCGACGTGGTCGATAAGCATACGCGAGTAGTCTTGCTTGTAGATATGGTCACCCGCCAGGATCACTACGTACTCCGCTTTATAACGGCGAATAATGTCGAGGTTTTGGGTAACGGCATCTGCCGTACCGCGATACCAGTTCTCCCCTTTCATTCTCTGCTGCGCTGGCAGCAGATCGACAAACTCGTTCATTTCTTCATTGAAGAACGACCAGCCGCGCTGAATATGCTGTACCAGAGTGTGAGACTGGTACTGGGTGATCACGCCCATACGACGGATCCCGGAGTTGATACAGTTGGACAGTGCAAAGTCGATAATACGGAACTTGCCGCCGAAGTGTACGGCAGGCTTTGCTCGTTTATTGGTTAAATCCTTCAGGCGAGTACCGCGTCCCCCCGCCAGAATCAGGGCAACAGACTTCAATGGCAGCTGGCGCGCCAACATTAAGTGATCGTTCTTCTCTAAACTAATCATGACTAACTCCTTTTTTATCATCTCTGGAACACACACAGTCCGTGTGCAGGTCCCGGCCAGACAGCCGTAATCACTGGGTTATCCTCTCCAGCGAATGGGGGAATGGCACGCCACTCCCCAGCAGGTAAAACAATCTCTGTTACCTCAAGCGTGGCGTTTATTGCGATCAAGAAACGATCCGAAAGCAAAATTTGCAGCTGCTTTGGCCCGTTCTGCCACTCATCCGAGCTTAAAGATTGAGCATATCGATTCAGCCAACGGACATTGCCGTCGCCTTCTTCCCACCAGCGATCCTCTGCCAAAGCAGGAATGCGCTTGCGCAGATGGATTAACGCGGCGGTAAACGCGGTTAAGCCACTGCTTGCTTGCGACCAGTCCAACCACGTTAGTTGGTTATCCTGACAGTAAGCATTGTTATTGCCATGCTGGCTGTGACCGTGTTCGTCACCGGCCAGTAACATCGGCGTACCCTGGGAGAGCAACAACGTTGTTAACAGGGCGTGAATGCTGTCGCGCCGCCGTTCAACCAGATCAAGAGTACCGCCTAACCCTTCTTTACCATGATTGTTACTGTAATTGTTGTTGGTTCCGTCGCGATTTTCTTCTCCGTTTGCTTCATTGTGTTTATGGTTAAAACAAACGCAGTCGCGAAGCGTAAAACCGTCATGCGCCGTGACCAGATTAATCGCAGCACTCGGCAGACGGCCATTACGTTTAAAAACATCACTGGAAGCGGCAAAGCGTCCGGCAAACTCCCCCAGCGACAGGTTATAGTGCAGCCAGAAGCGCCGGGCAGCATCGCGGAAATGATCGTTCCACTCGGCAAACAGCGGCGGGAAATTCCCCACCTGATAGCCACCGGGCGCGATATCCCACGGTTCGGCAATCAGCTTCACTTGCGAAAGTACCGGGCAATTCTGAATAGCCGTAAACAGAGGCGCATCCTGACGAAACTCCGGCGTTCGCCCCATGACTGTAGCGAGATCGAAGCGGAAGCCATCAACATGACAAGTTTCCACCCAATAGCGTAGACAGGCGCTGGCGTACTCCACCACAGCTGGATGGCTCAAATTGAGCGTATTGCCGCAACCGGTCCAGTTGTGATAATCGCCGTCTTCTCTTATCCAATAATAGCTACGGTTATCGATCCCGCGTAGGGAGAATAACGGGCCGTCGAGATCCAGTTCCGCACTGTGGTTGAGAACGATGTCGAGAATGACCTCAATGCCCGCTTTGTGCAGGGCTTTGACTGCATCGCGGAACTCATCCAACGCCGTGTCGGGCGAGCATGCATACGCCGGATGCAGTGCAAACAGCGCCACCGGGTTGTAACCCCAGTAGTTACTCAACCCCATACGTTGCAAGCGTGGCTCACTGGCAAATTGCGCGATCGGCAGCAGTTCCAGTGCGGTAATGCCCAACTGTTTTAAATAGTTGATCATCACCGGATGCCCCAGGGCTTTATAGGTTCCACGGATCTCGACCGGGATCTCCGGGTGCAAGTAGGTTAAGCCTTTGACATGGGCTTCATAAATGATGGTACTGCCCCACGACGTACGCGGCGGGGCATCATCTTCCCAGTCATAGTGATCCACGACCACTACGCATTTCGGCGCAATAGCAGCGTTGTCGCGATAGTCAGGATCACTATGCCCGGCGTGCAGCAGCGGGTTATCTTTAAATTCCCCGACAATTTGCCGCGCGCAAGGATCAATCAACAACTTCGCCGGGTTAAAGCGATGCCCCATGGCGGGTTGCCATGGGCCATGAACGCGGTAACCATAACGCAAACCCGGGCGCGCATCCGGCAGATAACCGTGCCAGATGTCACCACTTCGTCCTGGCAAATCATACCGATGTTCGATGCCCTGAGCGTCAAACACACACAGCTCTACCCGTTCGGCATGAGCGGAGAAGAGCGTGAAGTTAACGCCCTGACCGTCGTAATGCGCGCCAAGAGGAGCGGGATTGCCAATGGCAAGTTGTGTCATTATCCCTCCCGAACCAGCCAGATAGTGGCCAGCGGCGGTAGCGTAAGGCTTAATGAATGCTGGCGACCGTGGCTGGCGATCTCATCACTGTGTACCGCGCCGCCATTACCGGTATTGCTACCGTGATAGTGCATGGAATCAGTATTGAGGATTTCACGCCATTTACCCGGCTGATTAATGCCAAAGCGATAATCATGGCGCGGCACCGGCGTAAAGTTACTGGCAACGATAATTTCATTACCCTCTTTATCACGGCGAACAAAAATCAGCACCGAACGTTCATGGTCATCCACCACCAGCCATTCAAAGCCATACGCGTCAAAATCCAGCTCGTGCAATGCTTTGTGATAGCGATAAGTGTGGTTCAGATCGCGCACCAGACGCTGGACACCGTGGTGCCAGTTGTCGCCGCCTTCCAGCAGGTGCCAGTCAAGGCTGGCGTCGTGGTTCCACTCGCGCCCTTGAGCAAATTCATTACCCATGAACAGCAGTTTTTTGCCCGGAAACGCCCACATCCAGGCATAGTAGGCTCGCAGATTGGCAAACTTCTGCCATGCATCGCCCGGCATTCTGTCGAGAATCGATTTTTTGCCGTGCACCACTTCGTCGTGCGACAACGGCAGGACGAAGTTTTCAGTGTAGTTGTAGAGCATCCCGAAGGTGAGTTTATCGTGATGGTATTGACGATAAACCGGGTCGAGCTTCATGTAGTCCAGGGTGTCGTGCATCCAGCCGAGGTTCCACTTGTACCAGAAGCCGAGGCCGCCGATATCCTGCGGACGAGAAACGCCAGGGAAGTCGGTAGACTCCTCCGCCATTGTTACCGCGCCAGGAACTTGCTCACCGATAATACGGTTGGTATTGCGTAAAAATTCAATCGCTTCCAGATTCTCGCGCCCACCAAACTCGTTGGGGATCCACTCGCCCTCTTTACGGCTGTAGTCGCGATAAATCATCGAAGCCACCGCATCGACACGCAGCGCATCAATACCAAAACGTTCAATCCAGTACAGCGCGTTGCCGACGAGGAAATTACTGACTTCACGACGCCCATAGTTGTAAATCAGGGTATTCCAGTCCTGATGGTAGCCTTCACGGGGATCGCTGTGTTCATACAGATTTGTTCCGTCAAATTCGGCAAGCGCAAAGTCATCAGTCGGGAAGTGCCCCGGCACCCAGTCAAGAATGACGTTCAAACCGGCTGCATGTGCGGCATCAATGAAATAGCGGAAGTCATCGCGAGTACCAAAACGGCGAGTTGGCGCGTACAGACCCGTCGGTTGATAGCCCCAGCTACCATCGAATGGATGTTCGTTAATTGGCAGCAGTTCGAGATGGGTAAAGCCCATCCATTTAGCGTAAGGCACCAGTTGATCAGCCAGCTCGCGGTAGCTTAACCAGAAGTTGTTGTCGGTGTGACGACGCCAGGAACCCAGGTGAACTTCATAGATAGAGATTGGCGCATCAAACTGATTCGCTTTTTTGCGCTCTTCGGTCTGCACGACCTTTTCAGGCAGTCCGCAAATAAGGGAAGCGGTTTCCGGACGCATCTGTGCTTCAAAGGCATAAGGATCAGACTTCAAACGCAGATTGCCATTGGCATCAATCATTTCGTATTTATAGAGCTGACCGTTATGCGCGCCAGGGATAAACAGTTCCCAGATGCCGCTCTCTTTACGCAGGCGCATCGGATGACGACGACCATCCCAGTAGTTGAATTGCCCAACAACCGAGACTCGGCGGGCATTGGGTGCCCAGACAGAAAAACGCGTGCCGGTAACGCCATCCATGGTATCTGCGTGTGCGCCTAAGGTTTCGTACGGGCGCAGGTGAGTACCTTCAGATAACAGCCAGGCATCCATTTCCTGGATTAAAGGGCCAAAACGGTAAGGGTCATCAATCAGATTCTGCTGACCATGCCAGACAACAGCCAACTGATAGCGGAAAAAATTCTTACGTCGTGGAATGACGCCGCTGAAGAATCCACGAGAGTCGAGACACTCCAGTTTAGCGACTTTGCGTCCGGTTTTTGGTTCAATCACCCACACATCGGTGGCGTCAGGTAAAAGGGCGCGGACTTCCAGTCCTGCTGTAGTTTTATGCATTCCCAGTACGGAAAATGGGTCTGCAAAATGGCCTGCAATTAGCGCGTTTATCACGTCTCTATCGATACGAACGGACATGCTTGTCTTCCTGTTTTATTGTGTCACCCCATCCAACTGATTTTTGACATCTGGTTGTGACATTTTTTTGACCTGAACGGCGCAGCACTCTGTGCATCCTCTCTGCGTCGTCCTCCCTTCAGGTAAGGCAGTGAATACTCATGTATTCTGCCACCCTTAAAGAATAGCCAATGCTCTATCTAACTCCCGGTAAATCATGAAACATCTGCGCTTACTCCTGTATTACGCACTAAAAGGGGCGGCATTGCGCCCCAGATTTAATGAATAAAGATTACGCCAGTTGACGAAGCATCCGCCGCAGCGGCTCCGCTGCGCCCCACAGCAACTGGTCACCTACGGTAAAGGCTGACAGAAATTCTGGTCCCATATTCAGCTTACGCAGGCGGCCTACCGGCGTGGTCAGCGTGCCAGTAACGGCTGCTGGGGTTAGCTCACGCATAGTGATTTCCCGATCGTTTGGTACGACTTTCGCCCACGGATTGTGAGCCGCCAGCAGTTCTTCCACGGTCGGAATAGATACATCTTTTTTCAATTTGATGGTGAATGCCTGACTATGGCAGCGCAATGCCCCGACGCGCACGCATAAACCATCTACCGGAATCACAGAAGATGTGTTGAGGATCTTGTTGGTTTCCGCCTGCCCTTTCCATTCTTCGCGGCTCTGACCGTTATCAAGCTGTTTGTCGATCCACGGAATCAGGCTACCCGCCAGCGGAACACCAAAGTTATCCACCGGCAACTCGCCGCTGCGGGTTAAGGTCGTGACTTTGCGTTCAATATTGAGAATAGCAGAGGACGGGGTTGCGAGTTCAGCCGCCACATGACCATACAGTTGGCCCATCTGGGTTAACAACTCCCGCATATGTCGCGCACCACCGCCGGAAGCCGCCTGGTAGGTTGCAACGGAAACCCAATCAACAAGATCATTGGCGAATAAACCGCCTAACGACATCAACATCAGGCTTACGGTACAGTTACCGCCAACAAAAGTCCTGATGCCTTTATTTAATCCGTCAGTAATGACGTCCTGATTGACCGGGTCAAGGATGATGATGGCGTCGTCTTTCATGCGCAGAGACGATGCTGCGTCAATCCAGTAACCTTGCCACCCGTTCTCACGGAGCTTTGGATAGATTTCGTTGGTATAATCGCCGCCCTGACAGGTTACGATGATATCGAGGGCCTGCAGCGCCTCCAGATCAAAGGCATCCTGAAGTGTGCCGGTAGTACCGCCAAAGGACGGTGCAGCCTGACCAGGCTGGGAAGTCGAAAAGAAGACAGGGCGAATGGCGTCGAAGTCGCGCTCTTCAACCATGCGTTGCATGAGAACGGAGCCGACCATACCGCGCCAGCCGATAAAACCAACATTTTTCATAAGCGTTTTTTTCCTGCAAAGATGTGTGCTGTATATATGTGCCGGTGTCCTCGTGGCACATCTTTCACCATACAAAAAGCAGCCAAAGTCGCAAGTGAAATTAATCAATGATAGCGAAGCAATCAGTAATGCGACTTATCCTGCTTTCATAGCACGCAGAAAGTCCAACGCAATTATCAGGGAACTTGAGTTATGAATGAAATCATTTCTGCAGCAGTTTTATTGATCTTGATTATGGATCCGCTCGGAAACCTACCTATTTTTATGTCCGTACTGAAACATACTGAACCGAAAAGACGTCGGGCAATCATGGTGCGAGAGTTGCTTATTGCTCTCCTGGTGATGCTGGTGTTCCTGTTTGCGGGTGAGAAAATTCTGGCATTTCTTAGCCTACGGGCGGAAACCGTCTCCATTTCTGGCGGCATCATTCTGTTTCTGATCGCCATTAAGATGATTTTCCCCAGCGCCTCGGGAAACAGCAGTGGGCTTCCGGCTGGTGAAGAGCCGTTTATCGTGCCATTAGCCATTCCGCTGGTCGCCGGGCCGACGATTCTCGCCACGCTGATGTTGCTGTCTCATCAGTACCCGAATCAGATGGGGCATCTGGTGATTGCCCTGCTGCTGGCCTGGGGTGGCACATTTGTCATCCTGCTACAGTCATCGCTGTTTTTACGTCTGTTGGGCGAGAAAGGGGTGAATGCGCTGGAACGCCTGATGGGATTGATTCTGGTGATGATGGCAACCCAGATGTTCCTCGACGGCGTTCGGATGTGGATGAAGGGGTAAGGTTCAAACAGGTGCTGCACACAACCTGACGCGGCACCTGTTTTATTACCTGAACTGATAATGACCTTCGCCCAATCGGATAACTCTTCCCTCTTCTTCTGCGCGATTCAGCCATACACTAGCTTGTTCGATGGTTAAACCAGTACAAGACGCCAGCCTTTCAATACTTATCGATTCCTTTGCAAGGATCGCCAGTTCCGCTACAAAGAGTTGATAAAAATCGACAGGCGTATGCGCGGGCATTCCTGCGTAATTTGCGTCATCTTCATGTAGTGAAAACAGTTCTGGTTGAGCGTTACGGCGTACTCTGTCATACATCAGCCCAGGAACATCTGGCAGTCTGATCGTCACATTTTCAGCCTGTTCAGCACTCCATGACGCCCCATTTTCTACTAATCGTGAATTGGCTGATTGCTCATCCTGATTTGGTTTAACCAGAACAGGCAGCCACTGATGTTTTAATGCCTCCATCGCCCCAGTTATCGTTCCACCGGTCATTCCCGCACGCACAACCATTGCGCTTTCAGCAAGGCAATAAATATATTTATTCCGCGCCATCGCATTGCCGACGGTGAAACGTACTTCTGGGTAAAACGGCGAAATCAACACCAGATTGCCTGCTATAAGCCCTTCACGCCATTTCACTAACGTGCTCGTTTTTAACAAGCTATCAGCTAATACGCCAACGGCCGTTCCCCCTGCCTCTAGTGCCGACGTCATTGCACATTCATCAATACCTCGCGCACCACCAGAGATAACGCAAATCCTCTGTTGAGCCAGTTTCGCTGCCAGTTGTTGGGTATAGCGCAAATCGGCAGTCGGAGCATCTCGCGAGCCAACAATCGCCATACCTTCCGCTTGCAGTAATGCTTTATTCCCGCAGCCAAATAAAACGGGAGGGGCATCCGTTCGCAATCGGTTTTTCAAGCGAACGGGATAATCGGCATCGCCTCGGGTTAAGATCCATAAACCAGCGCGTTGCCACTTATCTACCGCCAACGCCAGACTATGACCGCGCGCCAGCAAGCCAAGAATACGCTCCTGAGAAATACGCGGATCGCTCCAGCCTGTAAGTTTCTCTTGCGGTTGCGACACCAGAAGATCGGCGGGACTGATACGTTGGTGCTTCAGCCATAATGCAAACTTCCCCCATTCACTATTGCTAAGAGGTTTATGCTCACTCGCCGCCGCGCGAGAAAAATCGCTGGTTAGCAGGAGAGTCGCTTGTGCATTGGCTGAAAGATTCATCAATTTTTTACCGAGGTAGAAGCAAGGGCAAGAGGATAAACCGTCGGGCAACCTGCCTGGCGTAACAGTGCTGTCAGAACTGTCAGCGTCCATGCAGAATCCACGATATCGTCAACCAGCAACGCCGGACCTGGCATCAAAGGAGGGGTAATCACAAACGCCCCGTCGAGATTTTGACACTGGTGAAAACGGTTTTGCTGCATTTTCTGTGGTGGATTGTCCACGACTTTTCCAATGGCATCAATAAAAGGTAAGCCAAGTTTCGCCGCCAGTCGCCGGGCAAAATCAGGAACCAGGTCGAGGTGCCTTAATGAAGGAACGCAGCATACCCAGGTTGGTTCAGGATGCGGATTCCAGCGTTGGCGAACCATTTCCGCACATGCCTCCACCAGCTCATCACTGAAGCGCCCCATTTTTTTCTCCTGTGCGACCTGCTTTCCCCACCCGGAATCCCCCCAACGAGAAAGGATTCGCCCCGTAGATCCTTGTAAATCCGCAGGCAAGTTCCCTTTAAATCCGTATTGCGTAAAAGCCCCAGATGCCACCTGTTTATTGAGATTTAATGGCAGGTCAGCGTGTTTAATAAATAAATTTGCTGCATGGAGTAAGCCGCTATCAATGTCGGGCGACAACAACGGATGCTGAAGACAACTGCTACATTTACCACAACGTTCGGCACTTGGCTCATCGAGTGCGCGGCGCAGAAATTGCATTTTGCACTCCTTAGTCGTTATATAGCTTTCAACGTCTGCCAGTTCACTTTTTCTCTGATTCATCAAATGGTTAATTCGTTCATGGTCAGGAGAAAAACTGACGATAGTTCTGCGCCATAATTTCTCGGTATACACCACAGGCGATGGATTTTCAGCTACCAATAATTTCAGTGCTTTTTCTATTTGCCCATAACGGAGATTCGTCCGTTGTTCAATGCCTCGTAGAGTAAGACCGTCATTCTCGCTAAGTACGTTGAGTATTTCATGAATTTGTGCCTCCGCAGGAAAGGCGCTTTCACGGAAGAATTGATGAATAGCGCGGTCTTCGCCACCACAAAGCAATATGCCAACTGCGGAATCTATAGCACGCCCGGCACGCCCCACCTGTTGGTAGTAACCAACAATCGACCCCGGCATCTGATAATGAATGACGAAACCTAAATCAGGTTTATCAAACCCCATACCTAACGCCGTCGTCGCGACCAGCACTTTGATTTTATTTGCCAGCAGTGCCTGCTCCAGATATTCCCTGGCAGTATTAGAATCTTTCGCGCCTTCACAAGTCACGCCGCTGTAGTACGCAAATGCACTGATACCATTTTTCCTTAACCACTCGGCGACAAGTTCGGCATCGCGCGTAGTCAGGGTATAAACAATTCCCGATTTGGAAAACTGAGGGATAACCGTCGCTAACCATGCCAGACGGGATGACTGTTCACCTAAGACTAAGGCATCAAGCGCCAAACTTTCGCGAGCCAGCGTTCCACGCTGAATCACAATGTCACCCAATTGCTGACGGATATCCTCAACGACACGGTTATTCGCTGTCGCGGTTGTACCCAGAACAGGGGTATTCGCAGGCAACTGGCGCAAAATATCTAATATACGTCGGTAATCCGGGCGAAAATCGTGGCCCCAATCAGAGATGCAGTGCGCCTCGTCGACCACAAGCAAGCCAATACGATCGGCTATAGGATATAAAACCGTTTCGATAAAGTCCTGGTTTGCCAAACGTTCCGGGGAAACCAGCAAGCAATCGACCTCACCTTGCAGCAAATTATCGCTAATGCGCTGCCATTCTTCCCTGTTTGTAGAATTCAACGTTTCAGCCGTAATACCTAACCGTTCAGCGGCGGCAACCTGGTTACGCATCAGGGCAAGCAAAGGAGAGATGATAATTGTCGGGCCAACGCCGCGATCGCGGAAGATTTTACTGGCGATGAAGTACACGGCGCTTTTCCCCCAGCCAGTGCGCTGTACAACCAGCAGTTTTCGCCGCTGATTAACCACCGCATCTATAGCTTCCCATTGCCCTTCCCTGAAGGTAGCGGTGGTGTTACTTAACATCCGCTGTAACAGCAATTCAGCTCCGTGTTTCTCCATCATCTTCTCCTGCGTCCGTTAACGCAGTGATTAGAACGGATAATGAGCCAGTATTTTTGCGAGAGAGATCAAAAAGATGAAGAGAGGAAAAAAGAGAAATGAATTACTGCGAGCAAGCTCGCAGTAATTTGTCGCGGTAATTAACTCAACAGCTGGAACGCAATCATCCCGACGATAGCACCGACAGTGCCGAGGATGGTTTCCATCATGGTCCAGGTTTTCAGCGTTTCGGCTTCGGTCGCGCCGGTAAATTTACCGAACAACCAGAAACCGGCGTCGTTAACGTGGCTGACAACAATCGAACCACCAGCGATACAAATCGACAGCGCCGCCATTTGCGCACCGGAGTAGTTCAGTTGTTCAATAACCGGCATCACCAGCCCCACTGCCGTTAAGCAGGCAACCGTTGCAGAACCCTGAATGATACGCACCGCTGCTGCCAGCACGAAACAGGTAATCGCAATCGGCAGCCCCATCCCGGTTAACGCTTCGCCCAGTGCCGGACCTACGCCAGAGTCAACCAGCACCTGTTTGAACACGCCACCCGCACCAATTACCAGCAGAATGATCCCCGCCGGTTGCAGCGCGTGACCGCAAATCTCCATCACTTTGTCTTTCGGCATACCCTGACGCATCGCCAGACCATAAATCGCCACCAGACAAGCAACCAGAATCGCGGTAAACGGATGACCGATAAACTCGAACCATTCGTAAGCGGTAGAGCCTTCCGGCACAAAACGCGCGGCAATGGTTTTAAGACCTACCAGCACCAGCGGCAACAAGATTAGCGACAGGCTGAATCCGAAAGATGGCATTTTGCCTTCACCGAGATGCGGTTCGCTGATGTCGTCAGGAATATGCAGTTCCACGTAGCGGCTGATGAAATTACCCCACAGCGGCCCGGCAATAATCATTCCCGGAATTGCCGCACACAGACCGATCAGGATCATCCAGCCAAAGTCGGCGTTCATCTGCGATGCCAGCAGCATTGGCGCTGGCCCCGGCAATAAGAACGCCGCCGCTGCCGCCACGCCGGCGAATAACGGGATAACCAGTTTCACCAGGTTCGTGCCGGTATGGCGCGCCATTGAGAAAGCAACGCTAATCAGCAGAACAATCGCCACTTCAAAGAACAGCGGTAGCGCACAAACCAGCCCCGCAAGGCCAATGGCATAATGCGCGCGGCTGTGACCGAAGGATTTGAGCATTTTGACGGCAATCTGATCGACTGCGCCGGTTTCATGTAAGATCTTGCCAAACATGGCTCCCAGAGCGACAACCACCGCCAGGAAGCCGAGGGTGCCTCCCATCCCTTTTTCCATCGTCGCTGCGATTTTATCGAGCGGCATACCGGAAAAAAGGCCAGCCCCCATAGACACCACCATCAAAGCCAGGAAAGCGTGCATACGCGCTTTCATGACTAAAAACAGCAGCAGTAAAACAGACCCTACTGCTGTTAAAACAAGCGTTAATGTACTCACTACTTATTTGCCTTTTTTAATAACCTCAATGGTGCTTGCCACAACACCTTCCAGCGGTTGATCGATATCCACCACCAGTACATCGGTTTCGTCCGCACCCGGTTCTTGCAGCGTTTCAAACTGCGTCACCAGCATTTGGGTTTTAAAGAAATGGCCTTTACGCGCTTTCAGACGGCTTTCAATTACATCAAAATCGCCTTTCAGGTAGATGAAAGAGAGATTCGGATTACCCGCGCGCAGCAGGTCGCGATAGTGCTTTTTCAGTGCGGAACAGACGATCAGCGACACTTTATTGGTGCGCTGCATAGCAAACGCGGCGTCGTTCAGTGCCTGTAACCACGGTTTGCGATCGTCATCATTCAGCGGTTCACCGGACGCCATTTTTTCGATATTGCGACGCGGATGGAGGAAATCGCCATCAAGAAACGCGGCATGAAGTTGATGCGCCACTTCACTGGCGACCGCAGATTTGCCGCTGCCCGATACGCCCATCAAGACGTAAATGTGGTGATCATGGTTAGTCGTGCTCAAAGTGGTGCCCCCACAATACAAGAATTAAAAATGTTACGGGTAACTGTTATCGGTAACATTGTCCAGCCGGACAAAATCAGAAGCAATATCCATCCGTGCCTTAAGTGTATAAGTGTGAGCTACTTCAAATTTGTGAGCTTAAATAGATCCGCCCGGTGACAAGGTGAAACCTAAATCTAACATTTTCGGTGTCACTGCTTCGCCACGAATACGCGCCAGCAGGCGTTCAGCGCCAATGCTGCCCATCCGCTCACGCGGCGTCAGCACGCTCGCCAGCCGTGGCTCCATCACCTGGCCAATATCATGACCGTGGAAACCGGCAATTGCCATATCGTCAGGGATTTTCAGCCCCAGACGCTGACATTCAAACGCCGCGCCGACAGCCAGGTCATCGTTGGTACAGAATACGCCATCTAACTGCGGATATTCCCGCCGCGCCTGGCGAATCAGTTCGATACCTGAAGAGTAAGAAGAAGATTGTTCAACCATCACGCTATATGGCACCAGGCCGGCATCCAGCATCGCCTGTTCGTATCCCTTCTGTTTGATGATTGTACGTTCGTCGAGACGTGCGCCGAGATAGGCAATGTGCCGATGCCCGCGAGCAATAATGGCGGTGGTCATCTGACGTGCCGCTTCAAAGTTATCAAAGCCGACGGCGATATCGAGGCACGGAGATTTACTGTCCATCAGCTCCACCACTGGAATACCTGCCACTTCAATCATCTTTAAGGTGCGCGGCGTGTGGGTTCGTTCGGTGAGGATCAGCCCGTCAATATTCCATGAAAGCATTGATTCGAGGCGCTCTTGTTCCATTTCCGGTTTATAACCGTAGTGCGCCAGCATAGTCTGATAACCGTGCGCGTCGGTAACGCTTTCGATACCGCGTAATACTTCCGCGAAAACCTGGTTGGTGAGAGAAGGTAACAGGACGCCAATTGCCCGGCTGGTAGCATTTGAGAGGATATCGGGCGCGCGGTTGGGAATATAACCCAGTTCATCAAGAGCGGCGGCAATCTTGCCACGTAAGGCGACGGAGACCTGCTCCGGGTTGCGTAAAAAACGGCTGACCGTCATTTTGGTCACGCCTACACGGTCAGCCACATCCTGAAGTACGGGTCTTTTCTTTTTCATCGTCCTGAAGGGTACAAAAGGGATAGATTCCTTTAGTTTACCACGGACGCATCACAACCTTCCTGATTCCTCAGGAAGGTTTGTGAGATAAATTTAGACTGGCGGCAAATCGAACAGCAGAATTTCACTGTCGCTATCGGCGTGGATGGAGATTGCCTGCTCATCCCAGATTGCCAGACCATCACTGGTCGAGGCTTTTACACCGTTAATGGTGACATTGCCTTTCACTACCTGGATCCAGACGCGGCGTTCAGCGGCAATCTGATGCACCGACTGTTCATCTTTCAGCAGCGCCCAGCGATACAGTTCCATATCCTGATGCACTTTCAACGAACCATCACGCGCATCCGGCGAGAGCACCAGTTGTTTGCCCTGCACGGCATCAAAGCGACGCTGTTCATAACGCGGCGTAATGCCGTTTTCTTCTGGCATGATCCAGATCTGATACAGATGCAGACGCTCGGTGCTGCTGGGGTTGTACTCTGAGTGACGAATACCCGTACCCGCACTCATAATCTGAAACTCGCCCGCCGGAACCTGCTCTTTATTACCCATGCTGTCCTGATGCTCAACAGTACCTTCCAGCACGTAGGTTAAAATTTCCATATCTTTATGTGGGTGAGTGCCGAAACCCTGCCCTGCTTCAATCACGTCGTCGTTAATGACACGCAGCGCGGAGAAGCCCATAAAGTTCGGGTCGTAATAGTTGGCAAAAGAGAAAGTGTGCCAGGAGTCCAGCCAGCCATGATTCGCATGACCACGTTCATTTGCTTTGCGTAAGTAGATCATTTGTATTCACCCCCTGAATGTTTTCGATGGGCTTAGTGTGGACCCGATCCGCCTGGGATGATAGAGGGTGAAAATTGACCCCTCTGTTCAAAAAAATTGAACTATTCGAGGAGCCATCAAACTTACTTCGCGAGAGTCACTGTAGAGGGAGAAGCTTGTTCAAAACCGCGTTCAAGGATTTCCAGATTAGTAAGAACTTCAGATTCCTTGACGTAATTTGGAGCACCGGTGGTGATGGTTTGATACAGCGCATCGTAGACGCGTCCGTAGTCGCCCACCTCCAGCTTCATCTCTTCTCTTACCGTCACGCCCTCGTCATTGACATACTCCAGCACACCGACCGAATCATCCGCTGCGAATCCCGGTTCGCCCGGCATAATATTAGCCTTCAGGCTGGTTTCCTGCTGGTCGATACCGTATTTAATAAATGTACCTTTCTTACCGTGAACGATAAATTTCGGATAATCGATTTTCACCAGATGGCTGGTTTTGACGATGGCTTTCAAATCACCATAAAACAGCTGCGCTTCGAAGGTGTCATCCGGGTTGGCTTTATTACGCAGACTGCGAATGTCGTAAGCCACATGATCCGGGCGACCGAACAGCGAGATAATCTGGTCGAGGGTATGCACGCCAAGGCCATAAAATGCGCCATCCTGCGGCAGTCCAGGTTTGGTTTCTGCCACCGGGCGGTAGTAGTCAAAATGGCTTTCCACTTCGACAATCTCTCCCAGCTTGCCGCTTTCAATCGCTTTTTTCGCCGTCAGGAAGCAGGAGTCAAAGCGGCGATTCTGATACGGCGTGACGGTCAGCCCTTTGCTTTTTGCCAGCGCAAACAGCTCTTTCGCCTGCGCAAGCGTCGGGGTGAACGGTTTTTCAACTAGCACATTTTTCCCAGCTTCCAGCGCACGCTTCGCGTACTCGAAGTGGCTGTCAGCGTGAGTGCAGACGACAATCAGCTTAACGTCGGGATCATTTAATACTTCGTCGAGATCGCTGGTGAAATGGATATGCGAGTAGACAGGAGCCTGTTCTTCCGGCTTCGCATGGCGGCGGAAAATATGCGCGACATGCCAGCTATCCTTGCGGTTAAGTACATACGGCAGATGGTAACGGGTGGTGCTTTTGCCGAAGCCAATAAAGGCGCAGTTGATGGCCATGATTTCGTCCTTTTTTAAGGTGGTTAGTTACACCTTAACGCAAAGCGGACGCGGTTCCTATGCCTGTGCTTCAGTACGTCAGATTGTTGGCAAAGTGCACTTTGATCATGCCGGATGCGGCGTGAACGCCTTATCCGACCTACGGTTCAGGACTATTTGTAGGACTGATAAGCGTAGCGCATCAGGCGATTTTGCATTTGTCTCAACACGAGGAACATTCCCCGTGGACAAAATGACAAGCAAAAAAAAGCCAGCACCCGGCTGGCTAAGTAATACTGGAAGCAATGTGAGCAATGTCGTGCTTTCAGGTTCTCCGCGAGGGTCTTCCTGATCGCGAGACAATAATAATCATTCTCATTCGCACTTGTCCAACACTTTTTGCAAAAAAATGCATTTGACTCGCATTTGAAAGTCAATGATGTTGAAAGGGACATTTACCCCAAAGAGGACAGAGGAATGAGTGAGATAGTGATACGCCACGCTGAAACGCGCGATTACGAGGCCATTCGGCAAATTCACGCCCAGCCGGAGGTGTATTACAACACACTACAGGTGCCTCATCCTTCCGATCATCTGTGGCAGGAGCGACTCGCCGATCGTCCCGGCATCAAACAGTTAGTCGCATGTATTGATGGAACCGTCGTGGGTCATCTCACCATTGACGTGCAGCAACGCCCGCGCCGCAGTCATGTTGCCGATTTTGGTATCTGCGTCGACTCCCGCTGGCACAATCGCGGTGTCGCCAGCGCCCTGATGCGAGAGATGATTGAGATGTGCGACAACTGGCTGCGGGTAGATCGCATTGAACTAACCGTATTTGTCGATAACGCCCCAGCAATTAAGGTCTATAAAAAATACGGTTTTGAGATTGAAGGAACTGGTAAAAAGTACGCGTTGCGAAATGGCGAATATGTCGATGCGTATTTTATGGCGCGGGTGAAATAAAGAATTTGCAATCTAAGTTTGTCATTTAAGCCCTCACCTACCGGGAGAGGGCTTAAGATATTAATACCCCGCTGTTAAATCATCCACCGAGCGCGGGTCGGATGCGCCGTATAACTCACCCTCCGGCCCAACCATAATGCTTTGCGTACTGCCCATCGCCTCTTTCAGCGCCACTTTCTGACCTTTTGCTTCCAGCAGCTTGAGCGTATCCGGGCTAAACCCTTTTTCGACGCGCAGCTCGTCCGGCAACCACTGATGATGGAAACGCGGCGCATTGGTCGCTTCGGCGACGTTCATTCCATAATCGATGCTGTTCACTACCATTTGCAGCACGGTGGTGATAATCCGACTCCCGCCTGGGCTACCGGTAACCAGCCAGGTTTTACCGTCTTTCACCACAATCGTTGGTGACATCGACGACAGCGGGCGTTTGTTCGGCCCGACGGCGTTGGCATCGCCGCCTACCAGCCCGTAAACGTTCGGTACACCTGGTTTGGCTGAGAAATCATCCATCTGATTGTTAAGCAGAATACCGCTCTCACCCGCGACAATCCCCGTACCGAAAGTGGTATTCAGCGTATAGGTCACCGCCACCGCGTTACCGTCTTTATCCACCACTGAGTAATGGGTTGTTTGATTACTCTCATAAGGCGCAAGTTTGCCTGGGCGAATTTCGCTGGACGGCTTCGCTTTATTGATATCAATTTGATCGGCAATGGATTTGGCATAGGCTTTATTGGTCAGCGCCTGCCACGGCACTTTGACAAAATCCGGGTCGCCAAGATATTCCGAGCGGTCGGCGTAGGCGTATTTCTCAGCTTCTGCCATGATTTGCATCGCATCGGCGCTGCCAAAGCCATATTTCTTCATATCGAAGTTTTCCAGGATATTCAGAATCTGCACGATATGAATCCCGCCGGAGGATGGCGGTGGCATGGAGTAAACCTGATACCCGCGATAATCGCCGCTAATCGGTGTGCGTTCCACCGCTTTATACGCCGCTAAATCTTCTTTGCTTACCAGGCCGCCGTTTTTCTGCATCTCCTGGGCGATCTGCTCAGCTATCGTGCCTTTGTAGAATTCGTCCGGGCCGTTTTCGGCAATCATCTCCAGGCTCTTTGCCATGTTCGCCTGCACCAGCTTGTCGCCCTTTTTCAGCGGCTCGCCCTCTTTCCAGAAGATAGCTTTGCTATTTTCGTGATTCGGCAGCACTTCGCTCCCGTAGGTTTTGAGATCGTCAGCCAGCGCGTCGTTAACGATAAAACCATCGCGTGCCAGTTTAAACGCTGGCTGCACCACTTTGTTCAGCGGCATGGTGCCGTACTTCTCCAGCGCCAGCGAGAAGCCTGCGACCGTGCCAGGCGTTCCTGAGGCCAGATGCGAAGTGAGTGATTTTTTGCTGTCCGGGTTGCCCTGATCATCGAGGAACATATCGCGGGTTGCTTTGGCGGGTGCCATCTCACGGAAATCAATAGAAGTCGTATTGCCATCTTTAGTGCGGATCAGCATAAAACCGCCGCCGCCCAGATTCCCCGCCTGCGGATGCGTTACCGCCAGCGCATATCCCACCGCCACGGCGGCATCAACGGCATTACCACCTTCTTTAAGGATATCCACCCCCACCTGAGTGGCAGTAGCATCCACAGACGCCACCATCCCCTGCTTCGCGCGTACCGGATGAAAGACATCTTCCTCCACGCCATACGAGACAGGCGGCGGCGCAGCTGCCGCACTAAAACAACATCCTGAAAGCAAAGCTGTAATCGCCGCCCGGCGTAAAAACGTCGGTTTTATCATCGTTATTCTCCAGTTATGTGTGGGGCAACCCCAGCTAAGCCTGGTATATAACTCTGAATTAATCATCGTTTTGCCGGGAAGCGAGTAAACTTAAAGAATATCTTCAGAGGAGGATACGCGATGAAACGACTTCTGCTTTTGACGGCACTCCTGCCGTTTGTCGGCTTTGCACAGCCCATTAATACTCTGAACAACCCCAACCAGCCGGGATATCAGATCCCCAGCCAGCAGCGGATGCAAACCCAGATGCAGAATCAGCAAATCCAGCAAAAAGGGATGTTGAATCAGCAACTGAAAACTCAGACGCAATTACAGCAGCAGCATTTAGAAAATCAGATTAACAGTAACTCGCAGCGGGTATTGCAGTCGCAGCCGGGGGAGCTAAATCCCGCCCGGCAGCAAATGCTGCCCAACACCAACGGCGGGATGTTAAACGGCAACCGTAATATGGATAGTTCGTTGAATCAGCAGCATATGCTGCAAGAGAGGAGAAACGGCGACATGCTGAATCCGCCCAGCACGCCGCAGCCTGATATTCCATTGAAAACTATTGGGCCGTAAAGTTCGGACCAATCACATCAATCGCATCGGAGCAAATGCAATCCACGCCCCAGCGCAGCAACTCTGCCGCGCGCTGGGGTCTGTTGACGGTATACACCAGAATCCGTAATCCAGCGTCTTTCAACTGCCTCACTCGCGCTTTATCGAGCAACTTATGATTGAGATGAATAGAGACGCAGCCCAGCCGCGTGGTCAGTTCGCGCCAGTCGTCGCGCCATTCATCAAGCAACAAACCGCGCGGCAGTTCCGGTGCCGCCTGTTGCGCAGCTTCTAAAGCATCAATCTCAAACGATGACAGCAGCGGCGGCGTCATACCTGCCCAAAGCTCGCGCGCCGCCAGCGCCACCATTTTGCCCGTTAATGGCCCGGTGCCAGTGGTGGGTTTGATTTCGATATTCGCCATCATCCCGTGTTCACGACAGCGTTCCGCCACCTGCGAAAGCAACGGTAGCGGCTCACCTTTAAACATTTTGCTGTACCAACTGCCCGCATCCACGCGCAGTAAATCCTGCCAGTTCAGTTCACCCGCGACGCCCCAGCCGTTGCTGGTACGTTCGAGATTGTCGTCATGGAGCAGGAAGATCTCGCCATCTTTCGATAACTTCGCGTCAAATTCGATCATCTTATGACCGTATTTTGCCCCGACGTCGATTGCCGCCAGGGTGTTTTCCGGGGCCAGCTTACCGCCGCCACGATGAGCGACGATGCGGGGATAAGGCCAGTTACTCATACTCGTTGTCCTGTTTCACCATCAAAAAGATGTAGCTGATTTTCCGGCAGATGCAGCCACAGCGTGCTACCTGCCGTCGGGCGCTCCTGATGCGCCAGTCTTACCACCAGCTTCTGTTCGCCCCAGCGTCCGTGCGCCAGGTTATCAGCGCCGAGGATCTCCAGCGTGTCCATCACCAGCGGTACGCCGCCTTCTGTTTGTGAGCTTAACGCAATATGTTCCGGGCGAATACCGAGGGTCATTTTACGTCCTGCATACTGACGGCAGCCACCATTTAGCGGTAGCGCGATCCCCCCGTCCAGTTCGAAATGCGAGCCTTCGTTATTCACACGTCCTGTCAGCAGGTTCATCGCCGGGCTGCCGATAAAACTCGCCACAAACAAGCTGGCGGGCTTTTCGTAGACTTCAACCGGTGTGCCAATCTGTTCCGCAACGCCACCGTTCATCACCATCACCCGCTGGGCGAGTGTCATCGCCTCAACCTGATCGTGAGTAACGTAGAGTGAAGTTGTTTTCAGGCGACGGTGCAACTGTTGCAGCTCAAGGCGCATCTGCACGCGCAGCTTGGCATCAAGGTTAGAGAGCGGTTCATCAAACAAAAATACCGCCGGATCGCGCACAATCGCGCGCCCCATCGCCACGCGCTGGCGCTGACCGCCGGAAAGCTCGCGCGGGCGGCGCTTGAGCAGGCCGTCCAGCTCCAGAATACGCGCCGCTTCTTGAACGCGCTCGGCAATTTGCTGCTTGCCCATGCCGCGAATTTTCAGCCCCCACGCCATGTTTTCTTCGACGCTCATATGCGGATAAAGCGCGTAGTTCTGGAACACCATCGCAATCCCGCGATCTTTCGGCTCCATTTCGGTCACTCGCTCATTGTTGATCCAGATATCGCCTTCCGTCACCCGCTCCAGCCCGGCAACCATGCGCAGCAGCGTCGATTTCCCGCAGCCAGAAGGCCCGACCATCACGATAAATTCACCATCCGCCACATCAAGGGTCAGCGGTTTAATGACCTGGGTTTTGCCATCCCAGCTTTTGGTTACTGCCTGTAATTTCAGTCCTGCCATCTTATTTCTCACTATCGACCAGGCCGCGCACGAAGGCACGCTGCATCACTAAAACAATCACTACTGGTGGGATCAGGGTTAACAACATCGCCGCCATCACCGAGTTCCATTCCGTTGTGCCTTCGCCAGTAGCGATCATCCCTTTAATCCCTGCCACGGTGGTGCCGAGATCAACGTCGGTAATAATCAACAACAGCCACAGATACTGGTTCCAGCCGTAAATAAAGGTGATCACAAACAGCGCCGCCAGATTGGTTTTCGACAACGGAAAGACAATGTCGCAAAAGAAGCGCATTGGCGACGCGCCGTCGATCCGCGCGGCTTCCACCAGCTCATCCGGCAGCGTCATAAAGAACTGGCGGAACAGGAAGGTGGCGGTCGCCGAGGCCATCAGCGGCAGCGTTAAACCTGCATAGCTGTCGAGCATCTTCAGATTGGCGATCACTTCTACCGTCGGGAAGATACGCACTTCAACCGGCAGCATCAGGGTGATAAAAATCATCCAGAAGAAGAGGTTACGCAGCGGAAAACGAAACCAGACAATGGCAAATGCCTAGAGCATCGAGACGGTAATTTTGCCGAGCGTAATGCTGAACGCCATCACAAAGCTGTTAAGCAACATCCGCCAGAACGGCGCGCTATTCGTGCCTACCCCGTTTACCCAGATGTTGTGGATGTTTTCCAGCAGATGCGTGCCGGGGATGAGCGTCATCGGCGCGGCGTAGACGGCCTGTTTATCCAGCGTCGCCGCGACAAACGCCACGTACAGCGGGAAGAGGATCACCGCGATCCCGAGGATCAGCATGGTATGGCTGAATATCGTCAGCCACGGACGGTTCTCAATCATTGGTAACGCACCTTGCTTTCAACATAGCGGAACTGCACCACCGTCAGCACGATGACGAGGAACATCAACACCACCGACTGCGCGGCAGACGAAGCCAGATCCAGTCCGGTAAAGCCTTCGCGGTAAATCTTATAAATCAGCGTCGTGGTGGCCTGAACCGGCCCGCCGGACGTGGCGGCGTCGATCACCGGGAAGGTATCGAAGAAGGCGTAGACCAGGTTCACCACCAGCAGGAAGAAACTCACCGGGGCGATAAGCGGCAGCGCGATCTTAAAGAAGCGGCGAATCGGCCCTGCACCGTCGATGGCTGCGGCTTCAATCAACGAACGGGGAATGGATTGCAGCGCGGCATAGAAGAACAGAAAGTTGTAGCTGATTTGCTTCCACACCGAGGCAAACACCACCAGGAACATTGCCTGACCGCTGTTTTGCGCGTGGTTCCAGTCGTAGCCGAACTCAGCGAGAAAATGGGTGATCAGCCCACGACCGGGGTTAAACAGGAAGATCCACAATACGGCGGCAACGGCGGGAGCCACGGCATACGGCAGCAGCATCAAGGTTTGATAGAAACGACTGCCGCGCACGATGTACTCCACCAGCGCCGCGAAGAATAGCGACACCAGCAAACCGCTGACGGTGACAAAGGTGCTGAATTTTATCGTCGTCCAGAAGGAGTCGAGATAGTAGCTGTCATGGAACAGCGTGACGAAGTTATCCAGGCCGACAAACTGGCTGGAGAAACCAAACGGATCGACGCTTTGTAGCGAGTACCACAACGCTTCGCCCGCAGGCCAGATAAAAAAGATAACGGTGATGATGAGCTGCGGCGCGACCAGCAAATAGGGCAGCCAGCGCGAGCGGAACACCGGACGGGATGATGACATAAATAAACTCTTCGTGTTGTGTTCCCCTCACCCCGGCCCTCTCCCCAGAGGGGCGAGGGAGAAAGGCGGTGCATACTTTTCCACCGAGCAAAGTTGCAAACCGACACGGTACTTTTCCACCACGCCGATCGGTCCCCTCTCCCTTTGGGAGAGGGTTAGGGTGAGGGTAAGAGAATTAAGACTTCGTAGACTGCTCAAAGCGGCGCAGTAACTGATTCCCACGCTCAACGGCGGTATCCAGCGCCTGCTGTGGCGTCTTCTTGCCGGTCCACACGCTCTCCAGCTCTTCATCCACAATCACGCGGATCTGCGGCATGTTGCCCAGACGCAGCCCTTTGGTGAACGGCAACGGCGGCTTGTTCAGCATCTGACGCGTCGCGGTATCCGCCCCTGGGTTTTTCTCATAAAAGCCCTGCTCACGGGTCAGGTCATACGCCGCTTTGGTGATCGGCAGATAACCGGTTTTCTGATGCCACTCAGCAGCGTTTTCTGGCTTCGCGAGGAAGTCGAGGAACTTCGCCACACCTGTATAAGTTTCTTTATCTTTGCCCTGCATCACCCACAGGCTAGCCCCGCCGATAATGGCGTTTTGTGGCGCATCTTTCGCATCGGCGTCGTAAGGCATCATGCCTACGCCGTAGTTAAATTTGGCGTACTCGCGAATGTTGGCAAGAGAACCGGAAGAAGCGGTCGTCATCGCACAATCACCGTTATAGAACTTCTCGGTGGATTCATCCTTACGCCCGACATAGCTGAAATCGCCCTTCTTGTTCATCTCTTCGAGCATGGCGATGTGTTTCACCTGCTCCGGCTTGTTGAACTCCAGCACCGCATCTGTGCCGTCAAAGCCGTTGTTTTTGCTGGCAAACGGCAGACCGTTCCATGCGCTAAAGTTTTCCAGTTGGATCCAGCCCTGCCAGCCGCTGGCGTAGCCGCACTTCATGCCGGAGGCTTTCAGTTTCGCGGCATAGTCCGCCAGATCCTGCCAGGTTTTTGGCGGCTGTTCCGGGTCTAAACCCGCTTTCTTGAAAGCGTCTTTGTTGTAATAGAGAACGGGAGTCGAGCTGTTGAACGGCTGGGAGAGTAAGTGGCCGGTTTTGCTGTCGGAGTAGTAACCTGAAACCGTCGGCACAAACTGCGACTCATCGAAGTTAATCCCCGCCTCTTTAAACACGTCATATACCGGTTTAATGGCTTTCGACGCCATCATGGTAGCGGTGCCAACTTCATAAACCTGCAAAATAGCCGGCGCGTTGCCGGTACGAAATGCGGCAATCCCCGCGCTTAAATTCTGTTCGTAGTTGCCTTTATAGGTCGGTACAATTTTGTAATCCGGGTTTTCGGCGTTAAAACGTTGAGCCAGAGAATCCACCTCTTTACCCAGTTCCCCTTCCATAGAATGCCAGAACGGAATGGTCGTCACTGCCTGTGCATTCCCCATTAACGCCAGTCCGAGCGCCAGTGCTGAAGCTGTATAATGTAACGGTTTCATCGTTTATCTCTCTTGTTGTACCGAATGTGCGAATTCACGCGTTTTATGCTCGCGGGGTAACATGACATGCTCGAATTACAGAAAAATAACTTTTTTGTTACATTTGTAAGATAGTAAGGTGTCAGAAAGATGACAAGGCAGTGACGGCGCGGGTGAGGGAAAATGGGAGATGGGACACGGATAAGCGGGAAAATATAGAAGGCCTGAATCAAACTCTACAGATTGCTCATCGTTTCATGCCAGATGCAGCGTAAACGCCTTATCAGGCCTACAAGATCGTGCAAATTCAACATATTGCCACTCACCCAGTAGGCCTGATAAGCGCAGCGCATCAGGCAATTTTACATTTGTCACCTGTCTCAAAGGAGTCTTTTGACTCCCTATCAATCAACGTGTTATTACCCGCCTAAATACGCACTTCTCACCGCTTCATTCGCCAGTAGTGCATCACCAGTATCGGAGAGCACCACATGGCCGTTTTCCAGCACGTAGCCGCGATCCGCCAGCTTTAGCGCCTGGTTAGCGTTCTGCTCGACGAGGAAAATAGTCATCCCCTGCTCGCGCAGTTGCTCGATGGTGTCGAAGATTTGCTGGATGATAATCGGTGCCAGTCCGAGCGAGGGTTCATCAAGCAGTAGCAAACGCGGGTTGCTCATTAGCGCACGACCAATCGCCAGCATCTGCTGCTCACCGCCGGACATGGTGCCTGCCCGCTGAACACGGCGCTCATGCAAACGCGGGAACAGCTCATACACCCACTTTATGCGCTCCTGAAACTGGTCGCGTTCGGCAAAAAAGCCACCCATTGCCAGGTTCTCTTCCACCGTCATCCGCGAGAAGACACGACGTCCTTCCGGGACAATCGCTACCGCTTCACGCATGATTTTCGCCGTCTGCCAGTCGGTAATGTCTTTATCATCAAACACAATTCGCCCGCTGGTGGCGCGCGGATCGCCGCATAACGTACCAAGCAAGGTGGTTTTCCCCGCCCCGTTCGCGCCAATGAGGGTGACAATCTCGCCCTGATTGATATGCAGGCTCACCTCATGCAGCGCCTGGATTTTGCCGTAGTGGGCGCTGACTTTGTCAAAAGACAACATGACTTTTTCCATCTTATGCCTCACCTAAATAGGCACGGATCACGTCCGGGTTATTACGGATCTGTTCCGGCGTGCCGTTTGCCAGTGGCGTCCCCTGATTGACCACGTAAATTCTGTCTGAAATACCCATCACCAGCTTCATATCGTGTTCAATCAACAAGATAGTGGTGTTGTGATGATTACGAAGCTCGGCAATCAGCTCATCCAGCTCTTTGGTCTCTTTCGGGTTAAGACCCGCCGCCGGTTCGTCGAGCATTAAAATCTCCGGCTGCGTCACCATGCAGCGGGCGATCTCCAGACGACGCTGGTCGCCATAAGCCAGGTTGCTCGCCTGCCGGTTGGCGTGTTCCAGTAAACCAATGCGTTCCAGCCAGGTTGCGGCGCGGTCGAGCGCCTCACTCTGGGCGCGACGGAAAGAAGGCGTTTTCAACAGGCCAGAGAACAGCCCGGTTTTCAGTTGCTGATGCTGCGCCACCAGCAGGTTTTCAATTACCGTCATTTCACGGAACAGACGCACATGCTGGAAGGTACGCACCACGCCCATGCGGGCAATTTGCTGACCCGCCAAACCTTCCAGATGCTGATCGCGCAGTAAAATGGTGCCGCCGGTGGGTTTGTAGAATCCGGTCAGGCAGTTAAAGACCGTGGTTTTTCCGGCACCGTTAGGGCCGATTAACGAGACGATCTCCTGCGGGTACAGTTCGAGATTGACGTTGTTCACCGCCAGCAGGCCGCCGAAGCGCATCATCAGGCCGTTAACAGATAATAAGGGCTGATTCATGCCTGCTCTCCTTTCGCTGCGCCGTTCTTCAGCTTGAGTTGCGGGCGCGTCATGGGCAGCAAGCCCTGCGGACGCCAGATCATCATCAGCACCATCAAACCACCGAGCATTAACATGCTGTATTCGTTGAAATCACGCATCAACTCGCGCGATACCACCAGCAAAATTGCCGCCAGAATCACCGCGAACTGCGACCCCATGCCACCGAGCACCACTATCGCCAGTACAAAGGCTGATTCGGCAAAGGTGAAGGATTCCGGGCTGACAAAGCCCTGACGCGCCGCAAACAGCGTTCCGGCAAAACCCGCAAACGCGGCGCTGATGGTAAAGGCGGTCAGCTTAATACGGCGCGGGCTTAAGCCCAGCGAACGGCAGGCGATCTCGTCTTCACGCAACGCTTCCCACGCACGCCCCAGCGGCATCCGCAGTAAGCGGTTAATGACAAACAGGCTTAACACTACCAGCAGCAACGCCACCAGGTAGAGGAAGATGACGCGATCGGACGGATCGTATTTCAGGCCAAAGAAATTGCTGAAGGTATCCCAGCCGCCTTCACGAGCGGTACGACTGAACTCAAGACCGAAGAAAGTGGGTTTCGGGATCTGACTGATACCGTTCGGCCCCCCGGTAATTTCGGTGTTATTGAGCAGCAATATGCGCACAATTTCGCCGAAACCGAGGGTAACGATCGCCAGATAATCACCACGCAGACGCAGCACCGGAAAACCGAGCAGGAAGCCCGCCGCCGCTGCCATTAACCCGGCAATTGGCAGGCAGGTCCAGAAGCCCAGACCGTAATAGTGATTGAGCAGCGCAAAGGTGTAAGCACCGATGGCGTAAAAGCCGCCGTAACCCAGCACCAGCAGGCCGGAAAGCCCCACCACCACGTTCAGCCCGAGACCGAGGATTATGTAGATCATGGTCAGAGTGGCGATGTCCACCGTCCCGCGTGAGACCATAAACGGCCACGCCACCGCAAGCACCAGCAGCGCCACGAGGAACAGTTTCTGCTTCACCGTGGAGCCATCAATCGCAGGCAAAATAAACTTCGGCCCGGAAACGCTTTTCAACCCCTTCTGGAAAGCAGGTCGCACAAGCTGGAAGAAAAAGACCACCGCCGTACCGATAAATACCCACTGCCAACGGATATCTGAAGCACTGTCGACCACCAGTTTGGTGCCATCCAGCTCCAGTTGCACGCCCATAAAGACGCCCGCCAGAACAAAGAACATCGCAGCAGAGAGCAGCGCCATTGCAATATGCATCGGTTTCATACTTTCTCTACCTCCGGACGCCCCAGAATACCGGTCGGCATCACCAGCAGAACCAGAATCAGCAGGGCAAATGAGACCACATCTTTATATTCCGTACTCAGATAGGCAGAAGAGAGCGCCTCCGCAATCCCCAGAATCAACCCGCCAATCATCGCCCCCGGAATACTGCCAATCCCACCGAGCACCGCTGCGGTAAAGGCTTTCATCCCGGCCATAAAGCCGATGTAGGGGTTAATCACACCGTAGAACTGACCGAGCAGAACGCCCGCCACCGCCGCCATCGCCGCGCCAATCACAAAGGTCAGCGCAATCACTCGGTCAGTGTTGATGCCAAGCAGGCTCGCCATTTTCAGGTCTTCGGCGCAGGCACGACAGGCGCGCCCCATGCGCGAATAACGGATGAAAATCGTCAGCGCCAGCATGGCGAGGAAGGTGACAATCCAGATCACCGCCTGCATGGTGGTAATAGACGCAGAGAAGTTTTCGCTATGACCCACCACCCACTGACCGTTAAACAGGCTGGGCAGCGCCACATCGCGCGAACCTTCGGTCAGGCTGACGTAGTTTTGCAGGAAGATGGACATGCCGATTGCCGAGATGAGCGCAATCAGGCGCTTAGAGTTACGTACCGGGCGATAGGCCACCCGTTCGATACTCCAGCCGTAGGCGCTGGCAATGACGATTGCGCCGACAAATCCCGCCGCCACCAGCAGCCAGCCGGTATCAATGCCCATCATCATCAGCGCGGCGATGATCATAAATGAGACGTAGCTGCCGATCATGTAAACCTCGCCGTGGGCGAAGTTGATCATGCCGATAATGCCGTAAACCATGGTGTAGCCGATGGCAATCAGCGCGTAAGTACTGCCCAGCGTGACGCCGTTAAACATCTGCTGCAAGAAATACAAAAACTGCTCAGACATAAGGTAACCTTTCTAAACCCGCCCGCATTTCACGGGCGGTGGGATTTTCACTTGGCTGCCGTGGATGAACCGTCGGCGTGCCACTGGAAGACACCAAAATCAAATCCCTTCAGATCGCCTTTTTCATCCCAGTTCAGCGGCCCAATCACGGTGTTTGCACCATTAGCTTTTAAATCTTTCACCAGCGCCAGCGGCTCATCGCTGCCGGTACGCTCAAGGGCAGTCGCCAGAGATTGCACCGCCGCGTAGGTGATCCAGACATAAGGCCCGGACGGATCTTTCTTGTCTGCTTTCAGCGCATCAACGATGCCTTTGTTTGCCGGATCCTGGTCATAGCGTTTTGGCATAGTGACCAACATACCTTCGGCAGCATCGCCAGCAATATTCGACAGCGACGCATTACCGACACCTTCCGGCCCCATAAACTGAGTTTTCAGGCCAACGGAACGCGCCTGGCGCAGCATCTGCCCCATTTCCGGGTAATAACCGCCGTAGTAAACGAAGTCGATGTTTTCTTTTTTCAGGCGGGCGATCAGCGCGGAAAAATCTTTCTCACCAGCGGTAATGCCGTCGAAAAAGACGACGTTAGCGTTAGCCGCTTTCAGCCCGTCCTGCACCGAACGCGCCAGCCCTTCGCCATATTGTTGTTTGTCATGAATGATGGCGATGCGCTGGGGCTTCACCGTCTCAAGAATGTATTTCGCCGCCGTTGGCCCCTGGGAAGAGTCCAGCCCGGCAGTACGCATGATGTGTTGATAACCGCGTTGAGTCGGCTCCGGGTTGGTCGCTCCCGGCGAGATCATCAGGATACCTTCGTCTTCGTAGATATCCGACGCAGGTTGGGTAGAAGAGGAACACAGATGCCCAATAACGTATTTAATGCCGTCGTTAACGATTTTGTTGGCGACCGCAACGGCTTGTTTTGGGTCGCAGGCATCGTCATATTCCACGCCAACCAACTTATCGCCCTTAATTCCCCCTTTAGCATTAATGTCTTTAATCGCCTGACGCGCGCCGTTAAATTCCATATCGCCCCACTGGGCAATCGGGCCGGACATCGCGCCGACAACGGCAACTTTAATATCGTCGGCTAAAGCAGTGTGTGAAAATGCCAGTGCAATCATCCCTGCGATGATAGTTTTCGCATTCCGTTTCATAGTCAAAAATCCCCACTCGTAATGTTGTGTTGCTTTGTTTTTTATGTGTTAACAAATCAGACTGTTCTTTTTTATACTGCGCTGTTTTTGCCTGTCCGATTAAGGGTTTAGCGCAGTTTTTTGTGATGATATCGATTAAAATCCCTATTTTTCAGTCGATTAAGAACAGATAATATTCTGAATTAATTGATAGATAAACAGAAAAAAGCGCAGTTGTCAGCATAAAATAACGGTACAAAGGGCGGAATAATTCACTACCATTCAGGGGATTATGCTGGACAATTTTCATTCTATAATGTTTTTAATTTGTAATTATTGCTGAAAAAAAATTAATCACCTGCCAAAAGAAATAAAAAAGAGAAAGCCTCCGATTAAATTATTTCGCTACACTGGTTCCACTTTTGTGATTTGTACGGGTTCCCCATGAAGCTGACCATCATTCGATTAGAAAACTTTAGCGACCAGGATCGGATTGACCTGCAAAAGATCTGGCCGGAGTATTCTCCTTCCTCTTTACAGGTTGACGATTCCCACCGTATTTACGCCGCGCGTTTTAACGAGCGCCTGCTCGCTGCCGTGCGAGTAACCTTAAGCGGCACCGAGGGGGCGATGGATTCCCTGCGAGTGCGGGAAGTCACCCGGCGGCGCGGCGTAGGGCAATATCTGCTGGAAGAGGTGCTGCGTAACAATCCTGGCGTTTCATGCTGGTGGATGGCGGATGCAGGCGTGGAAGATCGCGGTGTGATGACAGCGTTTATGCAAGCACAGGGGTTTACGGCACAGCAGAGCGGCTGGGAGAAGCGTTAATCGCTCTGTGTAAAAAGCAGTTCTATGGATTTGGTTGGGAAAAATAACGCATTTTCGTTTTCTCCGACCAACGGGATAAAGCCCAGCGACTGATAAAACGTATGGGCTTTTTCATTCAGCGCCTCGACAAAAAGACCGTGAATACCTACCGCTAAAGAGGCTGACCAGACGACTTTCATGGCATGAGCAACTAGTGTTGCTCCCCATCCCTGCCCCTGTATTGAACGATCAATTGCCAGACGCCCAAGAGTGACGCTGGGAATATTTTTCTGTTTCGATTTCGAGGGCAATGCGGCTCGTTCAAAACAACTGCCGGATAATGTGTAATATCCCAGTATTTGACGTTCAGGGGTGTTGGTACGAAGAATGTACGCTCGCAGAATTTTATTGCGATGTTGACGAACCAGATGTGTCGTCAGAAAGAGATTTAAGGCTTCCTCGCCGCAGTCGAATCGCAGTAGATCATAATCTGCATCATCAGTCAGAATCTCTATCGTCAGCTCATCCATAAATTATTACATTCCCTGAAGACGTTTTGCCGCACGTTTTAGCTTTTCACCTGGTGACGGCGGATTACTCAGCGCATCCATCACCCGCGTCCAGGACTCCTCATTAAGGATCACTCGCCGATGCTGTTCAATCACTTCTGCAGCCCGCTGCGAGGCACTATTCAACATAAATTGGCTGACGGACTGATTAGATATCGCCGCCGCTTCCTCAATTAGACTTTTGTCATCGTCAGTTAAACGCAGATCGATACGCTGCTTTTTAACAGCAGACATGTAAACTCTCCTGCTACTTATAAATATGTACGGAATTCTACCGTACATTAAGCATATCCTGGATTGTTTAATCTTTCTACAACCATTTCGACAAACACAAAAAAACCCGATGGCGGTTCAGCTCATCGGGCATTTTCATTTATCTATCTGTTACTTCGCATCGGTCGCCGTGCCGTTGGCGTGCCAGTCAAATACGCCGAACTCAAAGCCTTTCAGGTCACCTTTCTCATCCCAGGTCAGCGGTCCCATCACCGTATCAACCGAGTTCGCTTTCAGGTATTTAGCGATCTCCGCCGGATCGTCAGACTGATTCAGCCCCGCCTGCAAAGATTGCAGCGCCGCGTAGGTGGTCCAGACGAACGCGCCGCTTGGATCCTGTTTTTTCGCTTTGATCGCATCAACAATTGGTTTGTTCGCCGGAACCTGATCATAGTTCTTCGGCTTGGTCACCAGCAGTCCTTCCGCTGACTCGCCCGCGATATTAGACAGCGAAACGTTAGCCACACCTTCCGGCCCCATAAACTGAGTTTTCAGCCCCGCCGCGCGCGCCTGACGCAGGATCTGCCCCATTTCCGGGTGATAACCGCCGTAGTAAACGAAGTCGATATTCTCTTTCTTCAGACGTGCCACCAGCGTCGAGAAATCTTTTTCTCCGGCGGTGATGCCATCAAAGAACACCACGTTAGCATTGCCTTTCTTCAGGCCGTCCTGCACCGCACGCGCCAGACCTTCGCCGTACTGTTGTTTGTCGTGGACGATAGCAATACGCTGCGGTTTCACTTTCTCAAGAATATATTTTGCCGCCGTCGGCCCCTGGTCGGAGTCCAGACCGGTGGTGCGCATAATCAAGTTATAGCCACGGGCAGTCAGCTCTGGCGCGGTTGCCGCTGGGGTGATCATTAAAATGCCTTCGTCTTCATAAATGTCAGACGCTGGCTGCGTTGATGAAGAACAGAGGTGACCAATGACATATTTAATGCCGTCGTTAACAACTTTGTTCGCCACGGCTACGGCCTGTTTCGGGTCACAGGCATCGTCATATTTTACGATTTGCAGTTTGTTGCCTTTAACGCCGCCTTTGGCGTTGATATCCGCAACCGCCTGCTCTGCGCCAGTAAACTCCTGGTCACCGTACTGAGCCACCGGGCCAGACATTGCGCCCACGACCGCGACTTTAATATCTTCTGCCAGAGCCATATTGCTGAATGCCAGCGCGATACATCCTGCCAGTAACGCTTTACCCTTTATATTCATCCTGAGAATCCCCATTCTTCTGGTTATTACGTGTGTTGTGATGTTGTTGTTCAGCACTTTATTTCGTTTTATGCATGACTACCCGTGCTTTAGCAGCATACTCTGCTAAAACATACCCCATTTTTATGATATTGGAATAGATATTTTGACAGTTTATTAACAAACTGCGCGTGGATTGGCTTTTGCCAGAAGGGAAAATTGATTATTGCAGAGGCTCAAAAAACAAAAACCCCGGACTCTCATCCAGGGTTCTCTGTTTAACAGCGGAAATTACGCTTCAATAGCAGCGCGAAGTTTTTTCATCGCATTCTTTTCAAGCTGACGCACACGTTCAGCGGAAACACCGTAACGGTCGGCCAGTTCCTGCAACGTAGATTTGTTGTCTTCGTCCAGCCAGCGCGCGCGGATGATGTCCTGGCTACGCTCGTCCAGCCCCTGCATCGCATCGGTCAGTCGGTTTGCCGCCTGCTCTTCCCAGTTATCGTCTTCAATGCCGTCGGCAAAGTTAGATGATTTATCCTGCAAATAAAGCACCGGAGCCATCGGCTGGCTGTCGGAATCGTCGTCGGAAGACATGTCAAAAGTCATGTCCTGTGCCGCCATACGCGATTCCATCTCACGGACGTCTTTGCTGGTTACGCCCAGTTCGCGAGCCACCATTTCGACTTCATCCTGGTTAAACCAGCCCAGACGCTGCTTGGTTTTACGCAGGTTAAAGAACAGCTTGCGCTGCGCTTTGGTGGTCGCAACTTTGACGATACGCCAGTTACGCAAAACGTATTCGTGGATCTCTGCTTTGATCCAGTGAACGGCGAAGGAGACCAGGCGCACACCCACTTCCGGGTTGAAACGGCGCACTGCTTTCATCAGGCCGATGTTACCTTCCTGAATCAAATCCGCCTGTGGCAGGCCATAGCCCGCATAATTACGAGCAATATGAACAACAAACCGCAGGTGAGACAGGATCAGCGTTTTAGCTGCTTCCAGATCGCCATGGTAATGCAGCTTTTCAGCCAGCACCCGCTCCTCGTCAGCCGACAACATCGGCCACGCGTTAGCTGCCCGGATGTAGGAATCCAGGTTGCCAACTGGGGCTAAAGCTAAACTTTGCATTTTGTCAGTCATTCAAATCCTCTCAATCGATATCTTCTGGCGCTTCAGTGGTAGCAACAACTGTGCCAGAGCTTAAGAGCAACGAGATTATCATTCACAGTTTTATCAGACCGTGATTTTATCCACAAGTTCAATGCTGGCTTGTGAATAAATTACGCACAAAATGTGACATAGAGATGAAATACCGGGAAGAGACAACGGGGTCTCTTTCCCTGCTACGGAACCCATTGCAGGGAAAGAGTATAACACGCTTTTATTATTCCGGCGTAAAGTGCCGTAAATGTTGTACCGTGGCAAGCCATGCTGCCACCCAGCCAATCATCGAACACACCAGCAGCAACAACAAGCATTCATCGAACGATAACCCATTGATATCAAACTTCGTTCCAAATACCTGCGCCACTTCCGCAACCGCCGATGACAATCGCAGCACCAGAATTTCTGACAAAATTAATGACAACAATGCGCCAGAAAATCCCAGCAGTGCGCCACCGTACAGGAACGGGCGCAGGATGAAACCATCCGTCGCACCAATCAGTTTCTGCACGTTAATGGAGTCACGACGGGCAAATATGCTCAGACGCACGCTGTTGCCGATAACCAGGAACACCGCCGCCACCATCAGCACGCCAATCATCGCCGAAACGCGCCCTACCAGCCCAGTCAGTGCGGTCAGACGGGCAAACCAGCTATCGTCCATTCGTACTTCATCGATGCCGTTAATTTGCGTGATGCGATCACGCAACGTATTCAGCGACTCCGTACCCTGGAAATCGAGTTTTGGGATCACCACCGCCACTGCCGGAAGCGGGTTTTCCTCCAGCATGTCTAGCGCGCCGCCAAAACCAGACCAGTTACGGAACTCGCCCAACGCGTCTTCACGAGAAAGATAGTTCACTTTCTCCACGCCCTGTTCGGCCTGTAGCTGTGCCACCACGCCCGCAGCGGCGTCATCGTCCAGCGTTTTTTGCAGATAAACGGTGATTTGCGGTGAGGGATAATACTGCGTCGCCGCCTGGTTAACGTTTTTGTACACCATATAGCAGACGCTTGGCAGCGTCAGGGAGATGGCGATGACCATCACCGTTAAAAACGTGGCGAACGGTTTACTTTTGAGATCCTGCAAAGCGCCGTGGAACGCATAACGCACCTGTTCGTTGAAAACGTTGGTTTTGCGATTTACCGGTTTTGGCGAGGATTTCGCGCGTTTCGGCGCATTACGACCACCGTCGCCAGAACCGCCGACCGATTTACGGAAGCGATCCAGACGTCCGCCAAACTGCCGGATATGATTGATTGCATCGCGCTTATTCATGGCCCACGCCTCCATGCAAGTGACCATCGCTCAGGGTGAGCATACGATAGGAACGCCGCGAAATCAGGTTGATGTCGTGCGTTGCCATCAATACCGTTACCCCAACGCGGTTAAACTCTTCAAACAGACGTAAAATTCCTTCCGACAGCGCGTCGTCAAGGTTACCGGTCGGTTCGTCCGCCAGCAGTACCGCAGGTTTGTTAACCACCGCGCGGGCAATGCCAACGCGTTGTTGTTCACCGCCAGAAAGCTGAATCGGAAAGTTCTTCGCTTTGTCCAGTAGCCCGACTTTATCCAGCGCCGCCGATACACGACGACGAATATCGTCACCGCTGGCACCGGCGATAATCAACGGGATCGCCACATTATCGTAGACAGTACGATCCATCAGTAGATGGTGATCCTGGAAAATCATGCCAATCTGGCGGCGCAGAAACGGAACTTCACGGTTTTTCAGACGCGTGATGTCATGGCCGCTAAACCAGATTTTCCCGGCGCTGGGCCGCTCAATCCCACAGATCAGCTTCAGGAGGGTACTTTTCCCTGCACCGGAATGACCGGTCAGAAACGCCATCTCACCCGGCTGCATATGGAACGTAACGCCCTGCAGCGCCTGTCTCCCACCGAGATAAGCCTTGCTGACATGTTCAAAGCGAATCATTGTTAATCCTCTCGGGCAAAAAGTGCCTCTATAAAGTCGTCCGCCTTAAACGGACGCAAATCCTCAATACGCTCGCCGACACCAATATAGCGAATAGGAATACCAAACTGGTCAGCCACCGAGAAAATTACTCCGCCTTTCGCCGTGCCGTCCAGTTTCGTTAACGTGATGCCGGTTAAGCCGACTGCTTCATGGAACAGTTTGGCCTGGCTTACCGCATTCTGCCCGGTGCTGGCATCGATAGTCAGCATAACTTCATGCGGAGCTTCAACGTCGAGTTTCTTCATCACACGGACGATTTTCTTCAGCTCTTCCATCAGGTGCGATTTGTTCTGCAAGCGTCCGGCGGTATCGGCAATCAGGACATCAACATTACGCGCCTTAGCGGCCTGAATGGCGTCGAAGATAACTGAGGCGGAGTCCGCGCCGGTATGCTGGGCAATCACCGGAATATTGTTGCGCTGCCCCCAGACCTGAAGCTGCTCAACTGCTGCCGCACGGAAAGTATCACCTGCCGCCAGCATCACCGATTTACCTTGCTGTTCAAACTGACGCGCCAGCTTACCGATAGTCGTGGTTTTACCCACGCCATTGACGCCTACCATCAGGATTACGAACGGTGTTTTGCCTTCGACGTTCAGCGGTTCATCGACCTTCGCCAGAATATCACCCATCTCTTCTTTCAGCAGACCGTAGAGCGCCTCAGCATCGCGAAGCTGTTTGCGGGTCGCGCCTTCAGTCAGATTGGTGATGATTTTGCGCGTGGTTTCCACGCCCACATCGGCGATGAGCAATTGCTCTTCCAGCTCTTCAAACAGATCATCGTCGATTTTTTTACCACGGAACAGGCTGATAAATCCGGAACCGAGGTTTTCTTTGGTTTTCAGCAGGCTGCGTTTCAGGCGCGCGAAGAAACCTTCTTTGGTTGGTTTTTCCTGCTCCTGGGCTACCTCTTCCACCGGCTGATCTTCTTCTGCCGGAGGAACGACCATCACCGCCTCTTCTGCCGCTTCAGCAGCCAGCGCCTGTGCTTCCAGCTCTTCGTCGGTGATTTCTTCTTTCGCTGCTTGTTCTTCCGCCGCTTCGACAATCTCCACGGTTTCCGCTTCGGCCTGCCACTCTTCTGGCGAAATTTCTTCGACTTTAACGTCTTCCGGCAGCGGCAGTTCTTCACGCTCGATAGCCACTGGCTCCGGCGTAACTTCAGGTTCAACTACCGACGCTGGCGTTTCTTCAACTATCGGTTCCGGTTCTGCAATAACTTCCGGCTCGACAACCGCTTCAGGTTGCGTTTTTTCACTTTCAACAACCTGTTCAGTGACTTCCACAACGTCGGCAGCAAAAGTTTCCGCCTCAGCTTCAGTATGCGCCTGCGGCTGCTCTTCAACGGGTTGTTCAGCAACTTTCTCAGGCTCTTGCGCCTGGACGGTTTCTTCTACAACCGGTTGTTCGTTTTGGGTTTCTGTCTCTTTTTCCGGGGTCTGCTCTTTTTGACCAAAGCCCAGCCAGGAAAAAAAGCCACGTTTTTTTTCTTTCGCCATCTGCGACTACACTCCTCGCTGTTGCTTCATGGCACAGCGTTAACGCTATGTACATAGCAGCTAAAAAAATGATGAAATAGTCTACCACTTAACTTAATCCACATCACCGCCTGCAAGTATGTGTTATCTGGCGGATTGAGCAATTTACCATGAAAAAACCGAATCATTCCGGCAGCGGTCAAATCCGCATTATTGGCGGGCAGTGGCGAGGCCGTAAACTCCCGGTTCCTGATAGCCCAGGTCTACGCCCTACCACCGATCGCGTGCGCGAAACGCTGTTTAACTGGCTGGCGCCGGTCATTGTTGATGCGCAATGCCTGGATTGCTTCGCAGGTAGCGGTGCGCTGGGGCTGGAAGCCTTGTCACGCTACGCTGCGGAAGCTACGCTGGTTGAGATGGATCGCGCGGTATCTCAGCAGTTAATCAAAAATCTGGCGACGCTGAAAGCGGGCAATGCGCGAGTCGTGAACACCAATGCGATGTCTTTTCTAATGCAAAAAGGAACGCCGCATAATATTGTGTTTGTTGACCCTCCGTTCCGCCGTGGCTTGCTGGAAGAAACCATTAATTTACTGGAAAACAACGGTTGGCTGGCTGATGAAGCCTGGGTATATGTTGAAAGTGAAGTAGAAAATGGCCTGCCCACCGTTCCTGCCAACTGGTCGTTATATCGCGAAAAAGTGGCTGGTCAGGTCGCTTATCGGCTGTATCAGCGTGAAACACAAGGAGAAAGTGATGCTGATTAATATTGGACGTTTGTTAATGCTCTGCGTTTGGGGATTTTTGATCCTCAATCTTTTTCAGCCCTTCCCACGCCCGCTGAATATTTTCGTTAACGTGGCGCTGATTTTTACCGTGCTGATGCATGGTATGCAGCTGGCGCTGTTGAAATCGACCTTGCCGAAAGATGGCCCGCAGATGACCACCGCCGAAAAGGTGCGTATTTTCCTTTTCGGCGTGTTTGAACTGTTGGTCTGGCAGAAGAAAATTAACCCCAAAAAGTAGCATTATTGTTCGCCAACAAAGCTGACAAAGCGCGTTCCTTTATAGCTCAACGTACCTTTATCACCCACCGTCAGGGCATGGTACTGTTGAGCGCCGAGGCGGAATGTCTGCTCCAGTCCACCGCTTTGCGGTTTGAAACTCGCCTCATAACGCATACTGGTGCCCGCCGGAGTCACTTCCTGCTGGCGCGAACGACGATCGTTAATCGGTTTTTCCCGCTTGCTACTCACCACTACCAGCTTTTGCTGGAGCGGCGCCATATCATTATCAGCTTTTTCCCGCCGTTGTTGCATAAAACGAAACGATGCGGCGACGATAATTAAGCCAATGATAACAATAAAGAAAAGAGGTGGTTTGCTCATCTTTATCCCTCATCGGAAAATGCGGAAATAAGCATACCCTGCCAGTTATGGTGTTGTCATCCGTCCATCCTCGCCACTAAACTGATTAGCAAGACCGTAGGCATTCCGCTTACGAAAAAATAACGAATTCAAGGAACTAAGATGCTTTGGTCGTTTATCGCTGTCTGTCTTTCCGCATGGCTATCTGTGGATGCATCGTACCGTGGGCCAACCTGGCAACGCTGGGTATTTAAACCGTTAACCCTTCTGCTACTGCTGTTGCTGGCCTGGCAAGCGCCAATGTTCGATGCCATTAGCTATCTGGTGCTGGCGGGGCTGTGTGCCTCACTGCTGGGCGATGCGTTAACCCTGTTACCACGCCAGCGTCTGATGTACGCCATCGGTGCGTTTTTCCTCTCACACTTGCTGTACACCATCTATTTCGCCAGCCAGATGACGCTCTCCTTTTTCTGGCCGTTGCCGCTGGTACTGCTGGTTCTGGGCGCGCTATTGCTGGCCATTATCTGGACGCGTCTCGAAGAGTTCCGTTGGCCTGTCTGTACTTTTATCGGTATGACGCTGGTGATGGTGTGGCTGGCAGGTGAACTGTGGTTCTTCCGTCCGACCGCTCCGGCACTCTCTGCGTTTGTTGGCGCTTCGTTGCTGTTTATCAGTAACTTTGTCTGGCTGGAGAGCCACTATCGCCGACGCTTCCGTGCGGATAACGCGATTGCTGCGGCCTGCTACTTTGCCGGTCACTTCCTGATCGTCCGCTCGCTGTATCTCTGATAAAACTTGACTCTGGAGTCGACTCCAGAGTGTATCCTTCGGTTAATGAGAAAAAACTTAACCGGAGGATGCCATGTCGACTCCCGACAATCACGGCAAAAAAGCCCCTCAATTTGCCGCGTTCAAACCGCTAACCACGGCACAGAACGCCAACGACTGTTGCTGCGACGGTGCATGTTCCAGCACGCCAACACTCTCTGAAAACGTCTCCGGCACCCGCTATAGCTGGAAAGTCAGCGGCATGGACTGCGCCGCCTGTGCGCGCAAGGTAGAAAATGCCGTGCGTCAGCTTGCAGGCGTGAATCAGGTACAGGTGTTGTTCGCTACCGAAAAACTGGTAGTGGATGCCGACAATGACATCCGTGCGCAAATTGAATCGGCGGTGCAAAAAGCGGGCTATTCCCTGCGCGATGAGCAGGCCGCTGAAGAACCACAAGCATCACGCCTGAAAGAAAACCTGCCGCTGATTACGCTTATTGTGATGATGGCAATCAGTTGGGGGCTGGAGCAATTTAATCATCCGTTCGGGCAACTGGCGTTTATCGCGACCACGCTGGTTGGGCTGTACCCGATTGCTCGTCAGGCATTACGGCTGATCAAGTCCGGCAGTTATTTTGCCATTGAAACGTTAATGAGCGTGGCCGCTATTGGCGCACTGTTTATTGGCGCAACGGCTGAAGCTGCGATGGTGTTATTGCTGTTTCTGATTGGCGAACGACTGGAAGGATGGGCCGCCAGCCGCGCACGTCAGGGCGTCAGCGCGTTAATGGCGCTGAAACCAGAAACCGCCACGCGCCTGCGTAACGGTGAGCGGGAAGAGGTGGCGATTAACAGCCTGCGGCCAGGCGATGTGATTGAAGTTGCGGCGGGTGGACGTTTGCCTGCTGATGGTAAACTGCTCTCGCCGTTTGCCAGTTTTGATGAAAGCGCCCTGACCGGCGAATCCATTCCTGTGGAACGCGCAACGGGCGATAAAGTCCCGGCAGGCGCCACCAGCGTTGACCGTCTGGTGACGCTGGAAGTGTTGTCAGAACCGGGTGCCAGCGCCATTGATCGTATTCTGAAACTGATTGAAGAGGCCGAAGAGCGCCGCGCACCGATTGAGCGTTTTATTGACCGTTTCAGCCGTATCTACACGCCGGCAATTATGGCCGTCGCCCTGCTGGTGACGCTGGTGCCACCGCTGCTATTTGCCGCAAGCTGGCAGGAGTGGATTTATAAAGGGCTGACGCTGCTGCTGATTGGTTGCCCGTGTGCGTTAGTTATCTCCACGCCTGCGGCGATTACCTCCGGGCTGGCAGCGGCGGCGCGTCGTGGAGCGTTAATTAAAGGCGGCGCGGCGCTGGAACAGCTAGGTCGTGTCACCCAGGTGGCGTTTGATAAAACCGGTACGCTGACCGTCGGTAAACCGCGCGTTACCGCGATTCATCCGGCAACAGGTATTAGCGAATCTGAACTGCTGGCGCTGGCGGCGGCGGTCGAGCAAGGCGCGACGCATCCACTGGCGCAAGCCATCGTTCGTGAAGCGCAGGTTGCTGCACTCGCCATACCTGCCGCAGAGTCACAGCGGGCGCTGGTCGGCTCTGGCATTGAAGCGCAGGTCAACGGAGAGCGGGTGCTGATATGCGCTGCCGGGAAACATCCTGCCGATGCATTTACTGGTTTGATTAATGAACTGGAAAGCGCCGGGCAAACGGTAGTGCTGGTAGTCCGTAACGATGAAGTGCTTGGTGTCATTGCGTTGCAGGATACCCTGCGCGCCGATGCCGCCACTGCCATCAGTGAACTGAACACCCTGGGCATCAAAGGGATGATCCTCACCGGCGATAATCCGCGTGCAGCGGCAGCCATTGCCGGTGAACTGGGGCTGGAATTTAAAGCAGGATTACTGCCGGAAGATAAAGTCAAAGCGGTGACGGAGTTGAATCAACATGCGCCGCTGGCGATGGTCGGCGACGGCATTAACGACGCACCAGCCATGAAAGCCGCCGCCATCGGGATTGCTATGGGCAGTGGCACAGACGTGGCGCTGGAAACCGCCGACGCAGCATTAACGCATAACCACCTGCGCGGTCTGGTACAAATGATTGAGCTGGCACGCGCGACTCACGCTAATATCCGCCAGAACATCACCATTGCGCTGGGGTTGAAAGGGATCTTCCTCGTCACCACGCTGTTAGGTATGACCGGCCTGTGGCTGGCGGTGCTGGCAGATACAGGTGCGACGGTGCTGGTGACGGCAAATGCGTTAAGGCTGTTGCGCAGGAAGTAACGGTGTTGCCTGATAGCCTCTGGCTATCAGGCTTAGTGCTGAGCCGGGAACGGTGGCATGGTCAGGAAAGCGTAATATAGCGCCAACATCAGAATGATGGAGATAACACTGAATGTAACAACCAGGCGGGATGCTAATGATGGTCTTTTGAACATCATCCACAGTGCATAAGCAAATCCGACACCGTTAAGTAAAGGTAAAAAAATCATTAGCCAGAGCCAACCCCAGCCAAATACCCCCAGCCATCCCACCGCAACGATAAAAACAGGGAGCAGCCAATTGGGGGTGAATATCGCGAGTAATCCCAGCAATGCCAGACAAACTGGAATTAAATAATCCATTTTTGCATTCCATTACGCTTACATGCCGTATACCAGATGCGGCGTAAACGCCTTATCCATTTTACAAACCAATTGCAAGCCGCAAAATTGAGCGCGATCGGTCCCCTCGCCCCTCAGGGGAGAGGGTTAGGGTGAGGGGAAAAGGCGGCATCGAAGCCAATCTGCCCTATCAACCGCCTTTACGAATCAAATAGCGATAAGGCAGTCCATCCGTCTCTTTGGCGACCAGTTCGTGTTCCATAAAGGTACAAAACCCAGGAATATCGCGGGTCGTTGCCGGATCATCAGCAATAATCAGCAACGTTTCGCCAGGCTGCATATTGCGCACGGTTTTGCGCACCATCATCACCGGTTCCGGGCAGCGCAGGCCAAGAGCGTCGAGAGTGTGGTCAGGGCTGGAAAAGAGATCGGTCATTTTCTTCTCACCATATAAAAAAACGGCGCTAGTTTACGCTCTGTACGTCCGTTAGCAAACAAGGTTAACGATTGCGTGAAAATTAACCATTGCATTGTCAACATAAAGCAGTATCATGCGGCGGCTCGAAAAAAGGGTAAGCACGTTACTATCTCACTATAAAATAACGTGTCGTACGTATTGGGTTCCCTCACCCCAATGGCTAATCAAAAAGGTACAATATGAACGCTTTCTCACAAACGCAACGCTATAAAGCGTTGTTCTGGTTATCGTTATTTCATCTTCTGGTGATCACCTCCAGTAACTATCTGGTACAGCTTCCAGTCTCCATTTTTGGTTTTCATACCACCTGGGGCGCGTTTAGCTTTCCGTTTATTTTTCTTGCTACCGACCTGACCGTGCGTATTTTTGGCGCGCCGCTGGCTCGTCGCATCATCTTTGCGGTAATGATCCCCGCGTTGCTGATCTCCTACGTCATCTCATCACTGTTTTATATGGGTTCATGGCAGGGATTCGGCGCTCTCGCCCACTTCAACCTGTTTGTCGCCCGTATCGCTACCGCCAGCTTTATGGCCTACGCGCTGGGGCAGATCCTCGACGTGCATGTCTTTAACCGCTTGCGTCAGAGTCGTCACTGGTGGCTGGCACCGACGGCTTCCACACTGTTTGGTAACGTCAGCGATACGCTGGCCTTCTTCTTCATTGCTTTCTGGCGCAGCCCGGATGCCTTTATGGCTGAGCACTGGATGGAAATCGCGCTGGTTGATTACTGTTTCAAAGTGTTAATCAGCATCGTTTTCTTCCTGCCAATGTATGGCGTATTACTCAATATGCTATTGAAAAGACTGGCAGATAAATCCGAAATCAACGCTTTGCAGGCCAGTTAAAGGTTCGTTATCAGAGTTGTGATAAGATGGACGAATGAGCCGTTATGGCCGTTTATCGAAAGGAAGAAGTCAATGCGCAATCTGGTTAAATATGTCGGAATTGGCCTGCTGGTTATGGGGCTTGCGGCCTGTGATGATAAAGACACTAACGCTACGGCGCAGGGTTCGGTCGCAGAAAGTAACGCTACCGTGAATCCCGTCAACCTGCTTGATGGCAAGTTAAGTTTCTCGCTGCCAGCGGATATGACCGACCAGAGCGGTAAGCTGGGAACGCAGGCCAATAACATGCACGTCTGGTCCGACGCCACCGGGCAGAAAGCAGTCATCGTCATCATGGGCGACGACCCGAAAGAAGATCTGGCTGTGCTGGCGAAACGTCTGGAAGATCAGCAACGTAGCCGCGATCCGCAACTGCAAGTGGTGACCAACAAATCTATTGAGCTGAAAGGTCACAAAATGCAGCAGTTAGACAGCATTATCTCCGCGAAAGGCCAGACGGCGTACTCTTCCGTCATTCTGGGTAACGTGGGTAATCAACTGCTGACCATGCAAATCACGCTGCCTGCTGACGATCAGCAAAAAGCGCAAACCACCGCAGAAAACATCATTAATACGCTGGTTATTCAGTAAGTTTTAAGATGATGAGACGGTCTCCGGTACTTCCACCGGAGGCCGTTTTTTTAATCGCCACGTCAGCAATAACGCGATTGCTACCAGCCCCGCCGCTGCCAGATAAATCACCGGCACTCCAGCCCAGCTCATCACCAGCCCAGCCAGTGGTCCGGTCACGCCCAGCGATAAATCCATAAACACAGTGTATGTTGCCAGCGCCGCCCCCTGATTCTGCTGCGGAACTGCTTTTACGGCCACCACGCCCAGTGCCGGAAACACCAGCGAAAACCCAGCGCCAGCCAGCAAGACGCCGATTTTCGCCATCCACGGTACGGTGGCTACGCCAACCAATAGCAGGCCGATTATCTCAACGCTAAAGCAGATCATCGCCACGTTTAAGCCGCCGATACGATTAATGCCGTTAGGGAATAACAGTCGCGTACCGACAAACGCACAGCTAAACAGCGTCAGCGCGAAAGCCGCACCGTCCCAGCCCTTAGCATCATAAAACAGTGTGATAAAGGTGGCGATGACGCCAAACCCGGCGGAAGCCAGTGCCAGCACCATACCGTACAGCCAGACGCGCCCAAGCACCGCGCGAAACGGCAGTGGCTTGCCTTTGCTGGCTTTCACCGACGGACGCGGGAGCGCCAGCAGAATCGCCACCAGCGCCACGCCCATAATGATTAATGCCAGCGTCTGCAATCCTCCCCAGTGATAAAACAGCACGCCCAACGGCGCGCCCATCGCCATCGCCCCGTAAGTGACAATGCCGTTCCACGAAATCACCCGCCCGATATGCAGTGAGCCAACCACACCAACGCCCCACAGTGTCGATCCGGTTCCAGCAAAACTTTGCCCAATGCCAAGAATCACGCGCCCCAGGCACAGTAATAACAGGCTGATGACGGGCAGACTGGCGGTTAATCCTGCGGTCAGATAGCCCAGCCCGCTCAAAAAACAGCCGCACAAACCGAAGACGACTATCTTTTTTGGCCCCAGCAAATCAGCATAACGCCCGGCACGTGGGCGACTCAGCAAGGTGGCGAAATATTGCAGGCTGATAACCAGCCCCGCCCAGAAGGCACTATATCCCATCACATCATGGACATAGCCCGGCAATACGGCGAGCGGCAACCCGATGGTGAGGTAGCTGGCGAAGTTAAACATGACAATGGAGACAATGCGCAGATTAAGGCGCAATCCATTTAGCGCGGGTTCGGGCATGGGGATCACCACATTTTTACAACAGTGTTTCATTTTTACCACGGGCTGGCGTGGAAATCAGCAGTAAGAATCAGAATATTGCTGGCGTGACTCCCGCTACACTTAATACAAAAAGTCACAAGGAAGCCCCAATGGAAACCCTTCAACCGGATAAAACAGGAATGCATATTCTGCTCAAGTTGGCCTCGCTGGTGGTGATCCTCGCCGGCATTCACGCAGCGGCAGATATCATTGTGCAACTATTACTGGCGCTCTTTTTCGCTATCGTCCTCAATCCGCTGGTCACATGGTTTATTCGTCGGGGAGTACAACGCCCCATAGCCATTACCATTGTGGTGGTGGTGATGCTGATAGCACTTACTGCGCTGGTCGGCGTACTGGCGGCATCGTTTAACGAATTTATCTCTATGCTGCCGAAATTTAATAAGGAACTGACCCGTAAGCTCTTTAAATTACAAGAGATGTTACCGTTTCTTAATCTGCATATGTCGCCGGAACGAATGCTCCAGCGGATGGATTCGGAAAAAGTTGTCGCCTTCACCACTGCGCTGATGACCGGGCTTTCCGGCGCAATGGCGAGCGTGCTTTTGCTGGTGATGACCGTAGTTTTTATGCTGTTTGAAGTACGCCACGTGCCTTACAAAATGCGTTTTGCGCTAAATAACCCACAGATTCACATCGCCGGACTACACCGCGCCTTAAAAGGTGTTTCGCACTATCTTGCATTGAAGACGCTGCTCAGTTTATGGACAGGCGTCATCGTCTGGCTGGGGCTGGCGCTAATGGGCGTACAGTTTGCGCTGATGTGGGCGGTACTGGCATTTTTGCTCAACTACGTTCCCAATATTGGCGCGGTGATCTCCGCCGTGCCGCCAATGATTCAGGTGTTGCTGTTTAATGGCGTTTACGAATGTATTCTGGTTGGCGCACTGTTTTTAGTTGTCCATATGGTCATCGGCAATATTTTAGAGCCACGGATGATGGGGCATCGACTGGGGATGTCCACCATGGTGGTGTTTCTGTCGTTGTTGGTTTGGGGATGGTTACTCGGTCCGGTTGGTATGCTGCTTTCGGTGCCATTAACCAGCGTCTGTAAAATCTGGATGGAAACCACCAAAGGCGGCAGCAAACTAGCGATTTTACTGGGACCGGGACGACCGAAAAGTCGGTTACCGGGATGAGGCGACAAGTGATACGATACGCACTTTCCTTTTCCATTAAACGTTGGCCCTGATATGTATCGGATAGTTCTGGGGAAAGTTTCGACCTTAAGCACAGCTCCACTGCCACCGGCTTTACGCGAGCAAGCACCGCAAGGTCCACGACGCGAACGCTGGCTGGCGGGGCGTGCATTGCTTTCGCACACGCTTTCCCCGCTACCGGAGATCATCTATGGCGAACAAGGCAAACCGGCATTCGCGCCGGAAACGCCGCTATGGTTCAACTTAAGCCATAGCGGTGACGATATCGCCCTGCTGTTGAGCGATGAAGGCGAAGTCGGCTGCGATATCGAAGTGATTCGCCCGCGCGCCAACTGGCGCTGGCTGGCGAACGCCGTGTTCAGCCTCGGGGAACACGCTGAGATGGACGCCGTGCATCCCGATCAGCAACTAGAAATGTTCTGGCGCATCTGGACGCGCAAAGAAGCCATCGTTAAACAACGTGGCGGCAGCGCCTGGCAAATCGTCAGCGTAGACAGCACCTATCACTCCTCGCTGTCTGTCAGCCATTGTCAGCTTGAAAATTTAAGTCTGGCAATCTGCACTCCTACCCCCTTTACGCTCACCACCGACGCTGTGCAATGGATCGATTCGCTTAACTGATCCGCCCATCCGACTGCCCATCTATTGATCCAGAACAGGTTATCAGTATGACGAATACTTAAAATCGTCATACTTATTTCCGCCATCTATTTTAATCCATTGGGGTTACCATGCTCTCCACACTCCGCCGCACTCTATTTGCGCTGCTGGCTTGTGCGTCTTTTATCGTCCATGCCGCTGCACCAGATGAAATCACCACCGCCTGGCCGGTGAATGTCGGGCCACTAAACCCGCACCTTTACACGCCTAACCAGATGTTCGCCCAGAGCATGGTTTATGAACCGCTGGTGAAATATCAGGCAGACGGTTCGGTGATCCCGTGGCTGGCAAAAAGCTGGACTCATTCAGAAGATGGTAAAACCTGGACCTTCACCCTGCGTGATGACGTGAAATTCTCCAACGGTGAACCGTTCGATGCCGAGGCGGCGGCAGAAAACTTCCGCGTAGTGCTCGATAACCGTCAACGTCACGCCTGGCTGGAGCTGGCAAACCAGATTGTTGATGTTAAAGCACTCAGTAAAACGGAGCTGCAAATCACCCTGAAAAGCGCCTACTATCCTTTCCTGCAAGAACTGGCCCTGCCCCGTCCTTTCCGCTTTATCGCCCCCTCGCAGTTTAAAAACCATGAAACCATGAACGGAATTAAAGCACCGATTGGCACCGGACCGTGGGTTTTGCAGGAATCGAAACTGAATCAGCACGATGTCTTCGTCCGTAACGAAAACTACTGGGGCGAAAAGCCGGCGATTAAAAAGATCACCTTTAACGTGATCCCGGACCCGACTACCCGCGCGGTGGCGTTTGAAACTGGCGATATCGACCTGCTGTACGGAAACGAAGGGTTATTACCGCTCGATACCTTCGCCCGCTTTAGCCAGAATCCGGCTTACCATACCCAACTGTCACAGCCGATCGAAACCGTGATGCTGGCGCTTAATACTGCCAAAGCCCCCACCAACGAGCTGGCAGTGCGGGAAGCTCTCAATTACGCGGTAAACAAAAAATCGCTGATTGATAATGCGTTGTATGGCACTCAGCAGGTCGCCGACACCCTGTTTGCCCCTTCCGTGCCCTACGCTAATCTCGGCCTGAAGCCGCGCCAGTACGATCCACAGAAAGCGAAAGAATTGCTGGAAAAAGCAGGCTGGACGTTGCCTGCGGGAAAAGACATCCGCGAGAAAAATGGTCAGCCGCTGCGCATTGAACTGTCGTTCATCGGCACCGATGCGTTAAGTAAATCGATGGCGGAAATCATTCAGGCTGATATGCGCCAGATCGGCGCAGATGTCTCGCTGATTGGAGAAGAAGAGAGCAGTATCTATGCTCGTCAGCGCGATGGTCGTTTTGGCATGATTTTCCACCGCACCTGGGGCGCGCCATACGATCCACACGCCTTCCTGAGTTCAATGCGCGTACCGTCACACGCTGACTTCCAGGCACAGCAAGGATTAGCCGACAAACCGCTGATTGATAAAGAGATCGGCGAAGTGCTGGCGACCCATGACGAAACGCAACGTCAGGCGCTGTATCGCGACATTCTGACCCGTCTGCATGACGAGGCGGTTTATCTGCCTATCAGTTACATCTCAATGATGGTGGTATCAAAACCGGAGCTGGGTAACATCCCCTACGCGCCGATCGCCACCGAAATTCCGTTCGAACAGATTAAACCGGTGAAACCTTAATGTTGCGTTACGTATTACGCCGCTTTTTGCTGCTGATCCCGATGGTGCTCACCGCCTCGGTGATCATTTTTCTGATGCTGCGCCTCGGCACCGGTGACCCGGCGCTCGACTATTTGCGTTTATCTAACCTGCCGCCGACGCCGGAGATGCTGGCCTCTACCCGCACCATGCTGGGACTGGATCAGCCGCTGTACGTCCAGTACGGCACCTGGTTGTGGAAGGCGCTGCATCTCGATTTCGGCATCTCATTCGCCAGCCAACGCCCGGTGCTGGACGATATGCTGAACTTCCTGCCCGCCACGCTGGAACTGGCGGGCGCGGCGCTGGTGTTAATTCTGCTCACTTCCGTACCACTCGGTATCTGGGCGGCGCGCCATCGCGACCGCCTGCCGGATTTCGCCGTACGTTTCATCGCGTTTCTCGGCGTCTCAATGCCTAACTTCTGGCTAGCGTTTTTGCTGGTAATGGCGTTTTCAGTGTATCTGCAATGGCTGCCCGCGATGGGTTACGGCGGTTGGCAGCACATCATTTTGCCGGCGGTTTCCATCGCCTTTATGTCGCTGGCGATTAACGCGCGGCTACTGCGCGCCAGTATGCTGGACGTCGCCGGTCAGCGTCACGTCACCTGGGCGCGGCTACGCGGCCTGAACGACAAACAGACCGAACGCCGCCATATTCTGCGTAATGCCTCGCTGCCGATGATCACCGCCGTGGGGATGCACATCGGCGAACTGATCGGCGGGACGATGATTATCGAAAACATCTTTGCCTGGCCGGGCGTCGGGCGCTATGCGGTGTCGGCGATTTTCAACCGCGACTATCCGGTGATTCAATGCTTTACGCTGATGATGGTGGTGGTTTTTGTGGTCTGTAATTTGATTGTCGATTTGCTCAACGCCGCGCTGGATCCGCGCATTCGTCGTCATGAAGGAGCGCACGCGTGAACTTTTTCCTCTCTTCCCGCTGGTCGGTACGCCTGGCGCTGATCATTATCGCCCTGCTGGCGCTGATTGCGCTCACCAGCCAGTGGTGGCTGCCGTATGACCCACAGGCGATTGATCTGCCGTCGCGCCTGCTCTCGCCGGATGCGCAGCACTGGCTGGGCACCGATCACTTAGGGCGTGATATTTTCTCGCGGCTGATGGCGGCGACCCGCGTGTCGCTCGGCTCGGTAATGGCCTGCCTGCTGCTGGTGCTGACATTAGGGCTGGTCATTGGCGGCAGCGCCGGGCTGATTGGCGGGCGTGTTGATCAGGCCACCATGCGCGTTGCCGATATGTTTATGACCTTCCCGACCTCGATTCTGTCGTTCTTTATGGTTGGCGTGCTTGGCACCGGGTTGACCAACGTCATTATCGCCATCGCCCTGTCACACTGGGCGTGGTACGCGCGCATGGTGCGCAGCCTTGTGATTTCGCTGCGCCAGCGCGAGTTTGTGCTGGCATCACGACTTTCTGGCGCGGGCCATGTGCGGGTGTTTGTTGATCATCTGGCAGGCGCGGTGATCCCCTCGCTGCTGGTGCTGGCGACGCTGGATATCGGCCATATGATGCTGCACGTCGCGGGGATGTCCTTCCTCGGCCTCGGCGTGACCGCGCCGACCGCCGAATGGGGCGTGATGATTAACGACGCGCGCCAGTATATCTGGACCCAGCCGCTGCAAATGTTCTGGCCGGGGCTGGCGCTGTTTATCAGCGTGATGGCCTTTAACCTGGTGGGTGACGCACTGCGCGATCATCTGGATCCTCATCTGGTGACGGAGCACGCACACTAATGCCGCAACAGATTGAACTACGTAATATCGCGCTACAGGCCGCGCAGCCGCTGGTGCACGGCGTATCGTTAACCCTGAAACGCGGGCGTGTGCTGGCGTTAGTCGGCGGTAGCGGCAGCGGGAAATCACTGACCTGCGCCGCGACGCTGGGCATTCTGCCCGCTGGCGTTCGCCAGACGGCGGGGGAAATTTTAGCCGATGGCAAACCGGTTTCGCCTTGCGCCCTGCGCGGCATCAAAATTGCCACCATCATGCAGAACCCGCGCAGCGCCTTTAATCCACTGCACACCATGCAGACCCACGCGCGGGAAACCTGCCTGGCGTTAGGGAAACCCGCCGATGACGCTACGCTTACCGCTGCCATAGAAGCGGTGGGGCTGGAAAACGCCGCGCGCGTGCTGAAGCTGTACCCGTTCGAGATGAGCGGCGGCATGTTGCAGCGCATGATGATTGCGATGGCGGTGCTGTGCGAATCTCCGTTTATCATCGCCGATGAACCAACCACCGACCTCGACGTGGTAGCACAGGCGCGCATCCTCGATCTGCTGGAAAGCATTATGCAAAAACAAGCGCCGGGGATGCTGCTGGTCACCCATGATATGGGCGTAGTAGCACGTCTGGCGGACGATGTGGCGGTAATGTCTCACGGTAAGATTGTTGAGCAAGGCCAGGTCGAAACGCTGTTTCATGCCCCCAAACATGCGGTGACGCGCAGCCTGGTTTCCGCTCATCTCACCCTCTACGGTATGGAGCTGACATCATGACTTTACTTAACGTCTCCGACCTTTCACATCACTATTCACACGGTGGATTCAGCGGTAAGCACCAGCATCAGGCGGTGCTGAATAACGTTTCTCTGACCCTGAAAAGCGGTGAAACCGTCGCTCTGCTGGGGCGCAGCGGCTGCGGAAAAAGCACCCTCGCGCGGCTACTGGTAGGCTTAGAATTGCCCTCACAAGGGAATATTAGCTGGCGCGGCGAACCGCTGGCGAAACTTAATCGCGCCCAGCGTAAGGCGTTCCGCCGCGATATTCAGATGGTGTTTCAGGACTCCATCAGCGCCGTTAACCCACGCAAAACCGTGCGCGAGATCCTGCGTGAACCGATGCGCCACCTGCTATCACTAAAAAAATCCGAACAACTGGCGCGCGCCAGCGAAATGCTGAAGGCGGTCGATCTCGATGACAGCGTGCTCGACAAACGCCCACCGCAGTTAAGCGGCGGCCAGCTCCAGCGCGTCTGCCTGGCTCGCGCGCTGGCTGTCGAACCGAAACTGCTGATTCTGGATGAAGCCGTTTCCAATCTTGACCTCGTATTACAAGCGGGCGTCATTCGTCTACTGAAAAAGCTGCAACAACAGTTTGGCACCGCCTGCCTGTTCATCACCCACGACTTACGCCTGGTGGAACGCTTTTGCCAGCGGGTGATGGTGATGGACAACGGGCAAATCGTCGAAACCCAGGTGGTGGGAGATAAATTAACCTTTTCCTCTGACGCCGGACGTGTGCTACAAAACGCGGTATTACCCGCATTCCCCGTGCGCCGTCGCGCCACTGAAAAGGTTTAACGCAAATGCAACGAGTCACCATCACGCTTGATGACGATTTACTGGAGACGCTGGATAGCCTGAGCCAGCGTCGTGGTTATAACAACCGTTCCGAAGCTATCCGCGATATTCTGCGTAGCGCCCTGGCGCAGGAAGCGACCCAGCAGCACGGCACACAAGGTTTCGCGGTGCTGTCGTATGTGTATGAACACGAAAAACGCGACTTAGCCAGCCGTATTGTCTCCACCCAGCATCATCACCACGATCTCTCGGTCGCCACGCTGCATGTGCACATTAATCACGACGACTGTCTGGAAATTGCCGTGCTGAAAGGAGACATGGGCGACGTACAACATTTTGCCGATGACGTTATCGCCCAGCGCGGCGTGCGGCACGGACATTTGCAGTGCCTGCCGAAGGAAGATTAACCCCGTAATCACGCCATTGTCCCAATCGTCTTCCTGAATCGCAGCAGCGCGATGGTGAAAAACGCGCCGCCAATTGCCATCAGCGTAAGGAACTGCGGCCAGACGATTTCGAATCCGGCACCACGGTAGAGAATGGCTTGCGCGAGGCTAACAAAGTGTGTCGTCGGCATGGTCAACATAATGTCCTGCACCATCTGCGGCATACTTTCGCGCGGCGTGGAGCCACCGGAAAGCATTTGTAGCGGCAGCAGCACCAGAATCACCAGCAGCCCCAGTTGCGGCATTGAACGCGCGATCGTCCCCATAAAAATGCCGATTGACGTGGTGGCAAACAGACTGAGCGCCACGCCCAGCATAAACAGCGGGATCGAGCCTTCAATCGGTACGCCCAGCACGCCTTTCACCATCAGCACCAGCGATAATCCCGACACAACCAGCACCACCAGCCCCATCGACCAGACCTTCGCCATCATGATCTCAAACGGCGTTATCGGCATCACCAGCAGGTGTTCCACCGTGCCGTGTTCACGCTCGCGGATCAGCGCCGATCCGGTCAGCACAATCGCCAGCATGGTAATGTTGTTGATGATCGCCATCACCCCGCCAAACCACGCGGGATCGAGATTCGGGTTAAAGCGCATCCGGGTTTCCAACGATACCAACGGTTCGCTGTTATCACGGTAGCGCGCGACAAAGCTGTTCACTTCACTGTTGATAATATTCTGGATATACCCGTTGCCGGTAAATGCCTGGCTCATGCGCGTAGCATCGACGTTCACCTGAATATCCGGCTGGCGTCCGGCGAGGACATCACGCTGAAAATTAGGCGGAATATTTATCGCGAAGGTATAGCGCCCGGCGTCCAGCCCGGCATCCATCTCATCGGCGGTGATCATCTCCGGCGGCAAAAACCACGGGCGGTAGAAGCTGTTAACGATCCGGTTCGACAACTGCGATTGATCCATATCGGCAATGGCGATCGGTGCGAGATTCAACGATCCTGGCGTAACGGTTGCCGACGAGTACACCGACACCGTAAACGAGAAAACAATCAGCGTCAGCATCGCTTTATCACCAAGCAGACTGCGCAACTCTTTGATACCCAGATTAAAAATATTGCGTAAATGGCGCATCATCCCTCCTGTTTTTTCAGCAGCAGGATGCTTAAGCCCATCACCAGCGGTATGGCTATCAGCAACGGGATAAAAAGTTGCCATAAATCAGTCAGATCCAGCGCCTTCGAAAACGTCCCGCGCGCGATAGTCAGAAAATGACTGGTGGGGTAAACCTCGCCGATCCAACGCCCCGGCCCTTCCAGCGATGCCACCGGATCGATCATCCCGGAAAACTGCGTCGCCGGAATCAACGTGATAATCGCCGTACCGAAAATGGCGGCAATCTGGCTTTTCATAAAGGTGGAGATCAGCAGCCCCATTCCGGTGGCGATGATGATATACAGCAGCGCCGCCAGGGTGAGCGTCATGAAGCTGCCTTTATGCGGCACGCCAAACACAAACACTGACAGGGCGCAGAGCAGGAAAAAGTTCAGCATCCCCAGCGCGATGTACGGCAGCTGTTTGCCAAGCAAAAACTCGCTACGGGTGGTGGGGGTCACGTAAAGGTTGATAATCGACCCTAGCTCTTTTTCCCGCACCACGCTAAGGGCGCTTAGCATTGACGGGATCATCATCAGCAGAAGCGGGATCACCGCCGGAACAATCGCTGGCAGGCTTTTTACGTCCGGGTTATAGCGATAACGCGTCTCAATATTCATCAGCCCGCTTTGGCTGGCGGGCGTGGATTGTCGGCTCGCTACATCCTGTAACCAGCTCTGGTGCATAGCCTGCACGTAGCCTTTTACCGTTTCGGCGCGGCTCGGCATCGCACCATCGATCCAGACACCGAGTTCCACGGGTGTACCACGCGCGATATCGCGCCCGAAATTGGGTGGGATCTCAATTGCCACCGTGATATCGCCCGCACGCATCCGGCGATCCAGCTCGTCATAACTGGTGAGCGGTGGTTGTTCGATAAAGTAACGGGAACCGGAGAGATTGAGCGTCCACGCCTGGCTACTGACGGTCTGGTCGCGATCGAGCACCGCAAAGCGCAGGTTTTCCACATCCATACTGATGCCGTAACCCATTATCAGCATCAGGATCACTGTTCCCATCAGCGCCAGCGTCGAACGCACCGGATCGCGGCGCAATTCCAGTGCTTCGCGGCGGCTGTAGCTAAACAGACGGCGCAGGCTAAATCCCTGACGCGGGGCGTGGGTGGTGTCGTGTATCACGGGCGGCGCTTCGGCTTCGTTGCTCTGCCCTGCCGCCTCCTGCAAACAGGCGATAAATGCCTCTTCCAGACTGGCGGCTCCACGTTCCTCAACCAGCTCCTGTGGCGTGCCGCTGGCGAGCACTTTTCCGGCGTGCATCAGTGAGATACGGTCGCAGCGTTCCGCTTCGTTCATAAAGTGGGTGGAGATGAAAATAGTCACTTTGTCCTGGCGCGAGAGATCGACCATCAACTGCCAGAACATATCCCTCGCCACCGGATCGACGCCAGAAGTAGGCTCATCGAGGATTAACATCTCCGGGCGATGAATCACCGCTACCGCCAGTGAAAGCCGCTGACGAATGCCGAGCGGCAATGACTCAGGCAGCACATCTTCGACGTCGTTGAGCTTAAAACGCTCGCTCATTTCAGCAACTCGCGCGGGAATTTCCGCTTCCGGGATGTGAAACAAACGAGCATGTAACTCAAGGTTTTGCCGCACGGTGAGTTCGTTATAGAGCGAAAACGCCTGCGACATATAGCCCACCCGACGACGGGTATCGATATCTTTTGGATCAACCGGTTGCCCAAACAGCCACGCCTCACCTTCGCTGGCGGGCAGCAGTCCGGTAAGCATTTTCATAGTGGTGGATTTACCGCAGCCGTTCGAACCGAGGAAACCAAAAATCTCCCCGCGTGGAATGCGGAAATTGACGTGATCAACGGCAACGAAGGAACCAAAACGCATGGTCAGATCGCGCGCTTCGATGGCAATCTCTGCGTTTTCAGGTTGATACGGTGGGATCACTACCGCCTGATGCGCCTGGCGTTGCGCTTGCGGTAACAGATTAATAAATGCTTCTTCCAGCGTGGCGCTTTGTGTTTGCTGACGCAGTTCTTCGGCGCTACCGGTCGCCAGCACTTCTCCGGCATTCATCGCTACCAGCCAGTCGAAGCGTTCGGCCTCTTCCATGTAGGCGGTGGCGACCAGCACGCTCATATTGCTCTGCCGCTGGCGAATACTGTCGATCAGATCCCAGAACTGGGCGCGGGAGAGCGGGTCAACCCCCGTTGTTGGCTCATCAAGGATCAACAGTTCCGGGTCGTGGATTAACGCGCAGCACAGCCCAAGTTTTTGCTTCATCCCGCCGGAGAGTTTACCTGCCGGACGATCGCGAAACGGTGCTAACCCGGTGCTGGTCAGCAACTCATTAATTCGGACTTCCCGCTCCGCTTTATCGTGACCGAACAGGCGAGCGAAAAAATCGACATTTTCATACACCGATAAGGTGTGGTAGAGATTTTTGCCCAGCCCCTGCGGCATCCAGGCGATGCGCGGGCAGACGTCGCGGCGATGCTTCGGGTCGCGCATATCGCCGCCCAGCACGATCACATTGCCCTGCTCAATGACGCGGGCACCGGAAATCAATGACAACAAGCTCGACTTCCCGACGCCGTCCGGGCCAATCAGCCCGACCATGCAACGGGCCGGAATATCGAGAGTAATATTGTTCAGCGCAACGGTTTTTCCATAATGCTGGCTCACGCCCGCCAGTTGCGCGACAGGCGGGACGGGAACCAGTTCCAGATGCGTCATTGCGGCAACCTCACCACGAGGTCGTCAGGCCACGGAAGTTCTTCATTCACCCGCACCCACGCTACGCCCGGCAAACCAGTTTTGACATATTCCAGATGCTGCTGGAGTAATTCCGGTGGGATACGCGCTTTGACACGGAACATCAGTTTCAGCCGTTCATCGCTGGTTTCGACGGTTTTTGGCGTGAACTGGGCGACACTGGCGACAAAACTGATGGTCGCCGGAATACGCAGATCTGGCGCGGCATCGAGGATCAGCCGTGCTTCGCCGCCAAGTTTCAGCGTGCCCGCCTGTTCGGTTGGCAGGAAGAAGGTCATATAAACGTCGCTCAGATCGACCATATTCAGCACCCGACCGCCTGCCGCCAGCACTTCGCCTGGCTCAGCAACCCGATACTGCACGCGTCCGTCACGCGGGGCTTTTAGTTCACTATCGTCGATATCTGCCGCAATACGCCGTTCAGTGGCTTGCGCAGCTTCTACACGAGTTTGTGCCTGAATGATATTGGTACGTGCCGCTTCAATAGCGGCTTTAGAAGCCGAAACCTGGGCTTTTGCCGATTCCAGCGCAGCACGGGCGCTTTCAGCGGCGGCGCGGTCATCATCCAGTTGTTGCGCAGAAATAGCCCCACTATGGGCGAGCGAGCGGGAACGCGTATGACGTTTGGCTACGGAGTCCAGTTCAGCCTGGCGTTGATTAACCAGCGACTGTGCGGCACGAGTTTCACTTTGCCGCTGTTCCAGCAAAGCCTGCGCGGCGGCAACGGCACTTTGCGCCTCTTTGATTTGCGCGATGGCTTCCAGTCGCTGCTCCTGCAACACACGAGTGTCCATCTTCGCCAGCACTTCGCCTTCGCGGACAAACTGCCCCTCTTTCACCAGAATGGTGTCGATACGCCCGGCGATTTTACTGGCGATATCCACTTCCGTCGCTTCAATGCGACCATTACTGACGGCAAAGCCCTCCGGTACACCTGCCGGACGCAATAACCACCACGCCAGGACGGCCGCAACCGCCAGTAACCCGACAACCCACCACGCCAGATGGCGCTTAATCTTATCCATAATCGACCCGCCATAATCCCTGTAATTAAACGACGCGTGTTACAGCAGCCGCCGAACGATGTTCAGCGAATTCTTCCATCCGGGATGAGAAGGAAACGGCATATACGACCAGGGCGCCGCAAGATGAGCGCCAACGGGGAAGGCTTAGTGAAAACGGGTAGTAATGTTGTCATCATCAGCATTCCTGGCCGTAAATGAAACACGCATACTCATAATTGAAATCAATTAAATACTAACAGTTATATTCATGTTGTCTATTTGATTACAATCAGCTTGTGATACATCACGATGTTCTACATTTCGATTACGTTTTTAACCCAAAATATCCTTAACAGGAACGGTGACTATCACACAGCGTTATTATTCTTTTGTGTACAAATATCTTAACGAAAGGTAATAGGGTATTTTTGCGAAAAGAGGGTGGATGAGAAAAAGCAGCATTTTAAGCGACGATGAAAAATAAGGAAAAGATATTAATTCAGAATTAGCTGTAGGATAAATATTTATTTGCCAGCATTAACTCGCCTATAAAATTCAATACTCAGAACAATAAATCCGGTTATAGTAAAGTTACTTTTTACAATTAGTAGTATCTCATTGTTATATTTAAGTGACTAAAAATACTACTTACACGCTTTCTGACATTAGCGGAAACGCATATGGAGATTGAGATGAACATATATATCGGATGGTTGTTTAAATTAATCCCTTTGATAATGGGTATAATATGCATCGCGTTAGGTGATTTTGTATTAGCAGGTTCTGGGCAAAGTGAATATTTCGTTGCAGGGCATGTTTTAATTTCTCTTTCTGCAATATGCCTGGCGTTGTTCACTACTGCATTTATTATCATCTCTCAGTTAAATCATGGTGTGAATAAATTCTACAACACGCTATTTCCTATTATTGGTTATGCAGGTTCCGTTGCAACGATGATTTGGGGGTGGTCTCTGCTGGCAAGCGATAATGTGATGGCGGATGAATTTGTTGCCGGGCACGTTATTTTTGGTGTTGGGATGATTGCCGCCTGCGTATCAACCGTCGCGGCATCTTCCGGGCATTTTCTGCTCATCCCGAAAAACGCGGCAGGGAGTAAAAGCGATGGAACTCCGCTTCAGGCTTATTCTTCGTTTATTGGTAATTGCTTAATTGCCGTGCCACTACTTCTGACTCTCTTTGGTTTCCTCTGGTCAGTTACTCTTTTGCGTAGTGCAGATATTACAGCGCATTATGTTGCAGGCCATGTACTCCTGGGGCTAACGGCAATTTGCGCTTGTCTTATTGGTCTGGTCGCCACCATTGTTCATCAAACGCGGAATACATTCTCAGAGAAAGAACATTGGCTCTGGTGTTATTGGGTTATTTTGCTCGGCTCACTTACCGTTATTCAGGGCATCTACGTATTAATCAGTTCAGATGCAAGCGCCCGTCTGGCACCCGGCATTATTCTCATTTGTCTGGGAATGATCTGCTACAGTATTTTCTCCAAAGTGTGGTTGCTGGCGTTGGTCTGGAGACGCACCTGTTCGTTAACCAACAGAATACCAATGATACCGGTATTTACCTGTCTGTTTTGCCTGTTCCTCGCGGCGTTCCTTGCTGAAATTGCGCAAATCGATATGGCTTACTTTATTCCCTCGCGGGTTCTGGTAGGCTTGGGTGCAGTATGTTTTACGCTGTTTTCAATCGTTTCTATATTAGAAGCGGGTTCTGCGAAAAAATAATGGCTCTCGCCGGGTTGTGGTTATGCTACAGCCCGGCGAATATTAATACTTCCCGTTATTCACGCAGCACTCTTCACGCAGAAAACTAATAATCCCTTCCAGAACATCATATTGCGAGACACACATCAACGTGCGACTTTCGCGGTTTTGCTTAACCAGACCAACGGATACCAGCGCCGAGATATGGTGGCTTAAGGTCGATGCGGGGATCGCAAGTTCCTTCTGTAACTCGCCTACCGGCATCCCGCGCTCTCCCGCTTTGACCAGATGACGAAAAATAAACAAACGGGTCGGATGACCTAATTCTTTCAGTGCCTTAGCGACATCTTCCAGTTCCATAAGTAGTTTCTCCGGTTAATTGATATTTCGATGATACCAGAAATATCTTGCTCATCGCTCATCATTTCGATAATTTTAGAAATATAGTTTTATAGAGGATATAAAATGTTTGAATGGTTACCAGGGCTGCGCGACGCCGCCGGGATGTTCCTGTTCTTAGCCGTAGAGCTATCGTTACTTTTTCTTCTTATCAGTGCTGGTGTCAGCGTAATCCGTCAGAAAATCCCGGATCATAAGATCCAGAAAATGATGGGTGCGCGTAAAGGGCGCGGTTATTTGCTGGCAGCAATGTTAGGTGCAGTGACTCCGTTTTGCAGTTGCTCAACCATTCCCATGCTTCGCGGTCTTCTTTCTGCAAAAGCGGGATTTGGCCCAACGCTCACCTTTTTGTTTGTTTCACCATTACTCAACCCGATTATCGTCGGGCTAATGTGGGCAACATTTGGCTGGAAGGTAACGTTGCTGTACGCCGTTATTGCGTGCGGCGTTTCACTGACCGCCAGTTTGTTACTGGATTTTGTTGGCTTCGAACGATATGTCATACCGGCGAAGGGGAGCAACGCGAGCTGCTGCAAACCGGTGTCCGATAAACCCGTTATTAACTTGCGCTCCTCGACGTTTACGCCGCAAACCACATCTTGCTGTACCGCAAAACCTGCTGTTAATTGCTGTAGTGCAGCCAAAACGGCTCCCCCCAGCCTGCTGACTCAGGCAATAAAGGATGCATGGCTGCAATTTAAAGAAGTGCTGCCCTACCTGTTAATTGGGGTACTAATTGGCTCATTTATTTACGGCTTTATTCCAGCGCAATGGATTGCAGCACATGCCGGAACGGATAATCCACTGGCTATCCCCTTGAGCGCGGTTATAGGTATCCCGCTCTATATACGTGCAGAGGCCGTAATTCCCCTCGCCTCGGTATTAATGACCAAAGGCATGGGGATGGGAGCTGTAATGGCACTCATCATCGGTAGCGCGGGTGCCAGCTTAACAGAAGTTATTTTGCTGAAATCGATGTTTCGCACGCCGATGATTATTGCCTTTCTGATGGTAATTTTAGGAATGGCAGTGGTCATGGGATATGTAACGCAGACGTTATTCTGAGGCCAAATCCTGCGCACAAGCCCACGCCCCCTGAAAGTCATAACTCCCAGTCAGCTGGTAACTTCTGTTACTTCTACGATAAATAAAAACCAGGCAAGCCAAGGGGCGTAATGGGGAAAGCGCACCTCAGACCGAGGCATGATTAGCCTGGCTCATGAAATGTACTCTCCCTTCTCAAAGTGGTTCTCATTGCAGGGGTATTTACTTCTGTTTCTTATAATTAACACGGAGTTAACTTAAGTCACTAGAAATACAAACCGCGCTCCAGATAATAGCGTCTTCCCAAAACAACGACTGAAAGTGAAAAACGCCTATAGATTAGCGGTGCTTAATCATTTAAGGTATTAAAAAAATCGAGACTATTCTTAGGATATTTATCCAGACGGACGGTTTTGGATGTCGTTGCTTCTCATTAGTTGCCTTTGTACTTATACCCTGCGATCGGGTTATACAGTAGACCTGCAATTTTGAACATCGTGTAATAGCAACCCTTCTCCTCTCCTTTATGTCTGCCTAGACATCCATTCAGCAACCATTTGAATGCCAGAGGAATTTACCTCAAAGGAGAGGCGTTTATGAGTATTAAAGCGCAAATAAGTATTGCCAGTAAGCTGGGATTTACTTCACATCAGAATGCCGTGCCTCTGTTACGTGAGTTTGTTTTACACAACGAGTCAGACCAAAGTTTTCACGATTTAACGTTACATCTGCAAACCTCCCCCACCGTTCTGGAACCTAAAAAGTGGCATATCGATTGCTTGCTTCCCAATTCTTCTGTGGACATTCGCGATCGCGATATAAAACTCAATGCAGAGTGGCTGGCGGAGCTGACAGAAAGCGTCGTATGTGAAGTCTCGTTCAGTTTGCTACAGGGAACCGAAGAGCTTCTCACTCTTAATTACCCTCTGGAAGCACTGGCGAAAAATGAATGGGGCGGAGAAGCAATGTTTGAATTGCTGCCTTCTTTCATTATGCCAAATGACCCCGCAGTCGATCGTCTTTTAAAGGCGACATCAGACGTGTTACGCCGCGCTGGAAAAAACGATACTTTAGAAGGTTACGAAATTCAGTCCAGAACACGGGTATGGGAGATTGCTTCCGCGTTGTGGACCGCAGTCTGTAACCTGAATATCAGCTATGCCTTACCCCCTGCCAGTTTTGAGCGTAACGGTCAAAAGATCCGCACGCCCGGCGCTATTCTCGAAGGTAAAATAGCGACTTGTCTGGACACTACTTTATTATTTGCTTCTGCACTGGAACAAATAGGGCTTAATTCTTTGGTATTCCTGTGCGAAGGACATGCTTTTGCGGGATTTTGGTTACAACCACAAGAGTTTTCACAACTCGTCACAGAAGATGTCTCTTCAGTCCGTAAACGCATTGATTTGCAAGAGATGGTTGTGTTTGAGACGACACTGGTCACGCAAGCCTATCCACCTTCATTTAGTCAGGCAGTTGAAGGGGCATTGAAACACCTTACCGAGGATGTTTTTCACGCGGCCATTGATACCCGGCGTGCGCGAATGCAGAAAATTCGCCCTTTGGCTTTGGCAGTCTCCCGTCTGGCCTGCCAGCCCGAAGATGAGTCAGAAATCCAGCACGGTTTTGAAGATGCGCCAGTCCTTCCCTCTTTTGAGCTTGACGTTGAAACCAACAATGAAAAGGACACCGCCAGCCGTTTAGTGCAATGGCAACGTAAATTACTCGATTTAACGACACGAAACCGTTTATTGCATTTACCTGAAAGTGCAAAAGGCATTCGCTTAATTTGCCCTCATCCAGGAAATCTTGAAGATAAACTCGCTGAAGGCAAAAGAATTCGCATTGTGCCTTTACCCGATCTAGAAATGGGAATCCGCGATACTGAATTATATCGCCAGCAAACCAATGAAAACCTTCGCGAAGAATATGCTCTTCTTGCTCTTGATCGGGGGGAAGTGGTATCGCCGCTTGAAAAAGACCGCCTTGAAGCAACACTTATTGATTTGTATCGTAAATCTAAAAGCGATCTGGAAGAAGGTGGTGCTAACACCCTGTTTCTTGCTGTGGGTTTCCTGAAGTGGAAAAAATCTGCCGATGATCCAAAAAGTTATTCAGCACCATTGATTCTTCTGCCCATCCAACTCGATCGTAAAAGCGCCCTTTCCGGTGTAACCATGCGCCTGCTGGAAGAAGAACCCCGCTTTAACCTCACGTTACTGGAGCTACTTCACAATGATTTTGCTCTGACGATCAAAGGGCTTGATGGTGAATTACCTACTGATGAAAGCGGCATTGATGTCGATGGTATCTGGAATATTGTACGCCGTGCCGTTCGGGATATACCTGGCTTTGAAGTCACCCGAGATGTTGTGATAGGCACTTTTTCTTTTGCCAAATATCTGATGTGGAAAGATCTCATCGATAGAGCACCACAGCTAATGCAAAGCCCCTTAGTGAAATATCTCATTGAGCGCGGTCAGGAGAATGTGGTTCTGGAAAAAAACGGGGAAATTGTCGAAATTGATGATCTTGATGCTGTAGTCAATACTCAGGAGCTTTTTCTCCCCTTACCCGCAGATTCTTCGCAAATTGCAGCTGTCGTTGCATCGGCAAAAGGTCGTGATTTTGTTCTGGATGGTCCTCCTGGCACAGGAAAATCTCAGACAATCGCCAATATGATTGCGCATAATCTGGCGTTGGGTAGACGTGTATTATTTGTTGCAGAGAAAAAAGCGGCGCTTGATGTGGTCTATCGTAGACTTGAAACTCAGGGACTTGGAGAGTTTTGCCTTGAGCTGCACTCCAGCAAAACATCAAAGATGGATTTTTTAAAGCAACTGGAACGTGCATGGGATGCTCGCGACATACTTACTACGCGTGAATGGGAAGAAGAAGCCAGCAAGGTTCAACGACTGCGCGACAAATTAAATCAGATTGTCCGTTTGTTGCATCGTCGTTGGTCAAACGGGCTGACGCTTCATCAGGCGATGGGACGCGTTATCAGAGATGCCAGTTCAGTCACGCCATCTTTGGTTTGGGCTTCTGGTATTCAACATACCGTTGAACAAATGACGGAGTTCAGAGACATAACCAGACGCCTGGAACTCAATCGCGATGCTTTTAAGCAACATGGTCATCATTTCAGGATTATCGCCCAAACAGAATGGACGAACGGATGGCAATCCTCGCTCATTGCCGAAGCTAAGACGATCCCCGTTAAAATTGATGATTATGAACAAGCCGCACAAAAATTACTTGAAGCAACAGGGATTTCTCTGGATACCACTGATCCAGAGAAATTACATCAGCTAATCAACCTCTGTGAATTATTGTCAAAAGCTGCAGGGCTTGATCTCAGTTTTATGTTTACTCCCGATGTCGCCTCACGAATAGAAGCGGCAAAAACGGTAATTACTCTTCTCTGTGAGATCGAATCGAACAAAGCACAACTGTCTGTAACTTATCCAGATAATAGCTGGCAACATGTGAATATTTCGCAAATTAAACATTCACTTGCTGAGGCAGATAAAAAATTCTGGTTCTTTGCGACGAACGCACGCAAAAACGTGATTGCTGGGGTGATGCAACAATATTCGCTAAACGCGACACCTGACCTCTCGGTGGATCTCGCTGTTATCGAAAAACTGCAATCATTACATCAACGTCTGTCCGATCTTGCGCCTTTGATGACGACGCAGCCAGGCTGGTATGGTCTTGATACCAATCAAAATAGCTTACGCGACGCGTTGGAACTAGCGGAATCTATTCGTACGGCACTTGCAAGTTTTGCATCCTCGCCACAACAACTTGCAGAATTCCGAACCTCCGTAGAAACATTAATTGTTCACGCCAATGAGTTACTCGGTCCTCAGGGAATGATGATGGCATTAAGCCAAAATTTACGTACCTCACTCTCTGACTTTACTGAAACTAAAACCAGATTCTGTCATCTCCTCAATGTGACAGAGAGCGAGCATGGAATCGCCGAGTTACGTGAGTGTGCATCAGGCATCGTTAATAACCAAACTGCTCTTAAAGCCTGGAGTGACTGGTGCCGCGTTCGTGAAGAGGCCATCGACCGAGGTTTATTACCTCTGATTAATTCTATTATCCTGGCTGATTCTGACGACATCAGCGCGACGGAGTTATTCGAAACGGCTTATTGTCGTTGGTTCGCTTCGTGGGTAATTGATTCTGAGTCGTTATTACATAACTTTGTCCCTGCTGAACATTTCAGTGATATCGAGACTTACCGTACGCAAACCGATCGCCTGGCTAAACTCACGGTTCGCTATATTCGCGCCAAACTGTGTGGAGTCATACCTGCTAAAAATGAAATTACCCGGCAAGGCGGTTTTGCCTTACTTAAACATGAATTACAAAAATCCCGACGCCATAAACCCGTCCGCCAAATGGCGGCAGAAATGGGTGACGCCATGTCAAAACTTGCGCCCTGCATGTTGATGAGTCCTCTTTCTGTTGCACAATTTTTACCTTCGGATCAACCACTGTTTGATCTGGTTATTTTTGATGAAGCATCACAGATTTCTCCCTGGGATGCGATTGGGGTAATGGCACGCGGTAAGCAGGTCGTTATTGCGGGAGATCCTCGCCAGATGCCACCAACCAGTTTCTTTAACAGGGCTGCTAGTGATACCGATGATGACACCGAAGAAGATATGGAAAGCATTCTTGATGAGTGTCTGGCTGCGGGTCTGTATAACCACAGTCTGAGCTGGCATTATCGCAGCCGACATGAAAGCCTGATCACCTTTTCCAACCATCGCTATTACGACAGTAATCTCATCACCTTCCCGGCGCCAGTCACACGACAAAGCGCGGTTCAGTGGTGCAAAGTATCAGGGGTCTACTCCAAAGGGAAAGGACGTCATAATCAGGCCGAAGCAGAAGCGATTGTTGCTGAAACCGTAAAACGTCTGACCGATAAAAACTTTGTCACATCAGGTAAATCAATTGGCATTATTACCCTGAATACAGAGCAGCAAAATCTTATCAGTGATTTACTGGATCGCGCCCGCCAACATCATCCTGAGATTGAGCCTTTCTTCCAGTCAGAACAGGAAGAACCCGTGGTTGTTAAAAATCTTGAGACAGTACAAGGGGATGAGCGAGACTTGATCATGCTTGGCATCGGATATGGTCCAACGGAACCCGGAGCCAATACCATGTCGATGAACTTCGGCCCATTAAACCGCGAAGGCGGCTGGCGTCGACTGAACGTTGCCGTGACTCGCGCCCGCCAGGAAATGATAGTGTTCAGCTCATTTGAACCTTCCTTTATCGACCTTAACCGCACAAGCGCGCGTGCTGTTGCTGACCTCAAGCACTTTATCGAGTTTGCTCAGCGCGGACCACTGGCATTGGCACAGGCAGTTCGTGGCTCTGTCGGTGGGTATGACTCCCCCTTCGAAGAGGCTGTAGCAAACGGCTTACGCAGAAAAGGCTGGCAAGTTGTTCCACAGATCGGCGTTTCACGCTTCCGTATTGATTTAGGTATCGTTCATCCTGATAAACCGGGTGACTACCTTGTTGGCGTTGAATGCGACGGTGCAACCTACCATAGCGCCGCCACAGCACGTGACCGGGATAAAGTTCGTAGCGCCATACTGCAAGGACTGGGCTGGACGCTTCTTCGCCTTTGGTCAACTGAATGGTGGATCGACAAAGAAGGTGCGCTTGAGCGACTTGATGCTGCGATAAGTAACTTATTAGAAGCTTCGAGGGCCAAGGAAGCTGCTAACGTTGCAACGCAAAAACAGGAAGCAACCGCCCCAGTAGAAAATGGCAACTCAGATAAGAATTTAGAAACAGAAGCTCACATTGTCGCTAATGATGAAAAATTATCCTCATTAATTCAGAGTGAACATCCGATGGTGCCTGAAGAGGAACCGTTATCTGAACTAAAATATGCCAATAACACGGTACTGGAGATGTGCAGTACAACTAACACCGGCACCTATGTCACGAATAATTTGATTGACTGGCAAGGTAAAACCGACTCAGAGAAATTTTATACCTCTGAATATGATGACACTTTAAAAGCGTTGATTGCCGATGTTGTTCAAGTCGAATCTCCTCTTCTTGACACCACACTCGTTCAGCGTATTGCGCGCATTCATGGATTTACTCGAGCAGGCAGGCTCATTCGCGAACGCGTCATGGAGATTGTCGGTCAAAATTATCACGTCGCAACTGACCATTCTGGCGAAGATTTTGTTTGGCTATCAGAAACGCAAAGAACAGACTGGAATTCCTTCCGCCTGCCAGCGACTGACGAGGATATACGTCAGGTTGATGCGATACCTAGTGAAGAATTACGCGCATTAGCGTTAAGCCTTGAAGAGGAAAATAAGATCATGGAAATGGCTAAATCTCTGGGAATAAAACGACTAACCAGTCAGGCCAGACAACGACTGGAGTTGGTTATCTAAAATCATACCATTCCGGGAGGAATATCCCGGAATGGTTACAACTAGCCCTGTTTGCAGTGCAAAAGCGGGGCATCATTTTCATACTACTCTGTGTAGCGTTAAAAAAGTTCTGCTACTAATTCAATATTTGACATGAAAATAATGTCACTAAAAACACAACAAATTGATATGTAACGATATTTATCACATAACTATCCACCTTGACCTGCTCCCTGCTGGCTAGCAGGGATCGATTTTTACAAGGTTCGCTATTAACACGGAGTAGGCAAACTCATTGGGCTGAAAGTCCGATGTAAGCGAGAAGCGGAAGTTCGGTGTAGAGAAAAGGCGTGATGGGGTCTAGTTTATCTGTTGCGATTCAGTCATGGCTAAAACTTACTGTGAGGAAATTCGGCATATCGAGCCCCGCGAACAGCCGCGTGACGGCAGTCAATTGAGCCGCCAGTGTGAGCGTTTATCGATTTTGTCAAAGTACCTGACGCTTATAGGGATAAACAATCATAAAGGGTCGGGAGGTGCCTGCAAAGACAGTTAATAGCTCAATCAGCTCTCCGCGTTTTAACTCATCCTCGACGATAAAGCGGTAAACCTGCATCACACCTGCGCCGTTTTTAACTAATGTCAGGGTCGCAAGATAATCTTCCCGACAGACCGGCTGCGGGTTTCAATTCTGAATTCACGGGTTTGTTCCATAAATGACCACGGGGCAGGACAGCCATTGCCAGGAAGGATGTGTAAGTACCCCGTATAATCGAGCCATTCAAATTCAGAGAACCGGATAATCCAGATATCCATCTTTACCGCCGCCAAAGAATTTCTCTTTGATGGGTGCATTCAGCGGTAAATCGTTTTCCAGACGATGCGGAAGATCCGGGTTGGCAATAAACGGACGACCAAAACCAATCAGATCAGCCCAGCCGTTAGCCAGCGCCTCTTCGGCGCGCGCTTTGGTGTATTTACCGGAGTAAATCAGCGTGCCGTGGAAAATTATGCGCAGCGCTTCTTTAAAGGCCGCAGGCATCACCGGCGCATCTTCCCAGTCGGCTTCGGCAATATGGATATAGGCAATCCCCAGCTCGTTCAGTACGCTTGCCGCCGCGAGGTAGGTCGCTTCCGGCGTATCGTCTCTGGAGCCCATCAGCGTAGTCAGCGGCGCGAGACGAATTCCTACACGCTCTTTACCAATCGCCGAAGAGACAGCTTCCACCACCTCTTTCATAAAGCGCAGACGATTTTGCAGCGAGCCGCCGTATTCGTCATTACGCAGGTTGGCCTGCGAGTCAATGAACTGGTTAATGAGATAGCCGTTCGCGCCGTGCAACTCAATACCGTCAAAGCCAGCGGTAATCGCATTACGCGCCGCCTGAGCATAGTCATCAACGATTGACGGGATCTCTTCCAGCGTCAGTGCACGTGGCATGTCATGCTGAACCATCTCGCCAACGCCGTTCTCCGGACCACGGCCTTCCACATCGACAAACACTTTTACCCCTTCGGCCTGAATCGCCGAAGAGGACACCGGTGCGGCGCCGTTCGGTTGCAGCACGGTATGAGACACGCGACCGACGTGCCACAGCTGAGCAAAAATTTTACCACCTGCGTGATGTACCGCATCGGTCACTTTTTTCCAGCCAGCAATCTGCGCCTCAGAATAAATACCCGGCGTCCAGGCATAACCCTGCCCCTGCTGGCTGATTTGCGTACCTTCGCTGATGATAAGTCCAGCACTGGCACGCTGCGCGTAATAGTCCGCCATCATGTCAGTCGCAACGTCACCCGCACCGGCGCGGGAACGCGTCATCGGTGGCATTACAATACGGTTTTTTAATGGCAACGCATTCAGCGCATATTTAGCAAATAACATAATGGGTTCCTCGCGCGATTATTTATACAGTTCGGCACTCATGGTGACGGTATTGCCCATGCGAGCGCTGGTAATTTTGTATTCGGAGGCGTTCATCTCTTTCGCTTTCTGCGCAATAACCGCTTCCGCAGAATCCAGTGTTGTACCGGTTGCTGTCACGCTTTGCGCCGATGCGTTAAACGCCGCGACAGAGAAAAGAGAAGCCGTAAAAATTGCGATGATCGTTTTCATGTTTATATTCCAGTGTGTCTTAATTGTTTGGCGTTTATTAACGCGATGGGGAGAGAATACGCCTGCTGTCTGATAACATAAATGATACAAATGACAATAGACTATTCTGTTTTTGTTAATAATCAGACGCCGGACATTCCGACGCCTGTCGATCGCATCAGGCAACAAAGTTGTCCTTCAGCGCCTTGAGACCATCCCGATAGATGCCGGTAAACAGCGCCTCAGCCTCTTCGTTCGTCACATTCACCGGGGTGAATTCACCGAACCATTCCACACGGGAAACCTGGCTGTCGGCGGTTTCATGAACGGTAATGGTGGAGAGGTAATCCACCACCGGGAACGGTGCCTGAATAATGGAATAGGTATAACTGCGTTGACGGTTATCAAACGCTTCCAGACGTTCAACCACAGTGCCGCCGTCAGAGGTTGTCAGCGAACGAACGCGACCACCTTCTGTCACCACGCTTTTCGGGATGAATGGCAGCCAGTCTGGCAGCGCATCAAAGCCGCCCATCAATTGCCATACGGCGTCGGCAGAAGCCGGGATTTCGATCGATACAGTTGTTTTAGCCATGATAATTTTCTCTTAATTTATAGGGTTACATAGTCAGGGTGTCGACGACGCCGCCATCGACGCGCAGGGCTGCCCCTGTGGTTGCCGAGGAAAGTGGTGACGCGAGATAAACCGCCAGATTCGCCACTTCTTCCACATCCGCCGCACGCTGGATGATGGAGCTTGGACGCGAGGTTTTAACAAACTCATCGGCCTGTTCACGCGCACTGCGTCCCGACTGTGCAGCGGCATCCGCCAGCATCTCTTTCAGGCCATCGGTAAAGGTTGGCCCTGGCAGAATGGCGTTGACGGTCACACCGGTTCCCGCCAGTCGTTTCGCCAGACCATGAGAGACCGCCAGATTCGCGGCTTTGGTGACGCCGTAGTTGATCATGTCGCCAGGGATTGCCACGCCGGATTCAGACGAGACAAAGATAATCCGCCCCCAGCCCTGTTCCGTCATGCCTGGCGCATAGTGACGCGCCAGACGAACGCCGGAGAGGACGTTGACGTTATAGAAGTGCATCCACTCATCATCCGGCACGCTAAAGAAATCTTTATCGTTGAAAATACCCAGATTATTGACCAGCACATCAGCCGTTGGGACTGCAGCGATCAGCGCAGCCACGCCGTCTTCGGTGCTGAGATCGGCCACCACGCCGCGCAGTGACGCTGTGGGAGTTTGTGCCGCAATCGCAGCCATGGCGTCATCAACGCCGCTCTGTTTACGGCCGACGACAACCACCGTTGCGCCTGCTTTTGCCAGTCCGGCGGCGATACCCTGCCCAATGCCGGAGGTTGAGCCGCTGACCACCGCGACTTTACCTGTCAGATCCAGTTTCATCGTTTTCTCACCAGGTTGCTTAACGGGTCGGCAGCGGAGCGTTTTCCGCAACCAGATTTTGACGGCGCATTTCTGCCCAGAATTCAGCCGGAACAGGCGCATTCAGTGCAGCCAGATCTTCTGCCATACGGCCAGGACGGCTGGAGCCAGGAATAACCGCCGCAACGGCCGGGTTTGCCAGCGCAAACTGCAGCGCAGCTGCTTTAACGTTCACATTGAAACGTGTGGCAATGGCGTTAATTTGCGCCACTTTCTGCTGGATGGCCGCAGAGGCTTTCTGATATTCAAAGTGCTCGCCGCCTGCCAGTACGCCAGAGCTGTACGGACCACCGACAACGATATCCACATTCTGTTCCAGTGCTTCTGGCATCAGGCGTTGCAGCGCACGTTCGTGATCCAGCAGGGAATAACGCCCCGCCAGCAGGAACGCATCTGGCTTCGGTTCGTCCAGCGCCAGCGTCAGTTCGCAAGGTTCGACGCGGTTCACACCCAGTCCCCAGGCTTTAATCACACCTTCGTCACGCAAACGCGTCAGCGCACGAAACGCACCGGTACGAGCAATGTTGAACTGCTCCAGCCAGCTGTCACCGTAGAAGTCCTGCGCCGGGTCGTGGATCCAGACAATATCCAGACGGTCTGTTTTCAGGCGTTTCAGGCTGTCTTCAATCGAGCGCAGCGTGGCGTCAGCAGAGTAGTCATTCAGAATTTTGTTTTTCAGGCCGTGTTCGAACAGGCCACCTTTTTCACCGAAATCACGTTTTGCCGGATCTTCCATTTCGTCCAGCATGATGCGGCCGACTTTGCTGCTCAGAACGTATTCATCGCGTGGATACTGAGACAGCGCTTCACCCATGCGGATTTCAGAAAGGCCAGAGCCGTACAGCGGCGCGGTATCGAAGTAACGCACGCCCAGGTTCCAGGCTTCGCTCACGGTGGCGTGGGCCTCTTCTTCCGGGATGGCACGGAACATGTTGCCGAGCGGTGCGCCGCCTAAGCCAATTTTGCCGGGAAGTAAATTTTTGATGCTCATAAGATGTCCTCAATTATTCGGTTTGGGTTCGGGCGTTTTTTTGCTATCGCCCTGTGACGTGGATCACATTACCTTGCGAGGTTGTGACTTGATAGGACATAATTCGTCTGACTTAAGTCCTTTGAGGTCTAACATGATTGATTTACGCCAACTGAAGTACTTCGTGGTGGTCGCAGAAGAAGAGCACGTGGGACGCGCAGCCGAGCGATTACATATCTCGCAATCACCGCTGAGCCGCCAGATTGCACAACTGGAAGAACGGCTGGGGCTGATGCTGTTTGAGCGTAATCAGCAGCGCATTCGCCTGACCGCTGATGGACAGACATTCCTTGCCGAAACACGTTCGTTGCTGACACACGCCAACCGTCTGGAGTCGTTAGGCAAACGCCTGGGACGGGGGGAAGATGGTGGCTTGTGTATTGGCTATATTGAAAACGCCATGCATTCCGGTGTGCTTTCTACGGCGCTACGTACGTTACGTGTATCGCGTCCGAATGTGCATATCGCACTTTACAGCCAACCACCAGCCACTCAGATTGAAGGCCTGCGCCAGCGCAGTCTCGATTTTTCTCTGGTCGATACGCCGCCCGCCGACAGCGAGCAGGATCTGGAATATATTCAGGTTCTGGATGATCGAATGTTGTTGGCCTTACCGCAAAATCATCCTCTGGCGCAGGAGGAAAACCTTGTCGCGTCACAACTTGGCGATGAGCAGTGGATTGCGGTGATTCATAACGACGATGCGCATTCTCGCGATCATTTTGTCGCCGCCTGTGTTAACGCCGGGTTTAATCCTGATATTCGCCTGGAAGCGGGTGAACCACTCACGGCATTAGGTCTGGTCGCTGCGGGATTAGGTCTGGCCTTAATTCAACATAGTCTGCGTCATAATGCGCCGGAAGGGGTGGTATTACGTGAATTGCCGTGGATGAATTATTCAACGCAATTATGGGCAGCATGGCATAAAGCCAACCAACGTCCGCTGGTTTCCCATTTCCGCCAGATTTTGCGCGGTGAATAAAACGTTAAGCAGGAACCATGAGTTCCCGCTTCCCGGCCTTGATGTTGATAACGGCGCCGAATTTTTATTATTTATTCACAGCCGCCAAATCCTGCGCACAAGCCCATGCGCTCGACCACGCCCACTGGAAGTTATAGCCCCCCAGCCAGCCGGTGACGTCCATCACTTCACCAATGAAGTACAGCCCCGGCACTTTGCGCGCTTCCATTGTCCGTGAAGAGAGTTCGTTGGTGTCCACACCGCCGAGCGTCACTTCGGCGGTGCGATAGCCTTCGGTGCCGTTGGGCTGCACACGCCATTCGGTTAATGTGGTAATCAGCGCCTGTTGATCACGCACGTTGAGCTGTTTTAGCGAGACATCCGGGATTTGCCCCAGTTGTTGTAACCGTTCAACCAACCGTTTCGGCAGATGAACCGCCAGGGTGTTCTTCAGGCTCTGGTTTGGATGTACGTTACGCTGCTCATTAAGGAAGGTTTCGAGATCCACATCCGGTAGCAGATTGATGCTGACAAATTCGCCCGGCTGCCAGTAGCTGGAAATCTGTAATACCGCAGGGCCGGATAAGCCACGATGAGTGAAGAGTAAGTTCTCGCGAAATACGGTGCCGTTTTCAGCGGTGATCACCGAAGGCACCGCCACGCCCGCCAGCACCTGTAACTCTTCCAGCAACGGTTTATGCAGGGTGAATGGCACCAGGCCAGCGCGGGTTGGCAACACGTTGAGGCCAAATTGTTCGGCAATCTTATAACCGAACGGCGATGCGCCCAGACCAGGCATCGAGAGACCTCCGGTGGCAATGATCAGTTTATCGCAGCCGACGGACATACCGTTCAGTTCAAGCGTAAACCCCGTTTCATCCTTTGCCACACTCAGCACTTCGCTGCGCAATCGGAAGGTCACATTACCCTTTTCACACTCATCCACCAGCATGTCGACAATCTGCTGTGCAGAGTCATCACAGAAGAGTTGTCCTAACGTTTTCTCGTGCCAGGCGATGCCGTGTTTATTGACCAGATCAATGAAATCCCACTGGGTAAAGCGGGCGAGAGCTGACTTACAAAAATGCGGATTCTGGCTCAGATAGGCGCCAGGTTCGACATAAAGGTTGGTAAAGTTGCAGCGCCCACCGCCAGACATGAGGATTTTGCGCCCCGGTTTTTTACCATTATCAATCAGCAAAACTCTGCGTCCCGCCTGACCTGCCAGCGCAGAACAGAACATACCAGCCGCACCAGCGCCTATAATAATGGCATCAAACCTTTCCACGTTGCGCTCCTCTTAGAAAAAACGGGCGTGAATTGTAAAGATTCCTCAGTGGTCGCACCAGCATCAATATTACTTAGGGGAAGTATTTACCTGAATTATATAAGATAATTATTTTTTGAGTGAAAATCATACAGGAGGCAAATCAAAAAAATCTATATTTCACTTTGCCCGCGCCGCGAAAGTCACTGATAATGCGCCGCGTTCATGTCCTCAAAATGGCGTAACGTCCTATGCTACATTTGTTTGCTGGCCTGGATTTGCATACCGGGCTGTTATTATTGCTTGCACTGGCTTTTGTGCTGTTCTACGAAGCCATTAATGGTTTCCATGACACAGCCAACGCTGTGGCAACTGTCATCTATACCCGCGCGATGCGTTCTCAGCTCGCAGTGGTTATGGCGGCAGTGTTCAACTTCCTGGGTGTTTTGCTGGGTGGTCTTAGTGTTGCCTATGCCATTGTGCATATGCTACCGACAGACTTGCTGCTTAATATGGGATCGTCCCATGGTCTCGCCATGGTGTTCTCTATGTTGCTGGCAGCGATTATCTGGAACCTGGGTACCTGGTACTTTGGTTTGCCAGCATCCAGCTCCCATACGCTGATCGGCGCAATCATCGGTATTGGTTTAACCAATGCGTTGATGACCGGTACGTCAGTGGTGGATGCACTCAATATCCCGAAAGTATTAAGTATTTTCGCATCTCTGATCGTTTCCCCTATTGTCGGCCTGGTGTTTGCTGGCGGTCTGATTTTCTTGCTGCGTCGCTACTGGAGTGGCACTAAGAAACGCGCCCGTATCCACCTGACCCCAGCGGAGCGTGAAAAGAAAGACGGTAAGAAAAAGCCGCCGTTCTGGACGCGTATCGCGCTGATCCTTTCCGCTGTCGGCGTGGCGTTTTCTCACGGTGCGAACGATGGTCAGAAAGGCATTGGTCTGGTTATGCTGGTGCTGATTGGCGTCGCACCAGCGGGCTTCGTGGTTAATATGAATGCCTCTGGCTACGAAATCACTCGTACCCGTGATGCAATCAACAACGTGGAAGCTTATTTTGAGCAACACCCTGCACTGCTGAAACAGGCGACCGGTGATGATCAGTTAGTACCGACTCCGGAAGCAGGCGCAACACAACCTGCGGAGTTCCATTGCCATCCGTCGAATACCATTAACGCGCTCAATCGCCTGAAAGGCATGTTGACTGCTGACGTGGAAAGCTACGACAAGCTGTCGCTTGACCAACGTAGCCAGATGCGCCGCATTATGCTGTGCGTTTCTGACACCATCGACAAAGTGGTGAAAATGCCTGGCGTCACAGCAGATGATCAGCGTCTATTGAAGAAACTGAAGTCCGATATGCTGAGTACCATCGAGTACGCTCCGGTGTGGATCATCATGGCGGTCGCGCTGGCGTTAGGTATCGGTACGATGATTGGCTGGCGTCGCGTGGCAACGACTATCGGTGAGAAAATCGGTAAGAAAGGCATGACCTACGCTCAGGGGATGTCTGCCCAGATGACGGCTGCGGTGTCTATCGGCCTGGCGAGTTATACCGGGATGCCGGTTTCCACCACTCACGTACTCTCCTCTTCCGTAGCGGGGACGATGGTTGTTGATGGTGGCGGCTTACAGCGTAAAACAGTAACCAGCATTCTGATGGCGTGGGTGTTTACTCTCCCGGCTGCGATACTGCTCTCCGGCGGGCTGTACTGGATCTCCTTGCAGTTCCTGTAATCGCACGCATAAAAACGAGCGGGTCAGTTTTCTGACCCGCTTTTTTATGCGTTATTGCTGTGGTATTTAATGCCAGATCATCAATGCAATCAGGCTTACCACGACCAGACCACACAATGCGCTGGTCAGAATAAACTGCCGACGCACACGCTCGCAGCGACGAATAAACTCATCATCGTGATGATCGCGATACCTCTGAGCATAGATATACCAAACGAGACGCACCTGTTTGTTAGGTTGGCCATGTGAGGTAAAAAAGCCCCCTCCATCTACATATTGATAGAGCAATGGATCGCAATTACGCAGTACCACTAACAACGCGCGTAGTGATGAGAAATAGCGCGCCATGTTAACAATGCAAACGACACATAAAGCCCAAAATAATGCGACGGTGCTTATCATACCTCCTCCCCGGCGACCGGCCCACGGAGTTCCACTCCGGGGCTACCGCTCCCGATACGCTGCCAATCAGTTAACACCAGGTCCTGGAGAAACCGCTTTTGTCGTGACGCACATCCGAGCGGCTCTATAGATAGTGTAGGAGATCAGCTTGTTTTTTTTCCATAAGGTTAACCACTATCAATATATTCATCTCGAAAATTTGATTATCTGATTGGTAAGCAAGGCGGATTGACGGATCATCCGGGTCGCTATAAGGTAAGGATGGTCTTAACACTGAATCTTTACGGCTGGGTTAGCCCCGCGCACGTAGTTCGCAGGACGCGGGTGACGTAACGGCACAAAAAACGCTAGCTGGCCAGTCATCGACAACTTTATGGAAGGAGTAACACTATGGCTTATAAACACATTCTCATCGCGGTCGATCTCTCCCCGGAAAGCAAAGTTCTGGTAGAGAAAGCAGTCTCTATGGCTCGCCCCTACAATGCGAAGGTTTCTCTGATCCACGTAGATGTAAACTACTCTGACCTATACACCGGGCTTATTGATGTGAATCTGGGTGATATGCAGAAACGCATCTCCGAAGAGACTCATCACGCGCTGACCGAGCTCTCCACCAACGCAGGTTACCCAATCACTGAAACCCTGAGCGGCAGCGGCGATTTGGGTCAGGTTCTGGTGGATGCAATCAAGAAATACGATATGGATCTGGTTGTTTGTGGTCATCACCAGGACTTCTGGAGCAAACTGATGTCTTCCGCGCGTCAACTGATCAACACCGTTCACGTTGATATGCTGATTGTTCCGCTGCGCGACGAAGAAGAATAATCATCCCCTCCCGACTTGCTCCCGACGCCCGCTTATGCGGGCGTTCTGCTTTTGCGCACTCCTGGCCTGCAGGCTCATAGATACATAGAGCTATCCAAATTTTCAGCACCTCAGAAATCAGAATCTAAAACCACCTTACTTCAAACAACCAGCATGATTATCTGGTTATTTTCTATAGAAATAGTGCATATAACTATTTACCACATCAATATTAAAAATCTTAGACATCTGTAAAATCTTTCGCGCGCAATCAATTACGCATTCATACTTTTCAGGATGGTATTGGAAGGTTAATAAATATGAATACAACAACACCCACCGGGATGCTGCAACAACCTCGCCCATTTTTCATGATCTTTTTTGTCGAATTATGGGAGCGATTCGGCTACTACGGCGTGCAAGGCGTGCTGGCGGTTTTCTTCGTTAAACAGCTCGGATTCTCACAAGAGCAGGCCTTTGTCACCTTTGGCGCTTTTGCTGCGCTAGTCTATGGACTTATCTCCATTGGTGGCTATGTCGGCGACCACCTACTTGGGACTAAACGCACCATTGTTCTTGGGGCTATTGTGCTGGCGATTGGTTACTTCATGACCGGAATGTCGCTACTTAAGCCTGATCTGATTTTCATCGCCCTGGGCACTATTGCCGTCGGCAACGGCTTGTTTAAAGCCAACCCGGCAAGCCTGCTTTCTAAATGCTATCTACCGAAAGACCCGCGTCTGGATGGTGCTTTCACTCTGTTTTACATGTCGATCAATATTGGTTCATTGGTGGCGCTGTCGCTGGCACCAGTGATTGCCGATAGATTTGGTTATTCCGTTACCTATAACCTGTGCGGGGTAGGTTTGATTGTCGCGCTACTGGTCTACATCGCCTGTCGCGGGATGGTGCAAAATATTGGTTCAGATCCAGACTTCCGACCACTGAACTTCGGCAAACTGTTGTACGTGTTGATTGGCAGCGTAGTGATGATCTTCGTCTGTGCATGGCTGATGCACAACGTAGAAGTCGCCAATCTGGTACTGATCGTCCTCTCCATCGTTGTCACCATTATCTTCTTCCGCCAGGCATTCAAGCTGGATAAAACCGGGCGCAATAAAATGTTCGTCGCCTTTGTGCTGATGCTCGAAGCGGTGGTGTTTTACATCCTCTACGCCCAGATGCCAACGTCGCTGAACTTCTTTGCCATCAACAACGTGCATCATGAAATTCTCGGTTTTTCCATCAACCCGGTCAGCTTCCAGGCGCTTAACCCGTTCTGGGTGGTACTCGCCAGCCCAATACTGGCGGGCATTTACACTCATCTGGGTAACAAAGGCAAAGACCTCTCGATGCCGATGAAATTTACTCTCGGCATGTTTATGTGCTCGCTGGGTTTTCTGACTGCCGCCGCTGCGGGGATGTGGTTTGCTGATGCGCAGGGACTGACATCACCGTGGTTTATCGTGCTGGTTTACTTGTTCCAGAGCCTGGGTGAACTGTTTATTAGCGCCCTTGGGCTGGCAATGGTTGCTGCCCTGGTGCCGCAGCATTTGATGGGCTTTATTCTCGGGATGTGGTTCCTGACGCAGGCTGCCGCGTTCTTGCTCGGCGGCTATGTGGCAACATTTACCGCAGTGCCAGACAATATTACCGATCCGCTTGAGACGTTACCTGTCTACACCAACGTGTTTGGTAAGATTGGTCTGGTCACGCTGGGCGTTGCAGTAGTGATGTTGATGATGGTGCCCTGGCTGAAACGAATGATTGAGACACCGGAAAGCCATTAATTTTTTTGCAGAAAAACGGGTAGCTATAACGCTACCCGTTTTACTTTTACTCCGGCGTACCCGCATAAATATCAAAGCGATGCCCTTTGGTAACAACCGCGTTCGGTGTGGCGACATTCGCCAGCGGCGGCGCATAGTCCGGGCGCTTCACCACCACGCGTTTGGTCGCCAGCAACCGCGCAGGCTCCAGCAACCCATCGGCATCGAGATCCGGCCCCACCAGCGACTGAAACACACGCATCTCTTTTTTCACCAGCGCGCTTTTCTGCTTATGTGGGAACATCGGGTCAAGATAGACCACCTGCGGGCGCGGAGTAATATCGGTTAGCGCCGTCAGGCTGGAGGCGTGAATTAACTGCAACCGCTCCTGCAACCAGCCGCCGATTTCCGCATCCGCATAACCACGCGCCAGGCCGTCGTCGAGTAGCGCGGCAACCACTGGATTACGCTCCAGCATCCGCACTCGGCAGCCGACTGAAGCCAGCACAAAGGCATCGCGCCCCAGCCCTGCGGTGGCGTCCACCACATCCGGCAAATAATCGCCTTTAATGCCCACCGCTTTCGCCACTGCCTCACCGCGTCCGCCGCCGAATTTGCGACGGTGCGCCATCGCTCCGCCAACAAAATCAACAAAGATGCCGCCAAGTTTTGGCTCATCACGCTTGCGCAATTCCAGATGCTCTGGCGTTAACACCAGCGCCATCAGATTGTCTTCATCGTGCTCCAGCCCCCAGCGGGTCGCCAGAACAGATAAGGCGCCGTCTCCGGCGCCCGATTCATCAATTAAACAGATTTTCACTGACTAATCAGTCCTTAATACCGTAGTGCTCCAGCATCGCATCCAGTTGCGGTTCACGACCACGGAAGCGTTTGAACAGCTCCATCGGCTCTTCTGAACCGCCACGGCTCAGAATGTTGTCGAGGAACGACTGTCCAGTATCACGGTTGAAAATGCCCTCTTCCTCAAAGCGCGAGAAGGCATCTGCCGCCAGCACGTCGGCCCACAGGTAGCTGTAGTAACCTGCGGCATAACCACCGGCAAAGATATGGCTAAATGCATGTGGGAAACGACCCCATGACGGAGACGGCACCACGGCAACCAGTTTCTTGATTTCTGCCAGAGTTTCGAGGATTTTCGCTCCCTGATCCGGGCGGAACTCTGCATGGAGGCGGAAATCGAACAGACCGAACTCTAATTGGCGCAGAATAAACAGCGCCGCCTGGTAGTTCTTCGCCGCCAGCATTTTATCCAGCAGCTCTTTCGGCAGCGGTTCGCCGGTTTCATAATGACCGGAGATAAACGCCAGCGCCTCCGGCTCCCAGCACCAGTTTTCCATAAACTGGCTCGGCAGTTCGACCGCATCCCACGGCACCCCGCTGATCCCGGAAACACCGGCAGTTTCGATGCGGGTCAGCATATGATGCAGACCATGACCGAACTCGTGGAACAGGGTAATCACTTCGTCGTGAGTAAACAGTGCCGGTTTACCGTTCACCGGGCGGTTGAAGTTACAGGTCAGATACGCGACCGGTTTTTGCAGCGAGCCGTCGGCTTTGCGCATCTGGCCTACGCAGTCATCCATCCACGCCCCGCCGCGCTTGTTCTCACGGGCATACAGGTCGAGGTAGAAGCTGCCGCGCAGTTCGTTGTTCTCATCATACAGTTCGAAGAAACGTACATCCGGGTGCCAGACATCAACATCTTTACGCTCTTTCGCGGTGATGCCGTAAATACGTTTCACAACTTCAAACAGCCCGTTAACCGCTTTGTTTTCCGGGAAGTACGGACGCAGTTGTTCGTCGCTGATGCTGTAGAGGTGCTGTTTCTGTTTTTCGCTGTAGTAAGCGATATCCCACGGCTGCAACTCATCGACGCCAAATTCGGCTTTGGCGAAGGCGCGCAGCTGCGCCAGCTCTTTTTCACCTTGCGGACGCGCGCGTTTTGCCAGATCGGTTAAGAAATCAAGCACCTGCTGCGGGTTTTCTGCCATTTTAGTGGCAAGGGATTTAAAGGCGTAGTTTTCAAAGCCCAGCAGTTGCGCCAGTTCGTGACGCAGGGTGAGGATCTCTTCCATCACCTTGCTGTTGTCCCACTTACCGGCGTTCGGGCCTTGATCGGAGGCGCGGGTGCTGTAAGCGCGATACATCTCTTCGCGCAGAGGCTGGTTGTCGCAGTAAGTCATTACCGGCAGGTAGCTTGGGATATCCAGCGTCAGCAGATAGCCTTCCAGTTCTTTCGCTTCGGCCTGGGCTTTTGCTGCAGCCAGCGCGCTTTCTGGCATCCCCGCCAGCTCCGCTTCGTCGGTGACGAGTTTGGTCCAGCCCATCGTCGCATCAAGAACGTTGTTGCTGTACTGGTTGCCCAGCTCAGAAAGACGGGTGGCAATCTCACCGTAGCGTTGCTGTTTCTCTTTCGGCAGACCGATGCCAGAGAGTTCGAAGTCGCGCAGTGCGTTATCAACCGCTTTTTTCTGCGCCGTGTTCAGCGTGGCGTAGTAATCGCCATCGCGCAGATCGCGGTACGCTTTGTACAGCCCTTCGTGTTGCCCGACCCAGGTGCTGTATTCCGACAGCAGCGGCAGCGTTTGTTCGTAGGCTTCGCGCAGCTCCGGGCTATTTTTCACCGAGTTCAGGTGGCTGACCGGGGAGAAAATACGTCCCAGCACATCGTCCACTTCCGCCAGCGGTTGGCAGAGATTTTCCCAGGTGTACGGTGCCCCCTGCGCTACCACGCGCTCCACATTTTCGCGGCAGTCGTTCAGCGCCTTAGTGACAGCAGGAACGACATGTTCCGGGAGAATTTTAGAAAACGGAGGCAATTCAAAGGGTGTCAGTAACGGATTCGTCATAGGTACAGTCCTGGTTAAATAGAGGGAACGAAACGCTCACAGGCGCTTTCGCCGGAGGCGACGCTGACGTCTTATCCGGCCTACGTTAATAGGCCGATGCCATCCGACGCGTAATGGGTAATAGCATGGGGTTAAGTGTAGTGAATTTCAATGAGAAACGTTACGCTTTCGCGGCGACGTCCTCTTTTCGGTATACTGTCCTGATATGCTTTTGTGCGCCCCGAATACGGGCCGATTTTTACTTACCGGAACACCTTTACCCATGCTCAGTTATCGCCACAGCTTTCACGCTGGCAACCACGCCGACGTCCTTAAACACACCGTTCAGAGCCTGATCATCGAGTCGCTGAAAGAGAAAGATAAACCGTTTCTCTATCTCGATACCCATGCGGGTGCCGGGCGTTATCAGTTAAGCAGCGAACATGCCGAGCGTACTGGCGAATATCTCGAAGGCATCGCCCGTATCTGGCAGCAGGACGATTTGCCCGCAGAACTGGAGCCGTACATCAATGTGGTAAAACACTTCAACCGTAGCGGACAGTTGCGTTACTACCCCGGTTCGCCGTTGATTGCCCGTCAGTTACTGCGTGAACAAGACAGCCTGCAACTGACCGAGCTACACCCGAGCGATTACCCGTTGCTGCGTTCTGAATTTCAGAAAGACAGCCGTGCGCGCGTAGAAAAAGCCGACGGTTTCCTGCAACTGAAAGCAAAACTGCCGCCAGTTTCCCGCCGTGGTTTGATACTTATCGACCCACCGTATGAAATGAAAACCGACTATCAGGCGGTGGTCAGCGGAATAGCAGAAGGCTACAAACGTTTCGCTACCGGCACTTACGCATTATGGTATCCGGTGGTGCTGCGCCAGCAGATCAAGCGCATGATCCACGACCTGGAAGCGACCGGCATTCGCAAAATTCTGCAAATTGAACTAGCGGTGCTGCCAGACAGCGACCGCCGTGGTATGACCGCTTCCGGCATGATTGTGATTAATCCACCTTGGAAGCTGGAGCAGCAAATGAACAACGTGCTGCCGTGGCTGCACAGCAAACTGGTTCCGGCAGGCACCGGGCACGCCACCGTAAGCTGGATCGTGCCGGAGTAATTGCAACCATCGCTGGCACCTATTACGTCTCGCGCTACAATCGCGGTAATCAACGATAAGGACAATATGTCATGACTAAACACTATGATTACATCGCCATCGGCGGCGGCAGCGGCGGTATCGCCTCCATCAACCGCGCGGCTATGTACGGTCAGAAATGCGCGCTGATTGAAGCCAAAGAACTGGGCGGCACCTGCGTGAATGTTGGCTGCGTGCCGAAAAAAGTGATGTGGCACGCGGCGCAAATCCGCGAAGCGATCCACATGTACGGCCCGGATTATGGCTTTGATACCACCATAAATAAGTTCAACTGGGAAACGTTGATCGCCAGCCGTACCGCCTATATCGACCGTATTCATACTTCCTATGAAAACGTGCTCGGTAAAAATAACGTTGATGTAATCAAGGGCTTTGCCCGCTTCGTTGATGCCAAAACGCTGGAGGTAAACGGTGAAACCATTACGGCCGATCATATTCTGATCGCCACCGGTGGTCGTCCAAGCCACCCGGATATTCCGGGCGTGGAATATGGCATTGATTCCGATGGTTTCTTTGCCCTACCCGCTTTGCCAGAGCGCGTGGCAGTTGTTGGTGCGGGTTACATCGCCGTTGAACTGGCTGGCGTTATTAACGGCCTCGGCGCGAAGACGCATCTGTTTGTGCGTAAACACGCGCCGCTGCGCAGCTTTGACCCGATGATCACTGAAACACTGGTCGAAGTGATGAACGCTGAAGGCCCGCAGCTGCACACCAATGCAATCCCGAAAGCGGTGGTGAAAAATGCCGATGGCAGCCTGACGTTGGAGCTGGAAGATGGTCGCAGTGAAACGGTGGATTGCCTGATTTGGGCGATTGGACGTGAACCTGCCAATGACAACATCAACCTCGAAGCCGCTGGCGTTAAAACCAACGAAAAAGGCTATATCGTCGTCGATAAATATCAAAATACTAACGTTGAAGGTATTTACGCGGTGGGCGATAACACAGGTGCAGTGGAACTGACGCCGGTCGCGGTGGCGGCGGGTCGCCGTCTCTCTGAACGGCTGTTTAACAACAAGCCGGATGAGCATCTGGATTACAGCAACATTCCGACCGTGGTCTTCAGCCATCCGCCGATTGGTACTGTTGGTTTAACGGAACCGCAGGCGCGTGAGCAGTACGGCGATGATCAGGTGAAAGTGTATAAATCGTCTTTCACCGCGATGTATACCGCCGTCACCACTCACCGCCAGCCGTGCCGCATGAAGCTGGTGTGCGTTGGACCAGAAGAGAAGATTGTCGGTATTCACGGCATTGGTTCTGGCATGGACGAAATGTTGCAGGGCTTCGCGGTGGCGCTGAAGATGGGCGCAACCAAGAAAGACTTTGACAACACTGTCGCTATTCACCCAACGGCAGCAGAAGAGTTCGTGACCATGCGTTAAATATTAAAGGGCTAAGAGTAGTGTGCTCTTAGCCCTTAGCTACGTTTCCGCTATCAGTTCAGAAGCTGAAGCAGAAAGCGGATCAGTTCCAGTAGCGCAATTAACGCCCCAAGAACGATGATTGCTTTATCAATCACCCGTTTTCTCCATGCGATGGAGTGAGAATGCATCCGCTTACTCATCCATTGCCTGTCACGGCGCATGTCCCATTGTTAGATGACGACTATCTCACTCCGGCCAGAGCATCAGTTAACGGCACCACCCGTACAACTGATCAGGACTTTGAAAGCGTTTATGCGCATTGCCAGAGTGAAAATGCCTCAGAGCTAACTGGATAATCATACAGTGTAATGAGATTAAATAACCAGCATAACATTGCAATGTATCCTTTAAGGGAATAGCATTGAAAAGTTAGATGTGGGCATTCTCACTCCAGCCAGAGCCACCAACTCAGGGCTGGAAAGTAAAAAACCGACGCAAAGTCGGTTTTTTACGTCCTGATTCGGACAAGGCTTAATACGGAGGCGATCAAGTGAAAGTATATAAATCCTCTTTCACCGCCATGTATACCAAACTGCCCCTCTGCCAGCGGAAGAAATCGCTAATTCTTGCAATGTTAGCCACTGGCTAATAGTATTGAGCTGTTAGATGATGACTATCTCACTCCAGCCAGAGCCACCAACTCAGGGCTGGAAAGTAAAAAACCGACGCAAAGTCGGTTTTTTTACGTCCTGATTCGGGCCTTTTTTCAAATGAATACCCAACGCTTAATTCACACCCATTACCTTCCTTTGCACCTACGCATCCGTTAAACCATATATGTTTTTGACTTATCCGTTTTGAAGAGAGACACTACCTGCAACAATCAGGAGCGCAATATGTCATTTCTGTTACCCATCCAACTCTTCAAAATTCTTGCCGATGAGACCCGCCTGGGCATCGTATTACTGCTCAGTGAGATGGGGGAGTTATGCGTGTGTGATCTCTGTACTGCCCTGAATCAGTCGCAGCCCAAGATCTCACGCCACCTGGCATTGCTGCGGGAAAGCGGTTTATTGCTGGATCGCAAGCAAGGTAAGTGGGTTCATTACCGCCTATCGCCGCATATTCCAGCATGGGCGGCGAAAATTATTGATGAGGCCTGGCGATGTGAACAGGAAAAGGTTCAGGCGATTGTCCGCAACCTGGCTCGACAAAATTGTTCCGTAGACAGTAAGAACATTTGCAGTTAAAAATTTCAGCTAAACACATATGGATTTTCGTATGTGTTTTATCCTGGAGGCATTATGTTACTGGCAGGCGCTATCTTTGTCCTGACCATCGTATTGGTTATCTGGCAACCGAAAGGTTTAGGCATCGGCTGGAGTGCAACGCTGGGCGCAATGCTGGCGTTAGTTACAGGCGTGGTCCATCCGGGCGATATTCCTGTAGTGTGGAATATCGTCTGGAATGCAACTGCCGCATTTATTGCCGTTATTATCATCAGTTTGCTGCTGGATGAATCCGGCTTTTTCGAATGGGCGGCGCTGCACGTTTCACGCTGGGGCAATGGTCGTGGTCGCCTGCTGTTTACCTGGATTGTCCTGCTCGGCGCCGCCGTTGCAGCTCTGTTTGCCAATGATGGCGCGGCGCTTATTTTGACACCGATTGTCATCGCCATGCTGCTGGCATTAGGGTTCAGTAAAGGCACTACGCTGGCGTTCGTTATGGCGGCGGGGTTCATTGCCGATACCGCCAGCCTGCCGCTTATCGTCTCGAACCTGGTGAATATCGTTTCGGCAGATTTCTTTGGTCTTGGCTTTCGCGAATATGCTTCGGTAATGGTGCCGGTGGATATCGCCGCGATACTGGCCACGCTGGTGATGTTGCATCTCTATTTCCGCAAAGATATTCCGCAGAACTACGATATGGCGCTGCTGAAATCTCCCGCCGAAGCGATTAAAGATCCTGCTACATTCAAAACTGGCTGGGTTGTTTTACTGCTTCTGCTGGTGGGATTTTTCGTCCTGGAACCACTCGGCATTCCGGTAAGCGCCATTGCGGCGGTGGGTGCGCTGATATTATTTGTCGTCGCTAAACGCGGTCATGCTATCAATACGGGTAAAGTGCTGCGCGGTGCACCCTGGCAGATTGTCATCTTCTCGCTCGGTATGTATCTGGTGGTTTATGGCCTGCGCAATGCGGGACTGACAGATTACCTTTCTGGCGTACTCAACGTACTGGCAGATAACGGTCTGTGGGCGGCGACGCTGGGCACCGGATTCCTGACAGCCTTCCTCTCTTCGATCATGAACAATATGCCTACGGTACTGGTTGGTGCGTTGTCTATTGATAGCAGCACGGCGTCTGGTGTGATCAAAGAAGCGATGGTTTACGCCAACGTTATTGGCTGCGATCTGGGGCCGAAAATTACACCTATTGGTAGCCTGGCAACGCTGCTCTGGCTGCACGTACTTTCGCAGAAGAATATGACGATTACCTGGGGATATTACTTCCGCACAGGAATTATCATGACCCTGCCGGTACTGTTTGTAACGCTGGTGGCGCTGGCGCTACGCCTCTCTTTCACTTTGTAATGAGATACTGATATGAGCAACATTACCATTTATCACAACCCGGCCTGCGGCACGTCGCGTAACACGCTGGAGATGATCCGCAACAGCGGTACAGAACCGACCATTATCCACTATCTGGAAACCCCGCCGACTCGTGATGAGCTGGTAAAACTCATTGCTGATATGGGGATTTCTGTTCGCGCTCTGCTGCGTAAAAACGTTGAACCGTATGAGGAACTGGGTCTGGCAGAAGATAAATTTACTGACGATCGGTTAATCGACTTTATGTTGCAACACCCGATTCTGATTAACCGTCCAATCGTGGTAACGCGGCTGGGAACCCGTCTTTGCCGTCCTTCGGAAGTGGTGCTGGAGATCCTGCCAGATGCGCAAAAAGGCGCGTTCAGCAAGGAAGATGGCGAGAAAGTGGTTGATGATTCGGGTAAACGATTAAAATAAACAAAGGGGGGCTGTGCCCCCAATCTCTGACGAACGCGTATCATTTCTTACCGGATGCAGGAAGCGCAATTTCAGTAAATTGCGCTTCCTGCCCTCGCGGATAAATAGTTTCCATTTAAATAAATGGTTATCACCATAATGCTAATAATTAGTACTCCATGTAACATGAGAGAAAAAATAAACTCATTATAATAATTAAATAAAGAACTAATATTACAAGGAGGCGGATAATAACTTCATATGTCAATGCTATCCGGGACTAATGTTCAAGGATATAAATATCAGACAGGTTTACGTTACTATCAGGCATATCGCCTAAGAATCGGATGAAAACTATAAAGAAATATCTATTATGGTTTTAACATTTGTTGATAAGGATAGTAACATGAACAAGACAAAAGGTGCACTCATCTTCAGCCTTTCATTTTTTCTTGCCGCATGTAGTTCGATTCCGCAAAATATCAAAGGCAATAACCAACCTGATATTCAAAAAAGTTTTGTTGCTGTTCATAACCAACCAAATTTGTATGTTGGTCAACAGGCACGCTTTGGCGGTAAGGTTATCAACGTTATTAACGGCAAAACAGATACGTTGTTAGAAATCGCCGTATTACCGCTGGATAGCTATGCCAAACCTGAAATTGAAGCCAACTATCAGGGTCGCCTGCTCGCCAGACAAAATGGCTTCCTTGACCCAGTGAACTACCGCAATCACTTTGTTACCGTTCTCGGCACAATTCAGGGCGAACAACCTGGATTTATCAATAAAGTCCCGTATAACTTCGTTGACGTGAATGTACAAGGTATTCAGGTGTGGCATTTGAGAGAAGTGGTCAACACCACCTACAACCTGTGGGATTACGGCTACGGCGCATTCTGGCCTGAACCAGGCTGGGGCGCACCTTACTACACTAATGCGGTTAGCCAGGTAACACCAGAACTGGTGAAATGATTTAGTTTAAAGATGCAGATATTTTTCAAATATCTGCATCTTTAGTATGAATATTTATATATAACTATAATTATAATATCCTCTCTATTTATTACCTTTGGCACCTGATTATAAAGTTAATGTCCGCAACAGGAGTCGGTTATGTTTCTTATAATTACCAGGGATACAATGTTTTTCACCGCCATGAAAAATATTTTAAGTAAGGGTAATGTCGTTCATATACAGAACGAAGAAGAGATCGACTTAACATTGCATCAGAATGCCTTAGTGATTATTGACACGTTAATGAATAATGTCTTTCATTCTTCAATACTCAACAAAATTGAACATCTGAAGCCTGTTCATGTCATTGTTTTCTCACCGTTTAATATTAAACGTTGTCTGGGAAAAGTCCCGGTAACCTTTGTCCAGAGAAATATTACGATTATTGACTTTGTCGCGCTGCTTAATGGCAGTTACTGTTCTGTGCCAGAAGCGGATGTGTCACTCTCATGCAAACAACATCAGGTTCTGACCTGCATTGCTAATCAAATGACGACGGAAGATATTCTGGGGAAATTAAAAATTTCGCTGAAAACATTCTATTGCCATAAACACAATATTATGATGATTCTTAACCTTAAGCGGATCAACGAACTGGTACGTCATCAACATATTGATTATCTGGTCTGAACTCGCCAGCTGATATTTATAAAGAGGCCCGGCGACCGCCAGACCTCCGCACAATTACGCTTTACGCAGTAACACCTTCCTGCGTCAATGCCGCAATCTGTTTACGCCATTGCGCTTGCTCCTGTTCGCCTTCTGTACGTTGACCATAGAGCTGCGCAATCTGCGTACCATCATGGGCAAACAATTCCAGACTGGTCACATAACCGTCACTGGCGGGTTTACGAGTAACCCAGGTTTCAGCAATGCACTCCTCTAAAAGGTGAAGAGTAAACGTTGGGTTGAAAATATTCAGCCAGCCTTTCATCGGCACAACTTTTTCAACCACACCGGTGAAGATCTGTACGCAACCACGGTTGCCAACAAATACCATGATCTCATTAGCGTCTTGCTGGGCGGATTCCAGTATCTGCACCAGCGCACTGTTGGGCACTTTGCAGGCCAAATCGTCTGCCACCAGATTAAACGCCTGCTGACGAGTCAGGTTGTGGCGCTTGAGCAACGTAAAAAACTGATGAACGTCGGTCATCGCCCGCCACTCTTGCTCGACCACACTGGCATCTACGTCGGTTTGTGCGGCAGTCGCATCAGCGGCTTTTAACTCAAGCTGCGTATTCTCTTCGACGATAAAACGCCCCAGAAGCTCGTTCCATGCCGCCATGTCAGTATTGTCGGTGGCATAAACTTTCAGTAACGCATCGCCCTGATGATCAAAGAACTGAATACTCTGGCGTTCGCCGCGAGCCGTGGTTTCTTTTATATGGAAAACACTGTCCCACTGATTGAGAAACAGTCGCAAATCCAGCGCGCGCGGGTTGAGTATTAATCCGGCATGACCGTTCAAATGCTGGTTCGTGAAAGCACCAATCTGCTCATGAACAGCATACTCGTTCCGGCAAATACATTTGGTTTCGCCAACGCTTTCCAGTGCCGCCAGAATTTCACGAATATTGCCACGCATCCGCCACGCATCGTGCGTGACACGGGCAAATGCCAGCTCTGCTTCGCTAATATTCATTAAACCTGCGATGTCACGCGCGTACTTTCCGGGATTTTGTTCTTTTAACTCAAGCCAGCGTGTGTAGTGGTTCATTGTCTCTCTTCCTTCCAGATAAACGCCCCGAAATATCGGGGCAGATGATTACCATTGATAACTCACGAAAATTTTTCCGTTACGACCATCCTGCGGGATACCCTGCGGCGACCAGTACTCTTTATCGAAGGCGTTGCCCAGTACCAGAGTGGTGGTCATGCCTTTGAGCGCCTGCTGTCCTTGATAACTAACGTAGAAATCATTCACGCCGTAGCCCGGTTGTTTACTGTAACTGCTGCTGACATGTGTTGAGCGATCGGCAAACGTACCGACCCAACCGACAGAGAAGCCGCTGTGGGCAATGGGAATATTCAGGGTGCTGGTAACAGTATCCGGGTTAATGCTGGAGATATATTCACCGGTATCGGTGTCTTTGCCACGGGTACGGTTATAGGCCACATCAAGGCTAAACAAATCAGTGGTATATTTCGTCATCACATCCCAACCCCAGATTTTGGCGTTCGGGACGTTATACGACATGGTCGTCGCCGCTGCGAAATCGACGGTCGTGGAGATGTAGTCCTTCGCTTTGGTATCAAAGTAGCTGGCTTTAAATTCCAGGGCATCATTGGACAACATCAGGTCATCAAAACGCAGCCCAAAGCCGTACTCCTGAGTTTCGTTGGTTTCCGGACGCAAATTCGGGTTCGGCACCCAATAGTTGGTATAGAAGCGACCAATCGAGAAGTGCTTAGAATCGTTATACATTTCGCCCATCGTCGGGGCGCGGAATGCCTGCGCATACGAGCCAAATAACATTAGCCAGTTGGTCGGGTTGATAGTCATCCCTGCACGAGACGACCATTTGTCGGCATCCACATCTTTGTAGCCGTCGCTGCTACCGCGATAGCTGTCATAGCGGGTTCCGCCAAGCAAGGTAATCGGCAGATCGCGTAAGGTTATCTCATCTTGCAGCCAGCCAGAGCTGAAATCGATTTTCGCTTGCGGGAAGCCCGTCGTCGCACCGCCAGGATGTTGTTCCTGACGATAATACTCACCGCCATATGTCAGCAGATGAGAGGCAAAACTGTCGGCAAACAGAGTGGAACGGTTCTCCAGTTTGGCACCTTTTGTTGTCTGTTCACGATACTCGCCGGAACTCCCCGTGTTCTGCGCATTAATACGAACTTCCGACCAGTAAACTTTTGCATCGGCATTTAACCAGTCGTTGCCCAACGGAGCGAGTTTATAAGCAAGCTGCGCATCACGTTGAATCGTTGAGCGATCAACCATCGGGTTGCTGCTATCAGAAGCCTCAACGGTCTGCGGATTTTTGGGTTCACGCGCGTCGTTATTGTAATAACGCACTAACCCGCTCAGAGACTGGGCAGAATCAATTTGCCAGGTTCCTTTCGCCAGCATGTTGTTGATAGCCTCGTCATTCGGCGCGGTTTCACCATTGCTCTGGCGTAAATCACCACGATCGCGACTGGACCAGGCCACAATACCATCCAGATTTTCAGTTCGCCCAAAAGCACTGGCGCCCAGCCCCAGGCTATGGTCTCCCGTGCCGCCAGTGCCAAAGACACGAAAACCACTGCTTTGTCCTTCCTGCAATAAATCTTTTGCATCGACCGTATCGTAGGAGATAACCCCTCCCAGCGCGCCACTGCCATACAGTAATGCCGAAGGCCCACGGACAATCTCAACACGTTTGATCAGCGCCGGATCGAGAAAAGTACCATTCAGGTGTCCGGTATCAGTTCCCTGACGAACACCATCGACAAGAACCAGCACGCCGCGATGATCATAGCCACGCATATTCACATCCTGACCATTTGTGCGTCCCGTACCATCAAGAGTAATCCCAGGAACATGGCGCAGCAGATCGGTGGCTGAAGTGGCCGTTTGGTTTTCAGGGGCGGAAGTGTCGATAACGCTGACCATCATTGGCGCTTCGAAGGAACTGCGGGCATTCCCCGTTGCAGTAACAGTCATGGTTTCAGTAGCAAAAGCAATCGTCGGCAAGCTGGCGGAAACAGCCAAAGCCAACAAACTCAAGCGCAACGAGGTAAATTGCGGACGTGACATAGCGATTCTCCATGAGGAAAATAAAAAATGCTGGCTGCCTGGGTAAAAACCGGGGTGGCTGGCGAAAATAAATTTATTTACGATTCAAGGCGATAGTATTAGCCAGGTGAGTTAATTGGCGTTTATATCCCGTGAAATTACCTGGTATTTCTGACAATTGCGCAAATACACGCCCTCTTTATCAGGTCTGGTGGTACACCACGTCTGGAGTGAAGAGTGCAGTGCGTTATCCCTTACAAAAGTTATAGTTTCATTATCCATATGATCATGTGTTGTTAAATACCAACTTGATAATGAGAATTATTATCGATCAATTTTTTATGATCAAGCTTTTTTTAACCGCTATTAACACACTAAACAGGGGGTTATAAAATCTGTTTATGTCTCATCAACCACAGCCTCCTTGTCACAATTCGCCCCACCGTGCCGTAACGAATCTTTGTCGTTAACTGCAATAATTTTTCTATTTTTTTGCCCTACAACCCGCGACATTGCTGGAGTTGCACCTTTTTCTCGCCCCGAAATTCAGCCGTTGCAAAGAACGTTAGCTGACGAATCATCTTGATAAAAATCAAAAATAAATACGCTTGTAACGCCTTGCGTATTGAATCGATGGTGGTATTTCATATATAACTCAAATGATAATCATGATCATTCTCAATTTGATAAGAGTTCTCATATGATACCAAGGATCACCACCAGGCCGTGTCTTTTTTCCCCACTAACGTTATGTATTTCAGCCGTGGCCTCTGCCGCGAAGACCACGGTAAATCATATCCCCATGAAAAAACTGTTTACGGCAGTACTGGCTCTTAGCTGGGCTTTTAGCGCAACGGCGACCGAACGTATCGTGGTTGCTGGAGGGTCACTGACGGAACTGATCTACGCGATGGGTGCTGGCAACCGCGTGGTTGGTGTCGATGAAACGACATCTTATCCACCAGAAACCGCCAAACTGCCGCATATTGGCTACTGGAAGCAACTGAGCAGTGAAGGCATTTTGTCACTTCGCCCGGATAGCGTAATTACCTGGCAGGATGCCGGGCCGCAAATTGTGCTCGACCAGCTACGGGCGCAGAAGGTCAACGTCGTCACCCTACCGCGTGTGCCCGCCACCCTTGAGCAGATGTACGCCAACATTCGCCAACTGGCGAAAACGTTACAGGTTCCTGAACAAGGCGACGCGCTGGTGACACAGATCAACCAACGCCTGGAGCGGGTACAGCAAAGCGTGGCGGCCAAAAAAGCTCCGGTTAAAGCGATGTTTATTCTCTCCGCAGGCGGCAGTGCGCCACAGGTTGCCGGTAAAGGCAGCGTCGCAGACGCCATTCTGTCGCTTGCCGGTGCAGAAAACGTCGCTACCCACCAGCAGTACAAAAGCTACAGCGCGGAATCGCTGATTGCGGCTAACCCTGAAGTGATTGTCGTCACCTCACAAATGGTCGATGGCGATATTAATCGGCTGCGTTCTATTGCCGGAATTACCCACACCGCCGCCTGGAAGAACCAGCGCATTATCACCGTTGATCAAAACCTGATTCTGGGAATGGGCCCGCGTATTGCTGATGTCGTTGAATCTTTACACCAGCAGCTTTGGCCGCAATAAACGGATTTAAATCAGACGTATGAACATGAAAAACACCCTGGATCTCACGCCACATTTTGCTTTAGACGGAGACCAGCCATTTAAAGACAGGCGCGCCATGATGCCGTTTCGTGGGGCCATTCCGGTCGCCAAAGAACAACTGGCACAAACCTGGCAAGAGATGATTGGTCAAACGACTTCACCTCGTAAACGACTGGTTTATCTGCATATTCCTTTTTGCGCGACACACTGCACGTTTTGTGGTTTTTATCAGAATCGTTTTAACGAAGATGCGTGCGCTCGTTACACCGATGCCCTGATTCGAGAAATCGAGCTGGAGGCAGACAGCGTATTGCATCAGTCCGCACCCATCCACGCGGTCTATTTCGGTGGCGGCACACCTTCCGCGCTCTCGGCGCGCGATTTGTCCAGAATCATCACCACACTACGAGAGAAATTACCGCTGGCACCCGATTGTGAAATCACCATTGAAGGCCGGGTACTGAATTTTGATGCTGATCGAATCGATGCTTGCCTTGACGCAGGAGCAAATCGTTTCTCGATTGGTATTCAGTCATTTAACAGCAAAATCCGCAAGAAAATGGCACGCACCTCTGATGGTCCGACCGCCATTGCGTTTATGGAAAGCCTGGTCAAACGCGACCGGGCTGCGGTGGTGTGCGACCTGCTGTTCGGCCTGCCAGGTCAGGATGCGCAAACCTGGGGAGAAGATCTGGCTATTGCCCGCGATATCGGTCTCGATGGTGTCGATCTCTATGCGCTCAATGTCCTGCCCAACACGCCGCTGGGCAAAGCCGTGGAAAACGGGCGCACTACCGTGCCCTCTCCGGCAGAACGTCGCGATCTCTATCTGCAAGGGTGTGACTTCATGGACGATGCCGGTTGGCGCTGCATCAGTAACAGCCACTGGGGTCGCACCACACGCGAACGTAATCTCTATAACCTGCTGATTAAACAGGGTGCCGATTGTCTGGCCTTTGGTTCCGGTGCTGGCGGTTCGGTTAATGGTTACTCCTGGATGAACGAACGTAATCTTCAGACCTGGCATGAATCCGTCGCGGCAGGCAAAAAACCGCTGATGATGATCATGCGTAACGCCGAACGTAACGCGCAGTGGCGTCATACCTTGCAGTCGGGCATTGAAACGGCGCGTGTACCACTGGACGAACTTACGCCACATGCCGAAAAACTCGCGCCGTTACTGGCTCAGTGGCACCAAAAAGGCTTAAGCCGCGATGCTTCAACTTGCCTGCGGCTGACCAATGAAGGTCGTTTCTGGGCAAGCAATATTTTGCAGTCTCTTAATGAACTGATTCAGGTACTTAATGCGCCAGCGATTGCGCTTGGAAAACCATAACAGGAGTGATTTATGAGCCATGTCTCGTTACAGGAATTTTTGAAAACGGAGCCAGACGGTACGCTGGAAGCGATCGCCGAACAATACAACACCACACTGCTGGAGGTAGTGAAAAATCTGCCCTCTCCGACGGTCGTGTCAGGCGATAAATTCGATACTGTCTGGGATACCGTCTGCGAATGGGGCAACGTCACCACGCTGGTGCATACTGCCGATGTGATCCTTGAATTTAGCGGAGAACTGCCTTCGGGTTTCCATCGTCACGGCTATTTCAACCTACGCGGAAAGCACGGCATGTCCGGGCATATCAAAGCAGAAAACTGCACACATATTGCCTTAATCGAACGTAAATTCATGGGCATGGACACCGCCTCTATTCTCTTTTTCAATAAGGAAGGCAGCGCCATGCTGAAAATCTTCCTCGGCAGGGATGACCATCGTCAACTCCTGAGCGAACAAGTCAGCGCCTTCCATGCTCTGGCGGCATCTCTGAAGGAACATGCCTGATGACACCGTGGCTACTCTTTGGCGCAGGCGGAAAGGGAGTTGGAGCCAGAACGCTTGCACTGGCGCTGGCGGAACAACGTCCGGTCGTTGCTGTCGTTCGCCGTACAGACGCTGCGGCTAAACTGGCACAACAAGGTGTGCAGGTTTTTACAGGCGACGCCTGTGATGCCAGCGTGGTCGCAGCGGCCTGCCGCGCGGCTGGCCCGGATGCGCTTGTAATCTCAACAATGGGTGGCGCACAGGATTATCTGGCGCACAGAACAGTGATTGATGAGGCCGAAAAGGCCGGTATCAAGCGCATGATTCTGGTGACCTCTTTGGGATGCGGCGATAGCTGGCCGTTTTTATCGGATCGCGCCAAAGCCGCGTTTGGTCAGGCGGTACGGGAAAAAACGCTGGCGGAAAGCTGGCTGCAAACCAGCCAACTTGACTACGCCATTCTCCGTCCAGGCGGTCTGCTTGATGGCGCAGCAACGGGTAAAGCGTTACGGATACAAAATCAGGAATGCCATGGTTTTGTCCGCCGTGCCGATGTCGCTGCACATATTGCTGAACTGGCCAGTCAGCCGACACTCAACAAGCAGATCTACAGTCTGATTGAACCAGATCTGAAACCAGCGTAATCCCCTCCCGGCGCGGAATATCCGCGCCGTAATGTCGTAATGGAGTTTTGCGTGCTCAAGGATTCATTTTCTTCCGCCAGTGTCTTTATGGGGCTATCACTATTATTGCTTGCTCTGGTGCTGTTCGGTGCCAGTCAGGGAGCGTTAAAGATCAGTTTTGATGCCCTTTTTGATGAGGAATACCGCGATATCTGGCTGAATATTCGCCTGCCTCGCGTTTTACTGGCAGTGCTGGTAGGCGCAGCGTTGGCAACCGCCGGGGTGATTATGCAGGGGCTTTTTCGCAACCCAATGGCTGACCCTGGATTACTTGGCGTCAGTAGCGGTTCTGCATTAATGGTTGGCGTTGCTATTGTGCTGCCCTTCTCCTTCCCAGTGGTGCTGGTGCTCTATGAGCAAATGGTGTTTGCCATCGCCGGCAGTTTAGTGGTCTGTACCGTCATTTTTCTCATCACACAGCGCCATCGCGATGGCAGCATGATGCAATTGTTACTGGCCGGGATCGCCATCAATGCCCTGTGCGGTGCGGCGATCGGCATACTGAGCTATATCGGCGATGAACAGCAGCTACGACAACTGACATTATGGATGATGGGTAATCTCGGTCAGGCGCAATGGCCGACGTTATTGGTCGCCAGTTCATTCATTCTGCCAGCCATTATGGCAACAACCTGTCTCGCCGGAACGCTAAATTTACTCCAGCTTGGTGATGAAGAAGCCCATTACCTCGGCGTCAACGTAAAGCGTAAACGCCAGCAATTACTGTTGATTAGCTCACTGCTGGTTGGCGCTGCCGTATCGGTAAGCGGCATTATCGGCTTTATTGGCCTGGTGATCCCGCATCTGATTCGCATGACGACCGGGGCAAATCACCGCTGGTTAATCCCTTGCTCTGCCCTCGCCGGCGCCTGTTTATTGCTGATGGCAGACACGCTTGCCCGTACGCTGGTACAGCCAGCAGAAATGCCCGTGGGATTATTAACCAGTCTGCTTGGCGGCCCTTATTTTATGTGGTTGATTCTGCGTAACCGGAGGATCACATGATCAGCGCCAAAAACCTGGTTTATAGCCTTCATGGACGGCGTCTGACTGATAATGTCTCGCTGACTTTTCCCGGCGGAGAAATTGTTGCCATTCTCGGCCCTAATGGCGCGGGAAAATCCACGCTGCTTCGCCAGCTAACCGGCTACCTTCAACCTGATAGCGGCGAATGCCGGTTGTTTAATAAGCCATTAAATGAATGGTCAATCACCGAACTGGCGAAACACCGGGCCGTGATGCGTCAAAATAGCCACATGGCATTTCCATTCAGCGTACAGGAAGTTATCCAGATGGGGCGGCATCCGCATCGTACCGGCCATCAGAGTGGTGAAACGGTGCAGATTATGGCGTTATGCGACTGTCAGGCACTCGCTAACCGCGACTACCGGCAATTATCCGGCGGTGAACAACAGCGTGTGCAATTGGCTCGCCTGCTGGTGCAACTCTGGGAACCTGTCCCCTCACCGAAATGGTTATTTCTTGATGAACCGACGTCGGCGCTGGATATTCACCATCAACAACATCTGTTTCGTTTATTACGCCAGTTAGTTCGCGAACGGCAATTTAACGTCTGCTGCGTATTGCACGATCTTAATCTTGCAGCCCGTTATGCTGACCGTGTTGTTTTGATGCAAAAAGGAAAGGTTGTCGCAAATGGCAAACCGCAGGACGTATTGACACAACAGGCGCTGACAATGCTCTATGGCGCGGATATTACCGTGTTAAAAGATCCTGCCAACCACTCACCACTGATCGTCCTCGATCATTAAAACCAACAGGAGTACCGCTCTGGTACTCCTGCCGAATAAATAACGATACAGATTAGCTAATTGAAACGCCTTTCACCCCTGCCATGCCTTTTAATAATCGCAACAGGTCTTCTATCGACGTCGTGGCATGAAGCTGGATATCAATGGAAACCACGTCATGATCTTCATTTTCCTGCAACGAAACTAAATCTGTTTTTATTTTCTGCTGCTTAAACCAGTCGAGCATTGATACCGTATTACCGTTCACTAACGTCAGCTGTAAATGGTAATTTTTGTTCATCAGGCGGAAGGTTAATTGATGGAAGACTTCCAGCACCAGCAAGGTCATCACGGAACCGTAAATCCCCAGTTCATACATGCCGCTACCAATCACCATACCAATGGCTGCCGTTACCCAAATATCCGCAGCGGTCGTTAAACCGACAATATTTTGATTGCGAACGAGGATGTTCCCCGCACCGATAAATCCGACGCCAGTGACGACCTGAGCGGCAATACGGCTGGGATCAAGCCCGACATGATCCAACGCCAGCACATCAGCAAAACCATATTTCGACACAATCATGAACAGCGCGCTGCCCATGCCAATCAAGACATGAGTACGTAAACCAGCACCCTTGCCGCGTATTTGCCTTTCTATGCCAATAGCACCACAAACAATTGCGGCCAGGATCAAACGAATAATAAATTCGGTAGTCATATAAAAACGCAAAAAGGAGCAGCAAGATGGCTCGGCTTGCTACTCCTTTTTGCTTTATTCCTGTTAATTCGGCAGGACATTTGCCAATTTATCTTTAAAAGTATACAAATTTTTCTGCGGATTTTTCTTACAATATTCAATCACTTTAGGGATCTGAGTCAGGTCAGTTTCATTTAAGGTTACTGTATCGCCACCTTTATAAACTGTTTCTTCATGCAGCATCCACCATGCAACAGGTGTCATCGCTTTCGGATTCAGGTCAATAAATTCCTGACAAGTCATATCCTTAGCCGATTCATTAGCTGCCAGTGCAGATTGCGCATTAACCAGTGACAGTGCCGCTACAGCGCCAACGAAAACAATGGCTTTACGTAGAGATGCAATATTCATTTTACAACCCATTCAATAAATAATTGATATATGAACAGGAGGATTACCTGCTTTATAAGCAAGATATTCCGGCCTGTTCAATATTTAAGGAAATACGATGTAACGCATTCCCGTAATTACATATCTTTCTTAATTTTGTCCCATTCGCCTTTAACTTTATCTTTAAAGCTGGCTTTTTTATCCTGGGTACAAGCCTGAACAATCGCAGGGGTTACGGTTGCAATACCCTGAACATCTAAAACCGCATCTTCCGGTTTGTCTTTATTATTCAGAGCTTCAGCAAAACCGACAGCTGTCGGCTGGAAGGATTCGTCTACAGCCAGGAAGTCTTCACAGGTCCAGGAGTTGACAGGTTTTTTATTGTCAGCTGCTTTTTGCGCATCGGCTGCATTGCTCACTACAGGTAGAAGAAGCAGCCCACCAAGAATAACGCCTAATACTTTTTTCATCGTAATATCCTCAACTATAAAGTGAAAGAGCCGTCACGAATCAATTTCGACATTGAGGTTATAACCTGGTTTTCTGGGTATGTCATGTTGAGACAAAATATCAAAATCAAATATTTTTATTCTAATACAACAAGTTACACGGTCATCAAGCACGGTAATTAGGAAATTTTTATTAAATCAACTGCATTCTCAGATGCATTTTTGGCATAGATTGATAGCAGGGGTTTTCCTTCTTAAATTTATAGGGTGGTTCTATGTTATATATAGATAAGGCAACAATTTTGAAGTTTGATCTGGATATGCTTAAGAAGCATCGCAGAGCGATCCAGTTTATTGCAGTACTGCTGTTCATCGTCGGTTTACTGTGTATCAGTTTCCCGTTTGTTTCTGGTGATATTCTAAGCACGGTAGTTGGCGTATTATTAATCTGCTCGGGCATTGCACTTATTGTTGGATTATTCAGCAACCGCAGTCATAATTTCTGGCCTGTATTATCGGGGTTCCTCGTGGCAGTAGCCTATTTATTGATCGGCTATTTCTTTATCCGCGCACCGGAGCTAGGGATTTTCGCCATTGCAGCGTTTATTGCGGGTCTGTTCTGCGTCGCAGGGGTTATTCGCCTGATGAGCTGGTATCGTCAGCGTTCAATGAAAGGTAGCTGGCTACAACTCGTTATTGGTGTGCTGGATATCGTCATTGCCTGGATATTCCTTGGCGCAACACCGATGGTTTCTGTGACATTGGTATCTACCCTGGTAGGGATCGAACTCATATTTAGCGCCGCCAGCCTGTTCAGTTTTGCTAGTTTGTTCGTTAAAAAATAATAACTAGCCGACGTATCTCCGCTCTATTTTTTAGCCTGCCTCATAGTCACGCACAATGATTATGAGGTGGCTAATACCCACACCACCGCATAGCTACTTTGATAAAACACGAACTATCGTTGAAATAAATCGCGCACAGCGATTAAATCAACTATCTGAAATTTTTGTATTTTTTATTTATTTCACGGCGAATTAGCCATTTCAAACATTATCATGGCTGATATTTTTCGTTGTCAGGTTTAATGTTTTAGAAGTGCTGTGAGAAAGTGAACTGAAGGTTCCATAAACATCGATGCTATAGGTAGATAAACAAATATTACAGAGTTTATTTTTTCACTATCAATGCACTAAAAGAAAGCTGGCAATCCAATTGCCAGCTTAAATAGAAACAAGGAGACTCAATATTTAAATCGGATTACGCTTTAACTTTAGTAATATTCTTCAGAGATCACAAATGGATTATTTATAACTTATTCTTGGGTAGAAGTCCGCAGCGTGTTAATGTTTTGTTTATTAATTACAAATCAATAACAACCAGGAATCTTACCTAGGATCAATATATGGACCAGATGATGGCTAAATCTGAAGTTTTGATTAGTGTTAATAGACGTATTAGTTCACGAAGGGCAAGGTTCTTATAGGCGTTTACTATATTGAACACCATATTCGGACATGGATGTAAATAATGAAAAGGACAGCATGTTCGAAACGATAACGGCTAAGGAGCAAGTTATGATTTTTCTCATGACGAAGGATTCTTTTCTTTTACAGGGCTTTTTGCAGTTGAAAGATAATCACGAAATGATAAAAATCAATTCCCTGTCAGAGCTCAAAAGCATAGGCAACAAACCATTCAAGGTGATCATTGATACCTATCATAATCATATCCTTGATGAAGAAGCTATTAAGTTTCTTGAGAAATTAGATGCCGAAAGAATCATTGTTCTGGCACCTTATCACATCAGTAAACTGAAAAGTCAGTCGCCTATTTATTTTATCAGCCGCAAAGAAAGTATTAAAAACCTGATTGATATTACTTATGGAAAACACTTACCCCATAAGAATTCTCAATTATGTTTCTCGCACAATCAATTCAAAATTATGCAACTGATTCTGAAAAACAAAAATGAAAGTAATATCACATCAACACTAAATATTTCGCAGCAAACGTTAAAGATCCAGAAATTCAATATCATGTACAAGCTGAAACTGAGACGTATGAGCGACATCGTGACTCTGGGAATTTCTTCTTATTTTTAATAAGGCGCCGAAGTGACCCAGCGATAATTGTTTGAAATTAATGGCTGGCATGACGAGGGATGCAAATGCTGACTCCATTACTCCCGGTGATAACCCAAGGAGAAGCGAAAACGAATTTATTCCCCTGGTTTGTGTATCCACCAGTAGAAACCTTCGTTGCCCGGATGCAGACAGAGACTGTCGGCAGAACGGCAACATTTTTTTTGCCATTAACATCACGATATTGGTCGCTCTGCCTACATGCTCTCTCACAGGCTTACAAGCTCATGACTTGCATTATGCCGCTGGTCTGTAAATCCCTCATACCTCTCCCCGCACGCAATTCAAAGAACCGTTATTTCTCACGAGTTTTCAGGGACTAAAATGAACAGAAAAAGAATACTGTTAATACCGTTGTTATTCTGCGGCGCGATACTCACCGCCTGCGATGACAAATCGACGGAAAATGCCGCCGCGATGACACCTGAAGTGGGTGTGGTGACACTCTCTCCCGGTTCGGTCAATGTGATGAGCGAACTGCCCGGCAGAACTGTTCCTTATGAAGTTGCTGAGATACGCCCCCAGGTAGGCGGCATTATCATTAAACGCAACTTTATCGAAGGCGATAAAGTTAACCAGGGCGACTCGCTGTATCAGATTGATCCTGCACCTTTACAGGCAGAGCTGAACTCCGCCAAAGGTTCGCTGGCGAAAGCTCTCTCCACCGCCAGCAATGCCCGTATCACCTTTAACCGCCAGGCATCGTTGCTGAAGACCAACTACGTTAGCCGTCAGGATTACGACACCGCGCGCACCCAACTGAATGAAGCAGAAGCCAACGTCACCGTCGCCAAAGCGGCTGTTGAGCAGGCGACGATCAATCTGCAATACGCAAATGTCACCTCGCCGATTACGGGCGTCAGCGGAAAATCGTCGGTGACCGTCGGCGCATTAGTTACCGCTAATCAAGCTGATTCCCTGGTTACCGTGCAGCGTCTTGACCCGATTTATGTCGATCTCACCCAGTCAGTGCAAGACTTTTTGCGCATGAAAGAGGAAGTCGCCAGTGGGCAGATCAAACAGGTTCAGGGCAGTACGCCTGTGCAGCTTAATCTGGAAAATGGCAAACGTTACAGCCAGACCGGCACGCTGAAATTTTCCGACCCGACGGTAGATGAAACCACGGGTTCCGTCACGTTGCGTGCGCTTTTCCCCAATCCAAATGGTGACTTACTGCCAGGCATGTACGTCACAGCATTAGTGGATGAAGGTAGCCGCCAGAATGTGTTACTGGTGCCGCAGGAAGGTGTTACCCACAACGCTCAGGGTAAAGCGACGGCGCTCATTCTGGATAAAGACGATGTCGTGCAGTTACGCGAAATTGACGCGACCAAAGCTATCGAAAACCAGTGGGTTGTTACCTCTGGTTTGCAGGCTGGCGATCGGGTGATCGTTTCCGGTTTGCAACGCATACATCCGGGTATCAAGGCACGCGCAATTTCCTCCAGCCAGGAAAACGCCAGCACCGAATCGAAACAATAACGTTGCAGGCTTAAGGGGACTTTCATGGCTAACTATTTTATTGATCGCCCGGTTTTTGCCTGGGTACTTGCCATTATTTTGATGCTCGCAGGCGGTCTGGCGATCATGAACTTACCGGTTGCGCAGTATCCGCAGATTGCGCCGCCGACCATCACCGTCAGCGCCACCTATCCGGGCGCTGATGCGCAAACGGTAGAAGACTCAGTCACTCAGGTGATTGAGCAAAATATGAATGGGCTTGATGGCCTGATGTATATGTCATCAACCAGCGATGCAGCAGGTAATGCATCCATTACCCTGACCTTTGAGACGGGAACATCGCCCGATATCGCGCAGGTTCAGGTACAAAATAAACTGCAACTCGCCATGCCATCGCTCCCCGAAGCGGTACAGCAACAAGGAATTAGCGTCAATAAATCGAGCAGCAATATCCTGATGGTGGCGGCGTTTATCTCTGATAACGGCAGCCTCAACCAGTACGACATCGCGGACTATGTGGCTTCTAATATTAAAGATCCACTCAGCCGTACCGCAGGTGTCGGTAGCGTACAGCTCTTTGGTTCAGAGTACGCCATGCGTATCTGGCTGGACCCGCAAAAACTCAATAAATACAATCTCGTTCCTTCTGATGTTATTTCCCAAATCAAAGTACAAAACAACCAGATTTCCGGCGGTCAACTGGGGGGAATGCCACAGGCGGCAGACCAGCAACTGAATGCCTCAATCATTGTGCAGACGCGCCTACAAACGCCGGAAGAATTTGGCAAAATCCTGCTGAAAGTTCAGCAAGATGGTTCGCAAGTATTGCTGCGCGACGTTGCTCGCGTCGAGCTGGGGGCGGAAGATTATTCCACCGTGGCGCGCTATAACGGCAAACCTGCCGCCGGTATCGCCATCAAACTGGCTACCGGGGCAAACGCGCTCGATACCTCGCGGGCAGTAAAAGCAGAACTCAACCGCTTATCAGCCTATTTCCCCGCCAGCCTGAAGACGGTTTATCCTTACGACACTACGCCGTTTATCCAAATTTCAATTCAGGAAGTTTTCAAAACGCTGGTTGAGGCGATCATCCTCGTCTTCCTGGTCATGTATCTGTTTTTACAAAACATTCGCGCTACGATTATCCCGACTATCGCCGTGCCGGTGGTTATTCTCGGTACGTTCGCGATTTTGTCGGCGGTCGGTTTTACCATCAACACCCTCACCATGTTCGGGATGGTGTTAGCTATAGGGCTTCTGGTGGATGACGCCATCGTGGTGGTGGAAAACGTCGAGCGCGTGATAGCGGAAGATAAACTGCCGCCGCAGGAAGCGACGCATAAATCGATGGGGCAAATCCAGCGTGCGTTGGTCGGGATTGCCGTTGTTCTGTCCGCCGTGTTTATGCCAATGGCCTTTATGAGCGGCGCGACCGGGGAAATTTATCGCCAGTTCTCCATTACGCTGATTTCCTCCATGTTGCTTTCGGTGTTTGTGGCGATGAGCCTGACCCCGGCACTTTGCGCCACCATTCTGAAAGCCGCACCGGAAGGTGGTCACAAACCGAACGCCTTGTTCGAACGCTTCAACCATCTGTTTGAAAAATCGACTCAGCACTATACCGACAGCACCCGCTCACTGCTGCGTTGCACTGGTCGCTATATGGTGGTTTACCTACTGATTTGTGCCGGGATGGCGGTACTGTTCCTGCGGACACCGACCTCTTTCTTACCGGAAGAGGATCAGGGGGTCTTTATGACCACCGCGCAGTTACCGTCAGGTTCCACCATGGTTAACACCACGAAAGTGCTGCAACAGGTGACTGATTACTATCTGACCAAAGAGAAAAATAATGTCCAGTCGGTGTTTACCGTTGGCGGCTTTGGCTTCAGCGGTCAGGGGCAAAACAACGGTCTGGCGTTTATCAGCCTCAAGCCGTGGTCTGAACGCGTCGGCGAAGAAAACTCGGTGACCGCAATCATTCAGCGGGCAATGGTGGCTCTGAGCAGTATCAATAAAGCGATGATTTTCCCGTTCAACTTACCTGCGGTAGCGGAGCTGGGTACAGCATCAGGTTTTGATATGGAACTACTGGACAACGGCAACCTGGGGCACGAAAAGCTGACCCAGGCGAGAAACGAGTTGTTGTCGCTGGCAGCACAATCACCCGATCAGGTAACAGCGGTTCGCCCGAACGGCCTGGAAGATACGCCGATGTTCAAAGTGAACGTCAACGCCGCGAAAGCCGAAGCGATGGGCGTGGAACTGTCTGATATCAACCAGACCCTCTCTACCGCCTTCGGCAGTAGCTACGTCAACGACTTCCTCAATCAGGGGCGTGTGAAAAAAGTGTATGTCCAGGCTGGAACGCCCTTCCGTATGCTGCCAGACAACATCAACCAATGGTATGTACGCAACGCCTCTGGCACGATGGCTCCGCTTTCTGCATATTCTTCAACAGAATGGACCTACGGTTCGCCGCGACTGGAACGTTACAACGGCATTCCGTCGATGGAGATTTTAGGGGAAGCCGCTGCCGGGAAAAGTACCGGTGACGCGATGAAATTTATGGCGGATCTGGTTGCTAAACTTCCGGCGGGCGTCGGCTACTCCTGGACCGGGCTGTCATATCAGGAAGCGTTATCATCCAACCAGGCTCCCGCACTGTATGCCATTTCACTGGTCGTGGTGTTCCTCGCCCTCGCCGCGCTTTATGAAAGCTGGTCAATTCCGTTCTCGGTGATGTTAGTTGTACCGTTGGGTGTCATTGGTGCATTACTGGCAACTGACCTGCGCGGATTAAGCAATGACGTCTACTTCCAGGTCGGGTTGCTGACCACCATCGGGCTTTCCGCCAAGAACGCCATCCTGATCGTCGAATTTGCGGTTGAGATGATGCAGAAAGAAGGGAAGACGCCGGTAGAAGCGATTATCGAAGCGGCGCGGATGCGTTTACGCCCAATCCTCATGACCTCTCTGGCCTTTATTCTTGGCGTGCTGCCGCTGGTTATCAGTCATGGCGCAGGTTCCGGCGCACAAAACGCGGTAGGTACAGGCGTTATGGGGGGGATGTTTGCAGCAACTGTGCTGGCAATTTACTTCGTTCCCGTCTTTTTCGTCGTTGTGGAACATCTCTTTGCCCGCTTTAAAAAAGCGTAACGTATGAATGAGAGTAAGGTTGAACATGAGCGTTCGGCCTTACTCTTTCCTCGCAACCACTCACTACTCAACAACCAGCTAATCGTGAGGAATACCAGACTTAACAAACAGCAGTGAAAGTAGAAACCACTCCAGCCATTGGTCATCAATTTGAACAGCACAATACAGACCAGCATTCCCGTAATTATATGAATTGTTAGCTTAATAATCCCAAACATGCTGTGTCTTTTCCTCCTGAAAATACTAATACCCGTTTGCGAACTGCCAAAGAGAACTTGCCGTTGGTTCCGGCAGAGATAATCAGGAAAGAGTTTTACATGCAGCGAGTGTGAGATCCTGACCAATACCCAAAATCAGGAGAAGGTTCCCGGCGAATGCTGTGCAAACTGATGTGGTGTGATGCCATAATATTGTCGAAATGTATTTATAAAGTACGACGTACTGCTATACCCACATTTTTCAGCAATGGTATGTAGAGGAACTTGCCGTAACTCAAGTAGTCTTCTGGCCATCGACATCCTCGAGGCGAGTAATATTTTACTGAAGCAAGTATTTTCTTCCTGCAACTTTTTTTTGATTAAGCTCTCACTGGTATACATTGTTTCTGCGATATCACGCAGATACCAACGCCTGGCTATATCAAAGCTAATAATACGTTCAACTTTCCCCGAGACAGTGCTGATACTGTTAAAAAGTAAGGGTATAAGCTCTTTCTTATGAGAAAACATTGATAAGCAGGAAAGATAGAGCATATTGCTCAATATCGGAGAATTTACAGCGGATTTAGCAAAACTATCAAAAATCGCTATCACCAGAGGCATGGGCGGCTCTGGGTTAATTAATAAACGATTTTTGTTATGTAGCCCCAAATTATGTGGTGCCTGACGAATATTTTGTAAGTAATGACAAACCGTCAGCTCATCGATATCCAGACGTCGCGTATCATGTGAACAAAACGAAAAATCGTCTGCCAAATTTTTCTCGAGTAGTAGAATACTCTCTTTGTTCAACGATATTTTTTGCTGTTCATGATAAATATCGAACGAACGGCAGGCGAGGATCACCGAGCAAACATGAGCCATGACTATCCCTTATATTCCATTACTGCGATTATTTCAATTTCAGTATACTGATGAAATGATGCCTGACTGTTCCTCAGGGCTAAAACTGCCATATTTAGTAGGATCATAATTTACCTATTACGCAAATTTGCATAACAGTTAATTGGAAGTAAGTAAATACAATAAAATTATATTTTTAAAAATCGTATAGCCTATGTTTATAAAAATTTGGCTGATCTTATCTCCAGCAAACGTTATATTTAACTTACTGAGAGCACAAAAGTTTCCCGTGCCAACAGGGAGTGTTATAACGGTTTATTAGTCTGGAGACGGCAGACTATCCTCTTCCCGGTCCCCTATGCCGGGTTTTTTTTATGTTCGGGCAGACTTTGTAATCTTATTCTTACAGCCGAACTATAAAATTTTCCTCTGTAACAAGCCTTGTCATTGAGTCGCCATTGAACCTTCCTTGTGCTATTTGTTCCTGATACTCTGTGGGTGTCATCCCATAATAATTTCGAAAAACGTAAATAAAATATGACATGCTGTTATAGCCACAGGACATTGCTACACGTTTTATTGGAATACCAGGCATTACAACAAGTTGTAATGCACGCTGCATTCTACATTCGGTGAGCAGTTGTGAATAAGACGTATCTTCTTCACGCAATTTTTTCTTTAACAGACTCTGACTCATCAGTAACTCGTTGGCGATCTGTGATAATGTCCATTGATGAGCGATATTATTGTTGATAACTGTACAAACTCGCGTGCGCATATTGGGATGTAATATGTTCACAAGTAGCGGTATAAACTGCTCATCCTCAAGAAAAACTGACAATAATGCAAATATTAATGCTCTTTTGCGCAATACCTCACCATAGCGGAGATTATGTTGCTGCGAGAGTTGTGCAACTTCCTGAAAAACTGGAATTTCTTTGGCGCAGTGGTGAATAATTAACGAAGGTGCTTTTTTATGAGCATGGAAAATTAATGCCTCCTCCTTGAGCATCTGGAGAAATAATGAAAGCGTTTCCTTCGTGACAAATACTAAATTTTCTAAGGAGTTAGAAACTAAAACCTGACTTGCATCCGCGCAGACCAAATCACCGCCATTCAAATAGCGATATTCACCATTAGCCACGGTGAGAATATATTTATGTGTTGCGTACGCAATGAGACAAGTGCCATGTTGTGATTGCATAGTTGACTTAATATAACATAAACATATTACTGTTTATTAATGTAGCACGCATTATATCTAAGTCAAATTTACTGGCGTATAAATTTAAACGAAGCGGTAAGAAAAAGGATAATGAGTGGAATAAATTGCGCAGTATTATGGTATTTATAATACAAAAATGCATAGATAAAAATGCAAGATAATGAATACCAGGCGAATAATACCTTAAGGTGATATTTCACTTATACCATTATAATTTATAAACATTCATACTTTATACAACTTAATAACAATATGAATATAAACCAATATTTCCGGGTTATATTCTGACCGAACTCTCAGCCCCGGCTTGCCAGCCGGGGCTGAGGTCCCTTATAGCATCCTGTTATCAGGTATGTTTAAAGCTATTTTGATGAGCAATACCCTGCAATTTCGGGTGATCGCTGAGATATTTCAGGGAGGCTTTGTAGTCTTCCAGCAACAGTTCAGCGAAGTCCATTTCGAAGCCACGGCGGCACATAATACGCATCACCACAATGTCGGTGGCTTCACCGCCGAGGGTGAAGGCCGGAACCTGCCAGCCGCGCAGGCGCAGACGTTCAGAGAGGTCATACAGGGTGTATCCCGGATCTTCGCCGTCTTTCAGTTTGAAACAAACCGCCGGAATACCTTCGTCCGGGCGACCGGTGCAGATGAATTCATACGGTCCCAGTTTAGCGATTTCATCCGCCAGGTAAGTGGCGACCTGGTAAGAGGCGTTCTGTACTTTGGTGTAGCCCTCGCGACCAAGGCGCAGGAATTCATAGTATTGCGCAATTACCTGACCGGCGGGGCGAGAGAAGTTGATGGCGAAAGTCCCGATTTGACCGCCGAGATAGTCAACGTTGAACACCAGTTCTTTCGGCAGTGCTTCTTCATCACGCCAGATAACCCAGCCGCAGCCGAGCGGAGCCAGACCAAATTTATGACCTGAAGCACTGATCGATTTCACGCGCGGCAGGCGGAAGTCCCAGACAATATCAGGAGCCACGAACGGCGCCAGGAAGCCACCGCTGGCGGCGTCGATGTGCATGTCGATGTCGATACCGGTGTCGGCCTGGAATTTATCCAGCGCATCGTGCAGCGGTTGCGGGAACTCATAGTTACCGGTGTAGGTCACACCGAAAGTCGGCACCACGCCGATGGTGTTTTCGTCGCAGGCTTCAATCATGCGTTTCGGGTCCATGAACAACTGACCGGGGCGCATAGGGATCTCGCGCAGTTCCACATCCCAGTAGCGGGCAAATTTATGCCAGCAGATTTGCACCGGCCCGCACACGAGGTTGGGTTTATCGGTCGGTTTACCTGCGGCTTCCATACGTTTGCGCCAACGCCATTTCATTGCCATCCCGCCGAGCATACAGGCCTCGGAAGAACCAATGGTGTTGGTGCCAACGGCCTGACCGTTTTTCGGCGCAGGCGCGTGCCACAGATCGGCAACCATATTTACACAACGCAGGTCGATAGCTGCGGACTGCGGATATTCTTCTTTATCGATCCAGTTTTTGTTGATCGACAGATCCATCAGCTTATGAACATTTTCGTCGTCCCAGGTCTGGCAGAAAGTCGCCAGGTTCTGACGGGCGTTACCGTCGAGAAATAATTCATCATTGATAATCTGGAATGCGATGTCATCGCGCATTTCGTGCAGCGGAAAACGTTTAGATTCCGCGATAGTTGAAATTGCCTTTGCGCCAAAACGCGAGTCGAGTAGTTCTGAGCGGAAATCCGTTAACAGCTTCTGGTCCATTTCGAACTCCTTAAATTTATTTGAAGGCAATAAAAAAGTAGGATTTATCTGGAATGGACGCAAGGCGTTGCGGGTGTAATTTAAATAACAAAATCCTAAACAGAAAAACGACTTTTTATAATATAAACATTTAACATGATAATATAAAAAACAGACTTTATTATCGTAATAAAAATCGCCCGAGCATTGCTGGTCGGGCGATCGAATTAATTATTGTTTATCCTGCATATACGGTGTGTAAACTCCGTTCAGGCTGTGCAGGAAAGCCACGATATCATCCACATCCTCCTGCGGCAGCTCTTTACCTACCTGGTAGCGCAGCATCAGTTTCACCGCCCCGTCCAGCGTCGGCACATCGCCGCGATGGAAGTACGGCGCCGTTAGCGCAACGTTACGTAAACCGGGTACTTTCTGACGCAGTTTATCGCGTTCTTCTTTAGTAACATTCATACGCCCAATATCCGCCGCCGTAATTTCACCAAAGTTAAAGTCTTTTTTCAGACCCAGCGGTTCGAAAGAACGTCCACCGAGAATAATACCGCCATGACACGTTGCACATTTATTATCTTTAAATAATTGATAACCTTTTTTCTGCTGCGCAGTCAGCGCATTTTCATCACCACGCAACCATTTATCAAACGGTGAATCCGGCGTAATTAATGTTTTCTCAAATTCAGCAATTGCGTCAGTAATATTTTCACCACTGAAACCTTGCGGATAAACTTTGAGGAACTGCGCTTTCAGCACAGGATCCTTTTCCAACTTCGCAATGATTTCGTCCCAGGATTTGGACGCCATTTCAATCGGATTCAGCGGCGGCCCACCCGCCTGATCCTGCAATGTTGCCGCACGACCATCCCAGAATTGCTCAACATTAAACACCGAGTTAAACACCGTCGGCGCATTAATCGGCCCGACCGCACCACCGACGCCAATCGACGTTTTTCTGCCATCAACACCTCCCGCATTCAGCGCATGACAATGAGCACAAGAAATGGTGCTATCAGCCGATAAACGGGGATCGTGATACAGGGCAAACCCCAACGCCACTTTTTGCGCATCGGTAGGCAGTTTTTGCGGGATGGGCTGCACCGGTTCATTACGGTGCTCCGGCGCGGTGTCATTGCTGGCGTAATATTCCGCGCGCTGTTTTGCAATCCAGGCGAGTATTTCCGCCCGCTCTTCATCACTCACCTTACCCGCCCAGTGCAGTGCGGTATAACGCGTTGGCGGCATAGTTTCATACTGCATCACCCATTCAATCTTGTTCAGATCGCTTTGCGAAACGGGTTTATCTGCCAGCAGAGCCGCACGCACTGCCTCGAGGTTAAAAGATTTATATCCGAGCCTAATGTCGTAATCCATCAACTGTTTCGCGCCAGGAATATAATAATAGGCGGGTAATTCTGCGGAAGGCGTATGGCAATAGTCGCATCCTTTTTCGCGGAGAAAACCTAAAACCTTATTATTTTCACTGACAGCAGATGCCTGAACATCAGCCTGTTTACTGCGTTTATTATCGTGGTACCACACATAACCAGATAATCCTAAATAGCAAATCGCGACGCCGGCCAGGCCGATCGCGGTAATACGTGAGACCATTTTCATTATTCTTCCCTCACGGTAGTGAGTTATTGTGACCCAGAAAATTTTCCAGAATGCTGCAAACGTCTCTGCGAGACTAAACCATCATAAAAAACAGGGGAATTAGCTTTTTGATAGGAATCAATCAATTACATGAATATAAACTATCAATAAAATAGCCTATACCTATTACTCAGATCAGGAATGGCATATCATGATTACGGGGAGACCATGATTGAATGTTCCGAAAATGAAAAACAACATGGAATTCTTATTTTTATAAATTCCATTGATATTAGTGCGTTATATTTTTTGCCCCATTAATAAACGTGATCCACCGCACGCTTTGTCGCCCATCGACCGGAGCGAATGACTACGCTTAAAGGAAAGCCCGATAATTAGAGACGAATTTCGGAGGTCGGATCCTTATGCTCAATCAGAAAATTCAAAACCCTAATCCAGACGAACTGATGGTCGAGGTCGATCTCTGTTATGAACTGGATCCGTATGAATTAAAACTGGATGAGATGCTCGAGGCAGAGCCAGAACCCGAAATGATTGAAGGGCTGCCAGCCTCTGACGCGCTAACACCTGCTGACCGCTATCTCGAACTTTTCGAACATGTCCAGTCGGCAAAAATTTTCCCCGATAGTAAAACGTTTCCTGACTGCGCCCCCAAAATGGACCCGCTGGATATCTTAATCCGCTATCGTAAAGTGCGCCGTCATCGTGATTTCGATTTGCGCAAGTTTGTTGAAAATCACTTCTGGTTACCGGAAGTCTACTCCAGCGAGTATGTATCAGACCCGCAAAACTCCCTGAAAGAGCATATCGACCAGCTATGGCCGGTATTAACCCGCGAGCCGCAGGATCACATTCCGTGGTCTTCTCTGCTGGCGCTGCCGCAGTCGTATATTGTCCCTGGCGGTCGTTTTAGCGAAACCTACTATTGGGATTCCTATTTCACCATGCTGGGTCTGGCGGAAAGCGGGCGTGAAGATTTGCTGAAATGCATGGCCGATAACTTCGCCTGGATGATCGAAAACTACGGGCACATCCCCAACGGCAACCGCACCTACTATTTGAGCCGCTCGCAGCCACCGGTTTTTGCGCTGATGGTGGAGTTGTTTGAAGAAGATGGTGTACGCGGAGCGCGCCGCTATCTCGACCATCTGAAAATGGAATATGCCTTCTGGATGGACGGAGCAGAATCGCTGATCCCTAATCAGGCCTATCGCCATGTAGTGCGGATGCCGGATGGTTCGCTGCTTAACCGCTACTGGGACGACCGCGACACGCCGCGTGACGAATCCTGGCTGGAGGATGTGGAAACCGCGAAGCACTCTGGTCGTCCGCCGAACGAGGTGTACCGCGATTTACGCGCGGGCGCAGCTTCTGGCTGGGATTACTCCTCCCGCTGGCTACGCGACGCCGGTCGCCTGGCGAGTATTCGGACCACTCAGTTCATCCCCATCGATCTGAATGCTTTCCTGTTTAAACTGGAGAGCGCCATCGCCAACATCTCGGCGCTGAAAGGCGACAAGGAAACGGAAACTCTGTTCCGCCAGAAAGCCAATGCCCGCCGCGATGCGGTAAACCATTATCTCTGGGATGATGAAAATGGTCTCTACCGCGATTACGACTGGCGGCGTGAACAACAGGCTCTCTTTTCCGCTGCTGCCATTGTGCCGTTATATGTGGGCATGGCGAGCCATGAACAGGCCGACCGTCTGGCAAATGCCGTGCGCAGCCGGTTACTGACGCCGGGCGGGATTCTGGCAAGTGAGTATGAAACCGGTGAACAGTGGGATAAACCCAACGGCTGGGCGCCATTACAATGGATGGCGATTCAGGGATTTAAAATGTACGGTGATGACTATCTGGGGGATGAGATCGCGCGTAGCTGGCTGAAGACGGTGAATCAGTTCTACCTGGAACAGCACAAACTGATCGAGAAATACCATATTGCCGATGGTGTCCCCCGCGAGGGCGGCGGGGGCGAATATCCGTTGCAGGATGGGTTTGGCTGGACCAACGGTGTGGTACGCCGTTTAATTGGTCTATACGGCGAACCATAATATTTTTACAGCCAACCGCTAACTTCCTGCTAGCTGTAAAATTATCCTCTTCAGGAGGAGATATTTAACATCATCGCTGCCTGGGTACGGTTTTTCACTTCCAGACGGCGATAGAGCGATTCCAGGTGCGCTTTTACCGTTCCGGTGCTGATATTTAATGCCCGACCAATCTCTTTATTCGATTCGCCCGCCGCCAGCATGGTTAAAATTTCCCGCTGGCGGGCGCTTAACGATTTGAGATCTTTCGTATCCTTTTCCGGCGTGGTTCGCCAGTCACCGGGCAGAAACATCATTCCCATCGCCGCACTATTGACCGCCAACACGAACGTATCGATCGAAGAATCACGCGGTACAATCGCCATCACATTGAAATGAATAACCTCCTGCAACCATCGTTTGTTGCAATCCGAAGCCGTGATTAACACCTTAACCTCAGGAAATTGCACCACGGTTTTTTGCAGTAACCAGTAGCAAAACTCACCATCCTGATCGCCATCGAGCATAACTAAGGCTTCAGGGTAGCTTTCCAGCTTTTGCCATAACTCGTCTGCCTGACCGACGCCCTGAATACCTACTCCTGGAATACGTTGCTGTAAACTGACTTTCATTCCATGAATAAATATTGACTGCCTGTCAAACATGATTATTTGCATTACTGAATCTCCACCTGAATACGTTAAAAAGGCTTAAGTAGTGGAAGGGTATTACCCGAGAGACAAAATAAGAATTCGCCATTTGGCAGAGGCCATTCTACAGAGATGAAAGATAGAAAATAGTTACCGATATAAATAGTTACAGCTAAACGCCTGAAATTACATGTCGAGGGCACTATTTAAAAAAATCTTAAGGAATTCCTTATATTTTCGCGCCACGTTCCGGTTAACCAGGCCAATTCAGCGCACGCTTTAATAGCATCCACAGTTTAAGAAAGTGACTGGATTACGCACAAATACACAATGTCGTGTGTGAGCATTTTATAAAACGAATCAAAATTTTGGCTTTCTGTTGGTTATTTCTCTATTCAGAGACGCGAATCCGCCTTTTATTCTCTAAAATCACCTCACTTTCAACGTTGCATCGTTGTGAAACCATGCATTAGATGTTAGAAAAAACAATAAACAATGCGATATACGCGTTACTGTTTCGCTGTGAACAACAATCGGTCAAAGAAATGGATAAAATTCACGCAATGCAGTTGTTCATCAAAGTCGCAGAGCTGGAGAGTTTTTCCCGCGCGGCGGATTTCTTTGCTTTGCCAAAGGGAAGTGTTTCGCGCCAGATACAGGCACTGGAACATCAACTTGGCACCCAGCTTCTCCAGCGCACCACGCGACGGGTCAAACTCACGCCTGATGGCATGACCTATTACCAACGGGCAAAAGATGTGTTGAGTAATCTCAACGAACTGGACGGTTTATTTCAGCAGGAGGCCACCAGCATCAGCGGTAAATTACGCATCGATATCCCGTCCGGGATAGCAAAAACCCTGCTACTGCCGCGCCTGCCCGAATTTCTCCATCAATATCCGGGAATTGAACTGGAATTAAGCAGCAATGACCGTCCGGTAGATATTCTTCATGATGGCTTTGATTGCGTAGTACGCACGGGAACGTTGCCCGACGATGGACTCATCACCCGTCCCCTCGGCAAACTGACGATGGTCAACTGCGCCAGTCCGCACTATCTGACGCGCTTTGGTTATCCGCAAAGTCCCGACGACCTGACTTCGCACGCGGTAGTGCATTACACGCCACATCTGGGCGCGCATCCGTTGGGTTTTGAGGTTGCCAGTGTTAATGGCGTCCAGTGGTTTAAGTCCGGCGGCATGTTGACGGTAAACAGTAGAGAAAACTATCTTGCCGCCGGTCTGGCGGGACTGGGGATTATTCAGATCCCCCGCGTCACCGTACGCGAAGCCCTACGCGCCAGACAGCTTATCGAAGTGTTACCCAACTACCGCGCCGAACCACGCTCCATTTCTCTGGTTTACCCACAGCGTCGGGAGCTTTCCCGCCGTGTAAACCTGTTTATGCAGTGGCTGGCTGGCGTGATGAAAGAGTACCTGGACTGACCGACTATACTTTTTAAGAAAGACAACGACAGAAGGACTAAAGAGCGGATGACGCAGGAAAACGAGATTAAACGTCCCACCCAGGATCTGGAACACGAGCCAATTAAGCATCTGGATAATAGCGATAAAGGCGGCAAAGTCAGTCAGGCATTGGAAACCGTCACCACCACCGCCGAAAAAATCCAACGCCAACCGATCATCGCGCACCTTATTCGCGCGACAGAACGCTTTAACGATCGGCTTGGTAATCAGTTTGGTGCGGCCATCACCTATTTCTCGTTTTTGTCGATGATCCCGATTTTAATGGTGTCATTTGCCGCAGGGGGTTTTGTGCTGGCTTCGCATCCGATGCTGTTGCAGGATATCTTCGACAAGATTCTGCAAAACATCAGCGATCCGACGCTTGCCGCCACGTTGAAAAACACCATCAACACTGCCGTTCAGCAGCGTACTACCGTAGGACTTGTTGGGTTAGCCGTGGCGCTATACTCCGGCATCAACTGGATGGGGAATTTACGTGAAGCAATTCGCGCCCAATCGCGCGATGTCTGGGAACGTTCGCCGCAAGATCAGGAGAAGTTCTGGGTAAAATATCTGCGTGACTTTATTTCGCTGATTGGTTTGTTGATTGCGCTGATTGTGACGCTCTCAATCACTTCCGTTGCCGGTTCTGCGCAACAAATGATTATTAGCGCGCTGCACCTTAATAGCATTGAGTGGCTGAAACCGACGTGGCGGTTGATTGGTCTGGCGATTTCTATCTTTGCCAACTATCTGCTTTTCTTCTGGATCTTCTGGCGCCTGCCGCGCCACCGTCCGCGTAGAAAGGCGCTGATTCGCGGGACGTTCCTCGCAGCGATTGGTTTTGAAGTGATTAAAATTGTGATGACGTATACCCTGCCGTCGTTGATGAAATCCCCATCTGGCGCAGCATTTGGTTCCGTGCTGGGGCTGATGGCATTTTTCTACTTCTTCGCTCGTCTGACGCTGTTTTGCGCGGCGTGGATTGCCACCGCCGAGTATAAAGATGACCCGCGAATGCCGGGGAAAACACAGCCTTAAAATATGCCGGATGCGGCGTAAACGCCTTATCCGTATATGGACACCTCCCGTTGTGCAAGTTATTTTTCATCTGTGTGACGGGAGTAAGTTGCATTCGTATATCCGGCCTCTCTTACGGTACCGTCGTACCCGGTCATGATGTTATCTGCACATCTGTTTCCTTTCGGCCTGCCGGCTTTGCTTTGCAGGGAGCCATGGATAAGGTCGGATTTGCCAGATGTCGGTCTTACCTGTTACGCATCAGTTCTTTATAACTTTGCACGCTTACGGCAGGTTTGTTGCTCGTTTACTTACAGGGACGTCAGTGCTGCTTACGCCGCATTCTCCACCCCTCTATATTCTTCACTGCGGCTTAATATTGCCCACGCTATCCGGATGTTTTTATTTGCCAGCGCCACCACGGCGATATTGTTATTACGTCTTTCTGCCACCGACTGTAGCCAGAGGCTGCGTCTGTCTGTTTTTCCGGCGCTGAACCTCAGGACTGCACGGGCACCATGGATTATCAGCGTTCTCAGGTAACTGTCACCCCGTTTGCTGATATGGCCCAGCCGCTCTTTTCCGCCGCTTGAATGCTGTCGCGGAACCAGTCCAATAAAGGCTGACATTTCCCGACCGCTTTTAAATTGCTTCGCATCGCCCACGGCAGCCACCAGAGCACTCGCCACTATCGGGCCAAAACCCTCTATTTCCATCAGCCGTTTTATGCGGATATCGTCCCGTGCCGCCTGCTGAAGGCGCCGGTCATGACGCGATATGCGCTCATCCAGCATCTGCATTTCCTCCGACAGCTCGCACAACAGACGGATGAAGCGGTCATTCCACTGCTCCTGCTGCGACAGGATTTCCGGCAGGGCTTTACGCACGTGATTTATCCCCACTGGCAGCACCAGACCAAATTCACTCAACAGCCCCCGGATTTCATTGCACAGTGCCGTCCGCTCGCGGATGATCCTGGCCCGGACCCGGTGCTCTGCCTGCAGCGTCTGCTGAGCTTCCGATTTGAGAGCGACAAAACGCATACCAGGCCTGCTGATGGCCTCGCAGATGGCTGCTGCATCATTGGCGTCGTTTTTGTTGCCTTTGAGATAAGGTTTGACGAGTTTCGGCGGAATAATACGCACGGTATGGCCCATGCGGGTGAGCTCGCGGGCCCAGTAATGGGAAGAGCCACAGGCCTCAATACCAATAAGACAGGGAGAAAGGCCGGAGAAAAACGTCATCATGTGGGCACGGCGCAGGGTTTTTCGCAGTACCACTTTTTCATGGTGATCGACGCCGTGGATCTGGAAAACATTTTTTGCAAGATCGAGACCAATACGCTTAATATTCATGACGGACACCTCCACCCGGGAACTGAGTACACCTCAGTCTGGCACATTGATGCCGTAAGGCGGGAGGTGTCCATCACATCGGCCTGACTCCCCGTAGGCCGGATAAGATGCGCCAGCATCGCATCCGGCTATAATGCGCACATAACCTCTTGAAACTCTTCCCAGAGCCTCTTAAGCCATCTATTTAGGAGCAAACAATTTCATTCCAACTCATAACCCCAGCATATAAATCCAGTCGGTAACTTTTATTTAACCTGAAACCAGTTTTATTGACTATTTATGAAATTGTGTGAAGCATTTCATAGAAGAAAAATCATTAGCCTAAACATTATCCCCTTTTTGCTTGGTTTTTGACCATTTTCGCGATTTGTTACACATTGAAATATCACTTTTGCTGTGCGTAATATGGCTATTCGTTAGCCAAAAAATAAGAAAAGATTATGCAAGCAACCGCCACAACACTCGAAAATAACCAGGAATTCACGCCGGTAAACTCGCGTAATAAAGTCCTTGTCGCCTCTCTCATTGGCACGGCCATTGAGTTCTTCGACTTTTACATTTACGCCACTGCAGCCGTCATTGTGTTCCCGCATATCTTCTTCCCGCAGGGCGACCCGGCGGCAGCGACCCTACAATCGCTTGCCACCTTCGCCATTGCCTTCGTCGCGCGCCCCATCGGCTCTGCCGTATTTGGTCATTTCGGCGATCGCGTTGGACGTAAAGCGACACTGGTCGCCTCTTTGCTAACGATGGGGATTTCGACGGTGGTGATTGGTCTGTTGCCGGGCTACGCCACGATTGGTATTTTCGCCCCGCTGTTGCTGGCGCTGGCTCGATTTGGTCAGGGGCTGGGCTTAGGCGGTGAATGGGGCGGCGCGGCGCTGCTGGCGACTGAAAACGCCCCACCGCGCAAACGTGCACTGTATGGCTCCTTCCCACAGCTGGGCGCACCGATTGGCTTCTTCTTTGCCAACGGCACTTTCTTGCTGCTTTCCTGGCTACTGACCGACGAGCAGTTTATGAGCTGGGGCTGGCGTGTGCCATTTATCTTCTCGGCGGTGCTGGTCATTATCGGCCTGTATGTTCGCGTGTCGCTGCATGAGTCGCCGGTGTTTGAGAAAGTCGCTAAAGCGAAAAAACAGGTGAAGATCCCGCTGGGTACGCTGCTGACCAAACATGTTCGCGTAACCGTACTGGGTACGTTCATTATGCTGGCAACCTATACGCTGTTTTACATCATGACGGTCTACTCTATGACCTTTAGTACCGCCGCCGCGCCAGTTGGGCTTGGCCTGCCGCGTAACGAAGTGCTGTGGATGCTGATGATGGCAGTAATTGGTTTTGGTGTGATGGTGCCAGTCGCCGGATTGCTGGCAGATGCCTTTGGGCGTCGTAAAAGCATGGTAATCATCACGACGCTTATCATCCTGTTCGCGCTGTTCGCCTTTAACCCGTTGCTCGGTTCTGGTAACCCAATTCTGGTTTTTGCCTTCCTGCTGTTGGGGTTAAGTCTGATGGGACTGACCTTCGGGCCGATGGGCGCGCTGTTGCCAGAGCTGTTCCCGACGGAAGTGCGTTACACCGGGGCATCGTTCTCTTACAACGTATCGTCGATTCTTGGGGCTTCCGTTGCGCCGTATATCGCAGCCTGGTTGCAGACTAACTACGGGTTAGGTGCAGTGGGGTTATATCTGGCGGCAATGGCTGGCTTGACGTTAATTGCCCTGCTGCTGACGCATGAGACGCGACATCAGTCTTTGTAAGTATCGTGCGGGCTGCCACCCTCACCCCAGCCCTCTCCCTGAAAGGGAGAGGGAGAAAAGCGGAGCGAGATGTTACATCGCGAACATAACAGCCCTCCCCCCCCAGAAAGTGAACGGAAAAGCGGCTCTCGCTGTTTCAACACGCACGAAACAGTTCCCTCGCCAGAAAGTGAACGGAAAAGCGGTACTCGTTGTTTCAACACACACAAAACAGTCCCCTCGCCCCTTTGGGGAGAGGGTTAGGGTGAGGGGAACACGCTGTTTCCGAACTCACCAGCAAACACAATCCCCCCTCATCACTTCTTCATCTGCGACAAAATCATCCGGCACTGATTAGCTTCACCTTCTGAAGGCGAAATCAGCGCCAGTAACGCCGCCGCAGGCGTCACCAGCGTTGCCAGCGCCGCCGCAACAGCACCACGAGCAATCAACGGCCCGGCTTTCACGCCAGCCTGCGGGTTCTTAAACGTGCCACGCACATACAGCGGCGAACGCAACGTGATAATACGAATCCCTTTGCTCTCCGGATCAATAGTCAAATCCAGTTGCTCCGAAGCAAAACTTGCCGTGCCGGTAACGTTAATCAACGCGTTCTCAGTATCGAAAGCAAAAATCTGCGGGCGTGCCACACCGTTAGCGATATCCAGATTCGCCGCCGCGCAGTTCACCCGCACCTCATCATCACCGAAAATCGCACCGACAATGTAGTTTCCGACGTTCAGCCCAACAATCTCCATCAGGTTACGGCTCACCAGCCCGTCATTCATCAACAGTTTCAGGTTGCCGTTACTGTTGCCTAAAAGCGCCGCCACCGAGTTACCGCTACCACGCAGTTCAGCATCGCCGTTCATTTCTCCCAGCGTTTTCTGCATCAGTTCTACATCCGGCATCAGCTCCTTCAGCTTCAGTCGACGAGCCTGTATATCCGCCCGCCCCTGCATCGGTTTTTTGTCCCCCTCCAGATGAATATTCGCCGCAATGCTGCCGCCCGCCATACCAAATTTCAGCGGTTGCAGGCGCAGGTCAGCGTTTTTGAGGATGATATGGGTTGAAAGATCGCTAATCGGCAAACTGCTGCCATGCTCGATACGTCGGCCTTTGAAGCGAACATCGGCATCCATAACGTCCCATTTATCGGTTTCGAAGCGGTCATAAGGCAGCACTTTGCCCGCAGGCTGAACGCTTTTTTCGCCCTTCTTCTGTTCAGACCGTTTCGACTTTTCTGCCCCTTTCCCGGAATCAACGCCAATCAACGGCCCCAAATCAGCCAGCCGTAACTGCCGCGACTCAACGTCACCTTCCAGCTTTGGTCGCGGCTTGCCGGTGGTGTAGACCAGAGAACCGTGAATATCACTATCACCAATACGCCCGTTAAAGCCGCGATAATCAAAGACCGACGATTTTTCAGTGTCGATTTTCGCTACCAGCCGACCATTGGTTTCAAACGGTGGGGTATCGGGCAGCAGAACGCCTGTCAGTTCATAGAGATCACCCAGCGAATCGCCGGAAAATTTAAGCCGTAAATCGACGCCGCCCATTTTCATTGGGTCATTCACGACGCCATCAAAAGCAACACGGGTATTACCGGAGCGAAAATCAGCCTGCACCGGAAACGGTGTTCCTTCGCCACGCAGCGCCAGCATACCGCCTATTTTTCCCGTACCCGTGAGCGGTTCGCCGTTATAACGCCCCTGCGCTTTCAGGCCAAAAACGTAATCGCCCACCTTCTCTTTATCCGTTTTACCTTTCGATCCGGTAACTTCGCTGAACGGCAGCGCCTTACCTAACGGATCGACAAAAATTTCCAGATCCGCTTTGCTTACTTTGTCATCAATGGCGATCCGACCTTGATCGAACAGAATATTATCCAGGCGGAACGACCACGCCGACGGCTTCGCATTCGCGTCTTTGTTGTCATCGTTGGCGAGATTAAACGTCCAGTTGTTGTTCTTTTCCGAGAGGCGAATCAGGCGCGCGTCGGGCTTTTCCAGCTTGATCCACGGCAGCCAGACCGTTTTAGTCAGCAACGCCAGCGGAGCCAGCGTCGCTTCTACGCGCGGTAAATGTACCATCGTCACTTCGGGAATATCCGGCGGGTTGCCGAGAATGATGTCTTGTGCGTGTACATGAGGCCACGGCACCCAGCTACGCCAGCCGGTTTCCTGCTTTTGCCGTTCCCACACCACACCCAGATCGCCACGGATGGCGAAGGGGCGATTCAGTTCCGCAGAGACTTTCTGGTTGATGGTCGGTTTGAGACGGTTCCAGTCAAACGTTGCAATCAAAATGATCGCCACGACGATCAACAACAAGAAAGCCCCTGAAATCGCAGCGGTTATTTTGCCTGCTTTGCTCATAGTTCGCTTCCTCACATTCTTCCTGTGCCAGTCCTAAAGATAGTCCAGCCAGGCAGAAAATGAGGGGGCTTACAGAGCCAGCGCCACTGAGTCCAGCGTTTCTATTGGTGCCGGACGTGAAAGAAACCAGCCTTGTGCGGCGAATGCGGGAGAATTTTGCACATCGCCCCATTCTTCCTCAGTCTCGATACCTTCGACGATCACCCCACGGCAGTAGCGGTTCATCAAATGCAAAAGCTGGGAAAAGAGCGTGCGACCTTCTGGCGACTGGCGCAACATCACAAACAGTTCGCGAGCGATTTTGATGTAGTCGTAACGCACTTCACTTAGCGCAGAGAAATTTGCCATCCCGGTGCCAAAATCATCCAGCCACAGTGGGCCAAATTCGCACATCGAAGCAAACGTTGAATCTTTCGGTAGACGGATGTGTTCCACCAGTTCGAAACGCAGCCAGGGAAGACGGTCAATCTGACGCAAAATTTCCGGCTGCTGACGTAGGGCAAGAAGCGTAGGTCCATCAATATTAACCGATGCCAGCAGGCCGTGCTCAACGAAGAACGCAGCTTTTTTCGCCAGTAAATCAATCTGTTCTTTCACCACATCCATACGATGCCTGACGGTGATTTCGGCAAAATAACGATCTGGCGGCAGCCGTTGCGAGGGATTATCAGGATGCGTGACAATGGTTAAAAGCTCCACGGCCATCAATCGTCCGGAAGTCTGGTAAATCGGCTGCCAGGTATAAACGCGCTCACACTGCAACCAAAAACGCCGTTCCTGCAAGCTCTCGATGCTTGTTTCAGGGTTGCTTATTCGCTGGATAACCTGCCTTATCATCGAAGATGTCCTGTGTTTAAAAGTGATGCTGCCCGGACTCGACAAATATTATCGGCGCGCCACGGCAGAACTTTACCGCCAGAGAGAAGTTAATTTGCCCACACAACGACGGAATCTTCCAGGAATACGTTCTGGCTCAAAAAAATAATGGAACAGCGTTTTAATATAGTTGACCAGCAAACCACCACAGCGCAAACTAACGCTAATTTTTTACAGATCAGGTTCACGACTATGTCCAAAAAGATTGCCGTGATTGGCGAATGCATGATTGAGCTTTCCGAGAAAGGCGCAGACGTTAAGCGCGGTTTCGGCGGCGATACCCTGAATACTTCCGTCTACATCGCTCGTCAGGTCGATCCTGCGGCATTAACCGTTCACTACGTAACGGCGCTGGGGACGGACAGTTTTAGTCAGCAGATGCTGGACGCCTGGCACGGCGAGAACGTCGATACTTCCCTGACCCAACGGATGGAAAACCGCCTGCCGGGTCTTTACTACATTGAAACCGATAGCACTGGCGAACGCACTTTCTACTACTGGCGTAACGAAGCCGCAGCTAAATTCTGGCTGGAGAGCGAGCAGTCAGCAGCGATTTGTGAAGAGCTGGCGAATTTCGATTACCTTTACCTTAGCGGGATTAGCCTGGCGATCTTAAGCCCGACCAGCCGCGAGAAGCTGCTTTCTCTGCTGCGCGAATGCCGCGCCAACGGCGGGAAGGTCATTTTCGACAATAACTACCGTCCGCGCCTGTGGGCCAGCAAAGAAGAGACGCAGCAGGTGTACCAGCAAATGCTGGAATGCACAGATATCGCCTTCCTGACGCTGGACGATGAAGACGCGCTGTGGGGTCAACAGCCGGTGGAAGACGTCATTGCGCGCACCCATAACGCAGGCGTGAAAGAAGTGGTAGTAAAACGCGGGGCGGATTCTTGCCTGGTTTCTATTGCTGGCGAAGGGTTAGTGGATGTTCCAGCGGTGAAACTGCCGAAAGAAAAAGTGATCGACACCACCGCTGCGGGTGACTCTTTCAGCGCCGGTTATCTGGCGGTACGCCTGACCGGGGGAAGTGCAGAAGAAGCGGCAAAACGCGGACATTTGACTGCAAGTACGGTTATCCAGTATCGCGGCGCGATTATCCCGCGTGAGGCGATGCCAGCGTAAAAGCAGCATATGCAAAAGGCTGGATAAAGTGTTACCCCTCTATCCAGCTCATCCATAAATACCTGATGGTTGTGCTAACTCATCACCATCAGGCATTACTGTGCAGGTGGAATATCCGTCACTTCAGGATGCACATCATCCGTGGCGACAGACGTCGCCGCAGCCGTGGCCGATGGCGCCATGATTTGATCCCAGGCAGCCTGCAACGATTTCATGTTAAATTCCGGCTCGCCTTTCGGCTGTAGCAGAATTAACGCCATGTCGTTCGACAACTGCTGACGCAGATCCTGATTTAACATCTCCACCGTCAGGCTGTTAAGGAAATCCTGACGCAGTTTCTGATATTGCTCCGGTGCGATATCGACAACCTGATTTTGCAGTGAACGCATCCGCTGACCCATCAGAATATCGGTATCAGCCCGTGCATAGGCGGCAAACAGTTTCTGCAGCTCCAGTTTCTTTTGCGCGACCAGGGCGTTGAACTCTTCTTCCGGCAGACCTTTGTCGCGGACTTTCGCCAGTTCACGCGCCACCAGATTAAGGTTGCTGTTCAGCTTGTCGTTTGGTGACTCAATGTTGATGGCACATTGCGCACGCAGATACAGCACTCGGCAATCAAATCCAAGGCCGATGTCTTTGCTGTTACTGGCGCTTAACGCTTGCTGAACATGCCAGAACAGCGCCTCACGGGCCAGGTCCGCACGCCAGTAGCGCAGCAGTGCGGCTGATTCACGAATCGGCTGCCACGGCGTATCCCACATGATAGATAACCGGTCCTGACGCACCGCGTCAGTCATAATACTCACCGCTTCCGCACGCAGCGGAGAAAGCGTCGGCACCGGAGCTGGCGTTTCACGTTTGCCTTTCAGTTCGCCAAACGTTTTGTTGATTTGGTCGACAACCGAGCGCGCATCCACGTTTCCCACCACCAGCAGCGTCATTGCATCCGGGGTGTACCATTTCTGATAGAAATCTTTAATCTTTTCCGCTTCAACGGGATTTTTCAGCGGATCGGCAGGATCGTGACCTAACAAAGTTGATCCTTTCAGGCGATAGCGCCACCAGCCTTCTTTAGTGTCGGCAGGCCAGGTTGCCACCATATCCTGGCTTTGCAGCGCATGGTTAACCGTTTCTGGTGTGATGGTCAGCTTGCCGGTCGCATTCGCCAGATAAGAGAGCGCCTCTTTCAGTAGATCGTTACGATTATTTGGCAAACTCAGATTAAACAGCGTGGTGTCGTAAGAGACGATCACCGGCGGCATCGGGCGCTTAGGGTCGATCCCCTGCTGCCACAATGAACGTGCCTGTGCCGCTTCCAGACCACCGCTTTGCGTCAGCGCAATACGAGGAATGGCATGACTGTAACCGCTCTGTTGGGTGCTTTCGGCGAGCGAACCGGTATTAACCAGCAGGCGAATTTCAACACGATCGCTGGGACGCTGGGGCGTGGTCAGCACTTGCCACTGTAAACCGTTGGCGAGCGTCCCCTGTTGCCATGCTGGATCAGGCTGGAGCGCATCTGCCTGCACATAGCCAGCAGTGGCCATCACCAGCAAACCGCCCGCTAAAAGTCGAATTTTTGTGCCCTGCATGTGAACCCCTGATCAACTATCCTGGTAATAAAAGACTGCCCGCTATCGGTCAGCCTAAATGACGTTAAAAACACTTCGTGTTAGACCGCAAGAACATGAAAATGTCACGGAGGAAGTGAAATAAACCCGAACTCACCCAGGTGGTAAGTTCGGGCACAGGGGGCAATTATGCGCAAACACCCGCACTCGGGGAAGGGAGTGCGGGCATAAGTGGTGAGATTAAGAGGATAATTCGTGCGTTTTGCCATCCGGCGCACGATTATTCAGCACATCATCCAGTTTTTTGTGGTCCAGCTCTTTAACCCACTTAGCAACTACGATGGTCGCTACGCCGTTACCGACCAGGTTAGTCAGCGCACGGGCTTCTGACATGAAGCGGTCGATACCGAGGATCAGCGCCAGACCCGCCACCGGCAAATGGCCCACCGCAGAGAGTGTCGCCGCCAGCACGATAAAGCCACTGCCCGTTACCCCAGCCGCCCCTTTGGAAGAGAGCAGCAACACAATTAACAGCGTAATTTGGTGGACGATATCCATCTCACTGTTAGTGGCCTGGGCGATAAATACCGCCGCCATCGTCAGGTATATCGATGTTCCATCAAGGTTAAACGAGTAGCCTGTCGGGATAACCAGCCCCACCACCGACTTCCGGCAGCCGAGTTTTTCCATCTTGTCGAGCATACGCGGCAGCGCCGACTCGGAAGATGATGTTCCCAGCACAATCAGCAGTTCTTCACGGATGTAGCGGATAAATTTGAAGATACTGAAACCGGTCGCTTTAGCGATTGAACCCAGTACCAGCACTACAAACAGGATACAGGTGATGTAGAAGCAGATAATGAGCTGCCCCAGTTGCACCAATGTGCCGACGCCGTATTTACCGATGGTAAACGCCATCGCCCCAAACGCACCGATGGGTGCCAGACGCATGATCATATTGATGATGCCGAAGATGACCTGCGAGAAACTTTCGATGACGTTAAAAATCAGTTGGCCTTTGCTGCCCAGACGGTGGAGCGCAAAACCAAACAGTACGGCAAACAGCAGCACCTGCAGGATGTTACCGCTGGCAAATGCCCCAATGACGCTAGCCGGGATGACATCCATAATAAAGGCGACAATGCCCTGGTCTTTTGCCTGATCGGCGTAAACTGCTACCGCTTTCGCATCAAGCGTTGCCGGATCGACGTTCATTCCGGCGCCAGGCTGCACGACGTTAACAATAATAAGACCAATAATCAGCGCGATGGTACTGACAATTTCAAAGTAAAGCAGTGCGACTGCGCCGGTACGACCGACCGCCTTCATGCTTTCCATGCCCGCAATGCCCGTTACGACGGTACAAAAGATGACAGGAGCGATGATCATCTTAATGAGCTTAACGAACCCGTCGCCAAGCGGTTTCATTTGCTCGCCTATCTCAGGGTAGAAATGGCCAAGGAGAATACCAATGGCTATCGCTGTCAGGACCTGAAAGTAAAGGCTTTTAAACAGAGAGGTTTTCATAGGGTGTCCTTTAGTAAAACCACAGGTCTTGTAAGGTTATGGGGTACCTGCGGCCTTAAAATAACACCCAGACAACATCACAGAAATGTACCTGGATCATAATTGAAACAAAAAGGTTAAAAAGTTTGAGCTGGCTCGCACAAACCAGCACTTTTTAAAGTTTTGTAATCAGTTTGGGGTAGCTACTTTTCTTCCAGGTAACTCTCTTCGAAGATTTCTATGGGGAGTGGACGGGCAAAAAGGAAGCCCTGGGCAATACCAACACCTGCTTTTGCCAGCCAGTCGCGTTGTGCTTCCGTTTCTACGCCTTCAGCAATCATTTGCAGATTCAGGCTTTGTGCCAGCATGATAATTGCAGCAATCATGCTGCTATCTTCCGGCAAGCCCTCAACAAACATTTTGTCGATTTTCAGCACGTCTATTGGCAACGATTTCATATGCTGCAACTGACGCAGCCCTGCGTAACCCATGCCGAAATCATCCAGCGCCACCTGTACGCCGGCGTTGCGCAGCGGACGGAGGATCGCCACCGCCGCGTGAGGGTCATCAATGCGTCGGCTTTCCGTGACCTCCAGGATCAACGTTCCAGGCTGAATACGATAACGAGTTAATAACCCCAGCATATCCGGCACCATATTTGGGTGCATCAACTGTAGCGCCGAGAGATTCACCGATAATGGCAACATAATGCCGCGCTCTTGCCAGGCAGCAAGCAGTCGACAGGATTCCTCCAGCACCCAATGACCAACGGTAACCATCAGCCCACAGGACTCAATACGATCGATTAAGCCATCCGGCAGTTCCCAGGTGCCATCCGCTTGCTGGATGCGCAGCAACGCTTCCGCGCTGACGAGTTTGCCGCTGGTCATCTCCACCTGTGGCTGTAGCCAAATAGCAAACTTATGATTTTCCAGTGCATTAAGGATATCGCTCTCTTCCGTCAACCGTTGTTGAGCTTCTTCCATCTGCTGTGGATCATAGAACTGAATCTGATTCTTCCCTTTATGACGAGCGGTAAATGCCGCCGAAATAGCACGACCATAAAGTTGTTCGGCAGTGAGATCGCCATAGAACATCGCCACACCGATGCTACAGTGCGGACGTAGCTGAATACGTTCAATCGGCAAGCGTTCACTCATGATAGTGAGCACTTGCTGACCTAATGTGATAGCGTGCCACGGTTCCTGTACACCATTAGCGATCACAGCGAAGTCATAGCCACTGACCTGTGCGAGGATCATGCGTGGCGACAGCACCGATTTAATTTTCTCCACCAGCGTCAGTAGCAGGATTTCCCGCTGCGCCTCTTTCAGCACGCCAGCAGTATCACGTAGCGTTTCACAAGTGATGATCATCAGTGCGGTGGTTTGTTTACGTGCGACCACCTGTTCCAGCATCTCCATCAGCAAGGCTTTGTTTGGCAAATCCGACACCGGGAAACGCATCGCGTTTTCGCACTGTTCTTCATAATGCCGCTGCAACAGTTGCTGATTGAGGTTGTAACTGCGCACCAGCATACCGATTTCGTCGTCCTGGTGCAGACGCGGCAAGGCCAGTTGATGACCGACAATCTCTTGCGGTGGAATGGCGTTTAGCTCGCGAGCGATATTGCGTAAAGGATGTAATATCAGTCGATTAATGCACCAGCTAATCGCCACCGTCAGGATCAGCGATAAAAGTAAGTAAATGGTCACTAACGTAGAGACAGTGCTCATCACGAACTTGTACATGCGGAAGGAATCTGCCTGTAACACCAGATAGGCAATCGGCTGCGGGGTAGCAGGACGTTCCAGCGAGTAGACGCCCAGCGAGATTTGTACCGGTAACTCAAACAGTCGGGTGAACGTCACCGGCACCGGGCGCTCTGGAATAAAACTTTTACGCAGTGCCTGGAACTGATTAGGCAGCACCACGTCGGCGCGACTGACCACGCCCGCTGGTTTTATGCTGGCAAGAATAGCTTCCGCCTGAGGAATATCACCTTTCAAAATGGCGGAAGATAAGGGTTCGCGGACAGAGCGAGCAATGCTTTCCAGTTGCGTAGCCGTGTTATAGCGATTCTGCTGTACCAGATGAAACAGCAAAACAGTGCAAAAAACAAAAACGAACACCATGACAACGGCCGCCACCATTGCCATCTGCTTAATTGTTAACGAGCGACTAACGCGCAAATTGTCTCCCCCCGGAAATCCCAGATTGCCGCCCGAGTATACCCGATCGCAGCGGCATTAAGAGAGGCGCTATCTGAAAACTTACCAGTCGGCGTAAGGTATCAGCGGCTGCGGCGGTAAATCCATGTCGCCCTGCCATCCGGCGGCGGAATACCGCACGTAGAGCAGGAAATGGCTTGGCGCATAATCTTTCGCCTGCTGGATATCAATCGCCGTGCCGACAAACCAGTTGGACGTGACGCGACGCTCAAGTAACGCCCGCGCCGTGTAGCCAAAGCCCTGACTGCTGCCGCCGTCGTTGGTCTGGCTGGCGGCATCCTCTTTCCAGTCCGTCGGGATCAGGTTCATCAGCGGATAACGCGGCATGGTTTTGGTGCGCGAATGCGACCACGAGCCAGACGCGCCCAGCTCCCACGACCAGTTTTCCGTCCGCTCACGCCACATCACCGGTATGGCAAACGACAGGTATTCCTGCGGGCTGTAGTAACCGCCCTGACCGAGTGAGTACCCACTCAGGTCTTTGTCGTAATGCCAGATCATATTGTTCAGGCCAATGGTAACGCGGCGATTATTCTGGTTGATGACCTTATAGTAATAGCCCGTCATCCAGCGCACGCGCCAGTTATCTTCGACATTTTTGCCGGTTAACTGGTCGCCGCTAAGGGATGCCCAGACGCCGTTCGCTTCACCTTTATCGTAGCTCAGACTTAGCCCCACGCCATCGGCACGCACACCGCCCCATTTTTTCCCGGTATTACCCGGGGAGTCTTTCTGTCCGCCGAAGGCCAGCAAGGAACTGGAGATGGGGCGACGATGGGCGTTAACGGTGTAACCAAGCGGCCCGATATCGTCGCTGTAACTGATGCCGCCGACCACATCCACCACGTTGAAGCCCATCGGCGTGGTGCCGATATCCCAGCTCCAGACGTCATTTCGCCAGCCGACCGCCACGCTGGCGCCGGAGTCCGACTGGCTGCGGTTGCCGCTACAGTCCTGCAACGTACAGGTGCCCCAGTTGTTATCCCATTTACCCTCAGCGTCGGCAGAAAAACTGCCGACGTTCATATTGACGAAATCACTGCGAAAGAACATCCGTCCGTCAGAATACGGTGCATCCACCTGCAACATGGTGGTGTGCGCTTTCAGGTCGGAGTAACCACCGGTGCCGCTCGATCCCCAGTAGTCGTGCTCAAGGGTGACGTTAAGATCCTGCTGGCGATAGAGATCTGCCGCATCGCTGCGCACGCCGCGCTTCAGCCAGTCATCTTTCTCGTCGTTACGGGTCAGACGGGTAAAGGTGTCGTTATCCTGCGGACGCGTCGGCGTCACACCGGATGCGACCATCGCGTCTTTGTAGGTTTCCAGTGCCTGCTTTGGCTCGCCCGCCTGCGCTTCAAACCTTGCACCATCACGCAGTACCATCGCACTTTCCATCGACGGCGGCTGAGATTTTGCCTGCGGGATCAGCTTGTTAAACGTCTGCTGCGCCGCTGCGGTATCGCCAAGCTGCGCCTGTACCAGCGCCACGCGCCGCTGTGTATTCAGAGAGGTATTGTCAGTGGCGGGCAGTTTCGCCAGCTGGCTGCGTGCCGCCGCTTTGTCGCCGGCGGCGATATCCACTTCTGTCAGGCCAAGAATGGCATCAACGTTAGCTGGCTCCCGCGTCAGGACATTCTGATACGCCGCGCGGGCAGCGGTGTCATCACGTCGCTGCTGTGCCCAGTCGGCCAGGGTGAGGTCAATGCGCGTGGACGGTGGCTGCTGGCGCAGCATCGCTTCCGCTTCTGCCTCTTTACCGCTTTCACGCAGGCGGCTGGCGGTTTCCAGTACCTGATCGCTTTGCAGGCGGTTTGCCAGTTCCTGAATATTGCTGTTCCACTGCGCGCGCGGCAGGCTGTTGATATGCGCCAGCGCGGCTCTGTCCTGGTCGTGACCGGAAAGATACAGTCCGTAAGCGTAAACCTGCTCCGGGTCGTTCGGCTTCTGTTGCGCCAGGCTGCGCATTAACGTATCGGCCTGGCTGCGTTGCCCGGCCTGCCAGAGATCCTGCGAAAGCCGGTAAGTAATCCACACACTGCCGGGATCGAGCGCCAGCCGCTGACGCTGAAGTGCTGCCGCCTGTGCCCATTTACCCTGATTTTCCAGTGCCTCCGCCTGCTGTGATAAGCGGTCGTTTTGCAGGCTGCGTTCGATGTCATCAACGCTGCGCCGCTGGCTGGCAGAGAGCGAGGCGATAAACGCTTCAGCTTTTTCCGGCGACTGCTGGCGATAAAGATTCGCCAGCCCGCGCACGGCGTTGGTGTTGCCGCTGTCCATACGCAAAGTCTGCTGATAATAGCGTTCGGCAGCGGGGTAATCTTTACGTGCCATCGCCACATCACCCAGCCCCAGTACCGCATAGCTGTCGGCGTTATCGACATTGCGCGCCTGCTGGAACAGGCGTTCTGCCCGGTCGGGATTATTGGCTTTCAGCGCAGCATCGCCCTGCTGGATCGCCAGCCAGTAGCGGTTCACCTTCAGCAGACTGTTCCACTTGTCGTTGTTGCTGCTGTGCGGCTCCAGCGCGAGGGCTTTTTCCAGATTCGCCACCGCATTAGCACGATCGCCATTCTGGGAATACGCCTGCCCCAGCGCCCCCAAGGCTTCACTGTCTTTCGGGTTAGCGCGCACCGCCTGTTGCAGTTCGGGAATGGCTTTACCTGCCATGCCTGAGTCCACAGCGGCTAAACCTTGCGCACGGGCGCGGAAATTAGGATCGGCCAGTTGCTTTTGTTGTTCTGCCAGTTGCGATTGCGCAGCCGCTACATTATCGCCATCGCTAAAAACAGAGAGATATTTTTTCAGCGCCGACACGCTGGCGTCGCTGACGGGCATATCTTTTATCTGCCCGTACCAGATTTTAGAAGCCCCCTCGCGCCCGGCGTTCGATTTCGCCATCTGTTCCAGTACGGCAAAACCTTCGTCACGGCGATCGCTGCTAAACAGCAATAGCGCCAGATTGTTTTGCAAACCTGTATTGCCCGGCGTATCCGCATTGATGCGTTTTAGCTGATTAATCGTTTCGCCACGGCGAGCCGGAATTTTCGCTACCGTACTCCAGTACTCGACGGCAATGTCACCTGCTGGCGGCGCTCCGTTGAATAGTTTGTTGTAACCCGCCACGGCTTCTTCCGCATGACCGGTGGTGGCCTGCAATCGTGCCTGTTGCAGTGCCTGACGACCATCCGGCGTGGAAAGTAGCATTGTGGTACGCGATGATTTATACGCATTTGAACTCGGCGCTAATTGCGACAATCGTTCGAGTTGTTTTTGCGCACCATCAACATCGCCCTGACGTAACAGAGAACGGAAACGGGCGGCAACGACATCCGGGTTATTCGGATCAATAAGTTCCAGACGATACAGCGACTGCTGCACCAGGTCTTCGCGGTGGGTCGCTTCGCCCACACGAACCTGTTCCAGCAACTGTTGCTGGGCGGTTGGTGCCGCCTCGACCATCGGCATCACGGCCAGACCGAGGGAAAGCGTAAGAATATTTAGTGTGAATTTGCGCATTCCAGGCCCCAGTCAGGTAATAACTCACCTTTTGTCGAGAAGCGGAAACGGTGTTGATCCCAGCCTTGTCCAAACAGGGTCAACACATAGTTGTAATAGGCATCGCTACCAGGAAAGTTATCTGCAATACGCTGACGCTGTACGGCCTGGGCATCACGATCCTGAAGAAATGGCAACATAGCCGCAGAAAAGCCGACTGGCCCTTTACCCTGCGCTTTACCCGTAGCGACATCGACTTTCTCCGGCGGATAGCCGTTTTTCTCGGTGAATGTCGCCATCGGTTTAAAACGGTTGAGCATCCGCGCTTTTTGCGGATCGCTGTCGGGCATCATGCCAACCCACATATAGACGCGAATAGCGTCGTAACTGCTGATCAGCGTTTTCTCTGGCTTTAACTGCCAGCCTTTGTCTTTCTCATAACGTACCCAGTCTGGCGAAAAGCCTTTCGGGGCGGTTTCCAGCAATAAACGTTGATTGGTTTCGCGCAACGTGGTCCACGGTGCGCCAAAGCGGGTGAAATACTGCGCCAGCGTCGGAGGCAGATAACTCGGGTTAAAACGCCAGGTGTTATTCTCGGCAAAGCCCACTTTGCCCGGTAGCAGCATGGAGCCCAGCCCCGGCACTGTCACCACTTCCTCTTGCGCAATGCGTTTTAACAACGCGCTGCCAATGTCAGTATAACGTTGCTCTTTCCACAATCGACCGGCCTCCAGCAGTGACCAGGCCATCCAGATATCGCCGTCAGAGGCTGAGTTGCTGTCCAGCACTTCCCACTTCGCATTCTCTTTCTTGCCCCATAGCCAGGCGGGCAAATGCTCTTTTAACGAGCCCTGGGCAAGATTGTTCTGTGTCCAGTCGAGAAGGTTATCGAAAGCAGCACGGTCGTTAGCCGCCAGAGCAAAGAACATGCCGTAACTTTGCCCTTCGGAGGTGGTAATTTTGCGCGCATCACTGGGGTCAATGACGCGCCCCTCCTGACTGATGTAATCCTTTTTAAACTGCTCCCAGGCAGGCCAGGTACAGGCTGCCTGAACACTAAAGGCAGCCAGCAGCAGCATCGTCACGATTCCACTACGCAAAACATTCATCATCAATTACTCATTATCCGGGTTAAGACGACGACGGCTGATGATACGCAGCAGACGCCACAGTACCCAGGCCAGCAACACCACGCTGATTGCCGCCAGCACCGCCAACAGAATCGGGTGATTAGCCAGTGCATACCACAAACGTTCGAACCACGGCAGATGTCCAACGTAATAGATGTCGCCGACACGCAAACTGTTAACGCCAGATTCACGGATCACGGCTACCGAGCCGAACATGGTGGCGCGTTTGCCGCTATCGTTCACCGCATCGTTAAGCATTTCGTAACCGCGCGGACTGTCAGCCAGGAGAGCAATCACGCTGCGCTGGTCGTTATACGGTGACTGGAAGCCAATCACCGCTGCCATCGCGCCGGAAGAGGTCAGCGTTGACTGAGTTTCTGCCGCGCGGTCGTTTTCGTCCGGCACAATGCCGGGGAATGGCGTCTGGCGCATTGGCGTTTTCACCCAGCTTTCGGTGGCCTGTACCAGCATGTCAATCTGCTTGTCGTCTTTTAATTTGTCCGGGATACCACCGACGATCATGATGTCGGCATCTTTACCCTGAATGGTGCTGCCATCATCGGTCACGGTCAGGTTAATCGCCGGGAAGCCCGTCTGCGCGCCGATAAAGCCAACGGTATTTAGCAGCGTTTCCATCTGTGCTTCGTTGGGCGCTTTCGGCATTACGGTGATGGTTTGCGATAAATCCGCCATCCGGCTGAACGGGAAACCCGCATTGGCAAACGCGCGCAGATCCGGCATCGGGATGAAGTGGTAATACTTCGAGAAGTCGATGGTAGAGTCGTCGCCAATCACCACATGGTTCTGCACCGGCTGGAAGGTAATACAGTTATCCACCGATCCGCCCGGCATCGGGTTCATGTACTCAAAGTCGAAGCGCAGCTGGTTGGTCGCCCCCAGCTTCAACGCCGGAATAGAGACATCCGTTTTGCCGTCCAGCAAACCTTGTAATACCGGAATACGCAGCAGCAGGCGGTTCGCCTCCTGTTTGCTACTCAGGTTAAATGATTGCAGGAACTGGTTGTTCAGGCTGATATCCATCCGCGAGCTGTCTTTCACCGGCGGCATGGTGTAGCGATAGTTGATATCCATATCAATACCGGTACTGCGCATCAGGTAGAGATCTGGCGGCAGATTTAGCGAAACGTTAATCGCTGCTGGTTCCAGACCGCTGGACTGTAACTGCTCTTCATAGGTTTTTAGTTCGCCAAAGGTGACAGGACGATCGGTACGCACCCAGTTCGGTGCATCGTATGGCTTACGCGGCAGCAGCGGTTTGACTTCATTCACCACTACGCTATCGCCACGGAACAAAATATTGCCCTGGGCGATACCTTTCGCTGCCTGCAACAGGTCTTTGTCGTCACGACCAAACACGACCAGCAGTTTGACGTAAGGATTTTCCGGGTGGTTGATCATCTCAATCACCGGGGCTTTTACCGCCGGATGATCGCGCAGGAAGTCCGGGCGTTTGTCGTTAGTCGCAAAAACAATCGCATTGCGATCGGGAAGCTGGTTATAGAGTACCGGGAAGTTCTGCCCACGCCAGCCGGAACGGGAACCAAACCACGAGGCAACAATGGCGGAAGCCTGTTGCAGAGCAACATCCGGCGCGCCCGCAAAGACCATCGGCAAGGTGTTAGCACGGTTATCGCGTGGGTCAAAGAACGGAATCGGGAAGTGCGACAGGTCATTCTTCACATTCAGTGATTGATACGTCAGATCCAGTCCACTACTGCGCCCGACATCCAGCCAAAGTGTAGTGCTGGCTGGGTTTTCGCACACATCCTGATAATGACCGACAAACTCCAGCCGCACGCGGTTGAAGTCGGTAATAAACAGCGGGTTAATCGGCATTTGCGCCAGCGTCTTTTTGCCCAACTGCTCTTTAGTCACTGGCAGCACGCCCATCAGTTCATCATTGAGATAAACTTTTAACTGCGACTGAACTGGCAGCAATGACGGCGATGGCGTGTATTCGAGATTGAGCATCGCCTTCGTCACCACTTCGTCGCTGCGCATACCAAACTCAATGCTGCCGTTCGGGTTGATACCACGCAGCACCATGCTGCCCGGCGGCGGCGCGATTTGCGCAAAGGTCAGCTTCACATCACGCGAAGAGCCGTTCTGCGCGACGACTGGCGCATCCGCTCCCTGCACGCCCGGCATCACCTGCCCCACCTGCGGATTTTGTTCCGTCTGGGCAGGAACAACTGGCTCAGCATTGATCAGTGGTTGCGTTGCTGGCGTCGCCTGCGTCATAAAAGAGGGGAATGCGCTCATCCCCATTGCCACTGCACAAATCCAGAATAGTTTTCTTTTCATCGCGTTATCATCATTGTTGAGCCAAAGCCTGATCCGATGGTTGTACCGTTTCGCTCCGCTCCGGGCGGCGCGGAATGAACGAAACAACCCAGGAAACCAGAGAAGTCAGCGCACGGAAAATACCCTTCACTGAAGAAGGTGCAAATTCCGCCAGATGGCGGTAGCCACGGAAGCCGAGCTTCAGAATATCCAGCAGACTTTCCAGCGGCTTATCTTCCGGGTAGCTGTCCTGCCAGAGCGCCCATGTATCCGCACGGGCAAACGTACACTGCACAAAATCGATATGTTGCTGGGTGGTGAGCGGCATCAATTGCAGCCCGACTTCGTTACCCATCACGCGTGCCACCTGGGTCGGGAAGACGTATTCCTGTTGACCGCGTTTGAGCAGCAGATTCACTTTCTGCCCTTCGAGGATCTGCGCCTGACCGTGGATTTTGATCCCCAGTCCACCGTCGGAGAAGTCCTGAACCGTGCAGGAGAAAAGGTGACCATCTTCGCGGGCAATTGCCGCTGGCATCGTCATCTCAACACGATGCGAACGACGAACCTGTTTACTTTCAACCGATACCGCTACCGCGCCGCCGAGAATAATCAGGTTGTAGAACACCCACACCATACTGACGACCACGGTGAGCATCTCGGTTGGCGGACCATAGAAGTAACGCCAGATGCCAACAGCGACACCAACCAGGTTGAGCAGCACGAGGAAGATGTACGGTCTCGAGATCACCCAGTCGACGTACTCTTCTTCCACCAGTCCACCTTTGGCGGTGACGTTAAATTTGCCTTTGTGCGGGTTAATCAGCGCCACCAGCGTCGGTGGTGCGATATACCATGCCAGCACTGTTTCGTAGATTTCACTCCAGAATGAGTGGCGATATTTGCCCTGAATCTTCGAGTTAGTCAGGCTGGCGTGGATCATGTGCGGCAGCACAAACAGGGCGATCATCAACGCAGGTGCGTAGATGATATAGGCATGAAGCAGCAGGAACGCCAGCGGCGCAGTCAGGAAGATCAGCCGTGGAATGCCCGACAAGAAATGGAACATGGCGTTGACGTAGCACAGCCGTTGCGCGAACTTCAGCCCTTTACCGGTGAGCGGGTTATCAAGGCGGAAGATTTGCACCATCCCGCGCGCCCAGCGAATACGCTGACCGATATGCGCTGACAGACTTTCGGTCGCCAGCCCCGCCGCCTGCGGAATGCGCATATACGCGGAGGTGTAGCCACGACGGTGCAAACGCAAAGAAGTGTGCGCATCTTCAGTTACCGTTTCGACGGCAATACCGCCAATCTCATCCAGCGGTTTACGGCGGATCACCGCACAAGAACCGCAGAAGAAAGTGGCATCCCACATATCGTTGCCATCCTGCACCAGACCGTAGAACAGCGTGCCTTCGTTCGGCGTTTTACGAAAACGCCCCAGGTTGCGTTCAAACGGGTCCGGCGAGAAGAAGTGGTGCGGCGTCTGCATCATCGCCAGTTGTTTTTCTTTCAGGAACCAACCCATGGTCATTTGCAGGAACGAGCGCGTTGGCACGTGGTCGCAGTCGAAAATCGACACAAACTCGCCTTTGGCATATTTAAGCGCATTGTTGATATTGCCCGCTTTCGCATGTTCATGAGTGGTACGGGCGATATATTTCACCCCTACGTTTTGTGCAAACTGGCGAAACTCCTCCCTGCCACCGTCATCGAGGATCCAGATATTTAGCTTATCTTTCGGCCAGTCGATACCCAGCGAGGCATAGATAGTGTTTTTCACCACGCTGAGATCTTCGTTGTACGTCGGCACAAAAATATCCACCGACGGCCACAGCGACATATCTTTCGGCAACGGCACTGGCTGACGATTCAACGGCCATACGACCTGGAAGTAGCCGAGCACCAGCACAATCCATGCGTAAGTTTCAGCGAACAGCAGAATTAAACCGCACACCAGACTGACCGGATCATCCCAGTTCAGCGTGGAGGTGTAGCGCCACCAGATATAACGGCAAGAGACGGTCAGCGACAGCACAATCAGCATCAGTGCAGAGAAGCGTCCCGGCATTCGCCGTACCATTAATGCCACACCCCACAGCAACATCAGGAAGATAAACTGCGACAGCGGGTTAAACGGCTGGGTGACGCAAATCAGCGCCAGAATCAGCGAGAATGTCACAATGATGCCAAGAATAAAACGCCGCGCTCCGGCGCTCAGATGTCCCAGCTCTTTTTTCTCATCAAGATGTTGCGTGTTATGGCTGAAGCGAGCCGGCAATTCATCCATCCATTGATGATAACGCCCACGAATATTCTGCAAGCGTGAAAACGACCGCCAGCGCGGTTTCGGCGTTTCTCTGCGCGAAGCACTGATCAGCAACCAGCAGGTCTGGATGACATAGCGCACAGGATCCAACGGACGCGGGCGCGAGGCGTTGATATGAGGGAACAGGATTTTATGTTGCGCACGAATACGCTGCCAGCGCGGGTGCTCCAGCGGAATAAAAATCCAGGCAAGGATCAGCCAGAAACAGCCGAGCGTCGCGCTGAAAGGCGACGCGCCATGACGACGATATTCCCGATAACGCCCAATAAGACGTGCGTTAACCGGCGGGATAAGCAACCACCGGGTCAGGATACTCATGATGCGCTCCCGACTGGCGTTTTCAGCCCGGAATAGTTCAACAGACACCAGTTCGCCAGCGTCAGAATTTCTTCTGCCGCCAACGCATCGCTACGGTATTCGCCCAACGGTTGTTTCGCCGCCAGACATTCAGCCATCGCTTCATCACGATGGATCAACATTGGCAACAAGCGCCGCTGGCTTTGCAACCATAGCTGATAAATATCGTCCTGAACCTGGCTGCCTACACGAAAATCATTAATCAAAATATGCGCGCCAGCGGGCAGTGCCTGCTGATGCAGCCGAATATGACAGTTAGCATCCACGTTGACGATTGCCAAGGTGTGATCGCACAGGCTCATGATTTGATGCGTTATCTGCGAGGCGTCGCGTGGTAAATCGATCAAAATCCATTGATAACGCCCGCTGGTCTTTAGTTGCTGAATACCGCTACAAATCTCGCCCAGCCGTGTTTGCCAGTGCTGGGGATTTTCGTGTTCTTCGAGAGTCAGTTGACCAAAGGGCAGCAGATCGAGCTGCGAGGTATAGCGTAGCCCGGCATCACGCCAGTCCTGGCCATCCAGCATGGCTCTTGCCCAGCCCTGGCGGTGAGAAAAATCAACGTTGAATGACAGGCGCAGCAAATTGTCCGGGCAGGCATCCACCAGCAGGACATTTTCTCCCAACATTTGCAATGACCAGCCTAACGCGGCGGTAATCGTTGTCGTCCCCACGCCACCCCGCATCCCCTGCAATCCCAGAACGGCCATTCACCACACCCCTACTTTTTTTGCGCAAACTCAGCCAGCAACGGCCAACGTTTTAATGCCGCAGCCAACTGCTCTCGTTGGGAAATATCGGCATAATCAATATCAGGCAGTGAAAAAGCCTGTTTTAACGCCAAAATATCATTCTGGAAGATATAGCCTATCGCGGGATCAGGCAGAATATCGGGTTCGTTGTTATTCATTATGGTTGATCCCTATAAAATAAACATATTACACAGCAAGACAATTTCGCCGCTTTATTGCTTATGGCAGCACAGAAACCCGCTCATTTTTTGACTTTCCGTTACGCAACAGAAAAACTAAAAAACGAAAAGGCTGATATCACAAGGTTTCTGGCCTGTTAAATTGATTCACATGCTAAATCTGATAAGTTTTAATTTCAATGGTAGGTTTATTTCTTAGCTTTCGCTAGTAAACTGATAATCAGACAAAATGGCGACTTGAGGGACACTGTGGACCCCGTATTCTCTATCGGTATCTCATCCTTATGGGATGAGCTGCGACATATGCCAGCAGGCGGCGTCTGGTGGTTTAACGTCGATCGTCAAGAAGATGCTATTAGCCTGGTGAATCAAACGATGGCTTCTCAAGCTGAAACCGCGCAAGTCGCGGTCATTAGCATGGATAGCGATCCCGAGAAAATTTTCAAATTAGATGATTCTCAAGGACCAGAAAAAATAAAATTATTTTCAATGCTAAATCATGAAAAAGGTCTATACTATTTGCCCCGTGATTTACAATGTTCAGTTGTTCCCAATAATTACCTGTTCATTCTTGTTTGCGCAAATAACGCATGGCAAAACATTCCTGCCGAGCGCCTTCGCCTATGGCTGGAAAAAATGAATAAATGGTGCAGGCTAAACCATTGTTCACTGCTGGTAATTAATCCCGGAAATAATAACGATAAACAATTTTCATTGTTACTGGAGGAGTACCGTTCGCTTTTTGGACTTGCCAGTTTGCGTTTTCAGGGCGATCAGCATCTGCTGGATATTGCTTTTTGGTGTAACGAAAAAGGCGTCAGCGCCCGTCAGCAACTGACCGTCCAGCATCAAAATGGCGTCTGGGCGTTAGTTCAGCGCGAAGAGGCGGAGATCCAACCACGCAGCGATGAAAAACGTATTCTCAGTAATATTGCCGTACTGGAAGGCGCGCCACCGCTATCGGAACACTGGAAGCTATTCGACAATAACGAAACGCTGTTCAATGAAGCGCGTACCTCTCAGGCCGCGACGGTCGTGTTCTCTTTGCAGCAAAATGGGCAAATTGAACCGCTGGCCCGCAGTATTCATACATTGCGTCGCCAGCGTGGTAGCGCGTTGAAAATTCTCGTGCGGGAAAATATTGCCAGCCTGCGCGCCACCGACGAACGTTTACTGTTGGCCTGCGGCGCAAATATGGTTATTCCATGGAACGCCCCGCTCTCTCGCTGTCTGACAATGATTGAAAGCGTGCAGGGACAGAAGTTCAGCCGCTATGTACCGGAAGATATCACCACGCTGTTGTCGATGACTCAGCCGATTAAACTGCGGGGGTTCCAGAAGTGGGATGTATTCTGTGACGCGGTCAATAATATGATGAATAACACCCTGTTACCCGCTCACGGGAAAGGCGTTCTGGTGGCTTTGCGCCCGGTGCCTGGCATTCGCGTTGAACAAGCTCTGACGCTGTGTCGCCCTAATCGTACCGGCGATATTATGACGATTGGCGGCAATCGACTGGTGCTGTTCCTCTCTTTCTGCCGGATTAACGATCTGGATACCGCATTGAATCATATTTTCCCACTACCTACTGGCGACATTTTCTCTAACCGCATGGTCTGGTTTGAAGATGACCAAATCAGCGCCGAGCTGGTGCAAATGCGTTTACTCGCCCCGGAACAATGGGGGATGCCGCTGCCTTTAACGCAGGGTTCCACGCCAGTCATCAATGCCGAACACGATGGTCGCAACTGGCGACGCATACCTGAACCACTGCGATTATTGGATGATGCTGTGGAGCGTTCATCATGATGACCATCAGCGATATCATTGAAATTATTATCGTTTGCGCACTGATATTTTTCCCGCTGGGCTATCTGGCGCGGCATTCTCTGCGGCGTATTCGTGACACTTTGCGTTTGTTATTTGCTAAACCTCGTTATGTAAAACCGGCCGGTACATTACGCCGTGCGGAAAAAGCCAGGGCAATCAAAAAATGACTCAATTTACCCAAAACACCGCTATGCCTTCTTCCCTCTGGCAATACTGGCGCGGCCTTTCTGGCTGGAACTTATATTTTCTGGTCAAATTTGGCCTGTTATGGGCGGGATATCTTAACTTCCATCCGCTGCTTAACCTGGTGTTTGCCGCGTTCCTGCTAATGCCTATTCCGCGCTATAGCCTGCACCGTCTACGCCACTGGATAGCCCTGCCAATCGGTTTTGCATTGTTCTGGCACGACACCTGGCTGCCAGGCCCGGAAAGTATCATGAGTCAGGGTTCGCAAGTGGCTGGTTTCAGTAGCGATTATTTAATCGACCTCGTTACTCGCTTTATTAACTGGCAGATGATCGGAGCCATTTTTGTATTGTTAGTGGCGTGGTTGTTCCTGTCACAATGGATTCGTATCACCATATTTGTCGTCGCTATTCTGGTATGGTTGAACGTACTTACGCTGGCTGGACCAAGTTTCTCCCTGTGGCCAGCCGGTCAACCGACCACGACGGTGACAACGACGGGCGGTAATGCAGCGGCAACGGTCGCAGCCGCAGGAGGTACGCCGGTGGTGGGTGATATGCCTGCGCAAACCGCGCCGCCGACAACGGCGAATCTTAATGCATGGCTGAATAATTTCTATAACGCCGAAGCGAAACGTAAATCGACCTTCCCATCCGCGCTTCCGGCAGATGCACAGCCATTTGAATTGCTGGTCATCAACATCTGCTCACTCTCCTGGTCGGACATTGAGGCTGCCGGGTTAATGTCGCATCCGTTATGGTCGCATTTCGATATAGAGTTCAAGAAATTCAACTCTGCGACCTCATACAGCGGCCCAGCGGCGATTCGTCTGCTGCGCGCCAGTTGTGGGCAAACTTCGCACACCAATCTGTATCAACCAGCCAATAATGACTGCTATCTGTTCGATAACTTGTCAAAACTGGGCTTTACCCAGCATCTGATGATGGGGCATAACGGTCAATTCGGCGGCTTCCTGAAAGAAGTGCGCGAAAATGGCGGTATGCAGACAGAATTGATGGATCAAACGAATCTACCGGTTATTTTGCTGGGCTTTGATGGTTCGCCAGTTTATGACGATACCGCCGTACTTAACCGCTGGCTGGAAGTTACTGAAAAAGATAAAAACTCCCGTAGCGCCACGTTCTACAACACGCTCCCTCTGCATGATGGCAACCATTATCCTGGCGTCAGTAAAACAGCGGACTATAAAGCGCGGGCGCAGAAGTTCTTTGATGAACTGGATGCATTCTTTACCGAGCTGGAGAAATCTGACCGTAAAGTAATGGTGGTGGTCGTGCCAGAACACGGCGGCGCGCTGAAAGGCGACAGAATGCAGGTATCTGGCCTACGTGATATCCCTAGTCCATCAATTACTGATGTCCCCGTTGGCGTGAAATTCTTCGGCATGAAGGCACCACATCAGGGGGCTCCGATTGTCATCGACCAACCAAGCAGTTTCCTGGCAATTTCTGATCTGGTTGTTCGCGTTCTCGATGGTAAAATTTTCACCGAAGACAATGTTGACTGGAAAAAACTCACCAGCGGATTGCCACAAACAGCACCGGTATCCGAGAACTCAAACGCGGTGGTGATTCAATATCAGGATAAACCGTACGTTCGCCTGAACGGCGGCGATTGGGTGCCATACCCGCAGTAAACGCGAAAAAGGCCGCAGAGTTTTACCCCTGCGGCCTGGTCCGGGCGCAAATTGCCATTACGGCAGCCTGACGCCCGCACGACACGTTACTTCCGCTTATTCAGCCAGCTCACGATCAGGCTGGCGAGAATGCCAGCAATGACCGGAGCCGCTAAATCGTGCCAGAAGGCCATGCCTAACTGCGCGAGCGTCATATAGCCGCCTGTGTTGTAATGACAACGTTTCGCGGCTATTCTTGAATGGTCTAGATGCAAGAATGGCCCCCGTGATGTTGTCAGGTATATACCTGCAACGTGCGGGGGTTTTCTCTCTCCAGCAACCAATGCCACCAGGGATAAAGCCCCCGCAACATTGCGCCTCACCGGAACCCTCCGGCTTGCGGCAGATTCTACTGACGCTTTCTGCCCCTGGCACCTGCCTGTTTTTCACTTTGCGCGATACATTCCAGCTTATTTTCATGTTTGCAGAATTTTCACTTTACGCATTACCCGCGATCTGACACCAGGCTGGTAGTGAAATGCGCAATTTTGTAGAATTGCGCTCCTCGCGATTCTCCCCGGTGAATCCGTTGCCTCATTCTTAGCACACTGCGTATTCGACTTCTCCGCCTGTTGCGCAAGAGAAACGGGGGATAACCATCTTTGCGGGGCTGACTTCTTTCTGGACAGGACTTTATGCAGGACAACACATTACAACTACGCGATCAAAAATTACCATTTACGCGATATGACTTCGGCTGGGTTTTATTATGCATAGGAATGGCAATTGGTGCCGGAACGGTGCTGATGCCAGTACAAATTGGGCTAAAGGGAATTTGGGTATTTATTACCGCCGCCATTATTGCTTATCCGGCAACCTGGGTAGTGCAGGATATTTATTTAAAGACACTATCTGAAAGTGACTCCTGTAATGACTACACCGATATTATCAGTCATTACCTGGGGAAGAACTGGGGAATATTTCTCGGCGTTATCTACTTTTTGATGATTATCCACGGAATTTTTATCTATTCCCTCTCCGTGGTTTTCGACAGCGCCTCGTACCTGAAAACCTTCGGTTTAACCGATGCTGATCTTTCTCAATCTCTATTTTATAAAGTCGCCATTTTCGCCGTACTGGTGGCGATTGCGTCTGGTGGTGAACGATTACTGTTTAAGATTTCTGGGCCAATGGTGGTGGTCAAAGTAGGGATTATTGTCGTGTTCGGTTTTGCGATGATCCCGCACTGGAATTTCGCCAATATAACCGCCTTCCCGCAAGCCTCCGTCTTTTTCCGCGATGTCCTGCTTACCATTCCATTTTGCTTCTTTTCTGCGGTATTTATTCAGGTACTTAACCCAATGAATATTGCCTATCGTAAACGGGAAGCGGATAAAGTACTGGCAACCCGGCTCGCGCTGCGTACCCACCGAATTAGTTATATCACGCTCATCGCGGTGATCCTGTTTTTTGCCTTTTCGTTTACCTTCTCAATTAGCCACGAAGAAGCCGTTTCTGCCTTTGAACAAAATATCTCGGCACTGGCACTGGCGGCGCAGGTGATCCCTGGGCATATCATTCATATCACCTCTACGGTGCTGAATATCTTTGCCGTACTGACCGCATTCTTTGGCATTTACCTCGGTTTCCACGAGGCCATTAAAGGCATTATTCTCAATCTGTTAAGCCGAATTATTGATACCCAAAAAATTAACTCGCACATGCTGACTCTGGCAATTTGCGCTTTTATCGTCATTACGTTGACGATTTGGGTTTCATTTCGGGTATCGGTGCTGGTGTTCTTTCAGATGGGAAGTCCGTTGTATGGCATTGTGTCGTGCCTCATTCCGTTTTTCCTGATCTCTAAAGTCACACAACTGGAAAAACTTCGCGGGTTTAAAGCCTGGCTGATTCTCTTTTACGGCATTTTGCTGTGCTTGTCGCCACTGTTGAAGTTGATTGAGTAAACCGGAGCGCATGGCCCCGGTTTTGTGAGTTAACGCTGCGGATTTTCATCCTGATCAACAGCAAAACAAGCTACCAGTTGACCGCCGTAGTCTTTTAGCTGCGGCTGCAACTGGGTGCAGGGGCCGAAGCGCCGACGACAGCGGGCGTTGAAGGCGCAACCCGGCGGTGGATTCAGCGGGCTTGGCAGTTCACCGGTGAGCTTGATGCGCTCGCGGCGATCGTCCGGATTCAGGCGCGGCGTCGCGGAAAGTAGCGCCTGAGTGTACGGATGGCGCGGGTTATTGAAGATTTGGTCTTTCGTTCCCTTCTCCACGCAGCGGCCCAGGTACATCACCATCACTTCATCAGCAATGTGCTCCACCACCGACAGGTCGTGGGAGATAAAGACATAAGAAAGCCCCAGTTCCTGCTGCAAATCCATCATTAGATTCAGCACCTGCGCACGCACTGAGACGTCCAGCGCAGAAACCGGCTCATCGGCAATCACCACATCCGGGTCGAGCATCAGACCTCGGGCAATGGCGATACGCTGACGCTGACCGCCGGAGAACATGTGCGGATAGCGGTCGTAATGCTCGGTTTTCAGGCCGACTTTCGCCATCATCGACAGGGCTTTTTCCCGACGCTGTTCTTTGCTTAAGCTGGTGTTAATAAGCAGCGGCTCTTCGAGAATTTGCCCAACTTTTTTACGCGGATTCAGCGAACCGTAAGGGTTCTGAAAGACAATCTGGATTTTCTGCCGACGCAGCTTCTGCGCCTGCGGATCGTGCTTAAGCAGATCCTGCCCCTGGTAATACAGCTCGCCGCCGGTGGGCGTTTCAATCATCGTCAGCAACCGACCGAGGGTCGATTTACCGCAGCCAGATTCGCCCACTACTGCCAGCGTTTTGCCACGTTCAAGGTTAAACGAAACACCATCCAGCGCCTTCACCAGACGTTCCGGTGCGAACATACCTTTCTTCACCGGATAATGTTTTTTCAGGTCGATAGCCTGCAACAGCGGTTGTTGCGAGGTGGCCTCTTGCGTACTCATAGTGTGGGCCTCCCGGCATCATCAAGTGGGTAATGGCATTTGGACTGACGCCCGTCAGCGAGCATATTCAGCGCCGGTTCTTCGGCGCGGCATTTGTCAGTCGCGTAGGGGCAGCGCGGATTAAGCAGGCAGCCGTTCGGGCGGTCGTACTTGCCGGGAACCACGCCAGGCAACGACGCCAGACGTTCTTTGTCCTGAGCAAATTCCGGCAGCGCACGCAGCAATGCCTGAGTATACGGATGACGCGGCGCACGGAAGATGGCGTGAGCATCACCCGTTTCCACCACCTGACCTGCATACATCACGATGATTTTATGTGCCGCTTCCGCCACCAGCGCCAGGTCATGGGTAATTAACACCAGCGCCATATTCTCTTTCTGCTGTAGCTCCAGCAGCAGTTCGATGATTTGCGCCTGAATGGTCACGTCCAGCGCGGTGGTCGGTTCATCCGCAATCAGCAGTTTTGGCCGACAGGCAATTGCCATCGCGATCATTACACGCTGGCTCATGCCGCCGGAAAGCTGATGCGGGTAAACATCCAGACGCGACGCCGGATCGGGAATGCCGACCTGATTCAGCAGGTCAATTGCCCGCTGACGGCGGGTACTTTTGTTACCGCCCTGATGCACCTTAATCGCTTCCATAATCTGGAAACCCACCGTGTAGCACGGGTTGAGACTGGTCATCGGGTCCTGGAAGATCATCGCCACTTCGGCACCCACCAGATTGCGGCGCTCTTTTTCCGAGATACGCTGCAAATCCTGGCCGTTAAATTCCAGCTTTTCCGCCATCACGCGACCCGGATAATCAATCAGCCCCATAATCGCCAGTGAACTGACCGATTTACCCGAACCGGATTCACCCACAATCCCGACCACTTCGCCCTGTTTCACGCTGTAGCTGATGCGGTCTACGGCGCGGAATGGTGCGCTTTCGTCACCGAAATGCACCGATAATTTATCTATATTTAATAACGCCATCTCGAACCTCTTACTGCTTCAGTTTGGGATCGAGCGCGTCACGCAGACCGTCACCCATCAGGTTAAATGCCAGCACCGTCAGCAGGATCGCCAGACCAGGGAAGGTCACGACCCACCAGGCGCTTTGCGCGAACTGCAACACGTCGGAGAGCATCGTGCCCCACTCCGGCGTTGGCGGTTGCGCCCCCATGCCGAGGAAACCAAGAGCAGCCATATCGAGAATGGCGTTAGAGAAACCGAGCGACGCCTGGACAATCAGCGGCGCAAGGCAGTTGGGAAGAATATTGATAAACATCTGCCGCAGCGCCCCGGCTCCCGCAACGCGGGAAGCGGTCACGTAGTCGCGGTTCACCTCCACCAGCACGGCGGCGCGGGTTAAGCGGACATAGTGCGGCAAGGCAACGAAGGTCAGCGCCAGCGCGGCGTTACCAATCGACGGGCCGAAGATAGCCACCAGCACCAGCGCCAGCAGCAGGCTTGGCAGCGCCAGCATGATATCGACCACGCGCATGATGATGTTATCGACCAGGCCGCCGAAGTAGCCGGCGATCAGGCCGAGAATAACGCCCATAATCAGCGATAACACCACCACCAGACAACCGACCAGCAGCGACAAGCGTGCGCCGTACATCAGGCGCGACATCACATCACGACCGACGTCATCAGTGCCCAGCAAGTGCGCCATGCTGCCGCCTTCCTGCCAGGCTGGCGGGGCGAGCAGCGCATCGCGGAACTGTTCCGCCGGGTTATAGGGTGCAATCCAGTTGGCAAAGATCGCGATAAACAGCACGATGACGACATAAACCAGTCCGACGACCGCGCCTTTGTTGCGTTTAAAATAGTGCCAGAACTCCTGTAAAGGGGTCATCGGCACCGGTGCAGTAATCACTTTATTTTCAGTAACCTGTGACATGATGTTCCCTTACTTCTTATGACGAATACGCGGGTTCACCACGCCGTACAGCAGATCAACCAGCAGGTTGACGAGGATAATCATCGTCGCCACCAGCAATACGCCGCCCTGCACCACCGGATAATCGCGGCGTTGCAGCGCGTCAATCAACCAGCGCCCCAGACCGGGCCACGAGAAGATGGTTTCGGTCAGAATCGCCCCCGCCAGCAGCGTCCCGACCTGTAGGCCAATAACGGTTACCACCGGCAGCATGGCGTTACGCAACGCATGGACGATAATCACCCGCATCCGGGTCAATCCCTTGGCACGCGCGGTGCGGATGTAATCCTCGCCCAGCACTTCCAGCATCGAGGAGCGTGTCATACGCACAATGACCGCTAGCGGAATTGTGCCCAGCACCATCGCAGGTAAGATCATATGGGCGACGGCATCGATAAAGTTGCCGTCTTCACCCCAGATGGCGGTGTCAATCAGCATAAAACCGGTTAACGGATTGGAATCATCGAGGAACACCATATCGCTCACGCGACCGGAGACGGGCGTCAGGTTCCAGTGCACCGAAACCAGCATGATCAGCATCATGCCCCACCAGAAGATTGGCATTGAGTAACCGGTCAGCGCCAGACCAACCGCCGTGTGATCGAAAATGGAACCACGTTTAACCGCAGCCAGCACACCAACCGGAATGCCGACTGCCGTAGCAAAAATCATCGCGCAGACGCCAAGTTCCAGCGTGGCCTGGAAGCGCGGCACGAACTCTTCCCAAACCGGGATGCGGCTTTTCATCGAAATGCCTAAATCACCGTGCATAACGCCCCAAATATAGTGGAGGTACTGCTGCCACATCGGTTTATCTAAACCGAGTTCAGCCAGCAGCTGTGCGTGACGCTCTGGGGAGATCCCACGTTCGCCCGCCATGATCATCACCGGATCGCCGGGGATCATGTGGACAAAGGCAAAAGTGAGAAGGGTAATACCGATAAACGTGGGGATGACGAGTCCCAAACGTCGGAGAATAAACTGCAACATAACCCGGATTCTCTATAGTGACCCGCAGCCTGGAACTGCGTGTCTGTATTGCTCACCAATCAATTCCCGCCCGTGCCGGACAGGGAATGAAGTATTGCTGCCGGATGGCGTTGCACTTAGAGGCACAGCGCCACCGGGTATGCAGATTGTTGACAAAGTGCGCTTTGTTCATGCCGGATGCGGTGTAAACGCCTTATCCGACCTACAAAATCGTGCAAACTCAATACATTGCAGAATTTTCGTAGGCCTGATAAGCGGAGCGCATCAGGCAGTTTTGCCTTTGCCATCAGTCTTGTATGACTTTTAATTATTCGATAGAGACGTTTTCGAAGTGATGTTTGCCTAATGGATCAACCACATAGCCTTTAACTTCTTTGCGTACCGGTTCAAACACGGTGGAGTGAGCGATGATCAGTGCCGGAGCCTGATCGTGCATCACCACCTGTGCTTGTTTGTACAGTTCAACGCGCTTGTTGTGGTCGTCGGTGGCACGCGCCGGTTGAATCAGATCTTCAAACGGTTTGTAGCACCATTTTGAGTAGTTGGAGCCTTGTTCAGAGGCGGCACAGCTGAACAGGGTGGCGAAGAAGTTATCCGGATCCCCGTTGTCGCCAGTCCAGCCCATCATTACCGTCTGATGCTCGCCATCTTTCGCGCGCTTGAGGTACTCACCCCATTCGTAGGTGACGATTTTGGCCTGCACGCCGACTTTCGCCCAGTCCGCCTGAATCATCTCCGCCATGCGGCGAGCATTCGGGTTATATGGACGTTGTACCGGCATCGCCCACAGGTCGATGGAGAAACCTTTTTCCAGACCGGCTTCTTTCAGCAAGGCTTTCGCTTTTTCAGGATCATAGGTGTAATCCTGAACGTCGTCGTTATAGCCCCACATGGTTGGCGGGATCAGGTTTTTCGCTGCTACACCCGCGCCCTGATAAACCGCTTTGATGATCGCGTCTTTGTTCACCGCGTAGGTCAGAGCCTGGCGAACTTTCACATCATCCAGTGGTTTTTTCTGCACGTTATACGAGAGATAACCGACGTTCAGCCCCGGCATTTCCATCAGGTTGATGGATTTATCCTGCTTCATGCGGGCAATATCTGCCGGGTTCGGGTACGGCATCACCTGGCATTCATTTTTCTGCAATTTCGCGTAACGCACGGAAGCGTCAGGAGTAATAGAGAAGACCAGCGTGTCGATCTGCGGTTTGGTGCCCCAGTAGCCATCAAACGCTTTGTAGCGAATACGGGAATCTTTTTGATACTGCTGTAACTGGAACGGGCCGGTGCCGATCGGGTTGAGGTCCAGTTTTTCCGGCGTACCGGCTTTCATCATCGCGTCAGCATATTCTTTTGACAGAATAGAGGCGAAGTCCATTGCCAGGTCAGCGAGGAACGGCGCTTCCGGGCGAGTCAGCACGAACTGAACGGTGTTATCGTCCACCTTTTTCACTTCGCTGATCAACTCCGGCAAGCCCATGCCTTCGAAGTATTCGTAGCTGCCGCCAGAGACTTTATGGTATGGGTTTTGCGCGTTTTTCTGACGATCAAACGAGAACACCACGTCATCGGCGTTCAGTTCGCGCGTCGGTTTGAATTCTTTATTGTCATGCCACTTCACACCTTTACGCAGATGGAAGGTATAGGTTTTACCGTCTTCGCTGATTTCCCACTTTTCAGCGAGGCCCGGGATCACTTCGGTGGTGCCGATTTTAAATTCAACCAGGCGGTTATAAAGCGGTACGGAAGAGGCGTCATAGGTGGTGCCGGAGGTAAACAGCTGCGGGTTAAACCCTTCTGGCGAACCTTCTGAGCAATAAACCAGAGTTTTAGCCTGAACACTTGCTGCGACGGTCATAGCCACCAGGCTGAGACCAAGCTTCAGCATCCCTGACTTTTTCAAGGAAATACGCATTATTCTGCTCCAATTGTGATGTTTGTTGTTTTAACCCTTTGCAGTGGGTTGTCGCTGCCTGACCTTTTTTGTTTTTTACCCGGTCGGGTCAACGTTATGAGGTGGGGATGCCGTACTAATTAACATCAGTGTAACAGTGCGGATCCTCCATAAAATGCCCCTCGTGACCTACAATCTGTCAACAGAATGTGAAAACGTCAATACAGCCAACCGGGATTTACACCAACGGTGAGAATCCACAAACAAAGATTAAAAAAACTTCAAACCGCTATTTGCAGCAGAGAAATTTGTGCTACTCCAACATAACCAGAACAATCAGCTTAATATTTAGCAACAATTGGTGATTAAGTTTTATGCATTTAATGAAAAAAATCTGAGGGAAAGGTGGATATCTGAGCGATTAATACCATGAACGCTAAAACGCACAGCGGAAAATGCCAGCGCCAGTCATAAGTAACGCAAAAAAAGATTTAAGCAAATATAAAAAAAGACAATGGATTCTGTCACAAATCCGTTAATGGATAGTGAGATGTGGGGCGCAAATTTGGCAGGGAAATGTGTGGTGTGTAGGTTGGATAAAGCGGTCGCGCCGCATCCGACAATGGGCTGGCACATTTGCCTGATGCGACGCTGGCGCGTCTTATCAGGCCTACCGGAAGAGATGCAATTTATTGAATTAGTACAACCCTGTAGGTCGGATAAGGCGTTCACGCCGCATCCGACAATGGGCTGGCACATTTGTCTGATGCGACGCTGCTGCGTCTTATCAGGCCTGGGTTCGAGCGGGCACAGATGCAAAAAAGCCTGCTCGTTGAGCAGGCTTTTCGAATTTGGTCGGTGCCAGAGGATTACTCGCCACTTCGTGGCTCGCCCTGCGGGCCGTTGCTGGCGCAACGTTCTCTCGCTTCGCTCGAGTCGAACCTCCCTGCCCCCGGAGGTTCTCATCCTCTTCAGGTTGCAGAAAGCAAAAAACCAGCCCGTAGGCTGGTTTTTCTAAATTGGTCGGTGATAGAGGATTCGAACCTCCGACCCCTTCGTCCCGAACGAAGTGCGCTACCAGGCTGCGCCAATCACCGAATGCGGGGCGCATCTTACTGCGCAGATACGCCCTCGTCAATCCCTTAATAGCAAAATGCCTTTTGATCGGCGAGAAAGTCAGCAGGCCGTTTAGTTAGCCACAACGGTCTTCGCTTGCGGGATGTGACACCAGTTGTTGTTTTCGTTAATTCCACCATCCGGTGAAGTATAGCCGAGACAGCCCATGATGGTGTCGTACAGCTCTACGTGACGGCGCGGTACTTTCATATCGGCTTCTTTTTTCAACTGCGCGAATGCCTGCGCATTGGCCGGATTTTCCAGATATTTATCTGACATCCAGACCATCATCGGTACGCGGAACTGCTCCGGTGGTGCATATTCGCGTGGTGTACCATGCAAGTGCTCACGCTCGTTAATCGACTCACCGTGGTCCGCTGCATAGAAAATAATGGCCTTCTTATCGCGGAATCTGTCGATCACCGAGTCGATAAAATGATCTACGTAGGTAATGGAGTTATCGTATGAGTTAATCATCGGCGCTCTTGGACATTTGCGATCAATTGCATAACACTCTGGCTTCCACTGGGCAAACTCACGTGGATAACGCTGAGTATAGTTGTAGTGCGACCCTTTGGTATGCAGCACAATCAGATGCTTACCTTCTGGTTTTTTCTCCAGAGAACGTTCAATTTCATTAACCAGCAACATGTCGTCTACCGCTTTCCCACGGTTACGTGGCTCAGCCGCGATTTGCTCACGGTAGGCAATGTTGTCAGCCATGGTATTGCTGTAGAACCACATCTCGCTCTGCATGGCGTACAAATCAGAGCTAAAACCCAACTGCTTGAGAACCGCAAATACGTTCTGCTCTTTGAGCGTACGTTGAGGGTTATCTTCCGTTCCGCCCTCACGAACAAACATACAGCGTAGTGATAATTTAGTCGCGGTATCGCAAGAATAACCACGGTACATCACCAGATTTTTCTCTTTCGCCAGCTTCGGCGTGGTATCACGCTCGTAACCCAGCATCCCCATATGATCCCAACGCGTGGTTTCACCAATAATGAAAATCACATAGGTGTCGTCGAGATTTTGCGTCGGGGTATAGGTGAATTTTTTCGCCGGATTCATCAACGAACGATTGTCAGAAGATTCATCCACTTGTGCCCAGGCGTACAGACCCAGCGCAGAAAGCCAGTTCGAGGGTAAATAAGAGTTCGCCAGCACCCCGCCATAACTTGGCATATCCACCCCAGCCATGCGGTCTGCACGCTTTTGTGCTACATCCATAAGACGGATTGGGCCCCATACCAGCAAGCCTGCTAACAGCACAGTAAGCGCGCTACGCCAGCGTGTTTTCGGGGTACAAAGCTGACGCCAGAAGGTGTCTTGTGAGCGGTTCATCCAGATAAAGAGCAACGGGATAATACTCACCAGTACAACCCATGCGATAAGTGTCCAGCCAACCACTTCTTTCGACAGGTCGATGTCGGTGGTCATCACCGAAGCGACAATCCCGTAGCCAATCATGACGTTCATAAATGTCATGTAGTAACTGGCTCCGGCAGAAATCAGCACCAGCAATGAAGCCAGCACTTTCCAGGCCGTTCTGCCAAAGAGTGAAATTAAGCGTAAAAAGAAGAAGGTTGCCAGAACCGTCCCTGCCAGTTCGATAACCGCCGAGACACCATTAAGAAAAGTGAAGTTATGCGCGTAACCATCAAACCGACGGAAATAGACTGCGCAATTCATAAACAAACCAATATAGACAGCGAGCAAAAAGCTTAGCTTTTGCTGCGTTATCGTTTTGATATATCTCATGCAAACAAACCCTGGAAAAACAGGTGATAACACCCTGCATAATGGCCTTTCAAGCCAGGCAAGGGAAAAGTGCGAAGGTCGTCAGATAAGGAAAATCTGCACACGCTGATAAGTAGACCACAGCAAAGGGAAAAAGTGTGGGGAAAGAGTGTGCGTGAAGCACAAATTTACAAAAATACAAGTATGAAAGGAGACTTTCATTAATTGAACACTTAAAAGGGCCAGCTAACTGGCCCCGACTTTATCAATGACTCATCCTGAATTGTTTTGATACATTGGCTCATTCACGGTGAAAAATGTGCCACTCTATCTCAGGACGAGACTGAAACCAGTCGCCAAACTTAACCATGCACCTCACGAAACGCTCTGAGTCCTGGTTGGCGAATAGTCGTAGAAAGTGCCAGAGACAGAATCAGCAGGGCGAAAATCACGTAGAAGGTCACATAGAAACCGCCAAACAGTGAGGCAATAATCGAGCCGCAAATACTACCAATACCGAAACCGAGGTAAATTACACCGTAGTTTTTCGCCAGATTATTAAGTCCAAAGAACTCGCTGACCAGTGACGGGAACACCGTGATTGTACCGCCGAAGTTAAAGGCCACGCAGGCAATCGCTGCGAAGAACGTTAACGCATTGAGTGGAGCAAACAGTAGTGCCGCCATGCCCACCAGCGAAACTACCTGTCCAATGGTGATGACCCGAATACGAGCAATTTTGTCAGACAGAATACCCAACACCAGACGACCAGAAAGGTTAGCAATAGAAATAACCGTCACTGCATTGGCTGCGGAAATTGCATCAAGATGCGCCAGACTCTGGGCGATATCTTTCGCCACCCCAATTACATACAGACCGCTCATGCAGGCAGTCAGGAACATCACCGCTAACATCCAGTATTGTGGTTTTCGCATCGACTCTGCCAGAGTGAAATCATTTTCCACCACACCATTATGGGTTTTGACTGCCTGTTTCGGCGCATCTTTCATTAAGGTCGCACCAAAAACAATCATCACCAGCGCAATCGCCCCCCAAATTATAAAGGTTTTTTCCAGACCGACCGTTTCCAGCAGTTGCGTGTCGATAAATTTGAACCCCAGGCTACCCAGGCCATAGGAACCAATAGCGAATGCGGAGATCAAACCTTTACGTTCCGGGAACCACTTCACGCAGTTAGAGAGCGTCAGCAAGTAACCCGCTCCATCTGCCAGACCGACCAGCACACCGGCACTCAGCCACAGCATCATCAGGTTGTTGGAATGCGCGGTCAGGAAGAAGCCTAATCCCAGCAAAATACCGGAAGCCATAGTGACGCGTTTAACGCCAAAACGTTCCTGTAATTTTCCCGCGACAGAAGAAGAAATTGCCAGTCCCAGACTCAACAGGCCAAAAGAAAATGCCACCTGGCTTACCGGTGCATCTAGTTTGGCGGAAAGTGCACCGTTAAACAGGCTCCAGGTATAAACCGACCCCAGGGCAAACTGGGTAATAATAGTACCGATAAGCGTCAGCCAGCGCGTACGTTGATAGTTGGAAGGTGTCATGGCAGTGTTCCTGCATTAATAAAAAGGAAAGGTCTCTGCCGACAACCATATCGAAGTGCACTTTATGCCAGGGGAAAAACGGCATGAAATGCCATCAGAACGGAATGAAATGCCTTAGTTCAGGAATGAATGACGTGACAAATATTCACCGCAATAATAATTATGTCAGTTAGTACCCACTATCAGCACAATGATTGTTATACACGGCCTTGAATTGTAAATGACAAGTTAAAATCTGGCGCTAACGCCCATGCTATACAAATAATCATTATTATTGTTGCTGTTTTCTGCCTGAGATAACGCGGCATAAGCGGCAATATTTGGATTAAGCAACATATCGGCTCCCACCGTCACATCAAGCCAGTTGCCGTTCTGATTTGTCGCCGTCATGCGGCTCAGGCCTGATTGAGCCTTCCAGATATTCTCGCCAAATTGCTGGTTATAGCTGATTTGCGCCCAGGGACGAAAATCACCAAGCCGGGAATCAACACGCCAGCCTAATGTACTGACGCTGGCATGCCATAACGGATCGGTCAATGTTGCAGTGCTGTCGCCAAACTCGTTATACATCGAATTGGTCGTACCATCATAATGCAATGCGGCGACTGGGCCTGTTGTAACATGTTCATATAAAGGGAAATTCCAGCCCATACTCATACTGCTGGTCACATCCACAGGCGTATCCTCCGCCAGATTGACTTCCAGTCCCAGCGCCCTTTGGCTACTTTGAATACGTTGCGACAAAATATCATTGTAATCAGGTTGGTGATCGCTATCCCAGGTATAACGCTCCGTAGTATGTCCAGGCTGCGTATCAACGATATATTCTTGTTGCCAGGCATAAGCTGTGTTGAGAAAAAGAGAACTGGTTACAACGCTCGCCAGCAAACTTAACGTCCAGTGGCCACCGCATTTTTTTATGATCATTAACACGACTCCAGGAAAGAGCCGAATTCGGCGATATTATTGTCATTGTATGAAGGATATCGGGCATATTAGCCCTGTATTAAATATTGACTTTTTCACCGATGCGTCAAGAGAAGCAGGTGAAATTTTTACGACCGGGTATATAACGAGGGAAAGTATGGAACGTTGCGGCTGGGTGAGTCAGGATCCACTTTATATTGCCTACCACGATAATGAGTGGGGCGTGCCTGAAACCGACAGTAAAAAACTGTTCGAAATGATCTGCTTTGAAGGACAACAGGCTGGGTTATCCTGGATTACCGTCCTCAAAAAACGTGAAAATTATCGCGCTTGTTTTCATCAGTTTGATCCCGTCAAGGTTGCGGCAATGGAGGAAGACGATATCGAAAGACTGGTACAGGATGCCGGGATTATTCGCCATCGTGGAAAAATCCAGGCCATTATCGGCAATGCGCGCGCTTACCTGCAAATGGAGCAAAACGGCGAACCGTTTGCCGACTTTGTCTGGTCGTTCGTAAACCACCAGCCACAAGTGACACAAGCCAGAACATTGAGCGAAATCCCTACTTCAACGCCCGCCTCCGACGCGCTCTCCAAGGCTCTGAAAAAACGCGGCTTTAAGTTTGTTGGCTCGACGATTTGTTACTCCTTTATGCAGGCATGTGGGCTGGTGAATGATCATGTGGTTAGCTGCTGTTGCCATCCGGAGAACAAAACATGATTCGGGAAGCGCAACGTTCGGAACTGCCCGCGATTCTGGAGTTATGGCTGGAAAGCACAAGCTGGGGACATCCCTTTATAGAAACAAGCTATTGGCGTGACTGCATTCCGCTGGTACGTGATGCATATCTTGCCAACGCGCAAAACTGGGTGTGGGAAGACGATGGTGAATTTCTCGGTTTTGTCAGCATTATGGAGGGACGATTTCTGGCAGCAATGTTCGTTGCACCGAAGGCCATCAGGCGCGGTATCGGTAAGGCGCTGATGCAATATGTACAGCAGCGCCATCCCCATTTGTTGCTGGAGGTTTATCAAAAAAACCAACCGGCGCTAGATTTTTACCATGCGCAGGGGTTTCATATTGTCGACTGCGCATGGCAGGAGGAAACCCAACTCCCTACCTGGATTATGGATTGGCAGGCGGATCAAACGCCGTAAGCGACAGCTTCGGGCCATTATATTTTTCCAGCCACGCCAGCGCCGTGTTACCCGCACAGCCATTCCCCAGCCGCGAGCTGGGAAGGTCTTTAGTTAGCACGTTAACCGCACCATTTTTACAAATGCCGCCAGCAGATAAATCCAGATCTGGCCATGCACCTTCGTGAATACAAATCACGCCTGGCTTAATACCTTCGCTAATGACTGCTCCGGCAAGGATTTGCCCGCGCGAGTTCCACACCCGAACTGTATCGCCATCTTGTATGCCGCGCGCCCGCGCATCCTCTGGGTGAATGGTGACAGGTTCACGATTTGCCACCGCATACAATTCGCGTAGAGAACTGTAATTCAGCTGACTGTGCAGACGATGTGCCGGGTGAGCAGAAAGTACCTGCAACTGTTCCGGTTCGGCATTGCCCTGCCACTCATCCGGCTCCAGCCACGTTGGATGTCCCGGACAATCCCGGTAACCATAATCCGCAATGCGCTGCGAGAATATTTCAATCTTGCCGCTGGCGGTTTTTAACGGATGAGCCTGCGGATCGCGGCAGAAATCGGCGAAGCGAATAAACCGCTCACTGTCTGGGTTTTCCGGCATCTCAATTAATTGGTTGGCTTCCCAAAATTCATCAAATGGCGGCAATTGTACCTGCTGACTTGCCCCACGCTGCCGGGCGACGTTATAAAACGTTTCCAGCCATTGCAGCTCACTTTTTCCTTCCGTAAATCGCGCATAACCGCCCTTTTCCCACCGTTCGCTTAATTCAGCAAAAACATCAAAATCATTACGTGCTTCATCACGCGGTGGCACCACTTGTTTCATCGGCACCAGATGCTGATTGCTGTAATCTCCGGTCATAGTGAGATCATTACGCTCAAACGAGGTGGTTGCAGGGAGGACAATATCGGCGTGTTTCGCCGCCGCCGTCCAGAAGCATTCAGATATCACCACCAGCTCTGGTTTTTGCCAGGCGCGGATCAAGCGGTTAGTATCCTGATGATGAGTAAAGTTGGCGCCGCCCGCCCACCAGATAAAACGAATATCCGGAAAATGTCGGTTCATGCCGTTGTGTTGATATGCGCCACCGGGGTTTTCTAATGCTTCAACGATACGGGCAACGGGGATTTTATCTACTGCATCGGTGCCGCCAGGCAAACTACTCTGCATGGAAGAGAGCACCGCAGCGCGGCGGGTCGGATTGCCGCCATTAGCAAAATGGTAAGAAAGGCCAAAACCGCCACCGGGTGTGCCGATTTGCCCCAACATTGCCGCCAGCGTGACGATCATCCAGTGTTTTTGCTCACCAAACTGCTGGCGCTGCATTCCCCATCCCGCCATCAGCATCGTAGTGTTTTGGTGGAAAATAGCCGCCAGCTCGCGAATTTTCTCCGCTGAAATGCCGCAAATCTCCGCCGCCCATTCGGCGGTTTTCGCTATTCCGTCGTTCTCACCCAGCAAATAAGAAGCGAAGATGTCATAACCCGTGGTGCAACGCGCCAGAAACGCCTCGTCGTGCCAGCCATTTTCCACCAGCGTATGGGCGATCCCCAGCATTAGCGCCACATCGGTGCCCATATGTGGCGCTATCCACTCCATTTTATCGCCAAAGAAATCGACGGTTTCCGATCGCATTGGATCAATGCAGATCAGCTTTTTCCCGCTATCACGCAATGCGGAAAAATAAGAAAGTCCCTGCTCATCAGACGCATTCCACGCAATTTTCAGCGTATTTAGAGGGTTAGCACTCCACAGCACCACCACATCGCTATGTTGCAGCACCAGCGGCCAGCTGGTCTGCTGCTGATAGACTTCGCTACCCCCCACGACATACGGCATGATCGCCTGTGCCGCGCCGGTCGAATAATCCCCCAGATGTCCGGTATAACCGCCTGCCAGCGCCATATAGCGTTGTAATAAAGTTGACGCTTTATGCAATACACCGTTTGAACGCCAGCCGTAGGAACCAGCAAAAATCGACTCCGGTCCATAAGCATCACGAATACGTTTATGTTGATGGTGGATGAGCTCCAGCGCCTCATCCCAACTCACGCGAACAAATTCATCCTGCCCACGAATGCCTTGTGGGGTTTCTGGAGACGCGAGAAAGCCTTTGCGCACCATTGGAAATCGCACCCGCGTATTGCTGTGAACCTGGTCGCGAACCGCGCTCTGCAAGGAGTTTTCCAGCTCTGTTGCTAACGCGCCACGCGAGCTAAACACGGTTTCGCCGTCGGTTTCAACCAGCATGGGTCCCCAGTGGGCGGCAGTAAGAACGGAATAACGTGAGGATGAATTGGCCAAACCGAAGGCTCCTGAAAGGTTAGATGTATTGAGCAGTTAAATATTACTTACAAATTTCCGAGTATTCCCAGGAATAATCTTCATGTTCACACGGCATAATCTCCCGCCACGGCACCCGTGAACAAGAATAAAAAGGTTATTAAGGATTAACAATGAAGAAACGTGTTTATCTTATTGCTGCCGTCGTGAGCGGCGCTCTGGCGGTATCTGGCTGTACAACTAACCCTTACACCGGCGAACGTGAAGCAGGTAAATCTGCTATCGGTGCAGGTCTGGGCTCTCTCGTTGGCGCGGGTATTGGCGCACTCTCTTCTTCGAAGAAAGATCGCGGTAAAGGTGCGCTTATTGGCGCAGCCGCTGGCGCGGCCCTGGGCGGCGGCGTTGGTTATTACATGGATGTGCAGGAAGCGAAGCTGCGTGACAAAATGCGCGGCACCGGCGTTAGCGTAACCCGTAGCGGGGACAACATTATCCTTAACATGCCGAACAATGTGACCTTTGACAGCAGCAGCGCAACTCTGAAACCGGCTGGTGCTAACACGCTGACTGGCGTGGCAATGGTGCTGAAAGAGTATCCGAAAACAGCGGTTAACGTGATTGGTTACACCGACAGCACGGGTGGTCACGACCTGAACATGCGTCTCTCCCAGCAGCGTGCGGATTCCGTTGCCAGCGCGTTGATCACCCAGGGCGTGGACGCCAGCCGCATCCGTACTCAGGGTCTTGGCCCGGCTAATCCGATCGCCAGCAACAGCACCGCAGAAGGAAAAGCGCAAAACCGCCGCGTAGAAATCACTTTAAGCCCGCTCTAATCCCTTTCATGCCGGGTGATGCAGAAATCACCTGGCATTCTTCAGTTTTCCTTCATCATGTTTCAGGCTAAGGTGATCGCCTTATCAGTGAATGGAGAGAAGAATGAAGCCGTCCGTTATCCTCTACAAAGCCTTACCTGATGATCTACTGCAACGCCTGCAAGAGCATTTCACCGTTCACCAGGTAGCAAACCTCAATCCACAAACCATCGAACAAAACGCGGCGATTTTTGCCGAAGCTGAAGGTTTACTGGGTTCAAACGAGAATGTTGATGCCGCATTGCTGGAAAAGATGCCAAAACTGCGTGCCACATCAACTATCTCCGTCGGCTATGACAATTTCGATGTCGACGCGCTTAACGCCCGAAAAATCCTGCTGATGCATACGCCAACCGTATTAACAGAAACCGTCGCCGATACGCTGATGGCGCTGGTGTTATCTACCGCTCGCCGGGTTGTGGAGGTAGCAGAACGCGTAAAAGCAGGTGAATGGACCGCCAATATCGGCCCGGACTGGTACGGCATTGATGTTCACCATAAAACACTGGGCATTGTCGGGATGGGACGGATCGGCATGGCGCTGGCACAGCGCGCGCATTTTGGCTTCAACATGCCAATTCTCTATAACGCTCGCCGCCACCATAAAGAAGCAGAAGAACGCTTTAACGCCCGCTACTGCGATCTGGATACGCTGTTACAAGAATCAGATTTCGTTTGCCTGATCCTGCCGCTAACTGAAGAAACTCATCACCTGTTTGGCGCGGAACAATTCGCCAAAATGAAATCCTCCGCTATTTTCATTAATGCAGGGCGTGGCCCGGTAGTTGACGAAAATGCGCTGATTGCAGCGTTGCAGAAAGGGGAAATTCACGCCGCTGGTCTGGATGTCTTCGAACAAGAGCCATTGCCAGTAGATTCGCCGTTGCTCTCAATGGCAAATGTCGTTGCAGTACCGCATATTGGTTCAGCCACTCATGAGACGCGTTATGGCATGGCTGCCTGTGCCGTGGATAATTTGATTAATGCGTTGCAGGGGAAGGTTGAGAAGAACTGTGTGAATCCGCACGTCGCGGACTAAGCCGCGACTGCGTGGAGTAAAGCCCGATAATCGCTCGGGCTTTTACTCTTTATTGGGTTGCAGTAACTGCCGTAGTCCAGGCCTGATTAAACGCCTGATGCTGTGCCGGTAATGGCGCAATCAGTTTGTTATATTCACTCGCCTGCTGTGAAGTCGGGAACTGGATGCCATTCGCGACAAAGCTCACCTGAGTACCTTGTTGAGCGATGTAGTCCCCCACCATCACCAGTTGCTGCGTAAACGTTTGAGCCGCCGGAATCAGCGGTTGCAACGCATCAGCTGGGGTCGTCACTACTTTAGTGAATGCCTGATCAAAGACCGGTTTCAGGTCATCGGTCTGTTTTAGCGCAGAGTGTGCGGCATCGGCCTGCAACTTCGCATTTTGCAATTGTTGCGCCAGTACGCCCAGAGATCCGTTCATTTCACGCAGTGGACCACTTTGCGTGACATAATCCTGTGGTACGCGAATCGCGTTAACGCTGTCTACAACCGGACGCAGACCGGAATCCATCGCCTGATTAACCTGTTGGGAATAGCCATACAGGATCGCGTAATCAGAGACAAAAGGACCAAACTGTTTTTTCTGATCGGCAGTCAGGGTTGGTAGACGTTCACCGCTACGCATCACTGTATTCTGCAGGAAGTCGATAAACGCTTTACGCTGATCGCCTTCTTTATCAAAACACCCACTCAGGCTAACTACCATTAATAACGCCGCAAGAGGCGCAAACCAGCGAGAGCAGGACTTTCCTGTCGCCATTTTCTTACTCCTTTCACCCAAAAAAAGCGCACAACGACACACGCGTGTCTGACGCTGACAAGGATAGTCCAGGACAGGCTTACAGGATACCCTTTATGCATAATCTTCCTGGGAAAATGATGTAGAAAATGAAGAAGAGTTAATTTGTTGTTTTATTGTTAAAAACAGGCATTACTATTGCGTTTTTGTGGCCAGCCCCTCCCTTCTCTTGGTAGCCAAATTTTCGGAATCTTTACAATCCCAGGACGCAACGAAATATATCGGCATTAATCATATTGTTAGGCGACTATAAGTCACGGCAACTTAGCAGCTGAATCGAATCATACTTAAATCACTCACGGGTTTCTCCCCGCTGTGTCTGCTTTTCCCGACTATTCTTAATGAGCTTCGATGAAATTCACGATCCCGCAGTGTGATTTGAGGAGTTTTCAATGGAATATAAAGATCCAATGCATGAGCTGTTGAGTAGCCTGGAACAAATTGTTTTTAAAGATGAAACGCAAAAGATTACCCTGACGCACAGAACAACGCCTTGTACCGAAATTGAGCAATTACGTAAAGGGACAGGGTTAAAAATTGATGATTTCGCCCGGGTTTTGGGCGTATCAGTAGCCATGGTGAAAGAATGGGAGTCCAGACGCGTAAAGCCTTCCAGTGCCGAACTAAAATTGATGCGCCTGATCCAGGCCAACCCAGCATTAAGTAAACAGTTGATGGAATAGACTTTTATCCACTGTATTGATGTTTACGGTCCTGATGACAGGACCGTTTTCCGACCAATTAATCATAAATATGGAAAATAATTGTTGCATCACCATTCAATGCGTGGCTTAATGCACATCAACGGTTTGACGTACAGACCATTAAAGCAGTGTAGTAAGGCAAGTCCCTTCAAGAGTTATCGTTGATACCCCTCGTAGTGCACATTCCTTTAACGCTTCAAAATCTGTAAAGCACGCCATATCGCCGAAAGGCACACTTAATTATTAAAGGTAATACACTATGTCCGGTAAAATGACTGGTATCGTAAAATGGTTCAACGCTGACAAAGGCTTCGGCTTCATCACTCCTGACGATGGCTCTAAAGACGTGTTCGTACACTTCTCTGCTATCCAGAACGATGGTTACAAATCTCTGGACGAAGGTCAGAAAGTGTCCTTCACCATCGAAAGCGGCGCTAAAGGCCCGGCAGCTGGTAACGTAACCAGCCTGTAATCTCTGCTTAAAAGCACAGAATCTAAGATCCCTGCCAATTGGCGGGGATTTTTTTATTTGTTTTTCAGGAAATGAATAATCGATCGCGTAATATAATCTATTATTATTTTTATAAAGAATAAATTTGGGTGCAATGAGAATGCGCAACGCCGTAAGAAAGGCGGGAATAATTTCCCGCCGAAGACTCTTACTCTTTCAAATTGCAGGCTAAAAATGCCGCCAGCTCATAGCTTCCCTGTTTAATATGCAATTCACACAGTGAATCTCTTATCATCCAGGTGAAAAATAAAAGCGTGAAACAAATCACTATTAAAGAAAGCAATCTATATTTCTGCGGCATTCCCAGCCTCCTGTGTTGATTTCCAACGAGTAAGAGGCTAACCTTATGGTGTTCAGGCATAGGGCAGCCTCACTTTGATTTATAGTCAGGTGGGGCTTTTCTCTGTCTGCCTTTTGGTGAATACCTGAGACAAACAGTCTCAAGCACCCAGACTTATTTTAGCGTAATAACCTCTTTTCCTCTCCTTAATAAATTCCGAAAAAAAATCTCATGAAATTAATATATGAGATAATTTTTATTCAGCAGAAGATTATTACAGGTAGCTGTATTATTTAGTGATAAAAAAAGTCTGCCATCTGGCAGACTTTTTAATAAAGGAGTTATTACTGCAGTAAAGAAATATCCGCAACCCGCAGGAACAGTTCGCGCAGTTTTTCCAGCATGGTCAGGCGGTTGATACGCAGATCTTTATCATCAACCATAACCATCACTTTATCGAAGAAGGCATCAACCGGTTCACGCAGCTCAGCCAGCTCGACCAACGCATCCTGGTAACGACCTTCAGCGAAGTACGGTTCCAGCTTGTCGCGCAATACAACCACCTGCATCGCCAGTTTAATTTCTTCCGGCTCTTTCAGGGTGGAGGCATTCACGCGATCGCTCAGCACTTCGTCTGATTTCGCCAGAATGTTAGATACACGCTTGTTCGCCGCCGCCAGTGCTGCCGCTGCATCCAGCGTACGGAAGTGCGATACCGCCTTCATACGGGCATCGAAATCAGCCGGACGGGTCGGACGACGCGCCAGTACCGCCTGGATGGTGTCGACGGTGTAACCTTCGTCCTGATACCAGGCGCGGAAGCGACCGAGCATAAAGTCGATAACGTCATCAACCACATTGGCGTTAGTCAGCTTATCACCGTACAAGCGCACCGCTTCTTCGGTCAGCGTTTGCAGATCAAGATTGAGGTTCTTCTCAACGATAATACGCAGCACGCCCAGCGCCGCACGACGCAGTGCAAACGGGTCTTTATCACCTTTTGGATGCTGACCAATACCGAAGATGCCCGCCAGGGTATCCATCTTGTCAGCAATCGCCAGCGCACAGGCTACCGGGTTAGACGGCAGGGAATCACCAGCAAAGCGCGGTTGATACTGCTCGTTCAGCGCCACCGCGACATCTTCCGCTTCACCATCATGACGCGCGTAGTGCATACCCATAACGCCCTGGGTGTCGGTGAACTCAAAGACCATGTTAGTCATCAGGTCACACTTGGACAGCAGCCCCGCACGAGTTGCGTGGTTAACGTCAGCGCCAATCTGTTCAGCGATCCAGCCAGCCAGAGCCTGAATGCGGTCAGTTTTATCGCGCAGTGTCCCCAACTGTTGCTGGAACAGTACGGTTTGCAGGCGCGGCAGGTTATCTTCCAGACGTTTTTTACGGTCGGTGTTGAAGAAGAACTCGGCATCCGCCAGACGCGGACGAACGACTTTCTCGTTACCGGAAATGATCTGCTGCGGATCTTTCGACTCAATGTTGGCAACGAAGATAAAGTTCGGCAGCAGTTTGCCGTCATTCGCATACACCGGGAAGTATTTCTGGTCACCTTTCATGGTATAAACCAGTGCTTCAGACGGTACAGCGAGGAATTTTTCTTCGAATTTCGCGGTCAGAACAACCGGCCATTCAACCAGCGAAGCCACTTCTTCCAGCAGGCTTTCGCTTAAGTCAGCATTACCACCAATCTTACGCGCCGCTTCTTCAGCATCGGCTTTAATCTTCGCTTTACGCTCTTCGTAATCGGCAATGACTTTACCGCGCTCACGCAGAATTTCCGGATACTGATCGGCATTGTCGATGGTAATTTCCGGCTCACCCATAAAGCGATGTCCGCGAATTACGCGATCGGACTGAATACCCAGAATAGTTGCCGGAATGACTTTATCGCCCAGCAGCAAAGTTACGGTGTGCACCGGACGCACAAAGTGCACGTCAGACGCGCCCCAGCGCATCAGTTTCGGGATCGGTAGTTTCGCCAGCGAAGTGGCTACCATGTTCGGTACAAGCGCCTCGGTGCTTTCGCCCTTCACGTGAGCGCGATACAGCAACCATTCACCTTTGTCAGTAGTCAGACGCTCGGCCTGGTCAACGGAGATCCCGCAGCCACGCGCCCAGCCTTCTGCTGCTTTACTCGGTTTGCCTTCGGCGTCGAAAGCCTGGGCAATCGCCGGGCCGCGTTTTTCGATTTCACGATCCGGTTGCGCTTCCGCCAGGTTAGCTACTTTCAGCGCCAGACGACGCGGAGCAGCAAACCATTGAACGGTGCCATGAGCGAGGCCAGCGTTATCCAGCTCCGCAGTAAAGTTCGCAGCAAAGAACTCAGCCAGGCTGCGCAGTGCTTTTGGTGGCAGCTCTTCAGTGCCGATTTCCACCAGAAAAGTTTTCTCAGACATAGCCGCCTCTTACTTATCTTTGTTGCACATCGGGAAGCCGAGGGCTTCACGGGAAGCGTAGTATGCTTCTGCCACTGCTTTGGTCAGGGTGCGAATGCGCAAAATATAACGCTGACGCTCGGTGACGGAGATGGCTTTACGCGCATCCAGCAGGTTGAAGCTGTGGGCGGCTTTCAGAATACGCTCGTAGGCAGGCAGCGGCAGCGGATTTTCCAGTGCCAGTAGCTGCTGCGCTTCTTTCTCGTACTGCTCGAAGCAGGTGAACAGGAAGTCCACGTCCGCGTATTCGAAGTTATAAGTGGACTGCTCCACTTCGTTCTGATGGAACACGTCGCCATAAGTGGTTTTACCCAGCGGGCCGTCGCTCCAGACCAGGTCATAAACACTGTCTACGCCCTGAATGTACATCGCCAGACGTTCCAGACCATAGGTGATCTCGCCGGTAACCGGTTTACACTCCAGACCACCAACCTGCTGGAAGTAAGTGAACTGAGTCACTTCCATGCCGTTCAGCCACACTTCCCAGCCCAGACCCCAGGCACCCAGCGTCGGGTTTTCCCAGTTATCTTCCACGAAACGAATATCGTGGATAGTCGGATCCATGCCCAGCTCTTTCAGAGAACCGAGGTACAGCTCCTGGATATTGTCCGGCGATGGCTTAATCACCACCTGGAACTGATAGTAATGCTGTAAGCGGTTGGGGTTTTCGCCGTAGCGACCATCGGTCGGGCGACGAGAAGGCTGGACATAAGCAGCCGCCATCGGTTCTGGCCCCAGCGCGCGCAGACAGGTCATTGGGTGAGAGGTTCCCGCGCCGACTTCCATGTCCAATGGTTGAACAATGGTGCAGCCCTGGCGAGCCCAGTAATCCTGTAAGGTCAGGATCAAGCCCTGGAAGGTCCTGGTATCAAACTTTTGCATATTATTTCGTGCTGGATACGTGTGGATTTAAAGGAAGGGATCAGTATACCCGCTGGATGGAAGATATACAGTACGAAACGGGAAAAAGCAGGGCTTAACGCATGGAAAGATGCAAAAAATGGCCATCTGCGTCAAAAGAACAGACAAACTGCTCTTTCCGAAAGGTATAGCCGCGCATTTCGTAACTCCCCTGGAACTGTTCAAATGCGGTGACGTCGATTTTTTGCTCGCCGGTGTTATAACGTTTTGCTGCCTGATCCTTGCACAAGGCTTCCATATTCAACGAACGCAGAGGATCAACTTTTATCCGTTGTGCTTTCTGTACGGGTGGCGGTGTCGAGCATCCCACTAACACCATAAGCACCATTGCCGGAAAGAAATAGTTCATCATCATTAAATTACCGTCTGGTTTGCAGGTGAGTCTTATTATTTATATCGGTATAGTGGCTGATATCTTACGAATTTCCTCAAGCCTCTATAAGCTGTAGTGATAAAACTCAGATTATTCCAGTGCGCCAACCGAATGATTTATCGGTCAGACTTTTTTTAACCAGATACAGAGACACAGATGCAGCCCAAAATTTACTGGATTGATAACCTGCGAGGGATAGCGTGTTTAATGGTGGTGATGATTCACACCACTACCTGGTATGTGACCAATGCCCATAGTGTTAACCCCATCACTTGGGATATCGCGAATATTCTAAATTCTGCCTCTCGTGTCAGCGTACCGCTATTTTTCATGATTTCCGGCTATCTCTTTTTTGGCGAACGTAGCGCCCAGCTGCGTCATTTCTTACGTATCGGCTTATGCCTGCTGTTTTATAGCACTGTCGCACTGCTCTACATTGCACTGTTTACTTCCATCAATGTGGAGTTATCGCTGAAAAATCTTCTGCAAAAGCCGGTGTTTTATCACTTATGGTTTTTCTTCGCGATTGCGGTGATTTATCTGGTTTCGCCGCTGATTCAGGTAAAGCACGTCGGCGGTAAAATGTTGTTGGTGCTAATGGTGGTGATTGGCATCATCGCCAACCCAAACACTGTGCCACAGAAGATCGACGGTTTTGAATGGCTACCAATTAACTTATATATCAATGGCGATACCTTTTACTACATCCTGTATGGCATGTTGGGCCGCGCCATTGGGATGATGGACACGCAACATAAGCCACTGTCGTGGATGAGCGCCGCACTGTTTATAGCCGGGGTATTTATTATCTCTCGTGGGACATTATATGAATTACGGTGGCGCGGAAATTTTGCCGATACCTGGTATCTTTACTGTGGGCCGATGGTTTTTATCTGCGCAATTGCGTTACTGACTCTGGTAAAAAATACACTGGATACGCGTACTGTTAGCGGGCTTGGACTGATATCCCGTCATTCTCTGGGTATATACGGGTTCCACGCGTTGATTATCCATGCGCTGCGCACCAGTGGTATTGAGCTTAAAAGCTGGCCAATACTGGATATTATTTGGATCTTTTGCGCGACGCTGGCAGCAAGCTTGTTACTTTCTGTGCTGGTGCAACGAATCGATAAAAACAGATTAGTGAGTTAAGTAAAAACCCGGTCACACTGGGCTGACCGGGCTTACCTGGATTATTCGCTATATTCTTCCTGCGCAGCCATCGTTTCTTTTGGGGCGTTGATTCCGGCATCACGGATATTTTTCTGCACCGCTACTGCACCAAACAAGCTTAAAAAGAAGGCCAGACCATAAAAGCCTTTTTCACTGAGTAATAACGTTGCATTCCACAGACCTACCATCAGTAACGCGACAGAGATGATAAATACCACCAGGCAGGTCATATAATAAATAGATGTGGTAGGAATACCTTCATACTTATCCCGAACGGTCTTTTGATAGGAAGCTGCCGAAAACAGCCCTAACACCAATACGGCAAAATAATATCCCTTTTCATTTAACTGCATCTCTGCATTCCATAGCCCCAACAGATAGGTAACGATACCACCAGCAAGAGCTACCCATGACACAATACTGAATGCCGGAGAATAGGTTGATATTTTGTTTTCCATCACAGATTTCCTTTCATTCCTGAACTATTAAGAGCTTTATGGCGATCATGCCGAGCGAAACAAGTGCATTTGACCAAACAAGCAAACAAAAAAGGCAATCGGGTAGATCACCATTTCATAAGCGTTAATGGGTGCGTTTAAAACGCCAATAAACAAAAGGCCGATAGTGATTAACGCAACTAACTGGCAAATGCGAATAAAGAAATCATCCAGTTGCCCGAGTTTCTCTGCGCGCAGATAGGCATAGTTGCCAAAAGTCCCCGTCATTAACACGCCAAGAAAATAGCCTTTGCCACTTAACAATGGACATGAGATCCATAATCCAATCAGATAAACCAGCGCCCCGACCACAAATAATAGTTTTGCCACAGTCTTTGAGGTTTTCATAACGATCTCCGTATCTACCGGTGATACATTACGAGTAACCAACGAAAGACAAAACTGAAAAACACCATTAACAAATGATTTTCAGAATAAATCCATATAAAAAATTAATACATTCTAAATATATATAGATGGAAATTATCCCCCGCCACATAAGGCAGGGGGAAATATTATGCCATTAGCGGCAGAAGTTGCTGATAGAGACGACGGAACGTTTCACGCCGTGGCTGATAAGCAGCATAACGCTGCGCGTTCGGCAGATGCGACTGTTCTAAAGGAAGTTGCGGCAACAACTCAATGAGAGATTTATCTGGATTTACCGCAATCTGTGCCAGCCTTGCTGCGCCTAATGCTGGCCCCACATCCCCCCCCGTGCGGTAATCCAGTTGCTGACCGCTAATATCCGCCAGCATCTGACGCCAGTACTCGCTACGCGCTCCGCCACCAATCAGTGTAATGCTTTGCGGTTGAATGCCACAGGCATGTACGACATCCATGCCATCCGCCAACGCATACCCCACGCCTTCCAGTACCGCGCGTGCCAGTTCTGCGGGGCCGTGTTGATGGGTGAGGCCGAAGAAAACGCCCTTTGCCTGTGGATTATTGTGCGGCGTACGCTCGCCAGAAAGATAAGGCAAAAACCAGACAGGATCGACGCTCTCATCGGCCTGCTGGGCTGCGGCAATTAAAACAGGGACATCACTCAGACCGGTTAATTTCGTCGCCCAGTCCAGACACGACGCCGCACTCAACATCACAGACATTAAATGCCAACGCTGCGGCAATGCATGACAAAAGCTATGTACGGCACTTTCCGGCTTACTTAGGAAACCTTCGCTCACCGCAAAATAAACGCCTGAAGTCCCCAGCGATAACATTGCCTGGTTGGCATCAACCATACCCACACCAACCGCGCCAGCCGCATTATCGCCGCCGCCCGCAACAACCGGCACTGCATTCATTCCCCACGCTTTTGCAACCTCAGGTAGCAAAGTGCCGGTAATTTCGCTGCCTTCGTATAATGCTGGCATCTGATCTCGAGATAACTGGCAAGCCTCCAGCATAACATCACTCCAGTCACGCTTTGCGACATCCAGCCACATGGTGCCAGCTGCATCAGACATATCACTGGCGAATTCTCCCGTCATCCGCAGACGCAAATAATCTTTCGGCAATAATACTTTGTCTACCTGAAGGAATATCTCTGGCTCATTTCGCTGAATCCACAGCAATTTAGGCGCGGTAAATCCGGGCATCATCAGGTTGCCTGTAATATCCCGCGACTGCGGAACTCGCGCTTCCAGCAAAGCACACTCCTCCGCGCAGCGCCCGTCGTTCCACAAAATGGCGGGACGTAGCACCCGCTGCTGAGCATCAAGTAAAGTTGCACCATGCATTTGCCCGGCAATACCCAATGCTTTAACGTCTCGCAGAGAATGCTGTTCACCCAGGGTTTTCATCGCGCGACCAGTCGCCAGCCACCACTGTTCCGGATCTTGCTCCGACCAGAGTGGATGCGGACGCGAAACGGTTAGTTTTTCCGTTTGCGAAGCGACCACTTCACCTTGCTCGTTGAGCAAAATAACTTTTACGCCCGATGTGCCAAGATCTATCCCGATATACATAGCGATTGTTCCTTAAAAAAATGCCCGGTATCGCTACCGATAACCGGGCTTGCGGACTGCACAATTAGCCTTTATTTGTCGAACAGATAATGATTTACCAGATTTTCCAGTTGCTCCTGGCGTCCACTCTGATGCACCGGCGCCAGATTGTTGTCCTGAGCATATTTTGCTAAATCAGCCAATGACATTTGGCCTTTCAGGATTTGCTGACCCAGTTCGCTATTCCAGCCGGAATAACGCTGCGCTACGCGTTTATCCAGTTCGCCGTCTTCAATCATGCGTGCTGCAATTTTCAGTGACAGCGCCATCGTATCCATCGCCCCAATATGACCGTAGAACAGATCGTATTTATCAGTGCTCTGACGACGTACTTTGGCATCAAAGTTCAGACCACCGGTCGTGAAACCACCTGCTTTGAGGATTTCATACATTACCAGCGCGTTCTCTTCCACGCTGTTCGGGAACTGGTCAGTATCCCAGCCCAATTGCGCGTCGCCACGGTTAGCATCGACAGAACCGAACAGACCAAGCGCAATGGCTGTGGCAATTTCATGGTAGAAAGAGTGACCCGCAAGCGTCGCGTGGTTCGCTTCAATATTCAGTTTAATCTCTTTTTCCAGGCCAAACTGTTTCAGGAAACCGTAAACCGTTGCGGCATCGTAATCATATTGATGTTTGGTCGGTTCTTGCGGTTTCGGTTCGATAAGCAGCGTGCCCTGGAAACCGATTTTATGTTTATGCTCAACCACCATCTGCATAAAGCGACCAAGCTGTTCACGCTCCTGACGAAGATCGGTATTCAACAGAGTTTCGTAACCTTCACGACCGCCCCACAGCACATAGTTTTCACCACCCAGTTTATGCGTTGCTTCCATCGCGGTAACAACTTGTGTAGCTGCCCAGCTAAAGACCTCGGGATCTGGGTTCGTCGCCGCGCCCGCGCCATAGCGAGGGTTAGTAAAGCAGTTAGCGGTTCCCCACAACAGTTTCACACCGCTCTCTTCTTGCTTGCCAGCCAGCACATCGACCATTTGCGCAAAGTTATTGATGTACTCTTTTAACGATGTGCCTTCCGGGGAAACATCCACGTCATGGAAGCAATAAAACGGCACATGTAATTTGTGGAAAAACTCGAATGCGACATCGGCTTTACGCTTCGCCAGCGCCAGAGCTTCGCCAGGCTGCTGCCACGGACGATTAAAAGCGCCCACACCAAACATGTCCGCCCCGTTCCAGCAGAAGGTGTGCCAGTAGCAGGCGGCAAAACGCAAGTGGTCTTCCATACGCTTGCCCAACACCAGTTCGTCGGGATTGTAATGACGGAATGCTAACGGGTTAGAGGATTTCGGACCTTCATAACGAACGCGATCGAGCTGGTCAAAATAGGCTTGCATAATGAACTCCATAATCAGGTAATGCCGCGTGTGATGGATGATGTCGTAATATTGGGCACTCCCTTTCAGTTGCTCAATTATGTTATTTCACACTGCTATTGAGATAATTCACAAGTGTGCGCTCGCTCGCAAAAATAATATGGAATGATGAAATTGGGTGATTTCTCGAATAGAAAAATGCAACAAGTACAATTAATCAATAAAAGTAAGATCTCTGTCATAAATCAAGAAATAAACCAAAAATCGTAATCGAAAGATAAAAATCTGTAATTGTTTTCCCCTGTTTAGTTGCTAAAAATTGGTTACGTTTATCGCGGTGATTGTTACTTTTTAAGCTGACCTCTAACAACAGAAGGCCTCTGAATCATGAAAATAAAGAACATCTTACTCACCCTTTGCACCTCACTCCTGCTTACTAACGTCGCAGCGCACGCCAAAGAAGTAAAAATAGGAATGGCGATTGATGATCTCCGTCTTGAACGCTGGCAAAAAGATCGGGATATCTTTGTTAAAAAAGCAGAATCTCTCGGTGCGAAAGTATTTGTGCAATCTGCGAATGGCAATGAAGAAACCCAAATGTCGCAGATTGAAAACATGATTAACCGGGGCGTCGACGTTCTTGTCATTATTCCATATAACGGTCAGGTATTAAGTAACGTTGTAAAAGAAGCCAAACAAGAAGGTATAAAAGTATTAGCTTACGACCGCATGATTAATGATGCAGATATAGATTTTTATATTTCTTTCGATAATGAAAAAGTCGGCGAACTGCAAGCAAAAGCCCTAGTTGATATCGTCCCACAGGGCAATTATTTCCTGATGGGTGGCTCCCCGGTCGATAACAACGCCAAGCTATTTCGCGCCGGGCAAATGAAAGTATTAAAACCTTATGTTGACTCAGGAAAAATTAAAGTCGTTGGCGACCAATGGGTTGATGGTTGGTTACCAGAAAATGCGCTGAAAATTATGGAAAATGCGCTAACTGCCAACAATAACAAAATTGATGCGGTTGTTGCCTCAAACGATGCTACCGCTGGCGGGGCGATTCAGGCATTAAGTGCTCAAGGTTTATCAGGCAAAGTGGCAATTTCCGGTCAGGATGCGGATCTCGCGGGCATAAAACGTATTGCTGCCGGTACGCAAACTATGACGGTGTATAAACCTATTACGTTGTTGGCAAATACTGCCGCAGAAATTGCCGTTGAGTTGGGCAATGGTCAGGAACCAAAAGCAGATACCACACTGAATAATGGTCTGAAAGATGTTCCATCCCGCCTGCTGACACCAATCGATGTTAATAAAAACAACATCAAAGATACGGTAATTAAAGACGGATTCCACAAAGAGAGCGAGCTTTAAGCGTCACGCCCCGGCGCTGACTGGGGCGTGATTTCTCTCCATGCCGCGTGAACTGATTGGCTTAGGTGGAGTCGTTATGTCTTATCTACTTGAAATGAAGAACATTACCAAAACCTTCGGCACCGTGAAGGCGATAGATAACGTCAGCTTGCGGCTAAACGCTGGCGAAATCGTCTCACTCTGTGGGGAAAATGGGTCTGGTAAATCAACGCTGATGAAAGTGCTGTGTGGAATTTATCCTCATGGTTCCTACGAAGGCGAAATTATTTTTGCTGGCGAAGAGATTCAGGCAAGTCACATCCGCGATACCGAACGCAAAGGTATCGCCATCATTCACCAGGAATTGGCCCTGGTGAAAGAATTGACCGTGCTGGAAAATATCTTCCTGGGTAACGAAATAACCCACAATGGGATTATGGATTATGACCAGATGACGCTACGCTGCCAGAAGCTATTAGCGCAGGTCAGTTTATCCATTTCACCAGATGCCCGCGTTGGCGATTTAGGGCTTGGGCAACAACAACTGGTTGAAATTGCCAAGGCGCTTAATAAGCAGGTGCGTTTATTAATTCTTGATGAACCGACAGCCTCATTAACCGAGCTGGAAACCACGGTTTTACTGGATATTATTCGCGATCTGCAACAACACGGTATCGCCTGTATCTATATTTCGCACAAACTCAACGAAGTTAAAGCAATTTCCGATACGATTTGCGTTATTCGCGACGGTCAGCATATAGGAACACGTGATGCAGCCGGAATGAGCGAAGACGATATTATCACTATGATGGTAGGGCGAGAATTAACGGCACTTTACCCTAACGAACCGCATATCACTGGTGATGAAATATTACGTATTGAGCACTTGACGGCGTGGCATCCGGTTAATCGTCATATTAAACGGGTTAACGATGTCTCTTTTTCTCTGAAACGCGGTGAAATACTGGGTATTGCCGGACTGGTCGGTGCCGGACGCACCGAAACCATTCAATGCCTGTTTGGCGTTTGGCCCGGACAGTGGGAAGGGAAAATCTATATTGACGGCAAACAGGTGGATATTCACAACTGCCAGCAAGCGATCGCCCAGGGTATTGCGATGGTGCCAGAAGACAGAAAGCGCGATGGTATCGTTCCGGTAATGGCGGTTGGTAAAAATATTACTCTCGCCGCACTCAATAAATTTACCGGAGGGATCAGCCAGCTTGATGATGCCGCAGAGCAAAAATGTATCCTGGAATCCATCCAGCAACTCAAAGTTAAAACATCCTCCCCCGACCTTGCTATTGGACGTTTAAGCGGTGGCAATCAGCAAAAAGCGATCCTCGCACGCTGCCTGCTATTAAATCCACGCATTCTCATTCTTGATGAACCCACCAGGGGTATTGATATTGGCGCTAAATACGAGATCTACAAATTAATTAACCAACTCGTCCAGCAAGGTATTGCCGTTATTGTCATCTCTTCTGAATTACCTGAAGTACTCGGCCTTAGCGATCGTGTGCTGGTGATGCATGAAGGAAAACTAAAAGCCAACCTGATAAATCATAACCTGACTCAGGAGCAGGTGATGGAAGCCGCATTGAGGAGCGAACATCATGTCGAAAAGCAATCCGTCTGAAGTGAAATTAGCCGTACCGACATCCGGTGGCTTTTCTGGGCTGAAATCACTGAATTTACAGGTCTTCGTGATGATTGCAGCGATCATCGCAATCATGCTGTTCTTTACCTGGACCACCGATGGTGCCTACTTAAGCGCCCGTAACGTTTCCAACCTGCTGCGCCAGACCGCAATTACCGGCATTCTCGCGGTAGGTATGGTGTTCGTCATAATTTCTGCTGAAATCGACCTCTCGGTCGGCTCCATGATGGGGCTACTAGGCGGGGTCGCCGCTATCTGTGACGTTTGGTTGGGTTGGCCGCTGCCACTCACTATCATTGTGACATTGGTTCTGGGACTGCTTCTCGGAGCGTGGAATGGGTGGTGGGTCGCGTACCGCAAAGTCCCGTCATTTATTGTCACCCTGGCAGGTATGTTGGCATTTCGCGGCATCCTGATTGGTATCACCAACGGCACGACCGTTTCCCCCACCAGCGCCGCGATGTCACAAATTGGGCAAAGCTATCTACCAGCCAGTACCGGTTTCATCATCGGCGCGCTTGGTTTAATGGCTTTTGTCGGCTGGCAATGGCGCGGAAGAATGCGCCGTCAGGCTTTGGGTTTGCAGTCTCCGGCATCTACGGCGGTGGTCGGTCGCCAGGCATTAACGGCTATCATCGTTTTAGGCGCAATCTGGCTGCTAAATGATTACCGTGGCGTTCCCACTCCTGTTCTGCTGCTGACGTTGCTGTTACTCGGTGGAATGTTTATGGCAACACGGACAGCCTTTGGGCGACGTATTTACGCTATTGGCGGTAATCTGGAAGCGGCGCGGCTATCCGGGATTAACGTTGAACGAACAAAACTTGCCGTGTTTGCTATCAACGGTTTGATGGTAGCCATCGCCGGGTTAATTCTTAGTTCTCGACTTGGCGCTGGTTCACCTTCTGCGGGGAATATCGCCGAGCTGGACGCGATTGCAGCATGTGTGATTGGCGGTACTAGTCTGGCAGGCGGTGTGGGGAGTGTTGCCGGTGCAGTAATGGGGGCATTCATCATGGCTTCACTGGATAACGGCATGAGTATGATGGATGTACCGACCTTCTGGCAGTATATCGTCAAAGGTGCGATTCTGTTGCTGGCAGTATGGATGGACTCCGCAACCAAACGCCGTTCCTGATTTTGATAAAAATTTTCTCAAAGCCGGTAACGTATTACCGGTTTTGAGTTTTTGCATGATTCAGCAGGAAAAGAACCATGTTTACTAAACGTCATCGCATCACGTTGCTGTTCAATGCTAATAAAGCCTATGACCGTCAAGTAGTAGAAGGTGTAGGGGAATATTTACAGGCGTCGCAATCGGAATGGGATATTTTCATTGAAGAAGATTTCCGCGCCCGCATTGATAAAATCAAGGACTGGTTAGGAGATGGCGTCATCGCCGACTTCGACGATAAACAAATCGAGCAAGCATTGGCTGATGTCAACGTCCCTATTGTTGGGGTTGGTGGCTCGTATCACCTGGCAGAAAGCTATCCGCCCGTACATTACATTGCCACCGATAACTATGCGCTGGTTGAAAGCGCATTTTTGCATTTAAAAGAGAAAGGCGTTAACCGCTTTGCTTTTTATGGTCTGCCAGAGTCGAGCGGCAAACGCTGGGCCGCCGAACGCGAGTATGCCTTTCGTCAGCTTGTAGCTGAAGAGAAGTACCGAGGTGTGGTTTATCAGGGGCTGGAAACCGCACCAGAGAACTGGCAACACGCGCAGAATCGGCTGGCAGACTGGCTGCAAACACTGCCACCGCAAACAGGGATTATTGCCGTCACTGACGCCCGGGCGCGGCATATTCTGCAAGTATGCGAGCATCTGCACATCCCCGTACCGGAAAAATTATGCGTGATTGGCATAGATAACGAAGAATTGACCCGCTATCTTTCGCGTGTCGCCCTCTCTTCTGTTGCGCAGGGTGCCCGACAAATGGGCTATCAGGCGGCAAAACTTTTGCATCGCTTATTAGATAAAGAAGAGATGCCGTTGCAGCGGATTTTGGTTCCGCCAGTCCGTGTCATCGAACGGCGTTCTACTGATTACCGTTCGTTGACCGATCCCGCCGTTATTCAGGCCATGCATTACATCCGCAATCATGCCTGCAAAGGAATTAAAGTGGATCAGGTTCTGGATGCGGTGGGCATATCGCGATCCAATCTTGAAAAACGGTTTAAAGAAGAAGTGGGTGAAACTATTCACGCCATGATTCATGCCGAGAAGCTGGAGAAAGCGCGCAGCCTGCTGATTTCTACTACCTTGTCGATCAATGAGATATCGCAAATGTGTGGTTATCCATCGCTGCAATATTTTTACTCTGTATTTAAAAAAGCGTATGACACGACACCAAAAGAGTATCGCGATGTAAATAGCGAGGTAATGCTGTAGCGGGAGGGGAAAATCCACCATGCGTGATGAGAAGCGTCGGATCAGGCAACGCTGCGTGGTTGTCGGATGCGGCGTGAACGCCTTATCCGACCTACCCGCCAGGCATGATAAAACGCGCCAGCGTCGCATCAGGTAACTCAGCACAACCACCTGATGCGAACAAAAGCCCTATCCGACCAACAAGTCGGATAAGGCTCAAGGGAATGCAATTACATATGCGCGGCGATTAACCGCTGGTTATCCTGGTACATCGCGAACAGGTAGTTGTTATAGCTCTGCCCTTTCGTGGAATAACCTTTCAGCTTATGAATCATCGCTGTGGCGGTAACTTCCTGATCCGCTTTACGCAATTGTGCGCGTGATTTGCGGAAAGAAGCGTAAGCCGGATGCGTATTCAGGTTAGTGACATAGGCGCTCACCGATTCTTTTACAGAACTGAACTGTGAGTACCCCTTCACTTTACCCGGCGCATTGGTACAACGTCCTTTCATGCACTTCATGCCGAACAGGTTATTGTTGCTACGCGCCAGTTTCGACGTTCCCCAACCGCTTTCTGCTGCAGCCATCGTCGCCACCATACTGGTCGGGATAATGTCTACACGTTCGAGCAGCGTATTCCACGGGATTTTTCGCGTATTACCGGACCACTTCACCTTATAGCGTTTGGCAATGTCTTGCAGACGTGCACGCTCTGAAGGCGACCATTGACCCTGGTACTGTTTTGAGATTAGCCAGTTACGTTCCGCCATAATGGCAGCATTTTGGCTGGTAATATAGGGCATTACAGTCCGGAGAAACGCTTTTTTTCTTGGTGTTCCGGAAGGGTATTTTCGCAAATCAGGAAGTGAACTGCTCTTTGCACTATTGCGAGAATACTCTTGTTTACTGCTTACCTGTTTATTACTAGCTTTAGTTAAGTGGGACTTTTGACTCGTTGTTGTCGTGTGCGTCTTCGCTAACACCTCACTCGAAAACACCAGAGTGAGTAACATAAGAATCATCGCCCCATATCGTCGTATGGGAGTCAAAATCATCAGGTCTCCTGATCGGATTTAATCATTCAAACACCTTATACTCGTCATACTTCAAGTTGCATGTACTGCGCAAACGCTGTTCAAAACGCCATTGGTGTTTTGTCCTGCAACTCGAATGATTTAGAGTAATATTTTTCCCAAATTTGAGAGTTGAATCTCAAATCATATCAAAAATAGCGGTCGAGCGCACCCCAAGGAATAGTCCAAATCTGAAACTATGTCACGTGGTAATGGTTCAGATTGGTGCAAGATCGCAGAAAATGTGGATTTTATCGCAAAATTCAGCTGTTTTTTGCGCGCGATCGCTCCCCCCTGCGTCTCATCCTGTGGACTTACTACTCAGGGATGAGTTTTGTCTGGTTATTCGCTGGCAAACTGTCTGAAATCGCAGCAATAAGGACTCACCCGCCATGAAACTTGCCGCCTGTTTTCTGACACTCCTTCCCGGCTTTGCCATTGCCGCCAGCTGGACTTCGCCGGGGTTCCCCGCCTTTACCGAACAGGGGACAGGAACATTTGTCAGCCACGCGAAGCTGGCTAAAGGTACGCGTCCACTAACGCTAAATTTTGACCAACAGTGCTGGCAGCCGGTGAATGCGATAAAACTCAATCAGATGCTTTCCCTGCAACCTTGCAACAACACACCGCCACAATGGCGATTGTTCAGAGATGGCGAATATACGCTGCAAATCGACACCCGCTCCGGCACGCCGACGTTGATGATATCGATCCCAAACACCGCCGAACCAATAGCAACCCCAATCCGTGAATGCCCGAAATGGGATGGTCGCCCACTTACGCTTGATGTCAGTGCCACCTTCCCGGAAGGTGCGCCTGTCCGTGATTATTACAGTCAACAAATCGCGACAGTGAAAAATGGCCAAATTACATTACAACCTGCCGCCACCAGTAACGGCTTACTACTACTGGAACGGGCAGAAACTGACACCTCTGCCCCTTTCGACTGGCATAACGCCACCGTTTACTTTGTGCTGACAGACCGTTTCGAAAACGGCGATCCCAGCAATGACCAGAGCTACGGTCGTCATAAAGACGGTATGGCGGAAATTGGCACTTTTCACGGCGGCGATTTACGCGGCCTGACCAACAAACTGGATTATCTCCAGCAGCTGGGCGTCAATGCCCTGTGGATCAGCGCCCCGTTTGAGCAAATTCACGGCTGGGTGGGCGGTGGTACAAAAGGCGATTTCCCGCACTATGCCTACCACGGTTATTACACACAGGACTGGACGAATCTTGATGCAAATATGGGCAACGAAGCCGATCTACAGGCGCTGGTTGATAGCGCGCACCAGCGCGGTATTCGTATTCTCTTTGATGTGGTGATGAACCATACCGGTTATGCCACGCTGGCGGATATGCAGGAGTATCAGTTTGGCGCGTTATACCTTTCCGGTGATGAGCTGAAAAAAACACTGGGTGACCGCTGGAGCGACTGGAAACCCGCCGCCGGGCAAACCTGGCATAGCTTTAACGATTACATTAATTTCAGCGACAAAACAGGCTGGGATAAATGGTGGGGAAAAAACTGGATCAGAACGGATATTGGCGATTACGACAATCCTGGATTCGACGATCTCACCATGTCGCTGGCCTTTTTGCCGGATATAAAGACCGAATCTACCACCGCTTCAGGTCTGCCGGTGTTCTATAAAAACAAACCGGATACCCACGCTAAAGCCATCGATGGTTTTACCCCCCGCGATTATTTAACGCATTGGTTAAGCCAGTGGGTTCGCGACTACGGGATTGATGGTTTTCGGGTCGATACCGCCAAACATGTTGAGTTGCCCGCCTGGCAGCAACTGAAAACCGAAGCCAGCGCCGCACTTCGCGAATGGAAAAAAGCTAACCCCGATAAAGCGTTAGATGACAAACCTTTCTGGATGACCGGCGAAGCCTGGGGTCATGGCGTAATGCAAAGTGACTACTATCGCCACGGCTTCGATGCGATGATCAATTTCGATTATCAGGAACAGGCCGCGAAAGCCGTCGATTGTCTGGCACAGATGGATACCACCTGGCAGCAAATGGCAGATAAATTGCAGGATTTCAACGTGTTGAGCTACCTCTCGTCGCATGATACCCGCCTGTTCCGCGAAGGGGGCGACAAAGCAGCAGAGTTATTGCTATTAGCGCCAGGTGCGGTGCAAATCTTTTATGGTGATGAATCCTCGCGTCCGTTCGGAGCTACCGGTTCTGATCCGCTGCAAGGCACACGCTCGGATATGAACTGGCAGGATGTTAGCGGTAAATCTGCTGCCAGCGTTGCGCACTGGCAACGCCTCGGTCAGTTCCGCGCCCGCCATCCAGCGATTGGCGCGGGTAAGCAGACCACATTGTCACTGAAACAAGGTTATGGATTTGTCCGTGAACATGGCGACGATAAAGTGATGGTTGTCTGGGCGGGGCAACAGTAACTTTTCCGGCTTCCCACTTGCAGTATGTCGGGAAGCCGTATTCCAGTATAAAAGACCAGACATATCATAAAGCTTAGCATGATACGCCAATCCTCTTGCAGCAACCCGATTTGCACCCCAGCAAATGTAGCGTTATTGTTACTTTCCTTGCTACAGAGTTCGACAGATATCCCGCTATGACATTCTCCCTTTTTGGTGACAAATTTACCCGCCACTCCGGCATTACGCTGCTGATGGAAGATCTGAACGACGGCTTACGCACGCCCGGCGCGATTATGCTCGGCGGCGGCAATCCGGCGCAGATCCCAGAAATGCAGGACTACTTCCAGACGCTGCTTACCGACATGCTGGAAAGCGGCAAAGCCACTGATGCGCTGTGTAATTACGACGGCCCGCAGGGGAAAACGGGGCTACTCACACTACTTGCCGAAATGCTACGCGAGAAGCTGGGTTGGGATATCGAACCACAGAATATTGCACTAACAAACGGCAGCCAGAGCGCGTTTTTCTACTTATTTAATCTGTTTGCCGGACGCCGTGCCGATGGTCGGGTCAAAAAAGTGCTGTTCCCGCTGGCACCGGAGTACATTGGCTACGTTGACGCCGGACTGGAAGAAGATCTGTTTGTCTCTGCGCGTCCGAATATTGAACTGCTGCCGGAAGGCCAGTTTAAATACCACGTCGATTTTGAGCATCTGCATATTGGCGAAGAAACCGGGATGATTTGCGTCTCCCGGCCGACGAATCCAACAGGCAATGTGATTACTGACGAAGAGTTGCTGAAGCTTGACGCGCTGGCGAATCAACACGGCATTCCGCTGGTGATTGATAACGCTTATGGCGTCCCGTTCCCGGGTATCATCTTCAGCGAAGCGCGCCCACTGTGGAATCCAAATATCGTGCTGTGCATGAGCCTTTCCAAACTGGGGCTGCCTGGTTCACGCTGCGGCATTATCATCGCCAATGAAAAAATCATCACCGCCATCACTAATATGAACGGCATTATCAGCCTGGCGCCTGGCGGTATTGGTCCGGCGATGATGTGTGAAATGATTAAGCGTAACGATCTGCTGCGCCTGTCAGAAACGGTCATCAAGCCGTTCTACTACCAGCGTGTTCAGGAAACTATCGCCATCATTCGCCGTTATTTACCAGAAGATCGCTGCCTGATTCATAAACCCGAAGGCGCTATTTTCCTCTGGCTATGGTTTAAGGATTTGCCGATTACCACCGAGCAGCTTTACCAGCGGCTTAAAGCGCGCGGCGTGCTGATGGTGCCAGGACACAACTTCTTCCCTGGGCTGGATAAACCGTGGCCGCATACGCATCAATGTATGCGCATGAACTATGTGCCGGAACCGGAGAAAATCGAGGCAGGAGTGAAGATTCTGGCAGAAGAGATCGAACGCGCCTGGGCTGAGAGTCATTAAAAATTGCCTGATGCGCTGCGCTTATCAGGCCACATAATTTCTGCAATATATTGAATTTGTAAGATTTTGTAGGCCAGATAAGACGTTCACGCCGCACCCGGCATAAACGAAACGCACTATTCCGGCGTTGAGAACCGCCGGAATAATGTCTCAAACAGGCTGCTGTAGTAGCCGATTCCGCAGCACTTTCTCAACATCCATACACTGCAACGCCTTTGTCGGGCAAGCTTCAACACAGGCTGGTCCCGTTGCCCGATGCCAGCACAGGTCACACTTAATCGCTCTCGCCTTTGTGCGCGAAGAAACCACTTCCATCGCACCAAACGGGCAAGCCAACATACAGCTTTTACAGCCAATACAACGTGATTGTTCAACGAAGATATGCCCATGTTCGCGGCGAATAGCGTCCACAGGGCAAACATTCGCGCACGGTGCATCTTCACACTGATGACAGGCTACTGCCGTGGTCCAGGTGTGGTCTTTGATGACACGAATACGGGAAATAAACTCGCCAGGTAACAACGAAGCGCAATCCTGATTCTCCTGATGCGACACTGCACAAGCCACTTCACAGGTACGGCAACCGATACATTTCGTCGCATCCGCAATAATAAACCGGTTCATGATCACTCCTTTGCACTAAAACCGCAGCGTGCCAGAGAGTGCGCCATTATTGCTTTGATCCAACGAAGGAAATATTAAAGTTTTGCCACCTGCCAAAAGCGTTATGTGATCGCGCCCTGGTCATCCCGGACGGTAAATCCCAGTTCATTGGAGATAGCCTGCGCAGTTTCAAGCAGCGGTTTCAGGAGATTTTTCTCCCCCACCTGTTTCAGGCGTGATGTCGAAAGCGAAATCGACACCGCATACGGCACCCGCCCATGAATATCAAACACCGGAACAGCAATACAGGAGACGCCGAGTTCATTCTCTTCTCTGTCCATTGCCACGCCACTTTCACGAATGTGCGCCAGTTCATCGAACATCGCGGGCAGTTCGGTAATGGTGTTGCGGGTTAGCGGCTGGATTTCATTCTGATGGCTTTCCCAATACGATTTCACGTAGTCCTGATGACCAAACGCCATATAAACCTTACCCATCGCCGAACAGTAGAGCGGCATATGCTGACCAATATAGGCGCGGGTTCGTAGCATACCGGTAGTAGGTTCCAGTTTATAAATCAAAATAGCGTGATCATCTTCTCGACTGGAAAAGTTAATGGTTTCACCAGTGGAGATGTTCAGCGTCTCAAGATGCGGCGCGGCAATATGAATGATATTCAGCGACGACAGCGCCTTTTGCCCGACAGCAATAAATTTTGTGGTCAGGCGGTAACTCCCCGCAGCGGGAGCAGTTGTCACATAGCCACAGGACTGTAGCCCCTGCAATAAACGATGGACCGTGCTTTTATTTAAGCCAGCCAGTTCAGAGAGATGCGCCAGCGGACAACCGTTTGGATAGTTGCTCAAAATCTCAATCAGCATCAACCCGCGAAACAGGCTCTGACTTCCAGCTGGGCGCTCTTTTTCCTGCGCCAACTCGTGCTCTTTTTTTCCCATCGCTTTCTTCCCCTTTTTATCGCGCCCTGATGGTAACGCAAAGTGTGTCGCAGTTCACGATCTCGACAGATAATTTGTAACTATTTGATTTTAATAATTTTTAAAAATCATGGCGCGGATTGCTTTGTTAAAAAGCGATCGATATATTTGAAATCAAATTTCGCATAGTGGAATTTTAAGCTAAAAAAGCGATCAACAAACACAAGGAAGCCAGGGATGAAAGTGACATTTGAGCAGTTAAAAACAGCCTTTAATCGGGTATTAATTTCACGTGGCGTTGACAGCGAAACAGCCGATGCCTGTGCAGAGATGTTCGCCCGCACCACCGAATCCGGCGTTTATTCTCATGGCGTTAACCGTTTCCCCCGTTTCATTCAGCAACTGGAAAACGGCGATATCATTCCTGACGCCCAACCCAAACGTATAACCAGCCTCGGCGCGATTGAGCAGTGGGACGCCCAGCGTTCGATCGGTAACCTGACGGCGAAAAAGATGATGGACCGCGCCATTGAACTGGCGGCAACTCACGGGATTGGCCTGGTCGCGTTACGCAATGCCAACCACTGGATGCGCGGCGGCAGCTACGGCTGGCAGGCGGCGGAAAAAGGCTATATCGGCATCTGCTGGACCAACTCTATCGCCGTAATGCCGCCGTGGGGCGCAAAAGAGTGTCGCATCGGCACCAACCCACTGATCGTCGCTATTCCTTCTTCACCCATCACCATGGTCGATATGTCGATGTCGATGTTCTCCTACGGCATGTTAGAAGTGAATCGTCTGGCGGGACGCGAGCTGCCGGTCGATGGTGGGTTTGATGATGAGGGCAATTTGACCAAAGAACCTGGCATTATCGAGAAAAATCGCCGCATTTTGCCGATGGGTTACTGGAAAGGTTCTGGCATGTCGATTGTGCTGGATATGATAGCCACTCTCCTTTCTGACGGCGCATCGGTTGCTGAAGTCACCCAGGACAACAGCGACGAGTACGGCATTTCACAAATCTTTATTGCCATTGAAGTGGACAAACTGATCGACGGTTCCACCCGCGATGCCAAACTGCAACGCATTATGGATTACGTTACTAGCGCCGAGCGCGCAGACGAAAACCAGGCCATTCGTTTACCCGGTCACGAATTCACTACCCTGCTGGCAGAAAACCGTCGTAACGGAATTACCATTGACGACAGCGTATGGGCAAAAATCCAGGCATTATAAGGAGATAGACCATGATTTTTGGACATATCACACAACCTAATCCGTGCCGTTTGCCCGTCGCCATTGAAAAGGCGCTCGATTTTCTACGCACCACCGATTTCAACGTCCTGGCACCGGGCGTTATCGAAATCGACGGCAAAAATATTTTTGCGCAAATTATCGATTTAACCACACGCGAGGCGGTGGAAAACCGTCCTGAGGTTCATCGTCGCTATCTGGATATTCAGTTTCTGGCCTGGGGCGAAGAGAAAATCGGTGTAGCCATTGATACCGGGAATAATAAAGTCAGCGAATCACTATTAGAGCAACGCGATATTATTTTTTATCACGATAGTGAACATGAATCATTTATAGAAATGATACCGGGTAGCTACGCTATTTTCTTCCCGCAGGATGTTCACCGACCGGCATGTAATAAAAATGCCCCAATGGCAATCCGCAAAATCGTGGTTAAAGTAGCCCTCTGCGCTTTATAAAAAGTTATTACTGGAGCACAAAATGAAAGCGAATAATGCCGGTTATATTATCGGTGCGTATCCCTGTGCACCTTCTTTCCACCAAAGAAGTGAAGAGGAAGAGAAGGATTTCTGGCGACAATTATCAGATACCCCTGATATTCGCGGTCTGGAACAACCCTGCCTGGAAAACTTCCATCCTCTTGGCGATCAATGGTTACTTCGCCATACGCCGGAAAGCTGGAAATTTGTCGTCACCGCTGTGATGGAAACCATGCGTCGCCGCAGCGAAAACAGCGGCTTTGGTCTCGCCTCCAGCGATGAAGAACAACGCAAGGCCTGCGTGGCGTACTATTGCCACCTGTTCCATAAAATCAACTCATTGCAGGCTAATAAAGTGCTCGCACTGGAGATCCAGGCCGCACCGTTAGCAACGAATCCCAATGTTATGCAAGCAACGGATGCTTTTGCCCGCTCGTTGAAAGAAATCGCCAGTTGGGACTGGCCGTGCAAACTGGTGCTGGAACACTGCGATGCCATGACGTCTGCCGCTCCCCGCAAAGGCTTTTTGCCTTTGGAAAATGTGCTGGAAGTCATTGCCGATTATGACGTCAGCATCTGTATCAACTGGGCGCGATCCGCCATTGAAGGCCGCAATACAGCGTTGCCGCTGACCCATACCCAAATGGCGAAACAGGCCGGGAAACTCGGCGCGTTGATGTTCTCTGGTACGACGCTAAACGGAGCATACGGAGAATGGCAGGATTTACACGCGCCGTTTGCACCATTCTGTGCAGAAAGCCTGATGACCACAGATCATGTTCGCGAGTTATTTAATGTAGCAGAGCCATCAACATTGCAATTTTCGGGCATCAAGTTATTAGAAATCCATGCAGCTGCTGATGTTCAGCACCGCATCGAAATATTACGCAATGGCATTCACTCTCTAAATGAATCTATTTAAAACGATTCATTTATTTTGCCAGATTCTAATTAATCGCTCTCCAATAAATATTACGAATACCAACAACATTAATTAATGAAAACATATTGCATAACAAGAAGGACTCGTTATGAAACGGATACTCGAAGGCATTCTTGCGCTCATCATCGCAATACTGTCTTGTATTATTTTTATTAATATCATTCTTCGATATGGATTTCACACAAGCATATTATCGATTGATGAATTATCCCGGCTTTTATTTGTCTGGTTAACCTTTATTGGCGCTATCGTTGCTTATATGGACAACAGCCATGTGCAGGTTACTTTTTTAGTCGAAAAACTCTCTCCCACTAATCAACAACGTGTTTCGCTGCTAACCCATACGCTCATTTTATTGCTGTGTCTGGGTCTGGCCTGGGGTGCAATAGAAAAAACGTCACAGGACTGGAGTAACTTATCGCCCATTCTCGGCGTACCCGTTGGCTTAATGTACGCCGCCGCTATCCCCACCAGCCTGATTATCGCATTGCTGGAATTGCGTCACTTATACCGGCAGTTCACAAATACCACCAGCCAAAACCAACAAGGAGTCTGACGATGACAATTCTTATATTTATTGTCAGTTTGTTAGGCGCTATCGCGATTGGTGTTCCCATCGCCTGGGCATTATTGCTGTGCGGCATCTCATTGATGTTCTGGATGGATATCTTTGATGTGCAAATTCTGGCGCAAACGCTGGTCAACGGTGCGGACAGTTTCTCTCTGTTAGCCATTCCCTTCTTTGTGCTGGCGGGTGAGATCATGAACGCGGGCGGCCTGTCGCAACGTATTGTCGACCTGCCAATGAAACTGGTGGGTCACAGGCCAGGCGGTCTGGGTTACGTTGGCGTGCTGGCGGCAATGATTATGGCAAGCCTTTCCGGTTCTGCGGTTGCTGATACCGCAGCTGTCGCGGCGCTGCTGGTGCCGATGATGCGTCAGGCCAACTATCCGGTAAATCGCGCCGCCGGACTTATCGGTTCTGGCGGTATTATTGCGGCCATTATCCCTCCCTCTATTCCACTCATTATCTTCGGCGTCTCCAGCGGACTCTCTATCAGTAAACTGTTTATGGCGGGCATCGCGCCGGGCATCATGATGGGCGTCACGCTGATGATTACCTGGTGGTGGCAGGCAAAACGGCTGAATCTGCCTTGCCAGCCAAAAGCCTCACTGCGGGAAGTCTGGCAATCTTTAGTCTCCGGTATTTGGGCGCTCTTTTTGCCGATAATTATTATTGGCGGTTTCCGTTCGGGGTTATTTACGCCTACCGAAGCAGGCGCGGTTGCCGCCTTCTACGCTCTGTTCGTCTCGGTGGTGGTCTATCGCGAAATGACCTTCTCCACGCTTTATCATGTTCTGATTAACGCGGCGAAAACCACATCCGTGGTCATGTTCCTGGTGGCTTCTGCTGCGGTATCTGCATGGCTTATTACGATCGCCGAATTACCCATGATGGTATCGGAGCTATTACAACCGTTGGTTGATTCGCCTCGCTTATTATTCATCGTCATTATGCTCGCTATTATGGTGATCAGCACGGTAATGGACTTAACGCCCACCGTATTAATTCTTACACCTGTATTAATGCCATTAGTGAAAGAAGCGGGAATAGATCCGGTCTATTTCGGCATCATGTTTATTATCAACTGTTCAATATCACTGATTACGCCCCCGGTCGGTAACGTCCTTAACGTGGTATGCGGCGTGGCAAAACTTAAATTTGACGATGCGGTAAAAGGCGTTGCGCCTTACGTCATGGTTTTATTCATGTTGTTAGCATTATTTATTTTTATACCGGAGCTTATTACCGCTCCTCTTAAATGGATGAGTTAAAAGGAAATCATAATGAAATTACGTTCTGTAACCTACGCTTTATTATTTGCCGGAGTGGCGGCGTTCAGTACATCTTCTCTGGCGGCACAATCATTACGTTTCGGTTATGAAACCTCGCAAACCGATTCACAACATATTGCAGCAAAAAAATTCAACGAATTATTGCAAGAAAAAACCAAAGGCGAACTGAAGTTAAAACTGTTTCCGGACAGCACCCTCGGCAATGCGCAGGCGATGATCAGCGGCGTGCGCGGCGGCACTATTGATATGGAGATGTCTGGCTCCAATAACTTTACGGGACTCTCGCCCGTCATCAACCTGCTCGATGTCCCTTTCCTGTTCCGCGATACCGCTCACGCGCATAAAACGCTCGACGGAAAAGTCGGTGATGAACTGAAAATTTCCCTTGAAGGTAAAGGGCTGAAAGTGCTGGCTTACTGGGAAAACGGCTGGCGCGATGTCACCAACTCGCGTGCACCGGTTAAAACTCCCGCCGATCTGCAAGGGCTGAAGATCCGTACCAACAATAGTCCAATGAATATTGCGGCATTCAAAATCTTCGGTGCTAACCCGATCCCGATGCCATTTGCCGAAGTCTATACCGGGCTGGAAACCCGCACCATCGACGCCCAGGAACACCCGATTAACGTCGTCTGGTCAGCAAAATTTTATGAAGTGCAGAAGTACCTTTCTCTGACCCATCACGCCTACTCCCCACTTCTGGTGGTGATCAACAAAGCGAAGTTTGATGGCTTAACCCCTGAGTTCCAGCAGGCACTGATCACATCTGCGCAAGAAGCGGGTAACTATCAGCGCAAACTGGTTGCTGAAGATCAGCAAAAAATCATCGACGGCATGAAAGACGCGGGCGTTGAAGTGATTACCGATCTCGACCGCAAAGCCTTTAGCGATGCATTGGGTAATCAGGTTCGCGACATGTTTGTTAAAGATGTTCCGCAGGGCGCTGAACTGCTGAAAGCCGTGGATGAGGTGCAATAAACCATGACGCAATACTGGCTGGGGTTAGATTGTGGCGGTAGCTGGCTGAAAGCCGGACTGTATGACCGCGAAGGCCGGGAGGCGGGCGTGCAGCGCCTGCCGTTGTGCGCATTAAGCCCGCAGCCAGGCTGGGCAGAGCGCGATATGGCAGAACTGTGGCAATGCTGCATGGCTGTCATTCGCGCCCTGCTTACCCATTCCGGCGTTAGCGGGGAGCAAATTGTGGGTATCGGTATCTCCGCACAAGGGAAAGGTTTGTTTTTACTCGATAAAAATAACAAACCGCTAGGTAACGCCATTTTGTCCTCTGACCGCCGGGCGATGGAAATCGTCCGTTGCTGGCAGGAAGATGGCGTCCCGGAAAAACTCTACCCGCTGACCCGCCAAACCTTGTGGACCGGGCATCCGGTGTCGCTGTTACGCTGGCTGAAAATGCACGAACCTGAGCGTTATGCGCAAATTGGCTGCGTGATGATGACGCACGACTATCTGCGCTGGTGTTTAACCGGCGTCAAAGGCTGCGAAGAAAGCAATATTTCCGAGTCCAATCTCTACAACATGAGTCTTGGGGAATATGATCCGTGCCTCACCGACTGGCTGGGGATCGGTGAAATCAATCACGCCCTGCCGCCTGTTGTTGGATCTGCCGAAATCTGCGGGGAGATCACCGCTCAGACAGCCGCACTGACCGGTCTGAAAGCGGGTACGCCCGTTGTCGGCGGCCTGTTTGATGTGGTTTCCACCGCACTTTGTGCCGGGATCGAAGACGAATCTACCCTCAATGCGGTGATGGGAACCTGGGCGGTGACCAGCGGCATAACCAGCGGTTTACGTGACGGTGAAGCGCATCCGTATGTCTATGGCCGCTACGTTAATGACGGTCAATTTATCGTTCACGAAGCCAGCCCTACCTCTTCCGGCAATCTCGAATGGTTTACCGCGCAGTGGGGAGAAATCTCTTTTGCTGAGATTAATCAGGCCGTTGCCGGCTTGCCGAAAGCCGGAGGCGATCTGTTTTTCCTGCCGTTCCTGTACGGCAGTAACGCCGGACTTGAGATGACCAGCGGTTTCTACGGGATGCAGGCCATTCACACCCGCGCGCACCTGTTGCAGGCCATTTATGAAGGCGTGGTGTTCAGCCACATGACCCACCTCAACCGGATGCGTGAACGTTTTACCGCTGTTCACACCCTGCGCGTGACTGGCGGTCCGGCGCACTCCGATGTCTGGATGCAAATGCTGGCGGACGTCAGCGGTCTGCGTATCGAGCTGCCGCAGGTGGAAGAAACGGGATGCTTTGGTGCGGCGCTCGCTGCCCGTGTCGGTACGGGCGTTTATCGCAACTTCAGCGAGGCCCAGCGCAGCTCGCAACATCCGCTACGCACATTGCTGCCGGACATGACCGCGCATCAGCATTACCAACAAAAATATCAACGTTATCAGCAACTCATTGCCGCACTTCAGGGTTATCACACCCACATTAAGGAACACACATTATGAGCAGACCACTTCTGCAACTGGCTCTCGACCACTCATCACTTGAAGCCGCGCAGCGCGACGTGACGCTGTTAAAAGACAGCGTCGATATCGTCGAAGCGGGCACCATTCTCTGTTTAAACGAAGGTCTTGGCGCGGTGAAAGCCTTGCGTGAACAGTGCCCGAACAAAATCATCGTCGCTGACTGGAAGGTCGCTGATGCCGGTGAAACGCTCGCGCAACAGGCGTTTGGCGCGGGCGCCAACTGGATGACCATCATCTGCGCCGCGCCGCTCGCCACGGTGGAAAAAGGCCACGCGATGGCGCAACGCTGCGGCGGTGAAATCCAGATAGAGCTGTTCGGCAACTGGACACTGGACGACGCCCGTGACTGGCATCGCATTGGTGTACGGCAGGCGATTTATCATCGTGGTCGCGACGCACAGGCCAGCGGGCAGCAATGGGGCGAGGCGGATCTGGCGCGTATGAAGGCTCTTTCTGATATCGGCCTCGAACTTTCTATTACTGGCGGGATTACCCCTGCTGACCTGCCGCTGTTTAAAGATATCCGCGTGAAAGCGTTTATTGCCGGGCGGGCGCTGGCAGGCGCAGCAAATCCGGCGCAGGTGGCCGCTGATTTTCATGCGCAAATTGACGCAATCTGGGGAGGCGCACGTGCGTAATCATCCGTTAGGTATTTATGAAAAGGCGCTGGCGAAAGATCTCTCCTGGCCGGAGCGGCTGGTGCTGGCAAAAAGCTGCGGTTTTGATTTTGTCGAAATGTCGGTGGATGAAACCGACGAACGGCTCTCACGTCTTGACTGGAGCGCCGCACAACGTGCTTCGCTGGTCACTGCGATGATCGAAACGGGTGTCTCCATTCCGTCAATGTGTCTGTCTGCCCATCGTCGTTTTCCCTTTGGCAGCCGGGACGAGGCGGTGCGCGAACGGGCGCGGGAAATCATGAGTAAAGCGATTCGTCTGGCGCGCGATCTCGGTATTCGCACCATCCAGCTGGCAGGTTACGACGTCTATTATGAAGACCATGACGAAGGCACCCAGCAACGTTTTGCCGAAGGGCTGGCGTGGGCGGTTGAACAGGCAGCAGCCGCGCAGGTAATGCTGGCGGTGGAGATTATGGATACCGCGTTTATGAACTCCATCAGTAAATGGAAAAAGTGGGACGAGATGCTCGCCTCACCGTGGTTCACCGTCTACCCGGACGTCGGCAACCTCAGCGCCTGGGGCAATGATGTTCCCGCCGAACTGAAACTGGGCATTGACCGTATCGCCGCCATCCACCTGAAAGACACCCAGCCAGTCACCGAGCAAAGTCCCGGACAGTTCCGTGATGTGCCGTTTGGCGAAGGCTGCGTCGATTTCGTTGGCATCTTCAAAACGCTGCATGAACTGAACTATCGCGGTTCTTTCCTGATTGAGATGTGGACCGAAAAAGCCAAAGAGCCGGTGCTGGAGATTATTCAGGCGCGGCGCTGGATTGAAGCGCGTATGCAGGAGGCCGGGTTTATATGTTAGAGCAACTGAAAGCCGACGTGCTGGCGGCGAATCTGGCACTTCCCGCTCACCATCTGGTGACGTTCACCTGGGGCAATGTCAGCGCGGTTGATAAGACGCGACAATGGATGGTGATCAAGCCTTCCGGCGTCGAGTACGACGTGATGACCACCGACGATATGGTGGTGGTTGAAATAGCCAGAGGTAAGGTGGTGGAAGGCAGCAAAAAGCCCTCTTCCGACACGCCAACGCATCTGGCGCTTTATCGCCGCTATGCAGAAATTGGCGGCATTGTGCATACCCACTCGCGCCATGCCACTATCTGGTCGCAGGCAGGGATTGATCTCCCTGCCTGGGGTACGACTCACGCTGACTATTTTTACGGTGCGATCCCCTGCACGCGCCAGATGACCGCAGAGGAGATCAACGGTGAGTATGAATACCAGACTGGCGAAGTGATCATTAAAACCTTCGAAGAGCGCGGCAGGAGTCCGGCACAAATCCCGGCGGTACTGGTGCATTCTCACGGCCCGTTCGCCTGGGGTAAAAACGCCGCCGATGCGGTGCATAATGCCGTGGTGCTGGAAGAGTGCGCGTATATGGGGCTGTTCTCGCGCCAGCTCGCGCCGCAGCTTCCTGCCATGCAAAATGAACTCTTAGATAAGCACTATCTGCGTAAGCACGGGGCTAATGCCTATTACGGGCAGTAATCTCTCACGCCGGGGCTTCATCGCCCCGGTACTATGAATTGATATGCTCCCGCTTCCATGCGGTGGACGTTAAACCCGTGTGTTTGCGGAAGTCTGTCGGAAATAACTGACATTATTAAATCCGCACAACGCCGCCACTTCAGTTAGCGACTCGTCTGTTGCGCTGAATTTGCCCGGCTGGCGTCCACAGCGGAATCCAACATTACATTCCTCACAAGAATCAGAAACGTTTAACGTAGGCGATTATAATCATCGACCATTTCGTTGTACTCGCGTAACGCTCGTGGAAATGAGTCTTCGACCATCCAGCTTGAGTTTGCGTCCTGAAGTTGCTCTTTATCCCAGTCGGAGTACGGGACTTTATCTCTAATGCGGCGAACATATTTTTTAGCCTCAAGCTGATATTGGTCTGCCGAATGGATGAATGAGAAATTCATGCCACCTTTATCCGCTTCTTTGGCCTGCGCCACCAGCGTTTCCAGCTCAGTCACTTTCTTCATTGCCGCTTCGGCATCAAACTTATCTTGCGAGATCAGGTTATTAATTTGTTTCGCTGAGATCATGACTGCCAGAGAGTAGTAGTGGAATGTTTTCCCTTCTCTTTCTTCAATATTTTTCAGTTCCGCAAGCTGGCGCTTATCATTAATTTCCTGAATTGCCGCATGATAAGATTCGGCGACAGGTTCAAAGGCATCAAGATTTTTTAAGAATGTCTGGTGCAGCGTTTTCCCTTTGGCAAATGCATCGTCTTTATAATTTTCCTGGGTGTAATATTTATCCATTTCGTTAATGGTATTACCCAACGCCACGGCAGCATCGATATAACTCACCGCCACGCCGTCAATAGGTTGCAGTGCAGGCGTTAACGCCACAGCACTTTTCACTCCTTTCTCACACTCTGAGAGATTGGATTCACTAATACTGTAGATGCCATAGACAGTCCTCTCTTTACCGGTAGGCCCCTGTTTAAAATCTTCCAGCCAGTCAGCATAACGCGCCAGACTACGCTGTACAGGGATCTGTAACTTGTTGTAGCACTTGATATAGACATCCATTTTTTCGTCGAAAACCGCTTGTTCATCGACCACCGGTTGCGCAGGCGTTTCAGGCTTAGCTTCTGCTTTTGCAACGGGGGCTTCAGGAGCTGGTGCGGCAGGTTGACTATTGGCGGGCGGGGGAGTTTCTGTTTCGGCTTTTTTATCATCACATCCAGTGATACCGAGGGCCATTATGGCGATAATAATAGCTGAAGATAATAAATTCCTTTTCATTTAATTGCCTTATAAATAGATAAATAAGAGAGTGAATATAATAAAGGAAAAAAGAAAGCGTCACTACACGCGTTTTGTTTATAAATAAATAGCTACAATTCACTGAATGAATAAGTCCTGTAATTTCATATATAAATTACAGGACTTAATTCAATTAACAGTTCAACCGTTACGGGAGGGAAGTTTCTGCCCCCCATTATTTAAACCTACATTACATCCCATAACGTTCAGAAATAGCAGCATGTTTCTCTTCGTTCGCTCCGGCTTCTTTGGCAAGTCGCCACCAGCACAACGGATGTTCCCAGTCTGCGGTTAACTCACTTAGCGTTTTATCAATATTAGCTTTAGCAACCGAACGCGGCGCGCTGATAACAAAATAGAACGCGGGCAGTGGCTCGGCATCTTCTCCCTGATGACTGTCCGTTAACGTATAGTCATCGTTACTGTTGCTCCAGTAGTACCAGTTTCGTTCACGTAGCGCCTCACGGAAGGCATTAAACTGTTCTTCACCAGGCATAACGCCTTCGCAGAACCAGGACTCGCCGTACTCAGTCGGGATAATGGTTTTCAGGCAGGCATAAAGCGGGGTGAAATTCTTCTGTTCTTCCTCATCTTCAGGCCGGGTATTCAACATTTCCGCATCGAAAACGACAATTTCATCAACATGTTGTGGGTAATCAGTCCGGTAGGTTGGTTCAATAATCCTTGCCGTTACCGGTCCAATCCGCTGGGCATAGTAATAGCGGTATTCGAAGTTTTCCCGGAAACGGATATTCAGTAACCCCCATTTTTCGTCAATAAAACCTTCACCTTCCGTGAGTTCGATTTCCAGTTCTGCGGCGATAGTCCGCACCAAATCCCACTGTTGTAAGATGCTGGCGGTCGCCATGATATCCCACTGGAGATTGCGAATATCTTCTTCACGGCTAATCATAAGTTGCTGCAATTGCTGTAAATAATCCAGCTGCCGATCCCAGGCTTCCTGTTTTTGTGCTGCCCAGGAGCACATGCGATAAACGCCGATCCACTCACGCCCTTTTTCATTTTGCAGCAACTGTTGCCCAATCGACTCCAGTTCACTCCAGTCTTCCTGTTGGTTGATCACTCGCGCGCGGAACCACAAGGCCATATGTAGTAGCCCAGCCCGTTCATACTGCTTCGCCAGTTGTTCGATCGCTTGCTGATCGCCACGGTGTAGCAGGAGATCCAGCAGATCGAAGCAAAGGCCGTTATCTTCCTGGATGTGGCTTTCAACATAGCTTTGCAGCAGTTCAATCGACTCATCAATCGCATTGCAAGCCTTTAACGCATTGACCAGTTTACCCAGCAATTCCGTATCATCTGGCGTGTTCAGGTAAGCACGGCGGAATATTTCGACGTCTTTTTCGGGGTCAGGCTGCGTTTCTTCATCGCTATTTTCAGGCGATTCAACAACCGGGCGAGCAAGCAGTTCCGCCTCTTTAGCGGCAATTTTTTCACTAAGTTCGAGAAACTCGCGATCAACCCCCAATAACGCGCGTAATTTCGGTATGTGCCGCTGAGCCAGTTTCATCGCCATTTTGGCAACCCAGACGGATTCACGCTCCAGTGCCAGAGTGATTTGCAGTTTCGCCAGATCAACCACTTTGCGGTGCGCCCCGGCCTGTGAACGGTGCTCCAGCATTTTTTGGATGATTCGCGCCAGTTGCCAGTGGTTTCTCTGTGGATTGCGGGGCAGTAATTCAGTAATAATCTTCAGCCATAGTCCCCATGAATAGGGAGTCAGATCTGACCAACGCGGCAATTCCTCCCAGACTTCTTTGTCCTGCCCGCATAACGCCATGATGTACAGTTTTTTGAGTTGATAATTGATGCGGTCGCGTCCCCAATAATCATTCTCTTTTGCCAGTTCATCAATCACTTCACGTGCTTCATCGTAACGCTGAAGGGCAACCAAAATATCGGCACGGGTTGCCAGCAGTGCTTCTAAATATTCACTCCCCGATACTTTTACCGCATCGATTTGCCTGTCGATATAAACCAACGCCTCTTCTGTTCTGTTGGAATCCATCAGCGCACTGGCATATTCGCAGGATAAACACATAAAGCAGCTCCAGGTCGGATCAATGCGCGCGATGGTTTCTTCACACACCGCCATGCGTTCATTGGCCCAGCCTGGGGCATCTATATTCTCGTAGCAGGCGGATAAATCCTGTGTAACGCAGATAGATTGCGGGCAATCTTTCGCCTCTTCCCGATGCGCTTTTTCAAACAGCGCCACCACGTCAGGCAGCACTTTTTCGCCTTCTTCGTAGTTGGTCAGACGATGGCGCATCTCCCAGTGTCCGATAAATATTTCCAGCCACGGATTTTTTGCCACCTGATTCAGTGCTTTCATTTCCGGTAATAACGAATCGCACTTTTCCATTTGCAGATGTAAAACACCTTCAGAAAAATCATCAATTATCTGCGGAATATACTCCTGCCCGGCATCACGCAACTCCTGGCTATATTTGTTGTACCACTCCCATGTATCCATTTTATTTTCCTTGATTAATTAAGACAGGAATAACCTGAGTAAAATCATCCAGCGCCTGGTGTAAATCCCACTGCTGTTCTTTATTACCGCTGGAGCACAAAATTACTTTCAGCGATTTTAATAACCGTAATGCCGCCGCTGGCTGTTGCTGATGTTGTAATGCCGTCACCAGTTGCATGATGCAGGGGTTATTGAGATTGATATACAGACTTGACGTTTTGGTCTTTTGGATTTGCGAGGTAAATTGCCGTGCCAGCATTAACGCTGCGGTGCTAATACGTTTATCCGCGTCATCCTGTTCAAGAATTTGTTTTAATTCTGCTTCGCGGTCTGGCGTGACCACGAGCGGTAAAACGGCGGGTTCGAAGCGGGAGATAATTAATTGCTCGCCATCGCAAAGATGCTCTTCGAGATAAGCCACCTGCTCTTCGGGTAATTCCGCCAGGCTGAACAACTGCTCATTGCCCGTTTGCGTACCGACTTCAATAATCCGGCAGTGATATAACAGCGCCCAGCGGCGTAAAAATGGCACCACCGCATAGCGATCGCCACGCGCTACAGGTCGTTGCAGAATATGGAACAACATCTCTTCAAAACCGCCGTCACGGCTTAACAGAATATGAATGCTGTTATTAACGCGTAAATCTTTCGCCAGCAGCGCGCCTTTTGACGTTGGCACCTGTAAACGGTCTTTGAGCAAATCAAACAGACGGTCATCACACAACGCTGCGCCAAGCAACGCTTCGTTATGGCGCATTAATACCCGTCGCCAGATTTCTGGCTGATTTTGTGCGAGATCGGATAAACCAGAAATCAGCGCCTCTTTTAACGCCTCCTGCACCGCGACCCAGGTTTCGTCGCGCTGGAGATCTTCCCGGCTCGCCGTCGGCGTCAGTTTCGATGACTCAATCACACCGCCAATAAAACCGGCCCAGGGCGGTAACAGCTCACGCGCTTCGTCATCGAGTAACATGCCGCGCAAAAACAGCGACAGGTTGCGGTTATCGCTAGTGCCGTAGGTTGCGCCATCCTGAATCCATAAAATTCCAACTGCATCGCTCATTCCCGCTGGCACCACCGGAATGGTGCAAATAGGTTCAAAGGAGGATTCAAACTGGGCGGCAAAGGCGAGATTTTTCCGCTGTACCAGTGCGCGGTGCATCGTTACGCCATCTGGCGTTTCTTCACGCCACGGTGGCTGGAGTTTGTTCACCGGCTCGCTGGCATCCCCCACATAGACCGGTTCGTGCAGCAATATGCAGTAGCGGGAAAGGACGCGGTTCAGCAAATTGTTACTCGCCAGATGGCTGTACTCTTCTTTGAGCGTCAGAATCACCTGCGTCCCCGGCTCCGAGGCCTGATGCGGCGTAACGGTATATTTTTGCCCGTCGGTAGAGTGGTATTTCCAGCTCTGATCTGGCGTTTGCCACGAGGTGGTCAGTACCGTCACTTCTTTCGCCAGTACAAATGCCGACAAAAAACCGAGGCCGAACATACCAATTAAACCGGTGTTGTCATCCTGCTGGCGCAGCATTCGGGTATAACCCACGCCCACTGTAGCCAGGAAGCCGTGAATTTCGCTTTCTGTCAGACCCGCGCCAGTATCGCTAATGGTGATGGTGGATCTCGCCACGTCGGCCACCACACGAATCGCGTTATCCTTTGGTGCATTGGGTTGCTCAATCCTGCGGCGCACGATCGCATCATGGCCGTTCTGCACCAGCTCGCGCACGGCAACCACGGGAGTGGAGTAAAGATGCTTACTGAGCACCTCAATTAAGCCGTTTAAATTAACTTCTGTAGAATATGAACTGCCAGGTAACTGTAATGTACTCATTTTTCAATACTCATAATCCATCACCCACTATTGAAAATACATCGCTGTTTTTACAACCGGTGCAAGGTTTGTTATTTTCATTCACTCATCGGAAACATTTATTTATTGACACGATGATTAAAACAAAATGTCTTATATAAATAATGATTAATTCTTAAAGGATTAATGCGACTGGAGTATATCGATATAAACCGGAGTTAACGAGATAATTTCTTGTGGTTAAATTATTATTTAAATGCTGAATAACATATTCAGCATTATTTAATAAAAAAATAAAACCGCAATCCAGAATCAGAATTGCGGTATTTCTTTAATTATGAATCAACCGTTGCGGATGGGTATAAATCGTCGCCCGTCCCGGCTTACAAAAACCTACCAGCGTCAGGTTACATCGCTCGGCGACTTCTACGGCAAGCGTTGTCGCGGCAGACACCGCAAACAGAATTTCTACTCCGCACATCGCCGATTTTTGCACCATTTCATAGCTGGCGCGGCTGGAAACCAACACCGCCCCCGACTGCCAACGTTCACCTTCTTGCGCCCGCCGACCTAACAGTTTATCCAGCGCCACATGGCGGCCCACATCTTCATGTCCGCCAGCCAGTTCGCCAGACGGCAACATCCAGGCGGCGGCGTGAGTACAACCGGTCAATTGCCCCACGGGCTGGAAGTCATTGAGATGGCGTAACGCGTTATCAAGATTATTGAGATCAAATGTCTGGGTGAACGGCAGCGGCTGCACCGGTTTACCGATGTCGTTAAGTTGCTCCACGCCACATACGCCACAGCCCGTACGCCCTGCCAGCGCCCGGCGGCGCTCCTTCAGCCCCATAAAGCGACGGCTGGAAAGTTCGATTTGCACTTCCAGACCATTACACGAGGGAACAACATCCATGCCGAAAATATCACGCGGGCTTTCGATAATTCCTTCGGAAAGCGAAAAACCAAGCGCAAAGCGTTCAAGGTCTTTTGGCGAAGCCATCATCACTACGTGCGAAATGCCGTTGTAGACCAACGCAACGGGAACTTCTTCCGCGACTTCATCAAGCCGGGAACGTTGTAAATCGTCACGCTGCCATAACTCAATTTGTCGCATTCCCGTGATATTTGTCACATTTTTGATTTCTTTTTGCTGTGTTTTTTTCACTTTCTCTTAACCAGATAAGAACACACACACCAAGATTATGGTATTCTGTTACAAACCCTTCCTGGATGGAGGGAAATTGAGCCAATTCTGGACCTTTGCGGCCCCTTCCGCAAAGAAAAATAACTCCCACTCCCTGCACACGCAGCAAGCGAATGTAAATGGGACGTGACAATGTCGAAACAAGGAGCAATCCATGCAGGTCAGCAGAAGGCAGTTCTTTAAGATCTGCGCTGGCGGTATGGCAGGCACCACGGCAGCGGCACTGGGCTTTGCACCCAGCGTAGCACTCGCGGAAACAAGGCAGTATAAACTGCTGCGCACCCGCGAAACCCGTAATACCTGCACCTATTGTTCTGTTGGTTGCGGGCTGTTGATGTACAGCCTCGGTGACGGAGCAAAAAACGCCAAAGCATCTATCTTCCATATCGAAGGCGATCCGGATCACCCGGTCAACCGTGGTGCACTTTGTCCGAAAGGCGCTGGCCTGGTGGATTTTATCCACTCCGAAAGCCGTCTGAAGTTCCCGGAATATCGTGCGCCTGGTTCTGACAAATGGCAGCAAATCAGTTGGGAAGAGGCGTTTGATCGCATCGCCAAACTGATGAAAGAAGACCGCGATGCAAACTACATTGCGCAAAACGCCGAAGGCGTGACTGTTAACCGCTGGCTCTCCACCGGGATGCTGTGTGCTTCCGCGTCGAGTAACGAAACCGGCTATTTAACGCAAAAATTCTCCCGCGCGCTGGGTATGCTCGCGGTCGACAACCAGGCGCGTGTCTGACACGGACCAACGGTAGCAAGTCTTGCTCCAACATTTGGTCGCGGTGCGATGACCAACCACTGGGTCGACATCAAGAACGCCAACCTCGTCGTGGTGATGGGCGGTAATGCCGCTGAAGCTCACCCGGTAGGATTCCGCTGGGCGATGGAAGCCAAAATTCACAACGGCGCGAAGCTAATTGTGATTGATCCTCGCTTTACGCGTACGGCGGCGGTGGCTGACTACTATGCCCCTATTCGTTCCGGTACTGACATTGCTTTCCTGTCAGGCGTATTGCTGTACCTGCTGAACAATGAAAAATTCAACCGCGAATACACCGAAGCCTATACCAACGCCAGCTTGATCGTGCGTGAAGATTACGGCTTTGAAGATGGCCTGTTCACCGGCTACGACGCGGAAAAACGCAAGTACGATAAATCCTCCTGGACTTACGAACTGGACGAAAACGGCTTCGCCAAACGCGATACCACGCTGCAACATCCACGCTGCGTGTGGAACTTGCTGAAACAGCACGTTTCCCGTTATACGCCAGATGTGGTTGAAAACATCTGTGGTACGCCAAAAGACGCGTTCCTGAAAGTCTGCGAATACATCGCCGAAACCAGTGCACACGATAAAACCGCCTCGTTCCTCTACGCGCTCGGCTGGACGCAACACTCCGTTGGTGCGCAGAACATCCGTACCATGGCGATGATCCAGCTGCTGCTCGGCAACATGGGGATGGCAGGTGGCGGCGTTAACGCCCTGCGCGGTCACTCCAACATTCAGGGGCTGACGGATCTGGGGCTGCTGTCGCAGAGCCTGCCGGGTTACATGACGCTGCCAAGCGAGAAGCAGACCGATCTGCAAACTTACCTTACCGCCAACACGCCGAAACCGCTGCTGGAAGGCCAGGTAAACTACTGGGGCAACTATCCGAAATTCTTCGTCTCAATGATGAAGGCCTTCTTTGGTGATAAAGCGACGGCGGAAAATAGCTGGGGCTTTGACTGGTTGCCGAAGTGGGATAAAGGTTACGACGTCCTGCAATACTTCGAGATGATGAAAGAGGGCAAGGTCAATGGCTATATCTGCCAGGGCTTTAACCCTGTTGCCTCATTCCCGAACAAAAACAAAGTGATCGGTTGTCTGTCGAAACTGAAGTTCCTCGTCACCATCGACCCGCTGAACACTGAAACCTCTAACTTCTGGCAGAACCACGGTGAGCTGAACGAAGTTGACTCGTCGAAGATCCAGACCGAAGTGTTCCGTCTGCCATCGACCTGTTTCGCGGAAGAGAACGGTTCTATCGTTAACTCCGGTCGCTGGTTGCAGTGGCACTGGAAAGGTGCGGACGCCCCAGGGATTGCATTGACCGACGGCGAGATCCTCTCCGGTATCTTCCTGCGCTTGCGCAAGATGTATGCCGAACAGGGTGGCGCGAACCCGGATCAGGTACTGAACATGACCTGGAACTACGCCATTCCGCATGAGCCGAAGTCTGAAGAAGTGGCGATGGAGAGCAACGGTAAGGCGCTGGCCGATATTACCGATCCGGCAACCGGTGCGGTTATCGTCAAGAAAGGCCAACAACTTAGTTCGTTCGCCCAACTGCGCGATGATGGTACGACTTCCTGTGGCTGCTGGATTTTCGCCGGTAGCTGGACGCCGGAAGGCAACCAGATGGCACGCCGAGATAACGCCGATCCGTCTGGCCTCGGTAACACGCTGGGCTGGGCATGGGCATGGCCGCTTAACCGCCGCATCCTGTATAACCGCGCCTCCGCAGACCCGCAGGGTAACCCGTGGGATCCGAAGCGTCAGTTGCTGAAATGGGACGGCACCAAGTGGACCGGCTGGGATATTCCGGACTACAGCGCAGCGCCTCCGGGCAGCGGCGTTGGGCCGTTTATCATGCAGCAGGAAGGCATGGGGCGTCTGTTTGCTCTCGATAAGATGGCGGAAGGTCCGTTCCCGGAACACTACGAGCCGTTTGAAACGCCGCTGGGGACTAACCCGCTGCATCCAAACGTTATCTCGAATCCGGCTGCGCGTATCTTTAAAGATGACGCTGAAGCATTGGGTAAAGCCGATAAGTTCCCGTATGTCGGAACCACCTATCGTCTGACCGAGCACTTCCACTACTGGACCAAACACGCGCTGTTGAACGCGATTTTGCAACCAGAGCAGTTTGTGGAAATCGGTGAGTCGCTGGCGAATAAACTTGGCATTGCTCAGGGCGATACCGTGAAAGTCTCCTCCAACCGTGGCTATATCAAAGCCAAAGCGGTGGTGACCAAACGTATTCGCACGCTGAAAGCGAACGGCAAAGATATCGATACCATCGGTATTCCGATTCACTGGGGCTATGAAGGCGTGGCGAAAAAAGGCTTTATTGCCAATACGTTGACGCCATTCGTCGGTGATGCGAACACGCAGACGCCGGAGTTTAAGTCCTTCCTTGTGAATGTGGAAAAGGTGTAACGGAGACGACATATGGCTTATCAATCTCAAGATATCATTCGTCGTTCCGCGACTAACGGTCTGACCCCCGCGCCTCAGGCGCGGGACTTCCAGGAAGAAGTGGCGAAACTCATCGACGTCACCACCTGTATCGGCTGTAAAGCCTGTCAGGTGGCGTGTTCAGAGTGGAACGACATTCGCGATACCGTCGGCAATAACATTGGGGTGTACGATAACCCCAATGATTTAAGCGCCAAATCGTGGACGGTAATGCGCTTCTCGGAAGTGGAGCAGAATGACAAACTGGAATGGCTGATCCGCAAAGACGGCTGTATGCACTGTTCCGATCCGGGCTGCCTGAAAGCGTGTCCGGCGGAAGGTGCAATTATTCAGTATGCCAACGGCATCGTCGACTTCCAGTCCGAGCAGTGCATTGGCTGCGGTTATTGCATTGCGGGCTGTCCGTTCGATATTCCGCGCCTCAACCCGGAAGACAACCGCGTCTACAAATGTACGCTATGCGTTGACCGCGTGGTGGTTGGGCAAGAACCGGCCTGCGTGAAGACCTGCCCGACGGGCGCGATTCACTTCGGTACGAAAGAGTCGATGAAAACGCTAGCGAGCGAGCGCGTGGCGGAGCTGAAAACCCGTGGTTACGACAATGCGGGTCTGTACGATCCGGCTGGCGTCGGTGGTACACACGTGATGTACGTGCTGCACCATGCTGACAAGCCGAACCTGTATCATGGCTTGCCGGAGAACCCGGAAATCAGCGAAACCGTGAAATTCTGGAAAGGCATCTGGAAACCGCTCGCGGCTGTTGGCTTTGCGGCTACCTTCGCGGCCAGTATCTTCCACTACGTGGGTGTCGGTCCGAACCGTGCGGATGAGGAAGAGAACAATCTGCACGAAGAGAAAGACGAGGAGCGCAAATGAAACGACGTGACACCATCGTGCGCTACACCGCGCCGGAACGTATCAACCACTGGGTAACCGCCTTCTGCTTCATCCTGGCGGCGGTGAGTGGGCTGGGCTTTTTGTTCCCATCCTTCAACTGGTTGATGCAAATCATGGGCACACCGCAGCTGGCGCGAATTCTGCACCCGTTTGTCGGCGTGGTTATGTTTGCCTCGTTCATCATCATGTTTTTCCGTTACTGGCATCACAACCTAATCAATCGGGATGATATCTTTTGGGCGAAGAATATTCGTAAGATCGTCGTCAACGAGGAAGTAGGTGACACCGGGCGTTATAACTTCGGTCAGAAATGCGTTTTCTGGGCAGCGATTATTTTCCTGGTTCTGCTGCTGGTGAGCGGTGTGATTATCTGGCGTCCTTATTTTGCGCCTACTTTCTCAATCCCGGTGATCCGATTCGCGTTAATGCTGCATTCATTTGCCGCAGTAGCGTTAATTGTGGTTATCATGGTGCATATCTACGCCGCCCTTTGGGTGAAAGGCACGATTACCGCCATGGTGGAAGGATGGGTTACCAGCGCATGGGCGAAGAAACACCATCCACGCTGGTATCGTGAAGTCCGCAAGACAACGGAAAAGAAAGCTGAATGAGTATTCGCATAATCCCGCAAGATGAGCTGGGGTCGAGCGAGAAACGTACGGCGGATATGATTCCGCCGTTATTGTTCCCTCGGCTCAAAAATTTGTACAACCGCCGCGCCGAGCGTCTGCGCGAACTGGCAGAAAATAATCCGCTGGGTGATTACCTGCGCTTTGCTGCGCTTATCGCCCACGCCCAGGAAGTGGTGCTGTACGACCATCCGCTGGAGATGGATCTGACTGCACGCATTAAAGAAGCCAGCGCACAAGGCAAGCCACCGCTGGATATTCACGTTCTGCCGCGCGATAAGCACTGGCAAAAACTGTTGATGGCGCTGATTGCCGAGCTGAAACCTGAAATGAGCGGTCCGGCGCTGGCCGTGATTGAGAATCTGGAGAAGGCATCAACCCAGGAGCTGGAAGATATGGCCAGCGCGCTGTTTGCCTCTGATTTCTCCTCCGTCAGCAGCGATAAAGCACCGTTTATCTGGGCCGCGCTGTCGCTCTACTGGGCGCAAATGGCTAACCTGATCCCCGGCAAAGCCCGCGCAGAATACGGCGAACAACGTCAATATTGCCCGGTTTGTGGTTCTATGCCGGTGTCCAGCATGGTGCAAATTGGCACCACTCAGGGTTTGCGTTACCTGCACTGCAACCTGTGCGAAACCGAATGGCACGTGGTGCGCGTAAAATGCAGCAACTGCGAGCAGAGCGGCAAACTGCATTACTGGTCGCTGGATGACGAACAGGCCGCGATTAAAGCCGAAAGCTGCGATGACTGTGGCACTTACCTGAAGATTCTTTATCAGGAAAAAGAGCCGAAAGTTGAAGCCGTGGCAGATGACCTCGCCTCCTTGGTACTGGACGCACGAATGGAGCAAGAAGGCTATGCCCGTAGCTCCATCAACCCGTTCCTGTTTCCAGGTGAAGGGGAGTAATCTCTGACGTTTTCCGGGTGGCGCAGGTCGCCCGGATTACAGCTCATAGGGTGTGATACACCATCTCTCGTATTCCGCGTTACCAATTCAAGTCCATGCTGTCAGTGCCTGTTTGGTCTCAATTTTCCCAGCAACACATCGATAAGGTTATTGGTATGTCACTGATGACAAACGTAAGATTGCCTGATGCGCTACGCTTATCAGGCCTACCCCAAAAACTGCAATATATTGAATTGGCATGATTTTGTAGGTCGAATAAGGCGTGCAAGCCGCATCCGGTATGAACAACGCGCACTTTTCAGTATTCTGATTGGTATCATTTTTGCCATTACCATTCCTCGCGCAGCTTACACTATTCTTCAACACCTACTGCCTCACTCCTTTGCTTGCCGCCTTTTACCCTACGCACCGGAAATTGCTGACGCTCCAGATATTGCTCTACCGCTTCGCGTAAAATTGCAGATCGCGAAACCTTACGCCAGCCCCTGAGCTTATTCAGCCGTTTAATTGCCTCTTCTGATAAATGAAGAAAAACCGTATTCATCGCCATTTTCACCACCTTACATAAATTACTCATTAATGTATGTGCGAAAATTACGCCGAAAAATTAACTGACGAAAGCTTATTTTTTCATACGGTTTTGTTTTTGCGAGACGTTTTCCAGAAATAATACAACAGTTGCAATTATTTTAATTGTTACTCAAAAATGGCTTAGTTATCGCCCAGAATAATTTATTACTCTTAATTAGGCGGGGACACTCCCACAGAAAAGCGACAATAAATAATAAGGATGAGTTATGGGTGTTATGAATATATTATATTCAAGAATATTTTTTTGATTGGGTCTTCATTTGCATCATCCAGGTGGTGTACCCGAAAAAAGTCAGCTTCTTTACAGCACCGGAGATTAAGGTGAAATTAATCATCCGTAACTGACCGGTCAGTGCCACCACCAACCGGTCTTTAATTAAAACGTCCACCCTACTCTTCTTCGTTCCCGCCCTCTTCATACGGGCCAAATGGCTTAGCGGGAAGAACGATATACGTCCCTTCAAACACCGCACCAGGCGTCTCGTCGCCAAAGATTTCAACCTGCATTTGCACCCGCGCTTTACGCCCGCGCGCCAGACGGTCGAGATCGCCACTTAACGCACCGAGGTCGGCTACCGCATGGGGTTTACCGCTAATCGGTTTGCTGTAGCGGATATGCGCATCGGCCAGAATAATCGTTCCGCCGAGATGGCGTTCACGCAGCATCAGCCAGATAAGCCCCCAACCGGTGAGTGTTGCCAGCGAGAATAAACTCCCGGCAAATAACGTATGATGCGGATTCTGATTGCCGGTTTCCGGCATGGTGGTGATAAATTTTTGCCCAGTATATTGCTGAATACGCACGCCCATTTTTTCACTTAATGGGATGTGTTCATACCACGCCTGCTGGAGCTGTGCGCACCAGTCGCCGCGATGCAAAATATCATCCAGAGTAGCGACAGGTTTAATCATCAAAAAATGACGAATGGGTGTGGTAGTTGGTGTGGTGATTTCTCCCTGATTCACAAACCCCAGCTTGGCGAAAAACTCCACCGCATCTTCGCGGGCGCTACAGGTCACGCGTTTAACACCTTCCTGACGCGCCACCGACTCAAGCGTCATCGCCATCAGCGTCCCCAACCCTTTGTCCTGCACGTCCGGGTGTACCGCCATAAAACGGATGGAGGCTTCGTTATCGGCATTGATATACAGCCGCCCTACCGCCACCAGATTACCCTGCTCGTCAACGACCATCTGGTGATGCGCCATCGCATCCCACGCGTCGCGTTCCGAACCTTTTGGTTGATGCAGGGGTTTACGCAACATCTCCCAGCGAAACTGATAGTAACGCTCTAATTCTTCTTCTGTTTGTGGAACCCGAAGGTGATACATAGCGATACTCTCTCTTGTTTCCCGTGATACCCCTGGAAGCTGGCTCATACCTGCAACCAGAATGTCACGGGGCCATCATTGACCAGCGATACCTGCATATCCGCAGCGAAGCGTCCTGTTTGCGTGTTCATCTCCTGCTGACGGCAGCGTTCGACGAAATAGTCATATAACGCCTCTGCGCGATCCGGTGATGCGCCTTTGGAGAAACTTGGGCGCATCCCTCGTTCGGTATCTGCGGCAAGGGTAAACTGGGAAACCACCAGCACACTGCCGCCGGCCTGTTGCACGTTGAGATTCATCTTGCCTTCGGCATCGCTAAAGATGCGATAGCCGAGCACACGCTCGCACAGACGGTTTGCTTTCTGTTCGTCGTCATCCTTTTCGACACCCAATAACACCAAAAGTCCCGCGCCAATTTCGCCCGTCACTTCTCCCTCCACGGTGACGCTGGCACGGGTTACGCGTTGAATTAATGCAATCATGGTTCGTCGTCTTCTTCTTGTTCAGCTGCTTGTTTTAGTTTGCGGTATTCCCCGAGAGTGACAGTAATTTCCGCGCCAAGCAAGACGATACACCATGTCCAGTAGACCCAGACGAAGAGAATGGGGATCACCGCCAGTACGCCGTAAATGAGCTGATACGACGGGAACATGGTGATATAAAGCGCGAAACCTTTCTTTCCTGCTTCGAACAGGAGCGCGGCGACAAACGCGCCGACAATAGCGTCGCGGTTAGGTACGCGGATGGTAGGAACAATGCTGTACAGCAGCCAGAAGGAGATCCACGACAACAGCAGCGGAAAAATACGCAGCACATTGTCGATGACGGTATTGAGATCGCTCGCCCAGCGCAGGGAGAGCAGATAGGAACTGATCGCCAGACTGGCACCTGCCAACAGCGGCCCTAACGTCAAAATCATCCAGTACACGGCAAACGAGTAAATTTTGGGACGCACCCGTTTACTGCGCCAGATGGCGTTAAGTGCGCTATCGATGGAGTACATCAGCAATAACGCCGTGACGATCAGGCCACATGCCCCGACGGCGGTCATCTTGTTGGAATTGGCAACAAACTGTTCGATATATTGCTGGATAACATCGCCGGTGGCAGGCAGAAAGTTGGCGAAAATAAAGTGACGCAACTGAATGCTGACGTCGGAAAACATGGGAAAAGCGGCGAAAAGCGCAAAAACAACGGCAACCAGCGGCACTAATGAGAGCAACGACACATAGGCAAGGTTACCTGCCAGGGTTGTCATGTTGTCCTCATTAATGCGTTGCCAGAGTAGTTTCAGCCAGGCCCATAGCGGACGGGTACGATGCCTGGCTTTTTCATGGATGGTTTTTAGCATAACACCTTCGCGAAATAGTCCGGGATGGTGGTTTTATCTTTTACCTGAATGCTGGTAATGCCTAGCTGATTAGCCCCTTCTATATTATCGGCGTTGTCATCGAAAAAGACGGTATCGCTGGGTGAAAAACCTTCTGCCTGTAAAACATGCTGGTAGATCCGCGCTTCCGGTTTGCGCATACCTAAATCTTGCGACAGATAGATATGGTCGGCAGCGTTGCGGATTTCCGGGTATTCCTCCGGCCAGAAAGTGGTATGCAGGCGGTTAGTATTGGAAAGCACCACCACGCGATGCCCCTGTTCACGCAGTTTATGCATGATATCGATCACTTCCGGGCGCAGCGCGACAAACACTGCCTGCCAGCCGTGGGAGAACTGCTCGTAGCTTAGCGGTAAGGCCATCTCATGGCACAGCGCCTCTGCGAACGCTTCATCGCTAATTTCCCCACGTTCATGCTGATGAAACGCCTCCCCCATATGAAAACTCTTCTTAAGCGTAGCCAGCGGAACGCGCGTTAAATCGCTCCAGGTTCCCAGCACACGGTTAAAGTCGATATCGACAATCACATTACCTAAATCAAAGATATAGAGCATTTTTGCCTCCTTTCTCGCCACAGGAAATTAACTGTAGCGGGAAAGGAGGGGTTTGGCTATGTGGCAATATGGGTAATCTTGTGACGCTGATTGCGAAAAAGCAGAGTAATTTCACTGGCTTTTTCGCAATACATGAATGGTTAAGATTCAGGCGTAAATGGCCGACGAGTTTCTATGACCAGCGGCTTATCTGGCGTCACAAATTCCGGCGTTAGATTTATTGCGTCAGGTGCCTGGGTAAGCGGGTTAACCCAGGTGCATCGCGCTGGATGAAATCATAGCCTTTATTTTGAGGATGGCTGGGAAAGGCATTGCGATGGGTAATGGCGAGTGCCTGTGCTGAAAGTGTTATTGGTCACAACAACACTGACGCGATTGCGGATTTTCTCCGTGTGCAGGGCTTTCGATAATGCCTGATGCGATGCTGACGCATCTTATCAGACCTGCAAAGGCAAAAAAAACCTGCCATCACTGGCAGGTTTTTCACGACTAAAAAGAAAAATTAATCTTCTTTTGGACCACGGTTCGCGCGGCGACGATCGTTTTCCGTCAGGTGACGTTTACGAATACGGATAGAGGTCGGAGTAACTTCTACCAGTTCGTCATCATCGATGAACTCCAGAGCTTGTTCCAAAGTCATGCGGATAGGCGGAACCAGAACAACGGCTTCGTCAGTACCGGAAGCACGCATGTTGGTCAGTTTCTTACCGGTCAGGCAGTTTACAGTCAGGTCGTTAGAGCGGCTGTGAATACCGATAATCTGACCTTCGTAAACTTCTGCACCGTGACCGAGGAACAGCTTACCGCGATCCTGCAGACCAAACAGCGCGAACGCTACCGCTTTACCCTGGCCGTTAGAGATCAGTACGCCGTTCTGACGCTGACCCACTTCACCCGGACGTACGTCGTCGTAGTGGCTGAAGGTGGAGTACAGCAGACCCGTACCGGAAGTCATGGTCATGAACTCAGAACGGAAGCCAATCAGACCACGGCTTGGGATCACGTAGTCGAGACGTACGCGGCCTTTACCGTCTGGATTCATGTTTTTCAGCTCGCCTTTACGCTCACCCAGCGCCTGCATTACAGAACCCTGATGCTGTTCTTCAACGTCCAGAGTCACGTTTTCGAACGGCTCTTGTTTACGACCGTCGATTTCACGGAAGATAACTTTCGGACGGGATACCGCCAGTTCGAAACCTTCACGACGCATGTTCTCAATAAGAACAGACAGGTGCAGTTCGCCACGACCAGAAACGCGGAACGCATCGGCGTCTTCGGTTTCTTCTACGCGCAGCGCAACGTTGTGTACCAGTTCTTTGTTCAGACGATCCAGAATCTGACGAGACGTTACGAACTTACCTTCTTTACCGCAGAACGGAGAGGTGTTAACGCAGAAGAACATGGAAACGGTCGGCTCATCAACGGAGAGTGCCGGCAATGCTTCAACGTTTTGCGTGTCGCAAACGGTGTCAGAAATGTTCAGCTCGCCAAGGCCAGTGATCGCCACGATATCGCCAGCTTCCGCCAGATCGGTTTCGATACGCTCCAGACCGAGGTGGCCCAGCACTTTACCGACTTTCGCGTTACGGGTTTTGCCTTCGCTATCGATGATAGTAACCTGCTGGTTCGGCTTCACTTTACCGCGCTTGATGCGGCCAATGCCGATAACGCCAACATAGCTGTTGTAATCGAGCTGAGAAATCTGCATCTGGAACGGACCGTCAAGGTCAACGTCCGGCGCAGGAACGTGGTCAACAATCGCCTGGTACAGCGGGGTCATGTCTTCCGCCATATCTTCGTGATCCAGACCCGCGATGCCGTTCAGCGCAGAAGCGTAAACGATCGGGAAGTCCAGCTGCTCGTCGGTCGCGTCGAGGTTAACGAACAGGTCAAATACCTGATCCACAACCCAGTCAGGACGCGCGCCAGGGCGGTCAACTTTGTTGATAACAACAATCGGCTTCAGGCCGTAAGCAAACGCTTTTTTGGTTACGAAACGCGTTTGCGGCATCGGGCCGTCAAATGCGTCAACCACCAGCAGCACTGAGTCTACCATGGACATTACACGTTCAACTTCACCACCGAAGTCGGCGTGCCCCGGGGTATCAACGATGTTGATACGGTAATCATTCCATTTGATAGCGGTGTTTTTCGCGAGGATGGTAATCCCACGCTCTTTCTCCAAATCGTTGGAGTCCATCACGCGCTCTTGGGTTTCGGCACGAGAGTCGAACGTACCGGATTGTTGGAGCAGCTTGTCTACCAGGGTGGTTTTACCATGGTCGACGTGCGCGATGATGGCGATATTACGCAATTTTTCGATCACAACTTTGCCTCAGGCATTAGAAATAGCGCGTTATTGTACACGGATTAATCGCACTACAAAACAGGATCACAAACATCCTCCGCAAACAAGTATTGCAGAGTCCCTTTGTGATCGCTTTCACGGAGCATAAAAAGGGTTATCCAAAGGTCATTGCACCAACATGGTGCTTAATGTTTCCATTGAAGCACTATATTGGTGCAACATTCACATCACGGTGCAGCCCTTTTGCACGATGTTAAGCATGATAACGCCTTTTAGGGGCAATTTAAAAGTTGGCACAGATTTCGCTTTATCTTTTTTACGGCGACACGGCCAAAATAATTGCAGATTTCGTTACCACGACGACAATGACCAATCCAGGAGAGTTAAAGTATGTCCGCTGAACACGTACTGACGATGCTGAACGAGCACGAAGTGAAGTTTGTTGATTTGCGCTTCACCGATACCAAAGGTAAAGAACAGCACGTCACTATCCCTGCTCATCAGGTGAATGCTGAATTCTTCGAAGAAGGCAAAATGTTTGACGGCTCCTCGATTGGCGGCTGGAAAGGCATTAACGAATCCGACATGGTGCTGATGCCAGACGCATCCACCGCAGTGATTGACCCGTTCTTCGCCGACTCTACCCTGATTATCCGTTGCGACATCCTTGAACCTGGCACCCTGCAAGGCTATGACCGTGACCCGCGCTCCATCGCGAAACGCGCCGAAGATTACCTGCGCTCTACTGGCATTGCCGACACCGTACTGTTCGGGCCAGAACCAGAATTTTTCCTGTTCGATGACATCCGTTTCGGATCTTCTATCTCCGGTTCTCACGTTGCTATCGACGATATCGAAGGCGCATGGAACTCCTCCACCCAATACGAAGGTGGTAACAAAGGTCACCGTCCGGCAGTGAAAGGCGGTTACTTCCCGGTTCCGCCAGTAGACTCAGCTCAGGATATCCGTTCTGAAATGTGCCTGGTAATGGAACAGATGGGTCTGGTGGTTGAAGCACATCACCACGAAGTAGCGACCGCAGGTCAGAACGAAGTGGCAACCCGCTTCAATACCATGACCAAAAAAGCTGACGAAATTCAGATCTACAAATATGTCGTTCACAACGTGGCGCACCGCTTCGGTAAAACCGCGACCTTTATGCCAAAACCGATGTTTGGTGATAACGGCTCCGGTATGCACTGCCACATGTCGCTGTCTAAAAACGGCGTTAACCTGTTCGCAGGCGACAAATACGCGGGTCTTTCTGAGCAGGCGCTGTACTACATTGGCGGCGTAATCAAACACGCGAAAGCGATTAACGCGCTGGCAAACCCGACCACTAACTCTTACAAGCGTCTGGTTCCGGGTTACGAAGCACCGGTAATGCTGGCTTACTCTGCGCGTAACCGCTCTGCTTCTATCCGTATTCCGGTGGTTGCGTCTCCAAAAGCGCGTCGTATCGAAGTACGTTTCCCGGATCCGGCCGCTAACCCGTACCTGTGCTTTGCTGCCCTGCTGATGGCGGGTCTTGATGGTATCAAGAACAAGATCCACCCAGGCGAAGCGATGGACAAAAACCTGTATGACCTGCCGCCGGAAGAAGCGAAAGAGATCCCACAGGTTGCAGGCTCTCTGGAAGAAGCACTGAACGAACTGGATCTGGACCGCGAGTTCCTGAAAGCCGGTGGCGTGTTCACTGATGAAGCAATCGATGCGTACATCGCCCTGCGTCGCGAAGAAGATGACCGCGTGCGTATGACTCCGCATCCGGTAGAGTTTGAGCTGTACTACAGCGTCTAATAGTTGAAGTTGTACTACCCGGCGCGAACAACGCCGGGATTTAGTTGCCGTGGAAACTTTCAGCCCATCTCAGCATGGGCTTTTTTCTCCGTCATTTCTCTGATGCTTCGCGCTTTTTATCCGTAAAAAGCTATAATGCACTAAAATGGTGCAACCTGTTCAGGAGACTGCTTTATGGCAACAGGCACGCAGCCCGATGCTGGGCAGATCCTCAACTCGCTGATTAACAGTATTTTGTTAATTGATGACAATCTGGCGATACATTACGCCAACCCCGCCGCGCAACAACTGCTCGCCCAAAGCTCCCGCAAATTGTTCGGTACGCCGTTACCGGAACTGTTGAGCTACTTCTCATTAAATATCGAATTAATGCAAGAAAGTCTGGAGGCGGGGCAAGGGTTTACCGATAACGAAGTGACGCTGGTGATTGACGGGCGCTCGCATATCCTTTCTGTGACAGCTCAGCGTATGCCTGATGGCATGATCCTGCTGGAGATGGCACCAATGGATAATCAGCGCCGCTTAAGTCAGGAACAGCTACAGCACGCCCAGCAGGTGGCTGCCCGCGATTTGGTACGCGGCCTGGCACATGAGATTAAAAATCCGCTTGGCGGTTTACGTGGCGCGGCACAGCTACTCAGCAAAGCGTTGCCCGATCCATCGCTGCTGGAATATACCAAAGTAATTATCGAGCAGGCGGACAGATTACGTAATCTGGTCGACCGTCTGTTGGGGCCGCAACTGCCCGGTACGCGTGTTACCGAAAGTATTCACAAGGTGGCAGAGCGCGTAGTGGCGCTGGTATCGATGGAACTGCCGGGTAACGTGCGGTTGATTCGTGATTACGACCCCAGCCTGCCGGAACTGGCGCACGATCCGGATCAAATTGAACAGGTATTGCTGAATATTGTGCGCAATGCGTTACAGGCACTGGGACCGGAAGGCGGCGAAATTATTCTGCGTACCCGCACCGCGTTTCAACTGACCTTGCACGGCGAACGCTATCGGCTGGCAGCGCGGATCGATGTGGAAGATAACGGGCCGGGTATCCCGCCTCATTTGCAGGATACGCTGTTTTACCCGATGGTCAGCGGTCGCGAAGGCGGCACCGGGCTTGGCTTATCCATCGCCCGTAATTTGATTGATCAGCATTCAGGCAAAATTGAATTTACCAGTTGGCCAGGTCATACCGAGTTCTCGGTTTACCTGCCTATCAGGAAATAAAGGTGACGTTTATGCAACGAGGGATAGTCTGGGTAGTCGATGACGATAGTTCCATCCGTTGGGTGCTTGAACGTGCGCTCGCTGGGGCGGGTTTAACTTGTACGACGTTTGAGAACGGCGCGGAGGTGCTGGAGGCGCTGGCGAGCAAAACGCCGGATGTGCTGCTTTCAGATATCCGTATGCCCGGAATGGACGGGCTGGCGCTGCTCAAACAGATTAAACAGCGCCATCCGATGCTTCCGGTCATCATTATGACCGCGCACTCGGATCTGGATGCCGCCGTTAGCGCCTATCAACAAGGGGCGTTTGATTATCTGCCCAAACCGTTTGATATCGACGAAGCCGTGGCGCTGGTTGAGCGCGCCATCAGCCATTATCAGGAACAGCAGCAGCCGCGTAATGTTCAGCTTAACGGCCCAACGACCGATATCATCGGCGAAGCGCCAGCCATGCAGGACGTGTTCCGTATTATCGGTCGGCTCTCGCGCTCTTCTATTAGCGTGTTGATCAATGGCGAGTCCGGCACCGGTAAAGAGCTGGTCGCTCATGCCCTGCATCGCCACAGCCCGCGAGCCAAAGCGCCGTTTATCGCGCTGAATATGGCGGCTATCCCAAAAGACTTGATCGAATCAGAACTGTTTGGTCACGAGAAAGGCGCGTTTACCGGTGCCAATACCGTTCGTCAGGGCCGTTTTGAACAGGCCGATGGCGGCACGTTATTCCTTGATGAAATTGGCGATATGCCGCTGGATGTGCAGACACGGTTACTGCGCGTGCTGGCAGACGGTCAGTTTTACCGCGTTGGCGGCTATGCGCCGGTGAAAGTGGATGTGCGTATTATCGCTGCGACCCACCAGAACCTGGAACTGCGCGTGCAGGAAGGCAAGTTCCGCGAGGATCTGTTCCACCGCCTGAACGTTATCCGCGTTCATCTGCCGCCACTGCGCGAGCGTCGGGAAGATATTCCCCGCCTGGCGCGCCATTTTTTACAGGTTGCCGCGCGCGAATTGGGCGTAGAAGCGAAGTTGCTGCATCCGGAAACCGAAGCCGCCCTGACGCGTCTGGCGTGGCCGGGGAACGTGCGCCAACTGGAAAACACCTGCCGCTGGTTAACGGTGATGGCCGCCGGACAGGAAGTGTTGATTCAGGATTTGCCAAGCGAACTGTTTGAATCAACCGTACCGGAAAGTCCTTCCACTATGCAACCGGACAGTTGGGCAACATTGTTAGCACAGTGGGCAGATCGGGCGCTGCGTTCCGGTCATCAAAACCTGCTTTCTGAAGCGCAGCCAGAGCTGGAGCGGACGTTACTAACTACTGCTTTGCGACATACGCAGGGGCATAAACAGGAAGCAGCGCGACTGCTTGGTTGGGGACGTAACACCCTGACACGTAAGTTAAAAGAGTTGGGGATGGAGTGATTCACGGCTGGTGTGTAAAGATTGATTATTGAGCGCAAATTGCTGTTATTTTGCACTTTACTGTTCCGATAAGTTCAGTATGATCTTGCCCGGAAAACGGGGGAAGTCATTATGCTGGAATCAATAATTAATCTGGTATCGAGTGGCGCAGTTGATAGCCACACACCGCAAACTGCCGTTGCGGCCATCCTGTGTGTCGCGATGATTGGGCTGTTTAGCTGAAGCTCGTGGTTTATGCCGGATGCGGCCTACAAAAGCAATAATTTCAACAGGTTTTGTAGGCCTGATAAGCGTAGCGCATCAGGCAACCTTGTTCTCAGCACATTGATGGCGCTTTCGTTTTCTAACTTGTAAACGAAGCGCCATTCACTATTTAAATCACCCGTGAGAACTGCTGCATCCGCGCTTTCTGGCGCAGATAAGTATCGAAGCACATGCAAATGTTGCGGATCAGCAAGCGGCCTTTCGCCGTCACCTGAATCCCCTTCTCATTGACATCCACCAGCCCATCTTTTGCTAACGGGGCGAGAAGCTTGAGATCTTCCGCAAAGTAATCAGCGAAGTGCAAATCCCACTGTTGCTCAATGGGGGCGTAATCCAGACGGAAATTGCAGATAAGCGACTTAATCACATCGCGGCGAATACAGTCATCGCGCGTTAACGCAATACCGCGCCACAGCGCATTGCCTTGTTCATCCACCTGCTGATAGTACTGCTTCAACTCTTTCTGGTTTTGCGCGTAGCAGTCGCCAATCATGCTGATGGCTGAAACGCCCATCCCCAGCAGGTCGGTATCCCCCTGAGTGGTGTAGCCCTGGAAGTTACGATGCAGCACGCCTTCACGCTGAGCCACAGCCAGCTCGTCATCCGGGCGGGCAAAGTGATCCATACCAATAAACTGATAGCCCGATTGCGTCAGGAAGGCGATGGTTTCTTGCAGAATATCGAGTTTCTGCTGCGGACTCGGCAGGTCAGCATCTTTGATTTTACGCTGAGCAGCAAAAATGGTCGGCAGATGTGCGTAGTTAAAGACACTCAGACGATCGGGGTTAAGTTCCGCTACGCGTTTCAGGGTAAAAGCGAAACTCTCCGGCGTCTGTTTCGGCAGGCCGTAAATCAGGTCAATGTTGGTGGAGGTAAAGCCAATCTCACGCGCATGGTTAAGCAGCGCAAAGATGAACTCTTCATCCTGCTCACGGTTAACCAGACGCTGCACTTCTTTGTTGAAGTCCTGCACGCCCATGCTCAGACGGTTAAAACCTTCGGCACGTAAATGATCGAGTACATCCAGTTCGATTTCACGCGGATCGACTTCGATCGAGATTTCCGCGTCGGCATTGAACTGGAAGTTTTCCCGCAGCAGCTTCATCAGGCGGCTGATTTGCGTTTTATTCAGATACGTCGGCGTACCACCGCCCCAGTGCAACTGACTAACGTGACGCCCGGCAAACAGCGGTGCACGATGGACGATTTCTTGCTCCAGCGCGTCCAGGTATTGGTCAGCCTTGTGCTGCTGGCGTGTGACAATCTTATTGCAACCGCAGAAGTAACAAAGCTTATGGCAGAACGGGATATGTACGTAGAGAGATAATGGACGCTCAGGATAGCGCGCCACGGCTTGTAAAAACGCCTGTTCGCCAAAGTTTTCTGAAAACTCCAGCGCGGTCGGGTACGAAGTGTATCGTGGCCCGGAATAGTTATATTTCTGGATCAGGGCCAGATCCCAGTCGATTTGCTGTACAGACATGCTCACTCCTTCCGATGGCGTCTCTGGCGGCTACGGCGTACCGACGGATGCCCGGTTCGGGTCATCAGCCGGTTGCGCAGCCACTTTTGTCGCCGCGACAACCGTTGTAGTTTAACGAATAACCACACCAGATAACATATAACCGGAAGGGTTATCAGCAGAACGGGAAGGCCCACGGTGGCAATCCGTTAGTTGCCCCGCAGCAGACGCATCATGTCTTCTTGCTTCTCGTCTTCTTCCTCTTCTTCATCGTCGTCATAAGAGAGGCCGAGTTTCTGCATCAGCTCATCAATACGATCCAGTTTGGCATCAACCCAGGATTGCTCTTCGGCGCTCAGGGTTTCGCCTGCTTCCAGACGTTCCAGCAGCGCATCCAGACGCTCATCCGTTTCCAGTAACTCCAACTCCGCCTGCGGTGAAAGCATAGGTTTCTCACTCTTCGGTTTGTGCTGTTTGGTGACTTTTTCAGTCACGCCCAATGGAATAGGGGTTTTACTGCCAATACGTGGATCTTTCGGTGCGTTCTGGCCTTTGTTGCCTGATGTAGTGTTACCGCCCGCTGCGCGACTGCCCGGCGCATGACCACGGCGTTTTTTCTGGCGCTTGCGGTCACGAGCTTCCTGATCCAGCTCCTCGCGTGTTTTTCGACGCGCTTTTGCGTGACCTTTGCTGCGTGAGTTTGAAGATGATGGTTTCATAATGGTTCGTCTTTTTGCCGTTTTATTCAGTATAGATTTGCGGCGGAATCTAACAGAAAGCAAGCAAAGAAAAAAGGCGACAGATTACTCTGTCGCCTTTTTTCCTGACTCATAACCCTTAACGGGTCTTACAATCCTTGCAGGCCGCCAACACACCCTGTTTTTCCATTAGCCAGAACATTCCGTGTTGATTCCATTTCCGTTTAATTACGTCTCCGGACGTTTGTCTTCCTGACAATCCTCTGTCTTCGCCTCCTGGCGCTCCTGACCCTCATCCTGAGTCATCTTCCTGTTAGCGTCCTCGCTCTATGGGTGCTACTTTACGCTTCTGCGCTAAACAAACAATAAACTATCATCAGTATTTTCTCATTTTCAGATTATTGTATAAAACTAATCACATGATTTATTTGACCTATTTGACATGCATCGCAGAATTTTCTCTTCGATTTCGCATAAAGATGATCGGCAATGTCTCACAAAGCATGTGGCTTTTACTTACACCATGTCCCCCGAAAAATCCGTCTTTTATTGTGGTTCAGGTATAATCGCTGAAAAGCTTTGACTGACGGAGACGACCGCTTTGACTAATTTGAATTATCAACAGACGCATTTTGTGATGAGTGCGCCTGATATTCGCCACTTACCTTCCGATACCGGGATCGAAGTGGCTTTTGCAGGCCGTTCCAACGCAGGTAAATCCAGCGCGCTGAACACGCTGACTAACCAGAAAAGCCTGGCTCGTACCTCGAAAACGCCAGGGCGCACCCAGCTTATCAACCTGTTTGAAGTGGCTGATGGCAAGCGTCTGGTTGACTTGCCTGGCTACGGTTATGCGGAAGTCCCGGAAGAGATGAAGCGCAAATGGCAGCGCGCGCTCGGCGAATACCTCGAAAAACGTCAGAGCCTGCAAGGTCTGGTGGTACTGATGGATATTCGCCATCCGCTGAAAGATCTCGATCAGCAGATGATTGAGTGGGCGGTGGACAGCAATATCGCCGTGTTGGTGCTACTGACCAAAGCGGACAAACTGGCGAGCGGTGCACGTAAAGCGCAATTGAATATGGTGCGTGAAGCGGTGCTGGCATTTAATGGTGATGTACAGGTAGAGACCTTCTCTTCGCTGAAGAAACAAGGTGTGGATAAGCTGCGTCAGAAGCTGGATACCTGGTTTAGCGAAATGCAGCCCGTCGAAGAGAATCAGGACGGCGAATAATTTTCTTTCCCCGGTGCCGGATGCAGCTTAAATGCTTTGTCTGGCCGGGGTCTTCAAAATATTGCGACTCACGCCGTGAATCTGATAAGCGTTATGCATCAGGCAATTCAGATCTTTTCTCTCGCCCAATAAAAAACGCCCCAGTCATTACTGACTGGGGCGGCTAAAAAATTCAGCCAAATCCGATTACGTGAAGTAAAAGGTCTGAAAGATAGAACATCTTACCTCTGTACCCTACGCGAATAACTTTACTCTTTTTTGTTCAGTTCAGAAAGCATTTTTTGTAATTTTTTTTCAGTTGTTGCATAGGAATTTCTAATAGCCATCACAAAACGTGACAGCTTATGTTGCTTACTTACGAAAAAAGGGCATATTCAGGCGAATCTTAGTGCGCCTGATCCCAGTTTTCACCGCTTCCGACTTCCACCAGCAACGGCACATCCAGACAGGTACAGTTTTCCATCAATTGATGGATTTTCTTTGATACCACATCGAGATCATCTTTATGAACTTCAAATACCAGTTCATCGTGTACCTGCATGATCATACGAACGCGCGGTTGCTCGGCCTGTAACCATGCATCTACGGCAATCATCGCCCGTTTGATGATGTCGGCTGCGGTTCCCTGCATCGGTGCGTTAATTGCTGCACGTTCAGCCGCAGCACGACGCGCACCGTTGCTGGACTTGATATCCGGCAAATATAGACGGCGTCCGTCCAGCGTTTCAACGTAGCCCTGCTCTTTCGCCTGTGTGCGGGTACGTTCCATATACTCCAGCACGCCCGGATAGCGTTCGAAGTAAAGATCCATGTACTTCTGCGCTTCTTTGCGCGGAATGTTTAACTGGCGCGCCAGGCCGAAAGCACTCATGCCGTAAATCAGACCAAAGTTGATTGCTTTCGCGCTGCGGCGTTGCTCGCTGGTGACGGTTTCTAGCGGCAAACCAAACACTTCTGCGGCCGTTGCCCGGTGAATATCTTTTCCTTCCGCGAATGCGGTCAGCAGGCCTTTATCTCGCGAGAGATGCGCCATAATGCGCAGTTCAATCTGCGAGTAGTCCGCCGAGACAATCACATAATCCTCTGGCGCAATAAACGCCTGGCGGATACGGCGACCTTCTTCGTTACGCACCGGAATGTTTTGCAGGTTAGGATCGGTTGACGATAAACGTCCCGTTGCGGTTACTGCCTGGTGATAAGAAGTATGTACGCGCCCGGTTTTCGGGTTAATCATCAACGGTAGTTTGTCGGTATAGGTTGATTTCAGCTTCGCCAGACCACGATACTCCAGAATCACCTTCGGTAACGGATAGTCCAGCGCCAGCTCTTCCAGCACCTCTTCCGACGTTGACGGCGCACCACCCGGCGTTTTCTTCAGCGGTTTAATGCCCTGTTTTTCAAAAAGAATAGTTTGCAACTGTTTGGTCGAAGAAAGATTAAATTCTTCACCTGCAATTTCATGCGCTTTCTTTTCCAGCTCCGCCAGACGTAGAGTGAGCTCTTCAGAATGATTATGCAGAACTTTCGGATCGATCTTCACACCGTTACGTTCAATGCGTGAAAGCACCGGCACAAGCGGCATTTCGATATTCTCGAAGACGTTCAACGGCCCTTTGTGTTTCTGCAGATCCGGCCACATTTTCAGATGCAATTGTAAGGTGACGTCTGCATCTTCGGCGGCGTAGCGACCGGCCTCTTCCAGAGCAATCTGGTTAAAGGTCAGTTGATTTTTGCCTTTACCGGCAATCTCTTCAAAAGTGATGGTTTTGTGCTTCAACCAACGTTCCGCGAGGCTGTCCATATCATGACGCCCGGCAACGCTATTGAGAATGTAGGACTCGAGCATGGTATCAAACGCAATCCCACGCAACTCAATGCCGTAGTTCGCCAGAATACCGCGATCGTATTTCAGGTTTTGCCCGACCTTCAGCGCCTTTTCATCTTCCAGTAGCGGTTTTAGCAACTCGAGTGCACGCTCGCGAGAGATTTGATCGGGCGCATCGAGATAATCATGAGCAACCGGAATATATGCCGCTATGCCTGGCTCGATAGAAAAGGAAAGCCCCACCAGGTTGGCAGAGATGTTATCGAGGCTGTCAGTTTCGGTATCAAATGCAAACACCGGCGCTTTTTCCAGCTTCGTAATCCATTCTTTCAGCGTATCTTCATCAAGGATAGTGACGTAGTTATCGTAAGAAATCGCCGTTGCCGTCACTTCTGGCATTTCGTCGACAACAAGCGTTTCCTGTGGCTTCGCGGCAGGTTTAGCCCCTTTGGCCTGTAACCATTTGCCCGCCTCTACATCAGCAGTCCAGCGTTTGAACTCATACTTTTTGAACAGCCCCAACAACTCTTCAGCTGCCGGTTGCTGCACTTCCAGTTGTTCACAGGTCAGCTCCAGTTCAACGTCGGTTTTAATCGTCGCCAGCTGGTAAGAGAGATAAGCCACTTCTTTGTTTTGCTCGAGCTTGGCTGCCATTGTTTTCGCGCCACGGAAGCTTAGGCCAGCAATTTTTTCCGGCTCGGCATACAGCGTATCCAGCCCGCCAAGACCCTGCAGCAGTGCCTGCGCGGTTTTTTCACCCACGCCCGGTACGCCAGGAATGTTATCGGAGGAGTCACCCATCAGCGCCAGGAAGTCGATGATCAGTTCTGGCGGTACGCCGTACTTATTCACCACCTCTTCCGGGCCGAGGATGGTGTTCGTCATGGTATTGATAAGCGTAATATTTGGCGTCACCAGCTGCGCCATATCTTTGTCGCCAGTGCTGATCAACACCGGACGCCCGGCTTTTTCGGCTTCGCGCGCCAGTGTACCGATAACGTCGTCCGCTTCTACGCCAGAAACCGCCAGCAGCGGCAGTCCCATCGCCTTGACCATTGCGTGCAGGGGTTCGATTTGCGCTCGCAAATCGTCCGGCATTGGCGGGCGATGTGATTTGTAATGTTCAAACAGTTCATCACGAAAGGTTTTTCCCTTGGCGTCAAAGACCACCGCTGCATGTGTCGGTTTATATTGCATGATTAGACTACGCAGCATGTTGAGGACACCGTACATCGCACCGGTCGGCTCGCCTGCGCTGTTGGTCAGCGGCGGAAACGCGTGATATGCGCGATAAAGATAAGATGAACCATCTACAAGGATAAGTGGATTTTGGGGGATCTGAACCATAATGTCCGTGCCTGTTTATCAGATTATGGGTAAAGGATGCCACAGACAGGATGAAAACATGAGTTTTTCACCGCTTTTCGTGAAAATCTTTTGTAGATCTTCTGGATCGCTCGCAAATCGTCATGTGGATAACTTTGTGCATAAATTATTTACATCGCTTTTAATTTATTATCATGCTTTTTACAGCATGATGTTTATCTTTGTTTTTCATGCAGTTAAAAATAAATCCATCCCTAATAATTGAGATAATAGGATTTCTTCTAATGTGGATAGATATAAATTATTTTTCTACTTCAGGATCATCCGTTATTTGGGGCGTTTTCTGCTAAAATCTGCGCCTTGCGCTTCTTTCGCGCACTGTCTATGGCTAACTTTTTGAATAAATTAATTATGACGAGAATACTCGCTACGATAACCCTTTTGCTGAGTATCGTATTGACCATTTTGGTTACCATTTTTTGTTCCGTCCCGATCATCATTGCCGGGATCGTAAAACTATTGTTACCTGTGCCAATGATATGGCGAAAAGTTTCACGTTTTTGTGATTTTATGATGTATTGCTGGTGCGAAGGACTGGCGCTATTACTACACCTTAATCCACATTTGCGATGGGAAGTTCACGGGCTGGAAGGGTTAAGTAAAAAGAACTGGTATCTGCTTATTTGTAATCACCATAGCTGGGCAGATATTGTCGTACTGTGTGTGCTGTTTCGTAAGCACATTCCGATGAATAAATATTTCCTCAAACAGCAACTGGCCTGGGTGCCTTTTCTTGGCCTGGCGTGTTGGGCGCTGGATATGCCGTTTATGAAGCGTTATTCGCGCGCTTATTTGTTACGTCATCCGGAGCGACGCGGTAAAGATGTAGAAACCACTCGTCGTTCCTGCGAAAAATTTCGCCTGCATCCCACCACTATTGTGAATTTTGTTGAGGGTTCCCGCTTCACTGAAGAGAAACACCAGCAAACCCACTCAACATTTCAAAATCTTCTGCCGCCAAAAGCTGCCGGTATTGCGATGGCGCTGAATGTACTGGGTAAACAATTCGATAAATTGCTCAACGTTACGCTGTGTTACCCGGATAATCACCGTCAACCATTCTTCGATATGCTAAGTGGCAAACTGACCAGAATTGTCGTGCATGTGGATTTACAACCTATTGCTGAAGAATTGCATGGCGACTATATCAATGACAAAAGCTTTAAACGCCATTTTCAGCAATGGCTGAACTCACTGTGGCATGAAAAAGACAGGCTTCTGACGTCATTGATGTCATCGCAGCGCCAGAATAAGTAGCTTTTCTCGCCTCTGAATTAGCAGAGGCGAGATATTATATTAATGTGCAAAACGTCCGGCACGAGACATAAATTCTTCTTCGCTCATCTCCTGCCCGTTAAAAACAACTTTACCCGGTGTATAACGCAACTGTAGCGAGGCGGTATTGTTGTCAATCGTGATTAACTGAAACATCTGACCTAATGTCATCATCCCGCTGATTTGTTTATCCGCCCGCTTCTGGGCTTTTTCAGCATCCATACCTTCAGATAAATTAAGTTGTTTTGCTGTTTCTGTAACAACATTAAGCGGTAAAGCCACGTTTAAATTGAACGATTTGATATCTTTGTTTATGGATGATGAAGATTTGGCTGGATCATCAATACTAAGATCCAGATTGGCGTTTAGTTCTCCGAGAGTATTTCTCCAGCTAACCGGTAATTTAATAACTGGCTCACTTTTTTGTAATAACGGTAAATACTCTTTGAACAATGCAGCATTCACTTCTTGCAGAGCAGCTTCATCGTTTGCTAACTCAGGGTGTGCAGCAAGCTGCTTCCGCATCGCAATGTTATACTGGATGATAAATTGACGCACCGCTAAGGGATCAATAGATTCAGCAATCAATGACCACTCACCACTACCGAGTTGCTGATTCCCTTTTGTTAACTTATCAAGTTCGTAGGTCAGATTGACATTGATATAATCTTTATCTTTTACGCGATCTAGCCTGGTTTTTGCAACGAAATTATCGAGTTGGGCAACGTCTTCACCGCGATTGATAATGTTAATCTGATTAAATTTTGACTCGCTTTCACCAACCGGAAATTTCTTTTCTTCTAATCGCGTCAGAGAATTAATGGTAAAACTCTTCGCCGTTACTTTGCTCATTGGCGATAATTTCAGGACAATATCTTCGACCTTGCCTTCAATATCCAGGTTAGACAATGAACTATCATCACCATTAAAAGTAAACTGGCCTTCACCAAAGGAAAACTCTCCATACTCTGCAGGGGCAACATCTAATGTCGTGGAGAATGAGCCACCAAACGCGAATCGCAATTTCGCTTCAACGGGCGATTTATTTTTCGCGGCGGTAAATAGCGGTTGTGTCAGTTCATTATTCACTAAGTTCACTTTTGCCGCTGCCAGTGCGGGGATGACATTACCACGCATTAACATTGTGATGGGTAACGGACCGTGCTCAACATCCACATCAAATGCAACGTTCTGGCCTGACTTGATATTGAAATCGGGTGCGCCGTTATCAAATGTAAGTTGCATTTCAAAACGGGAATTAAAAAAGCCTTTTTCAAAGTTTTTATAACTTAATGTCATATCGTAGGCATGTTCACCTTTCTTTTTAGCATCGTTAAAATCTTTAATAAACTTTTCGACACCAGGCTGAATTTGCGTACCTGTGTACCATGTGCCACCACCCCAGATAACGGTTAACGCAACAATGACACCTGTAACTGACTTACGTATCATATAAATATTCCCTGATAAAACAGCAAAACTTTGAATATCCACTTATGCTGAAATAATGTCCAGTAACAGGGTGCATTATCAGAATGTATTTATATTTATTAAATAATAAAAAAAGCCCGTGAATATTCACGGGCCTTATGTAATTTACAATGAATTATTTTTTCTCAGACAGATATTTCACTGTATCAGCATACTGCTGAACAAAAACATCCATATTGCTGGTATCCATACCCTGCGGGTTCAGCTGATATTTGCCGTTAACAAACATCGCCGGAACGCCACGCAATTGCACGTCAGCTGCGGCTTTTTCCTGCTGAGCGACCAGAGACTTCACCACAAAGCTGTTCCACGCCGCGTCGTACTCTTCACCTTTAATACCTGCGTTGATGAATACATCGCGAATATCAGATGCAGAACGAATGGTCTGGGTTTTCTGTACGCCTTCAAACAGCGGAACCGTGACTTTGTCTTCCACGCCCAGCGCCATCGCCACTGCCCATGCCTGAGTCAGTTCTTTGCCCAGATCCCCACCCATGAAGTTGACGTGGTATTTAGTCATCTTCACGCCTTCCGGCAGTTTTGTCTTCACGTTATCAGAAATATGCAGAACTTCTTCAAACTGATAGCAGTGCGGACAGAAGAAAGAGAAAAACTCCAGCACTTGCGGCGCGCCAGCAACCGGTTTTTCCAGGGTGGTGTACTGCTTACCATCTTCATACTGCGCCGCCGATGCGCTAAACGCTAAAACTAAACCAGCCAGCGCCAGCCAAATCTTTTTCATGATCTACTCTCTCCGATTAATACATAGGTGTTAATTGCAAAGGGGGTTCTTGTAGAACTTTTGCCTGTTCTATAAAAGTCGCCGTCTGTCGCAGCCAGTAATCTTCCCCGGTTAACCACGGGAAATTTTTCGGGAACGCGGGGTCAGCCCAACGCCGCATTAGCCAGGCAAGATAATAAACCAAACGCATGGCGCGTAAAGGTTCAATCAGTCCGATTTCAGCGGTGTCGAACTCGCTAAATTCTTCATAAGCTTCAATAATAGTTTCCAGTTGCATTCGCTGCTCGGCTTTATCACCATTCAGCAACATCCACAAATCCTGAATAGCCGGACCATTACGTGCATCATCCAGATCGACAAACATCGGACCATCGCGCCAGAGGATGTTCCCGGCATGGCAGTCACCATGTAGCCGCAGAACGGTGAAATCTTCCCGCCAGTGCGCTGTAACGGCGGTGATCAGCTCATCTGTCGCTTTCAGGAATGCCGCTTTCAACCCGGAAGGTATCAGCGTAGCGTCCTCAAACAGTTTACGTGGCTCAATGAAATATTCATTCAGGCCGATGGTCGGGCGATGGATAAAAAGCTGTTTGCGCCCCATCTGGTGCATACGCCCCAGATAACGACCAACCGCTTCCATCTGATCGATATTATCAGCTTCGAACTGGCGACCACCGACGCTTGGGAAAACGGCGAAATAAAATCCCTGATGATTCAATAAAGTCTGGCCATTGAACACCACTGGCGCTGCGACCGGCACTTCATCGTTTACCAACTGCAATGCAAATTGATGTTCTTCGAGGATTTGATCGGCTGTCCAGCGTTCAGGGCGGTAAAATTTGACGACAAAACGTCGACGATCTTCGTCCTGAAATTGATAGACACGGTTTTCATAGCTGTTAAGCGGGGTAAGCCCGGAATCCACCCGGATCCCTTGCTCAAACAGAGCGTCCATGATGGTATCCGGGTGTAGTGTCTGGAAAGTAAAAGCGTTGTTGTTCATCCCATCATCCGGAAAACATTACGAATGATGAAGGATATCATTTCACGATGATTTTGGTCGCGCCGCTTACAAGCTTTTACTCTTTAATTACGCCGCGTGCGCGTAATAGCGCCGTTTTGAAGTCTTCTTCATAATCTTTCTGCAAACCTGGGATCACCGCATCTTTCGCGGAATCACGCATTTTCAAATGATAGATCAGAATGTCATCCGTCAAATCCGCCAGTTCGCCGTCAAAACCTGACTCTTTCGCCAGTTTCTGCAAAAATTGCAGCAGGTTAAGATCTGGCTCTTTTTGCCAGGCTGGCTGGAGGAGTTCAATAACTTCATTCAGACGTTTACATTTCATAGTGATGCTCCTTACTCTTGAGACAGACACGTTAGCAGGGTCAATCCCACAATAAAAGAGGCGATATCGGTGAATCTGATGACGATGATAACAGGCGTTGTGCTGGCAGGAGGTAAAGCCAGACGAATGGGCGGCGTAGATAAAGGATTGCTTGAATTAAATGGCAAACCGCTGTGGCAACATGTCGCTGACGCGCTTATGACGCAGCTGTCTCACGTCGTGGTTAATGCCAATCGCCATCAGGAAATCTATCAGGCAACCGGTCTGAAAGTGATAGCGGATTCTCTGGCGGATTACCCTGGGCCACTGGCGGGAATGCTTTCAGTAATGCAGCAGGAAAAAGGCGAGTGGTTTCTGTTTTGTCCGTGCGATACACCCTATATTCCCCAGGATTTAGTCTCCCGACTTAACCATCAGCGCAAAGATGCGCCTGTCGTATGGGTTCATGACGGCGAACGCGATCACCCGACTATAGCCCTGGTAAACCGCGCTATTGAGCCATTATTGCAGAAATACCTGCTGTCCGGAGAGCGCCGGGTGATGGCTTTTATGAATCTTGCTGGCGGTCACGCGGTTGATTTCAGCGATCGCAAAGAGGCATTTATAAACGTGAATACGCCAGAGGAGCTTGCCCGATGGCAGGAAAAACGATGATACCGTTACTCGCCTTTGCTGCGTGGAGTGGCACCGGAAAAACTACGCTGCTGAAAAAACTGATCCCGGCATTATGCGCCAGGGGGATCCGTCCGGGGCTGATTAAGCATACGCATCATGATATGGATGTTGATAAGCCAGGCAAAGATAGCTATGAGCTGCGCAAGGCTGGCGCGGCGCAAACCATCGTTGCCAGCCAGCAACGATGGGCTTTGATGACGGAAACGCCAGACAAAGAAGAACTGGATCTACATTTCCTCGCAAGCCGAATGGATACCTCAAAGCTGGATTTGATTCTGGTCGAAGGGTTCAAGCATGAAGAGATCGCGAAGATTGTGCTATTTCGCGATGGAGCCGGACATCGACCAGAAGAGTTAGTGATAGACAGGCATGTCATTGCTGTAGCCAGCGATGTACCGCTTAATGTTGATGTCGCGTTACTGAATATTAATGATGTTGAGGGGCTGGTTGATTTTGTGGTGGAGTGGATGCAAAAGCAGGACGGATGAGCAAGTGTAGGCTGGATAAGACGCGCCAGCGTCGCATCCGGCATTCTTTCTGCAGCAACGCAAAAAGGCCATCCTTCCGGATGGCCTTTCGCTTTATCTGATGCCTGGCAGTTCCCTACTCTCGCATGGGGAGACCCCACACTACCATCGGCGCTACGGCGTTTCACTTCTGAGTTCGGCATGGGGTCAGGTGGGACCACCGCGCTACGGCCGCCAGGCAAATTCTGTTTTATCAACACGTCCTCTTCTGACCTGTCGATTTAATCTGTATCAGGCTGAAAATCTTCTCTCAATCCGCCAAAACACCTTCGGCGTTGTAAGGTTAAGCCTCACGGTTCATTAGTACCGGTTAGCTCAACGCATCGCTGCGCTTACACACCCGGCCTATCAACGTCGTCGTCTTCAACGTTCCTTCAGGACTCTCAAGGAGTCAGGGAGAACTCATCTCGGGGCAAGTTTCGTGCTTAGATGCTTTCAGCACTTATCTCTTCCGCATTTAGCTACCGGGCAGTGCCATTGGCATGACAACCCGAACACCAGTGATGCGTCCACTCCGGTCCTCTCGTACTAGGAGCAGCCCCCCTCAGTTCTCCAGCGCCCACGGCAGATAGGGACCGAACTGTCTCACGACGTTCTAAACCCAGCTCGCGTACCACTTTAAATGGCGAACAGCCATACCCTTGGGACCTACTTCAGCCCCAGGATGTGATGAGCCGACATCGAGGTGCCAAACACCGCCGTCGATATGAACTCTTGGGCGGTATCAGCCTGTTATCCCCGGAGTACCTTTTATCCGTTGAGCGATGGCCCTTCCATTCAGAACCACCGGATCACTATGACCTGCTTTCGCACCTGCTCGCGCCGTCACGCTCGCAGTCAAGCTGGCTTATGCCATTGCACTAACCTCCTGATGTCCGACCAGGATTAGCCAACCTTCGTGCTCCTCCGTTACTCTTTAGGAGGAGACCGCCCCAGTCAAACTACCCACCAGACACTGTCCGCAACCCGGATCACGGGTCCACGTTAGAACATCAAACATTAAAGGGTGGTATTTCAAGGTCGGCTCCACGCAGACTGGCGTCCACGCTTCAAAGCCTCCCACCTATCCTACACATCAAGGCTCAATGTTCAGTGTCAAGCTATAGTAAAGGTTCACGGGGTCTTTCCGTCTTGCCGCGGGTACACTGCATCTTCACAGCGAGTTCAATTTCACTGAGTCTCGGGTGGAGACAGCCTGGCCATCATTACGCCATTCGTGCAGGTCGGAACTTACCCGACAAGGAATTTCGCTACCTTAGGACCGTTATAGTTACGGCCGCCGTTTACCGGGGCTTCGATCAAGAGCTTCGCCTTGCGGCTGACCCCATCAATTAACCTTCCGGCACCGGGCAGGCGTCACACCGTATACGTCCACTTTCGTGTTTGCACAGTGCTGTGTTTTTAATAAACAGTTGCAGCCAGCTGGTATCTTCGACTGATTTCAGCTCCACGAGTAAGCCGCTTCACCTACGCATCAGCGTGCCTTCTCCCGAAGTTACGGCACCATTTTGCCTAGTTCCTTCACCCGAGTTCTCTCAAGCGCCTTGGTATTCTCTACCTGACCACCTGTGTCGGTTTGGGGTACGATTTGATGTTACCTGATGCTTAGAGGCTTTTCCTGGAAGCAGGGCATTTGTTGCTTCAGCACCGTAGTGCCTCGTCATCACGCCTCAGCCTTGATTTTCCGGATTTGCCTGGAAAACCAGCCTACACGCTTAAACCGGGACAACCGTCGCCCGGCCAACATAGCCTTCTCCGTCCCCCCTTCGCAGTAACACCAAGTACAGGAATATTAACCTGTTTCCCATCGACTACGCCTTTCGGCCTCGCCTTAGGGGTCGACTCACCCTGCCCCGATTAACGTTGGACAGGAACCCTTGGTCTTCCGGCGAGCGGGCTTTTCACCCGCTTTATCGTTACTTATGTCAGCATTCGCACTTCTGATACCTCCAGCATGCCTCACAGCACACCTTCACAGGCTTACAGAACGCTCCCCTACCCAACAACACATAGTGTCGCTGCCGCAGCTTCGGTGCATGGTTTAGCCCCGTTACATCTTCCGCGCAGGCCGACTCGACCAGTGAGCTATTACGCTTTCTTTAAATGATGGCTGCTTCTAAGCCAACATCCTGGCTGTCTGGGCCTTCCCACATCGTTTCCCACTTAACCATGACTTTGGGACCTTAGCTGGCGGTCTGGGTTGTTTCCCTCTTCACGACGGACGTTAGCACCCGCCGTGTGTCTCCCGTGATAACATTCTCCGGTATTCGCAGTTTGCATCGGGTTGGTAAGTCGGGATGACCCCCTTGCCGAAACAGTGCTCTACCCCCGGAGATGAGTTCACGAGGCGCTACCTAAATAGCTTTCGGGGAGAACCAGCTATCTCCCGGTTTGATTGGCCTTTCACCCCCAGCCACAAGTCATCCGCTAATTTTTCAACATTAGTCGGTTCGGTCCTCCAGTTAGTGTTACCCAACCTTCAACCTGCCCATGGCTAGATCACCGGGTTTCGGGTCTATACCCTGCAACTTAACGCCCAGTTAAGACTCGGTTTCCCTTCGGCTCCCCTATTCGGTTAACCTTGCTACAGAATATAAGTCGCTGACCCATTATACAAAAGGTACGCAGTCACCCCATAAAGAGGCTCCCACTGCTTGCACGTACACGGTTTCAGGTTCTTTTTCACTCCCCTCGCCGGGGTTCTTTTCGCCTTTCCCTCACGGTACTGGTTCACTATCGGTCAGTCAGGAGTATTTAGCCTTGGAGGATGGTCCCCCCATATTCAGACAGGATACCACGTGTCCCGCCCTACTCATCGAGCTCACAGCATGTGCATTTTTGTGTACGGGGCTGTCACCCTGTATCGCGCGCCTTTCCAGACGCTTCCACTAACACACACACTGATTCA
>NZ_KE136626.1:1249176-1339793 GCF_000407765.1 Escherichia sp. KTE114 | reverse complement strand
ACGCTTCTTTAAGGTAAGGAGGTGATCCAACCGCAGGTTCCCCTACGGTTACCTTGTTACGACTTCACCCCAGTCATGAATCACAAAGTGGTAAGCGCCCTCCCGAAGGTTAAGCTACCTACTTCTTTTGCAACCCACTCCCATGGTGTGACGGGCGGTGTGTACAAGGCCCGGGAACGTATTCACCGTGGCATTCTGATCCACGATTACTAGCGATTCCGACTTCATGGAGTCGAGTTGCAGACTCCAATCCGGACTACGACGCACTTTATGAGGTCCGCTTGCTCTCGCGAGGTCGCTTCTCTTTGTATGCGCCATTGTAGCACGTGTGTAGCCCTGGTCGTAAGGGCCATGATGACTTGACGTCATCCCCACCTTCCTCCAGTTTATCACTGGCAGTCTCCTTTGAGTTCCCGGCCGGACCGCTGGCAACAAAGGATAAGGGTTGCGCTCGTTGCGGGACTTAACCCAACATTTCACAACACGAGCTGACGACAGCCATGCAGCACCTGTCTCACAGTTCCCGAAGGCACCAATCCATCTCTGGAAAGTTCTGTGGATGTCAAGACCAGGTAAGGTTCTTCGCGTTGCATCGAATTAAACCACATGCTCCACCGCTTGTGCGGGCCCCCGTCAATTCATTTGAGTTTTAACCTTGCGGCCGTACTCCCCAGGCGGTCGACTTAACGCGTTAGCTCCGGAAGCCACGCCTCAAGGGCACAACCTCCAAGTCGACATCGTTTACGGCGTGGACTACCAGGGTATCTAATCCTGTTTGCTCCCCACGCTTTCGCACCTGAGCGTCAGTCTTCGTCCAGGGGGCCGCCTTCGCCACCGGTATTCCTCCAGATCTCTACGCATTTCACCGCTACACCTGGAATTCTACCCCCCTCTACGAGACTCAAGCCTGCCAGTATCAGATGCAGTTCCCAGGTTGAGCCCGGGGATTTCACATCTGACTTAACAGACCGCCTGCGTGCGCTTTACGCCCAGTAATTCCGATTAACGCTTGCACCCTCCGTATTACCGCGGCTGCTGGCACGGAGTTAGCCGGTGCTTCTTCTGCGGGTAACGTCAATGAGCAAAGGTATTAACTTTACTCCCTTCCTCCCCGCTGAAAGTACTTTACAACCCGAAGGCCTTCTTCATACACGCGGCATGGCTGCATCAGGCTTGCGCCCATTGTGCAATATTCCCCACTGCTGCCTCCCGTAGGAGTCTGGACCGTGTCTCAGTTCCAGTGTGGCTGGTCATCCTCTCAGACCAGCTAGGGATCGTCGCCTAGGTGAGCCATTACCCCACCTACTAGCTAATCCCATCTGGGCACATCCGATGGCAAGAGGCCCGAAGGTCCCCCTCTTTGGTCTTGCGACGTTATGCGGTATTAGCTACCGTTTCCAGTAGTTATCCCCCTCCATCGGGCAGTTTCCCAGACATTACTCACCCGTCCGCCACTCGTCAGCGAAACAGCAAGCTGTTTCCTGTTACCGTTCGACTTGCATGTGTTAGGCCTGCCGCCAGCGTTCAATCTGAGCCATGATCAAACTCTTCAATTTAAAAGTTTGATGCTCAAAGAATTAAACTTCGTAATGAATTACGTGTTCACTCTTGAGACTTGGTATTCATTTATCGTCCGAGGACGTTAAGAATCCGTATCTTCGAGTGCCCACACAGATTGTCTGATAAATTGTTAAAGAGCAGTGCCGCTTCGCTTTTTCTCAGCGGCGCGGGGTGTGCATAATACGCTTTCCCGCTACAGAGTCAAGCATTTTTTTGCTTTTCTCTGCCGGAATTCTCAGGAGAATCCCGCTGACCCGGCGGCTTGTCTGCCGTTGTTCCGTGTCAGTGGTGGCGCATTATAGGGAGTTATTCTGAGCTGACAAGAGGAAATTTAAAATAATTTTCCGAATGCGCGTTTTTTATTCTTTATGCTTATTTCAGCGTCGGTTTGTCGGTTAAATGGGCAATTTCCCGGGCGAAATTCGCCACTTGCTCCCAATCGGTATAGACAACTTCTTTGCGCGTATCCGTTTCACCGCCTGACATCTTCATGATGAGCTTGATCATAAAGCGGTCGTACCAACGATAGCGGGGATAACGCAGCGCCCCGGCAATGACTGCACAGCGATCGGGACGCCATTGTGAGTTCATCAGAAACTTCCGCGCGTAGCTATTAGTCTGCACAGTACGCTTCTCCGGTTTACGCGCCACCAGGTTTACGGAGTAAAAGGCGCTCGGCATTGAGTTCAGCTGCGTCGCATGTTTTTTGACAAATTCCTGGAACGCAGAATGGTAGTGACCGTAGCGAATAGACGCTCCAATGACCACGCGATCGTAGTTTTCCCACTGTGGCTCTTCAATGCGGTGCACATTAGCGACATCCGCCTGTATCCCCAGTTCTTTCAATTCCGAAGCCAGGTAGGAGGCAATCTCGCGCGTTTGTCCGTCCCTTGTTGAGAAAAGAATTAATGTTTTCACGTATTACTCCATCATTCACGCCAGAAAGTCGGGGTAAAGAGCACCAGCAATGTAAACACCTCGAGACGACCAAACAACATATTGGCAATCAGGATCCATTTAGCCACCGGGTTCATGCTGGTAAAGTTATCAGCAACCACGCCAAGCCCCGGCCCCAGGTTATTCAATGTCGCCACAACCGAAGCAAAGGCAGAAAAGTCATCCACGCCCGTGGCGATAATCGCCAGCATACTGACAATAAACACCAATGCATAGGCGGAGAAAAATCCCCAAACGGCTTCGAGGATACGTTCCGGCAGTGCGCGATTCCCCAGCTTAATGCTGTAGACGGCGTTCGGATGCACCAGTCGTTTCAGCTCACGGTTCCCCTGTTTGAACAACAGCAAGATGCGGATCACTTTCAGGCCACCGCCCGTTGACCCGGCGCAACCGCCGATAAAAGCTGAACATAACAGCAGTACCGGCAAAAAGAGCGGCCAGCGGGCAATGCTGTCAGTCGTAAACCCAGCGGTTGTCGCCATCGACACCACCTGGAAAAACGCCTGGTTAATCGTCATCAGAGCCGAACTGTAGACATTATGAAACCACAGTACGAGTGTACAAATAACCACCAGCGTAAACTGTACGCCGATAAACATGCGAAATTCCGGATCGCGCCAGTAAACCTTCAGACTACGACCACTTAGCAGCGAGAAGTGCAGGCCATAGTTACAGCCGGAGATCAGCAGGAAGATAGCAATGATAGTGTTAATGGTCGGGCTATCGAAATAGCCAACGCTGGCATCATGGGTTGAGAAACCGCCAATGGCGATTGTCGCGAAGCTATGACCGATGGCATCAAAAGCATTCATTCCGGCAAACCACAGCGCCAGCGCACAGGCGACGGTCAGCAAGACATAAATCAGCCACAAGGTTTTCGCCGTTTCCGCAATACGCGGGCGCATTTTGTTATCTTTCAGCGGGCCGGGCATTTCCGCGCGATAGAGCTGCATCCCACCAACGCCGAGGATAGGTAGTATCGCGACTGCCAGCACGATGATCCCCATCCCGCCAAACCATTGCAGCATCTGGCGATAAAAAAGAATCGCATGAGGAAGTGAATCCAGCCCCACCAGCGTAGTGGCCCCCGTGGTAGTCAGGCCGGAGAAAGATTCAAAAAACGCATCGGTAATCGTGAGGTTCGGGCTTTCCGAGAAGATAAAAGGGAGCGCACCGACGCTACCCAGCACAGTCCAGAACAGCACCACTATCAGAAACCCTTCACGGGATTTCAGTTCGCCCTTCTCTTTGCGGTTCGGCCACCACAGCATTGAGCCAATGGCGAGGGCGACAAAAAAGGTCTGGGTAAAAGCGCGGCCAGCCCCATCCCGGTAAATGAGTGCTACCAGCCCAGGGATAATCATCGTCCCTGAAAATAAGATGACCAGTAGTCCAACGATTCGGGTAATGGCGCGAAAATGCATCTCTGCCGCTTCCTTAGTTCTGCAAAATGAAGTGGGGATTATTCTTCAATCGCTAACAATTGCAATGAACCACGGCTAAAATCCGCCAGCTTTGCGGAAAATTCAGCCACTTTCGCCGCCGGAAGCGCCACCCGCAGCAGAACGAATGCCTGATAATCACTGTTGATAATTTTGCCGTCACACTGCCCCAGCAACGCTTCAATGCCGGTTAACTGACTATATTCACATTGCAAAGTATATTCGGTTAATGGCGTCTTGCGTTGGGTCGTTAGCTGTCGCAGCGCCTGATTCACGCCGCCACCATACGCTTTCACTAACCCACCAGTGCCCAGCAAGATGCCACCGTAGTAGCGCACCACCACGGCGGTAATTTCCCCGACGCCGCTGCCCATTAGTTGGGCGAGCATCGGTTTACCTGCCGTTCCCGCAGGTTCCCCGTCATCAGAGAAACCCAGTTGTTGAGAATCGTCCGGTGCGCCAGCTACCCACGCCACGCAATGGTGGCGGGCATCTGGGTGCTCTGCCCGCACCGATTCAACAAACGCTTTCGCCGCCTCGACGCCATCGGTATGCGCCAACAGCGTAATGAAGCGGCTCTTTTTGATCTCTTCAACGACCGTGACCGGTGCCGCAGGAATTAACCAGCTTTCCATCACGCCAGTTTCAGATCCCGGGTCATGTTTTCCACGTTGTTTTCGTGGATCACCACGTTGTCTTCGATACGAATGCCGCCGAACGGTTTCAGTGCTTCAATTTTCTGCCAGTTGAAGTGTTTGCTGAACTGCCCTTCACGCCACGGCGCCAGCAGCGATTCGATGAAGTAGATACCCGGTTCGATGGTTAACACCATGCCTGGCTGGAGAATACGGGTGCAGCGCAGGTACGGATATTTTGCCGGTGCCGCGAGGTGCGTACCGCTATCATCCTGCATAAAACCGGCTACGTCATGCACCTGCAGGCCCAGCGGATGGCCGATACCGTGCGGCATAAACGGTCCGGTGAGATCGTTTTCGACCATCGCTTCTTCACTCATATCGGTGATGATTTGATGTTTACGCAGCAGTTTGGCGATGCGCTGATGGAACTGGATGTGGTAATCCACATAGCTTACGCCTGCTTTCATGGTGGCGATCAGCGCCAGTTGTTCATCATTTACGTCTTTCACCAGCTGTGCGTAGTCGTTGTCGCTTTTTGCCGACCAGGTACGGGTCAGGTCAGCCGCATAGCCGTTATATTCGGCCCCGGCATCCAGCAGGAAGCTGCGCATCTCTTCCGGCGCCTGATGATCCAGTTTGGTGTAATGCAGCACCGCAGCATGTTCGTTAAGCGCCACAATGTTGCTGTAAGGCACGTCGGTATCACGATGACCGGTCGCGGTCAGATAGGCAATATTGATATCGAACTCGCTCATGCCAGAACGGAACGCTTCTTCTGCCGCACGATGACCGTTGACCGCCATTTTCTGCGCTTCACGCATACAGGCCAGTTCGTACTCGGTTTTGAAGGAGCGGTAGTAATGCAGGTAGTCGATCACCCCTTTCGGGTTGATGTTGCTGGCCTCAATACCCAGTTGCAGCGCACGTTCCGGCACCGGACCGATATAACCGATATTGCCGCGCGCAGCAGGCAGCAGGCTACCAATGCCATCGGCTTTCGGCAGCGCGATCACTTCCACATCCTCAGTCCAGAAAGAGGTCGGCAAAGGTTCGACGTTGTGCCAGTAATCAACCGGCAGATAAAACCACAGTTTCGGCTTGTTCACGCCATCCACCAGCAGCCAGCAGTTTGGCACCTGAGTTACCGGCACCCACGCTTTGAATTGCGGGTTCACTTTAAACGGATAGGGATGATCGTCGAGAAAAACGTTGAACAGCTCGCCGGAGTGAATAAGTAACGCATCCAGCTTGAAGCGCGCCAGCGCATCGCGAGTCCGTTCTTGTAAGGTAGCTATATGATTTTTATAGAGTGAGGCCAGTGATTCCATTTTTTACCCTTCTGTTTTTTTGACCTTAAGTCTCCGCATCTTAGCACATCGTTCATACAGAGCGTGATTTCTGCCGAGCGTGATCGAATCGGCATTTCTTTAATCTTTTGTTTGCATATTTTTAACACAAAATACACACTCCATTTCATCTGGTACGACCAGATCACCTTGCGGATTCAGGAGACTGACATGCTTTACAAAGGCGACACCCTGTACCTTGACTGGCTGGAAGATGGCATTGCCGAACTGGTATTTGATGCCCCAGGTTCAGTTAATAAACTCGACACTTCGACCGTCGCCAGCCTCGGCGAGGCCATCGGCGTGCTGGAACAGCAATCAGATTTAAAAGGGCTGCTGCTGCGTTCGAACAAAGCGGCCTTTATCGTCGGTGCTGATATCACCGAATTTTTGTCCCTGTTCCTCGTTCCCGAAGAACAGTTAAGCCAGTGGCTGCATTTTGCCAATAGCGTGTTTAATCGCCTGGAAGATCTGCCGGTGCCGACCATTGCCGCCGTCAACGGCTACGCGCTGGGTGGTGGCTGTGAATGTGTACTGGCGACCGATTATCGTCTGGCAACGCCGGATCTGCGTATCGGTCTGCCGGAAACCAAACTGGGCATCATGCCGGGCTTTGGCGGTTCTGTACGTATGCCACGTATGCTGGGCGCTGACAGTGCGCTGGAAATCATTGCCGCCGGTAAAGATGTCGGCGCGGATCAGGCACTGAAAATCGGTCTGGTTGATGGCGTAGTCAAAGCAGAAAAACTACTTGAAGGCGCGATGGCGATTTTACGCCAGGCCATTAACGGCGACCTCGACTGGAAAGCGAAACGTCAGCCGAAGCTGGAACCGCTAAAACTGAGCAAGATTGAAGCCACCATGAGCTTCACCATCGCTAAAGGGATGGTCGCGCAAACGGCGGGGAAACATTATCCGGCCCCCATCACCGCAGTAAAAACTATTGAATCGGCTGCCCGTTTTGGCCGTGAAGAAGCCTTAAACCTGGAAAACAAAAGTTTTGTCCCGCTGGCGCATACCAACGAAGCTCGCGCACTGGTCGGCATTTTCCTTAACGATCAATATGTAAAAGGCAAAGCGAAGAAACTCACCAAAGACGTTGAAACCCCGAAACAGGCCGCTGTGCTGGGCGCAGGCATTATGGGGGGCGGCATTGCTTACCAGTCTGCGTGGAAGGGCGTGCCGGTGATCATGAAAGATATCAACGACAAGTCGTTAACCCTCGGCATGACTGAAGCCGCGAAACTGCTGAACAAGCAGCTTGAGCGCGGGAAGATCGATGGTCTGAAACTGGCTGGCGTGATCTCCACGATCCACCCAACGCTCGACTACGCCGGGTTTGACCGTGTGGATGTTGTGGTAGAAGCGGTTGTTGAAAACCCGAAAGTGAAAAAAACCGTACTGGCAGAAACCGAACAAAAAGTACGCCCGGATACCGTACTGGCCTCTAACACTTCAACCATTCCTATCAGCGAACTGGCCAACGCGCTGGAACGCCCGGAAAACTTCTGCGGTATGCACTTCTTTAACCCGGTGCACCGGATGCCGTTGGTGGAAATTATTCGCGGCGAGAAAAGCTCCGACGAAACCATCGCGAAAGTCGTCGCCTGGGCAAGCAAGATGGGCAAGACGCCGATTGTGGTGAACGACTGCCCCGGCTTCTTCGTTAACCGCGTACTGTTCCCCTACTTCGCTGGATTCGGCCAGTTGCTTCGCGACGGCGCGGACTTCCGCAAGATCGACAAAGTGATGGAAAAACAGTTTGGCTGGCCGATGGGTCCGGCATATCTGCTGGATGTCGTGGGGATTGATACCGCGCACCATGCTCAGGCCGTGATGGCAGCAGGCTTCCCGCAGCGGATGCAGAAAGATTATCGCGACGCCATCGACGCGCTGTTTGATGCCAACCGCTTTGGTCAGAAGAACGGCCTCGGTTTCTGGCGTTATAAAGAAGACAGCAAAGGCAAGCCGAAGAAAGAAGAAGATGCCGCCGTTGACGGCCTGCTGGCAGAAGTCAGCCAGCCGAAGCGCGATTTCAGCGAGGAAGAGATTATCGCCCGCATGATGATCCCGATGGTCAACGAAGTGGTCCGCTGTCTGGAAGAGGGCATTATCGCCACTCCGGCAGAAGCGGACATGGCGCTGGTCTACGGCCTGGGCTTCCCTCCGTTCCACGGCGGCGCGTTCCGCTGGCTGGACACCCTCGGCAGCGCGAAATATCTCGATATGGCACAGCAGTATCAGCACCTCGGCCCGCTGTATGAAGTGCCGGAAGGTCTGCGTAATAAAGCGCGTCATAACGAACCGTACTATCCCCCGGTTGAGCCAGCCCGTCCGGTTGGCGACCTGAAAACGGCTTAAGGAGTCACAATGGAACAGGTTGTCATTGTCGATGCAATTCGCACCCCGATGGGCCGTTCGAAGGGCGGTGCTTTTCGTAACGTGCGTGCGGAAGATCTCTCCGCTCATTTAATGCGTAGCCTGCTGGCGCGTAATCCGGCGCTGGAAGCGGCTACTCTCGACGATATTTACTGGGGGTGTGTGCAGCAGACGCTGGAGCAGGGTTTTAACATCGCCCGTAACGCTGCGCTGCTGGCAGAAGTGCCGCACTCTGTCCCTGCGGTGACCGTCAATCGCTTGTGTGGTTCATCCATGCAGGCACTGCATGACGCAGCACGGATGATCATGACCGGCGATGCGCAGGCATGTCTGGTCGGCGGCGTGGAGCATATGGGCCATGTGCCGATGAGCCACGGCGTCGATTTTCACCCCGGTCTTAGCCGTAATGTCGCCAAAGCGGCGGGCATGATGGGCTTAACGGCAGAAATGCTGGCGCGTATGCACGGTATCAGCCGTGAAATGCAGGATGCCTTTGCCGCGCGATCACACGCTCGCGCCTGGGCCGCCACACAGTCGGGCGCATTTAAAAATGAAATCATCCCGACCGGTGGTCACGATGTCGACGGCGTACTGAAACAGTTTAATTACGACGAAGTGATTCGCCCGGAAACCACCGTGGAAGCCCTCGCCACGCTGCGTCCGGCGTTTGATCCGGTCAGCGGTACGGTAACGGCGGGCACGTCCTCTGCTCTTTCCGATGGTGCAGCCGCCATGCTGGTAATGAGTGAAAGCCGCGCCCGTGAATTAGGTCTTAAGCCGCGCGCTCGCGTGCGTTCGATGGCGGTCGTTGGTTGTGACCCATCGATTATGGGTTACGGCCCGGTTCCGGCCTCTAAGCTGGCGTTGAAAAAAGCGGGGCTTTCTGCCAGCGACATCGGCGTGTTTGAAATGAACGAAGCCTTTGCCGCGCAGATCCTGCCGTGTATTAAAGATCTGGGGTTAATGGAGCAAATTGACGAGAAGATCAACCTCAACGGTGGTGCGATCGCGCTGGGTCATCCGCTGGGTTGTTCCGGTGCGCGTATCAGCACCACGCTGCTGAATCTGATGGAACGCAAAGACGTCCAGTTTGGTCTGGCGACGATGTGTATCGGCCTGGGTCAGGGCATTGCGACGGTGTTTGAGCGGGTTTAACCACTTGCCGGATGCGGCGTAAACGCCTTATCCGGCCTACGGTTCAGAACTATTTGTAGGCACGATAAGACGCAACAGCGTCGCATCGGGCATTGTTTGCCGGATGCAGCGTCGATGTAAATGCCACTGATTAACAGTTTAGTTGCCGTTCTTCCCGCCTGTCAGGGGCGGGTTTTTTTATGGCTTAGATAAACGCAAACGCATCGCCAAACAGGCGGTCTTCCCGCGCATTACGCTCACTGCAAAACAGGTCACGGGCGATTTTCGCCATCTCAAAACGTCCGGCAATGTAGATATCATGCTCTGCCAGCGTACCGTGATCCTGCAACACCGCCGTTAAAACCGTGCCAGTACGACCACGCCAGCCCGCTTCCGGTTGTTCAACCACCGGCACCACTTGCAGACCAGGATGCTTAAGCGAAAGCGCCTCAAGCTCGGAAAGATCATAAAGGTGCTGCTCTTCACGCCCGCCCCAGTAAATGGTGATATCACGATTGGGATTACGCGCCAGCGCCGTCAGCAAAATCGAACGGGCATAAGAGAACCCGGTGCCGCCCGCAATCAGAATCATCGGACGCTCTTCATCATCGCGCAGCCACGCATCACCGTGCGGAATATCGACCACGATTTGATGATCTTTGAGGATGCGATCCATGACTGCTTTCGCGTAAAGGTTGATTTCAGAAGCGCCAATATGCAGCTCAATGAAACCTTGTTCATTCGGCGTCGAGGCCATTGAGAACGGGCGTTTATCGCGCTCGTCCATCACTACCATCAAATACTGACCAGCACGAAAAGAAAAGGCCGCGTCTGGCACGATTCGGACACGATATACGGTATCCGTGATAGCTTCTACCGAGGTCACTTTACAGCTTAAGGTTGTCATGCGCTTTCTCTGTCGGATCGATAAATAGGGCAATACAAACGCGCCTCAGGCGCTTTTACCGTTGTTAAAAATAGCCAGTTCATCCCAGATTGCGTCAATACGCGCGACAACGTCCGGATCTTTTTTGATAGGACGCCCCCACTCGCGCTGGGTTTCCCCCGGCCATTTATTCGTGGCATCCAGCCCCATTTTTGAACCCAGCCCGGAAACAGGCGAGGCAAAATCCAGGTAATCAATGGGTGTATTTTCTACCAGAACGGTATCCCGCGCCGGGTCCATACGGGTAGTAATCGCCCAAATCACATCATTCCAGTCGCGTGCGTTGACATCATCATCGCAAACGATCACAAATTTGGTGTACATAAACTGGCGTAAGAACGACCAGACGCCCATCATGACGCGCTTCGCGTGCCCGGCGTATTGCTTTTTGATCGTCACAACCGCCAGACGATAGGAACAGCCTTCCGGCGGCAGGTAAAAATCGACAATTTCCGGGAATTGTTTTTGTAGAATCGGCACGAACACTTCGTTCAACGCCACACCCAGTACCGCAGGTTCATCCGGCGGACGACCAGTATAGGTGGAGTGGTAAATCGCATCTTCACGCTGAGTAATATGCGTCACGGTAAATACCGGGAAACTATCGACTTCATTATAGTAACCGGTGTGGTCGCCATACGGCCCTTCTGGCGCCGTTTCGCCTTGTTCGATATACCCTTCCAGCACAATTTCCGCACTGGCGGGCACTTCAAGGTCATTGGAGATACACTTCACCACTTCGGTTTTGGTGCCGCGTAGTAATCCGGCAAATGCATACTCTGAAAGCGTATCTGGAACGGGCGTGACTGCACCGAGAATTGTGGCGGGATCAGCACCCAGCGCCACAGAAACCGGGAAACGTTCGCCCGGATGCACCGCACACCACTCCTGGAAATCCAGCGCGCCGCCGCGATGCGACAACCAGCGCATAATCAGCTTGTTTTTACCAATCAACTGCTGGCGATAAATGCCCAGATTCTGCCGCTCTTTGTGCGGGCCACGCGTTACGGTCAACCCCCAGGTAATCAGCGGAGCGGCATCTTCCGGCCAGCAGGTCATAATGGGAATGCGGTTAAGATCGACATCCTCGCCGGAGACGATTTTTTGCTGACAAGGCGCACCACGTAACCGTTTCGTTGGCATGTTCAACACCTGCTTAAACTGCGGCAGCTTATCAAACAGGTCGCGGAAACCTTTTGGCGGCTCCGGCTCTTTCAGAAACGCTAATAATTTACCGACTTCACGTAGCGCCGAAACATCTTCCTGCCCCATGCCCATCGCCACGCGCTTCGGCGTACCGAACAGGTTGCACAGCACCGGCATCGAGTACCCTTTAGGGTTTTCGAACAACAGCGCAGGCCCACCGGCACGCAATGTGCGGTCAGCAATTTCAGTGATTTCCAGATGCGGATCCACCGGGAGCGTGATACGTTTTAGCTCACCCTGCTGTTCAAGCAGAGTCAGGAAGTCGCGTAAATCGTTATATTTCATGGCGTCCATTGTAGCCTCTTAATCTGCGCCCATTATACGGCGTTCATCTTCGCGATGCTGTAAATTTGTTAAATTAGCGTGAACTCAGGCGCTATAACGCAAACCGGGGAATATAATTAACTTAACGCATCGCTTTTGCTATTCTTGCGCCCCGATTAAACGGATAAGAGTCATTATGCAATCCTGGTATTTACTGTACTGCAAGCGCGGGCAACTTCAACGTGCCCAGGAACACCTCGAAAGACAGGCCGTTAATTGCCTGGCACCGATGATCACCCTGGAAAAAATCGTGCGTGGCAAACGTACCGCAGTCAGTGAGCCGTTGTTCCCCAACTACCTGTTTGTGGAATTTGATCCAGAAGTGATTCATACCACTACCATCAACGCCACACGTGGTGTCAGCCACTTCGTGCGCTTTGGTGCATCGCCAGCGATAGTCCCATCGGCTGTGATTCATCAGCTGTCGGTGTATAAACCGGAAGACATTGTCGATCCGGCAACGCCATATCCAGGTGATAAGGTGATTATTACCGAAGGCGCATTCGAAGGTTTTCAGGCCATTTTCACCGAACCCGACGGCGAGGCACGCTCCATGCTATTGCTTAATCTTATCAATAAAGAAATTAAGCACAGCGTGAAGAACACTGAGTTCCGCAAACTCTAGAACGCAATCCCAAACAGCGTTTTGACATTGGCATCTGTGGTGGCCGCCAGCCACGCAGCATCCTCCCCTCGCCAGTGCGCAATACGTTGCACAATATGAGGCAGATAAGCAGGCTCGTTACGCCGGGATGATGGCTTTGGCGTGAGATCGCGCGGGAGTAAATACGGTGCATCGGTTTCGATCAGCAATTTCTCCGCCGGAATAAATGGCAACAGATCACGCAATTCCAGCCCGCGTCGTTCATCGCAAACCCAACCAGTAATGCCGATATAAATCCCACGCGCCACGCACGCCTGCATCTCTTCGCGTGTGCCGGTAAAGCAATGAAGAACCGCACCAGGCAGTTTATTCAGCCACGGCTCCAGCAATGTCATAAACCGCTCATGGGCATCGCGACAGTGCATAAATACCGGCATGTTTAATTCTGCGGCAATACGTAGCTGGGCAACAAAAGCGCGTTCCTGCTCTTCCGGCGTAGAAAAGTTGCGGTTAAAGTCGAGACCACACTCACCAATCGCCACTACTTCTGGCAGCGCGGCCAGTTCAATAATTGCTTCTTCGGTCGCGGCTTGCCACTGGCTGCTGTCATGAGGATGCACGCCCGCCGTTGACCAACAGTGCGGATACTGACGCGCCAGTTTTTGTGCCTGCTGGCTTTCACGCAGGTTAGTGCCGGTGATGAGTAGCCCATCAACTCCCGCGTCAAAAGCGCGCTCTACAACATCACCACGGTCTTTCGCAAATTGTGAACTGGTCAAATTAACGCCGATATCAAACATCCTGCACTCCATATGACAACCGCCCTGACGGGCGGTTGAATTTATTCTTCAGTTTTTTCGCTTTCAGCGTCGTTTTCTTCTTCCCGGTTTCGGCCTTTACCAACGTAAAAGCGGGAGAAGAAGACACCGATTTCAAACAGGCAGTACATCGGGATCGCCAGCAGCGTTTGCGAGAAGACATCCGGCGGCGTCAGCAGCATCCCAACGACGAATGCGCCAACCAGCACATACGGGCGTTTTTTGCGTAAGTCTTCTGGCGAGGTAATCCCCATCCAGCACAGCAGCACAATGGCAACCGGCACTTCAAACGAAACACCAAACGCCATAAACAACGCCATAACGAAGCTTAAGTAGCTGGCGATGTCGGTGGATACCTGTACCCCTTCCGGCGCGGTATTGGCGAGGAAGCCAAATGCCAGTGGAAAGACCACGAAGTAGGCGAACGCCATGCCGATATAAAACAGCAAAGAGCTGGAAACCAGCAGAGGCACCACCAGGCGACGTTCGTGCTTATACAACGCCGGGGCGATAAACGCCCACACCTGATAGAGAATCACCGGCGCTGACAGAATCAGCGACACCATAAAGGTCAGCTTGATCGGCGTAAAAAACGGCGAGGCCACATCGGTGGCGATCATCGTTGAACCTTGCGGCAATTGCTTGATCAACGGCGCGGATACCAGGTGATAGATATCATTGGCGAAATAGACCAGGCACAGAAATATCACGATCACCGCGATAATGCAGTTCAGCAGACGCTTACGCAGCTCAATCAGATGCGTGATAAGCGGTTGAGTATCTTCTACAGACATGTTTACGGTTTATCACTCGACGAAGGGGAAGGTGCAGCGGTTTTCGGTTCAGCGTCCGCAACAGGTTTTACCACCGGCTCTGGCGTGGTTTCTGGCTTCTGTTCCGGCGAACTGGCCTGCGTTTGTGCAGCGGCAGGGGTTACTCCCTCATGCGCAGCTTCATTATCTTTCACCACCGGATTATGGATGGTGTGCGCTTCATCACTCGCCTTTTCAGGATCGTTTGCAACATAGGAACGCTTCATCGATTCTGCAGCCTGGCGTAGTTCATCCATTGACGCTTTCAGTTCAGGCGTCAGGTTGGTCAGGCTTGCCTTTTCAACCTTTTTCAGGCTGTCCTGAAACTCCTGGAGTTTTAACTCCTGGGTCAGTTCGTTCTGCACCGTTGTCGCCAGTGAACGCAACGCGCGAATCCAGCCCGCTACCGTTTTTACCGCCACAGGCAGTCGTTGCGGCCCCAGAACGACGAGGCCGATGATGAATACCAATAGCAGTTCGCTAAAACCGATATCAAACACGGATTACACCTGCTCTTTATCGTGGCGCTTCGCGTCTTCTGTTTTAGCCTGTTCCTGATTCGTATCCGCCTGCTTATCGGCGATAGTTTTTGCAGTAAAATCAGCATCCTGACTGGTTTTATCCTGCTTTGGTTCATCATCGCTCATTGCTTTTTTAAAGCCTTTAATTGATGCACCAAGATCGGAACCGATGGAGCCGAGCTTTTTGGTGCCAAAAAGCAGTACAACGATGACGGCAATAATCAATAACTGCCAAATACTGATACCACCCATACATGTTCCTCTGTGGTAGATGATGATTAAACAAGGCCGCATTATACGTTACACGGCCCGCCTTGAGCGATGAAAAAATCAGCGTGTTTTGCGCCAACCGACAAACCAGGCGATCAGACCACCTGCCATTAACCAGCCGGGCATCAGCCCCCATTCCGGTCGGCTGACCAACAAGAATGTGCCGCTTAATACTAACGTCGCGCCAATTCCGAGAAAATAACGCGATTGTCCCTGACGTACATGATTTGCCTGAAGCTCGCGGGCAATCTTATCAACACTGTGCTGTAAATACTTGCCCTGGCGCAAACTGTCGTAAACCAGTTCAGGCAGTTCTGGCATTTTTTCGACCCAGAACGGCGCTTTTTCTTTAAATGCTCTCACCAGCGCAGGAATACCAACCTGATCTTTAATCCATGACTCGAGAAAAGGCTTCGCCGTTTTCCATAAATCGAGCTGCGGATAAAGCTGGCGTCCTACCCCTTCGATGTAGAGCAAGGTTTTCTGGAGTAACACCAGTTGCGGCTGTACTTCCATATTGAAACGACGCGCCGTATTAAACAGATTTAACAGCACATGTCCAAATGAAATTTCTGCCAGCGGTTTCTCAAAAATAGGTTCACAGACAGTACGAATGGCAAATTCGAACTCTTCAACGTTGGTATCTGGTGGCACCCAGCCAGAATCGACGTGTAGCTCTGCCACTTTGCGATAGTCGCGATTAAAGAAGGCGATAAAGTTTTCCGCCAGATAGCGTTTATCTTCTTTGTTTAACGAGCCGACAATCCCGCAATCAATACCAATATACTTCGGATTTTCCGGGTGTTCGAAGCTTACGAAGATGTTGCCAGGGTGCATATCGGCATGGAAAAAGCTGTCGCGAAAGACCTGAGTGAAGAACACCTGCACACCGCGTTCCGCCAACAATTTCATGTTGGTGCCGTTTTTCTCCAGCGTCGCGACATCCGAAACTGGAATGCCATAGATACGCTCCATCACCATCATCCCTTCACTGCAATAGTCAGGGTAAACTTCCGGGATGTAGAGCATCGGGCTATTTTCGAAATTACGCCGAAGCTGAATGGCGTTGGCAGATTCCCGCAGCAAATTCAGTTCATCAATCAACGTCTTTTCGTACTCGCGCACCACTTCGGTTGGACGCAGACGGCGACCATCCGGCAGTAAACGCGGCACCCAACGAGCCAGACGATAGATGAGTTTCAGATCCGCTTTTATGACCGGCAAAATATCCGGGCGAATGACTTTAATCACCACCTCTTTGCCATTCGATTTCAACCGAGCAGTATGTACCTGTGCTACGGAAGCCGATGCCAGCGGCTTAATGTCAAAATCATCAAACCACGCTTCCACCGGCAGACCGCCCATCGCCGCTTCAATTTGTGCTTTCGCCAGTTCGCCGTCAAAAGGCGCGACTTTATCCTGCAAGAGCGCCAGTTGGTCAGCAATATGCGGCGGAAAAAGGTCACGGCGGGTCGATAGCATCTGTCCAAACTTGATCCATACCGGACCCAGTTCTTGCAGCGCCAGTCGCAGTCGTTCACCTAATGGTTTGTCTTTATGCCGATTCGGCATCCAGAATAATGAGTATCGCCATAACCGCAACGGCAAAGTGATACGCATTTTAGGGATCAGTTCATCAAGTCCGTAACTTAAAAAAGTGCGAATGATGAAATACAGGCGCCGTACTTCACCTGGCGTCATTAAACTGCCTCCAGTTTTTCCAGCCGTTTGGTTAGCGCATCGACGGCTCGCTCAACGGCGGATGTCTCTTCCGCAAACCAGGCCACTTCAAGCGGACCAGGTGCCATACGCCACTCTTCAGTAATGGCTTCCGCCACGTAGCGTTGCTGGCGTTGAATACCGTGATGCAGGAACTTCGCGCCACCACGCAGGGCTTTGCTAATGCCTTCGGCGGCGATATCACCCGTATAAGGTGCCAGCAGTTCCGCTGGGTCGAACTCCGCCAGATCTGCCAGCGCAACAAAGTTTTGCACCACCTGAATATCGCCCTGCACTTCCAGCTCACCGCTACGAATCAGTGCAGCAAGCTGCTGGCGATCGCGAAGTTTCGGCAACACGCTGGCATAAGCGATAACAGTGCAGTCAGCATCGCCTGCCCATTCTCCCAGTACATCGACCTGACGTTCGCTGAACACCAGAATCAACGATGTCGAAAAGCCTTTTACCTCCACGCGCAATACTTTACCCAGCAGACGCGAGCGGGCGGTTTTCAGCGCGGGTGAGCGATACAGGAAGGTGTTGAGCAGACTTTCGATTCCTGCCGTCACTAAAGGTTTAAAAGGCATTTCCGGTCTCCTGTCAGAACTTATAACCACGATGCAGCGCCACAACGCCAGCCGTCAGGTTGTAATAATCGACACTTTCGAATCCGGCATCTTGCATCATGGCTTTCAGAGTATCCTGATCGGGATGCATACGGATGGATTCAGCCAGATAACGGTAGCTGTCGGCGTCATTCGCGACCAGCGAGCCAATACGCGGCAGAACATGGAAGGAGTAAGCGTCATAAGCTTTGCTTAACGGCTCGATAATCGGTTTCGAGAACTCAAGCACCAGCAGGCGGCCGCCGGGTTTCAGCACGCGATACATTGAACGTAGTGCTTTATCTTTGTCGGTGACGTTACGCAGACCAAACGAAATGGTGATGCAATCAAAGGTGTTATCCGGGAACGGCAGCGCCTCGGCGTTCGCCTGAACATACTCAACGTTGCCAATCACACCGATATTACGCAGTTTCTCGCGCCCCATTTTGAGCATGGATTCATTGATATCGGCGAGGACCACCTTACCCGTTTCACCGACCAGGCGAGAGAATTTCGCTGTCAGATCGCCGGTGCCGCCAGCCAGATCCAGTACAGTCTGCCCACGGCGTACGCCGCTGCAATCGATCGTGAAACGCTTCCACAAACGATGAATACCAAATGACATCAAATCATTCATAACATCGTATTTCGATGCCACGGAATGGAAAACGTGGGCGACCATATCCGCTTTTTGCTCTTTCGCGACGGTCTGAAAACCAAAGTGCGTCGTTTCTTGTGACTTATCCACCATCTCAATGCCTGCTCATCAAAAAATTGTTCCAGAAGTGTAACAGATTGGGCGTCGATGCCCTAGATTTCTACCCGGCGTAACTACCCCCAATGGGCTAGCGCGACTGCTGATTATATTCATCATCGCGTTGATAAGCTTCATCATTCGGCTGCCCCGGAACCGACCGCAGTCGATACTCTTCATCCTGACTCACCGCCTGTTCAGCCAAATCCGGATTAATCTCGCGTTTAATTTCTACCCCTAAACCGCGAAACGCTTCTGCCTGCGCCAGCACATTTCCGCGACCTGAAGAGAGTTTTTTCATTGCCTGACGATAGTTATCCTGCGCTTTGTCCAGACTTTGACCTATCGCAGACATATCATCGACAAACAAACGCATCTTGTCGTACAGCTTGCTGGCGCGATCGGCGATTTGCTGGGCGTTGCGACTTTGATGCTCATAACGCCAGAGATTGGCGATAGTACGCAACGCCACCAGCAGCGTGGTCGGGCTAACCAGCATGATATTGTTTTTCAACGCTTCGGTTATCAGCTCCGGCTGGCGGTCAAGCGCCAGTAAAAACGCAGGTTCGACGGGGATAAACATCAGCACGTAATCCAGCGTTCTTAGCCCTGGTAGCTGTTGATAATCTTTACGCCCCAGCAAGCGGATATGGTTACGCACCGACGCGATATGTTCCTGCAATGCACTTTCGCGGGTGTAGTCGTCTTCCGCGTTGAAGTAGCGTTCATAAGCGACCAGCGTCATTTTGGCGTCGATCACCACGTCTTTCCCCTGCGGTAGCCGCACGATGACATCCGGCTGCATCCGCGAGCGGGCGTCATTTTCGATACTCACCTGGGTTTCGTATTCATACCCTTTACGCAAGCCAGATGCCTCCAGTACTCGCGTTAATACCACTTCGCCCCAGTTGCCCTGGGTTTTATTGTCGCCTTTCAGCGCACGCGTCAGGTTGATTGCCTCCTGGGCCATTTGCGCGTTGAGCTGCTGGAGATTGCGAATTTCGTGGGTCAGAGTATGGCGTTCTTGTGCTTCTTTACCGAAGCTGTCCTGAACCTGACGGCGAAAACCGTCCAGTTGTTCACGCAGCGGCGACAACAGGCTGTTCAGGCTCTGACGGTTTTGCTCATCAACGCGGCGATTGCTGTGCTCGAAAATACGGTTGGCGAGGTTTTCAAACTGCTCGCTCAAACGCTGCTCGCTGTTAATCATCTGGCGAATTTTATCGTCAGCGTGTTGCTGTGCGGCCTCCATCCGCGTGGTCACTTCACGCAGATCGGCCTCCAGCGAGGTGTTAATACTTTGCAGGCTGCGCACTTCGTTATTGAGTAATTCACACTCTGTGCGCCAGTGTTCACTTTGGGTAATTTGTTGTTTTGCCGCGCTTAACTCCGCGACCATCTCTTCACGTTCAGCTAATTGCTCGGCTTTTTGCTGCGCATGTTGATAACTGGCAAACAGCCAGCCGATGGCCACACTGACCAGCGCAATAATGGCATAAACAATGATTGAGAAATCCACAAAGCCTCCTGACGCAACAACTTACCCGCACAAAATAGAATTGTGCTGTACAAACGTCCAGTTGGAAAGGCATTTCCTGCGAGGCGCTACGCAAAAATACAAAAGGCCGAACGCGTCGGCCTTCAGACAGGAGAAGAGAATTACAACAGACGACGCGCCGCTTCCACCACGATTTTCACCGCATGGCTTTCGGTTTGTTTCATCGTCTCAGCATTCGGGATCTCTTGCTGAGTGCGGTTAACGATAACGCCCGCCACCATACCAGCACGCAGGCCCTGACTTGCACACATGGTCAGCAGAGTCGCAGATTCCATTTCATAGTTCATCACGCCCATCGCCTGCCACTCTTCCATAGAACCTTTAAAGTGACGGACTACGCGACCAGAGTAAGTATCGTAACGTTCCTGACCTGGGTAGAAGGTATCAGAAGAAGCAGTCACGCCAACGTGAGTTGTCACGCCAATAGATTTCGCAGCTTCAACCAGCGCAGTCGTACATTCGAAATCAGCGACAGCCGGGAATTCCAGCGGTGCGAAGTGCAGGCTCGCGCCATCCAGACGGACAGACGCCGTGGTAACCAGGACATCACCCACATTAATATGCGGCTGAATAGCGCCCGTTGTACCGATACGCAGGAAGGTGCGAATGCCCAGCTGTGCCAGCTCTTCAACAGCAATAGAGGTAGACGGGCCGCCGATACCGGTAGAGCAGACGATAACAGGTTTACCATCCAGCTCTGCACGCCAGGTGGTGAATTCGCGGTGAGATGCCAGCTTAACCGGCTTATCCATCAGCGCGGCGATCTTTTCCACACGATCCGGGTCGCCAGGGACGATGGCAAGCGTAGCCCCTTGTAAATCGTTTTTAGTGAGGCCGAGATGAAAAACATCAGACTTGGACATATACAACTCCTCTGTGAATCGGTTTAGTCAGAAGAAGCAAAAAGACACTTTACCGAAGGGTTTAACATTTTTTCGTGATACTCATCACCATGACGCAAATGCGTTGCATAAATTTACCCACCAAAAGTGATTCAAATCACATAAATCACTCTTCATTCTGCAGGACTGCATAAAAGATGAGCCGATTCAGGCAATGTGATTTGTTGCATGCTGACTATAGTTAACATTGCGCAACATTTTTATAAGGGTACGGAGAATACCATGGCAACAACACAACAACCTGGATTTGCACCTGCTGCATCGCCTCTCGCTTCGACCATCGTTCAGACCCCGGACGACGCGATTGTGGCGGGCTTCACCTCTATCCCTTCACAAGGGGATAACATGCCTGCTTACCATGCCAGACCAAAGCAAAGCGATGGCCCACTGCCAGTGGTCATTGTAGTGCAGGAAATTTTTGGCGTGCATGAACATATCCGCGACATTTGTCGCCGTCTGGCGCTGGAGGGGTATCTGGCTATCTCACCAGAACTCTACTTCCGCGAAGGCGATCCTAATGATTTCGCCGATATTCCCACGTTGCTAAGCGGTCTGGTGGCAAAAGTGCCTGACTCGCAGGTGCTGGCCGATCTCGATCATGTCGCCAGTTGGGCGTCCCGCAACGGCGGCGACGTCCATCGCTTAATGATTACCGGATTTTGCTGGGGCGGACGTATCACCTGGCTATATGCCGCGCATAACCCGCAACTGAAAGCGGCAGTGGCGTGGTACGGCAAACTGACGGGCGATAAGTCGCTGAACTCACCGAAACAACCTGTTGATATCGCAACCGATCTCAACGCGCCGGTTCTCGGCTTATATGGTGGTCAGGATAACAGCATTCCGCAGGAGAGCGTTGAAACCATGCGCCAGGCGCTGCGGGCTGCTAATGCGAAAGCAGAGATTATCGTGTACCCGGACGCCGGTCATGCGTTTAACGCCGATTATCGCCCGAGCTATCATGCCGCATCTGCAAAAGATGGCTGGCAGCGTATGCTGGAGTGGTTTAAGCAGTATGGTGGGAAGAAGTCGCTGTAATGAGAAAAGACCGGGTGGCATTGCCACCCGGTTTATGTTTACCCCCGACGCAAATTCTGCGCCGCCTGCACCATGTTCGCCAGTGCCGCGCGGGTTTCTGGCCAGCCGCGCGTTTTCAGGCCGCAGTCCGGGTTGACCCACAGGCGCTCTGCCGGAATGCGTTTTGCCGCTTTCTTCAGCAGGGCTTCAATCCATTCTACGCTCGGTACGTTTGGCGAGTGAATGTCATAGACGCCTGGCCCGATTTCATTCGGATAATCAAACTCTTCGAATGACTCCAGCAACTCCATGTCGGAACGCGAGGTTTCGATGGTGATGACGTCTGCATCCAGTGCCGCAATCGAATCCATGATGTCGTTGAACTCGCAATAACACATGTGAGTGTGGATTTGTGTGTCATCTTTCGCCACGGCGGCGTTGATACGGAAGGCCTCTACGCCCCACTGGAGATATGCATCCCAGTCGCTACGACGCAGCGGTAAACCTTCGCGCAGCGCCGGTTCATCAATCTGGATGATGCCAATTCCAGCGGCTTCCAGATCGGCCACTTCATCACGCAGCGCCAGCGCAATTTGTTTGGCGATGGTTTCACGGCTGACATCTTCACGCGGGAACGACCAGCAGAGAATCGTCACCGGGCCGGTCAGCATCCCTTTCACCGGTTTGTCGGTCAGCGATTGTGCGAACGATGCCCACTCCACGGTAATCGGTGCCGGGCGGCTAACGTCACCAATAACAATCGGCGGCTTCACGCAGCGGGAACCGTAGCTCTGTACCCAACCGTTTTGCGTAAAGACAAAACCGTCGAGGTGCTCGCCAAAGTATTCCACCATGTCGTTACGCTCGGCTTCACCGTGCACCAGCACATCCAGACCTAAACGTTCCTGCTCAACAATGGCCTGTTTGATGTGTTCCGCAATGCCCGTGCGGTAGTTATTGGCGTCGAGATTGCCCTTTTTGAAATCCAGACGCAGGGTACGAATTTCCGTGGTTTGCGGGAAAGAACCAATCGTGGTGGTCGGCCAGGCTGGCAGTTTAAAACGCGCACGCTGGGCTTCAGCACGCACTTCATAGACATTCGCCCGCTGGCTGTCCTGGGCGGTGATCGCCGCCAGACGCTTTTCTACCGCCGGATTATGTACACGAGTAGAGTGACGACGCGCCTGAATCGGGGCGCTCCACTCTGCCAGAGCTGCCGTGTCACCACTGTTCAGCGCATCGCGCAGCAGCGCCAGTTCATGGCATTTTTGCAGGGCGAAGGCAAACCAGCTTTTCACTTCTGCATCAAGACGCGTTTCCACGCTCAGGTCGATAGGGCTGTGCAGCAACGAGCAGGAAGATGCCACCCACAAATCACGTTTGCCGACAATGTCCTTAATTTGCGCATATTTCTCGGTGAGATCGGCGCGCCAGACGTTACGACCATTGATAAGACCCGCAGACAGCAGCCAGTCAGAAGGCAGACGCTTGTGCAGTTCTGCTACGTCATCTTTACCATGCACGAAGTCGACATGCAGACCCTGAACAGGCAGCGCCGTAATCGTGTTGAGATTTGGCGTTACGCCTTCAAAATAGGTAGTCAGCAGCAGTTTCACCTGGCCCTGCAGTGCATCGTAAGCAGGTTTATACGCGTCCAGCCACGCCTGCGGCAGTTCCAGCACCAGCGCCGGTTCGTCAATCTGTACCCACTCAATGCCGCGTTTTGCCAGTTCTGCCAGCACTTGCTGATAAACCGGCAGAATGTCGTTCAGCAGGCTCAGGCGGTCAAACTGTTCACCTTTCACCTTACCCAGCCACAGCCAGGTAACCGGCCCCAGAAGCACAGGTTTCACCTTGTGACCCAGCGCCAGCGCCTCGTCCACTTCATCCAGCAGCTGCGTCCAGGTCAGTTTGAACTGTTGGCCTTTAACGAATTCCGGCACCATGTAGTGATAGTTGGTGTTAAACCATTTGGTCATTTCCGCCGCCGCCGCAGGTTCACCTGTTGGCGCACGACCGCGACCAATACGGAACAGGGTGTCGATATCCACCGAACCATCTTTATTCTGATGACGCGCTGGAACGTTACCCAGCAGCAGGCTGGTAGTCAGAACATGATCGTACCAGGCAAAATCGCCCACCGGCAGCAGGTCAATCCCCGCCTGCTTTTGTTGATCCCAGTGACGAGCACGCAGTTCACGCCCAACCGCCAGTAATTCTTCACGCGTGGAGTTCCCTGCCCAATAACTTTCTTGCGCTTTTTTCAGCTCGCGACGCAGGCCAACGCGAGGGAAACCGAGGGTGTGATTAAGAATTGTCATTATATGCCCCTTATGGAATTTTTAGTATTTAGCCGTCCAGATGTTTACACATCCATAATTGGCGGTTACTGTATATTCCTCAAGCGCAAATTATTCATGCCGAAGTGAAGGACTTTCATGATCGAAGTAAAACACCTGAAAACGCTACAAGCGTTGCGGAATTGCGGCTCGCTCGCAGCCGCTGCGGCGACGTTGCATCAGACGCAATCCGCTCTGTCTCACCAGTTTAGCGATCTGGAACAACGCCTTGGCTTCCGGCTATTTGTGCGTAAAAGCCAGCCGCTACGTTTTACGCCGCAGGGAGAAATCCTGTTGCAACTGGCAAACCAGGTGCTGCCGCAAATCAGCCAGGCACTGCAAGCCTGCAATGAACCGCAGCAGACGCGCCTGCGCATTGCCATTGAGTGCCATAGCTGTATTCAGTGGCTGACGCCCGCGTTAGAAAATTTCTATAAGAACTGGCCGCAGGTAGAGATGGATTTTAAATCGGGCGTGACGTTTGACCCGCAGCCCGCGTTGCAGCAGGGCGAGCTGGATCTGGTGATGACCTCCGATATTCTGCCGCGCAGTGGCCTGCATTATTCGCCGATGTTCGATTATGAAGTACGCCTGGTGTTAGCACCTGACCATCCACTGGCCGCGAAAACACGAATCACGCCGGAAGATCTCGCCAGCGAAACGCTGCTGATTTATCCGGTACAGCGTAGCCGACTGGACGTCTGGCGGCATTTTCTGCAGCCCGCAGGCGTTAGCCCGTCGCTGAAAAGCGTCGATAACACTTTATTGTTGATTCAGATGGTTGCCGCGCGGATGGGTATTGCCGCTCTACCACATTGGGTCGTGGAGAGTTTTGAGCGCCAGGGTCTGGTTGTGACCAAAACCCTGGGCGAGGGATTATGGAGCCGACTGTACGCCGCCGTGCGCGACGGCGAGCAGCGTCAGCCAGTGACAGAAGCGTTTATTCGCTCGGCGCGCAATCACGCCTGCGATCATCTGCCGTTTGTAAAGAGCGCGGAGCGACCCACTTCCGATGCACCCACAATGAAGCCAGGATCACCAGCGCGCCTGTAATAAATGTTGGCCAATGCGGCTGTTGATGCCAGATAGCCAAGTTAACCAGTAATCCTGCCGGAACGTGCATATTATTCATAATGCCGAGCGTTCCGGCGTCCACCTGAGTCGCACCGTAGTTCCACATAAAATAACCAATCCCGGAAGCCACCACGCCAAGAAACACCAGAATGCTCCATTGCAGCGTGGTTTGCGGCATTTTCTGCGCATTTCCCAGCAAGAACCATGCAACCACCGCCACCAGGAACGCGCCAAGATAGAACCACGCAAAGGCGTTATGCTGCGGCATCGGGCGAGTTTCCATCAGGCGTTTGTAACCCACCATGCCGATGGCAAAAGTGATATTGGAGAGTTGCACTAGCAGCAGGCCAGTCCAGAAATGGTCGGTGACCTGATCATAGCGAATAATCCCGGCACCAATCACCGCGAGTAACGCGCTAGAAGCATATCCCCAGCGCAGACGGCGCTTACTCATAATGTCATAAATCAGCGTGATGTAGAGCGGCGTCAGGACGGTAAATAACAGCAGTTCAGAGACTGTCAGGTAGAGATAGGCACGGAAACTCAGCATATACATAATGCCAAGTTGCATCGCGCCCACCAGCATATACAGGCCAATGGTTTTCAGGCTATTGCCACGGGTACGCAGGAACGGCAGGAAAACGAGCGCCGCCAGCCCAACGCGTACCAGCACCGAAAAATAGCTGTCGACGTGCCCCGCAAGGTACTCGCCATAAAAGCTAAAGGAGAAGGCCCACAGAATAGTGGTGATGATAAGTAGCGCCACAATGGAAAACTCTTTGATTAACGAGTATCCATTGTAGCGAAGTATCAGGTTGACAACTGACCAAATAAAGAACGATTACGATAAATAGAGCTTACGCAGATAATGCGGCACCGCGTCGTCGGCGTTAGTTCCAATCACTTCCAGTTCCGGATGCAGATCTTTCAGGCGCTGGTGCGCGCTGCCCATAATGCAGCCTTTCCCCGCCATCGACAGCATTTCGGCGTCGTTCATTCCATCGCCAAAGGCAATGCAATCTTGCAGGCTGTAGCCCAGCTTCTTCGCTACCGCTTCCAGCGCATGGCCTTTCGAAACGCCACCCGCCATCACTTCAAGACAAGTTAAGGTAGAGAAACTGACGTTGACGCGATCGCCCCAGCGAGCGTTGATAGCCTGCTCCAGCGGCAACAGTGTTTCATGAGACTCACTGGTGAAGAACACTTTGCTGACGCCTTCCGGCTCCAGCAATCCTGGCTCATACAGCGCATATTTGAACACCGCTTCTTTAAAAAAGCGCATCTCTTCCGGACGGTGGCGATTCATAAACCATTCATCATCACGATAAACGTTAGTAATGATGTCCGGGTTGTCGTTGACTACACCAAACAGGTCGCTGGCAATGTCATGATCCAGGTTATGCGCGAAAATCAGATTACCATCCAGATCGTGCACGCGCGCGCCATTGGAGGTAATCATGTAAGACTTAATCTCCAGATTATCGCGAATTTGCCCCACGTCGACGTGGTGGCGACCCGTCGCAAACACAAAGTTGATGCCACGCGCGGTGAGCAGTTTCAGGGTTTCTTTGGCGTAAGGGGATAATGTATGGTCGGGAGAAAGTAACGTACCATCTAAATCAGACGCAACAACCTGATACATAAGAAATTTAAACCTCTATAGAGCGATTTCCGCTGGGTGAGTTATGCCGGTTGAAAAATTCAACGATGGCGTGGAGCGCGACTGAGCGCATTGCGTCCTTTTCAAAAAGGATCTCATGGTACGCACCTTTAATTACCAGCGGCCGCCCCCCTTCTACAGGATGGCCCGCTGCGGCGCGGAGTTCACAAAAACGGTCGTGCATACGGTTATCTACCACGCGTTCCTCTTCAGCCTGCAAGAGAAGCGTTGGCGTGGCGTCATCACCCGCACCGGCTAACACCTGTTCGCCAGCCAGAATACTTTCGCGTACCCAATGGTAGGTCGGCCCACCGACGCGAATCGTTGGGTCATCAGCATAGAAACGCAAATTACGTCGATATCGCTGTCTGCTGTGGGTCAGAACATTGATGGTAAACGGCAGCGCGCGCCAGCGCCCGGTGCCAATCGCATAGCCATCACGAAAACGTGGGTGCGCTTCTGCCCAGTTAAGGATCTGCCGCGCCATAAATGATGGCATACGAATCACAATCCCAAACATTGGCGCAGTTAGCGCAATGGCATCGCATACGCCGGGGTGACGTTGCAGAAACAGCGTGGAGATTGCACCGCCCATCGAGTGCGCCAGTATATAGCGTTTACGCCACGGACCTGGCTGGACCTCTTGTTGCCAGAACGCCGCCAGATCATCAACATAATCATTAAAGCGATTAACATGCCCGAGATGCGGATCGGCTAACAGTCGACCGGAACGCCCCTGACCGCGATGGTCGATGATTAACACATCAAACCCCAGATGGAACAGGTCGTAGGCCAGCTCCGCATACTTTACATAGCTCTCAATACGCCCCGGACAAATGACGACTACCCGATCATGTTGCGGAGCGCGAAAGCGGACAAAACGCACCGGAATGTCATCCACGCCGATAAACTCTGCTTCGTCCCGCTGACGCCAGAAGTCGGTCAGTGGCCCCATCGTAAAAGCAGCAAACGCTTTTTCTCTTGTTTCCCAGTCTTTTTGCTGCTGAAACATCGGGTAATCTGCCTCTTAAACCACGTAAAATCGTTTTTTTAAGCGTGCCTGACACAACGCTGCGACAGTAGCGTATTGTGGCACAAAAATAGACTATCCGGGAGATTCCCATGACCTTTGAATGGTGGTTCGCCTACTTACTAACATCGATCATTTTAAGCCTCTCGCCAGGCTCTGGCGCAATCAACACCATGACCACTTCGCTCAACCACGGTTATCGCGGCGCGGTAGCGTCTATTGCAGGGCTTCAGACCGGACTGGCGATTCATATTGTGCTGGTTGGCGTGGGTTTGGGAACGCTATTTTCCCGCTCGGTTATTGCTTTTGAAGTGTTGAAGTGGGCAGGCGCGGCTTACCTGATTTGGCTGGGAATCCAGCAGTGGCGCGCCGCTGGTGCAATTGATCTTAAATCGCTGGCTCCTACCCAATCGCGCCGCCACCTGTTCCAGCGGTCAGTGTTTGTGAATCTTACTAATCCCAAAAGTATTGTGTTTCTGGCTGCGCTATTTCCGCAATTTATCATGCCGCAGCAACCGCAACTGATGCAGTATATCGTGCTCGGCGTCACCACTATTGTGGTCGATATTATTGTGATGATCGGTTACGCCACCCTCGCCCAACGGATCGCACTCTGGATTAAAGGGCCGAAGCAGATGAAGGCGCTGAATAAGATTTTCGGCTCGTTGTTTATGCTGGTGGGGGCGCTGTTGGCATCGGCAAGACATGCGTGAAAAATAATGTCGGATGCGGCGTAAACGCCTTATCCGACCTACTCTGATGATGCGTCTGGCATCAACGCGAAATAATCAAATGAATGCCAAATCCGGCAAATAACGCTCCGGCAAAACCGTCGATCCACTTCGCCAGACGTTGATAACCCCGGCGCATTTGCGGTAGCGCAAACAGGCTGGCAACAACGGTAAACCACGCCAGCGTTTCGACAATAATCAGCGCGAAAATGCCCCAGCGTTCGGTGGTGCCGACGTTATCGCCGACAAACAGTGAGAACACCGAACCAAAGTAGATAATCGCTTTCGGATTCGCGAGATTGGTCAGCAAGCCTTTCAGGAAACTGCGCCCGCTTTTCGCCAGTTCTACCTGTGGCGCAGGCGCAGAAACAGCCTCTTTTTTCAGCGCACCGCGCAGCATCTGGTAACCCATCCAGCAAAGATACAGGCCTCCGCCAACCATAATCAGCGTATGTAGCCAGGCCATTTTTTCGATAATCAAATGTAGACCAAGCAGCGCGATTCCTGCCCAGACCATGACGCCGCAGGTTATGCCCAGCACGCCCATCATCGCTTCTTTACGCGAACGGCTAACGGCAGTTTGAGAGACAAAAAAGAAATCGGGACCGGGGCTCATAAGCGCCACGATGTGCACCATGGCAACGGTGAGAAATAACATCAACATACATTTGACTCGCGGGGAAAACGTTTACGGAATGTTCATCCTGGCACTTTTTTGTGCCGCTGACTACTCTTCGTCGTCGCCGTCGACATGAGCGCGAATCAGCGTCATAAACGGTTTACCAAAGCGTTCCAGCTTGCGCATCCCGACACCGTTTACACTCAACATTTCGCTGGCGGTGATCGGCATCTGTTCAGCCATCTCAATCAAGGTAGCGTCGTTAAACACCACATACGGCGGGACATTGCTTTCATCGGCAATAGATTTACGCAGTTTGCGTAATTTGGCGAACAGTTTACGATCGTAATTGCCGCCAAACGATTTCTGCATCGCTTTCGGTTTGAGCGCGACAATACGCGGCACCGCGAGTTGCAAAAAGGATTCGCCACGCAGCACCGGACGCGCGGCCTCTGTCAGTTGTAGCGCAGAATGCTGGGCGATATTTTGCGTCACCAGACCGAGGTGAATCAGTTGGCGGATCACGCTCACCCAGTGTTCATGACTTTTATCACGCCCCATGCCGTAGACTTTCAGTTTGTCATGACCATAGTCGCGGATACGCTGATTATTAGCACCACGGATCACTTCCACCACATAGCCCATACCAAACCGCTGATTCACACGACCAATGGTAGAAAGCGCAATCTGCGCATCGTTTGAACCATCGTATTGTTTCGGCGGATCGAGGCAGATATCGCAGTTCCCACACGGTTCCTGACGCCCTTCGCCAAAATAATTCAGCAGTACCAGGCGTCGGCAAGTTTGCGCTTCGGCAAACGCCCCCATCGCATTGAGTTTATGGCGCTCGATATCCTGTAGCTGCCCCTGCGGCTTCTCTTCCAGACAGCGGCGCAACCACGCCATATCTGCCGGATCGTAAAACAGCATTGCTTCCGCAGGTAGGCCATCACGCCCGGCGCGACCTGTTTCCTGATAGTAGGATTCAATATTGCGCGGAATATCAAAATGCACCACGAAGCGGACGTTAGGTTTGTTGATGCCCATACCGAACGCCACGGTCGCCACCACAATTTGCAGGTCATCGCGCTGAAATTTTTCCTGCACGTCGGCGCGGACATCGTTTTCCAGCCCGGCGTGATACGCTGCTGCGCTAATCCCCTTGCTTTGCAGGCGCGCGGCGGTATCTTCTACCTTCGCACGACTATTACAGTAAATAATCCCCGACTTACCGCGTTGTTCCTGCACGTAACGCATCAGTTGATCGAGCGGTTTGAACTTCTCCATCAACATATAGCGAATATTCGGGCGGTCAAAACTACTGATTTGAATCAGCGGATCGTTAAGCCCCAGCAGGCGCACGATATCCTGGCGGGTGGTGTCATCGGCTGTAGCGGTTAGCGCCATAAACGGCAGCGTCGGGAAACGCTGGCGTAACTGACCGAGCGCAGCATATTCCGGGCGGAAATCGTGACCCCATTGGGAAATACAATGCGCTTCATCAACGGCTAATAAGACAGGATTCCAGTGCGCCAGGTGTTCAAGGAAGTTATCCAGCATCAGGCGTTCCGGCGCGATATACAGCAGGCGAATTTGCCCGGTGCGGCAGCCTGTCATCACTTCAAGCTGCTGCTCTCGGTTTTGCGTCGAGTTAAGGCACGCCGCCGCTACACCGTTGGCTTGCAGTTGATCCACCTGGTCTTTCATCAAGGAAATCAGTGGTGAAACAACGACAGTAAGACCGTTCAATAACAACGCAGGGATTTGATAGCACAGGGATTTTCCGCCGCCAGTTGGCATGACGACGAGGCAATCGCGACCGGAAAGTACGGTGTCGATAATTTCTTCCTGGCCGGGGCGAAACTGTTGGTAGCCAAAGGTTTCTTGTAAAACCTGTTTAGCTCCGGACTCCAGATTCAACACTTCCGCCTGCGCCACATTCACCCCGATTGCCTGAAATAAAAACAGGCGCTATTTTCAGCGTCTGCGCGAGAAACTGCAATGCTTTTAGTCTCTGGCAGGATAATCCTGGATGCTGGATTCCAGGTTTGCCTTTCAATCAACTCGTATTAGAACAGGTCGTTTAGCATAACCCCCACACCGACGCGGGTCTGGTTAAAGTTATAGTCGATGAGCGATTCGCCGTAACCGCTGTAAACCTGAGTATAAAGACGCACATGTTTGGTGATCGGGTAACTTAAGCCTAACTCCGCACCACCGTAACCGGTATTCCAGTTGTACTGTCCTTTCGCACTCAACACCGCATCACCGAGGTGATAGCCGATTTTAAGCTGGTAGTAACCCATATATTTGGTGATATCCGGGTTATCGTCAGTATTACCCACCACATACCACGGTTTGACTTCCACCAGCCAGTTGCCGTTTTCTGCCATCAGGCGGGTGTAGATACGGTTCCAGCTACGGGACGTCGGGTCGGAACGCCCGTTAGAGTCATGATTGTACCCCAGCTCCACATCGCGCAGTGTCCAGCCAGCAAAGCGGTAATCGGTAGCAAAACCGAGGAACAGTTGCGGTTCATAGTTAGTTTCACGAAACGGCGATGACTCTTCGCTATTAGAAAGCTGCCACCAGGATTTTTGGGTGTAAGATGCACCCAGAACAGAGTTTGCCCCCAAAATCCCACGCCAAAGCGGAAACGCCAGACTTAACTGGAATTTCACTTCATCCTTACGCGCGTTTTCTGCCCAATCGTAACTCGCAATCGCTTCTTTATTCAGATCGCTGGTCTGGGTATAGATGATGTAGTTGGTGTCATAAGGATAAAGGGTGAAAGGATTATCATGTTCCTGCAACATATTGGCGATGATGCTGCCACGTACTGCAGGCGCATCATGCACATCTTTCACCGTTGCTTCTTGTGCATTTGCCACTATCGGCAGCATACACACTGGCAACAAGCAGCCCAGTAGAGTCCGCATCGATCGTGTTCTCCGTAACGAATTATTGATTAGATGAATATTTTTTCTGCGGGCTATTTTACATACTTAACTCAATTGCCGTTAGTTATCCCTTCCTAAAGTAGAAACCAACAACAAAGAAGCATAAAATCAACATTTCGTTAACCAACGAAGTGTAAGGATGATATGTCTGCTGTACTGACCGCTGAACAAGCCCTGAAATTAGTGGGTGAAATGTTTGTCTATCACATGCCGTTTAACCGGGCATTGGGGATGGAACTGGAGCGTTACGAAAAAGAATTTGCGCAGCTGGCCTTTAATAATCAGCCAATGATGGTCGGTAACTGGGCGCAAAGTATTTTGCACGGCGGGGTGATTGCGTCGGCGCTGGATGTCGCCGCTGGTCTGGTATGTGTAGGCAGCACTTTAACGCGTCACGAAACCATTAATGAAGATGAACTACGCCAGCGACTATCGCGGATGGGCACCATTGATCTTCGCGTCGATTATCTGCGTCCAGGCAGGGGTGAGCGTTTTACAGCCACCAGTAGCCTGTTACGTGCGGGTAATAAAGTCGCCGTCGCCCGTGTCGAACTGCACAATGAAGAACAGCTTTATATTGCCAGTGCTACCGCCACCTATATGGTAGGTTGAAAATCTAAAAGCAGGTAAACTGCTGAAACTGATGACAAACGCAAATTGCCTGATGCGCTACGCTTATTAGGCCTACCAGAGAAATGCAATGTATTGAATTTGCATTCTTTTGTAGGTTGGGTAAGGCATGAACAAAGCGCACTTTGTCAGCCATCTGAGCAGGTAAACTGTAATTAACAACAAAAAATGAGTTTTCCAATGGATACAAAACAAACGCGGCAGGGCGTATTACTCGCTCTTGCCGCTTATTTTATTTGGGGTATTGCACCTGCGTACTTCAAACTGATTTATTACGTACCTGCTGATGAGATCCTGACGCATCGTGTAATCTGGTCGTTTTTCTTTATGGTGGTGTTGATGAGCATCAGCCGCCAGTGGTCCTATTTAAAAACCCTGATTCAGACGCCGAAGAAAATATTTATGCTGGCAGTCTCTGCTGTGCTAATTGGTGGCAACTGGTTACTGTTTATCTGGGCAGTGAACAATCACCATATGCTAGAGGCCAGTCTTGGATACTTTATTAATCCACTGGTGAATATATTACTGGGGATGATTTTCCTCGGCGAGCGATTCCGCCGGATGCAATGGCTGGCAGTGATTCTGGCGATTTGTGGTGTGCTGGTCCAGCTCTGGACCTTTGGTTCGCTGCCAATCATCGCACTGGGACTGGCATTTAGTTTTGCCTTCTACGGCCTGGTACGCAAGAAGATTGCGGTTGAAGCTCAAACAGGCATGTTAATCGAAACCATGTGGCTGCTACCCGTGGCGGCGATTTACCTGTTTGCTATTGCTGATAGTTCTACCAGCCATATGGGGAAAAACCCAATGTCGCTGAATTTACTGCTGATCGCCGCTGGTGTTGTCACCACTGTACCGCTGTTGTGTTTTACCGCCGCCGCCACGCGCCTGCGTCTCTCAACGTTAGGCTTTTTCCAGTACATTGGCCCGACGCTGATGTTCCTGCTGGCCGTGACGTTTTATGGTGAAACACCGGGTGCCGATAAGATGGTGACTTTCGCCTTTATTTGGGTGGCGCTGGCAATTTTTGTGATGGATGCGATTTATACGCAGCGTAGAACGTCCAAATAAAAAATAAATATATTCTGAAAAAATGTGCCTGCTCTTGCATGAGAGTGGGCATATTGCCATGCTGGCAGGAGAATCACACAGGGATGTAAAATCAATGTTACGTATATTTATGCCAACATCTAAAGGCAAGATTTCCAGACGCCGTTATTTGTTTTCATTTATTTTAACAAATTTAGTTTGTGTCTTACTTATTGCTTTTTCTGGCGAGGCCGGATCAGGATTTTTTGTTATAATATCTACCATTCTTCTCCATTATCTCGTCATCAATATGAATTGCCAACGACTCCGTGATAGTGGTTTCACGTATATAAAAACGTATATTTTTTGCACATTGGCTGTCTATACCATCTCTATCATCACCATGATTGCCGAACATTTTGATTGTTCAGGCAATGGTTCAATGATTTTCTTAATTTGCTATTTTACCACTTTCAGTATGCTAATACTTGCACCTACTGATTCATCAAAATAATAGTTACGGAGTATTTATGAGTAAGGGATATATGAACGATGGTTCATTAAGTGAAAAATGGAAATACCGATTTAATTTTTATGACCAATATGGTTTTCCTGGATTCTGGGGGGCAACACCAGAATATAAAACAGCATTTAAAGCATTAAAAATAAGGCAACGATTAACTATTCAAATGAATTTCATTGCTTTTTTCTTCTCCTGGATATATTTATTTGTCCTGGGATTATGGAAAAAAGCAATTATAGTTCTATTACTTGGCATTCTCTCACTATTGATTGGTGCATTAATTGGCGTTAATGTACTGGGATTCGCTGTAGCAGGCTATGTTGCTGTTAGCACAAATAAATGGTTCTATGAAAAAGAAGTAAAGGGTATTGATACCTGGAGCCTCTAAATAACAGGTGGCTTAGCCAGGCTAAGCCACCGCTCTCGTTTTTTACAACCAGTTCTTCCGCTTAAAGTACAGATACGGTGCCAGACCCGCGAGAATCATAAAGATAATCGCGCCTGGGTAGCCGAAACTCCACTTCAGTTCTGGCATAAACTCAAAGTTCATCCCGTAGCTGGAAGCGACCAGCGTTGGCGGCAGGAACACGACGGATACCACTGAGAAGATTTTGATGATGCGGTTCTGCTCGATGTTGATAAAGCCCATCGCCGCCTGCATCAGGAAGTTTACCTTCTGGAACAGGGATTCGTTATGCGGCAGCAGGGATTCGATATCTCGCAGGATTTCACGCGCCTGCTCCAGTTGCCCGCCAGGTAAACGCGCCTTGCGTACCAGGAAGTTGAGCGCGCGCTGGGTATCCATCAGACACAGACGAACTTTCCAGCCGATATCTTCCAGTTCCGCCAGTGTGGAGAGCGCCTCGTCGTACTCATCGCCCTGATGCCCCTCCATAATTACCCGGCTCAACTGCTCCAGATCGCTGTAGATGTTTTCAATTTCATCCGCCAGCTGTTCGATTTTGGTTTCGAACAGATCCAGCAGCAGCTCGTAGGCGTTACCGTCAACCATTGACTGACTACGGGCGCGCATACGATACAGACGGAATGCAGGCAGCTCGCGCTCACGCAGAGTAAACAGGCGACCATCACGGATGGTAAATGCCACAGTGGAGTTACCGGCGTGATCTTCCGCATCTTCAAAGAAGAAGAAGGAGTGAATATGCAGGCCATCATCGTCTTCAAAGAAACGCGCCGATGCTTCGATGTCTTCCAGTTCCGGGCGGGTTGCCAGGCTCTGGCCAAGTTCAGATTGTACGCGCAGTCGCTCGTCGTCATCCGGTTCGACAAGATCAATCCATACTGCATCTACAAGGGGTTGTGACTCTTCGACTTCCAGCCGGGTCAGTCGGTTATTTTCCAGTTGAAATGCGCTCAGCATGACCGGGACTCCCAATGCTTAAAATATCGGACAGTTCGGTGGGCACACAGAAACAAATTGGGTTTCAGACCATTAAACAGCCTGACTCAGCGCGACGGGAAAAATTGAGGTCGCTGACAACCGCTAAGGCTATCAGCAAAAGGGGATAGCCTTAGGAGTTGATCCTGGATGACAGGATAATGAGCCAGTATCTACTGGGTGTGTCCAAGGCGAATGTCCTCTTAGAGTGATCGTGCGCGCATGTTACGCCAGCAAAATTTTGCCGTCAACACGCAACGGAACACCACAGAACAATAGTTGAACTTCGCGCTTTTTGGTACTCGTCAAGGTCGTTAACAGGATAAAAAAATCACACAGCCAGGACCTATAATGGCGCATCGGCTACTCATTGGTAAAGGAATGATCACCTTGAATCTCAAACGGATTTTTCTCGCCCTCGTCTTACTCCCCTTGTTTGCTGTTGCTGCTGATGACTGCGCGCTCTCAGATCCGTCGCTGACAGTACAGGCGTATACCGTTAACCCTCAGACAGAGCGGGTGAAAATGTACTGGCAAAAAGCCAATGGCGAAGCGTGGGGAACGTTACAGGCGCTGCTGGCGGATATTAATAGCCAGGGGCAAATTCAGATGGTGATGAACGGCGGCATCTATGATGAAAGCTATGCGCCGCTCGGTTTGTACATCGAAAACGGTCAGCAGAAGGTGGCGCTAAATCTCGCCTCAGGGGAAGGGAACTTCTTTATCCGTCCTGGCGGCGTGTTTTATGTCGCGGGAGATAAAGCCGCTATCGTTCCGCTGCAGGCATTTAAAGCCAGTAAAGAGATTCAGTTCGCAGTGCAGTCAGGGCCAATGTTGTTAGAAAACGGCGTAATTAATCCGCGCATTCACCCGAATGTTGCCTCGCGTAAAATTCGTAACGGTGTAGGGATAAATAAACAAGGGAACGCTGTGTTTTTGTTGAGCCAGCAGGCGACAAATTTTTATGATTTTGCCTGCTATGCCAAAGCAAAACTGGACGTCGAGCAGCTGCTTTATCTTGATGGCACGATCTCGCATATGTATATGAAAGGCGGAGCAATCCCGTGGCAACGCTATCCTTTTGTTACCATGATTTCCGTCGAGCAGAAAAGTTAGAATGATCGTTTTGTGTCAGATACTGAATATGGTGCTGATGCCGGATGCGGCGTAAACGCCTTATCCGGCCACAATTTATTGAATCTGCATGATTTTGTAGGCCGTATAAGGTGCACAGCACCGCATCCGGCAACGTTATACCGTCTCCAGCCGGGCGTAAGCCGCCACCAGCCATTTGATTCCCTGGCCCTGGAACGCCACCTGCAAACGGCTATGTTCGCCGCTGCCTTCCATATTGACGATAGTGCCTTCACCAAATTTGGCGTGGCGCACGCGCTGGCCGAGCTTGTAACCGCTGTCGTTCTCGACCATCGGCGTACCCATACGCTGATGGCTGACCGGGCGGCTTACCGTGGCGCGCAGGCGCACCTCTTCCACACACTCTTCCGGTAGCTCGCCGATAAAGCGCGACGGGCGATGGTAAACTTCTTTGCCGTACAGGCGGCGGGTTTCCGCGTAAGTCAGCGTCAGTTTCTGCATCGCGCGGGTTACACCAACGTAGGCCAGACGGCGTTCTTCTTCCAGACGCCCGCCTTCATCCAGCGACATCTGACTTGGGAACATGCCCTCTTCCATACCGACAATAAACACCTGCGGGAACTCCAGACCTTTCGCCGAGTGCAGCGTCATCAGCTGTACCGCATCCTGCCAGGTATCCGCCTGCCCTTCACCTGCTTCCAGTGCCGCATGGGAGAGGAACGCCTGTAGCGGCATTAAATCTTCGTCTTCTTCGTTGTAGCTGAACTGGCGCGTTGCCGTCACCAGTTCCTCTAAGTTTTCGATACGCGTCTGGCCTTTTTCGCCTTTCTCCTGCTCGTACATGGTGCGCAGGCCGGAGTCTTTAATTACCCGGTCAGTCTGTACATGCAGCGGCATATCGGCAGTTTCCTGCGCTAAGGCGTCGATCAGTTCCATAAACCGCTGCAAGGCGCTGGCAGCACGACCAGCGAGAGCTTTTTCCTGCAACAGTTCACGACACGCCTGCCAGAGAGTTAACTGGCGATCGCGCGATGTCTGGCGCACTACGTCCAGCGTCCGGTCACCAATACCCCGCGTTGGCGTATTGACCACGCGCTCAAATGCCGCGTCATCGTTGCGGTTGGCAATCAGGCGCAGATACGAGAGCGCATCTTTGATTTCCTGACGTTCGAAGAAGCGCATCCCGCCGTAAATGCGATACGGCATACTGGCCTGCAATAAAGCTTCTTCCAGTACACGCGACTGGGCGTTGCTACGGTAGAGGATAGCGCACTCAGCGAGCGCCCCGCCGTTGTCCTGCCAGGTTTTGATGCGGTTAACCACGAAACGCGCTTCGTCGAGTTCGTTAAAGGCGCAATAGAGGGAAATCGGCTCACCGTCCGCACCATCGGTCCACAGTTTTTTACCCAGACGCCCATTGTTGTTTTCAATCAGGGCGTTGGCGGCGCTCAGAATATTGCTGGTAGAGCGGTAGTTTTGCTCCAGACGAATAGTTTCGGCACCGGGGAAATCATTGAGGAAACGCTGAATATTCTCGACCTGCGCCCCACGCCAGCCATAGATTGACTGGTCGTCATCACCAACAATCATTACTTTGCCGGTATCGCCCGCCAGCAAACGGATCCACGCATACTGAATGTTGTTGGTATCCTGGAATTCGTCCACCAGAATGTTGGTGAAACGTTCGCGATAGTGCTGAAGGATATGCGGCTTGTTAAGCCAAAGCTCATGCGCGCGTAGCAGCAGTTCCGCGAAATCCACCAGACCCGCGCGATCACACGCTTCCTGATACGCCTGATAAACCTTCTGCCAGGTTTGCTCCACCGGATTACCGTAGCTCTGAATATGATGCGGACGCAGTCCTTCATCTTTCTGGCTGTTGATGTACCACATTGCCTGACGTGGCGGCCACTGCTTCTCGTCGAGATTCATCGCCTTGATCAGACGTTTAAGCAGGCGCAGTTGGTCTTCGCTATCGAGGATCTGGAAATCCTGCGGCAGGTTGGCGTCCATATGGTGCGCACGCAGCAGGCGGTGCGCCAGCCCGTGGAAGGTGCCGACCCACATGCCGCCCTGACTGGTGCCCATCAGTTGCCCGATACGATGGCGCATCTCCGCCGCCGCTTTGTTGGTAAAGGTCACCGCCATAATCGAGTACGGCGAGCAGTTTTCCACGCTCATCAGCCAGGCGATACGATGCACCAGTACGCGCGTCTTACCACTGCCTGCGCCCGCCAGCACCAGAAGGTTGCTGCGTGGCGCGGCCACCGCTTCGCGCTGTTTGTCATTAAGGCTTTCGAGCAGGTAAGAAACGTCCATTGGCACCGCCGCGTAAAAATAGGTTGGGCGGAGAAGCGCAACGCCCTCCGCCAAAAAGCTGGGTATATATACAGATTTGCTGATTATATCAGCGAGGTCAGAGATGCCAACCGGGAAATTTCCAGATGCGGCAGTAAACGGCTGTCCCAGGTTTGCATCAGATCGCCATTTTCCGGTCTGATCCAACAGGCCTGCATTCCGCTGCGGATCGCCCCACCCACGTCGGTGGTAAGATCGTCACCTACATGTAAGATCTCGCCGATCGGCACATTGAGTTTTTCTGCCGCCAGAAAGTACATATCGCTGAACGGCTTCGAGCGTCCGTGTGGGCCAGCGCGCAGCACAAACTCAAAGTAGTCGCCCAAACCAAACAGTTCCGGCTGTGCGTTACCGTTGGTGATCGCCACCAGCGGCCATTTCTTCGCCAGCTGTTTTAAGGTGTCGTGCGTTTGCTGCGGAACATCGATCCGACTGCGCCATTTGGCAAAGTTGATCATCGCAGCATGTGCGCCTGCACTGGCCTCTTCGGCACTCAGCCCGGCATCAAGCATCGCTTGTTCAATCGAGCGAAAACGCCAGCGCGTCACGTCGTGATAAATCTCGGGTTCCGCTTCCCGTACCGCCTGACGCAGGCGTTGCAGATCTTCATTCTGGAAGCTGCGCAGCGCCGGATGATAATTTTGCACAAAGGTAAGCGCCTCTCGCTCGGTGCGCAAAATCACCGGACGGTTGTCGTAAAGGGTATCATCCAGGTCAAAGGTGAGCGCCGAGATGCGCCCCAAAGGCCGGTAAAAACGCATTATTTCCCCCGTTTGGCGCGTGGATGCGCCGCATCATACACCGAGGCAAGGTGTTGAAAATCAAGATGAGTATAGATTTGCGTGGTAGAGAGATTGGCATGACCCAACAGCTCTTGCACACCACGCAGATCGCCGCTCGACTCCAGCATATGCGTGGCGAATGAGTGACGTAATTTATGCGGGTGAACGTGATTATTCAGCCCCTGTTTGATGCCCCATTCGGCAAAGCGTTTTTGTACGTTACGCGCAGAGATGCGTTTACCCAGTTTCGACAGGAAAAGTGCGTCGTCTTCGCTGCCAAACAGGTCGCGTAAATCAAGCCAGTGCTCAATCCACGCCACGGCGTTACGACCAATCGGCAGGCGGCGCTCTTTGCTACCTTTTCCTATCACCCACACTTCGCCGGACTCCAGGTCGAGGTGTTTGATATCCAGCCCCACCAGTTCGGAAAGACGCAGCCCCGCGCCGTACATCACTTCCAGCATTGCCCGGTCACGTACAGCGAGGGGATCGTTGATATCGATATCCAGCAGCCGATTCATATCATCGACGTCGATATTTTTCGGCAGATGACGCGGCGCTTTCGGTGCCGAAACACCTTTCGCCGGGTTAGCTTTGAGCTCGTTCTGGCTGACCAGCCAGTCAAAAAAGCTACGTAGCGCAGAAAGCCGTAATGCGAGACTTGCCGCTCCCAACCCTTTACGACGACTGCGTACAGCAAAATTACGCACCATCGCCACATCACATTGTTGCCAGCTTTGCAGGCCGTTTTCGCTGGCAAAATTGATGATCGCCTCAAGCTGCCGCTGGTAGTTAACCAGGGTAATCGGGCTAAGTTGACGCTCCACGCTCAAATAACGTAGGTAGCGTTCCACATCGGTATGTAAATCGGTCATACGCGTTCAATCCAACGCTCCAGAAGCTCCGGCATCATCAGCGCAATTTCATGGAGTAACTGCGTTCCCTGCCCTTGTTGATAGTGACTGGCATCACGGCTGGTGAACAGCACCACACCAAGATCAGCATCACTTCCCAGCATCGACATCGCCACCGATCCCACCGCTTTCGCTTCCGGCAGCACCACCAGCAATTCAGGCCCGTTAAGCGGCCCCAGATAATGCGGTTCCTGCCCCAGACGCTGAATACGCAGAGGTTCGAAAGCCTGACGGCTTAATGCCAGATGGGTATGGTTCGACGGCGCGCCTAAACGCCAACGATCCGGGAACAGGCGCAGACTCGCACCCGCCAGGCCAAGATCGCGTGCCCACAGATGAAAGCGCATTAGCATGTCGTCGAGACTGCTGGCGGCAGTAAGAGTGCGCTGCAAATAGAGTAAGCGATAAAACAGGCCTTCGTTGGCGATAGCCTGTTCCATCAACAGCGCCATGTTCTCTTCCAGAACATGAATATGGTTACGCGCGCGAGCCATATGCCATTCGACGAGCGAAACGGTGCCACGTACCGGATGCGGCACTCGAATTGCCTCTACTGCGTGCGCATTGCGGATAAAAAACTCAGGATTTTTAATCAGGTAATCGACAACCGCCCGGTCATCAAGCTCCGTGAGTGTTTCCTGTAGTTCTTCCCCTGGTTGCTTCATAGATGAATAAATCCGTCGTAAACATGTACTGCCGGACCCGTCATATATAACGGATGACCCGGACCTTTCCAGGCAATATCAAGGCGACCGCCAGGGAGTTCCACACGAACTTCTTCGGCCAGCAAACCTTGCTGAATCCCTACCGCTACCGCCGCACACGCGCCGCTGCCGCAGGCCTGGGTTTCACCTGCCCCACGCTCATAAACGCGTAAACGAATATGCTCGCGCTTAACCACTTGCATGAAACCGATGTTGGCGCGCTCCGGGAAACGTTCGTGGCTTTCCAGAACTGGCCCCAGTGTTTCTACCGCCGCAGTATCGACATCATCGACCTGAATCACGCAGTGCGGATTTCCCATCGACACTACGCCGCATAAGATTGTCTGCTCGGCGGCGCGCATGATATAGGTCTTTTCCGCTTTGTTGGCGCGAAACGGCACGGCGGAAGGTTCGAAATTTGGTTCGCCCATATTTACCCGTACCAGATCGTCATCGGTGACGGTCAGTACCATCCGACCATTGGCAGTGCTGACGCGAATATCGCGCTTATTGGTCAGCCCTTTCAGGCGTACAAAACGGGCAAAGCAGCGTGCACCGTTGCCACACTGCGCCACTTCACTACCGTCAGCATTGAAAATGCGATAGTGGAAATCCAGTTCTGGATCGTACGGCGGCTCAACCACCAGTAGCTGGTCAAAACCCACACCCAGGTGCCGATCCGCCAGGCGACGAATCAGATCCGGTGAAAAAAAGACATTCTGCGTTACCGCGTCGACGACCATAAAATCGTTGCCAAGGCCATGCATTTTCGAGAACTGCATTATCTACTCCATTCACGCGGGTACAGAAACTGACTTTTAGTAATTCACCTGAGATGGGCCATCGCCAGTGGCGCGGTCGTTTTTATCCGGCAACGTGGATTGTGTTTGCGTATCTACCGGTTTAGTCGGCGGTGGCGCGTTTTTATCTGCGGGCGGGAAATAGAGCGGACCTTTCAAACCGCAGCCCGTCAGGCTGAAAAGAGTAAGTAATACAGTGAGTGCCTTAAACACGTTTTTCATTATGGATTGCCTGTAAAGTTCATCGCTTTCTGCTTTCTATCATCGCAGGAGAAGACGTAAAAGCAAGCGTTTAGCGACTCTTTATGAAGTCTGAAAAGTGAGGAATTGCTGCGAGTATAACGCTTACAAGAGAGGATTTATGTTTTGCTGGTAGTTTCGTGATCGACACCTCGCGCCAGGATGGCTTTATGTACTATCGCAATGTTTATACCTGGATCGATACAGAGGTAAGGGTTATGCCATTCCCCTGCCCGGCGAAAACACACTTCAGAGAGGAAGATGTGCGTGAGATTCAAAACAGAGACATTATTATTCCGGTGACGGAGGAATCATGCCGGAATGCAGCAGACGGGCAAACTTTGAAGCCCTGACCCCATGCCGCTATACTGCCGCCATCACCTAAAAACAGGATACAACAATGAACGACAGTGAATTTCATCGCCTGGCTGACCAACTGTGGCTAACCATTGAAGAACACCTGGACGACTGGGATGGCGACAGCGATATCGACTGCGAAATCAACGGCGGCGTACTGACCATTACCTTTGAAAATGGCAGCAAAATCATTATCAACCGCCAGGAACCACTGCATCAGGTGTGGCTGGCGACTAAACAGGGCGGCTACCACTTTGATCTGAAAGGCGACGAGTGGATTTGCGATCGCAGCGGCGAAACCTTCTGGGATTTGCTGGAACAGGCGGCGACGCAGCAGGCGGGAGAGACGGTGAGCTTCCGTTAAGATTTCATGCCGGATAAGCCTCGCTTTCCGGCATACTCATCACGAAAAATACTGCTGTAACAGCGGCGTGTCATTATCCTGATTGGCTGGCGGCATGTTGCCGATAGATTTGGTACGGAACGGAATGACCTGTTCGCGACCATCGACCTTCACAATCTGATAGAACTGCGGCAGGTTGAAGTTGATGAAACTGGAGCCGTAAGTGAAACGGTCGTGCGATGACGAGTAGAAGCGGCTGACGTCACGCACCAGCTCCTCTTTGCTACCTTCGCAGTGGTGATACACCTCAACCCGATTGCTTTCATCGAGAATGTAGATATTAAAACCGTTCTCATCATGCGTTTCTTCGAAGAAGAACTGGATTATCCCTTCGCTGGCAAAGCCATCCACTACTGCCGGTAATTTGACGTGATTGGTCTCAACCTGCACTGACAAACCATGCAGTTTGTTATGCGAAATAGCACCATAAAACTCAATAGCATTTTCCAGTTTCTGCACAGACACATTCAGGCGTTCGAAGAACAAGCCCCAGGTTTGACCAGAAACACGCAGCGCCTTGAAGCGCCCGGTTTCCTGGCGAGTGCTGGAAAGACGCAGTTCGATACACTCAGAAACCAGTTGTTGCACGCGAGTACGGATTAATCCGCGCAGATGCTGACTGTAGCAGAAGACTTCTACGCTATCAGGCGGCGCGGCGTCCTGATGCATTTTGCCAAGGATGGTTTTCAGGGCTTCAATCATCGACTGCTCGCCGTTGAAATGTAGCGTGCGCACTTCGTTCCATGAATTGCGATACAACAGGTCAACACTACCCACCAGGCATTTTTGCTCTTCGCCAAAGCTGAAGACATCCAGCTTACGGAAATCGAAATGTACTACCTGGTTACGAAACGCTGTCGTCGGGTCATATTCCAGGTTGACGATAATCGCCAGATGGCGGATCTCACAGGGGCTGTAGAGCGCCTTCGGCGTCGGCGCAGGTAAACGCAACGGGAAATGGTGCGACACATCAGCCACCATCTCCTGCAACTTAGGCAGATCGACAATGCCGTTGCCTTTAATAAACAGATGCGTCCGTGATGTCAGCAAGCCATTAAACCACGCCCAGGCCACCAGCTTATTCAGATAGCGGTTATATTCCAGCGGCTGATGACTGATGATCGACTCGATTGTCGGCGCACGGTTATACAGATACCAACCTGAACGGTTGGCACGACCCGGCGGCACATAAATAAAGGTCAGGTTTGGCTCGGAAAGATCCGGTGAAATCTGCGGGTTTACCAGCGTCACTTTCCCCGGTAATGCTTCAAACGCAGCGTACAGTTTACGCGTCAGCACGCCGATATCCTGCGGGCTGGCGGAAACGCTAAGGTTATTGCGACGGGCAAAGCGGATCAGATTACGGTAGCTCTGCATCATTGCATCAAGCAACTCGTTGTGCGCTTCACGCACCTGATCAATCTTCCAGTTGGCGCGATTATCGAGCATCGCCAGACGGGCTTCGTCCCATCCCCACTCTTTGACCAGTTGGCTTAATACTTCACGACGCCAGCCTACGCAAGCGCGTTCGCGGCTGAGTTTTTCGCACACTTTTAAATAGAAGCAGCGACGCACTAAATCCAGACGGGTGAAATCTTCAATTGCCGTCAGATATTCAGTAACGCGCTCCAGCATCATGCAGTAAGGATCGAGACCAAATGACACTATCTCGCCATCGTGCAAACGCTGTTTGATATCTTTCGCCAGCAGGCGTGGGTCTGGATATTCCCAGGAATAAGCTTCCAGCAGCAGTGTTTTCAGCACCGCTTTGTACGGAGAATCGATGCTTTTGTAGAGTTGCCAAAGGCTGGCACCAAAGTACTCTTCAGCGGAAAGTGAACTTAAACCACCCAGATCCAGCCATTCATTAGGCGTGAGCACGCCCTGCGCGTAGAGCGTCATTACGTAGTCATCGTAATGCTCCTCTTCGTCGCACGGCACCATATTCCACAGAATACGCTTACCAGCGAGACGCACGGCGGTACGATAAAATTCGTCAAGCAGCAGTATATGCTGGGTAGAGCCACAATCTTCGCCCCCCAGACTACCACTTTCATTATGGCGGAAACGGTTTTCATCAATCAGGAAGAAGCTGACTTCCACGCCCAGCGAGGCGGCCCAACTTTCCAACAGGCTGCATTTACGTTGTAGTAACTGGCGCTCTTCGCTATCGAGCCAGGATTGATGGCAGACCCAGATATCCAGGTCGGAGGAACAGCTTTGCCCTATAGACGAGGTGCTGCCCATGGTGTATACGCCAGTAATCGGAAGCTCGCCTTTTGGCGGATCCTGTACTGACATTCCACGATACAGTTCCAGTTCGTTCAGGTAGTGGCGTTGGGTTTCATCAGGCGTGTAAAGGCAAATGCCTCTGGGAACATTACCATCAAGGTAACCCGGCATTAGCGGATGGTGATAGTGCAACAATGTCGGCAGCAGACTGTAGACCTGTTGGAATGCAGGCCCCATAGCAGCAAGCGCGCGATCCACGCGCAATTGATTTATGGCATCCAGTCTCTGTTTCAGAGTCTCAATATAGAGGTACAAGACGTATCGCCTGATTTGCTACCCGTCATATCTGTGATTCCGCCAACATCAACGGAAACACGCGGCATTCGGGATATTTCGTATGTCAAAGGTAACCGTACCACTTTCCGCGCCTGGTTTTTTTAGTTTCACGACGAAAAAATGGTCTAAAACGTGATCAATTTAACACCTTGCCGGTTGACCGTAAAGAAAGATGCGCTACATACAAGTGTAGCACCGTTTATTCTCTGTAAATTCCGTATTACGACGGCTTGAAGCGCCTGTCAGGAACCAGCGCCTGGCTACATTTTACGTTTTGCACAGGCATCGACGTTTCACCACAACACTGACATCGCTCCGGCAAGGATGTTAGGATGGACCATGGATGATAATGACGGTAACAAGCATGTTAGACAATGTTTTAAGAATTGCCACACGCCAAAGCCCACTTGCACTCTGGCAGGCACATTATGTCAAAGACAAATTGCTGGCGAGCCATCCAGGGCTGGTGGTTGAACTGGTGCCGATGGTAACGCGCGGCGATGTGATTCTTGATACGCCGCTGGCGAAGGTTGGCGGAAAAGGCTTATTTGTGAAAGAGCTGGAGGTCGCGCTCCTGGAAAACCGTGCCGATATCGCCGTGCATTCAATGAAAGATGTGCCGGTTGAATTTCCGCAAGGTCTGGGGCTGGTCACCATTTGCGAGCGCGAAGATCCTCGCGATGCCTTTGTTTCCAATCACTACGACAGTCTGGATGCGTTACCCGCAGGCAGCATCGTCGGAACTTCCAGCTTACGCCGCCAGTGCCAACTGGCTGAACGCCGTCCGGATCTCATTATCCGTTCTCTGCGCGGCAATGTCGGTACTCGTCTGAGTAAACTGGATAATGGCGAATACGATGCCATTATTCTTGCCGTAGCTGGCTTAAAACGTTTAGGACTGGAGTCTCGCATTCGTGCTGCGCTGCCGCCTGAAATTTCTCTTCCGGCAGTAGGACAAGGTGCAGTAGGCATTGAATGCCGCCTTAATGATTCGCGCACCCGCGAGGTACTCGCCGCGCTGAATCACCACGAAACTGCGCTACGCGTCACCGCCGAACGCGCCATGAATACCCGCCTCGAAGGCGGTTGTCAGGTGCCGATTGGTAGCTATGCCGAACTTATCAATGGCGAAATCTGGCTGCGTGCGCTGGTTGGCGCACCGGACGGTTCGCAGATTATTCGCGGTGAGCGCCGTGGTTCGCCGCAGGATGCCGAGCAAATGGGCATTTCGCTGGCGGAAGAGCTACTGAATAACGGCGCGCGCGAGATCCTCGCCGAAGTCTACAGCGGAGATGCGCCAGCATGAGTATCCTGGTCACCCGCCCATCTCCCGCAGGAGAAGAGTTAGTGAGCCGTCTGCGCGCACTGGGACAGGTGGCCTGGCATTTTCCGCTGATTGAGTTTTCTCCGGGTCGGCAACTGCCACAACTTGCCGACCAGTTGGCGGCACTGAGCGAAGGCGATCTGGTATTTGCCCTTTCGCAACATGCCGTTGCTTTTGCACAGTCACAGCTGCATCAGCAAGGTCTCAAGTGGCCCGCCCTACCCGCTTATTTCGCCATTGGTCGCACTACCGCACTGGCGCTGCATACCGTGAGCGGACACGAAGTTCGTTATCCGCAGGATCGGGAAATCAGCGAAGTCTTGCTACAATTACCTGAATTACAAAATATTGCAGGCAAACGTGCGCTAATTTTACGTGGCAACGGCGGTCGTGAGCTGATCGGGGATACCCTGATGGCACGCGGTGCTGAAGTCATTTTTTGCGAATGTTATCAACGATGCGCCATTCATTACGATGGTGCAGAAGAAGCGATGCGCTGGCAGTCTCGCGAAGTGACAACTGTCGTTGTTACCAGCGGTGAAATGCTGCAACAGCTCTGGTCGCTGATTCCACGATGGTATCGTGAGCACTGGTTACTACGCTGTCGACTACTGGTTGTCAGCGAGCGTCTGGCGAAACTCGCCCGGGAACTGGGCTGGCAAGATATTAAGGTCGCCGATAACGCAGACAACGATGCGCTTTTACGGGCATTACAATAACTCTCATAACAGGAAGCCATAATGACGGAACAAGAAAAAACCTCCGCCGTGGTTGAAGAGACCAGGGAGGTCGTGGACACCACGCCACAATCTGTCACAGTAGAAAAAAAGAGTAATAACAGTACTGCTCTAATTTTAAGTGCGGTGGCTATCGCTATTGCTCTGGCTGCAGGTGTCGGTTTGTATGGCTGGGGTAAACAACAGGCCGTCAGTCAGACGGCCACCAGCGATGTTCTGGCTAACCAACTCGCGGCTCTGCAAAAAGCCCAGGAGAGCCAAAAAGCCGAGCTGGAAAGCATCATAAAACAACAGGCTACGCAGTTAGAGCAGGCAAATCGTCAGCAGGAAACGCTGGCCAAAAAGCTGGATGAAGTTCAACAAAAGGTCGCCACTATTTCAGGTAGTGACGCCAAAACCTGGCTGCTGGCGCAGGCTGATTTCCTGGTGAAGCTCGCCGGACGTAAGCTGTGGAGCGATCAGGACGTCACTACCGCTGCGGCATTGCTGAAAAGCGCAGACGCCAGCCTGGCGGATATGAATGACCCGAGTCTGATTACCGTTCGCCGGGCAATTACCGATGATATCGCCAGCCTTTCTGCGGTCTCGCAGGTAGATTATGACGGCATCATCCTCAAGCTGAATCAACTTTCTAATCAGGTTGATAACCTGCGTCTGGCCGATAATGACAGTGACGGTTCGCCGATGGATTCCGATGGTGAAGAGCTTTCCAGCTCCATCAGCGAATGGCGCATCAATCTGCAAAAAAGCTGGCAGAACTTTATGGACAACTTCATTACGATTCGCCGTCGTGATGACACCGCCGTACCGCTGTTAGCGCCGAATCAGGATATCTATCTGCGCGAAAATATTCGCTCTCGCCTGCTGGTCGCTGCACAAGCTGTGCCACGTCATCAGCAAGAGACTTACCGCCAGGCGCTGGAGAACGTCTCCACCTGGGTACGTGCTTACTACGATACTGACGATGCCACCACCAAAGCGTTCCTCGACGAGGTGGATCAGTTAAGTCAGCAAAATATCTCGATGGATCTCCCGGAAACCCTGCAAAGCCAGGCAATGCTGGAAAAACTGATGCAGACTCGCGTGCGCAATCTGCTGGCGCAACCAGTAACACCAGTAGCGGAGGCTGCACCTGCACCGCAAGCTGATACACCGGCAGCCGCGCCGCAAGGAGAATAACCATGCTAAAAGTGTTATTGCTCTTTGTGTTGCTGATTGCAGGCATCGTCGTCGGCCCAATGATTGCCGGACACCAGGGTTACGTGCTGATCCAAACGGATAACTACAATATCGAAACCAGCGTCACGGGACTGGCAATCATTTTGATTCTGGCGATGGTGGTGCTGTTTGCTATCGAATGGTTACTGCGACGGATTTTCCGCACAGGCGCACACACTCGCGGTTGGTTTGTCGGCCGTAAGCGTCGCCGCGCGCGTAAACAGACCGAGCAGGCGCTGCTGAAACTGGCGGAAGGCGATTATCAGCAAGTCGAAAAGCTGATGGCGAAAAATGCCGATCATGCTGAGCAACCCGTAGTGAACTATTTGCTGGCTGCCGAAGCCGCGCAACAGCGTGGTGATGAATCGCGCGCCAATCAGCATCTGGAACGCGCGGCAGAACTGGCGGGCAATGATACTATTCCGGTAGAAATCGCCCGCGTTCGCCTGCAACTGGCGCGTAATGAAAACCATGCGGCACGCCACGGCGTGGATAAGTTGTTGGAAGTAACGCCACGCCATCCAGAAGTATTACGTCTGGCTGAACAGGCTTATATCCGCACGGGCGCATGGAGTTCGCTACTGGACATCATCCCATCAATGGCGAAAGCCCACGTTAGCGATGAAGAACACCGCGCAGCACTGGAACAACAGGCATGGATTGGCCTGATGGATCAGGCGCGGGCTGATGACGGTAGTGAAGGCTTGCGTAACTGGTGGAAAAATCAAAGCCGGAAAACGCGTCATCAGGTGGCGTTGCAGGTGGCAATGGCGGAACACCTTATTGAATGTGATGACCATGACACCGCCCAGCAAATTATCATCGACGGCCTGAAACACCAGTATGACGATCGTTTGCTGCTGCCGATCCCACGCCTGAAAACCAACAATCCAGAACAACTGGAAAAAGTGCTGCGCCAACAGATCAAAAACGTGGGCGACCGCCCGCTGTTATGGAGCACATTGGGTCAGTCGCTGATGAAGCATGGCGAATGGCAGGAAGCATCCCTCGCCTTCCGCGCGGCGCTGAAACAACGCCCGGACGCTTATGATTATGCATGGCTTGCCGACGTGTTGGACAGACTGCACAAACCGGAAGAAGCCGCAGCGATGCGCCGCGACGGTTTAATGCTAACGTTACAGAACCCGCCGCAGTAATCCTTTCTCACCGGGAGGCACAGAGCCTCCGGGCCTTTCCTGAAGGGATAAAAAAACGCCTGCTCTTATTACGGAGCAGGCGTTAAAACAGGTTTGTATGACAACAAGTGGGTGCTTCACTCAACGTTGTGTCCATGGTGTCTGATGAGGCAAAAGCGACATCTGTCAGTGGACGATAAGCACCGTAAACGGCTCTGCGTCATTCCGGAGTTTATGAGGCACTAAGGCGAACATAAGAAATGGAATGAGCATCTACTCAATCATTATGCCATATAGGACAAGGAAATAACATCCTTTAATACTTGTTATGAGATAATTCTGCACCCTGTTTTCATTCACTTGCAATAATTACATTGGTGAATGTTATCTCAAATCTGGCAGCCTTTGGTTATATACTTCATGAATAGTTAAAGTCGTTAAATAGGCAATATAAATATTAATTGAATTCAAAATCAAAATAGCATCAATAATCAATATTATATAATAAACCAGCCTTACATATCCGCCACACTGGAGGTAGGATTGAAAATGCTCTCCTGATATTCATATTTATTTCCACGGTATATAAATAATATATTTCCATAAATTATTTATATAATTATTTTATCAGGGAGAGGGATCTCAATTATCAATGCTTAATTACGTCGTCGTTTTGATGACAGGAAACCGGAGCATTTCGCATGGAAATTTCTTTTTCACCCAAACTTCTTGTTATTGCTGTTGCCACTGCTATTCCCCTTATGGCCAGTGCAGCAGATACCCCGTCAACTGCCACCGCACGCAAAGGCTTTGCCGGATACGATCACCCAAATCAATATCTGGTTAAACCGGCAACCCAAATTGCCGATAATATGATGCCGGTAATGCAGCACCCGGCGCAGGATAAAGAAACCCAGCAGAAACTGGCAGAACTTGAGAAAAAAACCGGTAAGAAACCGAACGTGGTTGTTTTCTTGCTGGACGATGTGGGCTGGATGGACGTTGGCTTTAACGGCGGCGGCGTGGCGGTGGGTAACCCAACGCCAGACATTGACGCCGTTGCCAGCCAGGGGCTGATTTTAACGTCTGCTTATTCACAACCCAGTTCTTCACCAACCCGCGCAACGATTCTCACTGGACAGTATTCCATCCACCACGGCATTTTGATGCCGCCGATGTACGGACAACCTGGCGGTCTGCAAGGGTTAACGACACTACCGCAACTGCTGCATGATCAAGGCTATGTCACTCAAGCCATCGGGAAATGGCACATGGGGGAAAACAAAGAGTCGCAGCCGCAGAACGTCGGCTTCGATGATTTCCGTGGCTTCAACTCAGTGTCCGATATGTATACCGAATGGCGCGATGTTCACGTAAATCCGGAAGTCGCCCTGAGCCCGGATCGTTCTGAATACATCAAACAATTACCGTTCAGCAAAGATGACGTTCATGCCGTGCGCGGCGGTGAGCAAAAAGCCATTGCCGACATTACGCCGAAATATATGGAAGATCTGGATCAACGCTGGATGGAATATGGCGTTAATTTCCTCGATAAAATGGCAAAAAGCGACAAACCTTTCTTCCTCTATTACGGCACTCGCGGCTGTCACTTTGATAACTACCCGAACGCAAAATATGCGGGAAGTTCTCCGGCGCGCACCTCTTACGGCGACTGTATGGTTGAGATGAACGATGTGTTCGCCAACCTGTATAAAGCACTGGAGAAAAACGGTCAGCTCGATAACACGCTGATTATCTTTACCTCCGATAATGGCCCGGAAGCCGAAGTGCCGCCACACGGTCGCACACCGTTCCGTGGCTCTAAAGGTTCGACCTGGGAAGGCGGCGTCCGCGTACCGACTTTCGTGTACTGGAAAGGCATGATCCAGCCGCGTAAATCTGACGGTATTGTCGATCTGGCGGATATTTTCCCAACCGCGCTGGATCTGGCGGGTCATCCTGGGGCGAAAGTGGCAAATTTAGTGCCGAAAACCACCTTTATCGATGGCGTGGATCAGACTTCTTTCTTCCTCGGAACAAACGGTCAGTCCAATCGTAAAGCCGAGCACTATTTCCTGAATGGTCAACTTGCTGCCGTGCGTATGGATGAGTTCAAATATCATGTTCTTATTCAGCAGCCATATGCCTATACCCAGAGCGGATATCAGGGAGGATTCACCGGTACAGTAATGCAAACGGCGGGCTCTGCGGTATTTAATCTCTATACCGATCCGCAGGAAAGCGACTCCATCGGCGTGCGACATATTCCGATGGGAGTACCGCTACAGACCGAAATGCATGCGTATATGGAGATCCTGAAAAAATATCCGCCACGCGCGCAGATTAAATCTGACTAAGCAGCTACCTTTGCCGGATGCGATGCTGATGCAGCTTATCCAGCCTACAGAACGCTGCAATTTATTGAATTTGCACGATCATGTAGGCACCGGCAAGCAACCGCAGCGGCCTCCAAATGGCCGCTTTTTACTTACTCACTACCATCAAATGTGCCTGCATAATGTCGCTGGCCGGGCGGCCGTGCGCCAGCAAATCAGCCATTGCTTTAAGATATGGCGGTAGATGGCGGAAATAACGCTGATACCCGGCACATAAGTAATTCAGCCCCGGTTTGCCGCTGGTATCGAGCATAAAGCGGTGTTTCGGGCAACCTCCCCAGCACGCTTTTAACACGTTGCAACTGCGGCACTGCGCCGGTAACTGCTTGAATTTATCTTCACCAAACGCCTGCTGTTGCGGGGAATCGATCATTTCTGCAACTGTCTGCTGAAGTATATTCCCCAGTCGATATTGCGGATAAACATAGTGATCGCAGGCGTAAACATCGCCGTTATGTTCAACAATCACCGAGCGCCCACAGGTTGGCTGATGATGGCAAACTGCGCCCGGCGCGCCGACAAAATTGGCGAACGCCCATTCGATATTCATTACGAAAATCTTGCCGACATCACGTTTGATCCAGTAGTCGAATATCGCCACCAGAAATTCACCGAACTCATCGGGGCGCACCGACCATTCCGTCAACTCACCCTGAATATCGCCAGGCGCATGTAATTTCAGTCCATCGCGGGCTGCTGTTTCATCAGTCAGACGTTCCACTACCGGAATAAACTGGATGAACTCCACGCCCGCATCACGTAAAAAATCATAAACCTGTAACGGTTGCTGCGCGCTGGTACGGTTGACGCACGCCAGAACGTTATAATCAACGCGATATTTTTGCAGTAATTTAAGTGCGCGTATCACCAGCTTATGCGTTGGTCTGCCGCCTTTGGTCACGCGATATTGATTATGGATCTCAGCCGGACCATCCAGCGATAAACCGACCAGGAAATGATTTTCTGCCAGAAATGCACACCATTCGTCATCGAGCAGCACGCCGTTAGTCTGGAAGCTGTTACTTACCTTCCTGCCAGCACCATATTTCGCCTGTAGCGCCACTGCACGGCGGTAAAAATCCAGCCCGAGTAACGTTGGTTCGCCGCCCTGCCAGGTAAAAGCCACTTCGTTTTGGGGTTCGCTGGCAGCGATATAGTGACGGACATACGCTTCAAGCGTGTCATCGTCCATATGCGTGACAGGTTGTTCGCGGTAAAGGGATTGTTTTTCGAGATAAAAACAGTAGTCACAGTTCAGATTACAATCTGAACCGCTCGGTTTCGCCATTACGTGAAAAGCACGCGTCGGAACCTGTTGCAGCATAGTCGCTCCTTGCCTGAAGTCGTCCTTCGATGAATTTAAGGGCGAAATAATACCGTTTGGCAATGATTAACTACGGGCGTTTATTGCGAAGGGAGAGTGACGAAATGCACAGAAAACAAAAAACCCCGCCGAAGCGGGGTTCAAAATTGGTCGGCGAGAGAGGATTCGAACCTCCGACCCACTGGTCCCAAACCAGTTGCGCTACCAAGCTGCGCTACTCGCCGAAATACTGCTTTTTGAATTTTTAGTTCAATTCTTTAAAGTCGTGGTGCGAGGGGGGGGACTTGAACCCCCACGTCCGTAAGGACACTAACACCTGAAGCTAGCGCGTCTACCAATTCCGCCACCTTCGCATTGTCACAACTTCTAATAATGGGGTGGCTAATGGGATTCGAACCCACGACAACTGGAATCACAATCCAGGGCTCTACCAACTGAGCTATAGCCACCACTACAAATCTTGTTACGCGGTATTACTACCACCGCAGCTCAAGCGCCGGGACTAAATGGCGCGCCCGACAGGATTCGAACCTGAGACCTCTGCCTCCGGAGGGCAGCGCTCTATCCAGCTGAGCTACGGGCGCTTAGCGCCGTTGCGGGGGTGGATAATACGGACTTCCCACCCCTCTGTCTAGTCCCTTTTTAAATAAAATGCGCGTTTGGTTACGGTTTGTGCATTTTGCTGCTTATTCCTCCAGTTTATGCACTTTACCGTGGCGATTAAGGCCAAAAACTTTATAAATCGCCGTCACCGCCAGCATGAAGATGATGCCGACAAACAGCGACATACGGGTATCTTCATTAAAGTACATACCGATCAAAACGCAAATCAGGAATGCCATTGTTACGTAATTGGCCCACGGGAAGAGAATGGAGCGGAACGGATGGCTGGCAATCGCCGCTTTGTGCGCACGACGAAAACGCAGCTGACTAATCAGGATCACAAACCACGGCACCATCCCCGGAAGAACGCTGGCGCTGTAGACGTAAACAAACACACGCTGTGGATTGGGGATGATGTAGTTCAGGCATGAACCAATCAACAGAATGGCTATTGATACCGCCACACCCGCAACCGGTACGCCGTGACGAGAAACTTTCGCCATCGCCGCCGGTAACTGACGGTTTTTCGCCAGCGCGTAAAGCATACGTCCGCAACTGTACATGCCGCTGTTACAGCCAGAGAGCGCCGCCGTCAGCACCACAAAGTTGATAATGCCCGCCGCTGCGGTAATACCGATTTTGGCGAAAGTCAGTACGAACGGGCTGCCGTTGCTGCCAATTTCATTCCACGGGAAGATGGTGACGATAACGAAAATCGCGCCTACGTAGAAAATCAGGATCCGCCACAGTACTTTGCCTACCGCGCTGCGCAGCGTCACCTGCGGATTCTTCGCTTCACCGGCAGTGATACCAATCAGCTCCACGCCCTGGTAGGACGCCACCACGATACACAGCGCGGTCAGGAACCCTTTCCAGCCACCCGCAAAGAAACCGCCATGCTCTGTGAGATTGCTAAACCCAATCGACTGCCCGCCATTACCAAAGCCAAAGAAAATCACGCCCAGGCCAATGACGATCATCACAATGATTGTGGTGACTTTGATCATCGCGAACCAGAACTCGATTTCGCCGTACAACCGCACCGCCGCCAGATTCGCCAACGCCACCAGCGCCACCGCGATCAATGCGGGTATCCACTGCGCCATCTCCGGGAACCAGAACTGGACGTAGACGCCAATGGCGGTGATTTCTGAGATCCCCACCGCCATCCACATAAACCAATAAGACCAGGCGGTGAGATAGCCAAAAAACGGGCTCATATAACGATGCGCATAAACGGCGAACGAACCGGTAACCGGTTCGAGGAACAACATTTCGCCCATTGAACGCATAATGAAAAAGACGAACAGCCCGGCGATGATATAGGCCAACAATACGGATGGCCCGGCCCATTTCAAGGTACTGGCGGCTCCCATAAACAGGCCGACACCGATAGTGCCCCCAAGGGCGATGAGTTCGATATGTCGAGCTTCCAGCCCACGCTGTAGCTCTGGTTTGTTATCTGCCATAAATCCTCGTGTTGTGTTTGCATGTTTTTCCGGTGTTACCGGTTATCGTTATGGGTACATCGAGTGTTGCGAATGTTTTCGTAATTTAGAAGAAATGGCAAATGAAGCATTAAAAATTTGAATGCTTTGTGTAATAAAACAGCAGGCAGGCGACGGAGTGACCACTCCGTCGCTTTACAGAAAGGAAAATCAGAGGTTGCCGGTGTAGTGCCAGCGTAAATAACGCAGCAAACGAAGCTGACGCTTAATGCGGCTCGGCTGCGAAAGCAGGCGGTAGAGCCACTCCAGCCCCAGCGTTTGCCAAATTTTCGGCGCGCGTTTCACATGACCAGTAAAGACATCGTAAGTCCCGCCAACGCCCATATACAGCGCATCTGGATGCACCAGACGGCAGTCACGCATGAAGATCTCCTGTTTTGGCGATCCCATCGCAACGGTGACGATTTGCGCTCCACTGTCATGAATGCGTTCAAACAGCGCCTGACGCTGCTCGGGTTTAAAATAACCATCCTGACTGCCAACGATATTCACATTCCACTGGTTGCGCAGTTTAGCTTCGGTCTGCGCCAGCACTTCAGGTTTACCGCCCACAAGAAATACCGTCGTCCCTTCTTTGCCTGCACGCGCCATCAGCTCTTCCCAGAGATCGGCTCCGGCAACGCGGGAAACCTGTGCCTGTGGGTGCTTTTTCCGTACTGAACGTACAACGCTAATACCATCGGCATATTTAAATTCGGCAGCGTTAATTAACTCCCTGACCTCGGCATTATCTTCAATGGTCAGCATTTTTTCGGCATTAATGGCAACCAGCGTTCCCTGCTTAAGCTGCCCGTCAGCGAACAGATAATCGAGGGCGTGCTGCATATCACGCCAACCGATCAACGGTAAGCCACGTAGCGTGTAGGTCGGTGCCGTGGTGTTGTTATTCATTGTTATCCTTCAACCCGCGTCCGGAGCGATGATTTTGTGCGTTTATGAATGAGTCCGGCGCTTTCAAAAAGCCAGTACAACAGTTTTGCGATCATCAGACATGCGCCGAAGACCACGATAAAAAAGACCACGCGTGAGACAAACGAATCCAGCCCTTCGCGCGCCAGTACAATCATATTAAAGATCGCCCCGAAGCAGAAACTGTGCAATATCGCGGCCTTATAACGATTGGTTTCGCGGTTGCCCAGCTCATACAGCCAGTCGAACCATTTAATGATCAGTCCAACTACAATCGCCCCCAGAGGAATAAACAGCGCGCCGCCCATAACAACCAGTGAACCAATAAGCGTAGGCGAGATTGCCAGGCCGGAGTGATTGTTCAGCACTTCCCAGGTGAAATAGTTGGCAGAATTCAGCACCATACTCGGGCGTCCCGGCCACAACCAGGAAGGAATAAAGACATAGAAATCGCGGACAATCGGTGCCAGCCCCTGGAAGTCGATGTTGTCGTAGTTCTGCAACAGCAACGCCAGATTCTCCCACGGCGAGAAGGTGTCGCGGGTGAGATAGAGAAACGTGTAGAACGCCTCATCGCCGCTCACGTTCATTCCATAGCGTTTTAGCGCCAGCCAGAACATGCCAACAATCCCCAGCACGCCTGCCGCCGCCAGCATCCACAACGAAATCCAGCCGCGAATAATGCCAATAAACAGGAAGATAGCGAATGCGATGATGATATTGGCGCGAGTACCGCCGACGATCATATAAGTCAGCAAGCCAAATGCGACCGTGCTGACGAGGAAAAACAGCCACGCTTTGCTGTCCTGGCGCAGAAAGTAGACCACCAGCATCGCCGGGATGAAAAAGTAAAAGAAGCGTTTTAGCGCCACGCCGGAGACTTCACTGGAGAAGATCTGGCTGTAGGAGTTAAGCCGGAACAGCAAAAAACCGTTGTGCATGAAGAAGATGCCGACGCTCACCAGCGCGATGCCCATCAGAATCACCCACGTAAGATTGGTCTCCACGCGGTTCATGGTAAACAGCGGGCGGCGCGCTACATCAGCAACGCGTTTGCGTAGGCGGGTTTTGTAGGTAACGTAGTAAACCGCGTAGAAGCAAGCAGCAGAAAGCAGCGCCTGAAGGAGAATTTCTGGCGGCGCAACGCCGACATTAAAGCGAAATACCAGCACGCTGGTCAGCGGAAAGCCAAAGAAAAAGGTGAGCAAAAACAGCAATGAAAAGAAGACATTGAAGTTAAAGCGCACGCGGCGAAACTCAAACCAAGTCAGCGTAGCAATAAACAGTGAGCAAAGCAGCCAGACAACAAACAGGCCGCTAAATTGCAACAGGCTCATGCGTCCTCCCCGTTGGCAATAACCAGCGCCCGCTGCCAGCCTTGCAGATAGTTCGGGCTAAAGAAGGCAATGTTGTTTTTATCCACCGACGCCAACTGGCGCTGCGCTTCACGCACAATATCCTCGTTGAGATCGTCGGTAGTAAACAGCACCGGCAAATGCTGTTCCGTCATATCCTGCCAGAACGGATTTTCCCGGTTGAGCACACAAGGAATACCCGCCTGAATCAGTAAGCACAGCGTACCAATGCCCTGCTGGCGGGCAAAAATAAAGTAGCCGAGATCGCACTGGCGAAGTAGCGCCAGATAGGCGTCAAAATCCAGTTTTTCGCTCAGAATTTGCAGATTTTCTTCGCTGAACAGTTTCAGTCCTGCCTGACGAACTTCGTTAATATACGCATCGTTATTGGGCGGATATCCCATCGGCACCACCACTTTTACCGTATCGCCAAACTGCTGATGAACAGCATTTAAGGCGGCGATGTGTTCATTGCTACGATCGCCGGAGTTCCCCACCAGAATGGTCATTTTCCCTTCATGTTGCCGATCGTTCGCCATCGTATTGAGAGAAGGATCCATCCGGGTTGGGAAGTAAATCAGTTCGCCCCGCACCTTAGGATGCGTTTTAGCAAAAAAGCTCAAATCACCGCGAGTGGCAAATACGCAGCCAACTCGCTTTTGTGCCAGTCGGCGGACATGATAGAAAAGTTTGAATTTCAGCCCGCTGGAAACCTCATAGAGATCTGCCCCCCAGATATGCCAGTAAAACTGGCTGGGTTTGATACCACCACTCAGCAACGCCAGCCATAGCGCGGTGTTGAACTGACCGTGGAAGAAAAATCGCTGCTGGCGGTTAGCTTTCGCCTTTGCGATGACCGCTTCTGCCAGGGATTTTTTACCAGGGTAAAATTGCACAGAAAGCGCCGGACAGCTGTCACTTAAGCCGTCGTCCTTGCCAGCAACCATAAACTCGCGCGCGTGCTCGCTCGTCGCGGCCAGCGCGTCGTTGAAAAACCGTAGAACGGTTTGGTTATGGTGAGGGATATCCGATCCCAGTACGTGAATCAGTACAGTCATGCCCGCCTACGCCAGAGTAAAAACACGCCACAACAAAGAGAGAAATAGACGATATAAGTTGCCATATAAGCCTGCGCCGCGCCCAGAGCACCATGCGCGGGGATCAACCAGTGGGCAAATACCATCAACAAAGTGAACTGGCTGACTTCCGCCAGAATATAAAACCGCAGCGATGCTTTGGCGATCACCAGATAACCAAAGACATAAGCGCCCACTTTCAATACATCGCCTACCAACTGCCAGGCAAAGAGATCGCGCATGGCGGTAAATTTATTCGACAACAACAGCCAGATAGCAAAATCACGCAGCAGCCAGACGGTAAAACTCGCCGCCGCCACTGCCGGTAAGACGAATTTCAGCGACTTCACCACTTCCCGGGTAATATCGCGCTTTTCCGTTAGCCGCGACAACGTGGGCAGCAAATATACGCTGAACGATGCCGTAATAAATTGCAGGTAGGCATCGGAAATACTGCTCACCCCTTGCCAGATCCCCACTTCATCCCAGCTGTATTGCGCCGCCAGCAGTTTACGCATCATGATGTAAGCAACGGGCAAGGTCACCGACGTAATCAGCGCCATGAGAGTGAACTTACTCAACTGCCCAGCCAGACCATTATCCCAGCTGGGTTTCAGATAGCTTAACGGGATTGCACCACGCTTAATTAACATGATGACGGCAGGAATCACCACCAGCGCAGGAATCAACGCCAGACCCAGCAACGCGCCTTCATAGTCGCCCAAACGGTAACTGACGTAATAGGCGATAACGCCAATCAAGCTGCCGACAATCAGCGATAACGCATTACCTGCGGCATCGCGAAAGCCTTTCATCAACGCCAGTAACAGGTTGCCCCAGGCGATCCCCATTTGCACCAACGCCACTAAACGCACCAGCCCTTGATAGTCGGTATTACCAAACAATCCCTGGCTGATTGGCGCAGCTGCCAGCACAAAAACCAGCGCCATCAGCGTGGAAAAGCCAAGCACCATCGCGGATGAAGTACCGACCACTCGGCACAACTGCTGCGGATTATCATGGTACTGGGCAACGTATTTGGTTACGCCGTTAAAGATGCCCGCCCCAGCAAGCACGCCGAGCACGGTAATCAACTGGCGGAAATTTGCCGCCAGTCCCAGCCCAGCCGGACCAAATGATACCGCCAGCAACTTACCGACCAGTAATCCGGCGCCAATCTTGACCAGCGTACTGGCCGCCGTCCATAAGGACGCTTTTGCCAGCGACATATCAGGAGAAGTAGTTCAACAAGGTCGCAATTACCGTGCGTTGATTGACGGGCGACAAATTGTAGAACAGAGGAAGGCGCAGCAGGCGCTCGCTCTCTTTGGTGGTGTAGCGATCTTCGCCGTGGAACTCACCAAAGCGTTCACCCGCAGGGCTTGCGTGTAGCGGAATATAATGGAACACCGCCATAATCTCCGCTTCTTTCAGGAAGTTAATCAATGCGCTCCGGTCATCATTATCCCGCAGCTTAATGTAGAACATATGCGCGTTCTGCACGCAGCCATCTGGAATCGACGGCAATTCGATACGCCCGGCTTTCGCCAGAGGTGCTAACGCATCGTAGTAGTTTTGCCACAACGCCAGACGTTGCTGGTTGATACGTTCGGCGGCTTCCAGTTGCGCCCACAGGTACGCAGCTTGCAGATCGGACATCAGATAGCTGGAACCAATATCACGCCAGGTATATTTATCGACCTGACCACGGAAGAACTGGCTGCGGTTAGTGCCTTTTTCACGGATGATCTCGGCACGTTCAATCAACACTTTATCGTTAATCAGCGTCGCACCACCTTCACCGCCCGCCGTGTAGTTTTTGGTTTCATGGAAGCTAAAGCAGCCAATATGACCAATGGTTCCCAGCGCACGCCCTTTGTAAGTGGACATCACGCCCTGCGCGGCATCTTCCACCACAAACAGGTTATGCTTTTTCGCCAGCGCCATAATGGTGTCCATTTCACAGGCCACGCCCGCGTAATGTACCGGCACGATAACGCGCGTTTTGTCGGTGATCGCCGATTCAATAAGCGTTTCGTCGATGTTCATGGTGTCCGGGCGGACATCCACAAAGACGATTTTTGCTCCACGCAGCACGAAGGCGTTGGCGGTGGAGACAAAGGTGTAGCTCGGCATGATCACTTCATCGCCCGGCTGGATATCGAGCAGCAACGCCGCCATCTCCAGCGAAGCGGTGCAGGACGGCGTCAGCAGCACTTTGGCACTACCAAAACGTTGCTCCAGCCACTGCTGGCAGCGACGGGTAAAACCGCCATCGCCGCACAGTTTGCCGCTACCCATTGCCGACTGCATATAGTCGAGTTCGGTTCCTACCACCGGCGGTGCGTTAAATGGAATCATGTGATCACCTGTATAACCAGTACGCGGTGCTTTCTACATTCGCACCACTTTGTATGTATCGTTTAAGCGCGGCGGTGTTGCCCATCTGGGTCGCCACCCGCAATGTTTTTTTACCGCGAGCATACGCCCAGTTTAGTGCCGCTTGCATCAGCTGTGCACCGGAGCCACGGCCTGCCAGCAAGCCAATGCGCGCGTCAGTGGCATTCAATTCTCGTAGAGAAACATAGCCACAAATATCACCAGACGCTGAGCGTAAAATCAGGCATTGATGATCAAAAGTGCCGCGTACGGCGTTTTCAATCCACTGTGCATAAAAGCGGCCACTGGCGTCAGGCGCATACCACGGCGCACGAAAACGGCTTTGCGCAAATGCCTCACTGGCTAACTGGCGTAGCACTGGAATATCTGTCTCTTGTGCCACTTCTGCGTCGCTATCACTTGCGTTGTTCACGGGCAGTACCAAATCAACTTCACCTTCAACCAGTAAGAATCCCAGTTGTTGCAAGGCGTCCAGCTCATCGGTATTTGATGCAGCAATTTTGGCCTGCACCCGTGACCACGGCGCTAAGGCGTCTGACGTCAGGAGTGGTGCGTCAGGACTAATGCGCACAATGGCGCTGTTGACACCAAAGAAGGTGTTTTCCCAGGTTAGTGGTTCAATTCTGGCGCGAATGGGCATTGTGTGACTCCCTCAAAACAGTCATTCACTGTAATCAGCGCCAGACCCCTTTGGTATCCACGACATACTGCTGTTTAACATGTTCGCCGCTAATGGCTTTGAACTGACTATGATCGACCAGCATCACCAGCACATCTGCCGTTGCCAGCGCGTCGTCAAGCTGCGCCAGAGTGCAAAGCCCGGTCAGTTTTTTCGGCAACTGGTGAATATTCGGTTCAACAACCAGCGTTTCACCACTGTGCCATTGAGCGATCAGCTCAGCGATTTCCATTGCCGGACTTTCGCGTAGATCATCAATATTCGGTTTAAACGCCAGACCAAAGCAGGCAATTTTCAGCTCGCTGGCGCGTTTATCCGTAGCAGCCAGGCAATCAGCTACCACCGCTTTGACCTGATCGATAACCCAGAAAGGTTTGTTGTCGTTCACTTCGCGCGCGGTACGGATAAGCCGCGCCTGCTGCGGGTTCTGCGCCACGATAAACCACGGATCAACTGCAATACAGTGACCGCCCACGCCAGGCCCAGGCTGAAGAATATTGACTCGTGGATGGCGATTCGCCAGGCGAACCAGTTCCCAGACGTTAATCCCCTGATCGGCACAAATCAGCGATAGTTCGTTAGCAAAAGCAATATTCACATCGCGGAAGCTGTTTTCAGTCAGCTTACACATTTCTGCCGTCCGCGAGTTAGTGACGACACACTCACCTTCGAGGAAAATTTTGTACAGTTCGCTGGCGCGCGCAGAACAAACCGGTGTCATACCGCCAATCACACGGTCATTTTTAATCAACTCGACCATCACCTGCCCCGGCAACACGCGTTCCGGGCAGTAAGCAATGTTGACGTCCGCCTGCTCGCCCACTTGCTGCGGGAAAGTCAGATCTGGACGCATCTCTGCTAACCATTCTGCCATCTTCTCAGTTGAGCCCACCGGCGAGGTGGACTCAAGGATCACCAGCGCGCCTTTTTTCAGTACTGGCGCAATGGAGCGGGCAGCCGATTCGACGTAAGTCATATCCGGTTCATGATCGCCTTTAAACGGCGTAGGTACAGCAATCAGCCAGGCATCCGCCTCAACCGGCGTCGTGCTCGCTCGTAAAAAACCACCTTCTACGGCAGTTTTTACCACACTCGCCAAATCAGGCTCGACGATATGGATTTCGCCACGATTGATGGTATCAACCGCTTGTTGGTTGATATCGACACCAATCACCTGTTTTTGCCGGGAGGCAAACGCTGCCGCCGTTGGCAGCCCAATGTAACCCAGTCCAATGACAGAAATGGTCGCAAAACTCATAGTGATATCCGATTATTTTTTAACGCTTCCAAAATGCGAGAGCATGCCTGACCATCACCATACGGGTTATGGGCGCGGCTCATAGTTTGATATTCATTTTCGTCTTTTAAAAGACGCGTCACTTCCTCGACAATTCGTTGCTTATCCGTGCCGACCAGACGCACCGTACCCGCAGTCACCGCTTCCGGACGTTCAGTGGTATCGCGCATCACCAGCACCGGTTTACCCAGTGAAGGCGCTTCTTCCTGAATACCGCCAGAGTCAGTCAAAATCAACCAGGCGTGGTTCATCAGCCAGACAAACGGTAAATACTCCTGGGGATCGATCAGAATGACATTTTTCACATGCCCCAGAATGCGGTTTACCGGTTCTCTGACGTTCGGGTTGAGATGTACCGGATAGACAATCTGGATGTCCTGATGAGTGGTGGCGATTTCTGCCAGTGCGTGGCAAATTTCTTCAAAACCACGACCGAAGCTCTCACGTCTGTGACCGGTCACCAGAATCATCTTCTTATTGGGGTCGATAAACGGGTAATTTTCCGCCAGTTCAGAACGCAGCGTATCGCTGCTCATCACCTGGTCGCGCACCCACAGCAAGGCGTCGATAACGGTATTGCCGGTGATAAAGATTCGGCTATCAGCGACATTTTCACGCAGCAGGTTTTGCCGCGATGTTTCAGTAGGGGAGAAATGGTACATCGCCAGATGACCGGTCAGCGTGCGGTTAGCCTCTTCCGGCCAGGGTGAATAGAGATCGCCCGTACGCAGTCCAGCCTCTACGTGACCAACAGGAATACGCTGATAAAACGCCGCCAGACTGGTGGCCAGCGTCGTGGTGGTATCGCCGTGTACCAGCACCACGTCTGGTTTGAACTCGGCAAGAATAGGTTTTAATCCTTCAAGAATTCGACAGGTTATCTCTGTCAGGCCCTGCCCTGGCTGCATTATGTTGAGATCGTAGTCAGGTACAATGGAAAAGAGTTTCAGCACCTGATCGAGCATCTCCCGATGCTGCGCAGTGACGCAAACTTTAGCCTCAAAAAAAGGATCTTTTGCCAACGCATGCACCAGCGGCGCCATCTTGATGGCTTCCGGGCGCGTACCAAATACAGTCAGTACTTTCACATCGATTCTCTTTGAATAAGCGGCGAGCGCCTTTGCGCTCACCGCAGCTGTGTTGCTATTTCGAGCAACGGCGGGTTAATGCGACACCAGCCCCGATCAGCCCCCCGACAATGCCCCACATAATCATCAGGAAGGCACGACGTGGGCTATCGCGTTTTACCGGTTCTTCCGGCGTACGCAAATAGCGATAGGTCTGAAAACGCGGATCCAGGGTTGGACCTACATTAAGGGTGTTTAACATGGCCCGATTCTGATCATAGTCGAGATCAAAGGCCGGACCGACGGCCTGTAAGTTTTCTAATCGCGCCTGCAGCATAGGGCGACCCAGCAAAAACATTTCTGAATCAGGCAATTCATCCGCAGGGACATCTGTCGCACTACGAGAAATATTATGTTGCTCGGCGATTTTGAGCGCCTGCTCAATGCTGTTTACCCGGCGGTCGTAGATCGCTTTCGCCACTTCTTCCTGACGTTTCACCTGGGCTTTCATTTGGATAGTGCGTGCTGCCCATGCGCCTTTCAGCTCATCATTCAGATGGCTGGCAGCGCGCTGACTGGCGAATGCGACATATTGACGCAGCAGATTATTGGCATCAGGGGCAGTTTCGGCAATCAATTTAACGTTATCATTGATCGCGCGGGTGAAATCACCGGGAATAAACTGGATGTTGTTGATCATTTCATCCAGCAGAGCCGCATCAGCTTTACTGTTACCGACCATCCGCTGTTTGTAATAATCAGTCTGCAGCCAGAAATCGCGACGGGTGTCCCACGACGCCAGCTGCATAACAAATTCTTTATAGGCTTCGTCCATGACCGATGGTTGGTCGGCTGGAGCCATGTTCGAACGGACGTCCAGGTTACGCAAAAACTGCTGCTGTGAGTAGTATCCCCCCAGCATATTCACCGTTGGACGATCGGTAATCGCCGTCGCGCTCCACTCCTGGCGGGCGAAAAATGTATATGCCAGCGCAATTAACGCAAACGCCAGCCCCATGCCAATAATCCACAGCTTCCCAGCCCACAAGGTACGAAACAACCCACGAATATCCAGTTCATTTTCAGCGTCTTCGGCTGGTTTCCCAGGCATTGGTTGCGTCATTACATCCTCGTTTATTTGGTTAAGTTGGGGCTGCCACCACGGTTTCTGCGCAGTCGGCGTTTCACACGCTTAATAAAGCGAGCAACCTTCCAGGCGCGCTTAATGCAATAGCCATAGAGGAAGAATGCTAGCAAAAAGAGCACCAGCATGACCCATTCAGGGACAAAATGAGAATATTCTGCCAGCACGCCAATGGAGGCAAGCAGTGCAGCAGCAAGGGTAATCAGCACAAATGCCTGACGAGAAGTAAAGCCGGCGCGCATGATTAAATGATGAATGTGCTGGCGGTCAGGAGAGAACGGGCTCATGCCTTTACGCAGACGACGATACATAATTGCTACCATATCCATTAGCGGAATGGCGATTATCCATAATGCAGTCACCGGGCTAATCGGATGCGTTTTGCCCTGGGTGGTTTCCAGCAGGATCCAGATTACGGTAAAACCAATCAGTGTACTGCCCGCATCGCCCATAAAGACTTTATAGCGACGACCCAGAATACCGAGGTTGAGCATGATGTAAGGCAGGATGGCGGCGATCATCGCAAAGCACCAGATAGCGAGGCTGGTTTGCCCGTCGAACCACAAAATCATGCCAATTGCCGCAAATGAGACGCAGGATAAGCCGCCCAGCAAACCGTCAATGCCATCAACCATATTGAAAGCATTAATTGCCGCCCAGACTGCAAACAACGTCAGGAAATACCCAAACGGTCCGAGTACCATCTCCCAGTCGCCAAAAATATAGCCAAGGCTACTGAGATAAAGTTTGCCGAACACCATCATAATGATGCCAACAGCGGCCTGTATGGTGGCTCGGATTTTTACGCTGATATCAAAACGGTCATCCAGCGCGCCAATGAACACCAGGACGCCAGCGCAAGCCAGGTAGAGAGATGCATGCGGAATGTAATAATCGACAATTCCGAACGTAAAGCAAATCCCTGCATAAACTGAAATACCCCCAACGAGCGGTATCAATCCCTGGTGACGTTTGCGGAAGTTAGGTTTATCCACTAAACCGACTTTTTTTGCTACCTTGCGGGCAAAAAACAGAAACAGTGTCGTGAATAAAAAAATACTGATGAGATCAGTACTCACTGTCAGTAAATTCACAATGCATGCTCTCAGAGAAAATTATTAGCAGAAGTATACCCACGAAGACCTTTATTCAGAAGGGAAACTACTTTCTGAACCAATCAGACTTGTGTAAAAACCAACCACTCGCGACGAAAATCGTATAAAACACCCGCAAAAACCAGGAATTTTCCCACTATCACAGGCATGCTGCTAAGATTACAGATATAAAAGCAAAACGCCACGTAAACACGTGGCGTTTTTAGCATAAGACAAATTTATGAGCGTTTCATCATCTCAAAGAAATCGTCATTCGTCTTGGTCATCGCGAGCTTGTTAATGAGGAATTCCATTGCGTCGATTTCGCCCATTGGGTGAATGATTTTGCGCAGGATCCACATTTTCTGCAGCTCTTCCTGAGTGGTGAGCAGTTCTTCTTTACGCGTACCAGAACGGTTGTAGTCGATAGCCGGGAAGACGCGTTTTTCAGCGATCTTACGAGAGAGGTGCAGCTCCATGTTACCGGTGCCTTTAAACTCTTCGTAGATAACTTCGTCCATTTTGGAACCCGTATCGATGAGCGCCGTTGCGATGATGGTCAGGCTGCCGCCCTCTTCCACGTTACGCGCCGCACCGAAGAAGCGTTTCGGACGATGCAGTGCGTTAGCGTCCACACCACCGGTCAACACTTTACCGGAAGCAGGAACGACGGTGTTGTAAGCACGTGCCAGACGAGTAATAGAGTCAAGCAGAATGATAACGTCTTTCTTGTGCTCAACCAGACGTTTCGCCTTCTCGATCACCATTTCCGCAACCTGAACGTGACGGGATGCCGGTTCATCAAAGGTAGAAGCGACAACTTCCCCTTTAACCAGACGCTGCATCTCGGTTACTTCTTCCGGACGTTCGTCAATCAGCAGAACCATCAGCACACAATCCGGGTGGTTGTAAGCAATGCTCTGAGCAATGTTCTGCAGCAGCATGGTTTTACCGGCTTTCGGCGGTGCCACAATCAGACCACGCTGACCACGACCGATTGGCGAAGCCAGATCCAGCACGCGAGCGGTCAAATCTTCAGTAGAACCGTTACCACGTTCCATACGCAGACGAGAGTTTGCGTGCAGCGGGGTCAAGTTCTCAAAGAGGATTTTATTGCGGGCGTTTTCAGGTTTATCGAAGTTAACTTCATTAACTTTCAGCAGCGCAAAATAGCGTTCACCTTCTTTCGGCGGGCGAATCTTACCAGAGATGGTATCACCAGTGCGGAGGTTGAAACGGCGGATTTGGCTGGGAGAAACGTAGATGTCATCAGGACCGGCGAGGTAGGAGCTGTCTGCGGAACGGAGGAAACCAAATCCATCCTGCAATATCTCCAGTACGCCATCACCAAAGATATCTTCGCCACTCTTTGCGTGCTGCTTCAGGATGGCAAAAATAATGTCCTGCTTACGCATACGAGCCAGATTTTCCAGCCCCATATTTTCGCCGAGAGTGATCAGCTCAGAAACCGGCGTATTCTTTAATTCGGTAAGATTCATAGTGGTGTGAGTTCTTAAACTTGGGGTAAATCTCGAACTTAATGTTGTGAATGGTATGGCAGGATCATCCATGCCTGTTTACGGTCATCGACTCATGTCTTTTCGCTGTCTGGTCACAGGAAAGTACGCAGAACTGAAACGACAAGACGGATTGAGTGACAAACCAGAAATCTGTTCACTTCGCATTAGATAAAAACGGGAAGTGTTGGATATTACAAGATTCAAACTTAATAAGGTAAGTTTAATACGAAGTCAACATTAAGTTAGCATGGCTCACGCCGGGCGTCCAGTTTTTAGCGACAGGGCACCCGAACATGACGTTCCCTTATGCCAGATTGGCGTCGAGGAACTCTTTCAACTGACCTTTAGACAGCGCGCCGACTTTCGTTGCCGCCACTTCGCCATTCTTGAACAGCAGCAGAGTCGGGATACCACGGATGCCATATTTCGGCGCAGTGCCAGGGTTTTGATCGATGTTCAGTTTTGCAACGGTCAGTTTGCCCTGATATTCGTCAGCGATTTCATCCAGAATCGGGGCGATCATTTTGCACGGACCGCACCACTCTGCCCAGAAATCGACGAGGATTGCCCCGTCCGCTTTGAGTACATCCGTGTCAAAACTGTCGTCAGTCAGGTGAATAATTTTATCGCTCATATATAACTCCACAGGAATAAGCCTGGCGTGTTGGTTTCGTTGTTGGTGTAACATTAACCAACTAAAGGTTGACTTTATTTCACCGGATACGCTTTCGTAAAGCAATAGTAAGCTGATATTCTATCACACTATGAGCAAAACACATTTAACAGAACAGAAGTTTTCCGACTTCGCCCTGCATCCGAAAGTTGTAGAAGCCCTTGAAAAAAAAGGGTTTCATAACTGTACGCCCATTCAGGCACTGGCTCTTCCGCTAACGCTGGAAGGTCGTGACGTAGCCGGGCAGGCGCAAACTGGTACCGGGAAAACGATGGCGTTTCTTACGTCTTCGTTTCATTACCTTCTCTCTCATCCCGCAATTGCCGATCGCAAGGTGAATCAACCGCGTGCCTTAATTATGGCACCGACGCGTGAACTTGCCGTGCAGATCCACGCCGACGCGGAGCCACTGGCACAAGCTACCGGACTGAAACTGGGGCTGGCTTACGGTGGCGATGGCTACGACAAACAGCTGAAAGTGCTGGAAAGCGGCGTTGACATCCTGATTGGCACCACGGGTCGTTTAATTGACTACGCCAAGCAGAACCACATTAACCTCGGTGCCATTCAAGTGGTGGTGCTGGATGAAGCCGATCGTATGTATGATCTGGGCTTTATTAAAGATATCCGCTGGCTGTTCCGCCGTATGCCGCCAGCGAACCAGCGCCTCAACATGCTGTTCTCCGCCACGCTTTCGTACCGTGTACGTGAACTGGCGTTCGAGCAGATGAATAACGCCGAATATATCGAAGTGGAACCGGAACAGAAAACGGGCCACCGTATTAAAGAAGAGCTTTTCTACCCTTCTAACGAAGAAAAGATGCGTTTGTTGCAAACGCTGATCGAAGAAGAGTGGCCAGACAGAGCGATTATTTTCGCCAACACCAAACACCGTTGTGAAGATATCTGGGGTCACCTGGCGGCAGATGGCCATCGTGTCGGTCTGTTGACGGGCGATGTGGCGCAAAAAAAACGCCTGCGTATTCTTGATGAATTTACCCGTGGCGATCTGGATATTCTGGTTGCTACCGACGTTGCTGCTCGTGGTCTGCATATTCCGGCAGTGACGCACGTCTTTAACTACGATTTGCCCGATGACTGTGAAGATTACGTTCACCGTATCGGTCGTACTGGCCGCGCAGGCGCAAGCGGTCACTCTATCAGCCTGGCGTGTGAAGAGTATGCATTGAATTTGCCTGCTATTGAGACCTATATTGGTCACTCAATTCCGGTAAGCAAATACAATCCAGACGCATTGATGACCGATCTGCCAAAACCGCTGCGCCTCACGCGCCCGCGCACAGGCAATGGTCCGCGTCGTACTGGCGCTCCACGTAATCGTCGTCGTTCAGGTTAAATAAATAATGTCATACTCAAAATCATTCAAACTGTATCAAGATGGCAAGAGAATGAATCCCGATGCGCTTACTGTAGTAAGTGATTTGGGTGAAAGAATGCAGCCAACGCAGAGACAGATTGAAGGATGAAGAGTATGGGTTCCACCTCGTCGCTATATGCAGCTATTGATCTCGGTTCAAATAGTTTCCATATGCTGGTAGTGCGCGAGGTGGCTGGAAGCATCCAGACGCTGACGCGAATTAAACGTAAAGTGCGTCTGGCTGCTGGCCTGAACAGCGAAAATGCCCTGTCTAATGAAGCAATGGAGCGCGGCTGGCAATGTTTGCGCCTGTTTGCTGAACGTCTGCAAGATATCCCACCATCGCAAATTCGCGTTGTCGCTACGGCGACGTTACGACTTGCCGTCAATGCCGGTGATTTTATTGCTAAAGCGCAGGAAATCCTCGGTTGTCCGGTACAGGTGATCAGCGGTGAAGAAGAAGCTCGCCTGATTTATCAGGGTGTTGCTCACACCACCGGCGGAGCCGATCAGCGCCTGGTCGTGGATATTGGCGGCGCCAGCACTGAACTGGTAACCGGCACGGGTGCACAAACCACCTCGTTGTTCAGCCTGTCGATGGGCTGCGTCACCTGGCTGGAACGCTATTTTGCCGATCGTAATCTGGGGCAGGAAAATTTTGATGCTGCAGAAAAAGCGGCACGCGAAGTGTTACGTCCGGTTGCCGATGAATTGCGGTATCACGGCTGGAAAGTGTGCGTTGGCGCTTCCGGCACCGTGCAAGCATTACAGGAAATCATGATGGCGCAGGGAATGGATGAGCGCATTACCCTTGCGAAGTTGCAGCAACTGAAACAGCGCGCTATTCATTGCGGTCGGCTGGAAGAGCTGGAGATTGAAGGGTTAACGCTGGAGCGCGCATTAGTATTCCCGAGTGGTCTGGCGATCCTGATAGCTATTTTTACCGAGCTGAATATTCAGTGTATGACGCTGGCTGGCGGTGCTCTACGTGAAGGCCTGGTCTACGGCATGTTGCATTTGGCGGTTGAGCAGGATATTCGCAGTCGTACACTGCGTAATATTCAGCGCCGCTTTATGATTGATATTGATCAGGCGCAGCGCGTGGTCAACGTTGCCGCTAACTTGTTTGATCAGGTAGAAAAAGAGTGGCATCTTGAAGCGATTAGCCGCGATTTGCTAATCAGCGCCTGTCAACTTCATGAAATTGGCCTGAGCGTTGATTTCAAACAAGCGCCGCAACATGCCGCTTATCTGGTGCGTAATCTGGATCTTCCCGGTTTTACGCCTGCGCAGAAAAAGCTGCTGGCGACGCTATTGCTCAACCAGACGAATCCTGTCGATCTCTCATCGTTGCATCAACAAAATGCCGTACCGCCGCGCGTTGCGGAACAACTCTGCCGTTTACTGCGCCTGGCAATCATTTTTGCCAGCCGTCGCCGTGATGATTTAGTGCCGGAGATTACATTACAAGCCAACCATGAACAGTTGACCCTGACGCTGCCGCAAGGTTGGCTGGCTCAGCACCCGCTGGGTAAAGAAATTATCGATCAGGAAACTGAGTGGCAGAGCTATGTCCACTGGCCGCTGGAAGTGCTTTAACGTGTAATGTGCCGGATGCGATGCTGACGCATCTTATCCGGCAATAATTCCGCTTTCCGGTGCCGTGACCATCTAATCCAACCAGCCCCAGGCAAGACAAATGGCTATTTGCCTCGTTTTGCTGCCATCATCGCTTTCAGATTCGCCAGATGGCTTTGCCCTTTCTGCATCCGTTCTTCGGCGCTGACCACTTTGCGCTCTTGTTCCCAAATCAGATCATCCTGCGGCAGCTCCAGCAGGAAGCGGCTTGGCTCCGGGCGCACCAGTTCGCCGTACTGACGGCGTTCTTTACACAGCGTAAAGGTCAACTCTTTCTGAGCGCGGGTGATGCCGACATAGGCCAGCCGCCGCTCTTCATCGATATTATCCTCGTCGATGCTGCTTTGGTGCGGCAAAAATCCCTCTTCCATACCGACCATGTAAACATAGGGAAACTCCAGCCCTTTCGACGCGTGCAGAGTCATCAGTTGCACCTGATCAAGCTCTTCGTCACTCTCGCCACGCTCCATCATGTCGCGCAGAGTAAAGCGCGTCACCACCTGGGTGAGCGTCATCGGCTCATCCAGTTCGCTACCTTCCAGCATCTCCGTCATCCAGCTAAATAACTGGTTAACGTTCTTCATGCGCATTTCGGCGGCTTTCGGGCTGGGTGACGTTTCGTATAACCAGGATTCATAATCCATCCCGTGGATCAGATCGCGCACTGCAGCGATAGGCTCCCGCTCCGCCAGTCGCTGGATTTCCGCCAGCCAGTGAGTAAATCGGGTCAACGCTTCATAACCACGTCCACTCAGTGTCTGACTCAACCCCATATCAAAGCTGGCGGTAAACATACTTTTATTACGCGTCATCGCCCACTCGCCCAGCTTTTTCAGCGTCGCCGGGCCAATCTCTCGCTTCGGCGTGTTAACGATACGCAGGAACGCACTATCATCGTCCGGATTAGTCAGTACACGCAGATAAGCCAGCAAATCCTTGATTTCAGGGCGGGAGAAGAATGAAGTACCGCCGGATATTTTGTACGGGATGCGGTTTTGCATCAGGAATTTTTCAAACACCCGCGACTGATGGTTGCCGCGATAGAGAATGGCGTAATCTTTGTACTGTGTTTTGTTGACGAAGTGATGCGCAATCAGCTCGCCGGTAACGCGCTCGGCTTCATGTTCTTCGTTATTCGCGCTTAAAACTTTTAGTTCCGCGCCGTAGCCAAGTTCGGAGAACAGACGCTTTTCAAATACGTGCGGGTTATTGGCGATGAGAATGTTGGCCGCTTTCAAAATACGCCCGGAAGAGCGGTAATTCTGCTCAAGCTTAATCACCTTCAACGTTGGGAAATCCTGGCTCAATAGCACCAGGTTTTGCGGACGGGCACCGCGCCAGGAGTAGATCGACTGGTCATCGTCACCCACCACAGTAAAGCGTGCACGGCTACCCACCAGCAGTTTCACCAGTTCATACTGGCTGGTGTTGGTGTCCTGATACTCATCCACCAGCAGGTAGCGAATCTTGTTTTGCCAGCGTTCGCGTACTTCCTCATTGCGTTGCAGCAGCAACGTCGGCAATAAAATCAGATCGTCGAAGTCGAGAACATTGCACGCTTTCAGGTGCGCATCATACAGCCCATAACAATGGGCAAAAATGCGATCCCGCTCGCCTTTTGCCTCTGCCGCCGCCTGCGCAGGAGTTTTGAGATCATTCTTCCAGTTAGAGATGGTTGAGATCAGCTGTTGCAGCAGAACTTTGTCATCTTCAATCAGTCCTTCGGTCAGCTCTTTGAGCAAAGCCAGCTGATCGGTATCGTCAAACAGCGAAAAGTTCGCTTTCATCCCCAACGCCGCATACTCGCGTTTGATGATATCCAGCCCCAGTGTGTGGAAAGTGGAGATCATCAGCCCACGCGCCTCTTTGCGCCCCAGCGTCTGCCCGACACGCTCTTTCATCTCGCGCGCTGCTTTATTGGTAAAGGTCACCGCCGCGATATGTCTCGCCTGATAACCGCAGCCACGGATCAGATGGGCGATTTTATTAGTGATAACACGAGTCTTGCCGGAACCCGCGCCCGCCAGCACCAGGCAGGGGCCGGTAACGAATTCGACAGCTTGTTGTTGGCCGGGGTTTAGACGCATAGGAGTATTGCTCAATCTTCGAACGGGGGGAGGATTGTAGCAGAATCGCATTTGAATGTGACCGAGTGTAAACCGCTAACCGGATAACGACTGATGTTTAAATCAGAGAGGAAAGACCGAAACCGGAATTCATCGTGAATCCATTAGACTTAGAAAATATCGGGTCGTAACGTTGTGTTATTATTTTTCAGAGTTTACTAAGGAGAGGTTTACTCGTGGCGATTAATTTCAGCCCTAAGGTTGGTGAAATACTGGAATGCAACTTTGGTAACTATCCTGTTAGCCAGAATGGACAGATCAGTACGGCGTATTACGATGGCCGCATTCCACCTGAGATGATAAAAAACAGGCTGGTTGTCGTGCTCAATGGAAAAATTAATGGCAATGCATGTATCGTCGTTCCATTATCAACCACTCGCGACCATGACAAGTTAAATCGTGGAATGCATGTTGAAATAGCCAGTAATGTTATCAATGACCTGCAATTCTTTGATCAGCAGATACGTTGGGCCAAAGCCGACCTGGTACAACAAGTCAGTCGAAATCGATTAAACAGAGCAAGGACTTATAGAGGGTATCTTAATCAATGTTTGCCGCATGAATTGGTTGCAGACATACAGAGGGCGGTCATTAAGTCAATCAATGCCATATCGCTCATAAATTGACAATAAAATCACCATCCTCGATAATGACTCTGTAGCCCATAGAGGCCCTAAGTTTACTCCCCTTGAGGGACCTGCGAAGCCCGGATTTTCCGGGCTTTTGCCATATATGTACCAGCCCCTCTCCCTGACTGACACTTTTTAATTCAAGGCACGATCATGGCAAAAACAGCAGCAGCACTGCATATCCTTGTAAAAGAAGAGAAACTGGCTCTAGAACTTCTGGAGCAGATCAAGAACGGCGCCGATTTCGGCAAGCTGGCGAAGAAACACTCCATTTGCCCGTCAGGCAAACGCGGCGGTGATTTAGGTGAATTCCGCCAGGGTCAGATGGTTCCGGCGTTCGATAAAGTGGTTTTCTCTTGTCCGGTGCTGGAGCCGACTGGCCCGCTGCATACCCAGTTCGGGTATCACATTATTAAGGTGCTGTACCGTAACTAACAGCAAGGCCTTCTCCCGGAGAAGGCCTTGAGTGTTTTCTCCCTCTCCCTGTGGGAGAGGGCATCAGCGCACACTTAACCCGCAACAGCAATACGTTTCATATCCGTCATATAACCGCGCAGTTTCTTACCAACCTGCTCAATCGCATGGCTGCGAATCGCATCATTTACATCACGCAGTTGCGCGTTATCTACCGCCCCTTCCGGAATAGCTTTACCCAGATCGCCAGGCTGCAGCTCTGCCATAAACGGTTTCAGCAGCGGTACACAAGCGTAAGAGAACAGATAGTTACCATATTCTGCGGTATCAGAGATAACCACGTTCATTTCGTACAGTCGCTTACGGGCGATGGTGTTGGCAATCAACGGCAGCTCGTGCAGTGATTCATAGTAAGCCGACTCTTCGATGATGCCGGAATCAACCATGGTTTCGAACGCCAGCTCAACGCCCGCTTTCACCATTGCGATCATCAGCACGCCTTTATCGAAGTACTCCTGCTCGCCGATTTTACCTTCATACTGCGGTGCGGTTTCGAACGCGGTTTTGCCGGTCTCTTCACGCCAGGTCAGCAGTTTCTTATCGTCATTGGCCCAGTCTGCCATCATGCCGGAGGAGAATTCGCCGGAGATGATATCGTCCATATGTTTCTGGAACAGCGGCGCCATGATCTCTTTCAGTTGTTCTGACAGCGCATAAGCACGCAGTTTCGCCGGGTTAGAGAGCCTGTCCATCATCAGGGTGATGCCGCCCTGTTTCAGTGCTTCGGTGATGGTTTCCCAACCGAACTGAATCAGTTTTTCTGCATATGCCGGATCAGTGCCTTCTTCTACCAGCTTGTCGAAGCACAGCAGAGAACCAGCCTGCAACATACCGCACAGGATAGTTTGTTCACCCATCAGGTCTGATTTAACTTCCGCAACGAAAGAGGATTCCAGAACGCCGGCACGATGACCGCCGGTTGCTGCCGCCCAGGCTTTAGCAATCGCCATGCCTTCACCTTTCGGATCGTTTTCCGGGTGAACGGCGATCAGCGTCGGTACGCCGAATCCACGTTTGTACTCTTCACGCACTTCGGTGCCAGGACATTTCGGCGCAACCATCACTACGGTGATGTCTTTACGGATCTGCTCGCCCACTTCTACGATATTGAAACCGTGAGAGTAACCCAGCGCCGCGCCATCTTTCATCAGCGGCTGAACAGAACGCACTACGTCGGAGTGCTGTTTGTCTGGCGTCAGGTTAACGACAAGATCCGCCTGCGGGATCAGCTCTTCGTAAGTGCCTACTTTAAAACCGTTTTCGGTCGCTTTACGCCAGGACGCTCGCTTTTCGGCAATCGCTTCTTTTCGCAGGGCATAGGAGATATCCAGACCAGAATCACGCATGTTCAGACCCTGGTTGAGACCCTGCGCGCCACAACCGACGATGACCACTTTTTTACCCTGAAGGTAGCTCGCGCCGTCAGCGAATTCGTCGCGCCCCATAAAGCGACATTTACCCAACTGTGCCAGCTGCTGGCGCAGATTCAGTGTATTGAAGTAGTTAGCCATGGTGATTCCTCGTGATGTTGTGCTTCTTATTGTTCGGTTCGCTGTTGAGCGAGAATGTCACCACATTACAACAGGAAATTTATTGCGGAAATTGATATATTCACAACGTCATATTGCAATTTCTGCAACGTCATAACCGGGGGTTAAGCCTGTGGATTTACGCGACCTGAAAATGTTTTTGCATCTGGCGGAAAGCCGCCATTTTGGCCGTAGCGCGCGGGCAATGCACGTCAGCCCCTCCACGCTTTCCCGACAGATTCAGCGGCTGGAAGAAGATATCGGCCAACCGCTTTTTGTACGCGATAACCGCACGGTAACGCTGACGGAAGCGGGCGAAGAGTTGCGCGTTTTCGCCCAGCAAACTCTGTTGCAGTATCAGCAATTGCGCCACACCATCGACCAGCAAGGGCCGTCGCTCTCTGGAGAATTACATATCTTCTGCTCGGTGACCGCCGCTTACAGTCATCTTCCACCGATTCTTGATCGCTTCCGCGCGGAACACCCGTCGGTGGAGATTAAACTCACTACCGGTGATGCGGCGGATGCAATGGAAAAAGTGGTTACCGGAGAAGCGGATCTGGCGATAGCCGGTAAGCCAGAGACTCTGCCAGGTGCGGTGGCATTTTCGATGCTGGAGAATCTGGCGGTGGTGCTGATCGCGCCTGCGCTGCCCTGCCCGGTGCGTAATCAGGTATCAGTCGAAAAGCCCGACTGGTCAACGGTGCCGTTTATCATGGCCGATCAGGGACCAGTACGCCGCCGCATTGAGCTGTGGTTTCGACGCAATAAAATCAGCAACCCGATGATTTACGCCACGGTTGGCGGGCATGAAGCGATGGTATCGATGGTGGCGCTTGGCTGCGGCGTGGCGCTGCTGCCAGAAGTGGTGCTGGATAATAGCCCTGAACCAGTACGTAACCGCGTGATGATTCTTGATCGCAGCGATGAGAAAACGCCGTTTGAGCTGGGCGTTTGTGCGCAGAAAAAGCGGCTACATGAGCCGCTGATTGAAACGTTCTGGAAGATTTTGCCGAACCATTAACCCGCCAAAAAGAACCTGAACGCCGGGTTATTAGTTTCGTCGTGGCAATCGTAGCCCAGCTCATTCAGCCGGGTTTCGAAATCCGGTTCATGGTCGCCAAGCTCGAACGCCGCCAGTACGCGCCCGTAGTCAGTACCGTGGCTGCGATAGTGGAACAGCGAGATGTTCCAGTGCGTACCCAGCGTGTTGAGGAAGCGCAGCAGCGCGCCCGGCGATTCCGGGAATTCGAAACTGTAGAGGCGCTCCTGCAACGGATGCGATGGACGACCGCCGACCATATAGCGCACATGCAGCTTCGCCATTTCGTCGTCGGAGAGATCAACCACGCTGTAGCCGCCGTCGTTAAGCATCTGCAAAATTTCTTTGCGCTCTTCGAGGCCGCGACTTAAGCGCACGCCGACAAAAATGCAGGCATTTTTCGCATCAGCAAAACGGTAGTTGAACTCGGTGACCGAACGCCCGCCAAGCAACTGGCAGAACTTCAGGAAGCTACCCTTTTCTTCTGGGATGGTTACTGCCAGCAACGCTTCACGCTGTTCGCCCAGTTCGCAACGTTCCGAGACGTAGCGCAAACCGTGGAAGTTCACGTTGGCACCAGAAAGAATATGTGCCAGTCGTTCACCACGAATGTTGTGCTGGGCGATATATTTTTTCATTCCCGCCAGCGCCAGTGCGCCAGAGGGTTCCGCCACTGCGCGCACATCTTCGAACAGATCTTTCATCGCTGCGCAGATGGCATCGCTATCGACAGTGATGATGTCGTCGAGGTACTCCCGACACAGGCGGAAAGTCTCATCGCCGATGCGTTTTACCGCAACACCTTCAGCAAACAGCCCCACGCGCGGCAGATCTACGGGATGACCGGCATCCAGCGCCGCTTTCAGACAGGCGGAATCTTCTGCTTCTACAGCGATAACTTTGATTTGCGGCATCAGTTGTTTGATCAGTACCGCTACGCCTGCCGCCAGGCCACCGCCACCAACCGGCACAAATACGCGGTCGAGATGGGCGTCCTGCTGGAGCAGTTCCAGCGCCAGTGTGCCCTGCCCGGCGATCACCATCGGATGATCGAACGGCGGCACCCAGGTGAAGCCCTGCTGCTGAGACAATTCAATCGCTTTCGCTTTTGCTTCGTCAAAGTTCGCGCCGTGAAGCAGCACCTCACCGCCGAAGCCGCGCACCGCGTCGACTTTGATGTCGGCGGTAGCAGTTGGCATGACGATCAGCGCCTTCACACCTAACCGAGCGGAGGAAAACGCGACACCTTGCGCATGGTTACCCGCCGAGGCGGTGATCACACCGTGCGCTTTCTGTTCTTCCGTCAGACCTGCCATCATGGCGTATGCGCCGCGCAGCTTGAAGCTGTGCACTGGCTGGCGGTCTTCGCGCTTCACCAGTATCACGTTATCAAGACGCGACGACAGTTTTTCCATTTTCTGTAGCGGCGTGACCTGTGCCGCTTCATAGACCGGCGCACGTAGCACCGCTCTTAAATATTCGGCACCTTCAGGGGCACCGGACAGGGGTTGCGAGTCAGCCATTATTAACCCCCCAGTTTCGATTTATCGCGCACCGCACCTTTGTCGGCGCTGGTCGCCAGGCTGGCGTAAGCGCGCAAAGCAAAGGAGACCTGACGTTCACGGTTTTTCGGCGTCCAGGCTTTGTCGCCACGGGCTTCCTGCGCTTCACGACGCGCCGCCAGTTCGGCATCGCTTACCTGCAACTGAATGCCACGGTTCGGAATGTCGATGGCGATCAGGTCACCATCTTCAATCAAGCCAATGCTACCGCCGCTTGCCGCTTCCGGCGATACGTGACCGATGGAAAGGCCAGACGTACCGCCAGAGAAACGACCGTCGGTGATCAGCGCACAGGCTTTGCCAAGACCCATCGATTTCAGGAAGCTGGTTGGGTAGAGCATTTCCTGCATCCCAGGGCCGCCTTTCGGGCCTTCGTAGCGAATAACAACCACATCGCCAGCGACAACTTTACCGCCAAGAATCGCTTCTACCGCATCGTCCTGGCTTTCGTACACTTTCGCCGGACCGGTGAATTTGAGAATACTGTCATCGACGCCCGCCGTTTTAACGATGCAGCCGTTTTCCGCGAAGTTGCCGTAAAGCACCGCCAGGCCGCCGTCTTTGCTGTAGGCGTGCTCCAGCGAGCGGATGCAGCCGTTAGCGCGATCGTCATCGAGAGAATCCCAACGGCAATCCTGCGAGAATGCCTGTGTAGTGCGGATTCCCGCCGGGCCAGCGCGGAACATATTTTTTACCGCGTCATCCTGGGTCAGCATAACGTCGTATTGTTCCAGCGTTTGCGACAAGGTCAGGCCGAGCACGTTTTTCACATCACGGTTCAGTAACCCAGCACGATCCAGCTCGCCAAGAATACCGATCACGCCACCAGCACGGTGAACATCTTCCATATGGTATTTTGGGGTGCTCGGCGCAACTTTGCACAACTGCGGGACTTTACGCGAAAGTTTGTCGATATCACTCATGGTGAAGTCGATTTCCGCTTCTTGTGCCGCCGCCAGCAGGTGAAGAACCGTGTTGGTAGAGCCGCCCATCGCGATATCCAGCGTCATGGCGTTTTCAAACGCCGCTTTACTGGCGATATTACGCGGCAGTGCGCTTTCGTCGTTTTGCTCGTAGTAACGTTTGGTTAATTCAACAATGCGTTTACCGGCATTAAGGAACAGCTGCTTACGGTCCGCGTGGGTTGCCAGTAGCGAGCCGTTGCCTGGCTGCGACAGACCCAGAGCTTCGGTCAGGCAGTTCATCGAGTTAGCAGTGAACATCCCGGAGCAGGAACCACAGGTTGGACAGGCCGAACGTTCAACCTGATCGCTCTGGGAGTCAGAAACTTTCGGATCTGCCCCCTGGATCATCGCATCAACCAGATCAAGCTTGATTAACTGATCGGATAGTTTGGTTTTCCCGGCCTCCATCGGGCCGCCGGAAACAAAGATCACCGGAATATTCAGGCGCAGAGAGGCCATCAGCATCCCTGGGGTGATTTTGTCGCAGTTAGAGATGCAAACCATGGCATCGGCGCAGTGAGCGTTGACCATATACTCAACGGAATCAGCGATCAGTTCGCGAGATGGCAGTGAATAAAGCATCCCCCCGTGGCCCATGGCGATCCCATCATCCACCGCAATGGTGTTGAACTCTTTGGCAACGCCACCAGCCGCTTCAATTTGTTCAGCGACCAGTTTACCGAGATCGCGCAGATGGACGTGACCCGGTACAAATTGAGTGAACGAGTTCACAACAGCGATAATCGGCTTGCCGAAATCGGCGTCGGTCATTCCGGTGGCGCGCCACAGCGCACGAGCACCCGCCATATTACGACCATGAGTGGTGGTGGCGGAACGGTACTTAGGCATACTTTATTTACTCCCAGTGTCTGTCTCGTAAATGGGACGGTGCGTGCCGTCCCATTTTTTGTATTTATTGATTAACCTGATCCAACCAGCCCCATTTATCTTCGGTTTCGCCGGTGAAGAGGCCGAAGAAGGCTTGCTGGATGCGTTTGGTGACCGGGCCACAACGGCCTTCACCCACCTGAATACCGTCGACGCTGCGCACTGGCGTGATTTCAGCCGCCGTACCGGACATAAACACTTCATCCGCCAGATACAGTGATTCACGCGACAGCACCTGCTCACGCACTTCAATTCCCAGCTCTTTCGCCAGTTTGATGATGGCGTCACGGGTAATACCCGGAAGCGCGGAAGAGGTGAACGGCGGGGTGAACAGCACGCCGTCTTTCACTTCAAACAGGTTTTCGCCTGCGCCTTCAGAGATGTAACCATTCACATCCAGCGCGATACCTTCCTGATAACCGTGGCGGCGCGCTTCGCTGCCAACCAGCAGGGAAGAGAGGTAGTTACCCCCCGCTTTCGCAGCGGTTGGAATGGTGTTTGGTGCCGCGCGGTTCCAGGAAGAAACCATCGCGTCGATCCCCTGTTCCAGGGCTTCCGCGCCCAGATAAGCTCCCCACGGGAAAGCGGCAATAATTACGTCGGTGGTGTATCCCGCTGGTGGGTTAACGCCCATGCCAACATCACCTACGAAGATCAGCGGACGGATATAGGCGCTGGTGAGATTGTTTTTACGGATCACTTCGCGGCAAGCTTCCATCAGCTCATCAATGTTCTGCGAAACCGGGAAGCGGTAAATTTTGGCGGAGTCACGCAGACGTTGCATATGCTCACGATGACGGAATACAACTGGCCCTTTATGCGAATCGTAGCAACGGATGCCTTCAAAAACCGAGGTGCCATAGTGCAGCGCGTGCGACATCACATGCACCTTCGCATCTTCCCAGCGAACCATCTCCCCATTGAACCAAATGTAATCAGCTTTCTTCGTGGTCATTTTTATATTCCTTTTGCGCTCAGGCGCGGATTTGTTGTGATGTGGTTGTGCTCTGGCAGATAGCAACGTGTGCGACGTCTACCAGTTTATTTAACTGACTAAACAGTAAGTCGACCGAACGCGGGCTGGCAACGGTCAATTCAATATTTATATTTTGTGCATCGCTGGCGGCAGCCATATTCATTGAGCAGACGTGGAAACCACGATGACGCACCACGCGTAAAACACGTTCTAAGGTTTCCGGATTGAAGCGAGCCGATACATTGACCTGATGTTGCATCATGATAATTTCTCCAACATTTCTGAATTACTGGCGCCAGGCGGCACCAGCGGCCAGACGTTCTCAAGTTCGTCGATTGAGACATGAAGCAGGTATGGCCCATCACTGTTCAGCATGGTGTCGAGTGCCGCTTCAACCTGGTCTTTACGGGTGATGTGTTGGCCAGGAATGCCGAAGGCGCTGGCTAACATGAGGAAATCGGGGTTATCGGTAAGGGTGGTTTCGCTATATCGTTCCTGGAAAAACAGTTGCTGCCATTGTCGAACCATCCCTAACCGCTGGTTATCGAGTAAGACGATTTTCAACGGTAACTGCTTGCGTTTTACGGTGCCCAGCTCTTGCACATTCATCATGAAAGAGCCGTCACCGGAGATACAGACGACGGTATCGTTCGGTCGCGCAACTTGTGCGCCAACCGCCGCCGGTAAACCGAAGCCCATAGTGCCTAAACCGCTTGAAGTGATGAAATTTTCCGGGCGAGTGTGGGCGATGTGCTGCGCAGCCCACATCTGATGCTGCCCCACATCAGTGGTCACGACGCAATCCGCAGGTTTACGATCCGACAGTTGTTTTAACAACAACGGCGCGTAGATAGCATCTCCAGGATGATCGTAACGCCAGGCATGTTCACTACGCATTTGTGCGCAGTATTGCTGCCATTCATCGATATTTAACGATTGCTGTAACGCAGGCAACAGCGTGTTTAAATCGCCTTGTAATGCCACATGCGCCTGACGCAGCTTGTTCATTTCTGCCGGGTCGATATCCATATGGATCACGCTGGCGTGTGGCGCGAACGTGTTAAGTTTGCCGGTAACCCGGTCATCAAAACGAGCCCCCACGGCGATCAGCAGGTCACATTCCTGCACTGCGAAGTTCGCCGCTTTGGTGCCGTGCATCCCCAGCATCCCCAGATAGTACGGATAATCCGCATCGACTGCGCCCAGCCCTTTCAGCGTGCAGGTGGCAGGCATTTTTGTGGCAGCGAGAAATTCATGCAGAGCAGGAACCGCCTGCGCCATACCCACGCCGCCGCCAACATACAGCATCGGTTTTTGCGCTTTTGCCAGCATCTGGCGCGCTTGCTCGACTTCGGCATGTGGGAAAGTCACTTCGTTTTCAACGGTGGTGAACCAAGGTTCCAGGTCACCGCTGGCTAACTGGATATCTTTAGGGATATCGACCAGAACCGGACCGGGACGACCTGAGCTGGCGACATCAAACGCTTCGGTCATGATGCGCGGCAACTCTTCCAGCGACTGTACCAGGAAGCTGTGTTTGGTACAGGCTAACGACAATCCCAGGACATCCACTTCCTGAAATGCGTCGGTGCCGATGAACGGTGCGGACACCTGACCGGTGATCGCAACGACAGGGATGGAATCTAACAGCGCATCTGCCAGACCAGTGATCAGGTTGGTTGCGCCAGGGCCAGATGTGGCGATGCACACACCAGTTCTGCCGGTAGCACGGGCATAACCGATAGCCGCCATTACCGCGCCCTGTTCATGCCGGCACAGCAAGTGTTCCACGCCACCGTCATACAATGCATCGTAAACAGGCATAATTGCGCCACCCGGATAACCGAAAACGGTGTTCACACCCTGTGCCCGCAAAGCATGTACCACCCACTGTGCGCCATTCATAGTTAGTTCCCCGTCCTGAATCTTGAGAAACAGAATTTTGTGCTGTTATTCATTGTCTGCTCCTCGATTATGTTTTTAAGGTCAAAAAAAACCCCCGGACCTTTCGGTGCGGGGGTCTTAGTTCGTTAAGGCTTGATCTCTAAGCCTTTCCTCGTCCAAGTGCAGCCCCGCACGGTGGGATAATAATCACCACCACGCTAATCACGACCAGGCTAATCACTCGTAGAAGGGCTGTCATTTTGTCTTTTCTTGCATCTTGTTCGAAGGAATGCCTAAAGAGTTACCATAGATTTTGCGAATAGCACAAGATATTTTTTATCCGATTCTTATGACTCTCATAATAATTTCTATAAAAACCATTGTTTTTTATATGAAAATTTGTGAGTGAAAAAAATTCAATTTCCGTATAATTCTCGCGCTCTTTGAGTGACTATTTTTTGTGCTTTTTATTTTTGCGAGAGTGATTCCATCACTAATACAACTCAAATTACTTTGCATAAATAAACGGGAATCAGCCGCTAAATAACACAATTTCGCAGACTACAGCAGGGATCTCTTATGTTCATAATGGTGGCTTAAGGAGGACTTATGTCACTGTCAATTGTTCATACTCGTGCCGCCCTGGGAGTAAACGCTCCCCCGATCACTGTTGAGGTACATATCAGTAAAGGTCTACCAGGATTAACAATGGTGGGCTTACCAGAAACAACGGTAAAAGAAGCCCGCGATCGCGTACGCAGCGCCATTATCAATAGCGGATATGAATATCCGGCGAAAAAAATCACCATTAACCTTGCTCCTGCCGATCTACCGAAAGAAGGAGGGCGATATGATTTACCTATCGCCATTGCATTGCTGGCGGCCTCTGAACAGCTTACAGCGAATCAGTTGGATGAATATGAATTAGTGGGCGAACTGGCGCTTACGGGCGCTCTGCGTGGTGTTCCAGGCGCAATATCCAGCGCAACTGAAGCCATTAAGTCAGGCAGAAAGATTATCGTCGCGAAAGACAACGAAGCTGAAGTGGGGCTAATTAACGGTGAAGGGTGTCTGATAGCTGATCATCTACAAACTGTCTGTGCGTTTCTGGAAGGTAAACATTCTCTCGAACGTCCTAAATCAACTGATGCCGTATCCAGTGTATTACAACATGATCTCAGTGATGTTGTGGGTCAGGAGCAAGGAAAGCGAGGACTGGAAATTACTGCTGCTGGCGGACACAACCTTTTACTGATTGGGCCGCCGGGAACAGGTAAAACAATGCTCGCCAGCCGTATTAATGGCCTGTTGCCAGATTTAAGCAATGAAGAGGCACTGGAGAGTGCCGCAATATTAAGTCTGGTAAATGCCGAATCAGTGCAAAAACAATGGCGGCAGCGCCCGTTCCGTTCACCGCACCACAGTGCGTCGTTAACAGCGATGGTGGGCGGTGGTGCAATTCCCGGGCCTGGTGAAATTTCGCTGGCGCATAACGGCGTACTTTTTCTTGATGAACTACCTGAATTTGAACGGCGTACACTGGATGCCTTGCGGGAACCCATAGAGTCAGGGCAAATCCATCTTTCACGCACACGAGCAAAAATAACCTATCCAGCCCGTTTCCAGCTTGTTGCGGCGATGAATCCCAGCCCAACAGGACATTATCAAGGGAACCATAACCGCTGCACGCCGGAACAAACGCTGCGCTATCTCAACCGACTCTCCGGTCCCTTTCTTGACCGCTTTGACCTCTCACTGGAGATCCCGCTACCGCCACCCGGTATTTTGAGCAAAGCGGTCATTCAGGGGGAAAGCAGCGCCACCGTTAAACAACGTGTAATGGCCGCCAGAGAGCGCCAATTTAAGCGGCAGAATAAACTGAATGCCTGGCTGGATAGTCCGGAAATACGACAATTTTGCAAGCTTGAGAGCGAGGACGCACAGTGGCTGGAAGAAACGCTAATCCATCTGGGGTTATCGATTCGTGCCTGGCAGCGGTTACTGAAAGTATCAAGAACCATAGCTGATATTGATCAGTCTGACGCCATCACACGTCAGCATTTACAAGAGGCTGTAAGTTATCGGGCTATCGACCGTTTGCTCATCCATTTGCAAAAGCTGCTGACGTAAAAAAAGGGCATTTCGCCCTTTTTATTAATCGTCGGAATCGGTGTAGTCTTCAGCACCTTCGACCTGCGGTTTACCGCCGGAAAGAGTGTGAAAACGTTTTGGACGCTTGATACGCGTCATATACTTGGACCACACGCGTTCTGCTTCTGTCACTGGCTCACGTTCGCCACGGCATACTGCTACGAAGAGTTTCTCTTCCTCGGTAACCGGCTCGCGTTTGCCGAGATCCAGCTCATTGAAGGCATAACCATGACGTTCAAGCAGTTGTGCCTCTTTGATGGTGAAATCACCATGACGAGAGAATCCACGTGGATAATGTTTATTGTCGAAATATCGATTAGTCGTCGTAAAGCTTTCCGCCATCCTGCACGCTCCTAATTCTTTGACCGAGCTAGTTATGGCGCGGAGTATTAGTTACGCTTGACAGAGTGTAAAACAAAACATTTAAATCATAACGACAAATAATTTTGCGGAGAGCACTGTGGATACGGAATTGTTAAAAACTTTCCTGGAAGTTAGCCGAACGCGTCACTTTGGCCGAGCGGCTGAATCGCTCTATCTGACCCAGTCAGCAGTGAGCTTTCGGATCAGACAACTAGAAAATCAGCTGGGTGTGAATCTTTTCACCCGTCACAGAAACAATATCCGTTTAACCGCAGCCGGTGAAAAGCTTTTGCCTTATGCAGAAACACTCATGAGCACCTGGCAGACCGCTCGTAAGGAGGTAGCGCATACCTCACGACATAATGAGTTTTCTATCGGTGCCAGCGCCTCGTTGTGGGAATGTGTGCTTAATCAGTGGCTGGGACGCTTGTATCAAAATCAGGATGCCCATACAGGCTTACAGTTCGAAGCGCGAATTGCCCAACGGCAGTCTCTGGTAAAACAGTTGCATGAACGCCAGCTTGATCTTCTTATTACTACTGAAGCACCCAAAATGGATGAATTTAGTAGTCAGTTACTGGGGCATTTTACTTTAGCACTCTATACCAGTGCCCCTTCTAAGCTAAAAGGTGAGCTTAACTATCTCCGTCTGGAATGGGGGCCGGATTTTCAACAACATGAGGCTGGTTTGATCGGTGCTGATGAAGTTCCAATGCTAACAACCAGTTCTGCTGAACTGGCACAGCAACAGATTGCGATGCTTAATGGTTGCACATGGCTACCGGTGAGTTGGGCACGTAAGAAAGGCGGACTGCATACCGTTGTCGACAGCACAACTCTTTCACGACCGCTCTATGCCATATGGCTGCAAAATAGCGATAAAAATGCGTTGATTCGCGATCTATTGAAAATTAACGTACTGGATGATGTGTATTAATCAAAATGGCCGGCAAGGATGCCGGTGGAAGGATTTACTTCGGAGAGGGTTATTTCAGACAAAAAAAATCCTTAGCTTTCGCTAAGGATGATTTCTGGCAGGGGCGGAGAGACTCGAACTCCCAACACCCGGTTTTGGAGACCGGTGCTCTACCAATTGAACTACGCCCCTAATTAGGGTGGCGGAACGGACGGGACTCGAACCCGCGACCCCCTGCGTGACAGGCAGGTATTCTAACCGACTGAACTACCGCTCCACCGAATTCTTTTACAACCACCGGTTTTATGACCGGCTTACTGCTTAATTTGATGCCTGGCAGTTCCCTACTCTCGCATGGGGAGACCCCACACTACCATCGGCGCTACGGCGTTTCACTTCTGAGTTCGGCATGGGGTCAGGTGGGACCACCGCGCTACGGCCGCCAGGCAAATTCTGTTTTATCAACACGTCTTTCTTCGACCTGTCGATTTAATCTGTATCAGGCTGAAAATCTTCTCTCAATCCGCCAAAACACCTTCGGCGTTGTAAGGTTAAGCCTCACGGTTCATTAGTACCGGTTAGCTCAACGCATCGCTGCGCTTACACACCCGGCCTATCAACGTCGTCGTCTTCAACGTTCCTTCAGGACTCTCAAGGAGTCAGGGAGAACTCATCTCGGGGCAAGTTTCGTGCTTAGATGCTTTCAGCACTTATCTCTTCCGCATTTAGCTACCGGGCAGTGCCATTGGCATGACAACCCGAACACCAGTGATGCGTCCACTCCGGTCCTCTCGTACTAGGAGCAGCCCCCCTCAGTTCTCCAGCGCCCACGGCAGATAGGGACCGAACTGTCTCACGACGTTCTAAACCCAGCTCGCGTACCACTTTAAATGGCGAACAGCCATACCCTTGGGACCTACTTCAGCCCCAGGATGTGATGAGCCGACATCGAGGTGCCAAACACCGCCGTCGATATGAACTCTTGGGCGGTATCAGCCTGTTATCCCCGGAGTACCTTTTATCCGTTGAGCGATGGCCCTTCCATTCAGAACCACCGGATCACTATGACCTGCTTTCGCACCTGCTCGCGCCGTCACGCTCGCAGTCAAGCTGGCTTATGCCATTGCACTAACCTCCTGATGTCCGACCAGGATTAGCCAACCTTCGTGCTCCTCCGTTACTCTTTAGGAGGAGACCGCCCCAGTCAAACTACCCACCAGACACTGTCCGCAACCCGGATCACGGGTCCACGTTAGAACATCAAACATTAAAGGGTGGTATTTCAAGGTCGGCTCCACGCAGACTGGCGTCCACGCTTCAAAGCCTCCCACCTATCCTACACATCAAGGCTCAATGTTCAGTGTCAAGCTATAGTAAAGGTTCACGGGGTCTTTCCGTCTTGCCGCGGGTACACTGCATCTTCACAGCGAGTTCAATTTCACTGAGTCTCGGGTGGAGACAGCCTGGCCATCATTACGCCATTCGTGCAGGTCGGAACTTACCCGACAAGGAATTTCGCTACCTTAGGACCGTTATAGTTACGGCCGCCGTTTACCGGGGCTTCGATCAAGAGCTTCGCCTTGCGGCTGACCCCATCAATTAACCTTCCGGCACCGGGCAGGCGTCACACCGTATACGTCCACTTTCGTGTTTGCACAGTGCTGTGTTTTTAATAAACAGTTGCAGCCAGCTGGTATCTTCGACTGATTTCAGCTCCACGGGTAAACCGCTTCACCTACATATCAGCGTGCCTTCTCCCGAAGTTACGGCACCATTTTGCCTAGTTCCTTCACCCGAGTTCTCTCAAGCGCCTTGGTATTCTCTACCTGACCACCTGTGTCGGTTTGGGGTACGATTTGATGTTACCTGATGCTTAGAGGCTTTTCCTGGAAGCAGGGCATTTGTTGCTTCAGCACCGTAGTGCCTCGTCATCACGCCTCAGCCTTGATTTTCCGGATTTGCCTGGAAAACCAGCCTACACGCTTAAACCGGGACAACCGTCGCCCGGCCAACATAGCCTTCTCCGTCCCCCCTTCGCAGTAACACCAAGTACAGGAATATTAACCTGTTTCCCATCGACTACGCCTTTCGGCCTCGCCTTAGGGGTCGACTCACCCTGCCCCGATTAACGTTGGACAGGAACCCTTGGTCTTCCGGCGAGCGGGCTTTTCACCCGCTTTATCGTTACTTATGTCAGCATTCGCACTTCTGATACCTCCAGCAACCCTCACAGGCCACCTTCACAGGCTTACAGAACGCTCCCCTACCCAACAACGCATAAGCGTCGCTGCCGCAGCTTCGGTGCATGGTTTAGCCCCGTTACATCTTCCGCGCAGGCCGACTCGACCAGTGAGCTATTACGCTTTCTTTAAATGATGGCTGCTTCTAAGCCAACATCCTGGCTGTCTGGGCCTTCCCACATCGTTTCCCACTTAACCATGACTTTGGGACCTTAGCTGGCGGTCTGGGTTGTTTCCCTCTTCACGACGGACGTTAGCACCCGCCGTGTGTCTCCCGTGATAACATTCTCCGGTATTCGCAGTTTGCATCGGGTTGGTAAGTCGGGATGACCCCCTTGCCGAAACAGTGCTCTACCCCCGGAGATGAATTCACGAGGCGCTACCTAAATAGCTTTCGGGGAGAACCAGCTATCTCCCGGTTTGATTGGCCTTTCCCCCCCAGCCACAAGTCATCCGCTAATTTTTCAACATTAGTCGGTTCGGTCCTCCAGTTAGTGTTACCCAACCTTCAACCTGCCCATGGCTAGATCACCGGGTTTCGGGTCTATACCCTGCAACTTAACGCCCAGTTAAGACTCGGTTTCCCTTCGGCTCCCCTATTCGGTTAACCTTGCTACAGAATATAAGTCGCTGACCCATTATACAAAAGGTACGCAGTCACCCCATAAA
>NZ_KE136626.1:1077749-1244781 GCF_000407765.1 Escherichia sp. KTE114 | reverse complement strand
ACGCTTCTTTAAGGTAAGGAGGTGATCCAACCGCAGGTTCCCCTACGGTTACCTTGTTACGACTTCACCCCAGTCATGAATCACAAAGTGGTAAGCGCCCTCCCGAAGGTTAAGCTACCTACTTCTTTTGCAACCCACTCCCATGGTGTGACGGGCGGTGTGTACAAGGCCCGGGAACGTATTCACCGTGGCATTCTGATCCACGATTACTAGCGATTCCGACTTCATGGAGTCGAGTTGCAGACTCCAATCCGGACTACGACGCACTTTATGAGGTCCGCTTGCTCTCGCGAGGTCGCTTCTCTTTGTATGCGCCATTGTAGCACGTGTGTAGCCCTGGTCGTAAGGGCCATGATGACTTGACGTCATCCCCACCTTCCTCCAGTTTATCACTGGCAGTCTCCTTTGAGTTCCCGGCCGGACCGCTGGCAACAAAGGATAAGGGTTGCGCTCGTTGCGGGACTTAACCCAACATTTCACAACACGAGCTGACGACAGCCATGCAGCACCTGTCTCACGGTTCCCGAAGGCACATTCTCATCTCTGAAAAGTTCCGTGGATGTCAAGACCAGGTAAGGTTCTTCGCGTTGCATCGAATTAAACCACATGCTCCACCGCTTGTGCGGGCCCCCGTCAATTCATTTGAGTTTTAACCTTGCGGCCGTACTCCCCAGGCGGTCGACTTAACGCGTTAGCTCCGGAAGCCACGCCTCAAGGGCACAACCTCCAAGTCGACATCGTTTACGGCGTGGACTACCAGGGTATCTAATCCTGTTTGCTCCCCACGCTTTCGCACCTGAGCGTCAGTCTTCGTCCAGGGGGCCGCCTTCGCCACCGGTATTCCTCCAGATCTCTACGCATTTCACCGCTACACCTGGAATTCTACCCCCCTCTACGAGACTCAAGCCTGCCAGTATCAGATGCAGTTCCCAGGTTGAGCCCGGGGATTTCACATCTGACTTAACAGACCGCCTGCGTGCGCTTTACGCCCAGTAATTCCGATTAACGCTTGCACCCTCCGTATTACCGCGGCTGCTGGCACGGAGTTAGCCGGTGCTTCTTCTGCGGGTAACGTCAATGAGCAAAGGTATTAACTTTACTCCCTTCCTCCCCGCTGAAAGTACTTTACAACCCGAAGGCCTTCTTCATACACGCGGCATGGCTGCATCAGGCTTGCGCCCATTGTGCAATATTCCCCACTGCTGCCTCCCGTAGGAGTCTGGACCGTGTCTCAGTTCCAGTGTGGCTGGTCATCCTCTCAGACCAGCTAGGGATCGTCGCCTAGGTGAGCCGTTACCCCACCTACTAGCTAATCCCATCTGGGCACATCCGATGGCAAGAGGCCCGAAGGTCCCCCTCTTTGGTCTTGCGACGTTATGCGGTATTAGCTACCGTTTCCAATAGTTATCCCCCTCCATCGGGCAGTTTCCCAGACATTACTCACCCGTCCGCCACTCGTCAGCGAATCAGCAAGCTGATCCCTGTTACCGTTCGACTTGCATGTGTTAGGCCTGCCGCCAGCGTTCAATCTGAGCCATGATCAAACTCTTCAATTTAAAAGTTTGATGCTCAAAGAATTAAACTTCGTAATGAATTACGTGTTCACTCTTGAGACTTGGTATTCATTTATCGTCCGAGGACGTTAAGAATCCGTATCTTCGAGTGCCCACACAGATTGTCTGATAAATTGTTAAAGAGCAGTGCCGCTTCGCTTTTTCTCAGCGGCGCGGGGTGTGCATAATACGCTTTCCCGCTACAGAGTCAAGCATTTTTTTGCTTTTCTCTGCCGGAATTCTCAGGAGAATCCCGCTGACCCGGCGGCTTGTCTGCCGTTGTTCCGTGTCAGTGGTGGCGCATTATAGGGAGTTATTCTGAGCTGACAAGAGGAAATTTAAAATAATTTTCCGAATGCGCGTTTTTTCATCAAAACACCTGTTGGTGTGCCATAAAACAAGCAATTTGCCGTTTTTGCAACCGCAATCACACTTCCAGGTGGCATACTAAGGAGGAAAAAAAGAATAAGGAAGATGAGTATGCCATTAAGCGCACAACAGTTAGCTGCACAGAAAAACCTTTCGTATGTCCTGGCTGAGAAGCTGGCGCAACGGATCTTAAAAGGTGAATACGCACCTGGCACCATTCTGCCTGGTGAAATTGAGCTGGGTGAGCAATTTGGAGTGAGCCGTACTGCGGTACGCGAAGCGGTCAAGACGCTAACGGCAAAAGGAATGGTTTTGCCACGACCACGAATTGGTACGCGTGTCATGCCACAATCCAACTGGAATTTTCTTGATCAAGAGTTGCTCACCTGGTGGATGACTGAAGAGAACTTTCATCAAGTTATTGATCATTTTCTGGTTATGCGTATCTGTCTGGAGCCGCAAGCCTGCTTATTGGCAGCAACGGTAGGCACCGCAGAACAGAAGGCGCATCTCAATACATTAATGGCCGAAATGGTGGCGTTAAAAGAGCATTTCCGCCGGGAGCGTTGGATTGAGGTCGATATGGCCTGGCATGAACATATTTATGAAATGAGCGCCAATCCATTTTTGACATCTTTCGCTTCTCTATTTCATTCGGTTTATCACACTTACTTTACGTCAATAACCAGCGACACCGTGATAAAGCTGGATCTACACCAGGCTATTGTCGATGCAATAATCCAAAGCGATGGCGACGCTGCATTTAAAGCTTGTCAGGCGCTGCTACGCTCCCCTGATAAGTAACATAACAAACGGGGCGCTGAATACAGTATGGCGGGTTTGCCGTGCATTGCGGCAAGGGTCATCTTTATACAGACACTAAATCTCACCATCCTGAATACCACCTTATCCGCAACTACTGCCATCATCAGTCATACGCTGACGGTGGCAATGCTTATTCAGGGGAATTATTACTGTTGCTTCAGTAGCAGTGTTCATGCTTCTGAAAGCAACTGATGGTAATAATTTGATTAAAAGAAAGCGCAAATCTAAGCCGAGCCGCGCTCCATCAGAATCGGCGTAAGTTGTAGTCGTTGTTGCTGTAGATTTGGCTGTGCCATCCGGTGGATGAGTACATCAATCGCCAGCTCCCCCAGTTCATCTTTTGGTTGATGAATTGTAGTAAGCGGTGGCGTCATAAAGCTTGCCAGTTCAATATCGTCATAGCCAATCACCGCGATATCCTGCGGGACATATAACCCAGCCTGATATAGCGCCTGATAAACGCCGACTGCCATAGCGTCATTTCCAGTAAACACTGCCTGTGGGCGTAGCGGATGCGATAACAACTGCTGCATCGCGTCAAACCCGCCGTTAAATTCAAAATCGCCAGTGACTTCATAACCATCAGGAACGTCAAGGCCAGCACGCTTCATTGCCGCCCGATAACCTTCCAGCCGCAAACGTGCAGGCGTTTTATCCAACGGGCCGGTAATACAGGCAATTCGGGTATAACCTTTGTCGATTAGATATTGCGTCGCTAAATCACCGCCCAGCAACGAGTTATCCTGAATAAGATCGCTGTCGCCATCGAACGGCGCCCAGTCCATCATCACTGTAGGGATTGTTGGATAACGTTGCATTATTTCACGCGAAGGCTGGTGTGTTTCAGTACAGAGTAATAGCAAACCATCGACACGCTTTTGCATCAGCGTTTCCAGATTGCGATTCATTCGCTGCTCATCGCCTTCGGTATTACACAGAACAAGACTATAACCGCGCTCGAAACAACTACGTTCAACGCCACGCACCAGTTCAGAATAGAAAGGATTGGTACTGGCAGTGATCAACATGCCAATGGTATGTGTTTGATTGAGCTTGAGGCTACGCGCCAGGGCTGATGGCGCGTAATTGAGTTCTTTAATCGCCGCTTCAACTTTGGCGGTAATCGCTTCACTGACGAAGCGATCTTTATTGATAACGTGAGAAACTGTTGAGGTAGAAACGCCCGCCAGGCGGGCAACATCTTTCATTGTGGCCAAGCGTCACCTCTGCCTGTCTAAAAATGCTTCGATCTCTTCACGCCACGGTACTGACGGTTGTGCGCCTTTGCGCGTTACGGCAATCGCAGCGGCAGCATGGGCAAAACGAATCGCCTCAGGCAATGGTTTTTCTTCCAGCAACGCCGTGATTAACGCGCCGTTAAAAGTATCTCCGGCAGCAATGGTATCGACAGCCTGAACCCGGAATCCAGGAACGCGCTGACCTTCACCATTCACGCTAGCCCACACGCCACGACTCCCTAAGGTAATCAGCACGGTACGGATACCTTTCTCATGCAGTACCTGCGCAGCTTTCGCCGCATCTTCATCATTTGCAACACGAATACCGGTGAGCTTTTCTGCTTCCGTTTCGTTTGGCGTAATAATGTCCACCAGCGCCAGCAGTTCGTCAGGAAGTTCGCGAGCCGGAGCCGGGTTAAGCGCAACGATAGTCTTATTTTGATGGGCGATTTTCGCCGCTGCCATCACACTTTCGAGTGGTGATTCCAACTGCATTAATAATGCTGACGCGTTGGCAATACGCTCACGTTGCGCTTCCACCAGCGCCGGGGAAAGGGCAGCGTTAGCGCCGGCATGAATACCAATGACATTCTCACCTTCGCCATTAACAAAAATCAGCGCCACGCCTGTTGATTCGCCGTTGATCACGCTGACCGGAGAAATATCGATGTTATCAGTGGCGAGCTGCTGGCGAACACTCTCACCAATACTGTCATCCCCCGTGCAGGCAATAAACGCGATATTCGCACCGCTACGCCCAGCAGCCACCGCCTGATTCGCGCCTTTACCGCCGAATGCGACTTGATAGTGGTTACCGGTTACGGTTTCGCCTGGAGTAGGAAAAGATTGAAGATTAAGAATGTGGTCAGCATTAATGCTGCCAAGAACAACGAGGCTGCCTGCGTTTTGCATATTCGGGATGTCCATAAAATGCGCCACCGTGTTAGGGTGGCGCGTGCCCTGCTTTTCTTTATATTACACGTTCATCTGTCGATGACGTATTTATGTCACCATCAGGTCATACAACCTGATTAAAACTACTGCTTAACAACCAGTTTCAGATCAACCGGATACTTAGCCTGAACTTTCTCGCCTTTCAGCACTTTATCGGCGGTTTCGACGCCTTTAGCGCCAATCTGATCGGGTAGCTGAGCGATAGTCGCTGCTAGTTTGCCATCATTCACCGCTTTTTCGCCATCCGGTGTACCGTCAAATCCGACGACCATCACATCCGATTTACCGGCAGTTTGCAGTGCGCGCAGCGCGCCCAGCGCCATTTCATCATTCTGCGCGAACACAGCCTGCACATCCGGGTGAGCGGTCAGCAGGTTCTGCATGACGTTCAAACCTTTGGTGCGATCGAAGTCTGCCGGCTGGCTGGCGAGAACGTTAAACTTGTGAGCTGCAACGGCCTGCTGGAAACCTTCACCACGTTCACGAGCAGCGGATGTACCGGCAATGCCTTGCAGTTCGATAACTTTTGCACCTTCGCCAGCTTTCTTCGCGATGTAATCACCCGCAATTTTGCCTCCCAGTACGTTATCTGAAGCAATGTGGCTCACCACTTCACCTTTCGTTGCCTGGCGGTCAAGAGTGATAACCGGAATGTTCGCCTGGTTAGCCATCTTCACGGCATTACCTACTGCGTCGGAGTCCGTCGGGTTAATCAGCAGAATTTTGGTGCCGCGAACGGTTAAGTCCTGCACGTTCGCCAGCTCTTTCGCCGGGTTGTTCTGGGAGTCCAGCACCACCAGGTTATAACCGAGTTTATCCGCCTCTTTCTGCGCACCATCTTTCAGCGAAACAAAGAACGGGTTATTGAGCGTGGAAACCACCAGCGCAATGGTGTCTTTTGCCATCGCATTCGCACTGACGGTGGCGCTTAACGCAACAGCAGAAACCAGGGTAGCCAGTTTTTTCATGTTCATATTCAAGATGTCCTGTAGTCGTTATTACTGCTTTTTGTTGTCTACCAGCACCGCCAGCAAAATCACCACCGCTTTGACGATCATCTGGTAATAGGAGGAAACACCTAACAAATTCAACCCATTATTAAGGAAGCCAAGAATTAATGCGCCGATCAACGTCCCAACAATGCGACCTTTTCCGCCCGCCAGGCTCGTACCGCCCAGAACCACCGCAGCAATAGCATCCAGCTCATAGCCAGTACCCGCCGTGGGTTGTGCGGATGAGAGGCGCGCCACTTCAATGATCCCGGCCAGCGATGCCAGCAGACCACAAAGAGAATAGACGATGATTTTGATTTTATTGACGTTGATACCAGAAAGGCGCGTTGCCGCTTCGTTACCACCCAGCGCGTAGATGTAACGTCCCAGACGCGTGTGATGCAGCATGTACCAGGCCGCGAGGAAGACAATCCCCATGATCCAGACAGGCGTCGGAACACCCAGCGGACGACCAATACCAAACCAGCCGAACAGATCTGCGTTCTCAGTAAATCCGGTATTCACCGGGCTACCGTTGGTGTAAACCATGGTCACGCCGCGCAGTAAAAGCATCATAACCAGCGTAGCGATGAACGCCTGGACGCGACCTTTCGCCACAATTACCCCGGTTACCGCACCAATTGCGGCACCTAAGGCGAGAGCGGCTGCGACAGCCACCAGCGCATTGACTTCAATGCCGACGATAGATGCAGCAACTGCGCCGGTCAGCGCCAACAGAGAACCGACGGAAAGGTCGATGCCCGACGTCAGGATAACCAGCGTCATCCCAACCGCCATAATGGCGTTCACCGAGGTTTGCTGGAGAATATTGAATAAATTATTGATGGTGAAAAAGTTCGGGCTTAACGTCGAGACAATCGCGATCAGCACCAGCAGAGCGATAAGCGATTTCTGCTCCATCAGCCACGCTTTCGTGAAATAACGGCGACCAGAGACAGTCTGGGTTGTCATTTTTTTACTCCTGATTCACGCGATTAAGCTTGCCCACAGCGGCAGCCATTAACACTTCCTGGGTGGCCTGCTCACGAGTAAATTCCCCGCTGAGATGCCCTTCATGCATGACGATGATGCGATCACTCATGCCTAATACTTCTGGCATCTCCGATGACACCAGAATGATGCTCAAGCCATCGGCTTTGAACTGGTTAATCAGTTGATAGATCTCTTTTTTCGCGCCGACATCTACGCCACGGGTAGGCTCATCAAGGATCAACACTTTAGGGCGAGTCATCAGGCCACGAGCAATCGCCACTTTTTGCTGATTGCCACCGGAGAGCAAACCAATTGCCTGTTCCATCGACGGCGTCTTCACGTTGAACAGACGGATAAAATCACTGACCGCCTGCTGCTCATCCGCATGTTTCAGGCTACCACCAGTGCGACTGAAGTAGCGTAGCGCGGTCAGTGACATGTTCTCTTTTACTGACATCCCCAGCACTAAACCGTCGCGTTTACGGTCTTCAGAGATATACACAATGCCATTCGCCAGGCCATCCTGCGGCGAGCGGGTAACGACCTCATGCCCATCCAGGGTGACGTAACCGCTGGTGCGCGGCAGGGCGCCGTAGAGCACTTTCATCAGTTCGGTACGGCCTGCGCCCATCAAACCAGAGACGCCAAGAATTTCGCCTTTGCGTAAAGTAAAAGAGACATCGTTAACGCCGGGTCCGCAGAGATTATCGACTTTCAGTAAGACGTCCCCCGGCGCTTTGTCCAGGTGTGGATACTGATCTTCCAGCTTACGCCCCACCATCATCTCAATCAGTGAATCTTCAGTCAGTGATGCTACTTCGCGCTCGGCAATAAATTGCCCGTCACGAAAAACCGTAACGTCATCACAAATCTCGAAGATTTCTTTCATGCGGTGGGAAATATAGACAATGCCGCGCCCCTGCGATTTCAGTTCGCGGATAACGCGGAACAGGGATTCAGTTTCGGTATCGGTCAGCGCATCGGTCGGTTCATCCATAATGATGACTTTTGACTCAAAGCTCAGCACTTTGGCAATTTCCACCATCTGCTGGTCGCCAATAGAAAGATCGCCCACCAGCTTGTCGCTTTTAAAGCGCAGGTTAAGTTTGGCTAATAGTTTATCCGCTTCGGCATACATGGTTTTCCAGTCAATTTTGCCAAAGCGATTAACAAACTCACGACCGAGGAAAATGTTTTCTGCGATGGTCAACTGCGGGATCAGGTTCAGTTCCTGGTGGATAATCCCAATCCCGGCTTCCTGGGAGGATTTCGGCCCGGTAAAAGTAGTCTCTTTACCCAACCATAAAAGCGTACCGGCATCACGGGTATAGATACCGGTCAGCACTTTCATCATGGTGGATTTACCCGCGCCGTTTTCACCCACCAGTGCCATCACTCGACCGGGATAGACATTTAACGCGGCTCCCGAGAGAGCTTTTACGCCCGGGAACGCTTTATCGATGCCTTTAAGCTGTAGTAATGCTTCCATGGCGGCCTCAGAACGTCACGCCAGCACAGAGAATGATATTCGCATACGGAGAACATTCTCCGCTGCGAATTACCGCCTGACTTTCTGCGGTTTGTTGTTTGAATTTTTCATGCGTGGTGTAACGAATTTCAATGGTGTTTCCCTGGTGTTGTTGCAGCTGCTCAAGGTGAGTGAGCAACGTTTCGTGGAGTTGCGGATTATGTTGTTTGATCTCTTCCGCGATAATGGCTGCCTCGACCTGCATTTCACTTGTGACGACGCCCAGCACCTGCATAAAAGAAGGTACACCCTGGGTTAATGCCATATCGATACGCGTTGTCGTTTTAGGGATGGGTAAACCAGCATCACACACCACCAGCGTATCGGTATGCCCCAGGCGGGAGATCACCGACGAAATATCAGAATTAAGAACGGCGCCTTTTTTCATTTTTTTCTCCATCAGCGAAACGTTTCGCTGACCCGCAGTTTAATCCCGACTGATTAAGGAAAACCATCACGACGTTACGGAAATGTGATCAACATCGAAACGTTTTACATCGTGAGTAACCATGAAAACAAAAACGCCCCCTTATGGAGAAAGGAGGCGTCTGGAGTTAGATTTCGACCTGAGTACCCAGTTCGATAACCCTGTTTGGTGGAATTTCAAACTGATCTGGCGCGCGCAGCGCATTACGTTGCAACAGCAAGTATAGCTTGCCACGCAGACGCAAGTACCACGGGCGTTTGCCGAGGATTAACGACTCATGCGACATAAAGAAAGAGGTTTCCATCATCCGGCAACTTAACCCTTCCAGACCGCAACGGTGGAAAACTTCTTCCACGTTTGGCGTTTCTCGCCAACCATAACTTGCCACCACGCGCCAGAAAGTGGGCGACAATTGTTCAATCTGTACCCGACGGACGTTATGGACATATGGAGCGTCTTCAGTACGCAGAGTTAACAGAATAACCCGCTCATGCAACACCTTGTTATGTTTAAGGTTATGCATCAACGCAAAGGGAATGACATTAATTGCACGCGACATATACACAGCGGTTCCGGGAACGCGAACAGGCGGTGATTTCTCCAGTGAAGCAATCATCGCTTCCAGAGAGTTACCATGTTCGTGCATCCGACGCAGTAGGCGGAAACGCTCGCTCTTCCAGGTCGTCATCACGATAAACATCACCGTGCCGAGGCTCAGAGGCAACCAGCCACCGGAAAGCAGTTTATCGAGGTTAGCGGTAAACAGAGGGATATCGACACACAAGAAAGCAATCAGGATCAGCGCAACAAAATACTTATTCCAGTGCCAGTTCTGACGCGCCACGGTAGTTGAAAGAATAGACGTCAGCACCATCGTTCCGGTCACCGCAATCCCATACGCCGCCGCCAGGTTGCTGGAGTGCTCAAAGCTGACAATGACAATCACGACTGCGACATAAAGCATCCAGTTCACAAACGGAATGTAGATTTGCCCTGACTCCATTTCAGAGGTGTGAATAATGCGCATCGGCGACAAGTATCCCAGACGTACTGCCTGACGCGTCAATGAGAAGACACCAGAGATAACCGCCTGCGAGGCAATCACCGTTGCCAGTGCTGCAATTATCAGTAGCGGGATCAGTGCCCAGTCCGGAGCCAACAGGAAGAACGGGTTCTTAATCGCTTCCGGGTGTTTTAACAGCAGCGCCCCCTGCCCAAAGTAGTTAAGGGTCAAAGACGGCAATACGACGGTGAACCACGCCAGGCGAATAGGGAACTTACCAAAGTGCCCCATATCGGCATACAGCGCCTCGACACCGGTAATCGACAGTACCACCGCGCCTAACGCAATAAAGGAAACGGTTTTATATTCAAGGAAGAAATGCACCGCCCACATCGGATTCAGCGCATGTAACACTTCCGGGTTGGCAATAATGCTACGTAACCCCAGCCCCGCCAGAATCAAAAACCAGGTCAGCATAATCGGCGCAAACAGCTTACCGACCATAGCAGTGCCATGTTTTTGAATCATAAACAGTAAAGTGAGAACGATGATTGAGAGGGGAACTATCCAGGTGTCCAGCTGCGGAGCGACGATTTCCAGACCTTCTATAGCGGACATCACCGAAATGGCAGGCGTTATGACAACTTCACCATAGAAGAAACTGCCGCCGATTAGCCCCATAATCACCAGCATTGATGTCGTTCGTGCCGACGTATTGCGCCCGGCAAGCGACATCAACGTCAGGATCCCCCCTTCACCGGCGTTATCTGCACGCATGACGAAGGTGAGATATTTTATGGAAACCACAAAGATTAGCAGCCAGAAGATCAGCGATAAAAAACCAAACACGGCATCGCGTTCAACGCCAAAACCAAACTGGCCGGACAAACATTCACGAAGTGTATATAACGGGCTGGTACCAATATCGCCGTAGACAACTCCAATCGCCGCGAGGGTTATCGCGGGCAACGATTGCTTATTATCAGTGCTCATAGACTAGTCTTTCGTTGAAATATGAAATGTGTGCGTAGTCCCTTGGCCCACAAAAAAGCGCACAGTATGCACGATTAACGGCAAAATCGTACTCCTAAATGCGGCCACATTAACCTGGCTCAAAGAAAAATAGCCCTCCTTTGAGACTATTTTTGCCACCAGCAAGAAACGTCTATACTCGCAGTTTACGCAGAACTTTTGACGAAAGGACGCCACTTCATTATGGCTCACCCTCATTTATTAGCGGAAAGAATTTCCCGTCTGAGCAGTTCGCTGGAAAAAGGGCTTTATGAACGTAGCCACGCCATCCGCCAGTGTTTGTTAGCGGCATTAAGTGGTGAAAGCGTATTCCTGCTTGGCCCGCCAGGTATTGCTAAAAGTTTAATCGCCCGGCGCTTAAAATTCGCTTTCCAGAATGCGCGCGCGTTTGAATATCTGATGACCCGCTTCTCCACACCGGAAGAAGTTTTTGGCCCCCTTTCTATTCAGGCGTTAAAAGATGAAGGCCGTTATGAGCGTTTAACCAGCGGCTACCTGCCGGAAGCGGAAATCGTCTTTCTTGATGAGATCTGGAAAGCCGGGCCAGCGATTCTTAATACCCTACTAACCGCTATTAATGAACGCCACTTCCGCAACGGCGCACATGTTGAAAAAATCCCTATGCGTCTGCTGGTGGCAGCATCCAACGAACTGCCAGAAGCAGACAGCAGCCTGGAAGCGTTATATGACCGTATGCTGATTCGTCTGTGGTTAGATAAAGTGCAGGATAAAACGAATTTTCGCTCCATGCTGACCAGCCAACAGGATGAAAACGACAATCCCGTTCCGCCATCCTTGCAGGTCACGGATGAAGAATACGAACGCTGGCAGAAAGAGATTGGTGAAATTACGCTGCCCGATCATGTATTTGAGCTGATTTTTATGCTGCGTCAGCAACTGGATAAATTACCGGATGCGCCTTATGTCTCCGACCGTCGCTGGAAAAAAGCGATCCGCTTATTGCAGGCCAGCGCCTTTTTTAGCGGTCGCAGCGCGGTTGCCCCGATTGATCTCATCTTGCTGAAAGATTGCCTGTGGTATGACGCCCAAAGTCTGAATTTAATTCAACAACAAATTGACGTATTGATGACCAGTCATGCGTGGCAGCAACAGGAAATGCTGACGCGACTGAGTGCAATTGTGCAGCGTCGCCTGCAACTTCAGCAACAACAAAGCGATAAAACAGCCTTTACGGTGATTCGTCAGGGTGGCATGTTCAGCCGTCGCCCGCAGTATCAACTTCCAGCCAACATAACCGCCTCCACACTGACCCTGTTGCTGCAAAAACCATTAAAATTGCATGATATGGAAGTTGTTCATATCGCTTTTGAGCGTAGCGCGCTGGAACTGTGGCTGAACAAAGGCGGCGAGATTCGCGGCAAATTAAATGGTATCGGTTTTGCCCAGAAGCTAAATATGGAAGTTGATAGCGCCCAACATCTGGTGGTACGCGATGTGAGTTTGCAGGAGGCGACTCTGGCGCTGCCCGGCGCATCGGCAGAGGGGCTACCCAGCGAAATAAAACAACAACTAGAAGATCTTGAAAGCGACTGGCGCAAGCAACACGCCTTATTCAGCGAACAGCAAAAATGTCTGTTTATCCATAGCGACTGGTTAGGTCGCATTGAAGCCAGCCTACAGGATGTCGGCACCCAGATTCGCCAGGCGCAACAATGCTAACACTGGATACGCTCAATGTGATGCTGGCCGTCAGCGAAGAGGGATTGATCGAAGAGATGATCATCGCTCTGTTGGCCTCGCCGCAGTTGGCGGTCTTCTTTGAAAAATTCCCACGACTGAAGGCGGCAATCACTGATGATATTCCCCGCTGGCGTGAGGCGCTGCGCAGTCGGCTGAAAGATGCCAGAGTTCCGCAGGAGCTCACGGAAGAGGTCATGTGCTATCAGCAAAGCCAGCTTCTTTCCACGCCGCAATTTATTGTGCAACTACCGCAGATACTGGATTTACTGCATCGACTGAATTCCCCGTGGGCCGAACAAGCCCAGCAGTTGGTTGATGCCAACGGCACGATCACTCCGGCATTACACACGCTTTTTCTCCAGCGTTGGCGCTTAAGTCTGATCGTGCAAGCGACGACGTTAAATCAACAGTTATTAGAAGAAGAACGCGAACAACTGTTGAGTGAAGTTCAGGAACGCATGACGCTAAGTGGGCAGCTTGAACCGATTCTGGCAGAAAACAACACCGCAGCCGGTCGTCTGTGGGATATGAGCGCCGGTCAGCTTAAGCGCGGCGACTATCAGTTGATTGTAAAATATGGTGAATTTCTTAACGAACAGCCGGAACTGAAGCGCCTGGCGGAACAGCTGGGGCGTTCGCGGGAAGCCAAATCAATACCCCGCAACGATGCGCAGATGGAAACCTTCCGCACCATGGTGCGCGAACCGGCGACCGTTCCTGAGCAGGTTGATGGTCTGCAACAAAGCGATGATATTTTACGCCTTCTACCGCCAGAACTGGCGACGCTTGGGATAACTGAACTGGAGTATGAATTTTACCGTCGGCTGGTGGAAAAGCAGTTACTCACCTATCGCCTGCACGGTGAGTCGTGGCGTGAAAAAGTTATCGAACGCCCGGTGGTACATAAAGATTACGACGAACAGCCGCGCGGACCGTTTATTGTCTGCGTGGATACTTCTGGCTCAATGGGCGGCTTTAATGAACAGTGTGCGAAAGCGTTCTGCCTGGCATTAATGCGCATTGCCCTCGCTGAAAACCGGCGCTGCTTTATTATGTTATTTTCCACCGAGATTGTCCGTTATGAGCTTTCAGGCTCACAAGGCATCGAACAAGCGATTCGCTTTTTAAGCCAGCAGTTTCGTGGCGGCACCGATCTTGCCAGTTGTTTTCGCGCCATTATGGAACGCTTGCAAAGCCGGGAATGGTTTGACGCCGATGCGGTGGTGATTTCTGATTTTATCGCCCAGCGGTTGCCTGACGACGTGACGAGTAAAGTGAAAGAGTTGCAGCGGGTACATCAGCATCGCTTTCATGCCGTGGCGATGTCGGCACACGGCAAACCCGGTATCATGCGCATTTTCGATCATATCTGGCGCTTTGATACCGGGATGCGTAGCCGCCTGCTCAGACGCTGGCGGCGATAAATTATTACAGCAGAGAAGGGACGCTCTCACGAACTGCCGCAGGCCAAACGCCACACTGAACCTGGCCGATATGCGGCAGTTGCAGCAGTAGCATGGTCAAACGAGACTGACCGATACCGCCGCCGATGGTCTGCGGCATTTCACCGCGCAGCAGCGCCTGATGCCACTCCAGTTGCAGGCGATCTTCGTCACCGGTTAGCGCCAGTTGGTGCTTCAGCGTATCGGCATCCACGCGGATCCCCATAGAAGAAAGTTCAAACGCATCTTCCAGCACCGGGTTCCACACCAGAATATCGCCGTTCAGACCTGCATGGCCCAGTTCTGACGGAGTGCTCCAGTCATCATAATCCGGTGCACGCACGTCGTGGCGATGACCATCACTCAGCTTGCCGCCAATCCCGACGAGGAATACCGCGCCAAGATCTTTCGCAATCGCCCGCTCACGCCCTTTGGCATCAAGATCCGGATAACGAGACAGTAATTCCTGGCTGTGTACGAAGTGGATCTGATCCGGCAGGAACGGTGCCAGGCCAAACTCCTCGCTAACAGCAGCTTCGGTTGCTTTAATTCCCGCCCAGATCGCCTCTACGGTACTTTTCAGAGTCGAGAATTGACGCTCGCCGTCGCCCATTACGCGTTCCCAGTCCCACTGGTCAACATAAACCGAGTGCAGCGGGGAAAGACGGTCTTCATCGGGGCGAAGGGCTTTCATGTGCGTGTACAGCCCTTCGCCCACGCTGAAGTCGTGTTGCCCTAACGTCTGACGTTTCCACTTCGCCAGTGAATGAACCACTTCGAACTGGGCATCAGGCAGAGCTTTCACTTTTACCTGCACCGCTTTTTCACAGCCCGACAAGTTATCCTGCGTGCCATCCCCCACACGACTAAGGATTGGCGCCTGGACTTCAATCAGTCCTAAGCGTTCTTCCAGTTGACGAGAAAAGTGAGATTTCACGAAGCTAATTTGACGTTGTTTGGCAATGTAAGCGGTTTTCATTTTTTATACTCCTGCGTCCTGTTGCTTATGATTAAGCAACAAAAACCAGCACACATGCAATAATCATTCAATAAAAAGCCTTACTCACTTTTGATTCATTAAAAAATAAGGCTAAAATAGAATGAATCATCAATATGAATAAGAAAATCCTATGGAAAATTATCTAATCGACAATCTGGACCGTGGCATCCTGGAAGCATTAATGGGCAATGCGCGCACCGCTTACGCTGAACTGGCGAAACAATTTGGCGTCAGCCCGGGGACGATTCACGTTCGTGTAGAGAAAATGAAGCAGGCGGGGATCATTACCGGTGCGCGTATCGACGTTAGCCCGAAACAGCTCGGTTATGATGTAGGTTGCTTTATCGGCATTATATTGAAGAGTGCCAAAGACTATCCTTCCGCTCTGGCAAAACTGGAAAGCCTCGACGAAGTCACCGAAGCCTACTACACCACCGGGCACTACAGCATCTTTATCAAAGTGATGTGCCGTTCGATCGATGCCCTCCAGCATGTACTTATCAACAAGATCCAAACAATTGATGAAATTCAGTCCACTGAAACACTGATCGTCCTGCAGAACCCGATCATGCGTACTATCAAGCCATGATCGGCTTTTTTAATCCCATACTTTTCCACAGGTAGATCCCAGCGCGTTCACAGCGTACAATACGCCACTCTTAATAAAGGTGGCGGTTTATGGCAGATATCACTCTTATCAGCGGCAGCACCCTCGGCGGTGCCGAATATGTAGCAGAACACCTGGCTGAAAAGCTGGAAGAGGCGGGTTTTACCACCGAAACGCTGCACGGTCCGTTGTTAGAAGATTTATCTGCCTCTGGGATCTGGCTGGTTATCAGTTCTACCCACGGCGCCGGAGACATTCCGGACAACCTTTCTCCTTTCTATGAAGCATTGCAGGAACAAAAACCCGATCTTTCTGCGGTACGCTTTGGCGCAATCGGTATTGGTAGTCGTGAATACGACACTTTTTGTGGTGCGATCGATAAACTCGAGGCAGAACTCAAAAATTCCGGTGCGAAACAGATGGGCGAAACACTGAAGATCAACATCCTTGATCACGACATTCCTGAAGATCCGGCAGAAGAATGGCTGGGATCCTGGATTAATTTACTCAAATAAGTATACAGATCGTGCGATCTACTGTGGATAACTCTGTCAGGAAGCTTGGATCAACCGGTAGTTATCCAAAGAACAACTGTTGTTCAGTTTTTGAGTTGTGTATAACCCCTCATTCTGATCCCAGCTTATACGGAGCAGGATCACCGATCATTCACAGCTAATGATCCTCAGCAGGTTGTTGATCCTAAAAGATAGATCTGCGTTATCCACAGACAAGGTCGATCCTAATAAGAGATCACAATAGAACAGATCTCTAAATAAAAAGATCTTCTTTTTAATACCCAGGATCCCAGGTCTTTCTCAAGCCGTCAAAGTTGAGTAGAATCCACGGCCCGGGCTTCAATCCATTTTCATACCGCGTTATGCGAGGCAATCACCATGTTTTATCCGGATCCTTTTGACGTCATCATCATTGGCGGGGGTCATGCAGGCACCGAGGCCGCGATGGCTGCGGCGCGTATGGGTCAACAGACTCTGCTTTTGACACACAATATCGACACCCTGGGGCAGATGAGCTGCAACCCGGCAATCGGCGGTATTGGGAAGGGACATCTGGTAAAAGAAGTGGATGCACTCGGCGGTCTGATGGCAAAAGCGATCGACCAGGCAGGTATTCAGTTTAGGATACTAAACGCCAGCAAAGGGCCGGCGGTTCGAGCAACCCGAGCACAGGCGGATCGTGTGCTCTACCGTCAGGCGGTACGCACTGCTCTTGAGAATCAACCGAACCTGATGATCTTCCAGCAGGCGGTTGAGGATCTTATTGTCGAAAACGATCGTGTGGTCGGTGCTGTCACCCAAATGGGGCTGAAATTCCGTGCTAAAGCAGTCGTGCTTACTGTCGGCACTTTTCTTGACGGTAAGATTCATATCGGCCTGGATAATTACAGTGGTGGTCGTGCTGGAGATCCGCCTTCCATTCCGCTCTCACGCCGTTTGCGTGAACTTCCACTGCGCGTTGGTCGTCTGAAAACCGGTACGCCGCCGCGTATTGACGCGCGCACCATCGATTTCAGTGTGCTGGCGCAACAGCATGGCGATAACCCAATGCCGGTGTTCTCGTTTATGGGCAATGCGTCCCAGCATCCCCAGCAGGTGCCGTGCTATATCACCCATACCAACGAGAAAACGCATGACGTGATCCGCAGTAACCTCGATCGTAGTCCGATGTATGCCGGAGTGATCGAAGGTGTCGGCCCACGCTACTGTCCGTCGATCGAAGACAAGGTCATGCGCTTCGCTGACAGAAATCAGCATCAGATCTTCCTTGAGCCGGAAGGGCTAACCTCGAACGAAATTTATCCGAACGGCATATCCACCAGCCTGCCGTTCGATGTGCAGATGCAAATCGTCCGCTCCATGCAGGGGATGGAAAACGCGAAAATCGTGCGTCCGGGTTATGCCATTGAGTATGACTTCTTCGATCCGCGCGACCTGAAACCGACGCTGGAAAGCAAGTTTATTCAGGGGCTGTTCTTTGCTGGTCAGATTAACGGCACTACCGGTTACGAAGAAGCTGCAGCGCAAGGTTTGCTGGCCGGTCTTAACGCCGCTCGCCTGTCTGCTGACAAAGAAGGCTGGGCGCCTGCGCGATCCCAGGCTTACCTTGGTGTACTGGTCGATGACCTGTGCACTTTAGGAACCAAAGAACCGTACCGTATGTTTACCTCGCGCGCAGAATATCGACTGATGCTGCGTGAAGATAACGCAGACCTGCGTCTGACTGAAATTGGTCGTGAGCTGGGGCTGGTTGATGATGAACGTTGGGCGCGCTTTAACGAAAAGCTTGAGAACATCGAGCGTGAGCGTCAGCGTCTGAAATCGACCTGGGTAACGCCGTCTGCGGAAGCTGCAGCCGAAGTGAATGCTCACCTGACTGCACCGCTTTCCCGTGAAGCCAGTGGTGAAGATCTGCTGCGTCGTCCGGAAATGACCTATGACAAATTAACTACACTGACGCCGTTTGCTCCTGCGTTGACAGACGAACAGGCGGCGGAACAGGTTGAGATTCAGGTTAAATACGAAGGTTATATTGCGCGTCAGCAGGATGAGATCGAAAAGCAGCTGCGTAACGAGAATACCTTGCTGCCTGCGACGCTGGATTACCGCCAGGTATCCGGTCTTTCTAACGAAGTGATCGCCAAACTCAACGATCACAAACCGGCCTCTATCGGTCAGGCTTCGCGTATTTCTGGCGTCACGCCTGCGGCTATCTCCATTCTGCTGGTATGGCTGAAAAAACAGGGTATGCTGCGTCGTAGCGCATAACGCATTAAAAATGCCAGGTAAGCACCCGCTTACCTGGCAACGCATCAAGAACAGGTAATCACCGTGCTCAATAAACTCTCTTCACTGCTGAAAGACGCAGGAATTTCGCTTACCGATCACCAGAAAAATCAGCTTATTGCCTACGTAAATATGCTGCACAAATGGAACAAAGCGTACAACCTGACTTCGGTACGCGATCCTAATGAGATGCTGGTACGCCATATTCTCGACAGCATTGTCGTTGCACCTTATCTGCAAGGTGAACGTTTTATTGATGTCGGCACCGGCCCGGGTCTGCCCGGCATTCCTCTCTCTATCGTACGCCCTGACGCTCACTTCACACTACTGGATAGCCTCGGTAAACGCGTGCGTTTCCTGCGTCAGGTTCAACATGAATTGAAACTTGAGAACATTGAGCCGGTACAGAGTAGGGTAGAAGAGTTTCCGTCAGAGCCACCGTTTGATGGTGTAATTAGCCGTGCTTTTGCCTCTCTGAACGATATGGTGAGCTGGTGCCACCATCTTCCAGGTGAGCAAGGCCGCTTCTATGCGCTGAAAGGACAAATGCCGGAAGATGAAATAGCCCTATTGCCTGCAGAATATCAGGTTGAATCAGTGGTTAAACTTCAGGTTCCGGCTCTGGATGGCGAACGCCATTTGGTTGTGATTAAAGCAAATAAAATTTAATTTTTATCAAAAAAATCATAAAAAATTTATCGGTTTGACTGTTAACAACAACCAGGTTTTCTACTGATATAACTGGTTACATTTAACGCCATGTTTACCATTTTGCATCAATGAACTAACGTGGCTTTTTTGGGTAAGCAGGAAATAGGTCATCGGTGAAAATATCAGTCTGCTAAAAATCGGCGCTAAGAACCATAATTCGCTGTTAAAATATTATTAAGAATGTCAATGTCTGGTTTTTGTTATGTAAATGCCATTTATGAAAACAGTATCTGTTTTTAGACTGAAATATCAGAAACTTGCAATGGCATCATTTGCCAAGTAAATAAATATGCTGTGCGCGAACATGCTCAATCTGTGATCTGAAGCACTCTTTACCACCAGTGTTTACGCGTTATTTACAGTTTTTCATGATCTGGCATGGTTAGCAGAAAAGTCGCAATTGTATGCACTGGAAAAATATTTAAACATTTATTCACCTTTTGGCTACTTATTGTTTGAAATCACGGGGGCGCACCGTATAATTTGACCGCTTTTTGATGCTTGACTCTAAGCCTTAAAGAAAGTTTTATACGACACGCGGCATACCTCGAAGGGAGCAGGAGTGAAAAACGTGATGTCTGTGTCGCTCTTGAGTCGAAACGTTGCTCGGAAGCTTCTGCTCGTTCAGTTACTGGCGGTGATAGCAAGTGGATTGCTGTTCAGCCTCAAAGACCCCTTCTGGGGCGTCTCTGCATTAAGCGGGGGCCTGGCAGTCTTTCTGCCTAACGTTTTGTTTATGATATTTGCCTGGCGTCACCAGGCGCATACACCAGCGAAAGGCCGGGTGGCCTGGACATTCGCATTTGGCGAAGCTTTCAAAGTTCTGGCGATGTTGGTGTTACTGGTGGTGGCGTTGGCGGTTTTAAAGGCGGTATTCTTGCCGCTGATCGTTACGTGGGTTTTGGTGCTGGTGGTTCAGATACTGGCACCGGCTGTAATTAACAACAAAGGGTAAAAGGCATCATGGCTTCAGAAAATATGACGCCGCAGGATTACATAGGACACCACCTGAATAACCTTCAGCTGGACCTGCGTACATTCTCGCTGGTGGATCCACAAAACCCCCCAGCCACCTTCTGGACAATCAATATTGACTCCATGTTCTTCTCGGTGGTGCTGGGTCTGTTGTTCCTGCTTATGTTCCGTAGCGTAGCCAAAAAGGCGACCAGCGGCGTACCAGGTAAGTTTCAGACCGCGATTGAGCTGGTAATCGGCTTTGTTAATGGTAGCGTGAAAGACATGTACCATGGCAAAAGCAAGCTGATTGCACCGCTGGCCCTGACGATCTTCGTTTGGGTATTCCTGATGAACCTGATGGACTTACTGCCTATCGATCTGCTGCCGTATATCGCAGAACACTGGATCGGTTTGCCGGCACTGCGTGTGGTTCCGTCTGCTGACGTGAACGTGACGCTGTCGATGGCACTGGGCGTATTTATCCTGATTCTGTTCTACAGCATCAAAATGAAAGGCATCGGCGGCTTCACGAAAGAGTTGACGCTGCAGCCGTTCAATCACTGGGCGTTCATCCCTGTCAACTTAATCCTTGAAGGGGTAAGCCTGCTGTCCAAACCAGTTTCACTCGGTTTGCGACTGTTCGGTAACATGTACGCAGGTGAGCTGATTTTCATTCTGATTGCTGGTCTGTTGCCGTGGTGGTCACAGTGGATCCTGAATGTGCCGTGGGCCATTTTCCACATCCTGATCATTACGCTGCAAGCCTTCATCTTCATGGTTCTGACGATCGTCTATCTGTCGATGGCGTCTGAAGAACATTAATTTACCAACACTACTACGTTTTAACTGAAACAAACTGGAGACTGTCATGGAAAACCTGAATATGGATCTGCTGTACATGGCTGCCGCTGTGATGATGGGTCTGGCGGCAATCGGTGCTGCGATCGGTATCGGCATCCTCGGGGGTAAATTCCTGGAAGGCGCAGCGCGTCAACCTGATCTGATTCCTCTGCTGCGTACTCAGTTCTTTATCGTTATGGGTCTGGTGGATGCTATCCCGATGATCGCTGTAGGTCTGGGTCTGTACGTGATGTTCGCTGTCGCGTAGTAAGCGTTGCTTTTATTTAAAGAGCAATATCAGAACGTTAACTAAATAGAGGCATTGTGCTGTGAATCTTAACGCAACAATCCTCGGCCAGGCCATCGCGTTTGTCCTGTTCGTTCTGTTCTGCATGAAGTACGTATGGCCGCCATTAATGGCAGCCATCGAAAAACGTCAAAAAGAAATTGCTGACGGCCTTGCTTCCGCAGAACGAGCACATAAGGACCTTGACCTTGCAAAGGCCAGCGCGACCGACCAGCTGAAAAAAGCGAAAGCGGAAGCCCAGGTAATCATCGAGCAGGCGAACAAACGCCGCTCGCAGATTCTGGACGAAGCGAAAGCTGAGGCAGAACAGGAACGTACTAAAATCGTGGCTCAGGCGCAGGCGGAAATTGAAGCCGAGCGTAAACGTGCCCGTGAAGAGCTGCGTAAGCAAGTTGCTATCCTGGCTGTTGCTGGCGCCGAGAAGATCATCGAACGTTCCGTGGATGAAGCTGCTAACAGCGACATCGTGGATAAACTTGTCGCTGAACTGTAAGGAGGGAGGGGCTGATGTCTGAATTTATTACGGTAGCTCGCCCCTACGCCAAAGCAGCTTTTGACTTTGCCGTCGAACACCAAAGTGTAGAACGCTGGCAGGACATGCTGGCGTTTGCCGCCGAGGTAACCAAAAACGAACAGATGGCAGAGCTTCTCTCTGGCGCGCTAGCGCCAGAAACGCTCGCCGAGTCGTTTATCGCAGTTTGTGGTGAGCAACTGGACGAAAATGGTCAGAACCTGATTCGGGTAATGGCTGAAAATGGTCGTCTTAACGCGCTCCCGGATGTTCTGGAGCAGTTTATTCACCTGCGTGCCGTGAGTGAGGCTACCGCTGAGGTAGACGTCATTTCCGCTGCTGCATTGAGTGAACAACAGCTCGCGAAAATTTCTGCTGCGATGGAAAAACGTCTGTCACGCAAAGTTAAGCTGAATTGCAAAATCGATAAGTCTGTAATGGCAGGCGTTATCATCCGAGCGGGTGATATGGTCATTGATGGCAGCGTACGCGGTCGTCTTGAGCGCCTTGCAGACGTCTTGCAGTCTTAAGGGGACTGGAGCATGCAACTGAATTCCACCGAAATCAGCGAACTGATCAAGCAGCGCATTGCTCAGTTCAATGTTGTGAGTGAAGCTCACAACGAAGGTACTATTGTTTCTGTAAGTGACGGTGTTATCCGCATCCACGGCCTGGCCGATTGTATGCAGGGTGAAATGATCTCCCTGCCGGGTAACCGTTACGCTATCGCACTGAACCTCGAGCGCGACTCTGTAGGTGCGGTAGTTATGGGTCCGTACGCTGACCTTGCCGAAGGCATGAAAGTTAAGTGTACTGGTCGTATCCTGGAAGTTCCGGTTGGCCGTGGCCTGCTGGGGCGTGTGGTTAACACTCTGGGTGCGCCAATCGACGGTAAAGGTCCGCTGGATCACGACGGCTTCTCTGCTGTAGAAGCAATCGCTCCGGGCGTTATCGAACGTCAGTCCGTAGATCAGCCGGTACAGACCGGTTATAAAGCCGTTGACTCCATGATCCCAATCGGTCGTGGTCAGCGTGAATTGATCATCGGTGACCGTCAGACCGGTAAAACCGCACTGGCTATCGATGCCATCATCAACCAGCGCGATTCCGGTATCAAATGTATCTATGTCGCTATCGGTCAGAAAGCGTCCACCATTTCTAACGTGGTACGTAAACTGGAAGAGCACGGCGCACTGGCTAACACCATCGTTGTGGTAGCAACCGCGTCTGAATCCGCAGCACTGCAATACCTGGCACCGTATGCCGGTTGCGCAATGGGCGAATACTTCCGTGACCGTGGCGAAGATGCGCTGATCATTTACGATGACCTGTCTAAACAGGCTGTTGCTTACCGTCAGATCTCCCTGCTGCTCCGTCGTCCGCCAGGACGTGAAGCATTCCCGGGCGACGTATTCTACCTCCACTCTCGTCTGCTGGAGCGTGCTGCGCGTGTTAACGCCGAATACGTTGAAGCCTTCACCAAAGGTGAAGTGAAAGGGAAAACCGGTTCTCTGACCGCACTGCCGATTATCGAAACTCAGGCAGGTGACGTTTCTGCGTTCGTTCCGACCAACGTAATCTCCATTACCGATGGTCAGATCTTCCTGGAAACCAACCTGTTCAACGCCGGTATTCGTCCTGCGGTTAACCCGGGTATTTCCGTATCCCGTGTTGGTGGTGCAGCACAGACCAAGATCATGAAAAAACTGTCCGGTGGTATCCGTACCGCTCTGGCACAGTATCGTGAACTGGCAGCGTTCTCTCAGTTTGCATCCGACCTTGACGATGCAACCCGTAAGCAGCTTGACCACGGTCAGAAAGTGACCGAACTGCTGAAACAGAAACAGTATGCGCCGATGTCTGTTGCGCAGCAGTCTCTGGTTCTGTTTGCAGCAGAACGTGGTTACCTGGCGGATGTTGAACTGTCGAAAATCGGCAGCTTCGAAGCCGCGCTGCTGGCTTACGTCGACCGTGATCACGCTCCGTTGATGCAAGAGATCAACCAGACCGGTGGCTACAACGACGAAATCGAAGGCAAGCTGAAAGGCATCCTCGATTCCTTCAAAGCAACCCAATCCTGGTAACGTCTGGCGGCTTGCCTTAGGGCAGGCCGCAAGGCATTGAGGAGAAGCTCATGGCCGGCGCAAAAGAGATACGTAGTAAGATCGCAAGCGTCCAGAACACGCAAAAGATCACTAAAGCGATGGAGATGGTCGCCGCTTCCAAAATGCGTAAATCGCAGGATCGCATGGCGGCCAGCCGTCCTTATGCAGAAACCATGCGCAAAGTGATTGGTCACCTTGCACACGGTAATCTGGAATATAAGCACCCATACCTGGAAGACCGCGACGTTAAACGCGTGGGCTACCTGGTGGTGTCGACCGACCGTGGTTTGTGCGGTGGTTTGAACATTAACCTGTTCAAAAAACTGCTGGCGGAAATGAAGACCTGGACCGACAAAGGCGTTCAATGCGACCTCGCAATGATCGGCTCGAAAGGTGTTTCGTTCTTCAACTCCGTGGGCGGCAATGTTGTTGCCCAGGTCACCGGCATGGGGGATAACCCTTCCCTGTCCGAACTGATCGGTCCGGTAAAAGTGATGTTGCAGGCCTACGACGAAGGCCGTCTGGACAAGCTTTACATTGTCAGCAACAAATTTATTAACACCATGTCTCAGGTTCCGACCATCAGCCAGCTGCTGCCGTTACCGGCATCAGATGATGATGATCTGAAACATAAATCCTGGGATTACCTGTACGAACCCGATCCGAAGGCGTTGCTGGATACCCTGCTGCGTCGTTATGTCGAATCTCAGGTTTATCAGGGCGTGGTTGAAAACCTGGCCAGCGAGCAGGCCGCCCGTATGGTGGCGATGAAAGCCGCGACCGACAATGGCGGCAGCCTGATTAAAGAGCTGCAGTTGGTATACAACAAAGCTCGTCAGGCCAGCATTACTCAGGAACTCACCGAGATCGTCTCGGGGGCCGCCGCGGTTTAAACAGGTTATTTCGTAGAGGATTTAAGATGGCTACTGGAAAGATTGTCCAGGTAATCGGCGCCGTAGTTGACGTCGAATTCCCTCAGGATGCCGTACCGCGCGTGTACGATGCTCTTGAGGTGCAAAATGGTAATGAGCGTCTGGTGCTGGAAGTTCAGCAGCAGCTCGGCGGCGGTATCGTGCGTACCATCGCAATGGGTTCTTCCGACGGTCTGCGTCGCGGTCTGGATGTAAAAGACCTCGAACACCCGATCGAAGTCCCGGTAGGTAAAGCGACTCTGGGCCGTATCATGAACGTACTGGGCGAACCGGTCGACATGAAAGGCGAGATCGGTGAAGAAGAGCGTTGGGCGATTCACCGTGCAGCACCTTCCTACGAAGAGCTGTCAAACTCTCAGGAACTGCTGGAAACCGGTATCAAAGTTATCGACCTGATGTGTCCGTTCGCTAAGGGCGGTAAAGTTGGTCTGTTCGGTGGTGCGGGTGTAGGTAAAACCGTAAACATGATGGAGCTGATTCGTAACATCGCGATCGAGCACTCCGGTTACTCTGTGTTTGCGGGCGTAGGTGAACGTACTCGTGAGGGTAACGACTTCTACCACGAAATGACCGACTCCAACGTTATCGACAAAGTATCCCTGGTGTATGGCCAGATGAACGAGCCGCCGGGAAACCGTCTGCGCGTTGCTCTGACCGGTCTGACCATGGCTGAGAAATTCCGTGACGAAGGTCGTGACGTACTGCTGTTCGTTGACAACATCTATCGTTACACCCTGGCCGGTACGGAAGTATCCGCACTGCTGGGTCGTATGCCTTCAGCGGTAGGTTATCAGCCAACTCTGGCGGAAGAGATGGGCGTTCTGCAGGAACGTATCACCTCCACCAAAACCGGTTCTATCACCTCTGTACAGGCGGTATACGTACCTGCGGATGACTTGACTGACCCTTCTCCGGCAACCACCTTTGCGCACCTTGACGCAACCGTGGTACTGAGCCGTCAGATCGCGTCTCTGGGTATCTACCCGGCAGTTGACCCGCTGGACTCCACCAGCCGTCAGCTGGACCCGCTGGTGGTTGGTCAGGAACACTACGACACCGCTCGTGGCGTTCAGTCCATCCTGCAACGTTATCAGGAACTGAAAGACATCATCGCCATCCTGGGTATGGATGAACTGTCTGAAGAAGACAAACTGGTGGTAGCGCGCGCTCGTAAGATCCAGCGTTTCCTGTCCCAGCCGTTCTTCGTGGCAGAAGTATTCACCGGTTCTCCGGGTAAATACGTCTCCCTGAAAGACACCATCCGTGGCTTTAAAGGCATCATGGAAGGCGAATACGATCACCTGCCGGAGCAGGCGTTCTACATGGTCGGTTCCATCGAAGAAGCAGTGGAAAAAGCCAAAAAACTTTAACGCCTTAATCGGAGGGTGATATGGCAATGACTTACCACCTGGATGTCGTCAGCGCAGAGCAACAAATGTTCTCTGGTCTGGTCGAGAAAATCCAGGTAACGGGTAGCGAAGGTGAACTGGGGATCTACCCAGGGCACGCACCGCTGCTCACCGCCATTAAGCCTGGTATGATTCGCATCGTGAAACAGCACGGTCACGAAGAGTTTATCTATCTGTCTGGCGGCATTCTTGAAGTGCAGCCTGGCAACGTGACCGTTCTGGCCGACACCGCAATTCGCGGCCAGGATCTCGACGAAGCGCGAGCCATGGAAGCGAAACGTAAGGCTGAAGAGCACATTAGCAGCTCTCACGGCGACGTAGATTACGCTCAGGCGTCTGCGGAACTGGCCAAAGCGATCGCGCAGCTGCGCGTTATCGAGTTGACCAAAAAAGCGATGTAACACCGGCTTGAAAAGCACGAAAGCCAGTCTGGAAACAGGCTGGCTTTTTTATTGCGTGCGCCGCGCATATTTTCATCTGGATAGTAGTACAGCAGGATTTGTGCTGTGATCATTCATGTTCCGCGATTAACACTTTTTATATAAACCAGCGAAATTCTTTGCTGGTTTTCTCGTTTATTCATTGATCGAAATAAGAGCAAAAACATCATGTAGACACTTAAATGAAGGTGCTACCTTACTTTTATGCAGACAAAAGGCGCGCCAATGGTCGAAAATGGTGTTTTCGTCAGTAGGGATAATCCTTTATTGCACAATTTATCCTCTGTCCATTTCACGATGAAAAAAATGTAGTTTTTTCAAGGTGAAGCGGTTTAAATTCGTTCTCAAATCACAGTCAGGACGCGTATGTTGAATAATGCTATGAGCGTAGTGATCCTTGCAGCAGGCAAAGGCACTCGCATGTATTCCGATATTCCAAAAGTGCTGCATACCCTTGCCGGGAAAGCGATGGTTCAGCATGTCATTGATGCTGCGAATGAATTAGGCGCAGCGCACGTTCACCTGGTTTACGGTCACGGCGGCGATCTGCTTAAACAGTCGTTGAAAGATGACAATCTGAACTGGGTGCTTCAGGCTGAGCAGTTGGGTACTGGTCATGCAATGCAGCAGGCCGCACCTTTCTTTGCCGATGATGAAGACATTTTAATGCTCTACGGCGATGTACCGCTGATCTCGGTCGAAACACTCCAGCGCCTGCGTGATGCAAAACCGCAGGGTGGCATTGGTCTGCTGACAGTGAAACTGGATGACCCGACCGGTTATGGCCGCATTACCCGTGAGAATGGCAAAGTTACCGGCATTGTTGAGCATAAAGATGCTACCGACGAGCAGCGTCAAATCCAGGAGATCAACACCGGTATTCTGATCGCCAACGGTGCAGATATGAAACGCTGGCTGGCGAAGCTGACCAATAATAATGCACAGGGCGAGTACTACATTACCGATATTATTGCGCTGGCGTATCAGGAAGGGCGTGAAATTGTCGCTGTACATCCGCAGCGTTTAAGCGAAGTTGAAGGTGTAAATAACCGTCTGCAACTCTCCCGTCTGGAGCGCGTTTATCAGTCCGAACAGGCAGAAAAACTGCTGCTGGCGGGAGTTATGCTGCGCGATCCGGCGCGTTTTGATCTGCGCGGTACGCTTACTCACGGGCGCGATGTTGAAATTGATACTAACGTTATCATCGAGGGTAATGTTACTCTCGGCAATCGCGTGAAAATTGGCACTGGTTGCGTGATTAAAAACAGCGTGATTGGTGATGATTGCGAAATCAGCCCATATACCGTGGTGGAAGACGCGAATCTGGCTGCGGCCTGTACCATTGGCCCGTTTGCCCGTCTGCGCCCCGGTGCAGAGCTGCTGGAAGGCGCACACGTCGGTAACTTCGTTGAGATGAAAAAAGCGCGTTTGGGTAAAGGCTCGAAAGCCGGTCATCTGACTTACCTGGGCGATGCGGAAATCGGCGATAACGTTAACATCGGCGCGGGAACCATTACCTGCAACTACGACGGTGCGAATAAATTTAAAACCATTATTGGCGACGATGTATTTGTCGGTTCTGACACCCAACTTGTTGCACCGGTAACGGTTGGTAAAGGCGCGACCATTGCTGCGGGTACTACCGTAACGCGCAATGTTGGTGAAAATGCTCTGGCAATCAGCCGTGTGCCGCAGGCACAAAAAGAAGGCTGGCGTCGTCCGGTTAAGAAAAAGTAATTCTGGCTGGGTAATCCGGCCATCGGGGATGAGGAGATAACATAATCTCCCGCCCACAAGCAGTAACTATAAAAATAACCCCACTCTCTACAAGGCTCGGGGCGCCCGAAAAATCGGGCATACAGGTTGACCGACAACGATATCAATCGGAATTAAAAACTATGTGTGGAATTGTTGGCGCGATCGCGCAACGTGATGTAGCTGAAATCCTTCTCGAAGGTTTACGTCGTCTGGAATACCGTGGTTATGACTCTGCCGGTCTGGCTGTTGTCGACGCAAACGGAAATATGACCCGCTTACGTCGTCTCGGTAAAGTCCAGATGCTGGCTCAGGCAGCGGAAGAACATCCTCTGCATGGCGGCACCGGTATTGCTCACACTCGCTGGGCAACCCACGGCGAACCTTCTGAAGCGAATGCGCATCCGCATGTTTCTGAACACATTGTGGTGGTGCATAACGGCATCATCGAAAACCATGAGCCGCTGCGCGAAGCGTTAAAAGCGCGTGGCTATACCTTTGTTTCTGAAACTGACACCGAAGTTATTGCTCACCTGGTGAACTGGGAACTGAAACAGGGCGGCACTCTGCGTGAGGCCGTTCTGCGTGCTATCCCGCAACTGCGTGGCGCATACGGTACGGTGATCATGGACACCCGTAACCCGGATACCCTGCTGGCGGCACGTTCTGGTAGCCCGCTGGTGATTGGCCTCGGTATGGGCGAAAACTTTATCGCTTCTGACCAGCTGGCGCTGTTGCCGGTGACCCGCCGTTTTATCTTCCTTGAAGAGGGCGATATTGCGGAAATCACTCGCCGTTCGGTAAACATCTTCGATAAATCTGGCGCGGAAGTAAAACGTCAGGATATCGAATCCAATCTGCAATATGACGCAGGCGATAAAGGTATTTACCGCCACTACATGCAGAAAGAGATCTACGAACAGCCAAACGCCATCAAAAACACTCTCGCCGGACGTATCAGCCACGGTCAGGTTGATCTAAGCGAGCTGGGCCCGAATGCCGATGAACTGCTGTCGAAGGTTGAGCATATTCAGATCCTCGCCTGTGGCACTTCTTACAACTCTGGTATGGTTTCCCGCTACTGGTTTGAATCGTTGGCAGGCATTCCGTGCGACGTCGAAATCGCCTCTGAATTCCGCTATCGCAAATCAGCCGTGCGTCGTAACAGTCTGATGATCACTCTGTCGCAGTCTGGTGAAACGGCAGATACTCTGGCTGGCCTGCGTCTGTCAAAAGAGCTGGGTTACCTTGGTTCGCTGGCGATCTGTAACGTTCCTGGCTCTTCTCTGGTGCGTGAATCCGATCTGGCGCTGATGACCAATGCCGGTACTGAAATTGGCGTGGCATCTACCAAAGCATTTACCACTCAGTTAACTGTGCTGTTGATGCTGGTGGCCAAACTGTCTCGCCTGAAAGGTCTGGATGCTTCCATTGAACATGACATCGTGCATGGTCTGCAGGCGCTGCCGAGCCGTATTGAGCAGATGCTGTCTCAGGACAAACGCATTGAAGCCCTGGCAGAAGATTTCTCTGACAAACATCACGCGCTGTTCCTGGGCCGTGGCGATCAGTACCCCATCGCGCTGGAAGGCGCATTGAAGCTGAAAGAGATCTCCTATATTCATGCTGAAGCCTACGCTGCGGGTGAACTGAAACACGGTCCGCTGGCGCTGATTGATGCAGATATGCCGGTTATCGTCGTTGCGCCGAACAACGAACTGTTGGAAAAACTGAAATCCAACATTGAAGAAGTTCGCGCGCGTGGCGGTCAGTTGTACGTCTTTGCCGATCAGGACGCTGGTTTTGTGAGCAGCGACAACATGCACATCATCGAGATGCCGCATGTGGAAGAGGTGATTGCACCAATCTTCTACACCGTTCCGCTGCAACTGCTGGCGTACCATGTCGCACTGATCAAAGGCACTGATGTTGACCAGCCGCGTAACCTGGCGAAATCGGTTACGGTTGAGTAATACTAACTGTTAAGTAAGCAAGGGCTGCCAGTGGGTGGCCCTTTTTCATATTTATTTTCAATAAACTTTCCATTTAGATAACTAAATAAATATATTCCGAATTTTTACCAATGTCCGCTTACGAACTTGATTTACTATTATTTTAATAATATTTATATAATAAATTTATATTCTCAGATTGATTTATAAATATTAATTTAGCTAAACCTGTGTCATTGATGTAATATGTGTGCGAATCATAAATACACTTATTAATATAAGTGTATGGTTCGGGTTGAAGGATATATTATATCAATGGAGTTTTTATGAAACGTAATATTATTGGTGGTGCATTCACGCTGGCATCTTTAATGCTGGCCGGACATGCGCTCGCAGAGGATGGTGTTGTTCACTTTGTTGGTGAAATTGTTGACAGTAGTTGTGAAGTTACCTCCGATACAGCGGATCAAACCGTTCCTCTTGGAAAAGTCAGTAAAAATGCATTTTCGGGTGTAGGCAGCATGGCATCGCCACAGCAGTTTAGTATTAAACTGGAGAAATGTCCGGCAACGTACACGCAGGCTGCGGTTCGTTTTGATGGTACAGAAGCACCTGGCGGCGATGGCGATCTGAAAGTGGGTACTCCGACTACAGCTGCCGATCCGGGTGATTATACCGGCACCGGGGCAGCGATTGTGGCCACTGGTGTTGGTATCCGTATCTTTAACCAGGCTGACAACTCTCAGGTCAAACTTTATAACGACTCAGCTTATACCACAATCGATGGTAACGGCGCTGCGGAAATGAAATTTATTGCACGCTATGTTGCAACAAATGCAGTCGTAACGGCGGGTACAGCGAACGCCGATTCACAATTTACTATCGAATATAAGAAATAATTTATCAGAGCCTTTTTATTCAGTTGGCTTTGGCCAGGGAGTTATTATGTCCAGAAAAAGTTGTTTAATCAGGCTCTTTAAAACAACCCTTTGGTACAAATTATTTATCGCGATTATATTAAGCCTTTTTTTAGGCCAGCCAGCATTAACCTATGCAGGCGTTGTCATTGGCGGTACGCGGGTTGTTTACATAAGTAATAATGCAGATAAATCTATTTCTGTATTCAGCAAGGAAGAAAAGATCCCTTATCTCATCCAGTCATGGGTGGATCCGTTTAATAAAGATGATAAAAGTAAAGCGCCCTTTACTGTTATACCTCCTGTATCCCGACTTGAACCCGGACAAGAAAAAGTATTACGTATTCTTCACATGAAGGGAATGTCATTACCCGACGACCGTGAATCCGTCTTCTGGCTGAATATCAAAAATATTCCGCCTGCAGCAACCAATAAAGCAGCGAACTCATTGGAAATTGCTGTTAAAACGCGTATCAAGCTGTTCTGGCGACCAGCAACTATTAGCCTTATTCCTGAAGATGCAGCGCCTAAGGTTAAGTGGCGTCGTGAAGGAAAAAATCTGATTGCTGAAAATCCAAACCCGATTCATATCAGTGTGATGGATGTCATTGTTGATGGCCATGATGTGCCTCTCAACATGATCCGTCCTTTCGAAACGCTCTCTTTACCGTTGCCTGCCAATTCTGCGGGTAACCAAATGACCTGGCGATTCATAAATGATTATGGCGCGATAAGCGAACCGCTAAAAAACGCGCTGTAAGCATGGCATAAGGATAGGCGTATTATGGTTACGACCAGAATAGCGGTTGGCCTGATGGCAGGGACGTGTCTGATATTCTCACATAGTCTGATGGCCCAGGTCAGCGTATTTAATCCGGCGCTACTGGAAATCGACCATCAATCCGGGGTCGACATTCGTCAGTTTAACCGGGCAAATATGATGCCTCCCGGCGTTTATAGCGTTGATATTTTTATCAACGGTAAAATGTTTGAACGTCAGGATGTGACATTTGTTCAGGATAATCCCGATGCTGATTTACACGCCTGCTTTGTCGCTATTAAAAAAACGCTGACCTCCTTTGGCGTAAAAGTTGATGCACTGAAATCGCTCAATGATGTGGATGAAACGGTCTGTATTGATCCTGAGCCACGCATTGAAGGCTCATCCTGGCAACTGGACAGCGATAAACTGCAACTGAATATCTCCATTCCCCAAATCTACATGGACGCGATGGCCTACGATTACATAAGCCCTACGCGTTGGGATGAGGGAATTAATGCACTCACCATCAACTACGATTTTTCCGGTTCACATACCCTGCGTTCGGATTATGGTTCTCAGGAGACGAATACCAGTTATCTCAACCTGCGCAACGGACTGAATATTGGGCCGTGGCGATTACGCAATTACAGTACCTTAAACACAACCGATGGTCGTGCGGATTACAACTCTATAAGCACCTGGATACAACGTAATATTGCCGCGTTACGAAGCCAGATTATGATCGGCGATACCTGGACGGCGAGCGATATTTTCGACAGTACGCAAATCCGTGGCGCACGTCTTTATACCGATAACGATATGTTGCCTGCCAGCCAGAATGGGTTTGCCCCTGTGGTACGTGGCATTGCCAAGTCCAACGCCACGGTCATCATTCGTCAAAGTGGTTATGTGATTTACCAGTCTGCCGTTCCACAAGGTGCCTTTGAAATTACCGACCTGAACACTGCCAGTTCGGGGGGAGATTTGGACGTAACTATCAAGGAAGAAGATGGTAGCGAACAACGATTCACCCAACCTTACGCCACTTTGGCAATCCTTAAGCGTGAAGGTCAAACGGATGTCGATATCAGTATGGGTGAATTACGTGATGAAGATGGATTTGCGCCAGATGTCATCCAGGCGCAGATCCTTCATGGCCTGCTGCACGGGTTTACGTTATATGGTGGTTTACAGGCTGCCGAGAATTATGGTTCAGCAGCGTTGGGGATGGGTAAAGATCTTGGTTCTTTGGGCGCTATCTCGTTCGATGTGACTCATGCGCGTGCAAAATTTAGTCATGATGATACGGAAACCGGACAGTCCTATCGCTTTCTGTATTCGAAACGTTTTGATGATACGGACACCAGTTTACGTCTGGTTGGCTATCGTTATTCCACCGAAGGCTACTATACCCTCAACGAATGGGCGTCACGGAGCAACAGTCCTGACGATTTCTGGCAAACAGGTAACCGCCGCAGTCGTGTGGAAGGAACGCTAACGCAGTCGCTGGGAAGAGATTACGGCAACGTATACCTGACACTAAGTCGTCAGCAGTACTGGCATACCGATGATGTTGAACGATTAATGCAATTTGGCTACAGCAGTAGCTGGAAGCGTCTCTCGTGGAATATATCCTGGAGTTATTCCAATACCGCTCGTCAGGGGACGAGTAATAATTATGCCAGTGATAACAGCAGTGAGCAGATCTACATGCTCTCTTTATCTGTGCCTTTATCTGGCTGGTGGGGAAATAGCTACGCCACGTATTCCGTTTCACAAAATGATAATTCCGGTAGTTCACATCAAGTAGGGATAAGCGGAACAGCCCTGGAAAAAAATAATCTGTCCTGGAATTTAATGCAGACTTATAACAGCCACGATGATGAAGTTGGCGGTAATATGTCGCTGTCTTATGACGGCACCTACGGTTCACTGAACGGCAGTTATAATTACAGCCAAAATTCCCAGCGACTCAATTACGGCATTAAGGGCGGTATTCTGGCGCACAGCGAAGGGGTAACGTTAAGTCAGGAGTTAGGTGAAACCATCGCTCTGGTTAAAGCACCAGGCGCAGCCGGGCTGGAAATTGATAATATGCGCGGTGCCGCAACGGACTGGCGTGGCTACACGGTCAAGACACAACTAAATCCGTATGATGAAAACCGAGTGGCAATCAGTGATAACTATTTCTCGAAAGCAAATATCGAGCTTGATAATACCGTCGTGACGATGATTCCGACGCGTGGCGCGGTGGTTAAAGCAGAGTTTGTTACGCATGTGGGTTACCGTGTTTTATTCAGAGTCATGAATGTAAACGGTAAGCCAGCACCATTTGGTGCGATGGCTTCAGTACAAAGTACGTCCTCTGCAAACTCAGGGATTGTGGGGGAGCATGGCGAGCTTTATCTCTCGGGACTTCCTGAAAAGGGGCAAGTAACATTATCCTGGGGCGAAAATGCGACCACAAAATGTACCTTCGATTACACACTCTCATTACCTGCAAGTGAAAGTGGATTAATTGAGCAAGACGTGACATGTCATTAAAAGGATTTTTATGAACAAGAATATTATACGATGGTGGCTAGCTGTTCTTATTATCTCTTTTAGTGGCACAACTCTAGCTGCTCCTAAAGGTATCTGCACCCCAGATAATGGTGCTTTTCATAGTACGCTTGATTTTTCAGGCTACCTTATTACAGCAAACCAGAATAAGGTTGGGACGTTATTCAATACCACAGTGACTAATGGGGCTTCTTACCCGGGGCGCTGTCATTGTGATACAGGATCTATAGGTCGGTTTTCCTATATTTACTATACTGCCATAATTAATAATGCGTTAAGTTTCTCTGGTGTTCATTCAAATTTGAATTATTATAATCTTAATCCCAATCTCGATGTGGGGATTGCGATAGATATTCTCGGTGTAGGAATGGTTAATGCGCCATTTGAATATAAAGCTAATAAACCATCTTCTTATTATGATTGTGGTCGCGCAGCTCCTTTAAATATTTCCAGTGGTGCTAAAGCTCAAATTTATTTTTACATTAAAAAAACATTTGCAGGAAAGTTAATTATTCCTGAAACACATATATCTACGTTGTATGGAACTATAAGTCGTGATACTCCGGTTGATTATTCTCAACCGCTGGCAGACGTTTACATTCGTGGCGATATAACTGCGGCACAAACCTGCGAAATTAATAATTTACAGCCGATTTATTTTGATTTTAAAGAAATACCCGCCGCAGATTTTTCATCTGTTGCCGGGAATGCGGTAACAACGCATAAAATCACTAAAACCGTCACTATTGAGTGTGAAAACTTAGGATTACTGAATACAGACGATATCACCACATCATTTTATGCTACAGAATCCAGTACCGATAACTCAATGGTTGTAACGTCAAACCCCAACGTGGGGGTAAAAATCTACGATAAAAATAATAAGGAAATCAAAGTAAACGGAGGCGAATTGTCGACAGATATGGGCAAAACAACCGTCTATGGCGAGAAAGCTGGTAACGTCACTTTTTCTGCCGCACCTGCAAGCCTCACTGGAGCTCGCCCTGCGCCAGGAACATTTACCGCGACTGCAACCATAACAATTGAGATTGTTCGCTAACCGAACTGACAGCGGTGCTCCTCACACCGTTGTCATTTTACGTATTTTTGCCTGCATATTTTCATTCGACATGACAAAACGATGACATCGCTTTTCTTTTTTTATTCAAATAAATCAAATGTTTAAATAATAATTCTGATTTGTCATAAAACTGTCATAAACCTTACATATAACTGTCACCTGTTTGTCCTATTTTGCTTCTCGTAGCCAACAAACAATGCTTTATGAATCCTCCCAGGAGACATTATGAAAGTTATGCGTACCACCGTCGCAACTGTTGTCGCCGCGACCTTATCGATGAGTGCTTTCTCTGTGTTTGCAGAAGCAAGCCTGACAGGTGCAGGTGCAACCTTCCCTGCGCCGGTGTATGCCAAATGGGCTGACACTTACCAGAAAGAAACCGGTAATAAAGTTAACTACCAGGGTATCGGTTCTTCCGGTGGCGTAAAACAGATTATCGCTAACACCGTTGATTTCGGTGCTTCTGATGCGCCGTTGTCTGACGAAAAACTGGCTCAGGAAGGTCTTTTCCAGTTCCCGACCGTGATTGGCGGCGTGGTACTGGCGGTTAACCTGCCGGGTCTGAAATCTGGTGAACTGGTGCTGGATGGTAAAACTCTCGGTGACATCTACCTGGGCAAAATCAAAAAGTGGGATGACGAAGCCATCGCCAAACTGAATCCGGGTCTGAAACTGCCTTCACAGAACATTGCCGTAGTGCGCCGCGCAGATGGCTCCGGTACTTCCTTCGTCTTCACCAGCTACCTGGCGAAAGTGAACGAAGAGTGGAAAAACAACGTTGGCACTGGCTCTACCGTAAAATGGCCGATCGGTCTGGGCGGTAAAGGTAACGACGGTATCGCCGCGTTCGTTCAGCGTCTGCCGGGTGCCATTGGTTACGTTGAATATGCTTACGCGAAGCAGAACAACCTGGCGTACACCAAACTGATCTCCGCTGATGGCAAACCGGTTAGTCCGACCGAAGAAAATTTTGCCAATGCAGCAAAAGGCGCAGACTGGAGCAAAACCTTCGCTCAGGATCTGACCAACCAGAAAGGCGAAGATGCATGGCCGATCACCTCTACCACGTTCATACTGATCCACAAAGATCAGAAGAAACCTGAGCAGGGTGTAGAAGTGCTGAAGTTCTTCGACTGGGCATACAAAACCGGGGCTAAACAGGCTAATGACCTGGATTACGCCAGCCTGCCGGAGAGCGTTGTAGAACAGGTTCGCGCTGCGTGGAAGACCAATATTAAAGACAGTAGCGGTAAGCCGCTGTACTAATAAAACACCATGCCGGATAAGGTCTTTACGTCGTATCCGGCATTACAAAATGACTTTGTAAACGCGTTTAACTGAAGAGTAACTTATGGCTGCAACCAAGCCTGCTTTTAACCCACCGGGTAAAAAGGGCGACATAATTTTCAGCGTGCTGGTAAAACTGGCGGCGCTGATTGTGCTATTGATGTTGGGTGGCATTATTGTCTCTCTGATCATCTCCTCCTGGCCGAGCATTCAGAAATTTGGTCTGGCTTTCCTGTGGACCAAAGAGTGGGATGCACCGAACGATATTTACGGGGCGCTGGTGCCGATCTACGGTACGCTGGTGACCTCGTTTATCGCGCTGCTGATCGCCGTTCCGGTGAGTTTCGGTATCGCCCTGTTCCTGACCGAGCTTGCGCCAGGCTGGCTGAAGCGCCCGCTGGGTATCGCCATTGAGCTGCTGGCAGCCATTCCAAGTATCGTTTACGGCATGTGGGGCCTGTTTATCTTTGCGCCGCTGTTCGCCGTTTACTTCCAGGAGCCGGTCGGCAATATTTTGTCGAATATCCCGATTGTTGGCGCGCTGTTCTCTGGCCCGGCATTTGGTATCGGTATCCTCGCGGCAGGCGTGATCCTCGCCATCATGATTATTCCGTACATTGCGGCGGTAATGCGCGATGTGTTCGAGCAAACTCCGGTGATGATGAAAGAGTCGGCCTACGGTATTGGCTGCACCACCTGGGAAGTTATCTGGCGTATCGTTCTTCCGTTCACCAAAAATGGGGTTATCGGCGGCATCATGCTGGGGCTGGGGCGTGCGCTCGGTGAAACCATGGCGGTGACCTTTATTATCGGTAACACCTACCAGCTCGACAGCGCCTCGCTGTACATGCCGGGCAACAGTATCACCTCTGCACTGGCGAACGAATTTGCGGAAGCGGAATCCGGTCTGCACGTTGCCGCACTGATGGAACTGGGCCTGATCCTGTTTGTGATTACCTTCATCGTCCTCGCCGCATCGAAGTTTATGATTATGCGCCTGGCTAAGAATGAGGGGGCACGCTAATGGCTATGGTTGAAATGCAAACCACTGCGGCGCTGGCTGAATCCCGCCGTAAAATGCAGGCGCGTCGCCGCCTAAAAAACCGTATTGCGCTGACGCTCTCGATGGCGACGATGGCCTTCGGCCTGTTCTGGCTGATCTGGATTTTAATGTCCACCATCACTCGCGGTATCGACGGTATGTCGCTGGCGCTGTTCACTGAAATGACGCCACCGCCAAATACGGAAGGCGGTGGTCTGGCGAACGCCCTGGCAGGTAGCGGGCTGTTAATTTTGTGGGCCACGGTATTCGGTACGCCGCTGGGCATTATGGCGGGGATTTATCTGGCGGAATATGGTCGTAAATCCTGGCTGGCAGAAGTGATTCGCTTCATTAACGACATTCTGCTCTCCGCACCGTCGATTGTGGTTGGTCTGTTTGTTTACACCATCGTGGTGGCGCAGATGGAGCACTTCTCCGGCTGGGCGGGCGTGATTGCCCTGGCGCTGTTGCAGGTGCCGATTGTTATCCGTACCACCGAGAACATGCTGAAACTGGTGCCGGACAGCCTGCGTGAAGCGGCTTATGCGCTGGGTACGCCGAAGTGGAAGATGATCTCCGCGATTACGCTGAAAGCGTCGGTATCCGGGATCATGACCGGTATCCTGTTGGCGATTGCCCGTATTGCTGGTGAAACTGCGCCGCTGCTGTTTACCGCGCTCTCCAACCAGTTCTGGAGCACCGACATGATGCAGCCGATTGCCAACCTGCCGGTGACGATCTTTAAGTTTGCGATGAGCCCATTTGCGGAATGGCAGCAACTGGCCTGGGCCGGGGTATTGATCATCACCCTGTGCGTCCTGCTGCTGAACATTCTGGCGCGCGTTGTTTTTGCGAAGAATAAACACGGTTAACACTTTGCCGGATGCGGCGTGAGCGCCTTATCCGGCCTACGGTAAGCCTGATTAGCGAAGTGCATCAGGCACGATGAGGAAAAGATTGCAATGAGTATGGTTGAAACTGCCCCGAGTAAAATTCAGGTTCGTAATTTGAACTTCTACTACGGCAAATTCCATGCCCTGAAAAACATCAACCTGGATATCGCTAAAAACCAGGTTACGGCGTTTATCGGGCCGTCCGGCTGCGGTAAATCGACGCTGCTGCGTACCTTCAATAAAATGTTTGAACTGTACCCGGATCAGCGTGCGGAAGGTGAAATTTTGCTCGATGGCGACAACATCCTGACTAACACTCAGGATATCGCCCTGCTGCGTGCGAAAGTGGGCATGGTGTTCCAGAAACCGACGCCGTTCCCGATGTCCATCTACGACAACATCGCTTTTGGTGTCCGTCTGTTTGAGAAGCTCTCTCGTGCCGACATGGACGAGCGCGTACAGTGGGCACTGACCAAGGCGGCATTGTGGAACGAAACCAAAGATAAATTGCACCAGAGCGGTTACTCTCTCTCTGGTGGTCAGCAACAGCGTCTGTGCATTGCACGTGGTATCGCCATTCGCCCGGAAGTGCTGCTGCTCGACGAACCGTGTTCGGCACTCGACCCTATCTCCACCGGGCGTATTGAAGAGCTGATCACCGAACTGAAGCAGGATTACACCGTGGTGATCGTCACCCACAACATGCAGCAGGCTGCGCGTTGTTCCGACCACACGGCATTTATGTATATGGGCGAATTGATTGAGTTCAGCAACACGGACGATCTGTTCACCAAGCCAGCGAAGAAACAAACAGAAGACTACATCACCGGTCGTTACGGTTGATTCAGGAGTGCGTTATGGACAGTCTCAATCTTAATAAACATATTTCTGGCCAGTTCAATGCCGAACTGGAAAGCATCCGCACGCAGGTGATGACCATGGGCGGCATGGTGGAGCAACAGCTTACTGATGCCATCACCGCCATGCACAACCAGGACAGCGATCTGGCGAAGCGTGTGATCGAAGGTGACAAAAACGTCAACATGATGGAAGTGGCGATCGATGAAGCCTGCGTACGCATTATTGCCAAACGTCAGCCGACGGCGAGCGACCTGCGACTGGTTATGGTGATCAGTAAAACCATTGCCGAGCTAGAGCGTATTGGCGACGTGGCGGACAAAATCTGCCGTACTGCGCTGGAGAAATTCTCCCAGCAGCATCAGCCGTTGCTGGTAAGTCTGGAGTCGCTGGGCCGTCATACCATCCAGATGCTGCACGACGTGCTGGACGCGTTCGCGCGCATGGATATTGACGAAGCGGTACGAATTTATCGTGAAGATAAAAAAGTCGATCAGGAGTACGAAGGTATTGTTCGTCAACTGATGACCTACATGATGGAAGATTCGCGTACCATTCCGAGCGTACTTACCGCGCTGTTCTGCGCGCGTTCTATCGAACGTATCGGCGACCGCTGTCAGAATATCTGTGAATACATTTTCTACTACGTGAAGGGTCAGGATTTCCGTCACGTCGGCGGTGATGAGCTGGATAAACTGCTGGCAGAAAAAGATCCGAAAGCGTCACGCTAAGCGTATGCCGCATCCGGCAATCTGCGAGTACGTAATCTGACCGGTGAGATATATCACCGGTCTCTTTATTTACTGAGTGATATCCCAGCCACGCGCCTTCCACAGTTCCGGTAACTGCGAAAGATGGGTAAAGGTAGTGACTTTCGGATGAACGATCGGCTTATTGTGCGGGTCAGCGCAGAAGTAAAACACTTCCATACCGGCATCGATTCCTGACTGCGCACCGGCGCTGGAGTCATCAACCAGAATGCAGTTTTCAACGTTCACATTCATCGCTTTTGCAGCATGGAACATTAACGCCGGATCGGGCTTCCAGCGTTGGATGTCGTAACCGCTGAACAGTTTTTCCGGGAAATAGTGCAGCATATTGAGTTTGCCAAGCGAATGTTGCATTTTGCTGACCGGGCCGTTAGAGACGACGCACATCGGCACATTAACGCTCGCCAGCAATTCGTTAGCACCAGCAATCACCTCCAGTTCGCTATCAAACAGACGCGCCACTTCCGCACGGTAAACGTGCTCGGCATCGGCACGAACTATTTCTACGCCCTGTTCTTTGCTAATGATGTCGATGATTTCGTAGAGTTTTACGCCTTTAAAACGGGTAAAAATTTCTTCCAGGTCAACGTGAATGCCAAATTCCCTGAACATTGTGACATAGGCGCGAGAGCAAATGACCTCGCTATCGACCAGCGTACCGTCACAGTCGAAAAATACCGCTTCTATCTGGGACATGTCTTTCCTTTATCGTTAGTTTAACGTTTTCGTCATGCAGATTGGCGTGACGCAATCGTTGCCGTATAAGCAAATACAATGAAAAAAAGTTATCTTCAGCCGTCCATATTGTCTCATTTTGGTATACGATAGCGACGGATTTTCCCTCCTTGTTCGGAAATAGATAATGAGTCAACAACACACAACCCAGGCTTCTGGCCAGGGGATGCTGGAACGCGTGTTTAAACTGCGCGAACATGGCACGACGGCACGGACCGAAGTGATCGCTGGTTTTACCACCTTCCTGACGATGGTTTACATCGTTTTTGTTAACCCGCAAATTCTCGGCGTCGCTGGCATGGATACCAGCGCCGTCTTCGTCACCACCTGTCTGATTGCTGCGTTCGGCAGTATTCTGATGGGGCTGTTTGCTAACCTGCCAGTCGCGCTGGCTCCCGCTATGGGTCTGAATGCGTTCTTCGCTTTTGTCGTTGTGCAGGCGATGGGCTTGCCATGGCAGGTCGGGATGGGCGCAATCTTCTGGGGCGCGATTGGTCTGCTGTTACTGACGATTTTCCGCGTTCGCTACTGGATGATTGCCAACATTCCGGTGAGTCTGCGTGTGGGGATCACCAGCGGTATCGGCCTGTTCATTGGTATGATGGGGCTGAAAAACGCAGGTGTTATTGTCGCTAACCCGGAAACGTTGGTTAGCATCGGTAACCTGACTTCTCACAGCGTGCTGCTAGGTATCCTCGGCTTCTTCATCATTGCTATTCTGGCCTCGCGCAACATTCACGCGGCGGTACTGGTTTCCATCGTGGTGACGACGCTTCTGGGCTGGATGCTGGGTGATGTGCACTACAACGGCATTGTCTCCGCACCGCCGAGCGTGATGACGGTAGTGGGTCATGTGGATTTGGCCGGGTCGTTTAACCTCGGACTGGCAGGGGTGATTTTCTCTTTCATGCTGGTCAACCTGTTTGACTCTTCCGGTACGTTGATTGGCGTGACCGATAAAGCGGGTCTGGCGGATGAGAAAGGTAAATTTCCGCGCATGAAGCAGGCGCTGTATGTCGACAGTATCTCTTCTGTTACCGGTTCATTTATCGGTACATCTTCCGTCACGGCGTACATTGAGTCTTCTTCCGGCGTTTCCGTTGGCGGTCGTACCGGTCTGACGGCAGTGGTTGTCGGCCTGCTATTCCTGCTGGTTATCTTCCTGTCACCGTTGGCGGGAATGGTGCCTGGCTATGCCGCTGCTGGCGCGCTGATCTACGTGGGCGTACTAATGACTTCAAGTCTTGCTCGCGTGAAATGGCAGGATCTTACTGAATCTGTTCCGGCGTTTATTACCGCCGTGATGATGCCGTTCAGCTTTTCTATTACCGAAGGTATCGCGCTGGGCTTCATTTCCTACTGCGTAATGAAAATCGGCACCGGACGTCTGCGTGATCTAAGTCCGTGCGTAATCATCGTTGCGCTGCTGTTTATCCTGAAGATTGTGTTTATCGACGCCCACTAAAATCGATAACTCGTTAAAAAAACCCGCCATGAGTTACCGCTGGCGGGTTTTTTTATTTAGAGTTTCACCCGCTGAATAAACTCGCCAAATGCGGTCAATTGCCCGGTCAGGTGATCCAGTGTTCCTTGATCAATCACTTCTCCGGTTTGCGGATCGACTTTGTTCTGAATCACACCGCCCATAAACTCTGGTTTGTTCATTACCATCGCGTCGAGAAAAACCAGAATCTGGCGCAGGTGATACTGACAGCGCGCGCCGCCAATCACGCCCATTGAGCTGGTCTGAATCAACACCGGTTTACCGGCCAGCGGTTGATCCGGCAGGCGAGATAGCCAGTCGATGGCATTTTTCAGTCCGCCCGGCACGGAGTAGTTATATTCCGGCGTGACGATCACTACGCCGTCAGCCTGACGGATCTGTTCCGCCAGAGCTTCAACTGTCGCTGGAAAACCTTCTTCCTGCTGTACGTCAGCGTCATACAGGGGAATGTCGGCAATGGAAGGTAACGCATTGACTTCCATACCCGCAGGGGCAATTTTCGGCAGTGTACGTGCAACCATGCCATTAAATGAGCCTTTGCGCAGGCTCCCCAGTAACGTAACCACCTTCAATTTTTCAGACATGATGACTCCTGTGGTTGTCTATCAATTTGGCGAAAAAGACTTCACGGTAGAGAGCTGGGCAAAACGCATCATCCGGCTGGTGGGGTTGTTGGCGCGACTGTGAATATCCGGCAGACTTTTCCAGCCTTGCTTACCATCTAACTCCCAGACACTGAGCTTCTCAATCGCTGGAGTGACCGCCACGGACCACACCAGCACGTCCTCTGCGTCGCATAACGCTTCTACATGATTTACATGGGCACATTTCAGGCGTCCGGCAATGGGCAGCAATTGCAGATCGCGCGGGTCGTCATTCAGTACATCACCGGTAAGTTTTAGCACGCTTCGGCGCAAAGTAATGAGTTGTGCTCGTGCTTCATTAGGATCGTTCTGCTTACTGATCCATAACGATTCATTGCTGGAAAAAATAGGGTTATCGGGGGCATGGGGACTATGAAACCCGCGTGTCGCGCGCTGTAGCTCCATATCGAGACCACACTCACCTTCGGTTGTTAACGCCACGCCGACCATATTTCCGGCATAGGATATTGAAAATGATGGCAAATTTTTATCGAGGAAAACCGGCTTTCCTTTAGCCTGGGTGACGATCTCTGGTAATTCGCTTATGCCATACAGCATAGACATCAGTTCTGCGAGTAAACCTCTGGACGCCAGAAAACGACTTTGACGATGAGGGGGTAGATTTCGGGCTTCTTGATGACACCGGGAGGGGAGACGAACAGATATCAGATGTCCTTCCGTTAAAATCCCTCGGGCAAAGTGAGTCGCCATTTTTCGCTCCATGCTTAATGGTCCATTATGAATACAAGAGTAATCATTTGCTGGAACTATGGACAGACTAAAGAGGCGAAAAGTTCGATTTGGATAAGTTTATTACATGTTTTTTACATTCCATCGTGAAATATGGTCGCGTTTTATACGATTTTATTATGCTATCGAGGCGTAAATATTTTTTATGGTTTCCCGTAACCAGACGATCTTTGGGTTATGGCTATTCCGTTTGTGCCACAGCAGAGTAAACGGTACTTCCAGCTTTTTTTGCTGGCTTTCGTCAAACGGGAGAGGAAGAGCAACCAACGGCAGTTGGTGGAGCTGATTGTAGTACTGACAGTAGCGCGGCGCGGTTGCCAGTAGCATATTGTCGGGCTGCGCCGCCATAAATAGCGCCTGCTCAAATTCTGGCAGACTCATGGCAATCGTACGTTCTCGGCCTAGCTCCTGTAACACATTGTCCAGCGCCCAGGTATCGCTCTGTTCCCAGCAAATGCTGATATGCGGATAACGTAAAAAGGTATCCAGATCCCACGCTTCACGTAGTGCCGGATGATCTTTGCGTAGCCAGACGCAGGGTACATCACTAAACAGCACTTCATAATCAATGGATAACGGCAGTGAACTTAGTAGCTCCCGCGAACGGGGATGGCTTTCACGACCGGAAAAGCCGATATCCACTTCGCCACGGGTAATCGCATCCAGCGAATCGTAATCCCAGTTGCGTAATTTAATAGTCGCCTGCGGGTAACGTTGGTAGATCCGTTTCGACAGCGCATTAAGCATGATCATCATCAGCGGTGATTCTGCCGCCAGTTCAAACTTAAGACCGCGCGGCGTTTCGTGGTGTGGTTTATCCAGCAGCAGATTACTCATTTGCATCCATTCCGCCAGATTTTGCTCCATGCTGACCATTAGCGGTGTGGGCGATAGCCCCAGCGGTGAGTTCACAAAGAGCGGGTCGTCAAACCACGCTCTTAACTTTGCCAGCGACTTACTCACCGCCGAAGGCGTTACGTTCATCCGCTTCGCCGCTTTGGTTACGCTGCGCTCCTGCATCAGTAGTTGCAGGCAGAGCAGCAAATTAAGGTCAAGAGTGGTGATGGATTTCTTCATGAGCGGTAACGGGGCGTCCAGGAGTGACGAACATAATCAGCAACAGGCTCACTATGCTACAGGCAATCAGAATCCCGATCAGCATATTCCATGTACCGACACCGACCACCGCCGCCAGCCAAATCCACAGTGATGAACCGCAAACCTGCGCGATGCCTAAGGTCGAGCTGGCCACGCCTGCGCGCAACGAAAACGGGCCTAATGCCTGACTCATTGCCACGCCGAAGCCCACCGAAAAACCGGCGCAAATCAGCGTGATGCCAAACAGAGAAACCGCATGGGAAGGCGAAAATGCAAGGGTGATACCGGCTGCCAGGAATAATACTTGTGACGTGATCATCAGCGTTCGCGGCTTAAAAATTCCCAATGCAAACGGCGTGGAGAACGATACGGTCATGCTGACGCCTGCGGTCAGCGCCATAATGGTGGCGTATTCCCCGCGCTCAAAACCCATGATTTCCATCATCAATACAGGCGACGTATTCACGAAGGTGAGGATCACCGAAACGCTGAGGGTGGTGATAACAACACGGCTGAGGAAAAACCGATTAAGCAGCGACTCGCTATTTTCTCGTGGTTTGTCAGAAGCTGCGGGGGCGGCAGGGCACGTTTCTTTTAAGATAAACAAAGACAATATCAGTACCGCGATGCCCATCATTGCCATCGCCCAGAACAGACTCTGCCACGGGAATTTAAGCATAATCAGATGTCCGAGCACTGGCGCTAACACCGGAATGATGCAGGTAATGCCGTTGAGTAACGACAGCACTTTTGCCCGGCGTCGATCGTCCAGTGTGTCACGTAAAATGGCGAACGCCACCACGTAACAACAACCCGCGCCCAGCCCCTGCAGAAATCGCCCGGCAAGAAATAACGTGCTGGTTTCAGCCAGTGAACAGAACACCGAGGCGATAATAAATAGCGCCGCGCCGGGTATGGCGACCGGTTTTCTCCCTGAACGATCGGCCACTTTACCGGCAAATAACATCGCTGCCGCCATCCCCGCCAGATAAACGGAGAACGCAATATGCAACTGCGCTTCGCTGGCATTGAGGTCGGCGGCGATGCGCGGTAAACCAACGAGGTACATATCAATCCCTGCGGGATAAAGTAAAACCAGGGCAAAACTACAAATTAAGAAACGGGACATGAGCTAAAGCGTCCTGACGGAAAGGTGACGCAAAGCATACGTGGTGAAGGAAAATCAGGCGAGTTGCCATTTGGACATGAGTGATTTCCTGGCAGGCAAGAAGCCAGCGAATGTTCGCTGACTTCTTGAAGAGCTTAGCCAAATTTAGGTAACACGTTAAAGACGTTACCGAACCAGCACAAAATCACGGCTATGCCAAAGAGGATAACAATCGCTGGAATGAGATTGCCGCCCCAAACCGTGAACATCTGGTTGGGAAACTTCTTGCGGGCTTTGATTGCCAGTACCGCAGGGATAATGACCGCCCAGATGGTGGCGCACAGCCCGGCACCGCCGATCCCGTAAATAAAGCCGTTCGGGAAGACCAGATACAACAACGCTGGTGGCAGGAAGGTTAACAGCACGGTTTTGAAACGACCGGCGTGGGAGTTATCAATCTTAAACAGATCCGCCAGATAATCGAACAATCCCAGCGTGACGCCAAAGAACGAACTGGCGACAGCCAAGTTAGAGAACACCAGCAGGCAAAACTCGATAATGCCATGTTGTTTGGTGCCGAGGAACGATTTCACCAGTGAATCGACGTTGCCGCCGGAGGAGATAATCGCTTTAAAACTTTCACGCGGAATATTCCCCATCGTGCAATACAGCCAGAAGAGATAAATCACCAGTGCCAGCAGCGAACCGAAAACCACGCTTTTGATTAGCTTATCTTTGCGTTTGCCATAGCAAATAATCAGGCTGGGAATATTGCCGTGGAAACCAAATGACGCAAGGCACACTGGCAGAGCCATAAAAATGTACGGGAAGTAAGACGTCCCCGCAGTCGTGCTGGTGGCATCACGTAGAACGGAATAATCGACCTGGAAGAAGAAAGAGCCAAACACAATGACAAAGGAGATAATCTTCAGACCGAGGAACAATGAGGTAATACGGCTGGCGGCTAACGAACTTATCCATAATATGCTGGCGACGAAAATGGCCGTGCAGATCCCGACAATGCGAGGATTGGCATGGTAGCCCAAATTCATTGATATCGTTTCGCTAATGATCGCGCCGTTAGCAGAGATATAGGCGTAAGTGAGAATATAGAGAACGAAGGCAACGGTAATGCCGCTGATAATGTTCCAGGTGTTACCGATTAAATCTTTAGTGATGGTATTAAAACTGGAGCCGACGGGATAATTTAAATTTGCTTCTAATAATAGTAACCCAGAATGTAGCATTGAAAACCAGGCAATGATAAGGATAAAGGCACCCCAGAAAAACCAGGCGCCGGCAAGATCAACAGGTAAAGCAAACATACCTCCACCGATTACTGTACCTGCTATAACCATAACACCCCAAAATGCAGAGTGTTTTTTTTCTGCTTGTTCAGTCATGATGCCACCTTTAGAGGAAGGCTATTTTTGTTATTGAGGATGTAGGGAATGGAGTGGCTAACATCCTTATAGCCACTCTGAGTGTATTAATTAAACTTCTTTCAGTTTTGCGGTGAAGTGACGCAATACTTTCGGTTCGTAGGTAAAGGTCAATCCTTTAATATTGGCTGCATTTTCTTTCACATGTTTGAAGGCTTCAATAATAAAGTCCATATGTGTTTGAGTATAGGTTGCGCGTGGAATGGTTAAACGCAGCAATTCTGCCGGGCACGGCAGTTGTTTACCGGTTTTCGGATCGCGGCCTAACAGGAAAGACCCAATTTCTACCGCACGGATACCGGCGACTTTATACAGCTCGCACGCCAGCGCCTGTGCCGGGAACTGATCTGCCGGAATATGCGGCAACAGTTTACCGGCATCAACGAATGCCGCGTGACCGCCCGCTTGCTGGCAGACAACGCCAATCTCTTCCAGACCATCGACCAGATACTGCACCTGCGCAATACGATAAGCCAGCCAGTCATGATTCATGCCGTCATACAGACCTACCGCCAGACGCTCCATCGCGCCGCCTTCCAGCCCACCATAAGTCGGGAAGCCTTCCTGCACCACGCAAAGGGTTCTGCACTCGGTATAGACATCGAAGAAGCTGTCGTCTTTCACGCACAGCAGGCCGCCCATCGGCACCATCGCATCTTTCTTGGCGGACATTGCCAGCATATCGGCATATTTGTAGGTTTCGCGGGTAATCTGCTCGATAGTCCAGTCTTTGTATTCAGCTTCACGTTGCTTGATGAAATAGGCGTTTTCAGCAAAGCGCGCGGAGTCCATCACTACAGGAATGTCATATTTCTTCGCAATGCTGTACATCGCTTTCATATTTGCCAGAGATACCGGCTGACCGCCTGCGGAGTTACTGGTGATGGTAGCAACGATATACGGCACGTTATTCGGGCCAACTTCTTCAATACCGCGTTCTAAACCTTCGAGGTCAAAGTTACCTTTAAAGTCGTAACGCACGCCAGTATCGAAGGCTTCTTTGATATAGACGTTACGCACGGTACAGCCGTTAATCTGGCTATGGCCCTGAGTGGTGTCGAAGAAATAGTTAGAGAACGCCACCATTTTGCTGCGATCCAGACCTTTTTCCTGCTCGCGTTTTTTAATCAGTACCGGAATGTAGATTTGCTCTGCACCACGACCCTGGTGAGTTGGAATAGTGTATTGATAACCAAAGATATTCTTCACTGACTCGGCTAATGCGTAGTAGCTGCGGCTGCCGCTGTAGGCTTCGTCGCCGCGCATCATCGCTGCCTGCATACTTTGAGTTACCGCTCCGGTGCCACTGTCGGTCAGTAAGTCGATAAACACATCTTCGCTATCCAGCAGAAATGGGTTCATACCGGATTTAATAATCGCTTCTTCACGGTAAGCACGAGTGGTACGTTTTACTGGTTCAATAACACGAATGCGGAACGGTTCAGGGAGGTGTTTAAAGTTTTCCATTGCATAATCCTTCATTTATTTTAATTGCAGTGATCCCTGTGAATATTACATTTGCAATATCTATTAATTTTCCACATATATACAAGAACCGTTACTGCTTTAAGAAAGCAATTAAATCAGTAATAGCGTATATAAAAAAAGAAAATAAAGACGTAGCAAACTCATAGATCACATTGAATCTAATTCGGTTTGACTCTGATGATGGCTACAGAAGGGCAAATTAAGGGCGGTGATCGACAATTCTGTTGTCAATATTAAACCACTTTGAGGTCACACATATATGTAAGGTATTCATAATGTACTTATCCTCGAAAGACACAACGTTACAGTATAATACTCAAGATTTTTGTCTATTCTGAAATTGTTTAAATGTGAATCGAATCACAAACGGTTGCGAAACAATATTAAATGCTTTTTTAAGAAAATAAGTTACGTAAGAAGGCTAAGGTTTATAAAAAGGGTTGAGTAATAATAAGAGTGCTAACAAGAAAGCAAAGCCGCATCAGGCAATCTGGATGCGGCTTTGTAGGTATGGGTTACTTACCGATACAGAAGCTGGAGAAAATTCGCCCCAGCAGATCGTCAGAAGTAAATTCCCCGGTGATTTCGCTTAAGTTTTGCTGTGCCAGGCGTAGTTCTTCCGCAAGTAATTCACCCGCCCATGCACCTAACAGTTGCGCTTTGCCCTGTTGCAGATGCTCCGCCGCTTGTTCCAGCGACTGCAGGTGACGACGGCGCGCCAGGAAACCGCCTTCCATATTAGTGTCGAAACCCATGCTCTGTTTGAGATGGTTACGCAACACATCCACGCCTTCGCCAGTCCTTGCAGAGAGACGAATCAACGCGTGACCGTTCACTTCGCTCATTCCCAGCGTTTCGCCGGTGATATCAGCTTTATTGCGTACCACGGTGATCGGTAGTTTCGCAGGCAGACGGGCGATAAATTCCGGCCAGATTTCTGCCGGATCAACGGCGTCTGTCGTCGTGCCATCAACCATAAACAGCACGCGGTCGGCCTGTTCAATTTCCTGCCACGCTCGCTCGATACCAATACGTTCAACTTCATCGCTGGCTTCACGTAGCCCGGCGGTATCGATGATATGCAGTGGCATTCCGTCAATGTGGATATGCTCACGCAGCACGTCACGCGTGGTTCCGGCGATATCAGTCACTATCGCCGCTTCACGCCCTGCCAGCGCGTTTAACAGGCTCGATTTACCGGCGTTAGGACGCCCGGCAATCACCACCTTCATCCCTTCGCGCAGCAGACTGCCCTGACGTGCTTCTGCACGTACTGCATCGAGATCGGCAATCACGTCATTGAGCTGGGCTTCAATTTTACCGTCGGAGAGGAAATCGATCTCTTCATCGGGGAAATCAATCGCCGCTTCGACGTAAATGCGCAAGTGGGTGAGGGCTTCAACCAGATGATTGACCCGTGCGGAGAACGCGCCTTGCAGTGAGTTAAGCGCCGAACGAGCCGCCTGTTCTGAGCTGGCGTCGATAAGATCCGCAATCGCTTCGGCCTGGGCTAAATCGAGTTTATCGTTAAGAAACGCGCGTTCTGAAAACTCACCAGGGCGAGCAATCCGCAGTCCAGGAATGGTCAGAATACGTTTTAACAGCAGGTCGAGGATGACCGGACCGCCATGACCTTGCAGTTCCAGCACATCTTCACCGGTGAACGAGTTCGGGCCAGGGAACCATAGCGCGATGCCCTGATCCAGCACGCTGCCGTCGGCGTCTTTGAACGGAAGATAATCGGCGTAGCGCGGCTTAGGCAATTTACCCAGCACGGTTTCGGCAACTTCACGGGCTTTGAGGCCGGAGATGCGCAGGATGCCCACACCACCGCGTCCCGGTGGGGTTGCCTGGGCGACGATAGTGTCGTTATGGCTCATGGTTTATCTCATCAATACAAATAAAAAAGGCGGTCAACTGACCGCCCTTATTTTAGCGAAAACTCACCGAATCAGGATTTTTTCTTCTCGCGGCTATGCAGACCACGTTTTTCCAGACCACGGTAAATCAGCTGCTGCTGAATAATGGTTACCAGGTTGCTGACGATATAGTACAGCACCAGACCTGACGGGAACCACAGGAAGAACACGGTGAAGATGACCGGCATGAAGGTCATGATCTTCTGCTGCATCGGGTCGGTCACGGTGGTCGGCGACATCTTCTGAATGAAGAACATCGTTACGCCCATCAGGATCGGCAGGATGTAGTACGGGTCCTGTGCAGACAGGTCGTGGATCCACAGTGCAAACGGCGCCTGGCGCAGCTCAACGGAACCCATCAGCATGTAGTACAACGCCAGGAAGATTGGCATCTGGATCAGCAGCGGGAAGCAGCCGCCCAGCGGGTTAACCTTCTCAGCTTTATACAGCGCCATCATTTCCTGGCTGATACGCTGTTTGTCATCGCCCAGACGCTCACGCATTGCCTGAATCTTCGGCTGCAGCATACGCATCTTCGCCATGGAGGTGTACTGCGCTTTGGTCAGCGGGTACATGATGCCACGAACGATAAAGGTGATGATGATAATGGAGAAGCCCCAGTTACCCACAAAGCTATGGATCCATTTCAGCAGTTTGAACAGCGGCTGAGAGATGAACCACAACCAACCGTAATCAACGGTCAGATCCAGGTGCGGAGCAACGGCCGCCATTTTGTCCTGGATTTCCGGGCCAACCCACAGGGTGCTGTTCATCGCGCCAGTTTGACCTGGCTGAACCAGTACCGGCTGAGACTTATAGCCGATAGCGGCAATGCCGTTACCCAGATTAGCGGTATAGAAGTTGTTGGTGCCGTCGTTATGCGGGATCCATGCAGTTGCGAAATACTGTTGCAGCATCGCAACCCAACCACCTTTCGAAGAGATGTTCAGGTTTTCGTTGTCAGCAATAGTATCGAACTTGTATTTCTCGTACTTCTCGTCAGGCGTGGAGTACGCCGCGCCACGGAAGGTATGCAGCGCAAAGTTGCTGCTTCCGGTATCGAGATGCGGTGGCAGAGTGATGGATTGCTTCAACTGACCAAAAGTGGAGATCTCCAGCGGTTTTTCGCCAGCGTTCTGCACGTTGTAGTTGACGTTGACAGCGTAATCACCACGTTTCAGGACAAACGTTTTGGTAAACGTGTTGCCTGCCGCGTCGGTATACGTCATCGGCACCTGCAGTTCGTTTTGGCCTTCCGCCAGCACATAAGCGTCTTTTTCGACGTTATACAGCGGACGCGGGCCATTAGCCGGGTTATCCGGGCCATCACGACCGGTCAGACCGCTCTGTGCCTGATAAATAAACTGCGGTGAGGTTTCCAGCAGCTGGAACGGCTGGGTAGAGTTCAGTTCTTTCGGGTAAGCCGGCAGCAGGGCCTGCTCAACATCACCACCACGGGTGTTGATGGTCAGATCAAGCACGTCGGTTTTAACCGAAATCAGTTTCCCCTGGCCACTGGCCGGTACGCCCTGGTCGGCGGCGCTACCCGCTGCGGTGGTCGTTGTCTGCGTGGTCTGTTGAGCCTGAGGTTGCGGGTTTTTATCCTGCTCCCAGGCTTGCCAGATCATGAAAGACACGAACAGCAAAGCGATGACTAAAAGATTGCGTTGCGAATCCATCGTTAGTGTTCTCTGGTATCAAATGGTCCGGGCGGGACGGGATCGTCACCACCAGGGTGTAAAGGGTGGCATTTTAATACGCGTTTCACCGTCAACCAACTGCCTTTTATCACTCCAAACCTGCGCAATGCCTCAATTCCGTAGCTTGAACAGGTTGGAGTGAAACGACAATGCGGCCCGAGTAGCGGACTAATCAGGCGTTGGTAGACCCGAATGAGGGCTATCAGGACCCGCGAGCCAGGCGACAGTGGCGGCGCCATAATTTTTCCAACGCTTCCGAGAGAGCACGGTTATCGAGGTCGGCAACCCCTTTTTTCGCCACCACCACGAAATCCATAGCCGGGAGTTCATGTTGGCGTAGACGGAAGCTTTCACGCGTCAGACGTTTAATCCGATTGCGTTCATGCGCTCGTCGAACGTTTTTCTTGGCGACTGTAAGACCGATACGGGGATGCCCCAGCGAATTCAGGCGGCCGAGGATGGTGATTTGCGGCGTGCCAGCCCGTTGTGGCTGCTGGAAGACGAATGTGAATTGACTGGGAGTTAACAAGCGTAACTCCCTGGGAAATGCGAGCTTAACCACTCAGGGGTTAGCTTTATTACTTAGAAACGGTCAGACGAGCACGGCCTTTAGCACGACGACGTGCCAGTACCTGACGACCATTTTTAGTAGCCATACGAGCACGGAAGCCGTGAGAACGGTTGCGCTTCAGTACAGACGGTTGAAAAGTGCGTTTCATGGCGATTTCTACCTAAACTTGAATAAATTCAATGGCTTTATTGGATATCCGTCCGAAAATCGAACGATGGACACCGAAGCCATGGGTGATTAAAGAGGCCGGATTGTAATAATTGTACACTCCGGAGTCAATTCTCTTTCCTTATTTACCGCGCTTTTCCGCACCTTTTCACAGGGAAAAAGTGCAACTGTATACCGGTGAAAACCAGCATTGCGCGCCGGGTGGAGGATTATACGGGCTACCAGGTAAAGCGCAAGGATCGCTCAGGATCTTTATTAGATCGATTAAGACTAATTTTGTTTATGGTCATTAAATTTTCCAATATGCGGCCTAAATCGTGCCCGCCTTGTGCCTGGATCGTTTACACTTAACGGGTTCTGGAAAGCCCTGTGGATAAATCGGGAAAATCTGTGAGAAACAGAAGATCTCTTGCGCAGTTTAGGCTATGATCCTCGGTCCCGATCGTTTTGCAGGATCTTGATCGGGCATATAACCGCAGACAGCGGTTCGTGCGTCACCCTCATGCAGGGTCTTTTCGACGTGCGTCAACAATCATGAATGTTTCAGCCTTAGTCATAATCGACTTTTGTTCGAGTGGAGTCCGCCGTGTCACTTTCGCTTTGGCAGCAGTGTCTTGCCCGATTGCAGGATGAGTTACCAGCCACAGAATTTAGCATGTGGATACGCCCATTGCAGGCGGAACTGAGCGATAACACGCTGGCCTTGTACGCGCCAAACCGTTTTGTCCTCGACTGGGTACGGGACAAGTACCTCAATAATATCAATGGACTGCTAACCAGTTTCTGCGGAGCGGATGCCCCACAGCTGCGTTTTGAAGTGGGCACAAAGCCCGTGACACAAACGCTGAAAGTCCCTGCCAGTAACACCGTTGCACCAGCTCAGGCCGCTCAGGTGCAACCGCAACGTGCTGCACCTGCGGCGCGCTCGGGTTGGGATAACGTTCCGGCTCCGGCAGAACCGACCTATCGTTCCAACGTTAACGTTAAACATACATTTGATAACTTCGTCGAAGGTAAATCTAACCAACTGGCGCGCGCGGCGGCTCGCCAGGTGGCAGACAATCCTGGCGGTGCCTATAACCCGCTGTTCCTTTATGGCGGCACGGGGTTGGGTAAAACTCACCTGCTCCATGCGGTGGGTAATGGCATTATGGCGCGCAAGCCCAATGCCAAAGTGGTTTATATGCACTCCGAACGTTTTGTGCAGGATATGGTAAAAGCCCTGCAAAACAACGCGATTGAAGAGTTTAAACGCTACTACCGTTCTGTTGATGCGCTGCTGATCGACGATATTCAGTTTTTTGCTAATAAAGAACGATCTCAGGAAGAGTTTTTCCACACCTTCAACGCCCTGCTTGAAGGTAATCAGCAGATCATTCTCACCTCGGATCGCTATCCGAAAGAGATCAACGGCGTTGAGGATCGTTTGAAATCCCGCTTTGGCTGGGGACTGACTGTGGCGATCGAACCGCCAGAGCTGGAAACTCGCGTGGCGATCCTGATGAAAAAGGCTGACGAAAACGACATTCGTTTGCCGGGCGAAGTGGCGTTCTTTATCGCCAAGCGTCTACGATCTAACGTGCGTGAGCTGGAAGGGGCGCTGAACCGCGTCATTGCTAACGCTAACTTTACCGGACGGGCGATCACCATCGACTTCGTGCGTGAGGCGCTGCGCGACTTGCTGGCATTGCAGGAAAAACTGGTCACCATCGACAATATTCAGAAGACGGTGGCAGAGTACTACAAGATCAAAGTCGCAGATCTCCTTTCCAAGCGTCGATCTCGCTCGGTGGCGCGTCCGCGCCAGATGGCGATGGCGCTGGCGAAAGAGCTGACTAACCACAGTCTGCCAGAGATCGGCGATGCGTTTGGCGGTCGTGACCACACGACGGTGCTTCATGCCTGCCGTAAGATCGAGCAGTTGCGTGAAGAGAGCCATGATATCAAAGAAGATTTTTCAAATTTAATCAGAACATTGTCATCTTAATCCTATGAAATTTACCGTAGAACGTGAGCATTTATTAAAACCGCTACAACAGGTGAGCGGTCCGTTAGGTGGTCGTCCTACGCTGCCGATTCTCGGTAATCTGCTGTTACAGGTTGCTGACGGTACGTTGTCGCTGACCGGTACTGATCTCGAGATGGAAATGGTGGCACGTGTTGCGCTGATTCAGCCGCACGAACCAGGGGCGACGACCGTTCCGGCGCGCAAATTCTTTGATATCTGCCGTGGTCTGCCTGAAGGCGCGGAAATCGCCGTGCAACTGGAAGGTGAGCGGATGCTGGTACGCTCCGGGCGTAGCCGCTTTTCACTCTCTACCCTGCCAGCGGCGGATTTCCCGAACCTTGATGACTGGCAGAGCGAAGTTGAATTTACCCTGCCGCAGGCGACGATGAAGCGTCTGATTGAAGCGACCCAGTTTTCCATGGCCCATCAGGACGTTCGCTATTATTTAAACGGTATGCTGTTCGAAACCGAAGGCGAAGAGCTGCGCACCGTGGCGACCGACGGTCACCGTCTGGCGGTCTGCTCAATGCCGATTGGTCAGTCTTTGCCGAGTCATTCGGTGATTGTGCCGCGTAAAGGTGTGATTGAACTGATGCGTATGCTCGACGGCGGCGACAATCCGCTGCGCGTGCAAATTGGCAGCAACAACATTCGCGCTCACGTTGGCGACTTTATTTTCACCTCCAAACTGGTGGATGGTCGCTTCCCGGATTACCGTCGCGTTCTGCCGAAGAACCCGGACAAACATCTGGAAGCAGGCTGCGATCTCCTCAAGCAGGCTTTTGCTCGTGCGGCGATTCTCTCTAACGAGAAATTCCGTGGCGTGCGTCTGTATGTCAGTGAAAATCAGCTGAAAATCACCGCTAATAACCCAGAACAGGAAGAAGCGGAAGAGATCCTCGACGTCACCTACAGCGGCGCAGAGATGGAAATCGGCTTTAATGTCAGCTATGTGCTGGATGTTCTGAACGCGCTGAAATGCGAAAACGTGCGCATGATGCTGACTGATTCGGTTTCCAGTGTGCAGATTGAAGATGCCGCATCACAGTCGGCTGCCTATGTTGTCATGCCAATGAGACTGTAATGTCCCTCACCCGCTTGTTGATCCGCGATTTCCGCAATATCGAAAACGCGGATCTCGCTTTATCTCCTGGCTTTAACTTTCTGGTGGGTGCCAACGGCAGTGGCAAAACCAGCGTGCTGGAAGCCATCTATACGCTCGGTCACGGTCGGGCGTTTCGTAGTTTGCAGATTGGTCGCGTCATTCGCCATGAGCAGGAGGCGTTTATTCTCCACGGGCGATTACAGGGTGAAGAGCGCGAGACGGCAATTGGTTTAACCAAAGATAAACAGGGCGACAGCAAAGTCCGCATCGATGGTACTGACGGGCATAAAGTTGCGGAGCTGGCGCACCTGATGCCGATGCAACTGATAACGCCAGAAGGGTTTACTTTACTTAACGGCGGCCCCAAATACAGAAGAGCATTCCTCGACTGGGGATGCTTTCACAACGAACCCGGGTTTTTCACCGCCTGGAGCAATCTCAAGCGTTTGCTCAAGCAGCGCAATGCGGCGCTGCGCCAGGTGACACGTTACGAACAGCTACGCCCGTGGGATAAAGAACTGATCCCGCTGGCGGAGCAAATCAGCACCTGGCGCGCGGAGTATAGCGCCGGTATCGCTGCCGATATGGCTGATACCTGTAAGCAATTTCTTCCTGAGTTTTCTCTGACTTTCTCTTTCCAGCGCGGCTGGGAGAAAGAGACAGAGTACGCTGAGGTGCTGGAACGTAATTTTGAACGCGATCGCCAGCTAACCTACACCGCGCACGGCCCGCACAAAGCGGACTTACGCATTCGCGCCGACGGTGCGCCGGTGGAAGATACCTTATCGCGTGGGCAGCTAAAGCTGCTGATGTGCGCCTTACGTCTGGCGCAAGGAGAGTTCCTCACCCGTGAAAGCGGGCGGCGGTGTCTCTACCTGATAGATGATTTTGCCTCTGAGCTTGATGATGAGCGTCGCGGACTGCTTGCCAGCCGCTTAAAAGCGACGCAATCACAGGTCTTTGTCAGTGCGATCAGTGCTGAACACGTTATAGACATGTCGGACGAAAATTCGAAGATGTTTACCGTGGAAAAGGGTAAAATAACGGATTAACCCAAGTATAAATGAGCGAGAAACGTTGATGTCGAATTCTTATGACTCCTCCAGTATCAAAGTCCTGAAAGGGCTGGATGCGGTGCGTAAGCGCCCTGGTATGTATATCGGCGACACGGATGACGGCACCGGTCTGCACCACATGGTATTCGAGGTGGTAGATAACGCTATCGACGAAGCGCTCGCGGGTCACTGTAAAGAAATTATCGTCACCATTCACGCCGATAACTCTGTCTCCGTACAGGATGACGGGCGCGGTATTCCGACCGGTATTCACCCGGAAGAGGGCGTATCGGCGGCGGAAGTGATCATGACCGTCCTGCACGCAGGCGGTAAATTTGACGATAACTCCTATAAAGTGTCCGGCGGTCTGCACGGCGTTGGTGTTTCGGTAGTAAACGCCCTGTCGCAAAAACTGGAGCTGGTTATCCAGCGTGAAGGTAAAATTCACCGTCAGATCTACGAGCACGGTGTACCGCAGGCACCGCTGGCGGTTACCGGCGATACCGATAAAACCGGCACTATGGTACGTTTCTGGCCAAGCCTCGAAACCTTCACCAATGTGACCGAGTTCGAATATGAAATCCTGGCGAAACGTCTGCGTGAGTTGTCGTTCCTCAACTCCGGCGTTTCCATTCGCCTGAAAGACAAGCGTGATGGTAAAGAAGACCACTTCCACTATGAAGGTGGTATCAAGGCGTTTGTCGAGTATCTGAACAAGAACAAAACGCCAATCCACCCGAATATCTTCTACTTCTCCACCGAAAAAGACGGTATCGGCGTCGAAGTGGCATTGCAGTGGAACGATGGCTTCCAGGAAAACATCTACTGCTTTACTAACAACATTCCGCAGCGTGACGGTGGTACTCACCTGGCAGGTTTCCGTGCGGCGATGACCCGTACCCTGAACGCCTACATGGACAAAGAAGGCTACAGCAAAAAAGCCAAAGTCAGCGCCACCGGCGACGATGCGCGTGAAGGGCTGATTGCGGTTGTGTCTGTGAAAGTACCAGACCCGAAATTCTCCTCCCAGACCAAAGACAAACTGGTTTCTTCTGAGGTGAAATCGGCGGTAGAACAGCAGATGAACGAACTGCTGGCAGAATACCTGCTGGAAAACCCAACTGACGCGAAAATCGTGGTCGGCAAAATCATTGATGCTGCCCGTGCGCGTGAAGCTGCGCGTCGCGCCCGTGAAATGACTCGTCGTAAAGGCGCGCTGGACTTAGCTGGCCTGCCGGGCAAACTGGCGGACTGCCAGGAGCGCGACCCGGCGCTTTCTGAACTGTACCTTGTGGAAGGGGACTCTGCGGGCGGCTCTGCAAAACAGGGGCGTAACCGCAAGAACCAGGCGATTCTGCCGCTGAAGGGTAAAATCCTCAACGTTGAGAAAGCCCGTTTCGATAAGATGCTTGCTTCCCAGGAAGTGGCGACGCTTATCACCGCGCTTGGTTGTGGTATCGGTCGTGACGAATACAATCCGGACAAACTGCGTTATCACAGCATCATCATCATGACCGATGCGGACGTCGACGGCTCGCACATTCGTACATTGCTGTTGACCTTCTTCTATCGTCAGATGCCGGAAATCATCGAACGCGGTCATGTCTACATTGCTCAACCGCCGCTGTACAAAGTGAAGAAAGGCAAGCAAGAGCAGTACATTAAAGACGATGAAGCGATGGATCAGTACCAAATTTCTATCGCTCTGGATGGTGCATCTTTGCATACCAACGCCAGTGCACCAGCTTTAGCTGGTGAAGCGTTAGAAAAACTGGTGTCGGAGTACAATGCGGCGCAGAAAATGATCGTTCGCATGGAACGTCGCTATCCGAAAGCAATGCTGAAAGAGCTTATCTATCAGCCGACGCTGACGGAAGCGGATCTCTCTGACGAGCAGATTGTGACCCGCTGGGTGAACGCGCTGGTCAGCGAACTGAACGACAAAGAACAGCACGGCAGCCAGTGGAAGTTTGATGTCCACACCAATGCCGAGAAAAACCTGTTCGAGCCGATTGTTCGCGTGCGTACCCACGGCGTGGATACTGACTATCCGCTGGATCACGAGTTTATCACCGGCGGCGAATATCGTCGTATCTGCACGCTGGGCGAGAAACTGCGTGGCTTGCTGGAAGAAGATGCGTTTATTGAACGTGGTGAACGTCGTCAGCCGGTAGCCAGCTTCGAGCAGGCGCTGGACTGGCTGGTGAAAGAGTCCCGTCGCGGCCTCTCCATCCAGCGTTATAAAGGTCTGGGCGAGATGAACCCGGAACAGCTGTGGGAAACCACTATGGATCCGGAAAGCCGTCGTATGCTGCGCGTTACCGTTAAGGATGCGATTGCCGCTGACCAGCTGTTCACCACGCTGATGGGCGACGCCGTAGAACCGCGTCGTGCGTTTATCGAAGAGAACGCCCTGAAAGCGGCGAATATCGATATTTAATGGCGTTAACCATGCGAGCGTGCCTGATGCGCTACGCTTATCAGTCCTACGAGACTCCTGCAATGTATTGAATTTGCATGATTTTGTAGGCCGGATAAGGCGTTAACGCCGCATCCGGCAAGAAGCTATAAAAAAAGGGCGGAGATCATCTCCGCCCTTTTTATTTCTGCAATCCGCAATTATCATCCCGCAGAACTATACTTTTTGAGTCAACACGTAACGCTTTACAGGTGAATATCATGGGGCTTTTTGATGAAGTTGTCGGTGCCTTTCTGAAAGGCGATGCGGGAAAATATCAGGCGATTTTAAGTTGGGTTGAGGAACAGGGAGGCATCCAGGTGCTGCTGGAAAAACTGCAAAGTGGCGGCTTAGGTGCCATTCTCTCAACTTGGTTGAGTAATCAACAGGGCAATCAGCCGGTGAGCGGCGAGCAACTGGAGTCGGCGCTCGGCACAAACGCGGTGTCCGATCTCGGGCAAAAACTCGGCGTAGATACCAGTGTTGCTTCCAACATGCTGGCGGAACAATTGCCGAAGATTATTGATGCCCTCTCGCCGCAGGGTGAAGTGTCACCACAAGCCAATAACGATCTGCTTTCCGCAGGTATGGAGTTACTGAAAGGGAAACTCTTCCGCTAAGCAAAAGGGGAGCACGCAACGCGCGTTGCATCCCCCTTTTCCCTCGGGTGTTGTACTGATTTTTGAGCGGAATCGCGTTAGCATGGGTCAGGAACCAATCTACCTGGGGAACTCATGGCTATCAAACTCATTGCTATCGATATGGATGGCACCCTTCTGCTGCCCGATCACACCATTTCTCCCGCTGTTAAAAACGCGATTGCCGCCGCTCGCGCCCGTGGCGTGAATGTTGTGCTGACAACAGGGCGTCCTTATGCAGGCGTTCACAACTACCTGAAAGAACTGCATATGGAACAGCCGGGCGACTACTGCATTACTTACAATGGCGCGCTGGTGCAGAAGGCCGCTGATGGTAGCACCGTAGCGCAAACCGCTCTCAGCTATGACGACTACCGTTTCCTGGAAAAACTCTCTCGTGAAGTCGGTTCTCACTTCCACGCGCTGGATCGCACCACGCTGTACACCGCCAACCGCGATATCAGTTACTACACGGTGCATGAGTCGTTTGTGGCCACCATTCCGCTGGTATTCTGCGAAGCGGAGAAAATGAACCCTGACACCCAGTTCCTGAAAGTGATGATGATTGATGAACCCGCCATCCTCGACCAGGCCATCGCGCGCATTCCGCAGGAAGTAAAAGAGAAATACACCGTGCTGAAAAGTGCACCGTACTTCCTCGAAATCCTCGATAAACGCGTCAATAAAGGCACCGGCGTGAAATCGCTGGCTGATGTGTTGGGCATTAAGCCGGAAGAAATTATGGCGATTGGCGATCAGGAAAACGACATCGCGATGATTGAATATGCAGGCATCGGTGTGGCGATGGATAACGCTATTCCTTCGGTGAAAGAAGCGGCGAACTTTGTCACCAAATCCAACCTGGAAGATGGAGTGGCGTTTGCAATCGAAAAGTATGTGCTGAATTAATCAATGGGCGGGCAAACAGCATAAATGTGTTTGCCCGCAGCGATTAACAATTTCTGGTCGTGCATAAAATCAGGAACTGGAGTGGTGAAGTCACAATATCCAGCGTAATGGTGACTGGCAGCAGCACATTAGCGAGTCCGCGCGGGACGCCATTTGTTGTTTTGTACTCATAAAATCCCACCGTAAAGGGCTGATGGAAAACCATCACGTTTGAGTAATCCGCTTTTTTATTTTTCTGGTGGATAGAGCCTTTCAGGCCGTCCAGCATCCATGTACAACGCTGATAATCACACACAAAGCCATATTGTGTCGCCAGTGCTTTATCTTCCTCGTTATCCCAGTCGTAATAGAGCGTTATTGCACCAGAAAAATTCGTATCACTGCTGCTTAAAATAAATTTCGCATTATCGGAAACGGTGATTCTTTCGCCATGAATTGCCGGATCGTTCAGCATTTTAACCACCTCACCGCCGCCGGTGGTCAACAGGTAGTCCAGCGATTCGCCAACAAAAACATAGCCTTTCGTTCCGTTACTGTCTTCAGCCAGCGATAACCCCTTAATCGTGTCCGACCGCCATTGCTGGGCATGTGGACGGCTTGCGGTATTGGAAACCAACCCCCAGGTGATACATCCGGTCAACACGAATGCCAAAGAACATACACTGGCAGTCTTAAAAAATCCCTTAAAATTCAAACTCATGATTAATCCTTTAAACAACAATGAAACAGCTGAAAGCATACCTTTCTTTTCACTTATTTAGGATAAAGCATCCTGCTTTCAGAATAGTGCCCGGCGCAATTCATCTGCGGAATATGCGCCACACCACTGCGCATAATCCACTTTCTTAAGGCAGGTGCAGTCAGGCATCGGCTTTTTAATATCTTGCCGTAGAGTTTTAAACGCAATTTGCGGGTGGCGCGCCAGTAGGCGGTATTGATCTTCTCTGGCTGCTTCAGTAATACCGAACGAAGAATGTCTGCGCTATCGAGCGCATAGCTAATCCCCTCCAGCGAGCTGGCGCTGATGAATCCCGCCGCTTCACCAATAAGAAAGGCGTTGTCCTTACCGCAGACAAAATCCTGCCAGCGTGAGGGAAATAACACCGTGCATTTTTCGCTTTTCACCGCTTTGCCAAACTGGAACTGAAAGGCGTTCATTTTTTCTTTCAGCGCCGCGAAACGCGCCTGACCGTCTTTCATCGGATAGGCTCCGCCAAAGATAAAATAACCGTCTTTGCTAATACTCCATGAATAACAGTCCGTTATCGCATTATCAAAGATACAGGAGTAGAACGGCACCGGATGTTTCTCTGCGAACCACTGCTGGATAGCGACATATTTACGAATCTGATGATCCGGGTAGAGATGTCGCCGCACCATCGAGTTGGCACCATCGGCACCGATCAGATAGCGGGCGGTAATATGCTGCTCCCAGCCGTCTGCGCGAAAAATGACATGCCATTTATCATCCTCACGCCAGATTTTTCGACACAGGCTGTCGTGGTAAACCTCAACGCTGGCGGGGATCAGTGACTTCATCCACAAGTCGAAAGCATGGCGATTAATATTGATATAGCTTCGCTGGTAGTTACGCGTGAGCGATGCGGCGACGTCGACGGTTTTGACGCTGAAAATCTGCGGATTGGCGATCACATCGACAGGAAGCGTCAGTCCATCGCGAATAAAAGAACGCTGTGCGTCCGGTGCCAACAGACCGCCACAAGGCTTGCTGAAACCTTCAGTACCGCACTGGTGCTTTTTATCCAGCGCGATGACCTGCATTTTGCCTGCTAACTGCCGCGCCAGCGCCGAACCTGCCGGGCCGAGGCCAATAATCGCCACGTCGAAATGTTCCATCTTTTTACTCACATTCATCACGATGGCAAAAGACTATTGTCTGAAAGTGAAGTCCTTGTGAAGTATGATGGCGGGAACCGTTTTGTATCAGGATCACGCCATGAAACAACTCACCAACGCTTCACGAAATCACTTGCTCACCAATACCAATACCTGGACACCCGACAGCCAGTGGCTGGTGTTTGATGTGCGCCCTTCTGGCGCGTCGTTTACCGGCGAGACCATTGAGCGCGTGAATATCCATACCGGCGAGGTCGAGGTTATCTACCGGGCATCACAGGGCGCACACGTCGGCGTGGTGACCGTTCATCCGAAGTCAGAGAAATATGTCTTCATCCACGGTCCTGAAAATCCTGATGAAACATGGCATTACGATTTCCATCACCGTCGAGGTGTGATTGCTGAAGGCGGCAAAGTGAGTAATCTCGATGCAATGGATATTACCGTTCCGTACACTCCAGGGGCGCTACGCGGCGGCAGCCATGTGCATGTTTTTAGCCCGAACGGTGAAATGGTGAGTTTTACTTATAACGACCATGTAATGCATGAACTTGATTCGGCGCTGGATTTGCGAAACGTCGGGGTGGCGTCACCGTTTGGCCCGGTCAACGTACAAAAGCAGCATCCGCGTGAATACAGCGGTAGCCACTGGTGCGTGCTGGTGAGTAAAACTACGCCTACGCCGCAGCCTGGCAGTGATGAAATCAATCGCGCTTATGAAGAAGGATGGGTAGGAAACCACGCACTGGCGTTTATTGGCGACACGCTTTCGCAAAAGGGCGAGAAAGTGCCGGAGCTGTTTATTGTTGAGCTGCCGCAAGATGAAACAGGCTGGAAAGCAACAAGTGATGCGCCGTTAAGCGGAACGGAAACAACCCTGCCTGCGCCACCGCGCGGCGTCGTGCAGCGACGTTTAACCTTTACACACCATCGGACTTATCCGGGGTTAGTCAACGTCCCGCGCCACTGGGTACGCTGTAACCCGCAGGGAACGCAAATCGCGTTTTTAATGCGCGATGATTACGGCATTGTGCAACTGTGGCTTATCTCGCCAAAGGGCGGTGAGCCGCGCCAGTTAACTCATAACAAAACGGATATTCAGTCTGCATTTAACTGGCATCCGTCAGGAGAATGGTTGGGCTTTGTGCTGGATAATCGGATTGCTTGTGCCCATGCGCAAAGCGGCGAGGTTGAGTATTTAACTGATAATCACGCCAACCCACCTTCGGCAGACGCCGTGGTCTTCTCGCCGGACGGTAAATGGCTGGCGTGGATGGAAGCAGGTCAGCTGTGGATCACCGAAACGGGTCGCTAGTCAGTTCGCTGGCATTCTGGCTGGTGGAATGACGGCATTGATGGCTTGCGCATCGGCTTCGCTTTTTTCCACGCGCGAGCGCACCGAACTGTCTTTGCGGAACGCATCCCACGGCAGCAAAAGTGTGTCCATGACTGCGGTAAATGGCATATCGAGAATCGCCAGCGATTTGGTTCCCCAGTTTGTCGTGTCATCGCCAATCATGGTGACACTAGCGCGGGTGCCGGGATACGTTCCCTCCTTACCTCCGGTATGGGACATTACGCTGGAGCATCCTCCGAGTAATGTCATTCCGCTGCATATCATGGACGCTAACAACACATTTCTTATCATAATAAATTCATCTGTTAATCGTGGGTGTTGGCATGATGTGTTATAGCGATCCCTTGCCGAAAATAACATCATCATCATGTCGCACTGTGACGGCTATCGCACTTTAACGTTTCGTGCTGTCCTCCAGTCTATGCAATAGACCACAAACTGCAAAAAAAAGTCCGTTGGAAAGGCTTGAAAAGTGCATATCCAGACCCATTTTTATACCGTAGCTGATGAGAACGCGCCTGATGGGTGTTCTGGCTACCCGACCTGTCCATTGTGGAAGGTCTTATATTCTCGCTGATTTCAGGAGCTATTGATTATGCGTAACTTTGATTTATCCCCGCTTTACCGTTCTGCTATTGGATTTGACCGTTTGTTTAACCACTTAGAAAACAACCAGAGCCAGAGTAATGGTGGCTACCCTCCGTATAACGTTGAACTGGTAGACGAAAACCATTACCGCATTGCTATCGCAGTCGCGGGTTTTGCTGAGAGTGAACTGGAAATTACCGCCCAGGACAATCTGCTGGTGGTGAAAGGTGCTCATGCTGACGAACAAAAAGAGCGCACCTATCTGTACCAGGGCATCGCTGAACGCAACTTTGAACGCAAATTCCAGTTAGCCGAGAACATTCATGTTCGTGGTGCTAACCTGGTAAATGGTCTGCTGTATATCGATCTCGAACGAGTGATCCCGGAAGCGAAAAAACCGCGCCGTATCGAAATCAACTAATTCCCTAAGGCCGCCAGGCGCGGCCTGACATTTCCATGCTCGCCGTCAGGGAGCATATGCGAATCTTCGGATTTGCAGGTACTTACTCGCTTCTTAGAAGGAGAAATGACTATGCGTAACTTCGATTTATCCCCACTGATGCGTCAATGGATCGGTTTTGACAAACTGGCCAACGCATTGCAAAACGCCGGTGAAAGCCAGAGCTTCCCGCCGTACAACATTGAGAAAAGCGACGATAACCACTACCGCATTACTCTGGCGTTGGCTGGTTTCCGTCAGGAAGATTTAGAGATTCAACTGGAAGGTACGCGCCTGAGCGTAAAAGGCACGCCTGAGCAGCCAAAAGAAGAGAAAAAATGGTTGCATCAAGGGCTTATGAATCAGCCATTTAGTCTGAGTTTTACGCTGGCTGAAAATATGGAAGTCTCTGGCGCAACCTTCGTTAATGGTTTGCTGCATATTGATTTAATTCGTAATGAGCCTGAACCCATCGCAGCGCAGCGTATCGCTATCAGCGAACGTCCCGCGTTAAATAGCTAATTAGCTATTCTTTTTGCCCCGCCAGTCTGGTGGGGCTTTTTTTATCTACCATCTCCAACTCTGTATTAATTTTCGCCAGGTTAAGATGTTCCGGCACTCTCTTTCCCGTGATAATGTGCGCCATAAGGCAAATCTGCTTCACCGATTCAGCCATAATCCCTGGTAATTAAAATGTTATTTCAAGAGAAATGGACGATGAGTGATATAGCATTAACAGTCAGTATTCTGGCTTTGGTGGCGGTTGTCGGTTTGTTTATCGGCAACGTCAAGTTTCGCGGCATAGGATTAGGCATTGGCGGCGTGCTGTTTGGTGGGATCATCGTCGGCCATTTCGTTTCTCAGGCTGGGATGACATTAAGTAGCGATATGCTGCATGTTATCCAGGAATTTGGCCTGATCCTGTTTGTTTATACCATCGGGATTCAGGTGGGGCCGGGCTTCTTTGCCTCATTGCGCGTCTCCGGGTTACGCCTCAACTTGTTTGCTGTTCTGATAGTCATTATCGGCGGTCTGGTTACCGCTATCCTGCATAAACTTTTCGATATTCCACTGCCTGTGGTGCTGGGGATTTTCTCTGGCGCGGTCACCAATACGCCAGCATTGGGGGCAGGTCAGCAAATCTTACGCGATCTCGGTACACCGATGGAGATGGTCGATCAGATGGGGATGAGTTACGCGATGGCGTATCCATTCGGCATTTGTGGGATTTTGTTCACCATGTGGATGCTGCGAGTTATTTTCCGCGTCAATGTTGAGACTGAGGCCCAGCAGCACGAGTCCACGCGAACCAACGGCGGTGCGCTAATCAGGACGATTAACATCCGTGTTGAGAACCCTAATTTGCATAATTTAGCCATTAAAGATGTGCCGATTCTTAATGGCGATAAAGTTATCTGCTCACGATTGAAACGAGAAGAAACCCTAAAAGTGCCTTCGCCAGAGACCGTTATTCAACTTGGCGATTTGCTGCATCTGGTGGGACAGCCTGCGGATTTGCATAATGCACAACTGGTGATTGGGCAGGAAGTGGATACTTCGCTATCAACGAAAGGCACCGATTTGCGCGTTGAACGCGTGGTGGTCACCAATGAAAATGTGCTCGGTAAACGTATTCGCGATCTGCACTTTAAAGAACGCTATGACGTAGTTATCTCGCGCCTGAACCGTGCCGGGGTTGAACTGGTCGCCAGTGGCGATATTAGCCTGCAATTTGGCGATATCCTCAACCTTGTGGGGCGGCCTTCTGCTATTGATGCCGTTGCCAATGTATTAGGTAATGCGCAGCAAAAACTGCAACAGGTTCAAATGTTACCGGTGTTTATTGGCATCGGTCTTGGCGTGTTGTTAGGCTCCATTCCCGTGTTTGTGCCTGGATTCCCGGCGGCATTGAAGCTGGGGCTGGCGGGGGGGCCGCTGATTATGGCGCTGATCCTTGGGCGTATCGGCAGTATCGGCAAGCTTTACTGGTTTATGCCACCAAGCGCCAACCTTGCGCTGCGGGAGCTGGGGATCGTACTGTTCCTCTCGGTAGTGGGTCTGAAATCCGGTGGGAATTTTGTCGATACCCTGGTCAATGGCGAGGGGCTAAGCTGGATTGGTTATGGTGCCCTGATCACCGCAATTCCGCTGATTACAGTCGGCATTCTGGCGCGGATGTTAGCCAAAATGAATTACCTGACCATGTGCGGGATGTTGGCTGGCTCTATGACCGATCCTCCGGCGCTGGCGTTTGCCAATAATCTTCATCCTACCAGCGGTGCGGCGGCACTCTCTTACGCTACGGTGTATCCGTTAGTCATGTTCCTGCGCATTATCACACCACAGTTACTTGCGGTGCTTTTCTGGAGTATCGGTTAATTCTTTTCCGGGTGGAGTTGCCGTAAACGGCACTCCACCTGGTATTTAAGAACACCACCGAGCCGCTTAAACCAGTGAACCGCCGGTCAGGAAGGAAAAGATCAGGAATATCAGCAGAAGACCGCAGATGATGCCGATACCAAAAAGCAAGGTATGGAAAGCCAGCGTCCCGCCGCCAAAAACCAGAGCGCCGCGAATGCCCCAGCGATTTTCCTTACGCATACCGCCAACAAATGCGCAAAGTAGCGCGGCAATGGCCAGTGCGATGCCGCCTTGATCGAGGATTTTATCGATATCAGGCGTCTCTTTTTTCTCCACTGTCGTAATTTTTTCACCTTTTATTCCAGCGAGAAGACCTCTTTTAATTTCAGCCGTTTTGTCCGCCACGATGCTTTCAAGCGTTGGCGGCGGTGCGGAAAAAGGGCCGAAGGAAAAGTGGATAATGCCCATCATTAAAGCGATGGCACCGAACAGCATACCCAGTGAACTGATTTTATTTTGCGCTAAGATATCCATCTGACCTCCTTGTAGCGGATGGCAAAGCATATCAAGAAAACATCGACCGAAATTCCTAAAAATAGACGGATAAAACACCGCTATTGTGAAATTGCAAAGGAGCCACAATGAAAATATCCCGCCTCGGTGAAGCACCCGATTACCGCTTCTCGTTGGCTAATGAGCGTACATTTTTGGCGTGGATCCGTACTGCATTAGGGTTTCTGGCAGCAGGTGTGGGGCTGGATCAGCTTGCGCCGGATTTCGCCACGCCAGTCATTCGCGAGCTGCTGGCGTTATTGCTATGCTTATTTTCTGGCGGACTGGCAATGTATGGTTACTTGCGCTGGTTACGCAATGAAAAAGCGATGCGTCTGAAAGAAGATTTACCCTACACTAACAGCTTATTAATCATCAGCTTAATATTGATGATCGTGGCGGTGATCGTTATGGGACTGGTTTTGTATGCCGGATAGCCGCAAAGCCAGAAGGATTGCCGATCCAGGTCTTCAGCCGGAACGCACATCGCTGGCATGGTTTCGCACCATGCTGGGCTATGGCGCGTTGATGGCGCTGGCCATCAAACACAATTGGCATCAGTCAGGCATATTGTTCTGGATTTCTATTGGCATCCTCGCCTTTGTGGCACTAATCCTCTGGCGCTATACACGAAATCGTAATTTAATGGATGTGGCTAATAGCGATTTTTCCCAAATTTGCGTAATCCGTGACAAATTTATGATCTCCCTCGCGGTGTTATCTCTCGCAATACTGTTTGCTGTTACGCATATACACCAACTTATCGTATTAATTGAGAGAATCACATGACAGGAAGTCAGGTTATAAATGCTAAAGAGGACAGGCATAAACTGGTTGTAGAGTATAAAGATGCATTACAACCAGGTGATTTTTATCAGAATTTCAAACAGAGGGGCATCCGCGCCGTGCAACTCATTCCCCATATAGAATTTGATGACCGGGGCGAGCTGACGGCAGCGTCGGTGACAACCGAGTTATGGGGACAATTTTTAATCGCCCTGTTCGAGTGTTGGGTGCGGACAGATATCAGTCGTATATCAATCGAGCTTTTTGATGTCACGCTGCAAAAATGGTGCGGGAACGACAGCCAACAACCACGGCGGGGCTGTCAGGAGTGTGACTGGTATCTCCTGTGCCCTCATGCCAGGGATGGTCAGTCGGGCAAGGTACTTTGTGCTGGCTATCAGGCTTTTTATTCCCACTCCGCGCCGCACATGCGGGTAATGCGCGACTTGATAAAGCAGCATCGTTCTCCAGTGGAGTTGATGACGATGCTGTGGTGACGTGAGTTAAACGGGCTGTCCCTGGTGCGACATCCGCGTCGCCAGCGGCAGCCAACACAGCACGATCAACAATCCCATTAAGGTCATCAATAACCCCAGGCTGCCCTGACCGGTTTGCGGCAACATCGCGGAGAGCGACGCCAGCACGCCGGAACCAATGTTTTGCAGACCACCGACCAGTGCGCCAGCCGTGCCCGCCAGGAAGGGGAAAGGCTCCATCGCGCCGCTGGTTGCCAGCGGAAATAGCATCCCGGCACCGAAAAAGAACAATGCTGCGGGAACGAGCAGCGTCCAGACATTCATCACGCCAAACCAGCTGGGGAGCCACATCATCAGTCCTGCCAGCAGGCAACAGATAACGGACTGCCACATCAACGAAGAGAACCGCTTATTTGGGCGTCCGGCAAACCATGCACCGAAAAATGCCGCCGGAATTGGCAGAATAAACAAAATACTGACCGTCATACTGCTCAGTCCTAATACTGCGCCCATCAGCACCCCAGAACAGGCTTCGAAGGCGGCAATCCCTGCCAGACCGCCAATCAGCATCAGTAAATAGCAGTTAAAACCGCCATTTCCAAAGAGCGTTTTGTAGCTGGTGAGCAGACGCGTACGCGGTGCATCGACAGGGCGCGTTTCTGGCATCCAGCGCGCCATACTGAAGGTCACACCAGCACAAAGCACCAGTAAAAACAGGTAGCAGGCTCGCCAGTTCCACATGGTATCCAGTAGGCCGCCAATTAATGGTGCGAGCAAAGGGCTGACCAGAATACCCATATTTAACATGCTATTAGCGTGGCGTAGCTGTGTCCGTTCATACAAATCACGCGGCAATGTACGCGCCATCACACCACCGACACCGGTTCCCATCCCCTGCATTGCGCTGGCAGTAATCAATACCGTCAGGCTGGAGGTGGTGACCGCAACCAGCGTCGCTAACATAAAAATGGACATTCCGACGAGGATCACCGGCCGACGACCAACCCTGTCGGAAATTGGGCCATAAAATAGTTGTGAGACACCGTAGGTCAGCAGATAAGCGCCCATTACGCTCTGCACCGCCCCTTCACGGACGTTGAGATCGCGTGCCATATCGGCAATAGCAGGAATATAAATAGTTTGCGCCATCTGACCGACGGCCACGAGTAATACCAACATCAATAATAAATTGACGTTTCTATGCCTTTTCATTATCACAGACGCTTATAAAAATATATTTAGAATAAGTTACTACGCATTCGAATAAATGCGGGAGAGAAATCTATCACATTGATAAATGTTAGCCAGATATATATGAGGAATAGTAATAAGAAAAACGGCAGAATATATAAACAAAAGCGGCAATAAATGTTGCCGGAATAGGGATAAAACCTTAACGCCACATCCGCCAGCATCGCATCTGACACTCATTCGCAAGCAGAATATGAAAGGGGAGCGGTTTCCCGCTCCCCTTTAGTGCGACTTGAATCTGAATTACTTAAGATATTTCAGAACAGCATCAAGCAGTTGCAGTGCTGCAACAATGAGTTTGAGGATAAGAATGGCGATATCCACCAGGCTCATACGCGTCTCCTGTGGTTCAGGAGCACTACCAGCCGACGTACCTTTCCGCTGCCTGTGGTCGGCTGTTGTGCACGCGGTATCTCAAGGAGAAACGTTGTGCTGTTGACATAACACAGTGTGCTCACGCGGGGTTAAGGCGCTGACGGCACCACCCGTTTCAGCCAGGACTTAGTGCGCCGGGTAACGATGCGGCCCCGCATAACACATTGCGTACAGTGATATTATAGAATTGCACTGTATAAATAAACAGTAATTTTTAGACAAAACGCAAACTGTGATCGATACTCAACTATGCGCTAAATAAGTCAAAATTCGTGCCGAAATTGCGCGTTCTTCATAGAATGCGTATACTTTCAGTGTTGACATAATACAGTGTGCTTTGCGGTTACCAGCTGCAAGCGGCTGACGAAACCTCGCTCCGGCGGGGTTTTTTGTTACCTGCGATTTCAGTACAAAACGTGATCAATCCCTCAATTTTCCCTTGATGAAAAATTTTCCATTGTCTCCCCTGTAAACCTGTGCTTGTATAAATATTGTTAAACACAAAACCAACAAGGTCCCCAATGACTATTTCCATGCTCAACGCAAAACTACTACCAACTGCGCCATCCGCCGCAGTGGTCGTCGTGCGTGTGGTGGTGGTCGTCGGCAATGCGCCGTAGGGACTGGAACAACACACGATTCCAAAACCCCGCCGGCGCAAACCGGGCGGGGTTTTTCGTTTAAGCACCCCCGGAAAGTCGGCTCAAAAGAAAAGGACTGGAGCATGGCAAGTTCGGGCATAACATCGACACGCAAGCGTTTTACCGGCGTAGAATTTATCGTTCATTTTCTGGAGCAGCAGGGCATTAAGATTGTGACGGGGATACCGGGCGGCTCGATTCTCCCTGTCTATGACGCCTTAAGCCAAAGCACGCAAATCCGCCATATTCTGGCTCGTCACGAACAGGGCGCGGGATTTATCGCCCAGGGGATGGCGCGTACCGACGGCAAACCAGCGGTTTGCATGGCCTGTAGTGGGCCGGGGGCGACTAACCTGGTGACCGCCATTGCCGATGCGCGGCTGGACTCCATCCCGCTGATTTGCATCACCGGTCAGGTTCCGGCCTCGATGATTGGCACCGACGCCTTTCAGGAAGTTGATACCTACGGCATCTCTATCCCCATCACCAAACATAACTATCTGGTCAGGCATATCGAAGAACTCCCGCAGGTCATGAGCGATGCCTTCCGCATTGCGCAATCAGGCCGTCCTGGCCCGGTGTGGATAGACATTCCTAAGGATGTGCAAACAGCGGTTTTTGAGATTGAAGAACAGCCGGCTATGGCAGAAAAAGCCGCCGCACCCGCCTTTAGCGAAGAGAGTATTTGTGATGCGGCAGCGATGATTAACGCTGCCAAACGTCCGATACTTTATCTGGGCGGCGGTGTGATCAACGCACCTGAGCGGGTGCGTGAACTGGCAGAGAAAGCGCAATTGCCCACCACTATGACCTTAATGGCGCTGGGCATGTTGCCAAAAGCGCATCCACTGTCGCTGGGTATGCTGGGGATGCACGGCGTGCGCAGCACCAACTATATCTTGCAGGAGGCGGATCTGCTGATTGTTCTCGGAGCACGTTTTGATGACCGGGCGATTGGCAAAACCGAGGAGTTCTGTCCGAACGCCAAAATCATCCATGTGGATATCGACCGCGCAGAGCTGGGTAAAGTGAAGCAACCGCATGTAGCGATTCAGGCGGATGTCGATGACGTGCTGGCGCAACTGATCCCGCAGGTGGAAGCCCAGCCGCGAGCAGAGTGGCATCAACTGGTGGCTGATTTACAGCGCGAATACCCGTGTCCAATTCCAAAAGCGAGCGATCCGTTAACACATTACGGCCTGATTAATGCCGTTGCCGCCTGCGTGGATGACAACGCGATTATTACCACCGATGTTGGTCAACATCAGATGTGGACGGCGCAGGCTTATCCGCTCAATCGTCCACGTCAGTGGCTGACCTCTGGCGGGCTGGGAACGATGGGCTTTGGTCTGCCTGCGGCGATTGGCGCGGCGCTGGCGAACCCTGATCGCAAAGTGTTGTGTTTTTCCGGTGACGGCAGTCTGATGATGAATATTCAGGAGATGGCCACCGCCAGCGAAAACCAGCTTGATGTCAAAATCATTCTGATGAACAACGAAGCTCTGGGGCTGGTGCATCAGCAACAAAGTCTGTTCTACAAGCAGGGTGTTTTTGCCGCTACCTATCCGGGCAAAATCAATTTTATGCAGATTGCCGCCGGATTCGGCCTCGAAACGTGTGATTTGAATAATGAAGCCGATCCGCAGGCCGCGTTGCAAGAAATTATTAATCGCCCTGGTCCGGCACTGATTCATGTACGGATTGATGCGGAAGAAAAAGTTTACCCGATGGTGCCGCCAGGTGCGGCGAATACTGAAATGGTGGGGGAATAAACCATGCAAAATACAACTCATGACAACGTGATTCTGGAACTCACCGTTCGCAACCATCCTGGTGTAATGACGCATGTTTGTGGGCTTTTTGCCCGCCGCGCCTTTAACGTTGAAGGCATTCTCTGTCTGCCTGTTCAGGACAGCGACAAAAGCCATATCTGGCTACTGGTGAATGATGATCAGCGGCTGGAGCAGATGATAAGCCAGATCGACAAACTGGAAGATGTGGTAAAAGTGCAGCGTAATCAGTCCGACCCGACCATGTTTAACAAGATTGCTGTGTTCTTTCAGTAACCGCTCAAGGCTTGAACAGCGGCGCGCTTATCGTTAAGGTAAGCGCGTTTTTTTTACCCGTCAGGACAAGACCATGATAACCGTTGCCCTTATAGACGATCACCTTATCGTCCGCTCCGGCTTTGCGCAGTTGCTGGGGCTGGAACCTGATTTGCAGGTAGTTGCCGAGTTTGGTTCGGGGCGCGAGGCGCTGGCCGGGTTGCCAGGGCGCGGTGTGCAGGTGTGTATTTGCGACATCTCCATGCCGGATATTTCCGGACTGGAGTTATTAAGCCAGCTTCCAAAAGGTATGGCGACGATTATGCTCTCCGTTCATGACAGTCCGGCGCTGGTTGAACAGGCGCTCAATGCGGGCGCACGCGGCTTTCTCTCCAAACGCTGTAGCCCGGACGAACTGATCGCTGCGGTGCATACCGTTGCCACGGGCGGCTGTTATCTGACGCCAGATATCGCCATTAAACTGGCATCCGGTCGCCAGGATCCGCTGACCAAACGCGAACGTCAGGTGGCGGAAAAGCTGGCGCAAGGGATGGCGGTGAAAGAGATTGCCGCTGAACTGGGCTTGTCGCCGAAAACTGTGCACGTACATCGCGCTAATCTGATGGACAAACTGGGCGTCAGTAACGATGTTGAACTGGCTCGCCGCATGTTTGATGGCTGGTGATGAAGACATTTTTCTCCCGCTTAAATACTGTAATTTCCTGCTTTTTTATCTTCTCTGCCGCATGGTTTTGCCTGTGGAGTATTAGCCTGCATCTGGTTGAACGACCGGATCTGGCGGTATTGCTGTTTCCGTTTGGTCTGCGACTGGGGCTGATGTTGCAATGCCCGCGCGGATACTGGCCCGTGTTGCTGGGCGCGGAATGGCTGCTGATTTACTGGCTGACGCAGGCTGTCGGGTTAACGCATTTTCCGTTATTGATGATCGGTAGTTTATTGACGTTACTGCCCGTGGCGTTGATTTCCCGCTTTCGCCATCAGCGCGACTGGCGCACATTGTTGTTACAGGGGGCTGCGTTTACGGCGGCAGCGTTGTTACAGTCGCTGCCCTGGCTTTGGCACGGGTATGGTAACGAATCGTGGAACGCGCTGTTATTAACCTTAACTGGTGGTCTGACGCTGGCTCCTGTTTGCCTTGTGTTCTGGCACTACCTGGCGAATAACACCTGGCTGCCGCTGGGGCCGTCGCTGGTTTCTCAGCCGATAAACTGGCGCGGGCGGCATCTGATTTGGTACTTGCTGCTGTTTGTTATCAGCCTCTGGCTGCAACTGGGGTTGCCGAACGAACTGTCGCGTTTTACGCCATTCTGCCTGGCGCTGCCGATTATCGCTCTGGCCTGGCACTATGGTTGGCAAGGGGCGCTGATTGCGACGTTGATGAATGCCATTGCGCTGATTGCCAGCCAGACATGGCGCGATCATCCGGTAGATTTATTGCTCTCGCTTCTGGTGCAAAGTTTGACGGGGCTGTTACTTGGCGCAGGTATTCAGCGACTGCGTGAGCTTAACCAGTCGCTACAAAAGGAGCTGGCACGCAATCAGCATCTTGCCGAACGTTTGCTGGAAACCGAAGAGAGCGTGCGCCGCGATGTGGCGCGTGAACTGCACGACGATATCGGTCAGACCATCACTGCCATTCGTACTCAGGCGGGAATTGTTCAGCGGCTGGCGGCAGATAACGCCAGCGTGAAGCAGAGCGGGCAGTTAATCGAACAACTGTCGCTGGGAGTTTACGACGCGGTGCGCCGCTTGTTAGGGCGGTTACGTCCGCGCCAGTTGGATGATCTCACCCTGGAGCAGGCTATCCGTTCACTGATGCGAGAAATGGAGCTGGAAGGTCGCGGCATTGTCAGTCATCTCGAATGGCGGATAGATGAATCAGCATTAAGTGAAAACCAGCGTGTGACGCTGTTTCGAGTCTGCCAGGAAGGGCTGAACAATATTGTGAAACATGCCGATGCCAGTGCGGTCACGCTGCAAGGCTGGCAGCAGGATGAGCGATTGATGCTGGTGATTGACGACGATGGTAGCGGTTTGCCGCCAGATTCAGGTCAACACGGTTTTGGTCTCACTGGAATGCGCGAGCGCGTAACGGCGTTGGGCGGCACCTTGACCATATCTTGTCTGCACGGCACGCGCGTCAGTGTCTCTCTACCCCAACGTTATGTGTAAGGCTTGATGATGTTGCAGTTCCTGAAAGCGCCTGCCGACGCGCCGCTGATAAGCGATAAACGTGAAATTGATGCCCGCTATCGCTACTGGCGTCGGCATATTTTGCTGACAATCTGGTTGGGCTATGCGCTGTTTTATTTCACGCGTAAGAGTTTTAACGCCGCGATGCCGGAAATCCTCGCCACTGGCGTGCTAAGTCGTAGCGATATCGGCCTGTTAGCAACCCTGTTTTACATCACCTACGGCTTGTCGAAGTTTGTTTCCGGCATTGTCAGCGACCGCTCAAATGCGCGTTATTTTATGGGGATGGGGCTTATTGCGACTGGCATCATCAACATTCTGTTTGGATTTTCCACTTCGCTATGGGCGTTTGCCGTGCTCTGGGTGTTGAACGCTTTTTTCCAGGGCTGGGGTTCGCCAGTTTGTGCGCGGCTGTTAACCGCCTGGTATTCACGTACCGAGCGCGGCGGTTGGTGGGCGTTATGGAACACGGCGCACAACGTTGGCGGCGCGTTAATCCCTATTGTGATGGCGGCAGTCGCGCTGCATTACAGTTGGCGTATCGGGATGATGGTTGCCGGCTGTATGGCGATAGTTGTGGGGATTTTTCTCTGCTGGCGATTGCGCGATCGCCCGCAGGCATTAGGTTTACCGGCGGTCGGCGAATGGCGGCACGACGCGCTGGAGGTTGCCCAGCAGCAGGAAGGAGCAGGGCTGACGCGTAAAGAGATCCTCACCAAATATGTGTTGCTGAATCCGTATATCTGGTTGCTTTCGTTCTGCTACGTGCTGGTCTACGTGGTTCGCGCAGCGATCAACGACTGGGGCAACTTGTACATGTCCGAGACGCTTGGCGTCGATCTGGTCACGGCGAATACAGCAGTGACGATGTTTGAACTGGGCGGATTTATCGGTGCGCTGGTTGCCGGTTGGGGTTCGGACAAACTATTTAATGGTAATCGTGGGCCGATGAATTTGATTTTCGCCGCCGGGATTTTGCTTTCAGTCGGCTCGCTGTGGCTGATGCCTTTTGCCAGCTACGTGATGCAGGCGACTTGCTTCTTCACCATTGGTTTTTTTGTTTTTGGCCCACAGATGTTAATCGGTATGGCGGCGGCAGAGTGTTCCCACAAAGAAGCGGCAGGGGCGGCGACGGGGTTTGTCGGCTTGTTTGCTTACCTGGGAGCGTCGCTTGCTGGTTGGCCACTGGCGAAAGTGCTCGATACCTGGCACTGGAGTGGTTTTTTTGTGGTTATCTCTATTGCCGCCGGGATTTCGGCCTTGCTATTACTGCCCTTTTTGAATGCTCAGGCACCCCGCGAAGCGTGATACATCTCACCTTTTTACCTCATATCCGGCAAAACTAAGAAATTTTCCAGGTTTTGCCTGGACACTATCTCAGGCCTGATTGGCTGCTGATTTTTACAATGCCATCATTCATTAATTCTTTCCCCAATTAATTCAAGTTGCAGGAATACATGCAGCTAAAGCACCTGCGGCTTGAAGAATGATGGGAAATCAGGAGTAACCCATGCTGGCTTTCCTCAACCAGGTTCGCAAGCCGACTCTGGATCTTCCGCTCGAAGTGCGGCGCAAAATGTGGTTCAAACCGTTCATGCAATCCTACCTGGTGGTCTTTATTGGCTACCTGACGATGTATCTGATTCGCAAGAACTTTAACATTGCACAGAACGACATGATCTCCACTTACGGGTTGAGCATGACGCAGCTGGGGATGATTGGCCTGGGCTTCTCCATCACTTACGGCGTGGGTAAAACACTGGTTTCCTACTACGCCGACGGCAAAAACACCAAACAGTTCCTGCCGTTTATGCTGATCCTCTCCGCCATTTGTATGCTGGGCTTCAGCGCCAGCATGGGCAGCGGCTCGGTTAGCCTGTTCCTGATGATTGCCTTCTACGCCTTAAGCGGCTTTTTCCAGAGTACCGGCGGCTCATGCAGTTACTCCACCATCACCAAATGGACGCCACGTCGTAAGCGCGGGACGTTCCTCGGTTTCTGGAACATTTCCCACAACCTCGGTGGCGCGGGCGCGGCGGGTGTGGCGCTGTTCGGTGCAAATTACCTGTTCGACGGTCATGTGATCGGCATGTTTATCTTTCCGTCGATTATCGCGCTGATTGTCGGTTTTATCGGCCTGCGTTACGGCAGTGACTCCCCTGAAGCTTATGGCCTCGGTAAAGCCGAAGAACTGTTTGGTGAAGAGATCAGCGAAGAGGACAAAGAGACTGAGTCCACGGATATGACCAAGTGGCAGATCTTTGTTGAGTATGTGCTGAAAAACAAAGTGATCTGGCTGCTGTGCTTCGCCAACATCTTCCTGTACGTGGTACGTATTGGTATCGACCAGTGGTCAACCGTGTACGCGTTCCAGGAACTGAAACTCTCTAAAGCGGTGGCGATTCAGGGCTTTACGCTGTTTGAAGCAGGCGCACTGGTCGGTACGTTGCTGTGGGGCTGGCTCTCTGACCTGGCGAACGGCCGCCGTGGCCTGGTCGCCTGCATCGCGCTGGCGCTGATTATCGCGACACTCGGTGTGTATCAGCACGCCAGCAATCAATATATCTACCTGGCTTCTCTCTTTGCATTAGGTTTCCTGGTATTTGGTCCGCAACTGTTGATTGGCGTGGCGGCTGTTGGCTTTGTACCGAAAAAAGCGATCGGCGCAGCCGACGGGATTAAAGGCACCTTCGCCTACCTGATTGGTGACAGCTTTGCCAAGCTAGGTCTGGGGATGATTGCCGATGGTACTCCGGTATTCGGCCTCACCGGCTGGGCTGGAACCTTCGCCGCGCTGGATATCGCCGCAATTGGCTGTATCTGCCTGATGGCGATAGTCGCGGTAATGGAAGAACGCAAAATCCGCCGCGAGAAAAAAATTCAGCAGTTGACAGTGGCATAAACGTAACTGGTGACTTTTGCCCGGCATGACGCCGGGCATTTTTTTATTCTGCAATTTCCAGCGTAGTGAAGGCAAACTTCTCGCCATCAAACAAGCCCTGGCTGGTCAGTTTCAACGCGGGGATCACTGGCAGGGAAAGAAACGCCATCTGAATAAACGGTTCATCCGGTAACGGACCACATTCGCGGGCGGCGACTTTCAGGGCGTCAATTTGTTCCGCCAGAGACTGCGCCGTGTCGGTGCTCATCAGCCCGGCAATAGGCAACGGTAGATGGCTCTGCACCTGACCGTCACGAACAACACACAGCCCGCCGCCATCCTGAATCACCTGATTTACCGCCAGCGCCATCTCTTCTGCGCTGCGACCGATCACCACAATATTATGGCTGTCATGGCTGACCGTCGCAGCCAGCGCGCCTTCATTCAAACCAAAGCCGCCGAGCAAGCCACAGGCCGGAGCCAGCCGTTGCCCGTAACGCTCAAGTACGGCAATAAAGCACACATCATCGCGATCAAAACCGTTTTCACTGTAAACACTGGAGCGGGAGTGCGTAATCAGCTCATTATGGATAACGTCAATGACCCGATAGCGTTTTCCAGGGGTAAATTGCAGGGCAAAGTCGCTGGCGGAAACCGGCTGGCGAGCAATAGTATTGCCATACGGTGGGGCGGATTGCGCCAGTCTCGCCGACTCTTGTGCTTGCAAGGTTTGCGCGTCAATCGGTTCGCCTTTCACCAGTACCTGCTGCACCGTGACCTTTCGCGCATCACTTAACAGGACGATATCGGCCTGCTTGCCGGGCGCCAGTAAACCGAGATGATTAAGACCAAAATGGCGTGCTGTTGACCAACTGGCTACGCGATATGCCACATGCAGCGGCACATTGTGCTGTTCGATCAGGCGGCGGATTAAGGCATCGATATGCCCTTCATGGGCGATTTCCCACGGGTTACGGTCATCGGTACAGAGCATACATTGTGGGCTATTAAATTCGTTGATTAACGGAGCCAGCGCGTTGAGGTTGCGGGCAGCGGACCCTTCACGGATCATCAACGACATGCCGAGTTGTAATTTCCGACGGCCTTCTTCCAGCAAATAGCTCTCATGGCAGTTTTCAATACCGGCAGCAATATAGGCGTTAAGCTCTTTACCGCCTAAACCGGGGCAGTGACCGTCCAGCGTCAGATGACGAAATGCGTCCAGTTTATCGAGCAGCGCATCCTGCCCGCTAATTACGCCTGGGTAGTCCATCATCTCCGCGAGGCCAGTAACCTGCGGGTGATCTCGCCAGGCGAGCATCTGTTCGAGGGTAAAACTGGCGCCGTTTACATCGCAGCCTTCCAGTGCGGGTACGCAAGAGCTGACTTGCAAATACTGATTCTGCTTTGCCTGTTCAGCGCAGCGGGCAAACCAGGCGAATCCGGCTTCGCCCATGACATTGACGATTTCATGGGGATCGCAAATAACAGTTGTCAGGCCGCGTGGCAGGGTGGCTGTTTCAAAGGTGACCGGCGTCATCATGCTGGATTCAATATGCAGGTGAGCATCAATAAATCCTGGTACTGCCGTTGCGCCGTTAGCATCAATTCGGTGTAAAGCCGGAGCGTTGACGTATTCTGCGCCAACACCAGCAATGTAACGTCCTTTAATCACAATCGGGCCGGAAATTTCTCCGCCATTGATCAGATCCAGAATAGAGACATTATCAATAATATAATCGGCAACGGCTTCGCCACGGGAAACGGCTAACAATTCCTGGTATTCGCTCCGACTAATGTAATGAAATTTATGGCTAATAGAATTATTCATGTTTTTCTCATTTTGATTTTATCAAATTGATTATTATTTATCATAAAGAAACGTCGCGAGATTATTAAAGAATATCCATTAATGTGCAATTGAAATGTGATAATTATCACTGAACCAGTGTTGTCATTTGTTTTACAAAAGCAAGGATTTAAAATTCCTTCAATGGACAAAAAAATGAATAATGACAATACCGATTACGTGAGTAATGAATCAGGGACGCTTTCGCGATTATTTAAACTTCCTCAACATGGAACCACCGTCCGCACAGAATTGATTGCGGGGATGACCACTTTTTTAACCATGGTGTACATCGTTTTTGTTAACCCGCAAATCCTTGGCGCGGCACAAATGGATCCGAAAGTGGTATTTGTCACCACCTGTTTAATTGCCGGTATTGGCAGCATTGCGATGGGGATATTTGCTAACTTACCCGTGGCGCTGGCACCGGCAATGGGGCTGAACGCCTTCTTCGCATTCGTGGTCGTGGGGGCGATGGGGATCTCCTGGCAGACCGGGATGGGAGCCATATTTTGGGGCGCAATCGGACTGTTTTTGCTCACGCTTTTTCGTATCCGTTACTGGATGATTTCCAACATTCCGTTAAGTTTACGTATTGGTATCACCAGTGGGATCGGGTTATTTATTGCCTTGATGGGATTAAAAAATACCGGTGTTATTGTCGCCAATAAAGATACGCTGGTTATGATTGGCGATTTAAGTTCTCACGGCGTGTTGTTAGGTATTTTAGGTTTTTTTATTATAACCGTGTTGTCATCACGTAATTTTCATGCGGCGGTGTTGGTTTCTATAGTTGTTACTTCCTGCTGTGGATTATTTTTCGGTGATGTTCATTTTAGCGGCATCTATTCCATTCCACCCGATATTAGCGGTGTCATTGGTGAAGTCGATTTGAGCGGCGCGTTGTCGCTTGAACTTGCCAGTATCATTTTCTCCTTTATGCTGATCAACTTATTTGATTCATCAGGAACATTAATTGGTGTAACTGATAAAGCTGGCTTAATAGATAGTAACGGTAAATTCCCCAATATGAATAAGGCGCTGTATGTCGATAGCGTCAGTTCGGTGGCGGGTGCGTTTATCGGCACCTCGTCTGTTACCGCCTATATTGAAAGTACTTCAGGTGTGGCGGTCGGTGGCCGCACGGGGCTGACTGCGGTTGTGGTCGGCGTTATGTTCCTGTTGGTTATGTTCTTCTCACCGCTGGTGGCAATGGTTCCCCCCTATGCGACTGCCGGGGCGCTCATCTTCGTGGGCGTGTTAATGACCTCAAGTCTGGCGCGCGTTAACTGGGATGATTTTACCGAATCGGTGCCCGCATTTATTACTACTGTGATGATGCCCTTTACTTTCTCGATCACCGAAGGTATCGCGCTGGGCTTTATGTCGTACTGCATTATGAAAGTCTGTACCGGGCGCTGGCGTGATCTGAACCTGTGTGTGGTGGTTGTAGCGGCGCTGTTTGCGCTGAAAATCATCCTGGTGGATTAGTATCTGATAAGTGTTTCCAGATATCATGAGTGTCAGTTACGCAGGAGAACTCATGATCTGGATAATGCTCGCTACGCTGGCGGTGGTGTTTGTGGTTGGTTTTCGGGTGCTGACATCCGGAGCCAGAAAGGCGATTCGCCGCCTGAGCGATCGGCTGAATATTGATGTCGTACCCATCGAATCGATGGTCGATCAGATGGGAAAGTCAGCGGGTGACGAATTTTTACGTTATCTGCATCGCCCGGATGAGTCGCACCTGCAAAATGCTGCGCAGGTGTTGCTCATCTGGCAAATTGTCATTGTCGATGGCAGCGAACAGAATCTGTTGCAATGGCATCGGATTTTACAAAAAGCCCGCCTCGCAGCTCCCATTACCGACGCTCAGGTCAGGCTGGCGCTGGGTTTTCTGCACGAAACCGAACCTGAAATGCAGGATATTAATGCTTTTCAGATGCGCTATAACGCATTCTTTCAGCCTGCCGAGGGCGTTCACTGGCTGCATTAAAACCGCTTCGTCTTATCAGCCTACAGACCGCGCCTGACCTGTAGGGGGGATAAGGCGTTCATGCCGCATTCGGTAATCTTTGCCCTGTTCCGTTTCGATCTTAACTCCAGCTCAAGCAACACCGTAAAAGTTGCAAAAACGTTAAATGCGTCACACATTTCAATGCTAAACTGACCGGCTTTTCCCCTGAAACATGCCACGGGTAACACCATGAGTGAACATATCGAAGAAAACTGTGGCGCGGATGCCATCACCCGACCGAACTGGTCAGCCGTTTTCTCGGTGGCGTTTTGCGTCGCCTGCCTGATTATCGTTGAGTTTTTGCCTGTTAGTTTGCTGACGCCGATGGCGCAGGATTTAGGGATTTCGGAAGGGCTTGCCGGGCAATCGGTGACTGTGACCGCCATTGTGGCGATGTTTGCCAGTTTGTTTATTACCCAGACAATTCAGTCCACCGACCGCCGCTACGTTGTCATTCTGTTCGCCGTCTTGCTGACGCTCTCTTGCTTGCTGGTTTCCTTTGCCAGCTCGTTCAGAATGTTATTAATCGGTCGAGCCTGTCTCGGGCTGGCGCTGGGCGGATTCTGGGCGATGTCAGCGTCGCTGACCATGCGTCTGGTGCCGCCTCGTACGGTGCCGAAGGCGCTGTCGGTGATCTTCGGCGCGGTTTCTATTGCGCTGGTGATTGCCGCGCCGTTAGGCAGCTTTTTAGGCGAGCTTATCGGCTGGCGCAATGTCTTTAATGCGGCAGCGGTGATGGGCGTGCTGTGTATTATCTGGATTATCAAATCATTGCCTTCGCTACCTGGCGAACCGTCACATCAGAAGCAAAATACCTTCCGCCTGTTGCAGCGTCCGGGGGTGATGGCCGGGATGATTGCTATCTTTATGTCCTTTGCGGGGCAGTTCGCTTTCTTCACGTATATTCGTCCTGTGTATATGAATCTGGCGGGATTCGGCGTGGATGGCTTAACACTGGTACTGCTGAGTTTTGGTATCGCCAGTTTTGTCGGTACGTCGCTTTCGTCGATCATTCTTAAACGTTCAGTAAAACTGGCCTTAGCGGGAGCACCGTTAGTGCTTGCTCTTAGTGCGCTGGTACTGACGTTGTGGGGAAGCGATAAAATTGTTGCTACCGGTGTGGCGATTATCTGGGGGCTGACCTTTGCTTTAATTCCCGTGGGCTGGTCAACGTGGATCACCCGCTCATTAGCCGACCAGGCAGAAAAGGCGGGATCTATTCAGGTGGCTGTTATTCAGCTTGCCAATACCTGCGGCGCGGCAATTGGCGGTTATGCACTGGATAACATTGGCCTGACTTCGCCGTTAATATTGTCCGGCACGTTGATGTTGCTTACCGCGCTGTTGGTTACTGCAAAGGTGAAAATGAAGAAATCCTGATATCAGGTTAAAGAAGTGTTGGTCAGTGGCTGTTGCCGCTCTTACATATCCGGGCATTCTACCCTGCCCAACGCTTCCCAGTAGTTACTCTGATTATTACGCTCCATCGCCACGATGGCTTCGCGTATGTGTTGTTTATTGCTTTCATCAGACAACATTAACTTTTCCCACGCTTCATCTGATAACGATGCCTGCGGGGTACAAATTTTTCGCAAATCCTGTAATACCGTATTTTTCTCTTTCGCCGATTGTAACGAGCTAAAAGGCGACTCGGCATACACGATACCCGGCATCGCGAAAACAGCGAAAATAAGAAGCAGCGTCGTTGGTTTCATGAGTTCTACCTTTTTACAAATGGCATCGAATGAAGCATAAGTGTAGTTTGTTTTCATCGCTCTAATCATGCTGTACGAAACGCGTTTTTGTATTCAGTAAGAAGTGCCAGACCTTATATTCCTCTTTTATTCCTTTTTCTTCTTATCGATAGCATTTCGTTTTTTAACCGCAGCGACCTTACCGCTATAGTCAGGTAATCATTAATAAAAGGATAAAAAATGAAACTGACAACACATCATCTACGAACAGGAGTAGCGTTATTACTGGCAGGAATACTACTGGCAGGCTGCGACCAGCAAAGTAGCGATACAAAACACATTAAAGTTGGGGTCATAAACGGTGCCGAACAGGATGTGGCGGAAGTCGCTAAAAAAGTGGCTAAAGAGAAGTATGGCCTTGAGGTTGAACTGATTGGATTTAGTGGTTCATTGCTGCCGAACGATGCAACAAATCATGGTGAACTGGATGCCAATGTATTCCAGCATCGCCCTTTCCTTGAACAGGATAATCAGGCGCACGGTTATAAACTGGTGGCGGTGGGGAATACCTTTGTCTTCCCCATGGCGGGCTATTCGAAAAAAATCAAAACGGTAGATCAGCTAGAAGATGGGGCGACAGTGGCGATTCCGAATGATCCGACCAACCTTGGGCGGGCGCTGTTACTGTTGCAAAAAGAGAAACTGATTACGTTGCAAGAGGGGAAAGGTTTACTGCCAACGGCGTTGGATATTACCGATAACCCGCGTCATTTACAGATTATGGAACTGGAAGGGGCACAGTTGCCGCGCGTACTGGACGACCCGAAAGTGGATGTGGCGATTATCAGCACGACTTATATTCAGCAAACCGGGCTTTCCCCGGTGCATGACAGCGTATTTATTGAAGATAAAAATTCGCCGTATGTGAACATTCTGGTAGCGCGGGAAGATAACAAGGATGCAGAAAACGTGAAGGAATTTTTGCAATCTTATCAATCACCGGAAGTTGCTAAAGCGGCAGAAACTATCTTTAACGGTGGCGCGGTGCCGGGCTGGTAATTATCAACCGCGCCGCGCCGGACGATTACATTTTTCTGGCGCGGCGGCGGGAATCCATTGAAATCAAAATCACCGATGACAGAATCAGCAGCGTTCCCAGCCAGTCAGGTAATGTGAAAGTGATCCCCAGCAGCAGTAAAGAGAGCAGCGCGCTACTTAATGGTTCTGCACAGCTCAAAATGCTGGCTTTTGGCCCGCCAATTAACTGTGCGCCTTTCAGATACAGACTAAAAGTCAGCGAAGTTCCGATTACCACCAGATAGAAAAACGCCAGAATCAGGCTGCCATTAACCACGAAATTTGTTCCTTGTCCGGCATAAAAGGGCAGCAGGATCAGACCACCAATGAGCATACTCCAGCCGACCACGGGCAGCGTGCCGTAACGGGCAATGAGCGTTGAGGGGTATGTCGTATAGAATGCGGCAGCAAATGCCGAGGCGATACCCCAGAATAACGCAGCAGGAGAGATCGATAATGACGTCGGATTACCGTGTGTCACCAATAAAAACGTACCAATCAGCGATGTCAGAATGGCGCAAAAAACCAGGATGCCGGGGCGTGATTTACGTACCAGTGAGAACCATGCCACGATAATCGTTGGTGATAAAAATTGCAGCACCGTTGCTGTAGCGGCATTGGATTTTTCAATTGTCAGTAAGAAAGTCAGCTGGACGGTCAGTGCGCCAACAACGGAAAAAATCAGCAGGCTGATGGCATCTTTATGATTTTTAATGATTGAGAAGACTTTATCGCCGTGGACAAAGGAGAGCGTTAGCAGAATAAAACCGGCAAATATCAGTCGCGTCATGGTAAGAAACTGCGATGACATCTGGCTTTGCTCCATGATGTATTGTGCGCAGACACCTGAACTTCCCCACAATACGGCGGCAATTAGAACGTTCAGCATCCCCTTTCTGGTGGAACCCATTTTTCCCTCTGCATACGGTTTTGTTGTTTATGTATGCAGGCATGATAGCAAAAATGGCAAGGATGGCTCTGTTCATATAAAGCATATTTATGTTGCCTTTCAGCAATAGTTACGCATCTTTATCAATAACAGGCAGGTCGTTGATACGTCTGACATTATTATCGCCAGCCAGAAGCAGTCTAAAAATAAAATCGACCGTGAGGCTTTTATATTATTCTCGTCGGAACCATGAATATTCTTCTCATAAGTATTCTTCATGGTTTGCGTAGGTCGTTATTCAAAAGCATCGAAATTTCTTATCACGTCGCAATGAAATATTTTGCATTAGCGTCGCTGACAAATAGCGTGGGTAATTTGATGAGGTCGAGCATTATTCTTTATCTTTATGAAACGCGTGAAATGCTTATTAAACCGTCATGTTATGGCGTTATCATTTTTTTCTGACAACATGCTACTGTTCGCTTTTTAAACGCGAAGAATGTTATGCAAATCCATAAAGTGATCAAACCCGAGTTTGTGAAGAAGTTTTCCTGTGTCGGTCCTGACTGCCTGATTTCCTGTTGTCAGGGATGGCAAATAGATATCGACAAGAAAACTCATCATGATTACCTCAACGCACACCATCCGGAAATCTCCAGCCTGGCGAAAGAGAATTTGATGCTGGTGCGAAAAGGTAAACAAAGATATTCGAGAATTAAGCTGGACGCGCAGGGGCAGTGTCCGTTTCTCGACGAAAATAAACTCTGCCTGGTTCATCGCGAGCTGGGAGGCAACGCGCTTTCAGTTACCTGTTCTACTTATCCACGTTGTAAAAAGCACTACGCGGATACAACTCGTTATTCGATGACGCTTTCATGTCCAGAAGTAGCCCGGCTGGTATTGTTCGATGCCGACAGCATGTTAGTGCATGAACAAGATGAGCTGCTGGCGAAGGCGAAAAACAATATCATCGCCCGGCAGCAGCCGGTTAATCAGATCCAACAGATTGTGCATCTCTTTGCCTGGCACCTTCTACAGGCGCCATCGTTGAACGTTGAAGAGAACCTGATGGCGCTGGCACAGTTTATGGTTTACCTGCAGCACATTGAGTTCGATCTGCATCGCCATTTTGCGCAGGCCGAACAGTATCATCAGGAACTATTAAGCGAGCTGGCGGCAGGTATAAGTTTGATTCATCGTTCAACGTCAACGGAGTCGGTTGGATTGAAGGTGCGCGCGCTGTCGGCATTGGGTTCACTTATCGCGAATGAAGGCGCCAGGGATAACATTATCGCTGGGGTGCATCGGAAGATGGCGGCGTATTTAAACATTACAGCCAGCACGGATAAGCAGGATCTGGTCGACAAGTTTGCAGTTCTGGATAAGCAATGGCAGCAACTTTGCCAGGATTCTATCCTTAGCGCCCCGCATGTATTGCGCAATTTACTGACCTACAAAATTTACCACTGTCATTTTCCGGATGCTGATTTCTCAACGATCATGCGCCAGGTTTACCGTTTAATCCTCGATTATTTCTATATTAAGCATTTGTTGAGTGTGACATCGCTGGAAGTAACTCCTGATGAGGCAACGGTGTTAAAGATTGTGGCGAGCCTTGCCGAGAAAACCTTGCATTCGCCAATTATCAATCAGCGGATGGATAAAGCGATTGACATGATCAATGCCGGGGACGATCTCTCCTGCCTGCTGTTGATTTGTTAAATTCGCCTGCCGGAGACTGGGTTAAGTCTTTGTCTGACATGTCGCCGCCATTGCAATAAATGTTAAGAAAGAACTCGGTTAAGCCGATTGAATCATGAACAGAAGAAAATGTCTGGTTTTAATCGTATTACAAGGGATTGGTGAACGTCAGTAGAGGCATTTTGGCGGAAGATCACAGGAGTCGAACCTGCCCGGGACCGCTGGCGGCCCCAACTGGATTTGAAGTCCAGCCGCCTCACCGGAGACGACGATCTTCCGCGCCTCGATTGCTACATGGAGGCGGGGCGCATTATAGCTACTTCCTCGCCTTATCACATCCCCCATCACACTTTTTTCCGTATCGTTTCGTCTTGCCATGATCCCTTTCACAGAAACCTTCAGCAAATCCATAAGTTACATTTTGGCGCTACCGCGATCACAGAAAACAAGAAACGTAAGTTGATAACAAAAAATAGCAATATCCGCACTCTTAAGGATGGTTTACTTTCGGGCTGTCTGACTGGCGCCTTCTTCACTTGTCATGCTTGCGGTAACAAAAATTTCAGAACGAAAGGAACGGATTATGAAAATCAGCGATGGAAACTGGCTTATTCAACCTGGTCTTAATTTGATTCACCCCATCCAGGTTTTTGATGTTGAGCAGCGGGGAAAGGAGATGGTGGTTTATGCCGCGCCGCGTGATGTGCGGGAGCGTACCTGGCAGTTGGATACGCCACTGTTTACGCTGCGCTTTTTTTCACCTCAGGAAGGTGTGGTTGGCGTGCGGATTGAGCATTTTCAAGGGGCGCGGGATAACGGTCCGCACTACCCGCTTAATGTGTTGCATGATGTTCCCGTGGAGATGCAAAACACGGTTGAATATGCCGAGCTGAAGAGCGGTAATTTGAGTGTTCGCGTTACCAAAGGAGAATTCTGGTCGCTCGATTTTCTGCGTAATGGCGTGCGTATTACCGGTAGCCAGTTGAAAAATAACGGCTATGTGCAGGATACCAATACCCATCGTAACTACATGTTTGAGCGCCTGGATCTCGGTGTTGGTGAAACCGTTTACGGTCTGGGGGAACGCTTCACCGCGCTGGTGCGTAACGGTCAGACGGTGGAAACCTGGAACCGTGACGGCGGCACCAGCACCGAACAGGCGTACAAAAATATTCCGTTCTACATGACTAATCGTGGCTACGGCGTACTGGTCAATCATCCGCAGTGCGTCTCGTTTGAAGTGGGAGCGGAGAAAGTCTCCAAAGTGCAGTTCAGCGTCGAGGGTGAATATCTCGAATACTTTGTTATCGATGGCCCGACGCCGAAAGCGGTGCTCGATCGTTATACCCGTTTTACCGGGCGTCCGGCACTGCCGCCAGCATGGTCCTTTGGTTTGTGGTTAACGACTTCATTTACCACTAATTATGACGAAGCTACGGTAAACAGCTTTATCGACGGCATGGCGGAACGTAATCTGCCGCTACATGTTTTCCACTTCGACTGTTTCTGGATGAAAGCCTTCCAGTGGTGCGATTTTGAGTGGGATCCGGTCACTTTCCCTGACCCGGAAGGGATGATTCGCCGCCTGAAAGCGAAAGGGCTGAAAATCTGCGTCTGGATTAACCCTTATATAGGGCAAAAATCGCCGGTATTTAAAGAGTTGCAAGAGAAAGGATATTTACTCAAACGCCCGGACGGCTCGTTATGGCAATGGGATAAATGGCAGCCAGGCCTGGCGATTTATGATTTTACCAACCCAGATGCCTGCAAATGGTACGCCGATAAACTGAAAGGCCTGGTAGCGATGGGCGTCGATTGCTTTAAGACCGACTTTGGCGAACGTATTCCAACAGACGTTCAGTGGTTTGACGGTTCCGATCCGCAGAAAATGCATAATCATTATGCGTACATCTACAACGAACTGGTATGGAACGTCCTGAAAGACACTGTCGGTGAGGAAGAGGCCGTCCTGTTTGCCCGTTCCGCTTCTGTGGGCGCACAGCAATTTCCCGTGCACTGGGGCGGAGACTGCTACGCCAATTACGAATCGATGGCGGAAAGCCTGCGCGGCGGGTTATCTATTGGCCTTTCCGGTTTTGGTTTCTGGAGCCACGATATCGGTGGCTTTGAGAATACCGCTCCGGCACACGTTTACAAACGCTGGTGCGCATTTGGTTTGCTCTCCAGCCATAGCCGTTTGCATGGCAGCAAATCTTATCGTGTGCCGTGGGCCTATGATGATGAATCCTGCGATGTCGTGCGCCATTTCACACAGCTTAAATGCCGCATGATGCCGTATCTGTACCGCGAAGCCGCTCGTGCTAACGCGCTGGGTACGCCGATGATGCGCGCAATGGTGATGGAGTTCCCGGACGATCCAGCCTGTGATTATCTTGACCGTCAATATATGTTGGGCGACAGCGTGATGGTTGCGCCAGTGTTCTCTGAAGCGGGCGATGTACAGTTTTACCTGCCAGAAGGTCGCTGGACGCATCTGTGGCATAACGATGAAACAGAAGGCAGCCGTTGGCATAAACAGCAGCATGATTTTCTTAGTTTGCCGGTTTACGTGCGTGACAACACCTTACTGGCGCTGGGGAACAATGATCAACGCCCCGACTACGCGTGGCATGAAGGCACGGCTTTCCAGCTTTTTAATCTGCAAGACGGGCGTGAAGCTGTCTGTGAAGTGCCCGCCGCCGACGGTTCGGTGATCTTCACCCTGAAAGCGGCGCGTACTGAAAATACGATTATCGTGACAGGCGCGGGCGAGGCGAAGAACTGGACACTATGCTTGCGTAATATTGCGAAAGTAAATGGTTTGCAAGGCGGTTCGCAGACCGAAACTGAGTTGGGTGTGGTGGTGTCGCCAGTGGGTAACTCACTGACAATTATGCTGTAATTTGTTGAAAAAATGCCGGGTACGGCTATGTCGTGCCCGGCGAGATTGATTTTTACTGCACTGGCTCCGTTGACGTGACTTCGCCACTGGAAACGACGCCAGCATTCATGGTTTGGGTTACCTGCTGCTTTTCTGCGTTCACAGCATGGAGTTGTCCGTTAACCGTAGGTTTTAGCGGTACATCGGTCTGAATATCGCCGCTGGCGGTGAGCTGAATATTGCCATCGCCCGTAATCGGTAACTCTGGCCATCCCCACTGTTGCAAAATGTTCATCGGCACACCGCGTCCGTTCAGGCTGATATGGGTCTGGCGCTGCGGCGTTTGTGAGACGCTGGCAGTAGCTTCAAGAATGCCTTTCTCGGTAAACGCGCTAAGTTCGCTGATATTCACCGTGCTGCTATTGGCGGTTAGCGCCAGCGACGGGCGACGAACGTCGACACGATTGAACGTTGCGGCGGCGGCATTCAGGTTCGCCGTGCCACTCCAGACGCCCCACTTATGATCGGCAACCAGCGTCAGATTCGCGCCATAACCATCCAGCGCAGTGAGCTGCCACGGGAAGTTCGGATCGATATCAATGATCAGGTTGCGGCTGGCGCTGAATCTCTTCAGTAGCAGGCGGTTTAACCAGCCTGGGGTCGTTTCCATCCACAACTGTTGCCAGTTTTTCGGCAAGGTATATTCCAGCCCGACAATCGCTGCATCGTCGAGGATCAGCGTTTTCCCGTCGCGTTGCCAGTTCCCTGACGTTCGGACCATTCCGCCTTCCCAGCGGCTGGTGAACTGGCGAAGCGCCACGCCCTGTGGGGAAAACTCCGCGTTCATAATCGGGTCAAATAAATGCAGCGAACCATAAATAAACTCGCTGGCGTTCATTGACAGCTTGCCTTCCTGCGTCTGCCAGTCATCTTTAATGAAGGTCATGTTGCGCAAGCTGAGATCGAGGTCGGTCACCGCCCAGTCCGGACCTTGCAGGCGAGCGTCGATCACTTCAAGGCGACCAATCTGCAACGACGGGACAGAGCGCAAAGGTGCAAAGAAATCGGTCAGAGATTTTTCGCTTTGCAGACGGATATCAGCCAGGCGCAGATTTTCCACCTGCCAGCTACCATCGGCATTACGCTGCGCATTACCGGTTAATGAACCACGGGCGATATCGGCGCCCAGATTCGTAAGCGTGACGCGATCGTTATCAATAGTGCCTTCAATCAGTACATTGGTAGCAGCAACATCGTTGAGCGACAGAGAGCCGGCACTGAACTGAATTTGAGCCTTCGTGCCCAGAACTTTACCGGCTTCCGGCGACCACGGAACGACGCCGCCATTTACTCGCTGTGCGCTGAGATTCCACTCGCTATTGGGGCTGTTAAACGCCATATCACGCAGTTGCAGACGATCCGCTTTGAACGGTAGCGGCGCGGTCTGGTCGGTGAGATTCAGCGTCCCGTTTTCCAGCAGGATAGTATCAACATGGCGTGGTTCGCTCAGTTGTCGACTACTTAGCGCAATATCGACACTTTTCGCCACCAGAGTGGCGGGTTGACCATCGCGACCGAATGTGATGTTCTCCAGCACGATATGAGATGGCGCGGAAAAGCGGTGATCCATCGCCCCGAAGGTCAAATGATAGTCGCTATTCCTGGATATCCATGCGCTGATATGCTCTGCTCCCCAGCGGGTTTGCAGCAGGAAATAGAGGCCAGCGATCGCCACGAATAGCGCGATGAAAATGTAGAGAAGCAGCTTCCCAATAAATTTCATGGTCTTCCATCCCGTGAAATGCACATAAGGGAGTTATGCACGATTTACGCGCATTCCTCAAGGCGGGAATGGAGAAAGCGAGTTGCTACGGCGGTAAAGAATTTTACCGCCGCGAGTGGATTACTGTTTTTCTGGCGGGAAAATCAGGTTCAGCACAATGGCAGTGATACCGCCAGCGGCGATCCCGGAGGAGAGCAGGTTTTTCAGCCAGTCAGGGGCAAACTGTAAAATCAGCGGTTGCTGAGACACGCCCAGACCGACCGCCAGTGACAGAGCAATAATCAGAATGGCTCGACGGTTCAGTGGCTCACGAGAAACGATACGCACACCGGATGCGGCGATAGTACCAAACATCACCAGCGTAGCGCCGCCAAGTACCGGCTCCGGAATATGCTGCACAAAACCGCTCACAGCCGGGAACAGGCCGAGCACAATCAGCATCAGCGCAACGACAAAACCGACATACCGGCTGGCAACACCGGTCAACTGGATCACCCCGTTGTTCTGCCCGAAGCAGGAGTTCGGGAAGGTGTTAAACACCGCCGACACAAACGAGTTCAGGCCATTCGCCAGCACGCCGCCTTTCAGACGTTTCATGTACAGCGGACCAGAAACCGGTTGTTCGGAAACGTCGGAGGTGGCGGTGATATCGCCAATAGTTTCCAGAGAGGTGATCATAAAGACCAGCATCAGCGGCAACAGCAGACTCCATTCAATACCAAGCCCGTAATAGAGCGGTGTTGGCACCATAATCAGTTCTTGCGTCATCGGCTCGTTGCTTTCTGGCAACATGCCCATAAACCACGCCAGCGCATATCCGGCTGCCATCGCAATCACCAGCGAGGCCACGCGTAAGTAAGGGTTACGTTGACGGTTAAGCAGAATGATTAAAGCTAAGACCACACCCGCCAGCAGCAGATTTTTCGGTGCGCCAAAGGTGTTATCGTTCATGGCCGCATAACCGCCGCCAATGGACGTTAACCCAACCTGTATTAGCGACAGGCCGATAATCATCACCACTACGCCAGAAACCAGCGGCGTAATAATGCGGCGCGCCAGGTGCAAAACGCGGGAGATTACCATTTCGGTGCAGCTTGCCAGCATCAGTGTGCCGAAGAGCGCCGCCATCATGGTTGGAACATCGGCGCCACCAGTCTTCAGTGCCGTTCCACCCATAATCAGCGGGGCAACGAAGTTAAAGCTGGTGCCCTGAATAGACAACAACCCGGAACCAACCGGCCCCCAGGCTTTAATCTGAATAATCGACGCCACACCGGAGGCAAACAGCGACATACTAATAATGTGTTGCGTGTCCTGTGCTGGTAAACCCAGCGCCTGGCAAATTAACAGTGCTGGCGTGATTACCGCGACAAACATCGCCAGCAGATGCTGACAGGCGGCAAACAGAGTTTGAGCAAGCGGCGGACGATCTTCAAGACGATAAATCAGTTCGCTGTTTTGAGTCTGCGCAACCGGTTGCGCATTTTCTGACTCTAGGGTGGAAACAGACATCGAAAACAATCCCGTGGTGGCAAAGCGGGCATTTTAGCTGACCGAAAGGTAAAAGCAAACGTTTGCCATGCATTCTTCTAAATATTTAAATGCGATAAATGCACTTTTTTATATAACTTTTGGTTGTTTTCTGCTTAAAATCCATGCCATTTTTTTATTTTCAGCTGAGAATTCGAACCGGGATAGCATGACTCGATACTCGTCATATTTCGCCCTAATGCACATGCGCGATGAAGTATGACGAGTGTGAAAGAGTGGTGCGGACACAAAGGAGTAACTATGTTTCATCTCGATACTTTAGCAACGCTTGTTGCTGCAACGCTGACGTTGCTGCTCGGGCGCAAGTTGGTCCATTCCGTCTCCTTTCTGAAGAAATACACCATACCTGAACCAGTTGCCGGAGGGTTGCTGGTGGCACTGGCGCTGCTGGTGCTGAAAAAAAGTATGGGCTGGGAAGTCAATTTTGATATGTCCCTGCGCGATCCGTTGATGCTGGCATTCTTCGCAACCATTGGTCTGAATGCCAATATTGCCAGCCTGCGTGCCGGTGGGCGTGTGGTGGGGATTTTCCTCATCGTGGTTGTTGGCCTGTTGGTGATGCAAAATGCTATCGGCATTGGGATGGCAAGCCTGTTAGGGCTTGATCCGCTGATGGGGCTGCTGGCTGGTTCTATTACGCTTTCTGGCGGACACGGTACGGGAGCTGCGTGGAGTAAATTGTTCATTGAACGTTATGGCTTCACCAACGCGACGGAAGTGGCGATGGCCTGTGCAACTTTTGGTCTGGTGCTGGGCGGCTTGATTGGGGGGCCGGTGGCGCGGTATCTGGTGAAGCACTCCACCACGCCGAACGGTATTCCGGATGACCAGGAAGTCCCCACCGCATTTGAAAAGCCGGACGTGGGGCGCATGATCACTTCGCTGGTACTAATTGAAACCATCGCGCTGATTGCTATCTGTCTGACGGTGGGGAAAATTGTTGCGCAACTTTTGGCTGGCACCGCTTTTGAATTGCCAACCTTCGTTTGCGTGCTTTTTGTGGGCGTGATTCTGAGCAACGGTTTGTCCATGATGGGCTTTTACCGTGTCTTTGAGCGTGCGGTATCGGTTCTGGGTAACGTAAGCCTGTCGTTGTTCCTGGCGATGGCGTTGATGGGGCTGAAGCTGTGGGAGCTGGCTTCGCTGGCGCTGCCGATGCTGGCGATTCTGGTCGCACAGACTATCTTCATGGCGTTGTACGCTATCTTCGTCACCTGGCGCATGATGGGCAAAAACTACGATGCGGCGGTGCTGGCTGCGGGTCACTGTGGTTTTGGCCTTGGTGCAACGCCAACGGCAATCGCCAACATGCAGGCGATCACCGAACGTTTTGGCCCGTCGCACATGGCCTTCCTGGTGGTGCCGATGGTCGGTGCGTTCTTTATCGATATCGTTAACGCCCTGGTGATTAAGCTGTATTTGATGTTGCCGATTTTTGCGGGGTAACCGATGAAGCGGCGGTATGTGTGCCGCCGCAACAAAGACAACTGCCTGATACTCTTCGCTTATCTGGCCTGCGTAATGATTCTCAATTTATTGATTTTGTGAGTTTTTTTGTGGGCCGGATAAGGCGTTCACGCCGCATCCGGCAGGAAGGTAATCAATCTGAAACGGCGGTCTTCTCTCCGCCGTCTTTATGCGTTCGAGTAGCGTTCCGTCTCCGGCATCCAGCGTTCTATCAGGGCTTTTGCCTGCTGCGGATAACGTTCGTGAATATGTCGTGCCAGGCGCTGAACTTCTGGGATCATGGCCTGATCGCGCAATAAATCTGCCACTTTAAATTCGGCATTACCCGTCTGACGCGTACCTAACAATTCACCAGGGCCGCGAATCTCCAAATCTTTTTGTGCAATCACAAACCCGTCGCTGCTGTCACGCAGCACTTGCAGGCGAATTTGCGCCGTTTTGGAGAGCGGCGTTTTGTAGAGCAGCACGCAGTGAGAAGCCACCGCGCCACGCCCCACGCGCCCGCGAAGCTGGTGTAACTGCGCCAGACCCAGGCGCTCCGGGTTTTCGATAATCATCAGGCTGGCGTTAGGCACATCAACGCCGACTTCAATGACGGTAGTGGCAACCAACAGGTGTAACTCGCCTTGTTTAAACGACGCCATCACCGCCTGTTTCTCGGCAGGTTTCATACGCCCATGTACCAGGCCAACGTTCAGTTCCGGCAACGCCAATTTCAACTCTTCCCAGGTAGCTTCCGCTGCCTGCGCTTCCAGTAACTCTGACTCTTCAATCAACGTACAAACCCAGTAAGCCTGACGTCCTTCAGTCATGCAGGCGTGACGCACGCGGTCAATGATGTCGTTACGACGCGTATCCGGGATTGCCACTGTCGTCACTGGTGTACGCCCTGGCGGCAGTTCATCAATGACCGAGGTATCGAGATCGGCATAGGCGGTCATTGCCAGCGTGCGGGGGATCGGCGTGGCGGTCATGATCAACTGATGAGGATGGAAGCCTTGCTGCTGGCCTTTTTCCCACAATGCCAGACGCTGATGCACACCGAAACGATGCTGTTCGTCGATGATCACCAGCGCCAGGCCGTTAAACTGTACCTGTTCCTGGAAGATGGCGTGAGTGCCGACAATCATCTGCACCTGACCGTTGGCGATGGCTTCCTGCTGCGCCAGTCGCGCTTTACCTTTCTGCTTGCCAGCCAGCCAGCCCACTTCAATACCCAGTGGCTCAAACCAGTTGCGAAAGTTATTGGCGTGCTGTTCGGCGAGCAACTCGGTTGGTGCCATCAGCGCCACCTGTTTACCGTGAGCAATTGCACGCAGCGCGGCGAGGGCAGCAACCAGCGTTTTACCGGAACCTACATCGCCTTGTACCAGACGCATCATGGGAACATCCAGCGCCATATCGCGCTCGATCTCCGCCACCACACGTGCCTGAGCGCCCGTTGGTTTGAACGGTAAGGCGGCAAGGAGTTTATTTTTCAGCGCGTCATTGGCGCTAAGCGGTTGGGCATGAAAACGTTGTGCTCCAGCGCGTAACGCCAGCATACTGAGGTTGTGCGCCAGTAGTTCTTCCAGAATCAGACGACGTTGTGCCGGATGCTGCCCGCTTTCCAGATCGCTAAGTTGCAGTGTCGGCGGCGGGCGATGCAGCGTTCTCAAGGCTTCCGGCAGCGTCATCATCCCTTGTGACAGTTCCGGCGGCAACAGTTCTTCAATAGCGCAGGTGTCGAGCAGATCCAGCGCCTGGTCGGTTAATTTACGCAGCGTTGCCTGTTTAACGCCTTCAGTCGTTGGGTAAACCGGCGTAAGCGTTTCCTGTAGCTCCGGGGTACTGAGATCACCCTGTACGCGATATTCCGGATGGATCATCTCCGCGCCATATTTGCCGCGCTTTGCTTCGCCGTAGGCCAGCACGCGGCGGCCCGTCGCCAGGCTATTTTTCATCGCCGCGCTGAAATTGAAAAAGCGCATGGTGAGAATGCCGGAACCGTCGCTAATCTGGCAGGTCATCATCCGCCGACCGCCGAAGGAGATATTACAGTTCAGCACTTCGCCTTCCACCGTGGCATAAACGCCCGGCAGTAGCTCACCGATGGGGTAGAGATGGGTGCGATCTTCGTAGCGCAGAGGAAGGTGTAACAGTAAGTCCTGCACGGTATGCAGGTTGATTTTCGCCAGCTTGTTACTTTGCGCCGCGCCAACGCCCGTTAGGGAACTGAGCGGGACAGCATCTAACAGGCGACCTTTCATGGCGCTTACCCTGCAGCCTGCATGGTGGCCCACCAGTTAGCATCGGCTTCAATTTCACCTTGCTGATTGACGTGGGGGTAGGGCAGACCTTTGCGTTTTGCGACTTTCGCCAATACCGGATAGCCGCCTTCAAACAGCAGGCGTTGTTGTTCTGCTTCCGGTAACATGCTGTTTTCACGCAGATACATGCCAGCGTTTTGCCGCTGACGCTGGGCTTCGTAAAGAATGAGTGCTGATGCGACGGAGACGTTCAGCGACTGCACCATGCCGATCATCGGAATGATGATGTCCTGATCCGCCAGTGCTAACGCTTCCTGCGTGATGCCCGTTTTCTCCTGACCCATCAAAATACAGGTCGGGCGGGTGTAATCAATTTCGCGGAAATCGACGGCGTTATCAGAAAGATGTGTAGCCAGAATCTGCATTCCCTGGCCTTTCAGATGGGCGACAGCATCGCCAATGGTGCGGTGCGTTTTCACCTGTACCCAACTGTTGCTGCCAGCCGCAGCCGAGGCCATAGTGCGCATCCGGCTGCCAGGCCAGACGGCATGAACTTCATGTACGCCAACGGCATCTGCGGTACGAATGATCGCAGAAACGTTATGGGGTTTGTGAACCTGTTCCATGCAGACGGTCAGATCAGGCTGCCGCCTGGCGAGCATTTCACAGATGCGTGCATAACGTGTTGGGTTCATAAAACATTAATTTCTGTTTCGGGTGACTTTAATCACGTCTGGCATCACACGGATTTTGCGCATGATATTTGCCAGATGTACGCGATCCCGGGCGGTCAGGCGAATAAAGGCACTGTAGACGCGACCATCTTTCTCTTCCGTATTCAAACTTTGAATATTGGAATTGGTGGTGTTGATCGCCGCTGTCAGGTTTGCCAGCGCACCCTGATGATTGAACATTTCCACCTTGATTTCAGTAATGAACTCCTGCGCCGTCTCTTTATCCCATTCCACAGCCATAAACTTCTCTGGCTCTTTCTGATAGCCACGGATATTACGGCAGGACTCATGGTGGATCACCAGACCTTTACCGGGGCTAACATGGGCGATGATCGGGTCGCCGGGAATAGGGCGGCAGCATTTCGCAAAAGTGATCAACACGCCATCAGCGCCTTTAATCGGCAGATGCCCGTGGCTTTGGGTTGCTGGTGGAATGGAACCGTCTCCCTGCTGGAGATTCTTCGCTACCACTACGCTCATTGCATTGCCAAGACCGATTTCTGCCAGCAAATCGTCAAGCGTCGCCAGTTTCATGCGATCCAGTTCGCGCTGAATATTTTCCTGCGGGATTTCATTCAGCTTACGGCTGCCACCCAACGCGTGGTTGAGCAGGCGACGACCCAGACTGACGGAATCATCACGCTTGAGGTTTTTCAGCAACTGGCGAATTTTGGCGCGTGCTTTCGAGCTGACGACAAAGTTCAGCCAGGCGGCATTCGGGCGAGCGCCCGGTGCGGTAATGATTTCAACGGTTTGTCCGCTGGAGAGTGGCTGCGACAGCGGGTAAGGCTGACGATCAACTCGCGCACCCACGCAGGCATGACCGATATCGGTATGCACCGCGTACGCGAAGTCAACAGGCGTGGCACCGGCAGGCAGTTCGACAATGCGTCCTTCCGGTGTGAAAACGTAAATCTCATCCGGGAAGAGATCGGATTTAACGCTCTCGATAAATTCAAATGAGCTACCGGCGCTCTGCTGAAGCTCCAGCAGGCTCTGCATCCAACGCTGGGCGCGGATTTGCGCAGTGGTGCTGGTCTCGCCGTGCTCTTTATAAGCCCAGTGTGCGGCAACACCCATCTCCGCCATTTGATCCATATCTTCGGTACGGATCTGGACTTCAACCGGAACGCCGTGGGGGCCAATCATTGAGGTGTGCAAAGACTGATAACCGTTCGCTTTTGGAATGGCGATGTAGTCTTTCACGCGACCTGGACGCGGCTTATACAGGCTGTGCATCTGACCGAGCACGCGATAACAGGTGTCGGAATCATTGACGATCACGCGGAAGGCGTAGATATCCATGATTGAGTGAAAACGCTGCTCTTTGAGCACCATTTTGCAGTAAATCGAATAAAGATGTTTCTCGCGACCACTGACGCGACACGGTATTCCCGCTTCCTGCAAACGTCCTTCGATTTCAGAGAGGATTTTTTGGATCATCTCTTTACGGTTGCCGCGCGCGGCTTTCACCACTTCTTTAATTACGCGGTAACGGTTGGGATACAGCGCCTCAAAACCCAACTCTTCGAGTTCGGTTTTAATGTGGTGGATACCTAAACGGTGTGCCAGCGGGCTGTAAATTTCGAGAGTTTCGCGGGCGATGCGGCGACGTTTGTCTGGGCGAAGTGAGCCCAGCGTGCGCATGTTGTGGGTACGGTCTGCGAGTTTGATGAGGATGACGCGGATATCCTGCACCATCGCCATAATCATCTTGCGAAAGTTTTCGGCCTGCGCCTCTTTCTTATCGCGAAACTTGAGTTTATCAAGTTTCGACACCCCCTCTACCAGCTCGGCGACGCTTTTGCCAAAAAGCTGTTCCATGTCCTGGTAGGTGGCGGGAGTATCTTCAATCACGTCATGCAGCAGGGCAGCCATCAGCGTTTCATAGTCGAGTTTCATCTCGGCCAGAATGCAGGCAACCGCTACCGGGTGCGTGATATAGGGTTCACCGCTTGAACGTGTTTGCCCCTCGTGAGCATCACGTGCAACGAGATACGCCTGCCGCAGACGCTTAATTTGGTCTTCTGGCAGGTAGTTTTGAATCAGTTGATTCAGGCTTTCAAACAGATACAAGGGCGACCCGCTTTGTGATTAACGACGACCTTCAGCAATAGCGGTAACGGCTTGAATTTCAGCGGCTTCCTGCTCTTGCTGTTCCTGGCGTTCGCGAACATCAAGGATCTGGTTGTTGATCAGACCTTCTTCGATTTCGCGCAGCGCGATTACTGTGGTTTTATCGTTTTCTTCCGGTACTAGCGGATCCTTTCCGCCTACCTGCATCTGACGAGCGCGACGCGCGGCGACCAGTACCAGGTCAAAACGGTTACCAATTTTCTCTACAGCGTCCTGAACAGTTACGCGTGCCATACTTAAAAAGCTCCACAGGTGAAGAAATGACTGGGCATGATACTGAAAGAAGGTTCAGTCTGCCAACAATTTGCTGATTAAAGCGTCATGACGTTGCTTTTGGCGACTCATGCGCAAGCGTTCGGCGCGAATAATGGTCTTCAGATCACCCAGTGCGGTGTCAAAATCATCATTCACAATCAAATAATCATATTCGGCGTAATGGCTCATTTCTGCAACTGCTTGCGCCATACGCTTTGCAATGACCTCTTCGCTGTCCTGACCGCGACCGCGTAGACGGCGATCCAGCTCGATTTTGGACGGCGGTAAAATAAAGATACTACGCGCATGTGGCATCTTCTGGCGAATTTGTTGCGCGCCCTGCCAGTCGATATCCAGAAAAACATCTACGCCACTTGCCAGTACTTGCTCAATGGCTTCGCGCGAAGTGCCATAGTAATTACCGAACACTTCCGCGTGCTCAAGGAATGCATCTTTGCTAATCATCTCTTTAAATTCATCATGATTAACAAAGAAGTAATGCTCACCGTGTACTTCACCTGGACGCGGTGCGCGCGTGGTGTGTGAAACAGAAACCTGGGTGTCATACAACGGTTGGGTTTTTAATAAAGCCTGAATCAGGCTGGATTTACCCGCGCCACTGGGGGCAGAAACAATATAAAGCGTGCCTTGAGCCATGAGTATCTTTCGTATGTGATTAGCGAAATAAAGCCTACATACGAGCTTATTATACACGGCGCGGTCACGTGACGTAGCCCTTGCTCATACTTTTTGCGCAAAGTTGTTGCGTTTTGCGTAGCTGTTTCCGCAATTCCCTGTCATTTGCTGCAATCAGAACGATTCTCTGGAAGCGTCCTCGCACACTTCGTTTTTGCCACTCGGATTTACATTCACCACGTTGTATACCTGCCCGCCTGACTACAGCGGAGGTGATGATGAAAGTATGGATAGCGGTGTTAATGGGGATTTTGTGCTGGCAATCATCGGCGCAGGCGGTCTGCCCAGCCTGGTCGCCCGCCAGAGCGCATGAAGAAATTTCCCGCCTGCAACAACAAATAAAACAGTGGGACGATGATTACTGGAAATTAGGGAAAAGCGACGTGGAAGACAGTGTTTACGATCAGATAAGTGCCCGTCTTACGCAGTGGCAACGTTGTTTTGGTGAAGAGACGCATCGTGACGCCATGATGCCGCTTTTAAACGGCACGGTTATCCATCCGGTTGCACATACGGGCGTACGTAAAATGGCGGATAAAAATGCGTTAAGCCTGTGGATGCGTGAACGCAGCGATCTTTGGGTGCAGCCAAAAGTTGATGGCGTTGCGGTAACCCTGGTTTATCGGGACGGGAAACTGAACAAAGCAATCAGTCGCGGCAATGGCCTGAAAGGCGAGGACTGGACGCAGAAAGTTAGCTTAATTTCCTCTGTGCCGCAAACCGTTAGCGGGCCTTTAGCCAACAGTACGCTGCAGGGCGAAATATTTCTCCAGCGTGAGGGGCATATCCAACAACAAATGGGGGGAATGAATGCGTGCTCGAAAGTCGCGGGCATGATGATGCGGCAGAACAATACTGACGCGCAAAATTCACTTGGCGTGTTTATCTGGGCGTGGCCGGATGGACCGCAGTTAATGACCGAGCGATTGCAACAGCTTGCAGCCGCAGGGTTTAGTCTGACGCAGATGTACACTCGCGCAGTAAAAAATGCTGATGAGGTTGAGCGGATACGTAATGAGTGGTGGAAAACAGCGTTACCCTTTGTTACCGATGGTGTCGTTGTGCGAGCGGCGAAAGAACCCGAATCCATCCATTGGCTACCGGGTCAGGCGAACTGGTTGGTGGCGTGGAAATATCAACCCGTGGCACAGGTTGCCGAAGTGAATGCGATTCAGTTTGCGGTGGGTAAGAGCGGCAAAATATCGGTGGTGGCGTCACTCGCGCCTGTCATGCTGGATGATAAAAAAGTTCAGCGGGTGAATATTGGTTCCGTCAGGCGCTGGCAGGAATGGGATATTGCGCCTGGCGATCAAATTCTCGTCAGTCTCGCCGGTCAGGGTATTCCACGCATTGATGATGTGGTCTGGCGCGGAACGGAACGTACTAAACCAATGCCGCCAGAAAACCGCTTTAATTCGTTGACCTGCTACTTTGCTTCTGATGTTTGTCAGGAGCAATTCGTTTCACGGCTAGTCTGGCTGGGGTCAAAACAGGTTTTGGGTCTGGACGGCATTGGTGAAGCTGGCTGGCGTGCGCTGCATCAGACTCATCGTTTTGAGCATATCTTTTCATGGCTTCAGTTAACGCCAGAGCAATTACAGAACACGCCGGGGATAGCGAAAAGCAAAAGCGAGCAGTTATGGCATCAGTTTAATCTGGCACGTAAGCAGCCTTTTACCCGCTGGGTGATGGCAATGGGAATACCCTTAACCCAGGCGGCGCTTAACGCCAGCGATTCCAGCACCTGGGAGCAAGTTTTGCAGAGAAGCGAACAGCATTGGCGGCAACTGCCAGAGACAGGATCTCGTCGTGCCGGCCAACTTATTGAATGGAAAGATAATGGGCAAATCAAGATGCTGGGCAACTGGCTGGCTGCCCAGCAGATCACAGGTTTTGTACCTTAGTGACCTTCGTGGCTGTAGTAAAAGACGGGTAAACCCAGCTTAAGACGCAGCGCCAGCAAGCGAGCGAAAAAGCCAAACACCAGAGTGGAAATAATCACCACATCATGGTTAGAGACGTAGTGTTGCAACGCGATATAGAGTACGGCGGAGGCAAATGAAACCCCAGCATACAGCTCTTTCTGAAAGACCAGCGGGATGCGTTTACAGAACATATCGCGCAAAACGCCGCCAAACACACCGGTCGTCACCGCCGCGACAACGGCAATGATCGGACCGTGCCCCATATCCAGCGCGACTTGTGCACCAATAATAGAAAAAACTACCAGCCCGAGCGCATCAAGCACCAGAAAGACTTTGCGCAGATAAGGCATCACCGGGGCAACAATAGTGGTCAGTACGGCGGCTGTGGCGACAATAATCACATATTCCGGATGCTTGACCCAACCGAGCGGATAGTGGCCCAAAAGAATATCCCGCACTGAGCCACCACCGATTGCGGTGGCGGTCGCAATGATAATTACGCCAAATGTATCCATTCGGCGTCGCCCAGCCGCCAGCGCCCCCGTCATGGCTTCGGCGGTAATACCAACCAAATACAAAATGTGTAAAAGCATGGTTCTCTCCCTAAAAATCTGTCTGGCAGGGTAGCGATTTGTGCACATTGTCACGATTGAGATTTTTTAAGGTGAGTTTGGATTGATAATTTATAGTTATGTGAAATTGGTACTTTCTGCAAAGCTAATGCATTTTTCTGATGTTGTGTTAAGAAAAATGCATTAGAAAAAGTATGGGGTTTTTGACGTTTTTTGGGTAGATGTACGTAGAGCCGCTGAAATTAACAATGGCCTACAATGCGATGCCGCTTACTCGATTGAATCTGTTTGTAGAGTGTTGGCTTTAATGCCTCATTGTGGCTGGTTTCTTTATAATGCGGTTTTTGATTATGTACACCCTTATGTACACGGTTTTTTTGGGTGCTTTGGTCAGAAGCCATTGTCTACATCCCTCACGATCGAGGTGTGTAATCATGTTCAGGCTTGTTGTCCTGCGCGCGCGTATTGCTCGTGAAATTGCTGTACCCAATAGTGATGTCCGAAAAAACCTCCGTTCTCACATGAAACAGCCATGTGCAACTGGTAACTGAATAGACTGGTAGACCGTTCGTTCAGTAAATACCTGATATTTTCGCCAACGAGAAATTGCGTTGGCTGGCAGAGTGCAAATTTGCACGATGACCTAACCCATTGATTTTTTCGAAAACCTGCAATGCAGGAAGCCGGATAACACCATTTTTATAGCTCCGATCCCTTCAAAGTGAGGGGTAATTTGCCAAAACAGAGAGAGCATTACTGTCTCTGGCAATCTTTATCGCGATAACGCCTGAAGTACCCTCTCGCTTCCTCATCCATACCAAGAGCCGAATGAGTTCGCTTAACTGCCTGTCTTAAATCTCCGAATCTGTCTGTAGTTGCTGGTGGGCGTGCCGCCCTACGGATACATTCAGAGCGTCTGTTTGCTGCATGTTCACGTTCTTTATCGCCATCTGCCAGCGTCATGACTTCTGCCCATCGTGCGGCAGCTCTCCGGCATAGCCCTTTTGACTCCAGCTCTTCAGCTTTCCTGTCCCTCATCATTTCTGCCTCTCAGACTATATAGATAAGCAAAAAGGTGTTGGTTCAGTTGGTTCAGTTGGTTCAATTTGTAAAGAGTATTGTTTTTAAAAGGATTATTCGCAAAAAGTGAACCAACACCCCCCATTTTTGAACCAACAAAAAGAGGCCGTGAACCAACACGCCGTTTAAAAACCGCTAATTATGAGGGACATCCACCAGCACAGGGCTTGTCTAGTGCTGGTTAGGTGCTGCTCACCGCGCACGGAGCGGCGCTGGTCATCATTTCGCGGTACCGCCTGGCTATTACAGGGCCCTCTGCCAGCTGGCGCCTTAATTCCCGCAGTTCTGCCGGGCTGAGCTGGTGGCCGTCATGCTCCAGCTTGGCAATGGTCAGCAGCTCGATTTCTCGTGGTGTCATGGATTCCCCTCTGATGGTGATCGGCATTATATTGCCAGCCAGGGTGATTCTTCACTGGCCGGAGCCGTTGTGCGTGAAGTCTATACGTGAACTCCATATGCTATGTGTTAAGTTACAGCTCAAAATGTCCTGTTCCGGTGGTAACTTTTTTGGTAAACAGCGTTTTGGTGGATACCAACATGGATACCTCGCTTTTGGATACCGCCCAAAGCCAGATTGTCACTATGCTTAATCTAAAGCAGAGGAGCCTCTATGCGCCTTATCAAATTAAGCGAAGTCATGCTCAGAACGGGCTTCAAGAAAACGGCAATCTACTCATGGGTTAAGACGGGCACGTTTCCACAGCCAGTTAAAATTGGTAGATCAGCTAGATGGTCGCTTGAGGAGGTTGAAGCTTGGATCCAGAATAAACTTGATTCGCGGGCTGGCAACCAATGATTAGCTTTAATATCGAGTGGTGGATAGTCCATGGACAAGCTGATGGGCGCACTCGACGAAAACGATGCGCCAGGCGGACTGTGTCGCTCATAAACCGGGAGTTGGCCAGAGGACTTAGTTGTCCTTTGCAATTCTGCAGGTTCGCACGTGAAAGTAGCCAAAACCCTGCGAACCTGAGTGCAAACCTGCAACTGCGAACCACTGAGGTGGCTTCTCATAGCTGGTGGTCATACTGGATATTAATCAGGCCTGCCACAACCATAACAATCCATAACAGGCGCATCGCACTAACAATTACTAATAGGTCCGCTCGCAACACTAATTTTGACTAAGCCTGAACGCAATGCTCAGAAAGAACGAAGAATGGAATGAATCGTACCATCATGTTGCTCCATGATTTTTACGTTCAAGACAGTTGCTTAATCTCGCCTCGCAATTCAGCCCCCTTGCCGCGATCTTGCCGTTATCGAGAAGTCTTTCTCCTTTCGGTTAATGCTATCGGTCTTCATATTACCAGCAGCATACGCCATCCGATTATTTCGATGCTACGCGCGCGTACTTGTCGCAAAATACCAGGCAAAGGCCAGATTCAGAACGTCGTGATAACCACCAGCACAACATGAGAGGTCATGTAACGCGATTTATCACACCAGATATATGTGATTGGTGTACCCGCATAAAACATCGTCATAGCGCGTCCTGTGCGCATATAAGCCGATAATCAACACATCACCATCACTCTGTCTTATGTAGAGAACAGTTTTATGGTACTCCCCTCCATTGTGTGCGTACTGGTCGGACGCAGTTGCAAAACTTTTTGCAACTGATAACCCTCGCGCGCGTACTTGTCTCGACATTGGTGTTTTGCTGTGGCAGTGATATCAGAAAAATCTTCCTGTTTCACATAAAGCGGATATGCGCGTACTGTAACGGCCCCATCAACTGGGAGCGGATTTGAAATCCCGCCCCGAATGTGTAGGCAATGTCACTTAACGTTTGTCGCATACCTTCCAGAAAAAGCGATTCATGAATAATAGGGGCATGAATGCCCGGCGTACCGGGCTTATTAGTTAATTTGGTGCTTTAGGGTCAACATTAAAAGTTATATCACCTTCTGTATTTTTCCCGGCATAGCTAGCGGCTATTCTCGCCAACCCTTTGTAATCAGCAATTCCATCAGACTGTTGCGAGACGACTGAGCTACCAACTTTCCATAACATATTAATCTGCCTATTATTGAGATAAGCCTTGGCATCAAACGACTGGAGTATCACCCCTGCGCCGTAGAACGTGTCCGTCACAGTTGTGTTATACGCGCCAGTAATTCCATAAGTAGGCGTATAAACTGTTGTTGCCGTTCCAGTGGTATTAGCCGTACCGTAGCCACCACCATAACTATTGAACGTGGTGTTCGAGTTTCCGTACGTTGTTGCTGAGCTCACACCAGTTTGCCCGTATATTGGGATGGTTACATTACGAGTATTTGAAATGGCCCCGCTTCTCAAAAAGTTCAAGAGAATTACCTGGTCAGCCAATTTTTCATCTTTAACTTGTGTATATCCTTGGCTTGATAAACTGGCGGCTACTACCGTAGCTATTTGAGTGTATTCAATCTGTTTGGTGTTCCAAAGTTCTTGGCTTGCGGGGATGATCAAGAACTTCTTACCGACAGATTGCCCGGAGGATAAAGCATTGACCGTTACTAACGGTTTTTGTACGCATCCAGCCAATAATGACAGGGATAATATTAAAAGAAGATTTTTAATCATGATAATCTCACCTAAGAATTGCGTGGTTATAAATTATCATCACTGTAAGCGAATGTAAGCCACAGGCTCGTAATGTGATATGGAATTTTTATAGTTGGCTCAATATCAGTATGCCGTCCTTGGCTATTATGGTTTTGTTAGTTAGAGCGTCTATTCCCATTCGCTAACATCTTTCATGCCACTGAGGGTAGCTACAATCCCGGCCCTTGTCAGTTTCACGAATTCTTCAGCCCCAACGGCATCACGAATTGCTTTCATGGCAATTTTATTGGTCGAAAATCGTTTCTCTGCTGCGGCGATCGCTGCTGGTGATGCCCCTGCGCGCACTGCTTTTGTAGCTTCCTGAACGGCTTTCTCTATCGCATATCGACCACTTCTTGTCGCCCCAATCTTAGCCACAGTATTTCTCAGTGCGCCACCAGCAACCAAACCACTAATCGAACCAATTACACCACCGCCAAAGCCTCCAGCGATCGCACCTGACTGTTGAACTCCGTTCATGATCACACCGACGATCTTTGGAAGGCCTGAATCGAGCGTTTTGAGAGCCTCAGTTGTTCTTCCCGTGCGCTCTACGTATCGCTGCGGTCTGGTGCTGGCTTTAGCGAGTACACCGAACTCTTTCATCATTCTACCGAGATCTGGCGCATGACGACTGATGGCGTTTACATTCTGCTGGGTCATGAGCTTGGCAAAATACTGGATACCAGACTCTTCACCGATTCCTCCCTTCTCTCCCTGCGCCACAGCATGCTGAAGAATAGATGCTATTGCTGGTTGGCGTTCTGCTTCCGGCAGCGCGGAGATAAGGCGGTGAAAAGCTCCCGTTCCAGTGTTTGCGGATGCCTTAAGCGTATCGGCACCTTTTCTTACCATAGCGTCTGATGCGAGATCTCGACCAAAAACAGATTCGGCATTTTGTTTGGCGATAATGTAACTTTTAGAGAGATCGTTAGCTTTCTGCCATTCTGTGAGGAAGTTTCCTTTTTCAGCCATGATGCGCATGTCATCAGTGATAGCTCTGCGCATTTCTCCGGCAATCCGGGCGGCATTGGCCTTACCTGCCCGGGTGTTTGCTTGTTCAGCATCAGCAAACTTAGCACGCCATGCCTTCATCCCGTCGAAGGTTATGCCGCCACCTTGGTTGTTGGCAGCCTGAAACTGTTTCATCTCCGGGCTGAGTGGAACATTGGCTGCTTTTTCTGCTTGGACGACAGCCATCCCATTACTCATTTTCATCCTTTCGCGTGGCATCGTGCTTCGCAGTTCTGCCCATGCCATATTCTCTGCTGTTTTCATATCACTGAGGCTCGCGATGATGCGCTCTTTAATTGCTGCGCTTTTTTCTGATGCGCTTCCAGACTCAGCACCGAAATCAGACAACTGCTTATTCAACTTTGAGGATATTTCATTGAAGGCCGTAAGGTGAGCATCCTGAACATTCCCAGGAGTTGATGCCAGAACACCTTCTGCTTGGGCAATTCCACGACTACCTGAGCGCATTCCGGGCGTCAGGGTGTTGATATTAATACCAGTGATTTTCGCCGCCTTAGCGACATCATCTCTGACGTTTGATGCCTGCGATGCGATATGCTCTCGGCCTACGGCAGAACGCGCTGCTTTCGATACATCATTGGCGGTTTCCAGAGTATTTGCTGCCCCTAACACATGGCCTGATTGATTTGTATTACTCCGCAATACATCTCGCATTACGTCACTGGCTGTCTGTCCGCTCTTTATTAAAGCGCGTGCTCCTAGCGATCCTGCTAGGCCAATACCTGTCTCTTTTGCTAGGTCTTCTGGGCTGATCTGCCCGTTCTTTTGGGCGTTCACCAATGTACCTGGCAGGTTTTCTGCCAACATACTAGCCACCTTTGTGGCCGCACGTTCAGCACGTGGAGCGTTGGCAACGGAAGAAGCTGCGGTAGCTGCCTTTCCTGCACCTAATCCTGTAATAAGGTAAGGTGCTAGCTGCTCACCAGCCTGCGCGTATGGATCTGTAGGTTGGTCTACTGGGCGAAAGACAGGTGATATGGGCGTGTATGTGCCATCACCCACACCAAGCTTCTGAGCTGCCCATGCTCCGGCTGATTGCGCCGCATTGACTACCCCCACGCCTGCGTCCATTACATCAAACGGTATATTAGCAATCCCTCTGGCCATCTGCTCTGGCGCAGCTTTCAGTCCTGGCGAAAGATATTCCATCTCAGGATTAAGGTTAGACTTGGCTACTTGCTGCTGCGGTTCCCCGGCATTTTCATCGGCGAGAAACTGAGCTCTTTTCTGCTCCCATGAACTGGCTGTTGGTAGTCCTGCTTCTATGTTCTTAAATTGCTGACGTTTTGCTTCCCATGCAGAAATATCTCCCACCTGAGAGATTTCTTTATCAAGCTCTGAGTAGTCAGGCTGCTGAAGATTGCGATGTTGACTGGTTTGTGCAAACTGCAAGATTTCACTGTCATCAGGGATTATTCCGGCATCTGCAAATTTACTTACGTAATTAGCCGTTTCATCTGGCAGTGTAGATTTACCGTTTCTGACGGCATTAATACGAGCATAGCCAGAATTATACCCAGCCAATGCCATACCAATATCACCAAATCGCTTCATTCCTTTATTGAGATGGTTTGCTGCGATATCCATTTGCTTTTCAAATGGCAGTGAGCGCGGATCAGTTCCACGATAACCAGCATCACTCATTACTGAGGGCATCAGTTGAGCAAATCCTCTAGCTCCTTTCGGTGACTCGGCACTTCCGTTACCACTAGATTCATTGCCAACTAATGTTTCCATCGTCCCTGATGGGAAACCATATTTTTCATCGAGATGACGGGAATAGGCTTTCTGTTTTTCTGTCAGTTGTGCCATCATTGCCATCCCTTAAGTTTTGCCTGATAGTAACTTTCCGGCAGATAGCCATGTGCGGTCACATAATCCTTAATCAGTGAAGGATCCTGCAACAGCATTTTGGTATCAGTTTCTTCGTCCTTTGATTTGGTTACAGGAATACCGAGCCCGGCAATCTGTCGTTTCTGCATTCGAATAATTACGTCCTGCGCTTTATTCAACTCTCGCAAAAATGCCTCATTGCTGGTTGCTGACTTAATGCCATTTTGAGATTGCATAAGGGCAGCCCTTTCCCCTTCGGTTGGGTTAGAGCCAAAAGTCCCTTTGAGGCTAGGCAGAATAACCTTTAGGTTGTATTCATCAGCTTTGGCGCGTAGGCTTCGTGTGTCTTCTGCTACATCAGGAAGGAATCCAAACCCCAGCGTCAGGGGGTTATAGTTCTGCGAGCGGGTAACGGCCGAAGGATGTTTCCCTACAATTCCCGCCAGTTCATGACCCACTTCAAGCGCAGAGTTCAAGGAGTCGATGTTACCTGCAACAGTATTAATTTTATCGTTCATCTTCTCCACTTTCGCCTGCTGTACTTTGCTCAGTTCAGCATTGAGCTTGTCTCTCTCGATGTCATTTTGAGCACGTCCAAGTCGTGCTTTCAGAACCATTTCTCTCGTGCGTAGTTGGTTATCGGATAGGACTTTGAACTGCTCCATATCGAGACGCCGATTACCCTGTTCCGCATTAACCTGAGCATTATATGCAGATGTATCTGCGTTCTGCTGTGCAATGCTCTGCCCTTGCTGCTTCTCTTGAACACTAAAGTAACTATTTGGATCAGCATGGAGGTGGATGAGGTCAGTGATTCTGTTGAATTCCTGTGGGTCATTCTGCCAAGACTGATAAACCTCTTCAGCAGGAAGACCAAATCGCTGTAATACTGGATTTGCCTGCTGAATGGCCTTCTGCATGGTCAGTGGATCTCCAGTTTGTGACGCAAGACGCAGATTCATGGCAGCGTCAGCGGTCTGTCGATTTTGCTCAGCATCAATGAATCCCATCTGTTTTTGAGAATCAGCCATAAACTGGGGATACTGGGCCATTAACTTCTGCACTCCAACACGATCATTATTAGCTACCGCACTACCCAACCGTGCCTGATATTCTTTTAGCTGCTGGGAAATTTGCGCCTGCTGATTAATCTCAGCAACGCCTCTTAGCCCCTGTAGCGCCATTAAACCTACGTTTGGCTGCTGCTGATACTGCACAGGCTGAGGAACGGAAGAACGAGGAGCATTATCATTTTGCGGTGCCATGCTAGGCAGCCCGCCAAGTTGCCATGTCGCCATTAGAATCCAAGCCCCCCAACAAGACCAATAAGCCCACCACCAATAGCCCCGGCGACATTACCTATACCCGGAACAACGGAACCAAGTTGCGCACCCGCTAAAGCGCCTGATGCCGCCCCACCAATACCACGCGCAAGACTGGATGGCTGCTGCGCCTGACCTGCACGAATAGCGCCAAGCCCCTGCAAGAGTTGTCCGGTATTATTGGCGTAGTTTTGCCCTGCTGTTGCCTGCCCTGATGCCGCATTCATCCCGACATTTAGCAGGTTTCCATAATTTTGCATTTGCCCACTGAGCCAATTGTTATAAAGCATGGGCGCAATGGAAGATAACTGGTTACTGGTAGCTGTTGAGCCAAGCCCCCCGGTAGCTTCTGCTGAGACAAGGTTCTGATAACGGGCCTGATCTGCCTGTGTTTTATATAAACCAGAACCAAAGAAATCATTCGCGGCTTTATTCTGCCCTTCCAGAGTCATCAGTCCTTGTAGTTGTTGTAAAGCAGGCAATCCGACTTCTGCATACGGCTTGAGATTATTCATCACCGTATTCCACTGCTCGCGCTGCAAATCAATTGCCTGCTGCTGGGCCTTCGCCTGAGCTTTAGAGGCACCACCATCACCGCCTTTTTCGTATACGGCACGATTGAGATATTTATGAGCTATATGGGTAATTAACATTCGCTGAATTCCTTATATTGTTGCCGAGTTAACTGATAAAGCGTTACGCCGACGGGTTTACCACATCTGATATAAGCATCATCAAGGTGACCAACACGGGTAGCGCCAAGCAAACGGATAATTGCCCGTCCGTATTTGGTGGTGTCAGGAACCATGGTAATGCTGTTAAGGAATGGTGAGTTTTTGAGAAGCCATTTGCAGAATAATCGATGCCCTTGCAGTGCATATTCACCACGGAATCCGGGGTCGTACACCGCATGGCATTCAACAATGTTATGCCAGAAGTTACGCACTTCATGAACGCCAGCCAGCACCAATCCTTCGTAGATACCGAGATATACCGCATCAGGCTTGATGTAGTACGTGTGCCCCGGCTCAACAATATTTTCGGTATTGCCAGGCTCGTTAAGAAAGGCCTGTAATCGCACAGGGTTATCAATAAATTTTAGTTCCATGCGATGCCATCCATTTTCACATACAGCCTGCCAGCGCCTTATCTATTAACCCTCGTGCAATTTCATGCAGAGTTGGCGCTACTCCAATTCCTGATTTTTTACGCTGCTCTTCCTGAATTTTCTTTATCGCTTCCATTTGCTTCTCACTTATCAATACCGGCTTTACTGAAATAGCCATAACGCCCCCTTAGAACTGTATAAAACAACAGTTATTATAGTTTCACAAATCGCAACATTCATCATCGTAATTGCAAAATATGAAACATATAGCACAAAAAAAATGCCACCGCTCAGTAGCTGGTGGCATCGTTCTGTGTGTCAGGTTTTGACAGGTTTTTTATGGACTCTAAAAACTATATTTATGGTGTCGCATTACTCTTCACGGCAGGCGCTTTTCAGTTCTGCCCTTGCTTCTGGCTCCATTGGTAATTTGATTCGCGATCAGCTATGCGGATGGTTTGCTGAACAGGCATAACAACTTCTCAAGGGCTGTTTTCTGAACTACGAAAATTTCGTAGTGCTCACTTTCAAAAACGTCACGCCCTTGTACACAGGATTTTACGAAAGTCTCGTAAAACACTCTCTGATGCCAGCCAGGTGTTGTGCGCATCAATTCAGTCACATTGTGTTGGTTCAAAATACCGTGTTGTTGGTTCAGTGTTGGTTCAATAAAAAGAATAAAATCCTTATAAAACAATACCATTTATAAATTGAACCAACTGAACCAACTGAACCAACACCTTTTCTACGCACATGAAGAAGCTCATTCTTCAGATGAGTTGTAATCTCCTGGCTGGTAATTGAGTACATAAACGTTTATTTGTCGTCCCTGAATACGTGGTGATTTTCTTTGGTATCCACGACCGCTGTTTGGTGGGGTTAGCATCCCGGCTTTTTTCAACACTTCAGCAAACTGTTTTGCGTTGAAACCACATGCGATCTCCTTTTCAAATGTGGCCGGGAATGTGTAGAAAATCATTGGGCTTTCGTCATGTTCTCCACGCTGACGGTATCCGGCTAAATCTTTGATGGGCAAATCTGCCGGGCTGTATGGAAATGGTGCAAAACGGCTAAGCCCATAGGCATTAAGAAATGCCTCCGTTTGTTCAATAATCTGCTGATGTTCTTTGTTACCTGTGCCGAACTCGCGCAACCATGCGTTATAGCTGTGCTGTATCGCATCACGGCATGTCTGAGCATCCCAGCCTGTTACAACCTCGCCTAACAGCAATGCGGCCTCCAGAATGGCAAATCGCGCGGCTACACGGTGAACCTGCTCACCATAATCGGATGGGATCAGACTTCTCCATCTGCTTTCGCGGTCACGAACAGTTTTAATTGCCTGTTGCTGGTGGTCTGCCAGCCATTTAATCCACTCACGCCCGGCTGCGCCGTGGTGATGCTGGTAAGCGTCTTTCAGTGCGTCTGCGTGCTGTTTTCCGTTCTGGTAATCGTGAAAGCGTACTGCTTTACTCAACGGAATATTCAGCAGTCGCACCAGTTGCCCGGCTTTGGTTTTTCGCCCGGAAGTAGCGATAAATGTTTCTAAATCCATTTCTCCGGTGCTGATTGCCACTGTACGCCAGCGTTTTAGATCCCGGTTTCCACCATCTTTAGCGCCTTGCAGTTTCCCTACACCGTTAAATAACGCATAGGCAGACTGTGAAACACTGACAGGATCAGCGCCCTGACCAACTTCATCAAGCGGCATTAGTCCGTCATTGTGGGCGGCAGCTTCATTTGCCAGCCCCAGCGCGGTTCCGTACCACGTCAGCCGCAGTAAATCAGGGTTGCCGTATAAGCTGCTCGCCACGTTTGCCGTGGTGGTCTTACCTGCGCTCGACTGCTCATAGAAATGAATGCCGAACCCGTCAGCGCCCACCAGCCCAATCAATGGCGCTGCCAGTGCTGCGCCGATCCCGGTCATCATTGAATAGTTACCAAAGGCCAGACGCGCCACGTTATCACGCCAGCTTTTCGCGCTCCCTGAGACGGTATATCCGGCTGCGGCTGAGCTTCTCCCGCTGAACAGCACAGGATTTTCAGGTGTTCCGATGATTTCCCCATCAGGCATGATGTACGCTCCGCATTGCCAGCCAGTGGCATGAGCAACACGCCACAATTCACGAGAGCCACTGCGTTGTAGCCAGTCTGCCAGTATTGCTCTGAGGCTGCTTTTGGTCGTGACAGTTACCCCACCAGCTTTAAGTGTGCGCCATCCTTCACGTTCACCAATATCAGCCAGTGGAATGGCAGCGGTTGTCGGCGTTTCAGAACCAAACGACAGCCAGCGAAGAATGAGATACTGGTCTTTATCGTCTCTGCCAGTACCGATAACGCTTAACGGAGAACATAACCAGCTTTCGTTATTGATGATTTCTCCACTCTGGCTGTCAGCTCTCGGAGATACCCAATAAATACCATCCTCGCGGCTTTCTATTCTTGGTTTCAGTGGGTCGGTATCCATAACCTTAAAATCGCTTCCCTCAATGGTCTGTGGCTCCTGTTTCACGCCATTACCCTGTGGTTGGTACATTGACTTATTGAACGCTTCTGTGGCGCATTTAATGCCGTGTTTTTGGTGGTAATCATTCCAGTCTGCTTTGTGATCTGTCGGGGGTAATGCCACCCATCCAGAAACAGATAAAGCTGCTTTTTCTGCTGCTCTTCTCCCCGTGTTTTGTCTTCCTTCGCTGTGGTCGTTATCCGCAGCAATGATGATTTGTGCTGAAGGAAATTTATCCCGCAGTACCTGGGCGACATATAACAGGTTCCCGGCATCAATCGCCGCCACTGTAAGCGCCTCTGGGCGAATTAAATGGGCAGATAATGCCGTTGCCAGCCCTTCTGCGATTAAGATGCTCTGTGTTGTTTCTGGTGCGTTTATGGCGTGATATGCCCCCCGCTTTGCTGAACCTGTCAGGAGTCTTTTTTCACCATGTGAGGTAATAGTCTGTGCTGCTGTGACTGCGCCGGATTTATCCACCAGCGCCAGCAACAGAGATCCATCGGGCAACACGGGGAATGTAAAATCACCTACCCCTTTCGCAACCAGATAATCAGATTTGCCGTTTACAGCCTTTCTGCGCATGTCATCAAACTGACGGGAAAACGTATCCCGTCTTTGTTGTTCGTCCTTCTCTGCCCTTTTCAGGCGCTCCTGTTCGCGTCGCTGGCGCTTGGTTTCCAGTTGTTCCCGTTTCTGGCTGGTGGCTTCTGGTGTTTCCGTTGTCCGGTAATCAATACCCAGAACATCAGCGGCAAGAAGCGCCGCCTCTGTTGTGTCGCAGTTATTTACGCGTTTAATTAAATCCAGCCCATCACCAGCGCCGCACTGATTACAGATGAAGCTACCGCGCCCGTTGTCATCGAACCGGAATCGATCTTTGCCCCCACATGCAGGGCAGGGAGCATGACGGCGCGGAGAGTCAGGGACATTTATGTTCAGGCAGCCCAGCACATGAGGCCAGTTGTTTTCAGACGCACTGATAACCTGACGGATAAGATCAATGTTTCGCATCACCGTACCCCACGTGGTCTATAGCGTTTGCGATATGGCTAACCAGCATCTGCCACTTGGTTATTCCGTAATCAGTCAGCATGCCATCATTGTTTAGCCACATATCAAATTCAGCGGTTGTCGCAAGTTTCCACTGATCGCCGTGGACAGTCCTCATTGCTGGGTACATGAATGCGCAAATCAGATCACAAACATCTGACGGCTTCAGAGATGTAGTAATGGTGCGTCCCTCTGGCGTCTGAATTGCCATTTTCTCTTCACCAGTAGAATGAAGGTTATGAATCCACACAGCACCAGCAATCTTTGCCACCTGCTCTCCGATTGCGGAGCTAAGCGCCATTTCTGCATTTTCACGCATGAGAACCTCCCGCTACAGTTGCGCCCATGTCATTAACCATGCTTTGCCATATCTCACGCCCGACGTCAGTCAATCCGTCCTTATTGACGCAACGCTCAAGAAGCTCGATCCCCACGGTTTCCCACTGCGGGTAGAACACTTTCATGGCTGCCAGTGTGTAGCTATCGATCAGGCTGCGAACGCCTTTTACTCCATTGACGATTTCCACACGTACGGCCTCGCCGTCCGCATCAACCATGAAATAGTCCCCGTCGCTGGTGGAGGTAATGTGGTTATACAGTGCCGACGCATACTTATTTGCCAGCGCATTCAGTCGGAAATTTTTAGTAATCATGGCTCCATCCTCAGTGCGTCACTGGTTCCGCTGGCATGCCGTTTTCATTCAGTTCAGCTATAAAGCTGTTGTGAAGTTCAGCAAGCGTTTCACGACCAAATGGAGTCAGTGCTCCTTGTTCCACATCCATCATGGCTCTGTAGAAAATGATGGCGCGTTCTGTGCCAGACTCGATGCCAAAACGTTCTATCATCGCGCCCTCAATGTTGTTTGCCATAGCGAGACGCTCTGCTACTGGATACAGCGGCATGGCGACGATGCCGTTGGAATAAACAGCCACTTCGGAAGGATTGCCAGTATCATCAATGATGCTGACAGTGCCGTTTTCCTCTCTCATTTCCAGCATGAATACTGTTGCGATCAGCCATCTCCACATAATGACGTTATGCTGTGATGTGTAATCGAAATATCCCTGGTTGCCGCCATCGGCAATAGCGAGATGTATTGACATACCTTCATCTGGTTTATCGTCATAATCCCCGGCATCCAGACGATTTACGGCATCAATATATGAGACGGCCTCAACGCGTTCTGTCATGCCATCGTTGCTGCGGTACATGATGTTTACGCCGTCAGGCGTTGCTTCTGCATGGAACGTTAAGAAATTATTCATGTTTCGCCTCGCCTGAATGATTCTGTAACTCATATTTGCCCAACAATTCGTCCGCTTCCTGAATAGCTTCTGGTACGCCATTGAGCAGTGACATAACCGCGCCAATCATTAACTTGTCTCTGTTGCTGGGGCTGGCCCCTTCAAGCCAGAACCCTAAAACAGTCTGAACCTGTTCGATGCGACATTGCGCTTCAATGAGCTGGATGTTAGTCATTTCGCACTCTCCGCATCGATTAAACTGATATCTATCAGAGAGGTAACTTTTTGTAGCCAGCTAGTGATTACTGTCGCCTGTTCCCCTCCCACCGATGGAAGAATCTCATTCATCACATGAACCAGACCTGTGCGCGCTCTGGTAAGCCGTTCAGTCGTGCGATCTGCAAGAGTGAATGTGTCTGGATATGGCTCTTCACGGCTCAGCAATGATTCAATTTCCAGCTCACACGGATGACGATAAATTAAGTTGATATTCATTTTTCACCCCCAAGAATTACCAGCTCTGCACGGGCATCGTTAACCAAAGATGAGCACGCTTTAATCGCATCCACGACATCAACAGCGTCCATTTCTTCAGCCGAAAGACTGACAGCAACCAGGACAGCCGCTGCTTGCTCGATTAATTGAAGTGCGGACGTAAGTCGATGGGCATTAATTGAGTTATTCATTGGTTGCCCCCGTTTTTCCTGGCATTTCGCCACCTTCCAGCAGGAAATGAACGTCACGAACGGCGAGATCCAATATCGCGAGTAACGCCTTCAGTCTTTCGTCTCGTGAGGGAGAGTTGCTCACCAGAATGTCGTTAATCACTTCTGTCAGTGTGATGATCTGGCTTGTGCGTTCGAGGGGATCCATATGCACATCGTAGGTTTTAATCATGTGCCACCTCCATGCGGATACGACCAGCAAAAAAGCAGACGTGATCGCGCACCAGAGAACGGCGAGCATCGCGTTCAGACTCGGCAGCAATATGATGAATTTTGGCGGTAATTGTCGGGCAATCGCGGCGAACTGCGGCGATAATCCAGATAAATTGCGGTTTTTGGGTAGGGGTAGTAGCCAGCATGTGGCAGCCTCCATTCGATAGCATGTAACGCTACCACCGGAAACGCCAATTTCGCTGGTGGTAGCCCAGACAGGGTTGGCGTAACCGGCTCGAATGGATACCGGCGCTTCCGAAGAAGCCCCTGCCTGAGCCACCATTGATTGACAAAGGCGCTGGATTATACACCAACGCCCAAAAAATGGGTGAGTCAGACCTACGACATAAAAAAAGACGCTCGGCGCGTCATATGTCGCCATTCGATTTACCAGGACGCCAATCCCGGCACCCGTTTTATGAGGTGCCTTATAACCATAAACCGTGTTGCCGCATAACGGCAAGCTCTTTTTTATGGACTCCGAAAACTCAGAATTGGAAGCACCAGATGCACAATACATCGCGCTCATTTCGTTAACGTCGCGCGTGTGGACGAAGGTTTTTGTGGAGTCACTACGCGAGCAGAGAAAGCCATCTACGACCAGAAATTCTCTGGCGCAGCCGCTGACCTTCTCAACGCTAACACCATCGACCGTAATTTCTGACATAGTTAAGGCATCCGCTCCTACCACCAGAAAATGATAAACTTTGCTTGTGTCTGCTGTATTAATGCCAGACTTTGCTGTCATATTGCTGGATTTTGGCGACATACCAGCCAGTGAAAATATCTTCTTCTGGGCGGTTAGCATTTGTTAACCTCCGCAAACTCCTTCATGAAACGTGCCAGCGGTTGTACGCATGGCGATTGATACCCGTCGCGATAAAACGTCACTCGGTTGTGAGACACGCTTTCGACAGTAACGAGTGCTCCGTGGGCATCTTTGTAGCGTTTTTGAGGTTGGGGTGTTCCTGTCGGCTTAAACATGGACCGCCTCCAGACGCTTGGCGAGCCAGCGTTGCGACAGGCGGGTGAGTTCTCCTTTGCGCTGCTCATATTCCATGCCCATATCAATTAACGTGATATTGGTGCTTTCGAGATATGAGAGGTGCTCAAGCTGTTCTGCGTTCATATGGTCGCGAGGTTCGCCAGAATAGCCATTTATCCGCGCCCACTGCTTAGCAGTTAGCCCACCAAAAACGATACGAGAAATCATATTGCTCTCGTTTGTGTAGTGGTGTTGCTGCGTCGTTTTACCCATCTCGGCACGGGCCATATTCAGCGCATCGCACATTGGCTTAAAGTTGTTTGCGGCACTGATACGGGCTTTTAGCTGGCGACGATAGCGGGCGGCGATTTCAGGCACGCTACGCTGTAATTCTTCCTCGCACTGGATGAAATAACGACGGATAGCGCGACCCTGATCATTGCGTTCGATCATTGCCAGTTCTTTCGCCATTCCGACACTTAACAGATAGTCTTTGCCGGGTCTGCCAGACTGCTTAATCTTGCTGTAAGCCGCGCCATTCGGGCTTTTCCCCAAATTTGGGGAAATTGTTTTATGGACTGAGTAATCGTGCCCAATGGTGAAGTCATATTCAGAGATGCGATCAGTGATCCATGTAGAGAAGTCTTTTCCCACGCCCAACGCTTTGTGTAACGCTTTTGCGCTAACAATATTGGTTTCACGCCCACCGATATGACCAGGAATAACCGGGACAATTGCGGCAAATTCATTACCGTTAATTGTGCCCAGAGAGGCGTTCAGATGAGGGGCGGCCTCAGAAATTAATCTGCTTTTTTCGATGTTCATTTTCAGTCTCCGTTAGGCGGCGTTAAACGCGTCCGGGTAGAGTTTCAGAATGTCGGCAATTTCCTGCTGAGAAAGTCCGTTGTGATCATTTATGTTCGCAAGATGGTTAATATGAGTGATCACTTTCAGAACATCACCACGGCAGGAGAAACGGTAGCGAAGGTGTGTTCCGATACCATCAGGATTCTTTTCGTCGATACGCTCCAGAGTGATTCCAAGCTGGCGTTCTAACTCTGTTGCATAGTTACGACCAGAAGACAGACGGCAGTAGCGAAGAATGTCATTTTCTGTCCATCCCTCTATACCAGTACGCAGCATATAGACTCTGGCACGATGCTTTTTCGGTGTGCGCTTTGGTTCTTGAAGGGATTTTGTAAGGGGCGTAACATCAGATACGCGAATATCTGAATTAGCCGCCTGTAATGGGCGGTTTTTCTTTTCCATCAGGCCACCTTCCCGCGGCGTTCTGCCAGCCAGTTGTGAATCTCAACCGCATCAAACGCAGTTATTTTTTCTCCCAGCTTTACCGGACGTGGTAGTGAACCGTTTCTTACTTTACGGTCGATGGTGGATACACTAACGCCCAGCAATTCAGCCAGGCGAAAGCGTCTGATATAGCCTTTTGTAGGAATCGTGTCGGTGTTCATGCTTCCCGTAACCTCTTAGCGATAGTTGTTGCTTCGTTACGGGTATTTAATGGTGTGCATGCTCAAAAGTGAATTACAGTAAATTTTATTGTCACGATACTAAATTTTATTATCATGATTTCTTCTTTCCTGCCGTGGTACGTTTTTCCGGCAATCTGTCCATGTCAGATATGATCTTCTTTAAATAATCTGTAGATGGTTCATCATAATCGCCACCCACATGTGGCCAGTGGTCTATCGTAGCGTTTGCCCACGCTTCGTTGGTTTCTTTCCCGTTTTTCCCTTTGCACTCTTCAGGATAGTGCCGTTTCACATAAATCAACGCCATAATGCTATTCTCACGGTTTAGGCTATGTCGTGCTCTATTTCCATGCTCTATGTTTTTAAATTCCTTTTCATAAAGATCGTGTGAACCCAAATGGAGTATGCTGGGTATTGGCTGATTTTTATCCATGCTTTCAGCTATATATTCAACCCACGGTCTTGATATATACAAATCTTCCACAGACGATACGGTGGTATCATGTTCGCGAAAATCGTAGAAAAAGTAACGTCCTGATGTGATGTCTAGTTCTTTTTTTATATATGCTGGTGAGAATATGAGTGGAATGTCAGGGGCTCTCTTAACCCCTGCAAGGGAAGCAATGAAATCACTAGGAACGTGCCATAATCCACTTGCTAAGCACTTCATACCATCGAAAACACCTTCATTTAGATATCTTTCGGTATCTTCTCTAGTAGAAATAATAGAACCAAATAATAAGTTTTCTATGTCTTTGCTGCCGTGGTCTGGTGGCAAGTTTCCCGCTTGATAGAGTACGCCTTCATACTGGTGAATTATTGTGCTCAAAAATATAGAGCCTGATACTCCCATAAGTAGAAGATCATCGACTTCTATTTCTAATAAATTTGCTGCTCTATTAAGTCGGAAAAAAAGATTTGGTGGTAGTTTTTTCATTGCGTCACCTTTTACGCTGCGCCTTATTTTGTGATTGAGCCAGGCGGTAAGGCTTCCCGCTTTTCGCCCCGTCGAGCTAGGCTCAATCTATTCAGTTAGTTCGCCCTTCTGAGAGGCGTTACGTTGTAGTCTTTTCCGCTTTCCAGTGCCACAAGCAGATCAGCCCACTGTGCCAGTGCTGCTTTACGCTCATCAAAATACTGATGGCGGTTATAAATCCCCTCTACGCCCTTAATGCGATGATTGAGGCATCGTTCCGCCACAACAGGATCAACACCCAACGCTGCTAAATGAGTACGTGCGGTGCGTCGGAAGTCGTGAATCGTGAAATTAGGCACATCCGGCATTTCGGCGCGAACCTTAGCCAGTGCTACGGGTAAAGTGCTTTCCTGAATATGTGGGATCATTCTGTTTTGCATCTTCCTGGCCGGAAGCACCCATGCGCTATTACATGAAAAGGTGTGTAGCTCTCTCAACCATTCAACGGCTGGGGAAGGTAGAGGTATATCAATAGGGTCTCCGTTTTTGCTGCGTTCTTCCGGCAAATGCCATACCGCACCATCTAAATCAAACTCTTCCCATCGTGCGGCACATAACTCCATCTTACGAACGCATAGTGCCAGCAATAGCTTAAATGTCAGTTCGTTCTGGCGGCTGAATCCTTTTGCGGTGCGCATAGCCTCGAATAGCCTGATAAGCTCATCGCGAGTTAGCCAACGGTCGCGGGAAACCTCTTTACCACCAGCATCAGATACTTCAAACGCTGAACAAGGGTTTATCTCCAGAGCGTGGCGTTTTATTCCATAGTCAAAGATACGGCGTGTCCAGCGTAATACATCTGTTGCTATCGTTGGTGCTCCTCGGTCAACGATACCTTTCAACATGTCGTCAATGTGGCGTGGCTTAACGTCCTCTACCTTCATATGCCCAATGCAGGGGTTAATATCCTTATCAATTCTCCGGCGAAGGATATCGGGATGTTTCCATCTCGGAAGTATCTGGCGCTCGAAGTATTCGGCGGCCAGATCTGAAACGCGTATAGCGTTTTTCTCAGCCTCCATTTTTGCCAGTGCTTCAGCTTTTCGTACCTGTTTCTCTGCTGCTACGTCATAGCCAAGAGCAACTCTGGCTGACAGCTCTTTTGCTGTTTCTCTGGCTTTTGATAGTGACAGTTCGGAGTAAGAGCCTATAACCATAGCCCGCTGCTTTCCTGCGAGCTTATAGCGGAATCGCCAGAACGGGACTGTGTAGTTTTTGGGGTAGCAAATATAAAGGCCGTTGCCGTCTGCCTTGCCATCAAATCTGTCTCCCGCCTTTATCCATGCGCGGATCTGCATATCTGTGAGTTTTGGCATTGCGAATACCTGAATATCGAATATGGGGGTGTACATAAAGCAATGTACATGAAAGTCATTATGTACACCTCTATGTACACGCATATTGTGCGCTTTGTTGCGTCGTTATGATAGCTCATGATAACAAAAAAGCCCGACATTTAGCGGGCTTTGTGGTTTTTTGCTGCTTGGTGATTTTTACTAATAGCTTATTCGATATTCTGAATCTGTTCGCGCATCTGCTCAATCAACACCTTCAACTCAATCGCGGAGTTCGTCACTTCGGCATTGATAGATTTCGAAGCAAGAGTGTTCGATTCTCGGTTGAACTCTTGCATCATAAAGTCCAGACGACGACCAACGGCTTCTTTTTTCTTGAGAATGTTGTAGGTCTCTTTGACATGCGCTTCGAGGCGATCCAGCTCTTCAGCAACATCAATTCGTTGCGCCAGCAGCACCAGCTCTTGCTCCAGACGATTGTTCTCCAGCTGAACCTGAGCATCTTCCAGCTTCGCGACCAGACGTTCACGCTGCCATTGCAGGATTTCCGGCATATGGGCGCGCACTTTAGCCACTTCGGCGGTGACGCCTTCCAGACGCTGCTCGATCAACGCTTTCAGCGCCTGACCTTCGGTTTCGCGCGCGACGATAAAGTCGTCCAGCGTACCATCAAGAGCAGCAAGAATTTCAGCGGCAATAGCGTCGAGATCCTGTTCCTGGGCTGCCATTACGCCCGGCCAGCGCAGGATATCAACGGGGTTGATTTCCCCTTCGTCGCTCTGCATCTTTACCCAATTCGCAGCAGTTACCAGCTGTTTAGCCAGTTTTTCGTTGAGGATCAGCTCACCTTGCGCGCTGACATCTGGCTCATAGCGCAGGGTACATTCCACTTTACCGCGCGTCAGGCGAGAACGAATACGCTCGCGAACGACAGGTTCCAGGCTACGGAACTGCTCCGGCAGACGAAAGTAAGTTTCCAGATAACGCTGGTTTACCGAGCGCATTTCCCAGGTTGCGCTCCCCCATTCACCCTTGATTTCACGCCGGGCGTAGGCGGTCATGCTGCGGATCATAGACGTTCCTGTTTATAAAAGGAGAGGTGGAAGGATTATAGCCATCGATGCCTTGTCAGGATAGGAATAACCGCCGGAAGTCCGTATAATGCGCAGCCACATTTGTTTCAAGCCGGAGATTTCAATATGCGTCCAGCAGGCCGTAGCAATAATCAGGTGCGTCCCGTTACCCTGACTCGTAACTATACAAAACATGCAGAAGGCTCGGTGCTGGTCGAATTTGGCGATACCAAAGTGTTGTGTACCGCCTCTATTGAAGAAGGTGTGCCGCGCTTCCTGAAAGGACAGGGGCAAGGCTGGATCACCGCAGAATACGGTATGCTGCCGCGCTCTACCCACACTCGTAACGCCCGTGAAGCGGCGAAAGGTAAGCAGGGCGGACGCACGATGGAAATCCAGCGCCTGATTGCCCGTGCATTGCGTGCGGCGGTTGATTTGAAAGCGTTGGGTGAGTTCACCATTACGCTGGATTGCGACGTACTTCAGGCCGATGGCGGCACGCGCACTGCTTCAATCACTGGTGCCTGCGTGGCGCTGGCAGATGCACTGAATAAGCTGGTTGAGAATGGCAAACTGAAAACCAACCCGATGAAAGGCATGGTGGCAGCGGTTTCGGTGGGTATCGTTAACGGCGAAGCGATTTGCGATCTGGAATACGTCGAAGACTCTGCCGCAGAAACGGATATGAACGTGGTGATGACCGAAGATGGGCGCATCATTGAGGTTCAGGGCACGGCGGAAGGCGAGCCGTTCACTCACGAAGAACTCCTCACTTTGTTGGCGCTGGCCCGAGGGGGAATCGAATCCATTGTAGCGACGCAGAAGGCGGCGCTGGCAAACTGATTTTTAAGGCGACTGATGAGTCGCCTTTTTTTTGTCTGTAGAAAAGTAAGATGAGGAGCGAAGGCATGAAACCATATCAGCGCCAGTTTATTGAATTTGCGCTTAGCAAGCAGGTATTAAAGTTTGGCGAGTTTACGCTGAAATCCGGGCGCAAAAGCCCCTATTTCTTCAACGCCGGGCTGTTTAATACCGGGCGCGACCTGGCACTGTTAGGCCGTTTTTACGCTGAAGCGTTGGTGGATTCTGGCATTGAGTTCGATCTGCTGTTTGGCCCTGCTTACAAAGGGATTCCGATTGCCACCACTACCGCTGTGGCGCTGGCGGAGCATCATGACCTTGACCTGCCATACTGCTTTAACCGCAAAGAAGCAAAAGACCACGGCGAGGGCGGCAATCTGGTCGGTAGCGCGTTACAAGGACGCGTAATGCTGGTAGATGATGTGATCACCGCCGGGACGGCGATTCGTGAGTCGATGGAAATTATTCAGGCCAATGGCGCGACGCTTGCTGGCGTGTTGATTTCACTCGATCGTCAGGAACGTGGTCGCGGTGAGATTTCCGCGATTCAGGAAGTTGAGCGTGATTACAACTGCAAAGTGATTTCTATCATCACTCTGAAAGATCTTATTGCTTACCTCGAAGAGAAGGCGGAAATGGCGGAACATCTGGCGGCGGTTAAGGCTTATCGCGAAGAGTACGGGGTTTGATAAGAAACGCCGGATGGTAGGTCATCCGGCGTCATATTACTGCAACTGCGCGGCAATCAGCGGCCAGCGGGCGTCAAAGTCATCCGTCGGGCGGTATTTAAACTCGCTGCGGACAAAACGAGACAGCATACCTTCGCAGAACGCCAGAAGTTGGCTTGCCAGCAACGTTTCATCGGTGGTGTAACCTTCACCCTCACGCATTCTCTTTTCACGCAATACCTGACGCAGCTGTGCTTCAATACGCTCGAACAGTTGGTTGATGCGTCCTTGCAGACGATCCTGTTCGAACATTAGCGCATGGCCAGTGAGGATACGGGTCAGGCCTGGATTACGTTCGCCGAAACCGAGAAGCAGCAACACAATCAGGCGCAGGCGCGCGGTAGTGTCCTTTTCATCTTTGAGAATCAGGTTAATACGAGTAATCAGGCTATCTTCGATAAACTCAATCAGGCTATCGAACATGCGGGTTTTACTGGGGAAGTGGCGATACAGAGCCGCTTCGGAAACGCCGACAGAGGCGGCCAGTTTCGCCGTCGTGATACGCTGGCTTCCATCGCTGGATTCTAACATCAACGCCAGAGACTGAAGTATTTCTTCGCGACGGTTCCTTTTCGCAGTTTGTTTTTCTGCCATGTTACAAAATACCCCTGAAAATAAGCACTTGCCAGGCGGCACCCACGCTATGACCGCAAACGAAATGTTTGCGGCGATGTTATGACGTTATTTGGATGCGTATGCGTTACTGACGACCAGAGTGACCAAAACCGCCTTCACCCCGGTCGGTGGCGTCAAAATCTTCCACCAGATTAAAATCGGCCTGTACCACCGGAACAAAAATCATCTGCGCGATACGTTCGCCAGGTTGAATGGTGAAACTGTCCTGACCACGGTTCCACACGGAGATCATCAGCTGACCCTGATAGTCGGAATCGATCAATCCCACCAGGTTACCGAGCACGATACCGTGCTTATGGCCCAGCCCGGAGCGCGGCAGCATCATCGCCGCCAGTGAAGGGTCGGCAATATGAATCGCCAGTCCGGTCGGCACTAGTGTAGTGTCGCCCGGTGCCAGTTCTACGGCGTCGTCGAGACAGGCGCGCAGGTCAAGTCCGGCAGAACCAGAAGTGGCATAAGTCGGGAGTGGAAATTCCTTCCCAACGCGCGGGTCCAGAATCTTAACGTCGATTTTCTTCATCATAACGGGTCACAATCTCGTCGAGTAATAATTGGCCAAGGAGCTCTTTTCGCTCAAGCGGTAAGATTTTATCGCCATCCTGCCAGAAAAGGTGTAATGCGTTTTTGTCGCTATTAAATCCCTGATTTTTTCTGGAAACATCGTTAGCGCAGATCAGATCAAGGTTTTTGCGGATACGTTTTTGCCGGGCGTATTCTTCCACATTATTTGTTTCGGCGGCAAATCCAACAACATAAGGCCTATGGTCTTTTAATGCGGCAACACCGGCGACAATATCGGGGTTTTTAACCATTTTTATTGTTAATTCATCACCCGGCGTAGCCTGCTTTTTGATTTTTTCGCTGGCAACGGTGGCTGTGCGGTAATCTGCGACGGCAGCACAACCGATAAATATATTTTGCTGTTGCACGGATGCCTTTACTGCGGCTTCCATCTCCAGTGCGGTTACCACATCAACACGTTTAACAAACGGTGGAGTCGGTAGCGAAACTGGGCCAGAAATCAGCGTGACGTTTGCTCCACGACGTGCAGCGGCTGCGGCAATGGCGAACCCCATCTTGCCGGAGCTGTGATTGGAGATGTAACGCACCGGATCGAGCGGTTCACGCGTCGGACCTGCGGTAATCATAATGTTCAGATGTTTCAGGTCGTTGATGGGTGAAAAATGGGCGACCGCCATATCAACAATGGTTAACGGATCGAGCATTCGCCCTGGGCCTACATCACCACAGGCCTGGCTGCCGCTATCTGGCCCCCAGATCAGCAAACCGCGCGAGGCAAGCACCTCTAAATTATGCTGGGTGGCAGCAGCACGATACATCTGCTGGTTCATCGCTGGCAGCACGGCAACAGGCGCAGGAGTCGCAAGGCAAATCGTCGATACCAAATCATTCGCCATACCAGCAGCAACACGGGCAATCAAATCTGCCGTGGCTGGGGCAAGAATCACTAAATCAGCCCATTTACCCAACTCAATGTGGCCCATTGCCGCTTCGGCTGCCGGATCCAACAGACTGTCGGAAACGGGATACCCAGAAACCGCCTGCAAACTAAGTGGAGTGATAAAGGCTTTTGCCGCTTCGGTCATTACCACACGGACGTCGGCCCCGCGATCGCGCAAACGACGCACCAGTTCAGGGGTTTTATAGGCAGCAATACCGCCGCTGACGCCGAGAACGATTTTTTTACCGGCCAGACTCATGATGATTTTTCCTGTTGGGTGACACCAGAAGTTGGCGATTTTATCACAATACTTTTGTTGTCGTGCTTTCACCTGAGAATCACTTTGCGAGGCGCTTTCCAGTACTGAAAACTGACCGTCGATTTAACCGGTCGACCATGACAGGATGCGCTCTCCACAAAGGAGGTGAAGGTGAAAAGCAATGCAGAATTGTTGATGCCACGCGAAAAAATGCTGAAGTTGGGCATTGGCTCGTTAACGGATGTTGAACTGCTGGCGCTATTTCTGCGTACAGGAACGCGCGGTAAAGATGTGTTAACCCTGGCGAAAGAGATGCTGGAGAATTTCGGTTCTCTTTACGGATTGTTATCCTCCGAATACGAACAATTTAGTGGCGTTCATGGAATCGGTGTGGCGAAATTCGCCCAGTTAAAGGGAATTGCCGAACTGGCGCGACGTTACTACAACGTGAGGATGCGCGAAGAAAGCTCGTTACTCAGCCCAGAGATGACGAGGGAATTTTTACAAAGCCAGCTTACGGGCGAGGAGCGTGAGATCTTTATGGTGATCTTTCTCGACTCACAACACAGGGTACTTACCCACAGCAGATTGTTCTCCGGCACACTAAACCATGTAGAAGTCCATCCGCGTGAGATTGTTCGCGAAGCGATAAAAATAAACGCGTCGGCACTGATCCTTGCCCATAATCACCCTTCGGGTTGTGCTGAACCCAGTAAAGCGGATAAACTCATCACCGAACGGATAATAAAAAGTTGTCAGTTCATGGAATTACGCGTGCTCGACCATATCGTGATTGGGCGTGGAGAATATGTTTCTTTTGCCGAACGCGGCTGGATTTAACCCGCTATGCGCGATCCTTCGGGATCTTTGTCTGTTCGGGACTTGAGCACATCGCCGAGTCAGCGTATACTACGCCACCTTTGAGAATCTCGGGTTTGGCATTTGGGCCTGGCAATCGAGAGTTCACATAGAACTGCGATGACCGGGCTGTAAAGCCTGACGAGGCGCCAATACCCCATACGAAGCTCGAGCTAATTTGATTTTTGGAGAATAGACATGTCCCGAGTCTGCCAAGTTACTGGCAAGCGTCCGGTGACCGGTAACAACCGTTCCCACGCACTGAACGCGACTAAACGCCGTTTCCTGCCGAACCTGCACTCTCACCGTTTCTGGGTTGAGAGCGAGAAGCGTTTTGTCACCCTGCGCGTATCTGCTAAAGGTATGCGTGTAATCGATAAAAAAGGCATCGATACAGTTCTGGCTGAACTGCGTGCCCGTGGCGAAAAGTACTAAGTACTTAGAGGAAATAAATCATGGCTAAAGGTATTCGTGAGAAAATCAAGCTGGTTTCTTCTGCTGGTACTGGTCACTTCTATACCACTACGAAGAACAAACGTACTAAGCCGGAAAAACTGGAACTGAAGAAATTCGATCCAGTTGTTCGCCAGCACGTGATCTACAAAGAAGCGAAAATTAAATAATTCTCGCTTTAATGTAACGAAAAACCTCGCTTCGGCGGGGTTTTTTGTTATCTGTTTGCCCCCATATTGACTGCATCTGTTCATTCCCGGAGATGCTATGCCTGAATTACCAGAAGTTGAAACCAGCCGTCGCGGAATAGAACCGCATCTCGTTGGTGCGACTATTCTTCATGCGGTGGTGCGCAACGGACGCTTGCGCTGGCCGGTTTCGGAAGAAATCTACCGTTTAAGCGACCAACCAGTGCTTAGCGTGAAGCGCCGGGCTAAATATCTGCTGCTGGAGCTGCCAGAGGGCTGGATTATCATTCATCTGGGTATGTCTGGCAGCCTGCGAATCCTTCCAGAAGAACTTCCCCCTGAAAAGCATGACCATGTGGATTTGGTGATGAGCAACGGCAAAGTGCTGCGCTATACCGATCCGCGCCGCTTTGGTGCCTGGCTGTGGACCAAAGAGCTGGAGGGGCACAATGTGCTGGTTCATCTTGGGCCTGAGCCGCTTAGCGACGATTTCAACGGTGAGTACCTGCATCAGAAGTGCGCGAAGAAAAAAACGGCGATTAAGCCCTGGCTGATGGATAACAAGCTGGTGGTGGGCGTGGGGAATATCTATGCCAGCGAATCACTGTTTGCGGCGGGGATCCATCCGGATCGGCTGGCGTCATCACTGTCGTTGGCGGAGTGCGAATTGTTAGCTCGGGTGATTAAAGCGGTGTTGCTGCGTTCGATTGAGCAGGGTGGTACAACTCTGAAAGATTTTCTACAAAGTGACGGTAAACCGGGTTATTTCGCTCAGGAATTGCAGGTTTACGGGCGTAAAGGCGAGGCGTGTCGGGTGTGTGGTACGCCGATTGTGGCGACTAAACATGCGCAGCGGGCGACGTTTTATTGCCGGCAGTGCCAGAAGTAATTCATGCGAGCCGGATGGTATACCATCCGGCATAAAAGTTACGCTAATTTTGCCATCAATGCCTGATGGACATTCTCCGGCAGGAAATGGGTGACATCGCCCTGATGGCGCGCCACCTCTTTAACCAGCGATGAAGAGATAAACGACCACTCTTTTGAAGGCATCAAAAAGACACTTTCTAGTTCTGGCATTAAGTGGCGATTCATATGCGCCAGCTGCATTTCATATTCAAAATCTGCAACTGCGCGCAGGCCACGAATTAGCACCGTAGCGTGTTGATTACGCGCGAAGTTGGCCATCAAATCACTAAACCCGACCACTTCAACGTTTCCCAAATGCGCGGTTGCCTGCTGTGCCAGCGCCACGCGCTCTTCCAGGGTAAACATCGGTTTTTTACTGGGGCTGGCGGCAATCGCCAGAATAACGTGATCGAACATCTGCGTGGCGCGCGTCACGATATCGATATGACCATTAGTAATGGGATCGAAAGTACCCGGATAAATCGCCCGTTTTTGCATAACAACCTCAATGCGTTTTCGGTGGCAGGTAAGGTTCCAGCAGTTGAAGCAGACGCTGCAGCGCGCCCTGGTTTTGATACAGCACTTCAACGGCATGACGGCCATAAAAACTACGGTAATCGGCGTCGGTGAGTAAAGAGGAAATCTCTTTTGCAAGCGTAGCGGCATCAGTGACGGTAATCAGCCCGCTTGCCTGCTCCAGCCGTGCGCAAATGTCTTTAAAGTTAAAGGTATGCGGCCCCATCAGTACCGGAATGGCGTGTGCAGCGGCTTCCAGCGGATTATGCCCACCGCGTTCGACCAATGAACCGCCAACAAAAGCGAGATCGGCAATGCCATACAGCAACATCAACTCGCCCATCGTATCGCCAACTACCACTTGTGTACTGGCGGAAGGGATTTCTCCGGAAGAGCGTGTGATATAGCTTAGTCCAGCCTGGCGGACCAGGTTAATCGCATCCGGGAAGCGTTCCGGATGGCGTGGAACAAGAATGAGCAATAAATTCGGGAACTGCTTTAACAGCGCCTGATGCGCGGCAATCACCACGCTTTCTTCACCATCATGAGTACTGGTGGCAATCCATACCGGGCGATGCGGTGCCCACTGGCGGCGCAGCGTTACTGCTTTAGCAGCCAGTTGTGGCGTTACAGAGATATCGAATTTCAGGCTACCGGTAACGGTAACCTGATTGTTTTTTGCGCCCAGCGCCACAAAACGCGCGCCATCTTCTTCATTTTGGGCGGCAATCAGCGTAATACGACGCAGTAAGCGACGAACGAATTTGCCTAGTTTTGCGTAACCTGCCGCAGAGCGCGCAGAAAGTCGCGCGTTGGCGATAACCAGCGGAATTTTACGTTTATGTAGCGCCGCAATCAGGTTAGGCCATAGCTCGGTTTCCATAATCAACACCAGTTTAGGGTCGACTTTATTAAGGAAACGGTTAAGCGCATCGGGCAGATCGTAAGGCAGATAAACGTGTTGAACATCCTTCCCAAACGCCGATTGTACGCGCTCCGAACCGGTTGGCGTCATGGTTGTAACAGTAATCGGCAAATCAGGGTAGCGATGACGCAGCGCGCGCACCAACGGGATCGCCGCCAGGGTTTCACCGACGGAGACGGAGTGCAGCATAATGCCGCCTGGTTTCAGTGGATGGCGGTAAAAACCGTAACGTTCACCCCAGCGTTTTCGATAGGCCGGAGCCTTACGTCCGCGCACCCAGAGCCGTATCCAGATCAACGGCTGAATAAGGTAGAGAAGGGCGGTGTAAAGCAATTCGAGCATAATAAATAGCTGACTTATGGATGTGCTGGGGATTCTATGTATTTAGCTGGGGCTTTACCATTACTTTTCCCGTTTTTGACTTAAATAGCTTCTGTTTGGTCTGATCTGCCGCGACATCTTCAGTTTTTTTGTATTTTTATGCGATTCATTGAAACCCGACCCAATTTGCAACTCTATATAGGCATCGTTCGTACCAGAATTATCTGTATATTGTTTTTTATCTGTATGATTTTTATGATTAAAAACTATTTTGTGTATAAAAAACATTCGGGTCGGATTGCTGCGAAAGAAATGATACACTAGCACGCCAAAGTAAGTGCGTTATCAGTATTCAGGTAGCTGTTGAGCCTGGGGCGGTAGCGTGCTTTTTTTCTGCTTAACTTAACCAGACAATCATACAAAAGAGTCGCTAGTGGAAAAGCCATTTCGAAATATCCTGGTCATAAAGATGCGATATCACGGAGATATGTTATTAACTACTCCTGTAATCAGTACACTCAAGCAGAATTATCCCGCTGCAAAAATCGATATGCTGCTTTACCAGGATACAATTCCGATTTTATCTGAAAACCCAGAAATTAATGCACTCTACGGTATAAGCAATAAAGGTGCGGGAACATTCGATAAAATTAAAAATGTGCTTTCGTTGATAAAAACTCTGCGTGCGAATAATTATGACCTGGTCATTAATCTTACGGATCAATGGATGGTAGCACTGCTGGTACGTTGTTTACCTGCACGTATGAAAATATCGCAACTTTATGGTCATCGGCAGCATAGTATTTGGAAAAAAAGCTTTACACACTTAGCGCCAATACACGGTACACATATTGTTGAGCGTAATTTATCGGTCCTTGAGCCATTAGGTATTACCGATTTCTACACCGACACAACAATGAGTTACGCCGAGGATTGCTGGAAGAAAATGCGGCAGGAATTAGATGCTCTGGGCGTGAAAGATCATTATGTCGTCATCCAACCGACAGCTCGTCAGATATTTAAGTGCTGGGATAACGATAAGTTTTCTATGGTTATCGATGCTTTGCAACGGCGCGGTTATCAGGTTGTGCTGACCTGTGGGCCTTCGGCAGATGATCTCGCCTGTGTAGATGAAATAGCGCAAGGCTGCCAAACAAAACCTATCACTGGCCTTGCAGGTAAAACACGGTTTCCTGAACTGGGTGCGTTAATTGATCATGCCGTACTCTTTATTGGTGTGGATTCTGCGCCAGGGCATATTGCGGCGGCGGTGAAGACGCCAGTTATTAGCCTGTTTGGAGCCACTGATCATGTATTCTGGCGTCCATGGACCGATAATATTATTCAATTCTGGGCGGGTAATTATCAACAAATGCCTACCCGGCACGAACTTGACCGCAACAAAAAATATCTTTCTGTTATTCCAGCGGAAGATGTCATTGCCGCTACGGAAAAGCTGTTGCCAGAAGATGCTCCTTCAGCTAACAGGAATGCATAATTATGATCGTGGCGTTTTGTTTATATAAATATTTTCCATTTGGTGGTCTACAGCGTGACTTTATGCGTATTGCGTCAACAGTTGCCGCACGGGGCCACCATGTTCGGGTATATACACAGTCGTGGGAAGGCGATTGCCCGGAAGCATTTGAGCTTATTCGCGTACCGGTTAAATCCCATACTAACCATGGACGTAATGCAGAATATTATGCCTGGGTACAAAATCATCTCAAAGCGCATCCTGCTGATCGTGTCGTTGGGTTTAATAAGATGCCTGGGCTGGATGTCTATTTTGCCGCCGATGTCTGTTATGCCGAGAAAGTGGCGCAAGAAAAGGGATTTTTATATCGTTTAACATCACGTTATCGCCATTATGCTGCATTTGAGCGAGCGACTTTCGAACATGGTAAATCGACGAAACTCATGATGCTGACCGATAAGCAAATCGCTGATTTCCAGAAGCATTACCAGACTGAACCAGAACGTTTTCAAATTCTTCCGCCGGGCATCTATCCGGACAGGAAATACAGCGAGCAAATCCCAAACAGTCGTGAAATATATCGTCAGAAAAATGGCATAACCGAACAACAAAACTTATTGCTACAGGTTGGGTCAGATTTCGGTCGTAAAGGTGTGGATCGCTCAATTAAGGCTTTGGCATCGTTACCGGAATCATTACGCCACAATACGCTTTTGTTTGTCGTTGGTCAGGATAAACCACGCAAATTTGAAGTGCTGGCAGAAAAACTTGGGGTACGTAGCAACGTGCATTTCTTTTCCGGGAGGAATGACGTGTCTGAATTAATGGCAGCGGCAGATCTCTTACTACATCCCGCTTACCAGGAAGCTGCAGGTATTGTTCTCCTTGAAGCGATCACCGCTGGATTACCTGTTTTGACAACCGCAGTATGTGGATACGCGCATTATATTGCAGATGCTAATTGTGGAGCAGTTATCGCGGAACCATTCCGTCAGGAAGAATTAAATGCGATCTTACGCAAAGCGTTAACACAGTATTCGCTACGAATGGCCTGGGCGGAGAATGCTCGCCATTATGCCGATACTCAGGATTTGTACAGCCTGCCAGAGAAAGCCGCAGATATTATTACAGGTGGTTTAGATGGTTGAATTAAAAGAGCCGCTTGCCACACTTTGGCGTGGTAAAGATGCTTTTACAGAAGTTAAAAAACTGAATGGCGAAGTCTTTCGCGAACTCGAGACACGTCGAACATTACGTTTTGAACTGGCTGGGAAAAGCTATTTCCTTAAATGGCACAAAGGTACGACCTTAAAAGAAATTATAAAAAACCTGCTCTCATTGCGTATGCCAGTTTTAGGCGCAGACAGAGAGTGGCACGCTATTCATCGACTGCATGATGTCGGTGTTGATACGATGCACGGCATAGGGTTTGGTGAAAAAGGGTTAAATCCATTAACCCGCACATCATTTATTATTACCGAAGATCTCACTCCTACGATTAGCCTTGAAGATTATTGTGCAGATTGGGCAATTAATCCTCCTGATATACGTGTTAAGCGTATGCTGATTACACGAGTGGCAACCATGGTGCGTAAAATGCACGCAGCAGGAATAAATCACCGTGATTGTTATATCTGCCACTTTTTGCTTCATTTACCGTTCACTGGCCGGGAAGAAGAATTAAAAATTTCGGTAATAGACCTGCATCGTGCGCAGATACGGGAAAAAGTACCACGTCGTTGGCGGGATAAGGATTTGATTGGTCTATATTTTTCATCGATGAATATTGGCCTGACGCAAAGAGATATATGGCGATTTATGAAGGTTTATTTTGGGATGCCTTTACGCAAAATATTATCTCTTGAATGTAATTTATTGAACATGGCAAGTGTTAAGGCCGAGCGCATTAAAGAGCGAACTCAACGCAAAGGTTTATAAAAATATTTATCAGTATGTACTGGAACTAACTTCATTATGACTATTTATTTTATAAACTGGGTTGCAGATTATGAATTAAAAATGATCCAGTACTTGAAAAGAAAGTATAAGATAAAAAACATAACAACTCCAAAAAAATACAACTGGCTTAATAAGAAAATTTCGAAGTTAGGGATGGATAATGCATGGTTGGGGCGATTATTTATCAAACATAACCTTAATGCTGTAAAAAAGGATGATATAATTATTTTTAATGACAGCGTGATTGATAAAGGCATTAACAAACAAATATTAAAAAATATTAATTGCCATAAGGTTTTGCTGCTAAGAAATACTGTTAGCGAAGATTTTATTCTTGATAATTCTAATTATTTCGATATTATCTATGATTTTGAGCATAGATTTATAGGAAATGAAAAGACCAAAGCAATAGAACAATTTTTTCCTATAGGGATGGAGGAAATTACAAGATATAGTTTATCTGACAAAAATAACAACCAGCCAATATGTTTTTTCCTTGGCCGTGATAAAGGGCGCCTTCAAATAATTAATGAATTAGCCGATAGATTAATAAAGCTAGGATGTAAGCTTGATTTTAATGTTGTGAAAGATAAGACATCCTCTCCGACTTCAAAGTATTTGATTGAAAAACAAATACCCTATGAAGAAAATATTAGAAGAACATTAAGTTCTAATATAATTGTTGATATAACTAAAGAAAACCAATCTGGCTGGACTCTTCGGATACTCGAAGCATTATTTTTCAATAAAAAATTAATTACTAATAATATAAATATACTTGGTTCAGAAATCTATAGTGAGTCTCGCTTCTTTATAATAGGTCATGATGATTGGGATACGTTAGAGTATTTTATTAACTCATCTGTTAAACCAATGGATTATGATAGTTTATATAAATTCAGTCCTGATAAAATGATGTCAATAATTGTTTCTGATTTTATAGACAAATAAAACATTAAAACAGTGAGTTTTACTCAATTAATGAGAATTTCTATGAAAATAGCGTTTATCGGCGAAGCTGTTTCAGGATTTGGCGGTATGGAAACAGTCATTCGAAATGTTATTACCACCTTCAGACAACAAAATATCCAAAGTGAAATGTTTTTCTTTTGCCGTAACGACAAAATGGATAAGGGATGGCTGGAAGGTATTAAGTACTCGTGTTCATTTTCCAACATTCGCTTAGGTTTTTTACGTCGGGCGAAGCATATTCATGCTTTAAGCAAATGGCTTCAGGATTATCAGCCAGATGTTGTTATTTGTATTGATGTCATCTCATGTTTGTATGCGGCAAAAGCTCGTAAAAAATCTGGAGTTGATGTACCTGTATTTTCATGGCCGCATTTTTCTTTAGATCATAAAAAACATGCTGAATATATCACCTGTGCCGACTATCATTTAGCAATCAGCTCCGGTATTAAACAACAAATGATTAACCGGGGTGTACCAGAATCGACGATAAACGTTATTTTTAACCCTGTCGAAGCGAAAGATTCCGTCATTCCCGTACCCGAGGAAGGTGAAACGGCAACATTTATTTATGTTGGGCGCATGAAATTCGAAGGTCAAAAGCGCGTAAAAGATCTGCTTGATGGCTTATCACAAGTGCAAGGTGACTGGAAACTTCATGTATTGGGAGATGGTTCCGATTTCGAAAAATGCCAGGCTTATGGTAGGGAATTAAATATTGATGATCGAATTGTCTGGTATGGTTGGCAACAACATCCCTGGGAATTAGTTCAGCAAGATATTAAAAAAGTGAGTGCGTTATTACTCACGTCATCTTTTGAAGGTTTCCCTATGACTCTACTTGAAGCCTTATCGTGGGGGATTCCTTGTATCAGTGCAGATTGTATCTCCGGGCCTGCTGACATCATCCAGCCTGATATTAATGGTCATTTGTATCAACCGGGGGATATAACCGGTTTTGTCGCTCTTCTCAATAAATACATAGCCGGCGAAATTCACATCGCACATGAAAAAATTCCGGCATCGATTGATAAGTTTTACCAGCAGAAATATTACGATAGATTACAAAAGATAATTATTTCTGTTATTTCCCGGAGGAAATGATGCAGCAGGTTTTTTTCCAGGAGACTGAATTTCTCAATTCAGTTATTGATTACAATTATAAAGTGGAAACAGAAAATCTTTGTCTGGATATTGCTTATGGAACTGACAAAAATTTTCTTTTTGGTTGCGGAATTTCGATTGCTTCAATATTAAAATATAATGAAGGAAATCGCTTATGTTTCCATATTTTCACTGATCATTTTTGTGAAGATGAACGAAAATATTTTGATGCTCTGGCTCAGCAATATAAAACCAGGATTAAGGTATATTTAATTAATGGCGATCGGCTCCGTTCATTGCCAAGTACCAAGAACTGGACTCATGCAATTTATTTTCGTTTTGTTATTGCAGATTACTTTATCAATAAAACACCTAAAGTTCTATATCTGGATGCAGATATCGTTTGTCAGGGAACTATAGAACCACTTATTAATTTCACGTTTCCTGATCATACAGTCGCAATGGTTGTTACCGAAGGAAAAAATGACTGGTGGGAAAAACGTGCACATTCGTTAAGTGTTGTGGGGATTGCTAAAGGTTATTTTAACTCTGGTTTTTTATTGATCAATACTAACCAATGGGCAGTTGAGCAGGTTTCTGCACGAGCCATTGCAATGTTAAATGATCCGGAAATAGTAAAAAAAATAACACATCCTGATCAGGATGTATTAAATATGCTACTGGCAGATAAACTTATTTTTGCTGATATAAAATACAATACACAGTTTAGCTTAAATTATCAGCTCAAAGAAAGTTTTAAAAATCCAGTAACCAGCGATACTATTTTTATCCATTATATTGGTCCGACCAAGCCCTGGCATGATTGGGCCTGGGATTATCCTGTATCACAAGCCTTTATGGAGGCAAAAAATGCTTCGCCATGGAAGAATACGGCGTTGCTGAAACCAAACAATAGCAATCAATTAAGGTATAGCGCAAAACATATGCTGAAAAAGCATAGATATCTAAAAGGATTTAGCAATTATCTTTTGTATTTTATTAAAAAGATAAAGCATTAAACTGGGAATCTATAAAGTAATGATATAAGGGTAGCCTTGTGGACTCATTTCCTGCCATAGAGATAGATAAAGTTAAAGCCTGGGATTTTAGGCTAACTAATAAAAATACTTCTGAATGTTTAAATGTTGCCTATGGTGTCGATGCTAATTATCTTGATGGTGTAGGTGTTTCTATCACATCAATTGTCCTAAATAATCGACATATTAATCTTGATTTTTATATTGTTGCTGATGTTTATAATGATGATTTTTTTCAAAAGGTCGAAAAACTTGCAAGGCAGTACCAATTAAGAATCACGCTTTATAGAATTAATACTGATAAGCTTCAGTGCTTACCTTGTACACAGGTCTGGTCAAGAGCAATGTACTTTCGTTTGTTTGCGTTTCAATTATTGGGCCTGACGCTTGATCGTTTACTTTATCTTGATGCGGATGTTGTTTGTAAGGGTGATATTAGCCAACTACTGCATCTGGATTTAAACGGAGCGGTGGCTGCTGTTGTTAAAGATGTTGAGCCAATGCAGGAAAAAGCGGTATCCAGGTTGTCTGATCCTGAACTACGGGGACACTACTTTAATTCAGGAGTAGTTTATTTAGACTTAAAGAAATGGGCTAATGCAAAACTAACAGAGAAAGCATTATCTATTCTTATGAGTAAAGATAATGTTTATAAATATCCTGATCAAGATGTTATGAATGTTCTATTGAAAGGGATGACAATATTTTTGCCTCGTGAATTCAATACTATTTATACCATTAAAAGCGAATTAAAAGATAAAACACATCAAAACTATAAAAAGTTGATTACAGAAAACACGCTTCTCATCCATTATACAGGAGCAACTAAACCGTGGCATAAATGGGCAATTTATCCATCGGTAAAATATTTTAAAATAGCGTTAGATAATTCGCCATGGAAAAATGATTCTCCCAGAGATGCAAAATCAGTTATCGAATTTAAGAAAAGATATAAGCATTTGTTAGTCCAGCATCATTACGTAACCGGTGTTATAGCAGGGGTCCGTTATCTTTACCGAAAATATTACAGTAAATAACCTTTAATTGGCTTATCATGATTCAGAAAAATAAGATTAAAGATTTTGTTGTTTTTACTGATGACAACAATTCAAAGTACCTCAATGTATTAAATGACTTTTTATCTTATAATATTAAGATCATCAAAGTGTTTCGTTCTATTGATGATACAAAAGTCATGCTTATTGACACCGATTACGGTAAGTTTGTGCTTAAGGTATTTTCTCCAAAAATTAAACGCAACGAGCGGTTTTTTAAATCTCTATTAAAAGGTGATTATTACGAACGCCTTTTTGAACAAACCCAAAAAGTGCGAAATGAAGGCTTACATACTCTCAACGATTTTTATTTATTAGCAGAGCGAAAAACCTTACGATTTGTCCATACATATATCATGCTTATCGAGTATATTGATGGCATAGAGTTGTGTGATATGCCCGATATTGATGATGTGCTAAAAAATAAAATTCAGCAATCAATTAATGCCTTGCATCAACATGGCATGGTTTCTGGTGATCCTCATCGTGGTAACTTCATTATAAAAAATGGTGAAGTTCGAATTATTGATCTCTCCGGGAAACGTGCTTCAGCGCAGCGGAAAGCGAAAGACCGTCTTGATTTAGAGCGTCATTACGGTATTAAAAATGAGATTAAGGATCTTGGTTATTATCTTTTAGTTTATCGTAAAAAAATGCGCAATATTATGCGGCGTTTGAAAGGAAAACCAGCACGCTAAAGCAGAAATATCCCACAATTACGCGTCTTCGTTAGGCATTTTTATACGGAGTTATTTATTTCACAGGTTTATCATGAAGAATATTCGATACATTGACAAAAAAGATGTTGAAAACCTGATTGAAAATAAAACATCTAATGATGTTATTATTTTTCTATCTGGCCCCACATCGCAAAAGACACCTTTGTCGGTATTACGGGCAAAGGATATTATTGCTGTCAATGGTTCAGCACAATATCTGTTAAGTCATAATATTATTCCCTTTATTTATGTACTTACAGATGTTCGCTTTTTACATCAACGTCGTGATGATTTTTACAATTTTAGCCAAAGAAGCCGTTATACTATCGTAAACGTTGACGTTTATGAACACGCCTCCGAAGAAGATAAACTTTATATCCTCCAGAACTGTCTTATATTACGGTCTTTTTATCGCCGGGAAAAAGGTGGTTTTATAAAGAAGATTAAATTTAATATTTTGAGCCAAATTCACAAAGAACTGCTGATCTCTGTACCGTTGTCTAAAAAAGGTCGTCTGGTTGGATTTTGCAAGGACATTAGTCTTGGTTATTGTTCATGCCATACTATTGCCTTTGCTGCAATCCAGATAGCATATTCACTAAAGTATGCGCGGATTATTTGTTCAGGTCTGGATTTGACGGGTAGCTGTTCGCGTTTCTATGATGAAAATAAGAATCCTATGCCCTCGGAATTGAGTAGGGATTTATTTAAAATCTTGCCATTTTTCCGTTTTATGCATGATAATGTAAAAGATATTAATATTTATAATTTGTCTGATGATACGGCTATTTCTTACGATGTAATTCCATTTATTAAACTTCAAGATATCAGTACAGAAGAATCAAAGGATAGGACAAGAAAAAAAATACAATATAAAGCTTCAACTGATTCTTATGCTAATTAATCATCCTGAAACTAAAATAATATGGTATAAAAATGCGTTTAGGTACTTTTCATAAAAAGAAAAGGTTTTATATAAACAAAATCAAGATTAATTTTCTTGCTTTTTTATTTCGTAAGAAAATCAATCATCAAGTTACAGAACCAGCGCAAGTTAAATCATGCCTTATCATTCATGATAATAATAAACTCGGTGATTTAATTGTATTAAGTTCGATTTATCGTGAACTTTACAGTAAAGGGGTTAAAATAACCATTCTTACAAATAGAAAGGGTGGGGAGTTTCTCTCTAATAATAAAAATATATTTGAGTTCTGTATTAAAGAATCAATGGGTTCCTTTAAAATGCTTAGTCTATGTAAGCATCTGCGGAATTTACAGTTCGATATTGTATTAGACCCCTTTGAGACTATGCCTTCATTTAAGCATAGTTTAATATTATCAAGTTTTAAAGATTCTTACATTCTGGGTTTCGATCAATGGTATAAGCGTTACTATTCATTTTATCATCCCCACGATGAATGTTTAAAAGAACACATGAGTACACGAGCAATAGAAATACTGAAGCATATTTATGGTGAGGGTGAATTTTCCACCGACTACGACTTGCATTTACCTGTAGATGTTGAAAATAAAATAAAAAATATTATTGGCGACTCTAAAATCGTAATTATAAATCCATTGGGGGCAAAGAAAATATGTAGATTAACATCAGAGCAGATATGTTTTATATATCAACTGATCAAAAGTAAATTACCGAACTATAGAGTTATATTTACCGGTTTACATCAAGATCTAAAAACAATATCTATACCTGATATTGAAATTTTGCCATATAAAGATTTTATTTATACAGTGGCGCTTACTAAGTTTAGTAATTATGTTATATCTGTTGATACTGCTCTTGTACATATAGCATCAGCGTATAAACGTCCTACACTTGCTCTTTATCCAAATGCGCGTCGTCAAAGTTATCCCTCACACTTAATTTGGGGACCAAATAATCCTAATGCGATACAAATAATTTCTCCAACTTTTACGGTACAAGATATCGATTCAAAGATATTATTCTCATCCTTGAATAAGTTAATCACCGATAAATAAAAAGTGGGGATTCCCACTTTTTATTTATTCTATTATCTAATGCGGTTGGCTTTTACTTTTCTAATCATAATTAATAGCGTCAGTGCTGAAATTATTATAATTGGGATACTTCTAGCCCAAATGATTACATCACTAACACCGATACCAATAATACCTAAAGTTAATGCGAAAAGACCTATATTTCTCTCAGTATAAGCGGTGAAGCACAATGCAATATAAAAGAATAATACAGATATTATTCCTAAGATCCCTTTTAACGACGCGGCTTCGATTATTTCATTGTGTAAATGTATATTAGTAAATTCTAATGCTCCAGCTAAGCGACTTTGCTCAGAGACAAATAAATGCATCTTTTGCGCACGCGCTTCTGCTGATCTCAATGTAAATGCAGATTCTTTGAAAATGTCTATACCCATTTCATACATTGCTATTCTGGCACCGAGTGATGAATTACTATTATTAGAATAATGTACTAAATCATTCACTCCTTCTTCGTATCTATTTTGTAATGTTTGAGAAAATGAATATATAAGGCCTGTTAGAAGTACAATGAATACTATAGCAGATGTTAATATCTTTTTTGGATATTTAATATAAAACAAAACAAATATTATTACACAAATAAGTGGATAAACTATTAACGTTACTCTTGTCTGTGTTAACAAAAGGGCATAGAAAATAGCCAAGCTATTTAATATGAATAAATAAGGATGTTTATTTCTTGTATATAATACCGATACTGAACTTAGTATTCCAATAAACATTATAGAATACGATGCACCTGTAGGAGTCCCGATCTCAAAATATATTCTCTCCCAGTTTGTTTTCATCTTTATATAAGCTGCATAACTTGCTATAATAAATGATAAAGTATAAAGCATATAGAATATGCTATCTTTTTTCAATTTTATTCTGGTATTCAAGGATAAGAAAACAAAAATCGTACCAAATAGAAATATTTTTGCTGTGTTTAAATAATTATGATAAGTTGCTCGAAAAGGTGAATTATCAACTTTAAATAGTGAATACCAAACTAAATCAACTAATCCTATGATGAATATAGATGATGGGAGAATAAGGGTGTTTCGGTCAATACTTAGTTGCTTACCTCTAAGAATTAGGGCCAATAAACCTACCACAGCCGCAACGTTAAATAATTTTATACTAAGAGTGTTATTGACGAGGGCGATAATTAATAAGACAAAACATAAAACATAAGTCATAATCTCTAAAATTATAGATGATTTTAGAGCGTAAGGTTTCCATGATTGGAGTTTAATGAAGGTTGGCATGTTTTACCTTTATAATGATGATAATTTTTCCAAAACTGCTTGACCGTTGAGATTAATTAAATTTTTCCCCGGCGCCCTACAAACCACCTGATTCTTCCCATATCCGCCAATTAATCCCGGATCGGTCGGTCCATATACAGTAATATTGGGTTTATCCAGAGCCGCAGTTAAATGGCTTAATCCCGTATCCACCGAGACCACGAATTTCGCCCCGGCCAGCACGCTGGCAACACCTTCCAGACTCATCTTCGGCAATACGTCGACATAATCAAATCCTTCTGCCAGCCTTTTCGCCCGCGCTTCTTCATGTGGCGCGCCCCAGGGAAGTTTAATGCGAATCCCTGAACCTGCCAGTAAACCAATTAATTCTCGCCAGTGTTCTTCCGGCCAGTGTTTATCATCACGGGTCGTCGCATGAAGAAATACGGCATATTCGCCAGCATCCGTCGGCAGGTTAGCCAGGAAATGCTGCGCAATGGCATAGTCGCCCTGAGTCTGTGGTTTGCTGTAACCCAGGCTTTTGGCGAACAGCTCACGGGTGCGCTCTACGGCGTGCTGCTGTTTTGCAATATGATGCTTGCGATTGTAAAACAGGCTTGCCAGTGGTTCGCGAGCGGTTTGCCAGTCCATTCCATGCTTAATGCCATGCGCCAGACGTGTCACCAGCGCGGCACTTTTTACCAGCCCTTGCGCATCAATAATCGCGTCATAGTTTTCTGCCTGTAGCGTTTCACGAAACGCTTTCCGCTCCGCTTTAATAGGGGCGGAAAACCACGCTTTACGCCAGCGACGTATCGCTACCGGAATAACCCGTTCAACGGCGGCGTGCCAGGAAGGGATCTGTGCAAAGCCTTCTTCCACCACCCAATCAAACTTTATTCCAGGGATTGCCTGCTGTGCATCGGTTAGCGCGGGCAGCGTATGGAGGACATCGCCCATCGACGATGTTTTGACGATAAGAACCCGCATCCGTCAGGCTTCCTCTTGTAACAACAGTGCGTTGAGTTCTTCCAGCACGCGCTGTGGCGTAATGTCGATCAGACTCTGGTGATACCCTTCTGCGGCATCGCCTTTACGCACTTTGTGGTAGCCAGTAATCAGACGAATTACTCGCGCTTTATGAGAAAGCGGCGGCGTAAAGTCCGGGCTGCTTGGCCCATACAGTGCGACCAGCGGACGATTCAGTGCTGCTGCGACGTGCATCAGGCCGGAATCGTTGGTGACAATGGCTTTACAGGCCGCAATCAGAATAACGGCTTGATCAAGCTGTGTTTCTCCCGCCAGATTACGACACCATGCCTGCTGCTCGGTATTCAGTGCAGCGAGTATCTCATTGCCCGCCTCATGATCTTTCGCCGAACCAAACAGAACCACCTGATAACCTTCATCAATTAGCTGTTTTGCCAGTTCTGCGTAATGGTAGTGCGGCCAGCGTTTTGCCGGGCCAAACTCCGCGCCCGGGCAAAAGCCAATCATCGGACGTTCTGATGAGAGGGAAAATTGGTTACAGGTATACGATTTTTCACCTTCGCTCACCTGCAATTGCGGCCATAACAACGGTTTTGGTAGATCTTGTGCGGTACGCATTACGCCTTTGTCATAGGCCAGCGCGACATAGCGTTCCACCATTAGCGGCCAGTCTTCTTTATCAAGCACGCGCACGTCGTTGAGTAAACCGTAGCGCATTTCACCGCGCCAGCCGGTGCGATGTGGAATCCCTGCGAAGAAAGGCACTAATGCGGATTTAAAGGAGTTGGGTAAAACGTAGGCGCGGTCGTAACGTTTTTCGCGCAGGCTATGTCCCAGCTTACGGCGTTCGCTGATCTCCAGCGCCCCGTGACCGAGGGGCATAGGGATAGCTTCGTTAACTTCCGGCATCCGCGACAATAACGGACGGCACCACGCCGGTGCCATCACGTCGATTATTGCCTGGGGATAGCGCGCCTGGAGCGTGCGATAGAGACTTTGCGACATCATCATGTCGCCAACCCAAGACGGGCCTATCACCAAAATCTTCATAGTTACGCGTCGCGATTCAGCCAGGCCATATATTCCGTTACACCTTCAGCAACGGTTTTGAACGGTTTGTCGTAACCCGCCGCGCGCAGATTAGTCAGATCCGCCTGAGTAAACGCCTGATAGCGGCCTTTCAGTTTATCCGGGAACGGAATGTATTCGATCTGACCTTTCTTGTGATAAGCAAGCGTAGCATCTGCTACGGCCTGGAAGGATTCTGCACGACCAGTACCGAGGTTGAAGATGCCGGAAACGCCATTTTCCAGGAACCACAGATTCACATCTGCCACGTCGCCCACGTAGACGAAGTCGCGTTTAAAGTTCTCGCTACCTTCGAACAGTTTCGGTGATTCACCGTTGTTAAGCTGGGTGTTGAGATGGAAAGCGACGCTCGCCATGCTGCCTTTATGACCTTCACGCGGCCCATAAACGTTGAAATAACGGAAGCCAACAATCTGCGAGTTCGCTTCTGGCAGAATTTGACGAACATATTCATCAAACAGGAATTTTGAGTAACCGTAGACGTTCAGTGGTTTTTCGTATTCGCGGGATTCAATAAAGTCGGAGGTGCGTCCGCCATAGGTTGCTGCGGAAGATGCATACAGGAACGGAATTTCGCGCTCCAGACAGTAGTGCAGCAGCTCTTTGGAGTATTGATAGTTGTTATCCATCATATACTTGCCATCCCACTCGGTGGTGGATGAGCACGCGCCTTCGTGGAAAATCGCTTCGACATCGCCGAACTCTTCGCCAGCCATAATCTGGATCAGGAAGTCTTCCTTATCCATATAGTCCGCGATATTCAGATCCACCAGGTTCACAAACTTGGTGCCGTCTTTCAGGTTGTCCACCACCAGAATATCGGTGATGCCTTTATCATTCAGGGCCTTAACGATGTTGCTGCCGATAAAGCCCGCGCCGCCGGTAACGATGATCATAACTGTAACCTTCGAATTATGGAGTCAGAGACAATCTCAGACACGAATACTTCTATCATATCACTACACGACGTTGGCTTCAGCCATTCGCCGAAAGTGAGAGTGATGGGCGTTATTTATTCTAAATTTTACAGAAGTGTTAACGCGTCATCTCGTCGCGACCTATAAGTTTGGGTAATATGTGCTGGAATTTGCCCTGTCTGGAGAATCGCAATGCGTGGAGAATTTTATCAGCAGTTAACCAACGACCTGGAAACCGCACGGGCGGAAGGGTTGTTTAAAGAAGAGCGCATTATCACGTCTGCGCAGCAAGCAGACATCACTGTGGCTGATGGAAGCCACGTCATCAACTTTTGTGCCAATAACTATCTTGGGTTGGCGAACCACCCAGAGCTGATTGCGGCGGCAAAAGCGGGAATGGATTCTCATGGTTTCGGCATGGCTTCAGTACGTTTTATCTGCGGCACTCAGGATAGCCATAAAGAGCTTGAGCAGAAACTGGCGGCATTCCTGGGTATGGAAGATGCGATTCTCTACTCTTCCTGTTTTGATGCCAACGGCGGCCTGTTTGAAACGCTGCTGGGCGCGGAAGACGCCATTATCTCCGACGCACTGAACCACGCGTCTATTATTGATGGTGTGCGTCTGTGCAAAGCCAAACGTTATCGCTATGCCAACAACAATATGCAGGAGCTGGAAGCGCGTTTAAAAGAAGCGCGTGAAGCCGGGGCGCGTCATGTGCTGATCGCCACCGACGGCGTGTTCTCGATGGACGGCGTGATTGCCAACCTGAAAGGCGTTTGCGATTTGGCAGATATTTACGATGCGCTGGTGATGGTGGATGACTCCCACGCGGTTGGTTTTGTCGGTGAAAACGGTCGTGGTTCCCATGAATACTGCGATGTGATGGGTCGTGTCGATATTATCACCGGCACGCTGGGTAAAGCCTTAGGTGGTGCTTCCGGCGGTTACACTGCGGCGCGCAAAGAAGTGGTTGAGTGGCTGCGCCAGCGTTCTCGTCCGTACCTGTTCTCCAACTCACTGGCACCAGCCATTGTCGCCGCTTCCATTAAAGTGCTGGAGATGGTCGAAGCGGGCAGCGAACTGCGTGACCGCCTGTGGGCTAACGCGCGTCAGTTCCGTGAGCAAATGTCGGCGGCGGGCTTTACCCTGGCGGGAGCCGATCACGCCATTATTCCGGTCATGCTTGGCGATGCGGTAGTGGCGCAAAAATTTGCCCGCGAGCTGCAAAAAGAGGGCATTTACGTCACCGGTTTCTTCTATCCGGTCGTACCGAAAGGTCAGGCGCGTATTCGAACCCAGATGTCTGCGGCGCATACCCCTGAGCAAATTACGCGTGCGGTAGAAGCGTTCACGCGTATTGGTAAACAACTGGGCGTAATCGCCTGAGTGAGGATGTGAGATGAAAGCGTTATCCAAACTGAAAGCGGAAGAGGGCATCTGGATGACCGACGTTCCTGAACCGGAACTCGGGCATAACGATCTGCTGATTAAAATCCGTAAAACAGCCATTTGCGGGACTGACGTTCACATCTATAACTGGGATGAGTGGTCGCAAAAAACCATCCCGGTGCCGATGGTCGTAGGCCATGAATATGTCGGTGAAGTGGTAGGTATTGGTCAGGAAGTGAAAGGCTTCCAGATTGGCGATCGCGTGTCTGGCGAAGGTCATATCACTTGTGGTCACTGTCGAAACTGCCGTGGCGGTCGTACCCATCTGTGCCGCAACACGATCGGAGTCGGCGTTAACCGTCCGGGCTGCTTCGCCGAATATCTGGTGATTCCAGCCTTCAACGCCTTCAAAATCCCGGACAATATCTCCGACGACCTGGCTTCCATTTTTGATCCCTTCGGTAACGCCGTGCATACCGCGCTGTCGTTTGATTTAGTGGGCGAAGATGTTCTGGTTTCTGGTGCAGGCCCGATTGGTATTATGGCGGCGGCGGTGGCGAAACATGTTGGCGCGCGTAATGTGGTTATCACCGACGTTAATGAATATCGTCTCGAACTGGCGCGCAAAATGGGTATCACGCGCGCGGTTAACGTCGCGAAAGAAAATCTCAATGACGTGATGGCGGAGCTAGGCATGACCGAAGGCTTTGATGTCGGTCTGGAAATGTCCGGTGCGCCGCCAGCGTTTCGTACCATGCTCGACACCATGAACCACGGTGGCCGTATTGCGATGCTGGGTATTCCACCTTCTGACATGTCGATCGACTGGACAAAAGTGATCTTTAAAGGCTTGTTCATTAAAGGCATTTACGGTCGTGAGATGTTCGAAACCTGGTACAAGATGGCGGCGTTGATTCAGTCTGGTCTGGATCTAGCACCAATCATTACCCATCGTTTCTCCATCGATGATTTCCAGAAGGGCTTCGACGCTATGCGTTCAGGTCAGTCCGGGAAAGTTATCCTGAGCTGGGATTAACACGAATAAGGGCTGGTATTCCAGCCCTTTTCCTGAGAATAATCCGTTAAATATGTAAAACCTTGTCAGTACCATAAAGAATAGGTAATTGCGCTGTTATCTTATATTGCTGCTCTCATCAACTCTCTAGCCTGAAGTGACTCTCTCACCTGTAAAAATAATATCTCACAGGCTTAATAGTTTCTTAATACAAAGCCTGTACAACGTTAGGGTAACTTCAGAGGTCGTCGGTAATTTATGATGAACAGCACCAATAAACTTAGTGTTATTATTCCGTTATATAATGCGGGCGGTGATTTCCGCACTTGTATGGAATCTTTAATCGCGCAAACCTGGACTGCTCTGGAAATCATTATTATTAACGATGGTTCAACGGATAATTCTGTTGAAATAGCAAAGTATTACGCAGAAAACTATCCGCACGTTCGTTTGTTGCATCAGGCGAATGCTGGCGCATCGGTGGCGCGTAATCGCGGGATCGAGGCAGCGACGGGCAAATATGTTGCTTTTGTCGATGCTGATGATGAAGTCTATCCCACCATGTACGAAACGCTGATGACAATGGCGTTAGAGGACGATCTCGATGTGGCGCAGTGCAATGCTGACTGGTGTTTTCGTGAAACGGGAGAAACCTGGCAATCTATCCCCATCGATCGCCTTCGCTCAACCGGCGTATTAACCGGCCCGGACTGGCTGCGGATGGGACTTTCTTCTCGCCGCTGGACTCACGTTGTCTGGATGGGTATTTATCGCCGCGACGTTATTGTAAAAAATAACATTAAATTTATTGTTGGATTACATCATCAGGATATTGTATGGACAACAGAATTTATGTTTAACGCGCTGCGTGCGCGATATACCGAACAATCGTTATATAAATATTATCTGCATAATACGTCAGTGAGTCGGTTGAATCGACAAGGGAATAAAAATCTTAATTATCAACGGCACTATATTAAAATTACCCGCCTGCTGGAGAAATTAAATAGAAATTATGCCGACAAAATTACGATTTATCCGGAATTTCATCAGCAAATAACTTACGAAGCATTGCGCGTTTGCCATGCAGTGCGCAAAGAGCCGGATATTATTACCCGCCAGCGGATGATTGCCGAGATATTTACTTCCGGCATGTATAAACGTCTGATTACTAATGTCCGCAGCGTAAAGGTAGGTTATCAGGCATTACTGTGGTCTTTCCGCTTATGGCAATGGCGCGACAAAACACGGTCGCACCATCGCATTACGCGCAGCGCCTTTAATTTGCGCTAGCGTTAAACTTCGCCGCTTCGGGCTGTTTGCCCCAGCCCTGCCACTGATGCTGGAAGTAAACGATCAGCGTGCTCTGGCTGATGCTTTCGCTTAATACTTCAAAGAAGCGATTAGCATAAACAGGTTCTATCGGTTTCTTCGGTTTGCACAGCTTCACGCCACGGAACGGATTACGCGGTGCGTCGGGCACAGTGTTCTTCGGCGGTGTAGACGTATCGACCTGCGGTTCATTCAGCAAGCTGCTGGCTTTCACCAGCGTAATGTCTGGCGGCAGGTTATAAACCATCTGTTGCAATACGCGAACTGTTGAAGGGTGAGGATGACCAATGGCGATGGTTGAACCGTTGCGACGCGCCAGGTCAATTGCGCGATTGAACTGCATACGGATGTCCGCTTCGTTCTGGGAATCATCGAGAAACACTTTCCGTTTGATGACTTTTACGCCAGTACCTTGTGCGGCGCGCATCGCCTGGGTATTACCGATAGTCACACTGTCGAGGAAGTAAAGATTGTAACGCTCCAGCGCCTGCATCACTTTCTGCATACCAAAAAGGTTAGAGGTCATCTTGCTGCCCATGTGGTTGTTGATCCCCACGGCATAGGGCACGTTATTGACCGCGCTGCGAATAATGCGCTCAATCTCGTCGCTGCTCATCTCCGGGCGCAGCGTATTTTTCTCCAGCGGCTGCTTACTCAGCGGTGCCATCGGTAGATGAATCAATACTTCGTGACCGCTGTTATGCGCTTTAGTCGCCATCTCTCTGGCGTGTGGCGAGTCGGGTAACACGGCGACAGAGATAGCGGAGGGCATCGCCAGCACCTGGTTTTCGTTGTGCGGGCGATAACCAAAATCATCAATGACGATGGCAAGTTTGCCAGCAAATACAGGGGAGGAGAGAGCCAACAGAGCGGCAAATGCAAGAACGTTACGACGAAATGGAAACAAAACTTATCTTCCCAACCACGGCTGTGGATTGACCGCCTGACCCTGGCGGCGAATTTCGAAATAGAGTGAAGGCCGACCCTGACCGCCACTGCTGCCCACCAGTGCAATTGGCTGACCCGCGCGAACCTGCGAACCAACGCTCACCAGTGCGCTCTGATTATAGCCATAAAGGCTCATATCGCCTTTACCGTGCTCAACCACCACCACCAGGCCGTAGCCTTGCAGCCAGTCAGCCAGAATCACCCGACCGTCGGCAATCGCTTTAACTTCAGTACCTTCAGAGGCACCAATCACCATCCCTTTCCAGCGCAGCTCACCCTGTAGCTGTTCGCCATAGCGGTGCAGCGTCGGCCCGCGAACAGGCCAGAATGCCTGACCACGCGGCGCACCCAGACCACCGGTTCGGGACATCAGTGATTTTTCGCTTTCAGTCGGTTTGTAGGTGGTGCCTTTGCGCGTCGCTTCTTTTTGCCTGTCGCGAACAGCCTGAGCCTCACGCGCTTCTCGTTCAGCACGCGCTTTCGCTGCCGCTTCTGCACGAGCAATGCTATTGCGCAGACGAGATTCGTTGGCGCGCAGTTCACTTAGCTGCTGCTGACCTTGTTGAATGGAAGACTCCAGCCCTGCCAGCGTCTTCTTACGCTCGTTCAGCGCCTGGGTCAGCTTCGCCTGCTGAGCGCGTTGTTCGTATAACAGCGTTTGTTGCTCGCTCTGTTTCTCTTCCAGCTCGGCGCGCTGCATGGCGACTTCTGCGCGTGTTTGCTTCAGTTCGGCGATGGTTTCTTGTCGCGCCTGGTTGAGATAGCCGAAATAAGCCTGTAAACGCTGACCGCGCTGGCTTTCTTCACCGCTGAGAATGAGCTGTATACCCGTATGCTCACCCTGGCGAAATGCGGCGTCCAGTTGCGCAGCGAGACTGCGTTCCTGAGCCGCTTTTTGCTGTTCCAGTTTGGCAATCGAGGCGTTCATCTCATCAATCTGTTTATTCAGTTGATTGAGCGTATTTTGCGTTTCGCGCAGCTTACGAGTGGCTTCGGAGATCGCCTCTTCCTGCTTTTTCAATTGTGCCAGCAGGCTTGAGCGTTGTTGCTGTTGTTGGCGTACCGCACGCTCTTTGGCAGCGATATCAGCCTGAATAGACTTGAGTTGGTCACGGTCATCCGCGTGGGCAGAAAAAGTGCACAACAATACGCCAGCGCAAAGAACGCTGGCGTAAATGATGGGCCTGACTGCAAACCTGCGCGGTTTCGTGGCCCGTGTCATGGTATTAATCGCCTTTCCCCTCATGGGGAGGGATTATTCCACGATGAACAGCGGCTTACCAGTCATCTCTTGCGGGATTTCCATACCCATTAAAGAGAGCATGGTCGGCGCGATGTCAGAAAGTTTGCCACCTTCAACTGCTTTCACGTTCTTATCGCCAACGTAAATCAGCGGAACAGGCAGGTTGGTATGCGCCGTGTGAGCCTGACCAGTAGCCGGATCGCGCATCTGTTCAGCGTTACCGTGGTCAGCGGTGATCAGCAGTTGTCCACCCACGGACTCAACAGCTTTGGTCACTTCTTCCACGCAGTGATCCAGTGCTTCAACCGCTTTAACCGCAGCTTCCATCACCCCGGTGTGACCTACCATGTCGCCGTTCGGATAGTTACAGATGATGGTGTCGTATTTGCCGCTCTTAATTGCCGCAACCAGTTTTTCGGTCAGCTCTGCGGAGCTCATTTCCGGCTGCAAATCGTAAGTAGCCACTTTCGGTGAGTTGATCAGAATGCGATCTTCGCCTTTGAACGACTCTTCTACGCCACCGTTGAAGAAGAAAGTGACGTGGGCATATTTTTCGGTTTCGGAAATACGCAGCTGAGTTTTGTCGTTTTTCGCCATCCACTCGCCGAAGGTGTTAACCAGAGAGGCTGGTGGGTAAGCAACGGCGGTTTTGATGTCGGCGGCGTATTCGGTCAGCATCACGAAATCGATGTTAACCACTTTCTTACGCGCGAAGCCGTCGAAATCAGCGTTTACAAATGCACGAGTGATTTCACGCGCGCGGTCAGCGCGGAAGTTCATGAAAATCAGCGCATCGCCGTCTTCCATCGCTGCATCTGGCTGGCCTTCAGCACGAATAACGGTCGCTTTCACGAACTCGTCGTTTTCGTCGCGAGCATAAGCGGCCTGCAAACCAGCAACGGCGGTATCAGCCTGAAACTCACCCTGCGCCAGAGTCAGCAGGTCATAAGCTTTTTCAACGCGATCCCAACGGTTATCGCGATCCATCGCGTAGTAACGACCAATGATGGACGCTACACGGCCTTTACCCAGCGCGGCAAATTTCTCTTCGAATTTTTTCAGCGAGGATTCAGCACTGCGCGGTGGGGTGTCACGACCGTCAAGGAATGCGTGCAGGTAGATTTTCTCTGCGCCACGTTCAGCTGCCAGCTCTACCATTGCCATGATGTGATCTTCGTGGCTGTGTACACCGCCTGCGGAGAGCAGACCCATGATGTGTACCGCTTTGCCCGCGTTCTTCGCTTTATCTACCGCGCCAGTCAGCGTCGGGTTGGCGAAGAAAGCGCGATCTTTGATTTCAACGTCCAGACGAGTCAGGTCCTGATACACGATGCGGCCGGCACCCAGGTTAACGTGACCGACTTCGGAGTTACCCATCTGACGGTCAGGCAGACCGACTTCCAGACCGGAAGCGTCGATCAGGGTATGCGGACGATTGGCCCACAGTGCATCCATTACCGGGGTTTTAGCACTAAAAATGGCGTTATCCTGCTGTTCTTCGCGATAGCCATAGCCATCCAGAATCACCAGTACCATAGGTTTTTTAGAAACCGACATTGCGACAACCTCATACTCAAGAGTCAAAATTTGCGTAATTTTACTACAGCTGAATCGATAAAATAGCCTCTGAAGATCAAAATATACGACCGCTCGCGGCAAGCTGATGCCAGATTTGCGATTTTTTTTCGTAGCGTGCCGCAAAATTGCATTCCAGTGCACGCGCTGGCTGTATTTGCCGCAACGCGCAGGTATACTCCTTCCCTGGTTTTTAATCACTACGTCGGGAGTTATTACCCCCCATGCAAGAAATTATGCAATTTGTTGGCCGTCATCCCATACTGAGTATCGCCTGGATCGCGTTACTGGTGGCGGTTCTTGTTACTACGTTTAAGAGCCTGACCTCGAAAGTGAAGGTAATTACTCGTGGTGAAGCTACGCGTCTGATCAACAAAGAAGACGCAGTGGTTGTGGATTTACGTCAGCGTGATGACTTCCGTAAAGGCCATATCGCAGGTTCTATCAATCTGTTGCCGAGCGAAATCAAAGCCAACAATGTTGGTGAACTTGAGAAGCACAAAGACAAACCGGTTATCGTGGTAGACGGTTCTGGTATGCAGTGCCAGGAGCCTGCAAACGCGCTGACGAAAGCAGGGTTTGCGCAAGTATTCGTGCTGAAAGAGGGCGTCGCTGGTTGGGCTGGTGAAAACTTGCCTCTGGTGCGCGGCAAATAATTTACCTGTCATCTTTCATGTCGCAGGCAGTTAGCTGTAATTAGACCCCCAGCGACTTATTGATATAAGCTTCTGGGGACACTCTATTTTGTCGCTACCCTGCAACATAAAACTACAGGTAAAAAAACAGGAGCTAAGTTATGGCCAATGTTGAAATCTATACCAAAGAAACCTGCCCGTATTGCCATCGTGCGAAAGCACTGCTGAGCAGCAAGGGCGTGAGTTTTCAGGAGCTACCGATTGATGGCAACGCCGCTAAGCGTGAAGAGATGATCAAACGCAGTGGTCGCACCACGGTTCCGCAGATTTTTATTGACGCACAGCACATTGGCGGCTGTGACGACTTGTATGCATTGGATGCACGTGGTGGACTGGATCCCCTGCTGAAATAACGTATTAACGTTGGCATTACACTGCGCAGTATTTAAGGACAACACTTAAGGGTTTTCTACACATGTCAGAACAAAACAACACCGAAATGACCTTCCAGATCCAGCGTATTTATACCAAGGATATTTCTTTCGAAGCGCCGAACGCGCCGCACGTTTTCCAGAAAGATTGGCAGCCAGAAGTTAAACTTGATCTGGATACGGCATCTTCTCAACTGGCAGATGACGTTTACGAAGTGGTACTGCGTGTTACCGTAACGGCATCCCTGGGTGAAGAAACCGCGTTCCTGTGCGAAGTTCAGCAGGGCGGTATTTTCTCCATCGCGGGTATCGAAGGCACCCAGATGGCACATTGCCTGGGCGCATACTGCCCGAACATTCTGTTCCCGTATGCTCGTGAGTGCATCACCAGCATGGTATCTCGCGGTACGTTCCCGCAACTGAACCTTGCGCCGGTTAACTTCGATGCGCTGTTCATGAACTATTTACAGCAGCAGGCTGGCGAAGGTACTGAAGAACATCAGGATGCCTGATGAACCAACGTAATGCTTCAATGACTGTGATCGGTGCCGGCTCGTACGGCACCGCTCTTGCCATTACCCTGGCAAGAAATGGCCACGAGGTTGTCCTCTGGGGCCATGACCCTGAACATATCGCAACGCTTGAACGCGACCGCTGTAACGCCGCGTTTCTCCCCGATGTGCCTTTTCCCGATACGCTCCATCTTGAAAGCGATCTCGCCACCGCACTGGCAGCCAGCCGTAATATTCTCGTCGTCGTACCCAGCCATGTCTTTGGTGAAGTGCTGCGCCAGATTAAACCGCTGATGCGTCCTGATGCGCGCCTGGTGTGGGCGACAAAAGGACTGGAAGCGGAAACCGGACGTCTGTTACAGGACGTAGCGCGCGAGGCGTTAGGCGATCAAATTCCACTGGCGGTTATCTCTGGCCCAACTTTTGCGAAAGAACTGGCGGCAGGTTTACCGACGGCCATTTCGCTGGCTTCTACCGATCAAACCTTTGCTGATGACCTCCAGCAACTGTTGCACTGTGGCAAAAGTTTCCGTGTTTACAGCAACCCGGATTTCATTGGTGTCCAGCTTGGCGGCGCGGTGAAAAACGTCATTGCGATTGGTGCCGGCATGTCCGACGGTATCGGCTTCGGGGCGAATGCGCGAACGGCGCTGATCACCCGTGGTCTGGCTGAAATGTCGCGTCTGGGCACGGCGCTGGGCGCCGATCCTGCCACCTTTATGGGCATGGCAGGTCTGGGCGATCTGGTGCTTACCTGTACCGACAACCAGTCGCGTAACCGCCGTTTTGGCATGATGCTTGGTCAGGGCATGGATGTACAAAGCGCGCAGGAGAAGATTGGTCAGGTGGTTGAAGGCTACCGCAATACGAAAGAAGTCCGCGAGTTGGCACATCGCTTCGGCGTTGAAATGCCAATAACCGAGGAAATTTATCAAGTATTATATTGCGGAAAAAACGCGCGCGAGGCAGCATTGACTTTATTAGGTCGTGCACGCAAGGACGAGCGCAGTAGCCACTAAACCCAGGGAACCTTTGTTACCGCTATGACCCGGCTCGCGCAGAACGAGCCGGTCATTATCTCATCGTGTGGAGTAAGCAATGTCGTGTGAAGAACTGGAAATTGTCTGGAACAATATTAAAGCGGAAGCCAGAACGCTGGCGGACTGTGAGCCAATGCTGGCCAGTTTTTACCACGCAACGCTACTCAAGCATGAAAACCTTGGCAGTGCATTGAGCTACATGCTGGCGAACAAGCTGTCATCGCCGATTATGCCTGCTATTGCTATCCGTGAAGTGGTGGAAGAAGCCTACGCCGCCGACCCTGAAATGATCGCTTCTGCGGCCTGCGATATTCAGGCGGTGCGCACCCGCGACCCGGCAGTCGATAAATACTCAACCCCCTTGTTATACCTGAAAGGTTTTCATGCCTTGCAGGCGTATCGCATCGGTCACTGGTTGTGGAATCAGGGGCGCCGCGCACTGGCAATCTTTCTGCAAAACCAGGTGTCTGTGACTTTTCAGGTCGATATTCACCCAGCGGCAAAAATTGGTCGCGGTATCATGCTCGACCACGCGACAGGCATCGTCGTTGGTGAAACAGCGGTGATTGAAAACGACGTGTCGATTCTGCAATCCGTCACTCTTGGCGGTACGGGCAAAACCAGCGGCGACCGTCACCCAAAAATTCGTGAAGGCGTGATGATTGGCGCGGGCGCGAAAATCCTTGGCAATATTGAAGTCGGGCGCGGTGCGAAGATTGGCGCGGGTTCTGTAGTGCTGCAACCAGTGCCGCCGCATACCACCGCTGCTGGCGTTCCGGCGCGTATCGTCGGTAAACCAGACAGCGATAAACCGTCAATGGATATGGATCAGCATTTTAACGGCATTCACCATACGTTTGAGTATGGTGATGGGATCTGACGTCCTGTGCTCGTGCCGGATGCGATGCTAACGCATCTTATCCGGCCTGGCGAAACTAATCTCTTAATACAGCTCCCGGATACCCCAACTGCCGCCAGGCTTCATACACCACGACCGACACTGCATTGGACAGGTTCATGCTGCGGCTGTCCGGCACCATTGGAATACGAATTTTTTGTTCAGCGGGCAGAGCATCAAGAATGCTCGCTGGCAGGCCGCGTGTTTCCGGGCCGAACATCAGATAGTCGCCATCCTGATAGCTTACGGCGCTATGGGCGGGTGTGCCTTTAGTGGTGAGGGCAAACAGACGCTGGGGATTTTCTGCTCTAAGGAACGCGCTATAGTCATGATGACGCGTAACGGCAGTAAACTCGTGATAGTCCAGCCCCGCGCGGCGCAGGCGCTTATCGTCCCAGGCAAATCCCATCGGTTCAATGATATGCAGACGAAAGCCGGTGTTGGCGCAAAGACGGATGATGTTGCCAGTGTTTGGCGGAATTTCTGGTTCGTAAAGTACGATGTTTAGCATACTGCCCCCTTAGTGCGGGGGCAGGATAGCAGATATTCATCTAACCCTTAAGCTGCATTCCCTTTCGCCATCGGAGCCAGCGCCGCCGGCAACTCTTTGCCCAACCCCTGCACCAGCGAATCTTGCGTAATTTCACTGATCGATTTCGCGCCAGTCAGTGTCATTGCCACTTTCATCTCTTTCTCGATCAGGTTCAGCAAGTTCGCCACGCCCGCCTGGCCCGCTGTTGCCAGCGCATACAGGAAAGCACGACCCAGCAGTACGGTATCGGCACCGAGCGCGATCATACGCACAACATCAAGCCCGTTACGAATGCCGCTATCTGCCAGAATGGCGATATCGCCTTTCACCGCATCCGCAATAGCAGGCAGCGCACGGGCAGAAGAGAGTACGCCATCTAACTGGCGGCCGCCGTGGTTAGAAACCACAATCCCGTCAGCACCAAAACGTACTGCATCACGCGCATCTTCCGGGTCGAGGATCCCTTTGATCACCATCGGGCCATCCCAGAAATCGCGGATCCACTCAAGGTCTTTCCATGAGATGGACGGATCGAAGTTATTCCCCAGCCAGCCGATGTAATCTTCCAGTCCGGTCGGTTTGCCGAGGTAAGCCGAAATATTACCTAAATCATGTGGACGACCGTTCAGGCCGACATCCCACGCCCATTGCGGATGCGTCACCGCCTGCAAGTAGCGGCGCATTGCGGCATTCGGGCCGCTCATACCAGAGTGTGCGTCACGATAACGTGCGCCCGGCGTCGGCATATCCACGGTGAAAACCAGTGTCGAGCAACCCGCCGCTTTTGCCCGTTCCAGCGCGTTACGCATAAAGCCGCGATCGCGCAGCACATAAAGCTGGAACCACATCGGACGTTTGATAGCTGGAGCGACTTCTTCAATCGGGCAAACTGAAACCGTTGAGAGAGTAAACGGAATGCCGTGAGCATCAGCCGCTTTGGCAGCCTGAACTTCACCGCGACGCGCATACATGCCGCACAAACCCACCGGAGCCAGCGCCACCGGCATCGACAGCTTTTCATTAAACAGCGTCGTTTCCAGGCTTAAGTCGGACATGTTTTTCAGAATGCGTTGGCGCAGCGCCACTTCTGACAAATCCTCCACGTTGCGGCGCAGCGTGTATTCAGAATATGCACCACCATCCATATAGTGGAACAGGAACGGCGGCAGAATGCGTTGCGCTGCGGCGCGATAATCGCTGGCTGCGGAAATAATCATGCGTTTTTCTCCCTCGAATGCTCATTATGCTCACCGGGCAGGCGGGTAATGCGTGCACGGCGAGCCTGATCTTCATCGAATCGTTTCATGGTGGTGTGGACAAAGCTGAGGTGCGCCATCATTGCTTTACGCGCACCGTCGGCATCACCGGCAAAAATGGCGTTAATGACTGCCTGATGCTGTTCAGTCAGTTGCGAAAAAACGGGCGGCACCAGATACATCCGCTGACGACTTTGCATCACTGAAGATTGCAGGACATCAAAGAATCCGCGCATGGTTTGCAGCAGCACGATGTTATGTGAGGCTTCGGCAATTGCCAGATGAAAACGAACGTCCGCTTGCGAGGCGAGATCCGGGTCTTCACTCAGCGTCGCTTCAAAGCAGAGCTGTATCTTTTCCTTATCGGCTTGTGTGGCGCGCATTGCTGCGTGCCAGGCGGTGCTGGCCTCAATGGCGTAGCGGGCTTCCAGAATATCGAAGCTGTAATCCGGATCATCAGCCATCAGCGTTTTCAGCGGCTGGACGATGTTTTGCTCCGACCACGCGTCATGGCGCCAGCGGATAAACGTCCCGCCACCGCGACGACTAAGAAGCACACCTTCACTCACCAGTTTCGCCAGCGCCTCGCGCAGTGAATTACGCGACACGCCGAGCTGCATCGCCAGTTGGCGTTCAGCGGGCAACTTCATGCCCGGTTCCAGATTTTGTTCATCAATCAGCGCCCGCACACGGGAAGCAACCTCGTCTGACAGGCGTCTGGGTATAACCATCATTACGGAATCATCCACGTTAAGACGTAGGCCTGAAGCGTGGTCATCACGCCCACCATACAGGTGAATATCAGGCTGTGTTTGACGGTAAAGCGGAACAGATCTGACTCTTTACCCACCAGGCCTACCGCCGCACAGGCAATGGCGATGGACTGCGGAGAGATCATCTTGCCGGTGACGCCGCCGGTGGTGTTGGCAGCAACCAGCAACAGATCAGAGACGCCAATTTGTTGTGCTGCGGTGGCTTGCAGCGCGGCAAACAGGGCGTTAGATGACGTATCCGATCCGGTCAGGAATACCCCCAGCCAGCCGAGGAACGGCGAGAAGAAGGTGAATGCATGACCGGTATGCGCCAGTGCCAGCGCCAGCGTTGACGACAGCCCGGAATAGTTTGAGATAAAGGCGAACGCCAGCACCATGCCGATGGAGTAGATGGGGAGCGCCAGTTCTTTCAGTGTGCTGCCGAAGGTGCTGATGGCGTCAGAGGGTTTCATCTTCAGCCAGACGATAGAGAGCAGCGCAGCAAACAGAATGGCAGTACCGGTGGCAGAGAACCAGTCAAACTTAAATACGGCGGCGTAGGCAGTGGCTTCGCTGACCACCGGCGGCATACGGGCAACCAGTTTGTCGAGATACGGCACCGGAATGTTGATGACCCACTCATACAGCGCGCCACCCGAAGCGAACAGGGCTTTAAACGGCGGAATACTCCACAGCGTTACGGTGGCGGTCAGGAACAGGAACGGTGTCCAGGCACGCAACACCTGACCCGCCGTATAACCGGTATGAGCCAGCGTCATATCAACTTGCGATGCACCCAGATCGCCGAAGCGGAAAACGCGCACCGGCTGCCAACGTTTCAGGAACAGTGTCAGGCAGAGCAGCGATACCAGCGAAGAGATAATGTCCGGCAGTTCTGGCCCAATAAAGTTAGAGCTAAGGTACTGTGCGATGGCAAACGAGCCACCCGCAACCACGACCGCAGGCCACGTCTCTTTGATACCGCGCCAGCCATCCATAATCGCCATGATCCAGAACAGGACGATAATGGTCATAAACGGTAGCTGACGACCCACCATCTGGCCAATCTCAAAGCTGTCGATGCCTGTCACCTGTCCGGCAACCAGAATCGGAATGCCCATCGCGCCAAATGCCACCGGCGCGGTGTTAACAATCAGGCACAGCCCGGCGGCGTACAGCGGTTTAAAGCCCAGCCCGACCAGCAATGCGGCGGTAATTGCCACCGGTGCGCCAAAGCCTGCGGCACCTTCGAGAAATGCGCCGAAACAGAAACCGACGATCAGCATTTGCAGGCGCTGGTCAGGGGTTATTGAAAGAATAGACGAGCGGATGATGTCAAACTGTCCGGTTTTCACCGAGATCTTATAGACGAACACCGCTGCAATAATGATCCACGCGATGGGCCACAAACCGTAGAAGAAGCCATAAACCACTGAGGCCAGCGCATTGGCGACCGGCATTTTGTAGAACAATAGCGCGACGGTCAGAGCGATAACGACTGTCCATGTGGCGGCGACATAGCCTTTTAGTTTGAGCTTAATAAGCGCAAAGAAAAAAAACAGGATGGGAAGCGATGCTATCAGGCTGGAAAGCCAGATATTCCCGGCGGGATCGTAGTTTTGTTGCCAGAGATTCATTGCAGGTCTCCTGGAGGCCACGCACATCGTGTGATGAGTCTGTTGCTCATCTGCTTGTCACACGTTGTGTAAAAGTGGCACTGCCAATTTTGTTGTGTAGGGATAATGACAATGAATGGTTAACTAAATGTTATGCATTGGCAACATTGATGTGAGTTTTAATTGGGGAACTGTGAACCAGAGGTCAGATAAGCGAAGAATTGGTAGGGCCAATTATTGTGGGGGAGAAAAATTTGCTGCGGAGCTGGCTTGTGCCCCTCACCCTAACCCTCTCCCCAGAGGGGCGAGGGGACTGATTGTGCTCGGTGTTAGATGGAGCGCGTCCTTCAGCAATGCAAGAAAACCATTATGCACGGTATCAGATGCAGCACGTTTTTCCCCCTCGCCCCTTTGGGGAGAGGGTCGGGGTGAGGGGATCAGCGCGCACGATGCCCCACACCAGCCCGGCGATGCAAGAAAACCATTATGCACGGTATCAGATGCAGCACGTTTTCCCCCTCGCCCCTTTGGGGAGAGGGTTGGGGTGAGGGGGGCAGCGCGCATGTAGCCTCAAGCTAATGTCAAAAAGCCGAAGTCACAATTTGTGCAATTTTCAAACAAAAAAAGGGCAACCCTCCTCAGAGAATTGCCCTTCGTCACACTAACTTAATGGGTCATTACCACTGAATACCGGCACCGAGTGCGGCGGAGTATTCACCCTGGCTATTGGTACTACCTTGTAATTTGTAGACCCAACGACCGTTGGCGCTCACCATCGACACACCTAAAGCAACTGCCGATTCACCGTTGTAAGTACCGCCACCAATGGAGGCCATGCTGGCACCCGGCGTGTAAGCCTGCGGCAGACCGGTCATTGCCATTGCAGAAGCGATACCACCGCTCAACTTACTTTCGGTTTTAGACAGTTTGTTATCCATCTCAACCATGCGCTGATCGGTGTATTGCTTCGTTTCCTGCACGCTTTGCTTCAACTGCGCGTAGTTCACCGCGTCGTTGTTTTCCACGCCAGCGGAAACGTTGCTGATGCGAGTTGTACCGCCCTTGCCACCACCGAGAGTGATGTTGCTGTAGTCTACAGAACCGTCAGCGTTGGTGTTATAGCGCACACCGCCTGCTTCAGAAGACTTCAACTGCGCAACGTTAACTGCGTCGGTAGCATTTTTACCAGCGGCAACGTTGGTGATACGGCGTTGGTTAGTGGAAGAACCTACGGAGATCGTATTTTCTTCGTTTGCCACAGAGCCAGTGCCCAGCGCGACGCTGTTATCAGCGGCAGCAATAGAGCCAGAGCCAATCGCGACACTATCTTTACCCTGCGCGTTAGCATCTACGCCATCGGTGTTGGTCTTGAAGTACTTGGTGCTACCGGTAGTTACGATATCGGCAACGCCATTTTCAAGGGTAGTCACACGCGAATCGAGATTAGTTACCTGATTGTTCAGGTTAGTAATGCTCTGGGTGTTCTGGGAAACCTGCGCGTCTGTCACTTTCAACTGACCCACGTTAACCGCATCGGTATCCGCTGAACCCGCTGCGACGTTGGTGATCTGACGTTGACCATCGTCACTGCCGACAGAGAACTCACCCACAGAGTTCTGCGGTGCGTCCATGTTGTAGGCGGTGTAGCCAGTCTGAGCGCCACGGGTAGTCTGAGAACCATTACCCATTGCAATACTGTTTGCATGGTTGGCGCGTGCGTTAGAACCGATAGCAATACCGTTGATGGCATCTGACAGAACCAGAGTGTTCAGGCCGATACCAATACCCGCGTCAGCATTAACGGTCGTTTTCGCACCCATCGCCAGCGAGTCAGTACCTACCGCCAGTGAATCTTCTTCCGTTGAGTTGGCATGGTAGTACTTGGTCGGCGTGGTGGCGACCGCACCAATGGCATTTTGCAACTGGCGAACGGTCACGGCGTCATGCGCTTCGGAACCATCGGCGACGTTGATGATTTGACGGTATTTGCCATCATCACCAATCGACAATGCGCCAAGCAGTTCGCCGTCAGTGGTGTCGTAACCAATCACAACGCCTTCTTCGGTTACGCTGGTATTAAGAGAACCTTGGGCAATGCCACGTTTGGAGACGGAGTTGCTACCCAGTGCGATACCGGTGTCAACCTCGCTGAGGCTATTCTGACCAATTGCGACACTGCTTTCGCCGGAAGCGACAGCGTTATAGCCCACCGCTGTAGCGCCAGTACCTGATGCGCTCGCATCAATAAAGGTTAAGCCAGCGTCATTGGTACGCGCATAGTTCAGACCCGCACCGTTCTCTTCGATGTAGTCTATGCTGGTATTACCGGCAATCTGGTTGATGATCTCATTTTGCTGATTGATCAACGTGTTGGTGGCGAACAACTGTGAACCATTAATTGCATCAGTACTGGTTTCAGAAATATCACCATTAGCAACATTAGTGATTACGCTGGCTTTGCCATCGCGGCTGGCGCTGAACGCACCATTTTCACCGGCGGTTGCGTCCCAGAGCAGCGCATCATCCAGGGTTGAGTCGATCGCGTCCAGAGCATCACCGACGTTATTGTAATCGGTATCAGCAATGGAGTACGTCGGCGCACTGATGCTACCGTCAGCATTTACTGCGGCACCACCGCCCAGAGCATCAACAACAGAGTTGCTCACACCGTAGAGTTGTCCACCATTGATGGCATCGGTGCTGGTTTCAGAAACGGCACCGCTTGCGACATTGGTAATTTTGCTGGCATTGCCACCGTGACCGGCGCTGAATGCACTTGCAGTTTCATCCCACAGCAGAGCGTCGCCCAATGAAGTGCTAAATGAGGTGTTAATCGCCGCCAGCGCATCACCTACGTTATCGTAGCTGTTACTACCGATAGTGTACGACGGGCCAGTAAATACACCGTTTTCATCAACCGAGGCGTTACCGCCAAAATAGTCTGCCAGTGAATCACTTAGGCTAAACAGTTGCCCACCGTTAACGGCGTCAGTACTGGTAGACGATATTGTTCCAGCGGTGACATTAGTGATTTTGCTGGTGGCTTCGGTGCCGTGTGCGGCAGTAAATGCGCCTGTGGTGTCATCCCATTTCAGCGCATCTTCACCGAGGTTGTTCACCGTATCAGTCAGGTTGTTGATGTTGGTGGTGTTAGTAGCGATGTTAGTGGTGTTGGTTGCCACGTTGTCGTTAGTGGTTTTCAACTGAGAGCCGTTAACGGCATCTTTACTGTCAACAGTCAAATCACCGTCTTTAACGTTGGTAATTTTGTTGGTGTCATCGGTGCCGTGTTTGGCGGTGAATGCACCTGAGGCGTCATCCCATGCCAGCGCATCCGCGCCAAGGTTAGTTACCGTATCCGCCAGGTTAGTGATACTGGTGGTATTGGCGGCAACATCATTCGTCAGATTAGTGATGTTAGTGGTGTTGTTAGCAACATCGCCGGTCAGGTTGCTGATATTAGT
>NZ_KE136626.1:968230-1077444 GCF_000407765.1 Escherichia sp. KTE114 | reverse complement strand
AAATCACCGTCTTTAACGTTAGTGATTTTGTTGGTGGCATCGGTGCCGTGTTTGGCGGTGAATGCACCTGAGGCGTCATCCCATGCCAGCGCATCTTCTCCAAGGTTAGTTACCGTATCCGCCAGGTTGGTGATACTGGTGGTATTGGCGGCAACGTCATTCGTCAGATTAGTGATGTTAGTGGTGTTGCTAGCCACATCGCCGGTCAGGGTGCTGATATTGGTGGTGTTGGTGGCGATGTTGTCAGCGTTAATTTGCACATTGTCGTTAGTGGTTTTCAACTGAGAACCGTTAACGGCATCGGTACTGGATGCGTTCAGCTCACCCGCCGTAACGTTGGTGATTTTGCTGGTGGCATCGGAACCGTGTTTTGCACTGTAGACTTTTTTAAGCGAGTCCCATTGCAACGTATTATCATCAAGACCCTTTAATGCGTCGCCAACATTATTAAAGCTACCACTTTGCAGTTTGTAGTTAGGGGCGTTAACAACCCCGGCAGTACTCACGGAGGCACCGCCGCCCAGACGGTCTGCAACTGACTTACTGATATCATAAAGCTGTGAACCATTGATGGCATCAGTACTGGTACTGCTAATATCGCCTTTTGCCATATGAACAATTTTACGCTGCAGCGTGTCGTTACCTACTGAAACAGTATTATCTTCCACGGCAGTAGACTCTGTGCCCAGAGCAACGGAGTTAACACCGGTTACACTGGACAGGCTACCAATCGCAATACTTTTTTCACTACCAGCATAGCTTTCTTGTCCAAGCGCAATACTGTTTTCGCCGCTTGACTGACTTTTATTACCCAACGCAATAGAATTTACACCGTCTGCTTTTCCTGCCTGACCGAAAGCCATTGCTCCAGCTTTGGTTGCATTGGCTCCAAATCCAAGCGCAACGGTATTGTCCGCGTTAGCTATGCTGCTTGAACCCAATGCCAAACTATATAATCCATTGGCTTCGCTTGCGGCACCCATTGCAATGGCACCATCGGCATTCGCTAAAGCCAGTCTTCCAAATGCCAGGCTATCAATAGCATTGGCTTTTGTATCTGAGCCGAGTGCCAGACTATACTTTCCTGCGGCTAATGCCTGGTAACCAAGGCTAGCTGCATAATCAGCACCATCTTCTACTCTTGCACTTCTACCTATTGCAATGGAGGATGCACCACCGGTATAAGCTACCAAACCCAATGCAACGGAATACTCTGCTTTTGACTCTGCGCCGCTACCGAATGCTACGGATCTGTTCCCCGAGGCTTTAGACATGTGCCCTATAGCTATGGATAGCTCACCCAATGACTGACTCTTGTAGCCGAATGCGGTACTTCCTATTCCACTGGCTGTCGCGTCGATTCCTATTGCAATTGCGACTCCTCCATCTGTCTTTGATGTAGCTTTTGCATTCTTTCCGATAGCAATCCAGCTATCGTGTTCTTCGGGAGTTTCAATGCTCGTACCACCATCAAGACTGACAGAAGCACCCGCCCCGAACGACGACATCAGTCCACCGGCAACTAATGCAGAAATTAACAGCTTGCTGCGCCCGGACTTCTTTCCACGGCTTTTTGCCGTTTCGCTGGCGACGCTGTAACTCCCCGTTGCAGGGTTCCAGATAACTTTAAAAATTTTGTTCATTGTTGTTGCTCTCTATTCCTTGATATAAGTGCAATGACTGCATTTATTTTTTGCTTTTTTTCTGCCGGTTATCAGCAGGTGGAAGGTCGTCGAAGTTGATATTCTGCATATTAATAGCCAACTTCAGGTATTTCAGGTTGTTGGGAGACACCCCTTTTAACGTCAAGTTAATGTCTTGCCATTGACCCGGTAATAATTTCAGCGTGGAGTTCATGGTGGTGCTAAAAAGCAGTTGTTGCCATTTGGCATATTCTTTTTGATCAATAGGTTTTTCACCGCCCCAGGTGGCATGAAAACCAATGTTAGAAACAGGTACGCTTAATAAATTAACCAGCGACATATGTATAACACTGCCATTTTCAGAGGCCTCTATTGATAATATGCGCCCCGCTAAACCCACAGACCCATTATTCAAAATAAAATATTTTGTTTGAGCTGGGTTAAATTCAGTAAAGACAAAGTAGTCTTGCTGACGTTTAATCTCTTTCACTACCTGAGCCAGCGTTTTTGTACTGTTTATTACGCTAATATTTTGTTTTTCAATGGTGCTTGTTTTTTTGTCTTGCTGTTCTAATTGTTTTTCGAGTTGATCGATTCTGGCCTTTTGTTCTTCCTGTTGTTTTGTTAGCTCATCAACTACTTTCGTTTTTTCGACGTAATCACAACCTGACAATACCAGCATTGTCGAAGCCGCCATGACGCCTGTAAAAAATTTATTCACATTCATACAAAGTTATCCTTACATATCATCCCTGCTAGCAATTTGAACTAAGGGATGTGTCCATTTGTGGTTGATGCTTTTGTGATTTATATGGCTGGCTTTATAATTATTGCTTATACATTCATTTTGAAAATTATTTATTAAATTTTAAAATTGTTTATTTGTATTAAGGAGGCGGATTTTAATGAGGAGGGTTGTCAGATGTCAAACACTGCATTTAAAGCAGAAAAATAGCTTTAATTTAATATTCATACAATCAATGTTTGGGGTGGATTTTTAGAATGCGGATGGAGAAAATAAGGGCAAAAGTTTTATTTTATGAATGATATCGTCCATTTTCAGGTGTCGAACCAAACCTTTTACTGAACGCATTTTCAGATTGAGTGCCACTGGTAAAAAGCAGGCTCTACGAGGAAACAGAGGAAAAAGAGGAAGATAATTGTTACATCCCGCATTTATCTGCAACGCGGGATGTGAAGGAGATAGACAGGTAAGAGGGTTAAAACGCTGTCTTTGAGAACCCGGTCATCTCTTGCAGACCCATTTCACGACCCAGTGCGGTCATCGGATGCACTACGACTAACCCACGGACACTCTTCTTCAGCTTACCCATATCGGCTTGTTCTTTTTTGGTAATCGCACGCTGAAACGGCATCTTCATCAGCTTTTGTGCTTCTTTGCTGAGTTTCTGGCTATGAACTTCACGCAGGCGGGCAATTTCCGCTTCCAGCGTAGCTTTCTCTTTTTCCAGCTCGGCATACTTGTCTGCGGCTTCAACCAGCGACAGTTCGGCCTGCTGGTGGCGGATGGCGTCCAGGCGATCGCTAAGACGTTTAATTTCGTTTTTTTCGACTTCTTTCATGGGATGGCTTCTGATAAAGATAAATTTATAGCCCCTAGTATGCGCGACCAGGTGCTTTGTTCACAACTGATGGCATTGTAATAGTTTTGTCGGGTAACAAATCTGGGGTTCAAAAATCATATAATGCATTGATTAATAAATAATATAATCAGAAGGTGAGGGCAAGCGTTGTGGATTTCGCACGTTTTCCTTAATGTCATTTTTATCGGGATCTAAACTAAAATCGGCGGTCGCGCATTCCCGGCGCGGGGTAATACGGAGATATTATTATGGGCAAATTAGGTGAAAACGTTCCGCTTCTTATTGATAAAGCCGTAGATTTCATGGCATCAAGCCAGGCGTTCCGGGAGTATCTGAATAAACTTCCCCCCCGTAACGCGATTCCATCCGGTATACCTGAGGAAAGCGTGCCGTTATATCTACAACGTCTGGAATATTATCGCCGACTTTATCGGCCGAATCCGGTAGAGGAGAAGTAAGCGAAAGTACTTACTTTTGAAAGGCTTTTTTTAAGCTGATTTTGGAAATCAGCTCTGTCAGTGAAAGGACCATTGTTGATCGCACAGCCTGTTGATAGCGTTGAACTTGCATCGCATACAAACTGGAGTCTATTGGTTCAAACTGTGGCGGCGGAGGCAGTGCCGCCACGCAATGCAGTTCGCCAAATGGCCCAAGAATTTCATCATCGGTAAATGCGTACTCGTTGCCGTCGTGATTCAGCTCTTCCCGCAGTGCCATCAACAGTTCCGCATCTTCGTATTCATGGCGACTAATTACGCCAAGCCCATAAATCAGCTTTAAGCGCACGGACAAGTCGCCCAGCGGACCATCGCCGTCGAGTAATGGTTCTACAGCATACTTCACCGCGTAATCGTCTTTGCGGAATACCTGAAGCACCAGAAGATTCACCGCCTCGGTCAGGAGATCGACGGCGGTAATCAGAAAGCTTCGCACGGTTTTGCCAGCATTCAGACGCTCAAGCACACGGTTTTCAAAGGCCTGGGTTTGTTCCATTGTTGCCTGCATATCTGACAATCTGTTATTCGGGCGCAGGGAGTCCTGCGCCTGGTTCACCATTATTGCATTGCGTTATAAGCGGTTACCGCCTCGGTGACAACCTCGCTGTTGGCATCAAGCCCGGAAATGTGCGCCAGCGCAGCCTGCGGGCCTTTGTCGGCAATCAGCGCCGCCAGTTCTTGTGCCTGCGGATCATCTTCACTGCGGAAGTGCATTGCAGCGGCAATACCTTCAATCAGATTTTTGTGCGGCAAGCCATATTCCAGCGTACCCAGCAGCGGCTTGATCAGACGGTCGCCAGCACTCAGTTTACGCAGCGGTTGACGGCCTACGCGCTCAACATCATCTTTCAGATACGGGTTTTCAAAACGACCGAGGATTTTCTGGATGTACGCTGCGTGCTTGTCCGCGTCAAAACCGTAACGCTTAATCAGTACTGCGCCGCTTTCTTCCATCGCCCCTTTTACCACCGCACGGATTTTCTCGTCGAGAATCGCGTCACGAATGGTCTGATGACCCGCCAGTTTTCCAAGGTACGCGGTTATAGCATGACCCGTATTCAGGGTGAAGAGCTTACGTTCGACAAACGCCATCAGGTTGTCGGTTAACTCCATACCAGGAATATTTGGCAGTGTGCCTTTGAACTGGGTTTTATCGACAATCCATTCGCTGAAGGTTTCTACAGTGACTTCCAGCGGATCATTCGTTGCAGACGCTGAGGGCGGCACGATACGGTCAACGGCGGAATCCACAAAGCCAACGTGTTCTTCTACCCACGCTTTGGCATCTTCCGGCAGGGCGTTCATCACATGACCTTTCAGTTGTGTTGTGCCACGTACCATGTTTTCACAGGCGATAATGTTCAGCGGGGATTCATTACCTTGCTCTTTACGTTTCACCAGCCCTTTGGCGATTGCCGGAGCAATGCGTTCCAGCACGACCGGGCCAACGGCGGTGGTGACTAAATCAACCTGGGCGATTAAATCAACCACGTCGTCGCCAATGCTGCTGACGGCATTAACGCCGGAAACGGTATCCACCTGCTCGGTTTCGCCGACAACGTGAACCTGATAGCTATGACGGGCATTCAGGGCATCAAGTACCACCTGATTGACATCGGCAAACGTCAGTTGGATACCCGCGTCTGCCAGCAGTTTACCGATAAAGCCACGACCGATATTACCTGCGCCAAAATGTAATGCTTTCATAGTATTAACCTTCATCAATGTTTTTACCCGAGAGGGCTGGGGTGAGGCTTTTCCCTCACCCAAACCCTCTCCGTGAGGAGAGGGGCAGCGCCGGATGCGGCGTAAACGCCTTATCCGGCCTACAAGAGCGTGCAAATTTAACAAACTGCGCTTTGTTTTGTAGGCCTGATAAGCAAAGCGCATCAGGCAATTAGCCCACCTTCTCCATGTGGAGAGGGTGGGCCTGGATTACTTACGACCTGCCAGCAGCTCTAGCACTTCATCCACGCTAGTGGTGTGTGCCAGACGCTCGATGACGGACTCATCATCCAGTGCGTTGGTCAGGCTGGTGATAACCTGAATGTGCTCGTTATTACGGGCAGCAATACCAATCACCAGACGGGCGATGTCATCTTCTTCTTCACCGAAGCGCACGCCTTCCGGGTACTGACAGAACACGACGCCTGTTTTCAGTACGCGATCTTTCGCTTCAACCGTACCGTGGGGCACCGCGATAGACTCACCCAGATAGGTCGGGGTCAGTTTTTCACGATCCAGCATCGCCTGTACGTATTCCGGTTCAACATAGCCGCCTTTCACCAGTTGTTCACCGGCAAAGCGAATCGCTTCTTCTTTGGTTGCCGCTTTGCGACCGAGGAAGATGTTCTCCGCGCCGAGCTTAAACAGGTTGGCGTTAGAATCGTCAAAGCTGTCTTTCAGGCTGTCTTTCACTTTCACTTCGTTTTCAGTATGGCGCTGGGCAGCAACCAGACGTTCGGTCAGGCTGGTGTACAGGCCGCTGTCGAGGAAGTTGGTCAGCGAAATATGCTGTGCCTGCGGAACCTGACGCATAGCACGTTCGGTCAGGTCACGGTGAGTGATGACCAGGTCCACATCCGGCGGCAGGTTGTTGATCGCGCTGTTAGTAACAGAAATCTGCGACAGACCTGCATCCTGAATTTTCTTACGCAGCACGCCCGCACCCATCGCACTGGAACCCATACCGGCGTCACAGGCAACGATGATTTTACGCACGTGGCTCAGGTCGTTAGTCACATCGCCAGCAGACAGTGGAGTAGCGCCTTTTGATTCAGCTTTCATCTCCTGGACACGACGCGCAGCCGCTTCAATATCGTCTTCTTCTTTCACTTTGCTGGTTTTCAGCAAAATAGCAGAGACAACGAAGGAGACTGCCATCGCCGCACACACACCTGCGATGTTAGCGAAGTAAGCACCTTTTGGCGTCATCGCCAGTACCGCGAGGATAGAACCCGGAGATGCCGGAGAAACCAGACCACCGCCCAGGATAGTTAGCGTGAACACGCCAGTCATACCGCCGAGGATAACGGCCAGGATCAGACGCGGATTCATCAGCACATACGGGAAGTAGATTTCGTGGATACCACCCAGGAAGTGGATGATTGCCGCACCGCCCGCAGACTGTTTCGCACTACCGCGACCAAAGAACATGTACGCCAGCAGAACACCCATACCCGGACCCGGGTTCGCTTCAATCAGGAAGAAGATGGATTTGCCAAGTTCATGGGACTGCTGAATACCCAACGGCGAGAAGATACCGTGGTTAATGGCGTTGTTGAGGAACAGGATTTTCGCCGGTTCAACAAAGATAGACGCCAGCGGCAGCATGTCATGGACAACCATGAAGTTAACGCCCGCAGCCAGCATTTTGGACAGGGCTTCAACAATTGGACCAATGCCGAGGAATGCCAGAATGGCGAGGATCATCCCGATGATGCCAGCGGAGAAGTTATTCACCAGCATCTCAAAACCGGATTTGATCTTACCGTCTACCCAGCGGTCGAAGTGCTTAATGCACCAGCCACCCAGCGGACCTGCAATCATAGAACCGAGGAACATCGGCATGTCTGCGCCGACGATAACGCCCATGGTAGTGATAGCACCAACCACGCCGCCACGTTCGCCACCTACCAGCTTACCACCGGTATAACCGATCAGCAGCGGCAGGAGATAAGTGATCATCGGCCCGACCAGCTTCGCCAGCGTTTCGTTCGGTAACCACCCTGTTGGAATAAATAACGCGGTGATGATACCCCACGCGATAAACGCGCCGATATTTGGCATCACCATGTTGCTGAGGAAACGACCAAAGCTTTGCACTTTGATCTTAATATCGGATGACATAAAAACACCCCTTCTTATGTTTGCTGTCGCGCAGGCTGGAAGCCCGAGGTTTTTTGTTAATGTGGCGGCAGAGGTAGCCGGACCTTGTAGATACTGCGAAATCTGGCACTGAATCGGTTAACTGTCCAGTCGACGGCCTTTTGTGTGATATTAGTCACATAAATATAGGGGGTAGAGAGGTAATTGACGTGATGCTCATCACAAAACGCTTGTGTAAAAAAGCAACAAGGCGGCGATTTTCGCTAAAAATGGCATTAAAATGTGAATAACATCACATTTTTGTTTTGGTTGTTTGTTGAATTATTGTGATCTGAGTCACAAGATATTTTCTTCGGTAATTCACCTGGTGTGATCTGCAGCATGTTCTGACTTTGCCTTAAGACCGTTTTGTAACTGAGCAACTTATCGCCTTTTAAAATTATCCTTCGGTGTGATGGCGAGATTGGCAAACGCGGATTAATGTCAAAGTATCAGCCTGACTCCCTTACGGCTGCCAGCCAAAAAACAACACTGATAAGCGTGAATCCGAGGCAGATATGTTTCTAAACTACTTCGCGTTGGGAGTGCTGATCTTCGTCTTTCTGGTGATTTTTTATGGAATCATCGCGATACATGACATCCCCTATCTGATTGCCAAAAAGCGCAACCATCCCCACGCCGACGCCATTCATACGGCGGGTTGGGTAAGTCTGTTTACCCTGCATGTAATCTGGCCGTTCTTGTGGATCTGGGCAACGCTTTACCAGCCAGAGCGCGGCTGGGGAATGCAGTCACATACTGCGTCGCAAGAGAAAGCGACTGACCCGGAAATTGCCGCGCTTTCTGACCGTGTTTCCCGGCTGGAGCACCAACTTGCAGCCGAAAAAAAGACTGACTATTCCACGTTCCCGGAGATCTGATTATGGATCTGTTAATTGTTTTAACTTACGTGGCGCTGGCATGGGCGGTCTTTAAAATCTTCCGCATTCCGGTGAATCAGTGGACGCTGGCGACGGCGGCGCTGGGTGGCGTATTTCTGGTGAGTGGTTTGATTTTATTGATGAACTACAACCATCCTTACACTTTTACTGCGCAAAAGGCAGTGATAGCGATCCCCATCACGCCACAGGTGACGGGGATCGTGACTGAAGTCACCGACAAAAATAATCAGCTTATTCAAAAGGGCGAGGTGCTTTTTAAGCTCGACCCGGTACGTTATCAGGCGCGAGTAGACAGACTTCAGGCTGATTTGATGACGGCGACGCATAATATCAAAACGCTGCGCGCGCAGCTCACTGAAGCGCAGGCCAACACCACTCAAGTTTCAGCGGAGCGCGACCGTCTGTTTAAAAATTATCAACGTTACCTGAAAGGTAGTCGGGCGACGGTCAATCCGTTCTCGGAACGTGACATCGACGACGCGCGGCAAAATTTTCTCGCGCAGGATGCGCTGGTGAAAGGTTCGGTGGCGGAGCAGGCGCAGATCCAGAGCCAGCTCGACAGCATGGTTAACGGCGAGCAATCACAGATTGTAAGCTTAAGGGCGCAACTGACCGAAGCGAAATATAACCTTGAGCAAACTATTATTCGCGCGCCGAGCAACGGCTACGTTACTCAGGTACTGATCCGCCCAGGCACTTACGCGGCAGCTTTGCCGTTACGTCCGGTAATGGTCTTCATCCCTGAGCAAAAACGGCAAATCGTCGCCCAGTTCCGGCAAAACTCGCTGTTACGTCTGAAACCCGGTGATGATGCGGAAGTCGTATTTAACGCGCTGCCGGGGCAGGTATTCCACGGCAAACTGACCAGCATCTTGCCAGTGGTGCCAGGCGGTTCGTATCAGGCGCAGGGGGTGCTGCAATCGTTAACGGTCGTGCCCGGAACGGATGGTGTGCTGGGAACCATTGAACTCGACCCTAACGCTGATATCGATGCCTTACCCGACGGCATCTACGCCCAGGTGGCGGTTTACTCCGACCATTTCAGCCATGTTTCGGTGATGCGGAAAGTACTGCTAAGAATGACCAGTTGGATGCATTATCTTTATTTGGATCATTGAGACTTGTATCACCTGTGTTTTGCGCGAGCCTGAGCCATACTGATATTTTTCCTCGCACAAAGGACATGGCATGAAACTCGTCGGTAGCTACACCAGCCCGTTTGTACGCAAACTTTCTATTCTGTTGTTAGAAAAGGGCATAACTTTCGAATTTATTAATGAACTGCCCTATAACGCGGACAACGGCGTGGCGCAATTTAACCCGTTAGGGAAAGTGCCGGTGTTGGTGACCGAAGAGGGCGAATGCTGGTTTGATTCACCGATCATCGCCGAATATATTGAATTAATGAATGTCGCTCCGGCGATGTTGCCGCGCGATCCGCTGGAGTCGTTGCGAGTGCGTAAAATTGAGGCGCTGGCCGACGGTATTATGGATGCTGGGCTGGTGTCGGTGCGCGAACAGGCGCGTCCTGCGGCGCAGCAGTCTGAAGATGAATTGTTACGCCAGCGAGAGAAAATCAACCGTAGCCTGGATGTGCTGGAAGGATATCTGGTCGATGGCACGCTCAAAGTCGATACGGTCAATCTGGCGACTATCGCCATTGCCTGTGCCGTTGGATATCTCAATTTCCGCCGCGTTGCGCCGGGCTGGTGTGTCGACCGCCCACACTTAGTCAAACTGGTCGAAAACTTGTTTAGCCGCGAAAGTTTTGCCCGCACCGAACCACCAAAGGCTTGATGCGCGATATGTCCTCCTGACCCATCTCACGTTACAATCCGTGGTTATGTTAAACGCCCTTCTCCGTGTGAGAGGGCCTTGATCAGCCAGGTTTCCTATGACAACCGAAACGCGTTCCCTCTATAGTCAACTTCCGGCTATTGATCGCTTATTGCGCGATAGCTCCTTCCTTTCTTTGCGTGATACTTATGGTCACACCCGCGTGGTGGAATTGCTGCGTCAGATGCTTGATGAAGCGCGAGAAGTGATTCGTGACAGCCAGACGCTGCCCGCGTGGTGTGAGAACTGGGCGCAAGAAGTCGATGCCCGGCTGACGAAAGAGGCGCAGAGCGCGCTGCGTCCGGTGATCAACCTGACGGGAACCGTGCTGCATACCAACCTTGGGCGAGCTTTACAGGCGGAAGCAGCGGTGGAAGCCGTTGCGCAGGCTATGCGTTCGCCGGTGACGCTGGAGTACGATCTGGACGACGCCGGACGCGGGCATCGCGATCGCGCACTGGCGCAACTGCTGTGCCGCATTACCGGCGCGGAAGATGCCTGTATCGTCAATAACAATGCGGCGGCGGTGCTGCTGATGTTGGCAGCCACTGCCAGCGGTAAAGAGGTGGTGGTGTCTCGTGGCGAACTGGTGGAGATTGGCGGCGCGTTTCGTATTCCTGACGTAATGCGTCAGGCAGGCTGCACCCTGCACGAAGTGGGGACGACCAACCGTACCCACGCCAGTGATTATCGTCAGGCAGTAAATGAAAATACCGCGCTGTTGATGAAAGTACATACCAGTAACTACAGCATTCAGGGATTTACCAAAGCGATAGACGAAGCGGAACTGGTGGCGCTCGGCAAAGAGCTGGATGTTCCCGTGGTGACTGATTTAGGCAGTGGTTCGCTGGTCGATCTTAGCCAGTACGGTTTGCCGAAAGAGCCGATGCCGCAGGAGTTGATTGCGGCGGGCGTCAGTCTGGTGAGCTTCTCTGGCGACAAGTTGTTAGGCGGGCCGCAGGCAGGGATCATCGTTGGTAAGAAAGAGATGATTTCCCGCCTGCAAAGCCATCCGCTGAAACGTGCATTACGCGCAGATAAAATGACCCTCGCGGCGCTGGAAGCGACGCTGCGCCTTTATTTGCACCCCGAAGCACTGAGCGAAAAATTACCGACCCTGCGTCTGCTTACCCGCAGCGCAGAGGTTATTCAAATCCAGGCACAACGTTTACAGGCTCCCCTTGCCGCACATTACGGCGCGGAGTTTGCGGTACAGGTTATGCCGTGTCTTTCGCAGATTGGCAGTGGTTCGCTGCCGGTTGATCGCCTGCCGAGCGCGGCATTAACGTTTACACCCCATGACGGACGCGGCAGCCACCTTGAAGCATTAGCCGCCCGCTGGCGTGAATTGCCGGTTCCGGTGATTGGACGTATCTACGACGGGCGATTGTGGCTGGATCTACGCTGCCTTGAAGATGAGCAACGGTTTATGGAGATGTTGTTGAAATGATTATTGCGACTGCCGGACACGTTGACCACGGCAAAACAACCTTATTGCAGGCGATTACTGGCGTAAATGCCGACCGTCTGCCGGAAGAAAGAAAGCGCGGTATGACCATCGATCTCGGCTATGCCTACTGGCCGCAGCCGGATGGTCGCGTGCCTGGTTTTATCGACGTTCCCGGTCATGAAAAGTTTCTTTCCAACATGCTGGCGGGCGTGGGGGGTATCGATCATGCGCTGCTGGTGGTGGCTTGCGATGACGGTGTGATGGCGCAGACCCGTGAGCATCTGGCGATTTTGCAACTTACCGGTAACCCGATGCTGACAGTGGCACTGACCAAAGCCGATCGCGTGGACGAAGCGCGTGTTGATGAGGTTGAACGCCAGGTAAAGCAGGTGCTGCGGGAATACGGTTTTGCTGAAGCAAAACTGTTTGTCACCGCAGCAACCGAAGGTCGGGGAATTGATGCCTTGCGCGAACATCTGCTTCAGTTGCCTGAACGTGAACACGCCAGCCAACATACTTTCCGCCTCGCTATCGACCGCGCTTTTACCGTAAAAGGTGCCGGGCTGGTAGTGACCGGTACGGCGTTAAGCGGCGAAGTGAAGGTTGGTGATTCACTATGGCTGACAGGTGTAAATAAGCCGATGCGCGTGCGTGCGCTCCATGCGCAAAATCAGCCAACAGAAACCGCCCATGCCGGGCAACGTATTGCGCTTAATATCGCCGGTGATGTGGAAAAAGAACAGATTAACCGTGGCGACTGGCTGCTTGCCGATGCGCCGCCGGAGCCGTTCACGCGGGTGATTGTCGAGCTACAAACTCACGTACCGTTGACCCAGTGGCAGCCGCTACATATTCACCACGCTGCCAGCCACGTTACGGGGCGCGTTTCGCTGCTCGAAGATAACCTTGCCGAGCTGGTGTTCGACACGCCGCTGTGGCTGGCGGATAACGATCGCATAGTGCTGCGCGATATCTCGGCTCGCAACACGCTGGCGGGGGCGCGCGTGGTGATGCTCAACCCGCCACGTCGCGGTAAGCGTAAGCCGGAATATCTGCAATGGCTGGCGTCTCTTGCACGCACACAAAGCGATGCCGACGCACTGACGGTTCATCTGGAACGCGGAGCGGTGAATCTTGCCGATTTCGCCTGGGCGAGACAGCTCAACGGCGAAGGGATGCGCGAACTGCTGCAACAGCCAGGCTATATTCAGGCTGGTTATAGCTTGTTGAATGCGCCGGTTGCCGCCCGCTGGCAGCGGAAAATCCTCGACACATTAGCGGCTTATCATGAGCAACATCGCGATGAACCTGGACCGGGGCGCGAGCGCCTGCGGCGCATGGCGTTGCCGATGGAAGATGAAGCTCTGGTTCTGTTGCTGATTGAAAAGATGCGCGAAAGCGGCGATATCCACAGCCACCACGGCTGGCTGCATCTGCCGGATCACAAAGCGGGCTTCAGCGAAGAGCAGCAGGCCATCTGGCAAAAAGCAGAGCCGCTATTTGGCGACGAGCCGTGGTGGGTGCGTGACCTGGCAAAAGAGACGGGAACCGACGAGCAGGCAATGCGCCTGACGCTACGCCAGGCGGCGCAGCAGGGGATAATTACGGCGATCGTCAAAGATCGTTATTACCGTAATGATCGGATTGTCGAATTTGCCAATATGATCCGCGATCTCGATCAGGAATGTGGTTCAACCTGCGCGGCGGATTTCCGCGATCGCTTAGGTGTAGGCCGAAAGCTGGCAATTCAAATTCTGGAATATTTTGACCGCATTGGCTTTACGCGGCGTCGTGGAAATGATCATTTATTGCGCGATGCATTATTATTTCCCGAAAGATAAGGAAATGATTAATTCATAATAAATATGAATTAATACAAAATTCTTATTAATATTAAGGAAGCACGTTATTTGATGAATGTAACGTGCTTTTTATTAAAAATATTTTAATAAACGGTAATGTCGATCATATTTCCGAATGAAAATACTTTGTAATCTGCCTGCCCTTTTTACTCTTCCAGGAGTGTTTTATGGCAGCTTCAACCTTTTTTATTCCTTCAGTGAATGTCATCGGCGCTGATTCATTGACTGATGCAATGAATATGATGGCAGATTATGGATTTACCCGTACCTTAATTGTCACTGACAATATGTTAACGAAATTAGGTATGGCGGGCGATGTGCAAAAAGCACTGGAAGAACGCAATATTTTTAGCGTTATTTATGATGGCACCCAACCTAACCCAACCACGGAAAACGTCGCCGCAGGCCTCAAACTGCTGAAAGAAAATAATTGTGATAGCGTAATTTCCTTAGGTGGTGGTTCTCCGCACGACTGTGCGAAAGGCATTGCGCTGGTAGCAGCCAACGGTGGTGATATTCGCGATTACGAAGGCGTTGACCGCTCTGCAAAACCACAGTTGCCGATGATCGCTATCAATACCACGGCGGGTACTGCGTCTGAAATGACCCGTTTCTGCATTATCACTGACGAAGCGCGCCATATCAAAATGGCGATTGTGGATAAACACGTGACTCCGCTGCTTTCTGTCAATGACTCCTCTCTGATGATCGGTATGCCGAAGTCACTGACCGCCGCAACGGGTATGGATGCCTTAACACACGCTATCGAAGCGTATGTGTCTATTGCCGCCACGCCGATCACCGACGCTTGCGCACTGAAAGCCGTGACCATGATTGCCGAAAACCTGCCGTTAGCCGTAGAAGATGGCAGCAATGCGAAAGCGCGTGAAGCGATGGCTTATGCCCAGTTCCTCGCCGGTATGGCGTTCAACAATGCGTCTTTGGGTTATGTTCATGCGATGGCGCACCAGTTAGGCGGTTTCTACAATCTGCCGCACGGTGTATGTAACGCCGTTCTGCTGCCGCACGTTCAGGTATTCAACAGCAAAGTAGCTGCCGCACGTCTGCGTGACTGCGCTGCTGCAATGGGCGTGAACGTGACAGGTAAAAACGACGCGGAAGGTGCAGAAGCCTGCATTAACGCTATCCGTGAACTGGCGAAGAAAGTCGATATTCCGGCAGGTCTGCGCGATCTGAACGTGAAAGAAGAAGATTTCGCGGTACTGGCGACCAATGCTCTGAAAGATGCCTGCGGATTTACTAACCCGATTCAGGCAACTCACGAAGAAATTGTGGCGATTTATCGCGCTGCGATGTAATCATCATTCCCACAACGGCTGGCAAATTGTCAGCCGATTTTTCAATTATCTCTGTAATCCTTGCCCGTAAATTCGTGATTGCCGTCGTAAAGCTGTCACCGGCTGGCGAAGATTTCGCCAGTCACGTCTACCCTTGTTATACCTCACACCGCAAGGAGACGATCATGACCAACAATCCCCCTTCAGCACAGATTAAGCCCGGCGAGTATGGTTTCCCCCTCAAGTTAAAAGCTCGCTATGACAACTTTATCGGCGGCGAATGGGTAGCACCCGCCGACGGCGAGTATTACCAGAACCTGACGCCGGTGACCGGGCAGCTACTGTGCGAAGTGGCGTCTTCGGGCAAACGCGACATCGATCTGGCGCTGGATGCCGCGCATAAAGTGAAAGACAAATGGGCGCATACCTCGGTGCAGGATCGCGCGGCGATTCTGTTTAAGATTGCGGATCGAATGGAACAAAACCTAGAACTGTTAGCGACGGCAGAAACCTGGGATAACGGCAAGCCCATCCGCGAAACCAGTGCTGCCGATGTGCCGCTGGCGATTGACCATTTCCGCTATTTCGCTTCGTGTATTCGGGCGCAGGAAGGTGGTATTAGTGAAGTCGATAGCGAAACCGTGGCTTATCACTTCCACGAACCGTTAGGCGTGGTGGGGCAAATTATCCCGTGGAACTTCCCGCTGCTGATGGCGAGCTGGAAAATGGCTCCCGCGCTGGCGGCGGGCAACTGTGTGGTGCTAAAACCCGCACGACTTACCCCGCTTTCAGTGTTGCTTTTGATGGAGATCGTCGGTGATTTACTGCCGCCAGGCGTGGTGAACGTGGTCAACGGCGCGGGTGGGGAAATTGGCGAATATCTGGCGACCTCAAAACGCATCGCCAAAGTTGCGTTTACCGGCTCAACGGAAGTCGGTCAGCAGATTATGCAGTACGCCACGCAAAATATTATTCCGGTGACGCTGGAGCTGGGCGGTAAGTCGCCAAATATCTTCTTTGCTGATGTGATGGATGAAGAAGATGCTTTCTTCGATAAGGCGCTGGAGGGCTTTGCATTGTTCGCCTTCAACCAGGGCGAAGTCTGTACCTGTCCGAGCCGTGCTTTAGTGCAGGAGTCTATCTACGAACGCTTTATGGAACGTGCTATCCGCCGAGTTGAAAGCATTCGTAGCGGTAACCCGCTCGACAGCGTGACGCAAATGGGCGCACAGGTTTCTCATGGGCAACTGGAAACCATCCTCAATTACATTGATATCGGTAAAAAAGAGGGGGCAGATGTACTCACCGGCGGGCGGCGTAAGCTGCTGGAAGGGGAACTGAAAGACGGTTATTACCTCGAACCGACGATTCTGTTTGGTCAGAACAATATGCGTGTGTTCCAGGAAGAGATATTTGGTCCGGTGCTGGCGGTGACCACCTTCAAAACGATGGACGAGGCGCTGGAGCTGGCGAACGACACGCAATATGGCCTGGGCGCGGGTGTCTGGAGCCGCAACGGTAATCTGGCCTATAAGATGGGGCGTGGCATTCAGGCAGGGCGCGTATGGACCAACTGTTATCACGCTTACCCGGCACATGCGGCGTTTGGCGGCTACAAACAGTCGGGCATCGGACGCGAAACCCATAAGATGATGCTGGAGCATTACCAGCAAACCAAGTGCCTGCTGGTGAGCTACTCGGATAAACCGTTGGGGCTGTTCTGATATAAGAAGCTGGTCGCATCGGGCATTCATTGCCTGATGCGACGCTTGCGTGTCTTATCGGTTCAAATGTTTACGTCTCCTGGGGCTGAGCATTAGCATTCACTGAACTAAATTAAGAGCATCTTTTCTACAAATTACTGCACACCGTTATTCTTCTTACGAATATCCCTATTAGCCCCCCCTTTAAACTTATTTTCGTTGATTGTAATGAGAGTGATAAGCGGCGATATGCCGTGAAGCTGTGACAATGTAAGGAAGAGAGAAAGGCACCTTTTGCGGAGCAGGACACATATTGGTGGCTAAAATAAACATCGCGAATAAAAAAATACTTTTTAATGATTTGATGAATATTTAAATATCTCGAATGTTTCTGTGCAAAGCTATTTATTTTTATGGTTTATGAATTGGCAGGAGTCATATCTAATATTTTTTATGATATTTGGTTAAAAACGGCACTATTGTTATATTCCTCACGTTCCAGGAAATCAGCTGATTTACTCGTATTATGTGGCGGGATACTATTCGCTGGCTTGCTGATGTTGCATTAAAATCGAAAGTGCACATCCTATTAAAACAACTTTTATATTTTTCTATATACGCACTCATTCTTGAAAGCGTAGGGCATCCTTTATTTCAGGGAACGTAAATAATGAAAAAATCGACGTTATCTTTAGCCATAGGTTTATTATTGGCATGTAGTACCGGTATGGCAAAAACACAGCATTTAACGCTGGAACAACGCATGGCATTGCTGGAAGAACGCCTGGAAGCGGCAGAAATGCGGGCAGCAAAAGCAGAGGGGCAGGTAAAACAGCTGCAGACACAACAAGCCGCTGAGATCCGCGAAATTAAGGCTGCCCAGGGCAATACGCCGGTAAATGGACAGGCAACGGCGGAATCTGCAAAGAAAAATGCCACCTCACCTAATCTTTTGCTTTCAGGTTATGGCGATTTAAAAATCTACGGCGACGTAGAATTTAATATGGATGCGGAAAGTAATCATGGCCTGCTGGCAATGACCAACGCTGATGTGAATAGCGATCCTACCAATGAACAGTGGAATCTCAATGGCCGTATTCTGTTAGGCTTTGATGGTGTAAGAAAGCTGGACAACGGTTATTTCGCCGGGTTCTCCGCACAACCGCTGGGGGATATGCACGGTTCTGTGAATATCGATGACGCGGTTTTCTTCTTTGGCAAAGAAAATGACTGGAAAGTCAAAGTAGGGCGTTTTGAAGCCTACGATATGTTCCCGCTAAATCAGGATACCTTTGTTGAGCATTCAGGTAATACTGCGAACGATCTTTATGATGATGGCAGCGGTTATATCTATATGATGAAAGAGGGGCGCGGGCGTTCTAACGCTGGTGGTAATTTCCTTGTCAGCAAACAACTCGATAACTGGTATTTTGAATTAAACACGTTACTGGAAGACGGAACATCTTTATATAACGACGGTAATTATCATGGTCGCGATATGAAGCAGCAGAAAAATGTTGCTTACCTGCGCCCGGTGATAGCCTGGTCGCCGACGGAAGAATTAACCGTTTCCGCAGCGATGGAAGCGAACGTGGTAAATAATGCTTACGGTTATACCGATAGCAAGGGTAATTTTGTCGATCAGTCCGATCGTACCGGTTATGGTATGAGCATGACCTGGAACGGCCTGAAAACCGATCCGGAAAATGGTATCGTGGTTAATCTTAATACCGCCTATTTAGATGCCAATAATGAGAAAGATTTCACTGCCGGGATTAACGCGCTGTGGAAACGTTTCGAGCTGGGTTATATCTACGCGCACAATAAGATTGATGAATTCAGTGGGGTAGTTTGTGATAACGACTGCTGGATTGATGATGAAGGGACGTACACCATTCACACCATTCATGCGTCTTATCAGTTCGCTAACGTGATGGATATGGAGAACTTTAATATTTACCTTGGTACTTATTACTCCATTCTGGATAGCGACGGCGATAAAAAACACGGCGACGATAATGATGATCGTTACGGCGCACGCGTTCGTTTTAAATACTTCTTCTGATGAAAGTGCGGCGCCGGAAAAATATCCGGCACCGCAACTCATTAAGGCAGGTAAAACACTTCTTGTAGCTCGCTGCTGACCGGGCTGTTATCCGGATTAGCGGGCATAACGTCGGTCATATATTTCCACCAACGTTGGCAAACGTCAGTGCTGGCAACCGCATTCCAGCGTTCTTCAGATTCAATTTCTACTGTGGCAAACAGCAAATTTCGCGCTTTATCGAGATAGATGGCGTAGTTATGCGCGCCGTGTGACTTCAACACCGCTTCCAGTTCCGGCCAGATCGGGTTATGCCGACGCTGATACTCGTCGTGGGCGTCCGGGTTGACTTGCATAACAAAGGCTTTGCGGATCATAACGCCTCCAGATAAAGCTCACGCACTTCGTCGCGGCTGGCGGTACGTGGGTTACATGGTGCGCATGGGTCGGCCAGGGCTTTATCTAACCAGCCTTCGATATCCTCTTTGCTGATGCCAAGCTGACTAAATCCCGCAGGTATGCCTACGCGATGGCTCAAGGCTCGAATGGCATTAATTGCTTCCAGACTTGCCGCTTCATCACTCATCCCGCGCGTATCGACCCCCATCGCCTGGGCGATACGGGCAAAGCGTGCGATGGCATTCGGGCGGTTAAAGTTTTCGATTACTGGCAACAAGATGGCATTACACACCCCGTGTGGCAGGTTGTGGGTAGCACCGGGCTGATGCGCCAGTGCGTGAACCAGCCCCAGTCCCGCGCTGTTAAAAGCCATACCCGCCAGATATTGCCCGAAAGCCATCTGTTCGCGAGCTTCCAGATTATGACCATCTTCTACCGCTTTCGGCAGCCACAGAGAAATCAAGCGGATAGCCTCCAGCGCGTTGGCATCAGTTAGCGGATGGGCGCCAACGGAAACAAAGGCTTCTATGGCATGGGTTAGTGCGTCCATACCGGTGGCAGCGGTAACGGAGGCAGGGATCTCCAGCATTACACTGGCATCATCCACGGCGATATCAGGAATAATATTCGAATCGATGATGACTTCTTTCACCTGCCGCGCAGTGTCGATGATCACCGCATTGCTGGTCATCTCAGCGGCAGTTCCGGCAGTAGTATTGATCGCCACCAGCGGCACGCCTGGGTTTCTTACTTTGCCAATGCCAGAGTAAGCAGTAGAAGGGCCTGGATTAGCGGTAAGGATTTTCACGGCTTTTGCGGTATCAATCGGGCTACCGCCACCGAAAGCAATAATGTAGTTACATGCGGCGTCCTGAAATGCAGCGTAGCCTTTTTGCACCAGTTCTTCGGTGGGATTTGGAAAGACTTCATCGAATAGGTGGTAAGACATTTCGTGTTGATCCAGCGCGGTGAACAGACTGTCCAGCAATCCCAACTTAACCAGTTGCCCATCGGTAACGATCAGTGCTTTTCCCCACTGCTTATTCGCAACCAGGTTTACCATATCGCCAATTGCCCCAGCGCCATGCAGGCTGATTTTCGGTAATGCCAACATAAAACTCATGATTATTCTCCTTAAGATCAAATCCTTCTGTCCGGCGGCATAACCCGCGCCGCCAGATGCGAAACGGGGTGTTAAAGCGCCAGTGCGTTTGCCAGTGGGGTGACGCCGAAACGTTTGCCCAGGGCTATCAACTCTTCACGGCTGATGGTCTGTTTCATGCCGCCCATCGAATACACTTTCACCAACACTTCCGCCGATTTTTCTGCGGTATCGATCAGGCCAAACGCTTCGTCCAGCGTCGGACCACTGCCGAAGACGCCGTGGAAAGGCCAGAGAACCAGTGAATGTTTTTGCATTTCCTGCGCGGTGGCCAGGCCGATTTCGTCCGTGCCGGGCACCATCCACGGCAAAATGCCAACGCCATCCGGGAATACCACCAGGCACTCGGTGCTGCCTTCCCACAGTTGGCGAGTGAAGACCGCCGTGTCGTTTTCCAGTACATAGGTGAGGGCGATCAGGTTGGTGGCATGGCAGTGCATGATCACCCGATCTTTACCGTTGGTGGCTTTAATACGTTCGCAATGGGAGAGAAAGTGCGCCGGAAGTTCAGAGGTTGGGACGGCTTCGTGGGTTAGCCCCCAGAGAATATGGTAGCCCGCACCGTCGCTGTCGACCTTCACGACGCCTAAATTTGCAGCGGGATCGAGCTGGACGTTGCGGAAGAATTTGCCGGAGCCGGTGACGATAAACGGTGTGTTTGCCAGTAAAGGCATTGGCTGGCTGAGCGGAATATAGCGCGGTTGTTGGTGGAAATTGTCGTTATACGGCGCGATGTCAGCGTCATCCAGGCGCAGCGTCAGGTTGCCGCCGTTGCGCTCGTCCCAGCCTTTCAGCCAGGCGTCGGTGGTGGCTTTGATCATTCCCTGGACAAACCAGGACTGGGTAATGTTTTGCATGTTCTGTGTTCCTGTAAATTCGGTGCCTTGTTGATACATGGTGCGGCTTGTTCCCCTCACCCTAACCCTCTCCCCAAAGGGGCGAGGGGACTGTCCGGCGCTGTGTTTATCTCCGTTGCCGGAGGGGGCTATGTTTTTCCCCCTCTCCCTTTCAGGGAGAGGGCCGGGGTGAGGGTGACAGCCAGCACGGTCATTCGACCTGTAGGCCGGATAAGGCGCTCGCGCCGCATCCGGCGGTGTTTACCCACGCTGACGCAAAATCGTATTCTCATAAGCCCGCACGCTTTCCAGCCATTCGCTACCCGCTGGCGTATCGTGACGCTGGCAATACATTTCCCACACCGCCTGCCACGGCAACGATTTCTGCTCTTCCAGTAGCGCCAGTCGCGCGGTGTAATCGCCTGCCGCTTCCTGCTTGCGCAGTTCGACTGTCGGTTCTAACAACGCACGCAGCAGGGCTTTTTTCATATTGCGCGTGCCAATGACCCACGCGGCAATACGATTGATGGAGGCATCGAAGAAATCCAGACCAATGTGTACCCGGTCAAACAGGTCATGACGGACAATCTCACTGGCGATTGCCTGGGTTTCATCATCCAGCAGCACCACGTGATCGCTGTCCCAGCGAACCGGGCGGCTGACGTGCAGCAGCAACTGCGGCACATACAGCATGGCGGCGGAAATCTTGTCGGAAATCACTTCAGTCGGGTGGAAATGTCCGGCGTCCAGACACAAAGCGGTCTGGCGGCTGGTGGCATACCCCATGTAAAACTCATTGGAGCCAACCGTGTAACTCTCCGCGCCAATGCCAAACAATTTGCTCTCTACGGCGTCGATATGGTGCGCAGGGTTCAGCTTTTCGCTGATCACTTCATCCAGTGCTGCCAGCAAACGCTGGCGCGGGGCGAGACGGTCAACGGTGATATCTTTCATACCATCCGGGATCCAGATGTTCATCACCGATGGCGTGCCAAGTTGCTCGCCAAAATAGGCCGAAACGCGACGGCTGGCCTTGCAGTGGTCAATCCAGAACTGGCGAATGCGGTCGTCGGCATGGGAGAGCGTAAAGCCATCGGCACTTAGCGGATGCGAAAAACAGGAGGGGTTAAAATCCAGACCGAGCTGATTGGCTTTCGCCCATTCAACCCAGTTTTTGAAGTGCTCTGGTTTGATTTGGTCGCGCGAGACGGGCGTGTCTGATTCCAGATAAATCGCATGTAAATTAAGCCGTTTCGGCCCCGGAATCAGCCGCATAGCCTGTTCCAGATCGGCACGTAGCTCTTCGGCATTGCGCGCTTTGCCCGGATAATTACCTGTGGCCTGAATCCCACCAGTCAACGAACCTTCCGGGTTTTCAAAACCAGAAACATCATCGCCCTGCCAGCAGTGCATTGAAACGGGTAAGCGATCAAGTTGGCGCAGCGCCTCCTCGACATCAATCCCTACCGCCGCGAAACGCTGTTTCGCCAGTTCCCAGGCCTGTTCCAGTTGTGTGGTCATGCGCAAAGCTCCTTTGTCTGTCGTGTAGAGTGAATCCGCGCCACATAGTGGGCAATTTCACTGTCAGGATTAGGGGTAAAGGTGGTCAGATTCGCGGTGGCGCCTACGACCTGACGGAAATCATCCACATTGTTGAGTTCATCCAGCGTCATTAACTGGATGCCGATATTGCCGAGTGTTGAGGCTTCAACTGGCCCGGCGATCACCCGAATACCGCAGGCATCGGCACACAACTGGTTGAGCAGCGCGTTCTGGCTGCCGCCGCCGACAATATGCAGTTGCGAGAAATCTTCACCGCGTAGCTGCGCCAGTTCGTGCAGTACGTCGGCATACAGCAGCGCCAGACTGTCGAAAATACAGCGTGCCAGTTCAGCATCATTTTCTGGGATTGGTTGCGCCGTTTCCCGACACGCTGCCTGAATTTCGCTGCACATCTCGTCAGGATTAATAAAGCGATCGTCATTGGGGTTGATGATGAAGCGACAGGCCGGGAGTGCCTGTGTCGCGGCGATAAGCGTCGGGAGATCGTTGATTTGTCGCTCCTGAAGTACCCGCTGGAGCAGCCATAAACCCATGATATTTTTCAGCACCCGATAGCGACCTTCCGCACCGCCTTCATTGGTGATGTTGGCTGCCAGCGCCGCGTCATTGGTGTATGGCGTCTGGCTTTCGAAGCCCATCAATGACCAGGTGCCGGAGGAGAGATAAGCGGCGCGGGAACCGTTTAACGGCGAGGCGATAACCGCGCTGGCGGTATCATGGCTGGCAACGGCGACCACCGGAATTTCATTACCCTGCGGGCAAATCCAGTGACCTATGACATTACCCGGATGCGTCGGGCGACCAAACCAGGCTTTGTTGGCACCGCTCCACGCCAGCAGGGACTCGTCCCAGTCGTCGCTATTGATATTGACCAGTTGCGTGGTGGTGGCGTTGGTGTATTCCCAGTTCAGCTTGCCGGTCAGACGATAACTAAAGTAATCCGGCATCAGCAGAGCGTGAGCAATGTGCGGGATAAGTTCAGGTTGTTGCTCCGTCAGCGCACGTAGCTGATAGATTGTATTGAAGGGCAGGAACTGGATGCCGCTACGCTGATAAATATCGTGTTTGCCAATTTGCTGCTGTGCCAATGTCATCAGTCCGTTAGTGCGGCTATCACGATAGGAAATCGGTAAACCGACGCGCTGACCGTGTTGATCCAGCAGCACATAGTCCACGCCCCAGGTATCAATGCCGATGCTATCGATATGAATCCCTTCCTCGCACACCTTGTTTAACCCAAGGCGAATGGCGTTTTCCAGACTATCGACATCCCAGGTGGCATAACCGCTCTGGTAATACAGCCCATTGGTAAAACGATGGATTTCACGCAGCGTCAGGCTGCGACATTCACGGTGGTAACGCGCCAACATTACGCGCCCACTGGATGCGCCAAGATCAACGGCGACGCAGTAGCGAAAGGTCATAATGAGATCCTTCTAGGTTTCATTACGCCCAGTCTAAGAAGCGCCCGACTTCGCTACCTTCTCGTTACTGACAGGAAAATACACCGCTGGCAACCAGGGAAAGATGAACGTGATGGCGTTCACAATTTTCAGAAATGTGGTGATGTGATGTTTGCCGCATTTTCTGAAAAATCACGCTTTATCTTGAAAAATCGACATTTTTTACGTGTTTTGCTGTCGAAAATTTAAGGTAAGAACCAAACCGCTTGATTACTATTCCGCCATGTTGACGGCATCAGGAGGCTTATATGGACGTATTACATTGCGTGGATTTTTTTCCGTCTGGTAACGTGTCTGTGGCAATAGAACCCCGGCTTCCACAGGTGGATTTTCCTGAACATCACCATGATTTCCATGAGATTGTGATTGTCGAACATGGCACGGGTATCCATATTTTCAATGGGCAGCCTTATACCATCTCCGGTGGAACAATCTGTTTCGTGCGCGATCATGATCGGCATTTATACGAACATACGGACAATCTGTATTTGACCAATGTGCTGTATCGCTCCCCGGATAGATTTCAGTTTCTTGCCGGGCTGCATCAGCTTCTGCCGCAAGAGCAAGACGGGCAATATCCGTCCCATTGGCGCGTGAGCCACAGCATATTGCAGCAGGTACGGCAGCTGGTTTCGCAACTGGAACAGCAGGACAGAACGAATGATTTACCCTCGAAAGCCAGCGGTGAGATTTTGTTTATGCAATTACTGCTCTTGCTGCGTAAAAACAGTTTGCAGGAGAGCATGGAAAGTCGCGAATCGCGCCTGAACTTGTTGTTGGCCTGGCTGGAAGAACATTTTGCCGACGAGGTGAATTGGGAAATGATGGCGGATCAATTTTCTCTGTCACTACGCACGTTGCATCGTCAGCTAAAACAGCAAACCGGTTTGACGCCCCAGCGTTACCTTAACCGTTTACGGTTGGTGAAGGCGCGTCATCTGTTACGTCATAGCGAGGACAGCGTGACCGAAATCGCATATCGCTGCGGATTCAGCGACAGTAACCACTTTTCGACGCTGTTTCGCCGTGAGTTTAACTGGTCACCACGCGATATTCGCCAGCGGCGGGATGGCTTTCTGCAATAACGCGAATCTTCTCAACGTATTTCCACGCCAGTTTATGAATAATCAAACGCGTCTTCCGGCTGAGGTGGCACGGTGGTTCATCAGTTTGTCCTTCGTAAAAAAGATTTTTTTGCCAGCGAACAGCAGGCGGTCGCGGTTGCTGATCGTTATCCGCAGGATGTCTTTGCCGAGCATACACATGATTTTTGTGAACTGGTGATCGTCTGGCGCGGTAACGGTTTGCACGTGCTCAACGACCGTCCTCATCGTATTACCCGTGGCGATCTCTTTTATATCCACGCAGACGATAAACACTCCTACGCTTCCGTTAACGATCTGGTTTTGCAGAACGTTATTTATTGCCCGGAGCGGCTGACACTTAATCTCGACTGGCAGGGGACGATTCCGGGGTTTAACGCCAGCGCAGAACAACCACACTGGCGTTTAGGTAGTGCGGGCATGGCGCAGGTGCGGCAGGTTATCGGGCAGCTTGAGCACGAAAGCAGTCAGCCCGCGCCGTTTGCCAACGAAATGGCGGAGTTACTGTTCGGGCAGTTGGTGATGCTTTTGCAGCGCCATCGCTACACCAGTGATTCATTACCGCCAACATCCAGTGAAACGTTGCTGGATAAGCTGATTACCCGACTGGCGGCTAGCCTGAAAAGTCCCTTTGCGCTGGATAAATTTTGTGATGAGGCGTCTTGCAGTGAACGCGTCTTGCGTCAGCAATTTCGCCAGCAGACCGGCATGACCATCAATCAATATCTGCGGCAGGTCAGAGTGTGTCATGCGCAATATCTTCTCCAGCATAGCCGCCTGTTAATCAGTGATATTTCGACAGAATGTGGCTTTGAAGACAGTAACTATTTTTCGGTGGTGTTTACCCGGGAAACCGGGATGACGCCCAGTCAGTGGCGTCATCGCAATTCCCGGAAAGATTAACTCGCCATGCCCATGCCGACGATGTTGGCAGCGACAATAATCACCACACAACCGAGGCTCAACACGGTAACCGGACGGCGTCCCGCATTGTTCCACTCTTTCAGCACCAGCCCGACGATACCGCCGCACAATACATAGAAGCTCATATGCAGCATCCAACTGATGTAGTCATACTGCGCCGGAATGCGGGCGTGGCCCCAGGCATAGAAAAAGAATTGCAGATACCACATCAAACCGCCCAGTGCCGAGAGTAACACGTTGTGAATGATCAGCGGTTTTGCCAGCGAGAAGTCGGCTTTTAGCGACAAATCTTTCACTTTTGCCAGACGAATAAAACAGAAACCGAGGTTGATGATCGCGCCGCCACCCATGATGACAACATAGCTTGGCAGAGCGACATACAGTGGATCAACGCCCAGCGCGGCAGCTGCTTCATGCATCGGTTTTGCGGCGTTCATCGCAAAAGACATCCCGGCAGAGAAAATGCCGCACATTACCGCCAGCACCAGCCCTTTTTTCAGGTTGAACTCTTCGGCTTTAATGCCCATTTTGCGCTCTTTCAACTGCCCGGCGCGAGTCACAATCCCCACGCCAATCAGCGCCACCAGTACGCCGAGCAACGTCATGCGCCCACCGTCGGTGTTAATCAGCACATCGAAATTGCCGTTGATAATTGGCGTCATCAGCGTACCGACGATCAACGTAATGCCAATGGCGATACCTATCCCCATCGACATGCCGAGATAACGCATGGTCAGGCCGTAGTTGATATTACCAATCCCCCACATAGCGCCGAACAGAAAAACAGGCAGCAGGGTAGAGAGGCTGAACGAGCTGTAATATGCCCAGAAATCAGGTAGTAGCATGGCGCTGATGGCCCACGGCAGAATAATCCACGAAACAATCCCACCGACTGACCACATGGTTTCCCATGACCATTTTTTTACTTTTTTGAACGGAGCGTAAAAACAGGCTGCACTGGCCGCGCCGATCAAATGCCAAAATATCCCCATCGTAATCGCGTTACTCATCTTCTTATCCTCATCATTTTTCGTCGCGTCACATCTCCGACGAGATGAGTGTAAAAATCGTGCTGTCGATTAACCTTTCGCCTGTTGCCGCCGTTGCCGATTTACTGGCAATCACGGCATTAAGTGGGTGATTTGGTTCACATCTCGGACATTTCCCTGCAAAACCATTCCCCTATGAAAAGTACGGCATTGATAATCATTTTCAATATCATTTAATTAACTATAATGAACCAACTGCTTACGCGGCATTAACAATCGGCCGCCCGACAATACTGGAGATGAATATGAGCTATACCCTGCCATCCCTGCCGTATGCTTACGATGCCCTGGAACCGCACTTCGATAAGCAGACCATGGAAATCCACCACACCAAACACCATCAGGCCTACGTCAACAACGCCAATGCGGCGCTGGAAAGCCTGCCAGAATTCGCCAACCTGCCGGTTGAAGAGCTGATCACTAAACTGGACCAGCTGCCAGCAGACAAGAAAACCGTGCTGCGCAACAACGCTGGTGGTCACGCCAACCACAGCCTGTTCTGGAAAGGCCTGAAAAAAGGCACGACTTTGCAGGGCGACCTGAAAGCGGCTATCGAACGTGATTTCGGTTCCGTTGATAATTTCAAAGCAGAATTTGAGAAAGCGGCAGCTTCCCGCTTTGGTTCCGGCTGGGCATGGCTGGTGCTGAAAGGCGATAAACTGGCGGTGGTTTCTACTGCTAATCAGGACTCCCCGCTGATGGGCGAAGCCATTTCTGGCGCTTCCGGCTTCCCTGTTCTGGGTCTGGATGTGTGGGAACACGCTTACTACCTGAAATTCCAGAACCGCCGTCCGGACTACATCAAAGAGTTCTGGAACGTGGTGAACTGGGACGAAGCTGCGGCACGTTTTGCGGCGAAAAAATAATCGCATATTGCCTGCTGCAATGAGGCGTTTACGCCGTTTTTCAGCATAAAAAACAAACCATCGCCCATAGCGGTGGTTTTTTTGTGATCAATTTCAAAATAAAAACAATGATCCTATAAAAATAAAACAACGTTTCAATTGATGTGGTTTTGATCACTTTTATTGCTCTGTTGAATGTCTATCTTCATTTCCATCAACACTGATGCATCGTGAAGGACTTATGCATCAGCCTATAAAAATATGCCGATAGGTGATGAAAATGCAGATAAAACACACGATAGAGAAAATCCCAGGAGGGATGATGCTCGTCCCGCTGTTCCTTGGCGCACTGTGTCACACTTTCTCGCCAGGGGCGGGAAAATACTTTGGTTCATTCACAAATGGAATGATTACCGGCACGGTGCCGATTCTGGCGGTGTGGTTTTTCTGCATGGGGGCATCGATAAAATTAAGTGCGACGGGAACGGTATTGCGTAAATCCGGTACGCTGGTGGTAACCAAAATTGCTGTGGCGTGGGTGGTTGCGGCAATTGCTTCACGCATTATTCCTGAACATGGTGTTGAAGTTGGATTCTTTGCCGGACTTTCAACGCTTGCGCTGGTGGCGGCGATGGATATGACCAACGGCGGACTTTACGCTTCGATCATGCAGCAGTATGGCACTAAAGAAGAGGCCGGAGCGTTTGTATTAATGTCGCTGGAATCCGGGCCGCTTATGACGATGATTATTCTGGGGACTGCCGGGATTGCATCGTTTGAACCGCATGTTTTCGTCGGTGCGGTATTACCGTTCCTCGTCGGCTTTGCGTTAGGGAACCTTGACCCTGAGCTGAGAGAATTTTTCAGCAAAGCCGTACAGACGTTGATCCCGTTCTTTGCCTTTGCGCTGGGCAATACCATTGATTTAACCGTGATTGCTCAGACCGGTTTGCTGGGGATTTTGCTGGGTGTGGCGGTGATCGTCGTGACCGGTATTCCGTTGATTATTGCCGATAAATTGATTGGTAGTGGCGATGGTACAGCCGGAATCGCGGCTTCCAGTTCTGCCGGTGCTGCGGTGGCGACGCCGGTACTGATTGCTGAAATGATCCCCGCCTTTAAACCAATGGCGCCAGCGGCAACTTCGCTGGTGGCGACGTCAGTGATTGTGACCTCGATTCTGGTGCCAATTTTGACTTCTGTCTGGTCGCGCAAAGTTAAAGCCAGAGCGGCGAAAATCGAAATATTGGGTACGGTGAAGTAATCTCCATCCATATAAATCAAGAGGCCGGATGATTTGTAGTCATCCGGCCTTTTGCGTTATCTGACAAAGACTTCATCAATCGTTCGACATTCACTTTCGTTTAACTCACCACCCGCATTGCGTGATACGCCAGTGCAATAGCCAAACTTACGCGATACCACCGTCTTGATGGTAGTGACAAAATCCTCACCGATGGCGTAGATGGACATATAAGTGCCAATCTGTTGCTGAATCTCTTGTAAAGCCGCCAGGTCGCCGCGTTTGAAGGCTTCACGGGCTTCGACAAACAGCTCCGGCATAACGTTGTTCAGGCCGGATATTATTCCCGCGCCGCCGGCCAGCAGATTAGGAATGTAATACTCGTCATAGCCCGAAAGCACTGCAAAATCAGAACGAACTGCCTGGGTTGCCTGAATCATGCTGCGGGTGTGTGACTGGCAATCGACGGTATCTTTAATTCCGGCAAAGTCAGGAAATTCACTCGCCAGCGTGGCGACCAGGTCAGGGGTTAAATCACAACCGGTTCTTGCCGGGAAGTTATATGCGAACCATTTGCCCTGTAATTCGCGCCCCAGATGGCGGAAATAGCTTAATAATTGCTTTGCCGTCTGACCGTAGTAGTAAGGCGGGAGGATCATCACTGCATCATAGCCTGTGCGATACGCTTCTTGCGCCATCACCAGTACATCGTGTGTGCAGGTGGAAGAAACGTTAGCGACCATTTTTAATGTGCTCATGGAACGCGCTTCGCGGATAAGCATGAGCCTCTCTTCGAGGGTGAAAGAGGCAAATTCACCAATGCTACCCATCAGCAATATCACATCAATATTGGCTTCTGTTAGCCGCTGCAGATGCTTCTTCAGTCCGTTAAGATCCACATTACCGTCTTTATCCATTGGCGTAATGGAAGGGCACCAGACGCCAGAAAACTGTGTTTGCTCGGTCACGTTGTACACTCCTGATAATGAAATGGCGTTTCAAATTCATCTCATTGATAACATTTCTAAGACGTCGTCATGTGAACCGTGCTCTCATTTTGCGCGCCTGACGTAAAATAAATATGGTCTAATGGGGAAATTTCTCGGTGGAGAGGGAACAGATGCGATATCCGGTTGATGTATACACAGGCAAAATACAGGCTTATCCCGAAAGCAAACCCAGCGCGATTGCGAAAATCCAGGTCGATGGCGAGTTGATGTTGACAGAGCTGGGGCTGGAAGGTGACGAGCAGGCAGAGAAAATAGTTCACGGTGGGCCGGACAGGGCGCTGTGTCACTATCCTCGTGAGCATTATCTCTACTGGGCGCGGGAATTTCCTGAACAGGCAGATTTGTTTGTTGCGCCTGCGTTTGGTGAAAACCTCTCAACCGACGGCCTGACGGAAAGCAATGTTTATATTGGCGATATTTTCCGCTGGGGTGAGGCATTAATTCAGGTCACCCAGCCGCGCTCTCCGTGCTACAAACTCAATTATCATTTTGACATCAGCGATATGGCACAGTTGATGCAAAACGCCGGTAAAGTTGGCTGGCTGTATAGCGTGATTGCGCCGGGGTTGGTATCTGCGGATGCGCCGCTGGAGCTGGTTTCTCGCGTCAGCGATGTCACCGTGCAGGAGGCAATAGCTATCGCATGGCATATGCCGTTTGATGACGAGCAGTATCACCGTTTACTCTCCGCTGCCGGGCTGTCGAAAAGCTGGACGCGGACGATGCAGAAGCGCCGACTTAGCGGCAAGATTGAAGATAATTCGCGGCGTTTGTGGGGGAAATAACCCCCGAAGAGTAGGCCTGATAAGACGCGATCAGCGTCGCATCAGGCATCCTGCTCAAATGCCGGATGCGGCGTAAACGCCTTATCCGGCCTGCGCGGAGTTTAACTCCGCTTATACAGCGGCAGCCAAATCACCAGCCGTAAACCGCCCAGCGGGCTGTCTTCAGCTTTAACCCAACCACGGTGCTGCTGAATGGCAGTTTCGACAATCGCCAGCCCCAATCCTGTACCGCCAGATTCACGATCGCGTGCTTCATCGGTCCGATAGAACGGACGGAAAATCTGTTCGCGATCTTCCGGGCTAACGCCAGGACCATCGTCGTCCACCGTAATGGTGATACCGTCTTTATCTACCGCAAAGCCCACTTCAATCTTCGTATGGGAATAACGCAGGGCATTACGAACAATGTTTTCCAGCGCACTTTCCAGGGCGTTCGGGTTGCCGTACAGCGGCCATGGCCCAGGCGGGAAGTTAACGGTAAACGACTTGCCCATCTGCTCCGCTTCGAACGCTGCGTTATCCAGCACTTCGCTCCACAACTGGTTGGCTTTGATGGTCTCGCTCACCAGCGCGTTTTTCTGCTGATTACGTGACATCACCAACAGGTCGTTGATCATGCTGTCCAGACGTTGTGCTTCGGTTTCAATTCGCTCCAGTTCCTTACTTTCACCACTACGACGGCGCAGTAACGCCGTACCCAGTTGCAGACGCGTCAGCGGCGTGCGCAGCTCGTGAGAGATATCAGAAAGCAGGCGCTGCTGAGAGGTCATCATGCGCTCCAGCGCGGTGACCATCTGGTTAAAACTGGCACCTGCGGCAAGAAATTCCTGTGGCCCCGCTTCCAGTTCCGGATGCTGGCGTAAGTTTCCCTGGGCGACTTCATCGGCAGCGTTTTTCAGCTTACGCGCCGGTTTTGCCAGACTCCAGGCTAACCACAACAGCAGCGGCGTACTGACCAACATGGTGACAATCAGCAGTAATAGCGGACGGTCAAACAGTAAGTTAATGAAATCGGATTGAGAACTGCTGGCTGGACGAATCAGATACAGTTGGTAATTATCTTCGCCATCACGCACAGAGAACGGGCCGACCAGTTCCACGCGACCATACTTTTTCTTCTGCGGATGATCGGCGTTATCGGCCTGGCCAATAAAGTTGCGAATGATCTGCATTTCGCTGCGTTCTGCGCCAATCACGCGGCCTTCGGTGGTCACCAGTAACAAACGCTGCCCCGGTGGTGCCCACTTATCAATGGCACGGAACAGACGGCGCCACCACATTAAATCGTTGGGTGGATCGTTCGCCAGTTCCGCTTCGACATGCTGCTCAATCATCAGCCCCTGACGCTGTTCGCTATCCAGAAGCTCGGTCATCTGGCGTGAATCGAGCTTGGGTAACATCAAAACCAACATCAATACCAGCGCCAGCGTCAGCCAGAAGATGGCGAAGATGCGCGCGGTTAAGCTGCCTATCATGAAGCGGAAACCATCAGATAGCCGCGACCACGCAAGGTTTTAAACCACGGGTGACCATCTTTACGATCCGGCAGCTTACGACGCAGGTTGGAAATGTGCATATCGATAGCGCGGTCGAAAGGCGTCAGGCGTTTGCCCAGCACTTCCTGGCTTAAATGTTCACGGGAAACCACCTGACCCAGATGCTGTGCCAGCAAATAGAGCAGGGTAAACTCAGTGCCGGTTAACTCCAGCGTTTGCCCATCGAAGCTGGCTTCCTGACGGCCTGGATTCAGCACTAAGGCATCAACTTCAAGCGTCGGTGAACCGTTGTCGTTGTTTTGCTGTTGCTCGCTCCAGTGCGAACGGCGCAGGATCGCGCGAATACGTGCCACCAGCTCACGATCATTAAACGGTTTCGGGAGATAGTCATCTGCGCCCAGCTCAAGGCCGAGAACGCGATCAAGTTCACTGCCGCGTGCCGTTAACATAATGACAGGCGTCTGGTGTGTCTGGCGAAGTGCTTTTAATGTGTCGATACCATTTTTCTTTGGCATCATTACATCAAGCAAAAGTAAATCAATGCTGTCGTCCAGAAGATCAAGCGCCTGTTCCCCATCGTGGGCAACAATTACGTTGAAGCCTTCCATCTCGAGCAGCTCCTTTAACAGGGAAGTCAGCTCTCGGTCATCATCAACTAACAGGATTTTATTCATTGTTTAAATACCTCCGAGGCAGAAATTACGTCATCAGACGTCGCTAATCCATGACTTTACGTTGTTTTACACCCCCTGACGCATGTTTGCAGCCTGAATCGTAAACTCTCTATCGTTGAATCGCGACAGAAAGATTTTGGGAGCAAATGATGCGCATAGTTACCGCTGCCGTCATGGCCTCAACGCTGGCAGTCAGTTCATTAAGCCACGCTGCTGAAGTCGGTTCAGGCGATAACTGGCATCCGGGCGAAGAACTTGCGCAGCGCAGTACGCAGAGCCATATGTTCGACGGCATAAGTTTAACCGAACATCAGCGTCAGCAGATGCGAGATCTTATGCAACAGGCCCGGCATGAACAGCCTCCTGTTAATGTTAGCGAAGTGGAGACAATGCATCGCCTTGTCACCGCAGAAAATTTTGATGAAAACGCTGTGCGTGCTCAGGCAGAAAAAATGGCGAAAGAACAGATCGCTCGCCAGGTTGAGATGGCTAAAGTCCGCAACCAAATGTATCACCTGTTAACGCCAGAGCAGCAAGCGGTTTTAAACGAGAAACATCAACAACGAATGGAGCAGTTGCGCGACGTGACGCAATGGCAAAAAAGTTCATCGTTGAAGCTATTGAGTAGTAGCAACTCACGTTCCCAGTAGTAAACCCTGTTTTCCTTGCCATAGACACCATCCCTGTCTTCCCCCACATGATGTGGGGGTTTTTTTTATCTTCAATTTGCCTGTTGCTTGATGCATTGCAGATGATTTGCTTCCGTTATACTACCGTCAGTTGATAGCGGGAGTATTTATGAATCAATCTTATGGACGGCTGGTCAGCCGGGCGGCGATTGCTGCGACGGCGATGGCTTCGCTGCTATTGCTGATTAAAATTTTTGCATGGTGGTATACCGGTTCGGTGAGTATTCTTGCCGCGCTGGTGGATTCGTTGGTGGATATTGGCGCGTCGTTGACGAATTTACTGGTGGTGCGTTACTCGCTGCAACCTGCCGACGACAATCACTCGTTTGGTCACGGTAAAGCCGAGTCCCTCGCGGCGCTGGCGCAAAGTATGTTTATCTCCGGTTCGGCGCTGTTCCTGTTTTTGACTGGTATTCAGCATTTGGTTTCTCCGACGCCAATGACAGACCCAGGCGTCGGGGTTCTCGTGACTATTGTGGCGCTAATTTGTACGATTATCCTTGTTTCGTTTCAGCGTTGGGTCGTGCGCAGGACGCAGAGCCAGGCGGTGCGGGCAGATATGCTACATTATCAGTCCGATGTTATGATGAACGGTGCGATTCTGCTGGCGCTGGGGTTGTCCTGGTATGGCTGGCATCGTGCTGATGCACTGTTTGCATTGGGAATCGGCATCTATATTTTATATAGCGCGTTACGCATGGGGTATGAGGCGGTACAGTCATTACTGGATCGCGCGCTGCCCGATGAGGAACGGCAAGAAATTATTGATATCGTGACTTCCTGGCCGGGAGTTAGCGGCGCTCACGATCTTCGTACGCGGCAGTCAGGGCCGACCCGCTTTATTCAGATTCATTTGGAAATGGAAGACTCTCTGCCTTTGGTTCAGGCGCATATGGTGGCGGATCAGGTAGAGCAGGCTATTTTACGGCGTTTTCCGGGATCGGATGTGATTATTCATCAGGACCCCTGTTCCGTCGTACCCAGGGAGGGTAAACGGTCTATGCTTTCATAATCAGTATAAAAGAGAGCCAGACCCGCATTTTGTGTATAAAATACCGCCATTTGGCCTGACCTGAATCAATTCAGCAGGAAGTGATTGTTATACTATTTGCACATTCGTTGGATCACTTCGATGTGCAAGAAGACTTCCGGCAACAGATTTCATTTTGCATTCCAAAGTTCAGAGGTAGTCATGATTAAGAAAATCGGTGTGTTGACAAGCGGCGGTGATGCGCCAGGCATGAACGCCGCAATTCGCGGGGTTGTTCGTTCTGCGCTGACAGAAGGTCTGGAAGTAATGGGCATTTATGACGGCTATCTGGGTCTGTATGAAGACCGTATGGTACAGCTAGACCGTTACAGCGTGTCTGACATGATCAACCGTGGTGGTACGTTCCTCGGTTCTGCGCGCTTCCCGGAATTCCGCGACGAGAACATCCGCGCCGTGGCTATCGAAAACCTGAAAAAACGTGGTATCGACGCGCTGGTGGTTATCGGCGGTGACGGTTCCTACATGGGTGCAATGCGTCTGACCGAAATGGGCTTCCCGTGCATCGGCCTGCCGGGCACTATCGACAACGACATCAAAGGCACTGACTACACTATCGGTTTCTTCACTGCGCTGAGCACCGTTGTAGAAGCCATCGACCGTTTGCGTGACACTTCTTCTTCTCACCAGCGTATTTCCGTGGTGGAAGTGATGGGTCGTTACTGTGGCGATCTGACGCTGGCTGCGGCCATTGCCGGTGGTTGTGAATTTGTTGTGGTTCCGGAAGTTGAATTCAGCCGCGATGACCTGGTAAATGAAATCAAAGCGGGTATCGCGAAAGGTAAAAAACACGCAATTGTGGCGATAACCGAACACATGTGTGATGTTGACGAACTGGCGCATTTCATCGAGAAAGAAACCGGTCGTGAAACCCGCGCAACTGTGCTGGGCCACATCCAGCGTGGTGGTTCTCCGGTGCCTTACGACCGTATTCTGGCTTCCCGTATGGGCGCTTACGCTATTGAACTGCTACTGGCAGGTTACGGCGGTCGTTGCGTAGGTATTCAGAACGAACAACTGGTTCACCATGACATCATCGACGCTATCGAAAACATGAAGCGTCCGTTCAAAGGTGACTGGCTGGACTGCGCGAAAAAACTGTATTAATGATTTCGGGCAGATTTCTTTCGCCTGAAACCGATGACAGAAGCAAAAATGCCTGATGCGCTTCGCTTATCAGGCCTACATGAATTCTGCAATCTATTGAGTTTGCAAGTTTTTGTAGGCCGATAAGGCGTTCACGCCGCATCCGGCATGAACAAAGCGCACTGTGTCAGCAATATGAGGCGGATTTCTTCCGCCTTTTTAACTCCCCAACATATACCCGCAAGTTATAGCCAATCTTTTTTTATTCTTTAATGTTTGGTTCACCTTCTGGCACGCTTTGCTTATCACAACACAACATAAGAGAGCCGGGCGATGAACAAGTGGGGCGTAGGATTAACATTTTTGCTGGCAGCGACCAGCGTGATGGCAAAGGATATTCAGTTACTTAACGTTTCGTATGATCCAACGCGCGAGTTATACGAACAATACAACAAAGCCTTCAGCGCCCACTGGAAACAGCAAACCGGCGATAACGTGGTGATTCGTCAGTCGCACGGTGGTTCAGGGAAACAGGCAACATCGGTAATCAACGGGATAGAAGCTGATGTTGTTACGCTGGCGCTGGCTTACGACGTAGATGCGATTGCTGAACGTGGTCGAATTGATAAAGAGTGGATCAAACGTCTGCCGGATAACTCCGCGCCGTATACCTCCACCATTGTCTTCCTGGTACGTAAGGGCAACCCGAAGCAAATCCATGACTGGAACGACCTGGTTAAACCGGGTGTTTCGGTGATCACGCCTAACCCGAAAAGCTCCGGCGGTGCACGCTGGAACTATCTGGCAGCGTGGGGATATGCCCTGCACCACAACAATAACGATCAGGCAAAAGCACAGGATTTTGTGCAATCGTTGTATAAAAACGTTGAAGTGCTGGACTCCGGTGCGCGTGGTTCAACAAATACTTTCGTCGAGCGCGGGATTGGTGACGTGCTGATAGCCTGGGAAAACGAAGCACTGCTGGCAGCGAATGAACTGGGGAAAGATAAGTTCGAAATCGTCACGCCGAGTGAGTCTATTCTCGCTGAGCCGACGGTGTCGGTTGTCGATAAAGTGGTGGAGAAAAAAGGCACCAAAGAGGTGGCAGAAGCCTATCTGAAATATCTCTACTCGCCAGAAGGTCAGGAGATTGCAGCCAAAAACTATTACCGTCCACGCGATCCTGACGTGGCGAAAAAGTATGAAAATGCTTTTCCGAAGCTGAAGTTATTCACCATTGATGAAGAGTTCGGCGGCTGGACGAAAGCGCAAAAAGAGCATTTCTCTAACGGTGGTACGTTTGACCAAATCAGCAAACGTTAATTTTGTTGACGATAACCAGACCCGGTGGCATCTCGCGACCGGGTTTTTTATTTGTCGCGATTTTGCGTTACCCTTGCATCTCTTTGAGGTACAGGGAAAAAACGATGAAAAAAACGGTTATTCTCATTTTGGTGATGATAGTTATCGCCGTTGCTGCGGGTATCGGCTACTGGAAATTTACCGGTGATTCGGATGTGTTACGTAAGATTGTCCTTGAGCAATGTTTGCCCAACCAGCAGCAAAACCAAAATCCTTCGCCATGTGTGGAAGTAAAACCCAATGCCGGATATGTGGTTTTAAAAGACATTAACGGTCCACTGCAATATCTGTTGATGCCAACATATCGTATTAACGGTACTGAAAGCCCTTTGTTGACCGATCCTTCAACGCCGAACTTCTTTTGGCTGGCCTGGCAGGCGCGTGATTTTATGAGTAAAAAATACGGTAAGCCGGTTCCCGATCGCGCGGTCTCGTTGGCGATAAACTCCCGCACGGGACGCACGCAAAACCATTTTCATATTCATATCTCTTGCATCCGTCCTGATGTGCGCGAACAACTGGATAATAACCTGGCGAACATCAGCAGTCGCTGGTTGCCGCTGCCGGGCGGATTACAGGGGCATGAATATCTGGCGCGCCGGGTAACGGAAAGCGAACTGGTTCAACGTAGTCCGTTTATGATGCTGGCGGAAGAAGTGCCAGGAGCGCGGGAACATATGGGAAGTTACGGGCTGGCGATGGTACGACAGAGTGATAACTCGTTTGTATTACTGGCGACGCAAAGAAATCTGCTGATGCTAAACCGTGCTTCAGCCGAGGAGATTCAGGATCATCAGTGTGAGATTTTGCGTTAAGGCGAGCAGTTAAGGAAAGTTAAGTGCCGGATGTGAAATCCGGCACCTGTCAGACTTAAGCCTGTTTAGCCGCTTCTGCAGCTTTAACGATCACCGCAAAGGCGTCAGCTTTCAGAGAAGCACCGCCAACCAGCGCGCCGTCGATGTCCGGCTGAGCGAACAGTTCTGCAGCGTTAGACGCGTTTACAGAACCGCCGTACTGGATGATCACTTGTTCAGCGATGTCAGCGTCAACTTTAGCAATGTGATCACGGATGAATTTGTGAACAGCCTGTGCCTGCGCCGGAGTTGCAGATTTGCCAGTACCGATTGCCCATACTGGTTCGTAAGCGATAACCGCACCTTCGAATGCTGCCGCACCTTGAGTTTTCAGCACTGCGTCGATCTGACGTGCGCAAACTTCTTCAGTTTTGCCCGCTTCGTTCTCAGCTTCAGTTTCACCAATGCACAGAACCGGAGTCAGACCTTGCTCTTTCAGCACAGCGAATTTTTTCGCGATCAGTTCGTCAGACTCTTTGTGGTAAGTACGACGTTCAGAGTGACCGATGATGATGTACTGTGCGCCGATGTCTTTCAGCATAGCGGCAGAGGTTTCACCGGTGAATGCGCCGGACAGGTTCAGATCCACGTTCTGCGCACCCAACATGATGTGGCTGCCTTCAGCTTCACGCTTCGCCATATCGATGTACATTTCCGGTGGTGCGATTGCAACCGCACAGCCAGCAACACCTGCCAGCTCTTTACGCAGGTTAGAAACCAGCTCGTGAACCATGTGGCGGCTGCCGTTCAGTTTCCAGTTACCCATCACTAAAGGATGTCGCATTTTAATTCTCCACGCTTATAAGCGAATAAAGGAAGATGGCCGCCCCGCAGGGCAGCAGGTCTGTGAAACAGTATAGAGATTCATCGGCGCAAAGGCTTTGCTTTTTGTCATTTATTCAACCCTTCCAGCGTTTCAGATAGCGCCAGCTTAATCGGTTCAACAGCGAAGGTCAGTCCCTTTTCGCCGTTGTCCGCGACAACATAGCGCAACGCGCCTTCTGTCTCAGTGTAGTAACGTTTGTTTTTCCCCGCCGTAAGGAGTGACTGCAGCTTTTTCTGACTTTGTGTTTTGGTCATCAGCGGGGTGAGTGTGCGGATCATTGCTGCCATGTATTCCTGGGCTTTCGCTTTAGCGGCTTTTTGCTCTGGCCCCTGGATTGGCAGCCAGGTAATTTGAATGCTTTTGATTTTTAAGGTGCCGCGCTCAAGCGCCGTGGAAGCATACAAGTTCTCGTTAATTTTACTGGCGGCGCGAGTCAGGTTGGCTTTGTCGGGGCTGCTGTCGATGGCACGAAATTCGTTCAGTGGCAGATTGGGGTTCTGGCTGTTAAAGTCTTCTCGAAACTGGCTGATGGAGAGATCGAAAGTGGGGGCGCCAGCCAGCAGGTAGGGCGCTGTCGTTGACGTGCCAGGCGATTGTGCGTGCACCGTTGCACTAACGGATAACACGGCAGATAAGAGAAAAAACACTGAACACCCTGACTTCATCGGCAGTACCTTTTGTTATGACTGGGTTCGATTAAAACGATATCTGTCGCCCTTGTCAAAAGGGTAGAATCCTGGAAAAGACAACCATCAAGGAACTTACATGACCATACAGCAATGGTTATTCTCATTTAAAGGGCGTATTGGACGCCGCGATTTCTGGATTTGGATTGGCCTCTGGATCGTTGGCATGTTGGTGCTTTTCTCACTGGCGGCTAAAAAACTACTCGATATCCAGACCGCCGCGTTTTGCCTTGTGTGCCTGTTATGGCCGACAGCGGCAGTGACGGTGAAACGACTGCACGATCGTGGGCGTTCTGGCGCATGGGCATTTCTGATGATTGTAGCGTGGATGCTTCTGGCGGGTAACTGGGCGATTTTACCGGGCGTCTGGCAATGGGCGGTGGGGCGGTTTATTCCGACGTTGATTCTGGTGATGATGCTTATCGATCTTGGCGCATTTGTCGGCACCCAGGGCGAAAATAAATTTGGTAAAGACACCCTGGACGTAAAGTATAAGTCTGAGAATAAATCAAGCCATTAATCTGCAATATATCTCTTATTGCTATTTTTATCCGGTATCGTTATTTCCATATTGCAAATGACGGTACCCGGAAAATCTCCCTCATTTCCTCACCTTAATCAATATCAAAAAAAATGGTAATCCATAAGATCATTACTTGTTTGTTCTTCCCTTAACGGCGCATTATTCTTAAGTGGCAATCGACAGAGAGGCGAATATACAGAGGTGCCCTATGAAAGATGTCGTAGATAAATGCAGTACTAAAGGATGTGCGATTGATATCGGTACGGTGATTGATAACGACAACTGTACCAGCAAACTTTCGCGCTTTTTTGCTACTCGCGAAGAAGCAGAGTCCTTTATGACCAAACTGAAAGAGCTTGCAGCCACTGCATCCTCTGCGGATGAAGGTGCCAGCGTGGCCTATAAGATTAAAGATCTGGAGGGGCAAGTCGAGCTTGATGCAGCTTTCACCTTCTCATGCCAGGCCGAGATGATTATTTTTGAGATATCACTGCGTTCACTTGGTTAATGGAGTTAAACATGGCTTATAAACACATTGGCGTGGCAATTTCCGGGAATGAAGAAGATGCCCTACTGGTGAACAAAGCCCTGGATCTCGCCAGACATAATGACGCTCATCTGACGTTAATTCATATTGATGATGGCTTAAGTGAGTTGTATCCGGGTATCTACTTCCCCGCAACAGAAGATATTCTTCAACTGTTGAAAGATAAGTCGGATAACAAACTGTATAAGCTGACGAAAAATATTCAGTGGCCGAAAACGAAACTGCGCATTGAGCGCGGCGAAATGCCGGAAACACTGCTGGAAATTATGCAAAAAGAGCAGTGTGACCTCCTTGTCTGTGGTCATCACCACTCGTTTATCAACCGTTTGATGCCGGCATATCGCGGGATGATCAATAAGTTGAGTGCGGATCTCTTGATCGTGCCGTTTATCGACAAGTAACCGCTTACCAGTAATGCTCCGCTGTCATGTGACCCGGTCGGCGACGTAAATGCTTCGTCATCTGCCGGGTCTCTTTCAGCAGTTGTTGCGTATCACGTACCATCTGCGGATTACCACACAGCATCACATGGCTGGTTTCTTTATTCATTGACAGTCCAACCGCGTTTTCCAGTTCACCGCTTTCAATTAACGCCGGTATTCTCCCGGTGAGTGAGCCCTCTGCCGTTTCCCGACTGACAACCGTCTGAATGCGCAGTTTTCCTTCGTAGCGTTTTTCCAGTTCCTGCATCAGTGGCAAATAGCTTAAGTCGGCGGCATAACGCGCGGCGTGAACCAGTACCAGATTTTTGAAGCGATCTAAATCCTTGCCTAATTGCAGAATCGACAAATAAGGGCCAATCGCTGTACCGGTTGCCAGCATCCATAGCGTTTCACAATCTGGTACTTCATCCAGTACAAAGAAGCCAGCCGCTTCGCTAACCACCTGCACTTCGTCACCCGGTTTTAGTGCCGCCAGTCGCGGGCTTAATTTACCATCGGGGACGGTGACCAGGTAAAACTCCAGGTCGGGATTGTCGGGCGAATTGACGTAAGAGTAGGCGCGCTGGACGCGTTCGCCGTCAATTTCAAGGCCAAGTTTGGTGAATTGCCCGGCGGTAAATGGATGCACAGGGGCGTGAACGGTGAGACTAAACAGGGCGTCGGTCCAGTTCTGCACTTTAGTGACTTTACCTGTTACCCAATCAGCCATGTTTCTCTCCTGTTTTGATTGACTTGCCTTATCTTCGTTCTCCGGCCAAAAAAATTCCAGTCCCGAAGGACTGGAAGGCTCAATCGATCAAATCAATCAGAGAATATGCACCTGCATTTCCGGGTCTTTACGATCCAGATAATGGATGGACTGAATACGGCGAATAGTGCGGGATTTGCCACGGATTAGCAGCGTTTCGGTCGTCGCGATATTGCCTTTGCGGCTAATCCCTTCCAGCAGATCGCCTTTGGTGATACCGGTGGCAGAGAAGATGACGTTATCGCTACGCGCCATATCGCCCAGACGCAGCACTTTACCCGCTTCGATGCCCATCGCTTTGCAGCGTGCCAGCTCCTGCTCGCCAATGCGACGATTCTCTTCGTTGTCGCCTTTGACGTCATGACGAGCCAGCAGACGACCATTCATATCGCCATCTAATGCGCGGATCACCGCCGCTGAAACCACGCCTTCTGGCGCGCCGCCAATACCGTACAGCACGTCAACTTCACTGTCTGGCATACAGGTGAGAATCGAGGCTGCGACATCGCCATCAGGAATGGCAAACACGCGCACGCCGAGTTGCTGCATTTCTGCGATAACCGCGTCGTGGCGCGGTTTCGCCAGAATAGTGACCGTCAGTTCGCTTAACGGTTTGCCGAGTGCCGCTGCAACATTGCGTAGGTTATCCGCCAGCGGCAGATTCAAGTCAATGGTGCCCTTAGCTCCCGGTCCGACGATCAGCTTTTCCATATACATATCCGGCGCATTAAGGAAGCAACCCTTATCGCCGACAGCCAGCACCGCCAGCGCGTTAGCCTGACCCATCGCCGTCATGCGCGTGCCTTCAATCGGGTCAACAGCAATATCTACCGCATCGCCGCGACCAGTACCGACTTTTTCACCAATGTAGAGCATCGGTGCTTCGTCGATTTCGCCTTCACCAATGACGATGGTGCCGTCAATGTTGACCTGGTTGAGCATAATACGCATGGCGTTTACCGCCGCGCCGTCAGCGGTGTTTTTATCGCCGCGTCCTAACCATTTGTAGCCAGCCAGCGCCGCAGATTCGGTGACGCGGGAAAATTCGATGGCAAGTTCTCGTCTCATAGCAAACTCTAAGCAGTAAGGAATGGCGCGAAGTGTAGCACAGGGGAAGGGCGGGATTATTGATGTGTGCGGGGTTGCCCCCGCACGGTTTCAGAGTCTGCATGATGCCGGATATGTATCCGCCTCGTAGGCCTGATAAGACGCGTCAGCGTCGCATCAGGCGATCAGCATCAGACAATCGTTCAGATGTCTGGCATCACTCCTCGTGTTCTTCCCACGCCATCGCGCGTTTAACCGCTTTTTTCCAGCCAGCGTAACGGTAATTACGCTCGGTGGTTTCGATGCCAGGGCGGAACTCACGTTCAATCACCGCTTTCTCTTGCAGCTCGTCGAGGTTCTGCCAGAAACCGACCGCCAGACCAGCAAGATAGGCCGCACCCAACGCAGTCACTTCGCGAACTTCCGGACGCTCAACGCGGGTGCCGAGAATATCCGACTGGAACTGCATCAGGAAATTGTTCGCCACAGCACCGCCGTCCACGCGCAGCGCGTGCAGACGAATACCGGAGTCGGCCTGCATCGCTTCCAGTACGTCACGCGTCTGATAAGCAATAGACTCCAGCGTCGCGCGGATGATGTGGTTAGCATTCACCCCACGAGTCAGACCGAAAATCGCCCCGCGCGCATACGGATCCCAGTACGGCGCGCCCAGACCGGTAAAGGCCGGAACGACATATACGCCGTTGGTATTTTGCACTTTGGTGGCAAAGTATTCGGAATCGTCGGCGTCGCTAATCAGCTTCATCTCATCGCGTAACCACTGAATCGATGCGCCCGCCATAAATACCGCGCCTTCCAGCGCATAGTTCACTTCGCCAGTCGGGCCACAGGCGATGGTCGTAAGCAGGCCGTTTTCTGATGTCACCGCTTTCTCACCGGTATTCATCAACATAAAGCAGCCTGTACCATAGGTATTCTTCGCCATCCCTTCTTTAACGCACAACTGACCGAATAGCGCCGCCTGCTGATCACCCGCGATCCCGGCGATCGGAATACGCGTGCCTCCTTTACCGCCGATGTTGGTCTGACCGTATACTTCCGAAGAGCGACGCACTTCTGGCAGCATCTCGCGCGGGATATCCAGTGCGTCGAGCATTTTGTCGTCCCAGTCCAGAGTATGGATGTTGAACAACATGGTGCGAGACGCGTTGGTGTAATCGGTCACGTGAACGCGACCTTGAGTCATTTTCCAGATAAGCCAGGTATCAACCGTACCAAACAGCAGTTCACCACGACGCGCACGCTCGCGGGAGCCTTCCACATGGTCGAGGATCCACTTCACTTTGGTGCCAGAGAAGTACGGGTCAATGACCAGACCGGTGTTATTACGAATGTACTCTTCCATGCCATCGCGTTTGAGATGCTCGCAGATCTCAGCGGTACGACGGCACTGCCAGACAATGGCGTTATAGATAGGCTTGCCGGTTTCTTTTTCCCAGACGATAGTGGTTTCTCGCTGGTTAGTAATCCCAATAGCTGCAATTTGATCGGAACTGATATCGGCTTTCGCCAGCACTTCTACCAGCGTAGAGCTTTGGGTGGCCCAGATTTCCATTGGGTCGTGTTCTACCCAGCCTGGTTTTGGGTAGATTTGCTCAAATTCGCGCTGTGACACGCTAATGATATTGGCATCGTGATCCATCACGACTGCGCGGGAGCTGGTGGTGCCCTGGTCGAGCGCAACGATATATTTTTTTTCAGTCATGTTTAATTGTCCCGTAGTCACATTACAGTGAAGCTTTTTGTTCTGAAGGAGTTGTGATCTCCTTTTCTTCCACAACACAGATATCGCAAGGCAAATGGCGGCCAATCAGTTTGCGGTAGGCAAATGCACCTACAATCGCGCCAACGATAGGGCCAAAAAGCGGCACAAGGAAGTAAGGAATGTCTCTGCCGCCGGTAAAGGCGACCTTGCCCCAGCCCGCCAGCCAGGCAAAGATTTTCGGACCGAAGTCACGCGCTGGGTTCATGGCAAAGCCTGTCAATGGACCCATAGATGCGCCGATGACCGCAATCAGTAGACCAATCAACAACGGTGCCAATGGCCCACGCGGTACACCGTTACCATCGTCCGTGAGCGCCAGGATCAGCCCCATCAGAATAGCGGTAATCACCATTTCAACTGCGAAAGCCTGCACAAAATTGATATGAGGGTTAGGGTAAGTAGAGAATGTGCCCGCCAGATCAACACTTTCGACGCTGCCGCGAACAATATGATGGGTCTGTTCGAAGTCGAGGAATAAATTGTAGTAAAGCCCGTAAACTAATGCCGCAGCGCAGAAAGCACCGGCAACTTGTGAAACGATAAAAGGAATAACTTTTCGCTTGTCGAAACAGGCAAACAGCCACAACGCAATAGTGACAGCGGGATTAAGATGCGCGCCGGAAACCCCTGCGGTCAGGTAGATGGCCATTGCCACCCCTAGTCCCCAAATGACACTGATTTCCCACTGACCAAAAGACGCACCAGCGACTTTAAGTGCTGCAACGCAACCCACACCGAAAAAAATCAACAACCCGGTCCCTAGGAATTCAGCAATGCACTGGCCTTTCAAGGTTGATGTTTGACTCATAATCGGATCCTGAAGAGTTAATGTTTGTTGTAAGCGTGAAAGTCACTGACGTTCACGATGCTTGTAGGCATCCTGTGAATTTATCGTTAACGAGCAAAAACGAGAAATATCGAAATCAAAATGTGTGTGCCGCGTCATAAAATGAGCGTTATCGCGCCATTTCTTTCATATTTTCTTACATGATGCACGTTTGTTAAATCATTCTTGCAACAAATTTTTTAACATTTTCGATTCGTGTGGATTATGTCACCAGGAGAAGGATGAAAAGTGTGGCAAACTGGAATCTGCAAGGCGTGCTGCTGGACAGAGATGGCGCGGCTTCATACAATCGGAGCTAACGAAAACGCGCACGTATTTATTAAGGCGTCACCGATAATCGGGACGAGGATTTATATCCATCAACGCCTTGCAATTCAGGAGAGGTATGACAATGTCATTAGAAGTGTTTGAGAAACTGGAAGCAAAAGTACAGCAGGCGATTGATACCATCACTTTGTTGCAGATGGAAATCGAAGAGCTGAAAGAAAAAAACAACTCACTGTCGCAGGAAGTTCAGAATGCCCAGCATCAGCGTGAAGAGCTGGAGCGTGAGAACAACCATCTGAAAGAACAGCAGAACGGCTGGCAGGAACGTCTGCAGGCTCTGCTGGGTCGCATGGAAGAGGTTTAATCTTTTCCACTCAGAGGCGCCGCAAGGCGCCTTATTTTTTACTTCACTGCATTTTTAGCAGAAAGCATAATCCCCATCGCCTGTTGGCGATATTTATCTGCCGTATCTGGCTCCATCAATGCAATGATCCCCACAGCCCTGGGGGTGTCCTCAAGATAAACACTGATGGTTCTCTTCTGCTGACCATCGAAATTTATCAACACATCCTGATACTTACAGGTGAAATGTTTGGCATTACAGTCATTAAATTGGAAGGTTTCTTCATTGTATTGATCCTTGAGATTGTCTCGCTGCATCTTCTTTAACTCTTCCAGCGAGTCATCGGCGCTACGTCCTGCGGGTAGGCGGAAAGCAGAAATAAAGATGCTATTATCTTCACTTCTTATATCAATGGTTTTATCTGTACGAATGGAAATCGTTTTCCAGTGTCTGTTAGGGACAGTCACGGAAATAGCGGCATTCTCAAACGTATATTGCCATGGGGTGATTATGCGAAACGTATTGCTGATATTGGATAAAAGTAGTACCCCCAATACCCAACAGCACCCGCGAGTAAAACTGGCGAAGTTACGCGTTTTTTTAGCGAATGCGCACAGAATACCTGACACAAGCACGGGAAGTAACAGCGGCCCCAGAAGTACTGAACCGATATACTCGCCAACCATGCCAGGATCTCCAGACAGTAGGTTGCTGTGCTGAAGGTGACTAAGAAAAGCAGTTATTATCCATAGTATTAATAAGATAACGTATCTCATATCAATCCCTTATTATTAACATGCACATCAGATCATTGACGGGCAGAAAGCATCATTTTCATTACTTCTTCTTGATATTCGTCCAAATAATCTGGGTCGATGGCTGCGACCAGTTGTATCAAATTAGTGTTATCCAGTAGAGTCATGAAAATAGCATGTCTTACTTTGCCATCACTCATTGTTTGCACTCCTTCCTGATAAGCGCAGGTAAATCCCTGAACATCACAAACATGCATTTCTGCAGTTCCGTTTTGAGTCGCGGTAAGTTCCTCGATTGAATGTACACCGAGTTCATTTTGTGAGAAGGCAACAATAGCTAAAATAGCATGGGCATCCCGAGTCACCAGGGTTGGTCCTTGTTTTACTATATTGGCAACCCACTGTTTGCTCGGAACTATGACGGTGATACCTGGCCCCGGGAAAGTATATTCCCATGTGCTATGTCGTTCCCACACCGTATAGCTGCTATAGATAAGAAATAACCCCATTAACCAACAAGTGCCGCGAATAAAGCTGCGGCTGCTTCTTTTTTTTATCGTTATACAGATGATTGTGGCGATAATAAATGATAAGGCAAGTGGGTTAAAAAATACGTTAGCAAAATATAAAATCATTTCACCCGTGTTGCCAGATAAAAGGAATTTGTAGCGGAAATGGTTAACGACTATAAGTAATAAATATATAAATAAAAGAATAATATTCTGCATGAATACGTCCATGTATAAAAAAGGGGAATTTAATTCCCCTTTTAACGCATGGCAGATACTTATTCAATATCCAGCGGATCTTCAGAAAGAATAATCCCGGTATTGTCGGCGTAGAGATGGTCGCCGGAGAAGAAGGTGACGCCGCCAAAGTTGACGCGGACGTCGCTTTCGCCAATGCCTTCGCCAGCAGCACCGACCGGAATTGCCGCCATCGCCTGGATGCCGATATCCAGCTCTTCCAGATCATCTACCTGACGCACCGCGCCGTAAATGACCAGCCCTTCCCATTCATTTTGTACTGCCAGACGCGCCAGTTCAGCATCGACCAGTGCGCGACGAACAGAACCACCGCCATCGACGACAAGAACACGACCACGACCATTCTGTTCGAGCAGATCATACAGCAACCCGTTGTCCTCGAAACATTTTACCGTGATGATTTGTCCGCCAAACGACGCCCGTCCACCAAAGTTGGAGAACAGCGGTTCCACGACGTTGACATCTTCTTGATAGATGTCACAAAGCTCGGAAGTATCGTATTTCATAGGCTTAACATTCAGTTGCTGCGAGAATTTTCAGTATATCGCGCTATGTGGGTTGTTGGCAAAATCATCAATTGTTAATTGATATTTGTCAGTTATGCTGCCCACTGGCTTAGGAATATCCCTAAAACAAACAGCAAGTTAGTCAGTAATGCGCCCTTGACAGTGCGTTCCAGCATTGGTCGCATCGCTACCGGATCCATTTCACGCATCACATAACGAGCCTGTTTCACCAATAACGGCGTTGCCAGCAGGAACAACCAGCCCCACAGGCTGTGCAGCGAAAAGAGATTAAACAGCGCCAGGCACACCAGTGAGCCCATCAGCAGGCAGGCATGGTAACGACGTGCGTTTACTGCACCTAAGCGCACCACCAGCGTGTTTTTGCCATTCTCGCGGTCGCTATTAATATCACGCAGGTTATTAATGTTTAGAACCGCTGTTGCCAGCAGGCCACAGGCGGTCGCCGGAAGGATCAATGCCGGAATCAACGTATGCGCCTGCAAATACCAGCTCCCCATCACGCTCAACCAGCCAAAGAAAACCAGTACGGAAATATCACCCAGACCGATATAACCATAAGGGCGATTGCCCACGGTGTAGGTGATAGCGGCGATGATCGACAAACCGCCCAGAATCAGGAAGCCGACAAAATCGGTCAGCGTATGGCACGCCACTGCGACCAGCGCCAGTCCGGAGAGACAGATGAGCACGACGGTAATGATGAGCGCCCGTTTCATCTCTTGCTGGGTAATAACCCCTTTTTGCATACCACGTAGCGGCCCGATACGGTCAGGTTTGTCGCTGCCTTTGACGGCATCGCCGTAATCATTGGCGAGGTTAGAAAGGATCTGTAATAGCCCGGCGGTAATCAGTGCCAGCAGGGCGACCAGTGGATCGAAGTGACCTTGCCACCATGCCAGTGCTGTCCCGACGATAATTGCAGCAAAGGCGAGGGGGAGGGTTTTAGGTCGTAAACTTTCCAGCCACGCCTGAGTTCGGCTAATTTGTTGTTCAGTCATAATACGCGCCAATAAAAATGGGGCCTTTCTGCCCCATCAAACAATGATGAAAATGATTGAACGCGATTATAGGATAAAACGGCTCAGATCTTCATCTGCCACCAACGCATCCAGATGTTTGCTCACATAATCTGCGTCAATGGTGATAGTTTGACCGCTTAAATCGCTGGCGTCGTAGGAAATCTCTTCCATCAAACGCTCCAGAACGGTATGTAAACGACGTGCACCGATGTTTTCGGTAGATTCGTTCACCTGCCATGCCGCTTCCGCGATACGCTTAATACCGGAATCCGTAAATTCGATATTCACGCCTTCAGTCGCCATCAGTGCTTTGTATTGCACGGTGATAGAGGCATTCGGCTCGGTCAGAATGCGCTCGAAGTCGCTGGTGGTCAGCGCCTGGAGTTCGACGCGGATCGGCAGACGACCTTGCAGTTCCGGGATCAGGTCAGACGGTTTCGCTACCTGGAATGCACCAGAAGCGATAAACAGAATGTGGTCAGTTTTGACCATCCCGTGTTTGGTAGAAACGGTGCAACCTTCTACCAGCGGCAGCAGGTCACGCTGAACGCCTTCACGAGAAACATCCGGACCAGAAGACTCGCCGCGCTTACAGATTTTGTCGATTTCGTCGATAAACACGATCCCGTGCTGTTCAACGGCGTCGATAGCGTCTTGCTTCAGTTCTTCCGGGTTAACCAGTTTCGCCGCTTCTTCTTCAATCAGCAGCTTCATGGCGTCTTTGATTTTCAGCTTACGTGCTTTTTGCTTCTGACCGCCCAGGTTCTGGAACATGGACTGCAACTGGCTGGTCATCTCTTCCATTCCCGGAGGCGCCATAATTTCAACGCCCATCGGTGCTGCGGCAAGATCGATCTCGATTTCTTTGTCATCGAGCTGGCCTTCACGCAGTTTTTTGCGGAATGCCTGACGGGCAGCGGACGGCTCCTGCTGCTGTTCGGTCTGTCCCCAGTTGTTTTTAGCTGGTGGGATCAGCACGTCGAGAATGCGCTCTTCTGCCAGTTCTTCAGCGCGATAGCGGTTTTTCTCGATAGCTTGTACACGCACCATTTTCACGGCGGCATCGGTCAGATCGCGGATGATAGAATCGACTTCTTTACCCACATAACCGACTTCGGTGAATTTGGTCGCTTCAACTTTGATGAACGGCGCGTTTGCCAGTTTTGCCAGGCGACGGGCGATTTCAGTTTTACCGACGCCAGTCGGGCCGATCATCAGGATATTTTTCGGAGTCACTTCATGGCGCAGCTCTTCGTTGAGCTGCATACGACGCCAGCGGTTACGCAGTGCAATCGCCACGGAACGCTTGGCGTTATCCTGGCCAATGATGTGCTTATCAAGTTCGCTGACGATTTCGCGTGGGGTCATTTCAGACATGGGAGATCCTTACGCTTTGTAGCTTAATTCTTCGATGGTGTGGAAATGGTTGGTATAGATGCAAATGTCGCCTGCAATATCCAACGCCTTTTCAGCAATTTCACGGGCGCTAAGTTCAGTGTTTTCTAACAGCGCGCGCGCCGCAGCCTGGGCGTAAGGGCCGCCGGAGCCGATAGCAATAAGATCGTTTTCTGGCTGCACCACGTCACCGTTACCGGTGATGATAAGCGATGCAGTTTCATCCGCGACTGCCAGCAGTGCTTCAAGTTTGCGCAACATGCGATCGGTACGCCAGTCTTTTGCCAGCTCAACGGCGGCTTTGACCAGATGGCCCTGATGCATTTCCAGTTTACGTTCAAACAGTTCGAACAGCGTAAAAGCATCCGCAGTACCGCCTGCAAAGCCCGCGATGACTTTGTCGTTGTACAGACGGCGGACCTTTTTCACGTTGCCTTTCATTACGGTATTGCCCAACGTGGCCTGACCATCACCAGCGATGACCACATGGCCGTTACGGCGTACGCTTACTATAGTTGTCACGAGCTGACCCCTTGGTTACGAATACAGAGTACAAACCCCGTACAAAAGTACGGGGCATAATGCAATTATAGATGGGGGGGATTTTGAGGGTTTCAACCCCCGGCGGCGAGCCGAATGCAGTTTGTATGACCCGCCATCTTCAGGCGATTGAGGGTGCTGTCTGCGTTCTCTTTGCCTTTCACCGGGCCAATGACCACACGATTCCAGCCATTGTTGGTGGTAATTTTCGAGTCAAAACCTTCGAACGCCAGCTGAGCACGTACCGTCTCTGCCTGTTCTGCGCCTCTGAACGAACCGCACTGTACCATCCAGCGGCGTTCATCTTTTTTCTCTGCTGTCGGTTTTGGCGCGTCAGCTGCACGAGCAACTGGCGCAGCTTGCTGCGGCTTCGACTGCGCGGTAGTGTGCGCAGGGGTTTGCAGCAGATCCTGGTACGGCTGCTGAGTAGAAGCCGGTTTTGACTGGCGCGGCTGCGACTGAACCGGCGCGGCTTGCGACGTACGCGTCTGTTGTTGCCAGCTTTGTTCGGTCGTACGCGACTGCTGAGCCAGGCGTTGCTGTTCCGCTAACTGCTGCGCCTGACGCTGGCGTTGTAGCGTTTGCTGGCGCTGTTCTGGCGTTTGCTCATTCCACGGAACTTCAACTAACTGCGTTGGCTGCTGGCGCATATCGGCCTGCATTTGTTCAAGAAGCTGGCGCTGTTCTGGTGTCAGTTGCTCCGGCGTTTTTACTTCACCACCGGCAGAAGGTTCTGTTGGCGCACGCACACCCGGCTGGCGACTTTCCAGCTCTTTAATGTAGCGCCAGCGTTCTTCCGGTTTCGGAGGTAGTCCGTTTCCGGTCACTTTCTGGCTTTGCAGCGTCTCGGACTCTTCTTTCTTGTGATGCGTAATGAAGTACAGACCACCGATAAAGGTCACAAGAACGGCGGCAGCAATAGCGACCATTGCGGGAGAAACCGCAGGCAGATTTCGTTGCTTTTTCCGTGAGGTACTCTTTTTTCGCCGCGAAGGTGCCGGTTGGCTGCGGCGTACATAATCTCGTTGTGCCACTATCGTTTCGCTGTATTTATTCGTTCGTCAGCCCGCCATGTTACTTAAGCGGCGGGCCTTTGACCAGTCACGGAAGCCTTAAAGGTTTACTTTAAGTCAATGTGCGTGTCGATCCCCGGATAATAAGCTCGCAGTCCATTAAACGTGAGCCGCTGCCGACCGTTTGCCCCTGCATTTGGTCAAGCAATAACAACATTGCCTCCCGACCAATTTCATAGCGCGGCTGTGCGATGGTTGTCAGTGGCGGATCACAAAATTGCGTCAGGTCGATGTTATCAAAACCGATTATGGAAAGGTCATCAGGAACTTTCAGCCCCTGACGTTTCGCCTGCGAAAGTGCGCCAAGTGCCATCACATCGCTATGACAGAAAACAGCAGTTGGCGGTTGCGGAAGGTCAAGCAACTGCTGCATGGCTTTACTTCCGGCGTCGAAGGTGAAGTCGCCACGGGCGATATATTGTGGATCAACCATAATTCCGCAGCGACGCAGAGCCTGAACGTAACCTTGCAGGCGATAGTGACACAGCGGCATTTCTTCCGGACCAGCAATACAGCCGATCAATTTATGCCCCTGTTCATACAGGTAATTTACCGCATCAAATGCAGCAGTCAGGTTGTCGATATGAACTGTAGGCAGTTCCAGCTCCGGTGCAAATTCGTTCGCCATCACCATCGGCGGCAGATTACGCTGTTCCTCAATGCTGGCATCAAACGGCAGCCTTGAACCAAGCAGCAACATGCCATCAATTTGCTTAGTGATTATCAAATCGATAAAGGTTTTTTCCTGCTGGTTTTGATGTGCACAGTCGCCAATCAGTACCAGATATCCATGACTTGCTGCCGTAATTTCGATACCGCGAATAATTTCGCTAAAGAAGGGATCGCAGATATCCGGGACAATCACCAGAATGGTGCGGGATTCATTACGCTTGACGTTACGCCCCATCGGCTGCGGTAAATAACCCACTTCCCGGGCGGCTTTTTCAACCCGGTTACGAGTCGCCAGGGAGACCTTATCTGGATTCATTAACGCTCGGGAGACGGTCGCCGTAGAGACTTTTGCTTTCAGGGCGACGTCTTTCATGGTTGCGGCAGTTTCCTGCTTCTTCGCTTTCACACTCACTCCTCGCCTGGCACGTCAGGCGTACTACATCCGTGTTTACTTCACATCGGCAACATTTTTAGCAGATAGCGCGTGAAAACGGTTACAGAATTTTCATGAAAAGTGTGATGAATATTTAATTTTTCGATCCGCCTCGCATCGTTAGCGGTTTAACCCTCAATAGGATCGACATCCAGCACCCATTTCACTTTCCGTGAATCCGGTATTGTATTAATAAGCGCCAGCGTACCGTTAATGATGTGCTGTAAGCGCACGCGGGAAGGATGTTGCAGCAGGATCTGCCAGCGCCAGCGACCGCCGCGTTTAGGTGCCAGTGCCGGAACCGGGCCGAGAACCCACAGTTTGTCATCCGCTAGCGGACTGGAGAGGATGAGATTTCGCAACTGTTGCAGGAACAGCGGCGCGTGCTGATTGTTATGATCCTCCGCGCGCACAATCACGTGGCTGGTCCACGGTGGTAGTTGCATCATTCGTCGTTCGGCCAGCGCCTGTTCCGCAAAGGCGTCGTAGCCTTTATAGAGCAACGTTTGCAAGAGAGGATGTTCCGGATGATGTGTTTGCAGCACCACTTCGCCCTGTTTACCCGCGCGCCCCGCACGACCGGCGACCTGGGTGTAAAGCTGGGCGAAACGTTCTGCGGAACGAAAATCGGCAGAAAACAGCGCGCCGTCCACGTCCAGTAACGCCACAAGTGTGACATCCGGAAAGTGGTGGCCTTTCGCCAGCATTTGCGTGCCAATCAAAATCCGCGCGCCGCCGCGATGTACTTCCGCCAGTTGCTGCTCCAGCGCGCCTTTGCGACTGGTAGTGTCACGATCAATACGTGAAATGGGTACACCAGGGAACATCGGGGCAAGCGTCTGCTCAAGCTGCTCGGTGCCCAGGCCCACGGGCACCAGGTGCGTGGAGCCGCAGGAAGGGCACTGGCGCGGCACTGGGCGCTGGCTGTCGCAGTGATGACAGCGCAGATGCTGCTGCGCCTGATGCAGCGTGTAGTAGTGATCGCAACGTGGGCATTCGGCTATCCAGCCACAGTCGTGGCACAGTAGCGCAGGCGCAAAGCCACGGCGGTTAAGAAAGAGAATGACCTGGTTATTGGCTTGTAAATGCTGGCGCATACGGGTGATTAACGCCGGAGCCAGCCCCGCCTGCACCTTCTGACCTTTTAAATCCAGCACATGTTGAATTGCCGGACGCGCATTCCCCGCCCGGCGCGTCAGGCGCAGCAGGCGGTATTTTTTCTGCTGGACGTTGCACAACGTTTCCAGCGCGGGCGTTGCGGAGCCAAGAATAATCGGGATTTGCTCGCTGTGCGCACGATACACCGCCAGGTCGCGGGCATGATAGCGCCAGCCTTCCTGCTGCTTGTAGGAACTGTCGTGCTCTTCGTCAATGACAATCACGCCGAGATTTTTAAACGGCGTAAACAGCGCGGAGCGGGTGCCGATCACAATCGCCGCCTCGCCATTTTTTGCTTTCAGCCACGCAGAAAGACGTTCGCTATCGTTCAGGCCAGAATGCAGAACTTCTACGGGCGCATTAAAGCGTTCACGAAAACGGGCGATAGTTTGTGGTGTCAGGCCGATTTCCGGCACCATTACCAGCGCCTGTTTGCCCTGAGCAAGCACGTTTTCCAGTACACTGAGATAAACCTCCGTTTTACCGGAACCAGTAACGCCCGCCAGCAGCCAGGCAGAGAAGGTATCCGCCGCGCTATGGATGGCACCAACGGCGGTGGCTTGTTCAGTATTTAGTCGCAACCGCTCGCCAGAAACGGCGTAGTTCGTTCGCCAGTCGCTAAAATCAGGTGTTTCACTTGCTAAATCACACAGACCTTTTTTGCGCAGCGCCTGCAACGCGGCATCATTAAATTCGAGCGTGGCGACCTGGTCGCGCCAGATTTTCCCTTGCCGTAACGCCGCCAGCGCCTGTTGTTGCTTGGGTGAACGTTTCAGGCTGTTAAGATCCACCGCCTGGCCTTGTTCAGTGGCAAACCAGTACCACATCGGCGTGTTCGCCGCAGGCCGCCCCTGGCGTAGTAAAATCGGCAAGGCATGAAACAACACATCGCCAATTGGATGATGATAGTAATCCGCCGCCCATAGCAGTAATCGCCAGACGGAGTGAGTAAACACCGGCTCAACGTCCAGCACTTCAACTACCGCTTTTAGCTCGTTGAGCGGCAGCTCGCTGACATCGCTAACTGACACCACAATCCCGATGCGTTCTTGCTGTTTACCAAACGGCACGCGCACGCGACACCCGGCTTTAACCGTCATGCCTTCAGGCAGCAGATAGTCAAAGGTTCGGGGAATCGGAACGGGCAAGGCAACGTGAGCAACGGGCATAGCATCATCCTGACTTGAAATTCGGTGGAACAGTATACACATTGCCGTAGAGGAGTGCGGATCAGTTTGCATACGCTGGTTAATTTCTGTATGATTCGGCGCCTTTGATACGAAATGATCGTATTGAAACTATACTTTAAACATCGCGTGGTGTCTGGCGTTAGGGCTGGAAGAGCGACGCGGCCTTAAACCGAGGTTTTCCCATGAAAAAAGATATTCACCCGAAATACGAAGAAATTACTGCTAGCTGCTCTTGCGGTAACGTAATGAAAATCCGCTCCACCGTTGGTCATGACCTGAACCTCGACGTGTGCAGCAAGTGCCACCCGTTCTTCACTGGCAAACAGCGTGATGTTGCTACCGGTGGCCGTGTTGACCGCTTCAACAAGCGTTTCAGCATCCCGGGCAGCAAATAAGACCGGATTTCCGAAAAAAGCGCCGCACGGCGCTTTTTTTGTGCCTGAAAACCTACATTAGCAACATAACTCATTGAGTTTGTGTCTTTTTATCTTTCTTCTCATAGCGAAAATCCATTTTATCAATACCGTATTTTTTCATGCGCAAATACAGCTTTTTTCTGGGTATCTGAAAGTAATCGGCAACGTCGTTGATACGACCCTGATGGAAGTTGAGTGCATCAATAATTATTTGTCTTTCATAAGATTCTACGAGTTCATCCAGCGGTGCTGGATCCGTCTCCATCATCTGCAAACTGACCGAATCGTCCAGCATTAAAACGCCGACTGCCACCAGTTCTGCCGCATTCACCAATTCAATAATATTACCAGGCCAGGTACGCGCCATCAGTCGCTTATAAAAAGCTTTTCCCAACAGCGGCTGCTGGCGATTTAATCGTTTACAGGTGAGGGTCAGATAATGGTGAAAAATAGGTTCAATATCCCCCGGTCGCTGGCTGAGTGGTGGGCATTCAATGTGGGTGAGTGAAAAAAGAAAATACAATGCAGGAATAATTTTTTGTGCGGCAGCCAGTTCAGCCAGAGGGCTTTGATTAACAACAATCAGACGAAATGACCGATCCTGGGGTCTTTCCTGGTACTGGATCAAGGCGCGCTGATTTTCTGGCGTTAAATGCTCAAGTTCTTTTAATAACAGCGTGCCACCTTTTGCTTCTTTCACCCATTCTTCCAGGGGCTGCGGGCTATTGGCGCTGAGTGTGCGTTCAATTAAAGGCCTTTCCTTGCGAGAACTAAATTGATGAAGATAGTGGGCGGCTAATGTTCTTCCTGTGCCAGGTTCGCCGTAAAAGCAGACGGGAAGATCGGTTTCTGCCAGCGTTTCAAGCTGTTGACGTGTCTGGCGAATCCAACCACTGTTACCGATTAAGTGCCGATTAAACTGAGCGTGTCGCCATTTTTTTTGTTCCAGATAAGCCTCACGTTCAGCCAGTGCTTTTTCGATAAGTGAGAGAAATTGTTCCGGATTGATCGGCTTTTGCAGGAAATCCCACGCTCCCTTTTTTACTGCTTCAACTGCCATGGGGACATCGCCATGCCCGGTGATCATCAGAATGGGAAGATTAGGGTCAATCAGCATTATTTTTTCCAGTAGCGTAATGCCTGAAATATCCGGCATACAAACGTCGCACACCACGATGCCTTCCCACGTGTTTTGCAGTAATTGTAGAGCCTCAGAAGGGGTGCTACAGGTACATACGACATAACCCTCTTGTTGTAAGAGAGTGCTGTAGGCTTGCAGAACATCATTGTCGTCATCAATTAACAGAATTGTTGGGGTGGTGTCTGTCATGCTTAAAGTTTCCTGAAACGTAGAATAACCAGCGCATGGCGGTCGAGAGTTGACGCGATATATAACTCTCCCTGGCACTGGCGCATAATAGAATGACTAATCGAAAGGCCAATACCCAAACCTACAGCTTTGTCCGTGGTAAAAGGCGTTAATAGTCGATCAGCCAGATGCACTGGCCAGCCTTTTCCATTATCAGCAATATATAGCGTTACAGTGGAGGCTTCTTCTTCAAAGCTGATGGTTATTGTGGGTGATTGCTCCAGAGTGGCTTCCAGGGCATTCGTAAACAAATTAACTAAAACTTGTTGAATCAAAACATCATCGCCATAAACGGCAGGGAAATTATCAGGGTAGTGAAGAGAGGCCTTCAGCGGTCGATGTTTCAACGCCAGAAGTTCCCAGGATGAATAAATTACCTGCTGTAAATTGATTGCACCGCCAGCCAGTTCACTATCTCGACGGCGGGCAAAGTTGCGCAATCTTTTAACGATGTTATCCATGCGCTCGACCAACGATCGCATTGTGACAATATAATTTTTCACCAAACCAACATCTTGTTGTTCCAGCGCGCGGTTGGCGCTGAAAAGATACATAGATAATGCATTAAGTGGTTGATTAATTTCATGTGCCAGTGTTGTCATTGTCTGCCCAACCACGGCCAGTTTTGCAGTTTGGATCAATTCACTTTGTGTTGTACGAAGGTTTTTTTCTGTCGCAATACGCTCGCATATTTCCTGTCCCAGTTGACGTTGCTGTTGATTAATTTTTTCAATGGTCTGGCGGAGCAGGTTGGCAATTCTCCCAAGTTCATCGTTGCCGGAGACCGGGATATCAGCATCGAGTTCACCATTGCTTAACTTGACAACGGCATCATTCAATAACTGAAATCGGCGGATCATTCTGGGACGAATGTAGAGGTAATTTACCAGAATGACGAACAGTAAGGCGGTAACCATAGCCGCCAAAATCAATAGCCCGCTGATTTGCATTATTTTTTCCAATCGGAGATTGAATGTTTGCAATTGTTGATGGCTATTACCTAATTGCGCTTCTAATTGAGCGCGTATTTGCGTAAATACACGCTCTTTATCCCCGATAGTACTCATGAGTGTTTGTTGAGCTTGTTGCCAGGCGGCCAGGGTTCCGGGTAGATAATTTTGCTGAGTACCCAACTCCCACAAGGAATAAACTGTCTGGTGTAATGTAATGGTACTGGAATAAGAAGATAACGACCGCACATTTTCGTCAATGCTGTGTTTCAAAAAATTCAAATACTGAATATGTTGTTTTAACGCGCCTATATCTCCGCTATGCGTGTTAAGCATCTCCTTTAGCGTACTGACGATTTGGGTTTCTATATGTGAAAGTTCGAAAACGAGCTGCAATTCTTTTTGAATGGTTTGCTGAGCATTTTGCAAACTCTGTTTTTCGGGTAGATCTTTTCGTTGGCTGAGTTGATTTAGCAACGACGATTGTTGCCAACTTAAATCCTGAGTAAGTGAGTTGAGTTCATTATTAAAGTCATCATGCAGCCAGTTAACTCTTGAGGATATAACGTCGAGTTTCCCTTTTTCCTGATTGTTGTTGTTCAATGCGTTATCGAGCTTGTTAAGCAGTCTGGCACTACTGGCGACCTGTTGGTTAAGCGCACGTTGATGTACTGAATCAAGATGAGGGTTAATAGCCTTAATTTTTTGTAGCCGTTGTTCAATCTGCTCCCTTACCTGAAGACGACTAGCGGTATTGGTTGTCTGTTGTAGCTCATTAAATTCGTTTACCAATGCGGTGAGGTTTTCTTCAAAAAGAAATGAAGCCTGAATCCTCGGGAAATAATCATCAAGCGCGTAGCGAACCTGAGAATTTTGTTCATACCAGGAATAGAGGCTGACTACGCTAACGAATAGCGTAAGAACGGCGCTAAAAACAAAGGCGAGCCGTAAGCTCGTCCCTATAGTATGTAGTTGTTTCACTTTAACGACTCAAGTTGTGTGTTCACCAATTGCTGCTGATGCAGGAAAAACTGCTGCCATGCCATGAGCTGAGCTTCACGAAAGCCTGATTGCAGTTCGAATTGCTGCAGGTACATGGCATTAACGGACTGCTCCGGGGTAACAGGAACTGCTGTTAATAATGCACGCACATCTGGCAATTTACGCTTAAGCCGATGTTCTGCGGCATATAATGATTTCCAACTGTTTTGAAGCTCGGTAAGGCGAAAAGTAATCGCATTATCAAATAACAGTTGCACAAGCTTTTGACGCTGCATAATCAACGGATAATCAAGGGAAGGGGAGGCAAATAATCGCAGTTGTTGATCCGCGAGTGGAGTACCGGAGGGTAGCGGATATACCGGATACTTTCCTGAATCAGAATCGCTTAATGCCTGTTGTCCTTCCTGGCTCAACAAAAAATTAATAAAACGCCCCGCCTCCTGTGGATGTTTACTACCGTTTGCGATGGCAATAAACATTGGTGCTGCGCGAGAGTTGGGGAAATAACTGAAACGTAAAGTTGAATTATTAAGCAGTACGTTAGCGTAATTGTCGATGACTGGACCAGCGTCTCCCAGCCCTGTACTGATCTTATTTGCTACGCCAAAGCTGCGTGATGAAATGGTAGCGAGATTACCGCCTATTTTCAGTAGAGTACCCCAACCATTACTCCATCCTTGTTGTTGCAGGAGATCTTCAATCATCAGATGTGTGGTATCTGAACGTGAAGGGCTGCTCATTAATAGTGTTCCTTGATAACGTGACCTGCTCAATTCCTTCCATGAAGTAGGTACTGGCTCATTTTTATCTTCCAGATGCGCCACATTAATCAGGATGCCATAGCCCGATACTGCAACCGCAACGGTGGTTGAACGAATAGATTCGGGTACTAACTTTCTGCTTGTTTCTATTTGATTATTAAATGGCTGGAGCAGATTTTTACTTTGCAACCGCTGTAGCAACATGGGAGATGAACTCAGTACCAGATCAATATTTTCACCCAATGGATTTTCTAGCAGGCGCTCAATGGATGCACTGGTTCGGTTAAGCGTTCGGATTTTGGTTGCCAGTGGTTGTTTTTGCCATTGACTGATAATGTGCTCCGTCGCTTCCGAAGAAAGCGTTGTAGCAATCACCAGCTCTTGCGCTGAGGTGACATTGACGCATAAAACCCAACAGATTAATGCTCGCTGTATAATACGAATCATGTCAAAAATCCTATTAACGAGAGAAAAACTCTTACGCTGTAATTCATATCATTATCCGTTAGCTAATATACACAATGACTGTAAGACGCTGATGTCAGTATCGGAAATTTCATTAATTCAGATGTAACTAGCGTCACTATATCTGGAAGCGGTTATCAAAAAAAGATCAATATTGCACCTCTGAACATGTGTATCTTACGGAAATAGCGATTGTTACGGCTATTCCCGGTAATTAATTTCGACATTTGTGCTATCGGATTCAGGCCCTGACCGGATTCTATTGTTTCTTTGCGCCAGCCTTCAGAAGCCGGAAGAATGGCTTTAATTCGAGCGCAAATGTGCTTGTCACGAGGGATAACATGAAAATGTTTAAGCCCTGCTTGTTGTTGAACGGTGATGGAAATTTTCATGTTGTGTAGCATGATCTCCAACAGGGTAAAATCGAGCCTCTTCAATGATCACGTATATGGATACAAAATATGTGACTGACCTCAAAAACTGAAAAAATTAATAAAAGTAATTATTTTTTATTGGGGCTGTTGTAACCCGTTAATGCCTGAATAATGGCTTCGTTCTATTTTGAGATATAAAAATGGGAAAGAAATGGAACATGATATTTGTATTTTTGAGTCAGTTTTGACTCATATGCCCTGTATTGTAACTTAAACTCACTTGCTTCACTATCTTCAAAACCAATGAAGCAAGGGCTTTTGCAATACTCATCAGAGAGTAGCAACTGGTATTGCTGTTTTAAATAACTCTATGAACTGGAAGGTGATATATGCTTTCTCTATTGAAACCTAAAGTGGCAACACATCAGGTTCCTGAAAGTGAAATAAAGAATACCTATAATCGTTATCGTATGCAGGCGCTATTTAGCGTGTTTATCGGTTATCTTTCGTATTATATTGTCAGGAATAACTTTGTTCTCTCCACACCTTATTTAAAGCAAGATCTTAATCTGTCTGCGACTCAAATAGGTCTACTTAGCAGTTGTATGCTGATCGCCTACGGTATTAGTAAAGGGGTAATGAGTAGTCTGGCAGATAAAGCGAACCCTAAAGTTTATATGGCTGTGGGGTTGGTTCTTTGTGCTCTCGTTAACGTGGCGCTTGGTTTTAGTTTTGCTTTCTGGATGTTTGCGGGACTTGTTATTTTAAATGGTCTCTTTCAAGGGATGGGGGTTGGTCCTTCGTTTATTACAATAGCCAACTGGTTCCCTCGTAAAGAACGGGGCATCGTCGGTGCGGTCTGGAATATTTCGCACAATGTTGGGGGCGGTATTGTTGCTCCGATTGTTGGTGGTGCATTTGCTGTGCTGGGTACTGAACACTGGAAAATAGCAACATATGTTGTTCCAGCGATTGTCTCTGTTGTTATTGCTATTGTGGTACTCATGTCAGGTAAAGGTTCGCCCGTAAGTGAAGGTTTGCCGCCATTAAGCGAAATCGTCCCGGACGACGTCAGCATTAAAGCAAAAGATGATCGTGCGCCGGAAGATATGACTGCCTGGCAAATTTTTTGTACCTATGTGCTAAAAAACAAGAATGCATGGTTCGTCTCTTTCGTTGATGTTTTTGTCTATATGGTGCGTTTCGGAATTATCAGTTGGTTGCCTATTTACCTGTTAAGTGTGAAACATTTTACGAAGACTGAAATGAGCACGGCATTTTTAATCTTCGAATGGGCGGCGATTCCAACTACGTTATTTGCTGGCTGGTTGAGTGATAAATTATTTCATGGTCGCCGTATGCCACCCGCTATTATCAGTATGGTATTGATTTTCTTCTGCCTGCTGGGCTACTGGAAAAGCGACTCTCTGCTCTCTATTACCATTTTTGCTGCCTGCGTAGGCTGCCTTATTTATGTTCCGCAGTTCCTGGCTTCTGTTCAGACAATGGAAATTGTCCCCAGTTTTGCCGTGGGTTCTGCAGTCGGTTTGCGTGGTTTTATGAGCTATATTCTTGGCGCAACGCTTGGAACAAGTCTGTTTGGTGTTATGGTCGATCAGGTTGGTTGGGATGGCGGTTTTTATCTTCTGCTTGCTGGTGTTATCTGCTGCATTATTTTCTGTACGTTAACGCACTTTGGCGCGATCGCCATGGAACGACAGCGTCAAAATGACGTTGCTGCGTTTTCGCAAGAGCTTCAGACCGACAAAAGTTAGGTTTTAGGGGGCCAGTTATGATGCGATTGGCCCATTACCATGAAAACAGCGACCATTCTTTAGCAACGGTAGTGAGTTGCGGCGCATCGAAAACGGCTTGCGGTGAGACTACTGTTTCTTCAAGCGGGATATTTTTGCCGTAGCGTTCTTTGAGCTTTGCCTGAACCAGCGGGTTACTAAGATCGAACTCTTTTAGTTTTTGCTGCTCACCCACGCGTATTCCCAGCGCGTTCTGATAAACCTTCCACACCACTTCTGAACAGTACTGGCGATCGTCGCTCCACGAAAAACTGAAGTCATACGGTTTACCCAGATAACGTTTTGCCGTTTGCGCCAGTTTTTGCTGTTGTTCGGTTGTTAACCCACCTTCAACGCGGCGAACAATATATTTGCTATCTTCACCGTGGGCGATCCACTGCTTGAGCGGGGTGTATTTCACCGGGCCGACCGCTTCAAAGACGTAGGGTTTTTTATTGCGTATAACCAGCATACCGGTGTGGCTGTAATCGGAATGGGTCGCCAGTTGGATTGCTTTACTTTGCGATGAGTGAGAAATTTGAAAGATGATGTCGCCGGTTTGCGGTTGCCAGGCAAGAGCAGGCACAGAAACCAGCAGGCTGAGGATCAGTAGCCTGATTTTCATCGTTAAACGTCCATGTATGAAAAAAGCGGCTGGTTAACTCCGCGCCGCTCTTTTCCGCTTTAGTATTCCCACGTCTCCGGGTTAATCCCCATCTCACGCATGATCTCTTTTGCCGCTTCCGGGATTTCGTCGCTGCGCTCTTTACGCAGATCGGCATCATCCGGCAGAGGTTGCCCGGTAAAGGCATGCAGAAACGCTTCGCACAGCAGCTCGCTGTTAGTAGCGTGACGCAGGTTGTTCACCTGACGACGCGTACGTTCATCGGTGAGGATTTTTAACACTTTAAGAGGAATGGAAACCGTAATCTTTTTGACTTGTTCACTCTTCTTACCGTGCTCAGCGTATGGGCTGATATATTCGCCGCTCCATTCAGCCATGAGATACTTAATCCTCTTCGTCAATAAATTGAGACCAGACCACACAGTTTATAAGGGCACTGGTCATAAACCCGCATAGTTTACCGCACAGGCGCTACCGTGACATCGTGTAATGCGCCTGCCAGTGTGATAATGCATATAATTTTAACGGCAATTTCGGATTTGCTCAATCTATACGCAAAGAAGTTTAGATGTCCAGATGTATTGACGTCCATTAACACAATGTTTACTCTGGTGCCTGACATTTCACCAACAAAGCCCAGGAAACTTCATCACATGACGCGTAAACAGGCCACCATCGCAGTGCGTAGCGGGTTAAATGACGACGAACAGTATGGTTGCGTTGTCCCGCCTATCCATCTTTCCAGCACCTATAACTTTACCGGATTTAACGAACCACGCGCGCATGATTACTCGCGTCGCGGCAACCCAACGCGCGATGTGGTCCAGCGTGCGCTGGCAGAACTGGAAGGCGGTGCAGGTGCGGTGCTAACCAATACCGGCATGTCAGCTATTCACCTGGTCACGACCGTCTTTTTGAAACCCGGCGATCTGCTGGTTGCGCCGCACGACTGCTACGGCGGCAGCTATCGCCTGTTCGATAGCCTGGCAAAACGCGGTTGCTATCGCGTGCTGTTTGTTGATCAGGGCGATGAGCAGGCATTACGGGCGGCACTGGCAGAAAAACCTAAACTGGTGCTGGTAGAAAGCCCAAGTAATCCATTGTTACGCGTCGTGGATATTGCGAAAATCTGCCATCTGGCAAGGGAAGTCGGGGCGGTGAGCGTGGTGGATAACACCTTCTTAAGCCCGGCATTACAAAATCCACTGGCATTAGGTGCCGATCTGGTGTTGCATTCATGTACGAAATATCTGAACGGTCACTCTGACGTGGTGGCGGGCGTGGTGATTGCTAAAGATCCAGACGTGGTTACCGAACTGGCCTGGTGGGCAAACAATATTGGCGTAACGGGCGGCGCGTTTGACAGCTATCTGCTGCTGCGCGGTCTGCGTACTCTGGTGCCGCGTATGGAGCTGGCTCAGCGCAACGCGCAGGCGATTGTGAAATATCTGCAAACCCAGCCGTTGGTGAAAAAACTTTATCACCCATCGCTGCCGGAAAATCAGGGGCATGAAATTGCCGTGCGCCAGCAAAAAGGCTTTGGCGCAATGTTGAGTTTTGAACTGGATGGCGATGAGCAGACGCTGCGTCGTTTCCTGGGCGGGCTGTCGTTGTTTACGCTGGCGGAATCGTTAGGGGGAGTGGAAAGTTTAATCTCTCACGCCGCAACCATGACACATGCAGGCATGGCGCCAGAAGCGCGTGCTGCCGCCGGGATCTCCGAGACGCTGTTGCGTATCTCCACCGGTATTGAAGATGGCGAAGATTTAATTGCCGACCTGGAAAATGGCTTCCGGGCTGCAAACAAGGGGTAAAAATGAGTGTGATTGCGCAGGCAGGGGCGAAAGGTCGTCAACTGCATAAATTTGGTGGCAGTAGTCTGGCTGATGTGAAGTGTTATTTGCGTGTCGCGGGCATTATGGCGGAGTACTCTCAGCCCGACGATATGATGGTGGTTTCCGCCGCCGGTAGCACCACTAACCAGTTGATTAACTGGTTGAAACTAAGCCAGACCGATCGTCTCTCTGCGCATCAGGTTCAACAAACGCTACGTCGTTATCAATGCGATCTGATTAGCGGCCTGTTACCTGCCGAAGAAGCCGATAGCCTCATTAGCGCCTTTGTCAGCGATCTTGAACGCCTGGCGGCGCTGCTCGACAGCGGTATTAACGACGCGGTGTATGCGGAAGTGGTGGGTCACGGTGAAGTGTGGTCGGCGCGCCTGATGTCTGCGGTGCTTAACCAACAAGGACTGCCTGCGGCCTGGCTTGATGCCCGCGAGTTTTTACGTGCTGAACGCGCTGCGCAACCGCAGGTTGATGAAGGCCTTTCGTACCCGCTGCTGCAACAACTGCTGGTGCAGCATCCGGGCAAACGTCTGGTAGTGACCGGATTTATCAGCCGCAACAACGCCGGTGAAACGGTGCTGCTGGGGCGTAACGGTTCCGACTATTCCGCCACCCAAATCGGTGCGCTGGCAGGCGTTTCCCGCGTAACTATCTGGAGCGACGTCGCCGGGGTATATAGCGCCGATCCGCGTAAAGTGAAAGATGCCTGCCTGCTGCCATTGCTGCGTCTGGATGAAGCCAGCGAACTGGCGCGTCTGGCGGCACCTGTCCTCCACGCCCGTACTTTACAGCCTGTATCCGGTAGTGAAATCGACTTGCAACTGCGCTGTAGCTACACGCCGGATCAAGGCTCTACACGCATTGAACGCGTGCTGGCTTCCGGTACAGGAGCGCGTATTGTCACCAGTCACGATGATGTCTGTTTGATTGAGTTTCAGGTGCCCGCCAGCCAGGACTTCAAACTGGCGCATAAAGAAATCGACCAGATCCTGAAACGCGCGCAGGTGCGTCCACTGGCGGTTGGCGTGCATAACGATCGCCAGTTGCTGCAATTTTGCTACACCTCGGAAGTGGCGGACAGTGCCCTGAAAATTCTCGACGAAGCGGGATTACCTGGCGAGCTGCGTCTGCGTCAGGGGCTGGCGCTGGTGGCGATGGTCGGGGCGGGCGTCACCCGTAACCCGCTGCATTGCCACCGTTTCTGGCAGCAACTGAAAGGCCAGCCGGTCGAATTTACCTGGCAGTCCGATGACGGCATCAGCCTGGTGGCAGTACTGCGTACCGGCCCGACCGAAAGCCTGATCCAGGGGCTGCATCAGTCCGTCTTCCGCGCGGAAAAACGCATTGGCCTGGTCCTGTTCGGCAAGGGCAATATCGGTTCCCGCTGGCTGGAACTGTTCGCTCGTGAGCAGAGTACGCTCTCGGCGCGTACCGGATTTGAATTTGTGTTGGCAGGCGTGGTGGACAGCCGCCGCAGCCTGTTGAGTTATGACGGGCTGGACGCCAGCCGCGCGTTAGCGTTCTTCAACGATGAAGCGGTCGAGCAGGATGAAGAGTCGCTGTTCCTGTGGATGCGCGCCCATCCGTATGATGATTTAGTGGTGCTGGACGTTACCGCCAGCCAGCAGCTTGCCGATCAATATCTCGATTTCGCCAGCCACGGTTTCCACGTCATCAGTGCCAACAAACTGGCGGGAGCCAGCGACAGCAATAAATATCGCCAGATCCACGACGCCTTCGAAAAAACCGGGCGTCACTGGCTGTACAACGCTACCGTCGGCGCAGGCTTGCCGATCAACCATACCGTGCGCGATCTGATCGACAGCGGCGATACTATTTTGTCGATCAGCGGGATCTTCTCCGGCACGCTCTCCTGGCTGTTCCTGCAATTCGACGGTAGCGTGCCGTTTACCGAGCTGGTGGATCAGGCATGGCAGCAAGGGTTAACTGAACCTGACCCGCGTGATGACCTTTCCGGCAAAGACGTGATGCGCAAGCTGGTGATTCTGGCGCGTGAAGCAGGTTACAACATCGAACCGGATCAGGTGCGTGTGGAGTCGCTGGTGCCTGCTCATTGCGAAGGCGGCAGCATCGACCATTTCTTTGAAAATGGCGATGAGCTGAACGAGCAGATGGTACAACGGCTGGAAGCTGCCCGCGAAATGGGGCTGGTGCTGCGCTACGTGGCGCGTTTCGATGCCAACGGCAAAGCGCGTGTGGGCGTGGAAGCGGTGCGTGAAGATCATCCGCTGGCATCACTGCTACCGTGCGATAACGTCTTTGCCATCGAAAGCCGCTGGTATCGCGATAACCCGCTGGTGATCCGTGGGCCAGGCGCAGGGCGCGATGTCACCGCTGGGGCGATTCAGTCGGATATTAATCGGCTGGCGCAGTTGTTGTAATTTCAGGAGCCCAATAAGGCATAATGCACATGCTTATTGGGCTTAACATAATTTACCTAATTATCCTTGCGTTGTAAGCCGGATAAGGCGTTCACGCTGCATCCGGCAAGAAACAATAAATCCGTCTGCCAGGTTTCTTGTAATTCCCAACCTGAATCTTTTTCATCTTCCCTGATTTTTCCTCACCATCATTGGTCATTTTTCGGTTGACGCCCTTCGGCTTTTCCTTCATCTTTACATCTGGACGTCTAAATGGATAGATGTTCACAACACAACATATAACGATAAGCGATTGATGAGGTAAGGTATGAGCTTTTTTCACGCCAGCCAGCGGGATGCCCTGAATCAGAGCCTGGCAGAAGTCCAGGGGCAGATTAACGTTTCGTTCGAGTTTTTCCCGCCGCGTACCAGTGAAATGGAGCAGACCCTGTGGAACTCCATTGATCGCCTTAGCAGCCTGAAACCGAAGTTTGTCTCGGTGACCTATGGCGCGAACTCTGGCGAGCGCGACCGTACACACAGCATTATTAAAGGCATTAAAGATCGCACTGGTCTCGAAGCTGCGCCGCATCTCACCTGCATTGATGCGACTCCCGATGAGCTGCGCACCATCGCTCGTGACTACTGGAATAACGGCATTCGCCATATTGTGGCGCTGCGTGGCGACCTGCCGCCGGGAAGCGGTAAGCCGGAAATGTATGCCTCTGACCTGGTGACGCTGTTAAAAGAAGTCGCTGATTTCGATATCTCCGTGGCGGCGTATCCGGAAGTTCACCCGGAAGCGAAAAGTGCCCAGGCAGATTTGCTTAACCTGAGACGTAAAGTCGATGCCGGTGCCAACCGTGCGATTACTCAGTTCTTCTTCGATGTCGAAAGCTACCTGCGTTTTCGCGATCGCTGCGTCTCGGCGGGTATCGATGTGGAAATTATTCCGGGCATTTTGCCGGTCTCTAACTTTAAACAGGCGAAGAAATTTGCCGACATGACTAACGTGCGTATTCCGGCGTGGATGGCGCAAATGTTTGACGGTCTGGATGACGATGCTGAAACCCGCAAGCTGGTGGGTGCGAATATCGCCATGGACATGGTGAAGATTTTAAGCCGGGAAGGGGTTAAAGATTTCCACTTCTATACGCTTAACCGCGCTGAAATGAGTTACGCGATTTGTCATACGCTGGGTGTTCGACCTGGTTTATAAATATTGTGGCTTTTGTGAAAATCACACAGTGATCACAAATTTTAAACAGAGCACAAAATGCTGCCTCGAAATGAGAGAGGGAAATAAGGTAGTCAGCCTTGTTTTCTCCCTCCTCCCTTGAAGGATGCGAAGCTAAAACCCTTTTTTATAAAGTATTTGTCCTAAATCGGACATAATCAAAAAGGCTTAATTACGATCAATTTGATCTACATCTCTTTAACCAACAATATGTAAGATCTCAACTATCGCATCCGTGGATTAATTCAATTATAACTTCTCTCTAACGCTGTGTATCGTAACGGTAACACTGTAGAGGGGAGCACATTGATGAGCACGTCAGACGATATCCATAACACGACAGCCACCGGCAAATGCCCGTTCCATCAGGGCGGTCATGACCAGAGCGCAGGTGGGGGCACAACCACTCGCGACTGGTGGCCAAATCAACTCCGTGTTGACCTGTTAAACCAACATTCTAATCGTTCTAACCCACTGGGTGAGGACTTTGACTACCGCAAAGAATTCAGCAAATTAGATTACTACGGCCTGAAAAAAGATCTGAAAGCCCTGCTGACAGAATCTCAGCCGTGGTGGCCTGCCGACTGGGGCAGCTATGCGGGCTTATTTATTCGTATGGCCTGGCACGGCGCGGGGACTTACCGTTCCATCGACGGACGCGGCGGCGCAGGTCGTGGTCAGCAACGTTTTGCACCGCTGAACTCCTGGCCGGATAACGTTAGCCTCGATAAAGCGCGTCGCCTGTTGTGGCCAATCAAACAGAAATATGGTCAGAAAATCTCCTGGGCAGACCTGTTTATCCTCGCGGGTAACGTGGCGCTGGAAAATTCCGGCTTCCGTACCTTCGGTTTTGGTGCCGGTCGTGAAGACGTCTGGGAACCGGATCTCGACGTTAACTGGGGTGATGAAAAAGCCTGGCTGACCCACCGTCATCCGGAAGCACTGGCGAAAGCACCGCTGGGCGCAACCGAGATGGGGCTGATTTACGTTAACCCGGAAGGCCCGGATCACAGCGGCGAACCGCTTTCTGCGGCGGCAGCTATCCGCGCGACCTTTGGCAACATGGGGATGAACGACGAAGAAACCGTGGCGCTGATCGCGGGTGGACACACGCTGGGTAAAACCCACGGTGCCGGTCCGACATCTAACGTTGGCCCTGACCCGGAAGCTGCACCGATTGAAGAACAAGGTTTAGGCTGGTCGAGCACTTATGGCAGCGGCGTTGGCGCAGATGCCATCACCTCTGGTCTGGAAGTGGTCTGGACGCAGACGCCGACCCAGTGGAGCAACTATTTCTTCGAAAACCTGTTCAAATATGAGTGGGTACAGACCCGCAGCCCGGCTGGCGCAATCCAGTTCGAAGCGGTAGACGCACCGGAAATTATCCCGGATCCGTTCGATCCGTCGAAGAAACGTAAACCGACAATGCTGGTGACCGACCTGACGCTGCGTTTTGATCCTGAGTTCGAGAAGATTTCTCGTCGCTTCCTCAACGATCCGCAGGCGTTTAACGAAGCCTTTGCCCGTGCCTGGTTCAAACTGACGCACAGGGATATGGGGCCGAAATCACGCTACATCGGACCGGAAGTACCGAAAGAAGATCTGATCTGGCAAGATCCGCTGCCGCAGCCGATCTACAACCCGACCGAACAAGACATTATCAGTCTGAAATTTGCGATTGCGGATTCTGGTCTGTCTGTCAGTGAGCTGGTATCGGTGGCCTGGGCGTCTGCTTCTACTTTCCGTGGTGGCGACAAACGCGGTGGCGCCAACGGTGCGCGTCTGGCATTAGCACCACAGCGCGACTGGGATGTGAACGCTGCAGCCGTTCGTGCTCTGCCAGTTCTGGAGAAAATCCAGAAAGAGTCTGGCAAAGCTTCGCTGGCGGATATCATCGTGCTGGCAGGTGTGGTTGGCGTAGAGAAAGCCGCAAGCGCCGCTGGGCTGAGCATTCATGTACCATTTGCGCCGGGTCGCGTCGATGCGCGTCAGGATCAGACCGACATTGAGATGTTCGAGCTGTTGGAGCCGATTGCTGACGGCTTCCGTAACTACCGCGCTCGTCTGGATGTTTCCACCACCGAGTCACTGCTGATTGATAAAGCACAGCAACTGACGCTGACCGCGCCGGAAATGACTGCGCTGGTGGGTGGGATGCGCGTACTGGGTGCCAACTTTGATGGCAGCAAAAACGGCGTCTTTACTGACCGCGTGGGCGTATTGAGCAATGACTTCTTTGTGAACTTGCTGGATATGCGTTACGAGTGGAAAGCGACCGACGAATCGAAAGAACTTTTCGAAGGCCGTGACCGTGAAACCGGCGAAGTGAAATACACTGCCAGCCGTGCGGATCTGGTATTTGGTTCTAACTCTGTCCTGCGCGCGGTGGCAGAAGTTTACGCCAGCAGCGATGCCCACGAGAAGTTTGTTAAAGACTTCGTGGCGGCATGGGTGAAAGTCATGAACCTCGACCGTTTCGACCTGCTGTAATCTGACCTCCTTCAGCGACTGCCTTTCAGGCAGTCGCTGAAGTTTCTTTACCGGCGTATAGTGTCGCTAACAAAACTACTACACGCTGGATCTCTCATGCCTACTACGGGAAAGAGCAACCCACTGGCAATCAGTGGCCTGGTTGTGCTCACACTTATCTGGAGTTATAGCTGGATTTTCATGAAGCAAGTTACCAGCTACATCGGTGCCTTCGACTTTACCGCCTTACGCTGCATTTTCGGCGCTCTCGTTCTGTTCATCGTCCTTTTATTACGTGGTCGTGGGATGCGCCCGACGCCGTTTAAATACACTTTAGCCATTGCCCTGTTACAAACCTGCGGGATGGTAGGGCTGGCGCAATGGGCACTGGTCAGCGGCGGTGCGGGAAAAGTGGCTATCCTGAGTTATACCATGCCGTTCTGGGTGGTGATTCTCGCGGCGTTGTTTCTCGGTGAACGACTGCGACGCGGGCAATATTTCGCGATTCTGATTGCTGCCGTTGGTTTATTGCTGGTGTTGCAGCCGTGGCAACTCGATTTCTCGTCGATGAAAAGCGCCATCCTGGCAATCCTCTCCGGCGTCAGTTGGGGGGCGAGCGCGATTGTTGCTAAACGCCTTTATGCCCGCCATCCGCGCGTGGATTTATTGTCATTAACGTCCTGGCAGATGCTTTATGCGGCGCTGGTGATGAGTGTGGTCGCTTTACTGGTGCCGCAACGTGAAATTGACTGGCAACCCACCGTGTTCTGGGCGCTGGTATACAGTGCGATTCTGGCGACGGCGCTGGCCTGGAGCTTATGGTTGTTCGTGCTGAAAAACTTACCCGCCAGTATCGCCAGCTTAAGCACACTGGCGGTTCCCGTTTGCGGGGTACTCTTTTCCTGGTGGCTGCTCGGTGAGAATCCCGGCGCGGTTGAAGGTAGCGGTATTGTGCTGATTGTGCTGGCACTGGCGCTGGTGAGCCGTAAGAAAAAAGAAGCCGTCAGCGTAAATAGGGTCTGAATTTTTTCTTCACGTGGGGCGATCGCTTATTGAACAAAATAACGATAGTGCCCCACCATCCGCCAGCTAAACAGCACGTCTTCTTCCTGCGCACCTGCGCCGATGTTATGAATCACCAGCGGCGTACCGTCGCGGGCAAAACCATCTGAAACCACACCGATATGTGCCAGCCCGTTATCTAATCGCCAGGAGACAATATCGCCCGCTTGATAGTCACTGGCGTTTTTGCTGGTGGGGCGTGTTTTATCATGGCGGGTAAACCAGGTTTCCAGGTTCGGCACCCGACGGTGATCGATGTTGCTGTCAGGGCGTTTTAACTGCCACTTTTGTGGATAATCGGCAAAATTCTTCGCCATATCTTCGTGCACCAGCTTCTGCAAATCGACCTTCTGGCTGCGCAGGGCGCGGATCACTACATCGGAGCATACGCCGCGCTCCTGCGGGACATCGCCGCCAGGATAGGTAAGCTGCACATATGCCGGATCGTAAAACAGCGTACTGCCAATTTGCTGTCGGGCGCCATCCGCGATGGCAAGGTTGGTGTTGGCCTGAATTTGTACCACGGTTGGTGGAACAGCGGGAGATTTTAAGGAGTGGCTGGTAAAGGCTGTCAGAAGGCTGACCAGCGCCAGTGAAGCTTTCATCTGTTTCGTCCGTGAAAATAAGAGTCACAGATTCGACCTTCCGGGCTGACGATTGTTCTGTGGAGAAAGTGTCCAGAAGCGGATAAAAAACTCCCGAACAACGTGGGAGTTTCAGATTACTGGCACAGAGTGCCGGATGCGGCGTGAACGCCTTACCCGGCCTGCAAAAGCACGCAAATTCAATATATTGCAGAGATTGCGTAGGCCTGATAAGCGTAGCGCATCAGGCAATTTTGCGTTCAAACTCCCGGACAAGCCGGGAGTTTGGCATAGGTTATTCCCACTCTTGCAGGAAACGCTGACCGTACTGGTCGGCTACCAGCAGTGCGGCGTAAACCTGATCTGGCGTTGCGCCGCCTGGCATGTTGTGAATAGTTTCACCTTCTGCACAAGATGCTTCTGCGACAATCCGCATTTTCGCAGGGATATCTTCTTTAATATCCAGTTGCGCCAGGGTAATTGGCAGACCAACGGCATGACACAGCGCCGCGACGGTTTCGATTTCCTCAACCGGCGCGTTTTCCAGCACCAGCTGTGTCAGCGTACCAAACGCCACTTTTTCGCCGTGATAATAGTGATGCGCGTCCGGGATAGCGGTCAGGCCGTTATGCACAGCGTGTGCCGCCGCCAGACCACCGCTTTCAAAGCCCACGCCGCTCAAATAGGTGTTCGCTTCAATCACGCGCTCCAGCGCCGGAGTTACCACATGCTGTTCGGCGGCGAGCATCGCTTTTTCGCCTTCTTCCAGCAGGGTGTTGTAGCACAGTTCAGCCAGCGCCAGCGCCGCCTGGGTGCACTTGCCGCCCGCCATGGTGGTCGCGCCACTGCGAGAGCAGGCACGTGCTTCAAACCAGGTTGCCAGCGCATCACCGATACCCGCCGCTAACAGGCGTGCAGGTGCGCCAGCAACGATTTTGGTGTCGACAATGACGCGTTCCGGGTTGTTCGGCAGCAGCAGATAGCGGTCAAACTCACCATCATCAGTGTAGATAACAGACAGTGCGCTACACGGTGCGTCGGTAGAGGCTATGGTCGGCGCGATTGCTACCGGAACACCCATAAAGTGCGCCAGTGCTTTGGCGGTATCGAGGGTTTTGCCGCCGCCGATACCGAGAATTGCGCCACACTGAGCGGTTTCCGCAATGCCGCGCAGACGGTCGATCTCATTTTGCGAACATTCACCGCCAAACGGCGCAATTTCTACTACCAGTCCAGCATCTTTAAAGCTTTTCTCGACAGTGGATTGAGCAAAGCCTAAAACAAATTTGTCACCCACCACTAACCAGCGTTCCGCCAGCGGCTTCAGGTATTCGCCCAGACGATTAATGACATCTGCGCCCTGGATGTATTTACCCGGTGATTGAATAATGCGGTCCATAATTGCTCCTTTAGAGATGAGTAGTGCCAAATGCGGCATTCCAGTCGTGTTCGAACTTCTCTATAGCTGACTCTACCGCAGGCGTGTTGAGCATTTGTTGCGCTACATCTAAGGGCAGGGTGATGGATTCACATCCTGCCAGCAAACAATCCAGCGCCTGACGCGGTGTTTTAAAGCTGGCAGCCAGCACCATGCTTTCTGGCGCGTGCATTTCCAGCAATGCTTGCAACTCCTGAACCGTGCGAATACCGTCACCGCCCTGGGCGTCTACGCGGTTAACATACGGAGCAACGTATTTGGCGCCTGCCAGCGCGGCTAATAACCCTTGTGCGGCGCTATATACAGCGGTGCCAAGCGTAGTAATACCTTCTTTTTTCAGTATTTTAATTGCTGCCAGACCTTCGGCGGTCACCGGGATTTTCACCACAATGCCCGGAATGGCGTCGCGCAGACGCTTCGCTTCTTCCACCATACCCTGCGCGTCACGGCTTATGGTCTGAGCAAACAGAATGCCCTCATCACCAATCGCTTTTTGCAGACGCGGCAGCACTTCCCAGATGGACTCCTTGCTGGCTGCGATAATGCTCGGGTTAGTTGTCACCCCGGCAATCGGGAATATGCGTGCCAGACGTTCAACTTCTGCGACGTTAGCGGTGTCCAGATACAGTTCCATGATGTTTCCTTTTAAAGTTCCAGTTCATGTTGCAGCAGGCTGGCGATAGCGTCGGCAGAGGCGGCGTTAACCAGCGCGTTACGGAATTCTTCGTGCATGATGCGGCGAGCGAGGCGCGAGAAAATGCGCATGTGCTGATCGCCCGCAGCGTGTTTGTTCAGGGTTAACATAATGATGAATTGCGCTTCATCATCGCCCCAGCGTACCGGTGCTGCCAGACGCGCCACGCTGATGGTGGACTGCTCAATATGTTCCGATTTGCTGTGCGGAATAGCGAAACTAAAGCCCAGACCGGTAGAGAAAACGGCCTCGCGCGCCCACAAGTCGGCTTCCAGTTTACGCGGATAGCGGCAGCGGCCTGCCAGCAGCAGGTTATCGGTCATGCCTTTCAGCACTTCTTCTTTGCTGCGCCAGTCGCTTTCCAGCGTGATGCACTCAGCGGTGACCAGTGGTGCGTCCTGTTGTGTCATGCGGAATTGTGCCAGCAGGTGTTCCACTTCCAGCGAAGTACGGCAGGCCATCGCCTGGTTGAGCAACTGGCGGCACTCACGGCTATCAAGTTGCGCCATTCGCGCTTTCGCCGCCGGAATTGACGGCGCGCTCATGCTGAGTTCATCCAGCCCTAAACCGACCAGCAGCGGCAGCACGGAACCTTTCGCCCCCAGTTCACCGCACAGACCGATCCATTTGCCCTGGCGATGCACCGCCTGCACGGCGTAATCGAGCGCCCGCAAGAATGCCGGATTCAGGCTGTTGTAGTGACGGGTGACTTTGGCGTTATCGCGATCCACTGCCAGCAGATATTGCGTCAGGTCATTACTACCAATACTAAAGAAATCAATCTCTTCGCAGCACTGATCGATGATGAACATCACCGACGGTACTTCCAGCATGATGCCGAGCTGGATCTTCTCATCAAACGGAATGTGTTCGTTACGCAGTTGCTGTTTAGCTTCTGCCAGTTTTTCTTTCACCCATAAGATCTCTTCCATTGAGGAGATCATCGGGATCATGATTTTCAGGCTGCCGTGAGCAGAGGCGCGCAGGATCGACCGTAGCTGCGTGGTAAACAGCGAGGCGTACTCTTCATAAATACGCACGGCGCGATAACCGAGGAACGGGTTAGCTTCTGCGGGAATGTTCAGATAATCAACGGGTTTGTCGCCGCCAATGTCCATGGTACGCACAATAATGCTGCGTCCGTTGGCGGACTCCAGCGCCTGACAAAAAATGTTGTACAGCTCGCTTTCGCCCGGTGCGCTGGTGCGGTCCATATAGAGCATTTCAGTGCGGAACAGGCCAACACCTTCCGCGCCATTGCCAAATGCGGCCTGCGCTTCCACGGAGTGGGCGATGTTAGCGGCAATTTCAATGCGGATACCGTCAGCGGTGCGGGCTTGCTGGGTCAGCCAGACACGTTGCTGCTCACGCAGGGCGTCCTGTACGCGGGCTTCTTGTTGATAATAACGCGCTACCGCGTCTGTCAGTTCGACCACAATCGCCCCGGCGTTGCCGTCGATATAAATCGTTTGATGCTGCCACGGAGTAAGCGTGTCGATGTCCACGCCAACCAGCGTCGGAATGTTGAACGAACGGGCAAGAATTACCGTATGTGACGTGGTGCCGCCGCTTTTGAGTAACAAACCTTTGAGGTGATTTTTATCCAGTTCGAGGAACTGGCTGGGGGTCAGTTCATCCGCCATACAAATGGCGGGCTGCGTCAGCTTGCCCGGTGCCGGGAAGCGTTGTTCACCGTAAATTTGCTGGAGTAACTGGAAGCAGACGTCGCGCACATCCAGGGCTCGCTCTTGCAGGTAGCTGCTGCTGGAACGCGCGAACTCTTCGCAAAAGTGATTCGCACTGGCAACAATCGCTTCGGCGCAGCTTAATCCCTCGCTGACGCCCGCCAGTAGGTGTTGACGCAGCGAAGTGTCACCTGCCAGTGAGCGGTGTGCCTCCAGAATCGCGCTGGTGGCGCCGTCGCTATCAAGCAGACGAAACTCAATGTTTTTCATCACCAGCGTCAGGCCGTTTTCCAGCGCGGATTGCTCGGCGTCAACGTCTTTGGCTGCGGGAAGATTACCCAGCGCGTTGAGATCTAAAGAAGAGATCGGCGTCAGAATGCCACCTGCGCTACCGCTGCATACGGTGCGGGCGCGGATAATTCGCGGATTCAGGTTGGTCAGTGAAACCGGCAGCGGCTCCAGTTCGTCAGATTTAACTTCCGCCAGTGGCGCGTCACAGTGGGGGAATTCATCGCGCAGCCATTGGCTTAAACGCTGGTGCGCTTCCTGTTCGTCTGCTCCGGAAATCAGTAACTGGCAGTTATCGCCCACCAGCGTATCGGTGCCAATTAGCGCCAGGGCGCTTTTGGCGTTGCCCTTGCGGTCAGTGCGCAGGTTATGCCACTCAATTTGTGATGAAAAAGTATTACACAGCGTTTCAACGCGGCTTGCCGGACGTGCATGTACGCCGTTAGGTAGCTCACAAATAAATTCTACAATCAGGGCCATTGCCTTTCTCCCGGTACGGTTTTCTGTTTACAGGATAAGAGCGCATGGCAACGGCCTGCCATGTGACAAATCTGCCAAAAGCTGGACAAATGTAATGTAACCGCTAATTTGCGACGCGTCTCACAAGACGCGCCACTCCGGCATGATTCCGAGTTAACGCAAGTTATGAGGCGGATCGCATTTTTGTACAGACATTACAAAAATCCAGTAAATGGCCTTTTTATCCACTGTTTGCCCTGCCTGCGATTGCCTATTGTTTCTGCCATCAAAAATATGGACATGGGCTTTACTAAGCCCGGGAGCGACTTATGAATGAGTTGGTGCAGATCCTGAAAAATACCCGTCAGCACTTAATGACGGGCGTTTCACACATGATTCCCTTCGTGGTATCGGGCGGTATTTTGCTGGCGGTTTCCGTCATGTTGTATGGCAAAGGCGCAGTGCCGGATGCCGTAGCCGATCCGAATCTGAAAAAACTGTTTGATATCGGCGTCGCGGGTTTGACGCTGATGGTGCCTTTCCTCGCGGCGTACATCGGTTACTCCATTGCTGAACGCTCTGCGCTGGCTCCGTGTGCTATCGGTGCCTGGGTCGGCAACAGTTTTGGCGCGGGCTTCTTTGGTGCGCTGATCGCCGGGATTATCGGCGGCATCGTGGTGCATTACCTGAAGAAAATTCCGGTGCATAAAGTTCTGCGTTCCGTCATGCCAATCTTCATCATCCCGATCGTCGGCACACTGATTACCGCTGGCGTCATGATGTGGGGGCTGGGCGAGCCAGTGGGTGCATTGACCAATAGTCTGACCCAGTGGCTTCAGGGGATGCAGCAGGGCAGCATTGTTATGCTGGCGGTGATCATGGGACTGATGCTGGCGTTCGATATGGGCGGTCCGGTTAACAAAGTGGCCTATGCGTTCATGCTGATTTGCGTTGCTCAGGGGGTTTATACCGTGGTGGCCATTGCCGCTGTGGGTATTTGTATCCCGCCGCTGGGTATGGGGCTGGCGACGCTGATTGGTCGTAAAAATTTCTCCGCTGAAGAGCGCGAAACCGGCAAAGCGGCGCTGGTGATGGGGTGCGTTGGCGTCACCGAAGGGGCGATTCCTTTCGCTGCTGCCGATCCGTTACGCGTGATCCCTTCCATCATGGTCGGTTCAGTTTGTGGCACGGTGACCGCAGCAATGGTCGGCGCGCAGTGCTATGCAGGCTGGGGTGGTCTGATTGTGCTGCCGGTGGTTGAAGGTAAGTTGGGTTATATCGCGGCAGTGGCTGTCGGGGCGGTTGTGACGGCAGTCTGCGTGAACGTACTGAAAAGTCTGGCGCGTAAAAATGGGTCTTCGACTGATGAGAAGGAAGACGACCTGGATCTGGATTTTGAAATTAATTAATTGAGGAACGAGCCATGACGAAAATTATTGCAGTAACCGCATGTCCTTCAGGTGTTGCCCATACCTATATGGCTGCAGAGGCGCTGGAAAGTGCCGCGAAAGCGAAAGGCTGGGAAGTGAAAGTAGAAACCCAGGGCTCGATCGGTCTGGAAAATGAACTGACTGCTGAAGACGTGGCGAGCGCCGATATGGTGATTCTGACCAAAGATATCGGCATCAAGTTTGAAGAGCGTTTTGCTGGCAAGACCATCGTGCGCGTCAACATCAGCGATGCAGTAAAACGCGCTGATGCCATCATGAGCAAAATTGAAGCTCACCTGGCGCAAACCGCTTAAGTTCTTATCCCGCCCGCAAGGGCGGGTTCGCTTTCCTACAGGAGTTCCTCATGACGAATCGTATCTCTCGCCTTAAAACTGCACTGTTTGCCAATACCCGTGAAATCTCGCTGGAGCGTGCGCTGCTTTATACCGCCAGCCATAAGCAAACCGAAGGCGAACCGGTGATTATTCGTCGGGCAAAAGCCACAGCGTATATCCTGGAACACGTTGAAATTTCGATTCGTGATGAAGAACTGATTGCCGGTAACCGCACCGTAAAACCGCGCGCCGGGATTATGTCGCCGGAAATGGACCCTTACTGGCTGCTGAAAGAGCTGGATCAATTCCCGACGCGACCGCAGGATCGCTTCGCCATCAGCGAAGAAGATAAACGTATCTACCGCGAAGAGTTGTTCCCGTACTGGGAAAAACGTTCGATGAAAGATTTCATCAACGGGCAGATGACGGATGAAGTAAAAGTCGCAACCAGCACGCAGATTTTCAGCATCAACCAGACGGATAAAGGCCAGGGGCACATCATTATTGATTACCCGCGCCTGCTGAATCACGGGCTGGGTGAACTGGTGGCGCAGATGCAGCAACATTGCCAGCAACAGCCGGATAATCACTTTTATCAGGCCGCGCTGTTACTGCTGGAAGCTTCACAAAAACACATTTTGCGTTATGCCGAACTGGCGGAAACGATGGCGGCAAACTGCATTGATGCCCAGCGTCGCGAAGAGTTACTGACTATTGCGGAGATCTCCCGCCATAACGCCGAAAATAAGCCGCAGACGTTCTGGCAGGCGTGCCAGTTATTCTGGTACATGAACATCATTCTGCAATACGAATCCAACGCCAGTTCGCTATCGTTGGGGCGCTTCGACCAGTATATGTTGCCGTTCTATCAGGCATCATTAACCCAGGGCGAAGATCCGGCGTTCCTGAAAGAACTGCTCGAATCTTTATGGGTGAAATGCAACGACATCGTGCTGTTACGCTCCACCAGCAGCGCGCGCTATTTCGCAGGTTTCCCGACCGGCTATACCGCACTGCTCGGCGGTTTAACCGAGAACGGACGTAGCGCGGTGAACGTGCTTTCGTTCCTATGCCTCGATGCTTATCAAAGCGTACAATTACCGCAACCGAACCTTGGTGTGCGCACTAACGCCTTGATCGACACACCGTTCCTGATGAAAACCGCAGAAACCATCCGCCTCGGCACTGGTATTCCACAAATCTTCAATGATGAAGTGGTGGTGCCAGCGTTCCTCAACCGAGGCGTTTCGCTGGAAGATGCGCGCGACTATTCCGTCGTGGGCTGCGTAGAGTTGTCTATTCCTGGCAGAACCTACGGCTTGCATGACATCGCAATGTTTAACCTGCTGAAAGTGATGGAAATCTGCCTGCATGAAAATGAAGGTAATGCCGCACTGAGCTATGAAGGTTTGCTGGAACAGATCCGCGCCAAGATCAGCCACTACATCACTCTGATGGTTGAAGGCAGCAATATTTGCGATATCGGTCACCGTGACTGGGCGCCAGTGCCGCTGCTTTCGTCGTTTATCAGCGATTGTCTGGAAAAAGGCCGCGATATTACCGATGGCGGCGCGCGTTATAACTTCTCCGGCGTACAGGGGATAGGTATCGCTAACCTGAGCGATTCTCTCCATGCGTTGAAAGGGATGATTTTTGATCAACAGCGTTTAAGTTTTGACGAATTGTTGTCGGTATTAAAAGCCAACTTCGCAACACCCGAAGGCGAAAAAATCCGCGCTCGCTTAATTAACCGCTTTGAGAAATACGGCAACGATATTGACGAGGTGGATAACATCAGCGCCGAACTGCTGCGCCATTACTGCAAAGAAGTGGAAAAATACCAGAACTCGCGCGGTGGCTACTTCACGCCGGGGTCGTATACCGTTTCTGCTCATGTCCCGTTGGGATCGGTGGTTGGCGCGACGCCAGACGGTCGTTTTGCCGGGGAACAACTGGCAGACGGTGGCTTGTCACCCATGCTGGGTCAGGACGCACAAGGGCCAACGGCGGTACTGAAATCAGTCAGTAAGCTCGATAACACACTGCTTTCTAACGGTACATTGCTGAACGTGAAATTCACTCCGGCGACCCTGGAAGGTGAAGCGGGATTACGCAAACTGGCCGACTTCTTACGGGCATTTACCCAGCTTAAGTTGCAGCATATTCAGTTTAACGTGGTGAACGCCGACACGTTGCGGGAAGCGCAACAGCGCCCACAGGACTATGCCGGGCTGGTGGTGCGCGTTGCCGGATACAGCGCCTTCTTTGTCGAACTGTCGAAGGAGATCCAGGATGACATCATCCGCCGGACAGCGCATCAGCTGTAACGTTGTGGAAACGCGCCGCGATGATGTGGCGCGCATTTTCAACATTCAGCGTTATTCACTGAATGACGGCGAGGGCATTCGTACGGTGGTCTTTTTTAAAGGCTGTCCACATCTTTGTCCGTGGTGTGCTAATCCGGAGTCGATCTCCGGCAAAATCCAGACGGTACGCAGAGAGGCGAAATGTCTGCACTGTGCGAAATGTTTGCGTGATGCAGATGAATGCCCGTCTGGGGCGTTTGAACGGATTGGTCGCGATATCAGCCTTGACGCTCTGGAACGGGAAGTGATGAAAGATGACATTTTCTTTCGCACGTCCGGCGGCGGCGTCACGCTTTCTGGCGGCGAAGTGTTAATGCAGGCGGAGTTTGCTACCCGCTTTTTACAGCGACTGCGGCTGTGGGGTGTGTCATGCGCCATTGAAACTGCCGGAGACGCGCCAGCAAGCAAGCTGTTACCGCTGGCGAAATTGTGCGATGAAGTGTTGTTTGATTTAAAAATTATGGACGCGACTCAGGCGTGGGATGTGGTGAAGATGAACCTGCCACGCGTGCTGGAGAATCTGCGTTTACTGGTGAGTGAGGGGGTCAACGTGATCCCGCGTTTGCCGCTGATCCCCGGTTTCACGCTCAGCCGGGAGAATATGCAGCAGGCGCTGGACGTGCTGATCCCGCTGAATATCAGGCAGATCCATCTGTTGCCATTTCATCAGTACGGCGAACCGAAATACCGCCTGCTGGGGAAAACATGGTCGATGAAAGAGGTTTCTGCGCCCTCGTCAGCCGATGTGGCAACGATGCGCGAAATGGCAGAACGAGCCGGATTTGAGGTTACCGTGGGGGGGTAAAATGGCATACCTGGTGGCAGTAACCGCCTGCGTCAGCGGCGTGGCGCATACTTATATGGCGGCAGAACGGCTGGAAAAATTATGCCAGCAAGAGAAGTGGGGCGTCAGCATTGAAACCCAGGGGGCGCTGGGAACGGAGAATCGTTTAGCGGACGAGGATATCCGTCGGGCAGATGTCGCGCTGTTGATTACGGATATCGAGCTTGCCGGTGCCGAGCGATTTGAGCATTGTCGCTATGTTCAGTGCGGTATCTACGCGTTCCTGCGAGAGCCGCAGCGGGTAATGAGCGCGGTACGAAAAGTGCTCTCTGCGCCGCAGCAAACCCATCTTATTCTGGAGTAGTCGGTTTTTCTGTCAGTTGACTGTGATACTGCCGACGATACTCCGACGGCGAGCGTTCGGTGTTTTTACGAAACAGACGGCAGAAGTAGTTGCTGTCGACGAAGCCGCAGGCGTGCGCCACTTCTTTTACCTTCAGGTCATAGCCTTTCAACAACGTTTTTGCATGTTCCAGCCGTGTATGATTCAGGTATTCGTTAAAGCCCGTCGCACCCGTTTTTTGAAACAGGTGGGAGAGGTAATTGGGCGAAATATAGAATGCCTGCGCGACAGATTCACGGGTTAGCGCGGAGGCATAGCGTTCATCGATATAATCACGAATCGCTTCAAATAGTGCCTGGCTGCGTGAGGCGGTCTGGATTTGGCTGCCGAGCAAGTCGCGGCAGTGGCTAAGCAGACTCGCGACGATAAGCCTTGCCGTTTGCTGCTCCTGTGGCTGCATTTGCATTTCATTGAGCGTTTGCAACAAGAATGAACCAATGCGCGGGCCGCGTCGGGCGACGTGCTGCTTTGCCAGATTTTGGTATTGCTTTCCATCCCATTGCACGACGCTGAATCCGAGCTGCTGTTTGCCAAACAGCACGCTGAAGGTGGTGGCGGGTGTTTGCCATTGCGGGAAGTTCCAGCCGCCAGCGGGAACGTATAGTACATCGCCGGGAACTAACGTTGCGCCAGCACCGGTATCAACAAACTCACCTTCCAGCACAATTTCCAGCCGTGGAAAATCGACCCGATATGCGAGATCGGGAGCCGGACCGTTGGTGCAGGCAAAGTAAATCTGGCGCAGCGACAGCGGGCCGTTTATCAGGCGGGAGAGCAGATAGCTGACGTCGTGATACATGTTATTCCCTTAGGTATGTAGACGGGAAAACAGTAACTGGCATTATGAAAAAAGGCCACCTGAAAAGTGTGGCCTGATGAGAGTTCGATGTAAACATTGCGGCAGTTGTATTGCCGGATGCGGCGTAAACGCCTTATCTGACCTACCGCCGCAATCTGTAGGCCGGATAAGACGCGTCAAGCGTCGCATCCGGCAAATAGCACCTGACTGATAATTACTGATTACCCACCTGATCGCCATACGGCAGAGTGTCGTAATCGATCAGCGCGTTTTTCTTGTACGGGTTGCCAATCCAGCGAGTGGTTTCTTTGAACTGCGGGTTCACCACCGAACGGGTTGGATCGTAACCGTCGTAAGATAAGCCCGCCAAATCCGACCAGGTGTGGATCAGTTCTGCCAGGCTGTATTTACGATTGACATCCTGCGAGAAATCACGCGGATGAGTCGCCTGCCATTTTTCCGACGTCCACAGCAGGAACGGAATGGTGTACATGTGGCGCGTCGGGTTATCTTCGTTACGCCCCTGGGTTTTGTGTGGCGGCGTGTCGTAAACCTCTTCACCGTGGTCAGAGAAATAAACCAGGAAACCGTTCGGATCGGTCGCTTTAAAGTCTTTAATCAGGCTTGCCACCACGTGATCGTTATACAGGTTAGCGTTGTCGTAATCGTTATACGACTCCAGCTCTTCTGCGCTTAATCCTGGTGGGACATGATCGGTATTGCCATCAAACTTGCCCTGATCTTCCGGGTAACGGTACTTGTATTTGATATGTGTACCCAGCAGATGAACGATGATCAGTTTCTTCGGCGCGGGGTCCTTCAGCACTTCCTGGAACGGCTTCAGCACGTTAGTGTCGTATTCACGCGCACTCTGCGTACGTTGCTGGTTCATGTAGTACTGCTTGTCGGTCTGGCGCGAAAATACCGTCAGCATGGTATTGCGGGCGGTCATCGTCTGCTGGTTGGTGATCCAGAAAGTTTTATAACCCGCCTGTTTCATCATGTTCATCAGCGACGGCTGCGTCAGATACAGATCCGGGTTCTTTTCGTTGGCGAAAGTCAGCGCCTGTTGCAGGATTTCAATGGTGTACGGACGAGACGTAACCACGTTATTAAATACGGTCAGATTCGGATCGGTTTTATGCAGCGCATCCAGCTCCGGCGTGGTTTCACGCGGATAACCGTACAGACTCATGCGTCCACGCTGGGTTGACTCGCCAATCACCAGTACCAGGGTGCGTGGTTCGTTGCCCGATTCATCTTTGAAATTAGCCAGTGGCGGTAATGCATTATTTTCATTCAGCAGCTTCGTCAGCGAGTTAAGTTGCTGGCGATACTGATAATAACCGGTCAGAAATTGCCACGGTGCGGCAGGTTCCATGCGTGATGCCAGGTTATCCAACGTTTTCTCAAACGGCTTGTTTTTGATAAACGTATTCATGGCGATCGGATGCAGAATCAAACCGTAAAGCAGGGCAAAAGAGACGATATAACGCCACGGCTTCGGAATATAGACCGGGCGCAGGCGTGTCCACAGCAGAACAGCCACCGCCGTATAGGCCAGCGCGATAAGCACAATCTTCAGGCTGAAATACTGGCTTAAATACTCGCTGGCTTCGTTGGTGTTGGTTTCAAACATCACAAACAGAACGCTCTGCGAGAACTCCTGACCGTAGATGACGTAGTAGCACAGCGCCGCCAGAGAGGCCGCCCACAGCACCACGCCGATCACTGCGGCAATAATTTTAATCCGCTTCGGAAAGAGGAATACCGGGATCAACCACAGCGAACTGAACAGCAGTGAGTCGCGAATGCCGTTGGTGCCGCTGTAGCCGCTGATGTAAATAATGGCCTGTAACAGGGTAGAGAAAAACCAAAAGTAGAGCAGTGCCCAACCCAGGGCTTTCCAGCTAAAAAGGGGGTTAGTCTGGACTTCAGTGGAATGCATAGTAAGAACCCGTTTTGGATAATAGCGCCGAATGTAAGGACAAAACCTTAAGGATATCTGAAGGGATATCCAGAATCTGGGTGAAATGCAGACAGAAATATATTGAAAACGAAGGTGTTAGAACAGAAGTATTTCAGAAAACCCTCGCGCTATTGCACGAGGGTTGATAGAGGATGGGGGTTAGCCGGTATTACGCATACCTGCTGCAATTCCGGCAATAGTGACCATCAACGCTTGTTCGACACGGGGATCCGGCTCCTGGCCTTCTTTTTCTGCCTGGCGGGAGCGGTGCAGCAACTCTGCCTGCAGTACGTTCAGCGGGTCAGTGTATATATTTCGTAGCTGAATAGACTCGGCAATCCACGGTAGATCGGCCATCAGATGGGAATCGTTGGCAATTGCCAGCACCACTTTGATGTCTTCTTCTTGCAGATTGCGTAATTCTTTACCTAACGGCCACAGCTCTTTGTCGACCAGGCGTTGGTCATAGTATTCCGCCAGCCACAGGTCTGCTTTGGCGAAGACCATTTCCAGCATTCCCAGACGCGTTGAGAAGAACGGCCAGTCGCGGCACATGGCTTCCAGCTCGCTCTGTTTGCCATCTTCGACCACTTTTTGCAGCGCAGTACCCGCGCCCAGCCAGGCTGGGAGCATCAGGCGGTTTTGCGTCCAGGCGAAGATCCACGGAATGGCGCGCAGTGACTCGACGCCGCCGGTCGGGCGACGTTTTGCCGGACGTGAACCCAACGGCAGTTTGCCCAGTTCCTGTTCTGGCGTGGCGGAGCGGAAGTATGGAACAAAGTCTTTGTTTTCACGCACATAACCACGGTAGAGATCGCAGGAGATGACTGACAGTTCATCCATAATGTGACGCCAGCTCTCTTTCGGCTCTGGCGGTGGCAGCAGGTTGGCTTCCAGAATCGCCCCGGTGTACAGCGACAGGCTGCTGACCGTGATTTCCGGCAGACCGTACTTAAAGCGGATCATCTCGCCCTGTTCGGTCACGCGCAGGCCGCCTTTCAGGCTTCCTGGCGGTTGCGATAGCAGCGCCGCATGAGCCGGTGCGCCGCCGCGACCAATAGAACCACCGCGACCGTGGAACAGCGTCAGTTCAATACCTGCTTTTTCGCAGGTTTTGATTAACGCATCCTGTGCCTGATATTGCGCCCAGGAAGCCGCCATCACGCCCGCATCTTTTGCCGAGTCGGAATAGCCAATCATCACCATCTGTTTGCCCTGAATCAGGCCGCGATACCAGTCGATATTCAGCAACTGGGTCATGACATCGTTAGCGTTGTTCAGGTCATCGAGAGTTTCAAACAACGGAGCCACCGGCATTGCAAACCCGATACCCGCTTCTTTCAACAGCAGGTGGACAGCCAGTACGTCAGACGGCGTTTTCGCCATTGAGATCACGTAGGCGGCAATTGAACCTTGCGGTGCTTCGGCAATCACCTGACAGGTATCAAGCACTTCGCGCGTTTCGGCGCTCGGTTGCCAGTTGCGTGGCAGAAGCGGACGTTTGGAGTTCAGTTCGCGGATCAGGAACGCCTGTTTGTCGGCCTCTGACCAGCTTTCGTAGTCGCCGATGCCGAGGTAGCGGGTCAATTCACCCAGTGCTTCAGTATGACGGGTGCTCTCCTGACGGATATCAATACGCACCAGTGGTACACCGAAACATTTCACGCGGCGCAGAGTATCGAGCAGATCGCCGTTGGCGATAATGCCCATACCACACGCTTGCAGGGACTGGTAGCAAGCGTAGAGCGGCTCCCACAGTTCTTCGTTCTGCGTCAGCAGACCTTCCGGCTTCGGTAGTTCTTCACCTTTCAGGCGCGCTTCCAGCCATGCCTGGGTTGCCATCAGGCGGGAACGCAGGTTTTTCATCAGATAGCGATACGGTTCTGCGGCACCTTCTTCGCCGACCAGCGCCAGCAGTTCAGGGGTTGCTTCAACCATCGACAGTTCAGAAACCAGCACCTGAATATCTTTCAGGAACAGGTCGGTGGCTTTCCAGCGGCTGAGCAGAAGTACGTGACGGGTAATGTCTGCGGTGACGTTCGGGTTGCCGTCGCGGTCGCCGCCCATCCACGAGGTAAAACGCACCGGAACAAATTCGACGGGCAGTTTGTAGCCGAGATTCTCTTCCAGTTGTTCGTTTAGTTCGCGCAGGTAATTTGGTACGCCTTGCCACAGGCTGTTTTCTACTACGGCAAAGCCCCATTTGGCTTCATCTATCGGGCTTGGGCGCAGCTTACGGATTTCATCGGTATGCCATGACTGGGCGATCAACTGGCGCAGGCGGCGCATCAGTTGGTTGTGTTCGTAGTCAGCGATATCTTTGTTGTCGAGCTGTTTTAAGCACGCGTTCACTTCCACCATTTTGTGGATCAGTGTACGGCGGGTAATTTCGGTTGGGTGCGCAGTGAGAACCAGTTCCAGCGACAGTGATTCCACCGCTTTTTTGATGGTGTCTTCGCTCAGTTCCGGCTGGTTTTTCAGTTTACGCAGGGTGCGGGCGATCACTTCCGGGTTGCTGGCTGCCTCGCCTTTCGGTGAAATGCTGTGGTATTGCTCGGCGGTGTTGGCCAGGTTCAGGAACTGACTAAACGCACGCGCAACGGGCAGCAGCTCGTCGTTCGACAAATTTTGTAAGGTGGTGAGCAACTCCTGGCGGTTAGCATCATTGCCAGCGCGTGAAGATTTGGACAACTTACGGATAGTTTCTACGCGTTCAAGAATGTGTTCTCCTAACGCATCCTTGATGGTTTCTCCCAGCACTTTGCCGAGCATACTGACATTACTACGCAATGCGGAATATTGTTCGTTCATATAACCCCAGACACCCCATCTTATTGTTTGAAGCCCGGTATCCTTCACGTCGCATTGGCGCGAATATGCTCGGGCTTTGCTTTTCGTCGTCTTTTATAAAGCCACGTAAAAGCGGTGACGTCAAATGCTGCGAAATCGCTTCAGCAAACGAATAACTAGCAGGAATTTACGCCATTAAATTCACGATGATTTAAATAAGCGTAACTTATGGGAATGTTAAAAAATCACCATACATAACACCAAAGGTGTAGGTCGGATAAGATGCGCAAGCATCGCATCCGACATTATTGTGGCACTGGAGTTTGGTAACAGTGCCGGATGCGGCGCGAGCGCCTTATCCGGACTACGTTTTAATGCCAGCAGAAATGGTGAATGACCTGGGTGATCAGTTTGCGGGTGGGCTTGATAAACCGTGTCTCCAGATATTCATCAGGCTGATGGGCCTGATTAATTGAGCCTGGACCCAACACCAGCGTCGGGCATAACGTCTGAATAAACGGTGCTTCGGTACAGTAGTTCACCACTTCGGTCTTTGCACCGAGTAATTTCTCAACCACTTCAACCAGTTGATGATTCGGCGGGCACTCGTAACCAGGGATCGGCGGATGCAGCTCTTCGACCGTCAGACGACCCGGCCAGCGTTCGCTCACCGGAGCCAGCGCGTCGTTGAGTAAACCATTAAGTTCATTGAGCGTCATGCCAGGCAACGGACGAATATCCATATGCAACTCGCAGCAAGCGCAAATACGGTTAGAGGCGTCGCCGCCGTGAATATGCCCAAGGTTGAGCGTGGGATATGGCACGGTAAACGCTTCGTAGTGATAACGTTCTTTCAGGTTATCGCGCAATTGCAAAATATGACCGATGGCGTCGTGCATTAGTTCGATAGCGTTAACTCCGCGCGACGGATCGCTGGAATGCCCCGACTGACCCAGAATGCGAATGGCGTTAGAGATGTGGCCTTTATGCGCGCGTACCGGTTGTAGCGACGTCGGTTCGCCAATGATGGCGCAATCCGGGCGCAGGGCGGTGGTTTCGGCAAAATAACGCGCACCTGCCATACTGGTTTCTTCATCGGCAGTCGCCAGAATGTAGAGCGGTTTTGCCAGCTTCGTGACGTCGACATCGCGTAGCGCATCGAGGATAAACGCAAAGAAGCCTTTCATGTCGGCGGTGCCTAAGCCGTAAAGCTTGCCGTCATGCTCTGTCAGCGTAAACGGATCGCGCGTCCAGCGACCATCATCAAACGGCACCGTATCGGTATGACCCGCCAGCAGCAAGCCGCCAACACCCTGTCCGCAACTGGCCAGCATATTAAATTTGTTGCGAGTTCCTGGCACAGGCTGCACTTCCACATTGAAGCCCAAATCTTTAAACCAGCCCGCCAGCAGAGTGATTAAATCTGCATTGCTTTGATCGAGCGCCTCTTCCGTGGCGCTTATTGAAGGTGTGGCAATCAGAGCACGGTAAATCTCGATAAATGGCGGTAATTTGTTTTTCATTGTTGACACACCTCTGGTCATGATAGTATCAATATTCATGCAGTAATTGTGAATAAAAATACACTAACGTTGAGCGTAATAAAACCCACCAGCCGTAAGGTGAATGTTTTACGTTTAACCTGGCAACCAGACATAAGAAGGTGAATAGCCCCGATGTTGAATACGCTGATTGTGGGTGCCAGCGGCTACGCTGGCGCAGAGCTAGTGACCTATGTAAATCGCCATCCGCATATGAACATAACCGCTTTGACTGTTTCAGCGCAAAGCAATGATGCGGGAAAGTTAATCTCCGATTTGCATCCGCAGCTAAAAGGCATCGTTGATCTGCCGTTGCAGCCGATGTCGGATATCAGCGAGTTTAGCCCAGGGGTGGACGTGGTGTTTCTCGCCACCGCCCATGAAGTCAGCCACGATTTAGCACCGCAATTTCTTGAAGCGGGCTGCGTGGTGTTCGACCTTTCCGGCGCGTTTCGTGTTAACGACGTCGCCTTCTATGAAAAATATTACGGCTTTACCCATCAATACCCGGAACTGCTGGAACAGGCCGCTTATGGTCTGGCGGAGTGGTGCGGCAATAAATTAAAAGAAGCGAACTTGATTGCGGTGCCGGGCTGTTATCCGACGGCGGCACAACTGGCGCTGAAACCGTTGATTGATGCCGATCTTCTCGACCTCAGTCAGTGGCCGGTGATTAACGCCACCAGCGGTGTGAGCGGAGCGGGACGTAAGGCAGCGATTTCAAATAGCTTTTGTGAAGTTAGCCTGCAACCGTATGGTGTCTTTACCCATCGCCACCAGCCGGAGATCGCCACGCATCTCGGTGCTGACGTTATCTTCACCCCGCATCTGGGCAATTTCCCGCGCGGCATTCTCGAAACCATTACTTGCCGCCTGAAGCCTGGCGTGCACCAGGCGCAAGTGGCGCAAGCGTTACAGCGGGCGTATGCCCATCAACCGCTGGTGCGTCTGTATGACAAAGGCGTTCCGGCGCTAAAAAACGTCGTCGGGCTGCCGTTCTGCGATATCGGGTTTGCCGTTCAGGGCGAGCATCTGATTATTGTGGCGACCGAAGACAATTTATTGAAAGGTGCGGCGGCACAAGCGGTACAGTGCGCCAATATTCGTTTTGGCTATGCCCAAACGCAGTCTCTTATTTAAGGGTGCAATCATGAATCCATTAATTATAAAACTGGGCGGCGTATTGCTGGATAGTGAAGAGGCGCTGGAACGTCTGTTTAGCGCACTGGTGAATTATCGTGAGTCACATCAGCGTCCGCTGGTGATTGTCCACGGCGGCGGCTGCGTGGTGGATGAGCTGATGAAAGGGCTGAATCTGCCGGTGAAAAAGAAAAACGGCCTGCGGGTGACGCCTGCGGATCAGATAGACATTATCACCGGGGCGCTGGCGGGAACGGCAAATAAAACCCTGCTGGCGTGGGCGAAGAAACATCAGATTGCTGCCGTAGGTTTGTTTCTTGGTGACGGCGACAGCGTCAAAGTGACCCAGCTTGATGAAGAGTTAGGTCATGTTGGACTGGCGCAGCCAGGTTCGCCTAAGCTTATCAATACGTTGCTGGAAAACGGTTATCTCCCGGTGGTTAGCTCCATTGGCGTAACGGACGAAGGGCAACTGATGAACGTCAATGCTGACCAGGCGGCGACGGCGCTGGCGGCAACGCTGGGCGCGGATCTGATTTTGCTTTCCGACGTCAGCGGCATTCTCGACGGCAAAGGGCAACGTATTGCCGAAATGACCGCCGCGAAAGCAGAACAATTGATTGAGCAAGGCATTATTACTGACGGCATGATAGTGAAAGTGAACGCGGCGCTGGATGCTGCGCGCACGCTCGGCCGTCCGGTAGATATCGCCTCCTGGCGTCATGCGGAACAGCTTCCGGCACTGTTTAACGGTATGCCGATGGGTACGCGGATTTTAGCTTAAGTTTTGTTAGCCGGAGGCGTAGCTTTCCGGCATTGAATTTCAAAATAAGGAAACAGAGTTATGGCACTTTGGGGCGGGCGTTTTACCCAGGCAGCAGATCAACGGTTCAAACAATTCAACGACTCACTGCGCTTTGATTACCGTCTGGCGGAGCAGGATATTGTTGGCTCTGTGGCCTGGTCCAAAGCCCTGGTAACGGTAGGCGTGTTGACCGCAGAAGAGCAGGCGCAACTGGAAGAGGCGCTGAACGTGCTGCTGGAAGAGGTTCGCGCCAGGCCACAACAAATCCTTGAAAGCGACGCCGAAGATATCCATAGCTGGGTGGAAGGTAAACTGATCGACAAAGTGGGTCAGTTAGGCAAAAAACTGCATACCGGGCGTAGCCGTAATGATCAGGTAGCAACCGATCTGAAGTTGTGGTGCAAAGATACCGTTGGCGAGTTGCTGACGGCTAACCGGCAGCTGCAATCGGCGCTGGTGGAAACCGCGCAAAACAATCAGGATGCGGTAATGCCGGGTTACACGCACCTGCAACGCGCCCAGCCGGTAACTTTCGCGCACTGGTGCCTGGCCTATGTTGAGATGCTGGCGCGTGATGAAAGTCGTTTGCAGGATGCGCTTAAGCGTCTGGATGTCAGCCCGTTAGGCTGTGGCGCACTGGCGGGAACGGCCTATGAAATCGATCGTGAACAGTTAGCAGGCTGGCTGGGCTTTGCCTCGGCGACACGTAACAGTCTGGACAGCGTTTCTGACCGTGATCATGTGCTGGAGCTGCTTTCTGCTGCCGCCATCGGCATGGTGCATCTGTCGCGTTTTGCCGAAGATCTGATTTTCTTTAACACCGGCGAAGCGGGATTTGTGGAGCTTTCTGACCGCGTGACTTCCGGTTCATCATTAATGCCGCAGAAGAAAAATCCGGATGCGCTGGAGCTGATTCGCGGTAAATGCGGTCGGGTGCAGGGCGCGTTAACCGGCATGATGATGACGCTGAAAGGTTTGCCGCTGGCTTACAACAAAGATATGCAGGAAGACAAAGAAGGTCTGTTCGACGCGCTCGACACCTGGCTGGACTGCCTGCATATGGCGGCGCTGGTGCTGGACGGTATTCAGGTGAAACGCCCGCGTTGCCAGGAAGCGGCGCAGCAGGGTTACGCGAACGCCACTGAACTGGCGGATTACCTGGTGGCGAAAGGCGTGCCGTTCCGCGAGGCGCACCATATCGTGGGTGAGGCGGTGGTGGAAGCCATTCGTCAGGGCAAACCGCTGGAAGATCTGCCGCTCGCCGAGTTGCAGAAATTCAGCCAGGTGATTGGTGAAGATGTCTATCCGATTCTGTCGCTGCAATCGTGCCTCGACAAGCGTGCGGCAAAAGGCGGTGTTTCACCGCAGCAGGTGGCACAGGCGATTGCTTTTGCAAAGGCTCGGTTAGGGTAACGCTCCCCTGAGAATGGGGCGTTTGCCTGATGCGCTTTGTTTATCATGTCTACGTAGTGTTGCACTTTGTAGGCATGATAAGACGCGACAGCGTCGCATCAGGCAGTATTCTGTTGACCTTAAATTTAACGCCCAACCAGAACCATTATTTGTTACATGCCTTTTTATTCTTGCTTTACTCTCCCTATAAAAATCATTTTTAAATATACCAGACGATACACAGTTTAATTAATTGAATATAATTAATTTCTATTGTTGTGTTTGTTTTTAAGATTGATGGTATTTATTATGTGATTATTTAACACGTTGTTTTAACGATGATGATTAATAGTGTAGGTCAAATTTGAGGATATTTTTGCTCCTCGGCGGAAATTTTTATTTTTAATGTGATCACGGTTGAATAATCACCCTTTCTTTCTTGTATGGTAGTAGGCGCAAAATTAAGTTTGAAGCGTCTATTTACAACACAGGAGATTGCAATAATGAAAATTATTGCTGCGGACGTTTTTGTTACTTGCCCTGGGCGTAATTTCGTTACGCTTAAAATAACCACTGAAAGCGGACTTTGTGGGCTGGGAGATGCCACGTTAAATGGTCGCGAATTGTCGGTCGCTTCTTATCTGAAAGATCATCTTTGCCCACAATTAATTGGCCGCGATGCCAGCCGTATCGAAGATATCTGGCAATTCTTTTATAAAGGCGCTTACTGGCGACGTGGCCCCGTCACGATGTCGGCCATTTCTGCCATTGATATGGCGTTGTGGGATATCAAAGCGAAAGCAGCCAATATGCCGCTGTATCAATTGCTTGGCGGTGCTTCTCGTGAGGGCGTGATGGTTTATTGCCATACCACCGGGCGCACGATTGATGAAGTCCTTGAGGACTATGCGAAGCATCAGCAGATGGGCTTTAAGGCGATTCGTGTGCAGTGCGGTGTGCCTGGGATGCAAACCACCTATGGCCTGGCGAAGGGCAAAGGGCTGGCGTACGAACCGGCAACCAAAGGTCAGTGGCCGGAAGAGCAGTTGTGGTCGACGGAAAAATATCTCGATTTCACGCCGAAGTTATTCGAGGCGGTGCGCAATAAGTTCGGTTTTAACGAACATCTGTTGCATGACATGCACCATCGCCTTACCCCCATCGAAGCGGCGCGTTTTGGAAAGAGCATTGAGGATTACCGCCTGTTCTGGATGGAAGATCCAACGCCTGCCGAGAATCAGGAATGTTTCCGTTTGATTCGCCAGCATACCGTGACGCCGATTGCGGTCGGTGAAGTGTTTAACAGTATCTGGGACTGCAAGCAGTTAATCGAAGAGCAGTTAATTGACTATATTCGCACGACGATTACCCATGCAGGCGGCATTACCGGAATGCGGCGGATTGCTGATTTCGCATCGCTTTATCAGGTACGTACCGGTTCGCACGGTCCTTCTGATTTATCGCCCATTTGCCATGCGGCGGCGCTGCATTTTGACCTCTGGGTGCCAAACTTCGGCGTTCAGGAGTACATGGGCTATTCCGAACAAATGCTTGAAGTCTTCCCGCATAGCTGGCGCTTCGAGGAGGGGTATATGCACCCGGGCGACGCGCCTGGGCTGGGTATTTCTTTCGATGAGAAACTGGCGGCGAAATATCCGTATGACCCGGCGTATCTCCCCGTCGCACGACTGGAAGATGGCACATTGTGGAACTGGTAATAACGGTTCGCTTAATTATTTTCTGAATAATCATCAAATCGATTAATTCCGCTCAAGGAGCTAAAAATGGACGTTGATGTGTCAACCAGTGTTGCGGGTAATAAACCGCAACGGATTCGTCGTATTCAGACAGTGACGTTGGTTTTATTATTTATGGCGGGGATCGTTAATTTTCTCGACCGTTCGTCGTTGAGTGTGGCAGGAGAAGCAATTCGTGGCGAGTTAGGATTATCGGCGACAGAATTTGGCGTTTTGCTTTCTGCATTTTCTCTGTCTTATGGTTTTTCACAACTTCCTTCCGGTATTTTGCTAGACCGCTTTGGTCCACGAATAGTCTTGGGCGCAGGCTTAATATTCTGGTCATTAATGCAGGCATTAACAGGAATGGTTAATTCTTTTAGCCACTTTATTTTAATGCGTATTGGATTGGGTATTGGCGAAGCGCCGTTTATGCCTGCGGGAGTGAAATCTATTACCGACTGGTATGCGCAAAAAGAACGCGGCACGGCGCTGGGGATTTTTAACTCATCGACCGTTATCGGCCAGGCCATCGCGCCTCCTGCTCTTGTATTGATGCAACTGGCATGGGGCTGGCGGGCGATGTTCGTTATCATCGGCGTAGCGGGAATTCTGGTTGGGATCTGCTGGTACGCGTGGTATCGCAATCGGGCGCAGTTTGTCCTGACCGACGAAGAACGGACGTATCTCTCCGCACCGGTTAAACCGCGTCCACAGCTGCAATTTAGCGAGTGGCTGGCGCTGTTTAAGCACCGGACAACCTGGGGGATGATTTTAGGTTTCTCTGGCGTTAACTATACCGGTTGGCTCTACATCGCGTGGTTACCCGGCTATTTGCAGGCTGAGCAAGGTTTCAGTCTGGCGAAAACGGGCTGGGTAGCGGCGATTCCTTTCCTCGCGGCGGCGGTCGGGATGTGGGTTAACGGTATTGTTGTCGATCGACTGGCGAAAAAAGGCTACGACCTGGCGAAGACGCGTAAAACGGCTATTGTTTGCGGTTTAATTATGTCGGCATTAGGAACGTTGCTGGTAGTGCAATCTTCCTCGCCTGCACAAGCGGTGGCGTTTATCTCAATGGCGCTGTTCTGTGTGCATTTCGCGGGAACATCCGCATGGGGACTGGTGCAGGTAATGGTGTCAGAAACAAAAGTGGCTTCCATCGCAGGGATTCAAAACTTTGGTAGTTTTGTCTTTGCTTCCTTTGCCCCGATAGTGACCGGCTGGGTGGTGGATACCACGCACTCATTTAATCTGGCGCTGGTTATCGCAGCCTGTGTGACCTTCACCGGCGCGCTGTGTTACTTCTTTATCGTCAAAGATCGCATTGAGTAAGTCTGGCAGCCTGGCCCTCCGCTGGAGGGTCGGAATAAATAAAAAAAAGCGGATCCTGGAGATCCGCAAAAGTTCACGTTGGCTTTAGTTATTCGAGTTGAGAAACTCTCGAAACGGGCAGTGACTTCAAGGGTTAAAGAGGTGCCGCTCCGTTTCTGTGAGCAATTATCAGTCAGAATGCTTGATAGGGATAATCGTTCGTTGCTATGCTACCTATCGCCATGAACTATCGTGGCGATGGAGGATGGATAATGAATATTCGTGATCTTGAGTACCTGGTGGCACTGGCCGAACACCGCCATTTTCGGCGAGCGGCAGATTCCTGCCACGTTAGCCAACCGACGCTTAGCGGGCAAATTCGTAAGCTGGAAGATGAGCTGGGTGTGATGTTGCTGGAGCGGACCAGCCGTAAAGTGTTATTCACCCAGGCGGGAATGCTGCTGGTGGATCAGGCGCGTACCGTGCTGCGCGAGGTGAAAGTCCTTAAAGAGATGGCAAGCCAGCAGGGCGAGACCATGTCCGGGCCGCTGCACATTGGTTTGATTCCTACGGTCGGGCCTTACCTGCTACCGCATATTATCCCGATGCTGCACCAGACTTTCCCGAAGCTGGAAATGTATCTGCATGAAGCGCAGACCCACCAGTTACTGACGCAGCTGGACAGTGGCAAACTCGACTGCGTGATCCTCGCGCTGGTAAAAGAGAGCGAAGCATTCATTGAAGTGCCGTTGTTTGATGAGCCAATGCTGCTGGCAATCTACGAAGATCATCCGTGGGCCAACCGCGAATGTGTACCAATGGCCGATCTGGCAGGGGAAAAACTGCTGATGCTGGAAGATGGTCACTGTCTGCGCGATCAGGCGATGGGCTTCTGCTTTGAAGCGGGGGCGGATGAAGATACACATTTCCGTGCGACCAGCCTGGAAACGCTGCGTAATATGGTGGCGGCAGGTAGCGGCATCACCTTGCTGCCTGCGCTGGCAGTGCCGCCGGAGCGTAAACGCGACGGCATTGTCTATCTGCCGTGCATTAAACCTGAACCGCGTCGCACTATTGGTCTGGTTTATCGTCCTGGCTCACCGCTGCGTAGTCGTTATGAACAGCTGGCAGAGGCCATCCGCGCAAAAATGGATGGCCATTTCGATAAAGCGTTAAAACAGGCGGTTTAAGCCGTTTAGTGCCGCTACCCGATAGGCTTCCGCCATCGTCGGGTAGTTAAAGGTGGTGTTAACGAAGTACTCAATGGTGTTGCCGCCACCTTTCTGTTCCATAATCGCCTGACCGATATGAATAATTTCGGCAGCGCGCTCGCCAAAGCAATGGATCCCCAGAATCTCTTTTGTTTCCCGATGGAACAAGATTTTCAGCGTACCCACGTTCATACCAACGATTTGCGCTCGCGCCAGATGTTTGAACTGGGCGCGACCCACTTCATACGGCACTTTCATCGCGGTCAGCTGCTGTTCGGTTTTACCGACTGAGCTGATTTCCGGGATGGTGTAGATGCCGGTAGGGATATCTTCAATCAGATGCGCGGTGGCTTCACCTTTTACCAGCGCCTGTGCGGCGATGCGCCCCTGGTCGTAGGCCGCCGAAGCCAGGCTTGGATAACCAATCACGTCGCCCACCGCGTAAACATGCGGCTGCGCGGTTTGATACATGCTGTTGACCTTAAGCTGTCCGCGACTGTCAGTTTCCAGACCAATATTATGCAGTGCCAGCGAATCGGTATTACCGGTGCGGCCGTTGGCATAGAGCAGACAGTCTGCTTTCAGTTTCTTGCCTGACTTCAGGTGCATGATTACGCCGTCGTCGCAACCTTCAATCTTCTCGTACTCTTCGTTGTGACGAATGACCACACCGCTGTTCCAGAAGTGGTACGAGAGAGAATCTGACATCTCTTGATCAAGAAAAGCCAACAAACGATCGCGGGTGTTGATCAGATCCACTTTCACATCCATTCCACGGAAGATCGATGCGTATTCACAGCCGATCACTCCAGCACCGTAAATAAGCACGTGGCGCGGTTCGTGATGCATGCTAAGAATTGAGTCGCTGTCGTAAATGCGCGGATGGGTAAAATCAACGTCTGCTGGATGATATGGGCGAGAACCGCAGGCAATAACAAATTTTTCTGCGGTCAGCGTTTCGACCGTGCCGTCCGGGCAATCCAGCGCCAGCGTGTGCTCGTCAACAAAGCGGGCGTTCCCCTGCAATATTTCGCAGTGATTACGTTCGTAAAATCCCTGACGCATACGTGTTTGTTGATTAATCACGTTATCGGCATGGTTAAGGATATCGGCAAAAGAAGAGCGGAGCAGTCGCGAATGGTCGCTGTAAAGTGGGTTTTGATTGAATTCTATAATGCGGCTGACGGCGTGACGGAGAGCTTTCGACGGGATGGTGCCCCAGTGGGTGCAACCGCCGCCAACATTTTGATAACGCTCGATAACTGCGACGCGCGCACCTTGCTTAACCAGACCCATTGCAGCGCCTTCGCCGCCGGGGCCGGAACCTATTACTATGGCATCGTAATCGTAGGAATGTGGCATGGTAGGGCTTACCTGTTCTTATACATAAAAGCAACAGAATGGTAACATTTTATCGCGGGTAAGCCAATTGATCCCCGTCATTTATCTGGCTATATCGTGAGCGGCCTTTGCTTTGTCTTCCTCCTTCTTATTTTATTTATTCACTATTAATCGCTTTTTCTTGTGACTGGCAGTTTTATCTTGATGAAGTGTTCTTTTTTGTTATTGTCTTTGTGAAATTTTCTTATAAAACAAATATATAAATATTTTATATTGATGGCGCATTTGTATTTATACCATCAATAAAATCCGTCAATTAGCCTGTTTATCTATAAATAAGGGAATAGCAGATGATCGAACACTATATTCGTGGGTTTGAGGAAGAACTGCGCGAGATTCGCCATCGGATCCATGAAAACCCGGAGCTGGGGTTACAGGAGTTTCAAACCAGCGCGTTGGTAGCAGAAAAGCTGCGACAGTGGGGCTATGAGGTAGAGCAAGGGCTGGCGACGACCGGCGTGGTTGCCACCTTAAAAGTGGGCGACGGAGAGAAAAGTATTGGTTTGCGGGCGGATATGGATGCGTTACCGATTTATGAAAATAGCGGCAAGCCCTGGTCCAGCAAACAACCTGGTTTAATGCACGCCTGCGGGCATGACGGGCATACCACCATACTGCTGGGGGCCGCGCGTTATTTTACCGAAACCCGCCGTTTTAACGGCACGTTACGTCTCATCTTCCAGCCAGCCGAAGAGATGATCAACGGCGGTGAGATTATGGTTAAAGAAGGTCTTTTTGACCGTTTCCCCTGCGATGTGATTTTCGGTATGCACAACATGCCGGGTCTGCCGGTTGGCAAGTTTTACTTCCAGCCCGGGGCGCTGATGGCGTCAATGGATCAGTTCCACATTACGGTTCGTGGTTGTGGTGGACACGGTGCGATCCCCCACAAAGCCATCGACCCGGTGCTGGTCGCGGCACATATCACCACCGCATTACAAAGTATTGTGTCGCGCAATGTCGATCCGCTGGAAGCAGCAGTCATTACCGTTGGCAGCATTGTTGCGGGTGAGGCTGCTAACGTCATTCCAGATAGTGCTGAGATGAAAATCAGCGTCCGCTCGCTTAGCCGTGAAACCCGGCAACTTCTTCTGACCCGTATTCCTGCTCTGGCACAAGCCCAGGCCGTTAGCTTTGGCGCTACGGCTGATGTGATGCATGTTAACGGCACTCCGGTGTTAGTGAATGATGAGGCGATGGCGAGATTTGCCTGCCAGGTGGCCTGCGAAACGTTTGGTGAAGACAGGGCGGAGTTTGGCATCAAGCCTCTGATGGGCAGTGAAGACTTCTCTTTCATGCTGGAAGCCCAGCCAAAAGGCGCTTTCCTGTTGTTCGGTAATGGTGATGTCGGGGAAGGTTCCTGCATGGTGCATAACCCCGGATACGACTTCAACGATGCAAGTCTGGTGCCGGCAAGTAGCTACTGGGGCGCGCTGGTGGAAGCCTGGTTGCAATAAATAAAACAACACACAACAACACATTCTGGCAAGGAACATGGAATGACGGCGATCGTAAATGAATCGGTGGGCGTAAAGAAAAAGCCCAGCGGTAAGCGGGTGATTTTTGCTTCGGCGTTTGGCAATGCGCTCGAATTTTTTGATTTTGGCGTTTACAACTTTTTTGTGGTCTATATCAGTACACTTTTCTTTCCTCCCAGTGCCGATCATAACGTCGCGCTGTTACTGGCATTTGCGACTTTTGGCGTGAGCTTTTTTATGCGCCCGCTCGGTGGGATTATCGTTGGCGCCTGGGCCGATCGTTTCGGGCGTAAACCGGCGATGGTGTTCACTATTGCCCTGATGAGCCTCGGTACGTTGATGATCGGCATCGCGCCGACATATGCGACGGCGGGCTATTGGGGAACGGCAACGCTGGTGCTGGCGCGTCTGATCCAGGGCGTTGCGGCAGGTGGTGAAGTCGGCGCCTCAATGTCTTTGCTGGTTGAGTCTGCGCCGGCAAATCGTCGCGGCTTTTACAGTAGCTGGTCGCTGGCGACTCAGGGGCTGGCAACGACCTTTGGTGGTATCGTCGCTTTAGGTTTGAGTGCATGGTTGCCGTTTGCCACAGGTTCAGAGACCGTAATGGCGGAGTGGGGCTGGCGAGTGCCGTTTTTTATTGGCGTGTTATTAGCACCTATCGGTTGCTGGTTGCGTCTGAACCTGGAAAATGACGTACCTGAGCCAGTGCGCAATAAAAAAGCTGCTACCAGCGAAAGCGCGTTCTCTCTGCTCCTGCAACATAAGGCGACTATCGTTAACGGCGTTTTACTCGCTATTGGTAGCACGGTCGCAACCTATATCTCCCTCTTTTATTACGGCACCTGGGCGGCGAAGTATCTGGCGATGCCTCAACATTATTCTCATGCAGCGATGTTACTGGCGGGCGTTATTACGTTTGTGGGTGCGCTGCTGGTGGGGATGCTGTGTGATTCGGTCGGGCGTAAAAAGCTGATTTTAATCTCCCGTGTGATGGTGCTTCTCTGTAGCTGGCCTTCGTTCTGGCTGTTGGTGAATTACCCAAGCCCTGGCATGTTGCTGACGGTGGTTTTCGTGATGGTCAGCTTTACCACGCTTGGTGGTGTGCCGGTAATGTTGTTGATTTCCGAACTATTGCCGAAACGGATTCGGGCATTGGGCTTCGCGCTGGTTTATAGCATTGGTGTGGCAATTTTCGGTGGTTTTGCACAATATTTCGCCACGCAATCTATCGTGTTACTGGATAGCCTGACGGCTCCGGCGTGGTATCTGGGCGGAGGCACGTTGCTGTCGATGCTGGCGTTGTTGTTTGTGAAAGAACCAGCCAAAGAGCTTCAGTAAATATGTTTTATTGCCTTACCGTTCATTCACAACACTGGAGCAATCCAGTATGTTCATTCTCTGGTATAGTGCCAGCAGTACTTTTGGCAAGGATTCAGACATTGTGATGGGCGTAAGAGCGCAACAAAAAGAAAAAACCCGCCGTTCGCTGGTGGAAGCCGCATTTAGCCAATTAAGTGCTGAACGCAGCTTCGCCAGCCTGAGTTTGCGTGAAGTGGCGCGAGAAGCGGGCATTGCTCCCACCTCTTTTTACCGGCATTTCCGCGACGTAGACGAACTTGGTCTGACCATGGTTGATGAGAGCGGTTTGATGCTGCGCCAACTCATGCGCCAGGCGCGTCAGCGTATTGCCAAAGGCGGGAGTGTGATCCGCACCTCGGTCTCCACATTTATGGAGTTCATCGGTAATAATCCTAACGCCTTCCGGTTATTATTGCGGGAACGCTCCGGCACTTCTGCTGCGTTTCGTGCCGCTGTTGCGCGTGAAATTCAGCACTTCATTGCGGAACTTGCGGACTATCTGGAACTCGAAAACCATATGCCTCGTGCGTTTACTGAAGCGCAAGCCGAAGCAATGGTGACGATTGTCTTCAGTGCGGGTGCTGAGGCGTTGGACGTCGGCGTCGAACAACGTCGGCAATTAGAAGAGCGACTGGTACTGCAACTGCGAATGATTTCGAAAGGGGCTTATTACTGGTATCGCCGTGAACAAGAAAAAACCGCAATTATTCCGGGAAATGTGAAGGACGAGTAATGAAACAAGCAAATCAAGATAGAGGTACGCTGCTGCTGGCGCTGGTTGCAGGCTTATCGATCAATGGTACTTTTGCGGCGCTGTTTAGCTCCATTGTGCCATTTTCTGTATTCCCGATTATTTCCCTGGTGCTGACAGTTTACTGCCTGCATCAACGTTATCTTAATCGTACTATGCCAGTAGGCTTGCCGGGGCTGGCTGCCGCCTGTTTTATTCTCGGCGTTCTGCTGTACAGCACCGTGGTTCGTGCGGAATATCCGGATATCGGTTCTAACTTCTTCCCGGCAGTGTTGTCGGTCATTATGGTGTTCTGGATTGGCGCGAAGATGCGTAACCGTAAGCAGGAAGTTGCTGAGTAATCGGTAAGATGCCGGATGCTGGCGCATCCGGCATGGGTTTTACTTCGCCGTCAGTAACACGCCGCACTCCATATGGTGCGTGTAGGGGAACTGATCAAACAGAGCCAGACGTTCAACTTTGTGCGTCTGGCTTAATGTTTCCAGATTCTTACATAACGTTTCCGGGTTGCAGGAAATGTACAAAATACGCGGATACGTCTGCACCATTTTCTCGGTTTCACTGTCCAGACCGCTGCGCGGCGGGTCGACAAAAATGGTTTCGCACTGATAACTCTTTAAATCGATACCCTGTAAACGGTTAAATTCGCGCACACCATTCATTGCCTGGGTAAATTCTTCCGCTGCCATACGAATAATTTGTACGTTATCAATATGGTTAGCGGCAATGTTGTATTGCGCAGCAGCGACCGACGGCTTAGCGATTTCGGTGGCTAATACTCGATCAAAATTGCGCGCCAGAGCTAATGAAAAATTACCGTTGCCGCAGTACAGTTCCAGTAAATCGCCTTTTGAGCCTTTGGTTACGTCCAGCGCCCATTCCAGCATCTGAATGTTCATCGCCGCGTTCGGCTGAGTGAAACTGTTCTCCACCTGACGGTAGATCATCTCTTTCCCTGCGACCGGCAGACGTTCGTCGATGTAATCTTGATCCAGCTCGATTTTGGTTTTCGTTGCCCGACCAATCAGATGCACATTCAGGTTCTGCGCTCGCAGTGCATCGCGCAGGGCTTCTGCCTGCTGGCGCCATTCGTCATCCAGCTTTTTATGGTACAGCAGGGAAACCACCGCCTGATTACTCATCGTGGTGAGATAATCAATCTGGAACAGCTTATGGCGTAGAACAGGATTATTGCGCACACCCGCAATCATTGCCGTCATCAACTGGTTGATAAGCTCACTGGCGGCGGGGAAGCTATCCACGCGGATGCGGCTTTTGGTTTGCTGATCGAAAATGATGTGGTACAGGTCATCGCCATCGTGCCAGATGCGGAACTCTGCACGCATCCGGTAATGGCTGACCGGCGAGCGAAACACTTCCGGAACCAGGTCAGAAAACGGCGCCATCATACTTTGCAAACGTACCACTTTTTCGGCTAACTGCGCTTCATACTGTTCTGTTGGAAGGTGTTCGGGGGTCATGATGTATCCTGAAAATGAAATGTACGCGGCGATTGTAGGGATTGCTCATCAGATGTCCAGATCTTGATGTATTCCTATTTGTGAGCTACGTCTGGACAGCAACTTGTTACAACCTGTAGCATCCTCTCGCCGGTCCTGTGAGTTAATAGGGAATCCAGTGCGAATCTGGAGCTGACGCGCAGCGGTAAGGAAAGGTGCGATGATTGCGTAATGCGGACACTGCCATCCGGTGGGAAGTCATCATCTCTTTGTATCTTCAGATACCCCTCCAAGCCCGAAGACCTGCCGGCTAACGTCGCATCTGGTTCTCATCATCGCGTAATATTGATGAAACCTGCGGCATCCTTCTTCTATTGTGGATGCTTTACAATGATTAAAAAAGCTTCGCTGCTGACGGCGTGTTCTGTCACAGCCTTTTCCGCTTGGGCACAGGATACCAGCCCGGATACTCTCGTCGTTACTGCTAACCGTTTTGAACAGCCGCGCAGCACTGTGCTTGCTCCCACTACCGTTGTGACGCGTCAGGATATCGACCGCTGGCAATCGACCTCAGTCAATGATGTGCTGCGCCGTCTCCCGGGCGTGGATATCACCCAAAACGGCGGTTCAGGTCAGCTCTCATCTATTTTTATTCGCGGCACTAACGCCAGTCATGTGTTGGTGTTAATTGATGGTGTACGCCTGAATCTGGCAGGGGTGAGTGGTTCTGCTGACCTTAGCCAGTTCCCTATTGCGCTTGTCCAGCGTGTTGAATATATCCGTGGGCCGCGATCCGCCGTTTATGGTTCCGATGCAATAGGCGGAGTGGTGAATATCATCACGACACGCGATGAACCCGGAACGGAAATTTCAGCAGGATGGGGAAGCAATAGTTATCAGAACTACGATGTCTCTACGCAACAGCAGTTGGGGGATAAGACACGGGTAACGCTATTAGGTGATTATGCCCATACCCACGGTTATGATGTTGTTGCCTATGGCAATACCGGAACGCAAGCGCAGCCAGATAACGATGGTTTCTTAAGTAAAACGCTTTATGGAACGCTGGAGCATAACTTTACCGATGTGTGGAGCGGCTTTGTGCGCGGCTATGGCTATGATAATCGTACTAATTATGACGCGTATTATTCTCCAGGCTCGCCGCTGCTCGATACTCGCAAACTCTATAGCCAAAGCTGGGATGCCGGGCTGCGCTATAACGGCGAGCTGATTAAATCACAACTGATTACCAGTTACAGCCACAGCAAAGATTACAACTACGATCCGCATTATGGTCGTTATGATTCGTCCGCAACGCTTGATGAAATGAAGCAATATACCGTCCAGTGGGCAAATAACGTTACCGTTGGCCACGGTAATATTGGCGCGGGCGTTGACTGGCAGAAACAGACTACGACGCCAGGTACTGGTTATGTTGAGGATGGGTATGATCAACGTAACACCGGTCTCTATCTGACCGGATTGCAACAAGTCGGCGATTTTACCTTTGAAGGTGCTGCACGCAGCGACGATAACTCACAGTTTGGTCGTCATGGAACCTGGCAAACGAGTGCCGGTTGGGAATTCATCGAAGGTTATCGTTTTATCGCTTCTTATGGCACGTCGTACAAGGCACCTAATCTTGGGCAACTCTACGGCTTCTACGGTAATCCGGATCTAAATCCTGAGAAAAGCAAACAGTGGGAAGGGGCGTTTGAAGGCTTAACTGCTGGAGTGAACTGGCGTATTTCCGGATATCGTAACGATGTTAGTGACTTGATCGATTATGATGATCACACCCTGAAATACTACAACGAAGGGAAAGCGCGGATTAAGGGCGTCGAGGCGACCGCCAATTTTGATACCGGACCGCTGACGCATACGGTGAGTTATGATTATGTCGATGCGCGTAACGCGATTACCGACACGCCGTTGCTACGTCGCGCTAAACAGCAGGTGAAATATCAGCTCGACTGGCAACTGTATGACTTCGACTGGGGTATTACTTATCAGTATTTAGGCACTCGCTATGATAAGGATTACTCATCTTATCCTTATCAAACCGTTAAAATGGGCGGTGTGAGCTTGTGGGATCTTGCGGTTGCGTATCCGGTCACCTCTCATCTGACTGTTCGTGGTAAAATAGCCAACTTGTTCGACAAAGATTACGAGACAGTCTATGGCTACCAAACTGCAGGACGGGAATACACCTTGTCTGGCAGCTACACCTTCTGAACCACGTCCCACCGTGCTGGTGTTTGACTCCGGCGTCGGTGGGCTGTCGGTCTATGACGAGATCCGGCGTCTCTTACCGGATCTCCATTACATTTATGCTTTCGATAATGTCGCTTTCCCATATGGCGAAAAAAGCGAAGAGTTTATTGTTGAGCGCGTAGTGGAAATTGTCACTGCGGTGCAAGAGCGTTATCCCCTTGCGCTGGCTGTGGTGGCCTGCAACACCGCCAGCACCGTTTCACTTCCTGCTTTGCGCGAAAAGTTCGCTTTCCCGGTTGTCGGCGTCGTGCCGGCGATTAAACCCGCAGCGCGTTTGACCGCTAATGGTATTGTTGGATTGCTGGCAACACGCGGTACGGTGAAACGTTCTTATACCCATGAGCTGATTGCGCGTTTCGCTAATGAATGCCAGATAGAGATGCTGGGCTCGGCAGAAATGGTTGAACTGGCTGAAGCGAAGCTGCATGGCGAAGAAATTTCTCTGGATGCGCTAAAGCGTATCTTGCGCCCATGGTTAAGAATGAAAGAGCCACCAGATACCGTGGTTCTGGGTTGTACTCATTTCCCTCTATTACAAGATGAACTGTTACAGGTGCTGCCAGAGGGAACCCGGCTGGTAGATTCTGGCGCAGCAATTGCGCGCCGAACGGCCTGGTTGTTAGAACATGAAGCCCCGGAAGCAAAATCTGCCGATGCGAATGTTGCCTTTTGTATGGCAATGACGCCAGAAGCAGAACAATTATTGCCCGTTTTACAGCGTTATGGCTTCAAAACGCTCGAAAAATTGGCAGTTTTAGACTGATTTGGTTGAAACTTGCGCGGTTGGAAATTTATTTTAAATTTCCTCTTGTCAGGCCGGAATAACTCCCTATAATGCGCCACCACTGACACGGAACAACGGCAGACAAGCCGCCGGGTCAGCGGGATTCTCCTGAGAATTCCGGCAGAGAAAAGCAAAAAAATGCTTGACTCTGTAGCGGGAAAGCGTATTATGCACACCCCGCGCCGCTGAGAAAAAGCGAAGCGGCACTGCTCTTTAACAATTTATCAGACAATCTGTGTGGGCACTCGAAGATACGGATTCTTAACGTCCTCGGACGATAAATGAATACCAAGTCTCAAGAGTGAACACGTAATTCATTACGAAGTTTAATTCTTTGAGCATCAAACTTTTAAATTGAAGAGTTTGATCATGGCTCAGATTGAACGCTGGCGGCAGGCCTAACACATGCAAGTCGAACGGTAACAGGGATCAGCTTGCTGATTCGCTGACGAGTGGCGGACGGGGGAGTAATGTCTGGGAAACTGCCCGATGGAGGGGGATAACTATTGGAAACGGTAGCTAATACCGCATAACGTCGCAAGACCAAAGAGGGGGACCTTCGGGCCTCTTGCCATCGGATGTGCCCAGATGGGATTAGCTAGTAGGTGGGGTAACGGCTCACCTAGGCGACGATCCCTAGCTGGTCTGAGAGGATGACCAGCCACACTGGAACTGAGACACGGTCCAGACTCCTACGGGAGGCAGCAGTGGGGAATATTGCACAATGGGCGCAAGCCTGATGCAGCCATGCCGCGTGTATGAAGAAGGCCTTCGGGTTGTAAAGTACTTTCAGCGGGGAGGAAGGGAGTAAAGTTAATACCTTTGCTCATTGACGTTACCCGCAGAAGAAGCACCGGCTAACTCCGTGCCAGCAGCCGCGGTAATACGGAGGGTGCAAGCGTTAATCGGAATTACTGGGCGTAAAGCGCACGCAGGCGGTCTGTTAAGTCAGATGTGAAATCCCCGGGCTCAACCTGGGAACTGCATCTGATACTGGCAGGCTTGAGTCTCGTAGAGGGGGGTAGAATTCCAGGTGTAGCGGTGAAATGCGTAGAGATCTGGAGGAATACCGGTGGCGAAGGCGGCCCCCTGGACGAAGACTGACGCTCAGGTGCGAAAGCGTGGGGAGCAAACAGGATTAGATACCCTGGTAGTCCACGCCGTAAACGATGTCGACTTGGAGGTTGTGCCCTTGAGGCGTGGCTTCCGGAGCTAACGCGTTAAGTCGACCGCCTGGGGAGTACGGCCGCAAGGTTAAAACTCAAATGAATTGACGGGGGCCCGCACAAGCGGTGGAGCATGTGGTTTAATTCGATGCAACGCGAAGAACCTTACCTGGTCTTGACATCCACAGAAGTTTTCAGAGATGAGAATGTGCCTTCGGGAACTGTGAGACAGGTGCTGCATGGCTGTCGTCAGCTCGTGTTGTGAAATGTTGGGTTAAGTCCCGCAACGAGCGCAACCCTTATCCTTTGTTGCCAGCGGTCCGGCCGGGAACTCAAAGGAGACTGCCAGTGATAAACTGGAGGAAGGTGGGGATGACGTCAAGTCATCATGGCCCTTACGACCAGGGCTACACACGTGCTACAATGGCGCATACAAAGAGAAGCGACCTCGCGAGAGCAAGCGGACCTCATAAAGTGCGTCGTAGTCCGGATTGGAGTCTGCAACTCGACTCCATGAAGTCGGAATCGCTAGTAATCGTGGATCAGAATGCCACGGTGAATACGTTCCCGGGCCTTGTACACACCGCCCGTCACACCATGGGAGTGGGTTGCAAAAGAAGTAGGTAGCTTAACCTTCGGGAGGGCGCTTACCACTTTGTGATTCATGACTGGGGTGAAGTCGTAACAAGGTAACCGTAGGGGAACCTGCGGTTGGATCACCTCCTTACCTTAAAGAAGCGT
>NZ_KE136626.1:923769-962385 GCF_000407765.1 Escherichia sp. KTE114 | reverse complement strand
TTTATGGGGTGACTGCGTACCTTTTGTATAATGGGTCAGCGACTTATATTCTGTAGCAAGGTTAACCGAATAGGGGAGCCGAAGGGAAACCGAGTCTTAACTGGGCGTTAAGTTGCAGGGTATAGACCCGAAACCCGGTGATCTAGCCATGGGCAGGTTGAAGGTTGGGTAACACTAACTGGAGGACCGAACCGACTAATGTTGAAAAATTAGCGGATGACTTGTGGCTGGGGGTGAAAGGCCAATCAAACCGGGAGATAGCTGGTTCTCCCCGAAAGCTATTTAGGTAGCGCCTCGTGAATTCATCTCCGGGGGTAGAGCACTGTTTCGGCAAGGGGGTCATCCCGACTTACCAACCCGATGCAAACTGCGAATACCGGAGAATGTTATCACGGGAGACACACGGCGGGTGCTAACGTCCGTCGTGAAGAGGGAAACAACCCAGACCGCCAGCTAAGGTCCCAAAGTCATGGTTAAGTGGGAAACGATGTGGGAAGGCCCAGACAGCCAGGATGTTGGCTTAGAAGCAGCCATCATTTAAAGAAAGCGTAATAGCTCACTGGTCGAGTCGGCCTGCGCGGAAGATGTAACGGGGCTAAACCATGCACCGAAGCTGCGGCAGCGACGCTTATGCGTTGTTGGGTAGGGGAGCGTTCTGTAAGCCTGTGAAGGTGGCCTGTGAGGGTTGCTGGAGGTATCAGAAGTGCGAATGCTGACATAAGTAACGATAAAGCGGGTGAAAAGCCCGCTCGCCGGAAGACCAAGGGTTCCTGTCCAACGTTAATCGGGGCAGGGTGAGTCGACCCCTAAGGCGAGGCCGAAAGGCGTAGTCGATGGGAAACAGGTTAATATTCCTGTACTTGGTGTTACTGCGAAGGGGGGACGGAGAAGGCTATGTTGGCCGGGCGACGGTTGTCCCGGTTTAAGCGTGTAGGCTGGTTTTCCAGGCAAATCCGGAAAATCAAGGCTGAGGCGTGATGACGAGGCACTACGGTGCTGAAGCAACAAATGCCCTGCTTCCAGGAAAAGCCTCTAAGCATCAGGTAACATCAAATCGTACCCCAAACCGACACAGGTGGTCAGGTAGAGAATACCAAGGCGCTTGAGAGAACTCGGGTGAAGGAACTAGGCAAAATGGTGCCGTAACTTCGGGAGAAGGCACGCTGATATGTAGGTGAAGCGACTTGCTCGTGGAGCTGAAATCAGTCGAAGATACCAGCTGGCTGCAACTGTTTATTAAAAACACAGCACTGTGCAAACACGAAAGTGGACGTATACGGTGTGACGCCTGCCCGGTGCCGGAAGGTTAATTGATGGGGTCAGCCGCAAGGCGAAGCTCTTGATCGAAGCCCCGGTAAACGGCGGCCGTAACTATAACGGTCCTAAGGTAGCGAAATTCCTTGTCGGGTAAGTTCCGACCTGCACGAATGGCGTAATGATGGCAAGGCTGTCTCCACCCGAGACTCAGTGAAATTGAACTCGCTGTGAAGATGCAGTGTACCCGCGGCAAGACGGAAAGACCCCGTGAACCTTTACTATAGCTTGACACTGAACATTGAGCCTTGATGTGTAGGATAGGTGGGAGGCTTTGAAGCGTGGACGCCAGTCTGCGTGGAGCCGACCTTGAAATACCACCCTTTAATGTTTGATGTTCTAACGTGGACCCGTGATCCGGGTTGCGGACAGTGTCTGGTGGGTAGTTTGACTGGGGCGGTCTCCTCCTAAAGAGTAACGGAGGAGCACGAAGGTTGGCTAATCCTGGTCGGACATCAGGAGGTTAGTGCAATGGCATAAGCCAGCTTGACTGCGAGCGTGACGGCGCGAGCAGGTGCGAAAGCAGGTCATAGTGATCCGGTGGTTCTGAATGGAAGGGCCATCGCTCAACGGATAAAAGGTACTCCGGGGATAACAGGCTGATACCGCCCAAGAGTTCATATCGACGGCGGTGTTTGGCACCTCGATGTCGGCTCATCACATCCTGGGGCTGAAGTAGGTCCCAAGGGTATGGCTGTTCGCCATTTAAAGTGGTACGCGAGCTGGGTTTAGAACGTCGTGAGACAGTTCGGTCCCTATCTGCCGTGGGCGCTGGAGAACTGAGGGGGGCTGCTCCTAGTACGAGAGGACCGGAGTGGACGCATCACTGGTGTTCGGGTTGTCATGCCAATGGCACTGCCCGGTAGCTAAATGCGGAAGAGATAAGTGCTGAAAGCATCTAAGCACGAAACTTGCCCCGAGATGAGTTCTCCCTGACTCCTTGAGAGTCCTGAAGGAACGTTGAAGACGACGACGTTGATAGGCCGGGTGTGTAAGCGCAGCGATGCGTTGAGCTAACCGGTACTAATGAACCGTGAGGCTTAACCTTACAACGCCGAAGGTGTTTTGGCGGATTGAGAGAAGATTTTCAGCCTGATACAGATTAAATCGACAGGTCAGAAGAGGACGTGTTGATAAAACAGAATTTGCCTGGCGGCCGTAGCGCGGTGGTCCCACCTGACCCCATGCCGAACTCAGAAGTGAAACGCCGTAGCGCCGATGGTAGTGTGGGGTCTCCCCATGCGAGAGTAGGGAACTGCCAGGCATCAGATAAAGCGAAAGGCCATCCGGAAGGATGGCCTTTTTGCGCTGGTGAAAACTTCTCCTGTCGTCATATCTACAAGCCATCCCCCCGCAGATACGGTAAACTAGCCTCGTTTTTGCATCAGGAAAGCAGCTATGAACCACTCCTTAAAACCCTGGAACACCTTTGGCATTGATCATAATGCTCAGTACATTGTATGTGCGGAAGACGAACAACAACTACTCAATGCCTGGCAACATGCGACCGCAGAAGGACAGCCTGTTCTTATTCTGGGGGAAGGAAGCAACGTACTTTTCCTGGAAGATTACTGCGGAACAGTGATCATCAACCGAATCAAAGGAATCGAAATTAATGATAAACCTGATGCATGGTATTTACATGTGGGTGCAGGAGAAAACTGGCATCATCTGGTGAAATACACTTTGCAGCAAGGAATGCCCGGTCTGGAAAATCTGGCATTAATTCCTGGTTGTGTCGGCTCATCACCTATCCAGAATATTGGTGCTTATGGCGTAGAATTACAGCGAGTTTGCGCTTATGTTGACTGTGTTGAACTGGCGACAGGCAAGCAAGTGCGCTTAACTGCCAAAGAGTGCCGTTTTGGCTATCGCGACAGTATTTTTAAACATGAATACCAAGATCGCTTCGCCATTGTAGCCGTAGGTCTGCGTCTGCCAAAAGAGTGGCAACCTGTACTGACTTACGGTGACTTAACTCGTCTGGAGCCTTCAACAGTAACGCCACTGCAAGTATTTGATGCAGTATGCCATATGAGAACGACAAAGCTTCCCGATCCAAAAGTGAACGGCAATGCCGGTAGTTTCTTCAAAAATCCTGTTGTATCTGCCGAAACGGCTAACGCGTTGTTGGCACAATTTCCAACGGCACCGAATTACCCTCAGGCGGATGGTTCAGTAAAACTGGCTGCTGGCTGGCTCATCGATCAGTGTCAGCTAAAAGGGACGCAAATTGGTGGGGCTGCGGTACACCGTCAACAGGCGTTAGTTCTCATCAATGAAGGCAATGCAAAAAGCGAAGATGTCGTGCAACTGGCACATCATGTAAGACAGAAAGTTGGTGAAAAATTTAATGTCTGGCTTGAGCCCGAAGTTCGCTTTATTGGTGCATCAGGTGAAGTTAGCGCAGTGGAGACGATTTCATGAAGGATAATACCGTTCCACTGAAATTAATCGCGTTGTTAGCGAATGGCGAATTTCACTCTGGCGAGCAGCTAGGTGAAACGTTAGGAATGAGCCGGGCGGCCATTAATAAACACATTCAGACGCTGCGTGACTGGGGCGTTGAGGTCTTTACCGTTCCGGGTAAAGGATACAGCCTGCCTGAGCCCATTCAGTTACTTAATGCCGAAAAGATATTGAGTCAGCTGGATGGCGGCAGTGTAGCCGTGCTGCCAGTTATTGACTCCACGAATCAGTATCTCCTTGACCGTATCGGAGAGCTTAAATCGGGCGATGCCTGCGTTGCAGAATATCAGCAGGCAGGCCGTGGTCGCCGTGGTCGGAAATGGTTTTCGCCTTTTGGCGCAAACTTATATTTGTCGATGTTCTGGCGTCTGGAACAGGGCCCGGCTGCGGCGATTGGTTTAAGTCTGGTTATCGGTATCGTGATGGCGGAAGTATTACGCAAGCTGGGTGCAGATAAAGTTCGCGTTAAATGGCCTAATGACCTCTATCTGCAGGATCGCAAGCTGGCAGGCATTCTTGTGGAGCTGACTGGCAAAACCGGCGATGCAGCACAAATTGTTATTGGCGCCGGAATCAACATGGCAATGCGTCGGGTTGAAGAGAGTGTCGTTAATCAGGGGTGGATCACGCTACAGGAAGCGGGGATCAATCTCGATCGTAATACGTTGGCGGCCATGCTAATACGTGAATTACGCGCGGCGCTGGAACTCTTCGAGCAAGAAGGATTGGCACCTTATCTTTCGCGCTGGGAAAAGCTGGATAATTTTATTAATCGCCCAGTGAAACTTATCATTGGTGATAAAGAAATATTTGGTATTTCACGCGGAATAGACAAACAGGGCGCTTTATTGCTTGAGCAGGATGGAATAATAAAACCATGGATGGGGGGGGAAATATCCCTGCGTAGTGCAGAAAAATAAGAAAGGGGAGCATTAGCTCCCCTGCAAATTATTTGCGTAGTCTGACTTCTTCTACCGCATGATTAGCACTCTTCGTCAGGATTAAACTGGCGCGCTCGCGAGTGGGTAGAATATTTTGCTTTAAGTTCAGCCAGTTGATCTCTTTCCACAGTGTCATGGCGGTTTTGATCGCTTCTTCCTTAGTTAATTTCGCATAGTTATGGAAATAGGAATCCGGGTCTGTAAAAGCCCCTTCGCGGAATTTCAGGAAGCGGTTGATATACCATGTTTGAAGTAAGTCTTCAGGCGCATCAACATATATCGAAAAATCGACAAAATCAGAAACAAATACATGATGCGGGTCGTGCGGATAATCCATCCCACTTTGTAAGACATTTAGTCCTTCAAGAATTAGGATATCAGGCTGAACAACGGTTTTATCACCATTTGGGATTACATCATAAATAAGATGCGAGTAAACCGGTGCCGTAACGTTTGGTACACCCGATTTGAGATCGGAAACAAACTTCACCAGACGATGCATATCATACGATTCCGGGAAGCCTTTCTTTTTCATCAGCCCGCGTTCTTTAAGCACTTTGTTGGGATGAAGAAAACCATCGGTGGTGATCAGTTCAACACGGCGATGTTCCGGCCAACGGCTTAAAAGCGCCTGTAATACACGGGCGGTTGTACTTTTCCCCACAGCTACACTGCCTGCGATACTGATAATGTAAGGAATGCGTTGTCCGTTAGTGCCAAGAAACTGTTCCAGAACTGCCTGACGGCGCAGATTCGAGCTTATATAGAAGTTCAGCAAACGCGACAAAGGTAAATAGATCTCGGCAACTTCTTCTAACGAGAGATCTTCATTTATACCTTTGAGACGGGCGATCTCATCTTCCGATAACGTCATCGGTACGGAATCACGCAGAGCTGCCCACTGGTTGCGGTCAAACTGTAGGTAAGGCGTCATTAACGTTTGCTCTTTTATACTCATAAGCATGTTTCTGACGGTCATAGCTTTATCGGCAAAGCGATATTTGCCATGGCGCGTCACAGTTCTGTTGAATGGGTTAATGGGCAGGAGGGTAACACCAGATGGGGAGGAATAATAAGAAAAAATCGCTTACGGGAAGCTATCGGTGAAAAGCAATGTGACAGATATTCCATCTGATAAAAAGAATGGTGTTTTAACTGGCGAACATTGTTAAGCAGAACGATGCCGAAAAAATGTGCTAATCTGCTCTTTGTTCGGCTGTTTCTTCATCGCATTGTTTAAAATATGGCCAACAAAACAAATTATGCAATTTTTTAGTTGCATGAGTTCGCATGTCTCCATAGAATGCGCGCTACTTGATGCCGACTTAGCTCAGTAGGTAGAGCAACTGACTTGTAATCAGTAGGTCACCAGTTCGATTCCGGTAGTCGGCACCATCAAGTCCGGTGGGGTTCCCGAGCGGCCAAAGGGAGCAGACTGTAAATCTGCCGTCACAGACTTCGAAGGTTCGAATCCTTCCCCCACCACCAATTTCGGCCACGCGATGGCGTAGCCCGAGACGATAAGTTCGCTTACCGGCTCGAATAAAGAGAGCTTCTCTCGATATTCAGTGCAGAATGAAAATCAGGTAGCCGAGTTCCAGGATGCGGGCATCGTATAATGGCTATTACCTCAGCCTTCCAAGCTGATGATGCGGGTTCGATTCCCGCTGCCCGCTCCAAGATGTGCTGATATAGCTCAGTTGGTAGAGCGCACCCTTGGTAAGGGTGAGGTCGGCAGTTCGAATCTGCCTATCAGCACCACTTCTTTTCTCCTCCCTGTTTTTTCCTTCTGTTTATTGCATTCAACAAGTCGGGCATGTTGCCTGGTTGATGTGGTGATATCACCGATTTATCCGTGTCTTAGAGGGACAATCGATGTCTAAAGAAAAGTTTGAACGTACAAAACCGCACGTTAACGTCGGTACTATCGGCCACGTTGACCATGGTAAAACAACGCTGACCGCTGCAATCACTACCGTACTGGCTAAAACCTACGGCGGTGCTGCTCGCGCATTCGACCAGATCGATAACGCGCCGGAAGAAAAAGCTCGTGGTATCACCATCAACACTTCTCACGTTGAATATGACACCCCGACCCGTCACTACGCACACGTAGACTGCCCGGGGCACGCCGACTATGTTAAAAACATGATCACCGGTGCTGCGCAGATGGACGGCGCGATCCTGGTTGTTGCTGCGACTGACGGCCCGATGCCGCAGACTCGTGAGCACATCCTGCTGGGTCGTCAGGTAGGCGTTCCGTACATCATCGTGTTCCTGAACAAATGCGACATGGTTGATGACGAAGAGCTGCTGGAACTGGTTGAAATGGAAGTTCGTGAACTTCTGTCTCAGTACGATTTCCCGGGCGACGACACTCCGATCGTTCGTGGTTCTGCTCTGAAAGCACTGGAAGGCGACGCAGAGTGGGAAGCGAAAATCCTGGAACTGGCTGGCTTCCTGGATTCTTACATTCCGGAACCAGAGCGTGCGATTGACAAGCCGTTCCTGCTGCCGATCGAAGACGTATTCTCCATCTCCGGTCGTGGTACCGTTGTTACCGGTCGTGTAGAACGCGGTATCATCAAAGTTGGTGAAGAAGTTGAAATCGTTGGTATCAAAGAGACTCAGAAGTCTACCTGTACTGGCGTTGAAATGTTCCGCAAACTGCTGGACGAAGGCCGTGCTGGTGAGAACGTAGGTGTTCTGCTGCGTGGTATCAAACGTGAAGAAATCGAACGTGGTCAGGTACTGGCTAAGCCGGGCACCATCAAGCCGCACACCAAGTTCGAATCTGAAGTGTACATTCTGTCCAAAGATGAAGGCGGCCGTCATACTCCGTTCTTCAAAGGCTACCGTCCGCAGTTCTACTTCCGTACTACTGACGTGACTGGTACCATCGAACTGCCGGAAGGCGTAGAGATGGTAATGCCGGGCGACAACATCAAAATGGTTGTTACCCTGATCCACCCGATCGCGATGGACGATGGTCTGCGTTTCGCAATCCGTGAAGGCGGCCGTACCGTTGGCGCGGGCGTTGTAGCTAAAGTTCTGAGCTAATTGCCGATAACATTTGACGCAATGCGCAATAAAAGGGCATCATTTGATGCCCTTTTTGCACGCTTTCGTACCAGAACCTGGCTCATCAGTGATTTTCTTTGTCATAATCATTGCTGAGACAGGCTCTGTTGAGGGCGTATAATCCGAAAAGCGAATACGCGTTTCGATTTGGTTTGCCTCGCTATCGCGGGGTGAAAATGTTTGTAGAATACTTCTGACAGGTTGGTTTATGAGTGCGAATACCGAAGCTCAAGGAAGCGGGCGCGGCCTGGAAGCGATGAAGTGGGTCGTTGTGGTGGCATTGCTCCTGGTGGCAATCGTCGGCAACTACCTTTATCGCGACATTATGCTGCCGCTGCGTGCGCTGGCCGTAGTAATTCTGATTGCTGCAGCGGGTGGTGTCGCGCTGTTAACGACAAAAGGTAAAGCAACCGTTGCTTTTGCCCGTGAAGCGCGTACCGAAGTCCGTAAGGTCATTTGGCCGACTCGCCAGGAAACATTGCACACCACGCTGATTGTGGCTGCGGTTACCGCAGTAATGTCACTGATCCTGTGGGGACTGGATGGTATTCTGGTTCGCCTGGTATCCTTTATCACTGGCCTGAGGTTCTGAGATGTCTGAAGCTCCTAAAAAGCGCTGGTACGTCGTTCAGGCGTTTTCCGGTTTTGAAGGCCGCGTAGCAACGTCGCTGCGTGAGCATATCAAATTACACAACATGGAAGAGTTGTTTGGCGAAGTCATGGTTCCGACTGAAGAAGTCGTTGAGATCCGTGGCGGTCAGCGTCGCAAAAGCGAACGCAAATTCTTCCCTGGCTACGTCCTCGTTCAGATGGTGATGAACGACGCGAGCTGGCACCTGGTGCGCAGCGTACCGCGTGTGATGGGCTTCATCGGCGGTACTTCCGATCGTCCTGCGCCAATCAGCGATAAAGAAGTTGATGCGATTATGAACCGCCTGCAGCAGGTTGGTGATAAGCCGCGTCCGAAAACGCTGTTTGAGCCGGGTGAAATGGTTCGTGTTAATGATGGTCCGTTCGCTGACTTCAACGGCGTCGTTGAAGAGGTGGATTACGAGAAGTCTCGTCTGAAAGTCTCTGTTTCTATCTTCGGTCGTGCGACCCCGGTAGAGCTGGACTTCAGCCAGGTTGAAAAAGCCTAATCTAGCGATCAAAAAAGCGGCGATTAAATCGTTGCACAAGGCGTGAGATTGGAATACAATTTCGCGCCTTTTGTTTTTATGGGCCTTGCCCGTAAAACTATTTTTTATATCACGGGGAGCCTCTCAGAGGCGTTATTACCCAACTTGAGGAATTTATAATGGCTAAGAAAGTACAAGCCTATGTCAAGCTGCAGGTTGCAGCTGGTATGGCTAACCCGAGTCCGCCAGTAGGTCCGGCTCTGGGTCAGCAGGGCGTAAACATCATGGAATTCTGCAAAGCGTTCAACGCAAAAACTGATTCCATCGAAAAAGGTCTGCCGATTCCGGTAGTTATCACTGTTTACGCTGACCGTTCTTTCACTTTCGTTACCAAGACTCCGCCGGCAGCAGTTCTGCTGAAAAAAGCGGCTGGTATCAAGTCTGGTTCCGGTAAGCCGAACAAAGACAAAGTGGGTAAAATTTCCCGCGCTCAGCTGCAGGAAATCGCGCAGACCAAAGCTGCCGACATGACTGGTGCCGACATTGAAGCGATGACTCGCTCCATCGAAGGTACTGCACGTTCCATGGGCCTGGTAGTGGAGGACTAAGAAATGGCTAAACTGACCAAGCGCATGCGTGTTATCCGCGAGAAAGTTGATGCGACCAAACAGTATGACATCAACGAAGCTATCGCTCTGCTGAAAGAGCTGGCGACTGCTAAATTCGTAGAAAGCGTGGACGTTGCTGTTAACCTCGGCATCGACGCTCGTAAATCTGACCAGAACGTACGTGGTGCAACTGTACTGCCGCACGGTACTGGCCGTTCCGTTCGCGTAGCTGTATTTACCCAGGGCGCAAACGCTGAAGCTGCTAAAGCTGCAGGCGCTGAACTGGTAGGTATGGAAGATCTGGCTGACCAGATCAAGAAAGGCGAAATGAACTTTGACGTTGTTATTGCTTCTCCGGATGCAATGCGCGTTGTTGGCCAACTGGGCCAGGTTCTGGGGCCGCGCGGCCTGATGCCAAACCCGAAAGTGGGTACTGTAACTCCGAACGTTGCTGAAGCGGTTAAAAACGCTAAAGCTGGCCAGGTTCGTTACCGTAACGACAAAAACGGCATCATCCACACCACCATCGGTAAAGTGGACTTTGACGCTGACAAACTGAAAGAAAACCTGGAAGCTCTGCTGGTTGCGCTGAAAAAAGCAAAACCGACTCAGGCGAAAGGCGTGTACATCAAGAAAGTTAGCATCTCCACCACCATGGGTGCAGGTGTTGCAGTTGACCAGGCTGGCCTGAGCGCTTCTGCAAACTAATGCCTTTACGTGGGCGGTGATTTTGTCTACAATCTTACCCCCACGTATGCTAACGAAAGTTAGCAGCTAAAAAGATTTGTTCGTTGGAGCCTGGCCTATCCAGGCCTCCGTCGAAGACCGCAGGAGTTTCGCAAGAAACTTAATCCCCTGCGTAGACGGTGACAGAACGCTAAGATTATTCTTTTATATTCTGGCTTGTTTCTGCTCACCGTAATTAAGACGCTCTCTCCATTTGGAGGAGTGAAGTGAGTTCCAGAGATTTTCTCTGGCAAACATCCAGGAGCAAAGCTAATGGCTTTAAATCTTCAAGACAAACAAGCGATTGTTGCTGAAGTCAGCGAAGTAGCCAAAGGCGCGCTGTCTGCAGTGGTTGCGGATTCCCGTGGCGTGACTGTAGATAAAATGACTGAACTGCGTAAAGCAGGTCGCGAAGCTGGCGTATACATGCGTGTTGTTCGTAACACCCTGCTGCGTCGTGCTGTTGAAGGTACTCCGTTCGAGTGCCTGAAAGACGCGTTTGTTGGTCCGACCCTGATTGCATACTCTATGGAACACCCGGGCGCTGCAGCTCGTCTGTTCAAAGAGTTCGCGAAAGCGAATGCAAAATTTGAGGTCAAAGCCGCTGCCTTTGAAGGTGAGCTGATCCCGGCGTCTCAGATCGACCGCCTGGCAACTCTGCCGACCTACGAAGAAGCAATTGCACGCCTGATGGCAACCATGAAAGAAGCTTCGGCTGGCAAACTGGTTCGTACTCTGGCTGCTGTACGCGATGCGAAAGAAGCTGCTTAATCGCAGTTATCTTTTTAACGCATTCGCTTACGTATAAACTTATTCTGATATTCAGGAACAATTTAAATGTCTATCACTAAAGATCAAATCATTGAAGCAGTTGCAGCTATGTCTGTAATGGACGTTGTAGAACTGATCTCTGCAATGGAAGAAAAATTCGGTGTTTCCGCTGCTGCTGCTGTAGCTGTAGCTGCTGGCCCGGTTGAAGCTGCTGAAGAAAAAACTGAATTCGACGTAATTCTGAAAGCTGCTGGCGCTAACAAAGTTGCTGTTATCAAAGCAGTACGTGGCGCAACTGGCCTGGGTCTGAAAGAAGCTAAAGACCTGGTAGAATCTGCTCCAGCTGCTCTGAAAGAAGGCGTGAGCAAAGATGACGCTGAAGCACTGAAAAAAGCTCTGGAAGAAGCTGGCGCTGAAGTTGAAGTTAAATAAGCCAACCCTTCCGGTTGCAGCCTGAGAAATCAGGCTGATGGCTGGTGACTTTTTAGTCACCAGCCTTTTTGCGCTGTAAGGCGCCAGTAGCGTTTCACACTGTTTGACTACTGCTGTGCCTTTCAATGCTTGTTTCTATCGACGACTTAATATACTGCGACAGGACACCCGTTCTGTGTAAATCGCAATGAAATGGTTTAAGCGTGATAGCAACAGGCATTGCGGAAAGTGTTCCATTTTCCGGTCAACAAAATAGTGTTGCACAAACTGTCCGCTCAATGGACAGATGGGTCGACTTGTCAGCGAGCTGAGGAACCCTATGGTTTACTCCTATACCGAGAAAAAACGTATTCGTAAGGATTTTGGTAAACGTCCACAAGTTCTGGATGTACCTTATCTCCTTTCTATCCAGCTTGACTCGTTTCAGAAATTTATCGAGCAAGATCCTGAAGGGCAGTATGGTCTGGAAGCTGCTTTCCGTTCCGTATTCCCGATTCAGAGCTACAGCGGTAATTCCGAGCTGCAATACGTCAGCTACCGCCTTGGCGAACCGGTGTTTGACGTCCAGGAATGTCAAATCCGTGGCGTGACCTATTCCGCACCGCTGCGCGTTAAACTGCGTCTGGTGATCTATGAGCGCGAAGCGCCGGAAGGCACCGTAAAAGACATTAAAGAACAAGAAGTCTACATGGGCGAAATTCCGCTCATGACGGACAACGGTACCTTTGTTATCAACGGTACTGAGCGTGTTATCGTTTCCCAGCTGCACCGTAGTCCGGGTGTCTTTTTTGACTCCGACAAAGGTAAAACCCACTCTTCGGGTAAAGTGCTGTATAACGCGCGCATCATCCCTTACCGTGGTTCCTGGCTGGACTTCGAATTCGATCCGAAGGACAACCTGTTCGTACGTATCGACCGTCGCCGTAAACTGCCTGCGACCATCATTCTGCGCGCCCTGAACTACACCACAGAGCAGATCCTCGACCTGTTCTTTGAAAAAGTTATTTTTGAAATCCGTGATAACAAGCTGCAGATGGAACTGGTGCCGGAACGCCTGCGTGGTGAAACCGCATCTTTTGACATCGAAGCTAACGGTAAAGTGTACGTAGAAAAAGGCCGCCGTATCACTGCGCGCCACATTCGCCAGCTGGAAAAAGACGACGTCAAACTGATCGAAGTCCCGGTTGAGTACATCGCAGGTAAAGTGGTTGCTAAAGACTATATTGATGAGTCTACCGGCGAGCTGATCTGCGCAGCGAACATGGAGCTGAGCCTGGATCTGCTGGCTAAGCTGAGCCAGTCTGGTCACAAGCGTATCGAAACGCTGTTCACCAACGATCTGGATCACGGCCCATATATCTCTGAAACCTTACGTGTCGACCCAACTAACGACCGTCTGAGCTCACTGGTAGAAATCTACCGCATGATGCGCCCTGGCGAGCCGCCGACTCGTGAAGCAGCTGAAAGTCTGTTCGAGAACCTGTTCTTCTCCGAAGACCGCTATGACTTGTCTGCGGTTGGTCGTATGAAGTTCAACCGTTCTCTGCTGCGCGAAGAAATCGAAGGTTCCGGTATCCTGAGCAAAGACGACATCATTGATGTTATGAAAAAGCTCATCGATATCCGTAACGGTAAAGGCGAAGTCGATGATATCGACCACCTCGGCAACCGTCGTATCCGTTCCGTTGGCGAAATGGCGGAAAACCAGTTCCGCGTTGGCCTGGTACGTGTAGAGCGTGCGGTGAAAGAGCGTCTGTCTCTGGGCGATCTGGATACCCTGATGCCTCAGGACATGATCAACGCCAAGCCGATTTCCGCAGCAGTGAAAGAGTTCTTCGGTTCCAGCCAGCTGTCTCAGTTTATGGACCAGAACAACCCGCTGTCTGAGATTACGCACAAACGTCGTATCTCTGCACTCGGCCCAGGCGGTCTGACCCGTGAACGTGCAGGCTTCGAAGTTCGAGACGTACACCCGACTCACTACGGTCGCGTATGTCCAATCGAAACCCCTGAAGGTCCGAACATCGGTCTGATCAACTCCCTGTCCGTGTACGCACAGACTAACGAATACGGCTTCCTTGAGACTCCGTATCGTAAAGTGACCGACGGTGTTGTAACTGACGAAATTCACTACCTGTCTGCTATCGAAGAAGGTAACTACGTTATCGCCCAGGCGAACTCCAACCTGGATGAAGAAGGCCACTTCGTAGAAGACCTGGTAACTTGCCGTAGCAAAGGCGAATCCAGCTTGTTCAGCCGTGACCAGGTTGACTACATGGACGTATCCACCCAGCAGGTGGTATCCGTCGGTGCGTCCCTGATCCCGTTCCTTGAACACGATGACGCCAACCGTGCATTGATGGGTGCGAACATGCAACGTCAGGCCGTTCCGACTCTGCGCGCTGATAAGCCGCTGGTTGGTACTGGTATGGAACGTGCTGTTGCCGTTGACTCCGGTGTAACTGCGGTTGCTAAACGTGGTGGTGTCGTTCAGTACGTGGATGCTTCCCGTATCGTTATCAAAGTTAACGAAGACGAGATGTATCCAGGCGAAGCTGGTATCGATATCTACAACCTGACCAAATACACCCGTTCTAACCAGAACACCTGTATCAACCAGATGCCGTGTGTGTCTCTGGGTGAACCGGTAGAACGTGGCGACGTGCTGGCAGACGGTCCGTCCACCGACCTCGGTGAACTGGCGCTTGGTCAGAACATGCGCGTAGCGTTCATGCCGTGGAATGGTTACAACTTCGAAGACTCCATCCTCGTATCCGAGCGTGTTGTTCAGGAAGACCGTTTCACCACCATCCACATTCAGGAACTGGCGTGTGTGTCCCGTGACACCAAGCTGGGGCCGGAAGAGATCACCGCTGACATCCCGAACGTGGGTGAAGCTGCGCTCTCCAAACTGGATGAATCCGGTATCGTTTACATTGGTGCGGAAGTGACCGGTGGCGACATTCTGGTTGGTAAGGTAACGCCGAAGGGCGAAACCCAGCTGACCCCAGAAGAGAAGCTGCTGCGTGCGATCTTCGGTGAGAAAGCGTCTGACGTTAAAGACTCTTCTCTGCGCGTACCAAACGGTGTATCCGGTACGGTTATTGACGTTCAGGTCTTTACTCGCGATGGCGTAGAAAAAGACAAACGTGCGCTGGAAATCGAAGAAATGCAGCTCAAACAGGCGAAGAAAGACCTGTCTGAAGAACTGCAGATCCTCGAAGCGGGTCTGTTCAGCCGTATCCGTGCTGTGCTGGTAGCCGGTGGCGTTGAAGCTGAGAAGCTCGACAAACTGCCGCGCGATCGCTGGCTGGAGCTGGGCCTGACCGACGAAGAGAAACAAAATCAGCTGGAACAGCTGGCTGAGCAGTATGACGAACTGAAACACGAGTTCGAGAAGAAACTCGAAGCGAAACGCCGCAAAATCACCCAGGGCGACGATCTGGCACCGGGCGTGCTGAAGATTGTTAAGGTATATCTGGCGGTTAAACGTCGTATCCAGCCTGGTGACAAGATGGCAGGTCGTCACGGTAACAAGGGTGTAATTTCTAAGATCAACCCGATCGAAGATATGCCTTACGATGAAAACGGTACACCGGTAGACATCGTACTGAACCCGCTGGGCGTACCGTCTCGTATGAACATCGGTCAGATTCTGGAAACCCACCTGGGTATGGCTGCGAAAGGTATCGGCGATAAGATCAACGCCATGCTGAAACAGCAGCAAGAAGTCGCGAAACTGCGCGAATTCATCCAGCGTGCGTACGATCTGGGCGCTGACGTTCGCCAGAAAGTTGACCTGAGTACCTTCAGCGATGAAGAAGTTATGCGTCTGGCTGAAAACCTGCGCAAAGGTATGCCAATCGCAACGCCGGTATTCGACGGTGCGAAAGAAGCAGAAATTAAAGAGCTGCTGAAACTTGGCGACCTGCCGACTTCTGGTCAGATCCGCCTGTACGACGGCCGCACTGGTGAACAGTTCGAACGTCCGGTAACCGTAGGTTACATGTACATGCTGAAACTGAACCACCTGGTCGACGATAAGATGCACGCGCGTTCCACTGGTTCTTACAGTCTGGTTACTCAGCAGCCGCTGGGTGGTAAGGCACAGTTCGGTGGTCAGCGTTTCGGGGAGATGGAAGTGTGGGCGCTGGAAGCATACGGCGCGGCATACACTCTGCAGGAAATGCTCACCGTTAAGTCTGATGATGTGAACGGTCGTACCAAGATGTATAAGAACATCGTGGACGGCAACCATCAGATGGAGCCGGGCATGCCAGAATCCTTCAACGTATTGTTGAAAGAGATTCGTTCGCTGGGTATCAACATCGAACTGGAAGACGAGTAATTCTCGCTCAAACAGGTCACTGCTGTCGGGGTAAAACCCGGCAGCGGATTGTGCTAACTCCGACGGGAGCAAATCCGTGAAAGATTTATTAAAGTTTCTGAAAGCGCAGACTAAAACCGAAGAGTTTGATGCGATCAAAATTGCTCTGGCATCGCCAGACATGATCCGTTCATGGTCTTTCGGTGAAGTTAAAAAGCCGGAAACCATTAACTACCGTACGTTCAAACCTGAGCGTGACGGCCTTTTCTGCGCCCGTATCTTTGGGCCGGTAAAAGACTACGAGTGCCTGTGCGGTAAGTACAAGCGCCTGAAACACCGTGGCGTTATCTGTGAGAAGTGCGGCGTTGAAGTGACCCAGACCAAAGTACGCCGTGAGCGTATGGGCCACATCGAACTGGCTTCTCCGACTGCGCACATCTGGTTCCTGAAATCGCTGCCGTCCCGTATCGGCCTGCTGCTGGATATGCCGCTGCGCGATATCGAACGCGTGCTGTACTTCGAATCCTATGTGGTTATCGAAGGCGGTATGACCAACCTGGAACGCCAGCAGATCCTGACTGAAGAGCAGTATCTGGACGCGCTGGAAGAGTTCGGTGACGAATTCGACGCGAAAATGGGTGCGGAAGCAATCCAGGCCCTGCTGAAGAGCATGGATCTGGAGCAAGAGTGCGAGCAGCTGCGTGAAGAGCTGAACGAAACTAACTCCGAAACCAAACGTAAAAAGCTGACCAAGCGTATCAAACTGCTGGAAGCGTTCGTACAGTCTGGCAACAAGCCAGAGTGGATGATCCTGACCGTTCTGCCGGTTCTGCCGCCAGATCTGCGTCCGCTGGTTCCACTGGATGGTGGTCGTTTCGCGACTTCTGACCTGAACGATCTGTATCGTCGCGTCATTAACCGTAACAACCGTCTGAAACGTCTGCTGGATCTGGCTGCGCCGGACATCATCGTACGTAACGAAAAACGTATGCTGCAGGAAGCGGTAGATGCCCTGCTGGATAACGGTCGTCGCGGTCGTGCAATCACCGGTTCTAACAAGCGTCCTCTGAAATCTTTGGCCGACATGATCAAAGGTAAACAGGGTCGTTTCCGTCAGAACCTGCTCGGTAAGCGTGTTGACTACTCCGGTCGTTCTGTAATCACCGTAGGTCCATACCTGCGTCTGCATCAGTGCGGTCTGCCGAAGAAAATGGCACTGGAGCTGTTCAAACCGTTCATCTACGGCAAGCTGGAACTGCGTGGCCTCGCTACCACCATCAAAGCCGCTAAGAAAATGGTTGAGCGCGAAGAAGCTGTCGTTTGGGATATCCTGGACGAAGTTATCCGCGAACACCCGGTACTGCTGAACCGTGCACCGACCCTGCACCGTCTGGGTATCCAGGCATTTGAACCGGTACTGATCGAAGGTAAAGCTATCCAGCTGCACCCGCTGGTTTGTGCGGCATATAACGCCGACTTCGATGGTGACCAGATGGCTGTTCACGTACCGCTGACGCTGGAAGCCCAGCTGGAAGCGCGTGCGCTGATGATGTCTACCAACAACATCCTGTCCCCGGCGAACGGCGAACCAATCATCGTTCCGTCTCAGGACGTTGTACTGGGTCTGTACTACATGACCCGTGACTGTGTTAACGCCAAAGGCGAAGGCATGGTGCTGACTGGCCCGAAAGAAGCTGAGCGTATTTATCGCGCTGGCCTGGCCTCTCTGCATGCGCGCGTCAAAGTGCGTATCACTGAATACGAAAAAGATGCTAACGGTGAATTAGTAGCGAAAACCAGCCTGAAGGACACGACCGTTGGCCGTGCCATTCTGTGGATGATTGTACCGAAAGGTCTGCCTTACTCCATCGTCAACCAGGCGCTGGGTAAAAAAGCAATCTCCAAAATGCTGAACACCTGCTACCGCATTCTCGGCCTGAAACCGACCGTTATTTTTGCGGACCAGATCATGTACACCGGCTTTGCATATGCAGCGCGTTCCGGTGCATCGGTTGGTATCGATGACATGGTCATCCCGGAGAAGAAACACGAAATCATCTCCGAGGCAGAAGCAGAAGTTGCTGAAATTCAGGAGCAGTTCCAGTCTGGTCTGGTAACTGCGGGCGAACGCTACAACAAAGTTATCGATATCTGGGCTGCGGCGAACGATCGTGTATCCAAAGCGATGATGGATAACCTGCAAACTGAAACTGTTATCAACCGTGACGGTCAGGAAGAGAAGCAGGTTTCCTTCAACAGCATCTACATGATGGCCGACTCCGGTGCGCGTGGTTCTGCGGCACAGATTCGTCAGCTTGCGGGTATGCGTGGTCTGATGGCGAAGCCGGATGGCTCCATCATCGAAACGCCAATCACCGCGAACTTCCGTGAAGGTCTGAACGTACTCCAGTACTTCATCTCCACCCACGGTGCTCGTAAAGGTCTGGCGGATACCGCACTGAAAACTGCGAACTCCGGTTACCTGACTCGTCGTCTGGTTGACGTGGCGCAGGACCTGGTGGTTACCGAAGACGATTGTGGTACTCATGAAGGTATCATGATGACTCCGGTTATCGAGGGTGGCGACGTTAAAGAGCCGCTGCGCGATCGCGTACTGGGTCGTGTAACTGCAGAAGACGTTCTGAAGCCGGGTACTGCCGATATCCTCGTTCCACGCAACACGCTGCTGCACGAACAGTGGTGTGACCTGCTGGAAGAGAACTCTGTCGACGCGGTTAAAGTACGTTCTGTTGTATCCTGTGACACCGACTTTGGTGTATGTGCGCACTGCTACGGTCGTGACCTGGCGCGTGGCCACATCATCAACAAAGGTGAAGCAATCGGTGTTATCGCGGCACAGTCCATCGGTGAACCGGGTACACAGCTGACCATGCGTACGTTCCACATCGGTGGTGCGGCGTCCCGTGCGGCTGCTGAATCCAGCATCCAGGTGAAAAACAAAGGTAGCATCAAGCTCAGCAACGTGAAGTCGGTTGTGAACTCCAGCGGTAAACTGGTTATCACTTCCCGTAACACCGAACTGAAACTGATCGACGAATTTGGTCGTACCAAAGAAAGCTACAAAGTACCTTACGGTGCGGTACTGGCGAAAGGTGATGGCGAACAGGTTGCAGGCGGCGAAACCGTTGCAAACTGGGACCCGCATACCATGCCGGTTATCACTGAAGTAAGCGGTTTTGTTCGCTTCACCGATATGATTGACGGTCAGACCATTACTCGTCAGACCGACGAACTGACCGGTCTGTCTTCGCTGGTAGTTCTGGATTCCGCAGAACGTACCGCAGGTGGTAAAGATCTGCGTCCGGCACTGAAAATCGTTGATGCTCAGGGTAACGACGTTCTGATCCCTGGTACTGATATGCCTGCGCAGTACTTCCTGCCGGGTAAAGCGATTGTTCAGCTGGAAGATGGCGTACAGATCAGCTCTGGTGACACCCTGGCGCGTATTCCGCAGGAATCTGGCGGTACTAAGGACATCACCGGTGGTCTGCCGCGCGTTGCGGATCTGTTCGAAGCACGTCGTCCGAAAGAGCCGGCAATCCTGGCTGAAATCAGCGGTGTCGTTTCCTTCGGTAAAGAAACCAAAGGTAAACGTCGTCTGGTTATCACTCCGGTAGACGGCAGCGAACCTTACGAAGAGATGATTCCGAAATGGCGTCAGCTCAACGTGTTCGAAGGTGAACGTGTAGAACGTGGTGACGTCATTTCCGATGGTCCGGAAGCGCCGCACGACATTCTGCGTCTGCGTGGTGTTCATGCTGTGACTCGTTACATCGTTAACGAAGTACAGGACGTATACCGTCTGCAGGGCGTTAAGATTAACGATAAACACATCGAAGTTATCGTTCGTCAGATGCTGCGTAAAGCCACCATCGTTAACGCGGGTAGCTCCGACTTCCTGGAAGGTGAACAGGTTGAATACTCTCGCGTCAAGATCGCAAACCGCGAACTGGAAGCGAACGGCAAAGTGGGTGCAACTTATGCCCGCGATCTGCTGGGTATCACCAAAGCGTCTCTGGCAACCGAGTCGTTCATCTCTGCGGCATCGTTCCAGGAGACCACTCGCGTACTGACCGAAGCAGCTGTTGCGGGCAAACGCGATGAACTGCGCGGTCTGAAAGAGAACGTTATCGTGGGTCGTCTGATCCCGGCAGGTACGGGTTATGCGTATCACCAGGATCGTATGCGCCGCCGTGCTGCGGGTGAAGCTCCGGCTGCACCGCAGGTGACTGCAGAAGACGCGTCTGCCAGCCTGGCAGAACTGCTGAACGCAGGTCTGGGCGGTTCTGATAACGAGTAATCGTTAATCCGCAAATAACGTAAAAACCCGCTTCGGCGGGTTTTTTTATGGGGGCGATTCAGGAAAAGACCATTTATCAGAATATTTAACGAATTTCTGGATGCTCATAATAAATGTAAAGCTGGCTAACATCCTGAAACTGACTGAACTAATTGAGTCAAAGTTGGCAAGGATTCGATACTATTCCCGTGTAACTTTCTTAAGGAACGAGAATGAAACAGGAAGTAGAGAAGTGGCGGCCTTTTGAACATCCGGATGGTAACGTTCGTGATTTATCGTTTCTTGATGCTCATCAGGCCGTCTAAGTTCAACATCATGAGGGCAAAGAGCCTTTAGAGTATCGCTTTTGGGTTACCTACTCTCTTCACTGTTTCACAAAAGATTATGAACATCAGACGAACGAAGAAAAACTATCGTTAATGTATTATGCGCCTAAAGAATCTCGCCCCTTCTGCCAGCATCGCAATAACTTAGCGCGTATGCACTTAAAAAGAGCTATTTTGGCGCTGCCAGAAGGCAAAGTTATTCATGCCGGGTATGGTAGTTATGCCGTGATTGAAGTGGAGTTAGAGGGAGGAGAAAAGAAATTTTACTTTGTTGCGTTCAGGGTTTTTAGAGAAAAGAAAAAATCCGCTTGCATGTAACTAGTGCTTATCCCATTTCTGAAAAACAGAAAGGTAAAGCAGTGAAATTTTTTACCATCGCCTACAACCTATTAAGAAATAAGTCGCTTCCTCAGCCTTCAAAATAACAAAACCCACCTTAAGGTGGGTTTCGCCAGAGAATCATCTCTGGTATTCAGAACGCTATTACCGGACTTTGCCTTGACCTTGCGATAGTCGCAGGTTGCGGGATGTCTGAATTTCTTCAGTCTGCTGCATCCAGGAAGATGAGAACATGTGTTCTTATTTTCGTCTGTATCATAGTCGAGTATTTACTCTCTTACAATCAGATCTCTTTCATTGTTCAACAGGTAGTGACTCCAGACTTTCCATTGTGAAATTTTTAAGAAAGGCAGGGCGAAACGAGGAAGAAGCTTTTCGCCCTGGACAACATTCCTGCTGACAGCACTACCATAAAAAAACGAAAGACGTTCAACAACCTTGCGTTTTTCATCTTCCGTAGTGGCTCGGAATAAATTTGCGTTCTTACATTCCGTCTCATCGCCTTTGCGAGTCGCGTCCCAGATAGCTGTCCCAGTCTTTCCATACCGGCTGCAAACCCTGAGCGGTTAACGCGGCGGCCACAGCTTCTGGTCTGCGATCGTCGTGCGGTGAGAATTGTTCCAGTTCGGGGTGATTGTCGGCATAGCCACCTGGCTGCGTTTTCGAGAAGGCGCTGACGTTATTGATTGCCAGCGGAATAACGCGATCGCGAAACCACGGTGATTCTCGCGTGGAGAGTGACAGTTCAATCTCCGGCGCGAACAGCCGGAAAGCGCAGATGGTTTGCACTAACTGGCGTTCATCCATAATCGACGCTGGCTCAATCCCGCCAGTACACGGGCGCAGGCGCGGGAAGGAGACAGAGTAGCGGCTTTGCCAGTAATGCTGTTGCAGCCATAGCAAATGCTCGGCAACCATATAGCAGTCAACGCGCCAGTTGTCGGAAAGGCCGATTAGCGCGCCAAGGCCAATCTTATCAATCCCCGCGCGACCCAGCCGATCCGGTGTTTCCAGCCGCCAGAAGAAGTCCTGTTTTTTCCCTTTCAGATGATGACGGGCGTATGTCGCCTCGTGATACGTCTCCTGATAAACCATCACCCCATCCAGACCAAGCTGTTTTAACTCGACGTATTCCGCTTCTGCCAGCGGTTGCACTTCCATCTGTAGTGAGGAGAATTGTTTACGCAGGGCAGGGAGATGGCGGCGAAAGTAATCCATTCCCACTTTTGCCTGATGTTCACCAGTGACCAGCAACAGATGTTTAAAGCCCATTTCCCGAATAGCGGCGCTTTCTCTGACGATATCTGCTTCATCCAGCGTTTTGCGCTTGATGCGATTGCTCATGGAAAATCCGCAGTAAGTGCAGTCGTTAGCGCAAAGATTGGAAAGATAAAGCGGGACGTAGAAGCTGACGACGTTGCCAAATCGCTGACGAGTCAGACGCTGCGCCCGTTGAGCCAGTGGTTCCAGGTAGTCACTGGCGGCAGGCGATAGCAGCGCCATCATATCGTCGCGGGTGAGTTTTGAGGCACTCAGCGCCCGCTCTACGTCAGCTGCTGTTTTGCTGTTGATACGCAGGCGGATGTCGTCCCAGTCCAGTTGCCGCCAGCGGTCGCTGAAGGTTTTCATGCCGATGCCTCCAGAAATCCGGTCAGTGGGCTGGTGGCATGAGCAAAATGACTGCGACTGCCAGGTCCGGCCTGACGTGCCAGCAGACCCGCTTCTACCGCCAGGCGAAATGCCTTCGCCATGTTGACGGGATCGTCCGCGACAGCAATTGCCGAATTCACTAACACCGCATCGGCGCCCATTTCCAGCGCCTGCGCGGCATGGCTGGGAACGCCGATGCCAGCATCAACGACCACCGGAACCGCGGCCTGCTGGATAATAATCTCCAGCATGGCACGGGTTTCCAGCCCCTGATTCGAGCCAATTGGTGCGCCGAGCGGCATCACCGCTGCACAGCCCACTTCTTCCAGACGTTTGCACAACACCGGATCGGCACCGCAGTAAGGCAGTACAACAAATCCCTGTTGTACCAGTGTTTCGGCGGCTTTCAGGGTTTCGATGGGATCGGGCAACAGCCAGCGGGCGTCAGGGTGAATCTCCAGCTTCAGCCAGTGTGTGCCCAGAGCTTCGCGTGCCAGATGAGCGGCGAAGATAGCTTCTTCCGCCGTTTTCGCCCCGGAAGTATTCGGCAGCAGTGTCACACCCGCCGCGATAAGCGGATCGAGGATAGCGTCATTGTGCTGGCGCAAGTCGACGCGTTTCATCGCCAGCGTCACCAGCTGACTACCGGAAGCGCGGATCGCCTCCACCATCAGTTGTGAAGAGGAGAATTTCCCGGTGCCGGTAAACAGATGTGAATCAAACGTTTTGTCCGCGATACGTAACATCTCAACCTCCTGCAATAACCTGAAAAAGCAGGATCTGGTCACCATCCTGCACGATATGTTGTGCCCACTGCTCACGCGGGACGATTTGCTGATTAATCGCCAGTGCCGCGCCCACTTTTAGCTGATCGAGTTGTTCCAGCAGCTCGTGAACAGTTTGTCCGGCGACGCACTGCATCGGTTGGTCGTTAAACAGGATCTGCATTGCATCCTCCACATACCGGGCAATCATTGGCACGGCGCAACGCCAGGCTGCGCCACTGGCTCGATTTACCGTCGAACAGTCGGAGTTCTCCCGCTGGCGTCTCTATACCGCTCAATAACTTAATTGCTTCCAGTGCCTGCAAAGTGCCCATTACTCCGACCACCGGGCCAACCACGCCTGCCGTGCGGCAGTTGCGTTTTGGCTCCTGGTTATCCGGCCACAGGCAGCGGTAACAACCGTGCTCCCAGGGCGGCGTTAATACCATCAACTGACCGCCAAATCCGACCGCGCTGGCGGTAATAAGCGGCGTGTTGAGTGCCACGCAAGCGGCATTAATCTCCTGTCGAGTCGCCATATTGTCAGTACAGTCGAGCACTACATCGGCTTGTGCTACCGCATCTTTTAACGCCTCACCCGTTAACCGTTGTTGTAATGCCGTCAGTTGAATATCGGGATTTAACTGTGTCAGTCGTTGTTGGCAGACCTGCGATTTCGGGCGATCGATATCTTCAGTGGTAAAGAGGATTTGTCGTTGCAGATTGCTTAAATGCACATCGTCGTCATCTGCCAGTACCAGCGTCCCGACGCCAGCACCCGCCAGGTACAACGCAGCGGGCGTACCCAGCCCGCCAAGGCCGATAATCAGTACCTGGCTGTCGAGCAGTTTTTGCTGCCCTTCAAGAGCGATATCATCGAGCAGGATTTGACGGCTGTAACGCATAAAGTCACGGTCATTCATCGCCAACTCCTGCTATTTCCAGCAATTGTGCAGTTGCCAAACGCCAGTCTGCCGCCTGGGTAATGGCACTGACGACGGCGATACTGCCGACACCCGTCGCCATCACCGCAGGCGCGCGCGCCAGACTGATACCGCCAATCGCCACGGAGGGATAATCCCCCAGACGCTCAATATGCCGTGCCAGTTGCTCCAGCCCCTGCGGTGCAGAAGGCATCTGTTTGGTTTGTGTCGGGAACACATGTCCCAGCGCGATATAAGAAGGGCGAGCTGCCAGCGCGACGTCGATTTCCATATCGTCATGGGTCGAAACGCCCAGCCGCAGGCCTGCCGCGCGGATGGCCTCAAGATCGGTAGATTGCAAATCTTCCTGCCCCAGATGGACGCCATATGCCTGATGCTTGATCGCCAGCCGCCAGTAATCATTAATAAACAGCCGCGCGTTATAGCGGCGACCCAGCGCAATTGCCGCTACTACATCGGCTTCCACCTCTTCATCGCGCTGATCTTTGATGCGTAGCTGGAGGGTTCGCACGCCAGCGTCCAGCAGACGTTCGATCCACTGTACGCTGTCCACCACCGGGTACAGTCCTAAATGAAAAGGTACAGGAGGAAAATCAGGCTGATACATCACGCTTCCTCCTTACGCAGATAGATGTCTCCGCCTCTGGCGCGGAAGTTCTCCGACATATCCGCCATTCCCACTTCAATGGTTTGCGCGGCGGCGTAATCGCGCACCTCCTGGCTAATTTTCATTGAGCAGAATTTCGGCCCGCACATGGAGCAAAAATGGGCGACTTTGCCGGACTCTTGCGGCAGGGTTTCATCGTGATAAGCGCGGGCGGTAAACGGGTCGAGAGCCAGATTAAACTGGTCTTCCCAGCGAAATTCGAAGCGGGCTTTCGACATGGCGTTATCGCGAATTTGCGCGCCCGGATGCCCTTTTGCCAGGTCGGCAGCGTGGGCGGCAATCTTATAGGTGATAAGCCCTTGCTTAACATCTTCTTTATTAGGCAGACCCAGGTGCTCTTTCGGCGTTACGTAACAGAGCATCGCGCAGCCAAACCAGCCGATCATCGCCGCGCCAATCCCCGACGTGAAGTGGTCATAGCCCGGTGCGATATCGGTAGTTAGCGGCCCGAGGGTATAGAACGGCGCTTCATGGCAGTGCTCTAACTCCTCGGTCATATTGCGACGAATCATCTGCATCGGCACATGCCCGGGGCCTTCAATCATCACCTGTACGTCATATTCCCAGGCGATTTTGGTCAGTTCGCCCAGCGTATGCAGCTCGGCAAATTGCGCTTCATCGTTGGCGTCCTGAATCGAACCGGGTCGCAGGCCGTCGCCCAGCGACAGCGAAACGTCATAGGCGGCGCAGATTTCACAAATTTCACGGAAGTGTTGATAGAGGAAGTTTTCCTTATGATGGGAGAGGCACCATTTCGCCATAATCGAACCGCCGCGCGACACAATACCGGTCAGGCGTTTCGCGGTCATTGGCACGTAGCGCAGGAGAACGCCCGCATGAATCGTGAAGTAATCTACGCCCTGTTCGGCCTGTTCCAGCAGCGTGTCGCGGAACGCTTCCCAGGTAAGATCTTCCGCGATCCCGTTAACCTTTTCCAGCGCCTGGTAGATCGGCACAGTACCAATCGGCACCGGGCTGTTACGTAAAATCCATTCGCGGGTTTCGTGAATATAGCGGCCGGTGGAAAGATCCATCACCGTATCCGCTCCCCAGCGCGTAGACCACACCAGCTTTTCCACTTCTTCTTCGATGGAAGAGGTGACCGCCGAGTTGCCGATATTAGCGTTAACTTTTACCAGGAAGTTACGACCAATAATCATCGGCTCTGATTCAGGATGATTAATGTTGGCGGGGATAATCGCGCGTCCGGCAGCGACTTCATCACGGACAAATTCCGCAGTGATATTTTCCGGCAGACGCGCGCCAAGGCTCATTCCCGGATGCTGGTGGCGCAAAACTTTGCTACGAATGCGCTCGCGCCCCATATTCTCGCGAATGGCGATGAATTCCATCTCAGGTGTGATGATGCCCCGGCGGGCGTAGTGCAGCTGTGTGACGCGGCGGCCTGCTTTGGCGCGTTTTGGCGTCAAGACGCCGCTAAAACGCAGCTCGTCGAGGCCATCATCTGCCAGCCGCGCTTTAGTGTAATCGGAGCTGCGCACGGTAAGTTCTTCGGTATCGCCGCGCGCATCGATCCACGGCTGGCGTAGTTTTGCCAGCCCTTGCTGAACGTTAATGGCAATCTGCGGATCGCCATACGGGCCGGAGGTGTCGTAGACCGGAATCGCTTCGTTTTCTTCGTACTGCGGCTGTTCTTTGCTACCGCCAATTAGCGTCGGGCTAAGCTGGATCTCACGCATCGGCACGCGCACGCCGGGTTGTGTGCCAGTGATATAAATGCGTTTTGAGTTGGGAAAGGCGGTGCCTTCCAGGGTGTCGATAAAATGTTGGGCCTGGGCGCGTTGTTCGCGGCGGGTTAGTTTTGTTGCAGACATAGCTCATTCCAAAAAGTTAAGGACGTGGCTTGTCAGACGACGGATGAAGCAAGAGACGATCGCCGCAGGGGCGATGCGATAGCAGATTAACTCTTGTTCCCTTCGCAGGTATTAGCCTGATCAGGTTCCGCGGATCCCGAATAAACGGTCTCAGCCAGTTAAGGCACTCCGACAAGAAATTAGCCCCGAAAACGGGGCGTTGAATGTAAATTACGCGTTAACAGCGCAGAACTCAAGCAAGATGTTTGACGCGGGCGGCATCAAGCACCAGCAGAATCAGCTTATCTTCCAGTACAAAGCGTGCTTCCAGCGCCTCGCCGATATCAGATAAAACCTGTTGAAACTCAAGGTAATTATCATGATCGATGGCGGTTTCCAGGCTGGAATCGTAGTAATCCATAATCTGTTGTGTATTGGCTTCCAGTTGCGGCCAAATCTTTGCGGCGCGCGCGAGTTGCCCGTTGCCTTCCAGCTTATGGAGAATGCGCTCATAAATACTGAAATGTCCGGCAGACAGATAATCGACCAGACTCTGGCAAAAATCATCAAGGGCTTTTTCGTTTAGCCTCATGTACGATTCTTTGCCAGGCTTAATGCCAACCAGATTGTAGTAAGCCACGAGCAGATGCTTACGTACATGTAGCCAGCGATCAACCAGTTTGTTACTTCCTCTGACGTGCTCCGTCAGGTTATCGAGCTGGTTAAGCATGATTGACTCCGCAAGTTTGTATTCAAAAACTGCTCAGTGAGAAATGTAAAAACCATGTTAAACATGCCAGTGATGCAAAGGTAGTGCAAGAGCTATGGATCGTATAATTGAAAAATTAGATCACGGCTGGTGGGTCGTCAGTCATGAGCAAAAATTATGGTTGCCGAAGGGAGAATTGCCATATGGCGAAGCGGCAAATTTCGATCTTGTGGGTCAGCGCGCACTACAAATCGGCGAATGGCAGGGGGAACCTGTTTGGCTAGTTCAACAGCAGCGTCGCCATGATATGGGCTCGGTGCGCCAGGTCATTGATCTGGACGTCGGGTTGTTTCAACTAGCCGGACGCGGCGTGCAACTGGCGGAGTTTTACCGCTCGCATAAATACTGCGGGTATTGCGGGCATGAAATGTACCCGAGCAAAACAGAATGGGCGATGCTGTGCAGTCACTGCCGTGAGCGTTACTATCCGCAAATCGCCCCCTGCATTATCGTTGCCATCCGCCGCAATGATTCGATCCTGCTTGCTCAGCATACCCGCCATCGTAACGGTGTCCATACGGTACTTGCCGGATTCGTCGAAGTGGGCGAAACCCTCGAACAGGCGGTCGCGCGGGAAGTAATGGAAGAGAGTGGCATCAAAGTCAAAAACCTGCGTTACGTGACTTCTCAGCCGTGGCCGTTTCCTCAGTCATTAATGACTGCGTTTATGGCGGACTATGACAGCGGCGACATCGTGATTGACCCGAAAGAACTGCTGGAGGCGAACTGGTATCGCTACGACGATTTACCCTTACTGCCACCGCCCGGCACCGTGGCGCGCCGCCTGATAGAAGATACGGTGGCGATGTGTCGGGCAGAGTATGAGTGATGATACACTGACCGCCTGACGCACTAAGGAATAGCCAAAATGACCGAACTTAAAAACGATCGTTATCTGCGGGCGCTGCTGCGCCAGCCCGTTGATGTCACTCCAGTATGGATGATGCGCCAGGCGGGTCGCTATCTACCAGAATATAAAGCCACGCGCGCCCAAGCGGGCGATTTTATGTCGCTGTGCAAAAATGCCGAACTGGCGTGCGAAGTGACTTTGCAACCGTTGCGTCGCTATCCGCTGGACGCGGCGATCCTCTTTTCCGATATCCTCACCGTTCCGGACGCGATGGGATTGGGGCTCTATTTTGAAGCCGGAGAAGGCCCGCGTTTTACCTCGCCAGTCACCTGCAAAGCTGACGTCGATAAACTGCCAATTCCGGACCCGGAAGATGAGCTGGGTTACGTGATGAACGCGGTGCGTACCATTCGTCGCGAACTGAAAGGCGACGTGCCGCTGATTGGTTTTTCCGGCAGCCCGTGGACGCTGGCGACCTACATGGTGGAAGGCGGCAGCAGCAAAGCCTTCACCGTGATCAAAAAAATGATGTATGCCGATCCGCAGGCACTGCACGCTCTGCTCGATAAACTGGCGAAAAGCGTCACCCTGTATCTGAACGCGCAGATTAAAGCCGGTGCTCAGGCAGTGATGATTTTTGACACCTGGGGCGGCGTGCTTACCGGGCGCGACTACCAACAATTCTCGCTCTATTACATGCATAAAATTGTTGATGGTTTATTGCGTGAAAACGACGGTCGCCGCGTGCCCGTCACGCTGTTTACCAAAGGCGGCGGACAGTGGCTGGAAGCCATGGCAGAAACCGGTTGCGATGCGCTGGGACTGGACTGGACAACCGATATCGCCGATGCGCGCCGCCGCGTGGGTAATAAAGTCGCGTTGCAGGGCAATATGGACCCGTCGATGCTGTACGCGCCGCCAGCCCGAATTGAAGAAGAAGTAGCGACTATACTTGCAGGTTTCGGTCACGGCGAAGGTCATGTCTTTAACCTTGGTCACGGCATTCATCAGGATGTGCCGCCAGAACATGCTGGCGTGTTTGTGGAGGCAGTGCATCGCCTGTCTGCGCCTTATCATCAGTAAGGAGTGGTTATGGATCTCGCGTCATTACGCACACAACAACTTGAACTGGCTTCTTCTGTGATCCGCGAGGATCGACTTGATAAAGATCCACCGGATCTGATCGCTGGAGCCGATGTCGGGTTTGAGCAGGGCGGAGAAGTGACGCGAGCGGCGATGGTGCTGCTGAAATACCCCTCGCTTGAGCTGGTGGAGTATAAAGTGGCCCGCATCGCCACCACCATGCCTTACATTCCTGGTTTTCTCTCCTTCCGCGAATATCCTGCGCTGCTGGCAGCGTGGGAGATGCTGTCGCAAAAGCCGGATTTAGTGTTTGTCGATGGTCATGGGATCTCGCATCCTCGCCGTCTTGGTGTCGCCAGCCATTTTGGCTTATTGGTGGATGTGCCAACGATAGGCGTGGCGAAAAAACGGCTCTGCGGTAAATTCGAACCGCTCTCCAGCGAACCGGGCGCGCTGGCGCCGCTGATGGATAAAGGCGAGCAGCTGGCCTGGGTCTGGCGCAGCAAAGCACGCTGCAACCCGCTGTTTATCGCTACGGGTCATCGGGTCAGCGTGGATAGCGCGCTGGCGTGGGTACAACGCTGCATGAAAGGCTATCGTCTGCCGGAGCCAACGCGCTGGGCGGATGCCGTGGCCTCGGAACGTCCGGCATTTGTGCGCTATACAGCAAATCAGCCCTAATTCAGGTAAACTGCGGATAATTTCCGTATTTGAGAACTCAACATGTTACAAAATCCGATTCATCTGCGTCTGGAGCGCCTGGAAAGCTGGCAGCATGTCACTTTCATGGCTTGCTTATGCGAACGCATGTACCCTAATTACGCTATGTTCTGCCAGCAAACCGGTTTTGGTGATGGGCAAATTTACCGCCGTATTCTCGATCTCATCTGGGAAACACTGACCGTCAAAGACGCAAAAGTGAATTTCGACAGCCAACTGGAGAAATTTGAGGAAGCGATTCCTTCAGCGGACGATTTCGATCTGTACGGCGTTTATCCGGCAATCGATGCCTGCGTGGCGTTAAGTGAACTGGTTCATTCGCGTTTGAGTGGCGAAACGCTCGAACATGCGGTGGAAGTGAGTAAGACCTCCATCACTACCGTTGCGATGCTGGAAATGACTCAGGCTGGTCGCGAAATGAGCGATGAAGAGCTGAAAGAAAACCCAGCCGTTGAGCAAGAATGGGACATTCAGTGGGAAATATTCCGACTTTTAGCCGAGTGTGAAGAACGTGACATTGAGCTGATAAAAGGCCTTAGAGCCGACCTGCGTGAGGCGGGTGAGAGCAATATTGGTATAATTTTTCAGCAATAAGACCAGAAAACGTGAATTAACGCCTGATTTGTCGTACCTGGAGTCTTCCCTTTCGCCCCCCGTCTGGTCTACATTTGGGGGGCGAAAAAAAGTGGCTATCGGTGCGTGTATGCAGGAGAGTGCTATTCTGGCATTTCCGTCGCACTCGATGCTTAGCAAGCGATAAACACATTGTAAGGATAACTTATGAACAAGACTCAACTGATTGATGTAATTGCAGAGAAAGCAGAACTGTCCAAAACCCAGGCTAAAGCTGCTCTGGAGTCCACTCTGGCTGCAATTACTGAGTCTCTGAAAGAAGGCGATGCTGTACAACTGGTTGGTTTCGGAACCTTCAAAGTGAACCACCGCGCTGAGCGTACTGGCCGCAACCCGCAGACCGGTAAAGAAATCAAAATCGCCGCAGCTAACGTACCGGCATTTGTTTCTGGCAAGGCACTGAAAGACGCAGTTAAGTAAGATTGCGTGGCAGTGAACAGTTTTAACGAAGGGGTGGTTTCACCCCTTTTGTCTTTCTGGCGTCGATCATTGATGCTGGCGGGCGCTCTGTTTCTTACTGCCTGTAGCCACAACTCTTCACTTCCTCCCTTTACCGCCAGTGGTTTTGCTGAAGACCAGGGCGCGGTACGTATCTGGCGAAAAGACAGCGGCGATAATGTGCATTTGCTTGCTGTGTTCAGTCCGTGGCGCAGTGGCGATACCACGACGCGAGAGTATCGCTGGCAGGGCGATAACCTCACGCTCATCAATATCAATGTTTACAGCAAACCGCCGGTGAACATTCGTGCGCGTTTTGACGATCGCGGTGATCTGAGCTTTATGCAACGTGAATCCGATGGGGAAAAGCAGCAGCTTTCTAACGACCAAATCGATTTATACCGTTATCGTGCTGACCAAATCCGCCAAATTAGCGATGCTTTACGCCAGGGGAGAGTGGTGCTGCGCCAGGGGCGCTGGCATGAGATGGAACAGACCGTGACCACCTGCGAAGGGCAAACCATTAAACCTGATTTAGATTCACAGGCGATAGCGCATATCGAGCGCCGCCAGAGCCGCTCTTCTGTTGATGTCAGCGTGGCATGGCTGGAAGCGCCCGAAGGTTCGCAATTACTGTTAGTGGCAAACTCTGATTTCTGTCGCTGGCAACCCAACGAGAAAACGTTCTAGTTTACCAGTGGCCCATACCCATATGACCACCACCACAGCCGCCGTAACCCATGCCCATTCCGGCACCGCGCGGAATACCTGCTTCAGCCATCGCGATATCCCGTTTCACCCGCAACTCATCTAACGACTGACGCAAATTCTCCATCTCTTTGGCGACCGCGTTAATTTTGCTGCTATCCGGTGGGTTAGCGGCTAATAGAGCGTTGTATTCATAACGCTTCGTCACCAGTTGCTGTTGCAGCGCGCTGCTTTGGGCGTAAAAGTCATTATGGATTTTCTGCCACGCCGTCTGTTGTTCGCTGGTCAAAGGCGCGGCATTTTGCTGCCACATACCGTGTCCGCCGTGAGCAAATGCAGATGTCGATCCCATCGCCATTGCTGAAAGCGCCATCATCACCAGGGCAATTTTCGTGTTCCGTTTCATGGTTAATCCTCCAGTGGTTGTCTTACTTCGGGTATTGCATCTTCCGTGCCAACGATGAAACGCTGATATGACGGGTAATCTGGCATGATAAACGAGTAAAAATGACTCGCCTGCTGCGGGTAGCGAGTCATTTTTACTCATTGAAACTTAAGCCTTTGTGTTACAGCGCAGGGTAAGCGCTGATAAAAGATGGCATGATTTCTGCTGTCAAAAAGGGATGAACAGGCAAAGAAGAAGATGCGTTTTATGCAACGTTCTAAAGACTCCTTAGCTAAATGGTTAAGCGCGATCCTCCCCGTGGTCATTGTTGGGCTGGTAGGGTTGTTTGCGGTGACGGTGATTCGCGATTATGGGCGGGCAAGCGAGGCCGATCGCCAGGCATTACTGGAAAAAGGTAATGTGCTTATTCGCGCTCTGGAGTCGGGAAGTCGCGTAGGGATGGGGATGCGAATGCACCATATGCAGCAGCAGGCACTTCTGGAAGAGATTGCAGGCCAGCCGGGGGTATTGTGGTTTGCTGTCACCGATGCCCAGGGCATCATCATTCTTCACAGTGACCCCGAAATGGTCGGGCGTGCACTCTATTCGCCAGATGAAATGCAGCAGTTAAAGCCAGAGGAAAACTCCCGCTGGCGACTGCTTGAGAAAGCGGAAACTGCGCCTGCGCTTGAGGTCTATCGTTTGTTCCAGCCAATGTCAGCTCCCTGGCGGCATGGTATGCACAATATGCCGCGCTGTAACGGAAAAGCTGTGCCACAGGCAGAAGCACAACAGGCTATCTTTATCGCTGTTGATGCCAGTGATCTGGTTGCAACCCAGATTGGGGAGAAGCGCAACACCCTGATTATCCTCTTCGCCCTGGCGACGGTACTGCTGGCAAGCGTGTTGTCATTCTTCTGGTATCGCCGATATCTGCGCTCGCGCAAGCTTCTACAGGATGAGATGAAGCGCAAAGAGAAGCTGGTGGCGCTGGGGCATCTGGCGGCAGGCGTTGCCCATGAAATTCGCAATCCGCTTTCCTCAATTAAAGGGCTGGCGAAATACTTTGCCGAACGAGCACCAGAGGGCGGGGAAGCGCATCAACTGGCGCAGGTAATGGCGAAAGAGTCCGACCGTTTGAATCGTGTGGTGAGTGAGTTGCTGGAACTGGTCAAGCCAACGCACCTGGCTTTGCAGGCGGTGGATCTCAATACCTTGATTAACCATTCATTACAGCTGGTGAGCCAGGATGCAAACAGCCGGGAGATCCAGTTACGCTTTACTGCCAACGACACGTTGCCGCAAATTCAGGCCGATCCGGACCGACTGACCCAGGTCTTGTTGAATCTCTATCTCAATGCCATTCAGGCGATTGGTCAGCATGGCGTGATTAGCGTGACGGCCAGCGAAAGCGGTGCTGGCGTGAAAATCAGCGTTACCGACAGCGGTAAAGGAATTGCGGCGGATCAGCTTGAAGCCATCTTCACCCCATACTTCACCACCAAAGCCGAAGGCACCGGACTGGGGCTGGCGGTCGTGCATAATATTGTTGAACAACACGGTGGTACAATTCAGGTCGCAAGCCAGGAGGGAAAAGGCGCAACGTTCACCCTCTGGTTTCCGGTCAATATTACGCGTAAGGACCCACAAGGATGACGCACGATAATATCGATATTCTGGTGGTGGATGATGACATTAGCCACTGCACCATCTTGCAGGCATTGCTGCGCGGCTGGGGCTATAACGTCGCGCTGGCGAATAGTGGGCAACAGGCGCTGGCGCAGGTGCGGGAACAGGTTTTTGATCTTGTACTTTGCGATGTGCGAATGGCGGAGATGGACGGCATCGCCACGCTAAAAGAGATCAAAGCGTTAAATCCGGCGATTCCTGTACTGATTATGACCGCTTACTCCAGCGTCGAGACGGCGGTAGAGGCACTGAAAACTGGGGCGCTGGATTATCTCATCAAGCCGCTGGATTTCGATAACCTGCAGGCGACGCTGGAAAAGGCGCTCGCACATACGCACAGTGTTGACGCTGAAACGCCTGCGGTGTCTGCCAGCCAGTTCGGTATGGTCGGTAAAAGCCCGGCGATGCAACACCTGCTCAGTGAAATCGCCCTCGTCGCGCCATCGGAAGCCACGGTGCTGATCCACGGCGATTCCGGCACCGGTAAAGAGCTGGTCGCCAGGGCGATTCACGCCAGTAGCGCACGGAGTGAAAAACCACTGGTAACGCTCAACTGTGCGGCACTCAACGAATCCTTGCTGGAATCTGAATTGTTCGGTCACGAAAAAGGGGCGTTTACTGGAGCTGATAAACGCCGGGAAGGGCGCTTTGTTGAGGCGGATGGCGGCACGTTGTTTCTCGATGAAATTGGAGATATCTCGCCGATGATGCAGGTTCGTCTGCTGCGTGCGATTCAGGAGCGCGAAGTTCAGCGTGTCGGCAGCAACCAGACCATCTCGGTTGATGTCCGGCTGATTGCGGCGACCCATCGCGATCTTGCCGCTGAGGTAAAGGCCGGGCGTTTTCGCCAGGATCTCTACTATCGGCTGAACGTGGTGGCAATTGAAGTACCGTCGCTGCGGCAACGACGGGAGGATATTCCCCTGCTGGCTGACCATTTTCTGCAACGATTTGCTGAACGCAATCGCAAGGCGATAAAAGGTTTTACGCCCCAGGCGATGGATCTGCTGATTCACTACGACTGGCCGGGAAATATTCGCGAACTGGAAAACGCGGTAGAACGGGCAGTGGTGCTGCTGACCGGGGAATATATTTCCGAACGCGAGCTGCCGCTGGCGATTGCCAGTACGCCGATCCCGCTGGCGCAAACTCAGGACATTCAGCCGTTGGTGGAAGTGGAAAAAGAGGTGATTCTGGCGGCGCTGGAGAAAACGGGCGGCAACAAAACCGAAGCCGCCCGTCAGTTAGGGATTACGCGCAAAACGCTATTGGCAAAACTGTCGCGTTAGTTCTGCTCGCGTTCGATAGCGCGCCAGCCGATATCTTTCCGGCAGAAGCAGTCATCCCAGTGGATATCGGTCATTAAGGCATAAGCGCGTTTCTGCGCTTCTGCTACGGTATGACCCAGCGCGGTGACGCACAGTACGCGCCCGCCGCTGGTCACTACCTGCTCGTCATCCGCCAGTTTCGTGCCCGCGTGGAACACTTTGCCGCCTTCGACTTCTTCCAGCGGCAGGCCGTGGATCACATCGCCAGTGCGATAATCGCCCGGATATCCACCCGCAGCCATCACCACGCCGAGAGAAGCGCGTTCATCCCACTCGGATGTTTTCTCGTCCAGCTTGCCTTCACAGGCTGCCAGGCAGAGCTCAACCAGATCGGACTTCATGCGCAGCATAATCGGCTGGGTTTCTGGATCGCCAAAGCGGCAGTTAAATTCGATAACCTTCGGGTTGCCCTGTTTGTCGATCATCAAACCTGCATAGAGAAAACCGGTGTAGGTATTGCCTTCCGCCGCCATGCCTTTCACGGTTGGCCAGATGATACGTTCCATGGTGCGCTGATGAACTTCATCGGTCACTACCGGCGCAGGGGAGTAAGCGCCCATTCCGCCAGTGTTCGGCCCGGTATCTTTATCGCCTACGCGTTTGTGATCCTGGCTGGTGGCCATCGGCAGCACATGCTCACCGTCAACCATTACTATAAAGCTCGCTTCTTCGCCATCGAGGAACTCTTCGATAACAATGCGATGACCCGCGTCGCCAAAGGCGTTGCCCGCCAGCATATCGTGAACAGCCGCTTCGGCTTCTTCCAGCGTCATCGCGACGATAACGCCTTTACCGGCGGCCAGACCGTCAGCTTTAATGACGATGGGGGCACCTTTCTCACGCAGATACGCCAGCGCAGGTTCTACCTCGGTGAAGTTCTGGTATTCCGCTGTAGGGATCTTATGGCGGGCCAGGAAATCTTTGGTAAACGCTTTCGAGCCTTCCAGTTGCGCGGCGCCTGCGGTTGGGCCGAAGATTTTCAGCCCGGCGGCGCGGAAGGTATCGACCACGCCTTTCACCAGCGGCGCTTCCGGGCCGACGATGGTTAGATCAATCTTTTCGTTTTGCGCGAAATCCAGCAGCGCCGGGATATCGGTCACGCCGATAGCGACGTTTTGCAGTGCAGGCTCCAGCGCAGTGCCAGCGTTACCCGGAGCAACAAAAACAGTCTCAACCAGCGGCGATTGCGCCGCTTTCCAGGCCAGTGCGTGCTCGCGTCCGCCGTTACCAATCACTAATACTTTCATCTGTCGCTCCATTAATGGCGGAAGTGGCGCATGTCGGTGAAGAGCATTGCAATACCGTGCTCGTCGGCGGCAGCAATCACTTCGTCATCACGGATAGAACCGCCAGGCTGGATTACGCAGGTCACGCCGGCAGCGGCGGCAGCATCAATACCGTCACGGAACGGGAAGAACGCGTCAGAAGCCATCGAGGAACCTTTGACTTCCAGACCTTCATCGGCAGCTTTAATGCCGGCGATTTTGGCGGAGTACACGCGGCTCATCTGGCCTGCGCCAATCCCGATGGTCATATTGTTTTTGGCATAAACGATGGCGTTGGATTTCACGAACTTCGCCACTTTCCAGCAGAACAGCGCATCACGCAGCTCCTGTTCAGTCGGCTGACGTTTGGTGACGACGCGCAGTTCTTCTGCACCGACCATGCCCAGATCGCGATCCTGAACCAGCAGACCGCCGTTCACGCGTTTGAAATCAAGACCTGGAATACGTTCGCCCCACTGACCACAGGTCAGAACGCGTACGTTCTGCTTGGCGGCGGTGATTTTCAGGGCTTCTTCGCTGGCGGACGGTGCAATAATTACTTCGACAAACTGACGAGAAATGATGGCCTGTGCTGTTTCAGTATCCAGCTCGCGGTTAAAGGCGATAATGCCGCCGAATGCGGAGGTTGGGTCGGTTTTATACGCACGATCGTAAGCATCAAGAATGGAATTGCCGATAGCTACGCCGCAAGGGTTAGCGTGTTTCACAATGACACAGGCTGGTTCTGCAAACTCTTTTACGCACTCCAGCGCCGCATCGGTATCGGCGATGTTGTTGTAGGACAGGGCTTTACCCTGAACCTGGGTTGCGGTGGCAACAGAGGCTTCTTTCACATTCTCTTCTATATAGAAGGCAGCCTGCTGGTGGCTGTTCTCGCCGTAGCGCATATCCTGCTTCTTAATGAAGTTCAGATTCAGCGTGCGTGGGAAGCGACCGGCGGCTTCTTTGCTTTCACCGTGGTAAGCCGGAACCATGCTGCCGAAGTAGTTGGCAATCATGCTGTCGTAGGCGGCTGTGTGTTCGAAGGCTTTGATAGCGAGGTCGAAACGGGTTGCAAGCAGAAGCGATCCTTCGTTGGCATCCATCTCTTTAATAATGGCGTCGTAGTCGCTGCTCTTTACTACGATAGCGACATCTTTATGGTTCTTGGCTGCGGAGCGCACCATCGTTGGGCCGCCGATATCGATGTTCTCAACCGCATCTTCCAGCGAGCAGCCTTCACGGGCAACGGTCTGGGCGAACGGATACAGGTTAACAACCACCATATCGATAGGTTGGATCTGATGTTCTTCCATAATGGCATCGTCCTGGCCGCGACGGCCCAGAATGCCACCATGTACTTTCGGATGCAGAGTCTTCACACGTCCATCCATCATCTCGGGGAAACCGGTGTAATCGGAAACTTCGGTCACCGGCAGACCCTTTTCTGCTAACAGTCGGGCTGTGCCTCCTGTAGATAGCAGTTCCACACCGCGTGCGGAAAGTGCCTGAGCGAATTCGACGATACCTGCTTTGTCAGAAACACTGAGCAGAGCGCGGCGGACTGGACGACGTTGTTGCATGGTAAATCCCCTGGATTTGACTATTACAGAGAGCGTTAGCTGAATTTTTCGCGAAAAACTCAGCTAACGCCCCTAACGGGGCATCTTTATTTTTCGCCCGCATTGTAACGAAAACGTTTGCGCAACGCTCGCGAATTTTTTTGTTTCGATGGTGAGCACCATTTCGATTGTGGTTAGCAGGTCAGGAATACAGAAATAACGCTTATGATTGTGGATAACTCTGTGCGTAAAAAGGTATAAATAGGGGTTTTGCTGGGGAATGCAGCAGTCAGTCATTTTTTTGCAATTTTTCTATTGCGGCCTCAGGAGAACTCCCTATAATGCGCCTCCATCGACACGGCGGATGTGAATCACTTCACACAAACAGCCGGTTCGGTTGAAGAGAAAAATCCTGAAATTCAGGGTTGACTCTGAAAGAGGAAAGCGTAATATACGCCACCTCGCGACAGTGAGCTGAAAGCCGCGTCGCAACTGCTCTTTAACAATTTATCAGACAATCTGTGTGGGCACTCGAAGATACGGATTCTTAACGTCCTCGGACGATAAATGAATA
>NZ_KE136626.1:748224-919354 GCF_000407765.1 Escherichia sp. KTE114 | reverse complement strand
TTTATGGGGTGACTGCGTACCTTTTGTATAATGGGTCAGCGACTTATATTCTGTAGCAAGGTTAACCGAATAGGGGAGCCGAAGGGAAACCGAGTCTTAACTGGGCGTTAAGTTGCAGGGTATAGACCCGAAACCCGGTGATCTAGCCATGGGCAGGTTGAAGGTTGGGTAACACTAACTGGAGGACCGAACCGACTAATGTTGAAAAATTAGCGGATGACTTGTGGCTGGGGGGGAAAGGCCAATCAAACCGGGAGATAGCTGGTTCTCCCCGAAAGCTATTTAGGTAGCGCCTCGTGAACTCATCTCCGGGGGTAGAGCACTGTTTCGGCAAGGGGGTCATCCCGACTTACCAACCCGATGCAAACTGCGAATACCGGAGAATGTTATCACGGGAGACACACGGCGGGGGCTAACGTCCGTCGTGAAGAGGGAAACAACCCAGACCGCCAGCTAAGGTCCCAAAGTCATGGTTAAGTGGGAAACGATGTGGGAAGGCCCAGACAGCCAGGATGTTGGCTTAGAAGCAGCCATCATTTAAAGAAAGCGTAATAGCTCACTGGTCGAGTCGGCCTGCGCGGAAGATGTAACGGGGCTAAACCATGCACCGAAGCTGCGGCAGCGACGCTTATGCGTTGTTGGGTAGGGGAGCGTTCTGTAAGCCTGTGAAGGTGGCCTGTGAGGGTTGCTGGAGGTATCAGAAGTGCGAATGCTGACATAAGTAACGATAAAGCGGGTGAAAAGCCCGCTCGCCGGAAGACCAAGGGTTCCTGTCCAACGTTAATCGGGGCAGGGTGAGTCGACCCCTAAGGCGAGGCCGAAAGGCGTAGTCGATGGGAAACAGGTTAATATTCCTGTACTTGGTGTTACTGCGAAGGGGGGACGGAGAAGGCTATGTTGGCCGGGCGACGGTTGTCCCGGTTTAAGCGTGTAGGCTGGTTTTCCAGGCAAATCCGGAAAATCAAGGCTGAGGCGTGATGACGAGGCACTACGGTGCTGAAGCAACAAATGCCCTGCTTCCAGGAAAAGCCTCTAAGCATCAGGTAACATCAAATCGTACCCCAAACCGACACAGGTGGTCAGGTAGAGAATACCAAGGCGCTTGAGAGAACTCGGGTGAAGGAACTAGGCAAAATGGTGCCGTAACTTCGGGAGAAGGCACGCTGATGCGTAGGTGAAGCGGTTTACCCGTGGAGCTGAAATCAGTCGAAGATACCAGCTGGCTGCAACTGTTTATTAAAAACACAGCACTGTGCAAACACGAAAGTGGACGTATACGGTGTGACGCCTGCCCGGTGCCGGAAGGTTAATTGATGGGGTCAGCCGCAAGGCGAAGCTCTTGATCGAAGCCCCGGTAAACGGCGGCCGTAACTATAACGGTCCTAAGGTAGCGAAATTCCTTGTCGGGTAAGTTCCGACCTGCACGAATGGCGTAATGATGGCCAGGCTGTCTCCACCCGAGACTCAGTGAAATTGAACTCGCTGTGAAGATGCAGTGTACCCGCGGCAAGACGGAAAGACCCCGTGAACCTTTACTATAGCTTGACACTGAACATTGAGCCTTGATGTGTAGGATAGGTGGGAGGCTTTGAAGCGTGGACGCCAGTCTGCGTGGAGCCGACCTTGAAATACCACCCTTTAATGTTTGATGTTCTAACGTGGACCCGTGATCCGGGTTGCGGACAGTGTCTGGTGGGTAGTTTGACTGGGGCGGTCTCCTCCTAAAGAGTAACGGAGGAGCACGAAGGTTGGCTAATCCTGGTCGGACATCAGGAGGTTAGTGCAATGGCATAAGCCAGCTTGACTGCGAGCGTGACGGCGCGAGCAGGTGCGAAAGCAGGTCATAGTGATCCGGTGGTTCTGAATGGAAGGGCCATCGCTCAACGGATAAAAGGTACTCCGGGGATAACAGGCTGATACCGCCCAAGAGTTCATATCGACGGCGGTGTTTGGCACCTCGATGTCGGCTCATCACATCCTGGGGCTGAAGTAGGTCCCAAGGGTATGGCTGTTCGCCATTTAAAGTGGTACGCGAGCTGGGTTTAGAACGTCGTGAGACAGTTCGGTCCCTATCTGCCGTGGGCGCTGGAGAACTGAGGGGGGCTGCTCCTAGTACGAGAGGACCGGAGTGGACGCATCACTGGTGTTCGGGTTGTCATGCCAATGGCACTGCCCGGTAGCTAAATGCGGAAGAGATAAGTGCTGAAAGCATCTAAGCACGAAACTTGCCCCGAGATGAGTTCTCCCTGACTCCTTGAGAGTCCTGAAGGAACGTTGAAGACGACGACGTTGATAGGCCGGGTGTGTAAGCGCAGCGATGCGTTGAGCTAACCGGTACTAATGAACCGTGAGGCTTAACCTTACAACGCCGAAGGTGTTTTGGCGGATTGAGAGAAGATTTTCAGCCTGATACAGATTAAATCGACAGGTCAGAAGAGGACGTGTTGATAAAACAGAATTTGCCTGGCGGCCGTAGCGCGGTGGTCCCACCTGACCCCATGCCGAACTCAGAAGTGAAACGCCGTAGCGCCGATGGTAGTGTGGGGTCTCCCCATGCGAGAGTAGGGAACTGCCAGGCATCAGATAAAGCGAAAGGCCATCCGGAAGGATGGCCTTTTTGCGTTGCTGCAGAAAGAATGCCGGATGCGACGCTTGGGCATCTTATCCGTCCTACGCAGGGTTACGGTAGGGGGCAACAGCGCATTATTCCCCCACATACGCCAGATTCAGCAACGGATACGGTTTCCCCAAATCGTCCACCTCAGAGCGTCCTGTAACCTTAAACCCCATCTTCTTATAGAACCCAACCGCCTGCGTATTTTGCTCATTAACGTTGGTTGTCAGTTCCGGTGCCATTGAGAGCGCATGTTTCACCAGCATTCGACCCACGCCAGCGCCACGCACATAAGGATCGATAAACAGCGCATCCATATGCTGCCCGCTTAGCAACATAAACCCAACCGGCCGATCCCGCTCATTAACCGCGACCCACAATGGCGCTTCCGGCAGAAACGAACGTACCAGCTCTTCCAGTTCAGCCCGATACTCTGCTGATAAAAAATCATGGGTGGCATCGACAGAACGACACCAAATCGCAACCAACTCTTCCCCTTCCTCATGCCGTGAGCGGCGAATACTAATAACCATTTTCTCTCCTTTTATTGGTGCTTATATCCTAACGCAATCTTTTCCTTGAAACTTTCTCACCTTCGACATGCAGGCTCGACATTGGCAAATTTTCTGGTTATCTTCAGCTATCTGGATGTCTAAACGTATAAGCGTATGTAAAGAGGTAATCAGGTTATGCCGATTCGTGTGCCGGACGAGCTGCCCGCCGTCAATTTCTTGCGTGAAGAAAACGTCTTTGTGATGACAACTTCTCGCGCGTCTGGTCAGGAAATTCGTCCGCTTAAGGTTCTGATCCTTAACCTGATGCCGAAGAAGATTGAAACTGAAAATCAGTTTCTGCGTCTGCTTTCAAACTCGCCTTTGCAGGTCGATATTCAGCTGTTGCGCATCGATTCCCGCGAATCGCGCAACACGCCCGCAGAGCATCTGAACAACTTCTACTGCAACTTTGAAGACATTCAGGAGCAGAACTTCGATGGTCTGATTGTAACTGGCGCGCCACTGGGTCTGGTGGAGTTTAATGACGTCGCTTACTGGCCACAAATCAAACAGGTGCTGGAGTGGTCGAAAGATCACGTCACCTCAACGCTGTTTGTCTGTTGGGCGGTTCAGGCCGCACTCAATATTCTTTACGGCATTCCTAAGCAAACCCGCACGGACAAACTCTCTGGCGTTTACGAGCATCACATTCTCCATCCTCATGCGCTTCTGACGCGTGGCTTTGATGATTCATTCCTGGCACCGCATTCGCGCTATGCTGACTTTCCGGCAGCGTTGATTCGTGATTACACAGATCTGGAAATTCTGGCAGAGACAGAAGAAGGGGACGCATATCTGTTTGCCAGCAAAGATAAGCGTATTGCCTTTGTAACGGGGCATCCGGAATACGATGCGCAAACGCTGGCGCAGGAATATTTCCGTGATGTTGAAGCCGGGCTAAACCCGGATGTACCGTATAACTATTTCCCGCACAACGATCCGCAAAACAAACCGCGAGCGAGCTGGCGCAGCCACGGCAACTTGCTATTTACCAACTGGCTCAACTATTACGTCTATCAGATCACTCCATACGATCTACGCCATATGAATCCAACGCTGGATTAATCGTCTGCGGCAAAGGATCGTTAAGCGTTTCAGCACCTTGAATCAGGCACCTTCGGGTGCCTTTTTTATTTCCGAAACACACCTCAACAGGTGAATAAATTTTATCCACATTGTTATCAATAAGTTAAATTAAATTTAAATTAAAAATGGAAATTGTTTTTGATTTTGCATTTTAAATGAGTAGTCTTAGTTGTGCTGAACGAAAAGCGCACAACGATCCTTCGTTCACAGTGGGGAAGTTTTCGGATCCATGACGAGGAGCTGCACGATGACTGAACAGGCAACAACAACCGATGAACTGGTTTTCACAAGGCCGTATGGCGAGCAGGAGAAGCAAATTCTTACTGCCGAAGCGGTAGAATTTCTGACTGAACTGGTGACGCATTTTACGCCACAACGCAATAAACTTCTGGCAGCGCGCATTCAGCAACAGCAGGATATTGATAACGGAACGTTGCCTGATTTTATTTCGGAAACAGCTTCCATTCGTGATGGCAATTGGAAAATTCGCGGGATTCCTGCGGACTTAGAAGATCGCCGCGTAGAGATTACCGGGCCGGTTGAGCGCAAGATGGTGATCAACGCGCTCAACGCCAATGTGAAAGTCTTTATGGCTGACTTTGAGGATTCACTGGCTCCGGGCTGGAACAAAGTGATCGACGGGCAAATTAATCTGCGCGATGCGGTTAACGGCACCATCAGTTACACCAACGAAGCCGGCAAAATTTATCAACTCAAACCCAATCCGGCGGTTTTGATTTGTCGGGTACGCGGTCTGCACTTGCCGGAAAAACATGTCACCTGGCGCGGTGAAGCCATCCCTGGCAGCCTGTTTGATTTTGCACTCTACTTTTTCCACAACTACCAGGCCCTATTGGCAAAAGGCAGCGGCCCTTATTTCTATCTGCCGAAAACCCAGTCCTGGCAGGAAGCAGCATGGTGGAGCGAAGTTTTCAGCTATGCCGAAGATCGCTTTAATCTGCCGCGCGGCACTATCAAGGCGACGTTGCTGATCGAAACGCTGCCCGCTGTGTTCCAGATGGACGAAATCCTTCACGCGTTGCGCGACCATATTGTTGGTCTGAACTGCGGTCGCTGGGATTATATCTTCAGCTATATCAAAACGTTGAAAAATTATCCCGACCGTGTCCTGCCAGACCGCCAGGCTGTGACAATGGACAAACCGTTCCTTAATGCCTACTCACGCCTGTTAATCAAAACCTGCCATAAACGCGGCGCATTTGCGATGGGCGGCATGGCGGCGTTTATTCCGAGCAAAGATGAAGAGCGCAATAACCAGGTGCTCAACAAAGTGAAAGCGGATAAATCGCTGGAAGCCAATAACGGTCACGATGGCACATGGATCGCCCATCCTGGCCTTGCTGACACGGCAATGGCGGTTTTCAACGACATCCTCGGTTCCCGTAAAAATCAGCTTGAGGTGATGCGCGAACAAGACGCGCCGATTACTGCCGATCAGCTGCTGGCACCTTGTGACGGTGAACGCACCGAAGAAGGTATGCGCGCCAACATTCGCGTGGCTGTGCAGTACATCGAAGCGTGGATCTCTGGCAACGGTTGTGTGCCGATTTATGGCCTGATGGAAGATGCGGCGACGGCTGAAATTTCCCGTACCTCCATCTGGCAGTGGATCCATCATCAAAAAACGTTGAGTAATGGCAAACCGGTGACCAAAGCCTTGTTCCGTCAGATGCTGGGCGAAGAGATGAAAGTCATTGCCAGCGAACTGGGCGAAGAACGTTTCTCCCAGGGGCGTTTTGACGACGCCGCACGCCTGATGGAACAGATCACCACATCCGATGAACTAATTGATTTCCTGACCCTGCCAGGCTACCGCCTGTTAGCGTAAACCACCACATAACTATGGAGCATCTGCACATGAAAACCCGTACACAACAAATTGAAGAATTACAGAAAGAGTGGACTCAACCGCGTTGGGAAGGCATTACTCGCCCGTACAGCGCGGAAGATGTGGTGAAATTACGCGGTTCGGTCAATCCGGAATGTACGCTGGCGCAGCTGGGCGCGGCGAAAATGTGGCGACTGCTGCACGGTGAGTCGAAAAAAGGCTACATCAACAGCCTCGGTGCACTGACTGGCGGTCAGGCACTGCAACAGGCGAAAGCGGGTATTGAAGCGGTTTACTTGTCTGGCTGGCAGGTCGCGGCAGACGCTAACCTCGCGGCCAGCATGTATCCGGATCAGTCTCTCTACCCGGCAAACTCGGTGCCAGCCGTGGTGGAACGGATCAACAACACCTTCCGTCGTGCCGATCAGATCCAGTGGTCTGCTGGTATTGAACCGGGCGATCCGCGTTATGTCGATTACTTCCTGCCGATCGTCGCCGATGCGGAAGCCGGTTTTGGCGGTGTTTTGAATGCCTTTGAACTGATGAAAGCGATGATTGAAGCCGGTGCAGCGGCAGTTCACTTCGAAGATCAGCTCGCGTCCGTGAAGAAATGTGGTCACATGGGTGGCAAAGTGCTGGTGCCAACTCAGGAAGCTATTCAGAAACTGGTCGCAGCGCGTCTGGCAGCCGACGTGACGGGCGTTCCAACTCTGCTGGTTGCACGTACCGATGCTGATGCAGCAGACCTGATCACCTCTGATTGCGATCCGTATGACAGCGAATTTATTACCGGCGAGCGTACCAGCGAAGGCTTCTTCCGTACTCACGCAGGCATTGAACAAGCGATCAGCCGTGGCCTGGCGTATGCGCCGTATGCCGACCTGGTCTGGTGTGAAACTTCTACACCGGATCTGGAACTGGCACGTCGCTTTGCGGAAGCTATCCACGCGAAATACCCGGGCAAACTGTTGGCCTATAACTGCTCGCCATCGTTCAACTGGCAGAAAAACCTCGACGACAAAACTATCGCCAGCTTCCAGCAGCAGCTGTCGGATATGGGCTACAAATTCCAGTTCATCACCCTGGCGGGGATCCACAGCATGTGGTTCAACATGTTCGACCTGGCAAACGCCTATGCCCAGGGCGAGGGTATGAAGCATTATGTTGAGAAAGTGCAACAGCCAGAATTTGCTGCTGCGAAAGATGGCTATACCTTCGTTTCTCATCAGCAGGAAGTGGGTACGGGTTACTTCGATAAAGTGACAACCATTATTCAGGGCGGCACGTCGTCAGTTACTGCGCTGACTGGCTCCACCGAAGAATCGCAGTTCTAAGCAACCTACAAACGTTGCTGACTGTAGGCCGGATAAGGCGTTCACGCCGCATCCGGCAATCAGCGCCTGATGCGACGCTGACGCGTCTTTTCCGGCAATTCTCTGCTCCTGATGAGGGCAACAAATGCCGCGTGGCCTGGAATTACTGATTGCACAAACCATTTTACAAGGTTTCGACGCCCAGTATGGTCGATTCCTCGAAGTGACTTCCGGGGCGCAGCAGCGTTTCGAACAAGCCGACTGGCACGCTGTCCAGCAGGCGATGAAAGACCGTATCCATCTTTATGATCATCACGTGGGGCTGGTAGTGGAGCAACTGCGCTGCATTACCAACGGTCAAAGCACGGATGCCGCATTTTTACTACACGTCAAAGAACATTACACCCGGCTGTTGCCGGATTACCCGCGCTTCGAGATTGCGGAGAGTTTTTTCAACTCCGTATACTGTCGGTTATTTGACCACCGCTCGCTTACTCCCGAGCGGCTTTTTATCTTTAGCTCCCAGCCAGAGCGCCGTTTTCGTACCATTCCGCGCCCGCTGGCAAAAGATTTTTATCCCGATCATGGCTGGGAATCTCTGCTGATGCGCGTTCTCAGCGACCTGCCGCTGCGTCTGCGCTGGCAGAATAAAAGCCGCGATATCAACTACATCATTCGCCATCTGACGGAGACGCTGGGGACAGACAACCTCGCCGAAAGTCATTTACAGGTGGCGAACGAATTGTTTTACCGCAATAAAGCCGCCTGGCTGGTGGGCAAACTGATCACGCCTTCCGGCACGTTGCCCTTTTTGCTGCCGATCCATCAGACGGACAATGGCGAGTTATTTATTGATACCTGCCTGACGACGACCGCCGAAGCGAGCATCGTCTTTGGCTTTGCGCGATCCTATTTTATGGTTTACGCGCCGCTGCCAGCTGCGCTGGTCGAGTGGTTACGGGAAATTCTGCCGGGCAAAACCACCGCAGAACTGTATATGGCTATCGGCTGCCAGAAACACGCTAAAACCGAAAGTTACCGCGAATATCTCGTTTATCTACAGGGCTGTAATGAACAGTTTATTGAAGCTCCGGGCATTCGTGGAATGGTGATGCTGGTGTTCACGCTGCCGGGCTTTGATCGGGTATTCAAAGTCATCAAAGACAAGTTCGCGCCGCAGAAAGAGATGTCTGCTGCTCACGTCCGCGCCTGCTATCAACTGGTTAAGGAACACGATCGCGTAGGGCGAATGGCAGATACCCAGGAGTTTGAAAACTTTGTACTGGAGAAGCGGCATATTTCCCCGGCATTAATGGAATTACTGCTCCAGGAAGCACCGGAAAAAATTACCGATCTCGGCGAACAGATTGTGATTCGCCATCTCTATATCGAACGGCGAATGGTGCCGCTCAATATCTGGCTTGAGCAAGTTGAAGGGCAGCAACTGCGCGACGCTATTGAAGAGTATGGCAACGCCATTCGCCAGCTTGCCGCTGCCAATATCTTCCCTGGGGATATGTTATTTAAAAACTTTGGCGTCACCCGTCACGGGCGCGTGGTGTTTTATGATTACGATGAAATTTGCTACATGACGGAAGTGAATTTCCGCGATATCCCGCCACCGCGCTACCCGGAAGACGAGCTCGCCAGCGAACCCTGGTACAGCGTCTCGCCCGGCGATGTTTTCCCGGAAGAGTTCCGTCACTGGCTATGCGCTGACCCGCGCATTGGCCCGCTGTTTGAAGAAATGCACGCTGACCTGTTCCGCGCCGACTACTGGCGCGCGCTACAAAACCGTATCCGTGAAGGGCATGTGGAAGATGTCTATGCGTATCGGCGCAGGCAGCGGTTTAGCGTGCGGTTTGTATAAATCGGAGGCGAAAAGTTACCGCATTCCACCATACGCCAGCGTGACTTCTTTCGCCGCTTTAATCACCATCGCGCCAAACTCGGTTACGCGGTCATCGGTAATACGTGAAATCGGCCCGGAAATCGAAATTGCGGCAAACGGTTCGCGATGCTCATCGAAAATACACGCCGCGAGACAACGCAGTCCCAGCGCATGTTCCTCATCGTCAAATGAATAACCCCGCTTGCGCGTTTGCGCGAGGTCTTCTTTTAAATGCACAGGAGAAACCAGCGTTGCGTGGGTATAGGCATGTAACCCTTTACGATGCAGCAGTTTCGTCACCTGTTCTTCGCTCAGTTGGGCTAAAAAGGCTTTACCGGCACCGGAAGCGTGCATCGGTAATTTACCGCCGATAGGAGCGGACATACGCATCAGATGCGTACACTGTACCTGGTCGATAATAATCGCTTCGTGATCGCTTTGATCCAGCACCGCCATATTGACCGTTTCGCCAGACTCTTCCATCAGGTTGCGCAGAATAGGATGGACAATGGCTAAAAAATTACGGCTCTGGAGAAAGCTGCTACCGACCATAAAGGCATGTGCGCCGATCGCCCAGTGACCCAGTTCGCCAACCTGACGGACGAAGCCCTGCTGTTGCATCGTGGTTAGCAGTCGGTGGGTGGTAGAGTTGGGTAATCCGGCTTGTTGCGCCAGTTCGGTTAACGCTACGCTGCCATTGGATTCGGCAATCCACTCCAGTAATTTCAGGCCACGCGTTAAAGACTGAACCTGTCCGGTCGCAGGTGCGGTGGCAACGGCGGGTTTTCTGCCGCGTTTTGCGGGAATGGGTGCGACCATGACAGCCTCCTTTTTCTGTATCGTGGAAATCATTTTCATTTTTATTGTTAACTAATGCAATAGCTGCTGCACTGATCCGATGAGTTAATGTTGAACAAATCTCATGTTGCGTAGTGGTCGCTTTTACCACAGATGCGTTTATGCCAGTATGGTTTGTTGAATTTTTATTAAATCTGGGTTGAGCGTGTCGGGAGCAAGTGTGAGCAGCAAAGTGGAACAACTGCGTGCGCAGTTAAATGAACGTATTCTGGTGCTGGACGGCGGAATGGGCACCATGATCCAGAGTTATCGACTGAACGAAGCCGATTTTCGTGGTGAACGCTTTGCCGACTGGCCGTGCGATCTCAAAGGCAACAATGACCTGCTGGTGCTCAGTAAACCGGACGTGATTGCTGCTATCCACAACGCTTACTTTGAAGCGGGCGCGGATATCATCGAAACCAACACCTTCAACTCCACGACCATTGCGATGGCGGATTACCAGATGGAATCCCTGTCAGCGGAAATCAACTTTGCGGCGGCGAAACTGGCGCGTGCCTGTGCCGACGAATGGAGCGCCCGCACGCCAGAGAAACCGCGCTACGTTGCTGGTGTTCTCGGCCCAACCAACCGCACGGCATCTATTTTTCCGGACGTAAACGACCCGGCATTCCGTAACATTACCTTTGATCAGCTGGTGGCAGCCTATCGCGAATCCACTAAAGCACTGGTGGAAGGCGGTGTAGACCTGATTCTGATTGAAACTGTCTTCGACACCCTCAACGCTAAAGCGGCGGTCTTTGCGGTGAAAACGGAGTTTGAAGCCTTGGGCGTGGAATTGCCGATTATGATCTCCGGCACCATCACCGACGCCTCCGGCCGCACGCTCTCCGGGCAAACCACCGAAGCGTTTTACAACTCTCTGCGCCATGCCGAAGCCCTGACTTTCGGCCTCAACTGTGCGCTGGGGCCCGATGAACTGCGCCAGTATGTGCAGGAGCTGTCGCGAATAGCAGAATGCTACGTCACCGCTCACCCGAATGCCGGGCTGCCTAACGCCTTTGGTGAATACGATCTCGACGCCGACACGATGGCAAAACAGATTCGCGAATGGGCGGAAGCGGGCTTCCTGAATATCGTCGGCGGTTGCTGCGGCACCACGCCACAACATATTGCGGCGATGAGCCGTGCAGTAGAAGGATTAGCGCCGCGCAAACTGCCTGAGATCCCCATAGCCTGCCGTTTATCCGGCCTGGAGCCGCTGAATATTGGCGACGATAGCCTGTTTGTGAACGTCGGTGAGCGGACTAACGTCACCGGTTCCGCTAAGTTCAAACGCCTGATCAAAGAAGAGAAATACAGCGAGGCGCTGGATGTGGCGCGTCAGCAGGTGGAAAACGGCGCGCAGATTATCGATATCAATATGGATGAAGGAATGCTCGACGCCGAAGCGGCGATGGTGCGTTTCCTCAGCCTGATTGCGGGTGAACCGGATATTGCCCGCGTGCCGATTATGATCGACTCTTCAAAATGGGACGTCATTGAAAAAGGGCTGAAGTGTATTCAGGGCAAAGGCATTGTTAACTCTATCTCGATGAAAGAGGGTGTCGATGCCTTTATCCATCACGCGAAATTGTTGCGTCGTTACGGCGCGGCAGTGGTGGTAATGGCCTTTGACGAACAGGGCCAGGCCGATACCCGCGCGCGGAAAATCGAGATTTGCCGTCGGGCGTACAAAATCCTCACCGAAGAGGTTGGTTTCCCGCCGGAAGATATCATTTTTGACCCGAACATCTTCGCGGTCGCAACTGGTATTGAAGAGCACAACAACTACGCGCAGGACTTTATTGGCGCGTGTGAAGACATCAAACGCGAACTGCCGCACGCGCTGATCTCCGGCGGCGTTTCCAACGTTTCCTTCTCATTCCGTGGCAACGATCCGGTGCGCGAAGCCATTCACGCGGTGTTCCTCTACTACGCTATTCGTAACGGTATGGATATGGGGATCGTCAACGCCGGGCAACTGGCGATTTACGACGATCTGCCCGCTGAACTGCGCGACGCGGTGGAAGATGTGATCCTCAATCGGCGCGACGATGGCACCGAGCGTTTACTGGAGCTTGCCGAGAAATATCGCGGTAGTAAAACAGACGACACCGCTAACGCCCAGCAGGCAGAGTGGCGCTCGTGGGACGTGAAAAAACGGCTGGAGTACTCGCTGGTTAAAGGCATTACCGAGTTTATCGAGCAGGATACCGAAGAAGCCCGCCAGCAGGCTACGCGCCCGATTGAAGTGATTGAAGGCCCGCTGATGGACGGCATGAACGTGGTCGGCGATCTGTTTGGCGAAGGGAAAATGTTCCTGCCGCAGGTAGTGAAATCGGCACGCGTTATGAAGCAGGCGGTGGCATATCTCGAACCGTTTATCGAAGCCAGCAAAGAGCAGGGCAAAACCAACGGCAAGATGGTGATCGCCACCGTGAAGGGCGATGTGCACGATATCGGTAAAAATATCGTTGGCGTGGTGCTGCAATGTAATAACTACGAAATTGTCGATCTCGGCGTTATGGTGCCTGCGGAAAAAATTCTCCGCACCGCCAAAGAAGTGAATGCCGATTTGATTGGCCTTTCGGGGCTGATCACGCCGTCGCTGGACGAAATGGTTAACGTGGCGAAAGAGATGGAGCGTCAGGGCTTTACCATTCCGCTATTGATTGGCGGTGCGACCACCTCAAAAGCGCACACGGCGGTGAAAATAGAGCAGAACTACAGTGGCCCGACGGTGTATGTACAAAACGCCTCGCGCACCGTTGGCGTTGTGGCGGCGCTGCTTTCCGACACTCAGCGTGACGACTTTGTCGCTCGTACCCGCAAAGAGTACGAAACCGTGCGTATTCAGCACGGGCGCAAGAAACCGCGCACACCGCCGGTCACGCTGGAAGCGGCGCGTGATAACGACTTCGCTTTTGACTGGCAGGCTTACACGCCGCCGGTGGCGCACCGTCTCGGCGTGCAGGAAGTCGAAGCCAGCATCGAAACGCTGCGTAATTACATCGACTGGACGCCGTTCTTTATGACCTGGTCGCTGGCCGGGAAGTATCCGCGCATTCTGGAAGATGAAGTGGTAGGCGTTGAGGCGAAGCGCCTGTTTAAAGACGCCAATGACATGCTGGATAAATTAAGCGCCGAGAAAACGCTGAATCCACGCGGTGTGGTTGGTCTGTTCCCGGCAAACCGTGTGGGCGATGACATTGAAATCTACCGCGACGAAACGCGCACCCATGTGATCAACGTCAGCCACCATCTACGCCAACAGACGGAAAAAACCGGCTTCGCCAACTATTGTCTTGCTGATTTCGTGGCACCGAAGCTCTCCGGCAAGGCGGATTACATCGGCGCATTTGCCGTGACTGGCGGGCTGGAAGAAGACGCGCTGGCTGATGCATTCGAAGCGCAGCACGATGATTACAACAAAATCATGGTGAAAGCCCTTGCCGACCGTCTGGCGGAAGCCTTTGCAGAGTATCTCCATGAGCGGGTACGTAAAGTTTACTGGGGCTATGCGCCGAACGAGAATCTCAGCAATGAAGAGCTGATCCGCGAAAACTATCAGGGTATCCGCCCGGCGCCCGGCTACCCGGCCTGCCCGGAACATACGGAAAAAGCCACCATCTGGGAGCTGCTGGAAGTGGAAAAACACACCGGCATGAAACTCACGGAATCTTTCGCGATGTGGCCTGGAGCTTCGGTTTCGGGTTGGTATTTCAGCCACCCGGATAGCAAGTATTACGCCGTGGCGCAAATTCAGCGCGACCAGGTCGAAGACTATGCCCGCCGTAAAGGAATGAGCGTTGCTGATGTTGAACGCTGGCTGGCGCCGAATCTGGGGTATGACGCGGACTGATTCACAAATCTGTCACTTTTCCTTACAACAAACAGGGCGCTCAATGAGTGCCCTGTCTCTTTATTAATATGAAACACTTATACTGGTCTTATATCAGACCGGAAAAGTGCAGCTCGCCCCCTTCGGTATCTGTTTCAGGAGCATATAACGATAAGGAGAACCTGAACTCGTGTTAACACTGCTTCACCTGCTTTCTGCCGTCGCCCTGCTGGTCTGGGGGACACATATTGTTCGCACAGGCGTGATGCGCGTCTTCGGCGCAAGGCTGCGTACTGTTCTTAGCCGGAGCGTCGAAAAGAAGCCGCTCGCCTTTTGCGCGGGAATAGGCGTTACCGCACTGGTACAGAGCAGTAATGCTACCACCATGCTGGTGACCTCGTTTGTCGCTCAGGATCTGGTTGCCCTCGCACCGGCTCTGGTGATTGTGCTGGGGGCAGATGTCGGGACGGCGCTAATGGCGCGTATTCTTACCTTCGATTTATCCTGGCTGTCACCGTTACTTATTTTTATCGGCGTGATTTTTTTCCTCGGTCGCAAACAGTCGCGCGCCGGGCAACTGGGGCGCGTCGGTATCGGTCTTGGGCTGATTTTGCTGGCACTGGAGTTGATTGTGCAGGCAGTAACGCCGATCACCCAGGCTAACGGCGTTCAGGTGATCTTTGCCTCGCTGACTGGCGATATTTTACTGGATGCGCTGATTGGCGCGATGTTCGCCATTATCAGCTACTCCAGTCTTGCCGCAGTACTGCTGACCGCCACGCTGACCGCCGCAGGCATTATCTCTTTCCCGGTGGCGCTCTGTCTGGTGATTGGTGCTAACCTCGGCTCCGGCCTGCTGGCGATGCTTAACAACAGTGCCGCCAATGCTGCTGCACGTCGCGTGGCGCTGGGCAGCCTGCTGTTTAAGCTGGTGGGAAGCCTGATTATCCTGCCGTTTGTCCATATTCTGGCTGAATCCATGGATAAACTGCCTTTGCCGAAAGCGGAACTGGTAATCTATTTCCACGTCTTCTACAACCTTGTGCGCTGTCTGGTAATGCTGCCATTTGTTGACCCGATGGCGCGGTTTTGCAAAACGATTATTCGCGATGAACCCGAACTGGATGCCCATCTGAAACCGAAACATCTGGACGTTAGCGCGCTGGATACGCCAACGCTTGCTCTGGCCAATGCGGCCCGCGAAACATTGCGCATCGGTGACGCTATGGAACAGATGATGGAAGGGCTGAATAAAGTGATGCACGGCGCGCCTCGTGAAGAGAAAGAGCTGCGTAAGCTGGCGGATGATATCAACGTGTTGTATACCGCGATTAAACTTTACCTGGCGCGGATGCCAAAAGAGGAACTGGCGGAGGAAGAGTCTCGTCGCTGGGCGGAAATCATTGAAATGGCGCTCAATCTGGAACAGGCTTCCGATATTGTCGAGCGTATGGGTAGTGAAATTGCTGACAAATCGCTGGCAGCGCGGCGGGCATTTTCGATTGATGGGTTGAAGGAACTGGATGCGCTCTATGAGCAATTGCTCAGTAATTTAAAACTGGCAATGTCGGTTTTCTTCTCTGGCGATGTCACCAGCGCCCGTCGTTTACGCCGCAGCAAGCATCGCTTTCGCATTCTTAATCGCCGTTATTCCCACGCTCACGTAGATCGCCTGCATCAGCAGAACGTGCAGAGTATTGAAACCAGTTCGCTACATTTAGGCTTGCTGGGAGATATGCAGCGTCTGAACTCGCTGTTTTGTTCAGTCGCTTACAGCGTGCTGGAACAACCAGATGAAGATGAGGGACGGGACGAGTATTAATACCGTGACCCTGTAGGCCTGATAAGACGCGTCAAGCGTCGCATCAGGCATTGTGTACAAGATGCCGGATAATGCATCCGGCAATTCACTTAAAAACGGTGCCCGGCTTCCAGCGGAACCGCTTCTTCACCAGCCTTAAACACATAGGTGGTATTCGGGCCGCCCAGCGTAGCGTGACCTTTACTCACCGTGATCCAGTTACCTTCCGGCAGACCAATAATCGTCAACTCTGGCGCGACCACCAGCAGTTCGCGAATACGCTGCTCGCGCGTTTCACCTTTATGGCCTTCCGGCAGCGCGTTGGTGAAGTGCGGGTTGATTTGCAGCGGGAACAGATCCAGCGCATCGAAACCTTGTGGATCGACAATTGGCATATCGTTGGTAGTACGGATAGTCGGACAGGCAAGGTTAGCCCCTGCACTCCAGCCAATGTACAGCGCGCCGCGTTTCACCACGTCAACAATTGGTGCCAGCAGACCGCGCACACGGCATTCCTTCAGTAACTGGAAAGTGTTGCCACCGCCGACAATCACGATTTCCGCATTTTCAATTGCGGCAACTGGATCGGCAACGCTATGAATACCGGTGACAGAAACACCCAGCGGAGCGAGAACCGCAGCCGTTTTGGCGGTGTAATCATCCCAGGTTTGCGTTACGCCAGCGAAAGGAATAAACACCGCTGAACGGCGCCCCTGCAACTGTTCAGCAATCAGCGGCAGCGCATGTTCCAGCCAGGCTTTTCCCGGCAGCGTCGAGTTACTCAATAAAAGCAGTTCCATTACTTCTCCGGTTAGTAAGAAATCACGGGAGCCATGCTACCACTGTGATTTTAACCGCTTACTGACATGGCTCACGATGTCGCGTATTGCTTCTGGAAAGCGCCTCGCAAGTTTGAATGATCAGGCGTGACAGGTATTCGTAGTAGATGTATTTTTCGACAAATTTCTAAGGGAACTGGAGGAAAAATGCTCGTTAATTACGCTACTTTTAGACAGAGTATGCGCATCATGATGGAGGGAATTATGCGCACAATATCGAAGGTGAAAAAATCTGTTAATGTCTCGCTGCCACCAGAGATTCTGGAAGAAGCTCGTAAACTCAAACTCAAACTCAAACTCAAACTCAAACTCAATCTCTCGGCGGTATTAACCGAAGCGTTACTGGAAAAAATCCGTCAGAATCAGAGAGAAACCTGGTTGCGAGAAAACAAAGAATCTGTCGACGCGGTTAATCAGTGGGTGGATGAGAACGGTTCATTTAGCGATTACCAAAGGTCATTCTAATGGATCAATATTGTGCTTATGAGAACCTGGGGAGTGGGCGGCACGTTTATCCTTATCTCATCAATCTCCAGCATCCTGTCGCCAATGTATTAAAGCATACCATTGTTGCTCCGGCGGTCAGGCTTGATCGCCGGTAAAAGTTTGTCCGGTGGTTTCAATTGCAGGCCTGGATCACATGGTAATGGCACACATGATGACAGGAATACCGCTAAAAGAGTTGGGAGAACGTTAGTCAACAGCGAATCGTACTGCGTGATGCTATCGATTTTCTATTAAACGGCTATTAATGCAGACGCGTAACTTATCGCATCCCGCATAAATCCTGTTTTTTGGGAGGAGGAGGTACGGTATATTCCGCGTTTTACAGGAGAATTTATGCTGCCCGACTCATCAGTTCGTTTAAATAAATACATCAGCGAAAGCGGAATTTGCTCACGCCGCGAAGCGGATCGCTATATCGAGCAAGGCAATGTGTTCCTTAATGGCAAGCGTGCCACCATTGGCGATCAGGTGAAACCCGGCGACGTTGTGAAAGTAAACGGTCAGTTGATTGAGCCTCGGGAAGCCGAAGATTTAGTGCTTATCGCCCTGAATAAGCCAGTGGGGATTGTCAGTACCACCGAAGATGGTGAGCGTGACAACATTGTCGATTTCGTTAACCACAGTAAACGCGTCTTCCCGATTGGTCGTCTTGATAAAGACTCCCAGGGGCTGATTTTCCTCACCAATCACGGCGATCTGGTGAATAAGATCCTCCGTGCGGGTAATGACCATGAGAAAGAGTATCTGGTGACGGTGGATAAACCGATTACCGATGAATTTATTCGTGGCATGGGCGCAGGTGTGCCGATCCTCGGGACGGTGACCAAAAAATGCAAAGTCAAAAAAGAAGCGCCATTTGTCTTTTGCATTACCCTGGTGCAGGGGCTGAACCGACAGATTCGTCGCATGTGCGAGCACTTTGGCTACGAAGTGAAGAAGCTGGAACGTACACGGATTATGAACGTCAGCTTAAGCGGCATTCCGCTGGGGGAGTGGCGCGATTTAACTGATGATGAGTTAATCGACCTCTTTAAGCTCATTGAAAATTCCTCTTCCGAGGCAAAACCCAAAGCGAAGGCCAAACCGAAAACGGCGGGTATCAAGCGCCCGGTGGTGAAGATGGAAAAGGCGGCGGAAAAAGGTAGTCGCCCGGCATCAAACGGTAAGCGTTTCACCTCGCCGGGGCGGAAGAAAAAAGGGCGCTAATCAGCGTTTGCCGCGCGTCGATGTATTTGCCGACCAACTGAATGACGCTTCGGGGTCCGGTTTATAAGCCTGCTTTTTCTTCAACTGGCGGGCTTTTTTCGCTTCAGCCTCACGCTCAACCATCAGCTTATCAATGTACTCTTTTTTAATGCTGTTGGTTTCGGCATTGGTCAACACGCGACCATGCGCAATACGCGCCCGATCCAGCAGCGTCTTTAATTCGCGCTGTTCACGCTCGGTCATTTCTTTTTGTGTAATACGGGGGAGTGCCATGATGGTGCCCTCAGTGAGCCAGAGGGTTCAGTGTACGGGAATTCATTTGCTAGCAGAACTGATAATATTCATTTTGCTGTCTCTTAAATATTTATCTCTCTCGATAATTAGTGATAAATGAAGATAAAAATTTAACGAATATTATTATCCGGCAAGTTATCTAATTTAATTAAATCTTTATCATTCAATTAATTAAGTGTGAAATTTCACTTTTGGCACACTTTTAGCAAAAAACTTTCGCGTTGATACTGAATGATACAGGGGATTTAACCCCGTTGGCACACCAGATTTGGCGCTGATACGGATGAATACGCAGCAAGTCCAGATACAAACGGATGTGATGAACACGGTATTGCAGCCACGGCGCAAAGGGGCTATTAAAGGCCGAGATGCGATACTGACATATTCTTGCGCAACTGGTTGAAGCGGAGAAATCCGCGCAGGCAAATGTGATTCGTCGGCGTGAAGAAACCGCCGCCACGCGTTCGTTGCTGAATACCGCCAAAGTCATGGAAAACAACCCGGTGGCGTTGCGCTTAAAAGAGCTGGAAACGCTGGAGAGAGTGGCTGAGCGGATTGATAACATCTCTGTATTTGGTGGTCTTGACCAGGTGCAGCATGGGTTAGTTAATATCAAAGGATGAGCAAAATGTCCTTAAATGGAGTCAGTGCTGCGATGCGTGAACGGGTATCGCAACAGTTAAAGGAAATTGAACGGCGGTATGGTGTGAAAGTGCTGTACGCCTGCGAATCAGGGAGTCGCGGCTGGGGATTTGCTTCGCCAGACAGCGATTATGATGTGCGTTTTTTGTATGTTCATCCGCTGGAATGGTATCTGCGGGTGGAGTCACCGCGCGATGTTATCGAACTGCCCATCGACGACGAGTTGGATGTTTCAGGCTGGGAGTGGCGTAAGGCGCTGGGATTATTGAAAGGCGCGAACCCGACGCTGATTGAATGGCTGGACTCACCGGTGGTCTATCAGCAAGACGAAGAAACGATAACGGCGCTAAAAGCAATGACGCCGAAGTGGTTTTCTCCGCTACGTGCGCGCTGGCATTATTATTCGATGGCGCGAAAAAACTTTCGCGGTTATTTGCAGGGCGACGAAGTTCGGCTGAAAAAATACTTTTACGTACTGCGCCCGCTATTGGCTGTGCGCTGGGTCGAATCGGGTAAAGGTGTGCCGCCAATGCGCTTTGCCGAGCTACTGGCGGGAAGCGAACTTGATGCGCCGTTACGCGCAGAAATAGACGAATTGCTGGAACGTAAACAGCGCGCAGGAGAAGCGGAATATGGTCCGCGCCGTCCATTGCTACATGCGTTTATTCGTGCGGAACTGGCGCGTGGGGAAATTCCACCGATGTTACCGGATAGTCGAGAGGGAGATGTCAGGGAACTGGATGGTTTGTTGTATCAAACGGTAATGGGGAAATAAATACGGCCCGGGGCACTTCATCCGGGCCGCGCTGTTTTTACTCAAACAAATTACTATGCAATTTCTGCACTACCTGCTCCGCATCAGCACCTGGCACCAGGAAGCACAGGTTATTGCTGGACGCGCCGTAGCAAATCATGCGGATGTTGAACGGTTCCAGCACACCAAATACTTCTTTGCCGACGCCGCAAGCTTTTGACAGGTCGTTACCAATCAGCGCCACCAGCGCCAGGCCTTCTTCCACTTCTACACGGCACAGTGCTGAAAGCTCCATCAGCAGTGATTGCGTCAACAATGTATCGCCGGTAGAAGTTGAACCAGTAGTATCAAGAGTTAATGCCACGCTCACTTCGGACGTAGTAATTAAATCCACCGAAATATTATGCCGCGCGAGGATACCGAAAACTTCCGCGAGGAAGCCACGGGAATGCAGCATATTCAGGCTGTGCAGGGTTAATAGCGTTTGTTTACGGCGCAGAGCCAGTGCACGAAACAGCGGTGGATTTTCGGTTTTATTACACACCAACGTACCGCCAGCACGTGGGTCTTTGCTGGAACCGACAAACACCGGAATATCGCTGCGCACTGCGGGCAGCAACGTCGCTGGATGCAGCACTTTCGCGCCAAAGGTCGCCATTTCAGCGGCCTCTTCAAAAGCGATTCTATCAATGCGTTTTGCTGCCGGCACCACGCGTGGATCGGTAGTGTAGATGCCAGGGACGTCAGTCCAGATATCAACGCGAGATGCGTGTAAGGCTTCCGCCAACAAGGCTGCCGTATAATCGCTGCCGCCACGTCCAAGTGTTGTTGTACGCCCTTTACTTTCGCTACCAATAAAGCCCTGGGTGATGACTAAACCTTCACTGAGCCGTGGAGTCAGATGCAACGCAGCCAGTTCCGCCAGTGCAACAACATCTGGCTCCGCACGACCAAAACGGTCGTTGGTGCGCATCACTTTACGCACATCAAACCACTGCGCCTGGACATCGCGTTCGCGCAGGATTTCAACAAACAGCAGAGTAGACATCAGTTCACCGTGGCTGACCAGTTCATCCGTCAGTGCCGGAGATGTTGCCAGTGCCGCCGCTTCGGCCAGAACAGTAATGTTCTCCAACAAACGTTCAATCTCTTCACGGATGACGTTCGGGTAACGCAGACGCTCCAGAATGGCGAACTGAATATTGCGAATAGCATCGAGTTTTTCGAAACGCTCAACCGGTTCCAGACCTTCAGCCAGTGCAACCAACAGATTGGTAATCCCCGCAGAAGCAGAGAGCACAACCAAACGAACATTCACATCAGAAAGCACAATGTCGGCGCTGCGGTTCATGGCGTCGAAATCAGCCACGCTAGTACCACCAAATTTGGAGACAACAATATCGGGCATAACAACCTCGTGTCAGGGAATGAAAGAAGCGACCTTGGCACAAAGGCAAAATAGAAACCGGTGCAGGCGCAGACCGTATTTATAAATAAAAGGTGTAGGGGAGTGTGTCAACGCTGGGATTATGCGGATTATTCATGCAGCGGGCGTGGTCAGAAATTGTGCTTATAACGTCTATACTTTTTATCCTCTTCAGTAGTTAGCTGAGCTAACGGCACTAAAACCATCACATTTTTCTGTGACTGGCGCTACAATCTTCCACAGTCACAATTCTCAATATCAGAAGAGTATTGCTAATGAAAAACATCAATCCAACGCAGACCGCTGCCTGGCAGGCACTACAGAAACACTTCGATGAAATGAAAGACGTTACGATCGCCGATCTTTTTGCTAAAGATGGCGATCGTTTTTCTAAGTTCTCCGCAACCTTCGACGATCAGATGCTGGTGGATTACTCCAAAAACCGCATCACCGAAGAAACGCTGGCGAAATTGCAGGATCTGGCGAAAGAGTGCGATCTGGCGGGCGCGATTAAGTCGATGTTCTCTGGCGAGAAGATCAACCGCACCGAAAACCGTGCCGTGCTGCACGTGGCACTGCGTAACCGTAGCAATACGCCGATTCTGGTTGATGGCAAAGACGTAATGCCGGAAGTCAACGCGGTGCTGGAGAAGATGAAAACCTTCTCGCAAGCGATTATTTCCGGTGAGTGGAAGGGTTATACCGGCAAAGCAATCACCGACGTGGTGAACATCGGGATCGGCGGTTCTGACCTCGGCCCGTACATGGTGACTGAGGCACTGCGTCCGTACAAAAATCACCTGAACATGCACTTTGTTTCTAACGTTGACGGAACTCACATCGCAGAAGTGCTGAAAAAAGTGAACCCGGAAACGACGCTGTTCCTGGTGGCGTCTAAAACCTTCACCACTCAGGAAACCATGACCAATGCCCATAGCGCGCGTGACTGGTTCCTGAAAGCGGCAGGTGATGAGAAGCACGTTGCGAAACACTTTGCGGCGCTTTCCACCAATGCGAAAGCCGTTGGCGAGTTTGGTATTGATACCGCCAACATGTTCGAGTTCTGGGACTGGGTCGGCGGTCGTTACTCTTTGTGGTCAGCGATTGGCCTGTCGATTGTTCTCTCTATCGGCTTTGATAATTTCGTTGAACTGCTTTCTGGCGCACATGCCATGGACAAGCATTTCTCCACTACTCCAGCAGAGAAAAACTTGCCTGTATTGCTGGCGCTGATTGGCATCTGGTACAACAATTTCTTTGGCGCAGAAACTGAAGCGATTCTGCCGTATGACCAGTATATGCACCGTTTTGCGGCGTACTTCCAGCAGGGCAATATGGAATCCAACGGCAAATACGTTGACCGTAACGGTAACGTCGTGGATTACCAGACTGGCCCGATTATCTGGGGTGAGCCAGGTACTAACGGTCAGCACGCGTTCTACCAGCTGATCCACCAGGGAACCAAAATGGTGCCATGCGATTTCATCGCGCCAGCTATCACCCATAACCCGCTCTCTGATCACCACCAGAAACTGCTGTCTAACTTCTTCGCCCAGACCGAAGCGCTGGCGTTTGGTAAATCCCGCGAAGTGGTTGAGCAGGAATATCGCGATCAGGGTAAAGATCCGGCAACGCTTGACTACGTGGTGCCGTTTAAAGTGTTCGAAGGTAACCGCCCGACCAACTCCATCCTGCTGCGCGAAATCACCCCGTTCAGCCTGGGGGCGTTGATTGCGCTGTATGAGCACAAAATCTTTACTCAGGGCGTGATCCTGAACATCTTCACCTTTGACCAGTGGGGCGTGGAGCTGGGTAAACAGCTGGCTAACCGCATTCTGCCGGAGCTGAAAGATGACAAAGAAATCAGCAGCCACGATAGCTCGACCAATGGTCTGATTAACCGCTATAAAGCGTGGCGCGGTTAATCATCGTGCATACCTGATGTCGCTACGTAGGCCGGATAAGGCGTTTACGCCGCATCCGGCAACCGGTGCCTGATGCGACGCGGTCGCGTCTTATCAGGCCTACAGGTCGATGCCGATATGTACATCGTATTCGGCAATTAATACATAGCACGATTGATTAAATAACCTTAATAACAATGCCGACTATAAGTCGGCATTGTTTTATCAGATAAATCCTCTTGTCTGTGATTTAACGAAAATCATACCGTGAGGTTAATCCTAAAATAGATTTTCAGTCTGTAATCATTTCGGAATATACGCAGGTTAATCGCTTTTGTATTTATTTTAACATCATGATTAACATGATTATTTATATATAATAAAAAATATATAATTGCTATTCATTCCAATTATCCTAAAACCCCATAACTAATTCCCCACGCCGTAATCCACATGCTTTAGTTGTGTATACTCGATTCCGCCCGAAATGTTTTTGGGTAAATCTCCATTCATTCAATGAAGGGAAATTGTTATGAAAAAAGTTCTGTATGGCATTTTTGCCATATCTGCGCTTGCGGCGACTTCTGCGTGGGCTGCACCTGTACAGGTGGGCGAAGCGGCAGGGTCGGCAGCAACGTCGGTTTCGGCGGGTAGTTCCTCCGCGACCAGCGTTAGCACCGTAAGCTCGGCGGTGGGTGTCGCGCTCGCGGCAACCGGTGGCGGCGATGGTTCTAATACCGGGACCACCACAACCACGACCACCAGTACCCAGTAATAACGTATGTATCCCCAAAATAATTCGAGTCATTGCATCTGTGGCTTGAAGTATGAAGGGATTTACCATAACCACACTCCGGTGTGGTTATTCTGCCCCTCTGGAGAAGAGTCGTGAAGCGACCTGCACTCATTCTTATCTGCCTGTTATTACAGGCGTGTTCAGCCACGACTAAAGAGCTGGGCAATTCACTGTGGGACAGTCTGTTCGGCACGCCAGGCGTACAGCTGACGGACGATGATATTCAAAATATGCCCTACGCCAGCCAGTACATGCAGTTTAATGGCGGGCCGCAGTTATTTGTGGTGCTGGCCTTCGCTGAAAACGGACAACAAAAATGGGTCACTCAGGATCAGGCCACTCTCGTTACACAACATGGTCGTCTGGTGAAAACTCTGCTCGGCGGCGACAACCTGATTGAAGTGAATAACCTTGCAGCCGATCCGCTGATTAAACCCGCACAAATCGTTGATGGCGCAACCTGGACGCGCACGATGGGCTGGACCGAGTACCAGCAGGTGCGCTACGCCACCGCACGCTCGGTCTTCAAATGGGCTGGCACCGATACCGTCAAAGTCGGCAGCGATGAAACCCCGGTTCGCGTGCTGGACGAAGAAGTCTCCACCGACCAGGCGCACTGGCATAACCGCTACTGGATCGACAGCGAAGGGCAAATTCGCCAGTCGGAACAGTATCTCGGCGCGGATTATTTCCCGGTGAAAACCACTCTCATCAAGGCAGCAAGACAATGATTAAACTAACAATTGCAGCGTTGCTTTTGAGCGTGGGAGCGTCATCGGTCTTTGCGGCAGGCACCGTCAAGGTGTTCAGCAATGGCAGCAGTGAGGCCAAAACGCTGACGGGCGCAGAGCATTTAATCGATCTGGTAGGTCAACCACGACTGGCGAATAGCTGGTGGCCTGGTGCGGTGATTAGCGAAGAGCTGGCAACGGCGGCAGCATTGCGGCAGCAGCAGGCGTTGTTGACGCGGCTGGCAGAACAGGCCGCAGATTCCAGCGCCGACGATGCAGCCGCGATCAACGCCTTACGCCAGCAAATTCAGGCGTTGAAAGTGACGTGCAGGCAAAAAATCAATCTTGATCCCGATATCGTCCGCGTTGCCGAACGCGGCAACCCGCCGTTGCAGGGTAATTACACGCTGTGGGTGGGTTCCGCGCCGTCCACGGTAACGTTGTTCGGGCTTATCAGCCGTCCTGGCAAGCAGCCATTCACTCCAGGTCGCGATGTGGCGAGCTATCTCTCCGGTCAGAAGCTGCTTAGCAGTGCAGATCGCAGCTACGCGTGGGTGGTTTACCCGGATGGACGCACGCAAAAAGCGCCGGTGGCTTACTGGAACAAGCGTCACGTAGAGCCGATGCCCGGCAGCATTATTTATGTTGGCCTGGCGGACTCCGCCTGGAGTAAGACGCCTGATGCCCTGAACGCCGACATTCTTCAGACTCTGACGCAGCGGATACCGCAATAATGAAAAAAAGACATCTGCTTAGCTTACTGGCGCTGGGCATTAGCACGGCCTGCTACGGCGAAACGTATCCTGCGCCTATTGGCCCATCGCAATCGGACTTCGGCGGCGTCGGTCTGTTACAAACGCCCACCGCGCGCATGGCGCGGGAAGGGGAGTTGAGTTTGAACTATCGTGATAACGATCAGTACCGTTATTACTCTGCTTCAGTGCAACTCTTCCCATGGCTGGAAACAACGCTGCGCTACACCGACGTGCGCACCCGGCAGTACAGCAGCGTCGAAGCGTTCTCTGGTGATCAAACATATAAAGATAAAGCCTTCGATCTCAAACTGCGTTTGTGGGAAGAGAGTTACTGGCTGCCGCAAGTGGCGGTTGGTGCGCGGGATATCGGCGGTACGGGGCTGTTTGATGCGGAATATCTGGTCGCCAGCAAAGCCTGGGGGCCGTTCGATTTTACACTCGGCCTGGGCTGGGGATATCTGGGCACCAGCGGTAATGTGAAAAATCCGCTCTGTTCAGCCAGTGATAAATATTGCTATCGCGATAACAGCTATAAACAGGCGGGATCTATCGACGGTAGCCAGATGTTCCACGGTCCTGCCTCACTGTTTGGCGGCGTGGAATACCAGACGCCCTGGCAACCGCTGCGCCTGAAACTGGAGTATGAAGGCAATAATTATCAGCAGGATTTTGCCGGGAAGCTGGAGCAAAAAAGTAAGTTTAACGTCGGGGCGATTTATCGCGTTACCGATTGGGCCGACGTTAACCTTAGCTATGAACGTGGCAACACCTTTATGTTTGGCGTTACGCTGCGCACCAACTTTAACGATCTACGTCCTTCGTACAACGATAACGCCCGACCGCAATATCAACCGCAGCCACAGGATGCCATTTTGCAGCATTCGGTGGTGGCGAATCAGCTAACACTGTTGAAATATAACGCCGGACTGGCCGATCCGCAGATCCAGGCGAAAGGCGATACGCTGTATGTTACCGGCGAGCAGGTGAAATATCGTGATTCGCGCGAAGGGATCATTCGCGCTAATCGGATCGTGATGAACGATCTGCCGGATGGGATCAAAACGATCCGCATTACGGAAAATCGCCTTAACATGCCGCAGGTGACGACGGAAACCGATGTCGCCAGCCTGAAAAACCATCTCGCCGGCGAGCCGCTTGGGCATGAAACGAAGCTGGCGCAAAAACGCGTCGAGCCGGTGGTTCCGCAGTCCACCGAGCAGGGCTGGTATATCGACAAATCGCGCTTTGATTTCCATATCGATCCGGTGCTGAACCAGTCAGTCGGTGGCCCGGAAAACTTTTACATGTACCAACTGGGCGTGATGGGAACGGCGGATTTGTGGCTGACGGACCATCTGCTCACCACCGGCAGCCTGTTTGCTAACCTTGCCAACAATTACGACAAGTTTAACTACACCAATCCACCGCAGGACTCACACTTACCGCGCGTTCGTACCCATGTGCGCGAGTATGTGCAGAACGATGTCTATGTGAATAACCTGCAAGCCAACTACTTCCAGCATCTGGGCAACGGCTTCTACGGGCAGGTTTATGGCGGTTATCTCGAAACCATGTTTGGCGGTGCGGGGGCAGAAGTATTGTATCGCCCGCTGGACAGCAACTGGGCGTTTGGTCTGGATGCCAACTACGTTAAACAGCGCGACTGGCGTAGTGCGAAAGATATGATGAAGTTTACTGATTACAGCGTGAAAACCGGACATCTGACCGCATACTGGACGCCATCTTTCGCTCAGGATGTGTTAGTGAAAGCCAGCGTCGGGCAGTATCTGGCAGGGGATAAAGGCGGCACGCTGGAGATCGCCAAACGCTTTGATAGCGGCGTGGTGGTGGGGGGCTATGCCACGATCACGAATGTTTCGAAAGAGGAGTACGGCGAAGGGGACTTCACCAAAGGCGTGTATGTCTCTGTACCGTTGGATCTCTTCTCGTCTGGCCCGACACGCAGCCGTGCGGCAATTGGCTGGACGCCGTTGACGCGTGACGGTGGTCAGCAACTTGGGCGTAAGTTCCAGTTGTATGATATGACCAGCGACCGTAGCGTCAATTTCCGCTAAATCATGGGAAAGGTGCCAGTTTTCGCAATCACTGGCACCCTCATTCTTAATGGCCTGTTGAGCCATCAGGAACGCAGTTCACCCCCGGTTTGCGATCTGGTGTGTAAAGGCGAAAACATTCTGTCTTCCTGTCCGTCGATATCGGTTGCAGGTCTGATTGCCTGAGTGACTGAGCCATCATTGGGCTGGAGACATTGCTTTGCGGAAGGTCGGATTTGTCAGCAGTACCGAGCGGACCGGCAAAAGCAGGAAGAACAGAGACTGATAACAACAAAGCAGCAAAATAAGGCTTCATTTTTACCACTGACCCGTCCTGAATAGCGTTGACACGTTCCAGACTTAAATCCGGAGAACGTGATGATGACTGAGTTCAAACGCACCCAACGTGATTATCCTCTATCCTTTAAAATAGCTGTTGTTGAGCAGGTTGAAAAAGGCGAGATGACCTATAAACAGGCTCAGCAGCGGTATGGCATTCAGGGGCGCTCCACCGTTCTTGTCTGGTTGCGTAAATATGGCCGGCTTGACTGGAGTCCCGGACTTCCTGATCTGGTGAAGAGGAAACTGCCTGTGACTCAGACAACTATCCCGCTCACACCCGAGCAAAGAATCAGAGAACTTGAAGAGCAGCTTGAGCTGGCGAACCAGAAAGCTGAGTTTTTTGAGTCGGTTATCAATGTCCTGAAAAATGATTACGGGGTGAGTATCGTAAAAAAGCGGCCCGGCAAGTCCTCGCGCAGAGTTCGGCCCCAAAAATAACTGTTACGCGTGCATGTCAGTTCCTGGGGCACAGCAGACAGGCATGGTATCAGGACAACGCAAGGCGCAGAAAACGGCAGGAACATCATGCTCAGGTTCTTAATTTTGTTGCCCGTATCAGATGTCGTCAGCCGCGAATCGGTGCGCGTAAACTGCACTATCTGCTGAACACGCAGGCCGATAAAAGGCTGAATATCGGACGAGACCGTTTGTTTAACCTGCTGGATGAATACCGGCTCCTGGTGCCAGTAAAGCGGGCATATCACAAAACTACCAACAGCCATCACCGCTTTTACCGGCATCCCAATCTGCTGAAACCCGGCCCGGAGCAGGTTACCGCCCTTGAGCCAGAGCAGGTCTGGGTTGCCGACATTACTTACCTTCCCCTGCTCAGCGGCATGGCTTATCTGAGTCTGGTCACTGATGCCTGCTCCAGAAAAATCATGGGTTACCATGTCGGGGGAAATCTGCAGACAGAAAATGTGGTAAAAGCGTTCAGACAGGCTCTGAGGCGAAGAAAAACGACAGGTCCTCTGGTACATCACTCTGACAGAGGGTTGCAATACTGTTCAGCTCTTTATCAGTCAGTCCATGAGAAAAACGGAATAACCTGTTCAATGACTGATGGTTATGACTGCTACCAGAACGCACTGGCTGAGCGAATAAACGGTATCCTGAAAAATGAGTTTTTACTCTCGCGTCCTGCAGACCTGATGCAAGCCCGGGAAATGGTAAAAGAGTCCGTGACAATTTATAACTGTGAGCGGCCACACCTGGCCCTGAAATACAAAACGCCCGATGACGTTCATCAGGCGTTTTACAGACAGAAAAGTGTCAACTTATATCAGGACTAGTCACACCTTTATCAGGTTACGTTTCATTTGTTCCAGAGGAACATTATCGATTTTTCGCGCATTGCTGGTGGCTGGGAATCACCTGAATGGGTGATTTTTGCAGTACAGGCTATGGTGCGGTTTGTCTTGCCGGATGCGCCGCCAGGCGCGGCTTATCCAGCCTACGGGTAGGCACATCCGATGTTGGTGGGGGCGTCCTAACACCAGGTTGAACAAAACATACACAAAAAATATAGATCCCCGTCACATTTTTGCGTTATACAGGAAGCTCGCCACTGAGTTGGAGGGCTGTTATGACGTCGTTATCTCGTCCGCGCGTGGAGTTTATCTCCACCATTTTGCAGACCGTACTCAATCTTGGCCTGTTGTGCCTCGGCCTGATTCTGGTTGTCTTCCTCGGCAAAGAAACGGTGCATCTGACTGATGTGCTGTTCGCGCCAGAACAAACCAGCAAATATGAGCTGGTGGAAGGGCTGGTGGTTTACTTTCTCTATTTCGAATTTATCGCCCTGATTGTGAAGTACTTCCAGTCCGGTTTTCACTTCCCGCTACGTTACTTTGTCTATATCGGGATCACCGCCATTGTGCGCTTGATCATCGTCGATCATAAATCGCCACTGGATGTGTTGATCTACTCGGCAGCGATCCTGCTACTGGTGATCACCCTGTGGTTGTGTAATTCGAAACGGCTGAAGCGGGAGTAAAAAAAGGCGCTCCAGGGAGCGCCGAATAACAGTCACAAGTTGGGATAACGTAAGTTGAGGGTGCAGCGGCATAACATTGGCAGAACAACATCTTTAACCTTTCACACCACCTGCCGTCAGGCCGTTGACCAGCCAGCGTTGAGCCAGCAAGAAGACGATGGTGATCGGTAATGCAGACATTACGGCAGCGGCGGCAAAATCGCCCCACAGGTAGTTTTGCGGGTTGAGGTATTGCTGCATTCCCACGGCCAGGGTGTAGCTGTTCACGTCACGCAGTAACAACGACGCGACCGGAACTTCAGTAATGGCAGCGATAAACGACAGGATGAACACCACCGCCAGAATCGGTACTGACAGCGGCAGCAGTACGAGGTGGAAGGCCTGCCACGGTGTCGCACCGTCCAGCGCCGCCGCTTCTTCCAGCGAGCCGTCGATCGTTTCGAAATAACCTTTAATCGTCCAGACGTGCAGCGCAATCCCGCCCAGGTAAGCAAAGATAACGCCGCCGTGGGTATTCAGACCGATAAACGGAATGTACTCACCCAGACGGTCAAACAACGCATACAACGCCACCAGTGATAGTACCGCCGGGAACATCTGGAAAATCAGCATTCCTTTCAGCAGCGTCGCTTTGCCAGGGAAGCGCATACGGGCGAAGGCGTAGGCGCAGGTGGTGGAGAGCGCCACGATACCAATCGCGGAAATCCCGGCGACCTTTACCGAGTTCCACAGCCACAGCAGTACCGGGAATGGCGGTGGCGTAATGCGACCATCGGCCTGTTCAACGCTAAAGCCTAACGCCAGTTTCCAGTGATCCCACGAGATTTGTTCCGGGATCAGGCTGCCTGTCGCGAAGTTTCCCTGGCGCAGCGAGATTGCGACGACCATCAGCAGCGGGAACATAATCGCCGCGATAAAAAGTAGCAGTAGCAGGTGAGTAATAAACAAACGTGCTTTTTGTGATTTCGGTTGGACCATTGCCATTTTTGTTATCTCCCTTAATCAAACTTCATTCGCGTGGCTTTCAGGTTCACTATCGCCAGCGCGCCTACCAGCAGGAAGATCAGCGTGGCAATTGCTGCCGCCAGACCGAAGTCCTGACCTCCGCCGCCTTCAAAGGCGATACGGTAGGTGTAGTTAACGAGCAGGTCGGTATAACCGGCTGGCGTGGTGGTGCCAAGACGATCCGGGCCACCGTTGGTCAACAGTTGGATCAGCACGAAGTTGTTAAAGTTAAAGGCGAAGCTGGCGATCATCAGCGGCGTCAGCGGCTTGATCAGCAGCGGCAGCGTGATTTTAAAGAAGTTCTGGAATGGACCTGCGCCATCCATCGCTGAGGCTTCATACAGATCGTCAGGAATCGCTTTCAGCAAGCCCATGCAGAGGATCATCATGTACGGATAACCCAGCCAGGTGTTGACGATAATCAGCATCGTCCGTGCGGTAGTCGGGTCGCTGAACCAGGCGGGCTTCACGCCAAACAGCGCGCTCAGCATCATGTTGATTTCACCAAAGCTCTGGTTGAACAATCCTTTGAAAATCAAAATGGAAATAAACGATGGCACCGCGTAGGGCAGAATCAGCAGTACGCGGTAGATAGCTTTGCCGCGCAACGCTTCCCATTGCACCAGACAGGCCAGCACCATGCCGACTGCAACCGTTAAAAAGACAGTGATCAGTGAGAACATCACGGTCCAGACGAAAATCGCGAGGAACGGTTTCTGAATGCCTTCGTCGGTGAAGACGCGGGTAAAGTTTTTCCAGCCGGTAGTCACGGTGTAACCGGGGCTGAGTTTGTCGTCGCCCCAGTTGCCATCGGCGGTGATGGACTGGTAAAAGCCGATCTGGTCATTCGGACGATATTTTACGCCACTCTGGTTATTGGTCAGCGTACCGTCATCGCCCAGTGTGTAGAGCGGTTGTGTGCCAGAGAACTGGCGCAGGGAGCTCATCATCACTTTGTTGTCATCCGGGAGGATAGCGGTAATGTTGCTCAGTGCCTGACGATTTTGGGTAATCACGCGCAGATTTGCGCGCTCGCCTTCAGGCTGTGTGGCGCTTTCTTTCAGTTGCAGCTTTTGCTCGCCGCCAAATTTAAAGGCGTCGGAGAGATAATGCTTACCGGTTTCGCCATCGGTGAGCGCCAGTTGCCACTCATCACCTGCCGGATAAAGCCCGAAGTTATAGGTTTTGCCCGCTTGCCAGGAACGATCTAACAGAACTTCCTGGGCGCGTTCAAAAGTTAGCTGGTTAGTGCTGCTGTAGTTGGTAAAAGCAATGGCGATGGTACACACCAGAGGGAAGAGCACGAACAGCCCCATTCCTGCCATTCCCGGATAAACATAGCGCCAGGCGTAGGCTTTCCGGTTGGCGAAAATATACAGTCCCGCAGAACTTAAAATCAGCGTGGTAATGGCGAACAGGTACTCCCCTTGTGCGTACATTAAAACAACAAGGTAACCCACCAGCAGGCCAAGCAGACCTAACACTGACCATTTCAGTGCGTCGCTTTGCCACCAATGTTTCTTTTTAATGACATCCATGGGGTTCTTCCTCATTCCTGGACGGATAAATGATTACACCGCATCCGGCAACAACTGCCTGATGCGGCGCTGGCGCGTCTTATCAGGCTTACGTACAGTTCGTTTTTCCAGGTCGGATGAAGCATTACGCCGCTCCGACAATAACCGCCTGATGCGATGCTGACGCGTCTTATCAGGCCTATATATGCTTCGGTTTCGTAGGCCGGATAAGGCGTTCACGCCGCATCCGGCATTTAGTTTTGTATGTCGGATGAAGCATTTACGCCGTACCCGACAATAACCGCCTGATGCGACGCTGAGGCGTCTTATCAGGTCTACATATGTTTCGGTTTCGTAGGCCGGATAAGGCGTTCACGCCGCATCCGGCATTTAGCAGCATTACTTGGTGATACGACCCTGTGCATCTTTCAGCGCGGCATCAACAGTCTGACGACCGCTGGCGGCGTTGATCACTGCGGTACGCACGGCATACCAGAAGGCGGACATCTGCGGGATGTTCGGCATGATTTCACCGTTCTTGGCGTTATCCATAGTGGCGGCAATGCGTTGATCTTTCGCCAGCTGATCCTGGTAAGACTTCAGCGCCACGGCACCCAGCGGTTTATCTTTATTTACCGCTTCCAGCCCTTCGTCAGTCAGCAGGTAGTTTTCGAGGAACTCTTTTGCCAGTTCTTTGTTCGGGCTGGCAGCGTTGATGCCTGCACTCAGAACGCCAACGAACGGTTTGGAAGGTTGTCCCTTGAAGGTCGGCAGCAGCGTCACACCGTAGTTCACTTTGCTGGTATCGATGTTGGACCATGCCCACGGACCGTTGATGGTCATCGCCGTTTCACCTTTGTTAAAGGCCGCCTCTGCGATGGAGTAATCAGTATCCGCATTCATGTGTTTGTTTTTAACCAGATCAACCAGGAAGGTCAGACCCGCTTTCGCGCCAGCGTTATCCACACCAACGTCTTTCACATTGTATTTGTCGTTTTCATACTTGAACGCATAACCACCGTCGGCAGCAATCAGCGGCCAGGTGAAGTACGGTTCTTGCAGGTTGAACATCAGCGCGCTCTTACCTTTCGCTTTCAGTTCTTTATCCAGCGCCGGGATTTCTTCCCAGGTTTTTGGCGGGTTCGGCAGCAGGTCTTTGTTATAAATCAGCGATAATGCTTCAACGGCAATCGGATAAGCAATCAGTTTGCCGTTATAACGTACAGCATCCCAGGTAAACGGATACAGCTTGTCCTGTAACGCTTTGTCTGGGGAGATTTCAGCCAACAGGCCAGATTGGGCATAGCCGCCAAAGCGGTCGTGCGCCCAGAAAATAATGTCCGGACCATCGCCAGTGGCCGCAACCTGAGGGAATTTCTCTTCCAGCTTATCTGGGTGCTCAACGGTGACTTTAATTCCGGTATCTTTCTCGAATTTCTTACCCACTTCTGCGAGGCCGTTGTAGCCTTTATCGCCGTTGATCCAGATTACCAGTTTACCTTCTTCGATTTTGGCGAGAGCCGAGGCGGAAAACATCATCGTCGTCAAAACAGATAATGCGAGGATGCGTGCACCTGTTTTTATTTTCATAATCTCTGGTCCTTGTTGGTGAAGTGCTTGTGAAAACGCCTGAACGGACTCTAGTTTCTTTATACGGCAACCTCTTTCCATCCTCCTTGCCCCTACGCCCCACCTTCGTTTTATGTGATCTGCATCGCAGAAACAGCAGTATTGCGGGAAGGCGCACACAAAATTGCCATGTTTTTTGCAAGCAATATCACGAATTTCCTTACTTTCCCTCGGATTAGTATGCAGACCCCATCTTCTCATCCTCCCGCCTCCTCCCCCATAAAAAAGCCAGGGGGTGGAGGATTTAAGCCATCTTCCGATGACGCATAGTCACTGCATCATGAATGTTGCTGTCGATGACAGGTTGTAACGAAGGGAGAAGGGCATGGCGAGCGTACAGCTACAAAATGTAACGAAGGCCTGGGGGGATGTGGTGGTATCGAAAGATATCAACCTCGACATCCACGAAGGTGAGTTCGTGGTGTTTGTCGGACCATCTGGCTGCGGTAAATCTACTTTACTGCGCATGATTGCCGGTCTTGAGACGATCACCAGCGGCGACCTGTTCATCGATGAAAAACGAATGAATGACACCCCGCCAGCAGAACGCGGCGTCGGCATGGTGTTCCAGTCCTATGCGCTCTATCCCCATCTGTCTGTGGCAGAAAATATGTCTTTTGGCCTGAAACTGGCAGGCGCGAAGAAAGAGGTCATCAACCAGCGTGTTAACCAGGTGGCGGAAGTGCTGCAACTGGCGCATTTGCTGGATCGCAAACCGAAGGCGCTCTCCGGCGGACAGCGTCAACGTGTGGCGATTGGTCGTACGCTGGTGGCCGAGCCAAGCGTGTTTTTACTCGATGAACCGCTTTCCAACCTCGATGCTGCGCTGCGTGTACAGATGCGTATCGAAATTTCCCGTCTGCATAAACGCCTGGGGCGCACGATGATTTACGTCACCCACGATCAGGTCGAAGCGATGACGTTGGCCGACAAAATCGTGGTGCTGGACGCCGGTCGCGTGGCGCAGGTCGGGAAGCCGCTTGAGTTGTATCACTATCCGGCCGACCGCTTTGTCGCCGGTTTTATCGGTTCACCGAAGATGAACTTTTTGCCGGTGAAAGTAACTGCCGTTGCAATCGATCAAGTCCAGGTTGAGCTGCCGATGCCAAACCTCCAACAGGTCTGGCTGCCGGTTGAAAGCCATAACGTTCAGGTCGGCGCCAACATGTCGCTGGGCATTCGCCCAGAACATTTACTGCCAAGCGATATCGCCGACGTCATCCTTGAGGGTGAAGTTCAGGTGGTCGAGCAGCTCGGCAACGAAACGCAAATTCATATCCAGATCCCTTCCATTCGTCAAAACCTGGTGTACCGCCAGTCTGACGTGGTGTTGGTAGAAGAAGGTGCCACATTCGCTATCGGCCTGCCGCCAGAGCGTTGCCATCTGTTCCGTGAGGATGGCACTGCATGTCGTCGACTGCATCAGGAGCCGGGCGTTTAAGCACCCCTACAAAAGACACAAAGCCTGTAACAGGCGATGTGAAAAAAGAAAAGCAATGACTCAGGAGATAGAATGATGATTACTCTGCGCAAACTTCCTCTGGCGGTTGCCGTCGCAGCAGGCGTAATGTCTGCTCAGGCAATGGCCGTGGATTTCCACGGTTACGCTCGTTCCGGGATCGGCTGGACAGGGAGCGGCGGTGAACAACAGTGTTTCCAGACCACTGGCGCTCAAAGTAAATACCGTCTTGGCAACGAATGTGAAACTTATGCTGAATTAAAATTGGGTCAGGAAGTGTGGAAAGAGGGCGATAAGAGCTTCTATTTCGACACTAACGTGGCCTATTCCGTAGCACAACAGAATGACTGGGAAGCCACCGATCCGGCCTTCCGTGAAGCGAACGTGCAGGGGAAAAACCTGATTGAATGGCTGCCTGGTGCCACCATTTGGGCCGGTAAGCGTTTCTATCAGCGTCATGACGTTCATATGATCGACTTCTACTACTGGGATATTTCTGGTCCTGGTGCCGGTCTGGAAAACATCGACGTTGGCTTCGGTAAACTTTCTCTGGCAGCAACGCGTTCTTCTGAAGCGGGCGGTTCTTCTTCTTTCGCCAGCAACAATATCTATGACTATACCAACGAGACAGCGAACGACGTCTTCGACGTGCGTTTAGCGCAGATGGAAATCAACCCGGGCGGCACCCTGGAGCTGGGTGTTGACTACGGTCGCGCTAACCTGCGTGATAACTATCGTCTGGTTGATGGCGCATCGAAAGATGGCTGGATGTTCACTGCCGAGCATACCCAGAGCATTCTGAAAGGCTTCAACAAGTTTGTTGTTCAGTACGCTACTGACTCGATGACCTCGCAGGGTAAAGGTCTGTCGCAGGGTTCTGGCGTTGCGTTTGATAACGAAAAATTTGCCTACAATATCAACAATAACGGTCACCTGCTGCGTATCCTCGATCACGGTGCGATCTCCATGGGCGACAACTGGGACATGATGTACGTGGGTATGTACCAGGATATCAACTGGGATAACGACAACGGCACCAAATGGTGGACCGTCGGTATTCGTCCAATGTACAAGTGGACGCCTATCATGAGTACCTTGCTGGAAGTGGGCTACGACAACGTCGAATCCCAGCGTACTGGCGACAAGAACAATCAGTACAAAATCACCCTCGCACAACAATGGCAGGCTGGCGACAGCATCTGGTCACGCCCGGCTATTCGTGTCTTCGCAACCTACGCCAAGTGGGATGAGAAATGGGGTTATGACTACAACGGTAGCTCCTCTTCCAACCCGAACTACGGCAAAGCTGTTCCGGCGAATTTCGAAGGCGGTAGCTTCGGTCGCGGTGATAGCGATGAGTGGACCTTCGGTGCCCAGATGGAAATCTGGTGGTAATAGCAATGTGTAGGCCGGATAAGGCGTTTACGCCGCATCCGGCATAAAACAGGTTGTCATTATCTATAAGGGGCGTAAGCCCCTCTGATTATCGGGTTAAGCGCGCTATTGCCTGGCTACCGCTGAACTCCAGATTTTGAGGTGAAAACAATGAAAATGAATAAAAGTCTCATCGCCCTCTGTTTATCAGCAGGGTTGCTGGCAAGCGCGCCTGGAATCAGCCTTGCTGATGTTAACTACGTGCCGCAAAACACCAGCGATGCGCCAGCCATTCCATCTGCCGCGCTGCAACAATTAACCTGGACGCCAGTCGATCAATCTAAAACCCAGACCACCCAATTGGCAACTGGCGGGCAACAACTGAACGTCCCTGGCATCAGCGGTCCGGTTGCCGCATACAGCGTCCCGGCAAACATTGGCGAGCTGACTCTGACTCTGACCAGTGAAGTGAACAAACAAACCAGCGTATTTGCGCCGAACGTGCTGATTCTTGATCAGAACATGACACCATCGGCCTTCTTTCCCAGCAGTTATTTCACCTACCAGGAACCTGGTGTGATGAGTGCAGATCGTCTGGAAGGCGTTATGCGCCTGACACCGGCGTTGGGGCAGCAGAAACTTTATGTACTGGTCTTTACCACTGAAAAAGATCTCCAGCAGACGACGCAACTGCTCGATCCGGTAAAAGCCTATGCCAAAGGCGTCGGTAACTCGGTGCCGGATATTCCAGACCCGGTTGCCCGTCATACCACTGATGGTCTGCTGAAACTGAAAGTGAAAACCAACTCCAGCTCCAGCGTGTTGGTGGGGCCTCTATTTGGTTCTTCCGCTCCGGCTCCGGTTACGGTAGGCAACACGGCGGCACCAGCCGCAGCCGTACCTGCTCCGGCACCGGCGAAGAAAAGTGAACCTATGCTCAACGACACGGAAAGTTATTTTAATACCGCGATTAAAAACGCTGTCGCGAAAGGTGATGTTGATAAGGCGTTAAAACTGCTTGATGAAGCTGAACGCCTGGGCTCGACATCTGCCCGTTCCACCTTTATCAGCAGTGTAAAAGGCAAGGGGTAATTACGCCCCACAGTGCTGATTTTGCAACAACTGGTGCGTCTTCGGGCGCACCTTTTTTTCTCTCCTTCCTATGATTGTTGCGTTATTGTTGCGTATTAGATCACTTAATATGCTTTACATCTCCCGTTAACGCTTTTCTGCGATACAATGCCTTTACGTTATGTAACGGAGAGTTCGGCATGTCACACCCCGCGTTAACGCAACTGCGTGCGCTGCGCTATTTTGCAGAGATCCCTGCGCTGGAACCGCAACTGCTCGACTGGTTGTTGCTGGAAGATTCCATGACCAAACGTTTTGAACAGCAGGGAAAAACGGTGAGCGTGACGATGATCCGCGAAGGGTTTGTCGAGCAGAATGAAATCCCCGAAGAATTACCGCTGTTGCCGAAAGAATCCCGTTACTGGTTACGTGAGATTTTGTTATGCGCTGATGGAGAACCCTGGCTCGCCGGGCGTACCGTCGTTCCTGTGTCAACGTTAAGCGGCCCTGAGCTGGCGTTACAAAAATTGGGTAAAACGCCGTTAGGTCGCTATCTGTTCACATCATCGACATTAACCCGGGACTTTATTGAGATAGGCCGTGATGCCGGACTGTGGGGGCGACGTTCCCGCCTGCGATTAAGCGGTAAGCCGCTGCTGCTGACCGAACTGTTTTTACCGGCATCACCGTTGTACTAAGAGGAAAAAAATATGGAGTGGAGTCTGACGCAAAATAAGCTGCTGGCGTTTCACCGCTTAATGCGTACGGATAAGCCAATTGGTGCGTTACTGCTGCTCTGGCCAACTTTATGGGCGCTATGGGTGGCGACCCCCGGTGTTCCTCAACTCTGGATCCTGGCGGTGTTTGTCGCTGGCGTCTGGCTGATGCGTGCCGCCGGTTGTGTAGTGAATGACTATGCTGACCGTAAGTTTGATGGTCATGTTAAGCGCACGGCAAACCGACCGCTTCCCAGTGGCGCGGTGACGGAGAAAGAGGCGCGCGCGCTGTTTGTCGTGCTGGTGCTAATTTCGTTCTTACTGGTGCTGACGCTGAATACGATGACTATTCTGTTGTCGATTGCCGCGCTGGTGCTGGCGTGGGTTTACCCGTTTATGAAGCGTTACACCCATCTACCGCAAGTAGTGCTGGGGGCGGCGTTTGGTTGGTCGATTCCAATGGCTTTTGCCGCTGTGAGTGAATCGGTGCCGTTAAGCTGCTGGTTAATGTTCCTCGCCAATATTCTGTGGGCGGTGGCTTACGACACGCAGTATGCGATGGTTGACCGTGACGACGACGTGAAGATTGGCATTAAATCCACTGCGATTCTGTTTGGTCAATACGATAAATTGATTATTGGCATTTTGCAGGTTGGCGTACTGGTACTGATGGCGATTATTGGTGAGTTAAATGGATTAGGCTGGGGATATTACTGGTCAATTCTGGTCGCGGGCGCGCTGTTTGTTTATCAACAAAAACTGATTGCCAATCGCGAGCGTGAAGCCTGTTTTAAAGCGTTTATGAATAATAACTATGTTGGCCTGGTACTGTTTTTAGGGCTGGCAATGAGTTACTGGCATTTCTGATGATGTAAAAAAGCCGGATGGTCATGGTCATCCGGCTTTTTTCTGGGAAATGACCCGTCCTGAATAGCGTTGACACGTTCCAGACTTAAATCCGGAGAACGTGATGATGACTGAGTTCAAACGCACCCAACGTGATTATCCTCTATCCTTTAAAATAGCTGTTGTTGAGCAGGTTGAAAAAGGCGAGATGACCTATAAACAGGCTCAGCAGCGGTATGGCATTCAGGGGCGCTCCACCGTTCTTGTCTGGTTGCGTAAATATGGCCGGCTTGACTGGAGTCCCGGACTTCCTGATCTGGTGAAGAGGAAACTGCCTGTGACTCAGACAACTATCCCGCTCACACCCGAGCAAAGAATCAGAGAACTTGAAGAGCAGCTTGAGCTGGCGAACCAGAAAGCTGAGTTTTTTGAGTCGGTTATCAATGTCCTGAAAAATGATTACGGGGTGAGTATCGTAAAAAAGCGGCCCGGCAAGTCCTCGCGCAGAGTTCGGCCCCAAAAATAACTGTTACGCGTGCATGTCAGTTCCTGGGGCACAGCAGACAGGCATGGTATCAGGACAACGCAAGGCGCAGAAAACGGCAGGAACATCATGCTCAGGTTCTTAATTTTGTTGCCCGTATCAGATGTCGTCAGCCGCGAATCGGTGCGCGTAAACTGCACTATCTGCTGAACACGCAGGCCGATAAAAGGCTGAATATCGGACGAGACCGTTTGTTTAACCTGCTGGATGAATACCGGCTCCTGGTGCCAGTAAAGCGGGCATATCACAAAACTACCAACAGCCATCACCGCTTTTACCGGCATCCCAATCTGCTGAAACCCGGCCCGGAGCAGGTTACCGCCCTTGAGCCAGAGCAGGTCTGGGTTGCCGACATTACTTACCTTCCCCTGCTCAGCGGCATGGCTTATCTGAGTCTGGTCACTGATGCCTGCTCCAGAAAAATCATGGGTTACCATGTCGGGGGAAATCTGCAGACAGAAAATGTGGTAAAAGCGTTCAGACAGGCTCTGAGGCGAAGAAAAACGACAGGTCCTCTGGTACATCACTCTGACAGAGGGTTGCAATACTGTTCAGCTCTTTATCAGTCAGTCCATGAGAAAAACGGAATAACCTGTTCAATGACTGATGGTTATGACTGCTACCAGAACGCACTGGCTGAGCGAATAAACGGTATCCTGAAAAATGAGTTTTTACTCTCGCGTCCTGCAGACCTGATGCAAGCCCGGGAAATGGTAAAAGAGTCCGTGACAATTTATAACTGTGAGCGGCCACACCTGGCCCTGAAATACAAAACGCCCGATGACGTTCATCAGGCGTTTTACAGACAGAAAAGTGTCAACTTATATCAGGACTAGTCAAAAAAGCTGCCTGATGCGCTGCGCTTGTCAGGCCTACATAACACATCGCAATTTATTGAATTTGCAGGTCATGGTAGGCCGGATACATCCGGCAACGCTCACCAGTTACCCTTCGCCCTGCGTCGCACTCTCAATCGTTAAGCGCACATCGGACGTAATCAACTCCGCCAGCAACTGATAAACCTTCATCGTTTCTGCCGGTTCGGCGTCGCCGCTGTCGCTGATATACCCTTCATCACGCAGCGTCAGCACCAGAGAACTGAACACCGCTTTGTCGAAGAACTCCGGCGCGTTGATGCCGTGCAGCACGGAAAGACGTTGTGCCACAGTGCGGCTCTCTTTCTCCAGCGTACCGCGATTGATCGACGGGTTGGCGCTCAACAGCCAGAAGGTAATCGCATAACGTTGCAGCGTTTCGCGTGCGCCTGCGGCAAGCAACTGAAGCGTGCGGGAGTGCGCCGGATTGATATGCAACTCATCATCTTGTAGCGTAATCAGCCCCTGGCGTTGCATTTCATTCGCCAGCGCATCAATAACGCCCGGCAACTCGTCACGCTCCCAGCGCAGGAACAGCTCCGCTTTTAGCATTGGGTAAAGCACATTGACGTGCTCCATCAACACTTCGTGGGAGATGTGCCGATGCTGGGTGACAATTGCTGCCATCAGCGAAGGCAGAACCAACATATGCGCAATATTGTTGCGATAGTAGGTCATCAGCACCGCTTGCTCGCGCGGCAGAATGATAATGTCGCCGATGGTGTCTTTCTCGACTTCAAACTTGTTCATTTGCAGCGCGTGATCAATCAGCTCACCGGCGCTGGCTGAAGGAACGGTAGAGTCCGTGGAGTAAGGCACGTTGCGCATCAAATCGAGATAACAATTAAGCTGCTCAGTCAATTGCTCGCGAGTGAGTGAACGCTGACGTGACGCCAGCAGCGCAGTACAGCACAGGTTCATGGCGTTAGCCGCGCCTGCGTTGTTAATACGCACCATCAGATCGGCAGCAATGTTATTGACTGTCGGCGTTAACCAGGCCGGGCGTACAGCTTCGATGGGATCAATAGATTCACGCCAGTCTGGCACGTGCTGGTTGAGATAGGTCATCAACGGCATCGGTTCACCGAAGTTGACATACCCCTGACCGAGATTACGCAGCTTGCTTAAACCGCGCAGCATCTGCGGCAGGCTCTCTTTCTCTTTCGTCGCGCCGCGCAGCTCTTTGGCGTAAGTACCCACTTCCATGACGTGCTCATAACCGATGTAGATCGGAATCAACGTAATCGGACGTGTACCGCCACGCAGCATCGCCTGAATGGTCATCGACAGCGTGCCGGTTTTCGGATCAAGCAAACGCCCTGTACGCGAACGACCGCCTTCCACAAAGTACTCAACGGAATAACCACGGCTGAACAGTTCGCCGAGATATTCACGGAAGACAGTAGAGTAGAGTTTATTGCCTTTAAAAGTACGGCGAATAAAGAACGCACCCAGACGGCGGAAAATCGGCCCGGCAGGCCAGAAGTTCAGGTTGATCCCGGCGGCGATATGCGGTGGCACCAGCCCCTGGTGATACAACACGTAGGAGAGCAGCAGGTAGTCCATGTGGCTACGGTGGCATGGCACATACACCAGCTCATGACCGTCATGAGCCAGCTGGCGAACGCGTTCGGCATTATGGACGTTGATGCCCTGATAGAGCCGGTTCCAGGTGAAGCCCAGAATACGGTCAGTCAGGCGGATCATCTCGTAAGAGAAATTCGCCGCAATCTCTTCCATCAGCGCAATCGCGTTCTGCTGCGCTTTTTCATGGGAGATTTTTTTGCTGCGTGCTTCATCTTCTACCGCTTTGGCAATTGCACGCGAGGCGAGCAGCTTATTGAACAAATCCTGACGAGCAGGCAAGCGTGGACCCACGGCAGCAAGACGCTGACGGGCAAAGTGCATACGCGCCACACGCGCCAGTTTTTGGGCGATAGTTTTATCTGTGCCGTGTTCATCAGCCATGCGGCGTAGCGAAACTGACGGCGAGAAACGCACAAAGCTATCGCGACCAAGCCACAGTACGGCGAAAAATTTCTGTACGCCGTTGAGCATACGTAGTGGCGGGTTTACTTCGCCTTTTTCACGTCCTGGCGCACGACCAAACATCACCGATACCGGCACCATCTGCACATCCAGATTTGGGTTGCTACGGTGCAGATCGAGATAGTCGTGGAACAGCTTGATAGACTCTTCTTTCGGCGTGTAATAGGTGAAAACACGCGGCCCGCCATGAATAAACACATAGCGCGGCAGTAGCGTGCCGTCTACCTCCAGCGGCTCTAATGGATCAGGCAGGTCATGCGCCAGACACTGGGCGCGCAACGTCAGCAAATCCGCTTTTGAGTTGTACGGTAAAACGTACATAATTGGACGAGAGGTATCGAGCCCCAATTCCGGGGCAGGATCTGCCGGAATAGACTTGCTTTTTACCAGGATGCTTAATGGTAAATTCAGTAATTTGTAGTAAATTCGTGGCCAGCCGGACATAAACGATGTAAAGCCTCTGGTTAATAATGCAAATGCGCGGGAAGGATAGCAGAAAGTCATGGGAAATTCTGTTGTATCCGCTTATGTTTCGCGCGGCGCTACGCTACCGGAATCATCGGATTCAACGGTACACTGATATTGACGCTCATAATGTAAAAAGGTTCTTTCAATGGCCAATAATACCACTGGATTCACTCGAATTATCAAAGCCGCTGGCTATTCCTGGAAAGGTTTACGCGCTGCATGGATCAACGAAGCGGCATTCCGTCAGGAAGGCGTGGCGGTATTGTTGGCGGTGGTCATCGCTTGCTGGCTGGATGTGGACGCGATTACCCGCGTACTGCTTATTAGCTCCGTTATGTTGGTGATGATTGTGGAAATTCTCAATAGCGCCATCGAAGCGGTGGTTGATCGTATTGGCTCTGAATACCACGAGCTTTCCGGGCGGGCAAAAGATATGGGGTCCGCAGCGGTGCTGATCGCGATTATCGTCGCTGTGGCAACCTGGGTCATTCTGTTATGGTCACATTTTGGATAACCCTTCCAGAATTCGATAAATCTCTGGTTTATTGTGTAGTTTATGGTTCCAAAATCGCCTTTTGCTGTATATACTCACAGCATAACTGTATATACACCCAGGGGGCGGAATGAAAGCGTTAACGGCCAGGCAACAAGAGGTGTTTGATCTCATCCGTGATCACATCAGCCAGACAGGTATGCCGCCGACGCGTGCGGAAATCGCGCAGCGTTTGGGGTTCCGTTCCCCAAACGCGGCTGAAGAACATCTGAAAGCGTTGGCACGCAAAGGCGTAATTGAAATTGTTTCCGGCGCATCGCGTGGGATTCGTCTGTTGCAGGAAGAGGAAGAAGGGTTGCCATTAGTAGGTCGTGTGGCTGCCGGTGAACCGCTTCTGGCGCAGCAGCATATTGAAGGTCATTATCAGGTCGATCCTTCCTTGTTCAAGCCGAATGCCGATTTCCTGCTGCGCGTCAGCGGAATGTCGATGAAAGATATCGGCATTATGGATGGCGACTTGCTGGCAGTGCATAAAACTCAGGATGTACGTAATGGTCAGGTCGTTGTCGCACGTATTGATGACGAAGTTACCGTTAAACGTCTGAAAAAACAGGGCAATAAAGTCGAATTATTGCCAGAAAACAGCGAGTTTAAACCGATTGTCGTTGACCTTCGTCAGCAGAGCTTCACCATTGAAGGGCTGGCGGTTGGGGTTATTCGCAACGGCGACTGGCTGTAACATATCTCTGATACCGCGATGCCGCCTGGCGTCGCGGTTTGTTTTTCATCTCTCTTCATCAGGCTTGTCTGCATGGCATTCCTCACTTCATCTGATAAAGCTCTCTGGCATCTAGCCTTACCTATGATTTTCTCCAATATCACCGTTCCGTTGCTGGGGTTGGTTGATACGGCGGTCATTGGTCATCTTGACAGTCCGGTTTATCTGGGCGGCGTGGCGGTTGGCGCAACGGCGACCAGCTTTCTCTTTATGCTGTTGCTATTTTTGCGCATGAGCACCACCGGGCTTACTGCGCAGGCGTATGGTGCCAAAAATCCTCAGGCATTAGCCCGTGCGCTGGTGCAGCCGTTGCTGCTGGCGCTGGGGGCTGGGGCGTTAATTGCGCTATTGCGTACACCGATTATCGATCTGGCGCTGCATATTGTTGGTGGCAGCGAAGCCGTGCTGGAACAGGCGCGGCGCTTTCTTGAAATTCGCTGGCTAAGCGCACCGGCGTCACTGGCAAACCTGGTATTACTTGGCTGGTTGCTCGGCGTGCAATATGCCCGTGCGCCGGTTGTCCTGTTAGTGGTGGGTAATATCCTCAACATTGTGCTGGATGTCTGGCTGGTGATGGGGCTGCATATGAACGTGCAGGGCGCGGCGCTGGCAACGGTCATCGCAGAATATGCGACGTTGCTGATCGGTCTGCTAATGGTGCGTAAAATCCTCAAACTACGCGGTATTTCCGGCGAAATGCTGAAAACAGCCTGGCGGGGGAACTTCCGTCGCTTGCTGGCGCTTAACCGCGACATCATGCTGCGCTCACTGCTGTTGCAACTCTGTTTTGGTGCAATAACGGTACTTGGCGCGCGACTGGGGAGTGACATAATCGCCGTTAATGCGGTTCTGATGACACTACTCACCTTTACCGCCTATGCGCTGGATGGTTTTGCCTACGCGGTTGAAGCGCATTCAGGTCAGGCGTACGGTGCGCGCGACGGGAGCCAGTTACTGGATGTCTGGCGCGCAGCGTGCCGCCAGTCGGGGATCGTAGCGTTGCTGTTTTCTGTGAGTTATTTGCTGGCAGGGGAACACATTATTGCGTTGCTGACGTCATTAACCCAGATTCAGCAGCTGGCCGATGGCTATCTTATCTGGCAGGTCATTTTACCGCTGGTTGGTGTCTGGTGTTATCTACTGGACGGCATGTTTATAGGTGCAACGCGCGCCGCCGAAATGCGAAACAGTATGGCGGTGGCAGCAGCAGGGTTTGCTCTTACGCTCCTCACGCTGCCGTGGTTGGGTAATCATGGTTTGTGGCTGGCGTTAACCGTCTTTCTGGCGCTGCGCGGGCTTTCTCTGGCGGCTATCTGGCGGCGTCACTGGCGCAACGGAACCTGGTTTGCCGGAGCGTGACGGTTAAATATTCTGAATAAATAATCCCAAGCCAAATTCCTGACTACACTTAATCCCACGTTCAGAAGAAAAGCGAGCGTACTCTCATTCACCACCTAACGATGAGGACTTGAATATGAATAAAGACGAAGTCGGCGGTAACTGGAAACAGTTCAAAGGTAAAGTGAAAGAGCAATGGGGCAAACTGACCGATGATGATATGACGGTCATTGAAGGTAAACGTGATCAGTTAGTGGGTAAAATCCAGGAACGTTACGGTTACCAGAAAGATCAGGCAGAGAAAGAGGTCGTGGACTGGGAAACCCGCAATGAATACCGCTGGTAATTAATCCCACCTGCCCGACGTGTACAAGGATGTACGCCCTCTTAACGAGGTTTCTTTTTCACCTGAATAGAGTGGTCATGATGGCACTGTTCAGGATGACGACACGCTTCTACTTCTACACATGCTGAACATAATCCATGCGCTTCAATCACATTATGCCGCAGGGCAAAACCCATTTTTGCCGCCAGCGTATGCATGATGTCTTCCACACCTTCCGCACATTCTTCTTTCACTGCGCCGCAGCGATCGCAAATAAACATAGCTGAAGTATGCGTTGGTTGATCGAACAGGTGACAGAGCACATAGCTGTTGGTGGACTCAACTTTATGCACAAACCCTTGCTCAAGCAGAAAATCGAGCGCGCGATAAACCGTTGGCGGCTTGGCCTGCGGCTCTGCTTCACGGAGTAAATCAAGCAGATCGTAGGCGCTGATTGCCCCTTCCTGCAGACTCATCAGGCGCAACACTTCAAGGCGCTGCGGGGTCAGGCGCACATTACGCTGCGCACAGAGTTTTTCAGCCTGCGCTAATAACTCCTGCGTTGTGGTCTTTTCCATTGGGCACCTCAAAGTGGGGTTAAGAATGTCCTTACTTTACCATAGTTCTCACTTAAACGCCGAGAACAGGGCGTCATAGCTGCCGCATTGCCTGATCGCATATTTGTTATGCTATAGTAGCGCCCCCAATTCACCAGGTGCTTAAAAAAACGCCATGTCAGCAGAATCACAAACCGCTTATCCCGCATACCGTTTCTCCATTGCCCCGATGCTCGACTGGACGGACAGACACTGCCGTTATTTCCTGCGTCTGCTTTCCCGTAATACGCTTCTCTATACCGAAATGGTGACCACGGGGGCAATTATTCACGGTAAAGGTGATTACCTGGCGTACAGTGAAGAAGAGCATCCGGTGGCGTTGCAACTGGGTGGAAGCGATCCAGCGGCGCTGGCGCAGTGTGCGAAGCTGGCGGAAGCGCGCGGGTACGATGAAATCAACCTGAATGTCGGCTGCCCGTCTGACCGGGTACAGAACGGGATGTTTGGCGCGTGCCTGATGGGTAATGCACAACTGGTAGCCGACTGCGTGAAAGCGATGCGCGATGTAGTGTCGATTCCAGTCACGGTGAAAACGCGTATTGGTATTGACGACCAGGACAGCTATGAATTTCTTTGTGATTTCATCAACACCGTTTCCGGTAAAGGCGAATGTGAGATGTTTATCATCCACGCGCGTAAAGCCTGGCTTTCTGGGTTAAGTCCGAAAGAAAACCGTGAAATCCCGCCGCTCGATTACCCGCGCGTCTATCAACTGAAGCGTGACTTTCCGCATCTGACGATGTCGATTAACGGTGGCATCAAGTCGCTGGAAGAGGCTAAAGCGCATTTGCAACATATGGACGGTGTGATGGTCGGACGCGAGGCGTACCAGAATCCGGGGATTCTGGCGGCGGTAGATCGAGAGATCTTTGGTTCCTCGGATACCGATGCCGATCCGGTGGCGGTGGTGCGTGCTATGTACCCATACATTGAGCGTGAGCTTAGCCAGGGGACATATCTCGGTCATATTACCCGGCATATGCTGGGTCTGTTCCAGGGTATTCCTGGTGCGCGGCAGTGGCGTCGTTATTTAAGTGAAAATGCTCATAAAGCGGGTGCTGACATTAACGTGCTGGAACATGCGCTCAAACTGGTGGCGGATAAGCGTTAATTTTTCACCACAAAGTAGTCAAATTCACTATGCCCTGCGCACCGTCGCGGGGCATATTTTTTTATAAATCATAAAGTTAGGTTTTGGCATGATTCTTGTAATGGCTGCAAGAGATTTCATTTTTGGGAGAACATCATGCTGGAACTACTTTTTGTGATTGGCTTTTTTGTCATGTTGATGGTCACCGGCGTTTCGTTGCTGGGCATTATCGCCGCGCTGGTTGTGGCGACGGCCATTATGTTCCTCGGTGGTATGCTGGCGTTGATGATCAAGTTGCTGCCGTGGCTGCTATTGGCGATTGCAGTAGTGTGGGTAATAAAGGCGATTAAAGCACCAAAAGTGCCGAAATATCAGCGTTATGACCGCTGGCGTTACTAAGGGATTGTGCGGATGATCACAACCTAAGGTTTTATCCTTAGAACAAAATAGGAATTGATTATCAAATCTGTCACTATTGCGCCTCTAACAGATTCATCGTGCTGTACCCTACATACAGCCGAACTATAAAAGAAAGGGCTTCCCAGGTGGAAGCCCAATTTCTTTATGGGATCAGTAAGCTGGAACCCTGCGTCGCCCGGCTTTCCAGAATCTCATGCGCACGCCGCGCATCCTTCAGCGGATATTTCTGTTGCTCTGCGACATCGACCTTAATCACGCCGCTGGCAATCAATGAAAACAGTTCGTTACTGGCTTCGGTTAACTCATCCCGCGTGGTGATATAGCCTTGCAGGGAAGGGCGTGTCACATACAGCGAGCCTTTCTGATTGAGAATGCCTAAGTTCACCCCCGTCACCGCGCCTGATGAATTACCAAAACTGACCATTAAACCGCGACGTTGCAGGCAATCCAGCGACCGTTCCCAGGTATCTTTGCCTACGGAATCGTACACCACGCGCACTTTCTTGCCGTCGGTGATCTCTTTTAATCGCTCGACCAGATTTTCGTCGCGATAGTTAATTACCTGCCACGCTCCCGCTTTTAATGCACTTTGCGCTTTTTGCGCGCTGCCCACAGTGCCAATAAGTTTTGCACCTAAGGCTTTTGCCCACTGGCAGGCAATTAAGCCCACGCCGCCAGCAGCCGCATGGAACAGGAACTGTTCGTCAGGTTTGATTTCATACGTTTTGCGCAGCAGATAATAAACCGTTAAGCCTTTCAGGAACGACGCGGCAGCTTGCTCAAAAGAGATCGCCGCTGGCAGAATTGCCGCTTTATCGGCATTGACGTTATGCACAGAGCTGTAAGCCCCTAACGTTGACTGCGCATAAACCACACGATCGCCTGCTTTAATATGTTTCACGCCGCTGCCGACTTTGCTCACAATGCCAGCCGCTTCGGTGCCTAATCCGCTGGGTAGCGATGGCGGCGGATAAAGGCCGCTGCGGATATACGTGTCGATAAAATTGATGCCAATGGCTTTATTTTCGACCTGGACTTCATTCTCTGCCGGATCGGCAGGAGTAAATTCCACAGTCTGAAGTACTTCCGGGCCACCGTGCTTGTGAAATTCAATTCGTGTTGCCATGTGTCCTCCAGAACGTATCGTCAGGGTCTGCTTCATATGGTAAAGTTTCGACCCATTCTTTATCTCGGTAACTCCATTCACTATGGCAGGAAATAAACCCTTCAACAAACAGCAGGCTGAACCCCGCGATCGCGATCCACAAGTTGCCGGGCTGAAAGTGCCTCCGCACTCGATCGAAGCGGAGCAGTCGGTGTTGGGCGGTTTAATGCTGGATAACGAACGCTGGGACGATGTGGCCGAGCGAGTGGTGGCAGATGATTTCTACACCCGTCCGCACCGCCATATCTTTACCGAAATGGCGCGTTTGCAGGAAAGCGGTAGCCCAATTGACCTGATCACCCTGGCGGAATCGCTGGAACGTCAGGGGCAACTTGATAGTGTTGGTGGTTTTGCTTATCTGGCGGAGCTGTCAAAAAATACGCCAAGTGCAGCGAACATCAGTGCCTATGCCGACATCGTGCGCGAACGTGCCGTTGTCCGCGAGATGATCTCTGTTGCGAATGAGATTGCCGAAGCCGGTTTTGATCCGCAAGGGCGCACCAGCGAAGACTTGCTCGACCTTGCTGAATCCCGTGTCTTTAAAATTGCCGAAAGCCGTGCCAATAAAGACGAAGGGCCGAAGAACATCGCCGATGTGCTCGACGCCACGGTGGCGCGTATTGAGCAGTTGTTTCAGCAGCCACACGATGGCGTTACCGGGGTAAATACCGGCTATGACGATCTCAACAAAAAAACCGCTGGCTTGCAGCCGTCGGATTTGATCATCGTCGCCGCGCGTCCGTCGATGGGTAAAACGACATTTGCGATGAACCTCGTTGAAAATGCGGCGATGTTGCAGGATAAACCAGTATTGATCTTCTCGCTGGAGATGCCATCGGAACAGATTATGATGCGTTCTCTGGCATCGTTGTCGCGCGTTGACCAGACTAAAATCCGTACCGGGCAACTGGATGATGAAGACTGGGCGCGCATTTCCGGCACGATGGGCATTTTGCTCGAAAAACGAAATATCTATATTGATGACTCCTCCGGTCTGACGCCAACGGAAGTGCGCTCCCGCGCACGCCGTATTGCCCGAGAACACGGTGGCATCGGACTCATCATGATCGACTACCTGCAATTGATGCGCGTACCGGCGCTTTCAGACAACCGTACGCTGGAAATTGCAGAAATCTCCCGCTCGCTAAAAGCCCTGGCGAAAGAACTGAATGTGCCGGTGGTGGCGCTGTCTCAGTTGAACCGTTCTCTGGAACAACGTGCCGACAAACGCCCGGTCAACTCCGACCTGCGTGAATCCGGCTCCATCGAGCAGGATGCGGACTTGATCATGTTTATCTATCGTGATGAGGTTTATCACGAAAACAGTGACTTAAAAGGCATCGCGGAAATTATTATCGGTAAACAACGTAACGGCCCAATCGGGACGGTACGCCTGACCTTTAACGGTCAATGGTCGCGTTTCGACAACTACGCGGGACCACAGTACGACGACGAATAATAATTATTTTATGAATTAGGTAATTAAAGCAAACACTTATCAAGGAACACAAATGCAAGCGGCAACTGTTGTGATTAACCGCCGCGCTCTGCGACACAACCTGCAACGTCTGCGTGAACTGGCACCTGCCAGTAAACTGGTTGCGGTGGTGAAAGCGAACGCCTACGGTCACGGTCTGATTGAGACCGCGCGAACGCTCCCCGATGCCGACGCCTTTGGCGTTGCCCGTCTCGAAGAAGCCCTGCGGCTTAGGGCGGGGGGCATCACGCAACCTATTTTGTTACTGGAAGGCTTTTTTGAAGCTGACGATCTGCCGACGATCTCCGCTGAACATCTGCATACCGCCGTGCATAACGAAGAACAGCTTGCTGCTCTGGAAGAGGCCAATCTGGAGGAGCCAGTTACCGTCTGGATGAAACTCGATACCGGTATGCACCGGCTGGGCGTGTTACCGGAACAAGCTGAGGCGTTTTATCAACGTCTTACGCAATGTAAAAATGTTCGCCAGCCGGTGAATATTGTCAGCCACTTTGCTCGTGCCGATGAGCCAAAATGTGGTGCGACTGAGAAACAACTCGATATCTTCAATACCTTTTGCGAAGGCAGACCTGGCAAGCGTTCAATCGCCGCATCGGGCGGAATTTTGTTATGGCCGCAGTCGCATTTTGATTGGGTGCGCCCAGGCATCATTCTTTATGGCGTGTCGCCGCTGGAAGATGGCTCCACCGGTGCCGATTTCGGTTGCCAGCCAGTGATGTCACTGACCTCCAGCCTGATTGCCGTGCGTGAGCATAAAGCAGGTGAACCGGTAGGCTATGGCGGCACCTGGATTAGCGAGCGCGATACCCGCCTTGGCGTGGTGGCGATGGGCTATGGCGATGGCTACCCGCGCGCCGCGCCGTCCGGTACGCCAGTGCTGGTGAACGGTCGCGAAGTGCCGATTGTTGGGCGAGTCGCGATGGATATGATCTGCGTAGATTTAGGTCCACAGGCGCAGGATAAAGCCGGGGATCAGGTCATTTTATGGGGCGAAGGTCTGCCCGTAGAGCGTATCGCAGAAATGACGAAAGTGAGTGCTTACGAACTTATCACGCGCCTGACGTCAAGGGTGGCGATGAAGTACGTGGATTAATCGTTCTGCAATAGTTGATTGTCTGTGCCGGATGCGGTGTGAAAACCTTATCCGGCCTGCAAAGCTATGTAAATTCAATAAATTGATACACTCTTGTCGTTCTTGTCTTTAGAGATTTTGCGCTTTTTATCAGCCTCGCAGTGTTATTAATTGCCGCTCGTTGTTAAACATCCTCTCGATCTTCCCCATCTTCCGGTTTATTGTGTTTTAACCACCTGCCCGTAAACCTGGAGAACCATCGCGTGTTTCAAAAAGTTGACGCCTACGCTGGCGACCCGATTCTTTCGCTTATGGAGCGTTTTAAAGAAGACCCTCGCAGCGACAAAGTGAATTTGAGTATCGGTCTGTACTACAACGAAGACGGGATTATTCCACAATTAAAAGCCGTCGCAGAAGCGCAAGCGCGCCTGAATGCGCAGCCTCATGGCGCTTCACTTTATCTGCCGATGGAAGGGCTTAACAGCTATCGTCATGCTATTGCACCACTGCTGTTTGGCGCTAATCATCCGGTGTTACAACAACAGCGCGTGGCGACTATTCAAACGCTTGGCGGTTCAGGGGCATTGAAAGTGGGGGCTGACTTCCTGAAACGCTACTTCCCGGATTCAGGTGTGTGGGTCAGCGATCCCACCTGGGAAAACCACGTAGCAATATTCGCCGGGGCTGGATTCGAAGTGAGCACTTACCCCTGGTATGATGAAACGACCAACGGTGTGCGCTTTGACGATCTGTTGGCGACGCTGAAAACATTGCCTGCCCGCAGTATTGTGCTGCTGCATCCGTGCTGTCATAACCCAACGGGCGCCGATCTCACCAACGACCAATGGGACGCGGTCATTGAAATTCTCAAAGCACGCGAGCTTATCCCATTCCTCGATATCGCCTATCAAGGATTTGGTGCCGGTATGGATGAAGATGCCTACGCCATTCGTGCCATTGCCAGCGCCGGATTACCTGCACTGGTAAGCAATTCATTCTCAAAAATTTTCTCCCTGTACGGCGAGCGTGTCGGCGGTCTTTCGGTGGTGTGTGAAGATGCTGAAGCCGCAGGTCGCGTGCTGGGGCAACTGAAAGCTACTGTGCGCCGTATTTACTCCAGCCCGCCGAATTTTGGTGCGCAGGTAGTGGCAACGGTGCTGAACGATGAGGCGTTGAAAGCCAGTTGGCTGGCGGAAGTAGAAGAAATGCGGACCCGTATTCTGGCAATGCGGCAGCAACTGGTACAGGTGTTGAGCACTGAGATGCCGGAGCGCAATTTTGATTACCTGCTTAAGCAACGCGGCATGTTCAGCTATACCGGCTTAAGCGCCGCCCAGGTCGATCGCCTGCGCGAGGAGTTTGGCGTTTACCTGATCGCCAGCGGTCGTATGTGTGTTGCCGGGCTTAACTCTGCGAACGTGCAGCGCGTTGCAAAGGCGTTTGCTGCCGTGATGTAAGGTTAACCAGCAGGCGGTTGAAAAGCCGCCTGCTCTATTATAAATAAGGGGGGCTATGTATTATCCAGGCAAATAGTACGAAGGAGATGAAGACTTATTTCTTATAAAAGTGAATAAAATAGGCGTTTTATTTCCGAACATTTTTATACTCTGGAAATATATTAAGTTATTAAATAGTCACAACACACGGGCTGGTCTCATGTGATCCTTCTCCCTTTCTTCACAAAAGCCGCAGATAATCCTTCCTTTCCCTTGCTGCTGGCGTTATGGTCAAATGGCTTTTTCAACAAACTTCATAATAAAAAGTTTCAACTTACTGACTATTTAGGGAAAAATATGCGCAAGATCACACAGGCATTGAGTGCCGTTTGCTTATTGTTCGCTCTAAACAGTTCTGCTGTTGCGTTGGCCTCTTCACCTTCACCGCTTAATCCCGGCACTAATGTTGCCAGACTCGCTGAACAGGCACCTGTCCATTGGGTATCAGTCGCACAAATTGAAAATAGCCTTGCCGGTCGCCCACCGATGGCGGTTGGATTTGATATCGATGATACCGTTTTGTTTTCCAGCCCCGGATTCTGGCGCGGCAAGAAAATATTCTCACCAGAAAGCGAAGATTATCTGAAAAACCCAGCATTCTGGGAAAAGATGAACAACGGTTGGGATGAATTCAGCATTCCAAAAGAGGTCGCACGTCAGCTAATTGATATACATGTCCGCCGTGGCGATACCATCTTTTTTGTGACTGGCCGTAGCCCAACGAAAACAGAAACGGTTTCGAAAACATTAGCCGATGATTTCCACATTCCAGCAAGCAGTATGAATCCGGTAATTTTTGCGGGTGATAAACCGGGACAAAACACGAAAACGCAGTGGTTGCAGGATAAAAATATCCGAATGTTTTATGGCGATTCCGATAATGATATGACTGCCGCGCGTGATGTCGGCATTCGTGGTATCCGTATTCTGCGTGCCTCCAACTCTACCTACAAACCCTTGCCACAAGCGGGTGCTTTTGGTGAAGAGGTGATCGTTAATTCAGAATACTGATAGTGCGGGAGAGTGTTTCACTCTCCCGAATGCTGTTTTTTTAATCACACCTTTATCCTTTCGCTGTCTTGCTGCAAACTGAATAAGAGAGTTTTATCAAGGAGCAGCACATGTGGTATCAAAAGACGCTCACGCTTAGCGCCAAATCTCGTGGGTTTCATCTGGTAACGGATGAAATTCTGAATCAACTGGCTGATATGCCGCGTGTTAATGTCGGTTTACTGCACCTGTTGCTGCAACACACTTCCGCCTCTCTGACACTTAATGAGAATTGCGACCCCACGGTACGCCAGGACATGGAGCGTTTTTTCCTCCGCACTGTTCCCGATAACGGAAACTATGAGCATGATTATGAAGGGGCAGACGATATGCCTTCACATATCAAATCTTCCATGCTGGGAGTATCGCTTGTTTTGCCAGTGCATAAAGGACGTATTCAGACCGGCACCTGGCAGGGTATCTGGCTGGGGGAACATCGTGTCCACGGCGGATCGCGTCGCATCATCGCGACACTACAAGGGGAGTAAAAAATGACCATATCGGAGTTGCTACAATATTGCATGGCAAAACCTGGCGCTGAACAGAGCGTTCACAGCGACTGGAAAGCGACGCAAATCAAAGTGGAAGATGTGCTGTTTGCGATGGTGAAAGAAGTGGAAAATCGCCCGGCAGTTTCGCTGAAAACCAGCCCGGAACTGGCGGATCTTCTGCGTCAGCAGCACAGCGATGTACGTCCCAGCCGACATCTGAATAAAGCGCACTGGAGTACCGTATATCTCGACGGATCGTTGCCGGATTCGCAAATCTATTATCTGGTCGATGCGTCGTATCAGCAAGCGGTGAATTTGCTGCCGGAAGAAAAACGTAAATTGCTGGTGCAACTCTGAAAGGAAAAGACCGTTCAGAAAGCGGCCTGATATTGCTGAAAAACTGGCTTAAAAGTCAAAAGCGGCACGGTTTTCCCCCTCGCCCTTTTAGGGAAAGGGCCGGGGTGAGGGTAAATAATCACGCCAGTGCTGGTCTGTTCCCCTCACCCTAACCCTCTCCCCGGAGGGGCGAGGGGACTGTCCGAGCTTTGTCATCAGTCTGAGGCCGCTCAGAAAGCGGCCTTTGTGATTACAGTGACCCGTCCTGAATAGCGTTGACACGTTCCAGACTTAAATCCGGAGAACGTGATGATGACTGAGTTCAAACGCACCCAACGTGATTATCCTCTATCCTTTAAAATAGCTGTTGTTGAGCAGGTTGAAAAAGGCGAGATGACCTATAAACAGGCTCAGCAGCGGTATGGCATTCAGGGGCGCTCCACCGTTCTTGTCTGGTTGCGTAAATATGGCCGGCTTGACTGGAGTCCCGGACTTCCTGATCTGGTGAAGAGGAAACTGCCTGTGACTCAGACAACTATCCCGCTCACACCCGAGCAAAGAATCAGAGAACTTGAAGAGCAGCTTGAGCTGGCGAACCAGAAAGCTGAGTTTTTTGAGTCGGTTATCAATGTCCTGAAAAATGATTACGGGGTGAGTATCGTAAAAAAGCGGCCCGGCAAGTCCTCGCGCAGAGTTCGGCCCCAAAAATAACTGTTACGCGTGCATGTCAGTTCCTGGGGCACAGCAGACAGGCATGGTATCAGGACAACGCAAGGCGCAGAAAACGGCAGGAACATCATGCTCAGGTTCTTAATTTTGTTGCCCGTATCAGATGTCGTCAGCCGCGAATCGGTGCGCGTAAACTGCACTATCTGCTGAACACGCAGGCCGATAAAAGGCTGAATATCGGACGAGACCGTTTGTTTAACCTGCTGGATGAATACCGGCTCCTGGTGCCAGTAAAGCGGGCATATCACAAAACTACCAACAGCCATCACCGCTTTTACCGGCATCCCAATCTGCTGAAACCCGGCCCGGAGCAGGTTACCGCCCTTGAGCCAGAGCAGGTCTGGGTTGCCGACATTACTTACCTTCCCCTGCTCAGCGGCATGGCTTATCTGAGTCTGGTCACTGATGCCTGCTCCAGAAAAATCATGGGTTACCATGTCGGGGGAAATCTGCAGACAGAAAATGTGGTAAAAGCGTTCAGACAGGCTCTGAGGCGAAGAAAAACGACAGGTCCTCTGGTACATCACTCTGACAGAGGGTTGCAATACTGTTCAGCTCTTTATCAGTCAGTCCATGAGAAAAACGGAATAACCTGTTCAATGACTGATGGTTATGACTGCTACCAGAACGCACTGGCTGAGCGAATAAACGGTATCCTGAAAAATGAGTTTTTACTCTCGCGTCCTGCAGACCTGATGCAAGCCCGGGAAATGGTAAAAGAGTCCGTGACAATTTATAACTGTGAGCGGCCACACCTGGCCCTGAAATACAAAACGCCCGATGACGTTCATCAGGCGTTTTACAGACAGAAAAGTGTCAACTTATATCAGGACTAGTCACAGCATTGGCTTGAGGAAGCGCGCTGTATGCGAAGCTTCGCACTCTGCGACGGTTTCTGGCGTGCCGGAGACGAGGATTTCGCCGCCACCGCTACCGCCTTCCGGGCCAAGATCGACAATCCAGTCGGCGGTTTTAATCACGTCGAGATTGTGCTCAATCACCACAATGGTATTGCCCTGATCGCGCAGTTTATGCAACACGTCGAGCAGTTGCTGAATATCGGCAAAGTGCAGACCGGTGGTCGGCTCATCGAGAATATACAGCGTCTGCCCGGTGCCGCGTTTTGACAGCTCACGCGCCAGCTTCACGCGCTGGGCTTCACCACCGGAAAGCGTGGTGGCGGACTGCCCGAGGCGGATGTACGTCAGGCCAACATCCATCAGCGTTTGCAGTTTACGCGCCAGCGCCGGTACGGCATCAAAGAATTCACGCGCCTCTTCGATGGTCATATCCAGCACTTCGTGGATGGTTTTGCCTTTGTACTTTATCTCCAGCGTTTCGCGGTTATAGCGTTTACCTTTGCACTGGTCGCACGGTACGTAAATATCCGGCAGGAAGTGCATTTCAACTTTGATCACGCCATCGCCCTGACAGGCCTCGCAGCGCCCGCCACGGACGTTAAAGCTGAATCGTCCTGGCGTATAACCGCGCGCGCGGGATTCCGGTACGCCCGCAAACAGTTCGCGCACAGGCGTAAACACGCCGGTATAGGTCGCCGGGTTGGAACGCGGAGTACGACCAATTGGGCTTTGGTCGATATCAATAACTTTATCGAAATGCTCCAGCCCCTGAATATCGCGATAGGGTGCCGGTTCGGCGATAGTCGCGCCGTTCAACTGGCGTTGGGCAATCGGGAACAGTGTGTCGTTAATCAGCGTCGATTTACCGGAACCTGAAACCCCTGTAATGCAGGTAAACAGACCCACCGGCAGCGTTAGCGTCACATCTTTCAGGTTGTTGCCGCGTGCGCCCGTCAGTTTCAGCACTTTTTCCGGATTTGCCGGAACGCGTTTCTTCGGTACTTCAATCTTGCGTTTACCGCTCATGTACTGCCCGGTCAACGATTCTGGCACTGCCATAATCGCTTCCAGCGGCCCTTCCGCGACCACTTCACCACCGTGAACACCTGCGCCCGGACCGATGTCGATAACGTGGTCAGCGGCGCGAATCGCATCTTCGTCGTGCTCCACTACAATCACGGTATTACCGAGATCGCGCAGGTGGATAAGCGTACCCAGCAGACGTTCATTATCGCGCTGATGCAGGCCGATAGACGGCTCATCCAACACATACATAACGCCAACCAGGCCTGCGCCAATCTGGCTCGCCAGACGGATACGCTGGGCTTCGCCGCCGGAAAGTGTCTCTGCCGAGCGGGAAAGTGTCAGATAATTCAGCCCAACGTTAACGAGGAATTTCAGGCGGTCGCCAATCTCTTTGAGGATTTTTTCTGCAATCTTCGCCCGTTGTCCGGCGAGTTTAAGATTGTTGAAGAACTCCATCGCATGACCGATGCTCATGTCGGAGATTGCAGGCAGCGGCGTATTCTCGACATAAACATGGCGCGCTTCACGGCGCAGACGCGTCCCTTCACAACTGGCGCACGGGCGATTGCTGATAAATTTGGCTAACTCTTCACGTACCGCGCTGGATTCCGTCTCTTTATAACGGCGCTCCATATTGTGCAGCACGCCTTCGAACGGATGACGACGAATAGAGGTATCGCCGCGATCGTTCATGTATTTAAATTCGATATTTTCTTTGCCAGAACCGTACAGCACCACTTTATGCACATTTGCGCTCAGGCTGCCCCACGGCGCTTCGACGTCGAACTTATAGTGATCTGCCAGTGATTTCAGCATCTGGAAATAATAGAAATTGCGACGATCCCAGCCACGGATCGCACCGCCAGCCAGCGACAGTTCCGGATTCTGGATCACGCGATCGGGATCGAAATATTGCTGTACGCCGAGGCCGTCACAGGTCGGGCAGGCACCCGCCGGGTTGTTAAACGAGAACAGGCGTGGTTCCAGTTCGCGCATACTGTAGCCGCAAATCGGGCAGGCGAAGTTCGCGGAGAACAGCAGTTCTTCCGCTTTGGGATCGTCCATATCCGCAACAACCGCTGTACCGCCGGAAAGCTCCAGTGCGGTTTCAAACGATTCCGCCAGACGCTGGGTCAGATCGTCACGCACCTTGAAGCGATCGATAACCACTTCAATGGTGTGTTTCTTTTGCAGTTCCAGTTTGGGCGGATCGGAAAGATCGCAGACTTCGCCATCAATGCGCGCGCGGATATAACCTTGACTCGCCAGATTCTCCAGCGTTTTAGTGTGTTCGCCTTTGCGCTCTTTGATGATGGGCGCGAGTAGCATCAGACGTTTGCCTTCAGGCTGCGACAGCACGTTGTCCACCATCTGGCTGACGGTTTGCGCCGCCAGCGGAACGTCGTGATCCGGGCAGCGCGGCTCGCCGACGCGAGCGTACAGCAGACGCAAATAGTCGTGGATTTCAGTGATGGTCCCCACTGTGGAGCGCGGGTTATGCGACGTCGATTTCTGTTCAATTGAGATGGCGGGAGAAAGCCCCTCAATATGATCGACATCTGGTTTTTCCATCAGTGACAGAAACTGCCGCGCGTACGCGGAAAGGGATTCAACGTAACGACGCTGCCCTTCGGCATATAAGGTGTCGAAAGCGAGCGAGGATTTGCCAGAACCCGAAAGCCCGGTGACGACAATTAACTTGTCGCGGGGGATAACGAGGTTGATATTCTTGAGATTATGGGTGCGGGCGCCCCGAACTTCGATCTTATCCATTCACCTTTCCCGGATTAAACACTTTTTTGCCCGGCGGCATGGCGCTACCGGCGATCACAAACGGTTAATTATGACACAAATCGACCTGAATGAATATACAGTATTGGAATGCAAAACCCGGAGTGCTGTGTAACAATGTCGGGCCATGTTTGTTTACCGGAACCGAGGTCACATCGTGGTAAAACCGCTATTGGTAATGCTACAATCGCGCGTTTACACTTATTAGAACGTTTTTTTCAGGAGACACGACATGGCCAGCAGAGGCGTAAATAAGGTTATTCTCGTTGGTAATCTGGGCCAGGACCCGGAAGTACGCTATATGCCAAATGGTGGCGCAGTTGCCAACATTACGCTGGCTACTTCCGAATCCTGGCGTGATAAAGCGACCGGCGAGATGAAAGAGCAGACTGAATGGCACCGTGTTGTGCTGTTCGGCAAACTGGCGGAAGTTGCCAGCGAATATCTGCGTAAAGGTTCTCAGGTTTATATCGAAGGTCAGCTGCGTACCCGCAAATGGACTGACCAATCCGGTCAGGATCGCTACACCACAGAAGTGGTGGTGAACGTTGGCGGCACCATGCAGATGCTGGGTGGTCGCCAGGGCGGCGGCGCACCGGCAGGCGGTAACGTCGGCGGCGGCCAGCCGCAGGGCGGTTGGGGTCAGCCTCAGCAGCCGCAGGGTGGCAATCAGTTCAGCGGCGGTGCTCAGTCTCGCCCGCAGCAGTCCGCACCGGCAGCGCCGTCTAACGAGCCGCCGATGGATTTCGATGACGACATTCCGTTCTGATTTGTCATTAAAACAATAGGTTATATTGTTTTAAGGTGGATGATTAAAGCATCCGCCAGTCATAAAAAAGAAGCCTCCGTTATGGAGGCTTCTGCATATCAGGTCAAAATCATCGGCCACTGTGGTGGAGTTTGACTCATCCCTTCCACCATCACCGACTCAATGTTGTGCCAGATGGCGGTAATATCGGTCATTGTGATGCCAAGCAACCCCATTGCAAACCAACAGGCGGAAACCATGCCCAGACCGCTACTGATCACTGCCAGCCCGACATAATCAGAGCGCCGAAAGCGGATGTTGAGCGTGCTGGCCAGAAACATCAATACGGCGCTAAGAAGCTGCCAGCGAAGAAGAACCACGCCAGTGGTGAGGGTAGCCATCAAACATTTCCTCTGAAAATTACCAAGCCCTGGATAGCGCGGCATTACTCACGGGGGGCGTGGTACACTCTGGCTATCGCGGGACTTTCAGAACATAAAATGAAACACTTAGTTTGTTTCATAAATTTTTGTGAACTATATCACAATTGCTCGTTTGTTAGCCAGATTATGCAGCTACTTTTATTGCTGCACTAATTATGTGGTTTTTCAGTGAAATCGAGACAATGCACAATAAAGAAATATTGTAACTTCCTGCCTGACCTGCGTTTTTTCAACAAAGCCCTTTTGATATCAGCGAGTTATTTTCATTTAAACAACAATTATAAAGGTATCAATTTCAAATCAGGCAAAAGTGCTATTTATACCGTAAGATTTATCTAACGTCGTCGGTAGTCAGGGTTTTCACCTTGCAATGACCAGGTATAACCAGGCAGGGAATTGATAGAAATGAGCCATAGTGTGCGACACAAATTGCTGGCGTTGCCGGGTATTATCTTTGTAGTCCTCCTTCCCATCATTCTGTCGCTATGGATTGCCTTTCTTTGGGCTAAAGCGGAAGCGAATAATCAACTTCGTGCTTTTGCTCTGTTGGCACTGGAGAAATCCGAGCTGGTCATTCGCCAGGCAGATTTAGCAAGCGACGATGCGGAACGCTATCAGGGACAAATTTGTACTCCCTCTCATCAACAACAAATGCTGAATATTATCCGTGGTTATCTTTATATCAACGAATTGATCTATGCCCACGATAACCTTTTTTTATGCTCAACATTAATGGCTCCCGTTAACGGCTATACGATGCCGCCAGCGAACTATAAGCGTGAACCTAATGTCTCAATCTATTATTATCGCGACACTCCTTTTTTTGCCGGTTATAAAATGACTTATATGCAGCGAGGAAACTATGTCGCGGTAATTAACCCTTTATTCTGGAGCGAGGTGATGTCTGACGATCCAACGCTGCAATGGGGGGTATATGATACGGTGACGAAAACCTTTTTCTCTTTAAGCAAACAAGCCTCAGCAGAAAAATTTTCACCATTGATTCATCAAAGGGAAATAACCGTACAGCATAACGGTTATTTATATGCGATAGTCCATTCAACAAAACGTCCCATTGCTGCTATCGTTGCAACCTCAACTCAGCGCATTTTGTCACATTTTTATAATCACCTTGTATTTGCCTTACCGGCAGGCATTATGGGCAGCCTGGTGCTGCTTTTACTCTGGCTGCGTATAAACCAGAAGTACCAGTCACCTAAGCGTAAATTGCAACGTGCCCTCGAAAAACGGCAGCTTTGTCTCTATTACCAACCGATTATTGATATTAAAACGAATAAATGTATTGGCGCTGAGGCATTGCTACGCTGGCCGGGGAATCAGGGACAGGTAATGACGCCAGCAGAGTTTATTCCGCTGGCGGAACAAGAGGGGCTAATTGCGCAGGTGACAGATTATGTCATTAATATGGTGTTTGACGATCTCGGTTCCTGGCTGGAAAAACACCCTGAATTATCTACTTCAATTAATTTGTCTGCCTCCGATTTTCATACTTCAAGGGTGATTGCCTTAACTAATCAAAAAATAGAGCAATTCACGGTGCGTCCGCAGCAAATTAAATTTGAAGTCACTGAACATGCATTTCTTGATGTTGCCAAAATGACGCCGATTATTCTGGCTTTCCGTCAGGCTGGTTACGAAGTGGCGATCGATGACTTTGGTATTGGCTACTCCAACCTGCATAACCTTAACTCATTGAATATTGATATCCTGAAAATCGATAAATCGTTTGTTGAGACGTTGACCACGCATAAAACCAGCCATTTGATAGCGGAACACATCATCGAACTGGCACACAGTCTGGGTCTAAAAACGATTGCAGAAGGGGTGGAAACTGAGGATCAGGTCAACTGGCTGCGCAAACGCGGCGTGCGCTATTGTCAGGGCTGGTACTTTGCAAAGGCGATGCCGCCGCAGGTTTTTATGGCATGGGCAGAGCAATTACCCGCGCATGACGCCATGCGCGGGCAGTAACCCTAGAGCCGGTGGCGGTAATCGCTGGGAGTGCGATCAAATTGCCGACGGAAAACGCGGGAAAAGGTCTGCTGTGAGACGTAACCCAGATCCATCGCGATATCAAAAATAGGGCGCTCGGTGGTGCGCAGTTCAACGGCAGCCAGTAGCAGGCGGCGTTGACGAATGTAATCGCCAAGCGTCTGATGCGTCACTGTGCGGAACATCCGCTGTAAATACCACTTTGAATAACCTGATTTTTTCGCCACCACATCAATGTTCAGCGGCTGGTCGATATGCTCGTCAATCCATGCGATAAGATCCTGAATAATTTTCTGATGGGACATAAATCTGCCTCTTTTCAGTGTTCAGTTCGTTAATTCATCTGTTGGGGAGTATAATTCCTCAAGTTAACTTGAGGTAAAGCGATTTATGGAAAAGAAATTACCCCGCATTAAAGCCTTGCTTACTCCAGGCGAAGTGGCGAAACGTAGCGGCGTGGCGGTATCGGCGCTGCACTTCTATGAAAGCAAAGGATTGATTACCAGTATCCGCAATAGCGGTAATCAGCGGCGATATAAGCGTGATGTGTTGCGATATGTCGCAATTATCAAAATTGCTCAACGCATTGGCATTCCGCTGGCGACCATTGGTGAAGCGTTTGGTGTGTTGCCCGAAGGGCATACGTTAAGTGCGAAAGAGTGGAAACAGCTATCTTCGCAATGGCGAGAAGAATTGGATCGGCGCATTCATACCTTAGTCGCGCTGCGTGATGAACTGGACGGTTGTATTGGCTGCGGCTGCCTTTCGCGTAGCGACTGCCCGTTGCGTAACCCCGGCGACCGCTTAGGGGAAGAAGGCACCGGCGCACGCTTGCTGGAAGATGAACAAAACTAAAGCGCCACAAGGGCGCTTTAGTTTGTTTTCCGGTCTTTGTCTTTCACTCTATCCCGCTGGTACACGGGAGGGTTTCCCCCGACGTCAACACACCTCATTCGAGCACGTGGTGGAGGTTCCGGTTAGTGTTGATACTTTAATTGTATGTCACCGCTGTTTCTTCGCCAGTGCAAAGTGATCCTTTTTAGCCGCAATATTTTTGTCATCTTGCGTGATTTTTTACCGCGAACCTTCGCCACAAGTTGCCTACAAATGCCGTAATTTTGCGCATCAACGATAACGTTTGCGCATCAATTGCCTGGTTTTTCATCGTCAGCACAAGAAAAGGGAAAAAAGCAGCAAACTTCGGTTGAAAAAGCCGCTATGATCGCCGGATAATCGTTTGCTTTTTTTTACCACCCGTTTTGTATGCGCGGAGCTAAACGTTTGCTTTTTTGCGACGCCCCAGATTGTCGCAAACCTGAAGCAGGAAGATAACGTTTCGCTGGCAGGGGATTGTCCGCCACGCATCTTGACGAAAAATAAACTCTCAGGGGATGTTTTCTTATGTCTACGCCATCAGCGCGTACCGGCGGTTCACTCGACGCCTGGTTTAAAATTTCACAACGTGGAAGCACTGTCCGTCAGGAAGTGGTTGCCGGGTTAACAACGTTTCTGGCGATGGTCTACTCGGTTATCGTCGTTCCAGGTATGTTGGGTAAAGCGGGCTTCCCGCCAGCGGCAGTTTTTGTTGCGACTTGTCTGGTTGCCGGGATTGGCTCTATCGCGATGGGGTTATGGGCCAATCTGCCGTTGGCTATCGGCTGCGCCATCTCTCTGACGGCGTTTACCGCATTCAGCCTGGTGCTGGGGCAACATATTAGCGTACCTGTCGCGCTGGGTGCCGTGTTCCTGATGGGTGTGCTGTTTACGGTAATATCTGCCACGGGTATCCGTAGCTGGATTTTGCGCAACTTACCGCACGGCGTGGCGCACGGCACGGGGATTGGTATCGGCCTGTTCTTGCTGCTGATTGCCGCTAATGGTGTCGGTCTGGTGATTAAAAACCCGCTCGATGGTCTGCCTGTGGCGCTGGGTGATTTCGCGACCTTCCCGGTGATTATGTCGCTGGTAGGTCTGGCGGTGATTATCGGCCTGGAAAAACTGAAAGTACCAGGCGGTATCCTGTTAACCATTATCGGCATCTCGATTGTGGGTCTGCTCTTTGATCCTAACGTCCACTTCTCTGGCGTTTTCGCCATGCCTTCATTGAGCGATGAAAACGGTAATTCGCTAATTGGTAGCCTGGATATTATGGGGGCGCTGAACCCTGTGGTACTGCCGAGCGTACTGGCGTTGGTGATGACTGCTGTTTTCGATGCCACCGGAACCATCCGTGCGGTAGCCGGTCAGGCGAACCTGCTGGATAAAGACGGGCAGATTATCGACGGCGGCAAAGCTCTGACCACCGACTCCCTGAGCAGTGTTTTCTCTGGCCTGGTCGGTGCGGCTCCGGCTGCGGTATACATTGAGTCTGCGGCGGGTACAGCGGCGGGCGGTAAAACAGGTCTGACGGCAATCACGGTTGGCGTGCTGTTCCTGCTGATTCTGTTCCTCTCTCCGCTCTCTTACCTCGTTCCGGGTTACGCAACAGCTCCGGCGCTGATGTACGTTGGCCTGTTGATGTTGAGCAACGTGGCGAAAATCGACTTTGCTGATTTCGTCGATGCAATGGCGGGTCTGGTAACGGCAGTATTCATCGTGCTGACCTGTAATATCGTAACTGGCATCATGATCGGCTTCGCGACCCTGGTGATTGGTCGTCTGGTTTCTGGCGAATGGCGTAAGCTGAACATCGGTACGGTCGTTATCGCCGTGGCGCTGGTCACCTTCTATGCCGGAGGCTGGGCCATCTAAGCTTAATAAGATTCTGAAAACGGGTGGCAATAGCTGCCCGTTTTTATTTTTCTCCGTACATTGTGTGAGCTTTTGCGATATTCTGAAAAACTGAGAGTCCGGGCATAACGCCTTTCTCAAATCATAAAAAACATTGCAAACAGGGAACGCATGGAAATCTTCTTCACCATACTGATAATGACCCTCGTGGTCTCGCTGTCCGGGGTGGTCACTCGTGTCATGCCCTTTCAGATCCCGCTTCCGCTTATGCAAATCGCCATCGGTGCGCTACTGGCGTGGCCGACGTTTGGTTTGCATGTGGAGTTTGATCCTGAACTCTTTTTAGTCTTGTTTATCCCACCGTTGCTATTTGCTGATGGCTGGAAAACACCAACCCGCGAATTTCTCGAACATGGTCGGGAAATATTCGGCCTCGCGCTGGCGCTGGTGGTGGTCACTGTGGTCGGCATTGGCTTCCTTATTTACTGGGTGGTGCCGGGTATCCCGCTGATACCCGCCTTTGCGCTGGCGGCGGTGCTCTCTCCGACCGATGCCGTGGCGCTCTCCGGGATTGTTGGCGAAGGGCGCATTCCGAAAAAAATCATGGGCATTTTGCAGGGCGAAGCGTTGATGAATGACGCCTCCGGCCTGGTGTCGCTGAAGTTTGCTGTAGCAGTTGCGATGGGGACTATGATCTTCACCGTCGGCGGTGCGACGGTCGAATTTATGAAAGTGGCCATTGGCGGCATTCTGGCGGGCTTCGTGGTGAGCTGGCTGTATGGTCGCTCGTTGCGTTTCCTCAGTCGCTGGGGCGGCGATGAACCCGCGACGCAGATCGTATTGCTGTTCCTGCTGCCGTTTGCCTCTTATCTGATTGCCGAACATATTGGCGTTTCCGGCATCCTCGCAGCAGTTGCCGCCGGGATGACCATCACCCGTTCCGGCGTGATGCGCCGTGCGCCGCTGGCGATGCGATTGCGCGCGAACAGCACCTGGGCGATGCTGGAATTTGTTTTTAACGGCATGGTGTTCTTGCTGCTGGGCCTGCAACTGCCAGGGATTCTGGAAACGTCGCTGGTTGCGGCGGAAATTGACCCTAACGTCGAAATCTGGATGCTGTTTACCGACATCATCTTGATTTATGCGGCGCTAATGCTGGTACGTTTTGGCTGGCTGTGGACGATGAAAAAGTTCAGCAACCGTTTCCTGAAGAAGAAGCCGATGGAGTTTGGTTCGTGGACTACACGAGAAATTCTGATCGCGTCTTTCGCTGGGGTGCGCGGGGCAATCACTCTTGCTGGTGTGCTCTCTATCCCTCTGCTGTTGCCGGATGGAAATGTCTTCCCGGCGCGTTATGAGCTGGTGTTCCTGGCGGCTGGCGTCATTCTCTTTTCGCTGTTTGTCGGCGTAGTGATGCTGCCTGTTCTGCTGCAACACATTGAAGTCGCGGACCACTCTCAACAGTTGAAAGAGGAGCGAATTGCGCGTGCGGCAACCGCTGAAGTGGCGATTGTGGCGATCCAGAAAATGGAGGAGCGTCTGGCGGCGGACACCGAAGAGAATATCGACAACCAGTTGCTCACTGAAGTCAGCTCTCGCGTCATTGGTAATCTGCGCCGTCGCGCCGATGGTCGCAACGACGTCGAAAGTTCAGTTCAGGAAGAGAACCTGGAGCGTCGCTTCCGTCTGGCGGCGCTGCGTTCTGAACGCGCTGAACTCTACCACCTGCGCGCCACGCGGGAGATCAGCAACGAAACGCTGCAAAAATTACTGCACGATCTCGATTTGCTGGAAGCGTTGTTGATTGAGGAAAATCAATAATCTGCATGGTTGGCGGGTGAGTCCGCCAACCTGCCTTACTCTGGGGTTAACCAGTATCCTTCACAACAGGTCAGCCACGCCTGGGCACAGTGGGAAAGGTAAACGCCCTCACGCCAAATCATGCCTAATTTCCAGCGTAGTTCGCTTTCCAGCGGCAGCCATTTTAAGGTGTTTTTATCTAATCGCTGGCAAATGGGTTCCGGCAAAATGGCTATTCCGACACCGGCCTGAACCATCGCGGCGAGAAAATCCCATTGCCCGCTGCGAACCGCAATCCTCGGCTTAACGCCATGTTCATCGAATAACGCCATTAATTGCTTACTTAAGGCAAAATCTTCGTTATAGATAAGTAGAGGATGTTCCGCCAGTGTCTCTGGTGAGACGGCATCACGCTCAAGCCATTTACCTGAACGTGGCGCCAGCACACAAAGCGGATGACTAAACAGCGATAATGTTGTCAGGCCACTTTCTTCTACTGGCAGGGCGGTCAGTGCCATATCCAGTTCGCCGTTCATTACCGCTTGTTGTACCGTCAGACCACCAAACTCCGAAATCTTCAGTTCCACGCCGGGGTAACGCTGGCGGAACAGCCCCACAGGTCCAGCCATTAACATGCCAACCATTGGCGGAATTCCCAGCCGCAATATGCCTTTATTGAGTTGGTTTATATCATCCAGCTCGGCCTCTAGTTGCCGAAACTCAGCAAGAATTGCCAGTGCACGCTCAAACACGACGCGACCAGTATCAGTGAGAAGCAGCCGACGGCCATCGCGGATCAACAATATACAGTTCAGCTCATCTTCGAGATTCTTCAGCATTTTGCTGATGGTGGGCTGGGTCACAAACAGCTTCTCCGCTGCGCGGGTGAAGCTCTGCTGGCGCACGACTTCGACAAAATAACGCAGCGTTCTGATATCCATAACTATTCCCTTTGACTATACCTGCAATGATTTTAATTCATTTCAGTAGCGGCATGAGGCTCTCTATACTTAGCGTTCTGTTTTATTTTCAGGATATCCCCTCATGTCCGTGGCGCTTCGCCGCATTACCCCTGCCGTTGTGCAATCTATGCAGGTATTTGTGCAGGTTGTGCTGTATGCAGGTTTATTTATTTTTGCGCAATATCTCGTCTCCTGGCTGCATTTGCCGCTACCCGCCAATCTGGTGGGGATGATCCTGATGCTGGCGCTGATTGTTTGCCGCATTATTCCTCTGCAATGGGTACGTGCCGGGGCGCGCTGGTTACTGGCCGAAATGCTGCTGTTTTTTGTCCCTGCCGTAGTGGCGGTGGTGAACTATGCACAACTATTACTGGTGGATGGCTGGCGTATTTTTGCGGTGATCGCGTTGAGCACGGTGATGGTTCTGGGCACGACCGCCTGGGTAGTGGAAAAAGTCTATCGCTATGAAATGCGCAGGTTAAACCGTGACTAATTTTCAGCTAAGTATGCTCTGCCTGGCGATTACGCTGGTTATCTATTTTCTTAACAAACGCCTTTATCGCCGCTTTCGTAAACTGCCGTTGATGCCTCTGGTGCTGACGCCTGCGCTACTGGTTATGCTGCTGGTTTTTGGCAATATTTCCTGGCAAAACTATATTGGCGAAGCGCACTGGCTACTATGGCTATTAGGCCCGGCAACCATCGCCTTTGCGGTGCCGGTATATGACAATCGGGCGATCATTAAACGTCACTGGATGTCGCTGACGGCGGGCGTACTGACGGCAACGGTGGTGGCAGTGACCAGCTCGGTGTGGCTGGCGCGATTATTTACCCTGCCGGATGAGATCCAGCGGAGCCTGGCGGTGCGTTCGGTCACTACGCCATTTGCTCTGGCAGCGAGCCAGTCGCTCGGCGGACAGCCCGATCTGGTGGCGCTGTTTGTGGTGGTCACCGGCGTATTTGGTATGGCGATTGGCGACGTGCTGTTTTTACGTCTATCTATTCGCGAAGGGATGGCGAAAGGTGCTGGATTTGGCGCGGCGTCTCATGGCGCCGGGACTGCGCGATCGTATGAACTGGGTCAACAAGAGGGAGTGGTTGCCAGTCTGGTCATGATGCTTTCTGGCGTATTGATGGTACTGGTGTCGCCGCTGGTGGCCTGGATGATGTTCTGAAGAAATTCCCCGATCAGGCGACCGGGGAAGGGTAGAGGTTAATGCGCGCGGCCTTGCTCAACGCCAAAGCCGGTCTGGGAACGGATAAATTGCGCACGGAACAGTTCACGCTCACGCGCCCCTTCCGCTGAGTTATCGGTTGCCGAGAAGAACCAGATGCCGAGGAATGCCACGGTGATCGAGAACAGCGCCGGGTATTCATACGGGAAGATGGCTTTTTCGTGACCGAGGATCTGTACCCAAATAGTCGGGCCGAGGATCATCAGTACCACCGCAGTAATCAATCCTAACCAGCCGCCCAGCATCGCACCACGCGTGGTCAGTTTCGACCAGTACATAGAAAGCAGAATGATTGGGAAGTTACAGCTCGCCGCGATGGCAAACGCCAGACCCACCATGAAGGCGATGTTCTGATTCTCAAACAGGACGCCGAGGATAATGGCAATCACGCCCAAAATTAGCACGGTGATTTTCGATACCCGCAGCTCTTCACGTTCGGTCGCGCCTTTTTTGAAGACGTTGGCGTACAGGTCATGTGAAACCGCCGATGCACCTGCCAGCGTCAGACCCGCAACCACCGCGAGGATGGTGGCGAAAGCAACCGCTGAAATAAAGCCGAGGAACAGGTTACCGCCTACCGCATTGGCCAGGTGAACCGCCGCCATGTTGTTACCGCCAATCAGCGCCCCTGCCGCGTCTTTATAGGCCGGATTCGCACCGACCAGCATGATCGCGCCAAAACCGATAATAAAGGTCAGGATATAGAAGTAACCCATAAATCCGGTGGCGTAGAACACGCTCTTACGCGCTTCACGGGCATCGCTGACCGTAAAGAAACGCATCAGAATATGCGGCAAGCCAGCCGTACCAAACATCAGTCCCAGCCCCAGCGACAGCGCGGAGATCGGATCTTTCACCAGTCCGCCAGGCTTCATGATGTCGACACCTTTCGGGTGTACCGCCATCGCTTCGCTGAACAGATTGTTGAAGCTAAAGCCGACGTGTTTCATCACCATAAAGGCCATAAAGCTGGCACCGAACAGCAACAGTACGGCTTTGATAATCTGTACCCAGGTGGTCGCCAGCATTCCGCCGAACAGGACGTACATCATCATCAGTACGCCGACCAGAACCACCGCAATGTGATAGTTAAGGCCAAACAGCAGTTCGATCAGTTTACCTGCGCCTACCATCTGGGCGATAAGGTAAAGTGCCACGACCACCAGAGAACCACAGGCCGAAAGAATACGAATTGGTCCCTGCTTCAGACGGTACGAGGCCACATCGGCAAAGGTATAGCGACCGAGATTACGCAGACGTTCGGCAATCAGGAACAGAATGATCGGCCAGCCCACCAGGAAGCCCAGCGAGTAAATTAAGCCGTCATAGCCGGAAGTAAACACCAGTGCGGATATCCCCAAAAATGAGGCGGCAGACATATAGTCACCCGCAATCGCCAGCCCGTTCTGGAAACCGGTGATATTGCCGCCTGCGGTGTAGTAGTCATTACGAGAACGTACGCGTTTTGACGCCCAGTAGGTAATACCGAGCGTAAACACGACGAAAATCAGGAACATAATAATCGCCTGCCAGTTCGTTGGCTGGCGCTCTACGGCCCCGCTAATAGCATCCGCCGCGTTAGCTGCGAAAGGGAGTGTGGCGGCAAGCGCCGTCAGAACTCTTTTCATGATGCTTGTACCTCATGCAGGACTTCATTATTAAGACGGTCAAATTCGCCGTTCGCCCGCCAGATGTAGATACCAGTGAGAACAAAGGAGATCACAATCACTCCAACACCGACTGGAATCCCGCGTGTGACGCTGGTGTTCGGGTTCAGCGGAGTGCCCAGCCAGCCGGGCGCGAAGGCGATCAGTAAAATAAAGCCGATATAAACTGCCAGCATAATAATCGACAGGATGGTGGCAAACCGTTGCCGTTTTTCGACTAACTCCCTGAAATGCGCATTGTCTTCTATCCGCTGATAAATAGTGCCATTCATCACAGATTCTCCAGAGGTAATGTAGGGATTGTTTTAATTCCCGCTCCCTTATGGGAGAAGGTTAACGCTCAGGTAACCCATCGCCTGATGCGCCGCTGTTGCGTCTTATCAGGCCTACAGCCGTTGCCAAATGTAGGCCGGATAAGGCGTTTACGCCGCATCCGGCAATTGTGGGTCACGATGGCATTGCGATAGCCTGCTTCTCTTCAAGCAGCTTCTCGACTACGCCAGGATCGGCAAGCGTCGAGGTATCGCCCAGGTTGCTGGTATCGCCCGCCGCAATTTTGCGCAGAATACGGCGCATAATTTTGCCGGAGCGGGTTTTAGGCAGGGAGTCGGTCCAGTGCAGCACGTCTGGCGTTGCCAGCGGGCCAATCTCTTTACGCACCCAATTGCGGACTTCTGCGTACAGTTCTGGTGACGGTTCCTCCCCGTGATTAAGCGTGACGTAGGCGTAAATCGCCTGACCTTTAATATTGTGCGGAATACCGACGACAGCGGCTTCGGCAATCTTCGGATGCGCTACCAGCGCCGACTCAATCTCTGCCGTTCCCAGACGGTGACCAGAGACGTTCAGCACGTCGTCCACGCGCCCGGTGATCCAGTAATAGCCATCTTCATCACGACGCGCGCCGTCGCCGCTGAAATACATATTTTTGAAGGTGGAGAAGTAGGTCTGTTCAAAACGTTCGTGATCGCCAAACAGCGTACGCGCCTGACCCGGCCAGGAGTCGGTGATCACCAGACTGCCTTCGGTAGCGCCTTCCAGCGGGTTACCTTCGTTATCGACCAGCGCCGGTTGCACGCCGAAGAACGGACGCGTTGCCGAACCGGCTTTCAGCTCGGTAGCGCCTGGCAGTGGCGTGATCATGAAACCGCCAGTTTCGGTCTGCCACCAGGTGTCGACCACCGGGCATTTCTCGTTGCCGATCTTCTTCCAGTACCACTCCCACGCTTCCGGGTTGATTGGCTCTCCCACGGAGCCGAGAATGCGCAGTGACGAACGGTCGGTGCCTTCAATCGCTTTATCGCCTTCCGCCATCAGTGCGCGAATGGCTGTTGGCGCGGTATAGAGAATATTGACCTGATGCTTATCTACCACCTGCGCCATACGGGCAGGCGTCGGCCAGTTCGGTACGCCTTCAAACATCAGCGTGGTCGCCCCACAGGCCAGCGGGCCGTACAGCAAGTAACTGTGTCCGGTAACCCAGCCCACATCGGCGGTGCACCAGTAGATATCGCCCGGATGATAATCAAAAACATATTTAAAGGTCAGCGCCGCGTACACCAGATAACCGCCGGTAGTGTGCAGCACGCCTTTCGGCTTACCGGTAGAACCGGAGGTGTAGAGAATAAACAACGGATCTTCGGCGTTCATCTCTTCCGCCTGGTGCTGATTGCTCGCTTGCTCAACCAGGTCGTGCCACCACAGGTCGCGCCCTTCCTGCCAGTCAATTTTCCCGCCAGTACGCTTCAGTACCACCACATGCTCTACGCTGGTGACGTTCGGATTTTTCAGCGCGTCATCGACGTTTTTCTTCAGCGGAATGCTGCGCCCGGCGCGTACACCTTCGTCGGAAGTGATCACCAACCGTGAGTTAGAATCAATAATGCGTCCGGCAACGGCTTCCGGCGAGAAGCCGCCGAATATCACCGAATGCACCGCACCAATGCGGGCGCAGGCCAGCATCGCGACTGCGGCTTCTGGCACCATTGGCATATAAATCGCCACCACATCACCTTTTTTAATGCCCAGCTCGAGCAGAGTATTAGCGAAGCGGCAGACGTCGCGGTGCAGCTCTTTATAGCTGATATGTTTGCTCTGGCTGGCGTCATCGCCTTCCCAGATGATGGCGGTACGATCGCCGTTTTCTTGTAGATGGCGGTCGAGGCAGTTTGCCGCCAGATTCAGCGTGCCGTCCTCGTACCATTTAATTGACACATTACCGGGGGCAAAGGAGGTGTTTTTCACCTTCTGGTAGGGTTTGATCCAGTCGAGAATTTTTCCCTGTTCGCCCCAGAAGGTATCTGGTGCGTTAATAGATTGTTGATACATCGCCTCGTACTGCTGAGGGTTTATCAGGCAATGGTCTGCGATGTTGGCAGGAATGGTGTGCTTGTGAATTTGACTCATGCTTTTGTTCTCCTTGTAGGATGTTAATAATATGTGGCACAAGCGTTAAATGTAGGGGTATTGGCAGTTTTGTTTAGTATTTGGGCGACAGATCACGCAAAAGTAGAATTGTGCAAATAAACGGCAGGGTAATTTTTGAAGGTCACCAACAAAAGTTGATTAATTCTTTGAGGAACATGCAGTTATGCATGCTGTTGAAAACGAGGAAGATACTGGCTAACTCTAAAGTGGTATTTTACATGCACTTACAATTGATTAAAGACAACATTCTGAGTGTGGTTATTTGTTACACATAGGGGCGAGCAATGTCATAACAGTGTATGTGCGGTTACTGTTATGAAAAAACAATAAAAACTGCCATTTCCTCAATGGCAAAATTTGGATGAAGCCCCTATGACAAGGATAAAAATAAACGCACGCCGTATCTTCAGCTTATTGATTCCTTTTTTCTTTTTCACTTCTGTTCACGCTGAACAAACGGCCGCTCCCGCGAAACCTGTAACTGTGGAAGCGAAGAATGAAACCTTTGCCCCGCAGCACCCCGATCAATATCTCTCCTGGAAAGCCACCTCGGAACAATCAGAGCGTGTTGACGCACTGGCGGAAGATCCACGTCTGGTGATCCTGTGGGCGGGATATCCCTTCTCACGCGATTACAACAAGCCGCGCGGACATGCCTTTGCTGTGACCGATGTGCGTGAAACTTTGCGTACCGGTGCGCCGAAAAATGCCGAAGATGGCACGATGCCAATGGCCTGCTGGAGTTGTAAAAGCCCGGATGTGGCGCGTCTGATCCAGAAAGACGGCGAAGATGGCTACTTCCACGGTAAATGGGCGCGCGGCGGCCCGGAAATCGTCAACAACTTGGGTTGTGCTGACTGCCATAACACTGCTTCGCCAGAGTTCGCCAAAGGCAAACCGGAGTTAACCCTTTCACGTCCGTATGCGGCTCGTGCGATGGAAGCGATTGGTAAACCTTTTGAGAAAGGCGGACGCTTCGACCAGCAGTCAATGGTCTGCGGTCAATGCCACGTGGAGTATTACTTTGACGGTAAAGATAAGGCCGTTAAATTCCCGTGGGATAACGGCATGAAAGTCGAAAACATGGAGCAGTATTACGACAAAATTGCCTTCTCTGACTGGACTAACTCCCTGTCCAAAACGCCAATGCTGAAAGCGCAGCACCCGGAATATGAAACCTGGAGTGCGGGCATTCACGGCAAAAATAACGTGACCTGTATCGACTGTCACATGCCGAAAGTGCAGAACGCCGAAGGCAAACTTTACACCGACCATAAAATTGGCAATCCGTTTGATAACTTTGCCCAGACCTGTGCGAACTGCCATACCCAGGACAAAGCCACGCTGCAAAAAGTGGTCGCGGAGCGTAAACAGTCGATTAACGACCTGAAAATCAAGGCCGAAGATCAACTGGTTCACGCCCACTTCGAAGCGAAAGCGGCGCTGGATGCAGGCGCGACGGAGGCTGAAATGAAGCCGATTCAGGACGATATCCGTCATGCTCAGTGGCGTTGGGATCTGGCGATCGCTTCCCACGGCATCCATATGCACGCGCCGGAAGAAGGTCTGCGGATGCTTGGCACTGCGATGGATAAAGCGGCGGATGCGCGTACCAAACTGGCGCGTTTGCTGGCGACCAAAGGCATCACCCATGAAATCCAGATCCCGGATATCTCGACCAAAGAGAAAGCCCAGCAGGCAATTGGCCTGAACATGGAGCAAATCAAGGCCGAGAAGCAGGACTTCATCAAAACGGTGATCCCGCAGTGGGAAGAGCAGGCACGTAAAAACGGTCTGTTAAGCCAATAACCCCCGTTCCGCCTCGCAAGGGGCGGAAAACACAATGGAGTGAATATGAGCGTATTACGTTCGTTATTAACTGCCGGGGTGCTGGCGTCGGGCCTGTTGTGGAGCCTGAACGGAATTACCGCTACCCCTGCGGCGCAGGCATCTGAAGATCGCTACGAAGTTACCCAGCAGCGTAACCCGGATGCCGCCTGTCTGGACTGTCATAAGCCAGACACCGAAGGTATGCATGGCAAACATGCTTCCGTTATCAACCCAAATAATAAACTGCCGGTCACCTGCACCAACTGTCACGGCCAGCCGTCACCGCAACACCGTGAAGGGGTGAAAGATGTGATGCGCTTTAACGAGCCGATGTACAAGGTTGGAGAGCAGAACAGCGTCTGTATGTCCTGCCATCTGCCGGAACAGTTGCAAAAAGCGTTCTGGCCGCACGATGTCCACGTAACCAAAGTGGCGTGCGCCAGCTGCCATTCCCTGCATCCACAGCAAGATACGATGCAGACGTTAAGTGACAAAGGACGGATTAAGATTTGCGTCGATTGCCACAGCGATCAGCGCACCAATCCGAACTTTAACCCGGCGTCTGTTCCGTTGCTTAAGGAGCAGCCATGACCTGGTCTCGTCGCCAGTTTCTCACCGGCGTCGGCGTGCTGGCAGCCGTCAGCGGCACCGCAGGACGCGTGGTGGCGAAAACATTGAATATCAATGGGGTGCGTTACGGCATGGTGCATGACGAGTCGTTATGTATCGGCTGTACCGCCTGTATGGATGCTTGTCGGGAAGTGAACAAGGTGCCGGAAGGCGTCTCGCGCCTGACGATTATTCGTAGCGAGCCGCAGGGCGAATTTCCTGATGTGAAATATCGCTTCTTCCGTAAATCTTGCCAGCACTGCGACCATGCGCCGTGCGTTGACGTCTGCCCGACCGGTGCCTCTTTTCGCGATGCCGCCAGCGGGATTGTCGATGTTAACCCGGATCTCTGCGTCGGTTGTCAGTACTGCATCGCCGCCTGTCCGTACCGCGTGCGCTTTATCCATCCGGTCACGAAGACGGCGGACAAATGTGATTTCTGCCGTAAGACCAATTTGCAGGCCGGTAAGCTGCCCGCGTGCGTCGAGGCTTGTCCGACGAAGGCGCTGACGTTTGGCAATCTGGACGATCCCAACAGTGAGATTTCGCAACTGCTGCGCCAGAAGCCCACTTACCGCTACAAGCTGGCGCTGGGAACCAAACCGAAGCTGTACCGCGTACCGTTTAAATACGGGGAGGTGAGCCAATGACGCAGGCTTCCGCATTTCATTTTGAATCGCTGGTGTGGGACTGGCCGATTGCCATCTATCTGTTTTTGGTGGGGATTTCTGCCGGGCTGGTGACGCTGGCGGTGTTGCTGCGTCGCTTCTACCCGCAGGCGGGCGGCGCAGACAGTACGTTGCTGCGAACCACGCTGATTGTCGGGCCTGGCGCGGTGATCCTCGGTCTGTTGATCCTTGTCTTCCACCTGACGAGGCCGTGGACCTTCTGGAAGCTGATGTTCCACTACAGTTTTACCTCGGTGATGTCGATGGGGGTAATGCTGTTTCAGCTCTACATGGTGGTGCTGGTGCTGTGGCTGGCGAAAATCTTTGAACACGATTTGCTTGCCCTGCAACAACGCTGGTTGCCGAAGCTGGGGATCGTGCAAAAGGTTCTGAACCTGCTGACGCCCGTTCATCGCGGACTGGAAACGCTGATGCTGGTGCTGGCGGTGTTGTTGGGGGTTTATACCGGCTTTCTGCTGTCGGCGCTGAAATCGTATCCGTTCCTCAATAACCCGATCCTGCCGGTGCTGTTCCTGTTCTCCGGTATCTCGTCCGGTGCGGCGGTGGCGCTGATCGCCATGGCGATACGCCAGCGCAGTAATCCGCATTCTACGGAAGCGCACTTTGTTCACCGTATGGAAATTCCCGTGGTATGGGGTGAAATCTTCCTGCTGGTGGCGTTTTTCGTCGGTCTGGCGCTGGGCGATGACGGTAAAGTGCGTGCGCTGGTGGCGGCGTTGGGCGGCGGTTTCTGGACGTGGTGGTTCTGGCTTGGTGTTGCCGGGCTGGGGCTGATTGTGCCAATGCTGCTCAAACCGTGGGTGAATCGCAGTACCGGCATTCCTGCCGTGCTGGCGGCGTGTGGAGCCAGCCTGGTCGGTGTATTGATGCTGCGCTTTTTCATTCTCTACGCCGGACAGTTGACGGTGGCGTAAACCAGAAAAGAGGTGGTTTCTGGACGTATTCCTTCCTGAAGTCGGTTTTCTGGCGTTGTTGTTAAGTCTTGGGGTCAATGTGTTGACCCCGTTGACGACCTTCGCGGGAGTGCGGTTGCGCTGGCCTGCCATGATGCGACTCACTTGCATCGGCATTCTGGCGCAGTTCGTGCTCCTGCTGCTCGCCTTTGGCGTGCTGACATATTGTTTTCTCATCAGCGATTTCTCGGTCATTTATGTCGCCCAACATAGCTACAGCCTGCTGTCGTGGGAACTCAAACTGGCGGCGGTGTGGGGCGGTCATGAAGGTTCGTTGCTACTTTGGGTGTTGTTACTTTCCGCCTGGAGCGCGCTGTTTGCCTGGCATTATCGGCAGCAAACCGATCCGTTATTTCCGCTGACGTTAGCCGTTTTATCTCTCATGCTCGCCGCACTGTTGCTGTTTGTGGTGCTGTGGTCCGATCCCTTTGTACGGATATTTCCGCCAGCAATTGAAGGTCGCGATCTCAATCCGATGCTGCAACATCCCGGCCTTATCTTTCATCCACCGCTGCTTTATCTCGGCTATGGCGGTTTGATGGTGGCGGCGAGCGTGGCGCTGGCGAGTTTACTGCGCGGCGAGCTTGATGCGGCCAGCGCCCGAATTTGCTGGCGCTGGGCACTACCTGGCTGGAGCGCATTAACGGCGGGGATCATCCTCGGTTCCTGGTGGGCCTATTGCGAACTGGGCTGGGGTGGCTGGTGGTTCTGGGATCCGGTGGAAAACGCCTCTTTATTACCCTGGCTTTCTGCCACTGCGCTGCTGCACAGTTTGTCCCTGACACGCCAGCGGGGGATTTTCCGCCACTGGTCGCTGCTGCTGGCGATAGTTACCCTGATGTTGTCCTTGCTGGGCACGTTGATTGTCCGTTCTGGCATTCTGGTTTCGGTTCATGCGTTCGCGCTGGATAACGTCCGCGCGGTGCCGCTATTCAGCCTGTTTGCGCTGATTAGCCTTGCGTCTCTGGTGCTGTATGGCTGGCGAGCGCGGGACGGTGACCCGGCGGGGCGTTTTTCGGGGTTATCGCGAGAAATGTTAATCCTCGCAACGCTGCTGCTGTTTTGCGCGGTGCTACTGATCGTGCTGGTGGGAACGCTTTATCCGATGATTTACGGCCTGCTGGGCTGGGGGCGACTCTCCGTTGGCGCACCGTATTTTAATCGCGCGACGTTACCATTTGGCCTGTTGATGCTGGTGGTGATTGTGCTGGCGACGCTTGTCTCTGGCAAACGCGCGCAGCTTCCGGCGCAGCTGGCACATGCGGGCGTGCTGTTGTTTGCCGCCGGGATTGTGGTTTCCAGCGTTAGCCGTCAGGAGATCAGCCTGAATTTACAGCCGGGTCAGCAGGTGACGCTGGCAGGATACACCTTCCGTTTTGAACGCCTCGATCTACAAGCCAAAGGCAATTACACCAGCGAAAAAGCGATAGTGGCGCTGTTTGACCATCAGCAACGTATTGGTGAATTAACGCCGGAGCGGCGTTTTTATGAAGCTCGTCGCCAGCAAATGATGGAGCCGTCAATTCGCTGGAACGGCATCCATGACTGGTATGCGGTCATGGGAGAAAAAACCGGGTCGGATCGCTATGCATTTCGTTTGTATGTACAAAGCGGTGTGCGCTGGATTTGGGGGGGAGGATTGTTGATGATTGCGGGCGCGTTATTAAGCGGATGGCGGGGGAGGAAGCGCGATGAATAAAGGGCTTCTCACTTTGCTGCTGCTGTTCGCCTGTTTTGTGCACGCTCAGGTCGTAGACACCTGGCAATTCGCCAATCCGCAACAACAGGAACAGGCGTTAAGTATTGCCAGTCAGTTACGCTGTCCGCAGTGCCAGAATCAGAACTTACTGGAATCTAATGCGCCGGTGGCAGTCAGTATGCGTCATCAGGTTTACAGCATGGTGGCGGAGGGGAAAAGCGAAGCTGAAATCATTGGCTGGATGACCGAACGCTACGGTGATTTTGTTCGCTATAACCCACCGCTGACCGGTCAGACTCTGCTCCTTTGGGCGCTGCCAGTGGTGCTGTTACTGCTGATGGTGCTGATCCTCTGGCGGGTGAGGGTGAAGCGATGAAAAAGCCTAAAATGCCGGTAAAAATGTTGGTAACACTCACGATTTTGATGGTATTTGTCTGTATTGGTAGTTATCTGTTAACCCCAAAATGGCAGGCGGTACATGCGGAGTATCAGCGTCAGCGCGATCCGTTGCATCAGTTTGCCAGCCAGCAAACACCAGAGACACAGCTTCTGGCATTGCAGGATAAAATCCGCGCCAACCCGCAAAGCAGCGAACAATGGGCGTTGCTGGGCGAGTATTACCTGTGGCAAAACGATTACAGTAATTCGCTGCTGGCGTACCGTCAGGCGCTACGGCTGCGTGGTGAAAATGCAGAACTGTACGCGGCGCTGGCGACGGTGCTTTATTACCAGGCCAGCCAGCATATGACCGCCCAGACTCGCGCGATGATCGACAAAGCTCTCGCGCTGGACGAAAACGAAATCACCGCCCTGATGCTGCTGGCTTCCGATGCGTTTATGCAGGCGAATTACGCGCGAGCCATCGAACTATGGCAAAAAGTGATGGATCTCAATTCACCCAGGGTCAACCGGACACAGTTGGTTGAGTCGATTAATATGGCAAAACTCCTTCAACGGCGATCGGACTAATCATTCGATATTGCAGATTATGTTATTGAGCTGCGTAAAAAATAATCGAATGAACACATGACAAAAATAATCACCAATCAGTATTATTGCAGATTAAACAAATAAAAATCTTTCTATAACAAATGGTTATTCATATAACCTGTCATAAACTCGCGTTATTATGCATTAATGCAGCGAAAAGCTCTGTTGTTAAAGGGTTGCGCAACATACCGCGCAAATGATACTGATCATAAGCGTTAAAAAAATCTACAAACCAACGCAACACAATTCATGCCCTGGCAGTATGTCACGTTCTCGCGTTTCTGAGCGGGGAACGGCGCTCCATTGAGGAAGTCATTCATATGAAAAATATAAAATTCAGCCTGGCCTGGCAGATTCTGTTTGCTATGGTGCTGGGCATTCTCCTGGGAAGCTACCTGCACTACCATAGCGACAGTCGCGAATGGCTGGTCGTCAATTTGCTCTCTCCGGCGGGTGATATCTTCATCCACCTGATCAAAATGATTGTTGTGCCGATTGTTATCTCCACGTTGGTGGTTGGGATTGCAGGTGTTGGTGATGCTAAACAGCTCGGGCGTATCGGCGCGAAAACCATTATCTACTTTGAAGTGATCACCACCGTCGCCATCATTCTGGGGATCACTCTGGCAAACGTCTTCCAGCCCGGTGCCGGGGTGGATATGTCGCAGCTGGCGACCGTTGATATCTCGAAATATCAGAGCACTACGGAAGCGGTACAAAGCAGTTCCCACGGCATTATGGGCACGATTTTGTCGCTGGTGCCGACGAACATTGTGGCGTCGATGGCGAAAGGTGAAATGCTGCCGATTATCTTCTTCTCGGTGCTGTTTGGTCTGGGGCTTTCCTCCCTGCCAGCGACGCATCGTGAACCGCTGGTGACTGTGTTCCGCTCCATCTCTGAAACCATGTTTAAAGTGACTCACATGGTGATGCGTTACGCGCCGATTGGGGTGTTCGCGTTGATTGCGGTGACGGTGGCTAACTTCGGTTTCTCTTCCCTGTGGCCGCTGGCGAAGCTGGTGCTGCTGGTGCATTTCGCTATTTTGTTCTTCGCGCTGGTGGTGCTGGGAATTGTGGCGCGTCTGTGCGGGTTGAGCGTCTGGATCCTGATTCGCATTCTGAAAGATGAGCTGATTCTGGCGTACTCCACTGCCAGCTCTGAAAGCGTGCTGCCGCGAATTATTGAGAAGATGGAAGCCTACGGTGCACCGGCGTCGATCACCAGCTTCGTGGTGCCGACCGGTTACTCCTTTAACCTCGATGGTTCGACGCTGTATCAAAGTATTGCCGCTATCTTTATCGCGCAGTTGTATGGAATTGACCTTTCCATCTGGCAGGAAATCATTCTGGTGCTGACGCTGATGGTGACCTCGAAAGGGATTGCAGGCGTGCCGGGCGTGTCGTTTGTGGTGCTGCTGGCAACGCTGGGGAGCGTGGGTATTCCGCTGGAAGGCCTGGCGTTTATTGCCGGTGTTGACCGTATCCTCGACATGGCGCGTACCGCGCTGAACGTGGTGGGTAATGCGCTGGCGGTGCTGGTGATTGCCAAGTGGGAACACAAATTTGACCGCAAAAAGGCGATGGCCTATGAACGTGAAATGCTGGGCAAATTTGATAAGACTGCGGATCAATAATTGAAGATTGCCGGAGGGTTATATCCACCCGGCAATGTGTGATGCCTGATGCGACGCTTAACGCGTCTTATCAGGCCTGGCTTAACCGTTGGTTAATTTCTCAAACTCTTCACACCCGGTATCAAACCCTTCCATACAGCTCAGGTTCAACCAATGCAGCGCCTTTTGCTTGTTCTTCTCGATAAAACCCTCTTCACCGTTTAAGAACATCATCCCCGCCCAGTACTCGGAATAACCGGTACGGGAAATCGCGGAGCTGCGTTTGAAATACCAGGTTGCTTTGTCATCGTCAGCGGTAATGCCCACGCCGTTGGCGTAAATCAAGCCAAGCAGCATCTGGGCATCAACGGCAGTATCATTCTCTAAATCTTCCGAGGCGTTTTCTAACAGCGAAATCGCCTTCGGATAATCTGGTTTACCCGCCTGGCTATTAACCAGAATATGCGCCAGCGTCACTTCACCTTCTTTACTGCCCGCCTGTGCCGCTTTCTCGGCAAGAACTTTTGCTTGTGGATAGTCCAGACTGACCGGATTGGTGATTTTGATCTGCGCTAACAGCGCGCAGGCATCGGCATCACCGCTGTCAGCGGCTTTCTGTGCCCAATATTCGGCTTTGCTCAAATCGCCGGAGCTAAACCAGCTATCGGCAAGAAAATATTGTGCGCGTTTATCTCCGGCCTCTGCTGCCTTTACATACTGGCTGCCGGGTTCGGAGTCGTTTGCGTGGGCAAAGAATGTCAAAAACAACATCAATGCGATAATTTTTTTCATTTTGATAATACGATTGGGTAGGGAATAGTCAGTATAGAGAGTTCGAATCGATAAAAAAACAGCCTCCGAAAGGAGGCTGTAAGAGGGACTGATTTACGCCAGCGCCGCTTCGCGCAGGCGAGTTTTCAACTTGTTGTACTCGTCAATCACGTACTGCTCGGCGGCGCGCTGATCGGCGATCGGCTCGACGCGCACGGCGCAGTATTTGTACTCCGGCGTTTTCGTAATCGGGCTTAAGTTTTCGGTAACCAGCTCGTTACAGGCACCAATCCACCACTGGTAGGTCATGTAAATCGCCCCTTTGTTCGGACGATCGCTGACCTGCGCGCGGGTGATAATTTTGCCTTTACGCGAGTGCACCCAAACCAATGCCTCGTCTTCAATACCCAGACGTTTGGCGTCTTCGGTATTGATTTGCGCGTAGCCAGGTTCATCAGCCAGCGCCGCCAGCGCCGCACAGTTACCGGTCATCGAACGACAAGAGTAGTGACCGACTTCACGCACCGTTGACAGTACCATTGGGTACTCGTCGGTGAGCTTGTCGATTGGCGCAACCCAGTCGCAGGTGAAGAACTGCGCCAGACCGTTCGGGGTATCAAACTTCTCTTTAAACAGGTAAGAAGTCCCCTGATCGGCATCTGATGTATCGCGGCAAGGCCACTGAATGAAGCCCAGTTCGCCCATTTTCTCGTAAGTCGCACCGTAGAAATCCGGGCACAGATGACGCAACTCATCCCAGATCTCCTGGGTGTTGTTGTAGTGCATCGGATAACCCATACGGGTGGCGATTTCACTGATGATTTGCCAGTCCGTTTTCAGATCCCACTTCGGTTCAACCGCCTTGAAGAAACGCTGGAAGCCACGGTCAGCCGCAGTGTAGACACCTTCATGCTCGCCCCACGAGGTTGACGGTAAAATAACATCCGCCGCCGACGCGGTTTTGGTCATAAAGATATCCTGGACGATGACCAGTTCCAGATCTTCAAAGGCTTTACGTACTGCCGACAGTTCCGCATCAGTTTGCAGCGGATCTTCGCCCATAATGTACGCCGCACGGACTTCGCCATGTGCCGCACGGTGCGGCAGCTCGCTGATGCGATAGCCGGTATGAGCAGGCAGGCTTTCCACGCCCCAGGCTTTGGCGAATTTCTCGCGGTTAGCCGGATCTTTCACGTACTGGTAGCCTGGGTACGTATCTGGCAGCGCGCCCATATCGCAGGCACCCTGCACGTTGTTCTGACCACGAACCGGGTTAACGCCCGCATGTGGCTTACCGAGGTTACCGGTCAGCATTGCGAGGCTGGTCAGAGAACGTACGGTTTCCACGCCCTGATAGAACTGGGTAACACCCATGCCCCACAGAATGGATGCGCTTTCGGCCTGGGCATACATCCGCGCCGCCTGACGAATCTCACTGGCGCTGACGCCGGTGATATCTTCAACCGACTCCGGCGTGTAGCCTTCAACGATTTTACGATACTCTTCAAAGCCTTCTGTGCGAGAAGCGACGAACGCTTTGTCGTACAGATTTTCTTCAATAATGACATGGCCCATCGCATTTAACAGCGCGATGTTCGAGCCGTTTTTCAGTGCGATGTGCATGTCAGCAATGCGCGCGGTTTCAATTTTACGCGGATCGCAGACGATAATTTTCGCCCCGTTACGTTTAGCGTTAATCACATGATTCGCCACGATCGGGTGGGAATCTGCCGGGTTGTACCCGAAAACGAACACTAAATCGGTATTATCAATTTCGTTAATGGCATTGCTCATTGCGCCGTTACCGACCGATTGGTGCAGACCTGCAACCGATGGGCCGTGTCAGACGCGAGCGCAGCAGTCAACGTTATTAGTACCAATAACGGCGCGCGCAAATTTTTGCATTACATAGTTGGTTTCGTTACCCGTACCACGCGAGGAGCCGGTCGTCTGGATGGCATCCGGACCGTACTTCTCTTTGATGGCGCTCAGGCGCTCGGCAACGTAATTCAGTGCCTCATCCCAGGAAACAGGTTCGAGTTTGCCGCCACGCTGGCGACGGATCATGGGGGTTTTCAGGCGCGGGGTCAGGATCTGGGTATCGTTAATGAAATCCCAGCCATAATAACCCTTCAGACACAGAGTACCCTGGTTGGTTTTCCCCTGCGCTGCCTCCGCCCGGACGATTTTGCCGTTATCGACGACCAGGTTGATTTTGCAACCTGATGCGCAATATGGGCAAACCGTGACGACTTTTTTCATCGGTCTCGCTCCAGTTAATCAAATCACGCATACGCGCTCTCGACTACAGTATGCATCTTTTATGCCACATTTTATTTGGGGACATTCCTTGATATTACGGGCACTATTTATTCAAAACTCTGACGAAAAACAGGCTGTCGTCAGTTTTGACGTGACGAAACGAAATACCGCGTGACAGCCATCACGCGGCAGACATTTTATTTTTTCTCGGTGATGGGAGCCGCCTGATACCCGCCGCCCAGCGATTTCATCAACTGAATACTTTGGATCACGCGGCGGCTATCCAGCATCAGTAATGACATCTCTTCGGCAAGCACCGGCAATTCGGCTTCGGTTGCCTGTAAGCGGCTGGTTAAACCGCGCTTGTAGGCGGCGTCGGCGGCGCGCTGGGTGAAGCGGGTCGCTTCTACGCGTTCTGCCTGCATCTTCCGCTCGTCATTCAGCGTTTGCAGACGCGTGCCATTGACTGCAACGTCGCGCACTGCGTTCAGCACGGACTGGTTGTAACGTTCAATCATCATGTTGCTGGCAGCACGAGTGCCTTCGAGATTGGCATTCAACCGCCCACCGTCAAACAACGGCAATTTCAGACCCGGAATGAAGTTGAACTGGCGACTGGTTTTTTTGAATAAGGTATCCAGGTGGATGGAATCCAGGCCGAAAAACGCTTTGATATCAAAGCTTGGGTAGAACAGCGCCCGTGCGGAATCCACCTGATCTAATGACGCCTGAACATACCAGCGCATGGCTTGCAGATCCGGGCGTCTGGCGAGCAACTCATAAGAGAGTGTCGGCGGAATACCGGTCTGGACTTGCGGCAATGCTACCGGTTTGATCTCCGGCATATCGCTGGCGCCCGCGCCAGTCAATGCACGCAGAGATTCTCGCGTTTCAGTGATTTGCCCTTTGACGGCAGCAATTTGTTTATCGACCGCCAGAATCTGCGCCCGCGCGCCGTGGAACGGTACTTGCGCTTCCAGGCCGTGCGCCACTTTACTCTGGTGCGCTCTCACTGCGTAATCAATCACGCTGCGGGTTTGCTCTAACAGATCGAGCATCTGGTAGCTGGCCTGCATACTGTAATAAAGCTGCGCTACGCCTGTAGTGAGCGACAGTTCCACTGCCGCAGTTTCTGCCAGCGCGGCGTTATGCGCGCCAATGGCGGCGGCAACCGCTGAGCGATGTACGCCCCATAAATCGAGATCCAGTCCAGCAAACAAACCTACGGTGGCTTCGGTGTAGTACGGACCATCCATTCCCAGTGCGGGCGCATCCATCGCATAAGGGCTTAAAAAGCCGTTGGCAGAGACGCGTTGGCGGTTGAGCATCCCTAACGCCGCCACCTGCAATTGTGAACCAGCATCTAACAAATCTGCCTGCGACTGCGCTTTTTCTTCCCGCAATTTCGCTTCGGCGAGGGTGTGAGAACCGCTTAACGTCCGTTGGATCAGCGCATCCAGTTGTGGATCATTGAACTGTCTCCACCACTGCGCTTGCGGCCAGCCGGAACTGGCAAGATGAATATCATCGGCAAGTTTGATCTGCTCTGGTTTAAGCTGTTGATGAGGGGCTGAATCCTTACGCACTAACGCACAGCCGGAAATCAGCGTCGCGCTGCCGAGAATGCTGCACAACAACAAGCATGAAAGTTGACGATTGATCATTGAGTGGCTCCTTGTGCCTGTTCCGTGGCGGGCGTTAATGCCGGGGCTGTCCAGTCTGGCAAGCGGGCGATGAGCTGACAGACGTGTTGCTCTTGTTTTAATAAGGTGGGCAGGATGGCCTGCGAGGCGGGTATCTCTTCAAGCGTTATCAGGGGAGAATGGCTGAGTGCGGTTGCCAGAGCGGCAGCGTATTTCTCCAGTGCATCGGCAAAGTGGCTGGCTCTGTCCGGCTGGAGCGCGTGATCCAGCGCCTGCGCCGAGTTCCAGGTGGCATCCCAGGCGTGAAGAATGTCGCGTCCCTGACGAATAACTGTTTGCGAGCGTTCAATCAGTAAGGCGCGTTCATCGCCGTCCAGTTGACGTTCAAGCGCCACGCGTTGGCACATTTCTTCACAGGCATTAAACGCCGCATGTAGACCTATACGAATTTGCAGATAAGTGCGCAGAGCCGTGACTTCCTGCTGGCGCGGGATACGCATCAGTTTGCCTAACATACCCAGCGCGCCGGCCAGTTTTTGCGGCAGTGCACGCGCTTCGCTTTCAGGCCAGACAAAGGTGTAAATCACCGCCGATACCGCCGTACCGATAAGAATGCCGATGGCACGATCGCGTATTTCCACCAGGTCGTAAACCGGACCAAAGACGTTTTCGAGCGTGGCGAGAGCAAAGGTCACCACCATCTGCGTGCCGATATAAGAAGAACGCTCAGAGCTGGTGGCGAACCACGCGCCCACCAGGAAAATCGGTGACAGTACGAGCAGCAATTCGACAATATTGTCCAGCCATGGCATGACCAGTAGCGTAAACAGCAACGCCAGAATTGCACCGCAAAAAGCTCCGCCAAAACGTAGCGCCATCTTCTGGTACGAAGAACCGATATTGGGGTTAGCGACGATCACGCAGGTCAGCATACAGGTGTGAATGCCTTCCCAGTCCACGCCGCTGTAGAAGGTGTAACAGATCAAACAGGCCAGCAGCGTTTTTACCGCGTAACGCATATAGTCCGGATTAGTAAAGGCATCGGCGACCATTGACGGCGGTTTGGCGGCGGGCGTTGGCGGCGTGTGCGGATCCATCTGACCAAGCTGTAACAGTGTCTGGCAGATATTCTCCAGGTTACATTCCCGTGCCGCCATCGCTTCATCTTCACTAAGCCGCCAGTCGCTTTGCCAGCACTGCCCTTTGGCAATAGCATGTTGCAGCTTGTTGATTTCAGCGGCTAATTTTTGCCGAAACTCAATGATTACCTGCGAATCAGCAAAAGAGGTGGGATCGTAGCGATTCAGCGTGGAGTAAATGTAGGTTACCGTTGCCACGCAGCTTTGCCACCATGCGCTATGGGTTCGCCAGTCGGCGTCGTCCGCGAGGCAAAAGACATTCAGTTTTTGCAGCGCCAGCGCCTCTCTTTCAATCCGCGTTTCGGGTAGCGGCGCAAGACTTTCTGTCAGGTGACGTACCGCGTCATCAAGCCGATCATTAAGCGCCTGATGCATCTGCGTAATGGCGCGGCTGGGAAACCACAGCACGCCGATTAACGTCATCAGCAAGGTTGGATAGAGGCCGACAACGATACACCACAGCGTTAAACGCACGACCACTTCCGGGTAGTCGAGCATGGCGGGGAAGGTTTGCCCGTAAATAGCGACAATGGCGACAGCGAAAAAGACCAGTCCCAGCCGATGGGTGCGCATCAAAAACATACAGCCCATCAGGACAGGACCTGCGATGATCAATCTGATCAATGGTTCGCCGTATGACCATTTGTAGATCAAAAACAGGCTGCCGATCTCCAGCACCGTGGCGACCACAAACAAGATCGCCACAAATTTGGTGTAAAACGCGTTCGACTGAATACCGTAAAACAGCACCGCCAGTGATAACGCCACGAAGGGGATCTCGAAGGTCATTGAGATCAGAATCACCAGCAGGCAGCCTACCCAGAGCTGCACGGTCTGCGGCACACGACCAGGCCGCCGCTCGCTTAACTCTTCATGAAAGAACGCCAGCAGCCTGACCACCGGTAATGGCAGGGAGTTGAGGGCGCTCATTATTGCGGCTCAAGATTAGCGACTGCCGACGCGCCGATGCGAAACATTTCCGGGTCAGGTTTATCGACCATGATTTTGACCGGAAAACGCTGGGCAACGCGAACCCAGTTAATAGAACGAGACACTTTCGGCAGGCCGCCAAGCACCAGACCGCCGTCATCCGGCAGCACGCCGTAGCCAATGGAATCCACTTTACCCTCGAAGGTTTTGCCGCTGTCGCTCATCAGGCGAATTGTCGCAGGCGTACCGGCATGAATATTTTTCAGATCGGTTTCGCGGAAGTTGGCAATAACGTACCAGTGACGGGTATCGATTAGCGTGAAAATAGGGCGCATTGCGGAGGCAAATTGTCCAACCGAGGTTTTGAGGGAAATAACCCGACCATCAAACGGTGCGCGAACGGTTGCCATCTCCAGATGCAGTTTGGTCAGCGCGATATCCGCTTCCACCGCTGCACGTTGGGCGACCAGTGCATCGACGCCGCTGACGCCGCTGGCGGCTGACTGCGCCTGCAACAATACGGCATTAAGGTCGGCCTCTGCAGCGCGCTGTGCAGTTCTCGCACGGTCAACTTCTTCAGCAGAAACAAAACCTTCTTTCAGTAATGGTTCGGTACGGTGCAATGTATCGCTGGCCTGTTTAGCGGCGGCGCGGGCTTTTTCTACCGTGGCGTTAACTGAGTCGGCGCCAAACTGTTGGGCGTTAACACTACGCTGGGTGAGCATAATTTGCTTATCCAGTGCGGCGAGGGAGGCTTCGGCTTTCGCCAGATTCGCTTCGTAAGGGCGAGGATCGATACGAAACAGCAAATCGCCCTGTTTGACTGCCTGGTTGTCTGTGACCGCCAGTTCCACAATACGACCGCTGACTTCCGGCACAACATCGATGGTATCTGCTGACGCGTAAGCGTCGTTGGTTGATGGCGCACTGTCTACGCGCCAGATAACGAAAACGAGGGCAACCAGCGCCAGCGCAACGACCAGCAGTGCAGGGATCTTACTGCGAGGAGCTTTTTTCGGCGTACTTTCCATGAGCGCATCTCAAATAGATTAGAAAAATGCCAGCCAGAACAGCATGGCGTAGAGAGCAAAAAGGGCGGTATAAATAATTCCGACAAATGCCAGATTGATATTTGCCCGCTGAATAATTCGCCTCGTGATGAGCGTCAAAATAAGGCTGGCAATGGCGCAGAAAAACCAGCTGGGATAATAAGCGCCGATCACCGGGATTGCCGGAGATAATGAGCATCCCGAAACCATGAAGACGGGAACTATCCAGGCTGTTTTTTTGAGGTGCATCGCCATGCGAGAGAGAACTGTTGGCATATTAAATACATCCTGTCTGCTGCGAACAATATCTGTAGTGAATATCAATATCCATTGAAGGCGTCAGTATGGCTATTTTCTTGATGAATAAAAATAGCTTTATTCAGCCACCGCATTCATAACTTATATATATTGTGTATTAATTTTCTGTACATATTTTTAATATAAATACTTTCGGGGGCTTGAATGCCCCCGAAAATGAGTGGAATTAATTCGGGGTTACGATATTCACCCACAAATCAAAATTATCCAGACAAGCAATAATTTCTTCCAGTTTCGCACCATTGCCAATAATTTTGGCTTTCTTCACTTTTACCAGATCCGCCATTTTCGCCTGTCCGGTCAGCACGGCGTGCAGATCTTCACGGTTAATGTAGAAAGAGGCATTGGCTTGCGGTTGCAGCGTTTTACGGTAGTTAAGCACGCTATCGTTCAGGGTCAGGTTGAGGTTATCGCCGTTACTCATATTGAAGTTCAGGCTGATATTCTTCCCGGCGGCTTTTTCGCTATCGAGGCGAACAGCCATAAAGTCGAACAGCATTTCGACCGACATACCGCGAATGGTATCCGGGGAACCGGTGGTGCCATGGCTGAACTTATGTACCCCTTCGCGCAGCTCTTTCGCGCCAGTCAGGTAGAAACCGCGCCAGGTGGCGGACTCCGCCTGATAACCAAGCTGTTCAAAGTTATTGGCTTGCAGATTCTTCGCTACCTGATCACCAGGATTGGCGGCAATCACCTGTTTCAGCAGTTCTGCCGACCAGCGATAATCACCCTGCTTGTTCGCTTCTTGCGCCAGGTTGATGACGCGTGCGGAACCGCCCAGCGCCTGCACATAACGTTTACCCATCTCCACCTGTCCATACGGATGCAGGTTTGCCGGGTTACCGTCGTAATAGCCGAGATAGAAGTTATATACCGCACGGGCGTTGTGGCTGACAGAACCGTAATAGCCACGGCTGGCCCAGTTATTGGCGAGCGTTGGCGGCAGCTTAATCATGTCGCCGATTTCATTCATGGTGTAGCCCTGGTTTGCCAGGTGCAGGGTTTGATCGTGAATGTACTTGATGGTATCGCGATATTTACCAATATAATCATTGATATGCTTATTGCCCCATACCGGCCAGGTGTGCGGCATAAACAGGACTTCCGCTTCGTTACCCCACATATCCAGCGTTTCGTTCAGATACTCGGTCCACTTGCTGGTATCGCGGGTTTTCGCGCCGCGCAGGGTGTAGAAGTTGTGCAGGGTATGAGTAGCGTTCTCGGCGGTACACAGGGCTTTCAGTGCCGGAATATAGAAATGCATTTCCGCTGGCGCTTCGCTGCCAGGGGTCATCAGGAAGTCAAACTCCAGACCGTCGATAATCATCTTCTCGCCAGTTCTGACGATAGTTTTGGTTGGCGCAATAATGCTTGGGTCACCGGTTGCCAGCGTCACGCCGAGGCCGTTACCCACGTTACCCTGCGCGTTGTGCGGCAGTAACAGGCCGTAAGAGTAGAGCGCACGACGGCTCATAATATTACCCGCCAGTACGTTTTCGCTGATGGCTTCGTCCATAAAGCCAGCCGGAGCGATCACCTGAACTTTTCCCGATTTAACATCAGCTTCAGAGATAATGCCTTTCACACCGCCATAATGGTCGGCGTGGCTATGGGTGTAGATAACCGCAACAATCGGTTTTTGCGGACGATGCTGGAAGTAAAGGTCAAGTGCGGCTTTTGCGGCTGGCGGCGTCACCAGCGGGTCGATAACAATAATGCCTTTCTCGCCTTCCACGAACGTAATGTTGGAGATGTCCTGACCACGCACCTGATACATTTTATCGGTGACTTTGAACAGGCCAGAAATACCGTTGATCTGCGACTGACGCCACAGGCTGGGGTTTACCGTTTCCGGCGCAGCGGCATTAATATCAAATTTGTAATCGTCCGCGCGGTAGTAAACTTTGCCATTCGCATCACGCAGAATACCTTCATCGAGCAGCGGGGCGATAAATCCACGCTGGGCATCGTCAAAATCCTGACGATCGCTAAACGGTAATGATTTGGCGTAATTCTGATTTACCTGTTGCGTATATTGAGTGGCGGCTTTCGCTTCATCTGTTGCGTAAGCGGTATTTACCATCATGCTGCTGGCGGCGGTTAAGGCAATAACAATCCTGCTCAAACGGAATAACTGAGAGTTATTCATATAAATCTCCATTTATCATTTATGTCGTAAATATGTAATCCATGCAAAATACGTCATTTAAAGCTGGCGTTATCATAATTGGGAAACGACGACTTTAATAAACGGAAGTGTGAGCGGAACGAGCCATTTTATTAGGCATTTGTGCTGAAGGTGAAAAAGTACGGCATATCTATTAACAATATCAATAATGTGACATGAATTATATTTTCATTATATATATTGCTTTCCTCTTTCACTTCGCCAGGAAGTACGCACAATGATTAATCAGGTGAATAATGCGGAGTGTAACCATGAAACCCGTGGTGCTGGTGGTGGATGATGACGCGGCTATCTGTGCACTGTTGCAGGACGTGTTAAGCGAACATGTCTTTACGGTTTCAGTCTGCCATACCGGACAGGAGGCAATATCGTGTATTGAAGGCGATCCTGATATTGCGCTGGTGGTGCTGGATATGATGTTGCCTGATACCAACGGCCTGATGGTATTACAACAACTACAGAAAATGCGTCCTGCATTGCCGGTGGTGATGCTGACCGGTCTGGGCAGTGAGTCTGATGTGGTGGTCGGGCTGGAAATGGGCGCGGATGATTACATCTGCAAGCCATTTACCCCACGGGTAGTGGTCGCGCGACTAAAAGCGGTGTTACGGCGCGTTGGCGTGCTGGCGGTCAATGAGGAGAAAAATGCCGGGCTGTCATTTAATGGCTGGTATCTCGATACCACACGCTGCCAGCTACACAATCCGCGACAGCAACTTGTTGAGCTGACTCAGGGCGAATATGGCTTGTTGCTGGCTCTGGCACAAAACGCCCGTCGGGTATTGAGCCGCGAGCAGTTGCTGGAGTTTACCCATAGTGACAGCATAGAGGTGTTTGATCGCACCATCGACGTATTAATCATGCGACTACGACGCAAAATCGAACTGAACCCGCATCAGCCAATGTTGATTAAAACTCTGCGCGGTCTGGGTTATGTCTTCGCTGCCGACGTGCATTAATCCGACATTTCTGTTTGCAGCTCTTCCAGTGTTTTTGCCCCGTCGATGGCGTTGGCGCATAACAGGCTCGCGCGTGCGCAGGCATGTGCCAGTTTGATGCTCTCGGTAAGCGTCCAGCGTTCGTGGCAGCCATACAAAAATCCGGCACAAAACGCATCACCCGCGCCGACGCTACCGATAATCTCGCGCGGTTCTAATTTCCGTGAGGGTATCCACATGCCGCCCTGTTCTGGCGTCTCTCCCCATGCGCCTTCCGCGCAGTGAATCACCACGCGCTGGCGCACGCCCGCATCTAACAGTTCGCGCGCGGCGGCGGCAATATGCGCGATATGTGGCTCGCCGTTAGGCAAACGAATCTCCAGCCCGCTAAATTCCCCAGCCTCCAGTTCGTTAATCACCAGATAATCCAGATGACGCAACGCGGGCAATACCAGCGGCTGATAGCGCGGATCGCCCTTGCGGGAAACCAGATCGAGACAGGTTTCATAGCCAGCGTCATGCATCTGCGCCAGCAGGCGGGCGCTGCGAGTGCCATAAACATCGTCTGGCATATCCAGGCTTTCGAGCAGGAGCAGATAGCCGAGATGGAAGATTTTCATGCTGCTATCAAGCTGGTCGAACGCCGGGAGATCCAGCAGCCGGTTAGCGCCCGGTGAATGGAAAAATGTGCGCTGTCCGCTGGGATCGGTCATCACCTGCGACATCGACGTCGGCGCAAAGGTGGTGCGCTGCACATGCTGGCGGTTGACGTGATATTGCTCCAGCATTGCCATAATGTAATCGCCATCGCTATCCTGACCGATTAGTCCGACCGCCTGCAAAGGCAGCCCGGCGCGCATTTTCGCCAGCGTCAGCAGGACGTTAAGCGGTGCGCCACCGGTAGAGCGTTCACTGTGGGTGATCTCCGCCAGCCAGCCGCGCTCCGGCCACTGGATAATCTGGTGGACGTGATCAACCAGCATATTTCCTGCTGCGATAATACCTTTACGTTCCATCATGCCAGCTCCTGGATTAGCTAATGCGCTACCGCCGGGCAGCGTCGCCGCCCGGCCTCGGACTTATTTCACCGTCCAGCCTTTGTAATTACCGACGTTGTCTTTGTCGATCATCGTCACCGGGATTAGCACCGGCTCTTTCGGCGCGGGCTTGCCCTGCAAAATGTCATAGCCGATCTCGACGGCTTTCGCCGCCATCACCTGTGGGTCTTGCGCGGGGGTTGCGACAAACAACGAGTTCTCACGCTTCAGCGCCTCTTCGGCGTCCGGGCTACCATCCACGCCAACAATAAAGAACTCGTTACGTTGTGCCTGTTTTGCTGCCAGATCGGCACCGATCGCGGTGGGATCGTTAATCGCAAACACACCGTCGATCTTCGGATTTGCCGCCAGCAGCCCGGTCATCACCTCCAGCCCGCCTTCACGACTGCCTTTGGCGTTCTGGTTGTCAGAGAGCACCTTGATGTCAGGATGGCGTTTAAATTCGGTCTGGCAGCCTTCGACGCGGTTCTGTACGGCGGACACCGGCGGCCCGTTGATGATCACCACGTTGCCTTTGCCTTTCAGGCGATCGGTGATGTATTTACAGGCCATTTCGCCCGCCTGGGTGTTATCGGAAGTAATGGTGGCATCGGCACCTTCTGCCGCTACGTCAACCGCCACTACCACGATCCCGGCGTCTTTCGCCCGTTTCACCGCCGGGCCGATCCCTTTTGAATCGGCAGCATTCAAAATGATCATATCGACGTTGGCGGCGATAAAGTTGTCTATTTGCGACACCTGCTGGCCCAGATCGTAGCCGCTGGACACCAGCGTCACTTTGACGTTATCGCCTGCCAGTTTGCGCGCTTCCAGCTCCGCGCCTTTGGTTATCTGCACGAAGAACGGGTTCGCCAGATCGCCCACCGTCACGCCTATCGATTTCAGTTCTTTCGCCTGGGCGAACGGTGCTGCGACCAGCAGCGCGCCTGCACAGAGCGCGGTCACTAAGGGCTTCAATCTCATGCTGTATTCCTCATGTGTAGGGTATTGTTGTTATGCGCTTTGATGATGTCGGGTACGGTATTTGTCGATCAGCACCGCAATGATGATCACCGCCCCTTTGATCACCAGTTGCCAGAAGTAAGAGACGCCCATTAAGGTCATGCCGTTGTTTAGCGTGGCGATAATCAGCGCCCCCACCAGCGTGCCGGTGATGGTGCCGATGCCGCCGACAAAACTAGTGCCGCCGAGGATCACCGCTGCAATGGCGTCCAGTTCGTAACCCATGCCTAAGTTGCCGTTGGCGCTGTACAGTCGCGAGGCACTCATAATCCCGCCCAACCCTGAAAGCAGGCCGCTCATGCCATAAACAAACAGCAGCACCAGCCAGACTTTTATGCCGGTAAGACGTGCCGCCTGCATATTGCCGCCGACGGCGTAGATATGAACGCCAAGCGTGGTACGGCGCAGAATAAACCAGCACAGCACGATTACCGCCAGCGCAATGACCACCAGCCAGGGGATCGGCCCAAGATAGTTGTTGCCTATCCACTCGAAATTAATGTTGGAGTTGATAACCGTAGTGCCATCCGCCAGCAGATACGCTGCCCCGCGCAGCGCCGTATAGGTGCCAAGTGTGACGATAAACGGCGGTAATCCGGCAAAGGCCACCAGCGCGCCGTTGAACAACCCCAGCAGCAGGCCGAGCATCAGCGCAGCCGGGATCGACAGCATGGCGAACTCCGGGCTAAGGGAGACGACCATCGCCGCTACCGCCGTGGTGCCAAGAATTGAACCTACAGAAAGATCGATCCCGCCGGTCAAAATAATGAAGGTCATTCCCGCCGCCAGCACAATGTTGATTGACGCCTGGCGGGTAATATTCAGCAGGTTGCTTTCGGTAAAAAAGTTTGGCGCGATAAAGCCAAAAACTGCCACGATCAGGATTAGAATCGGCAAAATGCCGACCGTTTGCATCAGATCGCTCATTAACATTTTTTTGGCAGAGGTCTTTGCAGATGTTGTCATGAGCGCACCGCCTGGGAATGAGCGTCGTTGACGCCGGTCGCTAAGGTCATAATGTTTTCCTGGGTGATGTTGTTGCCGTTTAACTCACCGGCAATGCTGCCTTCGCGCATTACATAAACGCGATCGCTCATCCCGACTATCTCCGGCAGTTCGCTGGAGATCATCAGGATCGCCACGCCCTTGCGCGCCATCTCGTTCATGATCCGGTAGATCTCACTTTTTGCGCCGACATCCACGCCGCGCGTGGGTTCATCGAGCAGTAAAATGCGCGGGCCAATCGCCACCCAGCGGGAGATCAACAGTTTTTGCTGATTACCGCCGGAAAGCCCGCCCGCTCGCACCTGGGAATGTGGCACACGAATGTTGAGCAACTTAATGGCGTCATCGGAGATGGTTTGCGCTTTTTTGCGGTTGAGCATCCCCCAGCTGGCATCGCGCTCCAGGGTTGCCATGGTGATGTTTTCGGCTGCCGCCATTTCAAGGAACAGCCCCTGTTCTTTACGGTTTTCGGTCAGAAATCCAATGCCAAGATCGATGGCTTCGCGCGGGGAGTGGATCACCACCGGTTCGCCATCCACTTCAATCATTCCGCCCGTTGCTTTACGCACGCCGAAAATTAACTGCGCGAGTTCGGAACGTCCGGCACCCACCAGCCCTGCGAGGCCGACAATTTCGCCTGAACGCACCAGCAGACTGCTCGGCTGCACTTTGCCGCCGTCGGTCAGGTGGTGAACGTTCAGGCGGGCTTTGCCGGGCAGGATATCGCGTTCTTTATTGAACAGATCGCTCAGCGGCCTGCCAACCATCATCCGCACCAGTTCAGCAGCGTTGAGGTTGTCGCGGGTCAGGCTGCCAACGTATTGCCCGTCGCGCAGCACGCTGACGCGATCGGAAAGCTCATACACTTCTGCCATGCGGTGGCTGATGTAGATAATCGCCATCCCTTCATCGCGCAGCCGCATAATCAGTTCAAACAAGCGGTGAGTTTCGCGGGAGGAGAGGGCGGCGGTGGGTTCGTCCATCACCAGAATGCGGCTGTTGCGATGCAGCGCGCGGGCAATTTCGACCTGCTGTTGTTCGGCAATGGTCAGCGTCATGACTTTATCACTGGCCTTGAACTGCGCGCCAAGGCGGTCGATCACTTTTTGCGCCTGTACCAGCATCTCTTTACGCTGCACCAGCCCGCCGTGGGAAAGCTCGCTGCCGAGGAAAATGTTCTCTGCCACCGTCAAATTGGGTGCCAGCTGCATCTCCTGATAAATCAGCGTAATACCGGCGCTTAAGGCATCTTTTGGCGTGCGAATGTGAAAGGGGGTGCCATCAATCAGGATCTCGCCGCTGGTGGCGGTATAAGCCCCTGCCAGCACCTTCATCAGCGTGCTTTTTCCTGCGCCGTTTTCCCCCATCAGGGCATGGATCTCGCCAGGGTAAACCGTCAAATCCACCCCTTTGAGCGCATAAAATTTGCCGAAGGCTTTGGCAATATTGCGCATCTCCAGAACTGGCGTGCTGTTCATGGTGGACTCCTGCGAGGTTGTCGATATCAGCACTCCATCACAGGAAAGTAAATGCAAAATGTCAGAAGCCGTTCATATTTGTCATATTGCGAATTTTCTTCACGGAGCGTGATATGGCGCACCCCGGACGTCACTTTTTTGCCAGCGCGCGCGGGCGATTGCTGCTTTTAAATTTGCTGGTGGTAGCAGTGACGCTGATGGTCAGCGGCGTGGCGGTAATGGGCTTTCGTCATGCCAGCCAGATGCAGGAGCAGGTGCAGCAGCAAACGGTAGATGATATGACCGGCAGCCTGAATCTGGCGCGCGACACGGCAAACGTGGCGACGGCGGCGGTGCGATTGTCACAGGTGGTGGGGGCGCTGGAATATAAAGGCGAAGCCGAGCGATTGCTGGAGACACAGCGGGCGTTAAAAAACTCACTTGAGCAACTGGCGACAGCGCCTTTAGCACAGCAGGACGCCGGGCTGGTGGCGCGAATCATCCAGCGCAGCAATGAACTGCAAACCAGCGTCGGCGGAATGCTGGAGCGGGGGCAAAGGCGGCATCTGGAACGCAACGCGTTGTTAAGTTCGCTATATCAAAACTTAAGTTATCTGCGGCATCTGCAAAAAGTCACTCACGCGCAAGATGATATTTTGCTTAACGAGATGAACCGGCTGATTGTTGCCGCCATTGCCACTCCAGCACCGCAGGCGATTATTCATCAACTGGTTGAAGTGATGTCTGCGCTGCCGACTCATAGTGATACGCCGTTAGTAAATACGCTACTTACTGATTTCAATGATGAACTACGTAAACTCGCGCCGCTTTCTGCCGCTCTGGAGCAAAGCGATCTGGCGATTAGCTGGTATATGTTTCACATCAAAGCTCTGGTGGCGATCCTTAACAGCGATATTAACCATTATGCCGAACAGGTGGCGATGCTTTCAGGTCAGCGGGTAGCGCAAAGTTACCAGGATCTGCGCTCCGGCGAGAGAGTGATCATGATCTTTGCCCTGTTAGCGGTGGTGATCACCGCGTTTGCAGGTTGGTACATCTATCGCAATCTTGGCTCAAACCTGACGGCGATTTCTCGCGCCATGAGTCGTCTGGCGCACGGTGAAGCAGACGTCAGCTTTCCGGCGTTACAGCGGCGCGATGAGTTGGGGGAACTGGCACGCGCCTTTAACGTCTTCGCCCGTAATACCGCATCGCTTGAACGGACGTCACGGCTGCTGAAAGAGAAAACCACGCAGATGGAGATTGCCCAAACCGAGCGGCAGGGGCTGGAAGAGGCGCTATTGCACAGCCAGAAGCTGAAAGCGGTCGGGCAACTGACGGGGGGACTGGCGCATGATTTTAATAATCTGTTGGCGGTGATTATTGGCAGCCTGGAGCTGGTGAACACGGACTCGCCCGACGCGCCGCGAATACAGCGGGCGCAGCAAGCCGCCGAACGTGGCGCGCTACTGACCCAACGGCTGTTGGCATTTTCCCGCAAGCAGTCCTTACATCCACAAGCCATTGAACTGAAAACACTGCTGGAAGAGTTAAGCGAATTGATGCGCCACTCCTTACCGGCAACGCTGACGCTGGAGATTGAAGCGCAGTCTCCGGCGTGGCCTGCGTGGATTGACGTCAGCCAACTGGAAAATGCCATCATCAACCTGGTGATGAACGCTCGTGATGCGATGGAAGGGCTGACGGGAACCCTCAAAATCCGCACCTGGAACCAGCGTGTCACCCGTAGCGGTGGGCAGCGTCAGGACATGGTGGCTCTGGAGGTTATCGATCATGGCTGTGGAATGTCGCAGGAGGTGAAAGACCAGGTGTTCGAACCGTTCTTTACCACCAAACAGACGGGGAGCGGCAGCGGGCTGGGCTTGTCGATGGTCTATGGTTTCGTGCGTCAGTCCGGCGGGAGGGTGGAAATCGAAAGTGCGCCGGGGCAGGGAACGACAGTCAGACTACAGCTTCCCCGTGCGTTGTTGGCGGCGAAAAATGTATCGTCAGCGGTGGTAGAACAGACAGCCGTCAGCGGCGATAAGCTGGTGTTGGTGCTGGAAGATGAAGCTGCGGTACGCCAGACAATCTGCGAACAGTTGCACCTACTGGGCTATTTGACGCTGGAAGCGAGCAGTGGCGAACAGGCGCTGGATCTGCTGGCGGCATCAGCGGAAATCGATATCTTTATCAGCGACTTAATGCTCCCAGGCGGTATGAGCGGCGCAGAAGTGGTCAATGCAGCACGCAAACGCTACCCACACCTGACGCTGTTGCTTATCAGCGGTCAGGATTTACGCCCCAGCTATAACCCCGCGTTGCCAGAAGTGGCGCTGCTGCGCAAACCTTTTACCCGCGTGCAACTGGCGCAGGCATTGGGGCAAGAGAATTGAGAATCCTCCGCTACTCGCGACAGATACGTTTGCCTACCTTGTATTAACTTTGTTGCGAGGCCGAGTTTATGAAACGCCACTCCACGCTCTTTCTTTTCACCCTGCTCACGCTGACCACCGTTCCGGCTCAGGCCGATATTATCGACGACACGATTGGTAATATTCAGCAGGCGATTAACGACGCTTATAACCCTGATCGTGGGCGTGACTATGAAGATTCGCGCGACGACGGCTGGCAGCGTCAAGTGAGCGACGATCGTCGCAGACAATATGACGACCGCCGCCGCCAGTTTGAAGATCGCCGCAGGCAGCTTGACGACCGCCAGCGCCAGCTTGATCAGGAGCGTCGGCAGCTGGAAGATGAAGAGCGGAGAATGGAAGATGAGTATGGGCGGTGATGTTGGGTATGGAGCAGGCATCACCCCTCCCCCTAATTCTCCCCATCAGCTATTAAAGCCCGGCTATTGTGTTGACTGCTGCTTAACGACATTAATCATCCACGGCACACCATATTTATCGGTAACTTTGCCGAAGCCATGCGCCCAGAAGGTTTCCTGCCAGTCCATTTCGATTTTTCCGTTGGCGGCAAGGTTGTCAAACCAACGTTTCCCTTCCTCGACCTGTTGCGAATCGAGCACCAGCGTAAAGCCGGAGTAGTTGGCTTTTCCTGACGGTATGGCATCGCTCATCATGATGTCGCTTCCGGCAATGCGCACGTTAGCATGGGCGATGGCAGTATCGGGAAATTGCATCCCTGAAGGACAGCCTTCGGTGCTTTCTTGCGTGGGTTTCGGCATTTCCCCAAAGCTGATTTTATAGAGCAGTTCCGCGCCTAACGCGCGTTGGTAATAGGCTATCGCGTCGGCACAGTTACCGGAAAAAGAGATATAGGGACTTAACGGCATGATGGTGACCTCAGTTAAGAGAAGTCAGTTAAGTGTAGTTTGAATTTTGTACAGATGAAGAGTAGGCCTGATAAGACGCGCAAGCGTCGCATCAGGCATTTGGCACCGTTGCCGGATGTATCGCACCCGGCATTCGAAATCAGTTCTTTTTCACAAACTCAGATTTCAGTTTCATCGGACCAAAACCGTCGATTTTGCAATCGATGTTATGGTCGCCTTCAACCAGGCGGATGTTTTTCACTTTGGTGCCAATTTTCAGCATCGAAGAGCTACCTTTCACCTTCAGATCTTTAATGATGGTAACGCTGTCGCCGTCAGCCAGCAGGTTGCCGTTAGCATCTTTAACGATCAGCTCGTCGCTTTCCTGTGCAGGTTCGGCGTCGTTCCATTCGTAGGCGCATTCCGGGCAGATGTACATGCCGTTATCTTCGTAGGTGTATTCGGAGTTGCATTTCGGGCAGTGTGGTAATGACATGTGGATTTCCTCAAAAGTCAGCAGGGCAAAAGCGCCAAAAAACGGCAGATTGCCGAAAAAGGCCGCAATTATACACAAAATCCCTGAGTTTGTCGGGGGTACTGCTGATTTTAGTCGACGATCGTTTTCATTTGAAAGACAACGCAAAAAGAAAATAATCTTTTTGCCTCTGTTTATTATTTAAGTTAAGGTTAACTCTCTTCTTGTTCTTTTTTTAATTAAATTGTTATTTTATCTTTCTGACTTTTAACTTGTCGGAAGAGATTTATTCATCCTAATAAAAACAATATATTAAATATAAAAATTATTTCCTGCAGTAATTATAAAAGCCGACAACAGAACTAAAAAACGATCTGGCTAAATAAAAAATAATGAAATTTGCCTTAAGGAAGAATTTTCCATGTACACACAGACAATATATGAATTAAGTCAGGAGGCTGAGCGTCTGTTACAGCTTTCCCGACAACAGTTGCAGTTACTGGAAAAAATGCCGCTCTCTGTGCCCGGAGAAGATGCACCACCACTGACTTTACCCTGGAGTCAGCCTAATATCGCCGAGCGTCATGCGATGCTGAATAATGAGCTGCGTAAAATTTCCCGTCTGGAAATGGTGCTGGCGATTATTGGCACCATGAAAGCAGGGAAATCAACCACCATTAACGCTATTGTTGGCACTGAAGTTCTGCCTAATCGCAATCGCCCTATGACTGCGCTGCCGACGCTTATTCGCCATACGCCGGGGCAAAAAGAACCGGTGCTGCATTTTTCACATGTCGCACCAATCGACTGTTTAATCCAACAATTACAACAACGCCTGCGCGATTGCGATATTGAGCATCTGACCGAACTGCTGGAAATAGATAAAGATATGCGTGCGCTTATGCAGCGGATCGAAAATGGCGTTGCTTTTGAAAAATATTATCTTGGTGCCCAGCCAATTTTTCATTGTCTGAAAAGTTTGAATGATTTGGTGCGTCTGGCGAAGGCGCTGGACGTCGATTTTCCTTTTTCTGCTTACGCCGCCATTGAGCATATTCCAGTAATTGAAGTGGAGTTTGTCCATCTGGCGGGGCTGGAGAGTTATCCCGGTCAATTGACGTTGCTGGATACCCCCGGACCGAATGAAGCCGGACAACCGCATCTGCAAAAAATGCTTAACGAGCAACTGGCGCGCGCCTCCGCAGTGCTGGCGGTGCTGGACTATACGCAACTGAAGTCAATCTCCGATGAAGAGGTGCGTGAGGCGGTTTTAGCGGTGGGGAAATCAGTACCGCTGTATGTGCTCGTCAATAAGTTCGATCAGCAGGATCGTAACAGTGACGATGCCGAACAGGTGCGGGCGCTGATTTCCGGAACGCTGATGAAAGGCTGTGTTACGCCAGGGCAGATATTTCCGGTATCGTCGATGTGGGGCTATCTGGCGAATCGGGCACGTCATGAGTTAGCTAACAATGGGAAGTTGCCTGCGCCGGAGCAACAACGCTGGGTGGAGGATTTTGCCCATGCCGCGCTTGGCAGGCGCTGGCGCAATGCCGATCTGGCAGATATCGACCGTATTCGTCATGCCGCCGATCAACTGTGGGAAGATTCGCTGTTCGCGCAACCGGTTCAGGCATTACTCCATGCTGCCTACGCCAACGCGTCGTTATATGCTCTGCGATCTGCCTCGCATAAGTTGTTGAATTATGCCCAACAAGCGCGGGAATACCTTGATTTTCGCGCACACGGGCTGAACGTCGTCTGCGAGCAATTGCGGCAAAATATCCGCCAGGTTGAAGAAAATATGCAGCTATTGCAGCTCAATCAGGTGCAGGTGAGTGGCGAGATTAAACATGAAATCGAGGTGGCTCTGGTATCAGCCAACGACTTTCTGCGTCAGCAGCAAGATGAGGTGAATACCCAGTTAGCTGTACTTTTTCAACATGATTCATGGTCGTTAAGCGAGATTCGTACCCGCTGCGAGACGCTGTTACAGGCGGCGCAGACCAAAATCAGCCGTGATTTTACGCTGCGTTTTGCTGAACTGGAATCAACCCTTTGCCGGGTGTTAACCGATGTTATTCACCCCATCGAGCAGCGGGTAAAAACAGAATTGAATGAGTCCGGGTTTCGCCCCGGCTTTCATTTTCCTGCTTTTCATGGCGCAGTCCCACACTTCAATACTCGCCAGTTGTTCAGCGATGCAATATCCCACCAGGAAGCAACGGATGAGCAGAGCAGCCGTTTTGGCATTGTGCGTGAGACGTTCTCGCGCTGGCTGAATCAGCCTGACTGGGGACGGGGTGGTGAGAAATCCCCGCCAGAGGCCGTTGATTACAGTGCGCTCCAACGAACGTTAACCGAAGAAGTAGACCTTTATTGCCAACAAATGGCTAAAGCTTTGGCGGTTCAGGTCGATGATTCTGTCACGGCAAGCATGAACACTTTTTTCGCTGATTTCGCGTTATGTTTGACGGAATTACAGGCGCGTTTACGCGATAGTCTGGCGCTGCGTCAACAAAATGAATCCGTGGTCAGGATGATGCAGCAGCAATTGCAGCAGACCGTGGTGATTCATGGCTGGATTTATACGGACTCTCAGTTGTTACGCGATGATATTCAAACTCTTTTCATGGCAGAACAGTATTGACAAAGACGTTACTGGACGGCTCCGGTCGCGTACTGGAGTCGGTTTATCCCCGCTTTTTGGTGGATCTGGCGCAGGGCGATGATGCCCGCTATCCACAAGCCCATCAGCAGCAGTTTCGTGAACGACTGATGCAGGAGCTCCTTGCGCGCGCACAGCTTCAGGCGTGGGCGAATGCCGGAATGTTAAATGCGCCACTTAGCCTGCGCCTGACATTGGTGGAAAAACTGGCGGCGATGCTGGATCCCGGCCATCTGGCGCTGACGCAGATCACGCAACATCTGGCGCTATTGCAAAAAATGGATCACCGCTCGCACTCCGCTTTCCCGGAACTTCCCCAGCAAATTGCCGCGTTGTATGAGTGGTTTTCTGCCCGCTGTCGCTGGAAGGAAAAAGCGTTAATGCAACGAGGGTTACTGGTTCAGGCAGGTGAGCAGAGTGAGCAAATTTTTACCCGCTGGTGTACTGGTGCGTACAACGCCTGGTCGCTGCCGGGACGTTGTTTTATTGCTCTGGAAGAGCTGCGCTGGGGGGCGTTTGGTGATGCCTGCCGTCTGGGAAACCCACAAACAGCGGCGTTGTTGCTTGACGATTTACGCGTGAAAGCGACGCAATATCTGGCTGAAAGTATCAATGCGGCACCGACTACTCGCCATTATTACCATCAGTGGTTTTCCTCTCCTACTACCCCGACTGGCGGGGATCATGCTGACTTTTTAAGTTGGCTTGGCAAGTGGTCCGATGCCGATAAGCAGCCCGTTTGCTGGTCAGTAACCCAACGCTGGCAAACCGTCGCGCTGGGGATGCCACGGCTCTGTTCAGCACAGCGTCTGGCGGGCGCGATGGTTGAGGAAATCTTCTCTGTAAATTGACTGTAAATGATCAGTTACATCAATGAGTGCTCAACGAAATCCATGTGTGAAGTTGATCACAAATTTAAACACTGGTAGGGTAAAAAGGTCATTAACTGCCCAATTCAGGCGTCAACAGGTTTGATTGTACAATCCTTAATCGGATCGTGTAAGCAAACCAGCTACGCTTGTTACAGAGATTGCACCCTGCAATTCCCGCTCCCCTTTTGCGGGCGCCGCGTCGATTTGCCTGACGCGTGCGGAAATGGGCTTACTCTGCGAGGAAAGCTATGCTGAAAAGGAAAAAAGTAAAACCGATAACCCTTCGTGATGTCACCATTATTGATGACGGTAAACTGCGAAAAGCCATTACTGCAGCATCGCTGGGTAATGCAATGGAATGGTTCGATTTTGGTGTTTATGGCTTTGTTGCTTACGCATTAGGTAAAGTATTTTTCCCGGGGGCTGACCCCAGCGTGCAGATGGTTGCTGCACTAGCCACCTTCTCCGTTCCCTTTCTGATTCGACCGCTTGGCGGACTCTTCTTCGGTATGTTGGGCGATAAATATGGTCGCCAGAAGATCCTCGCTATCACTATTGTGATTATGTCGATCAGTACGTTCTGTATCGGTTTAATACCGTCCTATGCCTCTATTGGTATTTGGGCACCGATTCTGCTGTTGATTTGTAAGATGGCACAAGGTTTCTCGGTCGGTGGCGAATACACCGGAGCGTCGATATTTGTTGCGGAATACTCACCTGACCGTAAACGTGGCTTTATGGGCAGTTGGCTGGATTTCGGTTCTATTGCCGGGTTTGTGCTGGGTGCGGGCGTGGTGGTGTTAATTTCGACCATCGTCGGTGAAGAGAATTTCCTTGACTGGGGCTGGCGTATTCCGTTCTTTATCGCGCTGCCGCTGGGAATTATTGGGCTTTATCTTCGTCATGCTTTAGAAGAGACGCCAGCGTTCCAGCAACATGTTGAGAAACTGGAACAGGGTGACCGCGAAGGTTTGCAGGATGGCCCGAAAGTCTCGTTTAAAGAGATTGCCACCAAACACTGGCGCAGTCTGTTGACATGTATTGGTCTGGTGATTGCCACCAACGTGACTTACTACATGTTGCTGACTTATATGCCGAGTTATTTGTCGCATAACCTGCATTACTCCGAAGACCACGGGGTGCTGATTATTATCGCGATTATGATCGGTATGCTGTTTGTTCAGCCGGTGATGGGCTTGCTGAGTGACCGTTTTGGTCGTCGTCCGTTTGTGATCCTCGGCAGTGTTGCGTTGTTTGCGCTGGCGATCCCGGCGTTTATCCTGATTAACAGTAATATTATCGGCCTGATTTTCGCCGGGTTGCTGATGCTGGCGGTGATCCTTAACTGCTTTACGGGTGTTATGGCCTCTACCTTGCCAGCGATGTTCCCGACGCATATTCGTTACAGTGCGCTGGCGGCGGCATTTAATATTTCGGTGCTGGTTGCCGGTCTGACGCCAACGCTGGCAGCCTGGCTGGTGGAAAGCTCGCATAATCTGATGATGCCTGCCTATTACCTGATGGTAGTGGCGGTGATTGGTTTGATTACCGGCGTGACCATGAAAGAGACGGCGAATCGTCCACTGAAAGGTGCGACGCCAGCGGCGTCAGATTTGCAGGAAGCGAAGGAAATTCTCGTCGAGCATTACGATAATATCGAGCAGAAAATCGAGGATATTGACCACGAGATTGCCGATTTGCAGGCGAAACGTACCCGTCTGGTGCAGCAACATCCGCGAATTGATGAGTAAGCTGAAACGGATTGCCTGATGCGACATTCTCTTATCAGGCCAACAATCGAACTCTTAAGGTTCACTTAATCTCTGACGCGCATACTCTCCTCCAGGACAACGGAGGAGAGTGCAATGAAAAACCGTGTTTATGAAAGTTTAACGACTGTGTTTAGCGTGCTGGTAGTCAGCAGCTTTCTCTATATCTGGTTTGCCACGTACTGATCTTTCTTCAGCCGTACCCAGGCGCGCGTGCCGGAAGCCTCTTCCCGGTTCTGCAGGAAAAACTGCCCGTGATGCAACTGTGTGATGCGGCTGACAATGCTTAATCCCAGACCAATCCCGCCATAACGGCTGTCCATTCGTACAAACGCTTTGCTCAACTCTCCGCATTTACTCTCATCAATGCCAGGCCCTTCATCTTCAACCGCCATTACCGCACCGCCATCTTCTTGCAGCTGAATCATAATGTTGCTGCCTGCTGGACTATAGCGATGGGCGTTTTCTACCAGGTTACGCAATAACATCCGCAGCAGGGTCGCGTCGCCCTGAACGGTGATGTCGGCGGCGCTCTCTGGTAACAGCAGGGTTTGTTGACGCTGGTCGAGCATGGTGCTGAGTTCGTCATAGGAGGGCAGGATCACATCTTCCAGCAGTTTTACATGTTGATAATTACCGGAAGAAAATGACTGTCCGGCGCGTGCCAGTTGCAACAACTGGGAGACGCTCTCCATCATCTGATCAAGCCGTGCGACTAACGGCGCTACATCAATGTGATGCGTTTTCGCCAGCAGTTCCAGATGCAAACGCACCCCCGCCAGCGGCGTTCGCAGTTCGTGAGCGACGTCAGCGGTAAACAACCTTTCGTTATCCAGCGTGCTGGTCAGGCGACTGACCAGATCGTTCAACGCCGAAACCACCGCTTCGATTTCGAGGGTGGCACTGTGAATGGCTATGGGCGTTAAGTTGTCAGCGGTGCGCGCTTCCAGCTCTTTTTGCAGTTCCGCCAACGGGCGTGTGATGCGGTGCACCGCCTGATAGCAGATAAATAGTGTCAGGCTGACCATAAATACGCCGGGAACAATCAGGCTGGCGACTGCTTCGCGGATCTCACGCATGATGTGGCGATCGTTGTTGCGATTGTCACGTAGCGCCTGCTCAAAGAGCTGAATTTGCTCGGTACTTTCATGCCATAGCCAGAAGACGCTAATCAGCTCAAAAACCAGCAGAATGGCGCCGATGGTCAATATCAGCCGTTGACGCAGCGACATTGGGCGGCGCAGAAAACGCATCAGATTCAATTAGTTTTCCTCATTCGCGACCAGCATATAGCCAAAGCCGCGCACGGTGCGGATACGTGTTTTGCCCACTTTGTCGCGCAGGTTGTGGATATGCACTTCCAGGGTGTTGGTCGAGGGTTCGTTGTCCCAGTTGTAGATATCGTTGTAGAGAATTTCCCGATGCACGGGGCTGCCTGCTTTGAGCATCAGCCGCGAGAGCAGAGCATATTCTTTGGGCGTCAGAATCAACTCTTCGCCGCCCATCCATACCTGACGGCGACCCATATTCAGCGTCAGATTGCCAACAATCAGCTCACTTTCGCCCTGATTATTATGGCGTCGCAGCAGGGCGCGGATGCGGGCGTGTAACTCTTCCAGCGCAAAAGGTTTTACCAGATAGTCATCGGCACCGACATCCAGCCCCGCTATTTTGTCGGTCAGGGTGTCGCGAGCGGTGAGGATCAGTACCGGCAGGGTATATTTTTTCTGCCGGATACGGGCGAGAAAATGCAGTCCATCTTCGTCGGGTAACCCTAAATCCAGCACCACCAGGCTGTAATGACCGGCCTCAAGGCTTTGCTCCGCCATCCGCGCGGTCGTAACGCCATCACACGCGTAGCCTTCGGTTTGCGCCGCCAGAATCAGCCCCTGCAATAACAGTGTATCGTCTTCAACAATCAGAATTTTCATTCAGTCACTCTCCTGCAAGTTTGCAGAATATCATCCGCAGCCTGGTAATACTTCGTTTCGACGCCGGTTAATCCCAACAGGGTTGAGAATAAATTGTCCTGTGAATAGTGCTGCGTTTGTGCCTGTTTTTGCAGGCAGCTCTGGTCAATCTGATACCGCTTTTGATAATCCTCCGATAACCACAGCAGCATCGGTACTTGTTTTTGGCTGTCAGGTGCGATGGCATAAGGCAGGCCGTGCAGGTAGATGCCATTTTCACCTAACGATTCACCATGGTCAGAAAGATAAACCAGGCTGGTGGTAAATTTATCCTGATGTTCTTTCAGCAGATTAATTGCTTTATCAACAATATAGTCGACGTAGAGCAACGTATTATCGTAAGTGTTCACCAGTTGTTCTTTGGAACAGGTCTGGATCTCGTTGGTGTCGCAGGTGGGGGTAAATTTCCTGAACTGCGGCGGATAGCGGTTGTAATAGGTCGGTCCGTGGCTACCGATGGTGTGTAAGACAATCACGCCATCACCTTGCAGGTTATTGATGTACTCTTCCAGCCCGTGGAACAGCACCTCGTCATAGCATTCGCCGTTGATACACTGGCCGGGCAGGTTCAGCGCGGTGACATTCTGGTGTGGTACGCGGTCGCAGACACCTTTGCAGCCACCGTCGTTGTCATTCCATAACACATTAATGCCCGCTCGCTGAATGATATCCAGCACGCCTTCCTGGTGCTGTGCCAGCTCTTCTTTGTAATGCTCACGCGGCATATCCGAGAACATGCATGGCACAGAAACAGCCGTTGCCGTGCCGCAAGACGCGGTATTGGGGAAATAGACCACGTTATCTTTCGCCAGACGCGGATTGGTTTCACGTGGGTAGCCGTTGAGTGAGAAATTCTCTGCCCGCGAGGTTTCGCCGACGATCAAGATGGTCAGATTTTTACGCTTCTCTTTTTGCATTAATGGGTTGCGGTGTGCATCCTCGCCAATGCGAACCAGCGGCAGATTTGCCAGTCGCTGGTGGGAATACCATGACCAACTGGCAACAATGCTGTTGGAGGGGCTTAAGGATTTCACCAGCTCTTTGTTGTTGCGAAACAGCGAGGCGTAGTCTTTATAAAACAACGCGGCGACCAGCAGAATCAGCAGTACAGAAATCAGAATATTGGCCCCACGGAAAAGAACGCTACGCAGGCGTGAGGTTGCGGGTTTGATTTTTACCCAGCAGGCAATCAGCGCAGCAAGAACCCCGCTTAATCCCAGAGTTAATAACATCTGCGGTGTCATTAACGCGTAGCTTTCCGCAGGTGTGGTATCCATGATATTGGCAACCATCGAACGGTCGATGACGATGCCATAAGTCATTATGAAATATTGTGCAGACGCGCCGACAAGAATAAACAGGCAGGCCAGTGGACGATTAAGCCATAAGAAAGAGCCTAGCGTCAGGACAATATTAATCACGCTGAACGCGACGACCGGCATCGATAAGAAAACCAGTACGTTATGCATTGAATCCAGCGGTAACGCCTGTAACACCTGTTTAAAAAAGGCAATGTTCAGGCAGATAGCAATATAAAAAGAGGCCAGCAATAGCCAGGCGAGTAAATTCAAAGAGGGTCTTTTTAGAAGGCGCTTCAACATCACGGTGTTTCCATCGAACAAAGTGCGCATATGCTCGCAAAGCAAAGTTAAGCCAACCTTAAGTTCTTAAGGTTGGCTTTTATGTTTGCTGGATTAAGGGGGCTTAATCTTTGCTTATTGGTGCATCTAAAGGATAGGGGTTTTTATGCAGTCGGTTGTAGTTCAGCGTGTACATTGCGGTGATCACCATCAGCGTGACGAATGACCACATAACCTCTTGTGCGCCAGAACCGACCACCGCCCAGATGCAGTAAAGGAAGGCGATAGTGGTGATGGCCAGATACGCCGGACGCGCTTTACCAAAGTGACCGTGGCCTAAAAGCAGTAAAGCTGCACAGGTATAAAGATAAGGCACCAGGGTAAAGATTACCGATACGGAAGAGACCAGACCGAACTCTTTGGTTGCGTTTGGCGAAATGCTGCTGAACTGGAAGATAGTCATCAGGATACCGACGATAATCAACCCAGCTACCGGTGTGCCAGCTTTGTTGACGCGGGCAAAAATCGGTGGGAACAGACCGTCATCAGCAGCGGCTTTCGCCGTTTGCCCGGCCAGTAATGTCCAGCCGCCCAGCGAACCTAAGCAACCAGCCGCCGCACAGAAGGAGACAATGGCCCCTGCGGTATCACCCAGCGCCATCCGTGCAGCATCACCGAAAGGTGAGGCGGAAACGCGCAGTGCGGCGTTGGGGATCATCCCCATAATCGCGGTGGTCGAGAGCACATAGCAAACGGCGGCAATCAATACCCCGCCAATGGTGGCGATAGGGACGTTGCGTTTCGGGTTTTTAACCACACCCGCTGCAACAGACGCACTTTCCACCCCGATAAATGACCACAGCGTAACGTTTAAGGTGCTTTGAATCGCGCCGAAGGTGCCCAGGCCGCTGACGTTCCATGCCGCCATATAGGTTTCTCCGTGGAACCAGAACCAGCCGAATACGGCAATCCCGACGATTGGGATCAGCGCCAACACGGTAGCGACGGCCTGCACGCGGGTGATCATTTTCGGACCGACGATATTAAGCAGAACGAAGATCCACAGCACCACTACACAGGTGATGGTTAATACCCACGGATCTTTGAGGAGCGGGAAGAAATAGCTCAAATATCCTACGCCAATGACCACCATGGCGATATTGCCAATCCAGCAGGCCAGCCAGTAGAGAACGTTGGTTTGATATCCGAGAAAAGGACCGAAACAGCGGCGCGCGTAGGCATATGAACCGCCAGGGCTGGGATCGAGGAACGACATTTTGGCGTAGACCATCGATAAAGCCAAAGCACCGATAATCGTCACCAACCAACCATATATGGCAATACCGCCAGTTGAGGCCAGGTTTGCAGGTAACAGAAATACACCTGACCCCATAATATTCCCCGACACCATCAGAGTAACGGGGATTAAGCCCACTTTGTGAGCATCAGCATCCGAAGACATAATTAAACTCCTGCGAAGGCGAGCTTCGTGACAATAAATTACGTCATATCATACGCCTGCATTCGCGCATTGAATTATCGTCAGTCGGGTTATCGCTGATGCCGTTATTAATATATCTCTTCGTAAAGGTTATAAATCAGGCGACAGAACGTTCTCTGTGTTGGCTAACATAATGGAGTGGCGTCATGCCATAGAAGTCTTTAAATACAGAAATAAAGTAAGACGTGCTGTTGTAGCCACAGGACTGTGACACCTGTGAGATATTTTTTCCATCCATCATTAATTCATTAACAGCATAACGCATCCGGCAGGTGGTTATTATTTGGCTATAACTGGTGTTTTCGCTTTTCAGCTTTTTCTTTAACAAACTTGGGCTAAGACATAAACAACTGGCTACCATACTAAGATTCCAGTCTTTATGGATATCGCTTTCAATGATTTGATAAACGCTGTCGCTAACACAATTACGTAACATATACATAAGTAGAGAAAGGAATTTTTTACTGTCGAGAAAGCGAGAGAGCACAGTGAATAATAATGCACGTGTTCGTTCTTTTTCCGACTCTGTTTCAGCAGGCGCTGTGCTATGTTGCGCCGCAACGCGAAACACCTCTGGTGTAAGGCATGGCAGGGAAATAATCGGTGTGGCGCTACGTTGCCAGACCGGTATTTTCGAGAGATCTTTATTCAGAAAACGGAGATAATCTTTGATGATGTCGAGGCTAATATACGCAATCAAAGTGTTATTCAGAGAGGAGACGTCGATAATATTATTTTCACAACTTAATAACGCCATATGGTTAGCCTTCAAACTTATAGGCTCTTTCCCATTCACTCTTAGCCAGACATCTTTTTCAGTTAATAAAACTATACAAGGTTGGTTGCTGCAAATCCTCATACATGTACTCCTGAAATGCAAAGAAAAATAGTGGATCTCGCCAACATAGAGAGATACCGGGGACTGGTTATATAATTGTATGACGAATCAAAACATGCATAAAAATAACGTGTTTTACTAATATTACAAATTTTTATAGTAATTTCTCATGTACAAAAATTTTTACAGAGTGGTGAAGGGTAAATAATAAACAAAAAAAGCGCGGGGTGGGACCGCGCAAAAAGTATGACATTTTTGTTTGCAGCAATTTTTATGAAAACGTTGCCATACTCAAAAGGCCTCAGGCCAGGCGGCGTAATGTTATTAAAACAATTACGCCTTCAGCGGAATAGTGGTTACGCTTTCACACACATTACGTGGTAAATACCGTCAATAATTTCAGTCCCTTCAGTTTCGTGTTCAAATCCAGGGAAATGATGATCCCAGGATTGCAGCGAGCGTAAATAACTTACCTGCGGACTGTTTTTATCGCCGAAGTTTTCACCAGACAGCAGCATTGGGATTCCTGGCGGATACGGGATGACTGAGTTCGCCGCAATGCGTCCTGGCAGATTTTCAATGGATACCAGCTCGACGTTGTTGTCGACAATCGCGTTGTACGCTTCACGCGGAGTGATTTCAGCCACCGGCAGGCCAGAATAGGCTTCGTTTAACCGTGCACCTGGGTTGTTTTCTTTCAGCCAGGCAAACATTTTGTCGCCCAGATCGTGAATCCCCATGTTCGCGTAAGTGTCAGGATATTGTTCAACAAGTTCCGGCATCACCTGCGCCAGTGGTGTGTTAGCGTCGTAGTGGCGTTTGAAGGAACAGAGGGTGTTAACCAGAGTTCCCCATTTCCCTCGGGTCACGCCCATTGAGAACAGGAACATAATCTGGAAATCGGTGGTGCGAGTTGGCACGATGCCGTGGTGACCAAGCCATGCGGTAACCAGTGCGGCAGGTACGCCAGTCTCTTCCAGTTCACCGTCTTCACCCATCCCCGGTGCGAGGATGCTGACTTTAATCGGGTCGAGCATACTCCAGTTGTCCGGGATATCTTTAAAGCCGTGCCAGCTTTCGCCCGGATGCATTACCCAGCAGTCCTGAACGGTGGTCAGCAGTTTGCGTGGCGCGTCGGCAAAGTCATAGGTTTTGCCGGTTTCCGGATCGGTAACCACTTCTTTATTCCACGGTTTAAAGAACCAGCTACCTTCGTCAGTAAACTCTTTATACAACCGTGCCATTGCCTGGCGGAAATCGACCGCTTCATCGATCACTTCCTGAGTCAGTGACAGACCGCTGTTGCCGTCCATCATTGATACAGCCACATCGTTTGATGCGCAGATGGCATATAACGGGGAAGTGGTGGCATGCATCATGTATGCCTGATTAAAGCGGGAGAAGTTAATCGCGCCCCGACCTTCACGTACATGAATATAAGACGCCTGCGACAGCGCATTCAGCAGTTTATGTGTGGAGTGGGTAGCGAAAACGGTTGGGCCATTGTGATCGCCCGGTTCACCGCGCATTGCATAGTGATCGGCATAGATCGGGTTAAACCGTGCGTAGCCATACCAGGCTTCGTCGAAATGCAGACGGTCAGAGGTTTTTTCCAGCAGATCCTGCGCGTCTTTGGCGTTATAACACACGCCGTCGTAGGTGCAGTTGGTCACCACGCAGTAAGACGGTTTTTGCCCGACTTTGTCTTTAGTCAGCGGACTTTCACTGATTTTCTTCTGCAAGGTTTCAGGCTGCATTTCCTGCGGGTAGATTGGCCCGATAATACCGTAGCGGTTGCGGCTTGGCACCATGTATACCGGTTTCGCGCCAGTCAGCATTAAGCCTTGTTCAATGGATTTGTGGCAGTTACGGTCAACAACGACCACGTCGTTATCGGTCATGCAGGCTTGCATGATGGTGCGGTTAGAACCTGAAGTGCCGACAACGACTGACCAGGAGCGATCGGCACCAAATACGCGCGCGGCATATTTTTCGCTTTCGCCAAATGCGCCAGTATGGTCAAGCAAAGAACCGAGAGAAGTTCGTTCGATACCCATATCGGTGCGGAACAGGTTTTCACCATAATAGTCATGGTAGAAACGTCCGGCTGGCGTTTTAGTGAACCCTACACCGCCCTGGTGACCCGGCGCGGCCCAGGAATACTCATGGATGTCGCTATATTTCATCAGCGCGCTGAACAGTGGCGGTAACAGCTGTTGACGGTAGCGGGTCATCGCGGCGATGGCGCGTCCGGCAATAAAATCGGCAGTATCTTCCAGAATCCAGGCGAATTCATCGACAAGCTCCAGCAGGTCGCGATCCAGCGCGGCGATTGATTTTTCCCGATCGCCTAGCAGGAATACCGGCACGTTTTGCTGGCGTTCATGAAGTTTACCGATCAATTCTCTGACGTTTTGATGTTCGTCTGGATGCTCCATTTGATAACTGAACATCAGACAATCAATAGCTTCATTTGAAGAGAGAATGGCAAAACCATCATCAAATGAGGTTGATTTAATGACGGTAACATTTTGTTGGCTCAAGGCATTCGCCAGACGTTCAACGGCGCTACCGACCCAGGTGTCCTGATGTAGAAACTCGCTTTCAACAATTAATACTTTCATCATTGTTTACCCGGTTGTGAAGGAATCTTCGTTGCGGGCAAGTATCTTCCGGGCATTTCAGGCTGTAAAGCGATTGAAAAATAAGCGGTTTTAATTTTTTTTTATTATAAACAGAAGCTTATATTAATTTTTCAATTAATTTTCAATGTTTATTATCGACAGCTAAATTATTTTTTTGGCTGATACTGATATCGTTTTTAACCGGGAAGTGTCTGGCGGCGTTGTTGGCTAAGTTTGCGGTATTGTTGCGGCGACATACCGACATATTTGGCGAAAGTACTGTAAAAACGACTGCTCGAACGAAAACCTGCCGTCAGGGCAATATCGAGAATACTTTTATCGGTATCGCTCAGTAACGCGCGAACGTGGTTGATGCGCATCGCGGTAATGTACTGTTTCATCGTCAACTGCATGACTCGCTGAAATATCCCCATCGCATAGTTGGCGTTTAGTTTGACGTGCTCAGCCACGTCGTTGATGGTCAGCGCCTGGTCATAGTTTTCTGCAATAAAGCCCAGCATCTGGCTGACGTAAAATTGCGCATGGCGCGAGACGCTGTTTTTGTGCGTGCGCGAGGTTTTATTGACCAGAATCGGTTCCCAGCCGGAGAGGCTAAATCGCTTGAGCATCAGGCCAATTTCATCAATGGCGAGCTGGCGGATTTGCTCATTCGGGCTGTTCAATTCCTGCTGCCAGCGGCGCACTTCAAAGGGGCTAAGTTGCTGTGTCGCCAGCGATTTAATCACCATGCCGTGAGTGACGTGGTTTATAAGGTCTTTATCCAGAGGCCAGGAGAGAAACAGATGCATCGGCAGATTAAAAATCGCCATGCTCTGACAGGTTCCGGTATCGGTTAGTTGGTGTGGCGTACAGGCCCAGAACAGTGTGATATGCCCCTGATTGATATTCACTTTTTCATTGTTAATCAGGTATTCCACATCGCCATCGAAAGGCACATTTACCTCAACCTGACCATGCCAGTGGCTGGTGGTCATGACATGCGGTGCACGAAACTCTATCTCCATCCGCTGGTATTCTGAATACAGAGACAGCGGGCTGCGGGTCTGTTTTTCATCGCTGCTACACATAAAGGTATCTGTATTCATGGATGGCTCTCTTTCCTGGATTATCAGAATTATGGCATGAGTGGCTGAGGATGACTGCGAATGACGACACAAAACGTAAAGAGAGAGGATTTTATAAGAGCCAATTACTCTGTTTTTTAGGTAATTTAGTCCCAAAAACTCAGATTTACTGCTAAGTAACCCCAGATCTGAGTTTTTGGGAATGCTCAATCGGGAAGCCGGAGGCTTTCTGCGAAATCGCCTGTCATGATGAAATCATTCAAGCAAGCCTGGAGACCTGAATGATGTCTGCACCCAAAATTACTTTTATCGGCGCTGGTTCGACAATTTTCGTAAAAAATATTCTTGGTGATGTGTTTCATCGCGAGGCGCTGAAAACGGCGCATATTGCTCTGATGGATATTGATCCAACTCGCCTGGAAGAGTCGCACATTGTGGTGCGTAAGCTGATGGATTCAGCAGGAGCCAGCGGCAAAATCACCTGCCACACGCAACAGAAAGAAGCCTTACAGGATGCCGATTTTGTCGTGGTGGCATTTCAGATTGGTGGTTATGAACCTTGCACGGTGACTGATTTCGAGGTCTGTAAGCGCCACGGTCTGGAACAAACTATTGCCGATACGTTGGGGCCGGGCGGCATTATGCGCGCGCTGCGTACCATTCCGCACCTGTGGCAAATTTGCGAAGACATGACAGAAGTCTGCCCCGATGCCACCATGCTCAACTACGTTAACCCGATGGCGATGAATACCTGGGCGATGTATGCCCGCTATCCGCATATCAAACAGGTAGGGCTGTGCCATTCGGTGCAGGGAACGGCGGAAGAGCTGGCGCGTGACCTCAATATTGACCCCGCTACGCTGCGTTATCGTTGTGCGGGTATCAACCATATGGCGTTTTACCTGGAACTGGAGCGCAAAACCGCCGACGGCAGTTACGTGAATCTCTACCCGGAACTGCTGGCAGCGTATGACGCAGGTCAGGCACCGAAGCCGAATATTCATGGTAATCCTCGCTGCCAGAATATTGTGCGCTATGAAATGTTCAAAAAGCTGGGCTACTTCGTCACGGAGTCGTCAGAACATTTTGCCGAATATACGCCGTGGTTTATTAAGCCAGGCCGTGAGGATTTGATTGAGCGTTATAAAGTACCGCTGGATGAGTACCCGAAACGCTGCGTCGAGCAGTTGGAGAACTGGCACAAAGAGCTGGAGGAGTATAAGAACGCCTCCCGGATTGATATTAAACCGTCACGGGAATATGCCAGCACCATCATGAACGCTATCTGGACCGGCGAACCGAGCGTGATTTATGGCAACGTCCGTAACGATGGCTTGATTGATAACCTGCCGCAAGGATGTTGTGTGGAAGTGGCCTGCCTGGTTGATGCAAATGGCATTCAGCCGACCAAAGTCGGTACGCTACCGTCGCATCTGGCAGCCCTGATGCAAACCAATATTAACGTACAGACGCTGCTTACCGAAGCCATTCTCACCGAAAATCGTGACCGTGTTTACCACGCTGCGATGATGGACCCGCACACTGCCGCCGTGTTGGGAATTGACGAAATATATGCCCTTGTTGACGATCTGATTTCCGCCCACGGCGACTGGCTGCCAGGCTGGTTGCATCGTTAAGGGATAATCGCTTCCGGCGCTTTGGTAATTAAGCCATAGCGCCGGAGCTGGCGACAGTGAAGGCGAGCAAGCAATATCACCGTAGTTAATGCGCCCAGCAGCGCGCAGAACATATCGGATTGCGTGTCCCACTGGTCGCCCTGGGTGCCGAGAAAATCATCCGCTCCCTGACCCATCGCCAGCGCCGTCCACCACTCGATCAACTCATACATGGCGCTTATCGCCAGTGCTACGCAGCAGACCAGAAACGCCACCATTTTGCGTCCGCGCACGTACATCCCACGCACGAGGATTTCTCGCGCCACCAGTGCAGGCACCAGCCCCTGGAAAAAATGCCCCAGCTTGTCATACGGATTACGGCTTAACCCCAACCATTCCTGTACTTCAAAACCGATGGGGACTTTCGCGTAGGTGTACTGACCGCCGACCATCAGGATGATGGCGTGAAAGAAAATCAGTGCATAGAGCAGCGGCGTTAACGGATAACGTCTGGCGGTGGTAAGCAGCAACGGTACGACAATAATTACCGGCGTCACTTCCATCAACCAGGTGAGTTTGTCATGAGCCGAAATTCCGGTGTAAATCAGGATTAACGTCAGCGCCAGCGCGCCAGTGTTAAGAATTAACGGCTTGAGTGTGCGGGTCATGGTGAGTTCGCAAGTCAGGGAAAATACTGACTATTCACCAGCAAGCGTGAAATTACAATCGCAAAAGAGGTGGCCCAGGGGGATCACCTGGCAGTATGCCGCCAGGCGCTGGGCCAAAGAAGTTACTTAGTGCAGTTCGCGCACTGTTTGTTGACGATTTGCTGGAAGAAGTCGTTGCCTTTGTCATCGACCAGGATAAACGCCGGGAAATCTTCTACTTCGATTTTCCAGATAGCTTCCATACCCAGTTCCGGATAAGCGACACATTCCAGATGCTTAATGCTCTGCTGTGCCAGCACTGCCGCCGGGCCGCCAATGCTGCCGAGGTAGAAGCCGCCGTGTTTATGACATGCGTCGGTGACTTGCTGACTGCGGTTACCTTTCGCCAGCATGATCATGCTGCCGCCGTGGGATTGCAGCAGATCCACGTAAGAGTCCATACGGCCTGCGGTGGTTGGGCCTAAAGAACCCGATGGATAACCGGCTGGCGTTTTTGCCGGACCTGCGTAGTAGATCGGGTGATCTTTGATGTACTGCGGCAGTTCTTTACCGGCGTCGATCAATTCTTTCAGCTTGGCGTGCGCAATATCACGACCGACGATAATTGTGCCGGTGAGTGACAAGCGGGTGGATACCGGATACTGCGAAAGCTGGGCGAGGATCTCTTTCATCGGACGGTTGAGATCGACTTTCACCGCTTCGCCTTCACCCGCCTGACGCAGCTCTTCAGGAATATACTGACCTGGGTTGTGTTCCAGTTTTTCTATCCAGATACCTTCGCGGTTAATTTTCGCTTTAATGTTGCGGTCAGCGGAGCAGGAGACGCCCATACCCACCGGGCAGGATGCGCCGTGACGCGGCAGGCGGATTACGCGGATGTCGTGAGCGAAGTATTTACCGCCAAACTGCGCGCCGAGGCCGAGCTTCTGAGCCTCTTCCAGCAGTTCTTGTTCTAACTGAACATCGCGGAACGCCTGACCGTGTTCGTTCCCTTCAGTCGGCAGCTCATCGTAATAGTGAGCACTTGCCAACTTGACGGTTTTCAGGTTGGTTTCCGCAGACGTGCCGCCAATCACAAACGCGATATGGTACGGCGGGCAGGCTGCGGTGCCGAGGGTACGCATTTTCTCAACGAGGAAGTTTTTCAGTTTACCCGGAGTCAGCAGGGCTTTGGTTTCCTGATAGAGATACGTTTTGTTGGCAGAACCGCCGCCTTTGGCAACGCAGAGGAATTTGTACTCGTCGCCATCTACCGCGTACAGGTCGATTTGCGCAGGCAGGTTAGTGCCGGTGTTGACCTCTTTGTACATGTCCAGCGGTGCGTTTTGTGAATAGCGCAGGTTATCTTCGATATAAGTGTTATAGACACCTTTTGACAAGGCTTCTTCATCACCGCCGCCGGTCCACACTCGCTGACCTTTTTTACCGACGATGATGGCGGTGCCGGTATCCTGGCAGGTCGGCAATACACCTTTGGCGGCGATTTCTGAGTTTCTCAAGAATTGCAGCGCCACATACTTATCGTTTTCACTGGCTTCAGGGTCGTGAAGAATAGAAGCTACCTGTTGCTGGTGTGCCGGGCGGAGCATGAAAGAAGCGTCATGGAATGCTTGCTGCGCCAGCAAGGTCAGGGCTTCAGGTTCCACCTTCAGGATGGTTTCGCCGTTAAATTCGGCAACACTAACGTAATCGGATGTGAGCAGATAGTACTCGGTATTGTCTTTCCCCATCGGGAAAGGCGCCTGATAAATAAACTCTTTATTTGACATAGCTTCCAGCCTGTAACTCTGTATTTGTTATACGAAAATGGCGTGCCGCACAGCGACGGGCAGCACGCAGAGTGCAATTACAAGAACCCGTACATCGCAGCGAAGATCCAGCCGAAGACGCACGATACGCTCACACCAATCAACCCTGGCAAAATAAAGCTGTGGTTGATGACGAAGCGGCCGATGTGGGTGGTTCCGGAACGGTCAAACTGAATCGCTGCCAGATCGCTCGGATAAGTCGGCAGGATGTAATAACCATAGCAAGCCGGTGCTGAAGCCACGATGTATGCCGGGTCAACGCCAATCGCCAGTGCAACCGGAACAATTGCTGCCAGTGCAGCGGCCTGGGAGTTAACAAACTTGGAGACCAGCAACAGAACAATGGCATAAGCCCACGGATACTCTTTCACCATTTCGCCCAGTACGCCCTGAATTTCAGACATATGCGCACCGAACATGGTTTCTGCCATCCACGCGATACCGTATACCGCCACGATGGCAATCATACCGGAACGGAAGACTTCATTTTTTGAGATGGACGCGGGATTGGTTTTGGTCAGGATAATAATCAGCGCCCCGGTCAGCAGCATAAACATCTGGATAACCAGTACCATCGACAGCGGTTTGCCGCCAAAAGACGGACGCAGGTCAGAATCAGCACCAAGAAGTGCGACCACCGCGATTGCCCCGAGGAAGATCCACATTGCCAGCCAGTTGCTTTTCGGCAGTTTTTTATCCAGCAGCGTGGCGGTGTCACCGTAAACGTACTCACGGTTTTCCGGTACGGAGATGAATTTCTGGAACTCTTCGTCTTTGTCCAGATCTTTACCACGGAACCAACTGAAAATACCGATCGCCAGGATACCTAACAAGGTAGAGGGGATGGTAATCGCAAGCAGGTCGAGGAACTCAAGGTGACGACCATCAAAGGTTACGTTCCCCAGCATTGCGACCAGCGATACAACGGCAACCGACACCGGACTGGCGATAATCCCCATCTGCGCACCGATAGAGCTCGCCGCCATTGGGCGTTCCGGACGGATGTTGTTCTTAATCGCAACGTCGTAGATGATCGGCAGGATGGTGTAAACCACGTGACCCGTACCGCAAAGAATGGTCAGCGTACAGGTGACAAATGGTGCGACGATGGAAACATATTTCGGATTGCGACGCAGCAGTTTTTCGGCAATTTGCAGCATAACATCCAGGCCGCCAGAGGCTTGCAGGGTCGCCGATGCCGCTACCACCGCGATGATGACCAGCATGACATCAACCGGTGGTTTACCCGGCTGAAGATGGAAGACGAACACCAGAATGACCAGGCCGATACCGCCTAATAAACCCAGCGCGATACCGCCCTTTCGGGCACCATAAAACAGACATATCAGTATTATGATAAGTTGGATGGTAAATAACATGTGTAAACCCTCGCGATAATCCCATTTAAATTCTTGCCAAATAGATCACAGCCACATTCTGTTTTGGATGAACTGTTATCAGAGACTGACTAAATATCCGTTTGGTCGTTACTGGCTTGAGTAAATACTTCACAGTGAATATTGGCTGATTCAGACAGCGGTAAATTTATGCACTGTGATAAGTGACTTTTTCAGAGGAAAATACTCTCTGGCGATGGGGTTATAGTTTGTGTTTCGCAGGTGTTAAAGATCTGTTTTGCTCTATCTTGTTGATATTTATTGGTATAATTTTTGTTCTACAGACAGATATCATCAAGTTTATAGATTATTCTGATCTACCTATTTGTGGGTAAAAATACACATAATACGGGTGACATAATAGTTAATTAACTTTTGTTAGCGTTTTGAAATTAAAAACTCTATTTATCCGAATTGATATTAATTCGCAGGGGATGAAGAGGGATAATTATATTTGATCTGGCACAAGTTTTACTGATGGCTGATGTAACTTGTGCCAGTGCTGGTTTGCATTACTGCAATAATTGTTACTTCCAGATAACTAATAACGCGTTATTGGCAATATTGCTTCAGTAATGAGTAATGCTCTGCCTGAATACGGTAGCGATAAACCGGACGACCGGTGACGCCATAATGGATACTGGTAACTAAGATGTGACAATTTACTAGCCAGATCAGATATTTGCGGCAGGAAACGCGAGAGATGTTAACCTCGTTGGCCAGCTCGTCGGTTGAAAATTCATAGTCCTGGTGAGCGTCAATCCACTGGCACAGCGTGCGTAAAGTCTGCGGCGTTAAGCCTTTCGGTAGACGGCGGGTATCCTGTTCGTTAGATGAGTTGCCATGAATTAGCTGATCCAGCTCGGCCTGGTCATAGTATTGATGTTTCTCCAGCGCCATTTTCTTTTGTCGCCAGCCGATGAGCGCCTCTTCAAAACGTGATGCCTGGAACGGTTTGATTAGATAATCAACGACGCCATAATGCAGAGAATCCTTAATGGTTGCGGCATCAGCAGCCGAGGAGATGACAATCACATCGCTTTTGCATCGAGCGTTGTGCAGGACAGGCAGTAAATCGAGCCCGTTTTCTTTTTGCATATAGATATCGAGCAAGATCAGGTCGATAGGTGTTTCGTTGTTGAAGATAATCTCTTTGGCTTTCTCCAGTGTCGAGGCTGTTCCGCAGCATTGAAAACCAGGGATCTGCGCCACGTATCGGCGATTCAACTCCGCTACCATTGCGTCGTCATCGATAATTAATACATTGATCATTTGCTCGACCTCTCCCCATCCCAGGGTAACTGGACAAAAAATTGTGTGAAAACCCCGGGTTCCGATTCCACGGCAATGCTGCCGCCGAGATTTTCAACCTGTTGTTTGACAAGTGCCAGACCGACGCCTCGTTCACTTCCTTTTGTCGAGACACCTTTTTCAAAAATGTGATCGATTTTGTCGGGGGAAATTCCCGGACCATCATCGTTAATTTCACAGTGCAGCCAGCCGTGACGGTAGTGCAACGTAACGCTGATTTCACCACCGGGTTCTTGCCCTAATGCCTCCAGCGCGTTTTCTATCAGATTTCCCAGTGCGGTAATTAACGTTGCGACTTGATCTTCACTACCGCTGTCTGGCAACTGGCTCTCACTATTTAATACCAGCGTATGGCCTAAATCGGTCGCGCGGTTAATCTTGCTGATTAAAAAACCAGCGATAACCGGAGATTTGATTTTACCCAGCAAAGAGCCAATCTCTTCCTGATAGTTGTTGGCTGTTTTTAGAATGTAATCTTCCAACTGCTTATAACTCTTCAGATGTAATAATCCGAGAATCACGTGTAATTTGTTCATAAATTCGTGGGAGCGTTCACGAAGTGCGTCGGCATAGTTGACCAGCCCATCCAACCGTTGCATTAGCTTACGAACTTCCGTTTTGTCCCTGAAGGTAGAGATGGCTCCGATGATAACGCCATTGCTGCGTACAGGTACGGTGTTGATGAGTAATAGCCGATCTTTGACGGTAACCTCTTCATCTCGTCGCGGCGTGCCGTCACGTAATACTTCCGAGACATCCACCACCTGCGACCATGCCTGACTCAGTGTCGATAGCTTTTCGTCATCCTGGGATTTGTGATAATTAAGCAGTTCTTGCGCAGCATCATTGATGAGTGTGACCTCGCCGCGCGCGTCTACGGCAACGACACCTTCCTTGATTGATTGCAGCATTGCCTGGCGTTGCTCAAACAGAGTTGAGATTTCGTAAGGCTCCAGGCCGAACAGGATGCGCTTAAGTACTTTGACTAAAATCCATGTACCCAGCCCGCCAACCAGCACACCGAATAAAATTGACCAGATAATGCTCCAGCGACTGTCATTGATCTGCTGCGTTACGCGGCTTAACTCCAGGCCAATCGCCACCACGCCGATCTGCTTATGATTTTCGTCGTAGATAGGGGTAAATACGCGTAAAGCCTGCGCCAGAAAACCGCGATTAATAGCGACATTTTCCTCGCCGTTGAGCGTCTTCAGGATATCGTCCCCTTTAAAGAGCTGACCAATGCGTTGGGTTTCAGGGTGCGAGTAGCGAAGACTTTGCATATTGGTAACGACAATAAACAGCAAATCGTTGCGTTTACGTACAGCTTCAGCGATGTCCTGGATACCGCTCTCCTGCGGTTTTTTCTGCAAGCCCTGACGAATTTCTGGCGAGTCGGCAAGGGTACGCGCCACGGCCAGTGCCTTGTTGGCCAGCCCGTCACGCGTCATATCGCTGATTTGCGAGAAGTAAACCAGATGCACTACCAGCAGCACCGAGAACAGCACTGCGCTGACCATTAAGATCACCGTGGTACTGAGTTTCATCGGACGTTTGCGTAACATGCGGCAGGGCAGTGAATGTCTCATCAGCTTCCTTGTATGACAAATTTCCTAAGCATTATCTCTGATGCTGCGGGTAATTCAAAGGGAGTAAGGGGATTGGCCATTCGGGGAAGCTGATTTGGTAACTGAAACTTCCGGTGTCGTCTGGCGATTCGGGAGCTATGCTTATAGCGAAAACCATACTTATGAGGGAGAGAAGGTCATGGATCAGGAACTACTGGATGTTGGTTATCGCTGCTATACCGGCGAAAAGGTCGATGTCTATTTCAACACCGCAATATGTCAGCATTCCGGTAATTGTGTGCGCGGTAATAGCAAACTGTTTAATCTCAAACGTAAACCGTGGATCATGCCGGATGAAGTAGACGTCGTCACCGTAATAAAAGTGATTGATACGTGCCCCAGCGGCGCGCTGAAATACCGTCATAAATAAGTGAGGGGAAAATGGAAATACGTGAGGGTCATAATAAATTTTACATCAATGATGCGCAGGGAAATCAAATAGCTGAAATTGTCTTTGTGCCGACCGGAGAGAATTTAGCGATTATCGAACATACCGATGTTGATGAAAGCCTGAAAGGGCAGGGGATTGGTAAACAACTGGTAGCGAAAGTCGTGGAAAAAATGCGCCAGGAAAAACGGAAAATTATCCCACTGTGCCCGTTTGCAAAACACGAATTTGATAAAACGCGTGAGTATGATGATATTCGAAGCTGAACAGATGATTTGTATCCGCCGTAAGTAATACAAATCTGTAATGATGTTGTTAATATGTTGTATGAAAATAACCCCGCACATGCGGGGTTATTAATCTAAGAACTACAGACTATTGGCATTGTAAAGTCAATTCATTGAATTTAGCTGTTTTATTTTGCAATTTGTAATTTACTTTACACTTTTGAGAAGGCTCCTCACCCCATTGTGCAATAAGAGTATCCTCTTCAGGTAACCCTGACATATACACCTGTCCTTGATCAGCAACAATACTGCTGTTAATGCTGTTTTCAGAATCTAATGTCACTACACTACCAAACGGTACAGGCTCGCCATTCTTCTGTATTAAGGTAATGATTGCTTTATTACCGACATTGACTTTAAACGGGGCGGAAACTAAAGCTCCTCGAGCAGGGATGACAGTAACATCTGTATTTAGCAGCTCGACATTATCCTTAACACTATTTACATCAAGCGAAATTTGATTTCGGTTATAGGGATTTAAATATGGGACAACGGCATATCCACGCGAGTCCGTATAAATACCTGAACCGTTCAATACTCTTACGCTGGCGGCATCACGAGCCTGAACCAGAGCACTGGCACTGTCCAGACTTAATGGCTGGGATAAGGTTAATCCATGTGGATGCAACGTAATACCACCGCTAATTCCGTATGTCCATTGACTGGACTCTTTTTGCCAGGCATAGCCGCCGTTCATTTGTGCATAAGGTCCACGATAGTTAAGGTTAATGTTACCTGACTCTCCTCTGTTCTGATTCTGCCAGCCTTGCGCCACAGCATAGTTAAACTCACCATCCTGTGAGGAGCCGTTTAATCCAACCTGTTGTTGCACCTGACCATTATTCGTAATGGTATTCGTGGTTAAGAACAGGTTATTTCCATTCAACAATGAGTTGAGCGGTACCGAAACAGATAAAAACAGCGATTTATCAGCCTCGTGGTAGTACGGGCTTTTATTATACCCAAGCGACAGCATTGCCGAGATATAACGAAATGGCAGTGAATAACTCGCAGATAAGTTATATCCATCAGCAGTATTCCAGTACTGATCTTTACTTGCTGAGAGGTAGAGTTGTCCCCAGTCCTGAAGATCTTGATTTATCGTTGTTGATATACGAGAACGTTGATGATAACTGTTTATATTTTTCTCATCAACGAATCCACTCTGAATTTGTTGTAACTCATCAAAATCGTAGTAACCACGTGTGGCATAACGATAGCCGGTAATATTCAATGTCGTATTCGTCTCACCAAAACCACGCGAATACATAAAACGGTAAGACTGTCCTTGCTGTTTTCCTAAAGACTTATAATTCTGCGAAAATTGTGAGCGAGCATGGGTGACATCCAGGGAGAACGCTCCCAAAAAATCTGAATATTTACCCAGGCCAAGCAGAACTGCTGCATAATTGTCTGCTTTTATACCACCCCCATAAAATGTATATTCATCAGGTAATCCGATTGCTGCTGAAGACTGAACAAACTGAGGATCAGACACTCCATTATTCAAAGTAGAACTTGAGCGATATTTCCCAAATGCCAGGTTATAGCGTAGGCGTCCTTGACGTTGAAGAACCGGTAAAACAGCTGTCGCCTGAGTAAAATGGCGAATACTGCCATCTGCCTCACGGATTTCCACCTCCAGGTCACCAGTGAATATTTGGTTAAAATCACGTAATTCAAACGGTCCAGGTGGGACGTTCTTTTGATAAATGACAACACCGTTTTGCTTGACGGATACCTGTGCTTGAGAATAAGCAATGCCACGGACAACAGGGCTATATTGGCTGAGCTCTGGTGCAATCATGCCATCATCAGATGAAAACTGTGCTCCTTCAAAAGGAAAACTGTCAAATATCGCACCATCCGTTGAGGTCTGACCTACGATAAATTGCCCTCCCTGAAGAAAAGAATAATCATGCTGTAGATAAACACTAACGGGTTGCCAGTGGCTCTCTTTATTATATGAGTTTGTTGACCAGTTACCATTATGACGAAGGCGCCATCCACCAAGGTTCAGAGAACTGTCCAGAGATAAAAACTGACTACGACTACCGTAGCCATTATTATTTTGCTTAATTCCATTAAATAGATAGTTAACCATTAGTGCTGGCATACCTTCATCCCAGAGATGGGGTGGAGTACTTAACCAATCCTGAGGTTTGAGGTAGCTTTGTGGTATATTCAATATTAGCTTTTGGTTATTCGTATCAAAATTTTCTGAGGCCCCTCGAATAAGCTGAAGAATATTTTGTTGGGTTGTGGTATTTTTTGATGTTGAGAGCTTACCGGTATCAACGCCCCAGCGATCCAGCTGTTGAGGTGTCAGTCTGGCGTTCAGCTTATTGTCCTGTGCGAAAAAATCTAACTTAATCTGACGGTCCACTAATTCCCCATTTATAACTACATCAACAGTATATTTCCCTGGCGCTGCACCGCTTGCGCTTGCAAAATAATTGAGATCGATATTTTTGGCATTATCACCATCAGATAATTGCAAAAAATCGGGGTTAAATGAGAACCTATGACTATTGTCAGGTGAGGGAGATACGGCAGCGCAACTGAATACCGGACATATGATGGTGATCCTTAACAATAATAAGGATTTTTTTAATGAACCTTTCAAATTGTCCCCCGATAAAGATGACTAAATAAATATTAAAGCTTAATGTTTTGAGTCGGAGTTTTCCCGCCATAATCATTGATCGTAGAATAGCTAATTGTTTTAGCATTTTTTTCCGGGATGATTAATGTTGAAAATGGCGAAACCATAAAATCATTAATAGATGTAATACTTTTCCCATTAATTTTTACATCATTCATGGTAATGTAATATGGTGTTGGATTTTTAACATAAACTTGATTTTCTGATTTCAAAAATATCAAAGCTTTATAAGCATCATCGACTTTCTTAGGTACATTCAAATTATGTGGTCGATAGATAAGCTTAATACGATTATTTATTGCAAACTGTAACCCCGAATCTCTTTTTTCTTGTGTGTCATTATTATAATTAGAGGGTATGGCTAAAACATTAATTCTAAATACAGACTCTCTATCTTCTGGTAGAATATCATTAATTTTATTTATGCGTAATTGAAAACTTTCTGTCGGGTCAATTCGATATAAAGGAGGTGTGATTATAAAGTTTTTAACTTTTTCGTCACTATTATAAGCTGAAACCCATGATCTTAAAAGCCATGTTTTTTCTTCAGAGTTATTATTTATTTTTAAGGATGCGTTAGCTTCTTTTGAATCAAATACTACGCGAGTTGCCGCCAGATTTATGCCATTTGATTGGCTAAATGAAAAGTTTGAAAACAATAATGAAATTAAAATTATTGTTTTTTTGAACTTCATAGTAATCTCTCCAATGGCATGGCTATAAGTATAGCCATGCCGAATGTTATTTATGCATAAGTAGCAGTAAACACGTAGTTAACGTTATAAGTGCCATAACTAACATCGTTAACATTATTTCCCGTCTTATAAGTACCTACGGTTACAGGAATAGAATAGCTCTCATTATTCACACTAATATTTTGAAAGTTTGTATCATCTTTATTTGCTTTCATAAATCTCATAGCACCGTCTTTATCTAACCCAACTGTTATAGCAAATTGTCCTTGCTCTTTGCCATTTACAACCGGGTATGTAAAAAGGCCGTTGCCACTGACTGTGCTTGTTGTAGTTAATTTAATATTAACGGACTGACCATTACATCCTGAAAAGGTAATATTTCCTGCATTTTGAGAACCAATAGTGCTGTTCTGAGTTTTCGCAGAAAAATCTGCTTTTGAAAAACTAGGCAGTGTGACAGAGGTTGGGAAAGATACAGTACATGCTGAGTCAGCAACTGTGCCGGTGACAGCTAAAGTACCGGTGCCAATTTGAGTACCTGATGCAGGTGCCGCTGCAATAGCGGAAACAGAACCACTCGCTATTAATGAAATGGCGATAGCTAATAAGCTTTTTTTCATTATCATTACCTCAATTTAAAATCAGATAAGAAATTTACAGATGAATGAAATATATAGCAAACAGCAAGTTTATTCTCATTTTGCATAAGATGCATAGGAGAAACGCTTATGTTTGCTATGGGTGCAGTTTAATTGATTTTTTATTTTGAGCAATGTTGGTCTAATTGTTTTGAATTTTAACTAGCTTTTCTTGCAGCGGTTAAAATAAAAAATAAAGGTAAAAAAATAATTCTAAAAGTGATTTTTCAAATAAATATATTATATTCATCGCGTATTATTGATGATAATACTATCGTTTTTTTGTGTTTAATTATCGGTTTGTGTTCATTACATGTCTTTTTAAAGTGCAATTCTCTGTTGAGAATACAATGTGTTAAATTTATGCAATATTAAGGTGTAAAAATGACTCAGGCATAGCGAATGCAAATTAATTTGGTTAAATAATGTGTTTTAACCTGCTTCTGTGAGTTTGAAAATGAATAAGGTTTACTCATTAAAGAAAAATGCTAAGAAACAAGTTGTTGCCGTAGCTGAGATCTTTAGTGGATCTAAGAAGGGATGTGTGGGGAAAGTAATACCTTGTATTTCTAAGAATATCATATGGTTAATAGGAACTATAGTTGCATTTCCAATATACGCCTCCGTCGTTGGGATCTCACTTCCCTACCAAACGTATCGTGATTTCGCAGAAAATAAAGGGGCTTTCCGTCCTGGCGCAGAAAATGTTCCTCTATATGATAAAAATGGCAATCTCGTCACGACGCTGAATAAGGCACCCATGATTGACTTCAGCTCTAATGACTCGACTGGGGTTGCAACATTGGTTTCACCACAATATGTCGTCAGCGTTAAGCACAATGGTGGTTATCAATCTGTCAAATTTGGCTATGCGGATGATTCCGCCTATACCCTTGTTGACAGAAATAACCATTGGAGAGATTTCCACACTCCCCGTCTCAACAAAATTGTTACTGAGGTTACACCACTAGATATAACCAATGCGGGCACTGCTAAGGGAACCTATCAAAATGCTGACCGTTTCCCTGTGTTCTATCGTGTTGGGACGGGGACTCAATATGTAAAAGATACCAACGGAAAAATTTCCCATTTAATGGGGGCGTACTCGTATAAAACAGGTGGAATAGTGAATGCGCCGTTTATATCTGACTGGAGTTTTGTCACGAATACCACTAATACTCCACTCTCCGCCTACGGTACTCCCGGTGACAGTGGCTCTCCTCTTTTTGCCTGGGATGCAGACCAAAATAAATGGGTTTTGTTAGCCGTTCTCAATTCATATGCAGGGGTCAATGGCAATACTAACTGGTACACAATAATTCCTGCCGGTGATGTAAAAAATACGATGAAACAAGATGCAGATACACCGGTAAATACAAAACAAGGTGAGGGGGATATTCATTGGTCATATGACGAAAAAACGGGGCTTGGTTCATTAACCCAGGGAAGCACATCATGGGAAATGCATGGAAACTTGGGCGCAACATGGCCTGCTTCGCTTAATAGCGGTAAAGATCTAACTTTTCAGGGCGGCGGTACTGTAGTGTTAGAAAATACCGTTAATCAGGGGGCTGGCACACTTACTTTTGATGATGATTATATTGTCAAGCCCGTTGATACTCAGACATGGGAAGGTGGCGGAATTATTGTCAATGATGAGCATCTTGTCGACTGGCAGATTAATGGGGTTACTGGTGATAGTTTGCATAAACTGGGTACGGGGACGTTAAAAATTAGCGGTACTGGTGTAAACCCAGGAAGTTTAAGTGTGGGAGACGGAACCGTAATATTAGCACAGCGTGCTGATGATAACGGACTGAGCCAGGCGTTCAGTTCTGTCAGTATTGTAAGTGGGCGCCCTACTCTGGTGCTAAGCGACGACAAACAAATTAATCCGGATAATATCAAATGGGGCTATCATGGCGGCAAGCTCGACATTAATGGAAATAGTTTTACTTTTCATAAACTTAATGGGGCTGATGATGGAGCCATACTGACTAACAGTGGCTCCATGGCTAATGTTAATCTGGATTTCAACAGCCCAAATACAACAGCCACGATTGCTAATATCTGGCACGGCCATTTCACCGGCAATATAAATATCAATAATGAGGTTACAGCAGGAGCACAGAATGATTTCGTCATTGATGGTGGAGTGAATACTCAGGGGAGTATAACCCAGCAAAATGGTCGGCTATTTATGCAAGGACATCCGGTTGTTCACGCCGTCAGCAGTCAGGATGTAGCAAATAAGTTAAAGGCGCTGGGTGACAATTCTGTACTGACCCAACCGGTGTCATTTACTCAGAACGATTGGGAAAATCGACAGTTCAGTATGGCTGAGCTTAACTTACAAAATGCTGAATTTAACCTTGCAAGAAACGCCAGCCTTAATACGAGAATTAATGCCGATCATTCTATCGTGACATTAGGTAGTGAGGATCTTTACATTGATCTTAATGACGGAAAGGGCGTGGCAACCAAACCAACATTGGGTAAGTCAAAGGCAACCGCAGAAGATGATCAGAGTCGTTTCAATGGACATGTACAGTTGAAACAAGGATCGGCACTAACTATTAATGAACATTTTGTCGGTGGTATTGATAGTACAGATAGTGCGACGACGATAACCTCTACAGATACCACGCTTAATCAGCTCAGCCGTTTCACCCAATCTTCTTTGTCATTAGGTGAAGGGGCAAAATTGACCGCTACAGCCGGATTGCTTTCTGACGGGACAGTAAGCAGTAATGCGGGTTCGAGCCTTTCCTTACTATCAGACCAGCCAGGAACGATGTATTCTGCCCAAAGCTGGGAGCTTAGCGGACAAAACACGAGCTTAAATGTTGGCGCGGGTGGGATCATCACTGGAGATATCAATGCCAATGATGCGGCCAGCATTAGCTTTGGCACGACTGATATTAACCAATCCACAAATTACTATGGAAATATCAGCGCGCCGTTGGCAAGTGTAACAATGAAGGACACTGCCTGGCTGGCAAATGAGCAGTCGGTGGTTAAGTCGCTCACTTTGAATGGTTCAACACTGAGTTTTAATCGTCTCGGGCAGGGGGGACTGACGGCAGATACGCTGGAGGCCACTAACAGTTCGTTCATTATTAATGCCGATGGTAAAGCAGCAGATACGGTGACGGTAAACCAGGCGTTGACAGGGGCGAATAACACACTGGTTGTGATTCCTACGACGAATTCAGTAAAACAGGGCGGTTACCCTGTGTCATTGGTTACTGCCCCGAAAAATACACAAAGCGATATATTTACACTTAACCCGGTTTCAATAAATTCGGGGTTCCATAGTTTCACACCGCAACTTGATGTGTTGGAGACCGACGTTAATAAGCAATGGCATCTGGAGGGATTTTACATACAGCCTGATAAAGCCGCTTTGCGGACAGGCAAGAGTTTTATGGATCTCGGTTATAAAAACTTTATTACAGAAATTAATAATCTGAATGATCGTATGGGTGACTTACGCCATACCCATGGTGAAACAGGAGCCTGGGCTAGACTTAACAGTGGGTCGGGTTCAGCTACTGATGGATTTACCGGAAGTCATACGCACTTGCAAATTGGGGCAGACAGGAAACATATAATTGAAGGCGGAGAGTTATTTACTGGGGTCACGGCGACATTTACAAACAGTAATAACCGGGGAACCGGATGGTCAGGAAGAACCAAATCAACGGGTATTGGTGTGTACGCTTCAGCTATGTTTGACTCTGGACTCTATGTAGATACTATCGGGAAATATGTGCGTCATGACAATCATTACTCATCAAGTGTGTTAGGAATGCCAGAACAAGATTATGGCTCGCACTCCTGGTATTTGGGCGCTGAGGCCGGTTGGCGTTTTACCTTACCTGACGAAACATATATACAGCCGCAAACAGAGTTGATCTACGGTACTGTATCTGAGAATCAGTTTTCCTGGCAATTCAATGGAGCTGAGATCAATATGCAACGTAAGCAGATGCAACCGTTGATTGGTCGCACAGGCATTGAATTTGGCAAAACATTCAGGGGCAAAGACTGGGAAATTACAGCATTGACTGGGATTAATTATCAGTACGATTTATTTAAGCCTACTGTTACAGCATTCAAGGATCTGTCAGGTGATACATATATTAATAATGGTAAAGATAGCAGAGTGGTATTCAATGTCGGGTTAAATACTAAAATCAAAGAAAACACCAGGATAAGTCTGAATATGGAGCGATCTGAGTTTGGTTCTTACAATATTGATAAGTTAATTAATGCTAATATTCGTTATACATTCTGAGTCGTAGAGTAGATAAAAAACAAAACCTGAACATATTGTTCAGGTTTTCTTATTGATTGATTACTATAGACAGTCAAATATACTTATCTGCCTGACATTCGGGAGTGTAAAATTTTATCTTATGTTGCTATTTTTTAGAATGGCCTTTTTCTTTACTTTAGCTTATAGTTGGATTCAGTTCAGGTATCTAATATTTTTATATATGCTATGACCGTTGCTCTAATAATGGTTACAAAAGACATTTATTTAAAAAATGGTATCTTATATTTTGCAAGCCAGGATGAAAGATATAAATGTTTTGAGTTCAGTGGGCGTGCCTCTGTATATGAGGCCGTTCAGCAATATAGTCATGTTTATATAGTCTGTGATAATAATAATTATTTTTTATACAGTCTTCTTTTTTCTGGTGGGCCTGTTAAATGCATATGTGCTGATAATGTAACTATACACTATGGAAATCGGTTATCAATTGATTATATATATCCACCAGAACAAATCTTGTGCTCTCTTAACGATATTGAACGAGAGATTCTTTACCTCTACTTTATTAAAAGGAGGAAAATAAAAGAAATTTCAAAGATCACATGTTTAAGCGTAAGTAAGGTCTATTATAGAATAAGAATGATAAAGATTAAGTTTGGTGCTGAGACGACACGGAAGCTCCCAGTTTTGTTTAGATGTTATCTGTAACATCAAATGATTTGATTTCTGTCTTTTCATATTTTTTCATGACGTAATTATTATCAAAGTTAATAAATTATATCATCATAGAGACTAATTATTTAGAGTCTCTAAAGTTAGTCGCTATGTCGATGAGAAACTTTTTACTGAGAGGTATTCATCTTTGCGTTATTTTCGAGTTTACAGAGAGGATACCCCATGACATTATATTCTTACAAAGCATGGGGGTGACTGTATGAATAGTCAAAATGCTTTTAGTAATATGAGGCTTGCTGTTAGAGGAGATATACCCGGTAACTCTACATTAGTTCTTAAAAAGATTAGGTTTTACAATTGTGCTATTATTTATCTTCGCAATGCCCAATTACTGGTTAAAACGATAGATGGGGGCGTTATTAATATTCCACCTGAATCAATATGTTATATCGAGAAAAATACAGTCATTGATGTTACACTTAACGTGTTAGGTAAAGGCATGCCTTATGATATCTTTCATATAGATAATAATATGTTAAGTTGTATCTGCAAAGTTATGGAACCTTTGTTACTGAATCCACATAAAGTCGGCCCTATGCGAAGTAGAATTTTTAATTGCATGGCGGATAAGACAGATACAGAGATATTTAAAATGATAACAGAAGCAAATGTTCCTCATCATAGACTAATTTATAATATTACTTATTTGTTATCTAAAGTTGATGATATTGAATCCTTGGTTTGCTCATTATCTGTTTCAACAGACTCTACTTTCACAGAAAAACTAAAGTTAATAATAGAATCTGATCTGTCAAAATCATGGCGATTAGTCGATCTGGCAAATGTTTTACATATGTCAGAAGTCTCAATTCGGAAAAAACTTGAAAAAGAAAATAATAATTTTAATAATTTGATTCTGGATATTAGAATGCAACATGCAGCAAGATTGATAACTACGACTGAAAAACATATTAATAGTATATCTGATGAGGTTGGATATGTTAGTACATCATATTTTATCCGTAATTTTAAAAGTTATTTTGGTATAACACCAAAACAGTTTTCCTTGAAAGTAAAAAGAAAATTATAATTAATATTGTATATATAATATAGGCAGAAGCAGTTCTTACTGATTTTTAATCGATTTTCTGTGAGGTGATAATGGTATGTCTTTTTAATAAGTTGTACCCGTCTAGGACGAGTCCCTTTTCTATATCTTAAGAATAATGTTACTTTTTTACCAAAAATGATTCTGTTGCGCAGGGAATAGTCGGGGATATCCTATAGTACTGAACGTTCATTCCCCCAGAATGAGAAGTTGAACATGCCTCCATAGCGATTAGTGTTCCGGACTCGAATCGTTGAACGATATCCTGCAATTTGGAGCATGAGATGTTTCTATTCTATGCAACAGAATCATCATTAATCCAGACGCAGACCTGAAAAACAGGCTTGGCAATATCGATACCAACAATCCTGATCGTGTTCATGTGATATTACTCCCGGATTAATGCAGTCAGTAAAAGCATGGCACTGACTGCATTAAGAAGGGACGTCCATCATATCACGAAACAAAAGCTCCCACCAACATCGCCACTGAAGTCCTGCACAGTATCGGTGAACTTGTAACTATCCCGTATAATCATTCTATACACATTTATTGGCTTGAGGAGTCAACTACTGATACGTTAATTCGCCATTATCTACATATATAGCGGTTTACTTAAATAATAGCGAATTATTTACCCATGGGCTCAATTAATCTTCGAATATAAAAACATCCACAAGCTAAAACTATTATTGTTTTTCGAAAAAAATAAAAGAATATGATAAAATAATATTGGTGAGCGAAATAAATGAAGAATTGTGCCTCGCAATGATATAAAATAAAAAACAATAAATACAAAAACACTTAAACGCCATATGGGGTTGTTTATTACTTGCTTTTATTTTTGTGGCTTTGTCCTTCATTATGTAATGTGGATATGGAGTTGCTATTATTTTCTAAATAATCTTAGGTGACGCAATGTAATGTAATTTAATTATTGCAATGTAAATATGCTAATTGCACTACTATAAAATCTGTATTGTGGATGTGCTTTTTACAGGCGTGGGCTGAATTTTTATTTTTTTTACTGCAATTAATAAAGGTAACTGGAAGCTTTTTATTAATAAAGGCATAGTTCTATTTGTTGGTATTATGTTATAAATGTTATGGAGTCTTACCCGTGAACAGAATATATTCACTTAAGTATTGTCACCTTACTCAAGGGCTTATAGCTGTATCAGAATTAGCATCCCGAGTATCCTCTAAAACTGGTCGAAAACTTCTCGCTACATTTATAGTTTCCGCCTTGTCTTATGGTGCTGCTGAACATGCCTATGCAGCACAGATGGATGCCCGAAATTTCTGGATCCGTGATTATCTCGATTTGGCACAGAATAAAGGTGTATTTCAGCCTGGAGCATATGGGGTAAAAACGCCATTAAAAAATGGTGGTGAATTCAGTTTTCCTGAAGTAACGATCCCTGATTTTTCTCCAGTATCCGCTAAAGGTGCAACAACTGCTATTGGTAATGCCTACAGTGTTACAGCAAGTCATAATGGCACTATTCACCATGCCATTCACACTCAGACATGGGGACAGTCAGACTACCATTATGTTGATCGGGTGACCAAAGGCGACTTTGCAGTCCAGCGTCTGGATAAGTTTGTCGTTGAAACTGCTGGTGCGACTGATAAAGTCGATTTTAGCTTATCTTCATCAGAAGCGCTTGAACGTTATGGTGTTGAGTTTAATGGCAAGAAACAAATAATAGGCTTCCGGGTTGGTTCTGGTGCCACTGGAGTGACGTCGTACGGTGTGGGGCAGGCATATAACCCCTTATTACGCAGCGCTTCTATGTTTCAGTTAAACTGGAATAACATGTACGCCAGTAATAATATCGGTGGGTTTCATAACGAAGTGACTGGAGGAGACAGTGGCTCCGGATTCTATCTTTTTGATAATCAGAAAAAGAAATGGGTTTTTCTGGGGACGTTGACCGGAAAAGTGTACTCAAACAAGGGGGCCTGGACAATTTTTGCCCGCTATGACCAAAACGCGGTTGATACCCTGAAAGACGTATTTACTCAGAATATTAACCTGAAAGGTCATAAAGCGACGTTCAATAGCAATGATTTTTCTGTAAACGGAAAGACGACGGCTATTGAACTGACTAAGGGGAATAAAAATAAAGACCTCAGTTTTCATGGCGGCGGAACAATTGAACTCACCGATAACCTGGATTCAGGAACCGGAGGAATGATTTTTGATGAGGGGCAACATTATTCGGTCACTGGGAAAGATAAAACCTATAAAGGGGCGGGTATTGATATCGGAAAAGGGACGGTTGTTAACTGGTCGGTTAAAGGAGTGGCAAACGATAACCTGCACAAAACAGGAGCCGGGACACTGAATGTCAATGTGACCCAGGGGAATAACCTGAAAACGGGTGACGGTACCGTTTTTCTTAATGCAGAAAAAGCGTTTAATGCTATCTATGTTGCCAGCGGTCGCGGAACGGTCAAACTGGGGCAGGTTGATGCGCTGGATAAAAACAGTGATTACAGAGGCATTTATTTTACCAGTCGGGGGGGGACACTGGATTTAAACGGGTTCAGCCAGTCGTTTAAAAAGATAGCGGCAACGGATGTTGGTACAGTAATCACCAATACATCAGATAAAAAAGCGACTCTTTCCTTACAAAACGCCGCGCGTTATATCTATCACGGCAACATCACGGGAAATACGGATATCGAACATGCCGGAACACAAAAAAATGCCGACAGCAGCCTGATTATTGACGGAAACATTGATACGCACAATGACATCACCATACGGAATTCCCAGCTTCGGTTACAGGGGCATGCCACAACACATGCAATATTCCGTGAGGGCCCCCGATTCTGCTATGTCCCCGGAGTTCTTTGTGACAAAGATTATGTTGCTGATTTTGCCAAACTGGAAAGTGAGGCAAATAAGAAAAATAACAGTGCCTATAAAACAAATAACCAGGTGGCTTCTTTTGAACAACCTGACTGGGAAACCCGGCATTTCCGATTTAAGACTCTGAATCTGGAAAACTCAGAATTCACAACTGCACGTAACTCAGTTGTTGAAGGTGATATTGTTGCATCGAATTCAACGCTGAAACTGGGGGGCGACGTTCCGGTATTCATTGATATGTATGATGGCATCAATATCACCGGTAATGGTTTTGGCTTCCGCCAGGACGTCCGGGAAGGACGCTCAGCAGACGATGGCAGTAGCAGCTATACGGGCAATATTACGCTGCAAAAAGGCTCCACGCTGGACATCAACAACCGGTTCACTGGCGGGATTGAAGCCCATGACAGTACCGTGACAGTTACCTCACCAAATACCCTGTTGCGGGACAACGGTATCTTCGTGAATTCCACTCTTTCTGTCCGTGACGGCGGTCATCTGACGGCACAAAAAGGCCTCTACAGTGACGGTCGGGTTCAGATTGGGAAGAACGGTACGCTTTCCCTGAGCGGCACGCCGGAGAATGGCGCTGATAATACCTGGATGCCGGTACTGACATACATGACAGAAGGCTATGATTTAACCGGCGATAACGCCACGCTGGACATCAGCCAGCAGGCGCATGTTTCCGGGGATATTCATGCAACCAGTTCATCCAACATTCGTATTGGCTCTGAAAACCCGGGCTCAGTTTCCTCTTCTGTCTCCCCTGTTCTGGCTGCCGGGTTGTTCAGTGGATATAACGCGGCGTACTACGGCGCCATCACCGGCGGTAAGGGAAACGTCAGGATGAACAGTGGTCTGTGGCAGCTGACCGGAGACTCCGACATCAGCAGTCTGACGACCCGCAACAGCCGGATTCAGTCTGAAGAAAACGGTGCCTTCCGTACCCTGACGGTAAACACGCTTGACGCCACGGGCAGTGATTTTGTCCTGCGCACTGACCTGAAGGACGCCGATAAAATCAGCGTGACGGGGAAAGCCAGCGGTTCAGACAACACCCTGAATGTCAGCTTTATGAAGAACCCGACCCCGGGGCAGTCCCTGAACATCCCGCTGGTCAGTGCGCCGGCCGGAACATCAGGGGATATCTTTAAGGCCGGCACCCGGGTGACAGGCTTCAGCCGGGTAACACCGACGCTGCGTGTTGACACCAGCGGCGGCAGTACGCAATGGATTCTGGATGGTTTCCAGACGGAAGCCGATAAAGCGGCTGCAGCGAAGGCGGACAGTTTCATGAATGCCGGCTACAAAAACTTTATGACGGAAGTAAACAACCTGAACAAACGTATGGGTGAGCTGCGTGACACGAACGGAGATGCCGGCGCCTGGGCCCGTATCATGAACGGCGCCGGTTCAGCCGATGGCGGGTACAGCGATAATTACACTCACGTTCAGGTCGGCTTTGACAAAAAACATGTGCTGGACGGTGTCGACCTGTTCACCGGTGTCACGATGACCTATACCGACAGCAGTGCAGACAGTGATGCGTTCAGCGGGAAGACAAAATCCGTGGGGGGCGGTCTGTATGCTTCAGCACTGTTTAATTCCGGTGCCTATATCGATTTGATTGGTAAATATATTCACCATGACAATGACTACACAGGCAACTTTGCCGGTCTGGGTACGAAGCACTACGGAACGCACTCCTGGTATGCCGGCGCGGAGACGGGTTACCGTTATCACCTGACGGAAGACACTTTTATTGAGCCTCAGGCCGAACTGGTTTACGGCGCAGTGTCCGGGAAAACATTCCGCTGGAAAGACGGTGAGATGGATCTGAGTATGAAGAACAAGGATTTCAGCCCGTTGATTGGCAGAACAGGGATTGAACTGGGCAAAACATTCAGTGGTAAGGACTGGAGTGTGACAGCCCGTGCCGGAACCAGCTGGCAGTTTGACCTGCTGAATAATGGCGAGACGGTTCTTCGCGATGCCTCCGGAGAGAAACGGATTAAAGGAGAGAAGGACAGCAGGATGTTGTTCAATGTCGGCATGAACGCACAGATAAAGGACAACATGCGCTTTGGTCTGGAGTTTGAGAAATCAGCCTTTGGTAAATACAACGTGGATAACGCGATAAACGCGAATTTCCGTTATATGTTCTGACAGGCAGAGGCCCCTGAAAAGGGGCCTGTAGTGATGTTACTCCCGGATTAATGTAGTTAGTAAATGTATGGCACTGACCACCTTGGGAAGGGGAGACATCACATCACTACAAATTCCGGCAATTGCGTACGTGGCAACGGCAAGTTATTTAATCTCAAACGTAAACCGTGGATCATGCCGGATGAAGTAGGCGTCGCTACCGTCGTGAATATAATTGATACGTGCCCGAGCGGCGCGCTGAAATACCGTCATAAATAAGTGAGGGTCATAATAAATTTTACATCAATGATGCCCAGGGAAATCAAATAGCTGAAATTGTCTTTGTGCCGACCGGAGAGAATTTAGCGATTATCGAACATACCGATGTTGATGAAAGCCTGAAAGGGCAGGGGATTGGTAAACAACTGGTAGCGAAAGTCGTGGAAAAAATGCGCTGGGAGAAACGGAAAATTATCCCACTGTGCCCGTTTGCGAAACACGAATTTGATAAAACGCGCGAGTATGATGATATTCGCAGTTGATGGTGCGAAGGCAGGAAGGACGTTTTCCCAAAAGCAAAACCCGCCTTGTGGGCGGGTTTTTAGGAATTAGTGGTGCCCGGACTCGGAATCGAACCAAGGACACGGGGATTTTCAATCCCCTGCTCTACCGACTGAGCTATCCGGGCAACGGGGCGCATTAAACCGTAATCTGCACATCTCGTCAACCTAATTTCAGTAAAAGCGATTCAACTGCTTAAGATTGCGGCAAATTGCTTCTTTTCTGTGTTTCTGTCAGGTCAATGCACCACCCTGGCGGCAGCGGGCGAAGCGCAGAATATCTTCCGCCAGCCGGTGTGCAGTGTCGACATCCGCCTGGCTACGATTCACCAGCATTCGGCTCAGGCAACCTTCCAGCACCAGTTCCATCTGCTTTGCCACCATCGCCGGATCGTCAACTTCCAGCGTGGTTAATAGTTCGTGGGTGAAATCGTAGGCCGAGCTTTTTTGCTGATCGGCCAGTTGATGAATAGGGTGGCCAGGATCGGGATAAAACGTACAGGCAGCGATAAATAGACAGCCCGGATAGCGGTTGTTTTTAACGCACTCTGATAACGCCTGATAACGCGCCAGCAGCTTTTGTTCGGCGGTTTGCGTTTCGTCCAGCATCAACTGACGACGCCAGACATCTATCTGTTGGCTAAGATAGCGCAGCGCGTCGTAGAGGATCGCCTCTTTGTCCGGCCAGAAGCGGCGCAGCTCGTCCAGTGGATAATCCACACGTTCAGCAACCATCTCCAGCGTGGTGTTGGCAATCCCTTGTAATTCTAATAATTTCAGGGCTTCTCCCAGTACATCTTCACGTTGCACGCTATTTTCCTCCGTCTTTCCCACTGCAAGTGTCGTTCACGGTTGGCGATCGCGCAAATGTGCGCTGAAGGTTTCAGCATCCATAAAGCCCGTGACGCGTGCTTGTGGATGCTCCTGGCCTTGTTCGTCAAAAAAGAGAATTGTCGGCAGGCCAAGGACATTTAGATGTTTTAACAGCGCCACATCTTGTGTGTCGTTGGCGGTGACATTGGCCTGAAGTAAGACCGTGTTAGCCAACGCTTTTTGCACCTGTGGGTCGCTAAAGGTGTATTTCTCGAACTCTTTACAGGCAACGCACCAGTCGGCGTAGAGATCTAACATTACCGGTTTGCCTTTGGCTTCAACGAGCGCCTGATTTAACTCATCCACCGTTTTGATTGGTGTAAAGTTGAGATGCGCCTGAGTTTGCGCGGTATGCGTCGCACCAAATAACCAATCCTGGAGTGGGCGCACGCTAACCAGCGCCGCTGCCAGCAGGATTATTTGCACTACGCGCATCCAGCCGCGTTTGGCCTGTAAGCTGGTGACAAAGGCCCAGCCAAAGAATGCGACGCCAAGCGCCGACCACAAGCGTAATCCCCATATATCACCAATCACCCGCTCAAGCAGGAAGACCGGCAGCGCGAGGATCACAAAACCAAACGCGGTTTTGACCTGTTCCATCCACGGACCGCTTTTCGGCAGCAGACGGTTGCCAAAGACGGTAATTAACATCAGCGGTAGACCCATGCCCAGCGCATAGAGATAAAGCGTGCCGCCGCCCAGCCACATGTTACCGCTTTGGGCGATATACAGCAGAATCGCGCTAAGTGGCGCGGTGGTGCATGGTGAGCAGATCAAACCGGCAATCGCCCCCATAACAAACACACCGCCGGGCGAGCCGCCCTGTTGGCGATTGCTCATCAGCGTGAGGCGCGTTTGCAGTGAAGAGGGGAGTTGTAGGGTAAATAAGCCAAACATCGACATCGCCAGCAACGTAAAGACGATGGCGAGGCCAATGAGCACGTAAGGGTGCTGTAGCGCCGCCTGAAACTGTAATCCGGCTGCGGCAACTACCAGACCCAGCGCCGTGTAGGTCAGCGCCATCCCTTGCACATAAATAAAGGTCAGCAACAATGCTCTGGCGGTGGAGAGCCGCTGTTTACCGCCCAGCACGATGCCGGAAATCAGTGGGTACATCGGTAGTACGCAGGGGGTGAAGGCTATGCCGATACCTATCAACAATGCCCAGAGCGCAGAAAAGGGCAATTGCGCGGCGGACTGCTCTTGCTGCGGAACAGACATCGGCTGTGGCGCTGCGTTGTTGGCAACCACTTCGCTTAACGGTACGGTTTTGGTTTCTGGCGGATAGCAGAAACCAGCGTCAGCGCAGCCCTGGTAAGTGACAGTTAATGTCGCGCCAGCCGTAGCCTGGTTGATGGTCACTGGAAGCGTCAGCCGCTTGCGATAAATCTCGCTTTTGCCGTAAAACTCATCGTCATGCCAGACGCCTGGCGGTAACTGCACGTCGGCAATTTTCGCTTGTTCAGGCGTGATGCGGATCTGTTTACGGTAAAGGTAATAACCGTCTTTGATCTGCCAGGTTAGATTAAGATCATGTTGGTTTTGCTGAAAATCAAAAGCAAAAGCCTGATCCGCTGGGACAAATTGTGAACGTCCTGGCGCGTCGAATAATCCGGCGAAAACGGAAGTGCTGCAAAGTAGCAGGATCAGCGTAAAGATGCGTTGAGCCATGAGAGGTAATCTGTGTCTCCGTGTGTAACAGGTAAAACCAGAAGCTCCGGGGTTTGATATGGATGATGAGACTTCAGGCATTCCAGCAGCGCCTGCTGGTGAGCTTTGTCGGTTTTTAAGATCATCTGTACTTCATATTCCTGTTCCAGCTTACCTTCCCAGTAATAGAGAGAGGTTGCGCCGGGGATCAGGGTTGCGCAGGCCGCCAGTTTTTCTGCCAGCACTTTGGCGGCTAAATCCTGGGCTGTCGCTTCATCCGGCGCAGTACACAGCACCACGACAGACGCGGTATTCGAACTTTTATCATCAAGCATAAACACCTCGCAAGAACAGATGGAACCGCAAGAGAGAGGTCACTATACAACGGACGAGGGAAGGATGTTAGTCGGCGGGAAAGAAAGCGGGGCGTGAACGCCCCGCGATTTGTCATTACAGCATGAAGCTACCCAGCACGAAGCCGAAGCAAACGGCCAGGGCAACACCCAGAGTACCTGGGATGAAGAACGGATGGTTGAAGACGAATTTACCGATACGAGTTGTACCCGTGTCATCCATCTGTACCGCAGCAACCAGCGTCGGGTAGGTCGGCAGAATGAACAGACCAGACACCGCAGCGAAAGAAGCAACAGCGGTCAGCGGAGAAACGTTCAGCGCCAGAGCCATCGGCATCAGTGCTTTTGCGGTTGCAGCCTGAGAGTACAGCAGAGCAGAAGCAAAGAAGAAGATGACAGCCAGCAGCCACGGATGACCCTGAATCACTTCACCAGCGGTATCTTTGATCCAGTCGATGTTGTTGGAAACGAAAGTATCGCCCAGCCATGCAACGCCCAGGATACAAATACAGGCGCTCATACCTGCTTTGAAGGTGCTGGAGTTGAGGATGTTGTCGGTATCAACTTTACAGATAACGGTAGTCAGAGTTGCAACGCTGAGCATGATGATCAGGATTGCGTTGGTGGTGTTCATCAGCGGTTTTTCAACCAGACCCATGCTCGGGCTGTTGATGATTGCATAGATAACCACGCCAACTACGCCCAGCAGGAACAGCCAGACGGAAGTTTTTGCACCGGATTTGATTTCAATCTGCTTTTCACCGCGCAGTTCAACCAGGCCTTCTTCCAGACGCTTACGATAAATCGGATCGTCAGACAGTTTGGAGTTGAACAGCATAGTGACCAGGAAGGACATCACCAGAACCGCCAGCAGGGTGGACGGGATGACCACAGAGAGCAGGTGGAGGTAGCTGATGCCATGACCTTCCATTACGGAAGACATGTAAACCACTGCCGCTGAGATTGGCGATGCGGTGATCGCAATCTGCGCGGAAACCACTGCAGTAGACAGTGGACGGCAAGGTTTAACGCCTTGTTCCTTCGCAACTTCAGCGATCACTGGCAGCGTTGCCAGAGAGATGTTGCCAGTACCCGCAAAGATTGTCAGGAAATAAGTCACGATCGGAGCGAGGATCGTGATGTATTTCGGGTTACGGCGCAGCAGCTTTTCTGTCTGATGAACCAGATAGTCCAGACCACCAGCAACCTGCATGGCAGAAATAGCGGCGATAACCGCCATGATAATGGAAATGACATCGAACGGGATGTTACCAGGTTTGACGCCGATAGCGGCAAGAACCAGCACCCCCAATCCGCCTGCAAAACCAATACCTATTCCCCCCAGTCTGGCGCCCAAGAAGATCGCCAGCAAAACTATGATGAGTTCTACAACTAGCATATTAGCCTTCCTTGTTTTTTAACAAGTTGATATTAGATTGTTATTTTTAAGTTACTACACACAAGAAAAAAGGCACGTCGTCTGACGTGCCTTTTTTATTTGTACTACCCTGTACGATTACTGTTCGCTTTCATCAGTATAGCGTTTTGCTTTGTAAGCCGGGTGCATCAGATTCTGTACGGAGAAAATATCGTCAAGTTCCGCTTCAGTCAACAGACCGCGTTCCAGAACGACTTCACGTACACTCTTACCGGTTTCGGCACAGATTTTACCCACGATGTCACCGTTGTGGTGACCGATGAACGGGTTCAGGTAAGTGACGATACCGATAGAGTTGTAAACGTAACCTTCGCACACTTCTTTGTTAGCAGTGATGCCGTTAACGCATTTTTCCAGCAGGTTGTAGCAAGCGTTGGTCAGGATGTGAACGGATTCAAACATGGCCTGGCCAATGACCGGCTCCATAACGTTCAGCTGTAGCTGACCTGCTTCTGCTGCCATGGTAACAGTGATGTCGTTACCGATGACTTTGAAGCATACCTGGTTAACCACTTCCGGAACAACCGGGTTTACTTTAGCTGGCATGATGGAAGAGCCCGCCTGCAGTTCCGGCAGGTTGATCTCGTTCAGGCCGGCACGTGGGCCAGAAGAGAGCAAGCGCAGGTCGTTACAGATTTTGGACATCTTCACAGCCAGACGTTTCAGCGCGCCGTGAACCATAACGTAAGCACCGCAGTCAGAGGTCGCTTCGATCAGGTCTTCAGCCGGAACGCATGGGAAGCCAGTGACTTCAGCCAGTTTTTTCACTGCCAGCGGAGAGTACTCTTTCGGCGTGTTCAGGCCAGTACCGATTGCCGTTGCGCCGAGGTTAACTTCCAGCAGCAGTTCAGCGGTACGTTGGATGTTTTTCACTTCTTCTTTCAGCAGGATGCTGAAAGCGCGGAATTCCTGACCAAGGGTCATCGGTACTGCGTCCTGCAGCTGGGTACGACCCATTTTCAGGATGTCCTGGAATTCGACAGCTTTACGTTCAAAGCCTTCACGCAGTTGGTTAATTGCATCTACCAGTTTAATCAGGGAAGAGTAAACCGCGATACGGAAACCGGTTGGGTAGGCGTCGTTAGTGGACTGACATTTGTTAACATGGTCGTTCGGGTTCAGGTACTGATATTCACCTTTCTGGTGACCCATCAGTTCCAGACCGATATTGGCCAGCACTTCGTTGGTGTTCATGTTTACGGAAGTACCTGCGCCGCCCTGGTAGACGTCTACCGGGAACTGATCCATGCATTTTCCGTTATTCAGGACTTCATCACATGCGGCAATGATTGCATTCGCTACACTTTTAGGAATGGTTTGCAGCTCTTTGTTTGCCATAGCTGCGGCTTTTTTAACCATTACCATACCGCGAACAAATTCAGGAATATCGCTGATTTTGCTGTTGCTGATATAGAAGTTTTCAATCGCTCTCAGAGTGTGAACACCATAGTAGGCATCAGCTGGAACTTCCCTGGTACCCAACAGATCTTCTTCGATACGAATGTTGTTTGACATGTGAACCTTCTTTTTCAAGCTGCCAATGATTTGCTTTAAACACACAGAATATATGTGGTTTCGAATGTTTTTCGACCGACGATTATCCCCTGCATCGGCCGAATACCCGGGATCATATGCTGCTTGAGGATTTCTACCGTAATCTGGATCACTTTAAGTGTCGGTTTTTACCCCTTAATTATTAATTTGTGAAATAGATCACCGCTTTGGGATTACTACCAAAAATAGTTGCGCAAACATCTTGAAATTTTGCTAATGACCACAATATAAGCTGAACGCGATTCGCAACCCATTCAGGCGTCCGGATTTAACCGGTTGCTATTACAGGAGAAACCTTTGCGCTGGTTACCTTTTATTGCCATTTTCCTTTATGTCTATATTGAGATTTCAATTTTTATTCAGGTTGCCCATGTTCTGGGGGTATTGCTGACCCTCGTACTGGTTATATTCACATCGGTTATCGGTATGTCACTGGTACGTAACCAGGGCTTTAAGAATTTCGTGCTGATGCAGCAAAAAATGGCGGCGGGTGAAAACCCAGCGGCGGAGATGATTAAAAGTGTTTCGTTGATCATTGCCGGTTTGCTGCTTTTATTGCCGGGCTTTTTCACCGATTTCCTGGGGCTTCTGCTTTTATTACCGCCGGTGCAAAAGCATCTGACAGTGAAGCTGATGCCGCATCTACGTTTTTCCCGGATGCCGGGCGGCGGTTTTAGCGCCGGGACCGGTGGTGGTAATACTTTTGATGGTGAGTATCAGCGAAAGGATAATGACCACGACCGTCTTGATCATAAAGACGATCGCCAGGATTAATGTCAAAACGCCGGATTATGTGGTTATGCCATTTTCCGGCGTTTTTCGTTTTGGCAAAAACAGCCATAACCCCGCCAGCATGATTAGCGCATAGAGACTTTTCCAGCCGACCATTGCCAGTAACAGAACGCATAACAGCCCGCCAATCACCGCCAGTACGCGATAACGTCCTTGCAATAATTTACAGCCTGCCAACATGCACAACAGGTAAATCATAATAAAGATGCCGTTGGCATAAATAATGAGTGCGTCCAGATTGATCCCTAAAGCGTGAATCACCAACGTGCTTACTACGCAACAGCCGAGCACCGCATTGAGGGCATTATTCGGGATATGGCGAGAAGAGAGGCGTGCCAGGTAGTGCTCAGGATTATGTTGCGCCTGTGACCAGACCAGGCGGGCGAAGCTCTGTATATAAATGTTGAGACTGGCAAAGCAGGCCAGATAGCCAATCACGCAGGCAATCCATAACGCCCCTACACCGAATAGCTGCACCACAATTTTGGGAAGCGATGCAGCCGCCGCCATTTTTTCACCATAGGCGTCGAAGTGTAAGACGACTACCGTACAGCCCCAGTAGACTAATCCTGCCAGCAGCAGACCTATCATCAAAGCGCGCGGAAAATCACGCTCTGGATTTTTAAATTCCGAAGCGAGATGGGCAAATGCCTCCAGACCGACAAAGCACCAGAACATCACCGATAACGCAGCAAATAACCCGGAAAGTTCGATATCACCTGGCGCAGGGAAGGGGATGTTCGCAGGTTTGATATCGCCCGCCCACCAGATGGCAACAATCAGTGCGACGATAAGCCCGGCAATGACCGTTTGTAGATTAGCACTGGAACTGGCACCGCGAGTACCGATATACCACACCAGCGCCAGTGTACCGAGTTCTGCCAACAATAGTTGCCAGCTATGCCAGCCAAACATCGCCTGACCGAACCCGGCAGCAATTTGTAGCGCGGCGGGCAAACCCACGGGAATAACCGATAAAAACAGCCAGCCGGTGACTCGCTCAAGTCGCGAGCCGAACGCCATACCGACGAAGTGCGCGACGCCGCCCGCGCTGGGGTAGTGGCGACCCAGAATCGCAAACACAATTGCAATCGGGAACACTAAGATAATCAAAACTGGCCACGCCCACAGGCTATTATTGCCTGCCACCAGAGCAGCTAACGCCGGAACGGCAAACACGCCAGTGCCTAATAATGACGTCGATAGCAGGCCGATACCCTGGGCCAGCCCCAATTCTTGTTTGAGTCCACTCATGGGTTGAAGTCCGATTGCGCCCAAATTTTGGGCAACTGCGTAGATTTTCGATGGTAGCACAATCAGATTCACTTATGACGGCGATGTCGAAATTGCGATGAAACGTGAGGTGAATCAGGGTTTTCACCCGATTTTGTGCTGATCAGAATTTTTTTTCATTTTCCCCCTTGAAGGGGAGATGCCTCATCCCCATTTCTCTGGTCACCAGCCGGGAAACCACGTAAGCTCCGGCGTCACCCATAACAGATACGGACTTTCTCAAAGGAGAGTTATCAATGAATATTCGTCCATTGCATGATCGCGTGATCGTCAAGCGTAAAGAAGTTGAAACTAAATCTGCTGGCGGCATCGTTCTGACCGGCTCTGCAGCGGCTAAATCTACCCGTGGCGAAGTGCTGGCTGTCGGCAATGGCCGTATCCTTGAAAATGGCGAAGTGAAGCCGCTGGACGTGAAAGTTGGCGACATCGTTATTTTCAACGATGGCTACGGTGTGAAATCTGAGAAGATCGACAATGAAGAAGTGTTGATCATGTCCGAAAGCGACATTCTGGCAATTGTTGAAGCGTAATCCGCGCACGACACTGAACATACGAATTTAAGGAATAAAGATAATGGCAGCTAAAGACGTAAAATTCGGTAACGACGCTCGTGTGAAAATGCTGCGCGGCGTAAACGTACTGGCAGATGCAGTGAAAGTTACCCTCGGTCCGAAAGGCCGTAACGTAGTTCTGGATAAATCTTTCGGTGCACCGACCATCACCAAAGATGGTGTTTCCGTTGCTCGTGAAATCGAACTGGAAGACAAGTTCGAAAACATGGGTGCGCAGATGGTGAAAGAAGTTGCCTCTAAAGCGAACGACGCTGCAGGCGACGGTACTACCACTGCAACCGTACTGGCTCAGGCTATCATCACTGAAGGTCTGAAAGCTGTTGCTGCGGGCATGAACCCGATGGATCTGAAACGTGGTATCGACAAAGCCGTTACCGCTGCAGTTGAAGAACTGAAAACGCTGTCCGTACCGTGCTCTGACTCTAAAGCTATTGCTCAGGTTGGTACTATCTCCGCTAACTCCGACGAAACCGTAGGTAAACTGATCGCTGAAGCGATGGACAAAGTCGGTAAAGAAGGCGTTATCACCGTTGAAGACGGTACTGGTCTGCAGGACGAACTGGACGTGGTTGAAGGTATGCAGTTCGACCGTGGCTACCTGTCTCCTTACTTCATCAACAAGCCGGAAACTGGCGCAGTAGAACTGGAAAGCCCGTTCATCCTGCTGGCTGACAAGAAAATCTCCAACATCCGCGAAATGCTGCCAGTTCTGGAAGCTGTTGCAAAAGCAGGCAAACCGCTGCTGATCATCGCTGAAGATGTTGAAGGCGAAGCACTGGCAACTCTGGTTGTTAACACCATGCGCGGCATCGTGAAAGTCGCTGCGGTTAAAGCACCGGGCTTCGGCGATCGTCGTAAAGCAATGCTGCAGGATATCGCAACCCTGACTGGCGGTACTGTAATCTCTGAAGAGATCGGTATGGAGCTGGAAAAAGCGACTCTGGAAGACCTGGGTCAGGCTAAACGTGTTGTGATCAACAAAGATACCACCACCATCATCGATGGCGTGGGTGAAGAAGCTGCAATCCAGGGCCGTGTTGCTCAGATCCGTCAGCAGATTGAAGAAGCAACTTCTGACTACGACCGTGAAAAACTGCAGGAGCGCGTAGCGAAACTGGCAGGCGGCGTTGCAGTTATCAAAGTAGGTGCTGCTACCGAAGTTGAAATGAAAGAGAAAAAAGCACGCGTTGAAGACGCCCTGCACGCGACCCGTGCTGCGGTAGAAGAAGGCGTGGTTGCTGGTGGTGGTGTTGCGCTGATCCGCGTAGCGTCTAAACTGGCTGACCTGCGTGGTCAGAACGAAGACCAGAACGTGGGTATCAAAGTTGCACTGCGTGCAATGGAAGCTCCGCTGCGTCAGATCGTCCTGAACTGCGGTGAAGAACCGTCTGTTGTTGCTAACACCGTTAAAGGCGGCGACGGCAACTACGGTTACAACGCAGCAACCGAAGAATACGGCAACATGATCGACATGGGTATCCTGGATCCAACCAAAGTAACTCGTTCTGCTCTGCAGTACGCAGCTTCTGTGGCTGGTCTGATGATCACCACCGAGTGCATGGTTACCGACCTGCCGAAAAACGATGCAGCTGACTTAGGCGCTGCTGGCGGTATGGGCGGCATGGGTGGCATGGGCGGCATGATGTAATTGCCCTGCACCTCGCAGAAATAAAGAAACCCCCGGGCAGAAATGTCTGGGGGTTTTTCTTTTGGTCATCTTTCTAGTATAAGATTCAGACACGGACGACGCGAGTTGCGTCCAGCTCATTGATTATGGGGAATAACATGCACGTAAAATACTTAGCAGGGATTGTCGGTGCCGCGCTACTGATGGCGGGTTGTAGCTCCAGCAACGAATTGAGTGCTGCCGGTCAGAGTGTACGCATTGTTGACGAGCAGCCAGGTGCCGAGTGCCAACTGATTGGTACTGCGACAGGTAAGCAAAGTAACTGGCTTTCCGGGCAACACGGTGAAGAAGGCGGTTCTATGCGCGGTGCAGCAAACGATCTGCGCAACCAGGCGGCAGCAATGGGCGGTAATGTGATTTATGGTATCAGCAGCCCGTCGCAGGGGATGTTGTCCAGTTTTGTTCCGACTGATAGCCAGATTATCGGCCAGGTTTATAAGTGCCCGAACTGATGTGATTCAGAGGCTGGCTGACAAACGTGTAATTGCCTGATGCGCTTCGCTTATCAGGCCTACATCGAGCATTGCAACTGATTGAATATTCGAGAATTTGTAGGCCGGATAAGGCGTTTTCGCCGCATCCGGCATGATCAACGATCACGTTATCAGTAATTCCAGGCTGGATGGCTCCAGCCTCGCATTCAAAAAGATGAGATTATTTCGCCTGTGGCGCGGCCTTGCTGATGGACTGAACTCGTAAGTGATGTATTGCGCGTAAGCATTGATCCTGAGTCAGCGGTTGGGCGTTATTTGCTGCTACTGTACGAACGTAAACCTGAGATGGCACACCCGCGAGTTTTTTCAGCCGTGGACTGAAATCAAGCATCCGGCGTGTGATAGCCTCAATTTCTTTACCCGCTTTCGCTTCACGCGTTTTCACCACCGCGCCGCTAAATTGTTCTTTGCCACTTTCATCTTTAAAGCGATAAAGCACCGCCAGATAATGGCTAAACAGATTATGTTTCCATTCCGGCTGAGAATAAGTGTCATATTCCAGATTGCCATTGTCCTGGCAGTCGACGTCATATAACGGCAGGAAATCTAATAGCGATGTAATACGCAATGCCAGTTCACGCATTTCAGCATTATTAATTGCATGAATGATTGCTCGCGCCAGCATTTCAATCTGCAACTCATTAACGACTAACTCACATTTGCTACCGTCATGTAGCGTTAATACGAAGGTAAGATTTTCGCCCTGATTTTCGGTAAGTTCCAGCGTGTTAACCCGGCGATTAATATCGGCATTTTTAAGCTCATCAACCAGAATTTCTGGGATATTCTCTGCCATTTTCTTCATAACTTTATCGCGAGCCTGCTCATACTGAATACGTGTATCAGCATCCAGTTTATGCTTTTGATGCAGACGACTTTCTAGCGCAATCAGTAGGTCGCGTAGTTCCATGACAGACATAAAGAATAACGATTCTTTATTGCGAGGCTCTTTAATTTTCAGCGCCAGTGCAATGAAATTATTACTCTTGCGAATAACACCGGTATTAACACCCTTGATGCTTATGGCCATGTAGGTTCTCCCTAACCATTTCTCAATCAAATAATTAATTTTAATTAATAAGCCAGGTAAATGGGCTTGCTAGTAATAGTTGTTAAAATAACATAAATAGCAGTGCTCACTCTATATATAAACAGAAAAGAAAAGTTAATTATTGGTGTTGGCTATATAAAGAGTAAAAATAGCAACGTAAATGAATAATTAAAGGTTATGCAACGGGCAAAGATTAAACTTCCCTGTTTAATGACCTGTCTCTGTTCTCGTATTCGTTGCTCTTGGCGGATGCGGCATAAATGCCTTATCCTGCCTACAGCTCATTGAGTTTCAATGCACGATGTAGGCCTGACAAGCGAAGCGCATCAGGCAATTTTCTGTTTAACTTCCCTGTTAATCAGTTACTGCTGGCGTAGCTGGAGATCCAGAGGCGTTTTGCTGGGTTCACCGCCAATCTCGCGCGCCAGTTTCGGCACCAGATATCCGGACACCAGTGTCAGCAACTCACGCATAATCTGCCGTGCTTCGTCATCACTCACCATAAAATGCGCCGCGCCCTGTACTTTATCGAGCACATGCAGGTAATACGGCATCACGCCGGCATCGAACAACGCATTACTCAGGTTTGCCAGCGTTTGTGCGTTATCATTCACGCCACGTAACAGAACGCTCTGGTTCAGCAAAGTCACGCCCACGCGGCGCAACTTAGCCATTGCCTGACGGAATGTTTCATCTACCTCATTGGCATGGTTGATGTGGTTCACCAGCAAGATTTGCAGCGTAGAACGGGCAAAGCGTTCAACCAGCGCCTCTGTGATGCGCGCCGGGATCACAATCGGCAGACGGCTGTGGATGCGCAGACGTTTGATATGCGGGATTGCTTCCAGTTGCGTCAGCAGCCAGTCCAGCTCGTGATCTTTCGCCATCAACGGATCGCCGCCGGAGAAAATAATCTCGTCCAGTTCCGGATGCGCCGCAACATACTCAAGTGCCGCCTGCCAGTTACGTTTGTTGCCCTGATTTTCGGCATACGGGAAGTGGCGACGGAAACAGTAGCGACAATTTACCGCGCAGCCGCCTTTAACCAACAGTAGCGCCCGGTTGTGGTATTTATGCAACAAACCAGGCACTACGCTGTGCTGTTCTTCCAGCGGGTCGGTGGAGAATCCGGGCGCGACGACAAACTCATCTTGCGAGGTAAGTACCTGACGCAAAAGTGGATCGTCAGGATTGCCTTTCTCCATGCGATCGATAAATGAGCGGGGCACGCGCAGGGCAAACAGCTTTTTGGCGCTGCGTCCGGCCAACAGTTTTTCGTCCGCGTCTATATTCAAAAGACGCAGAAGTTCATCAGGATCGGTCACAACATCGGCAAGTTGCGTTAACCAATCTTCTCTGGATGGGGTATTTAGGGTTACAATATGCGCCATTTTGTGGCTTAGCTACCAATTAACAAATTTCAGAGGGCCTTATGGCAACGTACTATAGCAACGATTTTCGTGCTGGTCTTAAAATCATGTTAGACGGCGAACCTTACGCGGTTGAAGCGAGTGAATTCGTAAAACCGGGTAAAGGCCAGGCATTTGCTCGCGTTAAACTGCGTCGTCTGCTGACTGGTACTCGCGTAGAAAAAACTTTCAAATCTACTGATTCCGCTGAAGGCGCTGATGTTGTCGATATGAACCTGACTTACCTGTACAACGACGGTGAGTTCTGGCACTTCATGAACAACGAAACCTTCGAGCAGCTGTCTGCTGATGCGAAAGCAATTGGCGACAACGCTAAATGGCTGCTGGATCAGGCAGAGTGCATTGTAACTCTGTGGAATGGTCAGCCGATCTCCGTTACTCCGCCGAACTTCGTTGAACTGGAAATCGTTGATACCGATCCGGGTCTGAAAGGCGATACCGCAGGTACTGGCGGCAAACCGGCTACCCTGTCTACTGGTGCTGTGGTTAAAGTTCCGCTGTTCGTACAGATCGGCGAAGTCATCAAAGTGGATACCCGCTCTGGTGAATACGTCTCTCGCGTGAAGTAATGCGGTTGTGGTGCGGCCTGCTGGCTGCACCATCACTTATTCAGGTCAGAGATGATGAAACGCCTTATCGTTCTTGTTTTGCTTGCCAGCACGCTGCTTACGGGCTGTAACACCGCTCGGGGTTTCGGCGAAGACATCAAACATCTTGGTAATTCCATCTCCCGCGCTGCCAGCTAATTTATTCTTCACTTCCTAAAAATCATCAGATTTCCGTCATTTTTGGTGATGTTGTCTATTATTAATTTGCTATAGGCAAACACAAATAACATTACCTAAAAGGAAGACGTTATGGTTAAGAAGACAATTGCAGCGATCTTTTCTGTTCTGGTGCTTTCAACAGTATTAACCGCCTGCAACACCACGCGTGGCGTTGGTGAAGACATCTCTGATGGCGGTAACGCGATTTCTGGCGCAGCGACGAAAGCGCAGCAATAAGCAATAACGGTACGGCAGATTTGTCGTGCCGTTTGTTTTTCTCGGCGGTAATCACTGCCGTAACCGTTGAAATTTCCTCTTAAATCGGCAAAATACCTCCCTCACCATCAGCTTTGCAGGACGACCTGCGAACGCTTCTTTTCACCGGGGACGGCCCCAAATCTCCGGAGTCTGATATGTCCTGGATTATCTTAGTTATTGCTGGTCTGCTGGAAGTGGTATGGGCCGTTGGCCTGAAATATACCCACGGTTTTAGTCGCCTGACGCCAAGTGTTATTACCGTGACGGCGATGATCATCAGTATGGCGCTACTTGCCTGGGCGATGAAATCGTTACCTGTAGGGACGGCTTATGCGGTCTGGACGGGAATTGGCGCAGTCGGTGCGGCGATTACCGGCATTGTACTGCTCGGTGAGTCCGCTAACCCGATGCGCCTGGCAAGTCTGGCATTAATCGTACTGGGGATTATTGGTCTGAAACTTAGCACCCATTAACTGCCGGGCTGCTGTACCCAAATAAACTTACTGACATCAAACCCTTCCCGGGTCGCGACTGCCAGCATCTCCTGTTTAACTTCGTCAGAAATGGTTGGGGTGCGGGAGAGTATCCACAGGTAATCGCGATCCGGGCCGCAAACCAGCGCATGGCGGTACTCCCGATCTAGCGCAATGACGTTATAGCCGCCATAGAAAGGGCCAAAGAACGACACTTTCAGCGCGGCGCGAGTTGGTGCGCCGGTAAAGTACGCTTTCCCTTCACTCTGCTGCCACATTTCTCTGTCAGGGTTATAGCCTTTATTAATGACATTCAGGCCGCCATCATCCCGTAGGCTGTATGTTGCGGTGACTTTTTCCAGTCCACGTTCAAAGCGGTGATCAAAACGGGCAATCTCATACCACGTACCCAGATAGCGTTTGGTATCGAAATTATTTACCACAGTAACGCCACGTGGCGGTGTAGGTGAACTACAGGCAACGACCAGAAATGCCGCTGTCGCTGCGGCAACGAGAGGGAGCAGGCGCATAGATGTTTCCTTACTGGTTTTTTTCTAAGTGTAGATGACAGCAAGGAAAAGCGGATAAAAGGTCCGAAAATTCGGACCATCTGCGTTGTTATTGCAAAGCGTTGAGAATTTGCCAGGCGGCAGCGACTCTCGCTGGATTCGGATAGTTTTTGTTAGCCAGCATCACAATCCCCAGCTCTTTCTCTGGAATAAATGCGATGTAGCTACCAAACCCGCCGGTCGCGCCTGTTTTATGTACCCATGATGCACGTACCGCAGGGGCAGGCGGAGTAATCGCTTTTACTGGTCGTGCTGCCAGCGCAATTTTACTGTCGCTGCCATTAATGATGCTGTCTGGATCCACCGGCCAGTCCAGCATTTCCCAGCCCAGGCCTTGATACATGTCGCCAGTTTGCCAGTAGCGAGATTGTGCCAGTTGTATCCCTTGTTGAAGCGTTTTCTCATTGATATCAATGGGTTTTAAATTGCTTTGCACCCAGCGGGCCATATCTTCAATTGTCGACTTCACACCATAAGCTTCAGCATCTAATGCCCCTGGCGAAACATGCACTGCCTTACCTTCGTGATATCCCCAGGCGTAATTCTTTTCTTCTGCGGGCGGCACATTAATCCACGTATGGTTGAGTTTGAGTGGCTGGAAAACACGAGTTTGCATCGCCTGTTCAAAGCTCAAACCAGATGGTTTCACAGCCAACGCGCCGAACAAACCGATACTGGAGTTGGCATACAGACGTTGTGTTCCTGGTGCCCAGGTGGGCTGCCAGTTTTGATAGAAACGTAGCAAGTCGCCTGAGGACTTCACTTCATCGGGCACCTGTAACGGCAGGCCGCCAGCGGTGTAGGTTGCAAGATGTAATAGCGTGATCCCGTTCCACTGTTTAGCAGTAAGTTCAGGCCAGTATTTTGTCGCGGGATCGCTTAGGTTGATTTCCCCTCGTGCAATAGCGTCGCCACCGAGCACACCCGTAAATGTTTTGCTGACAGAACCTAACTCAAACAACGTTTGCTGTGTGACGGGCTGCTTTTTTGCTACGTCCGCATAGCCCCAGGTAAAGTAATAGGGCTTGCCCTGATAAATCACCGCAACCGCCATACCAGGGATTTTTTGTTGCTCTATAAGCGGATTAATTGCGCGATGCACAATATCGTTGATTTGTTGAGGGGCAGCAAATGTGGAGCAAGAGGCGGTAATTAATAAGGCGCAGAGCGTCGTTTTGAACATAGGTCTGGTTTCCATACAAAACGGCCCGCCATAGGCGGGCCGGATTTACATTGGCGATACGTTAGATTGTAACGATACCAATCAGCGTGACAACTGTCAGGATAGCAGCCAGGCCGTAGAAAACCCATTTGCCAGCAGGTACGTGGATTTTCAGATCGTGCATCGCGTGGTGCATACGGTGTAAACCACACCACAGCGGCAGGACGATCATCAGGAACAGGAATACGCGACCAATGAAGCTCTGTGCGAACGCCAGAACGCGCTCATAGCTCAGTGCATCACCCGGAAACAGCCCCAGTGGTAGCAGAATGCCAACCAGCAGGATCATCACCGGCGCAATGATTGCGCTCCACATACCACCGGCCCCGAAGAGGCCCCAGAATACCGGTTCGTCAGAACGCTTTGGATTTGGATTAATCATCTCAGGCTCCTTACCAGTACAGGGCAACAAACAGGATTACGATGGTGGCAACCACAGTTACCGCCCAGAGACTTTTGATAATTGGCTCTGGTCCCATTTTTTCGTCTTTTACAATGATATTGGCCGCTTTCGGTGCCAGCTCAAACCAGGTTTTGGTGTGCAGCAGGGCTGCCGCCAGAGTAATCAGGTTAATGATCACGATAACCGGGTTTTGTAAAAAGTCGACGAATCCCGCCCAGGATTCCGGGCCATTTTTCAGGGCAAACAGCCCGAAAATCAGTTCAATGCTGAACCACACAGCCGGAACCGCCGTGCCTTCGCGCAGCATGTAAAAGCGATAAAACGGCAATTTTTTCCACCAGGTGGACGTCATTGGCCGTACATACGGTTTACGTTTAGTCGTCATGTTGCACTCCTTAGCGTGGTTTCAGGGTCGCGATAAGAAAGTCTTTCGAACTTTCTACTTTGCCCTGCTGAATGGCCGCAGCCGGATCGACGTGTTTCGGGCAGACTTCGGAGCAGTAGCCCACGAAAGTACAGCTCCATACGCCGTTCTGACTGTTTAACTGCGCCATACGCTCCTTCTTACCGTGGTCGCGGCTATCTTCGTTATAACGATGCGCCAGCGTAATGGCAGCCGGACCGATGAACTCTGGGTTCAGGCCAAACTGCGGGCACGCGGCGTAGCACAGACCACAGTTGATGCAACCGGAGAACTGGTGATACTTCGCCATCTGCGCCGGGGTCTGAATGTTAGTACCCTGATCCGCAGTGCGGGAGTTGCCGATGATGTACGGTTTGATCGCTTCCAGACTTTCGATGAAGTGGGTCATATCGACGACCAGATCGCGTTCGATCGGGAAGTTAGCTAACGCTTCAACCTTCATACCGTCGGTGTAGTCGCGCAGGAAGGTTTTACATGCCAGTTTCGGTACGTTGTTAACCATCATGCCGCAGGAACCACAAATCGCCATACGGCAGGACCAGCGGTAGCTCAGGTCTGGTGCCAGGTTGTCTTTGATATAGCCCAGCGCATCCAGTAATGAGGTGGTTGCGTCATAAGGCACTTCATAGAATGCGCTATGCGGTGCGGTATCGACTTCCGGGTTATAGCGCACCACCTCGATTTTCAGGTTCTTCATCTCAGCCATTCGCCTTCTCCTTCTTATTGGCTGCTTCCGCCTTATCGGCTGCATCCGCTTCGCCACCGTAAACGCGTTTAGCTGGCGGCAGCGTAGTAATCTTCACGTCGCTGTACTCCAGGCGAGTAGTGCCATCAGCATCGCGGAAGGCGAGGGTGTGTTTGAGGAAGTTGACGTCGTCACGCTCGGTGCAACCTTCGTCCAGACGCTGGTGCGCGCCGCGAGATTCTTTACGTGCCATCGCGGAGTGTGCCATACATTCAGCAACGTTCAGCCCATGACCCAGCTCAATGGTGTAGAGCAGGTCGGTGTTGAACACGCTGGAAGTGTCGGTGATACGCACGCGCTTGAAGCGTTCTTGCAGTTCCGCCAGTTTGTCGATGGTTTTCTGCATCAGTTCCGGTGTACGGTAGATACCGCAACCTTCTTCCATGGACTGGCCCATTTCGTCGCGGATCTTCGCCCAGTTTTCGCCGCCATCCTGGTTAACCAGATCTTTCAGGCGCTGCTCAACGCCAGCAACCTGGGCATTGATTGCCGCATCGTTGCCATTACCAGCAGTAGATGCGCGTTCCATTGCTTGCTCACCCGCCAGACGACCGAAGACCACCAGTTCCGCCAGCGAGTTGGAACCCAGACGGTTTGCACCGTGCAGACCAACTGAGGAACATTCGCCAACGGCAAACAGACCTTTAATACGGGTTTCGCAGTTTTGATCGGTTTCGATACCGCCCATGGTGTAGTGCGCGGTCGGACGTACCGGAATCGGTTCTTTAACCGGATCGACGCCAACGTACGCTTTCGCCAGTTCACAGATGAACGGCAGACGTTCGTGCAGTTTTTTCTCGCCGAGGTGACGCAGGTCGAGATAAACCACATCACCACGCGGTGTGGAGATGGTGTTGCCTTTACGCCATTCGTGCCAGAAGGCCTGAGAAACTTTGTCGCGTGGACCCAGTTCCATATATTTGTTTTTCGGCTCGCCCAGCGGAGTTTCCGGGCCCATACCGTAGTCTTGCAGATAACGGTAGCCGTTTTTGTTGACCAGAATACCGCCTTCACCACGGCAACCTTCGGTCATCAGGATACCGGAACCCGGCAGGCCGGTCGGGTGATACTGAACAAATTCCATATCACGCAGCGGAACGCCATGGCTCAGTGCCATACCCATACCGTCACCGGTAACGATGCCACCATTGGTGTTGTAGCGATATACGCGACCCGCACCGCCGGTTGCCATGACTACTGCATTAGCGCGGATCTGCACCAGCGTGCCTTCCATCATGTTCATTGCTACCAGGCCGCGAACATGACCATCATCAACCAGAATATCCAGCACGAAATGTTCGTCAAAACGCTGGATCTGCGGGAATTGCAGAGAGGTCTGGAACAGCGTGTGCAGCATATGGAAGCCGGTCTTATCGGCGGCGAACCAGGTACGCTCGATTTTCATGCCGCCGAAGCGACGGACGTTGACGCTACCATCCGGGCGACGGCTCCATGGGCATCCCCACAGTTCCAGTTGGGTCATTTCGGTTGGGCAGTGGTGGACGAAATAATCCACAACATCCTGCTCACATAACCAGTCGCCACCCGCTACTGTATCGTGAAAGTGATATTCGAAGCTGTCATGATCCTGCGCGACAGCGGCTGAGCCCCCTTCTGCAGCAACGGTATGGCTACGCATCGGGTATACTTTTGAGATTAGTGCGATTTTTGCATTTGGATTTGCCTGCGCGGCAGCAATTGCAGCACGTAATCCCGCGCCACCGGCACCTACAATGGCAAGATCGGCTTGAAAGGTTTGCACGACATTCCTCCAGATTGTTTTTATCCCGCAGCACCGTACTTCAGGGTAAGTATCTGAAAGTTACGGTCTGCGAACGCTATTCCACTGCTCCTTTATAGGTACAACAGTATAGTCTGATGGATAAGTCTGAAATTTGACGAGATCGATTTTTTTAGCGTGCCAGGGGGCTAAATTATCACTGAAGATGATTAATTTAATTACTAAAGCATCATGTTGTGGTTTTTTTAGTCACTGCCCACCGTTGATTGATTCCTGCGTAAAATTTGTCTCGCCGTCGCGTTGCGAGTAGACTTCGTGCCCTTGTTAAAAACTGGAGATTTTACTATGAGCGAAACGGCATCCTGGCAGCCGAGCGCATCCATTCCTAACTTATTAAAGCGCGCGGCGATTATGGCGGAGATCCGTCGTTTCTTTGCCGATCGTGGAGTGCTGGAGGTGGAGACGCCTTGTATGAGCCAGGCGACGGTAACCGATATTCATCTGGTCCCGTTTGAGACACGTTTCGTTGGCCCCGGGCATTCGCAGGGGATGAATCTCTGGTTAATGACCAGCCCGGAATACCATATGAAACGCCTGTTGGTTGCCGGTTGTGGTCCGGTATTCCAGCTGTGCCGCAGCTTTCGTAATGAAGAGATGGGTCGTTATCACAACCCTGAGTTCACGATGCTGGAGTGGTATCGACCGCACTATGATATGTACCGGTTGATGAACGAGGTGGACGATCTTCTGCAACAGGTGCTGGACTGCCCGGCAGCAGAAAGCCTTTCTTATCAGCAAGCCTTCTTGCGTTATCTGGAAATTGATCCGCTCTCTGCTGATAAAACGCAGTTGCGGGAAGTGGCGGCAAAGCTGGATCTCAGCAACGTTGCAGATACCGAAGAAGACCGCGACACGCTGCTGCAACTGTTGTTTACCTTTGGTGTGGAACCGAACATTGGTAAAGAGAAACCAACTTTTGTGTACCATTTTCCAGCCACTCAGGCATCACTGGCACAAATCAGTACCGAGGATCATCGAGTCGCAGAACGCTTCGAGGTCTACTACAAAGGTATTGAGCTGGCGAATGGTTTCCATGAATTGACGGATGCCCGTGAACAGCAACAACGCTTTGAACAGGATAACCGTAAACGTGCGGCACGTGGTTTACCGCAGCATCCTATCGACCATAACCTGATCGAAGCTCTTGAAGTTGGTATGCCCGACTGTTCCGGCGTGGCGTTAGGTGTTGACCGCCTGGTGATGTTAGCACTGGGCGCGGAGACACTGGCAGAAGTGATCGCCTTTAGTATCGACCGGGCATAATTCTGAAAAATTAGCCATAAATCAACATAGAATGGCGTAGTCAGCGCCATTCTGTAGCATATGTTTTCATTTTTCCGCTAAAGCGCACAATTTAAGACTGGATGTTTGCTATCATCCGGGTATCAATTCTGTTTTAGTTTTATTGTTGCCCACCAATCGGTGGGTAGTGCAGTTAGTTGGCGCGTTTAATATGCGCGCTGAAATGAAGGATGATTTCATGCCTCACACGATAAAAAAGATGAGTCTAATTGGACTCATACTGATGATCTTTACTTCAGTATTCGGTTTTGCGAATAGCCCTTCGGCTTATTATTTAATGGGATATAGTGCGATTCCGTGGTATATATTTTCTGCATTATTATTCTTTATTCCATTCGCCTTAATGATGGCTGAAATGGGGGCTGCCTATCGCAAAGAAGAAGGCGGTATCTATTCCTGGATGAATAATAGCGTTGGACCACGTTTTGCTTTCATCGGCACATTTATGTGGTTTTCCTCTTATATCATTTGGATGGTGAGTACCTCCGCTAAAGTCTGGGTGCCGTTTTCTACTTTCCTCTATGGTAGCGATATGACCCAGCACTGGCGCATTGCTGGGCTTGAGCCTACGCAGGTGGTTGGGCTGCTGGCTGTAGCATGGATGATTCTGGTTACCGTCGTTGCCTCGAAAGGGATTAATAAAATTGCCCGTATTACTGCGGTGGGCGGTATTGCAGTAATGTGTCTTAATTTAGTATTGCTGTTAGTAAGCATTACTATTTTGTTATTAAATGGTGGGCATTTCGCGCAAGATATTAATTTCCTGGCATCACCAAATCCGGGATATCAGTCCGGACTGGCGATGTTATCTTTTGTCGTATTTGCCATTTTTGCTTATGGCGGAATTGAGGCTGTAGGTGGACTGGTAGATAAAACGGAAAACCCAGAAAAGAACTTTGCTAAAGGTATTGTTTTTGCCGCTATTGTTATTTCAATCGGTTATTCGTTGGCAATATTCTTATGGGGCGTCAGCACTAACTGGCAGCAGGTATTAAGTAATGGTTCTGTTAACCTCGGCAATATTACCTATGTGCTGATGAAGAGCCTGGGGATGTCGCTGGGTAACGCGCTGCATTTATCACCTGAAGCGTCATTGTCGCTGGGCGTATGGTTTGCGCGTATTACCGGACTTTCCATGTTCCTCGCTTACACCGGTGCGTTCTTTACGCTCTGCTATTCACCACTGAAAGCAATCATCCAGGGAACGCCGAAAGCCTTGTGGCCGGAGCCGATGACGCGCCTGAACGCCATGGGGATGCCGTCCATTGCCATGTGGATGCAGTGTGGGTTGGTTACTGTCTTCATCCTGCTGGTTTCCTTTGGCGGCGGCACCGCATCGGCATTCTTTAACAAGCTGACGCTGATGGCGAACGTTTCCATGACCATTCCGTATCTGTTCCTCGCGCTGGCTTTCCCGTTCTTTAAAGCGCGTCAGGATCTCGACAGACCGTTTGTGATTTTCAAAACGCATATGTCGGCAATGATCGCGACGGTGGTTGTCGTACTGGTGGTGACTTTTGCGAACGTCTTCACCATCATCCAGCCAGTGGTTGAGGCCGGAGACTGGGACAGCACATTGTGGATGATTGGCGGCCCTGTCTTCTTCTCTCTGTTAGCGATGGCGATTTACCAGAACTATTGCAGCCGCATGGCGAGTCAGCCTGAGTTAACTTTAGATTGATTGTCTGCAATAACAACTCATCGCCAGTCCGGCGATGAGTTGTCAGGAAGAAATGCGTTATGGATGATACTCTCCGGAGCCGGAGATAACTGAAGATGATGCTAAGCTGCTAAATTAGTCACGTTGGCGTCATTTGGCAGCTTCACACATTACAAACTTCCCGCCTGGCGACGTCTACCCGCAGAAGTTAATGTTCTTCCCGTTTGTTTACCGTTCAGGCTTTCCAGACGCATCTGGAAGGGCGGGAATGGCATATCAATACCGTGGGCGTGGAAGCCTGCCAGAATCAACTGGTGGATCTCATGGCGCAGCGGCATCCGGTGTCCCATTTCAGCGGCGTAAATACGCAATTCGAAAATCTGAACCCCCTGTTGCAGATCCACCAGGAAGGCTTCCGGCGCCGGATTGTCGATTACCAGCGAACAGCGGCGTGCTGCGGTTAGCAGGATCTCCGTCACTTCTTCACTGTTGGCATCGGCAGGAGCCGGAATCGTCAACACCACGCGTGTGACTGAGTCAGAGAGCGACCAGTTGATAAACTGCTCAGTAATAAACGCCTTGTTTGGCACAATAATCTCTTTACGGTCCCAGTCGCTGATGGTGGTGGCACGGGTGTTAATTTTCGTCACGCTACCGGTGAGATCGCGAATTGTCACCGTATCGCCAATGCGAATCGGTTTTTCGAACAGGATAATCAGGCCAGAGATAAAGTTGGCGAAAATCTCCTGCAAACCAAAGCCGAGACCAACACCGAGCGCAGCGACCAGCCACTGCAATTTCGACCACTCAATACCAATCATCGAGAAGCCGACCAGCCCGCCAATCAGCATCAGCAGATATTTGGTGATGGTGGTGATGGCGTAGCCCGTACCCGGCGTTAAATCGAGGTGCTGCAAAATCGCCAGCTCCAGCAGCGCGGGCAGGTTGCGCACCAGCTGCGTGGTGATAATAAACACCAGAATGGCAATCAGCACCGCACCGAGGGTAATCGGTTCCAGACTTTCCACGCCCTGCACTGTGGATGTGACATCCCATAGCGAAATATTTTCGAGGAAGCCAAAAGCGGAATGGATTTCCGACCACAGCACAATGACCGAAAGCAGGGCGATCAGCATCAGGATTGAACGCACCAGCCGTAAGGATTGTGCGCTGATAGCATCGAGATCGACTTCGCTTTCATCGACTTCAATTGCCCCTTCCGGGCTACTGTGATGATGCGCTTCTTCTTCGCCACGCGCACGTTGCGCTAACATCTCTGCCCGGCGATGCTTCGCCCGGTCAAACGCCAGCCTGCGTCGCTGGATCAGCATCCAGCGGCGGATAACATGATAAACCACCAGCAACAGGAACCAGATGGCGACCGATGTTTCCAGCCTTGCCAGCAGAGCTTGCGCCGTTGCCAGATAACCCACCGCTGCGGCGAGAATAGCGACCAGCGGCGCGCCAATCATCATGTTCCACAACATATGGTTAGCAATGTTGTCACCGCTGCCCTCTTTGTTGAGATACAGCGGGATACCGGCTTTTTTCAGGCTGAGTGTGACTACCGCCAGTGCACCGCAAATGAGGATAAAGCAAAGACGTCCCAGCGAACCGGAAAACTCGCGGTCGTCGAGATTATCGAACATCATCAGCGCCATAATCAGCGGCACAATAAGCCCGATGCTCATCAGATAGTAGCGCATCCCACGGGAAACCCGTTCGCGCGGCCAGCCAAAATGAGCGATAAACAAGCCGTTCGGGCGGGCAAAGGTGGCACAAATCATCACTACCCACAGCAGCGGCACGGTGGCCGTTACGCCATCGCCAATCGCTACCGCCAGCGGATAAGGCCACGCCTCGCGCAAGCCGTAACCCAGCGTCATCCACAGCACTGGCAGCGGTGATGCGACGAGAATCGACCAGAAAAGGGTGCGCAACGTCAGCCAGAAGTGATCCTGGGTGACTTTGCCGACTTTCGCTGCCGAACGTTCAAGAAAACGGGTGAAATAGCGGCGCGAGTAAATACTGCAACCGACCAGAATCAACGCGCCAAACAGCGGCAAAATCGTCTCTTTGCTGGTCAGCATCATCATGGTGGCTTTACCTAACTGGCTGAAGGTGTCCAGCGAGATCAGACGGCGCAGATCCTGAGCGATCTCCAGCGGCCAGGCGATGGTCATCGGGCGCACGTCAGAGGTCCAGAACAGATAGCGGTGCGTCGCTTCATTGACCTCTTTCAGCGCATCTTCCAGTTGTCCGTTGGAGACTTTCAGCTTGGTCAGTTCAAGCAGTAGCGTGTCGCCACCCTGGAGTAAGGAGTTCAGTAACTCACGCTGAGTACGCAATTGTGCTTCAAGAATACGGTTTTGTTCGGCGGTAAGTGGTTGACCGTCGGCCTGATGGATTTGCCGTAGCAGCGGCTGTTTATTGAGGAGATCCTCATAACGTAACCGTTGCACGCGCAACTGCGCCATTTCAGTATCTAGTTGCTGCGGTTTGGGCATTTCTGGCAGCCGTGCCACCTGCGCCCGCAGTGCTTCGCCGAGCAGGTTTGACGAACCCAGCCATTGTGATTGTTCACGTAGCGTATTCAGCGCCTGCCGAACCTGCAACGTCTGGCTGGTAGCCTGACGTTGCTGTGAAGCGACGAGATCCATCCGCTGCGCCTGCTGATTCAACGCCGCCGACAGTTCGCGGTTAATTTTGAATTGAGCGACGATATCTTTCGGCAAATCGGCACTGCTTTCTGCCAGTAATTCAGTGCTTTCGAGTGCCCGTTCAGCCTCAAGCTGGCGTTGGCTATTCAACTGGTTACGCAATGCCTGCAAATACGCATCCAGTTGTTGACTCTCTTTTTCTGCCAGTGCCGAACGCAGACGCGCCAGTTCCTGACGGTTATTGGCGGAAAGTTGTGCCAGTTCGAGCTCATCGACCAATGATTTCAAACGCGCGGAGTCGGCCTGCAACGCGAAATTTTGCGCCTGATTAAGTGGACTATTTCCCGTAAGTGTCCCGAGACGACGCTCGATTTCATTCAACTGGCGGCGGGCGTCGGTTTGCTGTTGCGGCAGTTGATTCAGCGAATCCGCAATCTCGCGGGCGCGCTCCTGTTCTTGCTGAGCCTGACGGCTTTTATCCAGCAATTGACTGCTGACCTGGAGAATTTCCTGATTCAGCGCGTCGGTAGACATCCCCGGCGACACGCTGCGCGGCTCATCACGCATGTTGTTCAACTGCGCGCGCAGAGTAGCGGAGAGTTTGGGGTAATTATCGATAACTTGCTGATATTGCTTGATGCGCTCAAGGGAGCCTTTTTGCTCCTCAAGCGCATTTAAGGCGGACTGGAGCGCCTCTACGACTTCTGGCTGCGCGGGCTTCGCCGCTTTTGCCTGCTCCAGTTCCTGGGTGATTTGTTTGCTATCGGGGGCCGTCGCGGCGTACGCCCCCCAACTGAGGCACCAGGCCATCAGAAAAGTGATAATCAGGCGCACGTCAGCGTTTCCTTTGATGGATTAGACCTGGTCTTTGTTGTCGTCAACCAATGGGCTGGCGTCGTGTTCTGCCTGGATCTCTTCAGCAGGAAGCGGGGCAGGTTCAGCTTCTGGGGTAACAAAGGGTTCGGTAGATACTGCCAGTGGCTGACCAATCTTAGTGACAGAAAGGCTTGCCAGTTGCTCAACCAGATTCACTTTACCCGGTGCAAACAGGTTGATAACGGTAGAGCCGAGTTTAAAGCGCCCCATTTCCTGGCCTTTCAGCAGTGCCACGGAGCCGTCGTTTTCCCCTGCAGGCCAGATCCAGCGTTTGATGATGCCTTCGCGCGGTGGCGTAATGGTGCCTGCCCAGACCGTCTCAATGCTGCCAACAATCGTCGCACCGACCAGAATCTGCGCCATCGGGCCAAATTCGGTATCGAACAGGCAGATTACGCGTTCGTTGCGGGCAAACAGATTCGGCACGTTCTGAGCGGTGAGATGGTTCACAGAGAAGAGATCGCCCGGCACGTAGATCATCTCCCGCAGAATGCCGTTGCACGGCATATGCACGCGGTGGTAGTCACGCGGGGAGAGGTAAGTGGTCACAAACGTACCATTGCGGAAGAGATCCGCCATCAGGTAGTTACCCGCCAGCAGGGCTTCGAGGCTGTAGTTGTGGCCTTTGGCTTGCAGGATTTTATCTTCTTCGATTTTACCTAACTGGCTAATAACGCCATCGGCAGGCATGACCAGGACATTTGGATCGGTATCGATTGGGCGTACTTCGTCACGCAACGGACGGACAAAAAATTCGTTAAAGGTGCGGTAACTGGCGGTGTCCGGCTTTTGTGCCTCTTGCATGTCGACCTTGTAGTATTTAACGAACAGATCGATAACCAGTTTTGTCAGCCATCCTGCCCGCTTGCTTGCGCCCCAACCCGCCAGGCGAGTAAGCCATAGTTTTGGCAGAATGTACTGTAGCGAAAGTTTAAATGAATTTAACAAGGTAGCCTCCAGGCCATTGTTTTGTCGTTCCTGATCCGGCGTTCATGCCGGATCCTGAAAAAAAGGGGACGATTCTAACGACGGTTAGCTTAATTGTCAGTCATCCGTATCAGAAAAGTTTTTACGCGTTTTTACCTGCGCCATGCTTTCCAGAATACGGTGATAGTTTTCGAAACGAGTTTCCGCGATTTTCCCCTCATCAACCGCTTCACGGATTGCGCAGCCCGGATCGGTATCGTGTTTGCAATCGCGATATTTACACAGGCCTAAGTAATCATGAAATTCGACAAAGCCTTGAGTGATTTGTTCCGGTGCCAGATGCCAGAGACCAAATTCACGTACGCCAGGGGAATCAATGACATCGCCGCCGTGCGGAAAGTGATACAGCCGGGCAGCAGTGGTGGTGTGCTGACCGAGACCGGAGTTGTCCGAGACATCGTTGGTCAGGATCTCTTTTTGCAACCCCAGCAGCGCGTTAAGCAGACTGGATTTGCCGACGCCGGACTGTCCGGCAAAAATGCTGATGCGCCCGGTCAACGCCTCTTCCAGCGGTTTCAGCCCATCCTGAGTATGGCTGGAAACCATCAATACGCGATAACCGATGTTGCGATAAATATCCATCTGCTCGTTGACGAATGCCATGCCTTCGTCGTCCAGCAGGTCTATCTTGTTGAGCACGATAATCGGTTCAATCTGCAAGGTTTCGCAGGCCACCAGGTAACGGTCGATAATATTGAGCGACAGCTCCGGCAAAATAGCGGAGACAATGACAATCTGGTCGATGTTGGCGGCAATAGGTTTCACGCCGTCGTAGAAATCCGGGCGCGTCAACACCGAGGTGCGCTCATGCACCGCTTCCACGATCCCTTTGACATTTACGCCTTCTGCCGCTGGTTTACCCGGACGCCAGACCACGCGATCGCCGGTTACCAGCGAACGGATGGTACGGCGAATATTGCAGCGGTGAACTTCGCCGTCTGCGGATTCCACATCAGCGTGCATACCAAAACGGCTGATGACGATACCTTCATCAGGCTCGCCAAACAGATTGTCGTCGTAGTCGGGCTTCTCCTTAGACGTTTTAAGACGACGCTGGTGATTGGCGTTCACACGGCGCTGTTGGCCTTTGGAGAGTTTATTTTTACTCAATCGTACTGACTCCTGGTCGCCCCTGATGGGCAAAACATCTATGATACACGCAATTGTGGATCAATATAGTCACTGTGAATGGGTGGAAAATAGCATGAGTGCCAATGAAAACAACCTGATTTGGATCGATCTTGAGATGACCGGTCTGGATCCCGAGCGCGATCGCATTATTGAGATTGCCACGCTGGTGACCGATGCCAACCTGAATATTCTGGCAGAAGGGCCGACCATTGCAGTACATCAGTCCGATGAACAGCTGGCGCTGATGGATGACTGGAATGTCCGTACCCATACCGCCAGCGGGCTGGTGGAGCGCGTGAAAGCGAGCACGATGGGCGATCGGGAAGCTGAACTGGCAACGCTCGAATTTTTAAAACAGTGGGTGCCTGCGGGAAAATCGCCGATTTGCGGTAACAGCATCGGTCAGGATCGTCGCTTCCTGTTTAAATACATGCCGGAACTGGAAGCGTACTTCCACTACCGTTATCTCGATGTCAGCACCCTGAAAGAGCTGGCGCGCCGCTGGAAGCCGGAAATTCTTGATGGTTTTACCAAGCAGGGGACGCATCAGGCGATGGATGATATCCGTGAATCGGTGGCGGAGCTGGCTTACTACCGCGAACATTTTATCAAGCTGTAAAATTTTTCCTGGTCACGTAACCGCTGGATTCCACTTGCGGCGGCGTGGGTTTGGCGCTAAATTGAACGTCTTGCTGATAATTTCAGCACTTGAGATAAAAACTCAAAAAAAAATTTTTAGGGGGGTTGCAGAGGGAAAGATTTCTCGTATAATGCGCCTCCCGTAACGACGCAGAAATGCGAAATTACGAAAGCAAAAATTAAGTAGTACGCGGGAATAGCTCAGTTGGTAGAGCACGACCTTGCCAAGGTCGGGGTCGCGAGTTCGAGTCTCGTTTCCCGCTCCAAAATTTGAA
>NZ_KE136626.1:168811-748214 GCF_000407765.1 Escherichia sp. KTE114 | reverse complement strand
AAGCACAGACCACCCAAGCGGGAATAGCTCAGTTGGTAGAGCACGACCTTGCCAAGGTCGGGGTCGCGAGTTCGAGTCTCGTTTCCCGCTCCAAATTCTCCTCTCAATAAACTATCCACAGCGACGCGATGCGTTATTGCTGGTTTTTGTTGTCTCTGACAAACTCTTGTAAACAGAGTTATCCACAGGTTCAGGCTGTAATCTTAATTTCAGAAAAACTTCGCACGGTGAATAGTAAATTCTTAACGTGTTGATATTTAAATTGAAAATTAAGGTTTCGATTTGTCGTATTGATCGCTTGACGATTTTTTCCGGCTTGAATTGCAATACGTTTTTATTTTTATTCACAAGCTGTGGATGAATCAGGCGTCGCGTGGTAAGCCCTTTTCAATCACCCGAACAAGACGCTGTTTTTTCGGTAGTTGAACCTCAACCACGCATGCATTTCGTCGCTCGATTTGCTGCGCAATCGCCCACGCTATGTGTTCATCAAGAAGTGGATGCTCACCTTTACGACTTTCCAGCGCCGCCAGAATCGCTTCATCCCAGGGCGCATTGCCTAATGCTACGGCGATATTACGCAGCCAGCGCAGGTGGCCTATACGGCGAATCGCTGAACCTTCTGTTATTTTTAAAAACTTCTCTTCGCTCCAGGCGAATAACTCAATGAGTTCCGGTGCGTGTAATGGTTTGCGTGGGCTGAAATCGTCTTCAGTTGTCAGTTGCGAATAGCGATTCCACGGGCAGATAAGCTGGCAATCATCGCAACCGTAAATACGGTTTCCCATTAACGGGCGTAACTCTTCCGGGATTGCCCCTTCCAGTTCTATCGTCAGATAAGAAATGCAGCGGCGAGCATCTACGGTATATGGCTCGACAATGGCTCCGGTCGGGCAAATCGTCATACAGGCCACGCATTTACCGCATCCTTCCTCGACCGTTTGATCCACAGGTAACGGAATATCAACCAGCAGTTCGCCTAAAAAGAAGAACGAACCAGCTTCGCGATTGAGGATAAGTGAGTGCTTACCTGTCCAGCCAAGTCCCGCTTTTTCAGCCAACGGGCGCTCAAGAACAGGCGCAGAATCGACAAACGGTCTAAAATTCAGCGAAACACAATGTTGCTGAATCATCTCGCCCAGCTTTTTGAGTCGGTTGCGCAGAAGTTTGTGATAATCACGGCCCAGCGCATAACGGCTAACATAGCCGAGTTTGGGATTTTTCAGCGTGCTGGCAAATGCGGCGTTGGCAGGCAGGTAATTCATCCGCACGCTGATCACGCGCAGCGTACCGGGCAATAACTCGTGGGGGCGGGCGCGCAGCATACCGTGACGTGCCATCCAGTCCATTTCGCCATGGTATTGTTTGTCCAGCCATGCTTGCAGTTTTGGCTCGGAATCGCTGAGATCGGTGTCGGTAATACCCACCTGCTGAAAGCCCAGTTCCAGCCCCCACTGTTTAATTTTTTGCGCTAACTGATTGAGATCGAGGGGCTCTGACATGACGGACCATACAATGAAGAAAAACCCCGTAAGTATACCACACACCGTCTGGCACGCCGACGATATCCGACGTGGTGAACGCGAAGCGGCAGATGCGCTGGGGCTTACACTCTATGAGCTGATGCTTCGCGCGGGTGAAGCCGCGTTTCAGGTGTGTCGTTCGGCTTATCCTGACGCCCGCCACTGGCTGGTGCTGTGCGGTCATGGCAATAACGGCGGCGATGGCTACGTGGTCGCGCGGCTGGCAAAAGCGGTCGGTATTGAGGTTACGTTGCTGGCTCTGGAGAGCGACAAACCGTTACCGGAAGAGGCTGCGCTGGCATGCGAAGCATGGTTAAACGCGGGAGGCGAGATCCATGCCTCGAATATTGTCTGGCCCGAGTCGGTGGAGTTGATTGTTGATGCGCTGCTCGGCACAGGCTTGCAGCAAGCGCCCCGCGAATCTATTAGCCAATTAATCGACCATGCTAATTCCTGTCCTGCGCCGATTGTGGCGATTGATATCCCTTCCGGCCTGCTGGCACAAACCGGAGCCGCGCCAGGCGCGGTGATCAACGCCGATCAAACCATCACTTTTATTGCGCTGAAACCAGGTTTGTTAACCGGCAAAGCGCGGGATGTTACCGGGCAACTGCATTTTGACTCGCTGGGACTGGACTGTTGGCTGGCAAGTCAGGAGACGAAAATTCAGCGGTTTTCTGCAGAACAACTTTCTCACTGGCTGAAACCGCGTCGCCCGTCTTCGCATAAAGGCGATCATGGGCGGCTGGTGATTATCGGTGGCGATCACGGCACGGCAGGGGCTATTCGTATGGCGGGAGAAGCGGCGCTGCGTGCTGGAGCCGGTTTAGTCAGAGTGCTGACCCGCAGCGAAAATATTGCGCCGCTGCTGACCGCACGTCCGGAATTGATGGTGCACGAACTGACTATGGACTCTCTTACTGAAAGCCTGGAATGGGCCGATGTGGTGGTGATTGGTCCCGGTCTGGGCCAGCAAGAGTGGGGGAAAAAAGCCCTGCAAAAAGTGGAGAATTTTCGCAAACCGATGTTGTGGGATGCCGATGCATTGAACCTGCTGGCAATCAATCCCGATAAGCGTCACAATCGCGTGATCACGCCGCATCCTGGCGAGGCCGCACGGTTGTTGGGCTGTTCCGTCGCTGAAATTGAAAGTGACCGCTTACATTGCGCCCAACGTCTGGTACAACGTTATGGCGGCGTAGCGGTGCTGAAAGGTGCCGGAACCGTGGTCGCAGCAAACCCTGATGACTTAGGCATTATTGATGCCGGGAATGCAGGCATGGCCACTGGCGGCATGGGCGATGTGCTCTCTGGTATTATTGGCGCATTGCTTGGGCAAAAACTGTCGCCATATGATGCCGCCTGTGCTGGATGTATCGCACACGGCGCGGCGGCTGACGTGCTGGCGGCGCGTTTTGGTACGCGCGGGATGCTGGCAACCGATCTCTTTTCCACGCTACAGCGTATTGTTAACCCGGAAGTGACTGATAAAAACCATGATGAATCGAGTAATTCCGCTCCCTGATGAGCAGGCAACATTAGACCTGGGCGAGCGGGTAGCCAAAGCCTGCGATGGCGCAACCGTAATCTATCTGTATGGCGATTTAGGCGCAGGTAAAACCACCTTTAGCCGGGGCTTTTTACAGGCTCTGGGTCATCAGGGTAATGTCAAAAGCCCCACTTATACGCTGGTCGAACCCTATACGCTCGACAACTTAATGGTTTATCACTTTGATTTGTACCGCCTTGCCGATCCCGAGGAGCTGGAGTTTATGGGGATCCGCGATTATTTTGCCAACGATGCCATCTGCCTGGTGGAGTGGCCACAACAAGGTACAGGTGTTCTTCCTGACCCGGATGTCGAAATACACATTGATTATCAGGCACAAGGCCGTGAGGCGCGCGTGAGTGCGGTCTCCTCTACGGGTGAATTGTTGCTGGCGCGTTTAGCCGGTTAACCTTTGAAGGTGGCGGGATGATGTATCGCATCAGAAATTGGTTGGTAGCGACGTTGGTGCTGCTGTGCGCGCAGGCTGGCGCCGCTACGCTCTCTGATATTCAGGTTTCTAATGGCAATCAACAGGCGCGGATAACGTTAAGTTTTATTGGCGATCCTGACTATGCATTTAGCCATCAAAGCAAACGCACCGTGGCGCTCGATATCAAACAAACGGGTGTGATTCAGGGGCTGCCGTTGTCGTTCAGCGGTAATAATCTGGTGAAGGCGATTCGCTCTGGAACGCCAAAAGATGCGCAAACGATGCGTTTGGTGGTGGATCTCACCGAAAACGGTAAAACCGAAGCGGTGAAGCGGCAGAATGGTAGCAATTACACCGTTGTCTTTACGATTAACGCCGATGCGCCGCCACCGCCTCCTCCGCCGCCAGTGGTTGCTAAACGTGTTGAAACGCCAGCCGTTGTTGCACCGCGCGTCAGCGAACCGGCGCGCAATCCGTTTAAAACCGAGAGCAACCGGGCTACGGGTGTCATCAGTAGCAATACGGTGACGCGTCCGGCAGCGCGCGCGACGGCTAACACTGGCGATAAAATTGTCATCGCTATTGATGCCGGACACGGCGGCCAGGATCCTGGCGCTATCGGCCCTGGCGGTACGCGGGAGAAAAACGTCACCATCGCCATCGCACGTAAATTGCGTACTTTGCTCAATGATGATCCGATGTTTAAGGGCGTTCTAACCCGTGACGGAGATTACTTTATCTCGGTGATGGGGCGCAGCGATGTGGCACGTAAGCAAAACGCCAATTTCCTTGTGTCGATTCACGCTGATGCCGCTCCGAATCGCAGTGCTACCGGCGCTTCCGTATGGGTGCTCTCTAACCGTCGTGCAAACAGTGAAATGGCAAGCTGGCTGGAACAGCACGAGAAACAGTCGGAGCTGCTGGGCGGGGCAGGCGATGTGCTGGCGAACAGTCAGTCTGACCCGTATTTAAGCCAGGCGGTGCTGGATTTACAGTTCGGTCATTCCCAGCGGGTAGGGTATGATGTGGCGACCAGTATGATCAGCCAGTTGCAACGCATTGGCGAAATTCATAAACGTCGACCAGAACACGCCAGCCTTGGCGTTCTGCGTTCGCCGGATATCCCGTCAGTACTGGTCGAAACCGGTTTTATCAGCAACAACAGCGAAGAACGTTTGCTGGCGAGCGACGATTACCAACAACAGCTGGCAGAAGCCATTTATAAAGGCCTGCGCAATTACTTCCTTGCGCATCCGATGCAGTCTGCGCCGCAGGGTGCAACGGCACAAACTGCCAGTACGGTGACGACGCCAGATCGCACACTGCCAAACTAAGGATTATTGATGCCAATTCAGGTCTTACCGCCACAACTGGCGAATCAGATTGCCGCAGGTGAGGTGGTCGAGCGACCTGCGTCGGTAGTTAAAGAACTGGTGGAAAACAGCCTCGATGCGGGTGCGACGCGTATCGATATTGATATCGAACGCGGTGGGGCGAAACTTATCCGCATTCGTGATAACGGCTGCGGTATCAAAAAAGATGAGCTGGCGCTGGCGCTGGCTCGTCATGCTACCAGTAAAATCGCCTCTCTGGACGATCTCGAAGCCATTATCAGCCTGGGTTTTCGCGGTGAGGCGCTGGCGAGTATCAGTTCGGTTTCCCGCCTGACGCTCACTTCGCGCACTGCGGAACAGCAGGAAGCCTGGCAGGCTTATGCCGAAGGGCGTGATATGGACGTGACGGTTAAACCGGCGGCGCATCCGGTGGGAACGACGCTGGAGGTGCTGGATCTGTTCTACAACACCCCGGCGCGGCGCAAATTCCTGCGCACCGAGAAAACCGAATTTAACCATATCGATGAAATCATCCGCCGCATCGCGCTGGCACGTTTTGACGTCACTATCAACTTATCGCATAACGGCAAAATCGTACGCCAGTACCGCGCAGTGCCGGAAGGCGGACAAAAAGAACGCCGTTTAGGGGCGATTTGTGGCACCGCTTTTCTCGAACATGCGCTGGCGATTGAATGGCAGCACGGCGATCTCACGCTGCGCGGCTGGGTGGCAGAACCGAATCACACCACGCCCGCACTGGCGGAAATTCAGTATTGCTACGTGAATGGGCGCATGATGCGCGATCGCTTGATCAATCACGCGATCCGCCAGGCCTGCGAAGATAAACTGGGCGCCGATCAGCAACCGGCGTTTGTGCTGTATCTGGAGATCGACCCGCATCAGGTGGATGTCAACGTGCACCCCGCCAAACACGAAGTGCGTTTCCATCAGTCGCGTCTGGTGCATGACTTTATCTATCAGGGCGTGCTGAGCGTGCTACAACAGCAACTGGAAACGCCGCTGCCGCTGGATGATGAACCACAACCTGCACCGCGCGCCATCCCGGAAAACCGCGTAGCCGCAGGGCGTAATCATTTTGCAGAACCGGCAGTTCGTGAGCCGGTAGCTCCACGCTACACTCCTGCGCCAGCATCAGGCAGTCGCCAGTCTGCTCCCTGGCCGAACGCGCAACCGGGCTACCAGAAACAGCAAGGTGAAGTGTATCGCCAGCTTTTGCAAACGCCTGCGCCGACGCTCAAACCAAAAGCGCCAGAACCTCAGGAACTTACGCTGGCCTCGAATGGTCAAAGCTTTGGTCGGGTGCTGACTATCGTCCATTCCGACTGTGCGCTGCTGGAGCGCGACGGCAACATTTCACTTTTAGCCCTGGCGGTAGCGGAACGCTGGCTGCGTCAGGTGCAACTGACGCCGGGGGAATCGCCAGTTTGCGCTCAGCCGTTGCTTATTCCGTTGCGGTTAAAAGTCTCTGGTGAAGAAAAATCGGCATTAGAAAAAGCGCAGTCTGCTCTGGCGGAGTTAGGCATTGAATTTCAGTCTGATGCGCAGCATGTGACCATCAGAGCCGTGCCTTTACCCTTACGCCAACAAAATTTACAAATCTTGATTCCTGAACTGATAGGCTACCTGGCGAAGCAGTCCGTATTCGAACCTGGCAATATTGCGCAGTGGATTGCACGAAATCTGATGAGCGAACACACGCAGTGGTCAATGGCTCAGGCTATTACCCTGCTGGCGGATGTAGAACGGTTATGTCCGCAGCTTGTGAAAACGCCGCCGGGTGGTCTGTTACAATCTGTTGATTTACATCCGGCGATAAAAGCCCTGAAAGATGAGTGATATCAGTAAGGCGAGCCTGCCTAAGGCAATTTTTTTGATGGGGCCGACGGCCTCCGGTAAAACTGCGCTGGCTATTGAGCTGCGTAAAATTTTACCAGTAGAGTTGATAAGCGTTGATTCTGCCCTTATTTACAAAGGGATGGATATCGGGACGGCGAAGCCGAACGCTGAAGAGTTACTCGCCGCGCCGCACCGATTGCTGGATATTCGCGATCCGTCGCAGGCTTATTCGGCTGCTGATTTTCGTCGCGATGCGTTGGCGGAAATGGCCGATATCACGACGGCGGGGCGGATCCCGCTGTTAGTGGGCGGTACTATGTTGTATTTCAAGGCGTTACTGGAGGGGTTGTCGCCGCTACCGTCGGCGGACCCGGAAGTACGAGCCAGAATTGAGCAACAAGCGGCAGAGCAAGGTTGGGAGTCATTGCATCGTCAACTGCAGGAGATAGATCCTGTTGCGGCAGCAAGGATTCATCCAAATGATCCACAAAGGCTTTCCCGGGCACTGGAAGTTTTTTTCATTTCGGGTAAAACTTTAACGGAACTGACGCAAACGTCAGGAGACGCTCTACCGTATCAGGTGCATCAGTTCGCCATCGCCCCGGCGAGCCGTGAACTGCTCCATCAACGAATTGAGCAGCGTTTTCATCAGATGTTGGCTTCAGGTTTTGAAGCAGAAGTCCGGGCGCTTTTTGCCCGAGGAGATTTGCATACGGATTTGCCTTCCATTCGTTGCGTGGGTTATCGCCAGATGTGGTCTTACCTTGAAGGCGAAATCTCATACGATGAAATGGTTTATCGAGGTGTTTGCGCCACGAGACAGTTGGCGAAGCGGCAGATAACCTGGCTGCGTGGTTGGGAAGGGGTTCACTGGCTTGACAGTGAAAAACCAGAACAGGCGCGTGACGAAGTATTACAGGTTGTTGGTGCTATCGCAGGCTGAATGTGTACAATTGAGACGTATCGTGCGCAATTTTTTCAGAATCGAAAGGTTCAAAGTACAAATAAGCATATAAGGAAAAGAGAGAATGGCTAAGGGGCAATCTTTACAAGATCCGTTCCTGAACGCACTGCGTCGGGAACGTGTTCCAGTTTCTATTTATTTGGTGAATGGTATTAAGCTGCAAGGACAAATCGAGTCTTTTGATCAGTTCGTGATCCTGTTGAAAAACACGGTCAGCCAGATGGTTTATAAGCACGCGATTTCTACTGTTGTCCCGTCTCGTCCGGTTTCTCATCACAGTAACAACGCCGGTGGCGGTACGAGCAGTAACTACCATCATGGTAGCAGCGCGCAGAATACTTCCGCGCAACAGGACAGCGAAGAAACCGAATAAGGTTTCGGGCTGTTTTTTTACACGGGGAGCCAGCGATCCTGCGTTCCCCGCTGATCTATTTAGAGGGTTTTACGCTTGTTTGACCGTTATGATGCTGGTGAGCAGGCGGTGCTGGTACACATCTATTTTACGCAAGACAAAGATATGGAAGACCTCCAGGAGTTTGAATCTCTGGTTTCTTCCGCCGGTGTCGAAGCATTGCAGGTGATTACCGGTAGCCGTAAAGCGCCGCACCCAAAGTATTTTGTAGGTGAAGGTAAAGCAGTTGAAATTGCGGAAGCTGTCAAAGCGACGGGTGCTTCGGTCGTTCTTTTTGACCATGCCCTGAGCCCAGCGCAAGAGCGTAACCTGGAGCGTTTGTGCGAGTGTCGTGTCATCGACCGCACCGGCCTTATTTTAGATATTTTCGCCCAACGTGCGCGTACCCATGAGGGTAAGTTGCAGGTTGAGCTGGCGCAGCTGCGCCATCTGGCTACGCGCCTGGTGCGTGGCTGGACCCACCTTGAAAGACAGAAAGGCGGGATCGGTTTGCGTGGTCCGGGTGAAACCCAGCTCGAAACCGACCGTCGTTTGTTGCGTAATCGCATCGTGCAGATACAGTCGCGCCTGGAAAGAGTTGAAAAGCAGCGTGAGCAGGGGCGGCAATCGCGTATCAAAGCCGACGTTCCTACTGTTTCGCTGGTGGGATATACCAACGCCGGTAAATCTACCCTTTTCAATCGCATTACCGAAGCACGGGTCTATGCGGCAGACCAGTTGTTTGCCACCCTCGATCCGACGTTGCGGCGTATTGACGTCGCGGATGTCGGTGAAACCGTGCTGGCAGATACCGTAGGGTTTATTCGCCACTTGCCGCACGATCTGGTGGCGGCGTTTAAAGCCACGTTACAAGAGACGCGGCAAGCCACATTGCTGCTGCACGTCATTGATGCGGCAGATGTGCGTGTACAAGAAAACATCGAAGCGGTGAATACGGTTCTTGAAGAGATCGATGCTCACGAGATCCCAACCCTGCTGGTGATGAATAAGATCGATATGCTGGAAGATTTCGAACCGCGTATTGATCGGGACGAAGAGAACAAACCGATCCGTGTCTGGCTTTCTGCGCAGACCGGAGCGGGGATACCACAGCTTTTTCAGGCTTTGACGGAGCGGCTTTCCGGTGAGGTGGCGCAGCATACATTGCGTCTGCCGCCGCAGGAAGGGCGTCTGAGAAGTCGTTTTTATCAGCTTCAGGCAATAGAAAAAGAGTGGATGGAGGAGGACGGCAGTGTAAGTCTGCAAGTTCGTATGCCGATCGTTGACTGGCGTCGCCTCTGTAAACAAGAACCGGCGTTGATCGATTACCTGATCTAACCGGCAAAGCGTCTGAAGCGTGGAGTCATATCCTCTGGCGTCGAAAGACAACAGGGATCACCGCATAACAAATATGGAGCACAAACATGGCGTGGAATCAGCCCGGTAATAACGGACAAGACCGCGACCCGTGGGGAAGCAGCAAACCTGGCGGCAACTCTGAGGGAAATGGAAACAAAGGCGGTCGCGATCAAGGGCCACCTGATTTAGATGATATCTTCCGTAAACTGAGCAAAAAGCTCGGTGGTCTGGGCGGCGGTAAAGGCACTGGATCTGGCGGTGGTAGTTCATCGCAAGGCCCGCGCCCGCAGCTTGGCGGTCGTGTCGTTACCATCGCAGCGGCAGCGATTGTCATTATTTGGGCGGCCAGTGGTTTCTACACCATTAAAGAAGCCGAACGCGGCGTGGTAACACGCTTTGGTAAATTCAGCCATCTGGTTGAGCCTGGTCTGAACTGGAAACCGACATTTATCGACGAAGTTAAACCGGTGAACGTGGAAGCCGTGCGTGAACTGGCAGCTTCTGGTGTGATGCTGACGTCGGACGAGAACGTAGTGCGCGTTGAGATGAACGTGCAGTACCGCGTCACCAATCCGGAAAAATATCTGTATAGCGTGACCAGCCCGGATGACAGCCTGCGTCAGGCTACCGACAGCGCCCTGCGTGGAGTTATCGGTAAATACACCATGGACCGCATTCTGACGGAAGGTCGTACCGTGATTCGTAGCGATACTCAGCGCGAACTGGAAGAGACTATCCGCCCGTATGACATGGGTATCACGCTGCTGGACGTCAACTTCCAGGCTGCTCGTCCGCCGGAAGAAGTAAAAGCAGCGTTTGACGATGCGATTGCCGCACGTGAAAACGAACAGCAATACATTCGCGAAGCAGAAGCGTATACCAACGAAGTTCAGCCGCGTGCGAACGGTCAGGCGCAACGTATCCTCGAAGAGGCGCGTGCGTACAAGGCTCAGACTATCCTGGAAGCCCAGGGTGAGGTCGCGCGCTTTGCTAAGCTTCTGCCGGAATATAAAGCCGCGCCGGAAATTACTCGCGAGCGTCTGTATATCGAGACGATGGAAAAAGTGTTGGGCAATACCCGCAAAGTGCTGGTTAACGACAAAGGTGGCAACCTGATGGTTCTGCCGTTAGACCAGATGCTGAAAGGGGGTAACGCGCCTGCGGCGAAGAGCGACAACGGTGCCAGCAATCTGCTGCGTCTGCCGCCAGCCTCTTCCTCCACGACCAGTGGGGCAAGCAACACATCGTCCACCAGTCAGGGCGATATTATGGACCAACGCCGCGCCAACGCGCAGCGTAACGACTACCAGCGTCAGGGGGAATAACGATGCGTAAGTCAGTTATCGCGATTATCATCATCGTGCTGGTAGTGCTTTACATGTCTGTCTTTGTCGTCAAAGAAGGTGAGCGCGGTATTACGCTGCGTTTTGGTAAGGTACTGCGTGATGATGACAACAAACCTCTGGTTTATGAGCCGGGTCTGCATTTCAAGATACCGTTCATTGAAACGGTGAAAATGCTCGACGCGCGTATTCAGACCATGGACAACCAGGCCGACCGCTTTGTGACCAAAGAGAAGAAAGACCTGATCGTCGACTCTTACATCAAATGGCGCATCAGCGATTTCAGCCGTTACTACCTGGCAACGGGCGGTGGCGACATTTCGCAAGCGGAAGTGCTGTTGAAACGTAAGTTCTCTGACCGTCTGCGTTCTGAAATTGGTCGCCTGGATGTGAAAGACATCGTCACCGATTCCCGTGGTCGTCTGACCCTGGAAGTGCGTGACGCGCTGAACTCTGGTTCTGCGGGTACAGAAGATGAAGTTACTACCCCAGCAGCAGATAACGCCATTGCCGAAGCGGCAGAGCGCGTAACGGCTGAGACGAAGGGCAAAGTTCCGGTCATCAACCCGAACAGTATGGCGGCGCTGGGTATTGAAGTTGTCGATGTGCGTATTAAGCAGATCAACCTGCCGACCGAAGTGTCTGAAGCGATCTACAACCGTATGCGCGCCGAGCGTGAAGCGGTAGCGCGTCGTCACCGTTCACAAGGTCAGGAAGAAGCGGAGAAACTGCGCGCGACTGCCGACTATGAAGTGACCAGAACGCTGGCAGAAGCAGAGCGTCAGGGTCGTATCATGCGCGGTGAAGGCGACGCTGAAGCTGCCAAACTGTTTGCTGATGCATTCAGCAAAGATCCGGACTTCTACGCATTCATCCGTAGCCTGCGTGCTTATGAGAACAGCTTCTCTGGCAATCAGGACGTGATGGTCATGAGCCCGGACAGCGATTTCTTCCGCTACATGAAGACGCCGAGCTCCGCGACACGTTAAGATAACGACTGCGGTACAGGTCAATAAAGCCACCGCATCCTCAGGGATGTCGGTGGTTTTCTTTTTCTATAAGGATAATGAATGAATTCGACAATCTGGCTGGCGCTTGCCCTGGTTTTGGTGCTGGAAGGTTTAGGGCCGATGCTTTACCCGCAGGCATGGAAGAAGATGATCTCTGCGATGACCAATTTGCCCGATAATATTTTACGTCGTTTTGGTGGTGGACTTGTGGTTGCGGGCGTTGTGGTCTACTACATGTTGAGGAAAACGATTGGCTGAACAAAAAATAGACTGATTAAGGTCATTTTTGGATGCAAAAAGTGCTGTAACTCTGAAAAAGCGATGGTAGAATCCATTTTTAAGCAAACGGTGATTTTGAAAAATGGGTAACAACGTCGTCGTACTGGGCACCCAATGGGGTGACGAAGGTAAAGGTAAGATCGTCGATCTTCTGACTGAACGGGCTAAATATGTTGTACGCTACCAGGGCGGTCACAACGCAGGCCATACTCTCGTAATCAACGGTGAAAAAACCGTTCTCCATCTTATTCCATCAGGTATTCTCCGCGAGAATGTAACCAGCATCATCGGTAACGGTGTTGTGCTGTCTCCGGCCGCGCTGATGAAAGAGATGAAAGAACTGGAAGACCGTGGCATCCCCGTTCGTGAGCGTCTGCTGCTGTCTGAAGCATGTCCGCTGATCCTTGATTATCACGTTGCGCTGGATAACGCGCGTGAGAAAGCGCGTGGCGCGAAAGCGATCGGCACCACCGGTCGTGGTATCGGGCCTGCTTATGAAGATAAAGTGGCACGTCGCGGTCTGCGTGTTGGCGACCTTTTCGACAAAGAAACCTTCGCTGAAAAACTGAAAGAAGTGATGGAATATCACAACTTCCAGTTGGTTAACTACTACAAAGTTGAAGCGGTTGATTACCAGAAAGTTCTGGATGATACGATGGCTGTTGCCGACATCCTGACTTCTATGGTTGTTGACGTTTCTGACCTGCTCGACCAGGCGCGTCAGCGTGGCGATTTCGTCATGTTCGAAGGTGCGCAGGGTACGCTGCTGGATATCGACCACGGTACTTATCCGTACGTAACTTCTTCCAACACCACTGCTGGTGGCGTGGCGACCGGTTCCGGCCTGGGTCCGCGTTATGTTGATTACGTTCTGGGTATCCTCAAAGCTTACTCCACTCGTGTGGGTGCAGGTCCGTTCCCGACTGAACTGTTTGATGAAACTGGCGAGTTCCTCTGCAAGCAGGGTAACGAATTCGGCGCAACTACGGGTCGTCGTCGTCGTACCGGCTGGCTGGACACCGTTGCCGTTCGTCGTGCGGTACAGCTGAACTCCCTGTCTGGCTTCTGCCTGACCAAACTGGACGTACTGGATGGTCTGAAAGAGGTGAAACTCTGCGTGGCTTACCGTATGCCGGATGGTCGCGAAGTGACCACCACTCCGCTGGCAGCTGACGACTGGAAAGGTGTAGAGCCGATTTACGAAACCATGCCGGGCTGGTCTGAATCCACCTTCGGCGTGAAAGATCGTAGCGGCCTGCCGCAGGCGGCGCTGAACTACATCAAGCGTATCGAAGAGCTGACTGGTGTGCCGATCGATATCATCTCTACCGGTCCGGATCGTACTGAAACCATGATTCTGCGCGACCCGTTCGACGCGTAATTCTGGTGTGCCCGGCAGATATTTTGCCTGCTGGGCTAGCAGTGTGATACATTACTGCGTCGAGTAAGCCATTACGCTTTCCGACGCAGTGTTAAATCCTCGCTTTTTTCCTTCCCCAAACTGAAATAAATTAGCGACACAGCTTGTGGCTGGTTTATCATCAATGTAAATGTATTTTTTCCCGATTTCCCTTTTGAGGTTGATGTGCAGTTAACGAGTTTCACTGATTACGGATTACGTGCGCTGATCTACATGGCGTCATTGCCAGAAGGGCGGATGACCAGTATTTCTGAAGTGACTGACGTCTACGGCGTCTCCCGTAATCATATGGTCAAAATAATCAATCAACTTAGTCGTGCCGGCTACGTGACTGCTGTTCGTGGAAAAAATGGCGGCATTCGCCTGGGTAAACCAGCGAGTGCGATACGTATTGGTGATGTGGTGCGCGAGCTGGAACCCTTATCGCTGGTGAATTGCAGTAGCGAGTTTTGCCACATTACACCTGCCTGTCGGTTGAAACAGGCACTTTCTAAGGCCGTGCAAAGTTTTCTTACGGAACTGGATAACTACACGCTTGCCGATTTGGTTGAAGAGAATCAACCGCTTTATAAATTATTGCTGGTGGAGTGACGAAAATCTTCATCAGAGATGACAACGGAGGAACCGAGATGTCACAAGATCCTTTCCAGGAACGCGAAGCTGAAAAATACGCGAATCCCATCCCTAGTCGGGAATTTATCCTCGAACATTTAACCAAACGTGAAAAACCGGCCAGCCGTGATGAGCTGGCGGTTGAACTGCACATTGAAGGCGAAGAGCAGCTTGAAGGCCTGCGCCGCCGCCTACGCGCGATGGAGCGCGACGGTCAACTGGTCTTCACTCGCCGTCAGTGCTATGCGCTGCCGGAACGCCTCGACCTGGTGAAAGGTACCGTTATTGGCCACCGTGATGGCTACGGCTTTCTGCGGGTTGAAGGACGTAAAGATGATTTGTATCTCTCTAGCGAGCAGATGAAAACCTGCATTCATGGCGATCAGGTGCTGGCGCAGCCGCTGGGCGCTGACCGTAAAGGTCGCCGTGAAGCGCGTATTGTCCGCGTACTGGTGCCAAAAACCAGCCAGATTGTTGGTCGCTACTTTACCGAAGCGGGCGTCGGCTTTGTGGTTCCTGACGACAGCCGTCTGAGCTTCGATATCTTAATCCCGCCAGATCAGATCATGGGCGCGCGGATGGGCTTTGTGGTGGTGGTCGAACTGACCCAACGCCCGACTCGCCGTACCAAAGCGGTGGGTAAAATCGTCGAAGTGCTTGGCGATAATATGGGCACCGGCATGGCGGTTGATATCGCTCTGCGTACCCATGAAATTCCGTATATCTGGCCACAGGCCGTTGAGCAACAGGTTGCCGGACTGAAAGAAGAAGTGCCGGAAGAAGCAAAAGCGGGTCGTGTCGATCTGCGCGATTTACCGCTGGTCACCATTGATGGCGAAGACGCCCGTGACTTTGACGATGCGGTTTACTGCGAGAAAAAACGCGGCGGCGGCTGGCGTTTATGGGTCGCAATTGCCGACGTCAGTTACTATGTGCGTCCGCCAACGCCGCTGGACAGAGAAGCGCGTAACCGTGGTACGTCGGTCTACTTTCCGTCGCAGGTTATCCCGATGCTGCCGGAAGTGCTCTCTAACGGCCTGTGTTCGCTCAACCCACAAGTAGACCGCCTGTGTATGGTGTGCGAGATGACCATTTCGTCGAAAGGTCGCCTGACTGGCTACAAATTCTACGAAGCGGTGATGAGCTCTCACGCGCGTCTGACCTACACCAAAGTCTGGCATATTCTGCAGGGCGATCAGGATCTGCGCGAGCAGTACGCCCCGCTGGTTAAGCATCTCGAAGAGTTGCATAACCTCTATAAAGTGCTGGATAAAGCCCGTGAAGAACGCGGCGGGATCTCATTTGAGAGCGAAGAAGCGAAGTTCATTTTCAACGCCGAACGTCGTATTGAACGTATCGAACAGACTCAGCGTAACGACGCGCACAAATTAATTGAAGAGTGTATGATTCTGGCGAATATCTCAGCGGCACGTTTCGTTGAGAAAGCCAAAGAACCGGCACTGTTCCGTATTCACGACAAGCCGAGCACCGAAGCGATTACCTCTTTCCGTTCAGTGCTGGCGGAGCTGGGGCTGGAATTGCCGGGTGGTAACAAGCCGGAACCACGTGACTACGCGGAGCTGCTGGAGTCGGTTGCCGATCGTCCTGATGCAGAAATGCTGCAAACCATGCTGCTGCGTTCAATGAAACAGGCGATTTATGACCCGGAAAACCGTGGTCACTTCGGTCTGGCATTGCAGTCCTATGCGCACTTTACTTCGCCGATTCGTCGTTATCCTGACCTGACGCTGCACCGCGCCATTAAATATCTGCTGGCGAAAGAGCAGGGGCATCAGGGCAACACCACTGAAACCGGCGGCTACCATTATTCGATGGAAGAGATGCTGCAACTGGGTCAGCACTGTTCGATGGCGGAACGCCGTGCCGACGAAGCAACGCGCGATGTGGCTGACTGGCTGAAGTGTGACTTCATGCTCGACCAGGTAGGTAACGTCTTTAAAGGCGTGATTTCCAGCGTCACTGGCTTTGGCTTCTTCGTCCGTCTGGACGACTTGTTCATCGATGGTCTGGTTCACGTCTCTTCGCTGGACAACGACTACTATCGCTTTGATCAAGTCGGACAACGCCTGATGGGGGAATCCAGCGGTCAGACTTATCGTCTGGGCGATCGCGTGGAAGTTCGCGTCGAAGCGGTTAATATGGACGAGCGCAAAATCGACTTTAGCCTGATCTCCAGCGAACGAGCACCGCGCAACGTCGGTAAAACGGCGCGCGAGAAAGCGAAAAAAGGCGATGCAGGCAAAAAAGGCGGCAAGCGTCGTCAGGTCGGTAAAAAGGTAAACTTTGAGCCAGACAGCGCCTTCCGTGGTGAGAAAAAAACGAAGCCGAAAGCGGCAAAGAAAGACGCGAAAAAAGCGAAAAAGCCATCGGCGAAAACGCAGAAAATAGCCGCTGCAACCAAAGCGAAGCGTGCGGCGAAGAAAAAAGTGGCAGAGTGATCATTACCCTCTTCAAACAGAAGAGGGTTAGTATTATGACCAACGCCAAAATTCACTCGGACAGTCCCCTCGCCCCTTTGGGGAGAGGGTTAGGGTGAGGGGAACAGGCCAGCACTGGCGCGTATAATTGCCCTCACCCGGGCTCACTCGCCTTCCAGGGGGAGAAAACCGTGCCCACGTTAACGAGTGAACTTGTTTGTCAGCAATCTCGCTCTCTTAAAAAAGAAGAGGGTGAATTATCCGTAGGCCAGATAAGCGTAGCGCATCAGGCAAAACGTAAACAACGAGTACATTAATGAGCGAAATGATTTACGGCATCCACGCAGTGCAGGCCCTGCTGGAGCGCGCCCCTGAACGTTTTCAGGAAGTCTTTATTTTAAAAGGCCGTGAAGATAAACGTCTGTTGCCGCTGATTCACGCCCTTGAGTCCCAGGGCGTGGTTATCCAGCTGGCAAACCGCCAATATCTCGACGAGAAAAGCGACGGTGCCGTGCATCAGGGCATTATCGCTCGCGTGAAGCCTGGACGTCAGTATCAGGAAAACGATCTGCCGGATCTGATCGCTTCGCTCGATCAACCGTTCTTGCTGATCCTCGACGGCGTAACCGATCCGCATAACCTTGGTGCGTGCCTGCGTAGCGCGGACGCCGCTGGCGTTCATGCAGTGATTGTGCCGAAAGATCGCTCCGCCCAGCTCAACGCCACGGCGAAAAAAGTGGCCTGTGGTGCGGCAGAAAGCGTTCCGCTGATTCGGGTGACTAACCTGGCGCGCACCATGCGTATGTTGCAGGAAGAGAACATCTGGATCGTCGGTACGGCAGGTGAAGCGGATCATATGCTTTATCAGAGCAAAATGACCGGTCGTCTGGCGCTGGTGATGGGCGCGGAAGGTGAAGGTATGCGTCGCCTGACCCGTGAACATTGCGATGAACTGATTAGTATTCCGATGGCAGGTAGCGTTTCTTCCCTGAACGTTTCGGTTGCGACCGGAATTTGCTTATTTGAAGCAGTTCGCCAGCGTAGCTAATTCCTCTGAATTATGAAAAACCATCCATATTTGGATGGTTTTTTTTTATCTATAGCTGGTAAGATAATTACGCTCTATAAATATTCATTTTATTAATAATTAAATTTAATCTATATGGAATAATATATGACATGGAATCCGTTGGCGCTGGCGGCGGCGCTGCAAGCTGTACCTGAACAAAATATTGATATAACAAATAGCGAAAACGCATTAATTATTAAAATGAATGATTATGGCGATTTGCAGATCAATATTCTTTTTACTTCTCGCCAGATGATTATCGAAACCTTCATTTGTCCGGTTTGTTATATCAGCAATCCAGATGAATTTAATACCTTTTTATTAAGAAATCAGAAGATTATGCCGCTGTCATCGGTAGGGATCTCCAGTGTGCAACAGGAAGAGTATTACATCGTTTTCGGGGCGTTATCGCTAAAATCTTCCCTTGACGACATTCTGCTGGAGATAACCACACTGGTGGATAACGCCTTGGATCTGGCTGAAATTACTGAAGAATATTCACACTAATTACAAGGATTCGTATTTATGGGGATTTTAAAAAGTTTATTTACGCTGGGTAAATCATTTATCGCACAGGCGGAAGAGTCCATTGAAGAAACCCAGGGTGTGCGGATGCTGGAACAACATATTCGCGACGCTAAAGCTGAACTGGATAAAGCCGGAAAATCTCGCGTCGATCTGCTGGCGCGAGTGAAATTAAGCAACGACAAACTGAAAGATTTACGCGAACGTAAAGCGGGTCTGGAAGCCCGTGCGCTGGAAGCGTTGAGTAAGAACGTTAATCCGTCGTTGATTAACGAAGTTGCTGAAGAAATCGCGCGTCTTGAGAATCTCATTACCGCTGAAGAACAAGTATTGTCGAATCTGGAAGTCTCCCGCGATGGCGTAGAAAAAGCGGTTGCGGCGACGGCACAGCGTATTGCCCAATTTGAACAACAAATGGAAGTCGTTAAGGCCACTGAAGCTATGCAACGTGCGCAGCAGGCTGTGACGACATCTACAGTCGGCGCGTCTTCCAGCGTTTCGACAGCGGCAGAGTCATTAAAACGCCTGCAAACGCGTCAGGCTGAACGTCAGGCTCGACTGGATGCCGCCGCACAGCTGGAGAAAGTCGCAGACGGTCGCGATCTTGACGAAAAGCTGGCGGAGGCCGGAATTGGCGGCACCAATAAAAGCAGTGCCCAGGATGTGCTGGCGAGACTGCAACGCCAACAGGGTGAGTAATTTTTTTGCCAGCCTCACTGCAAGGCTGGCAACTATTTTAAGGATAAAATATGTCTGGTTTTTTCCAGCGCCTGTTTGGCAAGGATGATAAGCCTGCTATTAATCGTGGTCCGCTGGGACTCCATCTCAATAGTGGTTTCACGCTCGATACGTTAGCGTTTCGTTTGCTGGAAGAGGCATTGCTGATCGAGTTACCGGGTGAAGAATATACCGTGGCCGCCGTCAGCTGCATCGATCTGGGCGGCGGTAGCCAGATTTTCCGCTATTACACTTCTGGCGATGAATTTTTGCAAATTAACACCACCGGCGGCGAAGATATTGATGACATTGATGATATCAAGCTATTTGTCTATGAAGAGAGCTACGGTATCAGCAAAGAAAGCCACTGGCGCGAGGCGATCAACGCCAAAGCGATGGGGGCGATAACCTTAAACTGGCAGGAAAAACGCTGGCAGCGATTTTTTAACAGTGAAGAACCGGGAAATATTGAACCCGTTTACATGCTGGAAAAAGTAGAAAATCAAAAACATGCCAAATGGGAAGTGCATAATTTTACCATGGGCTACCAACGGCAGGTGACCGAAGATACTTACGAATATTTGCTGTTAAATGGTGAGGAATCATTTAACGACCTCGGCGAGCCGGAGTGGCTATTTTCTCGCGCGCTGGGTGTCGATATCCCACTGACATCACTTCATATTATTGGTTAATTACAAGGACGTTTACAATGCATATACTGGATTCACTCCTTGCTTTTAGCGCCTATTTTTTTATCGGCGTAGCTATGGTGATTATCTTTCTTTTTATCTATTCCAAAATTACTCCGCATAATGAATGGCAGTTGATCAAGAATAATAACACTGCGGCGTCGCTGGCGTTCAGTGGCACGTTGTTGGGTTACGTTATTCCATTATCCAGTGCGGCAATCAATGCGGTGAGTATTCCAGATTATTTTGCCTGGGGCGGAATCGCACTGGTGATTCAGTTACTCGTTTTTGCTGGCGTTAGACTTTATATGCCGGCATTAAGCGATAAAATTATTAATCACAACACTGCGGCAGGAATGTTTATGGGAACCGCCGCGCTGGCTGGCGGTATTTTTAACGCAGCTTGTATGACATGGTAATGGACGATCATGGCCAGAAAACGCAAATCAAGAAATAACAGTAAAATTGGTCACGGAGCGATCAGTCGCATTGGTAGACCGAATAATCCTTTTGAACCGCGTCGCAATCGTTACGCACAAAAATACTTAACGTTGGCGCTAATGGGCGGTGCCGCTTTTTTCGTATTGAAAGGATGTGCCGATAGTAGCGACGTCGATAACGACGGCGACGGAACGTTTTATTCGACAGTGCAGGATTGTATTGATGATGGTAATAATTCAGACATCTGTGCGCGTGGCTGGAACAATGCCAAAGCGGCATTTTATGCCGATGTTCCGAAGAATATGACTCAGCAGAATTGTCAGTCTAAGTACGAAAATTGCTACTACGACAATGTTGAACAGAGCTGGATTCCAGTCATTTCAGGATTTTTGTTAAGCCGGGTTATTCGTAAAGATCGCGATGAGCCGTTCGTCTATAACAGCGGAGGATCCTCATTTGCTTCGCGCCCCGTCTGGCGCAGCACTTCCGGTGATTACTCCTGGCGGTCCGGTTCTGGCAAAAAAGAGTCTTACTCCTCGGGCGGCTTTACCACCAGAAAAGCCTCAACGGTTTCTCGCGGCGGCTATGGTCGTTCTTCCAGCGCCCGTGGGCATTGGGGAGGGTAATTATGCTGAGACATAACGTCCCTGTACGGCAGGATCTTGACCAGATCGCCGCCGACAACGGTTTCGACTTTCATATCATTGATAATGAGATCTATTGGGATGAGAGTCGGGCCTATCGCTTTACTCTGCGCCAGATAGAAGAGCAGATCGAAAAACCAACCGCAGAGTTACATCAGATGTGTCTTGAGGTGGTGGATCGTGCCGTTAAAGATGAACAGATCCTGACGCAACTGGCGATCCCGCCGTTGTACTGGGATGTGATCGCTGAAAGCTGGCGTGCGCGCGATCCTTCGCTGTATGGCCGTATGGATTTTGCTTGGTGTGGTAATGCGCCGGTGAAGCTGCTGGAGTACAACGCCGATACGCCGACTTCGTTGTATGAGTCGGCATATTTCCAGTGGCTATGGCTGGAGGATGCGCGGCGCAGCGGCGTTATTCCACGTGACGCCGATCAGTACAATGCCATTCAGGAACGCCTGATCTCGCGCTTTAGCGAGCTTTATAGCCGGGAGCCGTTTTATTTTTGCTGCTGTCAGGATACCGACGAAGACCGGACTACCGTGCTCTACTTGCAGGACTGTGCTCAGCAGGCAGGGCAGGAGTCACGGTTTATCTACATTGAAGATCTCGGTCTGGGCGTCGGCGGCGTGTTGACCGATCTTGATGATAACGTCATCCAGCGTGCATTTAAGCTGTATCCGCTGGAGTGGATGATGCGTGACGATAACGGTCCTTTGCTGCGCAAGCGCCGTGAGCAATGGGTGGAGCCGCTATGGAAAAGCATATTGAGCAATAAAGGGTTAATGCCGCTGCTGTGGCGTTTCTTCCCTGGGCATCCTAACCTTCTGGCATCCTGGTTTGAGGGCGAAAAACCGCAGATTGCCGCTGGCGAAAGCTACGTACGTAAACCGATCTACTCGCGCGAAGGTGGTAACGTCACCATTTTCAACGGTCAGAATAATGTCGTTGACCATGCTGATGGTGATTACGCCGATGAACCGATGATCTACCAGGCGTTTCAACCGCTGCCGCGATTTGGCGATAGCTACACACTGATTGGTAGCTGGGTTGTCGATGATGAAGCGTGCGGAATGGGGATCCGTGAAGATAACACGCTGATCACTAAAGACACCTCGCGTTTTGTTCCGCATTACATTGCTGGTTAAGAATGTTTTAGCAATCTCTTTCTGTCAGGAATCCGTGGCAGTGACCATACTAATGGTGACTGCCATTGATGGAGGGAGACACAGTGCACTGGCAAACTCACACCGTTTTCAATCAACCGATACCATTAAATAACAGCAACTTATACCTGTCTGATGGCGCGCTCTGCGAAGCGGTAACGCGTGAAGGTGCTGGCTGGGATAGCGATTTTCTTGCCAGTATTGGTCAGCAACTAGGAACGGCTGAATCCCTTGAACTGGGGCGGCTGGCAAATGTGAATCCGCCTGAATTGTTGCGCTACGATGCGCAGGGACGCCGTCTGGACGATGTGCGTTTTCACCCTGCCTGGCACCTGCTGATGCAGGCGTTATGTACCAATCGGGTGCACAATCTGGCCTGGGAAGAAGACGCTCGCTCTGGCGCATTTGTGGCGCGGGCAGCGCGTTTTATGTTACACGCGCAGGTTGAGGCCGGATCGTTATGCCCGATAACCATGACCTTTGCCGCCATGCCATTGTTGTTACAGATGCTACCTGCGCCGTTTAAGGACTGGAGCACGCCGTTGTTGAGCGATCGCTACGATTCCCACCTATTACCCGGCGGGCAAAAACGCGGCCTGTTGATTGGCATGGGAATGACGGAAAAGCAGGGCGGCTCTGATGTTATGAGCAATACCACTCGGGCAGAACGTCTGGAAGATGGTTCTTATCGGCTGGTGGGGCATAAATGGTTTTTCTCGGTGCCGCAAAGCGATGCGCATCTGGTGCTGGCGCAGACCACGGGGGGGTTGTCCTGCTTTTTTGTGCCGCGCTTTCTGCCTGATGGGCAACGGAATGCGATTCGCCTGGAGCGGCTGAAAGACAAGCTGGGTAATCGCTCCAACGCCAGTTGCGAAGTGGAGTTTCAGGATGCCATCGGTTGGTTATTGGGTCAGGAAGGAGAAGGTATTCGCCTGATCCTGAAAATGGGCGGGATGACGCGTTTTGATTGCGCCCTGGGTAGCCATGCCATGATGCGCCGTGCATTCTCGCTGGCGATTTATCATGCACATCAACGTCATGTTTTTGGTAATCCATTGATCCAACAGCCCCTTATGCGTCATGTCTTAAGTCGTATGGCACTTCTGCTTGAAGGGCAAACGGCGTTGCTGTTTCGTCTTGCGCGAGCGTGGGATCGGCGTGCCGATGCTAAAGAAGCCCTGTGGGCGCGCCTATTCACTCCAACGGCGAAGTTTGTGATTTGCAAAAGTGGTATGCCGTTTGTGGCCGAAGCGATGGAGGTGCTGGGCGGCATTGGTTATTGCGAGGAGAGCGAGCTGCCGCGTCTTTACCGGGAGATGCCGGTAAATAGCATCTGGGAAGGCTCTGGCAACATCATGTGTCTGGATGTTCTGCGTGTGCTCAATAAGCAGGCTGGTGTATACGATTTACTGGCGGAAGCGTTTATGGAAGTGAAAGGGCAGGATCGCTATTTTGATCGCGCGGTTCGTCGATTACAGCAGCAACTGCGCAAACCGACTGAAGAGCTTGGGCGAGAGATCACTCATCAGCTATTCCTGCTGGGTTGCGGCGCACAAATGTTGAAATATGCTTCACCGCCAATGGCGCAGGCGTGGTGTCAGGTGATGTTAGATACGCGCGGCAGCGTACGGTTGTCAGAGCAGATCCAGAATGATTTATTACTGCGGGCGACGGGAGGTGTGTGTTTGTAAGCGTTCATGCGTGATGCGATGCTGTTTTCGCTTCACTAAATGAAGTGTATGAGATTTGTAGGCCGGGTGAGGCGCAGGCGCCGCATCCGGCATTGTTCATTCGATGTTGATGACATTCATGCATACAGTATCGCCTGTACACGCCAGTTATCGGGCTGCTGGTCTTCGTACATGGTAATAATGCGATACCATGACGCCCCCTGTTCATCGGCCTTTAACGCCACGATACGTTCCACGTCCTGCGGATCCCCTGAAATATTGCTAACCGAGATCTGACCTATTTCATTCAGGCCCGTCACGCAGTCAGCACTGGCGAATTCTGCAGACTGTGCCGTGGCGCTCGCAGGATAAGTCACTAATTGTAGCGAGGGTGAGGCAAGTAATTGTTTCATCGTCAGCTCCATTTTTCGTTTCCCCACATGTTGCAGGGCATTCCATCGCGGTAATAAACGCCCGAGCTTCCAGTCGGTAATTTATTGTGCACAGGTAAACGCATAGGGACGCAAAGCAATGTAAAGCTTACTATGTAAGTTGTCTGATTTATTTACGGTATAAAATGGCTTGTGAATACCACTGTCCTGTCACGATGGTTTCATCCACCATGACGACAACGTAATAATCAGCTTTTGCAGCGACAGCTTTCGCCCTGATTTCTGCTAATGCGTCATCCGGAGAACCCCGAACCATCGTGCTTACGCTACCTATTCGCTGCAACCCCTGGGTTTGGTCGCGGCGAATTTCTTGCGGATGGTCTGTTACTGGTGGTGCTGGCTGTGGCGTACCTTGCAGTGCGCTACAGGCGCTTAACATCAACATCAATAATAAACTGGCAAACCGGGAAATAACGCTATTATGTTTCCTGCTAACCATAGTGTAGTGCCTTATTAATTTAACTTTGGGGGAATGTTCCCGAATTGTTACCTGGTACGCGATTTTCGAATGAAAACGTGGCGAAAGCGTAATCCACATCTCAACATTATGAACTAATACTGCCAGCAGAAACTTGTGCTAAGGGTTTGTTCATGTCATACCAGACCCAAAGGAGAAACAGATGATTGAATTAGAATCGCGCGTGCTGGCAGATATTCCCGTTCTTCACGCTTATCCCACAGGGCAAAAAGAAACCCCGTTACCATGCGTGATTTTTTATCACGGCTTTACTTCATCCAGCCTGGTATATAGCTATTTTGCCGTCGCGCTGGCGCAGACTGGTTTGCGGGTGATTATGCCGGATGCGCCCGATCACGGTAGCCGTTTTAGTGGCGACGCACCGCGACGGTTAAATCAATTCTGGCAAATCTTGCTACAAAGTATGCAGGAGTTCACTACCTTACGTGCGGCAATAGCCGAAGAAAAATGGCTGCTTGATGAACGTCTGGCGGTTGGTGGCGCATCGATGGGCGCGATGACGGCGCTGGGGATTACCGCTCGCCACCCAACGGTGAAATGTACTGCCAGCATGATGGGCTCGGGCTATTTCACATCGCTTGCCCGTTCACTGTTTCCACCGCTAATACCTGAAACGGCAGCACAACAGAATGAATTTAATAATGTTATTGCGCCACTGGTGGAGTGGGAAGCGACAAACCACCTGGAACAACTCGGGGACAGGCCGCTCCTGCTGTGGCATGGCCTTGACGATGATGTAGTGCCTGCCGACGAATCACTACGTTTGCAGCAGGCATTAAGAGAAACGGGACGGGATAAACAGTTAACCTGTTCATGGCAGCCAGGCGTGCGCCACCGTATTACACCCGAGGCGTTAGATGCCGCTGTGACATTTTTCCGCCAACATCTTTAAACACGCAGAATGCTGACCCCTTGCGCTTCCAGTTGTTGCAGGATTTCTGGGTTAGCATTTTTGCCGGTGATCAGCATATCGATTTGATCGGCACGGCTAAAGAGCATCCCCGCGCGTTCGCCAATCTTGCTGCTATCAACCAGTACCACCAGTTTCCCTACTACACTCAGCATTTTCTGTTCTGCCATCGCCGTCAGCATATCAGTTTTATACAACCCTTCCGCTGTTAGTCCTTTGCCACTGGTAAACATCCAGTGCCCGGCATAGAGACTGTTTTCGCTGCCCTGTGGGCTTAAGGTGATGGACTGACTTTTGTTGTATTGCCCGCCCATGATTATCACGCTGTCATGTTCCTGATCGATCAGGTAATTCGCCAGCGGCAGATAATTAGTGATAATTTGCACTGGCTTGCCACACATTTCCCGCCCAAGCAGGAATGCGGTGGAACCGCAGTTGATGACCACGCTTTCGCCCGGATTGACCAGCTGCGAGGCCGCTTTAGCGATACGTACTTTTTCATCGTGATTTTGCGCCTGATGCAGATTCATCGGCGTCCAGCGCGGGCGCTGCTGGGTAATGGCTTCTGCGCCATTGCGCACTTTTTTCAGTTTGCCGCTTTCGTCGAGTTTATTGATATCACGCCGCGCGGTAGCAGGCGAAATTCCCAGACGCTCAACGACTTTCTCAACAGTCACAAAGCCCAGTTGTGCGAGCATTTCCAGGAGAATTTGATGTCTTTGTGCTTCAGTCATGAGCTATTCCGATAAAATTTGATTTTTTTAGATGATATTTGAAATAGCCAGGAAATACTACGCCGGATAGCGCGAACATCTCTACGCTATCCGGTATAAACGACACGATTACAGGAACGATTTGAACGGCAGATCCGGTTCAATAGTGAAGCAATCGTCAAAACCACGCGGATAGTGGTACTCGAAGTTGTCTTTATCCAGCGGCCAGGTGAACTTGCCACCAACCTGCCAGATAAACGGCTTGAAGCCATACTTCAGGCGGTCTTTTTTCATTTCCCACAGCACGCGGATCTCTTGCGGATCGGCCTGGAAGTTTGACCAGATATCGTGGTGGAACGGGATAACCACTTTCGCATTCAGGGCTTCACCCATACGCAGCATATCGGCGCTGGTCATTTTGTCGGTAATACCGCGCGGGTTCTCACCGTACGATCCTAACGCCACGTCGATCTGATGCTCGTTACCGTGCTTCGCATAGTAGTTAGAGTAGTGGGAGTCGCCGCTGTGATAAAGGGAACCGCCAGGCGTTTTGAACAGGTAGTTCACCGCGCGATCGTCCATGCCATCTGGCAGTACGCCCGCCGCTTTTTGATCCGCAGGCAGGGTAATCAGTGCAGTACGATCAAACGCGTCAAGCGCATGAATTTCAATGTCTTTCACTTTTACTACATCGCCTGGTTTGACCACGATGCAACGTTCTTTCGGCACGCCCCAGCCAATCCATAAATCCACGCAGGTTTTCGGCCCGATAAACGGTACGTCATCAGCGCAGTTTTGTATCACGGCGGCTGCCACGTTCACGTCGATATGATCGTTGTGATCGTGCGTCGCCAGCACGGCGTCGATTTGGCGAATAGCAAACGGATCTAGAACAAACGGCGTGGTACGCAGGTTTGGTTGCAGTTTTTTCACGCCCGCCATGCGCTGCATCTGGTGACCCTGTTTCATCAGCGGGTTGCCGTGGCTTTGTTTGCCAGTACCGCACCAGAAATCGACGCAAACGTTGGTGCCACCTTCTGATTTCAACCAGATCCCGGTACAGCCGAGCCACCACATCGCGAATGTGCCTGGTGCGACCTGCTCCTGTTCAATTTCTTCATTCAGCCAGCTACCCCACTCCGGGAAAGTACTCAGGATCCAGGATTCACGGGTGATACTTTTCACTTTACTCATCGCCATTTACCTTCATGATGGTTCAATTCGAATCAATAATTGATTGGTTTTGATTAATCCTGACACTATTTTTTCAGGAAGGCAATGACCATTTTTTGACTTTTGGCCTGGGAAGTTGTTGTGAATTTTGGCTGTGGAAAGATTTAATGGAATGTGTAATAAAGTTAACTTAATGAATTTAAATGATTAATTGTTTCTTTATGTGAATCGCATACTTTCGTTGTGGAATTATTTGCGTGTCGCGTCACATTTAATCATAAATAATCTTGTTGTGATTACTTTTGAAAATTAGAGTGAGTACACAACATTCCGGGTGTGTGGAATACCCGGTTACCTCTTCTTCAGGAGATCGTTATGGAGATCCTCTACAACATCTTTACCGTGTTTTTTAACCAGGTCATGACCAATGCCCCATTGTTGCTGGGTATTGTGACTTGTCTGGGCTACATCCTGCTGCGCAAAAGTGTCAGCGTGATTATCAAAGGTACGATTAAAACCATTATTGGTTTCATGTTGTTGCAGGCAGGATCCGGCATCCTTACCAGCACCTTCAAACCGGTAGTGGCGAAAATGTCGGAAGTTTATGGCATTAACGGTGCGATTTCAGATACCTATGCCTCAATGATGGCGACCATCGAACGTATGGGTGATGCCTATAGCTGGGTGGGTTATGCGGTGCTGTTGGCTCTGGCGTTGAACATCTGTTACGTGCTGCTGCGTCGAATTACTGGCATTCGTACCATCATGCTGACTGGTCACATTATGTTCCAGCAGGCAGGGCTGATTGCGGTAACGCTGTTTATCTTCGGCTACTCCATGTGGACGACCATTATCTGCACTGCGATTCTGGTTTCGCTCTATTGGGGCATCACCTCCAACATGATGTACAAGCCAACTCAGGAAGTGACAGACGGCTGCGGTTTCTCCATCGGTCACCAGCAGCAGTTTGCATCATGGATTGCCTACAAAGTCGCGCCGTTCCTGGGCAAGAAAGAGGAGAGTGTTGAAGACCTCAAACTGCCAGGTTGGCTGAATATTTTCCACGACAACATCGTCTCCACGGCGATTGTGATGACCATCTTCTTTGGCGCCATTCTGCTTTCCTTCGGTATCGACACCGTACAGGCGATGGCAGGCAAAGTGCACTGGACGGTCTATATCCTGCAAACCGGTTTCTCCTTTGCGGTAGCGATTTTCATCATCACTCAGGGCGTGCGCATGTTTGTGGCGGAACTCTCTGAAGCGTTTAACGGTATCTCCCAGCGCCTGATCCCGGGTGCGGTTCTGGCGATTGACTGTGCGGCTATCTATAGCTTCGCGCCGAACGCCGTGGTCTGGGGCTTTATGTGGGGCACCATCGGTCAGCTGATTGCGGTTGGCATCCTGGTTGCCTGCGGCTCTTCGATTCTGATTATTCCTGGCTTTATCCCAATGTTCTTCTCCAACGCCACCATCGGCGTGTTCGCTAACCACTTTGGCGGCTGGCGCGCGGCGCTGAAGATTTGTCTGGTGATGGGGATGATCGAAATCTTTGGCTGTGTCTGGGCGGTGAAACTCACCGGTATGAGCGCCTGGATGGGCATGGCGGACTGGTCGATTCTGGCACCACCGATGATGCAGGGCTTCTTCTCCATCGGTATCGCCTTTATGGCCGTCATTATCGTCATTGCACTGGCTTATATGTTCTTCGCTGGCCGCGCACTGCGCGCAGAAGAAGATGCAGAAAAACAACTGGCAGAACAGTCTGCTTAATAAGGAGTTTTGATTATGACCGTACGTATTCTGGCTGTGTGTGGCAACGGACAAGGTAGTTCCATGATCATGAAGATGAAAGTGGATCAGTTTTTAACCCAGTCGAACATCGACCACTCGGTAAATAGCTGCGCGGTTGGCGAATACAAAAGCGAGTTGAGCGGCGCGGATATCATCATCGCTTCTACGCATATTGCGGGCGAAATCACCGTTACCGGCAACAAATATGTCGTTGGTGTGCGCAACATGCTCTCTCCTGCCGACTTTGGCCCGAAACTGCTGGAAGTGATCAAAGAACATTTCCCGCAGGACGTGAAGTAAGGACGCGCCATGAAATTACGTGATTCGCTGGCGGAAAATAAATCTATCCGTCTACAGGCTGAAGCTGAAACCTGGCAGGACGCGGTAAAAATTGGCGTCGACCTGCTGGTGGCGGCAGACGTTGTCGAGCCGCGTTACTACCAGGCGATTCTGGATGCGGTTGAACAGCACGGCCCGTACTTCGTGCTCGCACCAGGCCTGGCAATGCCGCACGGACGCCCGGAAGAGGGCGTTAAGAAAACCGGTTTTGCGCTAGTGACGCTGAAAAAGCCGCTGGAGTTCAACCACGAAGATAACGATCCGGTGGATATCCTCATCACCATGGCGGCGGTCGATGCCAACACTCACCAGGAAGTGGGCATCATGCAGATCGTCAACCTGTTTGAAGATGAAGAGAATTTCGACCGTTTACGCGCCTGCCGTACCGAGCAGGAAGTACTGGATCTCATTGACCGCACCAACGCGGCAGCTTAAGAAGGAATTAAAGATGTCATTACCGATGTTGCAAGTCGCGCTGGACAACCAGACTATGGATAGCGCCTACGAAACCACTCGCCTGATTGCCGAAGAAGTCGACATTATCGAAGTGGGCACCATTCTGTGCGTGGGCGAAGGCGTGCGTGCGGTTCGCGATCTTAAAGCACTCTACCCGCATAAAATTGTGCTGGCAGACGCCAAAATTGCCGATGCGGGCAAAATCCTTTCGCGTATGTGCTTCGAAGCCAACGCTGACTGGGTGACCGTGATTTGCTGCGCGGATATCAACACCGCCAAAGGCGCGCTGGACGTGGCGAAAGAGTTTAACGGTGATGTGCAGATTGAACTGACCGGTTACTGGACCTGGGAACAGGCGCAGCAGTGGCGTGACGCAGGCATTGGGCAGGTGGTTTATCATCGCAGCCGTGACGCGCAGGCCGCCGGCGTGGCCTGGGGCGAAGCGGACATTACCGCGATCAAACGCCTTTCCGATATGGGCTTCAAAGTGACCGTCACCGGTGGCCTGGCGCTGGAAGATCTGCCGCTGTTCAAAGGCATTCCGATTCATGTGTTTATCGCAGGTCGCAGCATCCGTGATGCCGCTTCTCCGGTTGAAGCCGCACGTCAGTTCAAACGTTCCATCGCCGAACTGTGGGGCTAAGGAGCGGATATGTTGTCTAAACAAATCCCGCTTGGCATCTATGAAAAAGCACTCCCCGCCGGGGAGTGCTGGCTGGAACGGCTGCAACTGGCAAAAACGTTAGGCTTCGATTTTGTCGAGATGTCGGTGGATGAAACTGACGATCGCCTGTCGCGCCTCGACTGGAGCCGCGAGCAGCGTCTGGCGCTGGTGAATGCAATTGTGGAAACCGGCGTGCGCGTGCCGTCTATGTGCCTTTCTGCTCATCGTCGTTTTCCGCTGGGCAGTGAAGATGACGCAGTGCGGGCGCAGGGGCTGGAGATTATGCGTAAGGCCATCCAGTTCGCGCAGGACGTCGGCATTCGCGTGATCCAACTGGCGGGCTATGACGTTTACTACCAGGAAGCCAATAATGAAACGCGTCGTCGTTTCCGTGACGGCCTGAAAGAGAGCGTCGAGATGGCGAGCCGCGCGCAGGTGACGCTGGCGATGGAGATTATGGATTACCCCCTGATGAACTCCATCAGCAAGGCTTTGGGCTACGCGCACTATCTCAACAATCCGTGGTTCCAGCTCTACCCGGATATCGGCAACCTGTCGGCGTGGGACAACGATGTGCAGATGGAGTTGCAGGCCGGAATCGGGCATATCGTCGCAGTGCATGTGAAAGACACCAAACCGGGCGTCTTCAAAAACGTGCCGTTTGGCGAAGGCGTGGTGGATTTCGAACGTTGCTTTGAAACGCTCAAACAGAGTGGTTATTGCGGGCCTTACCTGATTGAGATGTGGAGTGAAACGGCGGAAGACCCGGCGGCGGAAGTGGCGAAAGCGCGTGATTGGGTGAAAGCGCGCATGGCCAAAGCAGGTATGGTGGAGGCGGCATAATGCAAAAGCTGAAACAGCAGGTGTTTGAAGCCAATATGGATCTGCCGCGTTACGGGCTGGTGACCTTTACCTGGGGCAACGTTAGCGCCATTGATCGCGAGCACGGGCTGGTGGTGATCAAGCCCAGCGGTATCGCCTACGAAACCATGAAAGCGGACGATATGGTGGTGGTCGATATGAGTGGCAAGGTGGTGGACGGTCAGTATCGCCCCTCATCAGACACCGCGACGCATCTCGAACTCTACCGCCGTTACCCGTCGCTTGGCGGCATTGTCCATACCCACTCCACTCATGCCACCGCATGGGCGCAGGCGGGGCTGGCAATTCCGGCGTTAGGCACCACGCACGCTGACTACTTCTTTGGCGACATCCCGTGTACGCGTGGATTAAGCGAAGAAGAGGTGCAGGGCGAGTATGAACTGAACACCGGCAAAGTGATTATCGAAACGCTGGGCGATGCCGAGCCGCTGCATACACCGGGAATTGTGGTGTATCAGCACGGACCATTTGCCTGGGGGAAAGATGCTCACGATGCGGTGCATAACGCGGTCGTGATGGAAGAAGTGGCGAAGATGGCGTGGATTGCGCGCGGCATTAACCCGCAGCTTAATCCCATCGACAGCTACCTGATGAATAAACACTTCATGCGTAAGCATGGTCCTAACGCTTATTACGGGCAGAAGTAAGCAGTGCGCCCCGGAATTATTGCCTCCTGCGGGATGTAATTGGTCTGATTCCGGGGCCGCTTCAGTTAAAAAATCGTATAAACAACAGGTGGTTTTATGGCTATCAGTGGATTATTTGTCAGAACTGATCCGCAACGTCGCCGCTATGGCGTTGCGTTACTTGTGGGTGTACTTTCAGGAATTATTTCAGCATTTGTTAAATGGGGAGCGGAAGTTCCGTTGCCGCCACGCACATTTTCCGGTGGTCGTGATGAATTTAACCCGCCGTATATCTTTTTACGGGATTATTTAGGTATTGACCCAACACAAACGGTGTATACATTCTCGGAACATATCATCAACCCGGTAATGGTAACGCATATCATCTTCTCACTGGTTTTTGCGATAGGGTATTGTGTTGTCGCGGAAATCTTCCCGAAAGTGAAATTATGGCAGGGAATATTAGCTGGGCTTATTGTGACAGTGGCAGTTCACGGTATATTTTGTCCGGCGCTGAATTTAACGCCGCCGCTCACTCAATTGCCTTTTGACGAATATGCATCTGAAATTCTTGGGCATATTTTCTGGTTCTGGGTAATAGAAATAATGCGCCGCGACTTACGTAATCGCATTACCCATGAGCCGGATCCGGAAGTTACTATTCGTTGAATGTCCGCGTAAAAAAGCCCCCTGAGAAGGGGGCAAAGCAAACTATGGCAATGTTTCGTTGGTTATACCTGGTGCTAGCGATAAATATCCGCGCTGGCGTGCATGTTGCCGTTACTCCCCGGTTCCCGCATCAGAATCACGTGGTAGTACGTTGCGCCTTGCGCATCTGTCTCTTCATTCAGTGCCTGGCGAGCTTCACTTTCAGTGGCGAAGTTATGGTTGATATAAATCACGCCTAAGCTCTGTACGTCGTCCATATTTCTGGCCTGGTGGTTATTAATTTCAATGGCTGCCCATGTATTTGCACTTAGCAAAAGCACAGCCAGAAGGGCTAAAACACGGCTGAACATAGATACCTCCTCGACGGCTGTCTTTGTGTGCTCTCCTCTGTGATGATCTTCTGATTTAATTTTAATCAATGATAAAGAAGTTGATGGTGACCATTTCTGATGCTGTTGTTCAAAAAAGCACCGTAATGGAATGTGATGAACTTCAAATCAGCGGGTTAGTACGATTTGGCGAAAGGTGAGATTTATTTGTCGGCTGGCCTTGAGTTTAGCGGGGTATACCAGTACTATAACGCGTCATTTTTCAGCCGCCCTTTAACACGTTCCTTGCCTCCATGGGCTGCGGCTGACCCAGACAGGAGGCTGAATAATCCGTAAGGAGCAATTCGATGCGTCATTACGAAATCGTTTTTATGGTCCATCCTGACCAGAGCGAACAGGTTCCGGGCATGATCGAGCGCTACACTGCTGCCATCACTGGTGCAGAAGGCAAGATCCACCGTCTGGAAGACTGGGGCCGCCGTCAGCTGGCTTACCCGATCAACAAACTGCACAAAGCTCACTACGTTCTGATGAACGTTGAAGCGCCGCAGGAAGTGATCGATGAGCTGGAAACTACCTTCCGCTTCAACGACGCCGTTATCCGTAGCATGGTAATGCGTACTAAGCACGCCGTTACCGAAGCATCTCCGATGGTTAAAGCGAAAGACGAGCGCCGTGAGCGTCGCGATGATTTCGCAAACGAAACCGCTGATGATGCTGAAGCTGGGGATTCTGAAGAGTAATTTCTGATGACCAACCGTCTGGTGTTGTCCGGCACCGTGTGCAGGACTCCCCTTCGAAAGGTCAGTCCATCAGGAATTCCTCACTGCCAGTTCGTGCTTGAGCATCGTTCTGTGCAGGAGGAAGCCGGTTTTCACCGGCAGGCGTGGTGCCAAATGCCCGTTATTATTAGCGGACACGAAAACCAGGCCATTACTCACAGTATAACGGTCGGCAGTCGCATAACCGTTCAGGGGTTCATTTCATGCCACAAGGCGAAGAACGGACTGAGCAAAATGGTTTTGCATGCCGAGCAGATTGAATTGATAGATTCTGGAGACTAGCCATATGGCACGTTATTTCCGTCGTCGCAAGTTCTGCCGTTTCACCGCGGAAGGCGTTCAAGAGATCGACTATAAAGATATCGCTACGCTGAAAAACTACATCACCGAAAGCGGTAAGATTGTCCCAAGCCGTATCACCGGTACCCGTGCAAAATACCAGCGTCAGCTGGCTCGCGCTATCAAACGCGCTCGCTACCTGTCCCTGCTGCCGTACACTGATCGCCATCAGTAATCGGTCACGGTCCATTAATACGACTTTGAGAGGATAAGGTAATGCAAGTTATTCTGCTTGATAAAGTAGCAAACCTGGGTAGCCTGGGTGATCAGGTAAACGTTAAAGCGGGCTATGCTCGTAACTTCCTGGTACCGCAGGGTAAAGCTGTTCCAGCTACCAAGAAAAACATTGAATTCTTCGAAGCACGTCGCGCTGAACTGGAAGCTAAACTGGCTGAAGTTCTGGCAGCAGCTAACGCTCGCGCTGAGAAAATCAATGCACTGGAAACTGTTACCATCGCGTCTAAAGCTGGCGACGAAGGTAAACTGTTCGGTTCCATCGGTACTCGCGACATCGCTGACGCTGTAACTGCAGCTGGCGTTGAAGTGGCTAAGAGCGAAGTTCGTCTGCCGAACGGCGTTCTGCGTACCACTGGCGAACACGAAGTGAGCTTCCAGGTTCACAGCGAAGTATTCGCGAAAGTGATTGTAAACGTAGTAGCTGAATAATTCGTTATTCAACGAGACGTAAAAACGCCGACCATTGGTCGGCGTTTTGCTTTATAGCGAAAGCGTTACAACTGGAGTATAACGCTCTGATATCTATTAATTAGCTTGTCGCTAGCTGTACTTGCGGTTCTTCATCTTTAACTTTGATAAGCGTCCACAATGCAATGGCACCAATAATGTCAAAGAAAGCCAGGGCAATAAAGAACGGCGCGAAGCCGATAATGTGAACGAATGCCCCGATGAACAGGTTGAAAATCAACTGACCGCTCCACGCACAGGCTCCAGCCATACCCACTGCGGTAGCCACTTCGTCTTTTTTGAACAGATCGCCGCCCAAAGTTGCTGCAACGGTAGAAAGGCATTGATGCGAGAACGCGCCAATACTAATCAGTAACACGGCAATGTAGGGATTTTCGACAATACTCACCAGACCAATCGTCATCATGATGACGGCAGCGATAGTGAAGGTAATTCTTCGTGAGTTGATTAAACTCACGCCGCGATCGTGGAAGAACTTCGCGACAAAACCACTGGCTAAACAGCCAAGGTCGCCCAACAGGAAAGGTAGCCAGACGAACATCGCAATTTCTTTCAGGCTAAAATGCAGCGTTTCAACAAAGAAAATTGGCACCCAGAAGTTAATGGTTCCCCATGCCGGGTCAGCGAGAAAACGCGCGATGCCAATCCCCCAGAAATTACGTTGGCTGAGGATATGCTTGATTGACGTTTTTTCTTTCTTATCTGTTTTAAGATGCTGTTCTTGCCCTGATTCAATATAGTGGCGCTCTTCATCAGAAAGGCGTTTGGCATCTTTTGGATCTTTATAACAAAAGAACCAAAATAAAGCCGCGAGCAAAGCAAGGCTACCTGAGACAATAAACGCAAATTGCCAGCTATGAAACATAATGCACCAGGCAATTAGCGGTGGTGCAAGCATCGCGCCGAGTGAGGTGCCCATATTGAAAACACCTGTTGCCACGCCACGCTCTTTTGCCGGGAACCATGTTGATGCGGTTTTTACACCGGCCGGAATTGCCGACGCTTCGCTGAAACCCATCAGGGCGCGCATAAATGCCAGACCTGACCATGTTCCGGTCAGCGCATGACCCATTGTTGCCAGCCCCCATACTGCGGCGCAAATCGCAAAACTCAATTTCAGACCAACAGTGTCAATAAAGAATCCCATTACCGGTTGACCCAATGTATAGGCCAACTGGAATGCACTGACAATCCATGAATATTGCTCTTTGGTTATTCCAGTTGTCTCCATAATAGTTGGAGCTGCAATACCTAACGCCGTTCTGTCCAGATAATTGATTACAGTGATAAAGCATACGAGGGCAATCATATGCCACCGGTAATTTTTTATTTTATTCATGTTTAAACCTTTTAATTATATTAATAAACCCTGGTTGTTGGTAATTCCGTATAATAGTTAATAAAAATCAGGTACAGAGAACATATTAAAAATTATTGTGTGTAAATCTCTCCCTTTAGAAAATCTGGCCAGTTTTTTTCAAAGTAAATACCATTAATACGCGGTAGCACACGTAACGACTTCACTTCAGTAATAAAAGAGTCTTGTGAATAATGAATAGTTAATTTGTGATTTTTATCATCATCTTGTTCAGAGCGAAAACGCCATTCTTCTTTTGCCCCCTGACGAGTTTGCGGTAGATATTCACCCTGGGGATCAATAATCATCCGCGCCCCACGACTGCCGCCGCCTGCGTCAATAAAATGCGTTAATTGTGTTAAAACGGCGGCAGACGTCAGCGCCATATGCCGCCACATAAACAATTCGGCAACTTCGCCCACGTGTTTGATAGCCAAACCATGCCGTTGTACAAATTCATTCAATAGCAGGGCATCGCGAGTGGCGCGCCGGACTTTATCGCCATGGCAAATAAACCCAGCGTAGTCAGACATTCGTGCCTGGATTTTTTCCCTCACCGTTACCAGCGCCATTCCATTTTCGTTTGCCAGCGCCTGAGTGATGATCTCTCTGATTGAATTTAGTGCCGGAGATGCCAGTTGTGCGACATCATCTTCAACAGATCGCTTTTGTGTGCAGCCAATAAAACGCGCCAGACGCACGGCAAAAACCTGTCCGGCATTCAGCGCCGCGCCGCCAGGTCGGGTAACACCGTGAGTTCCGGCGACTTCTCCCACCGCAAAACAACCGGGCAGAGAAGTTTGCCCCCAGATATCAACCTCAATGCCGCCATTCATATGCTGATTATTCATGGCAAACTGCAATGGCTGCGTGGTGAGATCGTAACCGTGCATCTTATACAGCGAGATAGACAGCGGATTCATTCGTTGCAGTCGTTCGATGGGCGATGGTGCCAGAGCATCGTTATTTTCCAGATACGTGCGAACGTCGTCGTCCAGTCGATCTAATGAGAATGGCAAATCACCAGGCACCGCTTCAGGATTTCGCTTGAAATCCATAAAAACCTGGCGGCCTGATTGCTGCTCTTGCGCTACCGCCATGTCCAACAGGCTTGAGCCAAAACCCATCACCCGCGTGGCGTGGAACGGCCACTGATAGCCTTTACGGAAGATGTTTGAAGCCAGTTCCTGGGTGGTGCGATAGTAATCCGCGAGGAAGTTATACTCGTTGCCCTCGGCATCCACGGAATAGATATACGGGATCACCTGCACATAGGTGCCGGACAAATTCCACGGAAACGTGCTGCGCGGCGTGCCTATACCAAACTGGCTTTCGGTCAGATTGGTTAGCGTCAGACCTTCTTCCAGCGCCAGCCCCAGCGAGCCAAAGCATTTATGCGGATAAACACTGTCGCGATAAAGCTCGCCCGGCCCGCCTGTTGCCAGTACCACATTGGGCGCAGTAACAATTGCCAGTCCCCACGGGTTATGGGCGCGGGAACCGGTTGCGAGGATAGCTCCTGCCACGCGATCTTCGCCATTCTCACCGCGTTGATGCAGCAGTTTGATAACTGTCGCGCTGGTTAACAATGGGATGGAAAGACGCTGCACTTCTTCGAGCAATACTTTCACCATCAGACGAGAAGTGCGCGGCCCACAGGAGGTTGCGCGTCCGGCTTCGTCATGGTCGGTCTGATAACGGAGAATTGCACCATAGCGATCTTCCGGTAATTCCAGACCGAGATATTGCAGCCCGCCAAGGGTATGCAGGGAACCGACTGCTTCAACATACGCCGTGTCGTGATCCATCGCACCGCCGCTCGCCAGTGCTTCGGCAAGTTTGGTGAAGTTGTCGCCGTTGCCCGCCGTAGCGGCGGTAAACAGCGTCTGTTTATCGGAACCGGAGCAGGCCGATGTTCCCATGTATAACCCGGCGGTGGCGATCAGCACATTTTGCTGGCGACGTTTCAGTTCAACCGCCGCACGTAATCCTGCCGCGCCGCTACCAACGACCAGAGCATCTGTTTGCCAGAGTGGGTAGTCAACACCGTCCACCGTGACAATTGACGTTGGCTCTGTTGACACAAAACCCTTCGGGAAGGTGACGTGGGTCAGCGCATCGAGGATGGCGTCATCAGGCTGGCTCATGCGTCCTCCATCGGCGTAAAAAGGCTACTTTCCATCAGGCGCGGTTGGTTGATAATTGGACGGAAGGCCATATACGGCAGAATGTCGCGGTCAATCTCTACGCCCGGCGCGATTTCAATTAATTCAACGCCTTCTGCCGTTAACTGGAATACCGCACGTTCAGTGATATACAGTACTTCCTGACCGCTTTGCTGTGCGTAGGCGGCGCTAAAGGTGATTTTTTCCACCTGAGTAACCAGTTTGGGGATTTGACCTGGCTGGGCGATATGCAAGCCATCTGGTGTTACGTCAATTTTGCTGCCTTTGGCGTCGAACGTACCGCAGAACACCACCTTACGGGCGTTTTGCGCAATTTCGAGAAATCCGCCAGGGCCAATCAGATTGCCATTGAGATGTGAGACGTTGACGTTACCATGTTGATCCATCTCGCCCATGCCGAGGAACGTAATGTCGATGCCGCCGCCGCTGTAGAACTCGAATTGATCCAGCGAAGGGATAATGGCGTCGGCGTTACGGGCGCAGCCGAAAAACGCGTCGTCCAGCATCATACCGTTATGCACGCCTTGCTCGACGCTTAGCCATAAACTTTGGTAAGGAACGCCTTCACGCAGCGCAACCCCAGGAATACCGCCGGGGATACCAAAGCCAAAGTTGGTTGAAGCGCCTGCCACCAGCTCGCGCGCTGCCCGACGGGCAATTAAGCGACGTACCGGATGACTAACCAGTTCAATAGCGCCGTTAGAACTCAGACGGCGATGTTGACCGCTGATCGTCAGGTCGTAACCGCCAAGATAGGTTTGCGGTTGTTCGCGGTATTCAACGATGCTATCAACCAGAATCCCCGGTAATTTGACCCGACGTGGTTCAATAGCGCCAGCTTCCAGTACATCGCGCACCTGTACGAACACTTTGCCACCGCTGTTGTGTGCTGCCAGCGCCATCGAATAGCTATCCATATCAATCGCTTCTTCTTCGAGGCTGACGTTGCCACGCGGATCGGCATAGGTGCCCCGCAAAATGGCATAGTCCACTTTGAAAGGGCGATAGCGGAGTTTGGTTTCGCCATCAATTTCAATCAGTTCTACCAGATCCTCGGTGGTGCAAGCGTTCGACTTTCCGCCGCCATTGCGTGGATCAACAAATGATCCCAGGCCAACGTGGGTAAAAAGCCCCGGACGTCCGGCACCAATTTCCCGCAGCAATGCCTGAATCACACCGCCTGGGAAGCAGTAGGCTTCAATGGTATTGTTCTTCACCAGTTCCTGCATTTTGGGCGACCAGGTAAAGTGCCCGGCAATAATGCGTTTGAGCATTTCAGCATGAGCGAAGCGGTTCGTGCCTTTGCAGTCGCGATCGCCAATGCCCAGCGAGTGGATTAGCGTCAGGTCGCGTGGATGTCCGGTTTGCAGGAAACGCGCTTCAATAGCTGCCAAAATATGGTCGGCTTCCACCATACCGCCGCCGTTACCGCTAATGGCAATGGTTGCGCCATCCTGAATTTGCGCCGCCAGTGCCTCGGCGGTTGATATCTTACGCATACAATTTCCTTAGTGATTATGGAAGCTCACGCTACTTTTTTCGGCAAATGCCTGCGTCGCCTGCTGGCAATCCTGAGTGGCGGACATTAATCCAGCCAGTAACTGGTGTGGGTATTCAGCGTGTTTATTTTCCAGTGCCAGAATCAGCTGCTTAATATGCGCCAGTGCCACCGGACCACATTTTTCCAGCTGCGCTAACTGGTTCGCCATCCAGCTTTCCACCTGTTCTTTTTCTACTACTTCATCAATTAAATTCGCCGCCTGGGCTTCATGCGCCGTCAGGCGTTTACCCAGCATCAGCATCTGGCGACCGACCACCGGACCAACCTGATTAAGCACGCGTTCAATGCCCATCCAGCCAGGCACCATGCCGAGCATGACTTCCGGGTTAGAAAATTTCGCGCTGGGGCGAGCGATTCGAATATCGCAGCACAAGGCGAGTTCAATACCGCCGCCGATGGTATGACCGTTGAGATTCGCAACCGTTAATTGCGGTAAATTGCGCAGACGATTAAAAACGTCATTACCGCGTTTAATCCATTTTCTGCCCATATCTAATGGCGAATAGGCCGACCACGATTTAATATCACCGCCCGCACAAAAGAATTTATCGCCGGTTGCCGTTAATTCGACTAATCGTAATGTGGTGTCGTTTTCAATTTCATTTAAATAATGGTCGAGAGATTCAATCATCTCTTCGTTAATAGCATGACATTTATCTTCACGGTTCAACGTCAGACGGCAGGAAGCCGCCGCTCTGCTGAACAGAACGGGTTGGTCATTCATGATTATTCCTTAGCAATAATGCGCGATGCGATCGACGCTAATATCCAGCGTGCTGTTAATATCTTTCTGCCACCAGTAAGGCGAGAATATTTCCAGTTCAATAGCACCATTAAATCCGGCGTTTTCAACCAGCCGACGAATTGACGGAATATTGATGACGCCATCTCCCGGCATTCCACGGTCATTGACCAGATCGGTGGTCGGCACTAACCAGTCGGAAACATGAAACGCGAGGATGCGTTTTCCGGCACGCAGGATCTGACTGGCGAGATCCGGATCCCACCAGACGTGATAAACATCCACCGCCACGCCGAGGCCAAACTCCCCATCGGGATCGAGTTCATCACACCAGTCCAGCGCCTGGCGTAACGTGCACAAACAAGAGCGATCGGCGGCGGTCATTGGGTGCAGTGGCTCCAGCGCAATTAGCACGCCGACATCTTTCGAATGTGGCAGTAACTGGCGTATCCCTTGTTTCACCTGTTCCCGTGCTTCATACAGATCTTTTGTGCCCTGTGGTAAGCCGCCAACCACCTGCATATAACAGGCGGCGTTCAGCACCGCTGCGTCGTCCAGCGCCCGGCGGTTATCATCAATCGCCAGTTTGCGTTCCGCCAGTGTCGGCGCGGTGTAGTAAGTGCTACGGCACAAACCGGAAACGCTCATGTTACTAGCGGCAAGCTGGTGGGCGATCTGCTGAAGATCTTCGCCCTGCAACTCTCTGCGCCAGGGGGCGATCGCACCAATACCGCGTGCGGCGCAGGCATCAATAATGGCGGGTAGCGGGGTTTTATAGCCCAGCGTCGCGGTATTGATGCTGAATAAATCCGGGCGTTGTAACAGATCTCTCATGGTTCAGCCTCAGAAACGCGGCATACTTAAGCCACCGTCGATGGCGACGGCCTGACCACAGGTGTAAATCAGTTTGCCTTCCGCCATCGCGCGGACAGTGGAGGCGATATCAGCCGGATAACCCCAACGTCCCCACGGCACCAGTCCCTTAGCGATCAGTTCGTCGTAATAAGCCGTTGCCGGAATAGTCATATCGGTTTTGATTAGACCAGGGCGCACTTCATAGACGCCAATTTGTTCGTTGCAAAGGCGAGCGGCAAACAGACGAGCAGCGGCAGAAACGGCGGTTTTAGCGATGGTATATTCGCCGCGATTCATCGCCAGCATGATGGCGTTGATTGAGCTGACAAAAATAATCGAGCGGTGCGGGAATTCTGTTTCTGGTTTTGGCTGTGCGAGCAGACGTTTACTGAATGCCTGTGCGAGGAAGAACGGCGCGCGGGTGTTAATAGCAATGTTTTGGTCGAAACTGTCTGGTTCGAGGTCGAGGAGATCACCGCGTTTTTTCACAGAAATGCCCGCGTTATTGAGCAGGCAGTCCAGACGCCCCCACTGATTTTGCGCCGCGTCGAGCATCTCTTCATGCAGGGAGAGATCGCCAACATCGGCAGGGAAGCAAATCACTTCCACGCCTTCTGCCATACATTCCTGTTGCGTGGCATATAATTTTTCTACGCTGTCGGCATCGGGGCGATCGTTAATCAACAGATTAAATCCGCCACGGGCAAGCTCCAGCGCACACCCCTTACCAATGCCACGTGCGGCTCCAGTGATGACGGCAACAGGACGAGTGGATTTCATACAATAGCTCTCTTTTTGAATATTGTTTCCCTAAGTGACGATTAGCTTGCGACGTGCGGCAAGAAAGATCAACCATCTGGTTGGTTGATATGCGATAGTGATCACAGGACATTTGATAACCCGATGAAAGTACAAGTTTTTAGCCTTTTTACTGGAGCTTCTAATTAATCGGGTTAAGATAGTCATCTTGAAGAGGTCGTGGGGAAGCGTTATGTATCTTGATACCAGCAACGTACAGAGCCTGAAGGAAAAGCTGCTGTTATGTGCGGTTAATGAATTTGCCGAATATGGTTACGAAGGAGCCAGAGTCGATAATATTGTTAAGGCCGCAGGGTGCAGTAAACAGACGGTTTATCACCACTTTGGTAATAAAGAATATTTATTTATCGAAGTGCTGGAATATACCTGGAACGATATTCGACAAAAAGAAAAATCCCTGGATGTTTCAGGTTTTCCTCCACAAAAAGCAATTGAAAAAATCATCGATTTTACCTGGGATTATTACATTGCTAACCCCTGGTTTTTAAAAATTGTGCATAGTGAAAACCAGAGTAAAGGTGTGCATTATGCAAAATCACAGCGTCTTTTAGAAATTAACCATGCGCACTTGCAGTTAATGGAATCTTTGTTGGCTGAAGGGAAGAGGCTCAATATTTTTAAGCCAGATATCGACCCGTTGCAGGTGAATATTAATATTGCCGCGCTCGGGGGATATTATTTGATCAACCAGCATACGCTTGGCCTGGTTTATCACATCAGTATGGTTTCACCGCAGGCGCTGGAAGCCAGACGTAAGGTCATCAAAGAGACGATCCTTAGCTGGCTTCTCGTTGACCCTTCATCTACCGCGCACGAATAAAACTGCCATTCGGCTGGCGGGTAAACAGAACCTGTTGATTATTCCCCGTATCAATGGTTAAGCCCGTCACTACGCCGCTGGCGTTCTGGCGGATTTGTACCAATTGCCCATTTTGCAAATTACTTAGCGGCTTGCCCGCGCCTTCTACCTGCGCCATCGCATAGACATCGGTAGCGGGTAGTCCGTGGTCGCGGAACAATTGCGCCATCGTTTTACCCGGTTCGACACGATAAGAGCGCCACTGATTATCAATTCCACCATCTGGCTGGAAAGGTTGCGTTTGCGAAGTTTGTGGCTGATCTTCCGGCTGGCCTTCCTGTATCGGTTCAGGGGCGACCGGAGCCACCTGATCAGGATCATTTTGTGGGGTAACTAATTGCGCCCGCAGTTGTTCTTCCGTTGGCGGTTGTGATTGCGACTGAATATCCAGCTGCGCTTCACGCGTCACCACCGGCGCGTTGGGCGTATCATCAGACGGAAGCAGAAAACCGACCACCAATACAATGGCGGCAATAATAATCCCCCGACGATGCATCGGCGGCAGCGGGTCCATGAAGCGAAAATTGTCCGGCGCGTGCCAGACTTTCTCCAGGGTTGGTTTTAGTTCAAAGCGCCCGGGCATGGTTTCCTCCTGCTCCGCGTCTTGTTCCTCAATCATAGCCTATGAATAAGCTAACGCTATGATGTCCGTGGTAAACCCGCCTTTATTATATTCATACGGGATATTGCTATTGTTTCTTTTTCCCCGTGATTTGTCATCATTCCCGCGACAAAGTTTTACCCAAGGAAGTGTGGCTGATATGCTGCCGCTACTTTATACCCGAAGAAAGGAAATACGATGACCACTCCAACTTTTGATACCATCGAAGCGCAAGCAAGCTACGGTATTGGTTTGCAGGTAGGGCAACAACTGAGTGAATCTGGTCTGCAAGGGCTGCTGCCAGAAGCACTGGTTGCGGGCATTGCCGATGCGCTGGAAGGTAAACATCCGGCTGTTCCGGTTGATGTGGTGCACCGCGCGCTGCGTGAAATTCACGAACGTGCTGATGCCGTTCGTCGTCAGCGTTTCCAGGCGATGGCTGCCGAAGGTGTGAAATACCTCGAAGAAAACGCCAAAAAAGAGGGCGTGAACAGCACCGAATCTGGCCTGCAATTCCGCGTGATCAATCAGGGCGAAGGCGCAATTCCTGCGCGTACCGACCGCGTTCGCGTTCATTACACCGGTAAACTGATCGACGGTACTGTATTTGACAGCTCCGTTGCCCGTGGTGAACCGGCTGAATTCCCGGTTAACGGCGTGATCCCTGGCTGGATTGAAGCACTGACTCTGATGCCGGTAGGTTCTAAATGGGAACTGACCATTCCGCAGGAACTGGCTTATGGCGAGCGTGGCGCAGGCGCGTCCATCCCTCCGTTCAGCACCCTGGTGTTTGAAGTCGAACTGCTGGAAATCCTCTAAGCAGCGCATTCTGTTCCCCTCGAGCCAGAGGGGAGCAGGCATTCAGCAATAAACCCTTCAGTTTGCCAAACGACGCTATTTTGTGTTGCAAAGACCACGTAAGCGTGTATTTTTGTGAGCTGTTTCGCGTTATCACCGTGATATGACACTCACTTTAAACATTAAATTAACATTAGATCTAAATCTTAGTATTCATCCCGCGTATTGTTACCTAATATCGATGAGTCCCGATACAGATTCGTCGTATCATAGACTGACTAAAGGCCGCAGAGCCTGAACAACACAGACAGGTACAGGAAGAAAAAAACATGGTAGATCAGGTAAAAGTCGTTGCCGATGATCAGGCTCCGGCTGAACAGTCGCTACGGCGCAATCTCACAAACCGACATATTCAGCTTATTGCCATTGGCGGTGCCATAGGTACAGGGTTGTTTATGGGTTCCGGTAAAACAATTAGTCTTGCCGGGCCGTCGATCATTTTCGTTTATATGATCATCGGTTTTATGCTCTTTTTCGTGATGCGGGCAATGGGGGAATTGCTGCTTTCGAATCTGGAATATAAATCTTTTAGTGACTTCGCTTCCGATTTATTGGGACCGTGGGCAGGATATTTCACCGGCTGGACTTATTGGTTCTGTTGGGTAGTTACTGGTATGGCGGATGTTGTCGCTATTACCGCTTATGCGCAGTTCTGGTTCCCGGGGCTTTCTGACTGGGTTGCGTCGTTATCCGTGATCATTCTGTTACTGGTTCTAAACCTCGCCACGGTAAAAATGTTCGGTGAGATGGAGTTCTGGTTTGCGATGATCAAAATCGTCGCCATCGTGTCGCTGATTGTCGTTGGTCTGATCATGGTGATGATGCACTTCCAGTCTCCGAACGGTGTGGAAGCGTCGTTCGCGCATTTGTGGAATGACGGCGGCTGGTTCCCGAAAGGCTTAAGCGGCTTCTTTGCCGGATTCCAGATAGCGGTTTTCGCTTTCGTGGGGATTGAGTTGGTCGGTACAACGGCTGCGGAAACGAAAGATCCGGAGAAATCACTGCCACGCGCAATTAACTCCATTCCGATCCGCATCATTATGTTCTACGTCTTCGCGCTGATTGTAATTATGTCCGTGACGCCGTGGAGTTCTGTGGTCGCGGAGAAAAGCCCATTTGTTGAACTGTTTGTGCTGGTGGGGCTGCCTGCGGCGGCAAGCGTGATTAACTTTGTGGTGCTGACCTCTGCGGCTTCTTCTGCTAACAGTGGCGTATTTTCTACCAGCCGTATGTTGTTTGGTCTGGCACAGGAAGGCGTCGCGCCGAAAGCGTTCGCTAAACTCTCTAAACGCGCAGTACCCGCGAAAGGGCTGACCTTCTCCTGCATCTGTCTGCTCGGCGGCGTGGTGATGTTGTATGTGAATCCAAGCGTGATTGGCGCGTTCACGATGATCACTACAGTTTCCGCGATTCTGTTTATGTTCGTCTGGACGATTATCCTTTGTTCGTACCTGGTGTACCGCAAACAACGTCCGCACCTGCATGAGAAGTCGATCTACAAGATGCCGCTCGGCAAACTGATGTGCTGGGTATGTATGGCATTCTTTGTATTCGTCATCGTGCTGCTGACGCTGGAAGATGACACCCGCCAGGCGCTGCTGGTTACCCCGTTGTGGTTTATTGTACTGGGGCTGGGCTGGCTGTTTATTGGTAAAAAACGCATGGCGAAGTAATGCCGCGTTTATCACTCTGAAAGGCACCTGCGGGTGCCTTTGTCTTTATACATTCCTAAAAAAACTTACCGTCATCGACATCCCCCCAGGCGCGGGCTTACCGTGAATCTTTGCCACTCATTGCAGAGTTCATTATGGTTAAGCGCAGTTGGTTATTAATCGCCGCATTACCTCTCTCCATTTCACCTTCCTGGGGCGCGGATTTTTATTACCGCCAGCAGGAGAAAGGCACTGTTTACGTTGCCGAACAGAAGGGGAAAAAAGATGAGATCCTCTCCGAATTACCGGATATTAATTTTTCCCGCCTTTGGCGTATTGCCAATTTAGCCAATAAACAAGATTCCCGGTTACTGTCCGATTTTAATCCCGATAAGTTCGATTGCGATGATGAGGGGGATTGCCAGCATACCTGGCTCACCGATGGACGTTCTGTCCTTTGGGCAGGCAAAGTCCTGAAAAATCCATCCGGTGAACCTAATGTCGATGCCGCCAGTTTTCAGGCATTCGGCGCTTTCGCTGCCGATAAACGCAGCGTCTATTTTGACGGTCAGCGTACCGATGATAGATGAAGTGGATATGTATATAGCTGTGTCTCAGTTGCAAACAAATATTTATGTACCGAAATAAAAGTATCAATAGACAATTAATTAATAAATCAGGAGATAAAGTGGCTATATTACATCCACAGGAGTGCTGGTTGCTGGAAAGAATAATGTCGCCGGAATATTATCGGCGTCGTTTTGAGGGGTGGCAGGAGTTTGTCGAGCTGTGCGAGTGACAGGTGGCAGAGTGGAGCAAGACCATGCCGCTGGATGTGCGCCGTCGTCCGCTGTGCGAGCAGATTGACGTCGTCTGGGGCGGGCGAGTGTTGCCCAATATCCGCAGTACTTTAAAGTCGGTACAGTATGACTTTATTCAGCTACAGCAGGGGGACCTGCGGGTACTGCAATCCGGGGGCAATATTAGCAGTGATATGAAAGGACTAATTGATTATCCGTCGGACTGGATGTCACTCGCCGCGCAAAAACAGTATGACAGACTGAAATGGCGAGGTGCACATTATAATAATTTAATCAGACGTACCTCGGGCGGATACTGGTATGACGGCGAACTGACTTATTATTATGAGGAAAGTCTGCACGGCCCGCTGGCCCTGCCGATGCAATTACCGTTGTATGAGCTGGATAGTAGCGTATACCTGCGTGAGGATGACCCGGTAACGGTGGCTGGCCTGTATCTGCCGGATATCCCAGATGCCAGCGCCCAACTGTTGTACCGGAGTGAACATATTCCCGAGGCTTGGCAGGGGCGGGTACGAACGAAGTATGTCAACGAGGCTGGGATACAAGAATATTACTGGGAAAGCGGGGCGTGGGCAAAATGCAATTGGAAACGTATACGGCGGGTGGCAAACCGATTTATCAATGTGCCGCCGGAGGGATTTTTCCCACAGGGCATGCCGGAGGAGTTGTACAACTGGCCACAGCGCGAAGCGCAGTATGTTACAGACCGGCAGCGGATCGCGGCCTTTAGCGGTGAAGCTTGTCCTCATAGCGGGGAGTGGTCGATTTTTGTAGAAGGTAGACAAGCGACGGTGACACTGGAGCAGGGAGAGCAGATGCCAGAATGGACGGACAGGAAAATGGAGGGGGAGTATAAAAGAGGCGAGAAATTCCATGTGCTGTGGTCGCTGATGAACCGCCATGATGGCGGGTCGGTGTGGGTGGAAGCGTAGCGGTAGCTGGATGTACACGTAAAAACCAGGGAATGGGTGATTTTATTCTGGCTTATACAGGAGCGATGAATAAGTAATTATATTAATGAAAAAAATAAGTTAGTAACCGTTGAAGGAACTTATTATTGGCTGAATAATGAATTTTCCCAGTTCAGTAGATACAAAAGATTGTCCCGGAGTGGTGAATAACTCAAAGCATTTGAAAACGCACCTGATTGTGTAAACCAGGTGCGTTGATCGAACAAATCACTCACCCGCCAGCGCGCGCGGGAACAGCACATTGTTTTCCAGACTGATGTGCTCCATCAGGTCATCAATCAGTTCATTAATGCCGTTATACATCGCTTTCCAGGTGGTGCAGGCTTCCGGCGGCGGTGTGACGTTATTGGTCGTGTGTTTAATCACTTCCAGCAGTTCGCCCGCTTCATCGTGCTCGCTTTCCATCACACTGATAGGCCCCATTGCCTGGCTGCCCATGCCTTGTTTGATCATCGGGAAGAGGATCTGCTCTTCTTTCATCATGTGGCTGGAAAGCTCTTCATGCAGCATGGTCAGGTATTTTGTCAGCCCTTTTGGCACGCTCGGTTTGTCGGCGTGAACGCGCTCGACTTTGGTGGCTTGCAGAATCAGTTCCGGCAGTTGTTCGCGGTGACGATCGTGGTAGCGCACGATGATATGGTCGATGATTTCCGCCAGCGGCGCGCTACGCCAGTCTTTCTCAATCGGTTGTTCAGCAAGCTTTGCCAGTTCGGCTTCAATGGCGTCAATATCCAGCTCCTTACGTGCCGCCGCGCGCGCCAGCGTCTGCTTACCGCCGCAGCAGTAATCCATATCATATTTACGAAACAGAGCCGAAGCGCGAGGAATAGAGAGCGCCAGTTCACCTAAAGGTTGGTCGCGATAAGCCATAGCTGATACCTCATTCTTAATAAGATAAGATGTATTTTAAATGCATCTTTAAGTTAAAAGCTATAACCCTTACGTAGCAGAGGCTTATTTAACAGACTGGCAAGGTGTCAACTTTCAGAGACAGGTTCGGTTAAAGGTTTTTCTGGTTTTGCTCTGACTGCAATGACCACACCAACCACTAACAGCGCGATACCGCTCAGCGTCATTAGCGGCGGCATTTGCTGGCGGAGTAAAAAGGTGTACAGCAAACCTGCCAGCGTTTCGAAAACAATCAGCGGACCGAGAATCACTGTCGGTAATCGCTGGCTGGCGACGTTCCAGCAAAGTGCGCCAACCCATGAGCAAAGCACGGCTATCGCAATCATCAGACTAATAAACACCAGCGGACGGGGGCCAAAAGGTAGGGAGAAGTCCGGCGTTTGCGTATTTAGCCAGTAACAAGCGACGAAATAGCCGATGAGCGAAACCGGCAGCGTGACCAGCGCCTGCGCCGTCGCCCACATCATTGGATGTTTGTCTGGGTTTTCCCGCAGCCAGCGGGCGTTGCGTAGGGCATACCACGCCCAGCAGACCACGGAAACTAACGCCAGCACGATGCCAGAGGTATAACGTGCCCAGTCAAAATTGGGGAGTCCGTGGTTTAACTCAGCAATATTCACACACGCCAGGCCGATGCCAATACAAACCAGCGCCGGAGCGAGTTTTCCCCATGCGAGTTTGCCGTCGCGCTGGCTATAAAGCAGATTGGCGAAGACAGGAATAACCACCGGCAGGGTGCCGATAATCATCGTGGAAACAGGCGCGCCGGTACGTTGAATGGCACTGGCAAGGCAAAAATAATAAATCAGGTTGCCCATCATGGTGAGCATCAAGGCGGTAAACCAATCGCGACGCGCCAACTGACGCAGACGCACGCGCCCCAGCCAGGCAATGGGTAGCGCAATTAATCCTAACGCCAGATAACGCCCCATCGACTGCAACATCGCCGGGTATTCCGGCAAGATCAACGGCCCGACAAAAATAAGCCCCCACATCAACCCTGCTAGCAGGGCGTACAACACGCCGCTAATCATCACTGGCATCCACTGGTCTGTCAGAAGAAATGTTCAGGAAGCAGACATGGTTGCTCCCGGCATCCCGTCATTATCAGAGAGGATGCGGGAGGATGCCACTTTAATTAACTAGTTATTAACATTAAAAAGATTGCTTACGCTTTCGGCTAACGTTGTCGTTGGGCGACCAATCAATTTGCTCAGCGTTTTGCTGTCATCAAACAGACCACCTTTCGATGCGCCAACGTCAGAATCAGCCAGCATGTCCGCCAGTCCGACAGGAAGACCAACGCCTTTCAGCGCAGTGGCGAAATCGGCTTCGCTCAGGTTCTGGTAGGTAACCGGCTTGCCGCTCTGTTTGGTCAGCTCTGCCGCTAACTGTGTCAACGTCCAGGCACTATCGCCCGCCAGTTCGTAAACCTTGCCTTCGTGACCGGCTTCGCTAATCACGCGCGCGGCAGCGGCTGCATAATCTACCCGCGTTGCTGAGGCAATTTTGCCATCGCCCGCCGCACCGATGAATACGCCGTGCTCCAGTGCTGCCGTGGCGCTGGCGAGGTAGTTCTCGGTATACCAGCCGTTGCGCAGCAGGGTATAAGCGATGCCAGAATTAGCCAGCATTTTCTCCGTCTCGATATGCTCAGCAGCCAGGCCGAGCGGAGATTTATCTGCGTGCAGCAGACTGGTGTACGCAATAAATTTCACGCCAGCCGCCTTTGCGGCATTAATAACATTACGATGCTGCGGGGCACGTTGACCCACTTCGCTGGAAGAGATCAGCAGCAGTTTTTCCACGCCCTGTAGCGCAGATGTCAGTGCGGCTTCATCGCCGTAGTCAGCCTGACGCACGGTAATGCCTTGCGCGCTCAATGCCTGGGCTTTTGCCGGATTACGTGCGATAGCCACTATTTGGCTGGCAGGGACGGTTTTCACCAGGGACTCAATAACATAGTGACCAAGTTGGCCGGTTGCGCCGGTAATAGCGATCATGGGAAGTCTCCATCGTTTTGTCTTGTGTTTAAATACGCTACCACCTAAACTTACTTTTAGTAAGTACGTACAAAAAGGTAAGTGTGAAATGAGTCAGGTTAGTCTGTCGCAACAACTGAAAGAGGGAAATCTCTTCGCTGAACAGTGCCCGTCGCGCGAGGTGCTGAAACACGTCACCAGCCGTTGGGGAGTATTGATTCTGGTGGCGCTACGCGAAGGCACTCATCGTTTTAGCGACCTGCGCCGTAAAATGGGCGGGGTGAGTGAAAAGATGCTTGCGCAGTCGTTACAGGCGCTGGAGCAGGATGGGTTTCTTAACCGTATCGCGTATCCGGTGGTGCCGCCACATGTGGAATATAGCCTCACGCCGCTGGGCGAGCAGGTGAGCGAAAAGGTTGCTGCACTGGCGGACTGGATTGAGATTCATCTGCCAGAGGTGCTGGCGGTGCGGGATGAACGTGCGGCATAACTGCCGGATGCGCTGCGCTTATCCACCCTGCGCTTCATGACTTGTAGGGCGGATAAGATACGTCAGCATCGCATCCGCCAATAAATGCCGGATGCGGTTGATGATTTATAGGCCGAAAAAGAAGTGTATTACTTACTCAAATCCACCTGATAAATCGCAAACCCGATATCATCGGTCGCGACTTTTTTCATCGGATATTGCCCTTTCTCTTTAATAAACGCAGTGGCTTTATCTGTCGGAGAAGTTTCGAAACGGATATCCAGTTTCTTATCGCCGGGGATCGGTGCCAAACGCCAGTTGTTATCTGCCGCCGGGTGAATTTCCCCCGCACGCTTCGACTCTTCTGCAATCCACGCTGCCAGCACCGAGCGGTTTTCATCCGGTGAAGCAAAAGCAATATGGCTGTCACCCGTACCGGCAAATTTGCCGCCGTAAGCGCGATAGTTATTGGTGGCAACGAGGAACATCGCGTTCGGATCAATCGGTTTGCCATTAAAGGTCAGGTTCTTAATCCTTTCCGCATTAGCATTAACCACCTGACATTCACCGTCATAGCGGGCGGGCTGGGTGACGTCAATCTGGTAATTCACGCCATCAATAACATCAAAGTTATAGGTGCGGAAACCATCCCAGTTGATGAGTGACTGTGGTTTCGTGCTGTTGGGGTCAATCTGATTAAACTGTCCGGCAGAGCACTCCAGCCACTCTTTCACCTCTTTACCGCTGGCTTTCACCACGATCAGCGTATTGGGGTAGAGATAGAGATCGGCGGCGTTGCGGAAGGTAAGCTGGCCTTTTTCCACTTCAACATAGCTGGCTGGGTCGTTTTTGCGACCGCCAACTTTAAACGGCGCAGCAGCAGAGAGCACCGGCAATTTTGCCAGATCGGGATCGCCCTGGATGTAATGTTCGACATACGCTTTTTGTGCGTTGTTCACCACCTGCACGGTCGGATCGTCCTGCACCAGCGCCAGATAGCTATACATATTGTCGGCAGATTTTCCAATCGGCTTGCTGACAAACTGGCGTGTGGCGTTGTGATCGGCTTTAAGCGTATCGACCAGTTTGCTATCTTCCGCCGCAAGGGATTTTTTATTGGCGATGTCGTAAATCGGCCGTGCTTCCGCTTTCGCCTGCGTCACCTGCCATTTTCCGCTGTCATTATCGAGTTGCAGATCAACCACGCCGAGATGATCGCCCCACATGCCAGGCATCACTGCTGGAACACCGTTAATCGTGCCTTTGGCGATATCTACGCCTTTGATATCAGCAAAATCTTTACTCGGGAAAACGGCGTGAGCATGACCAAACATAATGGCGTCAACGCCCGGAATTTCACTGAGATAATAAACTGAGTTTTCCGCCATCACTTTATACGGATCAGCAGACAAGCCAGAGTGCGCCAGAACGACAACAACATCGGCACCTTTCTCGCGCATTTCCGGCACGTACTTGCGCACAGTTTCCGTTATATCGTTAACGGTGACTTTGCCGGATAAATTGGCTTTATCCCATCCCATGATCTGTGGTGGTACAACACCGATGTAGCCAATCTTAAGCGTCTGTTTATTGCCGTCTTTATCGACCACTTCGGTGTCTTTAATTAAATACGGTGTAAACATCGGCTGTTTGGTTTTAGCGTCGATGACGTTGGCATTCACATAGGGGAATTTTGCTCCAGCCAGCGCATTTTTCAGATAATCCAGACCGTAGTTAAATTCATGATTGCCGAGTGTGCCAACGGTATAATCCAGCATATTCAGCGCCTTATAGACCGGATGAACATCACCTGCTTTTAATCCTTTCGCCGACATGTAATCTGCCAGCGGGCTACCCTGGATCAGGTCACCGTTATCGACCAGGACGCTATTTTTCACTTGATTGCGCGCGTCATTAATCAGGCTCGCAGTGCGTACCAGTCCAAATTTTTCTGTCGATGTATCTTTGTAATAATCGAAATCCATCATGTTGCTATGCAAATCAGAGGTTTCCATTATGCGGAGATCGACTGTTGCCGCATTCACACTGGCGGCAATCAGCGTAGCAAGAAGCGTTGCACTAAACTTAACCATCTGGGCATCCTTTTATGAACAAGAAGATGAGACGTCTTTCATACGGAGCGTGAAGGATGCCATAAATAATAAATCAGGAAACGATGACGCCATCACAGTTGGCGGATTCTGTAACGATAGGGTATAAGTAAAACAACAAGTTAACACCACTGAAACAAAAGAGGTGGAGAATGTTAGAACAAGTATGTCAACTCGCACGGAATGCGGGCGATGCCATTATGCAGGTCTACGACGGGACAAAACCGATGGACGTCGTCAGCAAAGCGGATAACTCACCGGTGACGGTGGCGGACATTGCCGCGCACACCGTAATCATGGACGGTTTACGTACCCTGACGCCGGATATTCCCGTTCTTTCCGAAGAAGATCCTCCCGGTTGGGAAGTCCGCCAGCACTGGCAACGTTACTGGCTGGTAGATCCGCTGGACGGCACCAAAGAGTTTATTAAACGAAATGGTGAATTTACCGTTAACATTGCGCTGATCGACAAAGGCAAACCGGTATTAGGTGTGGTGTATGCGCCGGTAATGAACGTCATGTACAGCGCGGCGGAAGGCAAAGCCTGGAAAGAAGAGTGCGGCGTGCGCAAGCAGATTCAGGTACGCGACGCCCGTCCGCCGCTGGTGGTCATCAGCCGTTCCCATGCGGATGCTGAGCTGAAAGAGTATCTGCAACAGCTTGGTGAACACCAGACGACATCCATCGGCTCTTCATTGAAATTCTGCCTGGTGGCGGAAGGTCAGGCGCAGCTCTACCCGCGTTTCGGGCCGACGAATATTTGGGATACCGCTGCCGGCCATGCCGTGGCTGCAGCTGCCGGAGCACACGTTCACGACTGGCAGGGCAAACCGCTGGATTATACTCCGCGCGAATCGTTCCTGAATCCTGGATTCCGGGTTTCTATTTATTAAGCAATTTATGCAGCAAGTCCATGACTTGCTGCACTTCTTGCGGGGTTAACGCCCCGTCCTTCGCCCACTGTACGCGACCGTCTTTATCCAGCACTGCAATGGCGGAACTCTCTTCATCCAGTTGCCAGGCTCCGCGCGCGACGCCATTGCTGTCGACAATAAACTGCGACCACGGATAGAGCTTTTTATTGCTCTCCAGACTGCTGCGCACAAACATACCGGAACCGGGGATGGCGTCGTCGGTGTTGACTATGGTGGTCGTCTGGTAGCGATCGTGCGGCAATTTCGCCGATTTAATTGCTTCAATCAGCGTCGCATTTTTCTCTTTTGCGGAGGTGCGACCGGCAATATGTTGCAGTACTCGCACTTTTCCCGCTAACTGCGCACTGTTCCAGGTTTTGTAGCTAAACTGATCTTTATCAAACACCAACTCGCCACGATCGGTAATACCAATCGGCGGTACGCGCTGACCAGTTTCGAATTTATGTGCGGAGGCCATCATCGGCAGTAGCAAGCAAGTCAGCGCGAGAATCTTGCGTAGGGTCATAGTGTTTCCTTCTTATCGTATGCAGGTGATCCGACCACTTGGGTCTGGCTTTTAATCATATGTGCTATTTATCGAATTTCCCGCAAGTGCGGTGCCAGTTTGCGGACAAGCGCACAAATCATATGAAAAATGAATGTTTATACTGAAGATTGTGGTTAGGCGAAAAGATAATTCTGAATAATTGTAACAGTAGGGTAAAAAAATTTATACACGCTGGAAACATTACCCCGATAGTCTATAGTCATTAGGCATTAAAATTTGCGCCTCATAATAGTTGGGCCGATTGTGGCACCGCAAAGGCGTAATACTCAGCAGGAGACAACAATGAAAATTTTCCAACGGTACAACCTACTTCAGGTGGCGAAGTACGTGAAGATCCTGTTCCGTGGACGGTTATACATCAAGGACGTTGGCGCTTTTGAATTTGATAAGGGTAAGATTCTTATCCCAAAAGTGAAGGATAAACTGCATTTGTCAGTGATGTCCGAAGTTAACCGTCAGGTTATGCGTCTGCAAACAGAGATGGCTTAACCAAGTGCTATGCAGTAATAAGACGGCTCCTGATTCAGGAGCCGTTGATGTTTCTGGGGTTATGCGACGCTTTCTTCTTTATCTTTGGCGTCAGGCAGTTTTGGCGAAAGGGCGGTGGCTTTACTGTCGATTCGCGTAACCAGTAGCTGGTCGATGCGGTAGTTATCAATGTCCACCACTTCAAATTTGTAACCGGAGAACTTCACCGAATCAGTGCGTTTCGGGATCTTACGCAACATAAACATCATAAAGCCGCCGATGGTTTCGTAGTTGCCCGACTGCGGGAACTCGTCGATATCCAGCACGCGCATCACGTCGTCAATCGGCGTACCGCCATCGATTAGCCATGAGTTCTCATCACGCGCCACAATCTGTTCTTCCAGTCCCTGACCGACCAGATCGCCCATCAACGTGGTCATCACGTCGTTGAGGGTGATGATTCCCACCACCAGTGCGTACTCGTTCATGATTACCGCAAAGTCTTCACCCGCAGCTTTAAAGCTTTCCAGCGCCTCAGAGAGAGTCAGCGTATCAGGCACGATCAGCGTGTTGCGAATTTGCACGCCGCTGTTCAGTGCCAGGCTTTGATTGGCCAGCACGCGGTTCAGCAGATCTTTTGAATCGACATAACCGATAATGTGATCGATATCTTCATTACAGACGAGGAATTTCGAGTGCGGATGCTCCGCCACTTTATTCTTCAGGCTTTGCTCATCTTCATGGAGATCGAACCAAATCACGTTTTCACGCGGCGTCATGGAAGACGGCACGGTACGGGATTCCAGTTCAAACACGTTTTCGATCAGTTCGTGTTCCTGTTTACGCAATACACCAGCCAGTGCACCGGCCTCCACTACTGCGTAGATGTCATCAGATGTGATGTCATCTTTACGTACCATTGGCAATTTAAAGATACGGAAGATCATGTTCGCCAGGCCGTTGAAAAACCACACCAGAGGGGTGCAGACGAACAGGCAGAAGCGCATCGGGTTGATGATACGCAAAGCCACAGCTTCTGGCGCAATCATACCGATGCGTTTCGGGGTTAAATCCGCAAACAGAATAAACATGCCAGTCACTAACGAGAAAGAGAGAATAAAGCTCAGTTGCTCAGAGAGTTCCGCCGATATATAGCGGGAGAACAGGCTATTAAAAGCCGGAGAGAACGCCGCATCACCGACGATACCGCCGAGTATTGCCACCGCGTTCAGACCAATTTGCACCACGGTAAAGAACATGCCGGGATTTTCCTGCATATCCAGAACGCGCTGGGCGTTTATATTGCCTTCATCAGCCAGCAGTTTAAGTTTGATTTTGCGTGAGGCGGCAAGCGAGATCTCGGATATCGAGAAGAACGCACTCACAGCGATCAAGCAGAGTATGACTAAAATACTGTTTAACATATCTTATCCGACCGTTCAGGTCAGATCCTCGGAAGGGGAAGTTGATTAATTTGTGCGAAATACACATTGAAAGCCGGCTCGAAGAGAGTGAACCGACATTTTCAGTGGCTAGTATAGCGTAAGGTACTGTAAAGTCGCCAGAGGGTTAAATTTTTGCTTCATTTCGCTTTAGTTCTGCCTTTTATTGCTACGCTTCAGGCGGCAGGCAAACGCCGATCCCACCAATTCCGCAATAACCATACGGGTTTTTATGCAGATATTGCTGGTGGTCATCTTCGGCATAATAAAACGGTGTCGCGTTGGCGATCTCGGTGGTTATTTGACGATCGTCATCGGCGGCAAGCATCGCGGCCTGAAAACGTTCCAGACTGGCGCGGGCGGCAGCATCCTGTTCTGGTGTTAGCGGATAAATCGCGGAACGATACTGCGTGCCATGGTCATTGCCCTGACGCATCCCTTGTGCGGGATCGTGATTCTCCCAAAATACTTGTAACAGTTGTTCGTAGCTGATCACTGACGGATCGTAAACCACGCGTACCGCTTCGGCGTGGCCGGTATCACCAGAACACACTTCCCGATAAGTCGGGTTTGGCGTGTAACCGCCGGTATAACCTGCGGCGGTGCTGTAAACGCCGGGAAGTTGCCAGAAAAGGCGTTCCACGCCCCAGAAACAGCCCATAGCAAAAATGGCGATTTCCATTCCGTCAGGCACATTTGTCATTGAGTGACCATTGACTGCATTCAACGTGGCTACGGGCATCGGGGTATTACGTCCAGGAAGGGCATCGGCGGGGGAAACCAGATGCTTTTTATCAAATAAACTCATGGTATCGCTCTCCCGAAAATCGGTCTTTGGGGTTTAGGTTGTAACAAGAGACGTATTTGCACACAATAACTCTCGTGAATGTGTATAAAGTAAAACATAAGAAATATTTTGGATTTAGTCTGCTTTTAAATCCATATTGCTGGTTTTTTGTTAAGCCGTTTAACGGGGTTCCAGGGGCAGGAACAAAGGATATTCAGGAGAAAATGTGCGCTATATCCGACAGTTATGTTGTGTAAGCTTACTCTGTTTTGGTGGTTCTGCTATCGCCGCGAACGTCCGTCTACAGGTCGAAGGGTTATCAGGACAGCTGGAAAAAAATGTTCGTGCACAGCTTTCTACGATTGAAAGTGATGAAGTGACGCCAGACCGGCGATTTCGCGCGCGTGTCGATGATGCCATCCGCGAAGGCCTGAAGGCGCTGGGCTATTACCAGCCGACCATTGAATTTGATCTTCGCCCACCGCCAAAGAAAGGGCGACAGGTTTTGATCGCCAAAGTCACGCCCGGCGTGCCCGTTTTGATTGGCGGCACCGATGTTGTGCTGCGCGGTGGAGCACGGACCGATAAAGACTATTTGAAGTTGCTCGATACTCGCCCGGCTATAGGCACGGTGCTGAATCAGGGCGACTACGAAAATTTCAAAAAGTCCTTAACCAGCATCGCGTTGCGCAAAGGCTATTTCGATAGTGAATTTACCAAAGCCCAGTTGGGTATTGCACTTGGCTTGCATAAAGCCTACTGGGATATTGATTACAACAGTGGCGAACGCTACCGCTTTGGGCATGTGACCTTCGAAGGCTCACAGATCCGCGATGAGTATCTGCAAAACCTTGTTCCGTTTAAAGAAGGTGATGAATACGAGTCAAAAGACCTGGCAGAGCTGAACCGCCGTCTCTCCGCCACTGGTTGGTTTAACTCGGTGGTGGTTGCACCGCAGTTTGATAAAGCGCGAGAAACAAAAGTATTGCCGCTTACCGGCGTCGTTTCGCCGCGCACGGAAAACACGATTGAAACCGGTGTCGGGTACTCAACGGACGTTGGTCCACGTGTCAAAGCCACGTGGAAAAAGCCGTGGATGAACTCTTACGGTCACAGCCTGACCACCAGCACAAGTATTTCTGCACCGGAACAGACCCTCGATTTTAGCTATAAAATGCCGCTGCTTAAGAACCCGCTGGAACAATATTATCTGGTACAGGGCGGTTTTAAGCGCACCGATCTAAACGATACTGAATCCGATTCTACAACTCTGGTGGCCTCCCGTTATTGGGATCTCTCCAGCGGCTGGCAGCGCGCCATTAACTTACGCTGGAGTCTTGACCACTTTACCCAGGGTGAAATTACCAACACCACGATGCTGTTTTATCCAGGTGTGATGATTAGCCGCACGCGTTCACGTGGTGGCCTGATGCCGACCTGGGGCGACTCGCAACGCTACTCAATCGACTACTCAAATACGGCCTGGGGCTCGGACGTCGATTTCTCTGTGTTTCAGGCGCAGAACGTCTGGATACGCACACTCTACGATCGCCATCGTTTTGTCACGCGCGGCACGTTGGGCTGGATTGAAACGGGTGACTTCGACAAAGTGCCGCCTGATCTACGTTTCTTTGCCGGAGGCGACCGTAGCATTCGTGGCTATAAATACAAATCTATCGCCCCGAAATACGCCAATGGTGACCTGAAAGGGGCATCAAAACTGATAACCGGATCGCTGGAGTACCAGTACAACGTGACCGGAAAATGGTGGGGGGCGGTGTTTGTTGATAGCGGCGAAGCGGTAAGCGATATTCGCCGCAGTGACTTTAAAACCGGCACCGGGGTTGGTGTGCGCTGGGAATCACCAGTCGGGCCGATCAAGCTCGATTTCGCCGTTCCGGTCGCTGACAAAGACGAGCATGGTTTACAGTTTTACATCGGTCTGGGGCCAGAATTATGAGTTTATGGAAAAAAATCAGCCTCGGCGTGGTTGTCGTCCTCTTATTATTGCTGGGGTCGGTGGCATTTCTGGTGGGCACTACCAGTGGTTTGCATCTGGTATTTAAAGCGGCAGATCGCTGGGTGCCAGGGCTGGACATCGGTAAGGTGACTGGCGGCTGGCGCGACCTTACTCTGTCTGACGTTCGTTATGAGCAGCCAGGTGTGGCGGTTAAAGCGGGTAATCTGCATCTGGCAGTCGGGCTGGAGTGCCTGTGGGACAGCAGTATTTGCATTAACGATTTGGCACTGAAGGATATTCAGGTCAACATCGACAGCAAAAAAATGCCCCCTTCAGAGCAGGTTGAAGAAGAGGAAGACAGCGGCCCGCTGGATCTCTCTACGCCGTATCCCATTACCCTGACGCGGGTGGCGCTGGATAACGTCAATATCAAAATTGATGATACTACGGTGTCGGTGATGGACTTCACCTCCGGTCTGAACTGGCAGGAGAAAACCCTGACCCTGAAACCGACATCGCTGAAAGGCCTGCTAATTGCCCTGCCGAAAGTGGCGGAAGTGGCGCAGGAAGAAGTCGTTGAACCGAAAATTGAAAATCCGCAGCCGGATGAAAAGCCGCTCGGCGAAACGCTGAAAGATCTCTTTTCTCGCCCGGTATTGCCGGAAATGACCGACGTGCATTTGCCGCTCAATCTGAACATTGAAGAGTTTAAGGGCGAGCAATTGCGCGTGACGGGCGATACGGACATTACCGTGCGCACCATGCTGCTGAAAGTGAGCAGTATCGACGGCAATACCAAACTGGACGCGCTGGATATCGATTCCAACCAGGGGATCGTCAATGCCAGCGGTACGGCGCAACTGGCCGATAACTGGCCGGTGGATCTCACCCTCAACAGCACACTGAACGTGGAGCCGTTGAAGGGTGAAAAAGTGAAGCTGAAAGTAGGCGGTGCGCTGCGCGAACAACTGGAGATTGGCGTTAACCTTTCCGGTCCGGTTGATATGGATCTGCGTGCCCAGACGCGGCTGGCGGAGGCTGGACTGCCGCTTAACGTCGAAGTGAACAGCAAACAGCTTTACTGGCCGTTTACCGGCGAGAAGCAGTATCAGGCGGACGATCTGAAACTGAAACTCACCGGCAAAATGACCGATTACACGCTCTCTATGCGCACGGCAGTGAAGGGACAGGAGATCCCGCCAGCCACCATTACCCTCGACGCGAAAGGTAATGAACAGCAGGTGAATCTCGACAAACTTACCGTCGCGGCGCTGGAAGGGAAAACTGAGTTGAAAGCGTTGCTCGACTGGCAGCAGGCAATTAGCTGGCGTGGTGAGTTAACGCTTAACGGCATTAACACCGTGAAAGAGTTCCCGGACTGGCCGTCGAAACTCAATGGTTTGATCAAAACGCGCGGCAGCCTGTACGGCGGCACCTGGCAGATGGACGTGCCGGAGCTGAAGCTGACCGGTAACGTTAAACAGAACAAAGTGAACGTTGAAGGTACGCTGAAAGGCAACAGTTATATGCAGTGGATGATCCCAGGTCTGCATCTGGAACTGGGATCAAACAGTGCCGAAGTGAAAGGCGAACTGGGAGTAAAAGATCTCAATCTTGATGCCACGATCAACGCGCCAGGTCTGGATAACGCGCTGCCAGGGCTGGGCGGTACAGCGAAAGGGTTGGTGAAGGTTCGAGGTACGGTGGAAGCACCGCAGTTGCTGGCGGATATCACCGCGCGCAACCTGCGCTGGCAGGAACTCTCCGTGGCGCAGGTTCGCGTGGAAGGCGATATAAAATCCACCGATCAGATTGCGGGTAAACTCGACGTGCGCGTTGAGCAAATTTCGCAGCCGGATGTGAATATCAACCTCGTTACCCTGAATGCGAAAGGCAGTGAAAAGCAGCACGAGCTACAACTGCGGATTCAGGGCGAGCCGGTTTCCGGACAGCTCAATCTGGCGGGTAGCTTTGATCGTAAAGAAGAACGCTGGAAGGGAACGCTGAGTAATACCCGCTTCCAGACGCCAGTTGGGCCGTGGGCGCTGACCCGCGATATAGCTCTGGATTACCGCAATCAGGAGCAAAAAATCAGCATCGGGCCGCACTGCTGGCTTAACCCGAACGCGGAACTGTGCGTGCCGCAAACCATTGATGCCGGGGCTGAAGGGCGTGCGGTGGTGAATCTCAACCGTTTCGACCTGGCCATGCTGAAACCGTTTATGCCGGAAACGACTCAGGCAAGCGGTATCTTTACAGGTAAAGCAGACGTAGCCTGGGACACCACCAAAGAAGGGTTGCCGCAGGGCAGCATCACCCTTTCGGGGCGTAACGTGCAGGTGACGCAAACCGTCAACGATGCGGCGCTGCCGGTGGCGTTTCAGACGCTGAATCTGACGGCGGAGTTGCGTAACAACCGCGCCGAACTGGGCTGGACCATCCGCCTGACTAATAATGGTCAGTTCGATGGTCAGGTGCAGGTGACCGATCCACAAGGCCGCCGCAATCTCGGTGGCAACGTCAACATCCGCAACTTTAACCTCGCGATGGTAAACCCCATCTTTACCCGTGGGGAAAAAGCGGCGGGGATGGTGAGTGCTAATTTACGTCTGGGCGGTGATGTACAAAGCCCGCAGCTTTTTGGTCAGCTCCAGGTTACGGGTGTGGATATCGATGGCAACTTTATGCCGTTTGATATGCAGCCGAGCCAGCTTGCGGTCAACTTTAACGGTATGCGCTCGACGCTTGCGGGCACTGTGCGCACCCAGCAGGGTGACATTTACCTGAACGGGGATGCAGACTGGAGTCAGATTGAAAACTGGCGCGCGCGGGTGACGGCAAAAGGCAGTAAGGTGCGGATCACCGTACCGCCGATGGTGCGCATGGATGTGTCGCCAGATGTCGTATTTGAAGCCACACCAAGCCTGTTTACCCTTGATGGTCGCGTTGACGTACCGTGGGCGCGCATTGTGGTGCACGATCTGCCAGAAAGTGCGGTGGGCGTCTCCAGCGATGTCGTGATGCTCAACGATAATCTGCAACCGGAGGAGGCGAAAACTGCGTCGATTCCGATTAACAGCAACCTAATTGTCCACGTCGGCAACAACGTGCGCATTGATGCCTTTGGTCTGAAAGCGCGGCTGACGGGCGATCTCAATGTCGTACAGGACAAACAGGGGCTGGGGCTGAACGGACAGATCAACATACCGGAAGGGCGCTTCCATGCCTATGGTCAGGATCTGATCGTTCGCAAAGGCGAGTTGCTGTTCTCTGGTCCACCGGATCAACCGTATCTTAATATCGAAGCAATTCGTAACCCGGATGCTACAGAAGATGACGTAATCGCCGGTGTTCGCGTCACTGGACTGGCGGATGAACCGAAAGCGGAGATTTTCTCTGACCCGGCGATGTCGCAACAGGCTGCGTTGTCTTACTTGTTGCGTGGACAAGGGCTGGAGAGCGATCAGAGCGACAGCGCGGCGATGACCTCGATGCTGATTGGTCTGGGGGTTGCACAAAGTGGTCAGATTGTGGGTAAAATCGGCGAGACATTTGGCGTAAGTAATTTAGCTCTCGACACCGAGGGAGTAGGTGACTCCTCCCAGGTGGTGGTCAGCGGCTATGTATTACCAGGTCTACAAGTGAAATACGGCGTGGGGATATTTGACTCTATAGCAACACTCACGTTACGTTATCGCCTGATGCCAAAGCTATATCTGGAAGCCGTGTCTGGTGTAGATCAGGCACTGGATTTGCTCTATCAGTTCGAGTTTTAGCGATGCGAATATTTGTCTACGGCAGTTTACGTCACAAACAAGGCAACAGCCACTGGATGACCAATGCCCAGTTGCTGGGCGATTTCAGTATCGATAACTACCAGTTGTATAGCCTGGGCCACTATCCAGGCGCAGTTCCGGGAAACGGAACGGTACACGGTGAAGTTTATCGTATTGACAACGCCACGCTGGCCGAACTTGATGCCTTGCGCACCAGGGGCGGTGAATACGCGCGCCAGTTGATTCAGACGCCGTACGGGAGTGCATGGATGTACGTTTATCAACGACCCGTCGATGGATTAACGCTGATTGAAAGCGGCGACTGGTTAGACAGGGATAAGTCATAATATAAACACGCCACCTTCGGGTGGCGTTGTTTTTTCGAGGTATCTCGCATTCTTTTTTGTAATTCCCCCACCTTTTGCTTTTCTCTCCGAGCCGCTTTCCATATCTGTTAACGCATGAAAAACTCTGCTGGCGTTTACAAATGCGCAGGGGTAAAACCGGGGCACGCTTTGAACGGTGAGTATGAGTGAGGTCGGCTAACTTCCAGCAAGTGGCTATGAACAGCAAAATGGTGGTCGAGTTTAGCTTGTTCTTACCGTTCAAGCCTTTCAACTGCTGAGAATAATGATAGTGGAATAGATAGTTTATATATTGCGGGCATAAAAAAACCCTTACTAACCGAAGCCCGGCGTTCAGGGTTATTGCGCTAGAAGAACTTATTTATTCTTTGCGCGCTCGAAGGAAGCAACGATTTCAGCTTTAGCGGCTTCGGCGTTATCCCAGCCGTCAACTTTAACCCACTTGCCTTTTTCGAGGTCTTTGTAGTGCTCGAAGAAGTGAGCGATCTGAGCCTTCAGCAGTTCCGGCAGATCGTTAACGTCTTTGATGTGATCGTATTCTTTGCTCAGCTTGCTGTGCGGAACAGCAACCAGTTTCGCATCTTCACCGGCTTCGTCGGTCATTTTCAGAACGCCAACCGGACGGCAACGGATCACAGAACCCGGCTGCAGCGGGTACGGAGTCGGAACCAGTACGTCAACCGGGTCACCGTCCAGAGACAGGGTGTGGTTGATGTAACCGTAGTTGCACGGATAGAACATCGCGGTGGACATGAAGCGGTCAACGAACAGTGCGCCGCTCTCTTTGTCGATTTCGTATTTGATCGGATCTGCGTTAGCCGGGATCTCAATAACAACGTAGATGTCTTCCGGCAGATCTTTACCCGCAGGGACGTTGAGTAAGCTCATGTCTGTTTCCTTTAAAATATGTGGCAAACAAGTGCCGAGTATTATAGCCAACTCGCGCCGAATGTCTTCGCTTGTTTTCGTCCTCATATTCCTTTTTCGCCAGTTTTAAGACGGCTCGTGGAGCAGGAAAATCCATAACCGTAGCCGCATTTTTCATAGTGATATGAAAGCGATTACAAACTTGTGATTAACGTTTTATTTACTTTTTTGAAGTGTGATGTAACGCAATCCGTTACATAACGAATTGTCTATAGTTTTTTCGCGAACATCTTTTCACCAATAATAATTACCCCGACGAGGACAACCCTATGTGGAAACGCTTACTTGTAGTCTCTGCAGTCTCGGCAGCCATGTCGTCTATGGCGTTGGCCGCTCCATTAACCGTAGGATTTTCGCAGGTCGGATCGGAATCCGGCTGGCGCGCCGCAGAAACCAACGTGGCGAAAAGTGAGGCCGAAAAACGTGGTATCACGCTAAAAATTGCCGATGGTCAGCAAAAGCAGGAAAACCAGATTAAAGCGGTACGTTCCTTCGTTGCACAAGGGGTAGATGCGATCTTTATCGCTCCAGTGGTGGCGACGGGTTGGGAACCGGTATTAAAAGAGGCGAAAGATGCCGAAATTCCGGTCTTTTTGCTCGACCGTTCCATTGATGTGAAAGACAAATCTCTCTATATGACCACTGTCACCGCTGACAACATTCTTGAAGGTAAGCTGATTGGTGACTGGCTGGTAAAAGAAGTGAATGGCAAACCATGCAACGTGGTGGAGTTGCAGGGCACCGTTGGGGCAAGTGTTGCCATCGACCGTAAAAAAGGCTTTGCCGAAGCCATTAAGAATGCGCCAAATATCAAAATCATCCGCTCGCAGTCCGGTGATTTCACCCGCAGTAAAGGCAAAGAAGTCATGGAGAGCTTTATCAAAGCGGAAAACAACGGCAAAAACATCTGCATGGTTTACGCCCATAACGACGACATGGTGATTGGCGCAATTCAGGCAATTAAAGAAGCGGGTCTGAAGCCAGGCAAAGATATCCTCACGGGTTCCATTGACGGCGTGCCGGACATCTACAAAGCAATGATTGATGGCGAAGCGAATGCCAGCGTTGAACTGACGCCAAACATGGCCGGCCCGGCCTTCGACGCGCTGGAGAAATACAAAAAAGACGGCACTATGCCTGAAAAGCTGACGTTGACCAAGTCCACCCTTTACCTGCCTGATACCGCAAAAGAAGAGTTAGAGAAGAAGAAAAACATGGGGTATTGAGGGGCATCAATACCTGATGCCGACTTGTGGGCCGCCGGATAAGGAGTTTATGCCGCATCCGGCGGTTGTACAGCACCGGACTTAACATCGTGCACAATCTGTCCCCTCGCCCCTTCGGGGAGAGGGTTAGGGTGAGGGGGACAAACGGCGCAGCTCTTAACATCAGGCACGATCTATTCCCAGACTTTTAGAGCGTGGCTAAGGGGGGAAACCATGACGACCGACCAACACCAGGAAATCCTCCGTACCGAAGGATTAAGTAAATTTTTCCCCGGCGTCAAAGCGTTAGACAGCGTCGACTTCAGCCTACGGCGCGGTGAAATTATGGCGCTGCTCGGTGAAAACGGAGCCGGTAAATCGACGCTGATCAAAGCACTTACCGGTGTCTACCACGCCGATCGCGGTACTATCTGGTTGGACGGTCAGACTATCTCACCAAAAAACACCGCCCACGCACAACAGCTAGGCATCGGCACCGTCTATCAGGAAGTCAACCTGTTACCCAACATGTCGGTAGCCGACAACCTTTTTATCGGCCGCGAACCTAAACGTTTCGGCCTGCTACGCCGTAAAGAGATGGAAAAGCGCGCTACCGAACTGATGGCATCGTATGGCTTCTCCCTCGACGTGCGGGAACCACTCAACCGCTTTTCGGTGGCGATGCAGCAAATCGTCGCCATTTGCCGGGCCATCGATCTCTCCGCCAAAGTGCTGATCCTCGATGAACCCACCGCCAGTCTCGATACTCAGGAAGTAGAGTTGCTGTTTGGCCTGATGCGCCAGTTGCGCGATCGCGGCGTCAGCTTGATCTTCGTTACGCACTTTCTCGATCAGGTTTATCAGGTCAGCGATCGGATCACTGTCTTACGCAACGGCAGCTTCGTTGGCTGTCGGGAAACCCGCGAGCTACCGCAGATCGAACTGGTCAAAATGATGCTTGGGCGCGAACTCGATACCCACGCGCTACAACGTGCCGGACGGACATTACTTAGCGACAAACCCGTTGCTGCGTTTAAAAATTACGGCAAGAAAGGAACGATCGCGCCGTTTGATCTCGAAGTGCGCCCGGGCGAGATCGTCGGACTGGCAGGCTTGCTGGGATCGGGTCGTACCGAAACCGCTGAAGTTATCTTCGGAATCAAACCCGCCGACAGCGGCACTGCTCTGATCAAAGGCCAACCACAAACGCTACGATCGCCACATCAGGCTTCGGTACTGGGCATTGGTTTTTGCCCGGAAGACAGAAAAACCGATGGCATCATCGCCGCCGCCTCGGTGCGCGAAAATATCATCCTTGCCTTACAAGCCCAGCGCGGCTGGCTACGACCGATCTCTCGCAAAGAACAGCAAGAGATTGCTGAACGTTTTATCCGCCAGCTTGGCATTCGCACACCTTCCACCGAACAGCCGATTGAGTTTCTCTCCGGCGGCAATCAGCAAAAAGTATTACTTTCACGCTGGCTGCTGACTCGTCCGCAATTTCTGATCCTCGACGAGCCAACGCGCGGTATTGACGTGGGCGCCCACGCCGAGATCATCCGCCTGATTGAAACACTTTGCGCCGACGGTCTGGCTTTATTAGTAATTTCTTCCGAACTGGAAGAGCTGGTGGGCTATGCCGATCGGGTGATCATCATGCGCGATCGCAAACAGGTGGCGGAAATCCCGCTGGCAGAACTCTCCGTTCCGGCGATCATGAACGCCATTGCGGCGTAAGGAGAACAGTGTGATGCCTCAATCTCTCCCTGACACCGCGTCGTCGAAAAGGCGTTTTCGCTGGCCGACGGGAATGCCGCAACTGGCGGCGCTATTGCTGGTGCTGCTGGTCGATAGTCTGGTCGCCCCACATTTCTGGCAGGTGGTGCTTCAGGATGGGCGTTTGTTCGGTAGCCCCATCGACATTCTTAACCGTGCGGCTCCCGTTGCGTTACTGGCGATTGGCATGACGCTGGTGATCGCCACTGGTGGGATTGATCTCTCCGTAGGCGCGGTGATGGCTATCGCCGGAGCCACAACTGCCGCGATGACGGTAGCGGGATTCAGCCTGCCGATTGTTTTGTTAAGCGCCCTGGGCACCGGCATTCTGGCAGGATTGTGGAATGGCATTCTGGTGGCGATCCTCAAAATTCAACCGTTTGTCGCCACTCTGATCCTGATGGTTGCCGGGCGCGGCGTGGCGCAACTGATCACCTCCGGGCAGATCGTCACTTTCAACTCACCAGATCTCTCGTGGTTCGGCAGTGGATCGCTGCTGTTCCTGCCAACGCCAGTCATTATCGCCGTGCTGACGCTTCTCCTGTTCTGGCTGTTGACTCGCAAAACGGCGCTGGGGATGTTTATTGAAGCCGTTGGTATCAACATTCGGGCAGCGAAAAATGCCGGAGTGAACACTCGGATTATCGTCATGCTCACCTACGTGTTGAGTGGGCTGTGTGCGGCAATAGCGGGCATTATCGTGGCTGCGGATATTCGCGGTGCGGACGCCAATAACGCCGGATTATGGCTGGAACTGGACGCCATTCTCGCGGTTGTGATCGGCGGTGGATCGCTGATGGGCGGGCGTTTTAACCTGCTGCTTTCGGTAGTGGGGGCGCTGATCATTCAGGGAATGAACACCGGGATTTTACTTTCGGGCTTTCCGCCAGAGATGAACCAGGTGGTGAAAGCGGTGGTGGTGCTTTGCGTGCTGATTGTTCAGTCGCAACGCTTTATCAGTCTGATTAAAGGAGTACGTAGTCATGATAAAACGTAATTTGCCACTGATGATCACCATCGGCGTTTTTGTGTTGGGCTATCTCTACTGCCTGACGCAGTTTCCCGGTTTTTCTTCTACGCGAGTGATCTGCAATATCCTGACCGATAACGCCTTTTTGGGGATCATCGCCGTCGGTATGACCTTTGTGATCCTCTCTGGCGGTATCGATCTCTCCGTCGGTTCGGTGATCGCTTTTACCGGCGTGTTTCTGGCAAAGGTGATTGGCGACTTTGGAATTTCACCACTCTTGGCCTTCCCACTGGTACTGGCGATGGGCTGTGCATTCGGCGCATTTATGGGGCTTTTGATCGACGCGCTGAAGATCCCGGCATTCATTATTACTCTTGCGGGAATGTTTTTTTTGCGTGGCGTCAGTTATCTCGTTTCGGAAGAGTCGATCCCGATTAACCATCCCATTTATGACACACTCTCTGGCCTTGCGTGGAAAATTCCCGGCGGCGGTCGCTTAAGCGCGATGGGGCTGCTGATGCTGGCGGTCGTGGTTATCGGTATTTTTCTCGCACATCGCACCCGCTTTGGTAATCAGGTGTATGCCATTGGTGGCAACGCTACATCAGCGAATCTGATGGGGATTTCCACCCGCAGCACCACGATTCGCATTTATATGCTTTCCACCGGACTGGCGACACTGGCGGGGATTGTCTTCTCTATTTACACCCAGGCCGGATACGCGCTGGCTGGCGTAGGTGTGGAACTGGACGCTATCGCCTCCGTGGTGATTGGCGGTACACTTTTAAGCGGCGGCGTTGGGACAGTATTAGGAACGCTGTTTGGCGTGGCGATTCAGGGACTCATTCAGACTTACATAAACTTTGACGGTACGCTGAGTTCATGGTGGACGAAAATCGCCATCGGAATTTTGTTGTTTATTTTTATTGCCTTACAGCGTGGGTTAACGGTGCTGTGGGAGAATCGTCAGAGTTCACCAGTGACGCGGGTGAATATAGCGCAAAGATAAAAACGCCTCTCCGTCAGGAGAGGCGCCAGATGATGTTGCCGGATGCGGCGTAAACGCCTTATCCGGCCTACCAAAGTCTGCAAATTCAAAATGTTACAATACATTCTGTAGGCCTGATAAGCGTAGCGCATCAGGCTATTTTTCATTTGTTATCAGATTTACGCGTCCGGGAACTCACGGATAAAGCGTTCGACATCTTCAACCATATGGTTATTGCCGACGAAGAACGAACGGCGCTGGTGCAGGGTTTCCGGGATGATATCCAGAATACGCTCTTTGCCATCGCTCGCTTTACCGCCTGCTTGTTCCGCCAGGAATGCCATCGGGTTGCATTCATACAGCAAACGTAGTTTACCGTCTGGGTGGCTGGCGGTGCTTGGGTAGAGATAAATTCCACCTTTCAGCAGGTTACGGTGGAAATCCGCAACCAGTGAACCGATATAACGCGAGGTATACGGGCGGTTGGTGGATTTATCTTCTTCCTGGCAGAATTTAATGTACTTCTTCACCCCATTAGGGAACTTAATGTAGTTTCCTTCGTTGATGGAGTAGGTTGAGCCTTTCTCCGGGAAGCGCATCCGTTCCTGGCACAGGCAGAAAACGCCGAGTGAAGGATCATAGGTAAAGGCGTGAACACCGCATCCTGTGGTGTAAACCAGCATGGTAGAGGAGCCGTATACCACGTAACCTGCGGCAACCTGTTTGTTGCCAGGCTGGAGGAAATCTTCTTCCGTTACCGGCGTACCGACAGGTGTAACGCGGCGGTAGATGGAGAAAATCGTACCGACAGAGACGTTAACATCGATGTTGGACGAGCCATCCAGTGGGTCCATCAGCACAACGTATTTTGCGTGTTCACAGCCTTCAAAGACGACAATCTCATCTTCTTCTTCAGATGCAATGCCCGCAACGATATCGCGCGCTTTCAATGCGGCTTTCAGTTTTTCATTAGCGAACAGGTCGAGTTTCTGTTGAACCTCGCCCTGCACGTTCTCAGCACCGCTGGCACCCAGGATATCAACCAGTCCTGCTTTGTTGATATCGCGATGGATAATCTTGGCGCCCAGTTTTATTGCCGACAGCAAAGCAGTGAGCTCACCGGTAGCATGAGAAAACTCGTGCTGCTTTTCGACAATAAATTCACCTAACGTTTTCATAAAACTTTCCCTGCAATGTTTATGGAGTAAAGCGACCGCAACAATCTTAACAAATAATCTGAATGTTGCGCTCAGGTGAATCGCGCCAGCAAATTACGGATTATCCTGAAATGCGTTTCTCACTTGCCCGACATATGCGTAAAATGAGCGGTAGATTAAAAAAGGATAATGACGTATGCGCATTCATATTTTAGGAATTTGTGGCACGTTTATGGGTGGTCTGGCGATTCTGGCGCGCCAGTTGGGCCATGAAGTAACGGGTTCGGACGCTAATGTGTATCCGCCGATGAGCACCTTACTTGAGAAGCAAGGCATTGAGCTGATTCAGGGTTACGATGCCAGCCAACTCGATCCGCAGCCGGATCTGGTGATTATTGGTAATGCCATGACCCGTGGAAATCCGTGTGTGGAAGCGGTACTGGAAAAAAACATTCCGTATATGTCGGGGCCGCAGTGGCTGCACGATTTTGTGCTGCGCGACCGCTGGGTGCTGGCCGTTGCCGGTACACACGGCAAAACCACCACGGCGGGAATGGCGACCAGGATTCTGGAACAGTGTGGCTATAAACCAGGTTTTGTTATTGGCGGTGTGCCTGGAAACTTTGATGTTTCGGCGCGTCTGGGCGAAAGCGACTTCTTTGTTATCGAAGCGGACGAGTATGACTGCGCCTTCTTCGACAAACGCTCCAAATTTGTCCATTACTGCCCGCGCACGCTGATCCTCAACAATCTTGAGTTCGATCACGCCGATATCTTTGATGACCTGAAAGCGATCCAGAAACAATTCCACCATCTGGTACGTATTGTTCCTGGGCAGGGTCGTATTATCTGGCCGGAAAACGACATCAACCTGAAACAGACCATGGCGATGGGTTGCTGGAGTGATCAGGAACAGGTAGGCGAGCAGGGACGCTGGCAGGCGAAAAAGCTGACCACCGATGCTTCCGAATGGGAAGTATTGCTGGACGGCGAAAAAGTGGGCGAAGTGAAATGGTCGCTGGTTGGCGAACATAACATGCACAACGGTCTGATGGCGATTGCTGCGGCTCGTCATGTTGGTGTTGCGCCGGCAGATGCTGCTAATGCGCTGGGGTCGTTTATCAACGCGCGTCGTCGTCTGGAGTTGCGCGGTGAAGCGAATGGCGTGACGGTGTATGACGATTTTGCCCATCACCCGACGGCGATTCTGGCAACGCTGGCGGCGCTGCGCGGTAAAGTCGGTGGTACGGCGCGTATTATTGCCGTGCTGGAACCGCGCTCAAACACCATGAAGATGGGCGTCTGCAAAGACGATCTGGCACCGTCGTTAGGCCGTGCCGATGAAGTCTTTCTGCTGCAACCGGCGCATATTCCGTGGCAGGTAGCTGAAGTGGCAGAAGCCTGTATTCAGCCTGCGCACTGGAGTGGTGATGTCGATGCGTTGGCAGATATGGTGGTGAAAACCGCCCAGCCTGGCGACCATATTCTGGTGATGAGCAACGGCGGTTTTGGTGGTATTCATCAGAAACTGCTGGATGGTCTGGCGAAGAAGGCGGAAGCTGCGCAGTAATTCTGAAGCTTCAGCCTGGAGTAGCATTGCCGGATAAAGCGTTTACGCCGCATCCGGCAAACCATACTCACATCAACAACACAACTTACCCTTCGTTCTCTGCCAGCTCGCGCAGATACTGGAAAATCTGTCGCGCGGATTTCGGCGGCTTATTCCCTTCTTTCTCTTTCTTCGCGTTGCGGATCAGAGTACGCAGTTGCTGGCGATCGGCATCAGGCCACAAGTTCAATACGTCAGCGATGGCATCATCGCCGTGATCGATCAAACGATCGCGCAGGTTTTCCAGTTTATGGAACAGCACCACCTGCTGGTTGTGGCGGTTTTTCAGCTTATCCAGCGCCTGACGGATAGGCTCTACGTCGCGCTGGCGCAGCATCTTACCGATGAGCTGCAACTGGCGGCGGCGACCTTCCATTTTAATACGCTGGGCTAACTCGATAGCCGCACGCAGATCCGCATCTAACGGGATCTTATCCAGCGCGTTTTTCCCCAGATCAACAATTTCCGCGCCCAGGCGTTTTAACTCCTCGGCATCGCGTTTAATTTCACTTTTACTGACCCAGATAATTTCATCGTCTTCGTCTTCGATATCATCACCGGGAACGTCGTCGAGCCAGTCTTCGGGCTGCTTAGTCATGTCAGGCTCCTTAAAAAAAGAGGCTAATGTTACCAGTTAAGATGCGCACTGAAAAACGGTTCTCTGTTAGACTTCAGATAAACTCTCTACATTATGGCACTTGCAATGAAAGTAATCTCTCAAGTTGAAGCGCAGCGCAAGATTCTGGAAGAAGCAGTTTCGACTGCGCTGGAGTTGGCCTCAGGCAAATCGGACGGTGCGGAAGTTGCCGTCAGCAAGACCACCGGCATTAGCGTAAGCACGCGCTATGGTGAAGTGGAGAATGTCGAATTCAATAGCGATGGCGCGCTGGGGATCACCGTTTATCACCAGAACCGCAAAGGTAGCGCATCATCCACCGATTTAAGCCCGCAGGCTATTGCCCGCACCGTACAGGCGGCGCTGGATATTGCTCGTTATACCTCGCCAGACCCTTACGCAGGTGTGGCAGATAAAGAACTGCTGGCCTTTGATGCGCCGGATCTCGATTTATTCCATCCTGCAGAAGTTTCCCCGGATGAAGCTATTGAACTGGCGGCTCGTGCTGAACAGGCGGCATTGCAGGCGGACAAACGCATCACCAATACCGAAGGTGGCAGCTTTAACAGCCACTACGGCGTAAAAGTTTTCGGCAACAGCCACGGTATGTTGCAGGGATACTGCTCAACGCGTCATTCACTCTCCAGCTGTGTGATTGCCGAAGAAAATGGCGATATGGAACGTGATTACGCTTACACCATTGGCCGCGCGATGAGCGATCTGCAAACGCCAGAGTGGGTTGGGGCAGACTGCGCTCGCCGCACTTTATCGCGCCTGTCACCGCGTAAACTCTCCACCATGAAAGCGCCGGTGATTTTTGCCAATGAAGTCGCAACCGGATTGTTTGGTCATTTAGTTGGCGCAATTGCCGGTGGCGCGGTCTACCGTAAATCCACCTTCCTGCTCGACTCGCTGGGTAAACAAATTCTGCCGGACTGGCTGACCATTGAAGAACATCCGCATCTGCTGAAAGGGCTGGCCTCTACGCCATTCGACAGCGAAGGGGTGCGCACCGAGCGTCGCGATATTATTAAAGATGGCATCCTGACCCAGTGGCTGCTGACCAGCTATTCCGCGCGTAAACTGGGGCTGAAAAGCACCGGACACGCAGGTGGTATTCACAACTGGCGTATTGCCGGGCAAGGACTCAGCTTTGAGCAGATGCTCAAAGAAATGGGCACCGGCCTGGTAGTGACGGAACTGATGGGTCAGGGCGTGAGTGCAATTACCGGTGATTATTCCCGTGGTGCAGCGGGCTTCTGGGTAGAGAATGGCGAAATTCAATATCCGGTTAGTGAAATCACTATCGCAGGTAATTTAAAAGATATGTGGCGCAATATTGTCACCGTCGGTAACGATATTGAAACACGCAGCAATATACAGTGTGGTTCTGTACTGTTGCCGGAGATGAAAATCGCCGGGCAGTAAAAAACTGGCGCGACCTGCCGCGCCGAATCTTCATAATAAAAAAGGAAGTGAGCAATGCGTAAAAGCCTGTTAGCTATTCTTGCAGTCTCCTCGTTGGTATTCAGTTCGGTGTCGTTTGCCGCTGAGCTGGAAGACAATATGGAAACCCTCAATGACAATTTAAAAGTGGTCGAAAAGGCGGATAACGCGGTACAAGTCAAAGACGCGTTAACCAAAATGCGCGCTGCGGCGCTGGATGCGCAAAAAGCGACGCCGCCGAAGCTGGAAGGTAAATCACCAGACAGCCCGGAAATGAAAGACTTCCGCCACGGTTTTGACATTCTGGTCGGTCAGATTGACGACGCGCTGAAGCTGGCTAATGAAGGTAAAGTCAAAGAAGCACAGGCCGCCGCAGAGCAACTGAAAACGACCCGCAACGCCTACCACCAGAAGTATCGTTAATTCCTTATTGGGCGGTGAAACGTTACCGCCCAACGCTTTCTTCTCCCTTCGTAAAATCACCGCAATATCTATCTTCACCACGGCATATTCCTGCGTGTCGTCCTCATTTTTGCGAGGCGTTTTCCAGAAATGAATGTAATGCATATGTAATGCTATAATGCATTACACTTTTCATAATTACCGGAGGCATAATGGCCACACTTAACGTCCGCCTGGATGACAAACTGAAAAATGAGGCTTATGCGGTGCTGGAAAAATTAAATATCACGCCTACTGAAGCAGTGCGGCTGCTGTTTCAGTACGTTGCGGAAAATGGAAGAATGCCGGTAAAAACGCTCACTGTCAGTGATAGTGAAGAAGCCTTGTTACGCACTGTCAGGGAACGACTGGCCAACCCACAAGAGGCCATTAAGGTCCGACTGGATGAACTATGAGCTGGCTTTTGATCTGCGGGCGCTGAAAGAGTGGCAAAAACTGGGCGTGACAGTCCGGGAACAATTTAAAAAAAGCTTGAGGATGTGCTGAAAAGGCCGCGCAATCCATCGGCTAAACTGCGGGATTTACCGGACTGCTACAAAATTAAGCTGCACACACTGGGATATCGCCTGGTTTATCAGGTTAACGATAAAGAGTTGCTCGTGTTGGTGATAGCTATTGGTAAGAGAGAGAACTCAGCCGTTTATGAAGACGCGACTAAACGGCTGGATGAGTGATTAACGCAAATGATGCACCACCTGATTGCTGCTGCCGCGCCAGATCAGGGAAGGGTCTTTTAAATCCTGCACAAATTTGCCGTCGACCAGCACGTTAATCAGATCAACAACCTGCATTTGCGCAGCATTGAGTTCGTCGAGTTTATAGCCTGTCCACACCCAGATATCTTTACCCGGACACTCGGCGCGGATGCGTTGTACCAGTTTTAAAATGTCCGGCACGTTTTGCGGATGCAGCGGATCGCCGCCGGAGAGGGAAATACCCTGGCGTTTGATACGAGTGTCATTCAGATCGTTAATGATCTGGTCTTCCATTGCTTTGGTAAATGGCTGACCGGAATTTACCCGCCAGGTGCTTTTGTTGTAGCAACCGGGGCATTCATGAACACACCCGGAGACAAACAGGGTGCAGCGAGTGCCGGGGCCGTTAACGATGTCGACAGGATAGTACTGATGATAATTCATTTTCGCTTCTCAATTGACGCCATGACTGCTCTGGTGCGTACGGGGCGAAGTCCTCTGAGGCTTACGCATTTGCCACCTTGCGACGACACCAACTGGCTAGAGGCAACTCATTATGTCGGGAGTCAAGAAGGGGCACGGAACGGTCCCCTCTCCCTGAGGGAGAGGGTTAGGGTGAGGGGGGAAGGCTTAACCGATCTGCCCATTACCCAAATGTTTAACGCGGCGCTTAACTTCTTCCTGCTTACCGGCGTTAAACGGACGCGCATCCGGGCTACCTAAATATCCGCACACGCGGCGAGTTACCGACACACGGGAGGTGTCATGGTTACCACATTTCGGGCAGGTGAAGCCTTTGCTGGTGCACTCAAACTCACCGGTAAAGCCGCATTCATAGCATTCATCGATCGGCGTATTGGTGCCGTAATACGGTACATGCTGATAGCTGTAATCCCAGACATCTTCCAGCGCCTTCAGGTTGTGCTGAATGTTTGGATACTCGCCGTAGCAAATGAAACCACCGTTAGCCAGCGGCGGGTAAGGTGCTTCAAAGTCGATCTTGTCGTACGGGTTCACCTTTTTCTCCACATCAAGGTGGAAACTGTTGGTGTAGTAACCTTTATCGGTCACGCCCGGCACCACGCCAAACTCAGCGGTATCGAGACGGCAGAAGCGGTCGCACAGGTTTTCACTTGGCGTGCTGTAAAGGCTGAAACCGTAGCCAGTCTCTTCTTTCCACTGATCAACCGCCTGACGCAGACGTTCAACAATCGCAATACCTTTCGCGCGAAGCTGCTCGTTGTCATAAACATGCTCGCCGCCGAACAGCGCGTTAATGGTTTCGTGGATACCGATGTAACCCAGCGAAATAGACGCACGGCCGTTTTTGAAGATTTCAGAAACATCATCGTCGGCATTCAGGCGTACACCGCAGGCACCTTCCATATAAAGGATTGGAGCCACGCGCGCTTTCACGCCCTCGAGACGAGCGATACGGGTCATCAGCGCCTTACGTGCCAGCACCAGACGTTCATCCAGCAGCTTCCAGAAGGTGGCTTCATCGCCTTTTGCTTCCAGAGCAATACGCGGCAGGTTCAGGCTGATCACGCCGAGGTTGTTACGACCATCGTGGATCTGCTCGCCGTTTTCATTTTCCCACACGCCGAGGAAGCTGCGGCAGCCCATCGGGGTTTTAAACGAACCGGTTACTTTTACTACCTGATCGTAGTTCAGGATATCCGGATACATGCGCTTGCTTGCGCACTCCAGCGCCAGCTGTTTGATGTCGTAGTTCGGATCGCCTTTTTTATGGTTCAGGCCATCGCGAATCGCAAACACCAGTTTCGGGAACACGGCGGTTTTGCGGTTTTTACCCAGGCCTGCGATACGGTTACGCAGGATGGATTCCTGAATCAGGCGCGACTCCCAGCTGGTGCCCAGACCAAAGCCAAAGGTTACAAACGGTGTTTGACCGTTGGCGGTGTGCAGGGTATTTACTTCGTACTCCAGCGACTGGAACGCGTCGTAGCACTCTTTGATGGTACGAGAGTTGGCGTAGCCTTCAGCGTCCGGGATGCTCCACTCTTCCGCTGTTTTACGGTGCTTGTTGTAGCTGGCAGTGACAAACGGAGCCAGAACTTCGTCGATACGGTTAATGGTGGTGCCGCCATAAATATGGCTGGCAACCTGGGCGATAATCTGCGCAGTTACTGCGGTGGCAGTGGAGATCGACTTCGGTGGTTCGATCTCGGCGTTCCCCATCTTAAAGCCCTGGGTCAGCATACCTTTCAGGTCGATCAACATGCAGTTGAACATCGGGAAGAACGGCGAGTAATCGAGGTCGTGGTAGTGAATATCGCCACGCTCATGCGCCTGCACCACGTCACGCGGCAACAGGTGCTGACGCGCATAGTGTTTAGCAACAATACCAGCCAGCAGGTCGCGTTGGGTTGGAATTACCTTGCTGTCTTTGTTGGCGTTTTCATTGAGCAACGAAGAGTTGGTTTGCTCGACCAGACCACGGATCTCCTGGTTCAGGCGACCGCGTTTTTCACGTTCGATGTCGCGATCGTGACGGTACTCAATGTAAGCACGAGCCAGTTGTTTGTACGGGCCTGACATCAGCTGGTTTTCAACTGCGGTCTGAATTTCGTTGATATCGACCTGGTTGCGGCCTTGCATTTGCTCGCTGACGACGGCGGCAACAGTGGCACAATAATCTGCATCATCGACTTCCGCTGCTTTAGCTGCACGCAGAATGGCTTCTTTGATGCGCTCTGATTTAAACGGCACTTTGCAGCCGTCTCGTTTCATCACATGCGGTGTCATGATCGCTCCATATTTTTAAGAACAGGTTATACACAGAAAGTTGGGAAGTGCGCCCCGCTTTATTTAGCTCTTTTTACGGGGAGTTACTGCAATCCCAATCCGCTTTATCCACAATTTTGTCGGCTTTGTTGGCGTGTGTCTTGGTGCAAGTATAGTCGACGGATACAACATATTGGGTTGAGAGGCATTTTAAAGTCTATATATAGTGCTTTGCATTAAGGATGTTTGAGGTTTTTTTGATTTAGCTCAAAGTAAAAAGCAGAGTGTACGGATGACGGGCGCTACAGCGATGTGTAAATTTTTTAATAATTTTCTGTTCAAAAAACCAACAAAAACAACGCTCTGACAGGTAAGGCCCCGGAAATACTCGCTTTACCGGGGCCTGGCGAAGAATTATCTCTGCAACCACCAGACAGCCTCAAAAGGTCGCAATGTCATGGCTCCCGGTTGAGAGGCGGCTTCTTCATAGTTATGCATTAATAGTTGCCAGTCGCCGCTGATTTGCGTTGGTTGCCAGGGCTGCACGTCACGGCTAAGGTTGGCTATCACCAATAAAGTTTTCCCCAGCCATTCACGGCGATAGCACCACAATACAGGGCTGTTTGGCAGGAGATCCTGGTAATTGCCCCATGTCAGAATGGGTTCTTGTTTACGCAGCGTGATTAACTTCTGGTAGGTGTAAAACACTGAGGATTTATCGGCCAGCGCAGCTTCCACGTTGATTTCGCGATAGTTATCACTCAGACCAATCCACGGCTCGCCGGTAGTAAACCCTGCGTTATCGCCGTTGCTCCATTGCATTGGCGTGCGGCTGTTATCGCGGGATTTACTGGCGAGGATTGCCAATAGCTCTTCGGCGTCACGCCCATCGTTGCGCAGCTCGGCAAACATATTGAGGCTCTCCACGTCGCGGTAATCGGTAATGCGCGTGAAATGCGGATTAGTCATGCCAATCTCCTCACCCTGGTAGATATACGGTGTTCCCTGCATACCATGCAGTACCATCGCCAGCATTTTTGCCGCAGGCTCACGGTAGTCACCTTCATCGCCAAAGCGAGAAACAATGCGCGGCTGATCGTGGTTACACCAGAACAAAGCATTCCACGCAACGTTGTGCATTCCCTGTTGCCAGTGGCGGAACAATGTTTTTAACGCCACAAAGTCAGGTTTAGCCAGCGTCCATTTTTCACCGCCGGGGTAATCGACCTTCAGGTGATGAAAATTAAAGGTCATCGACAATTCACTGCCTGTCAGTGCCGCGTATCGCTGGCAATGTTCAAGGCTGGTGGAGGACATTTCACCCACAGTCATTAATCCGCGTGGCGTAAAGACATCGCGGTTCATTTCGTGCAAAAATTCGTGTGCTCGTGGCCCGTCGGTGTAGAAGCGACGCCCGTCGCCATCCAGATCGTTGGGGAAGTTCTGGTCTTTGGAAATCAGATTCACCACATCCAGGCGCAGCCCGTCTACCCCGCGATCGGCCCAAAACTCACAGACTTTTTTCAGTTCTGCGCGTACTGCTGGGTTTTCCCAGTTGAGATCGGCCTGTTCTGGTGCAAACAGATGCAAATAATACTGTTCGCTTTCTGCGTGCCAGCGCCAGGCATTGCCGCCGAATTTAGAACGCCAGTTATTCGGTGGTATTCCTGGTTCGCCATCACGCCAGATATAAAACTGACGGTAAGGACTTTCTTTGTTCAGTGCCTCGCGAAACCAGGCGTGTTGGGTAGAAGTATGGTTAAACACCATATCAAGGATAATGCGAATACCGCGCGATTTCGCCTGCGCCACCAGTTCGTCAAACTCGTCCAGCGTACCATAGGTGGGATCAATCGCCGTATAGTTCGCTACGTCGTAACCGTTATCGACCTGTGGGGAGACATAAAAAGGTGTCAACCAGATAGCATCGACGCCCAGTTTTTGTAGGTAGTCGAGGCGCAGAGTGACTCCTCGCAGATCGCCGGTGCCGCTGCCCGTGGTGTCCTGAAAACTCTTTGGATAAATCTGGTAGATAACGCCGTTTTGCCACCAGTGGGGAAGATTAGTCATTACGTCATTCCTGCAAATGCGAGGGGGCGCAAGTGCGCCCCGAAGAAAATTAAACAATGTTCAGCGTGCCCAGGCGGTGTTTTCGCTGGTAGATAAACGAGGTGAGCACAATCGGGATGATGATGGCGATAGCCATTGCCAGCGCAAATACCTGCCAGTAGCTCAGCTGAATGGAGAGAATACCAGGCAGACCACCGACGCCGATGCCATTCGCCATAACGCCGTTCAGGCCGCAGAGCAATCCCGCCAGACCGGAACCAATCATCGCGCACAGCATCGGGAAGCGATATTTCAGGTTGATGCCGTACATTGCCGGCTCAGTAACCCCAAGATAAGCGGAGATCGCCGCTGGAACCGAAATTTCCCGCTCGTTCTGTTTACGGCTGGCGATAATAATTCCTACCACTGCCGACGCCTGAGCAATATTCGAAAGGGCAATCAGCGGCCAGACTGGCGTACCGCCCATGCTTTGAATCATCTGCATATCAATGGCAAGCGTGGTCTGGTGTACGCCGGTAATGACCAGCGGCGCATAGAGGAAGCCAAACAACGCTGCGCCAATCGGAGCAAAGCTGCCAGTCATCAGGTGACGTACCGCAAAGGCAACGCCATCGCCAATCATGCGACCAAACGGACCAATCAGCGCATGGGCGAGGAACACCGCGAGGATCAGCGAGCAGACCGGTACAACCACCAGATAGAGATAATCCGGCACGATGCGCTTAAGGCGAGTTTCAATAAAGCCCAGCGCCAGCCCGGCTAACAGCGCCGGGATCACCTGCGCCTGATAGCCTACTTTCGCAATACTGAACATGCCAAAGTCCCACACTTCCGGCACCTGCTGCCCGAGCAGATAGGCGTTCATCAGTTGTGGAGAAACCAGCGTTACGCCAAGCACAATACCAAGGATCGGCGTGCCGCCCATTTTTTTCACCGCCGACCAGCAAATCCCGACCGGCAGGTAGAAGAAGATCGCCTCACCGATCAACCACAGAAAATCGTAGATCGTTTGCAGGGAAGGGTACATTTGCGCCAGCGTCTGGCCGTTGCTCATCGGCAGATCGCCGATAACATTGCGAAAACCGAGGATCAAACCGCCGCTAATCAGCGCGGGCAGCAATGGGAAGAAGATCTCCGCGAAATGGGAGATCAACTGTTCATGCCATTTCATATTCTGCCTGGCGGCTTTTTTCACCTGCTCTTTATCGACCTGCGCCTGACCAGTCGTTGCCAATAACGCTTTGTAGTAATCGCCAACGTTGGTGCCAATCACCACCTGAAATTGTCCTGCATTGGTGAAACAGCCTTTCACCATGGGGAGTTGTTCAATTTCTTTTGGTCTGGCATTGGCTGGTTGGTTGAGGACAAAGCGCAGGCGAGTAATACAGTGGCTGACCGTCGCGATATTGCCGCGCCCGCCGACCAGTTCAATCAACCGATCGATATCCGTTTGGTTCACTTTGCTCATCATAAGGCCCCGTGGCAGATGACATATTTGGTTGACGGCAGAATATAGTGGGAAGGAAAAATTAAAAATGGGAACGTTCCCGAAACACGGCGAAGATCACAATTTATCGTTCAGGAAACGATCAGGACAGGGTGGCGGGGATGATGATTTGTTGCGGTTCGCTGCGCCCGGTTATCTGCTCAATCAACTGGCAGGCCGCCTGGCGTCCGGCTTCTGCGTAGCCTGGGTCAACGGTGACGATCTCCGGATGGAGGAACTTCATCAACGGTGTATTACCAACGCTCGCCAGCTGTAAGGTATCGATGCGTTGCTCTTGCAGGTATTTACTTGCGCCAAGTGCCAGCGTGTCAGTTGCGCACAGCAACGCGGTGGTTTCAGGGGTAATGACTTTTGCCACGTTCTCATAACCTTGCTTCATGGCGAGGCCAGGCAGAGCGGCGACGGGATGCAGTTTATGCGCTTTGCAGAACGCCAGATAGGCTTCGTGACGTCGTTTACCGGTCGTCACGTCGCTGTGCGGTACGCCGAGATAACTGATATTGCGATGCCCCTGGTCATACAGTCGTTGCATCAGGATTTTGATCGCCCCTTCGTCGTCATAACAGACTGAAGCAAAGCCCTTTGCGTCGCGTGCCAGCAGCACCAGCGATGACTGCCAGTGGGCTAACATCTCTTCGGTTATACCGGTAAAACCAAACAGTACCACGCCGTCGATATTACGACGTTTCAAAACGCCCAGATGTTCGGCAACTAATTGTGGGGAAAACTGGCTTTCCATCATGATGGGGTCGTAACCCTGTTCATAGAATGCCGGCAGCATGGTCTGAACCGCGAGATTTTCTGAGAGCGAATCCAGGCGGGTCACGATGATGGCGACCACTTTATCGCTTTGCCCACGCATGGCGCGCGCAGAGCGGGAAGGGGAAAATCCATGCTGATTCATCACCGCTTCAATACGCTCGCGCGTACGCTGGCTCACGCCGCTTTCGTTATTCAGCACCCGGGAAACAGTGGATTTTCCCACGCCGCTCAAGCGCGCGATGTCTTTGATGGTCAGCCGATTTTGCATCCTGTTATCCCGTAACTTGTTGTTTAATTATTAGAGACTAACTTTACCCTCGCATTCAGCAATGGGCAAAGTCTGGTTTATCGTTTGTTTAGTTGCCGACAGGTATTATATCGGCATAAATGCTACGAATATTATTGGATTCGCGGCGCTATTTATTCACTTACCGGAGGTTATATGGAACCTGATCCCACGCCTCTCCCTCGACGGAGATTAAAACTTTTCCGGTAAGCCTGTCTTTTCACGGCGTTACCGGATGCGTAAGGCCGTGACGTTTTAACGTCCCTGCTCAGTTTTATTACCTTCAGGTAAGGCTTCGCCACGCCTGAAGATATTTCTGCACTGTTCCTGACAGCGCGGAGGGACTCTCTATGTTTAAAGAAATTTTTACCCGGCTCATTCGCCATTTACCTTCCCGTCTGATCCGTCGCGATCCGCTACCGGGGGCGCAGCAGACAGCGAATGCACCAATCCCGCCTTCCTTAAGCGCGCATTGCCTGAAAATGGCGGTGATGCCAGAAGAAGAATTATGGAAAACGTTCGACACCCACCCGGAAGGGTTGAATCAGGCGGAAGTGGAAGTTGCCCGTGAAAAACATGGCGAAAATAAATTACCTGCGCAACAGCCGTCACCGTGGTGGGTACATTTGTGGGTCTGCTATCGCAACCCCTTTAATATTTTGCTCACGATCCTTGGCGGTATTTCTTACGCCACGGAAGATTTATTTGCCGCTGGCGTTATCGCGTTAATGGTGGCTATTTCTACGTTGCTGAACTTTATTCAGGAAGCACGTTCCACCAAAGCGGCAGATGCCCTGAAAGCGATGGTCAGTAATACCGCGACGGTGCTGCGCGTAATTAATGACAAAGGCGAAAATGGCTGGCTGGAGATCCCGCTCGACCAGTTGGTGCCCGGCGATATTATTAAACTGGCGGCGGGGGATATGATCCCGGCAGATTTACGTATCTTGCAGGCGCGGGATCTGTTCGTTGCTCAGGCATCGTTAACCGGTGAGTCTCTGCCCGTTGAAAAAAACGCGACCACGCGCCAGCCGGATCACAGCAATCCGCTGGAGTGTGACACCCTGTGTTTTATGGGCACCACAGTGGTGAGCGGCACGGCACAAGCGATGGTGATTGCCACAGGCGCTAACACCTGGTTTGGTCAACTGGCGGGGCGTGTCAGTGAGCAGGAAAGTGAGCCGAATGCCTTTCAGCAAGGGATCAGCCGCGTCAGTATGCTGCTGATTCGCTTTATGCTGGTGATGGCGCCCGTGGTGCTGTTAATCAATGGTTACACCAAAGGCGACTGGTGGGAAGCGGCGCTGTTCGCGCTTTCGGTAGCGGTAGGTTTGACGCCGGAAATGTTGCCGATGATTGTCACCTCAACGCTGGCGCGTGGCGCAGTAAAGCTGTCGAAACAGAAAGTGATCGTCAAACATCTGGATGCCATTCAGAACTTTGGCGCTATGGATATTCTGTGTACCGATAAAACCGGCACCCTGACGCAGGATAAAATTGTGCTGGAGAATCATACCGATATCTCCGGTAAAACCAGCGAACGCGTGCTGCATAGCGCGTGGTTGAACAGCCATTACCAGACCGGGCTTAAAAACCTGCTTGATACAGCGGTGCTCGAAGGTACGGATGAAGAGTCGGCGCGCTCGCTGGCCAGCCGTTGGCAGAAAATTGATGAGATTCCGTTTGATTTTGAGCGTCGCCGGATGTCGGTGGTAGTAGCAGAAAATACCGAACACCATCAACTGGTGTGCAAAGGTGCATTGCAGGAAATCCTCAATGTGTGTTCGCAGGTACGTCACAATGGCGAGATTGTGCCGCTCGATGACACCATGCTGCGTAAGATTAAGCGGGTTACTGATACGCTGAATCGTCAGGGGCTGCGTGTGGTAGCGGTGGCGACGAAATACCTGCCGGCGCGTGAAGGGGATTACCAGCGGGCAGATGAATCCGACCTGATCCTCGAAGGATATATTGCTTTCCTTGATCCGCCCAAAGAGACAACCGCTCCGGCACTGAAGGCATTAAAAGCGAGTGGCATTACCGTAAAAATCCTCACTGGCGACAGTGAGTTAGTGGCGGCGAAAGTGTGCCATGAAGTGGGACTGGACGCGGGAGAGGTGGTTACTGGTAGTGATATTGAAACGCTATCTGACGACGAGCTGGCAAGTCTCGTGCAGCGTACCACACTGTTTGCCCGCCTGACGCCGATGCATAAAGAACGCATCGTAACGTTGCTGAAGCGCGAAGGGCATGTGGTTGGCTTTATGGGCGATGGTATTAATGATGCGCCCGCCTTACGTGCTGCGGATATCGGCATTTCTGTGGACGGCGCGGTAGATATTGCCCGTGAAGCAGCGGATATCATTCTGCTGGAAAAAAGCCTGATGGTGCTGGAAGAGGGGGTTATTGAAGGGCGCCGTACTTTCGCCAATATGCTGAAATACATCAAAATGACGGCGAGTTCTAACTTCGGTAATGTGTTCAGCGTGCTGGTGGCGAGTGCTTTTTTGCCCTTCCTGCCGATGTTGCCGTTACACTTGCTTATTCAGAACCTGCTGTATGATGTGTCACAGGTGGCGATCCCGTTTGATAACGTAGACGATGAGCAAATTCAAAAGCCGCAGCGTTGGAATCCGGCGGATCTGGGACGCTTTATGATCTTCTTCGGACCGATCAGTTCGATCTTCGATATTCTGACGTTTTGCCTGATGTGGTGGGTATTTCATGCCAACACGCCGGAAACGCAAACGCTGTTCCAGTCGGGCTGGTTTGTGGTGGGGTTACTGTCACAAACGCTGATTGTGCATATGATCCGCACCCGCCGTGTGCCGTTTATTCAGAGCTGTGCATCGTGGCCGTTAATGATCATGACCGTGATCGTGATGATTGTCGGGATCGCGTTACCGTTTTCGCCGCTGGCCAGTTATCTGCAACTGCAGGCGCTGCCGTTAAGCTATTTCCCGTGGCTGATTGCGATTCTGGCAGGGTATATGACGTTAACCCAGTTAGTGAAAGGATTTTATAGCCGTCGTTACGGCTGGCAATAAGTGAGTGCTGAGACTGATCGATAAATATTCTTACTGGTCAGTCTCCTACGAAAAGACCTGAACAAAAAAATAAATTACTGCAAAAATAAAAAAACAAATAAACGTCCAGCTCAAATTATAAAGGGCGCTATAGCTTTTATTTACCGAACGAGAGAGAAAGATGTCTTCTTTTTTAATGTGTCTGGAGGAGATGTTGCGATACAGGCGGATATAATAAACACAATAAAGTAATAAAGGCGGTATTACCCATCCACCTGTTGGTTTGCCAAATATAAGCGTGAGTATAATGGAGACAGCAAAGAAAAGCAGAAAGACGATTTGCGCTTTGGATTCTATTTTTTTTAATTCGCTTCTTACGCCTTCTGCGTGCTGTTCTTGCCAGCGCCGGAGCGTACTAACACTAAATTGATAGTGTTCACATAGCTCCTTATTAGACGTACCCTCTTTTGACCGCTGTAAAATTTCAGCAATTTGTTCATTCGTGAAACGGGATTTAGCCATCTTCAACCCTCCGTGGTTGAATCAGATAATCCAGGCGCGATTCCTGGATTATCTTTCTGACAGAGATTAGCGACGAACAGCGATCGCTTCGATCTCAATCTTCACGTCTTTCGGCAGACGGGCAACTTCAACGCAAGAACGTGCCGGGAAGGTAGCGTTGTGTTCGGTGAAGAAGGCTTCGTAAGTCGCATTTACGGTTGCGAAGTCGTTCAGATCTTTCACAAACACGGTGGTTTTAACGATGTCGCCCACTTTCAGGCCAGCCGCTTCCACGATCGCTTTTACGTTATCCAGTGACTGACGCGCTTGTGCTGCTACGTCTGCCGGTACTTCGCCAGTTTTCGGGTTTACCGGGATCTGACCGGAGGTGATGATCATACTGCCCAGATCAACGCCCTGAACATAAGGTCCGATAGCTGCCGGTGCATTTTCCGTAGCGATAGTTTTGCTCATGATTTCTCCTTTATTACAGCGGTAAAAAGTCTGGCTCATTATAGGGAGCCAGACTTTTATTACCAACCGCAATTAATTGGCCAGCACCACATTATGGGAAAACTCTTTTTCGCAGTATTTGCATTTGAGCGCGATGTCATTGGCGCGTTTTCGCACTGCAAAGCTGGAAGAAACCGGTTCGGCATGGCTGATACAGTTGCTGTTCGGGCAGACCAGCACATTGTCGATGCGCTCCGGCAGGCTGGGGCGCGATTTACCAACCACTTCATAATTGTCGATACGATTTACTGTGGCTTGCGGTGCGTACAGCGCCAGTTGGTCTACCTGATCTTCACTCAAAAAGGTATTTTCGATCTTGATCAGATCTTTGCGCCCCATCTCGCCAGAAGGCAGGTTCAGACCGATGGTGATACGCTGATCCGTTTCGGTCAGCTTGAACAGACTCAACAGCTTAAAACCGATCTGGGCGGGGATATGGTCAATTACCGTGCCGCGTTTAATAGCTTCAACCTGCAATTTATTATCGTGTGTCATCTCAATTTCCCCTTACAGTACCAGATCGCGATTCAGAACCAGCGCCAGTAACGCCTGGCGAGCGAAAATCCCGTTGCCTGCCTGCTGGAAGTACCAGGCGTGCGGCGTTTTATCGACATCCGTTGCAATTTCATCAATACGCGGCAGCGGATGCAGCACTTTCATATTGGCTTTGGCGTTGTGAAGGTCGCTGGCGCGCAGGACAAACTGCGCTTTTACGTTAGCGTATTCGGACGGATCCAGGCGTTCTTTTTGCACGCGGGTCATATACAGAATGTCCACTTCCGCCATCACTTCTTCAATGGAGCTATGCAGGCTCCAGGCGATACCTTTTTCATCAAGCATGTCCAGAATGTACTGCGGCATTGCCAGCGCGTCCGGCGCGATGAAGTAAAAACGGTTGCCGTCGAACTTCGCTAACGCCTGAGTCAGGGAGTGAACGGTGCGACCATATTTCAGGTCGCCGACCATTGCGACGCGAAGATTGTCCAGACGTCCCTGGGTTTCCTGAATGGTGAACAGATCCAGCAAGGTTTGCGTCGGATGTTGGTTGGAACCATCACCGGCGTTCAGCACCGGCACATTGCCGGAAAACTCAGTCGCCAGGCGCGCCGCACCTTCCTGTGGATGGCGCATCACAATTGCATCGACGTAAGTGCTGATAACCGAGATGGTATCAGCCAGCGTTTCACCTTTTTTTCCCAGTGAGGTGTTTGCGCTGTCAGAGAATCCCACCACACTAGCGCCCAGGCGGTGCATCGAGGTTTCGAAAGAGAGGCGGGTGCGGGTTGATGCTTCGAAGAAGCAACTGGCAATCACTTTATGTTTCAACAACTCTGGTTGCGGGTTTGCTTTCAGTTTCGCCGCTGTCGCCAGCACCAGATTAAGGTCATCGCGACTAAGGTCATTTATGGAAATGATGTGTTTTTGATATAGCGGATTAGCCATGTTTATCTCCTGACGCCTGGGCAAAAAAAAGCCCCTCGATTGAGGGGCTGGGAATGGGTGATCAACGGGAAGAAAAACGGCAGGCCAGCGTCTTTTTTCAGACGCGGTAAGACAAAATGTCGAACACACTGAACCATACATCCTCCCGGCAAATTGTCCGGCATTATACTCAGCCAGAAAGTGGGATCAAGCGATTAATGCAAGAAATTCCCCAGGTAAACGATTGTTGTGAATTTATATGCTTAAAATTTGAATTTATAACGAAATGAATTTGGGGGGGGAATGTGGGTGGAAAAATATGCGCTGGCGCAATCAGGCGGCAAAAAATGCTGGTATGGCAGTAAGGAATTACGTATAACAAGAGAAATGAAACGATGTTTTAATTGAGGGAATGAAAAAATGATCATCGGAAATATTCATAATCTCCAGCAATGGTTGCCAGAAGAGTTACGCCAGGCGATTGAGTATATTAAAGCGCACGTTACGGCAGAAACGCCAAAAGGTAAGCACGACATCGAAGGCAACCGCCTATTTTATCTTATCTCTGAAGATATGACCGAGCCGTATGAAGCACGCCGTGCGGAGTACCATGCCCGCTATCTCGATATTCAGATTGTGCTAAAAGGGCAGGAAGGCATGACCTTCAGCACACAACCTGCGGGCACGCCGGATACCGATTGGTTAGCCGATAAAGACATCGCCTTTTTGCCAGAAGGTGTTGAGGAGAAAACAGTTATCCTCAATGAAGGCGACTTTGTCGTGTTCTATCCGGGTGAAGTACACAAGCCACTATGCGCAGTGGGCGAGCCAGCCCAGGTTCGCAAAGCGGTTGTGAAAATGCTGATGGCGTAAGTGGATTATGCCGGAGGCGACGTTACGCCGCCTCCGGTACTGGCGTTATTGGGCGAGCGTCGCAACCATTACCGCTTTGATGGTATGCATGCGGTTTTCCGCCTGATCAAAAACAATACTTGCGGCAGATTCAAAGACCTCATCCGTCACTTCCATCCCACCGTGCAGGCCAAACTCTTCTGCCATCTTTTTACCTAGCGTCGTTTGGTCGTCATGAAACGCGGGCAGGCAGTGCAGGAATTTGACGTCTGGATTACCGGTCAACTGCATCATTTTGCTATTCACCTGATAATCACGCAGCAATGCAATACGTTCTGCCCATTTCTCTTTCGCTTCCCCCATCGACACCCACACATCGGTGTAAATAAAGTCGGCCCCTTTAACGCCTGCTGCGATATCTTCTGTCAGCGTAATATTCCCGCCATTTTGCTGCGCCAGGGCGCGGCATTCCGTAACCAGCGAAGCTTCCGGCCAGCACGCTTGTGGCGCTACCAGGCGTAAATCCAGACCGGTCAACGCCGCAGCTTCCAGCATTGAGTTACCCATGTTGTTGCGTGCATCTCCGGCATAAACCAGCGTCATCTCATTGAAAGCTTTACCTGGTAAATGCTCCTGCATGGTCAGCAGATCCGCCAGAAGCTGTGTAGGATGAAACTCATTGGTCAGGCCGTTCCATACTGGCACACCTGCATATTCCGCCAGCGTTTCGACAATCTCCTGACCATAGCCGCGATACTGAATACCGTCATACATGCGACCAAGTACGCGGGCGGTATCTTTAATCGACTCTTTATGGCCAATCTGGCTGCCGCTGGGGCCGAGATAAGTGACACGTGCGCCCTGGTCATATGCGGCAACTTCGAAAGAGCATCGGGTACGAGTCGAGTCTTTTTCGAAGATGAGCGCGATATTTTTACCTGTGAGTCTGGCTTCTTCTTTACCGCTTTTCTTATCGGCTTTCAGCTTCGCAGCTAATTGCAGCAGGCTGTTGAGTTCAGCTGGTGTGAAATCGAGTAATTTCAGGAAATGTTTATGATAAAACCCGGACATAGATCCCTCCAGTGGCTAACGCTGTAATGAATTAAAATTCAATTTATATGGATGATTATTCATTTGCAAGCCTAAAACATAAATCTTTGTCACAAAGGTGGAGGCAATGTCAGTGGTGTGTGACAATAAGAGTATCGGCAGGACATTAAGAGGAATGAGCCATGGCAAACCCGGAACAACTGGAAGAACAGCGTGAAGAAACGCGTTTGATTATTGAAGAATTACTGGAAGATGGCAGCGATCCGGACGCGCTGTACACCATCGAACATCACCTTTCCGCAGACGATCTGGAAACCCTGGAAAAAGCAGCGGTTGAAGCGTTTAAACTCGGTTACGAAGTGACCGATCCTGAAGAGCTGGAAGTGGAAGATGGCGATATCGTAATTTGCTGTGACATCCTCAGCGAATGCGCGTTGAATGCCGATCTTATCGACGCCCAGGTTGAGCAATTGATGAACCTGGCAGAGAAATTCGACGTTGAATACGACGGTTGGGGCACTTACTTTGAAGATCCTAACGGCGAAGACGGCGACGATGAAGATTATGTCGACGAAGACGATGACGGTGTTCGTCACTAATTAATTGATTAAAATGCCCGCTAGTACACACTAGCGGGCATTTTTTTAGAGTTTACGCAGCATCCGCACTTCACAATCGACATGGCCCGTGCAACCAAGTGCGTAATCGATATGTTGAAAACCTAAATGTTCATACAAACCAATCGCTTCTTTTAAAAAAGCGGTCGTTTCCAGATAGCAGCGTTTGAAGCCCATTTCTCGCGCCTGCTCCATCGCCATTAAGGCCAGTTTTTTCGCCAGTCCTTTACCGCGAATAGCAGGAAGAAAATACATCTTTTGCAGTTCGCAAATGTCCGATTCACTACCTGCTAATGGCGCAATCCCGCCGCCGCCCACCACTTCGCCATTGTGTTCAACTACCCAATACGCATGACCAGGCTGACTATACACTTGATACAATTCGTCGAGATTGGGATCGGCGACGGTGTAGCCTTTATCAGCGGTAAGACCGTATTCTGCGGATACCTGGCGGATGACGCTGGCGATGGCGGGATTATCGGCGGCAGTAAGTTTGCGCAAACGGAGCGCGGGAGAAGCGACAACATTCATAGCATAGCTCAATTTCAAATGTATGATTTATAGCTCACTTTAATACCACCCTCGCTTATGCGGTGCAAGAAGAAGATAAATCAGAAAATATTAAGCATATATCTCTTTGAGAAAGCGTATTCTAGGCGTACCAGTATCAATTTACTGGGATTATTATCTATATGAATGGAATTTATTTTAGGGATATGATTCATGAATGGTGTAAACGTCGGGAAAGATAATTCTCGTCACTCATTTGTTTTTACAGGCAAAGGTGGTGAGTATTTTCTTATTTGTCTTGTGAATTTTTTACTGACAATTATTACTCTGGGAATATATGGGCCGTGGGCATTGGTGAAATGCCGTCGTTATATTTATCAACATGTGACACTCAATGGGCAACCATTTAGTTATAAGGGAACTGGTGGTGCCATTTTCGTTAGCATGTTCCTTATTATGGTCGTTTATCTTCTCAGTATTTCTTGTTTTTCAGGCCAGCACTTTGTTCTTGGTTTTCTCCTGTTTGCTCTCTTGATCTGCGGTATTCCTTGCATGGCAGTGAAGAGTCTGCAATATCAGGCGAACATGACCTCACTGAATGGCATTCGCTTTGGCTTTAACTGCTCGATGCTCCGTGCATGGTGGGTCATGTTAGGTCTGCCTGTTCTGTTGGCGTTAGCTTTTTGGTTCGCACTGTATCTTATTGCGCAAGTGACGACATCGATAGGAGGATTATTCTTTAACTTAGTCGCGTTAAGTTTGCTTTCTGCCATCGGGCTGGGTGTTGTCCATGGTATAACCTATAGTAAATGGATGCCATTGCTGGGTAATAATGCAACTTTTGGCATTAATAAATTTTCTATTCAGGTAAACGTAAAAGAATGCATTAAAGGATGTACACTCGCAATATTAACTATGGCTCCTTTCATCATTGTGATTGGTATTATGATTGCGCCAGTATTCCAGCAGTTAATAATGATGAGCATGTTGGGGCAGTCTGATGCAGGAGGTGAGCTTGTATTGCAATATTACCCGCAGATTACGGCTTCCTACTTCCTGTATTTTGTTGCGATTCTTGTGTTTTCCAGTTATCTCTATGTCACGTTACGCAATCTGTTTCTGAATAATTTAACGCTGGCAAATGGAACAATTCGTTTTCATTCGTCCATTACCACGTTCGGTATGCTTCTGCGCATGTTTGCAGTATTAATGGGAGCCTCAATCACCTGTGGCCTGGCTTACCCCTGGTTGAAAATGTGGATGATTAGCTGGATTGCCAACAATACCCACGTTCAGGGTGACCTTGATTCGCTGGAGTTAACCAATGATGACAAACCGCAGGATAGCGGTCCGTTAATGTGGATTTCTCGCGGTATTATGCCGTATGTTCCGTTTATCTAAATAAAAAGGCCGGAGTATGATCCGGCCTTCGTTTTCTTTACTGCATTGATTACAGTGCAGCGATAACAGCCTGCTGTTCAATCAGCTTCGCTTTCGCTTCTGCATAGCCTTCCAGCTTCTCACGCTCTTTAGCGATGACCGCTTCCGGTGCGCGGGCGACAAAGCCTTCGTTCGCCAGCTTGTTCTCGATACGGCTGATTTCACCTTCAATCTTCGCCACTTCTTTCGCCAGACGCGCCAGCTCATCTTCTTTGTTGATGAGGCCTGCCATCGGGATCAGCAACTCTGCGCCGTCGACGATCTTAGTAACGGAAACCGGACCTTTGTCATCGGCAGGCAGCACGGTGATGCTTTCCAGACGCGCCAGCGTTTGCAGGAAGCCACGGTTTTCATTCACGCGACGCTCTGCATCCGCACTGCAACCACGCAGCAGCAGCTCCAGCGGTTTGCCCGGGGCGATGTTCATTTCCGCACGGATGTTACGTACCGCAACGATCGCTTGTTTCAGCCACTCGGTATCGGCCAGTGCGGCTTCATCAACCTGAGATGCATCGTACTGCGGGAACGGCTGCAGCATGATGGTGTCAGCGGTGATGCCGCAAAGCACTTTTACGCGCTGCCAGATAGTTTCGGTGATGAACGGAATGATCGGATGCGCAAGGCGCAGCAGACCTTCCAGCACGGTCACCAGCGTATGGCGAGTACCACGCAGTTCGGCTTCGGTGCCACCGTTCATTACCGGCTTGGTCAGCTCCAGATACCAGTCACAGAACTGGTTCCAGGTGAATTCATACAGAATGCCAGCAGCGATATCGAAGCGGAAGCTATCCAGTGCTTCGCGGTATGCTTTGATGGTCTGGTTGAACTCCGCCAGAATCCAGCGATCCGCCAGCGACAGCGTCATTTCGCCGCCGTTGAAGCCGCAATCCTGACCTTCTGTGTTCATCAGCACAAAGCGGCTGGCGTTCCACAGTTTGTTACAGAAGTTACGGTAACCTTCCAGACGCTTCATATCCCAGTTGATGTCACGACCAGTAGAAGCCAGCGCCGCCAGGGTGAAGCGCAGGGCGTCAGTACCGTGCGGCTCAATGCCGTTCGGGAACTGCTTCTCGGTGCGCTTACGGATTTTGTCCGCCAGCTGCGGCTGCATCATGTTGCCGGTACGTTTTTCCAGCAGTTCAGGCAGCGAAATACCGTCGACCATATCCAGCGGGTCAATAACGTTACCCTTGGATTTGGACATCTTCTGGCCTTCGTCGTCACGAATCAGGCCGGTCATGTAAACAGTGTGGAACGGCACCTGCGGTTTGCCATTTTCATCTTTGATGAAGTGCATGGTCATCATGATCATGCGGGCAATCCAGAAGAAGATGATGTCGAAGCCAGAAACCATCACGCTGGTCGGGTGGAACTGACGCAGGGCGTCGGTATTTTCCGGCCAGCCAAGAGTAGAGAAGGTCCACAGCGCGGAAGAGAACCAGGTGTCGAGAACGTCTTCGTCCTGACGCAACGCGACGTCCGCACCGAGGTTATTTTCCTGACGCACTTCATCTTCGTTGCGGCCAACATAAACGTTACCCGCTTCGTCGTACCATGCCGGGATTCGGTGACCCCACCACAGCTGACGAGAGATACACCAGTCCTGAATATCGCGCATCCAGGAGAAGTACATGTTTTCGTACTGCTTCGGTACGAACTGAATGTCGCCGTTCTCAACTGCTTCAACCGCCGGTTTCGCCAGCACGTCGGCACGAACGTACCACTGGTCGGTCAGCATCGGTTCGATAACCACGCCGCCACGGTCGCCGTAAGGAACGGTCAGGTCGTGCGGTTTAATTTCTTCCAGCAGGCCGAGTGCGTCAACCGCAGCAACGACTGCTTTACGCGCAGCAAAACGCTCGAGTTTCTGGAACTCTGCCGGGATTTCGCTGGAATAAACGTCGGATTCGTTACCTTTGGTATCGAATACCTGGGCGCTTTCACGGATATCGCCGTCAAAGGTCAGGATGTTGATCATCGGCAGGGCATGACGTTTACCGACTTCATAGTCGTTAAAGTCGTGTGCCGGAGTGATCTTCACGCAGCCGGTGCCTTTTTCCATGTCGGCGTGTTCGTCGCCAACGATCGGAATACGACGGTTAACCAGCGGCAGAATGACATATTTGCCAATCAGATCTTTATAACGCGGATCTTCCGGGTTAACAGCCACGCCGGTATCGCCCAGCAGGGTTTCCGGACGGGTGGTCGCAACCACCAGATAATCTTTACCATCTGCGGTCTTCGCGCCGTCAGCCAGCGGATAGCGGATGTGCCACATCGAACCTTTCGATTCGCGGTTTTCCACTTCCAGGTCAGAGATAGCGGTACGCAGTTTCGGATCCCAGTTTACCAGGCGTTTGCCACGGTAAATCAGGTCTTCTTTATACAGACGAACGAAAACTTCTTTCACCGCATTGGACAGACCTTCGTCCATGGTGAAGCGTTCACGCTCCCAGTCTACGGAGTTGCCAAGACGACGCATCTGACGGGTAATGGTGCCGCCGGATTCTGCTTTCCATTCCCAGATTTTGTCGATGAAGGCTTCGCGGCCATAGTCGTGACGGGTTTTACCTTCTTCTGCGGCAATCTTGCGCTCAACGACCATCTGGGTAGCGATCCCGGCGTGGTCAGTACCGACCTGCCACAGGGTGTTTTTACCCTGCATACGCTGATAGCGGATCATGGTATCCATGATGGTTTGCTGGAAGGCGTGACCCATATGCAAACTGCCGGTGACGTTCGGCGGCGGGATCATGATGCAGAAACTTTCCTGGCTTTCATCGCCATTAGGCTTAAAGTAGCCCTGCTTTTCCCAGTGCTCGTAAAGCGGCTGTTCGATATCTTGTGGGTTATATGTCTTTTCCATTATTTCCAGGTTGCCGTATTCAGGTTGAAACCAGCCACGCGGTAGGCTTTATAGCGTTCGCGCGCCAGTTGTTTCAGAGAATCTTCATAAGGAACGAAGTCTACCACTTCTGTGAAAGCGGTGGCAAAATCTGCAAAGCTTGTTCGCAGACTAATCAATATATCACGCGGGCTGCTGCTACGTTTTTGCGGCCAGGCAATCTCCACCGGCGCACCGCCGCGCGGCCCTTCTCCCGCTAAATTGTGCGGAACAAAACTTTCTGCCGGACGCGCCCACAGGGCTTCATCCAGCCGGTAAGCCTGCTTTTCATCTTCACAGGCGATGAGCACGCGCTTACCGCTGCACCAACGTTCTGCGGCAATTTCACACACCAATTGCTCAACGGCGCTTAAGCCATCGACGGTGGTGTCATTGTCCAGAAGGTAGAACGTTGCGTTTTTCATATATGGGGCTTCTTGTGGTGGATTTAAATATTGCTGCATTCCTCACCCTGAAAGATGAGCAATGAATTTCTATTGCGCTCGATCGGTTCCCTCTCCCTTAGGAGAGGGTTAGGGTGAGGGTAAAACGCAAACTTACTCTTCGCCGTTAAACCCGGCGCGGTTTAACAGGAACTGTGCCAGCAACGCTACCGGACGACCGGTTGCGCCTTTTGCCTTTCCAGAACGCCATGCGGTTCCCGCGATATCCAGGTGCGCCCAGTTGTACTTACGGGTAAAGCGCGACAGGAAGCAACCTGCGGTAATCGCCCCACCAGGACGACCGCCAATGTTCGCCATATCGGCAAAATTGGACTCCAGCTGTTCCTGATACTCGTCACCCAGCGGTAAGCGCCATGCGCGGTCACCGGATTGTTCAGACGCGGCAATCAGCTCATGGGCCAGCGGATTGTGGTTCGCCATCAGACCGGTAATGTGATGACCCAGCGCGATCACGCAGGCACCGGTCAGCGTCGCCACGTCAATCACCGCTTCCGGCTCAAAACGCTCAACGTAAGTTAACACATCGCACAGTACCAGGCGGCCTTCGGCGTCGGTGTTCAGCACTTCAACGGTTTGACCGGACATGGTGGTTAACACATCGCCCGGACGATAGGCTCGTCCGCCAGGCATGTTTTCGCAGCCTGCCAGCACGCCGATAACGTTAATCGGCAGTTGCAGCTCTGCGACCATACGCATCACACCATAAACCGCTGCCGCACCGCACATATCGTACTTCATCTCATCCATGCCTTCTGAAGGCTTGATCGAGATACCGCCGGAGTCGAAGGTTAAACCTTTACCCACCAGTACGATTGGGCGTGCATCTTCCGACGCGTTGCCTTTGTACTCAATCACCGACATCAGCGATTCGTTTTGTGAACCCTGACCAACTGCCAGATAGGAATGCATCCCCAGCTCTTTCATCTGCTGTTCGCCGATAACGCGGGTGATGACATTCTTGCTGTAGCTGTCAGCCAACTGGCGCGCCTGAGAGGCGAGGTAAGCGGCGTTACAGATATTCGGTGGCATATTGCCGAGATCTTTCGCGGCTTTGATCCCGGCGGCAATCGCCAGACCGTGCTGGATCGCGCGCTCACCGCTGGTCAGTTCGCGGCGGGTCGGCACGTTGAAGACCATCTTACGCAGCGGACGACGCGGCTCGGTCTTGTTTGTTTTCAGCTGGTCAAAGCTGTAGAGCGTCTCTTTTGCCGTCTCGACCGCCTGACGCACTTTCCAGTAGTTGTTGCGACCTTTGACGTGCAGCTCGGTCAGGAAACAGACCGCTTCCATTGAACCAGTATCATTCAGTGTATTAATGGTTTTCTGAATAACCTGCTTGTACTGACGCTCATCCAGCTCACGTTCTTTGCCGCAACCAATAAGGAGGATGCGCTCGGAGAGCACATTTGGCACATGGTGCAGCAACAGGGTCTGCCCCGGTTTTCCTTCCAGTTCGCCCCGACGCAGCAGGGCGCTGATGTACCCATCACTGATCTTATCGAGCTGTTCTGCAATCGGAGAAAGGCGACGTGGTTCGAAGACGCCCACGACGATGCAGGCACTCCGCTGTTTCTCCGGGCTACCGCTTTTTACACTAAACTCCATGCACTACGCTCCTGAATCTTAAAGACAACGGCGGTGGCTACAGATAGAATTGCAAGCTTTCGTAACTCATGTCCGCTGTTGCGATGACTTCGTGTTAATCTTAACGTTATTACGGCATTGGCACGTCAGAACAAAATCTGAGAGGTGAATCCGTTGAGTATAATTATCTTAGCGACGATTTCGACGACTCAAGAGAATAAATGACGTTTAAGCCATGAAACAAGCTAAAATCCTGCAAAAGACGAGTTTTTACGGGCGTATTTAAAGTGATAATCATAAGATATCTGGTTCGGGAGACGCTCAAAAGCCAGCTGGCGATACTCTTCATCTTGCTTTTGATCTTCTTCTGTCAAAAGTTAGTGAGGATACTCGGCGCAGCGGTTGACGGCGACATTCCGGCGAACCTGGTGCTCTCCCTTCTCGGGTTGGGCGTGCCGGAAATGGCGCAGCTTATCCTGCCATTAAGCCTGTTCCTCGGGCTGCTGATGACGTTGGGTAAACTGTATACCGAAAGTGAAATTACGGTAATGCATGCCTGCGGCCTGAGCAAAGCGGTTCTGGTGAAAGCGGCAATGGTTCTCGCGGTGTTCACGGCGATTGTCGCGGCGGTTAACGTCATGTGGGCGGGACCGTGGTCATCGCGTCATCAGGATGAGGTGTTAGCCGAAGCGAAAGCTAACCCTGGCATGGCTGCGCTGGCGCAAGGGCAATTCCAGCAAGCGACCAATGGCAGCTCGGTGCTGTTCATCGAAAGCGTTGACGGCAGCGATTTCAAAGATGTGTTCCTCGCGCAAATTCGACCAAAAGGTAATGCACGACCTTCTGTGGTGGTGGCCGATTCCGGACATTTAACTCAGTTGCGGGATGGCTCTCAGGTGGTGACTCTCAACCAGGGAACGCGTTTCGAAGGCACTGCACTGTTACGTGATTTCCGCATTACTGACTTCCAGGATTATCAGGCGATCATTGGTCACCAGGCGGTGGCGCTCGACCCGAACGATACCGACCAGATGGACATGCGCACGTTGTGGAACACCGACACCGATCGCGCCCGGGCGGAACTGAACTGGCGTATCACGTTGGTATTCACCGTGTTTATGATGGCGCTCATGGTTGTACCGTTGAGCGTGGTTAACCCACGTCAGGGACGCGTACTGTCGATGTTGCCTGCGATGCTGCTGTATTTGCTTTTCTTCCTGATCCAGACCTCCCTGAAATCGAACGGCGGCAAAGGTAAGCTGGACCCGACGCTGTGGATGTGGACCGTTAACCTGATTTATCTGGCTTTGGCGATTGTTCTCAACCTTTGGGACACCGTGCCGGTCCGCCGCCTGCGCGCCAGTTTTTCGCGTAAAGGAGCGGTGTGATGCAACCTTTTGGCGTACTTGACCGCTATATCGGTAAAACTATTTTCACCACCATCATGATGACGCTGTTCATGCTGGTGTCGCTCTCCGGCATTATCAAATTTGTCGATCAGCTGAAAAAAGCCGGGCAGGGGAGTTACGACGCGTTAGGCGCAGGAATGTATACCCTGCTGAGCGTGCCGAAAGATGTGCAAATCTTCTTCCCGATGGCGGCTCTGCTGGGGGCGTTGCTGGGTCTTGGGATGCTGGCGCAGCGCAGCGAACTGGTGGTGATGCAGGCTTCTGGTTTTACCCGTATGCAGGTGGCGTTGTCGGTAATGAAAACCGCCATTCCGCTGGTCTTGCTGACGATGGCGATTGGCGAATGGGTCGCACCGCAGGGCGAGCAGATGGCACGTAACTACCGTGCACAGGCGATGTACGGCGGCTCGTTGCTCTCTACCCAGCAAGGTTTATGGGCTAAAGATGGCAATAATTTTGTCTATATTGAGCGGGTAAAAGGTGACGAAGAGTTAGGGGGTATCAGTATTTATGCCTTTAACGAAAATCGTCGTCTGCAATCTGTGCGCTATGCCGCTTCCGCTAAGTTTGATCCTGAACATAAAGTCTGGCGTCTGTCGCAGGTTGATGAATCTGACCTGACTAATCCAAAACAAATCACCGGTTCACAGACCGTGAGTGGCACCTGGAAAACCAACCTCACTCCAGACAAACTGGGCGTGGTGGCGCTGGACCCGGATGCACTCTCCATCAGCGGTTTGCACAACTATGTGAAGTATCTGAAGTCGAGCGGTCAGGACGCCGGACGTTATCAGCTCAACATGTGGAGCAAAATCTTCCAGCCGCTATCCGTGGCGGTGATGATGCTGATGGCTCTGTCGTTCATCTTCGGCCCACTGCGTAGCGTGCCGATGGGCGTGCGCGTGGTTACTGGTATCAGCTTCGGTTTTGTGTTCTATGTACTGGATCAGATCTTCGGCCCGCTGACGTTGGTTTACGGCATCCCGCCGATCATCGGCGCACTGTTGCCAAGTGCAAGTTTCTTCTTAATCAGCCTGTGGCTGTTAATGAGAAAATCGTAACCAGATGAGTGAAGAAAGGGAGCGAAAGCTCCCTTTCAGATTTTTGATAAAGTCAAATACGAGCTCGATCGGTCCCCTCGCCCCTTTGGGGAGAGGGCTAGGGTGAGGGGCACAGACAGCACCTTACTTACCTTTTTCTCCCTCCCAGCAAGCTTCCCAGCACACCGCGTATAATCTGGTTCGTGACCTGGCGGGCGGCACTTTTCGCCATAGTCTGCACTACGCCATCTTTCTTTCCGCCACGCGGTCCGGTAGTGCCAAACAAAATGTCCTTTAACCCACCGAGAATACCGTCATCCACAGCCATCTCTTTTCCTTTGGCTGGTGGATTATTTTGCTGTTCGGTACTGGTTTGCACTCCTTTTTGCAGCATCTCATAGGCAGATTCCCGATCCACGTCATCTTCATACTTGCCATATACCGACGAGTGATTAATCAGGCCGTTACGCTCATCTTCCGTCACCGGTCCCATCCGTGAACAAGGCGCAATCACCATCGCACGCTCCACCACAGAAGGACTACCTTTCGCATCCAGAAATGAGATCAACGCTTCGCCGGTTCCCAGCTCCTGGATTGCCTTTTCTGTATCAAACGCTGGATTGGGTCGCATGGTTTGCGCTGCCGTCTTCACTGCTTTCTGGTCTTTCGGCGTAAAGGCGCGCAGAGCGTGTTGAACGCGATTCCCCAACTGCCCGAGTACGTTGTCGGGTATATCCGAAGGGTTTTGCGAGACAAACCAGACGCCCACGCCTTTCGAGCGGATAAGCCGTATTACCTGCTCAATTTTATCCAGCAGCACCTGCGGTGCATCGTTAAACAGCAGATGCGCTTCGTCGAAGAAAAAGACGAGTTTCGGTTTATCCAGATCCCCCGCTTCCGGCAGTTGCTCATACAATTCAGAAAGCATCCACAGCAGACTGGCAGCGTACAGTTTTGGCATCTGGTAGAGCTTTTCGGCGCTAAGGATATTGATAACGCCTTTGCCGTTGGCATCGGTACGCATCCAGTCTTTGATATCTAGCATTGGCTCGCCAAAGAAATGCGTCGCTCCTTGCTGCTCCAGCGACAGTAATCCGCGCTGGATTGCACCAACAGATGCGTTACTGATATTGCCATACTGATTCTGGAATGATTTGGCGTTATCTCCGATGTACTGGGTAATGGCCCGAAGATCCTTAAAGTCGAGCAACAACAGTCCCTGATCGTCAGCAATGCGGAAGATGATATCCAGCACACCAGTTTGCACGTCGTTGAGATTTAACAGTCGTGCAAGCAACAGCGGCCCTAGATCGGAGACCGTTGCCCGTACTGGATGACCTTTCTCACCAAAAATATCCCACACCACCACTGGATTCGCATGTGGTTGCCAGTCGTTGACGCCGATACCTTTCAACCGAGCGAGCAGTTTTTCCGAGGTCGTACCTTCCTGTGCAACCCCGGTCAAATCGCCTTTCACATCGGCCATAAACACGGGTACACCGATTTCTGACAGTGATTCCGCTAGTTTTTGCAGCGTGACAGTTTTACCCGTCCCCGTTGCACCAGTAATCAGCCCGTGACGGTTAGCCATAGCGGGTAATAAAAACAGTTCCGTGTCAGGCGTGCGTGCAATTAAAAGTGGTTCGCTCATGAGATTTCCTCCAGTTCCCTGCCTGGAGTATAGGCACGGTTGAAAAGTTTTCACCACTAAATTCAGCCGATTGCGAGATGTCTTAAAGGCCGGGCAGAATCGACCTGATAAAGGGATTAGAAGTCGGCTTTCAGGACCACGCGGCAGCGCGCCTTACCGTCACGTACATGCTGGATGGCATCGTTAATTTTCGACATTGGGAACAGTTCGGTTGTTGGTGCGACTTTGCTGCGGGAAGTGTAGAGCATGGTCGGCAGGTGCCTGGAGTGTGACAGAGGTTACACATCGTGGAATACAATGCCGAAATTTTCAGCACTTAGCGAGGCAGGCATAAGCTGGCGCTTGCATGGCGGCGCATGACAGGTATAATCCACAACGTTTTCCGCATACCTCTTCAGTGCCGAAGTGGCGAAATCGGTAGACGCAGTTGATTCAAAATCAACCGTAGAAATACGTGCCGGTTCGAGTCCGGCCTTCGGCACCAAAAGTATGTAAATAGACCTCAACTGAGGTCTTTTTTTATGCCTGAAATCCGCGCTACACAAGGCTTTTCCAGCTTTTCTCCTCAACTGAAGTCAACCTGACTCAACCCACATCACCCGCAATATCGATCGCAGCATCTGGCGCGATCTCATGCTGAAGTCCGGGATGTTGACTCTGATGGATGCCGAAGCCCGCAGTCAGTGGGCAAATAACCTGGAGGAGGGCGATCTTCCGGCGATTAGCGAAGCCAACATCCTGAGTACCTTTGAACAACTCCACAACAACAAGCAGGACGTTTTCGAACGTGGGATTATCAATGTATTTAAGGGATTGAGCTGGGATTACAAAACCAATAATCCCTGTTATTTCGGTAAGAAGATTATCGTTAACAATCTGGTGAAGCATGACAGATGGGGCTACAGCCTGAACTGGGGCTGGCGAGAAGATCAACTCGCCGATCTGGAACGGATGTTATACCTGCTGGATGGGAAGACCATTCCCGATAACCGGCATGATGTTTCGATTCGGTTTATGGACTTCGTTAGTGCTCACCCGCATGAGCAGATATTTGATGACGATTTATTTGTCATCCGCTATTACCAGAAAGGCAGTGGGCATATCACTTTCAAACGTTTGGATCTGGTGGATAAGATGAATGACATTGTGGCGAAGCACTATCCGTCAGCGTTATCAGCAAAATGAATGTCGTATGTTTGCTATCTAAAATGTCGTATTTTTGCTACTCTTTATGCAATGACTCAGGAGGCGAATATGACGATAAAAGCACGCATTCAGTCACGACTGAAACGTTCTAAACGTTACGTATTCACTCGTGACGACTTTAAAGATATTGCAGGCTACGATCAGGTTGGTCGGGTATTGCGCGATCTTGTCAGGGAAGGGCAACTGTTGAAGGTTGGTTATGGCGTATATACCAAAGCACGGCGGAACAGTATTACAGGTAAGGTAATGCCAGCGGCTCCCGGAGGCTCTTCAGCGGTGATTGTCGAAACGCTGGAACGCCTGAAAGTACGCTATCGTTTTGCTGGTGCAACGCAGGCATACAACAGCGGTACTTCTACGCAGATCCCAGCTTCACCGGAGATAAAAACCCCCCGGCGTTTTAAACGCGTATTATCTGTAGGGAACAGCAGATTAAATGGATGATTTAACCACTCTTTTTTCTGAAGTGGCTGACGCGCTTGGTATTGAGTCTGTCGCAATTGTGGAAAAAGATCACTATATCGTTGAGCTTTTGCAATTACTTAAACCTCTGGTGTTCGATACTCATCAATTGGTGTTTGCCGGAGGAACTGCTCTGGCAAAATCAGGTGTCGCACTTAATCGCATGTCGGAAGATGTGGATATCAAACTGGTGCCTAAGGATGCATTTCAGACACTTTCCCGCACTCAGCGAAAAAATACCCGTAAAGAAATTGTTCAGGCAGTTTCCAGTGCAATAGCTTCATCGGGTGTGTTCAATTTTGATGATGATTACCCAAAAGTGACGCGGGATGAATATCGTTATAATGACATACCTGTTCGTTATCCACAGCGAGTGGTGCAGGCACCTTGTTTGCGTCCTTTTATCCGACTGGAACTGATGGAAGCGAAGTTACTGGAGCCTTTTGAATTACGGGATATTCATTCACTGGTAACAGGGATCACGGGAAAAGCGGCTATTGTTTCAGCGTTTCCATGCGCAACTATCATTAGCACACAGGCTGAAAAGCTGGTGGCGATGTTACGTCGTACTGCGGCAGTTGTGCGAGATGTTGAGCGATTTGATGATGCATCGCTGGTACGTCATATCTACGATACAAACTGTATTGTTGAGACGAGTCATGTTGATATGAGTCTGCTCGTTGATTTTGTTCAACAAACTATTGAGCAGGACATTCAGCGTTACGGCAACCAGTACCCGCAGTTTTGCGCGTGTCCAGTTGATGAGTTAAAAATGGGACTGGATGAGTTGGCGAACAATCCTCTCTACCAGATGCGCTATCAGCAGTTTGTTTCTCCAATGGTGTATGGAGAGCGAAAGATCACATGGGATGAGGCTTACTCCAGGTTTAGGAGCTTAGCGTTATCCATCCTGAATACTTGATATGCAGCATTTGTCTTTACTTGAAATTCCGATAAACATTGTGAAGCGTTAAAGTACCGACTGATTATTCAGGTTGTTGATTTCTCAGAGAATCGCGCTGAGTATACAAAGTGATTTTTGGGTTAATAAATCACATTAATTTCAATGAATTATGTTTGAAAGAGCTGTGCGGCCTTCGCACCACATCGTATGCACATCAAGTCGCTCAAGGGCGGCTTTTTTTGTGTCTAAAATCCGCACTATACAAATCTTTTCCGCTGTTTTTTTCAACTAACGTCAACCTGATTCAATCCATATTAAATCCCTTAAGAATATCGAACCAGGTATGTATGCGCTCATTTATTAAGGATTCAGCCCTTTCAGAAAATCTAATCCATCCTCCAGGCACAATATTTATTGCGATCGCGCTCGCATCGTGGACAATGTTTAATCATAAATAATATTTACATTAATGAAATCAATGATTTCTATTATGTCACGGAATGGAAAATGGACAGCAATACGTTGGGATTCACTTCATACTGGCGCAACTCCTTAGCTGACGCCGAATCTGGTAAAGGAACGTTTTCACGTAAAGATACCGACTCATTCACTCGGTGGATAAACATCACCGCAGGGCAGTTGGATGACGAGACTATTCGGGCATTTTTTGACGGTGAAGGGGAGTCGGTAAAAACCGTTGAAGTCGTGTTACGACCCCAGGTGTGGAACCGCATAGTAAAACATGGCAAAGAACAAACGGCAGGTGCACCCGCAATTATCACGCCACTGGTTACTTCCGCTCTCCTGAATAGAGAAGGTTTTTTGTTCCCTGCTGCTTCAGCTACTATTCCCCGTGATCTGCTTGAACCTCTCCCTTCCGGCCATTTTTCTATTGGTGAGTTGGCGCAATATGACAAATACAAAACTACGCATAACACAGCCACTATTAATGAAGATGAACCGGAACATTATGAAGAAACTGACGAAGAGAAAGCGGAGCGCCATGCCAGGTATCGCCAGCATTGGCAAAATTATCTTCAACAATCAAACAACCTTTTAAGAAACGTTGCTGGAAATTGGGTTGCTACACCTGAGCCATATGAACGGGCTGGATATGGTTATATTGTCAAAGCGAGCCAGCATGTAGGGGCCAGTGTTCATATCCTGCCTATGTATGATCATCTGCTGATGAGCCAGGTTAAGGTTCCGTTATTAACGCGTTTTGCCTCAAATGAGATGGCCCCGGTGGAGCCACTTCTCGCTAAGAATGCTATGTTCTGCGAACGTCTGGGGCATTCTGGCGATAAGTTCCCGCTGGCTGTGGCGCAGCGCGATGCCCTGAGCCATTATCTGACTCAACGACCAGGCGATATGCTCGCTGTCAATGGTCCCCCGGGAACCGGTAAAACCACGCTGGTGCTTTCTATTATTGCCACCGAATGGGCAAGAGCTGCACTTAATCAAACTGAACCTCCTGTAATTATTGCCACATCAACTAACAATCAGGCCGTCACCAATATTATTGAAGCCTTTGGAAAAGACTTCTCTACTGGTTTTGGCGTAATGGCTGGACGTTGGTTGCCGGAGGTAAAAAGCTATGGCGCTTATTTTCCGTCTAAAAGCCGTAAGATTGAGGCTGCGAAAAAATACCAGACTGAAGATTTTTTTAACCGCGTTGAATCCCTGGAATACCTGGCAAATGCCCGGGCCTTTTACCTTGAAAAAGCTGAGGTGGCTTTTGGCGTCGGGGAGTGCAATTCCCCAGAGCATGTAGTGAAGCTTTTGCATGAGCGTTTAACTTCACAGTTTATGCAACTTCAGCAAATCGAACCCGCATGGCGCAGACTCAAAGATATCCGCCATGAACGGCGAGCCATCAGTGAGAATCTCGACCAGTATCTTAAGGACAAAAACACACTCCTTTTTAATATTGGCAATGAAATTTCACTTTTAGTCAGAGGTAAAAAGCAGTGGCAGCAATACCGTGCTGATGAGTCGCTTGTGTATGCGATTTTGTCATGGCTTCCTGCTGTTCGTACTAAACGCCATTGCCAGATTAATCTCTTCCTGGACTCTACATTCGGCGCAAGAATGACATCGTTCCAGGGAAATTATCCCGAAGATATTGATGAATTTATTGATGGTTTGATTGCTAAAACGCAAAAAGAGCAGGTGGAGTGCCAACAGAACATCAATTTTGCGCAGGACATAGCCCGACGCGAAATGGAAGCAGCAAACCAATGGCGCGAGTTGACTTATGCTCTGGGTTACAGGGGGGATGATGAATTGAACCTGGCCGGAGCAGACGAGCTTGCCGATACGCAGATCCGTTTTCCAGCGTTCTTGTTAGCGACCCATTATTGGGAGGGGCGTTGGCTGATGGATATGGCGGCTATCAATAATCTGCAAAAAGAAAAAGGACTCAATGAGGCAATTAGCGTTAAGGCTCGTTGGTTAAGAAGAATGAAACTTACCCCTTGTGTGGTGATGACCTGCTACATGTTGCCTTACCATATGAGCAGGAAAAAATCTTTCGGCAGGGACGGAAAACCTGATAATCATTATTTATATAACTTTGCCGATTTACTGATTGTTGATGAAGCGGGGCAGGTGCTCCCGGAGGTTGCTGCGGCCTCATTTGCATTGGCGAAGAAATCTCTGGTGATAGGCGATACGGAACAAATAGCACCTATCTGGAATTGTCTGCCCATCACCGATATAGGCAATATGCTGGAGGATAACATTCTTCCTGGCGTCACTCAGGAAGAGTTAATGAATGCATATTCTCATGTGTGTGAGTCTGGAAAAAGTGCGGCATCTGGCAGCGTGATGAAGGTTGCTCAATACAATTCTCGCTATCAGTATGATCCCAAGTTCGAGCGCGGAATGTATCTGTATGAGCATCGTCGCTGCTTCGATAACATCATTGGCTACTGTAATTCACTTTGCTATCACGGTAAGTTGCAGCCCAAAAGAGGGTTGGAAAAAGAAACGATTTTCCCGGCAATGGGGTATCTGCATATTGACGGCAGGGGTATGAAGCCAAATGGAGGTAGCCGTTACAACTCCCTCGAAGCTGAAACAATTGCAGCATGGCTGGTGGCTCATAAGGAAGAAATAGAACGCCATTACGGGGAACCGTTGTATAAAGTCGTTGGCATTGTGACGCCATTTTCGGCACAGGTTAATGCCATCAAGACGTCATTGCGTAAGCTGGAGATTAATTGCAGTGACGAAGATGATTCGCTGACCGTGGGAACTGTGCATTCCTTGCAGGGGGCGGAGAGGGCGATAGTTCTTTTCTCTACGGTCTATTCAAAACATGAGGATGGGCGGTTTATTGATAGCAATAGCAGCATCCTCAATGTCGCAGTCTCGCGTGCGAAAGATAGTTTTCTGGTTTTTGGGGATATGGACCTTATTGAGATGCAGCCGGCTTCCTCGCCGCGAGGATTACTGGCTACATATCTGTTTGCTTCAGACAACAATGCGTTGCAATTTGAGTTTCAGAAACGACAAGATTTAAGTTCCGCAAATGCACAGATTTCAACGCTGCATGGTGTGGAGCAGCATGATGCATTTTTGAATAAGGCTCTTGCCGGGGCTCAAAAGAAAATAACGATCATTTCTCCCTGGTTATCCTGGCAAAAAGTGGAGCAAACCGGGTTTCTGGCGTCAATGGCTCTGGCCCGTTCCCGGGGCATTGATATTACCGTGGTGACGGATAAAAACTGCAATATAGCGCATGTCGATGATGGTAAGCGTCAGGAGAAACGACATCTGCTGAATGATGCTGTTGAAAAGTTCAATAATATGGGTATCGCTACGAAATTGGTTAATCGTGTCCACAGCAAAATTGTGATTGAGGATGAAGAGCTGCTGTGCGTCGGATCTTTTAACTGGTTCAGTGCCGCGCGGGAAGATAAATATCAACGATACGATACGTCTTTGGTGTACCGTGGCGAAGGCGTAAAAAATGAAATAAAGGCAATATATAGCAGTCTGGAACAGCGTCAGCTATAAGTGCGAAGATCGGTTCCTGACACAGGATGACGTAATAATGTCATCGGTGAAATCGATAAAGAGAATATTTTACTCATATGAAGGCGACTATAAGATTTATTGCGAGTCGCCTTCCCTATTTTCAATCTCATTGTTTATCTCATCTTTCATCTTTGCATAATGCGCATGGCATTATAAGAAAAGGTTTGACAGAGGAAATCCAGATAACCCCGCCCTTGATGGGCAGGGTTAACGTCGAATTACTGGCCTTTGTTTTCCAGATTCTCAACCTGCGGTACGCCTGAAGCTGCAGAAGATGAGAGCAGACCCGTTTTGGCATAACCGAAAAGTTTCTCGCGAGTATCGGTGATATCCAGGTTGCGCATGGTCAGTTGACCAATACGATCATCTGGCGAGAACACCGAGTCACCTCTTTCCATCGTCAGACGTTCTGGTTTGTAAGTCATATTGTCAGAGACGGTATTAAGGATGGAGTAATCATTCCCGCGACGCAGCTCCAGGGTAACTTCACCTGTAATCTGGCTGGCAACCCAGCGTTGCAGAGAGTCACGTAGCATCAATGCCTGGGAATCGAACCAACGTCCCTGGTACAACAGACGACCCAACTGACGACCATGCGCGTGATACTGCTCGATGGTGTCTTCGTTGTGAATACCTGTCAGCAGACGTTCATAAGCGATATGCAACAGCGCCATCCCCGGAGCTTCGTAGATACCACGGCTTTTCGCTTCGATGATACGGTTTTCGATTTGGTCGCTCATGCCCAGGCCGTGACGACCGCCGATGCGGTTGGCTTCCAGCATCATTTCCACATCATCGCTAAAGGTTTTGCCGTTCAGCGCCACCGGATGACCCTGTTCGAAACGTACCGTGACTTCTTCTGCCGGGATCTTCACACTCTCATCCCAGAATTTCACACCCATAATCGGGTTGACGATTTTGACGCTGGAATTGAGGTATTCCAGATCTTTCGCTTCGTGCGTCGCACCAAGCATATTGGAGTCGGTGGAGTAGGCTTTCTCGACCGACATTTTGTAGTCGAAACCGCAGGCAATCATAAATTCAGACATTTCATGACGACCGCCTAACTCATCAATAAAGTCAGTATCAAGCCACGGTTTGTAAATTTGTAGTTCCGCGTTGGTCAACAGACCGTAACGATAGAAACGTTCGATATCGTTTCCTTTATAGGTGCTGCCATCACCCCAGATGTTAACGCCGTCTTCTTTCATGGCAGCAACCAGCATGGTGCCAGTCACGGCGCGACCCAGCGGCGTGGTGTTAAAATAGGTCAGGCCGCCAGTGGTGTTATGGAAAGCACCACACTGAATAGCGGCAATGCCTTCGGCCACCAGTTGTTTGCGGCAGTCGATTAGACGAGCGTTCTCCGCGCCGTATTCCATGGCACGACGAGGGATCGCATCATAATCCTCTTCGTCTGGCTGACCCAAATTTGCAGTATATGCATAAGGGACAGCTCCCTTTTGTCGCATCCACAGCAGTGCGGCACTGGTGTCCAGACCGCCAGAAAAAGCGATGCCAATACGTTGACCTACCGGGAGATGCTTGAGAATCGTCGTCATAAAATAACACCCTGCTTGATTAACTGATGATGAGCCTGGATTTCCGCTCTCACTGAATTTTTATGCAAAATAAATGAGTTTTCATTTAATCATCTTTTATCGGAGACCGGAAGAGTTTAGTGCGTTTTTTGTAAAATAATGCGTTTAAGAGAAGTAAGGTGAGGTAGAAATTATTCAATCAATGAAAGTGAACTGGATATCCATTCACGTGACTAGCAATAAATGTTGACAAAATGTGGCGTGGATCACTATAATGACCACAGATTTTACGTCCCGTCTCGGTACACCAAATCCCAGCAGTATTTGCATTTTTTACTCAAAACGAGTAGAATTTGCCACGTTTCAGGCGCGGGGTGGAGCAGCCTGGTAGCTCGTCGGGCTCATAACCCGAAGGTCGTCGGTTCAAATCCGGCCCCCGCAACCACTTTCCCTTAGAGTTCTTTTTCAAATATACTGTGAAGACTTCGGCCTTCGTAGTGGGATTTGAAAAAATCCTTCTGGAAAGTGCTCCAGACCGCATTTGCGGTTATAGGGTTCAGTTATATAAAGCCCCGATTTATCGGGGTTTTTTGTTATCTGACTACAGAATAACTGGGCTTTAGGCCCTTTTTTTATGTCTTGGGGGTGGGCTTGTCCACATTAGAGCAAAAATTAACAGAGATGATTACTGCGCCAGTTGAGGCCCTGGGTTTTGAACTGGTTGGCATCGAGTTTATTCGCGGTCGCACATCCACACTGCGCATCTATATTGATAGTGAAGATGGCATCAATGTTGATGATTGTGCTGATGTGAGCCACCAGGTAAGTGCCGTGTTGGATGTTGAAGATCCCATCACCGTTGCTTATAACCTGGAAGTCTCCTCACCGGGTCTCGATCGCCCACTGTTCACGGCTGAACACTACGCCCGTTTCGTCGGAGAAGAGGTGACTCTGGTTCTCCGTATGGCGGTACAAAACCGTCGTAAATGGCAGGGCGTTATCAAAGCGGTAGACGGTGAAATGATCACAGTTACCGTCGAAGGTAAAGATGAAGTGTTCGCGCTGAGTAATATCCAGAAGGCGAACCTGGTTCCCCACTTTTAATAGTCTGGATGAGGTGAAAACCCCGCGATGAACAAAGAAATTTTGGCTGTAGTTGAAGCCGTCTCCAATGAAAAGGCGCTGCCTCGCGAGAAAATTTTCGAAGCGTTGGAAAGCGCATTGGCTACAGCAACCAAGAAAAAATATGAACAAGAGATCGACGTCCGCGTACAGATCGATCGCAAAAGCGGTGATTTTGACACCTTCCGTCGCTGGCTGATTGTTGATGAAGTCACTCAGCCGACCAAAGAAATCACCCTTGAAGCTGCGCGTTTTGAAGATGAAAGCCTGAACCTGGGCGATTACGTTGAAGATCAGATTGAGTCTGTCACCTTTGACCGCATTACGACCCAGACGGCAAAACAGGTTATCGTGCAGAAAGTTCGTGAAGCCGAACGCGCGATGGTTGTTGATCAGTTCCGTGAACACGAAGGTGAAATCATCACCGGCGTGGTGAAAAAAGTAAACCGCGATAATATCTCTCTGGATCTGGGTAACAATGCTGAAGCTGTCATCCTGCGTGAAGACATGCTGCCGCGTGAAAACTTCCGCCCGGGCGACCGCGTTCGTGGCGTACTTTATTCCGTTCGCCCGGAAGCGCGTGGCGCGCAGCTGTTCGTAACCCGTTCCAAGCCGGAAATGCTGATCGAACTGTTCCGCATTGAAGTGCCGGAAATCGGCGAAGAAGTGATTGAAATTAAAGCTGCAGCTCGCGATCCGGGCTCTCGTGCGAAAATCGCGGTGAAAACCAACGATAAACGTATCGATCCGGTAGGTGCTTGTGTCGGTATGCGCGGTGCCCGTGTTCAGGCAGTTTCCACCGAGCTCGGCGGCGAGCGTATCGATATCGTCCTGTGGGATGATAACCCGGCGCAGTTCGTGATCAACGCGATGGCACCGGCAGACGTTGCTTCTATCGTGGTGGATGAAGATAAACACACCATGGATATCGCCGTTGAAGCTGGTAATCTGGCGCAAGCAATTGGCCGTAACGGTCAGAACGTGCGTCTGGCTTCGCAGCTGAGTGGTTGGGAACTCAACGTAATGACCGTTGACGACCTGCAGGCTAAACATCAGGCGGAAGCACACGCAGCGATCGATACCTTCACCCGTTATCTCGACATTGACGAAGACTTTGCCACTGTCCTGGTAGAAGAAGGCTTCTCGACGCTGGAAGAACTGGCCTATGTGCCGATGAAAGAGCTGTTGGAAATTGAAGGCCTTGATGAGCCGACTGTTGAAGCACTGCGCGAGCGTGCTAAAAATGCACTGGCCACCATTGCACAGGCCCAGGAAGAAAGCCTCGGTGATAACAAACCGGCTGACGATCTGCTGAACCTTGAAGGGATGGATCGTGATTTGGCATTCAAACTGGCCGCCCGTGGCGTTTGTACGCTGGAAGATCTCGCCGAACAGGGCATTGATGATCTGGCTGATATCGAAGGGTTGACCGACGAAAAAGCCGGAGCACTGATTATGGCTGCCCGTAATATTTGCTGGTTCGGTGACGAAGCGTAATAAACTGTAGCAGGAAGGAACAGCATGACAGATGTAACGATTAAAACGCTGGCCGCAGAGCGACAGACCTCCGTGGAACGCCTGGTACAGCAATTTGCTGATGCAGGTATCCGGAAGTCTGCTGACGACTCTGTGACTGCACAAGAGAAACAGACTTTAATTGACCACCTGAATCAGAAAAATTCAGGACCGGACAAATTAACGCTGCAACGTAAAACACGTAGCACCCTTAACATTCCTGGTACCGGTGGAAAAAGCAAATCGGTACAAATCGAAGTCCGCAAGAAACGCACCTTTGTGAAACGCGATCCGCAAGAGGCTGAACGCCTTGCAGCGGAAGAGCAAGCGCAGCGTGAAGCGGAAGAGCAAGCCCGTCGTGAGGCAGAAGAATTGGCCAAACGCGAGGCGCAACAAAAAGCTGAACGTGAGGCCGCAGAACAAGCTAAACGTGAAGCCGCTGAACAAGCGAAACGTGAAGCTGCGGAAAAAGACAAAGTGAGCAATCAACAAGACGATATGACTAAAAACGCCCAGGCTGAAAAAGCCCGCCGTGAGCAGGAAGCTGCAGAGCTCAAGCGTAAAGCTGAAGAAGAAGCGCGTCGTAAACTCGAAGAAGAAGCACGTCGCGTTGCTGAAGAAGCACGTCGTATGGCGGAAGAAAACAAATGGACTGATAGCGCGGAACCGACCGAAGATTCCAGCGATTATCACGTTACAACCTCTCAACATGCTCGCCAGGCAGAAGACGAAAGCGATCGTGAAGTCGAAGGCGGTCGTGGCCGTGGTCGTAACGCGAAAGCCGCTCGTCCGAAGAAAGGCAACAAACATTCAGAATCTAAAGCCGATCGTGAAGAAGCGCGTGCAGCGGTTCGTGGCGGTAAAGGCGGAAAACGCAAAGGTTCTTCACTGCAGCAGGGCTTCCAGAAGCCAGCTCAGGCCGTTAACCGTGACGTGGTGATCGGTGAAACCATCACCGTTGGCGAACTGGCTAACAAGATGGCGGTTAAAGGCTCTCAGGTCATCAAAGCGATGATGAAACTGGGTGCAATGGCAACCATCAACCAGGTCATCGACCAGGAAACCGCACAGCTGGTTGCCGAAGAGATGGGCCACAAAGTTATCCTGCGTCGTGAAAACGAACTGGAAGAGGCGGTAATGAGCGACCGTGATACTGGCGCTGCGGCTGAACCGCGTGCACCGGTCGTGACCATCATGGGTCACGTTGACCACGGTAAAACTTCTCTGCTGGACTACATTCGTTCAACGAAAGTGGCCTCTGGCGAAGCAGGCGGCATTACCCAGCACATCGGTGCATACCACGTTGAAACTGAAAACGGCATGATCACCTTCCTGGACACCCCAGGGCACGCCGCGTTTACTTCAATGCGTGCACGTGGTGCGCAGGCAACGGATATCGTAGTTCTGGTTGTCGCTGCAGATGACGGCGTAATGCCGCAGACCATTGAAGCAATCCAGCACGCGAAAGCGGCGGGTGTGCCGGTTGTGGTTGCTGTGAACAAAATCGATAAGCCAGAAGCCGATCCAGATCGCGTTAAAAACGAACTGTCCCAGTACGGCATTCTGCCGGAAGAGTGGGGCGGTGAAAGCCAATTCGTACACGTATCTGCAAAAGCGGGTACAGGTATCGACGAACTGCTGGATGCGATCCTGCTGCAGGCTGAAGTCCTGGAACTGAAAGCTGTGCGTAACGGGATGGCGAGCGGTGCGGTCATCGAATCCTTCCTCGATAAAGGTCGTGGTCCGGTTGCAACTGTACTGGTACGTGAAGGTACTCTGCACAAGGGCGACATCGTTCTGTGTGGCTTCGAATACGGTCGTGTTCGTGCAATGCGTAACGAACTGGGTCAGGAAGTGCTGGAAGCAGGTCCGTCCATTCCGGTGGAAATCCTTGGCCTGTCCGGCGTTCCGGCTGCGGGTGACGAAGTTACCGTTGTTCGTGACGAGAAAAAAGCACGTGAAGTTGCACTGTACCGTCAGGGTAAATTCCGTGAAGTTAAACTGGCGCGTCAGCAGAAATCTAAACTCGAGAACATGTTCGCCAACATGACCGAAGGCGAAGTTCATGAAGTGAACATCGTACTGAAGGCTGACGTTCAGGGTTCTGTGGAAGCGATTTCCGATTCCTTGCTGAAACTGTCTACTGACGAAGTTAAAGTGAAGATCATCGGTTCTGGCGTAGGTGGTATCACCGAAACCGACGCGACCCTGGCGGCTGCATCCAACGCTATCCTGGTTGGCTTCAACGTTCGTGCTGATGCCTCTGCGCGTAAAGTGATTGAGGCTGAAAGCCTGGATCTGCGTTACTACTCCGTCATCTATAACCTGATTGATGAAGTTAAAGCGGCGATGAGCGGTATGCTGTCTCCGGAACTGAAACAACAGATCATCGGTCTGGCAGAAGTGCGTGACGTGTTCAAATCACCGAAATTCGGCGCCATCGCAGGTTGTATGGTTACCGAAGGTGTGGTTAAACGTCACAACCCGATCCGCGTTCTGCGCGACAACGTGGTTATCTACGAAGGCGAGCTGGAGTCCCTGCGCCGCTTCAAAGATGACGTTAACGAAGTCCGTAACGGTATGGAATGTGGTATCGGCGTTAAGAACTACAACGACGTCCGCACTGGCGATGTGATCGAAGTATTCGAAATCATCGAGATTCAGCGTACGATTGCCTAAGGCTGATTGGGTGTAGGCCGGATAAGGCGTTTGCGCCACATCCGGCAGCCGTTGCCTGATGCGACGCTGGCGCGTCTTATCAGGCCTACGTGAACAGCCCTTCCACCTGAAATTAATTTTAAAAAGGGGCTTATGGCCCCTTTTTTGTCAGGAGAATTTATTATGGCGAAAGAATTTGGTCGCCCGCAGCGCGTAGCGCAGGAAATGCAAAAAGAGATCGCTCTCATCCTGCAACGCGAAATTAAAGATCCTCGTCTGGGCATGATGACCACCGTTTCCGGTGTCGAAATGTCTCGTGACCTGGCGTATGCCAAAGTGTATGTCACTTTCCTCAACGACAAAGATGAAGATGCGGTAAAAGCGGGCATCAAAGCGTTGCAGGAAGCCTCTGGTTTCATCCGCAGCCTGCTGGGCAAAGCGATGCGTCTGCGTATCGTGCCGGAACTGACCTTCTTCTACGACAACTCATTGGTTGAAGGGATGCGTATGTCAAACCTGGTGACCAGCGTGGTCAAACATGACGAAGAACGTCGTGTTAACCCGGACGACAGCAAGGAGGACTAATGAGTCGTCCTCGTCGTCGCGGTCGCGACATTAACGGCGTTTTGTTGCTGGATAAACCGCAGGGCATGTCCAGCAACGATGCGCTGCAAAAAGTGAAACGCATTTATAACGCCAACCGTGCCGGACACACCGGCGCGCTGGACCCGCTGGCGACCGGCATGTTACCGATTTGCCTCGGGGAAGCGACGAAGTTTTCCCAGTATCTGCTGGACTCCGACAAACGCTATCGGGTGATTGCGCGTCTTGGGCAGCGTACCGATACTTCCGACGCTGACGGACAAATCGTTGAGGAGCGTCCGGTAACCTTTAGTGCAGAGCAACTGGCGGCAGCACTGGATACTTTCCGTGGCGATATCGAACAGATCCCTTCGATGTATTCGGCGCTGAAATATCAGGGCAAAAAACTGTACGAGTACGCGCGTCAGGGCATTGAAGTCCCACGCGAAGCGCGTCCGATTACCGTTTATGAATTGCTGTTTATTCGTCATGAAGGCAATGAGCTGGAGCTGGAAATTCATTGCTCAAAAGGCACCTATATCCGCACCATCATTGACGACCTGGGTGAAAAACTCGGCTGTGGCGCGCATGTTATTTACCTGCGCCGTCTGGCAGTAAGTAAATATCCAGTCGAACGGATGGTGACTCTGGAACATCTGCGTGAACTGGTTGAGCAAGCTGAACAGCAGGAGATTCCGGCGGCAAAATTGCTTGATCCATTATTGATGCCAATGGACAGTCCAGCTTCGGACTATCCGGTGGTGAATCTTCCGTTAACGTCTTCTGTTTACTTCAAAAATGGTAACCCGGTTCGTACATCTGGTGCGCCGCTGGAAGGACTGGTTCGTGTTACGGAAGGTGAGAACGGTAAGTTTATCGGTATGGGCGAAATTGACGATGAAGGCCGCGTAGCGCCTCGTCGCCTGGTGGTTGAATACCCGGCGTAATGTTAACCGTCTTGCGATAACAGGTCGCTACGAGTAGAATACTGCCGCTTAACGTCGCGTAAATTGTTTAACACTTTACGTAACGTACACTGGGATCGCTGAATTAGAGATCGGCGTCCTTTCATTCTATATACTTTGGAGTTTTAAAATGTCTCTAAGTACTGAAGCAACAGCTAAAATCGTTTCTGAGTTTGGTCGTGGTGAAAACGACACCGGTTCTACCGAAGTTCAGGTAGCACTGCTGACTGCACAGATCAACCACCTGCAGGGTCACTTTGCAGAGCACAAAAAAGATCACCACAGCCGTCGTGGTCTGCTGCGCATGGTTTCTCAGCGTCGTAAACTGCTCGACTACCTGAAACGTAAAGATGTAGCACGTTACACCCAGCTCATCGAGCGCCTGGGTCTGCGTCGCTAATTCTTGCGAGTTTCAGAAAAGGGGCCTGAGTGGCCCCTTTTTTCAAGCTAACGGCAGCAATTCACTGGAAACTAATGTATTGTTGCTATGAATGATCTTCCGTTGCAGAGGTTCGCGCGGCTAATGAGAGGCTTTACCCACATCAGGCTGGGTTAGGGTTGTCATTAGTCGCGAGGATGCGCAGAAGATCGGGTATTAACACCAGTGCCGTTAAGGTGCTGTCTAAGAAAGAGAAAGGATATTACATTGCTTAATCCGATCGTTCGTAAATTCCAGTACGGCCAACACACCGTAACTCTGGAAACAGGCATGATGGCGCGTCAAGCCACTGCCGCTGTTATGGTTAGCATGGATGACACTGCGGTATTTGTTACCGTTGTTGGCCAGAAAAAAGCCAAACCAGGTCAGGACTTCTTCCCACTGACCGTTAACTATCAGGAGCGTACCTACGCTGCTGGTCGTATCCCGGGTAGCTTCTTCCGTCGTGAAGGCCGCCCAAGCGAAGGCGAAACCCTGATCGCGCGTCTGATTGACCGCCCGATTCGCCCGCTGTTCCCGGAAGGCTTCGTCAACGAAGTTCAGGTTATCGCCACCGTAGTTTCTGTTAACCCGCAGGTTAACCCGGATATCGTCGCGATGATTGGCGCTTCTGCAGCACTGTCTCTGTCTGGTATTCCGTTCAATGGTCCGATTGGTGCTGCCCGTGTGGGTTACATCAATGATCAGTACGTACTGAACCCGACCCAGGACGAGCTGAAAGAAAGCAAACTGGATCTGGTTGTTGCGGGTACTGAAGCCGCTGTACTGATGGTTGAATCTGAAGCTGAACTGCTGAGCGAAGACCAGATGCTGGGCGCAGTGGTGTTCGGTCATGAACAACAGCAGGTTGTTATTCAGAACATCAATGAACTGGTGAAAGAAGCCGGTAAACCGCGTTGGGACTGGCAGCCGGAGCCGGTAAACGAAGAGCTGAACGCACGCGTTGCTGCACTGGCTGAAGCTCGTCTGAGCGATGCTTACCGCATCACCGACAAACAAGAGCGTTATGCACAGGTTGACGTGATCAAATCTGAAACCATCGCGACGCTGCTTGCTGAAGACGAAACCCTGGACGAAAACGAACTGGGTGAAATTCTGCACGCTATCGAGAAAAACGTTGTTCGTAGCCGCGTACTGGCAGGCGAACCGCGTATCGACGGCCGTGAAAAAGATATGATCCGTGGTCTGGATGTCCGTACTGGCGTGCTGCCGCGTACTCACGGTTCTGCGCTGTTCACCCGTGGTGAAACTCAGGCGCTGGTTACCGCAACGTTGGGTACAGCACGTGACGCGCAGGTTCTTGATGAACTGATGGGCGAACGTACTGACACCTTCCTGTTCCACTACAACTTCCCTCCGTACTCCGTAGGCGAAACTGGAATGGTCGGTTCTCCGAAGCGTCGTGAAATTGGTCACGGTCGTCTGGCGAAGCGCGGCGTGCTGGCAGTAATGCCGGATATGGACAAATTCCCGTACACCGTACGTGTTGTATCTGAAATCACCGAATCCAACGGTTCCTCTTCTATGGCTTCCGTGTGCGGCGCTTCTCTGGCGCTGATGGACGCAGGTGTGCCGATCAAAGCCGCCGTTGCGGGTATCGCAATGGGTCTGGTGAAAGAAGGCGACAACTACGTTGTACTGTCTGACATTCTGGGTGACGAAGACCATCTGGGCGATATGGACTTCAAAGTTGCGGGTTCCCGCGACGGTATCTCTGCATTGCAGATGGATATCAAAATTGAAGGTATCACCAAAGAGATCATGCAGGTTGCGCTGAACCAGGCTAAAGGTGCGCGTTTGCATATCCTTGGCGTAATGGAACAGGCGATCAACGCGCCGCGCGGTGATATCTCTGAGTTCGCTCCGCGTATCCATACCATCAAGATCAACCCGGACAAGATCAAAGACGTTATCGGTAAAGGCGGTTCAGTTATCCGTGCCCTGACCGAAGAAACCGGCACCACCATCGAAATCGAAGATGACGGTACTGTGAAGATCGCAGCGACCGACGGCGAGAAAGCAAAACACGCCATTCGTCGTATCGAAGAGATCACGGCGGAAATCGAAGTGGGCCGCGTCTACAATGGTAAAGTGACCCGTATCGTTGACTTTGGCGCATTTGTTGCCATCGGCGGCGGTAAAGAAGGTCTGGTACACATCTCTCAAATCGCTGACAAACGCGTTGAGAAAGTGACCGATTACCTGCAGATGGGTCAGGAAGTACCGGTGAAAGTTCTGGAAGTTGATCGCCAGGGCCGTATCCGTCTGAGCATTAAAGAAGCGACTGAGCAGTCTCAACCTGCTGCGGCACCGGAAGCTCCGGCTGCTGAACAGGGCGAGTAAGGTTGCCATTTGCCCTCCGCTGCGGCGGGGGGCTTTTAACCAGGCAGGACGCCTTGTTAGCAACCGGGAACAGGACGTTCATTCAACCGTGGTCTTCGGGAGTGGGAAATGAAGCCTTTTTTGCGCTGGTGTTTCGTTGCGACAGCACTTACGCTTGCAGGATGCAGTAATACTTCCTGGCGTAAAAGTGAAGTCCTCGCAGTACCATTGCAACCGACTTTACAGCAGGAAGTGATTCTGGCACGTATGGAACAGATCCTTGCCAGTCGGGCTTTAACCGATGACGAACGCGCACAGCTTTTATATGAGCGCGGAGTGTTGTATGATAGTCTCGGTCTGAGGGCATTAGCGCGTAACGATTTTTCGCAGGCGCTGGCAATCCGACCGGATATGCCTGAAGTATTCAATTACTTAGGCATATATTTAACGCAGGCAGGCAATTTTGATGCTGCCTATGAAGCGTTTGATTCTGTACTTGAGCTTGATCCAACTTACAACTACGCGCACTTGAATCGCGGGATCGCATTATATTACGGCGGTCGTGACAAGTTAGCGCAAGATGATCTGCTGGCGTTTTATCAAGACGATCCCAATGATCCTTTCCGTAGTCTGTGGCTTTATCTCGCCGAGCAGAAGCTCGATGAGAAGCAGGCTAAAGAAGTGTTAAAACAGCACTTCGAAAAATCGGACAAGGAGCAGTGGGGATGGAACATTGTCGAGTTCTACCTGGGCAACATTAGCGAACAAACGTTAATGGAAAGGCTCAAGGCGGACGCAACGGATAACACCTCGCTCGCTGAGCATCTCAGTGAAACCAACTTCTATTTAGGTAAGTACTACCTAAGTCTGGGGGATTTGGACAGCGCCACGGCACTGTTCAAACTGGCGGTTGCCAACAACGTTCATAACTTTGTTGAGCACCGATACGCATTGTTGGAATTATCGCTCCTGGGCCAGGACCAAGATGACCTGGCAGAATCGGACCAGCAATAGCTGACGTACACATCAGCCCGTAATCTTATTTGATTGCCATCACCTTAACGGGTGAGGGCGTTGTTGTTCGTTAATACACCTACTTTGAGCCGGTTCACACTTTTCAATGAAAATTGCTGATCAATTTCATGATGAGTTATGTAGACTGGCCGCCATTAATTTTGAGGCACACGTACTACATGGCTGAATTCGAAACCACTTTTGCAGATCTGGGCCTGAAGGCTCCTATCCTTGAAGCCCTTAACGATCTGGGTTACGAAAAACCATCTCCAATTCAGGCAGAGTGTATTCCACATCTGCTGAATGGCCGCGACGTACTGGGTATGGCCCAGACGGGGAGCGGAAAAACTGCAGCATTCTCTTTACCTCTGCTGCAGAATCTTGATCCTGAGCTGAAAGCACCACAGATTCTGGTGCTGGCACCGACCCGCGAACTGGCGGTACAGGTTGCTGAAGCAATGACGGATTTCTCTAAACACATGCGCGGCGTAAACGTGGTTGCCCTGTACGGCGGCCAGCGTTATGACGTGCAATTACGCGCCCTGCGTCAGGGGCCGCAGATCGTTGTCGGTACTCCGGGCCGTCTGCTTGACCACCTGAAACGTGGCACTCTGGATCTCTCTAAACTGAGCGGTCTGGTTCTGGATGAAGCTGACGAAATGCTGCGCATGGGCTTCATTGAAGATGTTGAAACCATTATGGCGCAGATCCCGGAAGGTCATCAGACCGCTCTGTTCTCTGCCACCATGCCGGAAGCGATTCGTCGCATTACCCGCCGCTTTATGAAAGAGCCGCAGGAAGTGCGCATTCAGTCCAGCGTGACTACCCGTCCTGACATCAGCCAGAGCTACTGGACTGTCTGGGGTATGCGTAAAAACGAAGCACTGGTACGTTTCCTGGAAGCAGAAGATTTTGATGCGGCGATTATCTTCGTTCGTACCAAAAACGCGACTCTGGAAGTGGCTGAAGCCCTTGAGCGTAACGGCTACAATAGCGCCGCGCTGAACGGTGACATGAACCAGGCGCTGCGTGAGCAGACTCTGGAACGCCTGAAAGATGGTCGTCTGGATATCCTGATTGCGACCGACGTTGCGGCTCGTGGCCTGGACGTTGAGCGTATCAGCCTGGTAGTTAACTACGATATCCCGATGGATTCTGAGTCTTACGTTCACCGTATCGGTCGTACCGGTCGTGCGGGTCGTGCTGGCCGCGCGCTGCTGTTCGTTGAGAACCGCGAGCGTCGTCTGCTGCGCAACATTGAACGTACTATGAAGCTGACCATTCCAGAAGTAGAACTGCCGAACGCAGAACTGCTGGGCAAACGTCGTCTGGAAAAATTTGCCGCTAAAGTACAGCAGCAGCTGGAAAGCAGCGATCTGGATCAATACCGTGCACTGCTGAGCAAAATTCAGCCGACCGCAGAAGGTGAAGAACTGGATCTCGAAACTCTGGCAGCCGCACTGCTGAAAATGGCACAGGGTGAACGTACTCTGATTGTTCCGCCAGATGCGCCGATGCGTCCGAAACGTGAATTCCGTGACCGTGATGACCGTGGTCCGCGCGATCGTAACGACCGTGGCCCGCGTGGCGACCGTGAAGATCGTCCGCGTCGTGAACGTCGTGATGTTGGCGACATGCAGCTGTACCGCATTGAAGTGGGTCGTGATGATGGCGTTGAAGTTCGTCATATCGTTGGCGCGATTGCTAACGAAGGCGACATCAGCAGCCGTTACATTGGTAACATCAAGCTGTTTGCTTCTCACTCCACCATCGAACTGCCGAAAGGTATGCCGGGTGAAGTGCTGCAACACTTTACGCGCACTCGCATTCTCAACAAACCGATGAACATGCAGTTGCTGGGCGATGCACAGCCGCATACTGGCGGTGAGCGTCGTGGCGGTGGTCGTGGTGTCGGTGGCGAGCGTCGTGAAGGCGGTCGTAACTTCAGCGGTGAACGCCGTGAAGGTGGTCGTGGTGATGGTCGTCGTTTTAGCGGCGAACGTCGTGAAGGCCGCGCACCGCGTCGTGATGACTCTACCGGTCGTCGTCGTTTCGGTGGTGATGCGTAATACACGCTGACCATCGAACACAATCTGTAAAATAATATATACAGCCCCGATTTTAACAATCGGGGTTTTTTTTCTGTCTTTTGTACTCGCGTACTGGTACAGTGCAACACATAACAACGCAGTCGCACTATTTTTCACTGGAGAGAAGCCCTTATGGCAACACTAACCACCACCCAAACGTCACCGTCGCTGCTTGGCGGCGTGGTGATTATCGGCGGCACCATTATTGGCGCAGGAATGTTTTCTCTGCCTGTGGTCATGTCCGGTGCGTGGTTCTTCTGGTCAATGGCGGCGCTAATCTTCACCTGGTTTTGTATGCTGCATTCCGGTTTGATGATTCTGGAAGCTAACCTGAATTATCGAATCGGTTCGAGCTTTGACACCATCACCAAAGACTTGCTGGGCAAAGGCTGGAACGTGGTCAATGGCATTTCCATTGCCTTTGTGCTCTATATCCTGACTTACGCTTATATCTCTGCCTGCGGTTCGATTTTGCATCACACCTTCGCAGAGATGTCGCTAAATGTCCCGGCACGGGCGGCGGGTTTTGGTTTTGCACTGTTGGTGGCGTTTGTGGTGTGGTTGAGCACTAAAGCCGTCAGCCGAATGACGGCGATTGTGCTGGGGGCGAAGGTCATTACCTTTTTCCTCACTTTCGGCAGCCTGCTGGGGCATGTACAGCCTGCGACATTGCTCAACGTCGCCGAAAGCAATGCGTCTTATGCGCCGTATCTGCTGATGACGCTGCCGTTCTGCCTGGCATCGTTTGGTTATCACGGTAACGTGCCGAGCCTGATGAAATATTATGGCAAGGACCCGAAAACTATCGTCAAATGTCTGGTGTACGGTACGCTGATGGCGCTGGCGCTGTATACCATCTGGTTGCTGGCGACGATGGGTAACATCCCACGTCCGGAGTTTATCGGCATCGCCGAGAAGGGCGGCAATATTGACGTGCTGGTACAGGCGTTAAGCGGTGTGCTGAACAGTCGTAGTCTGGATCTGCTGCTGGTAGTGTTCTCAAACTTTGCGGTAGCGAGTTCGTTCCTCGGCGTAACGCTTGGTCTGTTCGATTATCTGGCAGATCTGTTTGGTTTCGACGACTCGGCTCTGGGTCGCTTTAAAACGGCACTGTTGACCTTTGCACCGCCTGTTGTTGGTGGCCTGCTGTTCCCGAACGGATTCCTGTATGCCATTGGTTATGCTGGCTTAGCGGCTACCATCTGGGCGGCAATTGTTCCGGCGCTGCTGGCTCGCGCATCGCGTAAACGCTTCGGTAGCCCGAAATTCCGCGTCTGGGGCGGCAAGCCGATGATTGTCCTGATTCTGGTGTTTGGCATTGGCAATGCACTGATCCATATTTTATCGAGCTTTAATTTGCTGCCGGTATATCAGTAAGGGTGAGGTCTGATGCCCTCACCCTAACCCTCTCCCACAGGGAGAGGGGACTGCCCGGCGCGGAAAATGCACTTACCCCAACAACTCTTCTTTAACATCCATCGCCAGATCAAACGAATGCAGCCGCGCCTGGTGGTCAAAAATCTGTCCGTTAACCATAATCTCATCGGCGTCGGTTTCGCGCAGGATTGACTGCAAGCCATGACGCACTTTCGCTTTATCACCTACCAACGACATACTCAGCGCCTGCTGCACGCCATACTGCTCGGATGGTGACCAGAACTGATCCATATTTTGAATCGGCGGCGGCAGTTGCCCTGTTTCGCCACGGCGCAGCTTCACAAAGGCTTGCTGCATCGAGGTAAACAGAAATTCGGCATCGCGGTTGCTGTCGGCAGCGATAATATTGATGCACACCATCGCGTATGGTTTCTCCAGCCGTGCCGACGGTTTGAAGTTGCTGCGATAAAGATGTAGCGCCTGGAACAACATATCCGGCGCGAAGTGTGAGGCAAACGCAAACGGCAGGCCAAGCTGCGCCGCCAGTTGTGCGCTGTAAAGGCTGGAGCCTAACAACCACACCGGGATTTTCTCGCCATAGCCAGGCACCGGGCGCACATGCGGATTTGGATCGCGGGCGTCAAACCAGTCCACCAGCTCTGCAACATCACGGGGGAAATTATCAATATCACCGCTCATATGTCGACGTAGCGCCATCATTGTCCGTTGATCGCTACCCGGTGCACGACCCAGCCCTAAATCGATTCGCCCCGGATAGAGCGTATTGAGCGTGCCAAACTGTTCGGCAATCACCAACGGTGAGTGGTTAGGTAACATCACGCCGCCGGAACCCAGGTGTAGCGTGGTGGTGTTCGCCGCCAGATAGCCAATTAACACCGATGTGGCAGCACTGGCAATGCCGGTCATATTGTGGTGTTCCGCCAGCCAGTAGCGATGATAGCCGCGCTTTTCAGCCAGACGGGCGAGGTCGAGAGAGTGGGAGAACGCTTCTCGTGCTGAAGAACCTTCGGGGATGGGAGCCAGATCGAGTAGCGAAAAAGGAATAGTTTTATCAGTCATAACAGCTCACTTTGTTACCGATTAATCTTTAATACTGCATTAAAGAGTAGTTAAACTTGTTAACAAAGTGAGCTATTTACTTACGCTTGCAACTCCAGTCCTGCCAGCCGTCGCCAGTAGCCGTTACAATCGCTGTTTGCCGTCAACGGCAGTGGCGCAGCGCCATTTTCATTGGCGCGGAAGGCGTCGAGCATAGCGAAAGTGTCAGTACCCTGCGGTGACAGGCGAACCACATCGACCAGCCCCTGCATGGATGCCAGCTCGTTACCGAGGTTGTACACGTAGCCGCTCATAGTCTGAATACCGTTGAGTACAAACACTTGCTGATTCTCTTGCGACAGCACGTTGCGCCCGTTCGGATACTTAATGCAGCAGGTTTCACACTCATCTTTCGGGCGGTCTTCCGAACGCGCGGTAAAGCAGCGGGCGGAATAGGCCAGCGGCAGATGACCGTAGCTCAAGACTTCCACTTCAAACTGGTTGCGAATGCCCAGCTCATCGCACTGATTGAGCAGATTCACCAGCCAGTCGCGGGAAAGTTCCACCGGCATACACCAGCGCATCATGCCCTGTTTGAGTAATATTTTCAGCGTCACTGCGTTGTAGCAGTTCAGCGCGTGCCCGGCGACGAACGGCAGTTTGCGTTCAGCGCACATATTCACCACGCCGAGATCGCTGGCTTCAATCAGAAATTCGCCATTCTCAACATAGCGTTTCAGTTCGCCAAGTTCAGAGGATGCCTGAACCAGCGCCAGTGTGGAGAGCACAATCTGCTTGCCGCTACCGGCGAGCGATTTTGCCATCTCCAGCCAGTCGCCAACTTTGGTTGCCCGACGCTTGCTGCACACGGCTTCACCGAGATAAATAACATCGGCGCTGCTGGCGGCGGCCTGCTGATAAAATTCTTCCAGCGTCTCTTTTGGCCAGTACCACAGCACTGGCCCTAAGGAATATTTCATTGCTTTTCTCACTGCCATTTACGGTGATACGCGCCAAGGGTGGTTTGCGTGCCTTCGGACATCGACCCGAGCGTCTCCATCCACGCGCTTTGCGGTACGAAGTTTTGTGGATCGGCCTTACAACGGTCGATAGCCTGACGCCAGACTTTCGCCACCTGGCTGACATACGCCGGGCTACGCTGGCGGCCTTCAATTTTCACCGAAGCAATATTTGCCGCCATTAACTCTGGCAGTAGTTCCAGGGTATTGAGGCTGGTTGGTTCTTCCAGCGCGTGATAGCGTTCGCCGTCTACCAGATAACGCCCTTTACACAGCGTCGGATAACCTGCGTTTTCGCCATCCTGATAACGGTCGATCAGCACTTCGTTAAGACGGGATTCCAGCCCCTGCGGCGTTTGTTGCCAGCGCACGAAGCGAGCCGGAGAACACGCACCGACGGTGTTGGGCGACTCACCTGTCAGATACGACGACAGATAGCAGCGCCCTTCCGACATAATGCACAGGCTGCCGAAAGCGAACACTTCCAGCGGTACAGGGGTAACCCGCGCCAGTTGTTTCACCTGATGAATCGACAACACGCGCGGCAGCACCACGCGGGCAACGTCAAAATGGCGATGATAAAAGTTAATCGCCTCTTCATTGGTCGCCGAAGCCTGCACTGACACATGACGCTCAATATGCGGGTAACGCTCGGCGGCGTACTCCAGCATGGCGAGGTCGGCGAGGATCAGCGCGTCGGCACCCAGCTGCGCCGCCATATCCACGGCGCGCTGCCAGCGGGCGTAACCGTCCGGGTGCGCAAAAGTGTTAATTGCGATGTGAAGTTTGCGGCGATGTTGATGGACAAAACTCACCGCTTCCTGCAATTTTTTCTCGGTAAAGTTAAGGCCGGCGAAGTGGCGGGCATTGGTATCATCTTTTAGCCCGATATAAACAGCATCTGCGCCGTTTTCGATGGCCGCCTTAAGCGCCGGGAGATTTCCGGCAGGGCAGAGCAGCTCCATAATTTTTCCTGAAGGTTGCGCTATCAAAGCGCAAAAATGTTAACGAACTGGGATTTTAGTTAACCTTGCTGCGACAATTTTTGATTTAAGGCAGTTAAAGTTGTATTGGTGGTAGCAGCAATTTCATATGGAATTGTTGATTTATACCGCTATGTTATTTTCCTGATATGGCAAAATAGGACGATTGTTGAAACAGGGAGTAAAACTCGTGTTGGATAAACTGCGTTCCCGTATTGTGCATTTGGGGCCATCTCTGTTGAGTGTACCGGTAAAACTGACGCCATTTGCGCTAAAACGCCAGGTTCTTGAGCAGGTCTTAAGCTGGCAATTTCGCCAGGCGCTGGACGACGGCGAGCTGGAGTTCCTTGAAGGTCGCTGGTTAAGTATTCATGTGCGTGATATTGATCTGCAGTGGTTTACCTCGGTGGTGAATGGCAAACTGGTTGTCAGCCAGAACGCGCAAGCTGATGTGAGTTTTAGTGCCGACGCCAGCGATCTGCTGATGATTGCGGCGCGTAAACAAGATCCGGATACGCTTTTTTTCCAGCGTCGGCTGGTGATTGAAGGCGATACGGAGCTGGGGCTGTATGTGAAAAACCTGATGGACGCCATTGAGCTGGAGCAAATGCCGAAAGCCTTACGCATGATGCTGCTGCAACTGGCGGATTTTGTTGAGGCGGGAATGAAAACCACGCCTGAAACCAAACAGACATCGGTAGGTGAACCATGCTAATTCGAGTAGAAATTCCCATTGATGCGCCGGGTATTGATGCCCTGCTGCGTCGTTCATTCGAAAGCGATGCGGAAGCGAAGCTGGTTCACGATCTGCGTGAAGATGGCTTTCTGACGCTGGGGCTGGTGGCGACAGATGACGAAGGTCAGGTCATTGGCTATGTGGCATTTAGTCCGGTTGATGTGCAGGGCGAAGACCTGCAATGGGTTGGCATGGCGCCGCTGGCGGTTGATGAAAAATACCGTGGACAGGGGCTGGCACGCCAACTGGTCTATGAAGGACTCGATTCGCTTAATGAGTTCGGCTATGCCGCAGTGGTGACGCTGGGCGATCCGGCGCTGTACAGTCGTTTCGGCTTTGAGCTGGCTGCGCATCACGATCTGCGTTGTCGCTGGCCGGGCACTGAAAGCGCCTTCCAGGTACATCGTTTAGCGGATGACGCGCTGAATGGCGTAACTGGTCTGGTTGAGTACCACGAGCATTTCAATCGCTTTTAATCTCCGGGGTTTGCAGACTCCTTAATAACTCTGCAAACCCTACGCCTTCCGCTACCAGACGCTCTTTTTGCCGTTTGGTTAACTGCTTAACGCGATATTCCGCCCGTAGTGCCAGCGAACGGTCGCCTACTGGCGCGGAAAACGCCAGCGTTAGTTCTCCTTTCCCACGCAGTGCTTTCGCGCCTTTGCCGCTCTGGTGCTGCTGATAGCGGCGTTCGACATCCGTGGTGATCCCGGTGTAAAGCTTATTATCGGCGGTACGAATCAAATAGAGATACCAGGGTGTCATCGTTTGTGTCACATGTTAAGGTCAGGCCACCAGTATAAAAGAGAACAAAAATGGAAACACTCACCGCTATTAGCCATTGGCTGGCAAAACAACATGTTGTCACCTGGTGTGTGCAGCAGGAAGGGGAACTCTGGTGCGCCAATGCCTTTTATCTGTTTGATTCGCAAAAGGTTGCTCTTTACATTCTCACGGAAGATAAAACGCGTCATGCACAGATGAGCGGGTCGCAGGCTCCGGTTGCCGGAACGGTAAACGGTCAGCCGAAAACGGTAGCGTTAATCCGTGGCGTACAGTTTAAAGGCGAGATCCGCAGGCTGGAAGGTGAGGAAAGCGACCTCGCACGCAAGGCGTACAATCGCCGCTTTCCGGTTGCCCGAATGTTGTCGGCACCGGTATGGCAAATCCGGCTTGATGAAATCAAATTCACCGACAACACGCTGGGCTTTGGTAAAAAACTGGTCTGGCTACGCGGCTCAGGCACCGAGCAGGCGTAACGCCTCGCGGTTAAATGCTGGCAGATCGTCTGGCGTTCGGCTGGTAACCAGCTGATCTTTATCGACCACCACCTCCTGATCGTAAAATTCCGCTCCTGCGTTTTTAACATCAATAATGATCGGTTTAACGGCGGTCAGCTTACGACCGCGAATAACATCGGCGCTAATCAGCAGTTGCGGGCCGTGGCAGATAGCGAAGACCGGTTTACCGCTATTCACAAAATCTCGTGTGAAGGTGACAAAACGATTATCACCACGCAGATAATCTGGTGAATGGCCACCTGGAAGCAGCAGGGCATCAAACTCTGCTGGCGTCACTTCATCGATGGATTTATCAATGGTGACGCTGGCTTCCCCTTTTTTCCCTTTCACCGTTTTACCCGCTTGCTTTTCAATAGTGACAACTTCGTGCCCGGCTTTACGAAATGCGTCTGCGGGTGAAGTAAATTCTGAATCCTCAAATTCATCAGTGATTAAAACAGCAATCTTTTTACTCATGCTTCCTCCGCGTTGTTGCATTGGATGAGGCGAATTTCCCACAATCGGGGATAATTACCTCGTAGACTATTAAGCCTGGTGCATGTACCGGGGAGTGCAAGGCGGACAATTCTGTAAAGGAGCGAAGATGAGTCAGGTACTGATTACAGGCGCAACGGGGCTGGTGGGCGGTCACCTGCTGCGGATGTTGATTAACGAACCGAAAGTAAACGCCATAGTCGCGCCGACGCGACGCCCGTTGGGCGATATGCCAGGCGTGTTCAATCCCCATGATCCACAACTGACCGACGCGCTGGCGCAGGTTACCGATCCCATCGACATTGTGTTTTGTTGTCTCGGCACCACGCGGCGGGAAGCGGGTAGCAAAGAGGCATTTATTCATGCCGATTACACGCTGGTCGTGGACACCGCGTTAACCGGACGGCGGCTGGGTGCACAGCATATGCTAGTGGTCAGTGCGATGGGCGCAAACGCGCATTCGCCGTTTTTCTATAACCGCGTCAAAGGGGAGATGGAAGAAGCGTTAATCGCCCAGAACTGGCCGAAACTGACCATTGCGCGTCCGTCGATGTTGCTGGGCGATCGTAGCAAGCAGAGGATGAACGAAACGCTTTTTGCGCCGCTGTTTCGTTTGCTGCCTGGCAACTGGAAATCCATTGATGCACGGGATGTGGCGCGGGTCATGCTGGCAGAAGCCATGCGGCCTGAACATGAAGGGGTGACTATTTTAAGCTCTTCAGAACTACGCAAAAGAGCTGAATAATTATTCCCAAGGATTGATAGTGAGCGTAATATTCACGCGCTCAATTATCATAACTTATTCCTGGGGAATGCTATGACTGGTCAGTCTTCATCTCAGGCGGCAACGCCCATTCAGTGGTGGAAACCCGCGCTTTTCTTTCTCGTTGTCATTGCCGGACTTTGGTATGTGAAATGGCAACCCTACTACGGCAAAGCGTTTACCGCCGCCGAAACCCACAGCATCGGTAAATCAATACTCGCGCAGGCGGATGCTAATCCGTGGCTGGCTGCGTGGGACTACGCGATGATCTATTTCCTTGCGGTATGGAAAGCGGCGGTGCTGGGGGTGATCCTCGGTTCGTTGATTCAGGTGCTGATTCCCCGTGACTGGTTGCTGCGCACGCTGGGGCAATCGCGCTTTCGCGGAACTCTGCTGGGAACGCTGTTTTCGCTGCCGGGCATGATGTGTACCTGCTGTGCGGCTCCGGTCGCGGCGGGAATGCGTCGCCAACAGGTATCGATGGGCGGTGCGCTGGCATTCTGGATGGGGAATCCGTTGTTAAACCCGGCGACGCTGGTGTTTATGGGGTTTGTCCTCGGCTGGGGTTTTGCGGCGATTCGTCTGGTGGCGGGGCTGGTGATGGTGTTGCTGATTGCGACGCTGGTGCAAAAATGGGTGCATGAGACACCGCAAACCCATGCTCCAGTTGAAATTGACATGCCGGAAGCGCAGGGCGGATTTTTTACCCGCTGGGGAAGGGCGCTGTGGATTCTGTTCTGGAGTACGATCCCGGTTTATATCCTGGCGGTGCTGGCGTTGGGTGCCGCTCGCGTCTGGTTATTCCCCCATGCCGATGGTGCTGTCGATAACAGCCTGATGTGGGTGGTGGCGATGGCGGTAGCAGGATGCTTGTTTGTCATTCCCACGGCAGCAGAAATTCCGATTGTACAAACGATGATGCTGGCAGGTATGGGAACAGCTCCGGCGCTGGCATTGTTGATGACGCTCCCGGCGGTGAGTTTGCCGTCACTGATTATGTTGCGTAAAGCATTTCCGGCAAAAGCATTATGGCTGACCGGAGCGATGGTGGCGGTGTCAGGCGTGATTGTCGGTAGTCTGGCGCTGTTGGCCTGAAACATGTCGGATGCGGCGTAAACGCCTTATCCGACCTACGGTTTGTGTCGTTGTAGGCCTGATAAGACGCGGCAAGCGTCGCATCAGGCATTACAAGGGACAGTTATTTAATAAACGTAAACGCCGTGGTCACCCGCTTCACGCCGCTCACCCGGCTGGCAATATCTGCCGCCGCTTTTGCTTCACGTTCAGTCACCAGCCCCATCAGGAACACTTCGCCGTTTTCGGTGGTCACTTTCACATTGGACGATTTCACCAGGTCGCTGGTTAAGAGCTGCGAACGCACTTTGGTGGTGATCCACGTATCGTTAGACGCTTCGCCCAGACCAATCGGCTGACCCTGACGAATCTCGTTATACACTTCGTTGGCACCGTCTACGCCCATAGCAATCTGTTTGGCGCGAGCCGAAAGTTCAGCGTTTGGTGACTGCCCAACCAGCAGCACTTTGCCCTGATAGGCCGTTACATTAATGCGCGCTTCTTTCTTAATCTGTTCGTCTTTTGACAATGCGCTGTTCACGCGTACTTCCAGAGTACCATCGTCCACCTGGGTGCCGACACTGCGGGGGTCGGTCGCCGCTTTAGTACCCACAGCGGCAGTACCTACTACGGCAGCAGCAACACAACCTTGCAACAGCAGCGCGGAAATAAGGACTGCGATTGGCGATAATGCCTTCATGTGTTCTCCTTAATCATCCTGGTGAGGGAAAAGCGTGTTATCGATCAGATCGCACAGGCAATTTACCGTCAGCATATGCATTTCCTGAATGCGAGCACTACGATGCGAGGGAATGCGGATCTCCACGTCCTGTGGCCCTAACAAACCTGCAAGTTCACCGCCGTCATAGCCGGTTAATGCCACAATGGTCATATCACGCGTAACGGCGGCTTCAACAGCTTTTACGATATCTCGGCTATTGCCACGAGTAGAAATAGCTAACAACACATCTCCCGCATGTCCCAGCGCCCGCACCTGTTTTGCATACACTTCATCATGTAAGCGATCGTTGGCAATCGCCGTTAAGACAACATTATCGGTATTTAGTGCAATGGCAGGTAGGCTGGGTCGCTCCGTCTCGAAACGGTTGATCATGCTGGCAGCAAAATGCTGTGCATTGGCAGCGGAGGTTCCATTACCACAACAGAGGATTTTGTTGCCATTGAGCAGAGACTGAACCAGCGTCATGGCTGCACGGGAGATGGCATCCGGAAGCGCCTCTGCCGCTGCAATTTGAGTTTGAATGCTTTCAGTGAAGCAAGCTTTGATTCTTTCTTGCACGCTAATCCTTAAACCTTAATTATGAGTGGTCATTAAAGGCGTCCTTAATCCACTCAACCTCATTCCCGGTGAAGGCTATCACATCGAACCGGCAATCCACAGTATCAAAACTCCCATTATGACGCGCGAGCCACAAGCGGGCAGTCTGTAATAATTTGTGTTGTTTGCTGCGGGTCACACTGGCTGCTGCGCCACCATATAGGGCAGAGCGGCGGTAGCGCACCTCAACAAAAACGGTGGTCTGGCCTTCATACATTATCAGATCAATCTCGCCGCCACGCTCGTTCACGTTAGCGGCGACAAAGCGCAGTCCTTTGCCTTCCAGCCAGCGACGCGCTTGTGCCTCCCACGCATCGCCGGTCTGTTTAGTGGTTAACTGGCGGGGACTACCTGACCTTGTTGGTACTGTAGCCATGATAACTTCCTGTTAATCACGCAATCCGGGTTAGCCGTCAGACTTCCGGTATTACCGTTGATTTCAAAACCCTGAACCTGGCGCATTTGCGAGAAATGATTCGCCAGTGACCAGGCATCGACGCCCATCGCATACATGCGCGCCAGCGAATAATCATTATTTACCGCACTGAGCGCCTGCTGCATTAACGGCAGATTACCGCCTGCCAGCATCGGGATTTCGCTGTACTGCAAGCCTTCCATCTCCAGTCGGAAATCCGGGCCAGCAGAGCCTCCTGCGCTGCGGGAGCTGGCGTACAACGTTGCACCGCTGTGACTGCCGTTACGCATGGCGATCATCGGTTTGATGAAGGCGATTTCGGCTGGCGTTGCCACAATGTACACCGCATCGACACGGCCGCCATTATCGGTGAACTGGTCTCCGGTCGGCGTGGTTTGCAGGGTTGGATTGTTGGTCGTCATGCCGGAGTCGGTTGTCGCTCTGGGTGTAATCGGGCTACCTGTTAAAGCGATACCTGCACGGCCGTTAACACCCGCGTGTAATTCGCTGGTGGAACCAAATTTTTGTTGCAAAACGGTGCCGCCGCCGAGTTTCTGCCACTCTTGCGCAAACGCATTGGCTACGCGATCGCCCAACGAACTGCGTGGGATCAGTACCAGCGGTGCTTGTTTACCCTGGTCACGAATATGACGCGCTGCATCGCGCGCTTCATCTTCTGGCGATAGCGCGAAGTAACAGATATTGGCGCGGTTTTCGATATTTTCCGGCTGATTGAGTGCCAGCACGTTCAGCGGGGTGTTGCTCTTGAGCAACTCCTCAACGTTATTTTTTAGCAGTGGACCGACTACAATACTCGCGCCATCCTGCTGAACCTGGTTGAGGATCTGGCTAAGTGGTTGTGATGAGGTATCGTAGATTTTCAGTTCTGCGGATGGATTCGCCGGAGAGCTTACCGCTGCGGTGCTTGCCGGAGGGGCGCTTACAGGCACCGGCTGTGCGGCGGTTTCTTCACCTGTCAGATCGCTAACAGACGCTTGTGCCGGGCTGGCAACGCCGTCTACGGTTTGCGGCTGGGGTTGTTCTGCTACGTCAGCGACAGGCGCGGCTGCTACCTGAGCCGCTACCGGCTGAGTGCCGATATTTTTCGCCGCTTCAAAGCCTTGCTGAATAGTGCGACCAAACACTGCGGCCTGACCATTCAACGGTAACAGCAGGGCGATTTTGTTGGTTGACGCTGGTTTAAACGCTTTTACATTTACCAACTGCGTTGGCAGCATTTTCGCGCCCGGATTGTTCGGATAACGTTTCTGCCAGTCAGCGATCCCGGCTTTCATCATCTCGGGGTCATTGCGGTTATCAAACCAGACGCGTTGCAGATCCAGCCAGCCTTGCAGGATGTTTTCGTCGGCGTTGATCACCAGCGTATTCGCCTGCTGCTGGGTCATGGCGGAGAGCGCCTGCCAGGTGGCATCGATATTCTGCTGTTTTTCTTGCGCACCGAGTAACGGTTCCTGAGCAATTAATGCGCGCAATAAATCAATGGAAGGACGTCCCTGACTGGCATCGATTTTTGCCTGCCAGTAACGCGCCTGCTGGTTTTGCTCTAAATCTGCCGGAGTAATTTTAGCCAGCAAGGTCTGCGCGCCAGCAAAATCTTTTTGTGTCAGCTTAATCTCTACCGCCAGCAGAGATTTTTCACGACGCTGGATATCGTTCAGTTCTTGCGGCAGCTGGTTAAACAGTTCAACCGCCTGCCCGGTTTTACCTTCTTTCACCAGTGCACGAATGGCGAGTAATTGCCAGTTGATCCTGGTATCATCAGAGCTTTGCTGCATCTGCTGAAGATAAAAGGCAGAATCGGCCTGCGCCGTGCCCTGCATATAGGCAGTGGACTGATCGGGGGTATGGGTGCCACAACCGGCGAAAATCAGGGCTGCCAGAACAACAGGCAGACAACGCGCGGCTTTCAAACGAGAAAATGTTGAGGGTACCATAATGTATCCAGTGATATTTTTTTTACGCAATTCTCAATATTAAATCGGCAATACGGACGACACAATGAAACAACACCAATCGGCGGATAATTCTCAAGGTCAGCTCTACATTGTACCGACGCCAATCGGCAATCTGGCGGATATCACCCAGCGTGCGCTGGAGGTATTACAGGCCGTTGATCTGATTGCCGCCGAGGATACGCGTCATACCGGTTTACTGCTGCAACATTTTGGGATAAACGCCCGACTGTTCGCTCTGCACGACCATAACGAACAACAGAAAGCCGAAACGCTGCTGGCGAAGCTGCAAGAGGGACAAAACATTGCGCTGGTTTCTGATGCCGGAACGCCGCTGATTAACGACCCTGGTTACCATCTGGTGCGTACCTGCCGTGAAGCGGGGATTCGCGTGGTGCCGCTACCGGGACCGTGTGCTGCCATCACTGCATTAAGCGCCGCTGGTTTACCATCCGACCGTTTTTGTTATGAAGGCTTTCTGCCCGCTAAATCGAAAGGCCGCCGTGATGCGCTAAAAGCGATTGAAGCGGAACCGCGCACGCTGATTTTTTATGAATCGACCCACCGTCTGTTAGATAGCCTGGAAGATATCGTCGCGGTGCTGGGTGAGTCCCGCTACGTGGTGCTGGCGCGAGAACTGACCAAAACCTGGGAAACCATTCACGGCGCGCCCGTTGGCGAACTGTTGGCGTGGGTAAAAGAAGATGAAAACCGCCGCAAAGGCGAAATGGTACTGATTGTCGAAGGACATAAAGCGCAGGAAGAAGACTTGCCTGCCGATGCGCTGCGCACGCTGGCGCTGTTACAGGCAGAACTGCCGCTGAAAAAAGCGGCGGCGCTGGCAGCAGAAATTCACGGCGTGAAGAAAAATGCGCTGTATAAGTATGCGCTGGAGCAGCAAGGGGAGTAATTACAGGCGTTGCAGCAGGAATAAGAGCTGCAACGCCTGTTCCTGGCGAGTTAACGACGACACATCTCATCAATTACGCATGTGAAATGGTTATGCAGCCATAAAAACGACGCCGGGATAGTGGTGGAGACTTTAGCCGTGAGAAAACGTTCTGTCGCATCCTGCTTTCCTTCGCCAGTCACCAGTAACAAAACTTCGCGGGCATTGAGAATATCCTTCATGCCTAAGGTGATTCCACGAGTCACGGGACGACCAGCGGTTTTTAACATCTCATGCTGCTGGGTTTTCGCATCAAGTTGGCTGATATGGCAGGCCGGTTGCAGGCTTTCTCCCGGTTCGTTCAGCCCAAGATGGCCGTTTTTCCCTAGTCTGAGAACGCACAAATCGAGACCGCCTTTGCGCGCAATCAGATTCGTTACCCGCTCGCACTCTGTCTCGTTTATCTCTTCGGAGCGAAAGCTGATGAGCTGGTCTTCACGTAACCCCAGCGGCTGCACGATATGCTTCTGAAGGAAAGTTTCGCAGGTGCCGGGCGCGGTTAATGGCAGATCCACCCATTCGTCGAGCTTCACGAAGGTGAGTTGGCTGACATCAACCTGCTGCTGGTGGATTTTTTCTACCAGATAATGATACGTCAGTAATGGCGTCGCTCCGGTCGCGAGGCAAATCACGGCCTTTGGTTTGCTACGGATCACGTCCAATAAATATTCGCTGGCGCGTTCACTTAACGCCGTATAGTTTTCAACTTGCTGAAGGGTTTGCACAGGATGAAATTCCTTAAGTAAAGAGGCACCACCAGGCGCAGTGCCTTGTTCCATTTACAAAATGCCAAATGCGGAACAAACAATAGAGAGCACAAACGTCACGCCGATTAACAGCACCGGATGCGCTTTTTTCACCCGCAGGAAGTAATACATCAGTAGGGTATAGGCCATCGGTAAAATATTCGGGAAGACTTTATCGAAGAAATCCTGTTGCAGCGCGACGCTGTGGCTACTGTCGATAGCAAACGACGTCACCACATTAATATGCACATACGAAGCGATCAGCCCGCCGATTACCGTGATCCCGAGGATGGTTGCCGAACGGGCGATCATTTGCGAGTTCTCTCGTACTTTATCAATAGCCTTCACGCCGACTGAATAACCGACGTGGGTCCAGCCGACGCGCAGGAAAAAGATAAGCAGGTAAACGGCGAAAAACAGAATCGGCCCCAGCAGGTTTCCCTGACTGGCAAACGATGAGCAAATCCCCGCCATAATCGGCAACAAGGTAAACCAGAAAATCGCATCGCCAATCCCGGCGATTGGGCCAAACAGCGCCACTTTCAGACCCTTAATGGTGTCGCGGTTTTCTCCTTTCTCTTCCATCGAAATCAATAACCCCATCAGGAATCCGACCAGATTCGGGTGGGTATTAATAAATTCGAGATTATCTTTCATCGCCGCGCTTAAGCCCGGTTTGTCGTCCTTATAAATCTTTTTCAGGATCGGCAACATCGCCCAGGTAAAGCCGCCAGCCTGCATCCTTTCGTAGTTAAAGCTCGCTTGCAGCAGCGACGAACGAAAGCCCAGACGGGTGATATCTTTTTTACTGATTTCAGATCCCATTGCTGTAGTCCTCTTCTTCATTTTTACTGGCAACGGGCTGCGGTTGCGCTTGCTGCCGGGATTTCGCATTGAAAAACTCATACACCGCAAAGCCTGCGCCCAGTACGGCAACCGGCAACAGGTTGCTGACCTGGATGTAGCAAACAAACAGGAAACCGGCGATCAGGTAAGGGATATATTGCGCTTTGAACATCACGCGCAGCAGCAAGCCAAAACCGACGGCAGGCAGAATACCGCCAGCCACTTCAAAGCCGTGGGTCAACCATGTGGGCATTGCTTTTACCAGCGCCTGCATCGCACCTTGCGCCAGGTAAGTACAGAGGAAAGCAATCACCGCATACGAAAAGGCAACAATCAGCATCGTTGTCCAGTTAAGTCGGGAAAACGCTGCTGTATCCGCCTCTTTGGCGCATTTATCGGCTTTGCTCATAAATAGCGAGAATGCCGAATAGAAGAACAGAATGAGGTACTGCATTAACAGGCTGAACGGCAGGCCAAGACCAATCGCCGTTTTGGCATCGACGCCCGTAGACCATGCAATAACGGTAGTCATCAGACCGGCCATAATCGGGTTAGGCGGCTGAACACCACCAGCAGGGGTTAATCCGGCGAAAGCCAGTTCTGTCAGACCACCGGTAATTAAGCCAGTCTGAATATCACCGAGAATAGCACCTGTAAGGGTACAAACGATTATCGGGCGGAATAAAAATAAGGCTTCCAGCCAAAAATCAATCCCCAGAACGAAAACTAATGCCGCCAGGGATAATCCCTGAAGTAGGGTTATTTCATGCATTTTTATTACCTCAAACCAGTATTAAGGCGATGTTAGATTTAGTCAGGGATTTGTTCTTTTTGATCGCCCGGGACGTCCTGAATAAAAACATTCACGCCGCGTTGTTTAATAAAGCGTAAGTCCGTGAGATCCTGGTCATCGACATAAACTTTACTACTTATTTGCTTTTTCCCTTCCGAGAAATGCATATTGCCGACGTTGACATCTTTCAGGTCAATACCACCCTCGACCAATTTACGTACCGTTTGCGGCGTACGGCAAATCAGAAAAATCTTCTGATGTGGCGCTGCTTTGCCGATGACGTTAATGGTTTTTTCGACAGTAAAGAAGCGGATACCAAAGCCGTAGGTTTCCGCAGTAATACCCATCAGTTTCTGCTGAATATCATCGTTAGCGACAACATCATCCACGACCACCAGCAGATTCGCACCGATGGTGGATGTCCAGGTCACGCCAACCTGGCCATGAACCAGACGGTTATCAATACGGGTTAAGAGAATATTTGGACTGCTCATTATGTAATCCTCACCATAAAAATTGAATAATATAATTTTAAAATATATTATCGTTGCGATATTGTACTGATGTATTTATTACGGTTTACTCATTTCCTTTGCCATTAAGGCACTACCCGATATTAGTCGAGCAGTACTTATTAATAAATTTTATAAAATTAATGATTATGCTGAAATGCGATTTGCTGAACCACAGACATTAATTTTATTTCTGACCACTTCTTTCATTGCATCCATGCCGACGCGCATATAATAGCGCGGATCATTACCCTGCGGGTTTTCTGCAAACCAGGCTTTAACCGCGCCGGCGAAGGCTATTTTTAATTCTGTTGCGACATTAACTTTCGTCACACCCAGTTTAATAGTCCAGCGAACAAATTCATCCGGGACATCGCTGGCGCCATGCAGTACCAGAGGGATGTCTACCATTTCACGAATTTCCGCCAGCCGCTGAAAATCAATTTTCGGTATTTTTCTGTACAGGCCATGCGCCGTACCAATCGCTACCGCCAGGCTGTCGACGCCAGTCTGTTTGACAAAGCGTCTGGCTTCTTGTGGGTCGGTGAGGAACGCGCTTTCTGCGTCAACACTCATATCATCTTCCACGCCTCCCAGACGGCCCAGTTCGGCTTCCACACTGCAATCCAGCGAGTGGCAGAAGTCGACAACCGATTTCACCAGTTTTACGTTTTCAGCAAACGGGAAGTGACTGCCGTCGATCATCGCGCTGCGCACGCCAGCGTGGACTTTACGGCGAATATCATCGAGCGATTCGTGGTGGTCGAGATGCAGCGCCAGCGGCATGTTGTAAGTTATGGAATAGGCGCTACACAGGGCGTAGATCTCTTCCAGCGCGATATGTTTAAAGGTGCCAGGCGTCCCGGCGAGGATCACCGGCGATCGCATTTCACTGCACACTTCGAGGATCGCCTGGATCGTCTCGGCGTTATGGATGTTAAACGCAGGCACCGCGTAGCCATTGGCCTGGGCGTCTTGTAACAGATATTTGGTGGAGATAATGCTCATAATGCGATCCTCTTATGCCTGCCACGGATGAATAATTACGCCTTGCACCACGCGGTTTACGGTGCCACTGGCTGATGGGGAATCCGGCGTATTGCCCATATGTAGCGACTGCATCAGTGCAAACGTCTGGGCGTACATCAGGAAGCAAAATGCCTGCTCAACGTCGATAAAGTGACGGGAAGGCGGCAGGATGATATGCGGGCCGGCGGCGATAGTGTCGTTGCTTTCAGCGGCGATGGCGATCACGTGCATTGCCTGGTTATCGCGGCGGAGTTCTGCCAGCAGATCAAGATCATACTGACGGGTGTAGGGGTGGCTGGAGACAAACACCACCACCAGCGTTTCGTCATCGACCAGTGATTTCGGGCCATGACGGAATCCGGTCGGGGAATCATAAAAGGCCACCAGTTTACCCGCTGTCAGTTCCAGCACTTTCAGCGCCGACTCGCGTGCCGCGCCCTGTAAGCCACCGCTGCCGAGATAAACGATCCGCTTCCACGGCGCGTAACCAAACACGCCTTCGCTGAAATCGCCGAGCGAGGTCAGGATCGCCTGGCAACGATCCGCCACATCGCGGAAGGTCTGGCTGTTGATCATCTCAGGTGCGAAAACCGCGAGGCAGCTGGCCATCATGGTGGTAATACTGCTGGTCATCGCAAAGCCGCGATCGTGCGTTTCTGCGGGCATCAGTAGGGCAAACGCGTTATCGCTGTTGATCGCGTTTTGATAGAGAGCGCCCGCTTCATTGCAGGTGATCGGCAGGTGATAGCACTCCGGTACAAACTTATTTGCCAGTTTCACGGCGGCGACGCTTTCCGGGCTATTGCCGGATCGACCGAAGGAGATCAACAGCAGCGGATGCGCTGGATTCAGATAGTCCATTGGATTGGTAACCAGATCGGTGGTTGGTATGGCGCTGAAGTTTTTGCCGGTATGGCTGGTGAGCCACGGCGCGATGATGTCACCGATAAATGCCGAGGTTCCGGCTCCGGTCAGGATTATCCGCAGATCCTCTTTGCGCAGTAACGGTGCAAGGAAACTGTTGAGCGCGGAACGTAGCGCGTCAATGTTGGCGAGCGAACGAAGCCACGCGCGAGGCTGATGGCGGATCTCTTCTTCAGTCCATGTGCCGGTGGTGGTGGTCGCAGGGGGGTAATTTTCTGGCATAACTCAATCCTTAGTTTGATGAACTTGACGTCTGGCATTATCGCTTTCGCTTGCCTTTCGTTTCATTTCACTTTGTGATGTCTTTCGTTGATTAAAATTTATAGAAAATAAACTGAAAGTTCAATGATGAAGAAAGAAATAAAACGAAATTTGTGATCGTTGAAAGAAAAGACAAGGGAAGATAAAGGTATTGCGTGATGGGGGGATATTTGCACCGATTGCCGGATGCGACGTAAACGCCTGATCCAGCCAGGCTGCCACCTGCCCAGCCGTAGGTCGAATAAGACGCGTCAGCGTCGCATCCGACACCGGTGCAAAAGTCAAAACAAAAGAAAAAAATGGCCTCGTGGGGGAAGTGAAAGCCAGATAAAGAAACGAAAGTGTAAAACGCCATTCACTGTCTTTTACCAACAGCGGCGGGGCGTTTACCTTATATTCCTTCCTCGACCGGACATTCTTTATGGTAGCGACCTAATTCGTCCACCAGACTGGTCAGCCCACGGTGTCCGCACTCCAGCGCCTGCACGCGGAATTCTTCGCTGCTTAACCCTTCGCGCTCCAGCACCATTTCCAGTAATAGTTGCAAATTAGTGCCGGTAATCACTTCACATCCCGGTTTTTGCATCGCCAGCGTTGAAGCTACGCGAAACGGCGTGCCTCCCAGCAAATCCGTCAGAAAAACAATGCCGTCTTCACAATCCAGTTGGGCGATAGCCTCTTCAAGCTGCGATGTAAGCAGCGCAGTGCTTGAGGTTTCTGGAAAATCAATGGCGATAAACTGCGATTGCTCACCGAGGATTTGCTTCATTGCTTTTTCCATGCCGCTGGCAAATCCGCCATGCCCTGTCAAAATAATACTTAACATCTAATACCTCATTGTATTTAAAGGAAATGACAGAATTTACCGACGATGCCGAGAACCACAGTGATTGCAATCAGGCGCAGCGGACTCCAGCCGCGACGTACCAGCCAGAACATGGTCAGGGTATAGACCAGCGGCAAGAAGGCAGGCATCAGTTTGTCGATAACGTCAGTCTGTAGCTTAACCACTGCGTCGCCCGCCGTGATTTCCAGCGTGGTGCTTAATCGGACATAGGTTGCTACCAGCGCGCCGATCACCGTCATCCCGACGATAGACGCGGCATGACCGACTTTTTTGGTATTCGCTTTAATCAGCGGGATCGCCGCGACGCCCATTCGATAAGCGTAATGCGCAAGACCAAAACGCAGACCGAGATGCACCACGTTGAATAACACGATAAATACCACAGCGCCGAGAATGGAGCCTTGCAGCGCCAGACTGGCGCCAATCCCGCCGCAAATTGGCAGCAGCGTCAGCCAGAACATCGCATCGCCAATCCCGCCGAGCGGCGCACCAACGGCAATCTTGGTGCTCTGAATACTGTTCACGTCCTGTTTTGAGCGTTCCATCGCGAGGATAATGCCGATAACAAACGTCACCAGAAACGGGTGAGTATTGAAAAAGCCCATATGGCCTTTCATGGCACGCGCCAGGTCGCGTTTATTGGTGTGGATCTTTTTCAGTGCAGGCAGCAGACCGTACAGCCAGCCGGAAGCCTGCATACGTTCGTAGTTGAACGAAGCCTGTAACAGCATGGAACGCCAGGCGACGCGGTTGATATCTTTTTTCGTCAGCTCTGCGCCAATGCTCTGATCTTCATATACGTTTTCATTGACGCCAGTCAGCAGTGTTTCTTCGTTTTCACTGACGTTCGGCAAGGTCGTTTGATTAGATGCCATCTTCAAATTCCTCTTTCTGTGCCGCAGGTTGAGTCGGTTCAGGAGATTTACGTAGTAGGTCGATCAGCGCCATAGCCAGCGCGGCGGCAGCAATAGCCAGCACCGGTAACTTGAGCCAGGCGGCGGCAACAAAGCCCAGGATGAAGTAGGGGATGTAAACGTTTTTCATCATGATTTTCAGCAGCACGGCAAAACCGATTGCTGGCATGATGCCGCCTGCGACGCCAAGGCCGTCGATTAACCGTTGCGGCAGGACATCAATGATGGTTTTGGCATGTTCCGCGCCGAAGTAAATCGGCAGGAAAGCACAAAGAAAATAGAAGGTGCCGAGCGCCAGCAGTGCCAGATAGTTCACTCGCTCAATGCCGCGTGTATCGGCATTTTCCGCCATCCGGTCACAACGGGACATTACGCCAGACATCACCGAGAACAGGAAGGTAATCCCCATCTGTACCGCGACGGCGAAAGGCACGGCGACACCGACTGCGACATCGGGTTTCACGCCGGTGGTAATAGCAAATGCCGTACCGACGATAGTACCGATAATGACGTTAGGCGGCTGTGCGCCAGCCAGCGGAGCCAGCCCCATCCATACCAGTTCCAGCGTACCGCCGGTTAAAATACCGGTATGTAGATCGCCAAGTACCAGCCCAACCAACGGCCCAAGAACCACCGGGCGGTGTATATGGGTTAAGCCGTTAAACATATCCAGGCCAGCGATAAAGGCGAGAATGCCCAACACGAATGCCTGCAACAGACTGATTTCCATGATGAATCCCTCAAAGTAATTTAAAGAGCTCCACAGCAGGTTCTGTCGGGACGCCCTGAACGAAGCATTCCACTCTGGCGGTTTTCAGATCGTTAAACGCCGCGATATCACCCGCATCTACAGAAACCGTTTTGGCGATTTGTTGCTTGCCATTGGCGTAATGCATATTGCCAACATTAATGCGACTCACCGGGACACCACCTTTCACCAGCGTCAGGAAATCGGCTGGTGTTTTGCAAACCAGCAGGATTTTCTGCCGTTCAGCGGCGCGATGGATGTTGTCGATCACTTTCTGCAACGACCAGAAACGCACAGCGATCCCTTCTGCCAGTACCATTTCCATCAGGTTTTGTTGTACCGGATCTTCGGCTACCTCGTCATTGGCTACCAGAACCAGATTTGCCCCCGCAAATCCGACCCACTGAACGCCGACCTGACCGTGAATCAAGCGTTCATCGATCCGGCTTAAAACAATATTTGGCATAGCGTGTTCCTCTTTGTTTTGGTTATTGGCCTCCACAGGCTGTGTGGTACTGCGCCAGGATGTCCTGAATATGGTTGATAATGAGCGCCCTCGGCGTTGGCTGTAGCTCGCCGGAGCGAACTTTGACGTATTGCAGCGGCAGATACTGGCTGATGAGCGGTAGCGGAATTGGCGCATCCGCCAGGTTACGAACCAGATGGGCGAAAGCGTCATCAATCTGGCTGTCCGGCCAGTAGTAGCGCACACGATCTGAGTAGCTGTAACCGCGTGCCAGACGACGTGCGTTGCCGTCACCGTGGTAGTGGCTTTGCCAGTATTCCGGACGGTCAAGCATCACGTTTTCCAGGACCTGACGCAGACTGGAACAGGCTTTCGCTGGCACCAGTTCTTCTTCAATCGCCGCCAGAGAAAACAGGGCTTCACGTAGGGCGAAGGTCAGCGCCGGGCCAACTTTCAGAATGGCAAAGTGGTCGATTACCAACTGGCGTAGTGATGGCGGCGTTTGATAATCGGTAGAGTGAGCTTCGAAAATCAGCGTTTGGTAGTTTTCGACCATCTGGCTTAAGGCGGTCGCTTTTGCGGGCTGATAATCAATAACGTTGGTGTGATCGAATTCGACGCCGGGTTGTACCACCAGGGCAATGATGCGTGGCCACAGGGCATTCAGACCTTGTTTTTCAAAGGCGTGACGATGGGCTTCCAGCGTGGCGCGGGCGGCATCCGGCGTGGTAACCGCCAGTTCGCTTAAGGTTTCATGAGCGCCGCCGGGCACCGGAACTTCGGTGCCGATGACATACACCAGATCGGTCTCGCCAAAGTGTTCGCGGCAGGTTTCTTCCGCGACTTTTGCCAGACGGGCAGCGCGTTCAGCCACGATGTCATCGGTTAAGGGAACCGGATCGCCCTGACAGGACATGCTGCAATCAAGATGGATTTTTTTGAACCCCGCCGCGACGTAGCTTTTAATCAAATCATCGGCATTGGCCATCGCCTGAGCGGCAGGCAGATTCTGCCAGCGGTTTGGCCCCAGATGGTCGCCACCGAGAATCAACGCGTTTTGCGGGAAATTCAGCGAGTCGGCAAGCTGGCAAACAAAGCCGCGAAAATCGGCGGGCGTCATTCCGGTATAACCGCCGAACTGATCCACCTGATTGGAGGTTGCTTCAATCAGTAACGGCGTTTGGTTTGCGAAGGCATAGTGGATGGCCGCTTCCAGCACTAGCGGATGTGCGGAGCAAACGGCATAAATCCCATTTGTTTTGCCCTCTTTGTGCTGTCTCACCATTTCTATCAGATATTTCACTTTCTTCTCCAGACCAAATAATTGCCATTGTTAATCTTTCGTTTTGTTTCAATTTATACTGCGCCATGGTGAGGTAAAAATAAAACGAAAGGTAATGGTTTTCTGATCTGATTCACAAAAGAAACATAATGAAAGTTACTGAAACAAGAGTCGCTTACGTCAATAGGCAATGTGGGCTTGCATTTGGTTAATAGAAAGGCGTTAATAAGAAAAACGAAATGAAACGAAAGATTTACGAAAGGATTTACTATGAGTAATACCGACGCATCAGGTGAGAAGCGAGTGACTGGCACCAGCGAGCGAAGAGAGCAGATCATTCAGCGCCTGCGTCAGCAAGGGAGTGTGCAGGTTAACGATCTGTCGGCATTGTATGGTGTATCTACTGTGACAATCCGCAACGATCTGGCGTTTCTGGAAAAACAGGGGATTGCCGTGCGTGCCTACGGCGGCGCGCTGATCTGCGATGGCTCGACGCCGTCAGTCGAGCCTTCGGTAGAAGATAAAAGCGCGCTGAACACGGCGATGAAACGCAGCGTTGCGAAAGCTGCCGTTGAGTTGATTAAGCCAGGTCATCGGGTGATCCTCGATTCCGGAACCACCACCTTTGAGATTGCCCGTCTGATGCGCAAGCACACCGATGTGATTGCGATGACCAATGGTATGAACGTGGCGAATGCTTTGCTGGAAGCGGAGGGCGTTGAACTGCTGATGACCGGAGGGCATCTGCGCCGCCAGTCGCAATCTTTTTACGGCGATCAGGCTGAACAATCGCTGCAAAATTACCACTTCGATATGCTGTTTCTCGGCGTAGACGCTATCGATCTGGAGCGCGGCGTCAGTACGCATAATGAAGATGAAGCTCGTTTAAACCGCCGGATGTGCGAAGTTGCGGAACGGATCATCGTGGTCACCGATTCCAGTAAGTTCAACCGCTCCAGTTTACATAAGATCATCGATACTCAACGGATCGACATGATCATTGTCGATGAAGGCATTCCTGCGGATAGTCTGGAAGGGCTGCGAAAGGCTGGGGTTGAGGTGATTCTGGTCGGGGAGTGAGAAATGGTGCCCGCTGGTCAAAACGGATGCGTTCGGCGGGCATTGTGAACACCATCAATGGGTTTCTTCAGTCTCTCTGGTGAGGGTTTCCCAGTCGGCAGGAGGATGTCCTCTTTTTAACATTTTGCTGAATACGGTATAGGCATCTGTTTTTTTACCGTAGGTGCGCAGCGTGTTTTCATCGTTCATCCATCCAAGAATGATGACTTTCTCTTTTTCGCTATAACGAAAGAAGAGACGATAACGACCAGCGCCAAATTTTACCCGTGACCAGTCTTTATTTTTCCCTGAGCCTAACGAATTGCCATGACGGAATGCCGGTGATGATGGATTGACCGTGATATGCTCCTCAATAACTTTATGTACTACCGCCAATAACTTTGTGGCGGATTTTTTCTGATAATTTTCAGGATCTTTTCCCTTTAATGTCTCAACTTCGGCAACTAAAGCGTCGTAGGTTTCCTGAAAGCAGGGATGAGCATATAGCGCCCAACCATTAACCCTTTGTAGAAAATCCATTATTCGTCGTCGCCAATCTCATCATCAATGTTGACGTCCATGCCAGCGACAAGTCTTTTTCCTTGTTGAATTTCGAATGGACGGGTTTTTTGCGGGTTGTTCTGGATATCTGCATCCAGAAAACGCAAAAATGCATTCATAGTATGATCCTCCTGTTCATCTCCCACACGGCACATAAATACTTGCCCACCAGGCAGGATTTCGTAATGAATGCTGTCCAGGCCTGGCTTCAGTTTTAAGGCCTCACGCACTGGCGCGGGGATAGTTGTTTGTCCGCGTATCGTGACCTTTGATTCAGTGGTCAGTACAGCGTTAGAGCGAGCATTTGCGGGCATTGTTCACTGTCCTTTTACAGCCTTTTTTCTGCTCAAATTATAATCTTCAACTAAGGTAATGCAAATGCATTATTAATGGATGAGGGGACTTGAAACAATAAAAACATGGCACTAAGGCCATGTTTTGCGAGGCGCGTTCCAAAAGAAATCAGGTCACCGGTGCCGGGTTAAATACTGCTAGTTGGTTATGCAGTCCCCATTGATCCGAGAAGGTTTTCTTCTTCCCGCTGGCGACGTCAAGAATAAAGTGGAACAGCTTCCAGCCCACCTCTTCAATGGTCTCTTCGCCGGTGGCGATAGTGCCCGCATTAATATCCATCAAATCAAACCAGCGGTTCGCCAGTTCGGTGCGGGTTGCCATTTTAATGACCGGCACTGCCATCAGACCGTATGGTGTGCCGCGACCGGTGGTAAATACTTGCACGGTAATCCCTGAAGCCACCTGTTGGGTGCCACAGACGAAATCGCTGGCTGGCGTCGCGGCGTAAATTAATCCGCGTTTGGTCGGACGCTGACCGGGTGACAGCACTTCAACAATCGCGCTTTTACCCGATTTGGCAATGGAGCCGAGTGCCTTTTCCACCACGTTTGCCAGACCGCCTTTCTTGTTGCCCGGCGAAGGGTTGGCGCTGCGGTCGGTTTTTCCCATATCAAGATAGTTGTCGTACCACTCCATCTCATCCAGCAGGCGCTTGCCGACCTCTTCATTAATAGCGCGCGGTGTCAGCAGATGGATCGCGTCACGCACTTCCGTTACTTCTGAGAACATCACCGTTGCGCCGCAGCGCACCAGTAGATCAGATGCATAGCCCACTGCCGGGTTTGCCGTTACACCAGAAAACGCATCGCTGCCGCCGCACTGCATACCGACAACCAGTTCTGAAGCCGGACAGGTTTCTCGCTGCCGTTGATTTAATTTGTGCAGGTGGTGCTCGGCAACCTGCAAAATATCCTCGACCATGGACTGAAAACCGACATGCTTTTCATCCTGCAAGCTGACAATACTGGCGTTCTCCAGCGGAATGCTTTGTACATCATCCGTGCCGACCAGCAGGCGTTCAGGCTGCAATTTCTCGCAACCCAGACCGATCACCATCACCTCGCCGCCAAAGTTTGGGTTCAGCGAAATGTTGTGAATGGTACGAATAGGCACCACCGCCGCCGGAGCGTTAATCGCCACGCCACAACCGTACAGGTGATTCAGCCCCACCACACCATCGACGTTCGGGTATTTCGGCAGCAGGTCGCGTTCAATAATTTTCACCACATAATCGACAACACCTGCCACACAATGCACGCTGGTGGTGATGCCGAGCAGGTTTTTGGTACCCACGCTGCCATCGGCATTGCGATAGCCTTCAAAGGTATAACCTTCAAGCGGCGGTAAGGGGGCCGGCACTTTAGTTGCCAGTGGCAGCGTGTGTAACGGCGGCGCTTCCGGCAGTACGACCATTGATTCGTCGATCCAACTTCCGCGTGGGATTGCGCGCACGGCATAACCAATCACTTCACCGTAACGAATAATTTCGCTATTCGCAGGGATATCAACTAATGCGACTTTATGCCCCTGGGGTATATGTTCAATTAATTCCAGTCCGTCCGGGAAACGTGTTCCTGCTTTCAGGCCATTATCATTAACAATAATTGCCACATTATCTGTGTCGTGAACTTTTATATAAAACGCAGTCGGCGTTTCTTGCCTGATTTCGATGTTGGCCATTATCCCGTTTTCTCCGGTCGCTGGTAATAATAAATTTATGTTGAGTGATTCTGATGACAGAAATAATTTCATCTGTGAGATGGAATAAGAGTGTCAGGAGATGAAAAGTCAGTATGTGATCAACATCACTAATTATCGTGATAGCAGGGCGACTGGGGCCGGCAAAGCGTAAATATGTGCATTGGCACGCAGCGTGATAGGCATATGCTCAAAATAATATTTATATCAGGCAATCATAATGAGCATTTGCACAATGCCTATTATTTCTGGTCTGATTATACTCATTGTCGAAAACAGATTTATTATTGAACAGGGTCAATATTCGTTAAGAGAATATTTAATAAATAGCACTGACCTTTTTGCTATCGACGGAATATAAACATAATTAGTGGGATTGCTGAATAAGGAACGCATGTGCCTTTTTAATCTTACTGCCTATTTTTATTGTCATCGAAGAGATTGCCCTCTTTCAATACTGCACCGGGAAGCCTGACTGGCGACATTAAACGTATGGAATTGCAGAAATAAGCAAAGGTATAAGCGATGAATAACGATATTTTCCCAAATAAGTTCAAAGCCGCGTTGGCAGCGAAACAGGTACAGATTGGCTGCTGGTCAGCACTTTCTAACCCAATTAGCACTGAAGTTCTTGGTTTAGCTGGCTTTGACTGGCTGGTGCTGGATGGCGAACATGCGCCAAACGATATCTCCACGTTCATTCCTCAGTTGATGGCTCTGAAGGGGAGTGTCAGCGCGCCAGTGGTGCGTGTACCGACCAACGAACCGGTAATTATTAAGCGTCTGCTGGATATCGGTTTTTATAACTTCCTGATCCCCTTTGTCGAAACGAAAGAAGAAGCAGTGCAGGCGGTGGCATCTACCCGTTATCCACCAGAAGGTATTCGCGGCGTGTCCGTTTCTCACCGCGCCAATATGTTTGGCACCGTGGTGGATTACTTCGCTCAGTCGAATAAGAACATCACCATTCTGGTGCAAATCGAAAGCCAGCAAGGCGTTGATAACGTTGATGCTATCGCCGCAACTGAAGGCGTTGACGGTATCTTCGTTGGCCCCAGCGATCTGGCGGCGGCATTAGGTCATCTCGGCAATGCGTCACATCCGGATGTGCAAAAAGCGATTCAACATATTTTTAATCGCGCCAGAGCCAACGGCAAACCCTGCGGCATCCTTGCCCCTGTCGAGGCCGATGCGCGTCGTTATCTGGAATGGGGCGCTACGTTTGTGGCCGTCGGCAGCGATCTCGGCGTATTCCGTTCCGCCACGCAGAAATTGGCAGATACCTTTAAAAAATAACCACCACCGCAACAAGAGAGATGATTGATATGACTATGAAAGTTGGTTTTATTGGCCTGGGTATTATGGGTAAACCAATGAGTAAAAACCTCCTGAAAGCAGGTTACTCGCTGGTGGTTGCTGACCGTAACCCTGAAGCCATTGCTGAAGTGATTGCCGCAGGCGCAGAAACAGCGTCTACGGCTAAAACTATCGCTGAACAGTGCGACGTCATCATAACCATGCTGCCAAACTCCCCTCATGTGAAAGAGGTGGCGCTGGGTGAAAATGGCATCATTGAAGGCGCGAAGCCAGGTACGGTATTGATCGATATGAGTTCAATCGCTCCGCTGGCAAGCCGTGAAATCAGCGAAGCACTGAAAGCGAAAGGTATTGATATGCTGGACGCCCCGGTGAGCGGCGGTGAACCGAAAGCCATCGACGGTACGCTGTCAGTGATGGTGGGCGGCGACAAGGCTATTTTCGACAAATACTATGATTTGATGAAAGCGATGGCGGGTTCCGTGGTGCATACCGGGGAGATCGGTGCAGGTAACGTCACCAAACTGGCAAATCAGGTCATTGTGGCGCTGAATATTGCCGCGATGTCAGAAGCGTTAACGCTGGCAACCAAAGCGGGCGTTAACCCGGAGTTGGTGTATCAGGCAATTCGCGGTGGGCTGGCTGGCAGTACCGTTCTTGATGCTAAAGCGCCGATGGTCATGGACAGAAACTTCAAGCCAGGCTTCCGTATTGATCTGCATATTAAAGATCTGGCGAATGCGCTGGATACCTCTCACGGCGTTGGTGCGCAATTGCCGCTAACTGCTGCGGTTATGGAGATGATGCAGGCACTGCGTGCCGATGGTTTGGGAACGGCGGATCATAGCGCCCTGGCGTGCTACTACGAAAAACTGGCAAAAGTCGAAGTTACTCGTTAATGGCGTCGCGCCCGGATGGCGTATTGCAATCCGGGTCTGGAATCCAGGCCGAATAAGAGAAACGCCCTCCGGCGTCATGTGGTAACAGGCACAGGTATGAAAATCGTAATCGCCCCAGACTCTTATAAAGAAAGTTTATCTGCCAGCGAGGTTGCGCAGGCGATAGAAAAAGGATTTCGGGAAATTTTTCCTGATGCACAGTACGTTTCGGTTCCGGTTGCTGATGGCGGCGAAGGAACAGTGGAAGCGATGATTGCAGCCACCCAGGGTTTCGAACGTCACGCCTGGGTTACAGGGCCACTGGGCGAAAAGGTGAATGCCAGTTGGGGGATCTCTGGCGATGGTAAAACCGCGTTTATTGAAATGGCGGCGGCCAGTGGGCTGGCGTTAGTACCGTCGGAAAAGCGTGATCCGTTGGTGACGACTTCTCGCGGCACGGGGGAGTTAATTTTACAGGCGCTGGAGAGTGGCGCGACCAGCATTATTATTGGCATCGGCGGCAGTGCCACCAACGACGGCGGCGCGGGGATGATGCAGGCGCTGGGGGCGAAGTTAAGCGATGTCAACGGTAATGAAATCGGTTTTGGCGGTGGCAGTCTTAATACCCTGAATGATATTGATATTTCCGGCCTCGAGCCGCGTTTAAAAGATTGCGCTATTCGCGTCGCCTGCGATGTCACTAATCCGCTGGTGGGCGATAACGGTGCTTCGCGTATCTTTGGCCCGCAAAAAGGGGCTAATGAGGCCACGATTATCGAGCTGGACAGGAATCTCTCTCACTATGCTGATGTCATCAAAAAATCGCTGCATGTTGATGTGAAAAACGTTCCTGGTGCAGGGGCGGCAGGCGGCATGGGTGCGGCGCTAATGGCGTTTCTTGGCGCAGAGCTAAAGAGCGGCATTGAAATTGTGACGACGGCGCTCAATCTGGAAGAACATATTCATGATTGCTCGTTGGTGATCACCGGAGAAGGTCGCATCGATAGCCAGAGCATTCACGGCAAAGTGCCGATTGGCGTAGCGAACGTCGCGAAGAAATACAATAAACCGGTAATTGGTATTGCGGGTAGTCTGACGAAGGATGTCGGCGTTGTGCATCAGCATGGCATCGATGCTGTATTCAGCGTGTTGAACAGTATTGTTACGCTGGATGAAGCTTTCAGCGGGGCTTATGACAATATTTACCGTGCTTCGCGCAATATCGCCGCGACGCTGGCGATTGGAATGCGCGACGCGGGGTGACAAGGGCGCGCAAACCCTCTATACTGCGCGCCGAAGCTGACCAGACAGTCGCCGCTTCGTCGTCGTCCTCTTCGGGGGAGACGGGCGGAGGGGAGGAAAGTCCGGGCTCCATAGGGCAGGGTGCCAGGTAACGCCTGGGGGGGAAACCCACGACCAGTGCAACAGAGAGCAAACCGCCGATGGCTCACGCAAGTGGGATCAGGTAAGGGTGAAAGGGTGCGGTAAGAGCGCACCGCGCGGCTGGTAACAGTCCGTGGCACGGTAAACTCCACCCGGAGCAAGGCCAAATAGGGGTTCATAAGGTACGGCCCGTACTGAACCCGGGTAGGCTGCTTGAGCCAGTGAGCGATTGCTGGCCTAGATGAATGACTGTCCACGACAGAACCCGGCTTATCGGTCAGTTTCACCTCTTCAACAGAAACCCGCCAGTGCAAAACTGGCGGGTTTTTGCTTTTGAAGCGAGCGGAAAGATGAATGACTGTCCACGACACTATACCCAAAAGAAAGCGGCTTATCGGTCAGTTTCACCTGTTTTAACGAAAACCCGCCAGTGCAGACTGGCGGGTTTTTGCTTTTGGAGCAGGCGGAAAGATGAATGACTATCCACGACGCTATACCCAAAAGAAAGCGGCCTGTTGGTTCAATATAAACACTCTTTTTAGTCACCCTGTGCTCTCTTCTGATAGCTTACTTGCGAATTGCAATTATTAGTTTTGTGATCCTCAACACAAAATGCTGTTCCGCAACCGGAATGCGACAATAAATCATGGAAAACGATTGCATTCACAAAATGACGTTCTGCAAAAGAGACAATGATTGACGTTAATCAATTGTTCGAGATGATCAATATCTGTATTCGAAATTTTAAAATATTGATAAAATAAATGTTCTATCTCCAACAAATGGCGAAAAAAAATGTGACGTACCGCATTATTTATCTGTGGAAATGATTTATTTATAATAAAATTTGATAACTTGCTCATTAAATTTAACTTAAAATTCGTCTGCGAAATACACGATAATTGCTTGAAATATCGTCTAAGAGCATTTTTTAATAACAAAAATTAAGTGCGCCGTTATCGCCATAAAATATGGTTATCCCCCCTTGTTTTTTTGATAAAAGTCAGCCTTTGTGTTGATTTTATTTATATAACTCATTGATATTAAATGATTATATGCCTTTAAGGATATGCCTGGAAAACTATTGAAAGTTAATTTGTGAGTGGTCGCACATATCCTATTCATTGCATTTTGATACACTTCATACCGTCAATGAGGTAATTAACGCGGGTTGTTATGAGCACTATTCTTCTTCCTAAAACGCAACACCTGGTAGTCTTTCAGGAAGTCATCAGAAGTGGCTCTATTGGCTCGGCTGCAAAAGAATTAGGGTTAACTCAACCAGCGGTCAGTAAAATCATTAACGATATCGAAGATTATTTTGGCGTGGAATTAGTGGTGCGGAAAAATACCGGTGTAACGCTGACGCCAGCTGGTCAATTGTTGCTCTCACGCTCCGAATCCATTACCCGCGAAATGAAAAATATGGTTAATGAGATTAGCGGTATGTCCTCTGATGCAGTCGTGGAGGTCTCATTTGGTTTTCCATCGCTGATTGGCTTTACCTTTATGTCCGGGATGATCAACAAATTCAAAGAGGTGTTCCCGAAAGCGCAGGTCTCAATGTATGAAGCGCAATTGTCCTCATTCTTACCGGCTATCCGCGACGGGCGTCTGGATTTTGCGATAGGTACGTTAAGTGCAGAAATGAAGCTTCAGGATTTGCATGTCGAGCCGCTGTTCGAGTCAGAGTTTGTGCTGGTTGCCAGTAAGTCCCGAACATCCACCGGCACCACCACGCTGGAGTCTTTGAAGAACGAACAGTGGGTGTTGCCGCAAACGAATATGGGATACTACAGCGAACTACTCACCACGTTACAAAGAAATGGCATCAGTATTGAAAACATCGTTAAAACCGACTCAGTCGTGACAATTTATAATCTTGTTCTCAATGCTGATTTCTTAACCGTGATTCCCTGCGATATGACTTCACCTTTTGGTTCTAATCAATTTATTACCATTCCGGTTGAGGAAACATTACCGGTAGCGCAATATGCCGCAGTATGGTCGAAAAATTATCGTATTAAAAAAGCAGCATCGGTTTTGGTGGAATTAGCCAAAGAATATTCATCTTATAATGGGTGTAGACGAAAGCAATTAATAGAAGCTTGTTAGTTATTTGTTTTTTATTTAAACATAAATAATCCACCTGCCTTTTTGCAGGTGCTGGTTACGGTTACCTACATATTTAATTCAGGCTAAGAGGTTTTATAATGCATATTACATACGATCTGCCGGTTGCTATTGATGACATTATTGAAGCAAAACAACGTCTGGCTGGGCGAATTTATAAAACAGGAATGCCTCGATCTAACTATTTTAGTGAACGTTGCAAAGGTGAAATATTCCTTAAGTTTGAAAACATGCAGCGTACCGGTTCATTTAAAATTCGTGGCGCATTTAATAAATTAAGCTCCTTAACTGATGCTGAGAAACGTAAAGGTGTAGTGGCCTGTTCAGCAGGGAACCACGCGCAAGGGGTTTCGCTTTCCTGTGCGATGTTGGGTATTGATGGTAAAGTTGTAATGCCGAAAGGCGCGCCAAAATCCAAAGTTGCAGCAACGTGTGACTACTCTGCTGAAGTGGTACTGCACGGCGACAACTTCAACGACACCATCGCCAAAGTGAGCGAAATTGTCGAAACGGAAGGTCGCATCTTTATTCCACCTTATGATGATCCGAAAGTGATTGCCGGTCAGGGGACCATTGGGCTGGAAATTATGGAAGATCTTTATGATGTCGATAACGTCATTGTGCCAATTGGCGGTGGCGGTTTAATTGCAGGTATTGCGGTGGCAATTAAATCTATTAACCCTACCATTCGTGTTATTGGCGTACAGTCAGAAAACGTTCACGGCATGGCGGCTTCTTTCCACTCCGGAGAAATAACCACGCACCGAACTACCGGCACCCTGGCGGATGGTTGTGATGTCGCCCGCCCGGGTAATTTAACTTACGAAATCGTTCGTGAATTAGTCGATGACATCGTGCTGGTCAGCGAAGACGAAATCAGAAACAGTATGGTTGCCTTAATTCAGCGTAATAAAGTCATCACCGAAGGCGCTGGCGCTCTGGCATGTGCTGCATTATTAAGCGGTAAATTAGACCAATATATTCAAAACAGAAAAACCGTCAGTATTATTTCTGGCGGTAATATCGATCTTTCTCGCGTCTCTCAAATCACCGGTTTCGTTGACGCTTAATTAATTCGTTGAGGATAGGATATGAGTACTTCAGATAGCATTGTATCCAGCCAGACAAAACAATCGTCCTGGCGTAAATCAGATACCACATGGACGTTAGGCTTGTTTGGTACGGCAATCGGCGCCGGGGTGCTGTTCTTCCCTATCCGCGCAGGTTTTGGCGGACTGATCCCGATTCTTCTGATGTTGGTATTGGCATACCCGATTGCGTTTTATTGCCACCGGGCGCTGGCGCGTCTGTGTCTCTCTGGCTCTAATCCTTCCGGCAACATTACGGAAACGGTAGAAGAGCACTTTGGTAAAACCGGCGGTGTGGTCATCACTTTCCTGTATTTCTTCGCGATTTGCCCACTGTTGTGGATTTATGGCGTTACCATCACCAACACCTTTATGACCTTCTGGGAAAACCAGCTCGGCTTTGCGCCGCTGAACCGTGGCTTCGTGGCGCTGTTCCTGCTGCTGCTGATGGCGTTCGTCATCTGGTTTGGTAAGGATCTGATGGTTAAAGTGATGAGCTACCTGGTATGGCCTTTTATCGCCAGCCTGGTGCTGATTTCTCTGTCGCTGATCCCTTACTGGAACTCTGCGGTTATCGATCAAGTTGACCTTGGCGCGCTGTCGTTAACTGGTCATGACGGTATCCTGATCACCGTCTGGCTGGGGATTTCCATCATGGTCTTCTCCTTCAACTTCTCGCCAATCGTCTCTTCTTTCGTGGTTTCTAAGCGTGAAGAGTATGAGAAAGACTTTGGTCGCGACTTCACTGAGCAGAAATGTTCACAAATCATCTCTCGCGCCAGTATGCTGATGGTTGCAGTGGTCATGTTCTTTGCCTTCAGCTGCCTGTTTACGCTGTCTCCGGCGAACATGGCGGAAGCAAAAGCGCAGAACATTCCGGTGCTCTCTTACCTGGCTAACCACTTTGCATCCATGACCGGCACCAAAACGACGTTCGCTATTATTCTGGAATATGCGGCGTCCATCATCGCGCTGGTTGCTATCTTCAAATCTTTCTTCGGTCACTATCTGGGGACGCTGGAAGGTCTGAACGGCCTGGTTCTGAAGTTTGGTTATAAAGGCGACAAAACGAAAGTTTCTGCGGGCAAACTGAACACTATCAGCATGATCTTCATCATGGGTTCAACCTGGGTTGTTGCCTACGCCAACCCGAACATCCTGGATCTGATTGAAGCCATGGGCGCGCCGATTATCGCATCCTTGCTGTGCCTGTTGCCGATGTACGCCATCCGTAAAGCGCCGTCTCTGGCGAAATACCGTGGTCGTCTGGATAACGTGTTTGTTACCGTGATTGGTCTGCTGACCATCCTGAACATCGTATACAAACTGTTTTAATCCATAACTCAGGATGAGAAAAGAGATGAATGAATTTCCGGTTGTTTTGGTTATTAACTGTGGTTCGTCTTCGATTAAGTTTTCCGTGCTTGATGCCAGCGACTGTGAAGTATTAATGTCAGGTATTGCCGACGGTATTAACTCGGAAAATGCATTCTTATCCGTAAATGGGGGAGAGCCAGCACCGCTGGCTCACCACAGCTACGAAGGTGCATTGAAAGCAATCGCATTTGAACTGGAAAAACGAAATTTAAATGGCAGTGTGGCTTTAATTGGCCACCGCATCGCCCACGGCGGGAGTATTTTTACCGAGTCCGCCATTATTACCGATGAAGTCATTGATAATATCCGTCGCGTTTCTCCACTGGCTCCGCTGCATAATTACGCCAATTTAAGTGGCATTGAATCGGCGCAGCAATTATTTCCTGGCGTAACTCAGGTGGCGGTATTTGATACCAGTTTCCACCAGACGATGGCACCAGAGGCTTATTTATACGGCCTGCCGTGGAAATATTATGAAGAGTTAGGTGTGCGCCGTTATGGTTTCCACGGCACGTCACATCGCTATGTTTCCCAGCGAGCGCATTCTCTGCTGAACCTTGTGGAAGATGACTCCGGGCTGGTTGTGGCGCATCTTGGTAATGGCGCGTCAATCTGCGCGGTTCGTAACGGTCAGAGCGTAGATACCTCAATGGGAATGACGCCGCTGGAAGGGTTGATGATGGGGACGCGCAGTGGTGATGTCGACTTCGGCGCGATGTCCTGGGTTGCCAGCCAAACCAATCAGAGCCTGGGCGATCTGGAACGCGTAGTGAATAAAGAGTCGGGATTATTAGGTATTTCCGGTCTGTCTTCAGATTTACGCGTTCTGGAAAAAGCCTGGCATGAAGGTCACGAACGCGCACAACTGGCAATTAAAACTTTTGTTCATCGAATTGCCCGTCATATTGCCGGACATGCCGCCTCATTACATCGTCTGGATGGCATTATATTTACCGGTGGAATAGGGGAGAACTCAAGTTTAATTCGTCGTCTGGTCATGGAACATTTAGCCGTATTAGGCGTTGAGATTGATGTGGAAATGAATAATCAATCTAATTCCTACGGTGAACGAATTATTTCCAGTGAAAATGCGCGCGTAATTTGCGCCGTTATTCCGACTAATGAAGAAAAAATGATTGCCTTAGATGCAATTCATTTAGGCAAAGTTAACGCCCCCGCAGAGTTTGCATAATTTAGTTGAAGTATTGTAGAGAGATTATTTTTCATGAAGGTAGATATTGATACCGGCGATAAGCTGTACGCCGACGCATGGCTTGGCTTTAAAGGTACGGACTGGAAAAACGAAATTAATGTCCGCGATTTTATTCAACAAAACTATACACCGTATGAAGGTGATGAATCTTTCCTTGCTGAAGCAACGCCAGCGACCACGGAATTGTGGGAAAAAGTAATGGAAGGCATTCGTATCGAAAATGCGACCCACGCGCCGGTTGATTTCGATACTAATATTGCCACTACCATTACCGCCCATGATGCTGGTTATATTAATCAGCCGCTGGAAAAAATTGTTGGTCTGCAAACCGATGCGCCGTTAAAGCGCGCGCTGCATCCGTTCGGTGGCATTAATATGATTAAAAGTTCATTCCACGCCTATGGCCGTGAAATGGACAGCGAATTTGAGTACATCTTTACCGATCTGCGTAAAACCCATAACCAGGGGGTATTTGATGTTTACTCACCGGATATGCTGCGCTGCCGTAAATCTGGTGTCCTGACCGGTTTACCAGACGGTTATGGTCGTGGGCGTATCATCGGTGACTATCGCCGCGTGGCGCTGTACGGCATCAGTTATCTGGTACGTGAACGCGAACTGCAATTTGCCGATCTCCAGTCTCGTCTGGAAAAAGGTGAGGATCTGGAAGCCACCATCCGTCTGCGTGAAGAGCTGGCAGAACATCGTCATGCGCTGTTGCAGATTCAGGAAATGGCGGCGAAATACGGCTTCGACATCTCCCGTCCGGCACAGAATGCGCAGGAAGCGGTGCAGTGGCTCTACTTCGCTTACCTGGCGGCGGTGAAATCGCAGAACGGCGGCGCAATGTCTCTTGGTCGTACCGCATCGTTCCTCGATATCTACATTGAGCGCGACTTTAAAGCCGGCGTGCTTAATGAGCAGCAGGCGCAGGAACTGATCGACCACTTCATCATGAAGATCCGCATGGTGCGCTTCCTGCGTACACCGGAATTTGATTCGCTGTTCTCCGGCGACCCTATCTGGGCGACGGAAGTGATCGGCGGGATGGGGCTGGATGGTCGCACTCTGGTGACTAAAAACTCCTTCCGCTATCTGCATACCCTGCACACCATGGGACCAGCGCCGGAACCGAACCTGACCATTCTGTGGTCAGAAGCATTGCCGATTGCCTTCAAAAAATATGCGGCGCAAGTGTCTATTGTCACCTCTTCTTTGCAGTATGAAAACGACGATCTGATGCGCACTGACTTCAACAGCGACGATTACGCAATTGCCTGCTGTGTCAGCCCAATGGTGATTGGTAAGCAGATGCAGTTCTTCGGCGCACGCGCTAACCTGGCGAAAACGCTGCTGTACGCAATCAACGGCGGGGTGGACGAGAAACTGAAGATTCAGGTCGGCCCGAAAACGGCACCATTGATGGACGACGTGCTGGATTACAACAAAGTAATGGACAGCCTCGACCATTTCATGGACTGGCTGGCGGTGCAGTACATCAGCGCGCTGAACATCATCCACTACATGCACGACAAGTACAGCTACGAAGCCTCGCTGATGGCGCTGCACGATCGTGATGTCTATCGCACCATGGCTTGCGGCATCGCGGGTCTGTCGGTGGCGACGGATTCACTTTCCGCCATTAAATATGCCCGTGTGAAACCGATCCGTGACGAAAACGGTCTGGCGGTGGACTTTGAAATCGATGGCGAATATCCACAGTACGGCAACAACGACGAGCGCGTAGACAGCATCGCTTGTGACCTGGTTGAACGCTTTATGAAGAAAATTAAAGCCCTGCCAACCTATCGTAACGCCGTGCCGACGCAGTCGATTCTGACTATCACTTCTAACGTGGTGTACGGACAGAAAACCGGTAATACGCCGGACGGTCGCCGCGCGGGTACGCCGTTTGCGCCGGGCGCTAACCCGATGCACGGTCGTGACCGCAAAGGTGCGGTAGCCTCGCTGACTTCCGTGGCAAAACTGCCGTTCACTTACGCCAAAGACGGTATTTCGTACACTTTCTCGATCGTCCCTGCGGCGCTGGGTAAAGAAGATCCGGTACGCAAAACCAACCTTGTTGGCCTGCTGGATGGTTACTTCCACCACGAAGCGGACATCGAAGGCGGTCAACATCTCAACGTTAACGTTATGAATCGGGAAATGTTGTTGGATGCCATTGAGCACCCGGAAAAATACCCGAACCTGACAATCCGTGTCTCTGGCTACGCCGTGCGCTTTAACGCGCTGACTCGCGAACAGCAACAGGATGTGATTTCACGTACCTTTACCCAGGCGCTCTGACGCCGGAGGATGTATGAAAAAGATTATCGAAACGCAACGTGCCCCAGGCGCAATCGGCCCTTATGTTCAGGGCGTTGATTTAGGCAGCATGGTCTTCACCTCCGGGCAAATTCCGGTTTGCCCGCAGACCGGCGAGATCCCGGCTGATGTGAAAGATCAGGCGCGTTTAAGCCTTGAAAACGTCAAAGCGATCGTGGTTGCTGCTGGCCTCACCGTGGGCGATATCATCAAGATGACGGTATTCATCACCGATCTGAATGACTTTGCCACCATCAATGAAGTCTATAAGCAATTCTTCGATGAGCATCAGGCGACCTACCCGACCCGTAGCTGCGTGCAGGTCGCGCGTTTGCCGAAAGATGTGAAGCTGGAAATTGAAGCTATCGCAGTACGTAGCGTGTAAAGCCCGGAGCGGGGCGACCGTAGAGTCGTCCCGCTCCTCTTCACAGAACGGCAATCCGAGAGTGTGGTTATGATTAGTGCATTCGATATTTTCAAAATTGGTATTGGTCCCTCCAGTTCGCATACCGTGGGGCCAATGAATGCTGGAAAAAGTTTTATCGACCGACTGGTGAGTAGTGGCTTATTAACTGCAACAAGTCATATTGTGGTCGATCTTTACGGGTCGTTGTCACTGACGGGCAAAGGCCATGCCACGGATATCGCCATCATTATGGGACTGGCAGGAAACAGCCCGCAGGACGTTGTTATTGATGAGATCCCTGCATTTATTGAACTTGTGACGCGCAGTGGGCGACTGCCGGTGGCTTCTGGTGCGCATATTGTTGATTTTCCTGTAGCAAAGAACATTATCTTCCATCCCGAAATGTTGCCTCGTCATGAGAACGGGATGCGGATTACTGCCTGGAACGGGCAGGAAGAGCTATTAAGCAAAACCTATTACTCTGTCGGCGGCGGGTTTATCGTTGAAGAAGAACACTTCGGCATGTCGCACGATGTCGAAACACCCGTACCTTATGACTTCCACTCGGCAGGCGAACTGCTGAAAATGTGTGATTACAACGGCCTGTCTATTTCTGGCCTGATGATGCATAACGAGCTGGCGCTGCGCAGCAAAGCGGAAATTGATGCAGGGTTTGCTCGTATCTGGCAGGTGATGCACGACGGTATTGAACGCGGCATGAATACCGAAGGCGTATTGCCAGGTCCACTCAATGTCCCACGCCGGGCGGTGGCGTTGCGCCGTTTGCTGGTCTCTAGTGACAATATCTCTAACGATCCAATGAACGTCATCGACTGGATCAATATGTTTGCGCTGGCGGTCAGCGAAGAAAACGCCGCTGGCGGACGTGTAGTGACAGCACCAACTAATGGCGCTTGCGGTATTATTCCGGCAGTGCTGGCCTATTACGATAAATTCCGCCGTCCGCTCAATGAGCGATCCATCGCCCGTTTTCTGCTGGCGGCTGGCGCTATCGGCGCGCTGTATAAAATGAATGCCTCCATCTCTGGTGCAGAAGTGGGGTGTCAGGGCGAAATTGGCGTGGCCTGTTCGATGGCTGCGGCAGGGTTAACCGAACTGTTGGGCGGCAGCCCGGCGCAGGTATGCAATGCGGCGGAAATCGCTATGGAGCATAACCTTGGGTTGACCTGCGATCCGGTTGCCGGACAGGTGCAAATTCCGTGTATTGAACGTAATGCTATCAACGCTGTGAAAGCGGTAAACGCCGCGCGAATGGCGATGCGTCGCACCTCGGCACCGCGTGTTTCGCTCGATAAAGTGATCGAGACGATGTATGAAACCGGCAAAGATATGAACGATAAATACCGCGAAACTTCACGCGGAGGACTGGCCATAAAAGTAGTCTGCGGCTGATATTTCATCCGCATTTATCTTTGGGTGCACAAAATGTGCACCCTTTTTTATTGTGATCTGCCGCAAATAGAGAATAACTGTTTCTCTTTGGTTGATTTGATAGAAAATTATTATCCATAACTGCTATTTCAAAGTCTTGATTGTGAAGATTTTCTCTAACCTCACGCGTATCATTTCTTCATTCTAATAACTCGCCTGCAAAAAAACGTAGACCGCGTATCGCCTTGATGCGGCTCGAAAAAATAAAAAGCCCTACAAAATATTGAGCGAGAAATTATGGAAATTGCAACGAATAAAGGCGTCATTGCAGACGCTTCGACCCCGGCGGGTCGTGCTGGAATGAGTGAAAGTGAATGGCGTGAAGCAATCAAATTCGACAGTACCGACACCGGCTGGGTGATTATGAGTATCGGGATGGCGATTGGCGCGGGGATTGTTTTTCTCCCGGTGCAGGTCGGTTTGATGGGATTGTGGGTATTTTTGCTCTCATCAGTGATTGGTTACCCGGCAATGTATCTGTTTCAGCGGTTGTTTATTAATACGCTGGCAGAATCACCGGAGTGTAAAGATTACCCGAGCGTCATCAGCGGTTATTTAGGCAAAAACTGGGGCATCCTGTTGGGGGCGCTCTATTTCGTGATGTTGGTGATCTGGATGTTCGTGTATTCCACCGCCATCACCAACGATAGCGCCTCCTATTTACATACTTTTGGCGTGACGGAAAGCGTGCTATCAGACAATCCGTTTTATGGACTGGTACTGATTTGCATTCTGGTCGCCATCTCCTCACGCGGCGAGAAACTGTTATTCAAGATTTCGACTGGCATGGTACTGACCAAACTGCTGGTAGTCGCTGCGCTGGGCGTGTCGATGGTGGGAATGTGGCATCTGTATAACGTGGGTTCGCTGCCGCCGCTGGGGCTGCTGGTGAAAAACGCCATTATTACGCTGCCGTTTACCCTGACGTCGATTCTGTTTATCCAGACATTAAGCCCGATGGTGATTTCCTATCGCTCGCGGGAAAAATCGATTGAAGTAGCGCGGCATAAAGCGTTGCGGGCAATGAACATCGCGTTCGGCATTCTGTTTGTCACTGTCTTTTTCTACGCCGTGTCGTTTACGCTGGCGATGGGACATGACGAAGCGGTAAAAGCCTACGAGCAGAATATTTCCGCGCTGGCGATTGCCGCACAGTTTATTAGCGGTGACGGTGCTGCGTGGGTAAAAGTGGTTAGTGTCATTCTCAATATCTTTGCCGTAATGACCGCGTTTTTTGGCGTCTATTTAGGCTTCCGTGAAGCAACGCAAGGGATCGTAATGAACATCCTGCGCCGCAAGATACCTGCTGAGAAGATTAACGAAAATCTCGTCCAGCGCGGCATCATGATTTTCGCCATTTTACTGGCCTGGAGCGCCATCGTACTGAACGCGCCGGTGTTGAGCTTCACCTCTATCTGTAGCCCGATTTTCGGCATGGTAGGGTGCCTGATCCCGGCGTGGCTGGTTTACAAAGTACCGGCATTGCACAAATACAAAGGGATGTCTCTGTACCTGATTATCGTCACTGGTTTGTTGCTTTGCGTTTCTCCGTTCCTGGCATTTTCTTGATTTACCTGAAATTTTAAGGTTTTTATTATGTTTGATTCGACTTTAAATCCGTTATGGCAGCGTTACATCCTCGCCGTTCAGGAGGAAGTAAAACCGGCGCTGGGATGTACTGAACCTATTTCACTGGCGCTGGCAGCGGCGGTTGCTGCGGCAGAACTGGAAGGTCCGGTTGAACGTGTAGAAGCCTGGGTTTCGCCAAATCTGATGAAGAACGGTCTGGGCGTCACCGTTCCCGGCACGGGAATGGTGGGGCTGCCGATTGCGGCGGCGCTGGGAGCGTTAGGCGGAAATGCCAAAGCCGGGCTGGAAGTGCTGAAAGACGCAACTGCGCAGGCGATTGCCGATGCCAAAGCATTGCTGGCGGCGGGGAAAGTCTCGGTTAAGATCCAGGAACCTTGCGACGAGATCCTCTTCTCACGCGCCAAAGTCTGGAACGGCGAGAAGTGGGCGTGTGTCACCATTGTCGGTGGACATACCAACATTGTGCATATTGAGACGCACAATGGCGTGGTATTTACCCAGCAGGCATGTGTGACAGAGGGCGAGCAAGAGTCGCCGCTGGCGGTGCTCTCCAGAACGACGCTGGCCGAGATCCTGAAGTTCGTCAATGAAGTTCCGTTTGAGGCGATCCGCTTTATTCTCGATTCTGCGAAGCTAAACTGCGCATTATCGCAGGAAGGCTTGAGTGGCAACTGGGGACTGCATATTGGCGCAACGCTGGAAAAACAGTGTGCACGCGGTTTGTTGGCGAAAGATCTCTCTTCGTCGATTGTGATTCGTACCAGCGCGGCATCCGATGCGCGTATGGGCGGCGCAACGCTTCCGGCGATGAGTAACTCCGGTTCTGGCAACCAGGGGATCACCGCGACAATGCCCGTGGTGGTGGTCGCGGAACACTTCGGGGCGGATGATGAACGGCTGGCGCGCGCGCTGATGCTTTCGCATTTGAGCGCGATTTACATCCATAACCAGTTGCCGCGTTTATCCGCGCTGTGTGCTGCAACGACGGCAGCAATGGGGGCTGCCGCCGGGATGGCGTGGCTGGTGGATGGGCGTTATGAAACGATCTCTATGGCTATCAGCAGTATGATCGGCGATGTCAGCGGCATGATTTGCGATGGTGCGTCGAACAGTTGCGCGATGAAGGTTTCGACCAGTGCTTCGGCTGCGTGGAAAGCGGTGTTAATGGCGCTGGATGATACCGCTGTGACCGGCAATGAAGGCATTGTGGCGCATGATGTTGAGCAGTCGATTGCCAACCTGTGTGCGCTGGCAAGCCATTCGATGCAGCAAACGGATCGGCAGATTATCGAGATTATGGCGAGCAAGGCCAGATAAGCGGCGGGTCTTGGGTATCGTGCCGGATGCCTGAAGCCGGATGCGATGCTGGCGCATCTTATCCGGCCTACGGGGTGCGCAATTTATTGATGTTATTGGGTTTTGTAGGCCGGATAAGGCGTTTACGCCGCATCCGGCAACCTGTCTTTATGCGGCGGCTTCATCCTCGGCTAACCGCGTTTCGGCGTCGGCGACTATCGCTTCCAGCTCGCTCAACATCTCTTCATAGCCAAAGTTTTTAGTTGCGCGAGTAGTTTCTTTCGCCACAACGGGCTTCACTGACTGGCGTTTCTTCGCCGATTTTTTACTCATCATCTTCTCCCTGTAAAAACAACTAGACAGGTAAATCTATCAGTAAAGCGCGCAGCGGGGAATCAGCAACCAGCGTAATGTTAGCCTCGTCACGAATAAATGCACCATCACCGCAGGTCAGTGCCGCTTTCTCTTCATGATGCGTAATCGCATGAAATTGGCCGTGAATCGATTGTAAATAGGCGCGCGGGCCGTGCAGTTGAAAGTTCGCACTTTCGCCCTTAGCGAGCACAATATGATGTAGCCACACTTGCTGGCGCAGTTGCAGGCTGCCCTTTGTACCATCGGGTGAGGCGATTAATTGCTGCTTGCCCATATTAAGCGCCAGTCTTTGAATCAGCGGATTCTCTCGCTGCGGGCAGGCATCCAGCCAAAGCTGCATCCGCGTTAACGGTTTGTCTTTGCTGATGTTATGTTCGCTATAACTCACGCCCGGCTGAGTAGAAAGCAATAAGGCTTCGCCGGCGCTGGCCTGAACATGATTGCCTTCACTGTCGCGGTATTCCGCTTCTCCATCCAGAATCACATTCAAAATATCGACTTTTGGGTAGGTTCGCGGCTGAAAGGCGGCACCTGGAGCCAGCACTTCCTGGTTGAGCACGCGCAGGGAGGCGTAGCCTAACAATTTCGGGTCGAAGTAGTGTCCAAAGGAAAAAGTATATCGGGCCTGTAACCATCCGTAGTCTGCTTGTCCACACTGCCTGGCAGTTCGGGTAGTAATCATAATTATTGACCTCTCTTTACTTCCTTTTATGGTAAGGGGCTGGACGCTACATTGTTAGCCAGATATTCTGCCCGGTATGTTCAAATTTCCTGAATGAGAACGACATGGCCAAAGAAAGGGCATTAACGCTGGAAGCACTGCGTGTTATGGACGCGATCGATCGCCGTGGCAGTTTTGCGGCAGCGGCAGATGAGCTGGGACGCGTGCCTTCTGCGCTTAGCTACACCATGCAAAAACTGGAAGAAGAGCTGGATGTGGTGCTGTTTGACCGTTCGGGTCATCGGACAAAATTCACCAATGTCGGGCGTATGTTGCTGGAGCGGGGACGCGTTCTGCTGGAGGCAGCAGATAAGCTGACTACCGATGCCGAAGCCCTCGCGCGCGGCTGGGAGACGCATCTTACCATTGTGACCGAGGCGCTGGTGCCGACGGCTGCCTTTTTTCCGTTGATCGACAAACTGGCGGTGAAGGCTAACACCCAACTGGCAATCATCACCGAAGTGCTGGCGGGCGCGTGGGAGCGGCTGGAGCAGGGGCGAGCGGATATCGTTATCGCGCCGGATATGCATTTTCGTTCCTCGTCGGAGATCAACTCGCGCAAGCTCTATACCTTAATGAACGTCTACGTTGCCGCGCCTGATCACCCGATTCATCAGGAGCCGGAACCGTTATCTGAAGTGACGCGCGTGAAATATCGTGGAATTGCGGTAGCGGATACCGCTCGTGAGCGCCCGGTGTTGACGGTGCAGTTGCTGGACAAACAGCCGCGCTTAACGGTGAGCACGATTGAAGATAAACGTCAGGCATTACTGGCGGGGCTTGGCGTGGCGACGATGCCGTATCCGATGGTCGAAAAAGATATTGCGGAAGGGCGGCTGCGTGTCGTCAGCCCGGAATCGACCAGCGAGATCGATATTATTATGGCCTGGCGTCGCGACAGTATGGGAGAAGCAAAATCCTGGTGTCTGCGGGAAATTCCAAAATTATTCGCCGGAAAATAAACGATTAAGCACCTTTCACAAGGTGCTTAATTATTATTCCTGTTCCAGTTTCGGGTCTGGTCCAAAGCGGTTTTCACCCGGTGTACCCGCCTGGCAGTTAAAGACGATGATAATCAGCCAGCCGATAAACGGGATCAAGAACAGCAGTGCCCACCACGCCGAGCGGTCGGTGTCGTGCAGGCGGCGGAACTGAACCGCCCACCACGGTAAAAAAACCAGAATACCGTAGATTGTCGTCAGGATGCCTTCGCCACCAGCGCGTTGCCAGCCTAACATTTTATCCAGCAGCCCCAGCACGAACGTAAAGATAATGTTGACCAGAATAAACATCCAGTACTCTTTGCGCCGCGCACGACCCCGGAATCCGACATAATTTTTTAGTACTTTCAGATACCAGTCCATTTTTGCCTCAATTTTGCTCAATCACTTGTTTTTAAAGCAGCAAATTAAGAATAGACATGAATGAAATGGCAGTAAATATCACCATGGTGAATTAATTAGGTGCAATGAACGGAACTTCAGACTGATGGCAAGCGTAAAATCGCCAGATGCGCTACGCTTATCTGGTCTACGCGGCCTCTGCAATATATTGAATGTACAATATTTTTAGGTCAGATAAGCCGTTCACGCCGCATCCGACATGAACAACACGCACTTAGCCAACAATCAGAGGCACCACGAAGGGTGCCTTTGTCTAGCCGAAGCGAACGTCCCGCCCGTGTGGTTCATCGAGATCCTGCCACGGACCAATCGAAATAATCCCCGTAGGGTTGATGGTCTTATGGCTGCGGAAGTAGTGATTACGGATGTGATCGAAATTGACAGTTTCGGCAATCCCCGGCATCTGGTAGATATCGCGCAGGAAGCCGTACAGGTTCAGGTAATCGCTGATGCGGTGCTTATCACATTTGAAGTGGGTGACATACACCGGATCAAAACGCACCAGCGTGGTCCACAGGCGAATATCAGCTTCGGTTAACTGGTTACCGGTCAGATAGCGATGCTGACCTAAGATCTGCTCCAGTCGCGCCAGCGATTCAAACACTTTCACCACCGCCTCGTCGTAGGCTTCCTGGCTGGTAGCAAAACCGGCTTTATACACGCCATTGTTGACGGTGTCGTAAATCCAGCCGTTAAGTTCGTCAATTTTCGTTTGTAGGGCTGGTGGGTAGTAATCACCAGCTTTCGCGCCCAGTGCATCAAACGCGGTATTTAACATGCGGATGATTTCCGCCGATTCGTTGCTGACAATGGTGTGGTTCTTTTTGTCCCACAGCACGGGAACAGTGACACGTCCGCTGTAGTGTGGATCGGCGTGGAGATAAAGCTGATACAAAAATTCATGTTGATAGAGCGTATCGCCGGTTGCACCCGGGAAACTGTCATCGAAGGTCCAGCCATTTTCCAGCATCAGCGGATTCACCACGGAAACGGAGATAAACGGTTCCAGGCCTTTGAGTTTACGCATGATTAGCGTGCGGTGTGCCCACGGGCAGGCGAGTGAAACATAGAGATGATAACGGTCTTTTTCTGCGGCAAAACCACCTTTGCCGGTTGGTCCTGGTGCGCCGTCAGCGGTGAGCCAGTTACGAAATGCGGAAGCTGAACGTTGAAATTTACCGCCGGTGGATTTGGTGTCGTACCAGGTGTCATGCCAGACGCCGTCAATCAGTTGACCCATTTTTCTCTCCTCCAATAGCAAAAACGAGGAGTGTTTCTCCTCGTTTTTTTATCGTTAAGTATAGCGTGTGCTTACCACTTTTTATTCAGCAGGCGGTCGATGCTGAATGCGCCCGGACCCGTAATCGCCAGCAGCAGGAATCCGCCAGAAATGGTCAGGTTTTTCATAAACATCAGCGAGTTCATGCCTTCTGCAAAATTGCTGTGAAATAAAAATGCAGTCAGCAGTGTAAAGCCAGCGGTAAACAGCGCCGTGGTGCGAGTCAGGAAACCAAACAGAATTGCCAGACCACCACCAAATTCAAGCAAAATCACCAGCGGCAGCATAAAGCCCGGGACGCCCATCGCTTCCATGTATTGTTGCGTACCAGCGTAGCCAGTAATCTTTCCCCAGCCGGCCGTAATAAACAGAATCGGCATTAAAATACGCGCTACCAGTACACCAACATCTTCTAATTTTTTCATCTTACTCTCCACTGCGCCGCTCAGGCTGCTGATTGTTTTTTTGTGCATTGACGCGGTATTAGCGTCGTTGCTGTCGATGGAGAGAAGCATAAACGTAGTGAATGGTGATTGTTAGCAAGGAAAACTGTCAAATTTTTTCAAAAATTTTGAGGGATAAGGCCGGAATGACTCCGGCCAGAAAGGCGTTAACCGCGAAGCTGTTGCTGTTTGAGGGTGGTTTTAACCAGACGCCAGGCACTCCATACTCCAAAACCGCGCCTGGCCCAGCGGACCAGCATATTCGGATGGCGAATTGTCCAGATAGCCATCACGCTACTGCCAACCAGCGCCCATGAGCGCAGACTCAACAGTATATTCCAGCGACGATCGTAAGCGCCTGTTGCTTCCAGCCAGTCTCGACGACTGGCGGAAAGATCCAGCCGTTGTTGCTGGATCTGGCTAAGTAGCTGTGCCTTGCGGCGTTCACGTTCGACTTTACCGCTCACGGGACTCCTCCTCGAGCAGTTGCCGATCGTTCGCCAGTTCATGGCGCGTATGACGCAACAATGTCGATTTCCGTGACTTGCGTAACGTCCAGATACCGCCAATCAGTGCCAGTAGCAACAACACCACGGTGGTGGCAATCATCGCATTCAGGCGATATTGCGGATCAACCGCCCAGATAATCAGCACCATCAGGCTCATAAGACCAAATGCAGCGAAAAGCATCGTCAGGCCCAGCATCAGTAACAGTTGAAAGAGATTGGCTTTTTCCTCTTCCAGCTCCACCACCGCCAGCCGCAGACGTGTCTCCACCATTTCGACCATGATGGTGACAATTCGCTGCCCGATGCCCAGAACGCTTTTACCGGGCCCTTGCGCGTGATGAGTGTCCGCCATAATTAACGACGCGACAGCAGAACGCCGAGCACTACACCGATTGCAGCGCCAATGCCCACACCCGTCCACGGATTTTCACGCACGTACTCATCGGCACGCGCCGCCGCTTCACGAGTCTGTTTGGCAATTGCCTCGCCAGTTTCACCCAGGCGATAGCGGCTCTGTTTTAGCGCCTGCTCCGCTTTACTGCGAATCTTACTCAACTCTTCTTTCGACTTATCTCCTGAGGCGCTTAGTACTTCTTCCAGCGTATCAGACAGGGATTTCAACTCTGCACGCAGATGTTCCGTAGTGTGTTCTTTCGACATAGTTTTCTCCAGGTGAGTAAGTAGTGACTATTGTGAATTAGTAGTCGCGCGCTTCCAGCTTTTTCAGCTCTTCCTGCGCTTCTGCCAGTTTCCGTTCGCGTTTGGCAATCTTATCCGCATCGCCTTTTTGTTTCGCTTCGGCTAAATCTTGCTTGCGTTCCGCCACCTCATCTTTCTGCTTAGCGATTTTCTTCTGATGATCGGCGCGCAGCTGGCTATCTGAACAGTTGGCCCGGACTTCACTCAGGGCTTTATTCAGACCGTCAATACGATTCTGGTTTTGGTGTTTTTCGGCATAGCTGATCTCCTTAAGGATATTTTGCTCCTTTTCCTGACACAGGGTAGTGGCATAACTACCGGCACTAAGAGCAAAAAGAGAAACAGCTAAAGCGATGCCGTATTTCATTCTTGAACCTTCCATTGTGATTCGGACCTATTACAAAGGAACGATTGTCCAGACAACGAAGCGGTGGTGTTAACCACCGCCTCATTAATCATAGACAGTAACGGTGAAATCACCAAAGTGAGTGATATGTTTCGGATAACAGGAAGTTATCCGAAGCGATGAGAATTATCCCGCAGCCGGGTCAGCCACTGCATGGCCTGACTGTTATCGTCCTGCTGCGCAATGATGTAGCCATGGGGCAATGTTCTGTCGAGGACCGCTTTTGCGGCGGCACTCTGATCGCTGGAGTCAAATGTAATTAACAGAGTGTCGTTCTTGGGGGTAATGCTTTTGAAAGGAATGCCGTGAGCGTCAAGGTGATGCCAGATGGAAAAACCGTCTGGCATCGTCATTCCTTGATGAACGGCACGGATCGCCAGCGTCGAATCTTGCTGACGAACCGCAGACCAGGCCAGCAGCAGCGTGCCGACCAGCAATAAAGCAGCGCCGGACCAGACTAGCTGGCGAAGCGACATGCGAGGTATTTGCATCCCTTACCCCCGATTTCCATATTTCTTTTTCCATAACACGACCAGAGAACCTGCCAGGCCAAATACCAGCAGTACCACCGGGAGCAGCATCAGGCATGACATTAGCTGATCCTCGTACTTCAAAAATACCGGCGTTTTGCCGAGCATGTAACCCAGAGTTGTCAGGATCAACACCCACAGCAGACCGCTCATCCAGTTGAAGAACTGAAAGCGAGCGTTATTCAGCCCTGATAACCCGGCAATGGTCGGCAGCAGTGTTCTGACAAATGCAATAAAGCGACCAATTAATAGCGCCGATAAACCGTGTTTGTGAAAAAGATGGTGTGCGCGTTGGTGATAGTGCGCGGGTAAATGGGAAAGCCAGTTTTGCACAGTGCGGGTATTGCCCAGCCATCGCCCCTGTATGTAACTGACCCAGCAGCCAAGGCTGGCGGCAACGGTCAGTAACAGAATCGTTTGTGGATAACCCATCGCGCCTTTAGCAATCAATACGCCGACCAACACCAGTAAGCTGTCGCCCGGTAAAAAGGCCGCCGGAAGCAAGCCGTTTTCAAGGAACAAAATTACAAACAAGACAAAATACAACATGCCAATCATCGATGGATTGGCCAGCGTTTCAAAATCCTGCGCCCACAGGGCCTGCAGTAATTGGGTCAAAAGTTCCATTCATTATTCCTGGTGAATCGGTTAACGCCACGCCGGTTTTAAATGATGTACTCCCGCCAGATTATTGCTGTTTTTGTATGGATTGCGGGTCGAGACACCAACACGGCCTGAACTATTCCCTGTTAAAACGTGAGATAAGAAAACATTTAATAGCATAAATTCAAATTGAATCTAATTGTAACAAAGGTCAACGTTGTTCGTTATCAAAATTACATGTCCGTGGAGTCTGATTTTGCTGATTGCAGGGGAGGGTGGCGAGAGGATTTACACAGGCTGACACTTTATACTTTTTGCTTACTGACAAAGCGTACAGGCGCGCGTCAGCGCCTGTCGGATGGGCGTTTTATTTGCTGCCGCTGGCGGCCGTATCCAGATGCACAACCGGGTTTTCTGCGAACAGGTAACGGTCGGCGTTGAACTCGAAATCGTCGCTGGTTTCGTTAAATAACATTATCTTGGTGTTTTCCAGATGCTGCCACATTGCCAGTTTGGCTGCATGAGGATCTTTGCGAATCAACGCCTTAAGGATTTGATCGTGGTCATCACACCAGTTATCGACGGTACGGGAATCAATGTGTTCGTGGAGCTTTTTCCAGTACGGGTTATGGCTACGCTGGGTCCACATTTTCTCAACGATGGCCGCCAGCGCGGAGTTTTGAGTCGCTAATGCTACCTGAATGTGGAACTGCAAATCCCACTCGGAATCGCGGAAGCATTGTTCGCCGCGAGCCTGCTCCTGGATGGCCATCAATTTCATGATGTCCTGCTTGGTCACCTGGGTTGCGGCAAACTCGGCAATATTGCTTTCGATAAGCTGGCGAGCTTGCAGCAGTTCAAATGGGCCGTAATTGGCAAATTCCATATTATCGTCAGCCGCTTGCTGATGGCGAGGCTGGTTTGAAATCACATGAATGCCGGAGCCTTTGCGCACTTCGACATAACCTTCAACCTCCAGCATGATGATGGCTTCACGAACCACGGTGCGGCTGACGTTTTTTTCATCGGCAATAAAACGTTCGGCGGGCAGTTTATCTCCCACCAGATAGACGCCTTGCTCGATGCGCTCTTTCAGGTCAGCGGCGAGCTGTTGATACAAACGGCGTGGTTCAGTGATTTCCATATGCGCTCCAGGCATGATACGGCAGACTATATTTGTTATACCACTTTTGCGAGTTTAGCTCTACTCGCAGTGATGAAAAAGCCGCCTGAGAAGGCGGCTTTGAAGGGAAACTAAAACTTACACGAAGCGTTAATGTTGTGGAGCGGGATCGTTATGCGCTTCTTCCACAACCTCAATCGCCGGTTTGTTCTGCAATACCGTCCAGATAACCAGCGCACCCAGCAGGTCGAACACTGCCAGCACTGCGAACAGCGGGCTGAAGCCGATGGTGTCAGCCAGAGCACCAACAACCAGCGCAAACAGCGTACTAGCCAGCCATGCGGACATCCCGGTCAGACCGTTTGCCGTTGCCACTTCGTTACGACCGAACACGTCAGAAGAGAGCGTAATCAGTGCGCCAGACAGTGCCTGGTGAGCAAAACCACCGATACACAGCAGCATAATCGCGACATATGGGTTGGTGAACAGACCGATCATACCTGGGCCAATCATCAGCACCGCACCCAGCGTTACTACCATCTTACGGGAGACGATCAGGTTCACGCCAAACCAACGCTGGAACAGCGGCGGCAGGTAACCACCGAGGATACAACCGAGGTCAGCAAACAGCATCGGCATCCAGGCGAACATCGCGATCTCTTTCAGGTTAAAGCCGTAAACTTTAAACATGAACAGCGGGATCCACGCGTTGAAAGTACCCCACGCCGGTTCAGCCAGGAAACGCGGCAGCGCGATACCCCAGAACTGACGGTTACGCAGGATCTGACCAACGGACATTTTCTTCGCCGTGCCAACCTGGTGCTGGGCTTCCTGACCGTTAATAATGTATTCGCGTTCTTCATCAGTCAGATGTTTCTGGTCGCGTGGGTGCTTATAGAAAATCAGCCATGCCATCGCCCAGATAAAGCTCAGTGCACCGGAGATGATAAATGCCATCTGCCAGCTGTGCATCACGATTGCCCATACCACCAGCGGCGGTGCAATCATCGCACCAATTGAAGAACCAACGTTAAAGTAACCTACTGCGATGGAACGTTCTTTCGCCGGGAACCATTCGGAACTGGCTTTCAGACCCGCCGGGATCATTGCTGCTTCAGCAGCACCTACCGCACCACGAGCAATCGCCAGGCCGCCCCAGCTACCTGCCAGCGCGGTAGCGCCACAGAACACAGCCCACAACACGGCAAACATCGCGTAACCGATTTTTGTACCCAGAACATCCAGTACATAACCCGCTACCGGTTGCATGACCGTATAAGCAGCAGAATAAGCTGCGATGATGTAGGAATACTGTTGGGTGGAGATGTTTAACTCTTCCATCAGAGTTGGCGCAGCTGCCGCCACAGTGTTACGCGTCAGGTAACCGAGCACGGTGCCGAGCGTCACCAGTGCGATCATATACCAACGTAACCCTTTAATTTTACGCATGTAAAACCTCATCGTTTTGTTATATCCGCAGTAATCGCGGCCATCATCCCGCCAGAGGCTGAAGATGTTACTTACGACCGGGTAACCGAAAAAAAACCGGCACGCCCCGAACGTTGCCATGAAAGTTTCGTGTTAATTCGGCTTCCGTACCGGTCAACCCGATTTATCCAATGAATGAATCGGCAATTTGCATTCCGTCGACTTATGATTTGCGACAGCAAAAAGATAACTTGTCATACAACTTTAAAAGGTGAGAGCCATCACAAATGTGCGAATATTTGTAGGGACATTACAGGATGATAGCGAGGCCAGTAACGGCGCGGCTTGCAGCGATATTTACCACTTTGAGAGTAATTTTTTTAACTACGTTTATTGATCTAACTCACGAAAATATCTTCTGGCTCTGGAAATTGGTGTGATAACTTTGTCAGCATCGCACCATAAGCAAGCTAGCTCACTCGTTAAGAGGAAGACGATAATGACTCCGTTTATGACTGAAGATTTCCTGTTAGATACTGAATTTGCCCGCCGCCTGTATCACGGCTACGCAAAAGACCAGCCGATTTTCGACTACCACTGCCATTTGCCGCCGCAGCAGATCGCAGAAGACTATCGCTTTAAGAATTTGTATGACATCTGGCTAAAAGGCGATCACTACAAATGGCGTGCAATGCGCACCAATGGTGTAGCTGAACGCCTGTGTACCGGTGATGCCTCTGACCGTGAAAAGTTTGACGCATGGGCGGCGACTGTTCCGCACACTATCGGCAACCCGTTATACCACTGGACGCACCTCGAACTGCGTCGTCCATTCGGTATCACTGGCAAACTGCTGTCTCCGTCTACTGCGGATGAAATCTGGAACGAATGTAACGAACTGCTGGCGCAGGATAACTTCTCCGCGCGCGGCATCATGCAGCAGATGAACGTGAAAATGGTCGGCACTACCGATGATCCGATCGATTCTCTGGAGCATCATGCAGAGATTGCCAAAGACGGCTCTTTCACCATTAAGGTGCTGCCGAGCTGGCGTCCGGACAAAGCCTTCAACATCGAACAGGCGACCTTTAACGACTATATGGCGAAGCTGGGTGAAGTCTCCGATACCGACATTCGCCGCTTTGCAGACCTGCAAACTGCTCTGACCAAACGTCTGGATCACTTTGCTGCTCACGGTTGTAAAGTGTCTGACCACGCGCTGGATGTGGTGATGTTTGCTGAAGCGAACGAAGCGGAACTGGACAGCATTCTGGCGCGCCGTCTGGCTGGCGAAACCCTGAGCGAGCACGAAGTGGCACAGTTCAAAACTGCGGTGCTGGTGTTCCTCGGCGCAGAATACGCACGTCGCGGCTGGGTACAGCAGTACCACATTGGCGCACTGCGTAATAACAACCTGCGTCAGTTCAAACTGCTGGGGCCAGATGTAGGCTTTGACTCCATCAACGACCGTCCGATGGCGGAAGAGCTGTCTAAGCTGCTGAGCAAACAAAACGAAGAAAACCTGCTGCCGAAAACCATTCTCTACTGCCTGAACCCGCGCGATAACGAAGTGCTGGGCACCATGATCGGTAACTTCCAGGGCGAAGGTATGCCGGGCAAAATGCAGTTCGGTTCTGGCTGGTGGTTTAATGATCAGAAAGACGGTATGGAACGTCAGATGACCCAACTGGCGCAGCTTGGTCTGCTGAGCCGCTTTGTTGGTATGCTGACTGACAGCCGTAGCTTCCTGTCATACACCCGTCACGAATACTTCCGCCGCATTCTGTGCCAGATGATCGGTCGTTGGGTGGAAGCGGGCGAAGCACCGGCGGACATCAACCTGCTGGGTGAGATGGTGAAAAACATTTGCTTTAACAATGCGCGTGACTACTTCGCCATTGAACTGAACTAAGGTCTGGGGTTGATATGCAATACATCAAGATCCATTCACTGGATAACGTCGCGGTTGCTTTAGCTGATTTGGCTGAAGGCACAGAAGTCAGTGTCGATAACCAAACCGTTACGCTGCGCCAGGATGTCGCTCGAGGACATAAATTTGCGTTAACGGATATCGCAAAAGGGGCCAACGTTATTAAATACGGCCTGCCGATTGGTTATGCACTGGCGGATATTGCGGCAGGTGAACACGTTCACGCCCACAATACGCGCACGAATCTGAGCGATCTGGATCAGTATCGCTATCAACCTGATTTTCATGATCTGCCAGCACAAGCGGCAGATCGTGAAGTGCAGATCTATCGTCGCGCGAATGGTGATGTCGGGGTGCGTAACGAGCTGTGGATCCTACCAACCGTGGGCTGTGTTAACGGCATCGCGCGGCAGATCCAGAATCGTTTCCTGAAAGAGACCAACAATGCCGAAGGTACTGACGGCGTGTTCCTCTTCAGCCACACCTACGGATGTTCGCAACTGGGTGACGATCACATCAATACCCGTACTATGCTACAAAACATGGTGCGTCACCCGAACGCAGGTGCGGTGCTGGTAATTGGTCTGGGATGTGAAAACAATCAGGTCGATGTCTTCCGTGAAACGCTGGGCGATATCGATCCTGAACGTGTCCATTTCATGATCTGCCAACAGCAGGACGATGAAATCGAGGCCGGGATCGAACATCTGCATCAGTTGTATAACGTGATGCGCAACGATAAACGCGAGCCAGGCAAACTCAGCGAACTGAAGTTTGGTCTGGAGTGCGGCGGTTCTGACGGTCTTTCTGGTATTACCGCTAACCCAATGTTGGGGCGTTTCTCTGACTACGTGATTGCTAACGGCGGTACGACCGTACTGACCGAAGTTCCAGAGATGTTCGGCGCAGAGCAGTTGCTGATGAGTCATTGCCGTGACGAAGCAACGTTTGAAAAACTGGTCACCATGGTCAACGATTTCAAACAGTACTTTATTGCTCATGACCAGCCGATTTACGAAAACCCATCACCGGGGAACAAAGCGGGCGGCATTACTACGCTGGAAGACAAATCACTTGGTTGTACTCAGAAAGCGGGTTCCAGCGAAGTGGTTGACGTGCTGCGTTACGGCGAGCGTTTGAAAACGCCGGGACTGAACCTGTTAAGCGCGCCGGGTAACGATGCCGTAGCGACCAGCGCCCTGGCGGGTGCAGGCTGTCACATGGTGCTGTTCAGTACCGGTCGCGGTACACCATATGGTGGTTTTGTGCCGACAGTGAAAATTGCCACCAACAGTGAACTGGCGGCGAAGAAAAAACACTGGATCGACTTTGACGCGGGTCAGCTGATCCACGGTAAAGCGATGCCGCAGTTGCTGGAAGAATTTATCGATACCATCGTTGAGTTTGCCAACGGTAAGCAAACCTGCAACGAGCGTAACGACTTCCGCGAACTGGCGATCTTCAAAAGCGGCGTAACGCTATAAAGTCGAAATGAGTTGTTAATAAAAAACGGCGTTTCATAATGTGAAGCGCCGTTTGCTTTTCCATACCTGCTAAGGATTTATCATGACCGCGTATTGGCTGGCCCAGGGCGTGGGTGTCATCGCCTTTCTGATTGGTATCACAACATTTTTTAACCGTGACGAACGTCGCTTCAAAAAGCAGCTTTCGGTCTATAGCGCCGTTATTGGCGTGCATTTTTTCCTCCTGGGCACCTATCCCGCCGGTGCCAGTGCCATCCTTAATGCCATTCGTACACTGATTACCTTACGCACGCGCAGCTTATGGGTAATGGCGATCTTTATTGTGCTGACTGGCGGAATTGGCCTGGCGAAGTTCCACCATCCTGTTGAACTATTGCCGGTTATTGGCACGATTGTCAGTACCTGGGCGCTGTTTCGCTGTAAAGGTCTGACCATGCGCTGCGTAATGTGGTTTTCAACGTGTTGCTGGGTGATTCACAACTTTTGGGCGGGGTCGATTGGCGGCACGATGATTGAAGGCAGTTTTCTACTGATGAATGGCCTGAATATCATTCGTTTCTGGCGGATGCAGAAAAGGGGAATTGATCCGTTTAAAGTAGAGAAAACCCCTTCCGCCGTTGACGAAAGGGGTTAAACATTAATTACGCAGGGCGCTATTTGCCAGACGATCGTCTTCTGCCTGGCAAGCTGCCGCAGTGAACAGCACGTCAGTTGAAGAGTTCAGTGCGGTTTCGCAGGAGTCCTGCAATACGCCGATAATAAAGCCGACGGCAACCACCTGCATGGCGATATCGTTCGAAATACCGAACATATTACAGGCCAGTGGGATCAGCAGCAGAGAACCCCCCGCCACGCCGGAGGCGCCACAGGCGCACAGAGAAGCAACCACGCTCAGCAGCAGCGCCGTAGGCAGATCGACCGGAATACCCAGCGTATTAACCGCAGCCAGCGTCAACACCGTAATGGTGATTGCTGCGCCCGCCATATTGATGGTGGCTCCCAGCGGAATAGAAACGGAATAGGTATCTCGATCCAGATTCAGCTTTTCACACAGCGCCATATTCACCGGAATGTTCGCCGCAGAGCTGCGGGTGAAGAAGGCGTACACACCGCTTTCGCGCAGGCACAGCAGTACCAGCGGGAACGGGTTACGACGAATTTTCCACCACACCAGCAGTGGGTTAACCACCAGCGCCACCAGCAACATACAGCCAACCAGCACGACCAGCAGTTGCGCGTAGCCCCACAGTGTGGAGAAACCGGTGGTTGCCAGCGTAGAAGAAACCAGACCAAAAATACCAATTGGCGCGAAGCGAATCACCAGTTTCACCATAAAGGTGACGGCATTCGACATATCATTGACCAGGTTTTTGGTGGTTTCGTTACCGTGACGCAACGCGAAACCGAGGCCAATAGCCCACACCAGAATCCCGATGTAATTACCTTTCAACAGGGCGTCGATGGGGTTGGAAACCATGCTCATTACCAGTCCGCGCATCACTTCCACAATACCTGACGGCGGGGAAATATCGCCTGCGCTACTGGACAAATGCAGGGTCGATGGGAAGGCAAAGCTGAAAACGACTGCGGCCAGTGCGGCGGAGAAAGTACCCAGCAGATAGAGGAACAGAATAGGGCGGATATTGGTTTTTTGCCCGTGTTGGTGGTTAGCGATGGAAGCCATCACCAGCATCAGCACCAGGATTGGTGCTACGGCTTTCAGGGCGCCAACAAATAAAGTGCCTAACAGACCAACAGCTTCAGCCGCCGGTTTTGAGATCCATGCCAGGAGAATCCCCAGAATAAGGCCGACCAGGATTTGTTTTACCAGGCTGCCATGAGCCAGACGCCGGAATAGCCCCGGTGAACGTTGCGTAGTCATTTTTCGATCCTTTCATTGTGTTGTCGCACATCCCTGGTGCGTTCTGTCGACGCATCTTTCAGGATGTAACAAAGTGTTTGCAAGGTCGAGTATAAGGAAAGTTACAGCTTCGGGAAGCGAAAAATGCTGGATTTTAAAGAGAGGTCATGTTTTGCAACTTAATGGTTACATTTGTTTGACATAAAAATAAAGCCCAACGTGCGGCTTCCAGACTGATAACAACGTCAAAAAAGTACTCGGTCAGTCCCCTCGCCCCTTTTGGGGAGAGGGTTAGGGTGAGGGGAACAGGCCAGCATCGGTGCGAAAAATTACTCTCTCCCTGGAAGGGAGAGGGAGAAAACGGTACTCATGTTGATGACAGGGTACATGGCTTAGGCAGATTAAAAATCATTCTACCCGCTGCTTATCATGCCGATAATTCACCCAGGCGTTGATAATAAACGTCATCACCAGAATGCCAAACACCACGCCCAGCGAGACGGCGATCGGAATATGGTAGAAGTCGACAATCAGCATCTTGATACCGATAAACACCAGAATCACCGCCAGGCCATACTTGAGCATCGAGAAACGCTCCGCTACGCCCGCCAGCAGGAAATACATCGCGCGCAGGCCGAGGATCGCAAACAGGTTTGAGGTCAGCACAATGAACGGATCGGTGGTAACAGCGAAGATAGCCGGAATGCTATCCACGGCGAAGATCACGTCGCTTAACTCCACCAGAATCAACACCAGCATCAGTGGCGTGGCGTACAACAAACCATTCTTACGCACAAAGAAATGCTCGTTGTCGATGGTGTCGGTCATGCGCAAATGACCGCGCAGCCAGCGCACCAGCGGCTTGTCACCGATTCCTGATTCATCTTCATGAGCCAGCGCCATCTTCACGCCAGTAAACAGCAGGAATGCACCGAAGATATACAGGATCCAGTCGAACTGCGAAATCAGCCAGCTACCGGTGAAGATCATGATGGTACGCAGAACAATCGCCCCAAGCACGCCATACACCAGTACGCGACGTTGTAATGCTGCCGGAACAGAGAAATAGCTGAACAACATTAACCAGACGAAGACGTTATCGACCGCCAGCGATTTCTCAATCAGATAACCTGTGAGGAAGGCCAGCGCCTGCGGGTCAGCGACTTCGCGTCCCTGTGTCTGCGCCAGATACCACCAGAAAGCGGCGTTAAACAGTAACGACAGCGTCACCCAGACCAGCGACCATGCCGCAGCCTGTTTCATGGTCATGGCATGTGCGCCACGACGCCCCTGTAATAACAGGTCGATAGCCAGCATAATAGCGACAACAACAGCGAATCCGCCCCATAGCAACGGCGTGCCGACAGTATTCATAGAAGTTCCTTACACATAAAAAAACGGCCAACGTCGGAAGACGTCAGCCGCTGCTTTTTATGCATAGACCTCGCCTTCCGGCAAGGTCTCACTTACAACAAAAAAGGAATACGTCTGCGTATTCCTTTCGGGTTGCCCGGTGACCGGATGTGGTTTTTCACACATCGTAATGACGATCGACCGGCAATGAAGTTACTCCCCTTTGCAGGTAACAAAGTATGACAGACCATTCAGCCAGTCAATGGTCTGTTACATACCTTTTACACTGTTTTACTTTGGCAATTATAGTTTTACGCTATCTGCCGGAAAAATCACCCCAGTCTGGCAGCGGATCTCGGTCAGCAGTTTGGCGGTGATGCGACTGACCGCCAGCCCTGGATGATCCACCAGATGCTCATCCACCAGGGTAGCGAACAGCTCTGCTTCGTAGAGCATGGTATTAATATGCTGCGGCTGGGTGAGATCCTGCATCTGGCTGCCACGCGGCACAAAACACACTTTCTGGCATTCGGAGAGTTTTTCAATCACCAACGATCCCGCTTCGCCCTGAATCTCGCTTGCCAGGACAGAATCGCTCACTTTTGAGTGCTGCAAGGTGACGCTGAAATCACCGTAATCCATCACCACCACGCCGTGGGCATCTACACCACTTGCCAGTAAACTGGCGGTTGCCTGCACGCTTTTCGGTTCACCGAATAATGCCACCGCCGACGCCAGGCAGTAAAAGCCGATATCCATAATTGAACCGTTAGAGAATGCCGGATTAAAGGTGTTGGGATTCTCACCATCCAGATAACGCTGATACCGCGAGGAATACTGGCAATAGTTGAAAAAGACTTTACGCAGTTTGCCGACTTTCGGCAGCGCCTGGCGTAACAAATGAAAGTTCGGCAGGCTGGCGGTTTTAAATGCCTCAAACAGCACCACCTGATTTTCCCGCGCACAGGCAATGGCAGCATCCACTTCCGTCACATTCGATGCCAGCGGCTTCTCGCAAATCACATGAATTTTGTGGCTAAGAAAAAGTTGCGTCTGGGCAAAATGCAGAGCGTTCGGGCTGGCAATATACACCGCGTCAATGGCATCGCTTTCCGCCATCGCTTCCAGCGACGTAAACAGATGCTCGACAGAAAAATCATTGGCGAAGTGCTGAGCCTGTTCAAGGCTGCGGGAATAGACTGCGGTTAACTTGTATTTGCCGCTCTCATGGGCGGCCTCGACGAACTGGCGAGTGATCCAGTTCGTGCCAATCACGGCGAAACGTATCATAACGCGTGGATACTCCATAAAGGGGTTATGGCGTCAATGTAGCACGCCTTTTTCATCTTCGACGTGCGCAGATACGCATTATTCTTTCGCCGGACAGCCATGCTCACTAAACGGCCCAATCATGACCGATGGCCCGAGATATTTCGGCTGGCGATGGAGGATTTTCGCGTCTATCACCGCGCTGACTCTGGCGAGTTTTTCCCGCAGCTGAGTATAAAAGCCATGCTTCATATTCAGGTCTGGCGCGTTAAACCCGATAGCGTCGATGCCGTACTGTTTTGCCAGCCAGATGGCGCGTTGGTTATGAAATTCTTGCGAAATAATGGTGATATGGTTTTCCCCAAACACCTTTTTGGCGCGTACCACCGAATCAAGTGTCGAGAATCCGGCATAGTCGCAGAAGATGGCTTTTGCCGGAACGCCCTTAGCGATTAAAGCCTGTTGCATTCCGGACGCTTCATCGTAATTTTTACGTCCGTTATCGCCACTGACTAACAGCCATTTCACTTTTCCGGCATGGTACAACTCTGCGGCGGTATCAATGCGTCGGGTAAAGTAGCGATTACCCGGCCTCGCTCCCAGTAATAAACCCACGTTACGCGCCGGAACGGCGTTGATATCGCTCCAGGTCAGCTGCTTGCTGGCGGTGACCATTGCGCGATCGGCGATAAAAATGGTCGCTCCTGCCACAAGCAACAATAAACAGGCAATTTTAAGAGTCCGGCGAGAAAAACAAACGCGGCGAAGAAGGCGAGCAAATGCGCGCAGCATGGTCGTTATCCTTAACGAAAAGAGGGGCGTCGATTTTAGGCGTTAATGATTGAAAATATAACGCCTGACATCATTTTCAGATTTTGTCTTGCCCAAGCGACAACTGCGTTAGCCACAGCCGGGTGTCGAACTCAAGCTGGTGGTACTGTGGCTCCATATGGCAGCACAACTGGTAGAACGCTTTGTTATGCTCTTTCTCCTTCAGGTGCGCCAGCTCGTGCACCACGATCATGCGCAAAAACGGTTCCGGCGCATTGCGAAACACGGTAGCGACGCGGATCTCCGCTTTTGCTTTCAGTTTGCCGCCCTGCACACGCGAAACAGCGGTATGTAACCCGAGCGCGTTTTTCAGCACGTGGATCTTGTTGTCATACATCACTTTATTGATCGGCGGGGCGTTACGCAGAAACTGATTTTTCAGATCCTGGGTATATTGCCAGAGTGCTTTATCGGTGGCGTAGTCGTGCGTTCCCGGATAGCGTTTTGCCAGCACATCGCCCAGACGTTGTTCATTAATCAGCGTGCGCACCTGGGAAAGTAGCTGCTCGGGATAACCCTGAAGATAAGTAAGATTGCTCATAACCGCCCACGAAAAAGAGAAAAAGGGTATACTCACGCACCCTTTTCAGGGGCAACGTCGAAATTTTATCATTCAGGAGGGCCGATGAGCCACTTAGACAACGGTTTCCGTTCACTGACACTACAACGTTTCCCGGCGACGGATGACGTTAACCCGCTGCAGGCGTGGGAAGCGGCGGATGAATATCTGCTGCAACAGTTGGACGATACAGAAATCTGCGGCCCGGTGTTGATCCTGAATGATGCCTTTGGCGCGTTAAGCTGTGCGTTGGCAGAACATAAGCCGTACAGCATTGGCGACTCATATATCAGCGAACTGGCAACGCGCGAGAATTTACGTCTCAACGGAATTGATGAATCGAGCGTGAAGTTTCTCGACAGCACCGCTGACTATCCGCAACAGCCGGGCGTGGTGCTGATCAAAGTACCGAAAACGCTGGCATTGCTGGAACAACAACTGCGTGCGTTGCGCAAAGTGGTCACGCCGGATACACGTATTATTGCCGGTGCCAAAGCCCGTGACATCCATACATCCACGCTGGAACTGTTTGAAAAAGTGCTCGGCCCGACCACCACCACGCTGGCATGGAAAAAAGCGCGACTGATTAACTGTACATTCAACGAGCCGCCGCTGGCCGATGCGCCGCAGACTGTTAGCTGGAAGCTGGAAGGCACTGACTGGACTATCCACAATCACGCGAATGTCTTCTCCCGCACCGGGCTGGATATTGGCGCGCGCTTCTTTATGCAGCATCTGCCGGAGAATCTCGAAGGTGAGATTGTCGATCTCGGCTGTGGTAACGGCGTTATTGGCCTGACATTGCTCGATAAAAACCCGCAGGCGAAAGTGGTGTTTGTCGATGAATCGCCAATGGCGGTTGCTTCCAGCCGTTTGAACGTTGAAACCAACATGCCTGAGGCGCTGGATCGCTGCGAGTTTATGATCAACAACGCGCTCTCCGGCGTGGAGCCTTTCCGCTTTAATGCTGTGCTCTGCAACCCGCCGTTTCACCAGCAACATGCGCTGACCGATAACGTCGCCTGGGAGATGTTCCACCACGCCCGCCGCTGCCTGAAAATCAATGGTGAGCTGTATATCGTTGCCAACCGCCATCTGGATTACTTCCACAAACTGAAGAAAATTTTCGGCAATTGCACCACTATTGCCACGAATAATAAATTTGTGGTGCTGAAAGCGGTGAAATTGGGGCGTCGTCGTTAAGATTGGCAGCTACCTGCCGGATGCGGCGCATCCGGCAATGCTGCTCATTTCTGGAATCTCGCTTCCATAAAACAAAAAATCCCTGTCACCGCCCCTTGCATTCTCTTGTTTGGCATTTCTCAACGTTTATTCTTCCGTCATACAGATAAATTCATTCGTTGCCAATCTGTCAACGAATGTTATCATATTGCCAATTTGTCAACGGACATGATGAAGAATGCACCTGATCACTCAAAAAGCACTGAAAGATGCTGCGGAAAAATACCCGCAACACAAAACGGAGCTGGTGGCTTTGGGGAACACGATTGCTAAGGGATATTTCAAAAAACCTGAGTCATTAAAAGCAGTGTTCCCATCTCTGGATAACTTCAAATATCTGGATAAGCATTATGTTTTCAATGTCGGGGGCAATGAATTACGTGTTGTCGCAATGGTCTTTTTTGAATCGCAAAAGTGCTACATACGCGAAGTTATGACGCACAAAGAATACGATTTCTTTACCGCCATTCATCGTACTAAGGGGAAAAAATGATTGCGATTGCCGACATCTTGCAGGCGGGAGAAAAGCTAACTGCTGTGGCACCTTTTCTGGCGGGTATCCAGAACGAAGAACAATACGCCCAGGCGCTGGAACTGGTCGATCATCTGCTGCTTAACGATCCTGAAAATCCCTTGCTGGATCTGGTGTGTGCCAAAATAACCGCGTGGGAAGAATCAGCGCCCGAATTTGCTGAATTTAATGCCATGGCTCAAGCCATGCCAGGTGGTGTTGCTGTGATTCGTACCCTGATGGATCAATACGGCTTAACCCTTTCCGATCTGCCGGAAATTGGTAGCAAATCGATGGTGTCACGCGTTTTGAACGGGAAGAGAAAATTAACACTGGAACACGCTAAAAAACTGGCTGCGCGATTCGGTATTTCTCCTGCGTTGTTTATTGATTAACGCTACCTGCCGGATGAGGTGTGAACGCAGCATCCGGCACGTCAAATAACGGTTTAAATCTCCAGCGCAAGCCGTGTTCCCTGGGCAATCGCTCGGCGTGCGTCCAGCTCCATAGCCACGTCGCAGCCGCCAATCAAATGCACGGTTTTTCCTGCATCGATTAAGGGTTGCGCCAGCGCGCGGTTTGGCTCCTGCCCCGCGCAGATCACCACATGATCTACCGCCAAAATTTGCGGTTCACCGTTGATCACCACATGTAGTCCGTCATCGTCAATCTTCTGATAACTTACGCCAGGGATCATTTTCACGCCTCGCGAGAGCAGGGTGGTGCGATGGATCCAGCCTGTGGTTTTACCCAGCCCCTGACCCGGTTTACTGGCTTTGCGCTGGAGCATCACAATCTGTCGTGGGCTACGGGGGATCTGCATACCTTGCGAACTTAAGCCACCGGCTTGTTGCAGGCTGCTGTCGATGCCCCATTCTGTGCAGAACTCGGCAATATTCTGGCTGGTAGATTCACCAGGCTGGCTGAGATACATCGCCGTATCAAAACCAATCCCGCCACAACCGATAATGGCGACTTTGTTGCCCACTGGCGCTTTGTCGCGCAGTACATCGAGATAACTCAACACCTTCGGATGATCGATCCCGTCGATGGGCGGAATGCGCGGTACGATCCCACTGGCGAGGATCGTTTCATCGAACGCCTGTAACTGATCCGCCGTCACGGTGTGATTGAGTTTGAGCGTTACGCCCGTCACTTCGATCATCCGCCGGTAGTAGCGCAGCGTTTCGTAAAACTCCTCTTTGCCAGGGATCTGTTTGGCGATATTAAACTGCCCGCCAATCTCGCTATGTGCATCAAACAACGTTACCTGATGACCACGCGCCGCCGCGTTAATGGCAAACGCCAGCCCCGCCGGACCGGCACCGACCACCGCCAGATTTTTTTTCTGCGCGGCGGGAAGGATTGGCATTTTGGTTTCATGGCAGGCGCGAGGATTCACCAGGCATGAGGTGACTTTGCCGACGAAGATCTGATCGAGGCAGGCCTGATTGCAGCCAATACAAGTGTTGATCTCATCAGCTCGCCCTGATTGCGCTTTTGACAGCAGCTCCGCATCGGCGAGAAATGGTCGCGCCATCGACACCATATCGGCATCGCCGCGCGAGAGAATATCGTCGGCAACCTGCGGATCGTTAATCCGGTTGGTGGTCACCAGCGGCAGCGAGACGTGACCTTTCAGTTTGCGCGTGACCCAGCTAAATGCGCCGCGCGGCACGGGCGTGGCGATGGTCGGAATACGCGCTTCATGCCAGCCAATGCCGGTGTTGATAATGGTCGCGCCCGCCGCTTCAATGGCCTGCGCCAGCTCTACCGTTTCGGCAAAAGTACCGCCGCCTTCTACCAGGTCGAGCATCGACAGACGGTAGATAATGATAAAGTCGTTGCCAACGCGTTCACGTACCGCACGCACTACTTCTACGGAAAACCGCATCCGATTAGGGTAATCACCGCCCCACTGGTCGCTACGCTGATTGGTGCGCAGTGTCAGAAATTCGTTGATCAAATACCCTTCGGAACCCATCACCTCTACGCCATCGTATCCGGCCTCCCGCGCCAGTTGCGCGCAGCGGGCGAAATTGTCGATCAGTTGCAGGATCTCTTCATGGCTTAACTCATGGGGAACGAAACGGTTGATGGGAGCCTGCAATGCGGAAGGTGCCACCAGATGTGGCTGGTAGCTGTAGCGCCCGGTATGCAAAATTTGCAGGGCGATTTTGCCGCCTTCCTGATGCACCGCTTCAGTAATGGTGCGATGGTGCGGGATCTGGCTGACGTCGTTGAGCATTGCGCCGCCTTCCATGCCAACGCCTGTGAAATCTGGCGCAATGCCGCCGCTGACAATCAGCGCCACGCCGTGACGGGCGCGTTCAGCATAAAACGCTGCCAGCCGTTCAGCGCCGTCCGGGTATTCCTCCAGCCCCGTGTGCATTGAACCCATCAGTACTCGGTTTTTTAACGTGGTGAAGCCTAAATCCAGCGGGGCAAACAGCGACGGGTAGCTCATAAAATTGTCCAGTATGTAAAATAATTGTTATGTGGTCGGATGAGTTCTAATTTAGCCGTCGCCGGGGAAAAGGGAAAAGGGGAGTGCGGGGTTTGTGATGGGATTCAAAAAGAATACGCCCGGTGGTAACGCCGGATGCGACGCTTGCCGCGTTTTATCCGGCCTGGGGGATTGCACATGTAGGGCGGATAAGGCGTTTACGCCGCATCCGCCAGCCGTTGCAAATTACTGCTTACGGAAAAAATCGTTATACAACATATACAAATGCGCGGCACTCCAGGAGAAATTTGGTGCTCCTTGCTGCGCGCCGGTCAGCGGGTTGTAATTCTCCTGAATCGGACCATCGGCGGTTAATCCTTTGGCGTGCTGGAAGAACGTATCCGCCAGTTTCAGGGCATCATCGCGATAACCGTAACGCTCCATCCCTTTCAGTCCAAACCAGAACTGATCCACCCATACGCGCCCGCGCCAGTAAATATCCGCGCCAAAAGCCGGATTGGTTAACGCCGCCGTTCCCAGCGGTACAAAGGTGTTGAACTCTTTAGGATTGAGCATCACTTTCACCACCGCGTCGGCATTGGCCTGCGTTGCCGCACCGTTAAACAGCGGCGACCAGCCTTCCGGCCCTTTACCGCGCTCGACAATCGGTTTGCCTGCGCAGCCGTTTGCCAGCGGTTTATCTTCAATGCGCACGTCATAGTAGAACTGCGTAGTCGGGTCGAACATACAGGTGTTGATGTAGTCCGCGAGCTGCTGTGCCAACTGGCGATAGCGTTTGGCCTCTTCCGGTTTACCGAGGATGGTTGCCATCTCCGCCAGATAATGGTTATCGCTGTACATATAGCTGGCCTGATCCACCGACTCCTGCAACAACGAGTAGCCCAGCAATGTTCCGTCCTGACTGCGGTTCTCGGCGAATTTCACCGTCCAGTCGCTACGTTTGCCGCCGTTAGCGACATATTTATCCAATTGTTCTTTGTCGATAAAACCAAAGACGGCGGCGTCATCACGCCCCGATTCCCACGACGCAGCAACCTGTGCCGGAATTTCCAGACTGTCGTACTGGCCTTTCTCCAGCACGCGGGCGTAGTTGTTCAACCCAGACTGCGTCTCTTCTTTGTCGCCTTTTTTCACCGTAAACAGCATCTCGCCGCTCTCGGTGTTGTGGGCTTTATCGCGGGTCGCGCCATATTCCGGCACGCCGTTGCCGTTGTGATCGCGGTTACGTAACCACCAGTCATGATAGGCCACCAGTTTTGGGTACATCTCTGCCAGCCAGGCTTTATCCTGGGTGACGTTGTACACTTCCATTACCGACCAGGCGGCAAGGCTGGGTTTGGTGTTACGTTCGTTCCAGTTGCCGCCGTCACCGCCGCGCTCGGGGCTAAGGTTCCACGCAATCAGGTCGGGGACAAATCCCACATCCTGCGGACGCACGGCGTCGCCGGGCTGGATCTGCCAGGAGAAGACCGCGCGGATATTCTCTTTGGCGATGTCTGGATTGAAATGCGCCATCGCAAACGCCTGCTTCCAGGTATCCCATGGCCAGGTCTGATTGCCGGAGAACCAGCGCCCGGTCACCGACGGTGTGACGGTGTTATATTTCACCGCACCGCCCGGCGATCGCCAGTTACCGTTGAGCGTTTCGATGGCTTTCACCGCGACGCGCGTCTGTTCCGGCGTCGCATCCGGATTGGTTAACCCTTTCTTCAGATACTCTTCCCAGCGTTGCTGCGAGGCGGTGAGATAAAACGCCGGACGCGCCAGAATATCGCGGATCTGCATCTGCTCTTTGCTAACTTCCTGGGCGGTCAGCAGATGGGAATAGGTGGTATAGAGCGTCGTCGAACCGTTGATATGAGCCTTACTGGTAAAGCGATTGCCGCTGATTTCAGTCTGCACAGGCAGGGATTTATGCACCTGATATTCCGACTCGCCGGAGGTCAGCAGATCCCAGGTGGCGCGCACTTTGCCAAAGGTGACTTTCAGGCCATCACGGGTGGCGCTGATTTTGCGTTGATAATCAGGGTACTCGCCAGCAATGGTTTTATCGGAAAGCGGTTTCCCTTCTTTCGCTTCCAGTTTTTCCAGCAGTTCGCCATCCCACACCAGATCCAGCGGTTTATCGCTGGTGATTTTGGTTTCCAGTAGTGATGTGCGCGGCGTGGCGAAGCGCAGGGTCATTTCAACCTGCACATCTTTTGCTGTCAGTTTTTGCACCAGCGCGCCGGGAATACTGTATGCCTCCAGCGTGAAGTCGACTTTCTTGCCGTCCTGCCAGACGGTCAGGCGGTCGAAATTGGTCGCCATAAAGTTGATGTACTCTTCTGTCAGCAGCGCAACGCCCGGAAAACCGCCCATGGTGTTCGGGCCGTCTGGCAACAAGTGACCATGCCAGGCGCCGAGATCGAAAAACGGATTAAAACGCTGGTGATCGTCGTAATCGTAATCCTTCATGTACTGCGGCGCGCCAGTACGGTTAATCACGTTTTTATAATTGTCGGCGTTAGCGGCATGGGCGGAAAAACTTATCAGCAGAGCGCAGGTTACTGGCGTTAAAATAGTTTTGATTTTCATGAAATTACAGTCCTTATTACCAGTAGAAATATTGCATCAGGAAGATTTGGCGCTGGGATCGTTAGAGGCATTTTTCATGTAGAAGCGGCTATCAAAAGCCGTTGCGAAACGTCCGCCGCCGTATTCGTACCAGATACCAAACTGCATGAAAGAGGTGGTTTCATCGTCAGCGTGGTCAGGGCGATGTTTGGCGTAGGTGTAAGCGGTGGAGAGATAAACGCCTTTTAACGCTTCATACATGGCGCTCACCATCATCCCACTTTCACTTCCCGGTACGTCCAGCCCGTCGGCGCGTCCGGTCTGGTGCCAGGCGCGGGCAGCGAAGTTAGGGGTAAGCAGGCCAGTGAGATAGAGTTGTCCTGTGCCGTCGGTGATTTCCAGACCGTTCATCCAGGTGACGCCTTCGGCAAGGTCATACTGGATGTAACCGTTCATCATTGCCGGATAGGTGTATTTGTCGTCGTAGCGATCGTATTTGCCAAAATGCAGCCAGGCCTTGCTTTCGTCATGATGTCCGGCAGGCGTGGCGGTGACGCTATAACGAAAGTTGCCGCTTAAGTTCTGCACCTTCAGCGCGGTCATAATGTCGCGGGTATTGGGAATGACGTAGCCCAGATCGGGGGTGAAGTCGCCCCACCATTGCAGGTCATCCAGTGAGGAATCCTGACGCAGACTGAGCATGATTTCCGTGCCATCATTGGTACGATAACCGCCATAGAAACGGTTAATCCCACCTTCGAAACCACCCCAGCTATGGTCAGGCACCCAGGCATTACCGTCGTGGTCGACCTGTACGGTCCAGCCTTCGCCGTAAATCAGGCCGAACCAGGAGCCGTACTTCATCTCCAGGCCACCTTCAATATAGGTGCCGTCACTATATTTATGTTTATTCTCACCCTCTAAATCCATATATCCACCAACCCCTAATTCGCCGTAAAAACGAAATGAAGGAGAATATGTCGAGGTAATTGCGGGTGTTTTTGTGTCGTCATGTTCTGCTGGACGTGCTTCTTCTCCTGCCGCAGAAAAGGCGTAGCAAAACGGCAGAGCAAGTAATGCTCTGCATGGTGCAGTGATTAATTTCATTGTGTTAATCCATGAGCTAAAGAAAAAATACAGCCTTTTATCGTTGTAATTATAAAAATATAAAGGCAGAAACTATTTTCCCTCTCCCCATCCAGGAAGAGGGAAAATGCCTGCTCATTTTTTATTAGTCTGCTTAATCAACATTGCTGGCTGGCGTCGCTTCAATATGGCGCTCTTCAGCTGTGAGTCCCTTTATATATTTACTATATTTCCACCACGCAAAGCCGAGGAAGATGACAATACCGCCGACGTTATAAAAGATGATAGTCAGAATATTCGCACCAGTCGGGAATGTCGAAGCGACAAACCCTACGGCAAATATCGCAATCAGCATTGAAACAACGATAATACCGGTGCGGCGGGAACCCATACGGAAATCGCGTGGCAGGTGATCTAATTTGGCGCGTAAATTCAGATACGCCAGCATGATGAATAACGGCGGAAGCATGGACGCTGCGGCAGTCATATTAATAATGGTATTCATCAGATCCTGCACGGTATTGGAGCCGAGCATCGGGATAATCATCAGCGGGATGACGATCAGGAACTGGATCCACGCTGCGCGCGCCGGAACGCCGTTTTCGTTCAGTTCAACGGTTTTCTTACCAAAGATGCCTTCCGGGATTTCGGAGAAGAAAATTTTCACCGGCGTTGCGGTCCACATCAGCAGGGAACCGAACATCGCAGTAAAGGAAACAAGGCCAACAAAGCGATTCATTAACGCTTCCGGCAGACCAAAATACGCCGCCATGCCGTGGAATACCTGTACCGATCCGCCGGTAAACTTCAACTCTTTGCTGCTGACGAAGACGTTAATCAGCACCGAGGAGACGGAGTACAGTACACCAATGAAAATCCCGGCGAGGATGATCACTTTAACGAACGATTTCGAACCGCCTTTGACGTCGTTAACGTACACCGCGACGGACTCCGCGCCGCCTGCGGCCATAAAGATCCAGGTGGTAACGCCGAGGAACGCCCAGTTGAAGTTCGGGATCATCGCGTCAACGGTGATCGGATCGGCAGGCTGTACGCCGCCAACCAGCGCCGTACCTGCCAGTAAAATGTAGGAGAGCGTTAACAGCAGCATTAGCGTTGAGGTCACGGAGGTGATTGGCCCCAGCATTTTCGCCCCGTTGGTAGAAACCCAGGTGGAGAAGGCGAACAGCACCATACTGATAATGGTGGTAGCAACCGGCGTCATAATATATTCGTAGCCGAGGAAGGCATATGAAGCGTAAGCAATAACGCGCGGCAACAGCGAGGTGAAAAAGAACAGGTTTACGAACCAGTAGGTATAGGCAGTAATAAATGCCCAACGTCCGCCCAGCGAGCTTTTTACCCACGCGTAGACACCGGCTTCCGAGTTTTTATTTAACGAGACAAATTCTGCGATAATCAGACAGAAGGGGATAAAATAAAAAATCGTTGCGAGGAAAAACATCGGCGCCGAGGCCAGTCCAAGCTCAATATTATTATTGATAACGTTGTTAAAGCTGTAAACGGCGGCAAAAGTCAGCGAGAGCAAGCCGAATTTGCCGATTGTATTACGTTTGGTATCAGACATAACACATCTCCGAAAATGAGTAGGGTAGCGGTGGCGGCAAACTCCTTTTGCCGCCGTAGTTGTTATTTGTTATGGAAATAACCATCTTCGATGGTGACTTTGAGAACGACTTTTTTGACCGCGTTATTGCAGATAAAACGATATGCTTCATGGATATCGCAAATAACGATTTGCCCTTCGTGAACCTCGACGGTTTCTCCGCAGCCTTTTAAATATTCACGGTCAGTTTCATCGCGATAATATTCCACTACCTGTAATGCCTCTTTCGGCGCATATTCAATCTTTTGCTGCCCTTGCAGGTAGTAATGCACTTCAAAATAACGACGATGCCCGGTAAATAACGCATCGGTCGCGGAGTCATTTTCCACACGGTAGGTCAATGAGTCACCGATGGAGTGGGCGACGCCAGGCTGAATGTTGTCGATATTTTCAATCGCTTCAACGCAGCGTTGCCACTTCTTGCCAGAGGCGTAAATCTGGCGGAACTGTTCTAAGTTATCGATGATCCTCATTGCTTATTCTCGCTGTGCAAATTCGTGGAAAAGAATCCTGCGCCGAACTCATACGACGCCAGGCTTTGCGCGGTGGCTTCTCCGCCAGAAACCGGCAGCAACGTAAAGCCGTAGCTGAAGTCACGGAACCAGACGCGCCAGGAGTCCAGCACCTCGCTGCCCCAGGAGTTGGAGCCGAGGCCAAGCAGTTGGTGGTCAAGATTCAGGGTGATGTCATCACTGCGCTGAAGTTCGTTGCAGTGTTGCGCGGCGTGGATGTTCTCCTGGGTGTAGTGCCAGGCGCTGAAGTTAATTGGGCGCTGCGGAACCACCAGCAGGCCGTTGCCGTGGCGGTTAGTCAGTGCCGTCCAGCGGACATGCTGACGGTTGCCGTTGTTCTGCGGGAAGGGATAGTTCTCGAACATGGCATCGACGTTACTGCGCCAGATATCGATGATGTTAGCCTGCTGGCTGTCGGCGTAGTTTTCGCCCGGTCCGCGTCCGTAATACGCCACCTGGTCGTATTCGCCGTTAATCCCCATGGTGAAACCGATGCATGGAATGATGTGCGGATAGTCGCCGTAACGCTCGCCGGAAAGCGCCACGTTAACCTGGCCATCGGCAGCGATGCGCCAGATGTAGGTGCAGCGCATCCCGAAGTCAAACACCGGCGGGGCAATAACCGTGCGGCTGATGATCAACACTTCGCCATCACTTTGCTCAACGGCAAAGTCGCGCAGATGTTCCTGCATGATCTGCAAATGATTCGGCTGCCACAGCCCTTCGTACTCCTGCTTGTGGTTGTCGATCATCGGTTTGAAGAAGTTGATCTTTGGCTCGCGGGTCAGCAGCGACTCGCCATTCACCTGCCAGGATGTCGGTTTGCCACTCATTTTTGAGAAGGTGATCGCGAAGTTGTAGCCGCGAACGGTGCAGCTCAAACGTTCGTCTTCCAGCGTCAGCGGACGAGCATTATTCGGCGCGAAAGGCACCGGCTGTGCGGTGTTTTCCTTCAGCGGGAACTGATAAGTGGCGATAGGGTGTCCGGCTTCGCTGTAGCGGGTACGGGAATCCTTGGTCACTGTAATGTTGAGGAACGCTTCGCGGGCGTCCAGTTGCGGCAGCGTAATGTGCAATGGCGCTTCGCTGTTTGGTGCAACGTCGCGCAGCTTAATCTGCTGCGTTGCGAGCGTTTCACCTTCGGCGCGCACCTCTGCGTGCAGGGTGTAGTCATCAAGCGTGGTAAACCACAGTTTATTTTCGACTTTCAGCTTGCCGCGAGTCAGATCCAACGCGTGGATTTTTACCGGCGCAATAACCTGTTTGTACTCTTTCAGACCTGGTCCCGGCGTTTGATCGGAATAGATCAAACCATCAAGACAGAAGTTATAGTTGTTGGGATAGTCGCCGTAGTCGCCGCCGAATTTATACCAGACGTTGCCGTTGTCATCCTGCGCCTGGATCCCGTGGTCGCACCATTCCCAGACATAATGTCCCTGAATGCAATCGTGCTTATAGAAGACGTTCTGATATTCCGTCAGCCCGCCAGGTCCATTCCCCATCGCATGAGCGTATTCGCAGATGATGCGCGGCTTCGGATGCGGATATTCACCAAACTCATTCATCAGCGGCACGCGGGTGTACATGGTGGAAATAATATCGACCACTTCAGCATCGCGATCTTCTTCGTAATGCACCAGACGCGTGTCATCGAGCGCCTTCGCCGCGTGGTACATTGCGCGGATGTTACAGCCATAGCCGGACTCGTTGCCCAGCGACCAGATGATGATCGACGGATGGTTTTTCTGCGCGTGAATATGGCGAACGATGCGCTCGACGTAGACCTTTTCCCACTGCGGATCGTCGGTTATGCGGCTGATATCGCCGACGTTAGCAAAGCCGTGCGATTCGACGTCGGTTTCCGCCATCACAAACAGGCCGTAGATATCACACAGTTCGTAGAAACGCGGATCGTTCGGGTAGTGAGCGGTACGCACGGAGTTGATGTTGTGCTGTTTCATCAACTGAAGATCTTTCTCGACGCGATCCATCCCAACGGCGCGGCCTTTGCGATGATCGTTGTCGTGACGATTGACGCCGTGCAGCATCACATAACGGTTATTGATCCAGAACAGACCGTCGCGCACTTTGATATCACGGAAGCCGACGCGTTGTGGCACCACTTCCAGAACGTTGCCGTCGGCGTCTTTCAGCGTCATGACCAGATGGTAAAGATAAGGAGATTCTGCCGACCATTGCTGCGGCTGTTCGACAGTAAAAGCAAAGCTGGCGCTGGTTATTTTTTCAATTGCCAGATGAGGAATGGCGCTGCTGTGCACCACGCGTTCGCCATCAAACAGGGTATATTCCAGCGTCGTTACGACAGGGGAGGCGGCGAGATTTTCCAGCACCACTTCGCAGGAGAGAGTGGCATCGCAATAGGCTTCGTCAAAGTCGGTACGCACGGTGAAATCGTTAATATGCGTCGGTTGTTTACCGATCAGATAAACATCGCGGAAGATCCCTGCCGACCACCACATATCCTGGTCTTCCACGTAGGTGGAATCCGCCCACTGCATCACGCGCACACATAACAGGTTGTCGCCGGTTTTAACCATCGCACTGATGTCAAACTCTGCGGTCAGGCGACTGCCCTTGCTGAACCCCACATACTGACCGTTAACGTAAACTTCAAAATAGGTTTCGACGCCGTCAAATTTAATCAGTGTCTGCTTGCCCTGCCAGCCGTTGCTGAGGGTGAAAATACGTTGATAGGCACCGGTTGGGTTATCGCTGGGGACAAATGGCACATCGATGGGGAACGGAAAACCTTCGTCGGTATATTGCAGTTTGCCGTGGCCTTCCATTTGCCACATGGCGGGGACGGTAATGTCCCCCCAGTCAGTCATTAACTCGGAAGTGAAGGCTTCTGGCACTTGCAGCGGATGGTCAAAAAAATGGAAATTCCACTGACCGCTTAAGGGCAGAAACAGGCTGCTGGTTTCGCGGGCAAAGGTACGCGCCTGCGTAACAGAATCATATGAAAAAAAGTACGCACGCGGCGCAAGTCGGTTTTCGTGGGTGAGCTGAATGTTTTCCCAGCGATTCATAGGGCCTCCCGGTAGAGAGAAATCGGAACCATTCATGGTGATGGTAGTTTGTGTAATTGCTGGGGAGTTTAGTAAAATTTTTACTAAAAAGTAGCGGGTAAATGCATTTACTTTAACTGGATCACGAAAATAAACGGCAGCACTGTCCGGCAAAAACGATTGCCGGACAGTGTGTAAGGGGATTTAGCGGGTGGTGCCGCGCAGTTTTAATTTGCTGGGAACGAAGACTAACAGCGGCAGCGCGCGACCATCGCGAGCCTTTTCATACAACAGGTTAACGCCCTGGCTTCCCATCATTTCGGAATGGATGCGCACGGTGGAGAGCGGCGGAAAGGTAAATCGCGCGGTGGGGATGTCGTTGACGCTGATAAGCGAAATATCCTGCGGGATGTTCAGGCCGCGTTCATGAATTGCCCGCAGTACGCCGATAGCAATGGAATCAGAAGCGACAAACAACGCCTTCGGGTAGTCTTCCCGCGCCAGCATTTGCTTTGCCAGTTCATAGCCCGACGAACTGGAAAAACCGCCGCGCCAGATGTCCTCTTCGCGTACCACTTGCTTCAGTCGGCCATATTCCGCAAAGGCGACCTCACGAATATCCGCCTTGCCAGGCTCATCTTCGCCGCCAATAAAACCAATACGATTAACGCCCTGATCGATGTAGAAGTCGATGATTTCCTTACTGATGCGTGCCAGATCGATATCCACCGCATCGTAACCGCTGCCGGGTTCGTGAAAGTCGATAAAACAGATATTGTCGGTCAATGCGCTGGCGGCGGCACGCAGGGCAGGCGTGGGTTTGCCGACAATCAAAATGCCGGTGACGTTTTTAATGTCCGGCAAGCCGTTGTGTTCATAACAGTTGGTCAGTTCGATCGCCAACTTTTCGCACTGGGTTTCAATGCCGTGGCGGATTGCCAGATAGTAAGGATCGTTGATCTCCAGCTCCTGTTGGTAGCTGTAGATAGCCAGAATATGGTGTTGGTTGACTGCGCCTGTCTGTAGTTTTCGGGCGCTACTGGTCTTGTACTCCAGCTTTTCGGCGATCTCAAGAATGCGATGTTTCGTCTCTTCTTTCACATTCAACGTCGGATCGTCATTTAAGACCCTGGATACTGTCGCCAGGGATACGCCAGCTTCGATTGCGATGTCTTTTAGTGTTGCCATGTTTACCTTTTTTACTTTCCCTGATGTGCGTCTCCATTGTAGAGGAAGTGCTTATCGGGTCACCTGTTTTCAGTAAATAAAGCGCGTTTCTTTGACGCTGTAACGGTAACACAGCGGCTCACGAATGTGATCACGCCTGCATTCTCCATTTTTAGCCTACAGGATTGAGAAAAACTTTTGCTATAGTTTAGTAAAATTTTACTTGAAGGAGGGAACAATGGAAACCGTGGCTTACGCTGATTTTGCACGTCTGGAAATGCGCGTTGGGAAGATTGTGGATGTGAAACGCCATGAAAACGCCGACAAGCTGTACATCGTACAGGTTGATGTGGGGGAAAAAACGCTGCAAACCGTGACCAGCCTGGTGCCGTACTACAGCGAAGAAGAGCTGATGGGGAAAACGGTGGTGGTCTTGTGCAATCTGCAAAAAGCGAAAATGCGCGGTGAAACCTCGGAATGCATGCTGTTGTGTGCGGAAACCGATGACGGCAGTGAAAGCGTACTGTTAACGCCGGAACGGATGATGCCTGCGGGCGTGCGAATCGTATAAAGAGATCGGATGGCGACGTTGCATCGCCATCCGATTTGATATTACGCTTCTTCGACACTTACTCGCATGGCCGCCAGCGCCTTACGCGCCGCTTTGATCACCAGTTCACACTGTTCAATGGTCAGCGTCAGTGGCGGTTCAATGCGGATCGTTTTGGCGTTGTTGAGCGTTCCGGCGACCAGCACACGCTGGCGGAACATCTCGCTGGCAAAGTTGTAGCCGATTTCGTTATCAACAAACTCAATCGCCATCAACATCCCTTTACCTCGCGCTTCCTGCACCAGATCGGGATATTCCCGCGCCAGTTGGCGGAAACCGTCCAGCAACATATCGCCTTTTTGTTCAGCCTGAGCCGGTAAGTTCTGCTCCAGCAACACATTGATGGTCGCCAGCGCCGCCGCACAGGCCAGCGGGTTGCCGCCAAAGGTGGTGGTATGCAGGAACGGGTTGTCGAACAGGACTGAGAACACCTCTTCGGTAGCAATAGTTGCGCCAATTGGCATCACGCCGCCGCCGAGGGCTTTCGCCAGACACAGGATGTCCGGCTGAACGTTCTCATGCTCGCAGGCGAACATCTTGCCCGTACGCCCCATGCCTGTTTGCACTTCATCGAGGATCATCAGTGCGCCAAACTCATCGCACAGCTTACGCACGGCGGTGAGATAGCCCGGCGGCGGCAGAATGACGCCACCTTCGCCCTGAATCGGCTCAAGGATCACCGCAGCCACATCATCACCGGTTTTTTTGCACTCGCTAAGAGCCGTGCGCATGGCTTCGATATTGCCAAATGGTACATGACGGAAGCCCGGTAGCAGCGGCATAAACGGTTTGCGGAAGGTCGATTTCGCCGTGGCTGACAGCGCGCCAAGCGATTTACCGTGGAACGCGCCGCTGGTGGCGATAAAAGTAAACTTGCCGCGCGGTGACTGATAAGCCTTCGCCAGTTTCAGCGCCGCTTCAACGGACTCGGTGCCGCTATTACAGAAGAAGCTGTATTTCAGTTTACCGGGCGTTAGCGCAGCAAGGGTTTTCGCCAGCATCGCCCGTAATGGGTCGAGCAGCTCCTGGCTGTGCAGCGGTTGTTTCGCAAGTTGATTCTGTACGGCGGAAACCACAACTGGATTACGGTGCCCCACGTTGAAAATTCCAAAACCTCCCAGGCAGTCGATAAATTCCTGTCCCTGGGTGTCGACAAGCGTATTTAAACCTCCCGCTTGCCACTCTACGGCTCCGTAATCCCCGCCGGCGGTAACAGATTTGCGATACTCTAAAAACCCCGGATTGACATGCTCTTTGAAGTATTCAATCACCTCGCGGTTAAGTGCTTTCATCTCCTCATGATCCAGCGTTCGCTTCTCTATGAGATTCAGGGCGTGGGCGCTGCACGCTAAAGCCGATGCGCTCGAAGGTAACCTGTTCAAAATATGCTCCGGAGGCTCGCGTATCACATGATACCGATTTAAGTATTGCAGGGATTGCGCCACTCCGGTTGCGATCGCGAAAATCGGGATAAACACAAATTACGTTATCATTTATGCAACATTTAATTCCAATTGTTAACCATTGTTGTTATTTTGCACGATTTTTATCGGGCGCACCTCCTGTTATCAAGGAGTAAATGCACCATGCCAGGGCAATAATTGCCTGATTGTTGAGCAATATAATAAACGTGCCGGGATAGTACCCAAATGAAAGTATTTTAAATCAATGAATTAGGTTTTGTGCTTTAATCGAAAATTGCGATCTAAATCAAATTAAACCACTAAAGATAACCGCACCGGAGCCGACATAACTTCTGACAAGAAGTTAACAACAATATAACCTGCACAGGACGCGATTATGTCTTCTCATCCGTATGTCACCCAGCAAAATATCCCGCTGGCTGACGATACCACTCTGATGTCTACTACCAATCTACAAAGCTATATCACACATGCTAATGACACTTTTGTGCAGGTTAGCGGCTATACCTTGCAAGAGCTACAGGGGCAGCCGCATAACATGGTGCGCCATCCGGATATGCCAAAAGCGGCCTTTGCTGATATGTGGTACACCCTGAAACAGGGAGAACCCTGGAGTGGTATTGTGAAAAATCGGCACAAAAATGGCGATCATTACTGGGTGCGAGCGAATGTGGTGCCGATGGTGCGCGAGGGCAAAATTAGTGGGTATATGTCGATTCGCACGCGGGCGACGGATGACGAGATCGCAGCGGTAGAGCCGCTGTACAAGGCGCTGAATGCCGGACGCACAAATAAGCGTATTCATAAAGGTCTGGTGGTGCGTAAAGGCTGGCTGGGAAAACTGCCTTCATTGCCGCTTCGCTGGCGGGCGCGTGGAGTGATGGCGCTGATGTTTATCGTGCTGGCAGCCATGCTTTGGTTTGTTGCTGCCCCGGTGGTGACGTATTTCCTCTGCGCGTTAGTGATGTTGCTGGCAACTGTCTGTTTTGAATGGCAGATAGTGCGCCCGATAGAAAATGTTGCCCGTCAGGCACTGAAGGTGGCGACCGGAGAACGTAATAGTGTTGAGCATTTGAATCGCAGCGATGAGCTGGGGCTGACATTACGCGCGGTAGGGCAGCTTGGCCTGATGTGCCGCTGGTTGATTAATGATGTCTCAAGCCAGGTGTCCAGCGTCAGAAACGGCAGCGAGACGCTGGCGAAAGGCACAGATGAACTGAATGAGCATACTCAGCAGACGGTAGATAACGTTCAGCAAACGGTGGCGACCATGAACCAGATGGCAGCGTCGGTAAAACAGAACTCTGCCACGGCGTCGGCTGCCGATAAACTTTCTATTACCGCCAGTAATGCGGCGGTGCAGGGCGGGGAAGCGATGACCACGGTGATCAAGACGATGGATGATATTGCTGATAGTACCCAGCGCATTGGCACCATTACTTCGCTGATTAACGATATTGCGTTTCAGACCAATATCCTCGCTCTGAATGCAGCGGTGGAAGCGGCACGCGCCGGAGAACAAGGCAAAGGTTTCGCGGTGGTTGCGGGTGAGGTGCGTCATTTAGCCAGCCGCAGCGCCAATGCTGCCAACGATATTCGCAAGCTGATTGATGCCAGTGCTGATAAGGTGCAATCCGGTTCGCAACAGGTACACGCCGCCGGACGGACGATGGACGATATTGTGGTGCAGGTAAAAAACGTCACGCAGTTGATCGCCCAGATCAGCCATTCAACGCTGGAACAGGCCGATGGGCTTTCCTGCCTGACCCGTGCGGTAGATGAGCTTAACCTGATCACCCAGAAAAATGCCGAACTGGTGGAAGAGAGTGCGCAGGTGTCGGCAATGGTGAAACACCGCGCCAGCCGACTGGAAGACGCGGTGACGGTGCTGCATTAATCGGTGTGCCGCATTCGGCGGTTGGTACACAATGCCTGATGCGATGCTGGCGCATCTTATCAGGCCTACGGGTGGGTGTAGGCGGATAAGGTGTTTACGCTGTATCCGGCAGTTGGAGCACAATGCCTGATGCGATGCTGACGCATCTTATCAGGCCTACGGGTGGGTAGACGGATAAGGTGTTTACACCGCATCCGGCAGTTGGTGATTAATCCAGTTGCGTAATATCAAAAGCGGCGCGGTCGATCACCGCAATGATCTTTTTTATCTGCGCGTCGGTGATATCGCTCTGGTTGACGCGTAAGTCCAGCACCGCTTTAAAATTATCCAGCGCCCGCTTCATTTGCGGGTTCTGGCGCAGCGCCGCACCAACACAACGCGCTTTGATGCGTTCCTCAATCATCTCTACTTGTTCGCGGTTTTCTTCCAGCCACTGCGCGCCCTGTTCGGTCAGCGCAATCTGCTTCTTGCCGCCTTCCTCTTCGCGAATGGTAATTAGCGACTGCTCCTGGAGAAAATCCAGCGTCGGGTAGATGACGCCAGGGCTTGGGGTGTAATTCCCCTGGGTCAGATTCTCAATCGCTTTAATCAACTCATAACCGTGGCTGTCATCGCGCGAGAGAATATCCAGAATTACCAGTCGCAATTCACCGTGACCAAAGAAACGCTGCCGACGACCGCCGCCGCGACCGTGGCGACCACCGCAGCATTGACCGTGTTCATGCTGGTGACCGTGCCCGCAGTGCTCGTGTTCTGACTTCTCACCTTTGCAGCAGCCTTCATGGCGTGGCTGGCCTTCATGTTTACAACACCCTTCGTGATGATGGCTCATATCAGCCTCCTTTTGCTTAATTAGATATATCTAATTTATATCTGATATGTGAGTTGCTGCAAGTACAAAAATGATTTTTAAACGCAAATGTACTCAACATGTAGGCCGGATAAGGCGTTCACGCCGCATCCGGCAGCCTTGCTATGGTGCTGAATGACGTCACATACTTCAGATATATCAGTACTACAAATTGCTTGCATTTATCATGATTAACAATCATTATCATTTGCTAATTTTATTTAGATATATCTGATTACTATCACGAAGGCGATAACAATGAATAACTCTCCCCGCTACCCACAGCGCGTTCGCAATGATCTGCGCTTCCGTGAACTGACCGTGTTACGCGTTGAGCGCATCAGCGCCGGTTTTCAGCGCATTGTCCTCGGCGGCGAGGCGCTGGACGGTTTTACGTCGCGCGGTTTTGACGATCACAGCAAACTCTTCTTTCCTCAACCTGGCGCTCACTTTGTACCGCCAACGGTAACTGAAGAGGGTATCGTCTGGCCGGAAGGGCCACGTCCACCGTCGCGCGACTATACGCCACTGTATGATGAGCAGCGCCATGAACTGGCGATCGATTTCTTTATTCATGACGGTGGTGTCGCCAGCGGCTGGGCGATGCAGGCGCAACTGGGCGATAAACTCACAGTAGCCGGACCGCGTGGTTCACTGGTGGTGCCGGAGGATTACGCGTATCAGGTGTATGTCTGTGATGAATCCGGAATGCCCGCACTGCGTCGACGCCTGGAAACGTTGAGCAAACTTGCCGTTAAACCGCAAGTTACCGCGCTGGTCAGCGTGCGGGATAACGCCTGTCAGGATTATCTCGCGCACCTTGACGGTTTTAACATCGAGTGGCTGGCGCATGATGAGCAGGCGGTGGATGCGCGTCTGGCACAGCTGGAAATTCCTGCCGATGATTATTTCATCTGGATAACCGGCGAAGGCAAGGTGGTTAAGAATTTAAGCCGCCGCTTTGAAGCGGAACAATATGACCCACAGCGGGTACGTGCAGCGGCTTACTGGCACGCAAAGTAATTGATAAATAAAAAAGCTGACGATTTCTCGTCAGCCTTTGCTGTATCTGGTGGCCCCTGCTGGACTTGAACCAGCGACCAAGCGATTATGAGTTGGTTGATAACCCTTTACTTACAGATACTTAGCGATACTTTTCAATACCTTAGTATTTTTTAAAACTACTGTATAAATACCTGTATATACCCCAAAATACTTCTTTACGGTATCCTATAGGTATCCTGGAGCAGAACAAGCGATTTTCCAGGATACCAGATCGCTTGGTGGGGTGTATGAGTGAAATTATTCAGATTCTCTAAAGTAAAAATTGCAGAACTGCCAACGCCGGAACATGGACAGGTCGAATATGGTGATACGGAGGTTAACGGGCTGCGTGTCCGTGTAGGTTCGTCTGGTGTGAAAAGTTTCTGCATTTCCCGTAAGCGTAACGGAAAATTTATTCGTGCAACGCTGGGGCGTTTTCCTGATCTGAGCGTGGATAATGCCAGGGCTAAAGCTATGGAACTCCTTGGCGAAGTCGCCACAACGGGGATAAATCCGAACATAGCAAAGCGCACTAACAACAAGGCCATGATAACGCTGAGTGAGGCGATTGACGCCTACGTAAAAAATCGTGGCCACCGCCTGAAACCCGCCACAGAAAAACAGTACCGCAGCATATTACAGAATTATTCCGGTGACTGGATGGCCCATACCCTCGCCAGTATTTCCCGCGAACGGGTGGAACAACGGCATAAGGCCATCACTGATGGGGCTGTATGGTTCGGTGCTGATAAAACCACGTTACGGGCTGGGGTTGGTACAGGAAGCAAGGCACAGGCCGATTTATGGGCGCGTGCGCTACGTGCTGTGTGTCGGTTTGCGCATGATCATTACCGTGATGATGCGGGTAATACTCTTTTACCGGATCCGCCGACTCTGGTACTGAGCACCAAGCGCCAGTGGCACGGAACGGTAAGAAAAACGGAACGTATCCGCCTGCATGATTTTCCCCGCTGGTTTGCTGCTGTAGCTGCTGTGCGCGACCAGGGCGAACAGGAAAGGGATGATATAGCGGTGACGGTATGCGATGCCGTGGAAATGGCGCTTTTTACCGGACTGAGGAAATCAGAAATTTTTGGCCTTACGTGGGATCGCGTGAATATGGGCGGTCGTTTTTTCTGGATAGACACCACGAAAAACGGGGATCCGCTCGAATTACCGATTACTGATACGTTGCGGGAAATGTTCCACCGCCGACTGAAAATAAAAAACGCTGATGATGTTCTGGTGTTTCCTGGTGTGAAGGGAGTGATTCAGGAAACACGGCACATCATAGACCGGATAAGCGCGGCTACTGTTCCAGAGTCGAACGATGAAATGCTCTCCCCTGTACCATTCAAATGGCACGATGCACGCCGGACGTTCGGAACGGTTGCCGAACTGGTGGGCGTGGGCAATTACATCCTCAAGCGCCTGATGAATCACCGTACTATGCGAAGTGCTGACGTAACGCAGGGGTATTTACATTTTGGTGCTGATGAACTGCTGGAGCCAGCGTCACGGATAGAACGGGCAATTCTGGAACATGCCGGGCTGGTGGAGAGTAAAAAATCTATCGATGCGCAATTGCTTTCCGCACTGGAGAGTATGAGTGACAGTGAGAAACGCGCATTACTATTTAGTATCGTTAATTCAAATGGTGGTTTGAATGTCAGAAAATAAAATCATTGCTGCAATAGAATTTGACCATAATGATGCGAAGGATATGAATACTATTGCAGATTATATTAGAGATGAACTGGCGTCTTCTTTTGTAAAAAAAACGATATGCGATATGGCAAATATCACACCATCTAAAATGTCTCTGGAGGAAAGATTATCATTATCGTCAGAGATAGAAAATAAGGATTTAAAGGTTAATATTTCTGTATGTGCCGGATATGGAGATGATTTTGATAAAAAATTTAATAGTGCATATTCAGAATTCAATGATATTTTGAAAGCTGCCATTATATTTGAAGTTCTTGGTTTCAACAGACTTGCAGATCAGTTACGTGAAAGATATGCGATTTTAGTGTCGGAGAATTTATTAAAATCAGTACGTGATATAGCTAATGTAAAGAAAATTATCAGTGAAGACCGTAGTAAAGCAAAGAAAGGAAAAACAAACAGGCATAAATCAACAGCGTTATCTATAGCTTGTAACACTTGGAAAAAATACCCTAATGCCAGTTTACCCGGGCTATCCGCAGAGATATACGCGCACTTACGCAATAAATGGAATGATGTCCCTGTAGTTGGGACTATAGAGAGATGGCTTAAGGAGTCGGGGATGAATCCAAAATCCCCGCAAAAAAACAGGGATTTTAAGTTAGTTATTGGAGACAAAGAATAAATCCAGTTTTATCCTCTGTAATCCAGATTTCAGCCATGTAAACCAGATATGCGATTTTGTATCTGGTTTTCCTGTCTTCAAGACTTCCCCATCGCTAAATAACGTATACCTGTTCTTAATCAGAAGTATACGGTGATACTCATGCATTTAGAAAAGATGACCCGCAAAGAAGCTGCCGAGCATTTGGGGGTAAGTGTCCAGACTCTTGCTAACTGGGCGTGTACTGGCAAGGTAAAAATCCCTTTTCATAAGCTGGGGCGCAAAGTGCTGTATATGCGCACTGATCTCGATGCTTATCTTGCATCCACTCGCAGAACGCAGACGGTGTAAGGGGGGAGTGATGGCTCAATTTGACCGCATAATCCGTGAGGCTGAATGCAGTAAGTTAACCGGGGTTAGCCGTACCACTCGCTATGAACTGGAGAAAAAAGGGAGCTTTCCGTCTCGCCGTAATCTTGGTGGGCGTTCTGTAGGTTGGTTGCTTTCCGAAGTTATGGACTGGGTGCAAAACCGTGACCGAGTTAATTCAGGTAAGGCAGCATAGGGGGAGTGATGGCACATAAAACAAAGGCGACCGGGGGCGGTCGCCAATGGATACACACTAAACTTGAACGCATCACCAACAATGCCACATTTGCGGCTGGTGGGCAATGTGATCAGTGTGCTGGCTTGCTGGTTGGCTGTCAGCCTTTGGGTTCTATGCCTTCTTTGCGTAGCTTATCACGACAAGCATTTTTTACCCATGAGCTGAAATTACCAGGCCCTGCAACTTCGTTAATTTGTTGCAACAATGTGTCTTCGAAGCGGATGTTTTTCTTTGTGCTGCCGGAGCGATCAAATTTTGGTTTCACATTTTCTTCTTGCATTGGTACGTACCATCGTTATAAACTGAAATCAAATGGTACGTACCACATTAAAAATACGCAACCATTAAATACAGCGAAGCCCGGCAGTGCGGGAACACTAACCGGGCTTCTAACCACCAACGATAGCAACAGTATCGAGGTAGCTATGTTAAATCATACCACACACCCGCAAGGGCGGGACTCGCACAACCTGAATAAATACATCTGGCGTTTTATCGCCCTGAGCACGGCACAACCGCGCGTGATTACCATTGAGGCCACCAGCGAACAGGAAGCACGCCAGCAATCCCCGGCTGGCTGCGTGATGGTATTCGCCGCCCGTATTCGTCAGGGGGTGTGCCATGCCTGATATGTCAAATTACCAGTACCTGATTAATCCGCATTTTAACTGTGAGCATGATATTGCTAAAAAGGTTTATTCCGCTGCGTATGGGGCTACTGACAATATATCAATGGGTATTGCGTCAATTGGTAGCCTGATGTGGCATGCGTCAGAAAATGAGGACTATGACGAAAAGGCTATGCGCATTGATATGGGTAATATCGGTTTGTTACTGGCAATGCTTGGGCAGTTTGATATTTCGTTACGGTGCACCATTGAAAATGCTGCAGATGCATTAAATGCCATAAAGAAAGCGAATACTGATTCAAATCGGGGATAAATAATCATGAGAACATATTTATCTGGCTTGACTGCCAGCGGTTATGCACACCCCAAAATTATCCCCGGCGCTATTTATCTGGATAAGAACGGTAACAGAGTAACGGTAAAAGGACTGATGTTTGACCGTGTGTATTTTATTCGTGATGGCTATTCATTTCATAGTTCGCTGAACGTGGAGATCTTTATTTGCAGATTCCGGCGGGAAATCCCGCTTTCCAGAAATAACCATGTGTCATGTATGGATGTTGATAAAAAACTACAGGAACTGAAAAACATGATTGCCGCGTGGAGAGAGCAGAAATGAAAAAAGCGCCAAATTTAAAACACCAGCCGCGTGACAAAATGACGGAAGTCATCATTTTTGCGGGTAGTGATGCGTGGGCACATGCGAAGCAGTGGCAGGAACAGGACGGGCGACTGGCTGGCGATAACGTGCCTCCTGTGTGGCTTGGTGAGCAGCAGTTATCCGAACTGGATAAGCTGCAAATCGTACCGGACGGGCGCTATCGCGTGCGTCTCTATCAGGCGGGGTTATTGCGTCCGGGGGTTGTTAATACCATCGGGCAGAAACTGGCAGCGGCAGGTGTCAGGGATGCTGATTATTACCCTGAAGGAATGCACAGCCAGAAACGGGAGAACTGGCGTGAATATCTGGAACGTGAACGGGCAGAGCTGGCGGAAAAGAAAAAGGTAGTTGAACTGCCTGTAAAGAAAAAAGAGCCATGCTATCAGGATGATGAATTAAAGCCCCGCGTTGAAAGTCGCGTCGATGGTGTTTTCTGGGTAACGCCCAAAGTGGATAAGCAGTCAGGCGAAATTATCCGGCCTGAGACGTGGTTATGTTCTCCGCTTGAACTACTGGGAACGGGGACGATCGGTAAAGAACATTACCGCGTGATGCGCTGGAAAAAATTAGCAAACCATGAAGTCATCACAATGGCGATCCCGTGTGGTGGCATTGGCGACCGTGACGGCTGGCGGTTGCTTAAAGATCACGGGCTGAACGTGACAACAAATGGCAAATACAGGGCTATCCTGGCTGACTGGATGCAGTTAAGCGGAAGCCATGAGGAATGGCAGCTAAGCACAACAACAGGCTGGCATTTTGGCGCGTACATCATGCCGGACGGTTCAATCATTGGTGATTCTGAAAAACCGATCCTGTTTACCGGAAAAAGTGCCGCTGTTAATGGCTATTCGGTTGCGGGTACGGCGGAGGGCTGGCGTGACAGCGTGGCGCGGCTGGCTGGTGGCAATCCGTCCATGATGCTGGGTGTTGCCACGTCACTGTCAGCACCTTTGATTGGCCTTGTTGGTGCTGACGGCTTCGGGGTACATCTTTTCGAACAGTCATCGGCAGGGAAAACCACCACGCAGAACATCGCATCAAGTTTATGGGGAGAGCCGGACGCACAACGGCTTACCTGGTACGGAACGGCGTTAGGTATCGCCAACGAGGCAGAGGCACACAACGACGGGCTGTTACCCCTGGATGAAATAGGTCAGGCCGGAAACGCGCGGGAGGTGTCCACGTCAGCCTATACGTTGTTTAACGGCTCCGGGAAATTACAGGGGGCGAAGGACGGCGGCAACCGGGAGATAAAACACTGGCGCACGGTGGCAATCAGCACCGGAGAAATGGACGTTGAGACATTCCTCAAAACGGAGGGGATAAAAGTCAAAGCGGGGCAGCTTGTCCGCCTGCTTAACGTTCCGATGGAAAAAGCCACGCAATTTCACGAATACAGCACCGGAAAGGCGCACGCAGACGCGTTAAAAGATGCCTGGACAGAAAATCACGGGGCGGCGGGTCGTGAATGGGTTAAATGGCTGGCAGACCACCAGCAGGAGGCAAAGGATACGGTAAGGGAATGCCGCGAACGGTGGCGCAACCTGATACCGGAGAGCTACGGCGAGCAGGTCCACCGCGTGGGGGAACGTTTCGCGATACTGGAGGCTGCGCTTGTGCTTTCCGGTCATGTAACTGGCTGGGCCGCGCAGGAATGCCGGGACGCAATACAGCATAACTTTAATGCCTGGGTGAAGGAGTTCGGCACGGGTAACAGGGAATTTAAACAGATGGTTGAACAGGCTGAGGCGTTTTTGTCGTCGTTCGGGTTCAGTCGATACCTTCCTTACCCAAACAGTGATGAACGTGATTTACCGATTAAAGACCTTGCCGGATACAGAAAGGGGAGTATCAGAAATGAAGATGATGAGTTCCGTTTTTACACGTTTCCTCATGTGTTTGAGGGGGAGATCGCACAGGGATTTAACCCGTCCCACTTTGCCCGCGCGTTGAGTGCTGCCGGAATGCTGGAAGCGGGTAACGATCGCCGTTACAAGAAAAAGGCGCTCGGCAAAATTGGGGGTAAGCAGCATGTTTTTTACGTGATGATGTTCCAGCCTGAGGCAGAAGATTAACTCCCCTGTGTGAGGTGAAAAGTTGCGGGTTATGCGGGTTATCCTGTGTGTAAGTGAATTAACTGTATGAATAAAAAGGAAATCAATAACCCGCACGTAACCCGCAAAACGGCAGTTATAACCCGCAAAAGTGCGATTATAACCCGCAGAATTTCACCGTAAGGGTGTAAACAAGCGTAACTATCAACGTTAAAACCGGAGAACAGACAGCATGACAGCACAGATAGCAGCTTACGGGCGGCTGGTGGCTGACCCGCAGTTAAAGACCACCAGCAAGGGCACACAAATGGCTATGGCAAGCATGGCGGTCCCCCTGCCGTGCAATCAGGCAGATGACGGACAGGCGACGATGTGGTTATCCGTCCTGGCGTTTGGCAGACAGGCCGACGCACTGGCAAAACACCACAAAGGCGAGCTGGTGAGCGTGGCGGGTAACATGCAGGTAAGCCAGTGGACAGGCCAGAACGGGGAAACGCGGCAGGGCTGGCAGGTTATCGCAGACAGCGTAATCAGTGCCAGAACGGCGCGACCTAGTGGCAAAAAAGGCCAGCAGGGTCAGGCTACTGACGCTCTAAATAGGGCTAAGCAACAGGCGGGGAATGATGATCCATACGGGGATAACATACCCTTTTAGCGATAACAGGGGGATACATGCCAGTGACATTTGAAGAAGTTCAGCAACATAAAAAGTTTCATGGTATTGATGATCTGGAAACCACGACAGCAAAAAAATATCGCCGTCTGCTTTCTTCCGATGCGTTATTTGTTGTGGATCATCATGATTTTCTGCGCAGCTCACTGACCGGGGAAATTTTCGCAACCAACCGTGAGCAGGTGGAAGCGATGATCGAATATTTGTGGAAAATAAGGCGCAGAATGCGCGATCCCGTGAAACAGTAAAGCGATAAAGGCCCGGATTTTTCCCGGGTCTTTTTTCAGGTTTTGTAAATTATTTGTTCGCGGTTGTTCCAGATTGTTCGGTGATTCTGGCTGATGTTTACATACTGATTTTTATGTATATGTTGGCGTGTGGCACTCAGACGTGAGCCGCCACAATGCCGCCTGACCCCCTGCGTGATGCCGGGTTGATCTGCGAGATGCCGAGAGTGTCGGGCGGCGCTCCCTCCGTGTTGGTTTCACGTCCTGAATCTTAACCAATACGAGAAAACCTTCATGAAGAAATTAATCGAACTCCGCCAGCAAAAAAACGCCCTGAAAAACCAGATGCGATCCCTGCTGGAAAAAGCCGACAGTGAAAACCGCAGCCTGAACGATGACGAGGGCAAACAGTTTGATGAACTGCGTGCAAAAGCCGATTCCCTCGACACAGAAATTTCCCGCCTCGAGTCTGTGGCTGATGAAGAACGCAGCAAGCCAGGAACGGGCATCCAGAAATTATCATCTGATGAATTGCGTAACTACATCGTAACCGGAGATGTGCGATCACTGTCCACCAGCACTGACAGCGGCAGGGATGGTGGATATACCGTAATTCCTGAGCTCGATCGCGAAGTCATGCGCCAGCTACAGGATGACAGTGTTATGCGCGTGATCGCGACCGTGAAGACCGCAAAATCAAATGAGTTTCAGAAACTGGTTTCCACTGGCGGCGCAACTGTAGGACGAGGCACAGAAGGCAGCGCACGCAGTGAAACCAACACCCCGAAAATTGAACGCGTAACCATCAAGCTGAATCCGATCTACGCCTACCCGAAAACCACGCAGGAAATCCTGGATTTTTCAGAGGTGGATATTCTGGGCTGGTTATCCTCCGAAATTGCCGACACGTTCGCCAGCACCGAAGAGGATGATTTTGTTAATGGCGACGGTAACGGCAAGCCGAAAGGCTTCATGGCTTACACCCGTGCGGCGACCAGTGACAAAACCCGCGCTTTTGGCACCATTGAAAAAATGGTAGCGGCAAGTGGAACCGCCATTACAGCGGACGAACTGATCGACATTCTCTACAAGCTGAAAGCGAAATACCGCAAAAATGCCGTCTGGGTGATGAACTCGGGCACGGCAGGGGCACTACAGAAGCTGAAAAATGAGAACGGCGATTATATCTGGCGCGACAGCCTTAAAGAAGGTGCGCCGGATATGTTGCTTGGTCGTCCTGTTTACTGCCTGGAGTCCATGCCGGACATCGGCACAGGAAAAGCACCGCTAGCGGTTGGAGATTTCAGTCGTGGTTATTTCATCGTTGATCATGTAACAGGGATTCGCACCCGACCGGACAACATTACTGAACCCGGATTCTACAAGGTCCACACGGATAAATATCTGGGCGGTGGTGTGGTGGATTCAAACGCCATCAAAATTCTGGAAATGAAAGCTGGCTAGTCATGAGTAAGGAGGAGGCTGCGGCCTCCTTTTTCAGTTTTATGGAGTACACCGATGAAAAACACCGATTTTGAAATCCGCACATCTGAACTGACCGCCAGCAATAAAAAGCTGGTGGGGTATGCCGTTCGCTGGAACAGCCTTTCAGAAATTATCTGGGACGAATTCCGCGAACAGTTCACGCCGGGGGCTTTTGCTGACTATCTGGCGACGGGTAATGATGTGCGCTGCCTGTATGAGCATGACTATACCCAACTGCTGGGGCGCACCAAATCCGGCACTCTGGTACTGACTGAGGATAACACCGGGTTACGTTTTGAACTGACACCGCCGGATACCCAGCTTGGAAAAGATGTGCTTACGCTGGTGGAGCGTGGCGACATTACAGGAATGAGCTTTGGTTTTCGCGCATTATGCGAGGAGTGGAGTATCGCGCAAAAACCGTATCTGCGTACCGTAACCGCCGCTGAACTCCGTGAAATCACAATAACGTCGATGCCTGCTTATCCAGAATCTGGCGTGGAGATTGCCCACCGTTCGTTGTTTGCACAGCACCCTGAATTACGTCCGACAGGAAATAATCGTCATCGCTGGTCTGAGCTGGCGGGGTTGTGATATGTGGTGGCCTTTTAGTCGTAAAAAAAGCGAGCAGCGTAACCTGTCCATTGATGATTTTCTGGCGCTGTCCGGCGTACCGAATACCGGATCCGGAGAATATGTTTCTGCCGGGACGGCTGAATCATTGCCTGCAGTGATGAATGCGGTTTCTGTCATCGCTGAGGCGGTGGCCACGATGCCGTGTTATCTGTATCTGGTACGTAATGACAAGGGCAGGGAGGCGCGGGAATGGCTGGACAGTCACCCGGTAGATATTCTGCTGAATGAGCAGCCTAATTCGTGCCAGACACCTTACCAGTTTAAACGCACAATGATGCGTCACTGCCTGCTGAACGGTAACGCCTATGCGGTTATTGAGTGGGGGCAGGACGGGCAGCCAAAATCACTTCATCCTTATGCGCCGGGGTGTGTTGTACCGGAATGCACAGGCGCACACAAATACCGCTATACCATCACCGAACCCTGTACAGGAACGGTGCGCACGTATTTACAGGAAGAAGTTTTGCATCTCCGCTATGCCTCGGATGATGGCTTTCTGGGGCGTTCCCCCGTCACGATTTGCCGTGAGGCGCTGGGGCTTGGCCTTGCTCAACAGCGTCACGGAGCCAGCATTATGAAAGATGGCATGATGGCGGCAGGGATTATCACGTCAGGCGAATGGCTGGACGGCGTGAAAGGTAAACAGGCATTGGATGCTCTGGAACGCTACAAGGGGGCGAAAAATGCCGGAAAAACGCCAATCCTTGAAGGGGGCATGGATTACAGGCAACTGGGAATGAGTAACCAGGATGCGGAATGGCTGGCCTCCCGTCGCTTCTCCATTGAAGACATCGCCCGCATGTTCAACGTATCGCCTATTTTTCTGCAGGAATACAGCAACAGCACCTACAGCAATTTCAGCGAGGCAAGCCGCGCGTTTCTGACCATGACAATGCGCCCGTGGCTAGCGAACTTCGAACAGCAAATCAAGGCCGCTTTGCTGGTGGCTTCTCCCGTACCTGGTACCCGTTATCTGGTTGAGTTTGATTCAGCCGATTTATTACGCGCCACACCCACCGAACGTTATGCCACGTATGAGAAAGGGATTAAGAACGGGATCATGAATCCGAACGAAGCCCGTGAGCGTGAGGGTATGCCGCCGCGTGAAGGTGGTGATGAGTTCAGCCAGGCATGGAAACAGACTGTGGAAATTAAAGGGAGAAAAGATGAGTGAAGCCAGAATTACACCTGATGAAGTCAGGGCACATCTTCGACTTGATGATGATTTATCCGGTGAAGGCGAACTTCTGAAAATGTATACCGATGCGGCGCTGGAAGCCTGCCAGAAGCATATCGGGAAACGTTTTGAAGACGGGCTGGAATTTACCCCGGCAATGCGTGTTGGTTGCCTGATGTACATCGCTTTCCTGTACGAGAACCGGGAAGCGGTTTCACCAGTGGAGCACTCGGAACTGCCTATGGCTATTTCTGCGCTCTGGTCAGTTTATCGTGACGTAGGGGTGTACTGATGCCGTGGCAACCATTAAGGCGATGCACTGAGCCTGGCTGTAATAAGCGCGTGAAGTCCGGCAAGTGTGAAGAGCACAGGCGGGCTGCATGGCGTGCAGAGGATGCCAGACGGGGACACCGCCGCGCGCGCGGGTATTCCCGACAGTGGGACAAATACCGCGCCCTGTACCTGAGCAAAAACCCGTTATGCGTGCGTTGTCTGGCTAAGGGGATTTATACGCCAGCTCTTGTGGTGGATCACATCATTCCCATCAATGGCGGCGGTGATGTTCTCTTCTGGCCTGAGTGGAATCACCAGGCATTGTGCCAGACGTGCCACAACCGTAAGACGACACGAGAAGATCCAGCCACGAAAGCAAACCGTAAAGCGGGCATGTATCGCGAGCAGGAAGAACGGGCGGCACACCGTAACGACTGGATGTATGGCGATGATGACTGAACAGGAGCAAACCAGGCTGATACGTGGACTGATAAGGCAGCGTGACACATGGAAGACACAGGAGACAGAGCACAAAGCCAACAGGACAGGGCGCACAAAACGCACCACAGCGAAGCGATTAACCGACCGTGACCGCGAGGTCATGGAATGTTTTCGCAATCGCTGGTGAGGCCGTCAGAGGGGGTGGGGGCGGTTTTCAGGACGAAACCGTCCCTGCCGGACACCGACCGCCCCCTCAAATTTTTGTGCACGGTAATTTTTTTGAAAATAATTGGGCGAAAAAAGAACATGGCAAGACCACCAAAAACCCCCGCTTACCTGGATGAAATCGCGGTCAGGCAGTGGAAGGAAAAATCGCGCCAGCTTTCCGGGCGGGAAGACCTTACCCCCGCCGACTGGAGCAATCTGGAACTGTATTGTGTTAACTACTCCATATACCGCAAAGCCGTCGAAGACCTTGCGACGCGCGGGTTCAGCATTGTTAACAGTCAGGGCAGCGAGAGCAGAAACCCCGCACTGAGCGCAAAGGCTGACGCAGAAAGAATAATGATCAAAATGGCTTCTTTGCTGGGTTTTGACCCGGTAAGCCGTCGCAGAAATCCACCGGAAACAGAGGAAGAGGACGAACTTGACCGCCTGGCATGAGTACGCAGAAGGCGTAAAAAACGGCAAAATTACGGCCTGTAAACGACTGAAACAGGCCGTTAAACGGTATTTTTCTGACCTTGAAAACTCCCTTTACACGTTCGATCCGGAGGTCGTGGAGCGGTTTATTGCCTTTTCCCGGGTGTGCCCGCACGTAAAAGGCGCAATGCGCGGTAGCCCCATTGAACTGGAGCCGTGGCAGCAGTTCGCCTTTGCCTGCATCCTGGGCTTTAAGGTTAAGGCCACCGGACGGCGCAAATACACCAGCGCATTCATTGAAGTACCGCGAAAAAATGCCAAATCCACGGTCGCCGCTATCCTGGCTAACTGGTTTCTGGTTATGGAAAACGGGCAGCAGGATATTTACACCGCCGCCGTGAGTCGTGATCAGGCGCGGATCGTGTTTGATGATGCGCGTCAGATGTGCCTTTTATCCCGACCGTTACGAAAGCGGGTAAATATTCAGGCGCACAAGGTGATACACCCGAAAACCAACAGCCTGTTAAAGCCACTGGCAGCAAAAGCGGCAACCATTGAGGGGACAAACCCGAGTCTTGCCATTGTGGATGAATATCACCTGCACCCAGACAACGGGGTTTATTCCGCACTTGAGCTGGGGATGGGGGCGCGTCCGGAGGGGCTGTTATTTGCCATCACCACATCGGGGAGCAACGTTGTTTCAGCCTGTAAACAACACTATGACTATTGCTGTCAGATACTGGATGGTGAAGAGATGAACGAATCCATGTTCGTTCTGATTTACGAGCTGGATGATGAAAGCGAGGTTGACGATCCGGCGATGTGGATAAAGGCGAATCCAAATATCGATGTTTCCGTCGATCGTGAAAAACTGGCCTCAACCATCCAGAAAGCGCGGGGTATTCCGTCGCAGTGGGTGGAAATGCTCACCAAGCGATTCAATATCTGGTGTCAGGGGGCTACGCCGTGGATGGGTAACGGTGCATGGGCGGAGTGCGCCGGAACGTTCGCGGAGGCGGATTTATACGGGCAGGAGTGCTACGCGGGGCTGGACTTATCATCAACCAGCGATATTTCCAGCGTGTGCTATGCCTTTCCGGTCGGTAAAAAGATTATGCTGGTTTCCCGTCACTATCTGCCGGAATTTCAGCTACAGAACCCCGCCAATAAAAACCGCGCCATCTATCGCCAGTGGGTAAAGGCGGGCTGGATACGCACAACACCGGGTGACTGCATTGATTATGACCGTATCCGTGATGACATCATGGCGGATGCAGAGAATTTCAATATCAGGCTGGTGGGCTTCGATACATGGAACGCCACGCACCTGAGGACGCAGCTACAGGGGGCAGGATTAGAGGTGGAGCCGTTCCCGCAAACATACCTTCGTTTCAGTCCGGCGGCGAAATCGTTCGAAGTTTTTGTTAACCGGAAGGTGATTGTGCATCGTGGTGATCCGGTGCTGGCCTGGTCAATGAGTAATGTTGTGATGCAGAGTGACGCGAACGCCAATATCAAGCCGAACAAGAAAAAATCATCCAACAAGATAGACCCGAGCGTTGCGGCGCTGATGGCGTTTGGCACATTCCAGGCAGAGCATGAGGAATTTGCATTTGATATGAGCGACAGCCACAAAGAGCGACTTGCGGCGTTTGATGGGGTATGACGAGAATGACTGAAACTGATCTACTAAAAATAATTCGCCGCATTACCGGAATCAGTCAGCAGCCTGACGAACAGGCTACACAGCCGGACAGCGTGATAGCCGAAAATTACACGCGTGTGGTGGCTGAGGTAATGCGCCGTGACGGTATTGAGCTTAACGGCGTGGATATGCGCAACATACGAACCAGAGTTCTTGAGTTGCTGGCATACCGTCGCCGTTCTCAACAACGGAGGGAGAGCGCGAAAAATACTTACCAGTGGAAGAAGCCGGAACGGTTGCGGCGGTAGATTCCTGATATTCAGGAAAACCACGAATCTGTGGTGTTTACTGGCGCGGTTACGGCGGTGACACGCACCGAGGCAGAACAATTACCGTAGGTTAAAGCGACAGTATTCACACCAAAGGCAGAAATTAGCGGTTAACGTAACTGACTGATATTTTCGGGAACAGCCAACTGCTGAGGCCGGAGCTATAAAAATAGCTTTGGGTACAGTCCTCAGTTTTGAGGGATGTTAACCAACTGAATAATAAGCAAAGCTCAAAGTTGAGTTTTGTATCTGCCTGAGTTATTTCTGTGCTAATTTGTTGATATTCCCGACGGCCCAAAAATGGGTTGGCGGGTGGGTGAGTTGCAGATTTGCAACTCGACCATGAAAATACGGAAACTACCCGTAGTTTGGGTAGTAAGAGTAACACCCAGATTTTGGGGCTTACTCGCGATACCCAAATATAGGGTATCGGTGGCATCACTGGCCCCATTTTCCTGATGTGTTTGCGGGTTATTTGGGGGTGGTTGCGGGTTATTTTGAATGGCTTGCGGGTTACGATTTGGCTAACATTTGAACGTGTCATTTTTCAACGCATTGATATTAAAGAATAAAAAATACTTAGCACGCGAAGATAACCCGCTAACCCGCATAACCCGCACTGTTTTGTATATATATACGAAAAATTGCATTCAGGAGGGGGAGCAAAATCCCTACCGTCTCTTATCTCTTGGAGTGCCCGCCTCTTCGAATTTTTACCCCCGTGAAATTACAAAATTTCCCTGACTGATGGCGAGTTGCAGATCTGCAACTCGACTATGAAACTACGGAAACTACCCGTAGTTTGGGTAGTAAGAGTAACACCCAGATTTTGGGGCTTACTCGCGATACCCAAATTTTGGGTATCAGAGGAAGAAATATCTTCTCATATGTGAGTACCGAGGGCGGAATTCCGCCTTCGGTTATTTATTGTGCTCATGCACAGAGAGGGGCGGGTCAAATCCCTGCGGCCTGACGTCTTCCGGACTGCCAGCCCCATCGATTTTTTATACCCGCGAAAAATGAAAAACGCTTCACGCTGGTGGGCCTGATGCCGATATGGGGATCCACATAACGGATTATCCGTATCATCGACCAGCTATCATGACGGATAGTTAAAGTTTCATGACAGGTATGATGTTGCGTAACTTGTTGTTTTTATACCTGCTTATACTCTGTCACGGTATCCTATAGGTATCCTAGAAAAAACGAAGGGGTCACGCTGTTAACGTAACCCCTTGATAGATATGGTGGCCCCTGTTGGGTTTGAACCAACGACCAAGCGATTATGAGTCGCCTGCTCTAACCACTGAGCTAAGGGGCCATGGTAGCGGATTATAAAGTAACTCCGTGCTGCAATCCAGCCATTAGCGCGCGGCTGCTGTTTTTATAAACAATGTGTTTTCAATTCGTTATACTTCCTGCGAGTTGTGTTGTTCAGGAGTTAATATGGTTGACGATATTCTTGCGCCAGGATTGCGTGTGGTGTTTTGTGGCATCAATCCGGGTCTTTCTTCCGCAGAGTCTGGCTTTCCGTTTGCCCATCCGGCAAATCGCTTCTGGAAGGTGATTTATCAGGCCGGATTTACTGACCGTCAGTTGAAGCCGCAGGAAGCGCAGCATCTGCTGGATTATCGTTGCGGTGTTACCAAACTGGTAGACCGTCCAACGGTGCAAGCCAATGAAGTTTCAAAGCAGGAGCTGCACGCAGGCGGGCGTAAGCTGATTGAAAAAATTGAAGATTACCAACCACAAGCATTGGCGATTCTGGGCAAACAAGCATATGAACAGGGATTCAGCCAGCGCGGCGTACAGTGGGGGAAACAAACGCTCACTATTGGTTCGACGCAGATTTGGGTGTTGCCGAATCCCAGCGGTTTAAGTCGCGTTTCACTGGAGAAACTGGTTGAGGCGTATCGGGAACTGGATCAGGCGCTAGTGGTGCGTGGGCGATAAAAACGCCACCGAAAAGGTGGCGTTTGTGCAGAGGGACTAGTGCCGGGTGCGGCGTAACGCCTATCCGGCCTACCGATTAATCGTCCAGGAAGCTACGCAGCACTTCAGAACGGCTCGGGTGACGCAGTTTACGCAGCGCCTTCGCTTCGATCTGACGGATACGTTCGCGGGTAACGTCGAACTGTTTACCCACTTCTTCCAGCGTGTGGTCGGTGTTCATGTCGATACCGAAACGCATACGCAGAACTTTCGCTTCACGCGCGGTCAGGCCAGCAAGCACGTCGTGCGTTGCCGCACGCAGGCTTTCAGTGGTCGCAGAATCCAGCGGCAGTTCGAGGGTGGTATCCTCGATGAAATCTCCCAGATGCGAATCTTCATCATCACCGATCGGCGTTTCCATGGAGATTGGCTCTTTGGCGATCTTCAGCACTTTGCGGATTTTGTCTTCCGGCATCAGCATACGTTCAGCCAGTTCTTCCGGCGTCGGTTCACGACCCATTTCTTGCAGCATCTGGCGAGAAATACGGTTGAGCTTGTTGATGGTCTCAATCATATGCACCGGAATACGGATGGTGCGCGCCTGATCCGCGATAGAGCGGGTGATCGCCTGACGGATCCACCAGGTTGCGTAGGTGGAGAACTTGTAACCACGACGGTATTCGAATTTATCAACCGCTTTCATCAGACCGATGTTGCCTTCCTGAATCAGATCGAGGAACTGCAAGCCACGGTTGGTGTATTTCTTAGCGATAGAAATAACCAGACGTAAGTTCGCTTCAACCATCTCTTTCTTCGCACGGCGGGCTTTCGCTTCACCGATGGACATTCGACGGTTAATGTCTTTAACCTGCTCAATGGTCAGGCCGGTTTCTTCTTCAATCTGCTGCAGTTTCTGCAGGGCGCGATGCACTTCTTCAGAGACATCGTGCAGTTTTTCCGACCACGGCTTATTCATCGCAATTGCCGCGTTGAACCAGGTATCGCTGGTTTCGTTGCCGGTAAACAGGGTGATGAAGTTTTTCTTCGGCATTTTGCACTGCTCAACGCAGAGCTTCATGATCAGACGTTCTTGTGTACGAACGCGATCCATCATGACGCGCATACTGTTGACCAGGTAGTCAAACTGCTTCGGCACCAGGCGGAACTGTTTGAATACTTCAGACAGTTTCAGGATCTCTTCCTGAGCAGCAGCGTGGCTGCGGCCTTTCGCTTTGATGGTGTCACGCGTTACAACGTACTGAGCGCGCAGTTCAGCAAATTTTTCACGAGCCAGTTCCGGGTCGATGCTGTTGTCATCGTCGGCACTGTCGTCGTCGGCATCTTCTTCGTCTTCATCTTCGTCATCGTCCAGATCTTCTTGAGAAAGCTCTGAACCGACGTGAGTGGCGGTTGGCGCCAGATCTTCTTCTGCGTTCGGGTCAACAAAGCCAGTGATCAGATCGGACAGACGCGCTTCTTCTGCTTCAACACGATCGTACTGTTCCAGCAGATAGGTGATCGCTTCCGGATATTCAGCAACGGAGCATTGAACCTGGTTGATCCCGTCTTCGATGCGTTTAGCGATGTCAATTTCGCCTTCGCGGGTCAACAGTTCAACGGTGCCCATTTCACGCATGTACATGCGTACCGGGTCAGTCGTACGCCCGATTTCAGATTCCACGCTGGAAAGCACCTGCGCGGCGGCTTCGGCAGCATCTTCGTCTGCTGTGTTTTCAGCCAGCATCAGGTCATCGGCATCCGGCGCTTCTTCCATCACCTGAATGCCCATGTCATTGATCATTTGGATGATGTCTTCGATCTGATCGGAATCGACGATATCTTCCGGCAGATGGTCATTGACCTCGGCATAGGTCAGATAGCCTTGCTCCTTACCACGGGTGACAAGAAGTTTCAGCTGTGACTGCGGGTTTTGCTCCATAAGACGGTATCCACACTTATTTCATGAGGTTGGTGTTGGGCGATTGACCGGATATCATTCAGACGTTAATACTGAAATCCAACGGTTGTTTACCGCCAACGATAATTACGAGGGCGTACTTATATCATTGCCGCTGCCTCTCAGTGCGGCTGTCGGGGGCTTCCCGATCGCTATTCGGCACTTAAGCCGTTAAATCACTTTTTCGCCAGTTCCTGGTTTAATGTCCAGAGTTCCAGGCGTTCTTCATTGCTTAAACCATGCGTGCGCTCGCGAGCAATTAACTCTTCCTGGCGCAGTTCAAGCAACGAATCAAACATATGGTTGAGTGAGTCGGTGAAGGTTTGCTCAGCAATATTCCTATCTGCTATATCGTCCCACATCGACAGTTTTTCAAGGGTGGCAGCATTATTTGTACCACGATAGTGCTCTAAAAGTTGCCCGGTGGTCAGACCTGGCTGAGAGAGACAAGTGTTGACCAGTTCTCTGAATAAGCCAAGTCCGGGGAGCTTATTTTCATCCAGATTCTCAAGCGGCGGGACTAACGTCGCTAATTCTGGATTTTGCACCAGCAACCCTATAAGTATACGCATGGTCGTGCGTTTTAGCTGCGGAACAGGACGAGAAACGCCGTTCTCTGCTGCTTTCGGCATTAATCGTTCAAGCTGGCTGTCATCAAGGATGCCTAACTTGTTGCCTAATTCCTGACGAAGATAGATGCGCAGCGTTTCTCCTGGCACCTGAGAAATCAGCGGCAGCGCCAGCGTACTTAAACGTGCGCGCCCGTCAGGAGTACTCAGATCAACCTGCGGCATCAGGCTGTTAAACAGAAATGCGGAGAGCGGCATTGCCTGCTCCATTCGCGCTTCAAACGCCTCTTTACCCTCTTTGCGCACCAGTGTGTCTGGGTCTTCGCCATCCGGTAAAAACATAAAGCGTAACTGACGGCCGTCTGTCATATAAGGCAGCGCAGTTTCCAGCGCCCGCCAGGCGGCATCGCGACCTGCACGGTCGCCGTCATAACAGCAAATGACATTGTTGGTCGCACGGAACAACAACTGAATGTGATCGGCAGTGGTTGACGTACCCAGCGATGCAACGGCGTAATTAATACCGTATTGCGCCAGCGCCACCACGTCCATATAGCCTTCGACCACCAACAGACGCTGGGGTTCAGCGTTATCCTGCTGCGCTTCATAAAGACCGTAAAGCTGGCGGCCTTTATGGAAAATATCGGTTTCCGGTGAGTTCAGGTATTTGGGGGTATCGTTGCCCAGCACGCGCCCGCCAAAACCAATCACCCGACCGCGTTTATCGCGAATAGGGAACATCACCCGCTCGCGGAAACGATCGTAACTGCGACCCTGATCGTTGGTGACCAACATGCCCGCATCAATCAATGACTGACGATTTTCTGGATTGCCGCCAAACCGTTTCAGGACGTTGTCCCAGCCGGGGGGCGCAAAACCAATCGCAAAGCGGGCGATGACCTCGTGGCTTAATCCGCGTTTTTCCAGATACTGGCGCGCAGATGTGGCAACAGGTTGTTGTAAAGATTGTTGGTAAAACGTATTCAGACCGTCCATCAACTGATAAAGCGTTTGCCGTTGATGGCGCTCTATCTGGCTGGGGCCGCTGCCTGCTTCAAATGGCACTTCAAGATTGTGCATTGCCGCCAGCTCTTCGACCGTTTCGACGAACTCGAGCTTGTCGTAGTTCATCAGGAAGTCGATCGCGTTGCCGTGCGCGCCACATCCAAAGCAGTGATAAAACTGTTTCTCACCGTTAACGGTGAATGACGGGGTTTTCTCGTTGTGGAAGGGACAACACGCGTGAAAATTCTTGCCCTGCTTTTTCAGCTTCACACGAGCATCGATCAGATCGACGATGTCAGTGCGCGCCAGCAGATCATTAATGAATACGCGTGGGATTCGTCCAGCCATAGGCCCCGATTTTTAGCAATTCATAAACGAAAATAAGCCGCGCATTCCTTTCGGAAGCACGGCCTTACAACTACAACTCGGTCTGATCGGAGAGCAACGCTCTCAGGGAATTAGTACAGACGAGTGCGGCGTGCGTTTTCGCGAGCCAGTTTCTTCGCGTGACGTTTCACTGCAGAAGCTTTAGCGCGCTTACGTTCGGTAGTCGGTTTTTCATAGAACTCACGACGACGAACTTCCGCCAGAACACCTGCTTTTTCGCAGGAACGCTTGAAGCGACGCAGAGCTACGTCGAACGGCTCGTTTTCACGTACTTTAATTACCGGCATGTGCCTCTCACCTTTGATTAATTCGGTTTGCCGCTGGCATCAACGCCAGCTTATTTCAAAATGGTGCGGAATTTTACTGCAATTGCTGCTGCTTTGTAAAGCACCGCGACCTCTTTTGAAAGGGACTTTTATAAGGGTGAGGAGTATACACGAGGCTTTCTCCAGGGGCGAACAAAGTTTTACATCAACCCGCATTGGTCCTACACTGCGCGGTAATAAAGCGAGGTAAAACAAGTCATGCGTGTACTGGGTATTGAAACTTCCTGCGATGAAACCGGCATCGCCATTTACGACGATGAAAAAGGTTTGTTAGCCAACCAATTGTATAGTCAGGTGAAATTACACGCTGACTACGGCGGCGTGGTGCCTGAACTGGCCTCCCGCGATCACGTGCGTAAAACCGTACCGTTGATCCAGGCGGCGCTGAAAGAGTCTGGTTTGACGGCAAAAGATATTGATGCCGTGGCCTATACCGCAGGCCCAGGATTAGTCGGCGCGCTGCTGGTTGGTGCGACCGTGGGACGTTCTCTGGCATTTGCCTGGAACGTTCCGGCGATCCCGGTGCACCATATGGAAGGGCATCTGTTAGCACCGATGCTGGAAGATAACCCGCCGGAATTTCCGTTTGTCGCATTGCTGGTTTCTGGCGGTCATACGCAGTTAATCAGCGTGACTGGCATTGGTCAGTATGAGCTGCTCGGCGAGTCCATTGATGATGCCGCTGGTGAAGCGTTTGATAAAACCGCGAAGCTGTTAGGGCTGGATTATCCTGGCGGGCCGCTGCTGTCGAAAATGGCGGCGCAGGGTACAGCCGGGCGCTTTGTCTTCCCGCGCCCGATGACCGACCGTCCGGGGCTGGATTTCAGCTTCTCCGGCCTGAAAACCTTCGCCGCGAACACGATTCGTGACAATGGCACCGACGACCAGACGCGTGCCGATATTGCCCGCGCTTTTGAAGATGCGGTGGTTGATACGCTGATGATTAAGTGTAAGCGGGCGCTGGATCAGACGGGATTCAAACGGTTGGTAATGGCGGGCGGCGTGAGTGCTAACCGCACGTTGCGGGCGAAACTGGCGGAAATGATGAAAAAGCGTCGCGGCGAAGTGTTCTACGCGCGCCCGGAATTTTGTACCGATAACGGTGCGATGATCGCCTATGCCGGAATGGTGCGGTTTAAAGCAGGCGCGACGGCGGATCTCGGCGTTAGCGTGCGTCCGCGTTGGCCGCTGGCAGAGTTACCGGCTGCGTAAAACTCTCGGGTGCCGGAGAGTCACTTCCGGCACCGTCCTCACTTAAAGCAACACCACGGGCATCCACAGTAAGCCGGTAATCACCAGCAACACGAGGAATATCAGCCCAAAAATCGCCCCCAGTCGCCAGTAATCCACCGTTGGCAGATAACCACTGCCGTAGTAAATCGGACTGGGCCCGGTGGCGTATGGCGTAAGAATGCTCCCCAGACCAATTGCCGCGCCAACCATCAGGCAGAACACCGGCAGCGGGATTTCCGGCATCGCCAGCGCGGCGGCAATCATCATCGGCGCGAGAGCGGAGGTATACGCCGTGGCGCTGGCAAAGAAGTAGCGCAGCAGATAAAACACCACAATCAACGCTACCATCACCATCGTCGGCGAATAACCACTTAAGCTGCCTGCTAACAGTTTGCCAAACCAGCTAATAAAACCGGTGTTGTTGAGTCCGGTGGCGAGGGTTATTAGCGAGGCCAGCCAGAAGAAAACGTTCCACGCCGCTTTATTACTGACAATATCGTCCCAGCTGATAATGCGCAGAAGTAGCATCAGTGCCACCACGCTGTAACCGACCATCGCAGCATCGATATAATCACCGCCGAAAATCCACAGCACCAGCGCGCCCACCATCAGCGCCAGCATCCGTTTTTCACGCGAACAGAGTGGCCCCATCTCTTGTAGTTCCGTCTCTGCCCAGCGCGGCACCTGATCGCCAGACTTCAGCACCGGTGGATACAGCACATAAGCCAGCCAGGGAACCAGCAGAACCAGTAAGATACTGAGCGGCAACATACCGAGGAACCAGTCGCCCCAACTCAGCGTGGCGTGAGATGCGCTTTTCATCAGTCCAATTAACAGCAGGTTAGGTGCCATCGCCGTCAGGAAAATGGCGCTGGTCACGCAGTCGGCAACAATCCCCATCCACATGATGTATGAGCCAATGCTGCGCGAACTGCTGTCGTTCGGCTGTGATTGATAGAGCGGCGGCAGGTTACGGATGATGGGATAGATAATCCCCGCACCGCGCGCTGAGTTGGACGGTGTTACAGGTGCCAGGATCAGCTCGGAGAACATCACCGCATAGCCGAGAAACAGTGTGCGATGCCCCATCTTTTTCACCAGAATCAGCGCGATACGGCGTCCAAGACCGGTTTTTTCATAGCCAGTGCCAAACATAAAGGCGGCGAAAATCAGCCAGATAACCGAATTAGAAAAACCGGAAACCGCCCAGGAGAGGGATTTTGCGGTGAATTTAAAGCCTGGCTGGGCGAGCTGCTCGGGGCTAAACAGCAGCCAGGGCGAGAGAATGGCGATGATGGAGATACCCACCATCGCCACCACGGCACCCGGCACGGGTTCGAGGATCAGCCCAACGATCACGCCGGTAAAAACCGCAAAGTAGAGCCAGGTATGACTCTCCAGCCCTGCGGGAACCGGAAGTAGAGCAATAATGGCGATGACCGCCAGCGGTGCGAGATATCGCCACCATTCAGTGGAAGGTTTCATCGTGTTATGCCTGCGAAAAAGGAGAGGGGGTGAGCCTCTCCGGGAGGGTTATTTGATGTAGTGGACGTGCTCGCAAATCTCTTCCACGATGGGATCGCGGCGTTCGGCGAACAGCTTTTTGTTTTCGGCTATCAGGTTGTTTCCGTGGGTATCAATAGAGACAATCAGCGGACCGAACTCTTTGACCCGGCAGACCCACAGCGACTCCGGCATTCCGAGTTCTGTCCAGTGCACCTCTTCAATCTCTTCCACCTGGGTCGCCGCCAGTACCGCGCAGCCTGCCGGAAAAATTACATGCAGCGCCTTGAATTTCTGGCAACCTTCTTCGGTCAGCGGCCCCATTCCGCCTTTGCCGACCACCAGTTTCACGCCGGTCTGTTCAATGAATTCACGTTCAAAACTTTCCATACGCATACTGGTTGTCGGGCCGACGGAGACCATCTCCCATTTGTCGCCGTTTTTGCGCACGATGGGGCCTGCGTGGAAAATCGCTTTGCCGTTGAGATCGTAAGGGATCGGACGTTTCAGTTCGATCAAGCGGCGGTGACAAACGTCGCGGCAAGTCACCAGCGTACCGGTCAGGTAGATCACATCGCCGACGCGAATATCTTGCAGATCTTCAGCTTTGATCGGGGTTGTCAGGATCTTTTTCATAACGCGCTCCGGGTGTGAGACAGATTTTCAAAGGTGAGATCGGCATGAACCAGCAGCGTGCCGCGACGATGCGCCCAGCAGCCGGTAGAGACAGCGACGCCGATGGTAGAGGGATGGCGAGCGGCAGATTCGATATGCACGCCCATCACTGAACTGTTGCCAGTCAGCCCTTGTGGACCAATCCCCAGACGGTTGAGTCCTTCCTCCAGGCGTAGCTCCAGCTCTGCCGCTTTTGGATTGGGATGGCGGCTGCCAATTGGGCGCAAAATGGCTTTACGTGAGAGCACTGCGGCGGTTTCCACCGAGGTGGCGATGCCTACACCTACCAGTACCGGTGGACAGGCGTTTACGGCGAGGGTGGAGATATTTTCGAAGACGAATTTCACCACGCCTTCGTAGCCTTCCGATGGCATTAACACTTTCGAGCGGCCAGGTAGCGTGCAGCCGCCGCCAGCCATGTAAACTTCGATTTCCGCGTCGTCACCGTCGGGGACGATATCCCAGGTAACCCACGGTACGCCGCTACCGGTATTTTTGCCGGTGTTCACTTCGTCAAAAATTTCCACCGCGTTGTGGCGCAGTGGCGCTTTGACGGTCGCCTCTTCCACGGCTTGCTTAAGAATGCTTTGCAGCTCGCCAAGCAGCGGGAAACGAGAACCGACTTTAACAAAAAACATGATTTCGCCGGTGTCCTGACAGGCCGGGCGATTCAGGTCGATCGCTTTTTGCATGTTATCGAACATCGTGTGGTAGATAATTTTCCCCATCGACGACGTTTCGGCGTCCCGAAGCTGTTTTAGTTTATCCACCACGTCATCGGGCATCCGGGTAGAAATCATGGCGGTAAAGTTAGCGACAATATCCGTCAACTTATTCACTGCCTGTTGTTTATTACATTCGCTCATCATGGCAACTCCAGTTTTTCTATTTGTCTGGAAAAATTCACCGCCACAAACTAACACTAAAAATAGGGTTTTATATTTCTTACCGCCGTGAATATGTAATTAACAGTTCGTGAATCAACACGAAAATAAGAATGAATATTGCGCCAGAGCAGGGAATGGCAATGTTTTGCGAAATACACTGAGCCAGTCAAAATTGCGGATAATTAACGATGCTGAATAGCTGGCCTTTAGCCAAAGACTTGCAGGTACTGGTGGAAATCGTCCATAGCGGCAGTTTTAGTGCCGCAGCGGCGACGCTTGGGCAGACGCCCGCATTTGTCACCAAACGAATCCAAATCCTTGAAAACACGCTGGCAACGACGCTGCTTAACCGCTCCGCTCGCGGCGTGGCGCTGACTGAAAGTGGCCAACGTTGTTACGAACATGCGCTGGAAATCCTCACCCAATATCAGCGACTGGTCGATGACGTCACGCAAATCAAAACGCGCCCGGAGGGGATGATTCGTATTGGTTGTAGTTTTGGTTTTGGTCGCAGCCATATTGCGCCAGCAATTACTGAACTGATGCGCAATTACCCTGAATTACAGGTGCATTTTGAATTGTTCGATCGGCAAATTGATTTAGTGCAGGATAATATTGATCTGGATATTCGTATTAATGATGAAATCCCTGATTATTATATCGCGCATCTTTTGACGAAAAATAAAAGAATATTATGCGCAGCACCTGAGTATCTGCAAAAATATCCCCAGCCACAATCCTTACAGGAATTAAGTCGTCATGACTGCCTGGTGACTAAAGAGCGCGATATGACCCACGGAATATGGGAGTTGGGGAACGGTCAGGAGAAAAAATCGGTGAAAGTCAGCGGGCACCTTTCCTCCAACAGCGGTGAGATAGTGCTGCAATGGGCGCTGGAAGGGAAAGGGATTATGCTGCGTTCCGAATGGGATGTGCTGCCGTTTCTGGAGAGTGGCAAACTGGTGCGAGTATTGCCGGAATATGCACAAAGCGCCAATATCTGGGCTGTCTATCGGGAGCCACTCTATCGCAGTATGAAGTTGCGCGTCTGCGTAGAGTTTCTGGCGGCGTGGTGCCAGCAACGACTGGGCAAGCCCGATGAAGGCTATCAGGTTTTGTAAACCTGCCAGAAATTACTCGGGATCTTTTTCGCGCTTTCTTTTGAATTTCGTCCAGATTTTTGTCTCCTGGCGACGCCACAGACGCTGGATGTTGTCATGATGACGCAGCAGGATGAGGCAAGAGAGCATAGAAACCGGGAAGGTAAATTGTGGTTTAAACCACCAGACATAAAACGGGGCAATCAGTGCGCTGACAATCGCTCCCAGCGACGAATAACCGCTGAGTAAAATGGTTAACAGCCAGGTTCCCGCCATCACGCCCGTTAAATCCCAGCCTATCGGGGCGATTGCACCAAAAGCGGTGGCAACGCCTTTTCCTCCTTTAAAACCGAAGAAAACCGGCCAGATATGCCCAAGACAGGCGGCAATCGCAATCAGCCCTAGCCAGAAGGGGCTGGCGCCTAATTCATACGCGCCCCAGACGGGCAACATTCCTTTCAGAACGTCGAAAATCAGCACTGCTACGGCTGCTCCCTTGCCACCGATACGTAACACATTGGTTGCGCCTGGATTGCCGGAGCCGCTGGTTCGCGGATCGGGCAGCCCACACAAGCGGCAAACCAGAATGGCACTGGAAATGGAGCCGCAGAGGTACGCGATGAGGATCATTCCAGGCGCGATTGCACTCATAAGCTGTTCCGTTTTGAAAATTCGTGTTCAACGATGAATCTGTGGATAATACGCACATTTCGCCGGAAGTGGTATCCGGTTAGCCAAAAAGCAGGCAGGACGTGATGGATATTGTATTTATAGAGCAACTTTCGGTAATCACCACTATTGGTGTTTACGACTGGGAACAGACCATCGAACAGAAGTTAGTGTTCGATATCGAAATGGCGTGGGATAACCGTAAAGCGGCGAAAAGCGATGATGTGGCGGATTGTCTCAGCTACGCTGACATTGCAGAAACGGTGGTCAGCCACGTCGAGGGCGCGCGTTTTGCGCTGGTGGAACGCGTGGCGGAAGAGGTGGCGGAACTGCTGTTAGCACGCTTTAACTCGCCGTGGGTGCGTATCAAACTCAGCAAGCCAGGCGCAGTGGCGCGTGCAGCGAATGTTGGCGTCATCATTGAGCGTGGCAATAATCTGAAAGAAAATAATTAATTTTACAGCTGTTAAACCAAACGGTTATAACCTGGTCATACTGCAGTAGTTCGGACAAGCGGTACATTTTTATAATTTAGGGGTTTATTGATGAGCGATATGCACTCGCTGCTGATAGCGGCAATATTGGGTGTGGTCGAAGGATTGACAGAATTTCTGCCGGTATCCAGCACGGGCCATATGATTATTGTCGGTCATTTGTTGGGGTTTGAGGGCGACACGGCGAAAACCTTTGAAGTCGTGATCCAGTTAGGATCAATTCTGGCTGTGGTAGTGATGTTCTGGCGGCGTCTGTTTGGCCTGATTGGCATTCACTTTGGGCGTCCGTTGCAGCACGAAGGAGAAAGCAAAGGCCGGTTAACGCTGATCCACATTTTGCTGGGGATGATCCCGGCGGTGGTGTTGGGACTTTTATTCCACGATACGATTAAGTCGTTGTTTAACCCTATAAATGTGATGTATGCGCTGGTTGTTGGCGGTCTGTTGCTGATTGCCGCCGAATGCCTGAAGCCGAAAGAGCCGCGTGCGCCGGGTCTGGATGATATGACCTATCGTCAGGCGTTTATGATTGGCTGTTTCCAGTGTCTGGCGCTGTGGCCGGGTTTCTCCCGCTCTGGGGCAACTATTTCCGGCGGGATGCTGATGGGCGTGAGCCGCTACGCCGCTTCTGAGTTCTCGTTCCTGCTGGCGGTGCCGATGATGATGGGCGCAACGGCGCTCGATCTCTACAAAAGCTGGGGCTTCCTGACAACCGGCGATATCCCGATGTTTGCCGTTGGGTTTATCACCGCTTTTGTGGTGGCGCTGATTGCGATTAAAACCTTCCTGCAACTGATTAAGCGCATTTCGTTTATCCCGTTCGCCATTTATCGCTTTATTGTGGCGGCTGCGGTGTACGTAGTGTTCTTTTGATTCGGAGCAGGCCCGGTTTTCTCCCTCGCCCTTTTAGGGAGAGGGCCGGGGTGAGGGTAATTGTTCGCTCTGGTACTGGCCTGTTCCCCTCACCCTAACCCTCTCCCAGAGGGGCGAGGGGACAGTTCGCACTAATTTTTAGTTATATATCCAACAATTACTCAGGTTTTGGGCAACGTTGTTCCTTCCAGCTGGCTACCGCCGCAATCCGGCGTCGGGTCAACTCTTCGCGAATCTCCACGCCTTTAAATCCCGCTTCAACGACCGCTTTTGTCGGTACTGACTGCGCCACTTCCCAGGCTTCGCGCAACCAGCGCCCTTGCGGGTAATCAGCCGCTTCAAAGCCGGTTCTGCCGCGCACGTCGGCCTCGCTGGTCAGCGCCAGTTGCTCGACACGCTGCGGTTTACGCCAGGCATCGATGGAATCAAACAATTTGACGATGGTTTTTGGGTTCAGCATTGGGAAGGTGTGGATGAGGTCGTGAAACTCAGCCACCAGTCTGGCTAAATCGCGAATTTCATTTGGCACCCGCAGACGCTGACATAGTTGTTCCACTAACTTCACGCCCGCCGGACCGTGACCGTGATGACGCGGCCAAAGTTCTGGTGGAGTCAGCCCTTTACCGAGATCGTGGCATAACGTTGCGAAACGGACATCGACCTGCGGACTCAGCATCGCTGCCATGGAGAGCGTCATTAAGGTGTGAATACCCGTGTCGATTTCCGGGTGCCATTTCGCCGGAGCGGGGACACCAAACAACGCGTCGATCTCCGGGAATAAAACGCGTAGTGCGCCGCAATCACGCAATACCTGGAAGAAAACTTGCGGATTGCGTGTGGTGAGGGCGCTTTCAGTCTCTTTCCACACGCGTTCGGGCGTCAGGTGTTCGAGTTCGCCTGCATGAGTCATCTCACGCATCAGCGCCAGAGTTTCATCGGCAATACGAAAACCGAGGTGGGCATAACGCGCAGCAAAACGCGCCACGCGCAGAACGCGTAACGGATCTTCGCCAAACGCGGGGGAAACATGGCGCAACAGACGATTTTGCAGATCGCTCAGGCCGTTGTACGGGTCGATAATCTTGCCGTTATCATCCTGAGCCAGTGCATTGATGGTCAGATCGCGACGCTTAAGATCATCTTCCAGTGTGACATCTGGCGCGGCATAACAGGTAAAACCGGTATAACCGGAGCCGGATTTCCGTTCGGTACGTGCCAGCGCATACTCTTCATGGGTTTGCGGATGCAGAAAAACAGGAAAATCGCGGCCTACCTGCTGGTAGCCCGCGTCGAGCATCTCCTGTGGCGTACTGCCGACCACCACCCAATCTCTGTCTTTGACCGGTAGCCCTAACAATGCATCCCGAACCGCACCACCGACCAGATAAATCTTCACGCCATCTTCCCTTCGTCAAATACACAATTCCTAATAATAAGACAGTGCAACGAAGAAGGCGATTTAGTTCATCCAGCGATCTTTACGTTTGCGCGTTGGGATCAGGTGCGGCAATACCAGACCGAGCAGCAAGCCAAGTCCCAGCACACCGCCGCCATACATAAACCACTGCATGATGATGGTGCGCTGTTTGTCATCCAGCTGAACGCTGGCGGCATCGACTTTTTTCTGCGCGACAATCAGTTCGTTTTTCAGCTTCTGATTTTCTTCTTTTAACCCGTTGATCACACTGTCGCTCTGCGCCACTTTTTGCTGCATTTCTGCGGTGCGCTGATTCCAGGTGTTATCGATATTGGTGAGCTTATCGGTCAGGGTTCTGACCTGATTTTCCAGATCTGGCACACGGGAGCGCAGGCTTGGCTCAGTGCTCAGTTGTTTCAACGGGATCCAGGCGGTACGGCCGGAGCTGTCTTTCACCTGGGCATAATTGGTGTTGGCGTCAGTTTGTAATAATGTCACTTCTTCACCGGCGTTCACGGTGCCCACGAGGCGATAATGATCTCCCGGACCACTGCGAACCCAGGTGTTCAGTTCGTCAGAAACATAGCGTTTTTCTTCCGCGTGAGAGACGGCAGTGGCGCTAAGCGCGAGTAAAGTTAGTGCGATCAGGCGTAATTTTGGCATCAGGCTGTCGTTATTGTCATGGAAAGTGGAACGATAGTAGTGGCATCAGTGTTGCTGCGCAAAGCATTCGGTATCAATCGGAATCCTCTGTGTCAGCTTTTGCCACTGTCTCAAACTTTTACGCCCGTCAAAATGCTCGTTGCATGGCAATTTGGCGCAAAATACTATCTACTGACAAAAAAGATCGCATTTAGTTCGCCGTTCATCGTCACTTATGTGACATAACCGATAAGTAAAGGCCATGGCTCAGGAAATCGAATTAAAGTTTATTGTTAATCACAGTGCCGTTGAGGCGTTGCGTGACCATCTCAATACGCTGGGCGGCGAGCACCATGACCCCGTGCAGTTGCTGAATATTTACTACGAAACGCCGGATAACTGGCTGCGTGGGCACGACATGGGGCTGCGTATTCGTGGCGAAAACAGTCGCTATGAGATGACCATGAAAGTTGCCGGACGGGTAACGGGCGGATTGCACCAGCGCCCGGAATATAACGTGGCGTTGAGTGAACCGACGCTCGACCTGGCGCTGTTACCGACGGAAGTCTGGCCAAACGGTGAGTTACCTGCCGATCTCGCGTCCCGCGTGCAGCCGCTGTTCAGCACCGATTTTTATCGCGAAAAATGGCTGGTGGAGGTCGATGGCAGCCAGATTGAAATCGCTCTCGATCAGGGCGAGGTGAAAGCGGGTGAATTTGCTGAACCTATCTGTGAGCTGGAACTGGAGCTGCTTAGCGGTGAAACACGCGCGGTGCTGAAACTGGCGAACCAACTGGTATCGCAAACCGGATTACGCCAGGGCAGCCTGAGTAAAGCGGCGCGTGGCTATCATCTGGCGCAGGGCAATCCCGCGCGTGAAATCAAACCCACCACCATTTTGCATGTTGCAGCAAAAGCCGATGTGGAACAGGGGCTGGAAGCGGCGCTCGAGCTGGCGTTAGCGCAATGGCAGTATCATGAAGAACTGTGGGTACGCGGCAACGATGCGGCGAAAGAACAGGTGCTGGCAGCCATTAGCCTGGTCCGTCATACGCTGATGCTGTTCGGTGGCATTGTGCCGCGTAAAGCGAGCACTCACTTACGTGACCTGCTGACCCAATGCGAGGCGACCATTGCTTCTGCGGTTTCTGCCGTGACGGCGGTCTACTCTACCGAAACGGCAATGGCGAAGCTGGCGTTGACCGAATGGCTGGTAAGCAAAGCCTGGCAGCCGTTTTTAGATGCCAAAGCACAGAGTAAAATGAGCGATTCCTTCAAACGCTTTGCCGATATCCATCTTTCCCGCCATGCTGCTGAACTGAAAAGCGTTTTTTGCCAACCGTTGGGCGATCGCTACCGTGACCAGTTACCACGTCTGACGCGTGATATTGACTCAATACTGTTGCTGGCGGGTTACTACGATCCTCTCGTTGCGCAAGCCTGGCTGGAGAACTGGCAGGGACTGCGTCACGCCATTGCGACCGGGCAACGCATTGAAATTGAACATTTCCGTAATGAGGCAAACAATCAGGAACCGTTCTGGTTGCACAGCGGAAAACGTTAATCAGGCAAGGATAAAATCGCTTATGAAGCCGCTCTCTTCACCGTTACAGCAGTACTGGCAGACCGTTGTTGAGCGGCTGCCAGCGCCTTTAGCCGAGGAATCACTTAGCACACAGGCGAAGTCAGTACTTACTTTTAGTGATTTTGTGCAGGACAGCGTAATTGCGCATCCAGAGTGGCTAACGGAACTGGAAAGCCAGCCGCCGCAGGCCGACGAATGGCAGCATTACGCTGCATGGTTGCAGAAGGCGCTCAGTGATGTAAGCGATGAAGTCAGTTTAATGCGCGAGCTGCGTCTGTTCCGGCGGCGCATTATGGTGCGCATCGCCTGGGCGCAAACTCTGGCACTGGTTACTGAAGAGAGCATTTTGCAGCAACTCAGCCATCTGGCGGAGACGCTGATTGTCGCGGCGCGCGACTGGCTGTATGAAGCCTGCTGTCGCGAGTGGGGAACGCCGTGCAATACGCAGGGCGAAGCGCAACCGTTGCTGATTTTAGGCATGGGCAAGCTGGGTGGCGGGGAACTGAATTTCTCCTCAGATATCGATCTTATTTTTGCCTGGCCGGAACATGGCTGTACGCAGGGCGGACGCCGCGAACTGGATAACGCTCAGTTCTTTACCCGCATGGGCCAGCGGCTGATTAAAGTGTTGGATCAACCAACGCAGGATGGCTTTGTCTATCGCGTGGATATGCGTCTGCGTCCGTTTGGCGAAAGCGGCCCGCTGGTGTTGAGCTTTGCGGCGCTGGAGGATTATTACCAGGAGCAGGGGCGCGACTGGGAGCGTTACGCGATGGTCAAGGCGCGGATTATGGGCGATAGCGATGGCGTCTATGCTAACGAATTGCGTTCAATGCTGCGCCCGTTTGTTTTCCGCCGTTACATCGATTTCAGCGTGATTCAGTCGCTGCGCAACATGAAAGGGATGATTGCCCGTGAAGTGCGTCGACGCGGTTTGACCGACAACATCAAACTTGGCGCGGGCGGTATTCGCGAAATTGAATTTATCGTCCAGGTGTTCCAGCTCATTCGCGGCGGACGTGAACCGTCGCTGCAATCGCGCTCTTTACTGCCGACACTCAGCGCCATTGCCGCGCTGCATCTGCTTTCTGAAAATGATGCCGAACAATTGCGAGTGGCATATCTGTTCCTGCGGCGTCTGGAAAACCTGCTGCAAAGCATTAACGACGAACAAACCCAGACGCTTCCCGCCGATGAGCTTAACCGTGCGCGGCTAGCGTGGGCAATGGATTTCGCTGACTGGCCGCAACTGACCGGGGCACTGACCGGACATATGACAAATGTGCGTCGGGTGTTTAATGAACTGATTGGCGACGACGAAAGCGAAACTCAGGAAGAGTCGCTGTCGGAACAGTGGCGTGAGTTGTGGCAGGATGCGTTGCAGGAAGATGACACTACGCTGGTACTGGCGCATCTTAGCGAAGATGATCGCAAACAGGTGCTGACGCTGATTGCCGATTTCCGCAAAGAGCTGGATAAACGTACCATTGGGCCGCGCGGTCGCCAGGTGCTCGACCATCTGATGCCTCATCTACTGAGTGACGTTTGTGCGCGTGAAGATGCTGCTGTCACGCTGTCGCGCATTACCGCCTTGTTGGTGGGGATTGTTACTCGCACCACTTATCTTGAGTTGCTTAGTGAATTTCCGGCGGCACTTAAGCATTTGATTTCTCTGTGTGCCGCATCGCCGATGATTGCCAGCCAGCTGGCGCGTTATCCATTATTGCTGGATGAACTGCTCGATCCAAATACCCTCTACCAACCGACGGCGACCGATGCCTACCGTGATGAGTTGCGCCAGTATTTGCTGCGCGTGCCGGAAGATGACGAAGAACAACAGCTTGAGGCGCTGCGTCAGTTCAAACAGGCGCAACTGTTACGCATTGCGGCAGCGGATATCGCCGGTACGCTACCGGTGATGAAAGTGAGCGATCACTTAACCTGGCTGGCGGAAGCAATGATAGATGCTGTCGTTCAGCAGGCGTGGGTTCAAATGGTCGCGCGCTACGGTAAACCGAATCACTTAAACGAACGCGAAGGCCGTGGTTTTGCGGTAGTCGGCTATGGCAAGCTGGGCGGTTGGGAGTTAGGTTACAGTTCCGATCTTGACCTTATCTTCCTCCATGATTGCCCGATGGATGTGATGACTGACGGCGAGCGGGAAATCGACGGGCGGCAATTTTATCTGCGTCTGGCGCAACGCATTATGCATCTGTTCAGTACGCGTACTTCTTCCGGCATTTTGTATGAAGTGGATGCGCGGCTGCGTCCGTCCGGGGCGGCGGGAATGTTGGTGACATCCGCAGAAGCGTTTGCCGATTATCAGAAAAACGAGGCCTGGACGTGGGAGCATCAGGCGCTGGTGCGTGCGCGGGTAGTGTATGGCGATCCACAGCTCACTGCGCACTTTGACGCGGTGCGTCGGGAAATTATGATGCTGCCGCGTGAAAGTAAAACTCTGCAAACGGAAGTACGGGAAATGCGTGAGAAAATGCGCGCTCATCTCGGCAATAAACATCGCGATCGCTTTGATATCAAAGCCGATGAAGGCGGAATTACCGATATCGAATTTATTACTCAATATCTGGTGTTGCGCTACGCTCACGAAAAACCGAAGTTAACACGCTGGTCAGACAACGTACGCATTCTGGAACTGCTGGCGCAAAACGACATTATGGAAGAGCAGGAAGCGATGGCGCTGACCCGTGCTTACACTACGCTGCGCGATGAACTTCATCATCTGGCGTTACAGGAATTACCGGGTCATGTGCCGGAGGAGTGCTTCACCGCAGAGCGTGAACTGGTGCGGGCAAGCTGGCAGAAGTGGCTGGTGGAGGAATGAAGTGTGATATTATCGCGCGCAAATTTTGAATCTCTCAGGAGACAGGAATGAAAGTAACGCTGCCAGAGTTTGAACGTGCAGGAGTGATGGTGGTTGGTGATGTGATGCTGGATCGTTACTGGTACGGTCCCACCAGCCGAATCTCGCCGGAAGCGCCGGTGCCCGTGGTTAAAGTCAATACCATTGAAGAACGTCCGGGCGGCGCAGCCAACGTGGCGATGAACATCGCTTCTCTTGGTGCTAACGCTCGCCTGGTCGGGCTGACCGGTATTGATGATGCGGCGCGCGCGCTGAGTAAATCACTGGCGGACGTCAACGTAAAATGCGACTTCGTTTCTGTGCCAACGCATCCGACCATCACCAAACTGCGGGTGCTTTCCCGCAACCAGCAGCTGATCCGTCTGGATTTCGAAGAAGGTTTCGAAGGCGTTGATCCGCAGCCGCTGCACGAGCGGATTAATCAGGCGCTGAGTTCGATTGGCGCGTTGGTGCTTTCTGACTACGCGAAAGGTGCGCTGGCAAGCGTGCAGCAGATGATCCAACTGGCGCGTAAGGCGGGCGTTCCGGTGCTGATTGATCCAAAAGGCACCGATTTTGAACGTTACCGTGGCGCTACGCTGTTGACGCCGAATCTGTCAGAATTTGAAGCTGTTGTCGGTAAATGTAAGACCGAAGAAGAGATTGTTGAGCGCGGCATGAAACTGATTGCCGATTACGAACTCTCGGCTCTGTTGGTGACCCGCTCCGAACAAGGCATGACCCTGCTGCAACCGGGTAAAGCGCCGCTGCATATGCCAACCCAGGCGCAGGAAGTGTATGACGTTACCGGTGCGGGCGACACGGTAATTGGCGTACTGGCGGCAACGCTGGCGGCGGGTAATTCGCTGGAAGAAGCCTGCTTCTTTGCCAATGCGGCGGCTGGCGTAGTGGTCGGCAAACTGGGAACCTCCACGGTTTCTCCCATTGAGCTGGAAAACGCGGTGCGTGGACGTGCGGACACCGGCTTTGGTGTGATGACCGAAGAGGAGCTGAAGCTGGCTGTAGCGGCGGCGCGTAAACGCGGCGAAAAAGTGGTGATGACCAACGGTGTCTTCGACATCCTACATGCCGGGCACGTATCCTATCTGGCAAACGCCCGCAAACTGGGTGACCGCCTGATTGTCGCAGTGAACAGCGATGCTTCCACCAAACGCCTGAAAGGGGATTCTCGTCCGGTTAACCCGCTCGAACAGCGTATGATTGTGCTGGGCGCACTGGAAGCTGTCGACTGGGTGGTGTCGTTTGAAGAAGACACGCCGCAGCGCCTGATCGCCGGCATCTTGCCAGATCTGCTGGTGAAAGGCGGCGACTATAAACCGGAAGAGATCGCCGGGAGTGAAGAAGTCTGGGCCAACGGCGGTGAAGTGCTGGTGCTCAACTTTGAAGACGGTTGCTCGACGACCAATATCATCAAGAAGATCCAACAGGATAAAAAAGGCTAACCGGAAAGCGGTTCACAGATCTCGTTTCGTACCTGGCAGGCCTATTGACGCTGTTGTTTTTTCAACCTAAAGTAAAGGAACAAGGGTAAGGGAGGATTTCTCCCCCCTCTGATTGGCTGTTAATAAGTGGCGAAACTTACGAGTAACAACACAATCAGTATGATGACAAGCTTCATCATAACCCTTTCCTTCTGTAAGGCCCCTTCCTCGGGAGGGGCTTTCCCGTTTCAGCCCCTTGCTGACTCCCCGATTGTTGATGAGCATCAGACCCTGCGCAATGCTTTCCCTGATGCAGTTTTCTCTTCCCCGAGTCGACTCGCAAAACGCTGCAACAAGCTGATCATTTGCACTTTTTAGCGGAACGCAGATATAAAAAATCCCCGGCTTTGTGTGCCAGGGATGTGAATATAAGAAAATCTACTCTACTTTATCTGCGACGGGAATCGATGAAGCCAATGGTGAAGTCAATGCCGCCAACGAACCACCTGAAACGCCGATTTCATTGAGGAGAGAGTCAATAAGCGGTGCTTGTGTGCGGTAAGAAAGGGCGGCAGACAATGCCTGCTCTGCAAGGTTTCCTCCACCAACGCTACCTGTGCTCGCATCACCCGCAGTACCACCACGCTTCAGACCATCGACCTGAATGATCTTAATACCGTCAATAGACTTCATTGGCTCAACGGATTTCTCTATTACCGCAGGTAGCGCCTGCAACAAGGCCAGTTTGAATTTAAGGCTGGTTTGTTCATCAGAAAGTACGTTGATAGCATCGTTCAATGCGCGTTGTGCTTCCGCTTCCGCCAGGCCTTTTTTACGTGTTGCCTCAGCTAACTCTACGATTGCTGCCGCCTGCATCTCTGCGGCTTCTTTTTCAGCTTTCGCGCGGACGGTCAGTTCGACCGCTTTGGTTTCCGCGTCTTGTGCTGCGGCAATCAGAGCGACCTGCTTGGCACGATCGGCTTCGGCGGTCTGACGTGTTGTTTCTACGTTTTGCTGGGCGCTTACCGCTTCTGCAAGTGCGAGGTTGGCACGCGCTTCCGCTTGTGACTGCTGTTCCGATTTGGCGGCAATAGCGATCGATTTCGTCTGGTTGGCGATTTCGGTGACCTGCTGCTGTTCGATCTCTTTAATGCGAATTTCGCGTTCGGCCTCAACTTTTCTTGAGCGCACGGCCTGTTCGCGGTCAATTTCTGTTTCCTGAATTTGCCGTTCAGCCAGAATACGCGTCTGCTCTGCCTCACGACGACGTTCAGCTTCAAAAGCCGCAATTTTCGCATTCTGCTCTGCGGTGCGGGTTTTAACCTGCTGCTCCTGCTCAAGTGTCATAAACGCTTCTTGCTGTTCAATCTCGAGCTTTCGCGACAGCGCATCACGGTTTTTCTCACGCACCGCAACTTCTACATCCTGTTCAACTTCGTTACGCTCGCGGCGACGGCGTTCTGTTTCCTGCGTCAGCTTGGTTAAACCTTCGGCGTCAAAGGCGTTGTTCGGATTGAAATGCTCTTTCGACGTCTGGTTAAAGTTGGTAAGTGACACGCTTTCCAGTTCCAGACCGTTTTTCGACAAGTCTTCTGCAACGGTATTTTGCACCCCCTGAACGAAGTTTTCGCGTGTATCCTGTAACTCATGCATGGTCATTTGTGCTGCGGTGGCACGCAGAGCATCGACGAATTTATCTTCGACCAGCATCCGCAAATCTTCCGGTGACAAGGTTCGTTGCCCCAACGTCTGAGCGGCGGTGGCGATGCCTTCTACCGACGGTTTTACCCGCACGAAGAAAGCGACCACGACATCGACACGCATACGATCTTTTGTAATCAAACTATCAATCGTCGAGCGACTGACTTCCAGTTTTAATGTATTCATATTGATAGGGATTATTTCATGGAAGATCGGCATAACAATTGCGCCGCCACTCATAACCACTTTTTGTCCGCCTAATCCGGTACGGACAAATGCCTGCTCAGCAGATGCCCGACGATAAAGCCGCGCGAAAATAATACCGATAATAAATAGAACGCATACGGCAACAATCGCCATAAACATCCAGGAAGGCACTAAGTTAACAATATCATCCATTATTAAATTTCCTTTTAATTAAATACTTATAATATATTTGGCCAGGGATTTTTTTCAGCCAAATACCGCGTTGGAGAAAGTCGGCAAATAATTAATACCTTGTCACCTTTCTTAAAAAATTTCCCTTCTTCGGGTTCAAGTAATAAATAGTGTGTTTGACCGAATTGATCGGTGAGTTTTCCTTCACAGGGGTTACCTGAAGTCGCCTGATGACCGGTAATTAATGCCATACAGCCAATATATTCTTCTTCGGTAATAGCAGAGCTATGGTCACGTGGAACCCAGGGGGCAATTATCTTACCGGTATAATGCACTATGATAATTGTGAGCAGCAAACTGACAGGAACAATGAACAGATTCGAGAGTGGGACTTGCCAGAGCAAGATGCAGGCGTGTTGTAGCAAAACGCCAAGCAGCCCAAAGAAACCGGCTAACAGGCAGAGGATGATGAGGGCTGGTAGCCGTCCGATATTGAGATAATGAAGCGCCTGACTAATATTACCTGTGGTTATGGAATCGTAATGATCAAGATGTGCATCGAGAGCGCCGGATAGCATATGGCCACAGATAATGGCAATAATTTCCAACAGACCGATTAATAGTACAAAGGAAATAGCGAAAAGATAAGGTGCGTTATAGTCGGCAAATAAAATCATCAGTCACTCCATCGTCCATTCAGTGACGCATTGTTTATTGTGGTATGGTTTCCTTGCTTACATTTATCTTGGCTAATAATAACATATGTTAGTGAGTTCTTAAAAGGAGAAGTCATTTAATGTTATTTTTTATTTTTTGAAAAAGTGTGATCCTAAACAATATATTTACGCACGTTATGTTTAAAGGCACTACACTGATTAGGGAATACTGAAATCAGAAAAAGCATATAGCCTTAAAAGGTATGCGATAACCGGAGGATGTGCTTATGGATCATAGTCTTAATTCTTTAAATAATTTCGATTTCCTGGCGCGTAGTTTTGCCAGAATGCATTCTGAAGGCCGCCCGGTCGATATTCTGGCCGTCACCGGTAATATGGATGAAGAACATCGGACCTGGTTTTGCGCCCGCTATGCCTGGTATTGCCAGCGGATGACACAGTCAAAAGAACTGGAATTAGAACATTGATATTACGGGCCATTTGGCCCGTTTTTGTGTTGCTTTATTCTGCTTTATCAACGGGTGGGATGGCTGGAGGAGACTGAACTTCTGCTACCGGATTATTGCGTGCTTCCAATTCACTGATGCGCTGTTCCAGTAACGCCAGTTTCTCACGGGTCCGTAACAGAACCTGCGTCTGAACGTCGAATTCTTCACGGCTCACAAGATCGAGACGCGTCAACTGCGCCTGCAGGGTTTGGCGGATTTTTTTCTCCACATCTTCCCCGAACTCCCTGATTCCTTTAGGCATTGATTCGTGAACCTGGCGAGCAATTTGCTCAATTTTTTTCGGGTCAATCATTGTAGTTTCCCTGTACTGATAGGTGTTTAGTGCCATTGTAGTGCGATAAGGGTAAGTCATAAACCAGAATTATGTGAACCTGTGCGTTGCCGCCGCTAATCATTAGCGTTATAGTGAATCCGCTTATTCTCAGGGCGGGGCGAAATTCCCCACCGGCGGTAAATCAACTTAGTTGAAAGCCCGCGAGCGCTTTGGGTGCAAACTCAAAGGACAGCAGATCCGGTGTAATTCCGGGGCCGACGGTTAGAGTCCGGATGGGAGAGAGTAACGATTCTGTCGGGCATGGACCCGCTCACGTTATTTTGGCTATATGCCGCCACTCCTAAGACTGCCCTGATTCTGGTAACCATAATTTTAGTGAGGTTTTTTTACCATGAATCAGACGCTACTTTCCTCTTTTGGTACGCCTTTCGAACGTGTTGAAAATGCACTGGCTGCGCTGCGTGAAGGACGCGGTGTAATGGTGCTTGATGATGAAGACCGTGAAAACGAAGGCGATATGATCTTCCCGGCAGAAACGATGACCGTTGAGCAGATGGCGCTGACCATTCGCCACGGTAGCGGTATTGTTTGCCTGTGCATCACTGAAGATCGCCGTAAACAACTCGAGCTGCCAATGATGGTAGAAAATAACACCAGCGCCTATGGCACCGGTTTTACCGTGACCATTGAGGCTGCTGAAGGTGTGACTACCGGTGTTTCTGCCGCTGATCGTATTACAACCGTTCGTGCTGCTATTGCCGATGGCGCGAAACCGTCAGATCTGAATCGTCCGGGCCACGTTTTCCCACTGCGCGCACAGGCGGGTGGTGTACTGACTCGCGGTGGTCATACTGAAGCGACCATTGATCTGATGACGCTGGCAGGGTTTAAACCGGCAGGTGTACTGTGTGAGCTGACTAATGACGATGGCACCATGGCGCGTGCGCCAGAGTGCATTGAGTTTGCGAATAAACACAATATGGCACTGGTTACTATCGAAGATCTGGTGGCTTATCGTCAGGCGCACGAGCGTAAAGCCAGTTAATAGCCTGTATATTTTGAATATAGAAAAGCCGGGCATCTGGACTGACCCCGGCTTTTTTGCTATTTAGTGATAGTTTATTTTTACGATCAAGTCTTTCTGGAAGGGGCCGAATCTAAGCGATTCGCCAGGTTTTTGTGTTAATTCCGCCAGGTAGTCATGGGTCGCCGTGGTGGAAGATTGCCCCGGTACATAGGTGGTAAATATTTTATACTGGTTAAATATTACGGAATCCTTCGTTTTTTGGTCGATGATGTTCATCAACAGACCATTTCCCATTTCCAGATGGGTATCGTCGTAGAGTGTGTCACTTGTATAGAAACTTGTTGCAACGTCAAATTGTTCGCTGCAATCAGCAGTGGCATCTTTTATTGTTGAAACACTAAAAGCTGCTTTGGGGGGAAATGTCGAGAAAGAGTTTGCAGCGATTTGACCAAAGTTGACTATCTGGCTTTCTGGATAAATGCGCATAGTTACGCCGCAATCAAGAAATGAAATATTGTCTAGACCTGTAATATTCACATGAAGGTTTTTTGCTCCGGGGTTAGTGTTTGCACCTTGTCCACCATCAAATTGCAACACGTTTACATCCCCAAAGTCCCAACTGAGGCCCTCTGTAGAAGGGGGAAATTGAGCGAGTTTTACATACAAGCGAAAACGAGCATTGAATTCGTTATTTTTCTGATATGTGCTGCCATTACAAGCTTTAGTTGTATATTGATCCCCCGTTGAATTCTTTCGATCCAGACACACTCCCGTATCTATGCTCTGACCATTTCCTTCATAGTCCTGACCGTTATAAGTCACACCAAATATTAAATACGGGTTGTTCAGAACGATGGGATCATTAAACTCTGCCAATTTGATCCAGGCATGAATATTTTCTGTGGGGTTAGCAGATGACCAGTTACCTGCATTGTTGCAAAAAACGTGGACAGCGATATCGTCACTTTCCCAAATTTTCTGACCCAGAATGGCATTTTGAGGAATTCTGAAGGAGGGCATCTCCTTTTCGATCAGCGTAGGTCCTTTGTTTTTATTCTGATAGCAATCGACAGCATAAGAAGAAACGTTAAAAAACAAACACAGAATAGCTAACAGCCTAAAAAGCGTAATCATAATTTTCCCTTTCTGGCTGATGTGCTTTGACACAGAGACTGGACGGAGTTGCACTCAACTTTAAACATTTCCAGACCACCATAGTCGCCAACAAAACCGAGCAGGAATGTGGCTGGTAGGTTGTTCAGGTGCTGAGTCGCTGTTGCAAACGGTGCTACCATAATGCTGTCTGCCCCAGGCATTAATGTTTTTCCGTTAGTGCCTATATAACCAACAGTAATATGATAAGGCGTTGGATTATTGAGCGTGAGTCCTGTCGCAGTACGGGTTACCGTGACTTTTTGCAGAGGCACCATTTGCCCCTCTTTTAATTCAATGGCTTTTGGACGCCAGAATAATTTCAGGCGGCTTTGCATCGCGATCTGCATTACATTCTGTTCTTTGGCGCGAGGCGGAATTTCCCGGACGTTATAGTAGAACAAGGTTTCCCTGTCTTGTGGTAAGTTATTGAGCGATGCCAGTGCCATCAGACGAATTTGCACCTGTTCATCTGCTTCGATACGTTCCATTGGCGGCAGCGTTGAAATATAGTCGCGTGTTTTTTTGCCGCTGGCATCTTCAATCCATGACTGCGCCAGATAAGGTTCAGTTTTGCTTTGATTGGTCAGACGAACTGTCGCACTTTTACTGGAAGCATTAAAAATAATGCGCGTCCTGTCCGGTGAAACCGTGGCCTGGGCAAAACAACTTATCACCAGTAAACAGATCATTCCCGTTGTGATTATTGGCATTTTCATTTCATTCATCCTGAATTAATTGACTTTTTTACACGGTAAAATAATAGCGTTTTCGCTGATATTACTTTTATTGGGCGGAGTCATTTCGCACATGTTATCCCCCCATGTTAAACGCAATGTACTATTTTCCTGAATTCCGCTGAGATAAACGAAGCCATCTTCTGCAACCAGGCCCACATCTTTACCTGATGCTTTATCCGTTACGCTCACTCCAAGTGGCGGGAAACGGCCATTTTCCATGCGGATCACTCCGACGATCTGGTATCCGGTGCTGGCATTCAGTTTCGCGTAACCGATCGCGCCCTCAGTGAGCGTGGTGCGAATGACTGAGTTTTCAACATCCACACCTTCGGGCAATTCGTTGTTATTCACTCTTAGCATGGCGGTGGTGTAGTTCGATAAAGAAGGAACAACAGCAACGCCCATCCCGTTGGTCACGGTACGGTTAGAGTTAATCTCAACGCCAGCAATGCCGTCTGTATCCACCATCATGCGGGCATTATCACCGTAGCTATAATCATGAAGCGCAACACCGTGACGCGTGGCTGTCAGAGAGCCGTACCAGCCAGCAGTGATTGAGTTGTATTGATTTGGTTGCATACTACCGTTGATATTCAGGCGTCCCCACGGAGAATAGTGCTGATAACTTCCGCGCAGTGTTGGCTCTCCATCGCGGATATTGTCGTCTGTTGCCGATGCTGAAATATTCCAGGTATTGTTACGATCTGATGTGTCATACCAGGAGATCATTTGCGAGGTATTACTGTCACCGGTACGTTGCATACTGTATGAGATATTACGATTTTGCTGTAAAGGCAGAGAGAATGAGAAATAATACTGATTCTCTTCGTCGTCATCCCAACGAATCCGGCTTATTGCCAGCGAAGCGGAGATCCCTCTGAAATCACCAATATCAAAATTTCTGCTCAAAGACAGGGAGTAATTGGTATTACTTTCACGGTCCCAGTAGGTATTACGTGTAATATTGAGATAAGAGTTCAGCTCCAGCGCAGCAAAGTACTGGTTCAGCGAAATTACATAGCTCTCTTTTTCATTATCGACGTTTTCATCGCCGTTGCGCGAGGCGAGATACTCACTCATCGACACATAATCTTTATCAGAGAAACGATAACCCGCGAAGGTAATCTGGCTCCCAGTTGATTCAAAATGTTTTGCGTAGTTAAACCGATAACTATAGCCGCGTAATTTATCGCTATTCTGTTGTTGCAGAGAGGCTTCTGCGCCGGTGACATCGAATGAAAGCGAGCCGAACTGATTAAGGTTAAAACCTACACCGGTAGTAATCGCCTGATAATCATCAGCCGTAAACATGCCGCCGCCATAGAGAGAGACGTTATTCAGCCATCCCCATGAGGCTTCCGTCGTCCAGAAGAATGGGTTATTGATATCGTTATGCCCAACGGAGGTTGGTTTCCCAAGTGACATTTTATAGCGCACTTGCCCTTTACGGGTTAAATAAGGGATAGAAGCAGCGCCGACTTGAAAGGTGTTGGTGCGACCATCTTCTTCTTCTACAGTGACATCCAGTTGCCCCTGGAGCGATTGCCCCAAATCAGAAATGGTAAATGGCCCAGGTGAAACGGTAGTTTGATAAAGGACTCGACCATTTTGTGCAACGGTGACTTTGGCGTTAGTCTGCGCGATACCGGTAATTTGCGGGGCGTAACCCTGTAAATCGGGTGGCAACATACTTTCGTCACTTTCTAAGGATGCACCAGTAAAGTGGAATGTATCGTAAAGATTGGAACTCAGATCGTATTGCCCCATGGTAAATTTTGATGACCATGTGGGGATAGGACGGAACAAATAGGTGCGCGCAAAGTCGCCGTCGTGGCTAACGGAACGGCCTTCAGTAAGATTCTGATTATATTGATAATCACTGCGTAAACGCCATGCGCCGAGGTTGAAACCTAATGTGCCGTAGGAACTGATATTTTGGGTGCTGTCGCCGTGATGTGGCGCATACTGGCTGGCGTACAGGTTGTAGTCGAGAATAAACCCTGCGATACCGTCATCCCAGAATTCGGGGGGAGTCCAGTTTTTGGCCTGATATTTGAGCCATGCCTGAGGAACACTGAGTGATAACACCATTGTTGACTTATCGAGGCGCGTTATTAATTCTGGTTTTAGGCTTAAATCAAGGCAGTCAGTGCTTTGAATTGTTTGTAAGGTTTCAATGAATTCTTCATTCAGGCCAAAGTTAGTTAAATGCTCTTTCGTCAGGCACAGTAACGAACCGCTTTCTGTATCTGCTTTTACCCAGTCCAGCGTCGACGTTTGCGGTAATATATTTTTATTGATCTGCACGCGAACAAGATATTTGCCTGGGGTGATATATCCTTTTTTCTCGAATCGGGAGAGATCGATATTTGCACGATCTTCAACGTCAATCATATCAACGTTGAATTCTACCGCTTGTGTCGGAAAAACTAATAACAGTGAGCATACAACACCAGAAAGGACATTTTTTATTGAGAGAGATAATTTATCCCGACTAAACGTGTTTTTAGTTTGCATAAAAATCCATTTTTACAATGTCCCAAACAGCCGATGAAACTTCATCGGCTTGATTTTCTGGCGTTATCTATGAGTATTATTATTTGTAGTCGAGGACATAGTTTGTCTGCGCCTGGACGTTACCTGGTGTTGCATTTTTAGCCAGGGATTCCATGCGAGCTTTGAAGTTCAGCTCCTGGAATGAGTTGGTGGTAGGGAAATTGATGGTGACTGGAGTACCCAGGGTCACATTAGTGTTGTCAGATTTTATCAGGCGAACACCAACACCCGATGCACTACCGATGTTGCCATCAAGGGTGTTTTTCAGCAGGCTGGAGTCAGTGGTATCAACGCTGGCAGAACTGAAGGTAATTTTGACTTTATCGACAGTATTTGTGCCATCAGACAAAATGCAGTCCTGCAGATGAATGGTGACATCTACCGGCAGAGATTTTTGTCCACTGTTCAATACAGTGCTGGCAACTTCACCAAGGTTGATGGTTTGATCTTCATCACCAGGCGCGATAGAACATGGTGCATCGATAACTTCACCTTTAAAAGTGATTTTACCTGACCCCTGATTTGTATCATCAGCAAGAGCGTTAAAAGCGACACCAGAAATTAATGTAGCCGCGAATGCAGACAGAAGGGTTTTCTTTAACATGAGTATAATCCTTTACAAATAGGAAGTATGAAATATGAGAGAAAATATATTTTTTGAATGAAATATTAATTTCAGTAAAATGTTATCACGTGGCTAAATGCAAGTCTTGTTATGTTTTTTTAAATTGACTTTAAGGAAAACTTAAACGATAAATAAAGAAAATGAATTTGCTATTACATTAATCAAAATAAATAAAATTAATTGGTGTGGTGAATGTTGTTTTGAGTAAACAGGTGAAATTAACCTCCGTTGTTAGGCGGTTTGTGCTTGTCGTTAATAGCTTTCCATTTATATTCTGAATGCTAATGAAATATTGTAAACATATGGTTTACATAAAATAGCAACAATGAAATATATATAATGAATAGATACCCTATGTTGAAGGAAGTATAAGTATTTTTAATGTAAAGGGTGTTTTTTAAACAACAAATGATATGTTTCTGTTCATTAAATATGATCGAAATCATATAATTGTTTCTCTATTATGCGACCATATGAATATATCCGAAAATGGATGTGTGAAATTTATTCGCCAAATGTTTAATAATGTTAAATGTTAAGGGTAAAAAGGATGTTTATCGCCTGGTACTGGATTGTATTGATTGCGCTGGTTGTGGTGGGTTATTTTCTGCATCTGAAACGTTATTGTCGGGCGTTCCGCCAGGACAGAGACGCACTGCTGGAAGCGCGTAACAAATACTTAAGCAGTGCGAGAGAAGAAGTAGCAGAAAAGCTGGAATAGAGCTTTTGTGATGTCTGCAGATGTTGTCCATGCGCGGGACAACATCTGAAGTCGTTTTTAACCAATTCCTGCCGTTTGTAGCAGCACTAAACTGAACCCCATTACTGACATTCCACATAGCACGCCATAGCTGGGGTTATTATTGGGATCAATTTCTTTGGCCAATGGCATTAATTCGTCAACGGAAAGTGCGACCATAATACCCGCAACCGCCGCCATGATTGCTGCCATTACCACTGGAGAAATCATGCTACCGAGGATTAACCACGCCAGAACACCACCGAGAATTTCTGCCAGTCCAGAAATCCCGGCCCACAGAATTGCGGTGCGTTTCGAGCCTGTTGCAGCATAAACCGGCCCTGCTACTGCCAGACCTTCAGGAATATTGTGCAACGCCACTGCCAGAGCGATACCAAAGCCCAGCTCCAGGTTACTGCTCGCTGTGACAAAGGTGGCAATCCCTTCCGGGAAGTTATGCAGGCTGATACCCAGAGTGAGCAAAATGGCAGTGCGCTTGATTGATTTTGGTAGCGGCTGCACTGATTTTTGCATTAAATCCTGCGGGTGGGCATGGGGCAACATGCGGTCCAGGCCAAAATAGCCCAGCAAACCAACGATAAACATACCGTAGCCCAGCACAGGCGACATCCCTTCGGCGGCTAATGCGGCAGGAAGCATCTCCATTAATGAGATGAGCAACATGATCCCCGCCGCAAATCCCAGCGAAAACGCCAGCAGTCGGTTTGAGGGTTTTTGTCCAAGAACGCCGAGAAACGCGCCAATAAACGTGGCTGCCCCCGCCAGTATGGTCAGAATGAGAGGTACTGACATCGACAACTCCTTATAATTCTTCAACTTCAGGTGGAGCTTCAAAATAACTGATGATCATCATCATGGTTATCTGGGTTCTTCGCCCACCGAACAAGCGTATTGTGAGGATATCAAAATGACACCTTCAATTAAGGATATCATCATGTCTTCAACGCGTATGCCAGCATTGTTTTTAGGTCACGGTAGTCCGATGAATGTGCTGGAAGATAATTTATATACCCAGGCCTGGCAGCAGCTAGGCGAGACATTGCCGCGCCCGAAAGCGATAGTCGCTATTTCTGCGCACTGGTTTACTCGTGGCACGGGAGTAACGGCGATGGAAACGCCGCCGACAATTCATGACTTTGGCGGTTTTCCTCAGGAATTATACGAAACCCATTATCCGGCGCCGGGTTCACCAGCGTTGGCACAGCGACTGGTCGAATTGCTGGCGCCAGTACCCGTTACCCTGGATAAAGAAGCGTGGGGTTTTGACCACGGTTCCTGGGGCGTGCTGATTAAGATGTATCCTGAGGCTGACATCCCGCTGGTACAGTTGAGTATTGACAGCACTAAACCCGCCGCCTGGCATTTCGAAATGGGACGTAAACTGGCGGCGCTGCGCGATGAAGGGATAATGTTAGTTGCCAGTGGCAACGTGGTGCATAACCTGCGCACGGTGAAGTGGCATGGTGATAGTTCACCGTATCCGTGGGCGATGTCATTTAATGAGTATGTGAAAGCGAATCTGACGTGGCAAGGGGCGGTTGAGGAGCATCCACTAGTGAATTACCTCGACCATGAAGGTGGGGCGTTATCGAACCCAACACCGGAACACTTTCTGCCATTGTTGTATGTGTTAGGTGCGTGGGATGGTCAGGAGCCGGTGACTGTTCCAGTTGATGGCATAGAGATGGGCAGTTTAAGCATGTTGTCGGTGCAGGTAGGCTAACGGAGAAAATATCACCCTTTGTCGGCTAGCTTATGCCACATCCGGCAACGGCTGTCAGATGCGGCGTAAACGCCTTATCTGAGCTACGATACCGGATGGCGAATGCCATCCGGTATCATTGATTACTCTACAAAAATATGCGGATAAAACCGAGACATATCCTGGGTGATTAATGCGCGGTCTTCACGAATCCCAATTCCGGCAGGCTGATCATTCACCAGCCAACTACCAATCAGCATATAACTGTCGCCAAATTTCGGTAGTGGATGGAATTGCTGAACAATCATGCCTTCTTCGCCATACGGACCTTCCGCCGCTTCAATGGTTTTGCCGTTCTCGATGATTGACACGTTTGCGCCTTCACGTGAGAAGATCGGCTTAACCACATATTTTTCCATTTGCGGATGATCATCTTCCGCAAAATAAGCGGGCAACAGGTTCGGGTGATTCGGGAACATCTCCCACAGTAGTGGCAGAAGCGCCTTGTTGGAAATAATGCTCTTCCATGCTGGTTCCAGCCAACGCACGCCAGCATCTTCCAGCTTAGTGGAGAACATTTCGCGCAGCATAAATTCCCACGGATACAGTTTGAACAGATTAGCGATGACCTGATCCTGCAAATCCGTGAACTGACCTTTTTCGCCTAAACCGATATCGTCGATGTACAGAAACTCGGTGGCGATTTCAGCTTCGGTCGCGCAGTCCTGCAAATACTGAATTGTGCCGCGATCTTCCACTGTGTCGCGACAGCAGGTGAGATGCAGCAACTGAAAGCCGTACTGCTCACGCAGCTCGACAAAGCGATCGATCAGCTTTTCTTGCAGACTGTTAAACTGGTCGCTACCTTCCGGTAGGTTGCTCGCGTTAAGCTGATCTTCCAGCCAGATCCACTGAAAGAACGCAGCTTCATACAGTGACGTTGGTGTATCGGCGTTATTTTCCAGAAGTTTAGGTTCGCCAGTGCCATCCCACGCCAGATCAAGACGCGAATAAAGCGACGGCTGGTGAGTCAGCCATGACTGACGCACAAAACTCCAGGTGTGTTTTGGAATGCGGAATTTGGTCATCAGCTCGTCGCTGGCGATCACTCTTTCCACCACTTTCAGGCACATCTGGTGTAGTTCGGCGGTGACTTCTTCCAGCTTTTCGACCTGTGCGAGGGTCAATTTGTAGTAAGCATCTTCACACCAGTACGGCTCACCGTACATGGTATGAAAATTGAAACCGTACTCGTGAGCTTTTTCGCGCCAGTCCGGGCGCTCGGTAATACTGACTCTTTCCATCGGTATCAGCCGCCCATTGAACGAGAAGAAGTGCCGGTTGCGCTACGCTGCATGGTGCTTTGTTTGGCAACAGATTCACCAAAGCCGCCACGGGTAACGGTGGTGGTGGTCGCCGGTTTCGGCGCCATAGCTGTTTTCGGTACGGTCATGGTGCGGCCTGGCTGGGCAGCGCCATAGTTTTTACCGGTGGCATCAGTATATTTGCCGTAAGCCGGGCTGGCCGGGTTTTTCGAGGAGAACAGCGGCTGCTGTGCAAAGCCCGCGCCGCCGCCCATCAGACGCCCCATCATGTAACCAGCCATCAGCGGCATCCAGAAGCTACCGCTGGATTGCTGAGCCTGTGCCTGGTTTTCTGGCGCCATGCCAGCCTGAGCCGGCGCCTGCTGGCATTGACCTTCGCCAAATTCAGCAACACAGTCTTCCCGAGTGGCGTATTTCGGCGCAGTACGTTCCGCTTCTTTCAGCGCATTATTGTACGCAGTGGCGCATTCTGCGCTTTTACCTGGGTTTGCAGCTGAACAATCATCAGCATTTTGATACAGAGACACAGTCTCATCACTCTTTTCACAGCCAGCCAGCATAAAAACAGTGGCAACCGCGAGAGCGACAGGTGTCAGATGGCGTGCGCTCCAGTTTTTACGGAACGATGCGTGGCGTATGGATTTTGTCCGTTTCATTTTTGTCTTCCGGGACCAGTGGTAAATACCCATCAGAATAGAGGATGGCTGGTCGAAATTGAAGCGAGAAGAGGGAAGAATGCGGCAGATAACCCGTATCTTTACGTTGCCTTACGTTCAGACGGGGCCGAAGCCCCGTCATCGTCATCAGTTACGGAAAGGGTTATGACCGTTACTGGTGGTAGTGCGTGCGGATGTTTGCTGAACAACTGGTGCCGGGCTATCAGGCGCATAGCCATCAGCAATAGCATTCTGTTCTGGCGTTGGCGGTGCAACGTTTTCCGGGTTAGTGGAAACCGGTTTGCTCAGCGCATTGTTCAGTGCCAGCAGATCCTGCTCGTTCAACGTACCCAGAGCTGATTTAATATTCAACTGGTTAATCAGGTAGTTATAACGCGCATTTGCCAGTTCTTGTTTGGCGTTGTACAGCGTAGTGGTAGCGTCCAACACATCAACAATGGTACGCGTACCGACCGAGTAGCCCGCTTCCATCGCGTCTAATGAGCTTTGGGCGGAAACAACGGCTTGTTTGTAAGCGTTAATGCTACTGATAGATGCATTTATGTTGTTGAAAGAGGAACGCACGGTTTGCACGACGCTACGGTGTGCGCTTTCCAGTTGTTCGCTGGCACCGACAAAGTTGTACTGTGCCTGTTTCACCTGCGAGTTAACCATCCCGCCCTGATAAATCGGCAGCGAGAAGCTCAGGCCAACTTTGTTCTGGCCCATATTGCTGTCGTCATACTGGGCACTGTTCGCACCACGGGTTTTCGAACCACTATAAGAGGTATCAGAAATCCCGGTAGAAGCTGTTAAATCCAGCGTCGGTAAGTGACCGTCCTGCGCCTGGCGAATTTGCTCGCGCGCCAGATCCTGGCTCAAACGTGCCTGTAACAGCGACAGGTTGCGTTTTTCTGCTTCTTTCAGCAGCGCATTAACCGGCTGTGGTTTGTCGGTTTTGAAGTTTTCGACATTCAGTGCTGCCAGTTCCGGATAGTAATTACCGGTGATCTGACGCAGTTGCTCAACGGCATTGTCGAGGTTGTTACGTGCGGTCACTTCGTTCGCCAGCACGGTATCGTACTGTGCGCGGGCGTTCTGCACGTCGGTGATCGCCACCAGACCCACGTTAAAACGTTGGGTGGTTTGATCCAACTGACGGTAGATCGCTTCTTTTTGCGCCTGAGTATAGGAAAGAACGTCAATGGCATTCAACACGTTGAAATAAGCGGTCGCGGTGTTGAGGATCAAGGTTTGTTGATCGGTCTGATAGGTGACGTCCTGAATACCGGCAGCCTTTTCCTGCAAGGTCAGCGCACGCCATTTCGACATATCGAAAATGGACTGAGTCAACTGCAGGGATGCACTGGTTGCGTTAGAGTTGATGCCGTTCGCGTCGCGGTAGCCGTTGCTATAGGTGTAATCTGCACCTAAACCTAGCTGTGGCAGTAATGGACTGCGCGCTTCATTAATTTTTTCAAAGGCAGCATCACGATCGGCGGCAGACTTACGCAATTCCGGGTTACTAAGGCGTGCTTGCTGATAAACTTGCATCAGGTTCTCGGCCTGGCTCAACGTACTGAACCCAGAAAGGCTCAGGCCGATAAGAATGGGGAGCAATTTCTTCATTTGCATTCCTTGTGGTGAAGCAGTATTTAGCGCTGATCAAACTGTAAAATTATTGCGGATTCTAGCAGAAGCCGCTACCGCAAAAGGTTGGCGTTACGTGCCATAGGGCATTAATGTGCCTCAATTTAACACATGACTGCTCAAACGGCAGTCAAACGTCGCTGAAATTCACATTTTATTCACTATTAGTGCCAGGACATTAACCATGCTTAAGCCAGACAACCTGCCCGTTTCATTTGGCAAAAACGATGTAGAAATTATTGCACGAGAAACACTTTATCGCGGCTTTTTTTCATTAGATCTTTATAGGTTTCGTCATCGTCTATTCAACGGGCAAATGAGTCATGAAGTCCGCAGGGAAATTTTTGAGCGCGGTCACGCCGCAGTCTTGCTACCCTTTGACCCAGTGCGTGATGAAGTCGTGCTGATTGAGCAGATACGGATTGCCGCATATGACACCAGCGAAACCCCCTGGCTACTGGAAATGGTTGCCGGGATGATTGAAGAGGGGGAAAGTGTGGAAGATGTCGCCCGTCGCGAAGCGATTGAAGAAGCGGGGCTGATAGTCAAACGAACCAAACCGGTGTTAAGTTTCCTCGCAAGCCCAGGCGGCACCAGTGAGCGTTCGTCAATTATGGTGGGCGAAGTGGACGCCACGACCGCAAGCGGTATTCACGGTCTGGCTGATGAAAACGAAGATATTCGCGTTCATGTGGTAAGCCGGGAACAGGCATACCAGTGGGTAGAAGAGGGGAAAATCGACAACGCAGCGTCGGTCATCGCTTTGCAATGGCTGCAACTGCATCATCAAGCGTTAAAAAATGAGTGGGCATAAATGAAGCGTTACACACCTGACTTTCCTGAAATGATGCGCCTGTGCGAGATGAACTTTTCACAATTGCGCCGTTTGTTACCGCGCAATGACGCACCCGGCGAAACTATAAGCTATCAGGTGGCAAACGCACATTATCGGCTAACGATAGTGGAATCGACCCGATACACTACCCTGGTGACAATAGAACAGACTGCGCCCGCGATCAGCTACTGGAGCCTTCCGTCAATGACGGTGCGTCTGTATCATGACGCGATGGTGGCTGAAGTGTGTTCAAGCCAGCAGATTTTTCGCTTCAAAGCGCGGTATGATTATCCTAATAAAAAGTTGCATCAACGCGACGAAAAGCATCAAATTAATCAGTTTTTAGCGGATTGGTTGCGATACTGTTTAGCACATGGAGCGATGGCGATTCCGGTTTATTAGCGTCGTGAAACCTAAGGACACCATTTGGAAAGCCTGTTAACCCTTCCTCTGGCTGGTGAGGCCAGAGTGAGGATTTTACAAATTACCGACACTCACCTGTTTGCACAAAAGCACGAAGCCCTGTTGGGGGTTAACACCTGGGAGAGCTACCAGGCTGTGCTGGAGGCGATTCGTCCACACCAGCACGAATTCGACCTGATTGTCGCGACAGGTGATTTAGCGCAGGATCAAACTGCTGCGGCCTATCTGCACTTTGCAGAAGGCATCGCAAGCTTTCGTGCGCCCTGCGTCTGGCTGCCGGGAAACCATGATTTCCAGCCTGCGATGTACAGCGCGTTACAGGATGCGGGTATCTCCCCGGCGAAGCGTGTGTTTATCGGTGAGCAATGGCAAATCCTGTTGCTGGATAGCCAGGTGTTTGGCGTACCGCACGGCGAATTGAGCGAGTTTCAGCTTGATTGGCTGGAACGTAAGCTGGCTGATGCGCCAGAGCGCCATACGTTGCTGCTACTGCACCATCATCCGCTGCCTGCAGGCTGTAGCTGGCTCGACCAACACAGTCTGCGTAACGCAGGTGAACTGGATAATGTGCTGGCGAAGTTTCCGCACGTCAAATATCTGCTGTGTGGTCATATTCATCAGGAACTCGATCTCGACTGGAATGGGCGCCGCCTGCTGGCAACGCCGTCGACCTGTGTGCAATTTAAACCGCACTGTTCCAACTTCACGCTGGACACCATTGCCCCCGGCTGGCGTACGCTGGAGTTACATGCTGATGGCACGCTGACTACCGAAGTGCACCGCCTGGCGGACACGCGTTTCCAACCTGATACCGCTTCAGAAGGCTACTGATGTCTACGCTTCTTTATTTACACGGTTTCAACAGCTCACCGCGTTCTGCAAAAGCGAGCTTGTTGAAAAACTGGCTGGCGGAACATCACCCTGACGTTGAGATGATTATTCCGCAGTTGCCGCCGTATCCTTCCGATGCGGCAGAACTGCTGGAATCCATTGTCCTGGAACATGGCGGCGATTCGCTGGGTATCGTCGGTTCGTCACTGGGGGGTTACTACGCCACCTGGTTGTCGCAATGTTTTATGCTGCCCGCAGTGGTGGTAAACCCGGCGGTGCGCCCGTTTGAACTGCTAACAGACTATCTCGGTCAGAACGAGAACCCCTACACCGGGCAGCAATATGTGCTAGAGTCACGCCATATTTACGATCTCAAAGTCATGCAGATTGACCCGCTGGAAGCGCCGGATCTGATCTGGCTGCTGCAACAGACGGGAGATGAAGTGCTGGATTACCGCCAGGCGGTGGCGTACTACGCTTCCTGCCGCCAGACTGTAATAGAAGGCGGCAACCACGCATTTACGGGCTTCGAAGATTATTTCAACCCGATCGTCGATTTTCTTGGTCTGCACCATCTCTGACGATCAACTCGAATTGCTAACTTAAACCATGACGCAAACTTATAACGCTGATGCCATTGAGGTACTCACCGGGCTTGAGCCGGTTCGCCGCCGTCCGGGGATGTATACCGATACCACTCGCCCTAACCATTTGGGGCAAGAAGTTATTGATAACAGTGTCGATGAAGCACTGGCGGGTCACGCAAAACGCGTGGATGTAATTTTACATGCTGACCAGTCGTTAGAAGTGATTGACGATGGTCGCGGGATGCCGGTGGATATTCACCCTGAAGAGGGTGTACCGGCGGTTGAACTGATTCTTTGCCGTCTGCACGCAGGCGGTAAATTTTCTAACAAAAACTATCAGTTCTCTGGCGGCCTGCATGGCGTGGGGATCTCGGTGGTTAACGCCCTGTCAAAGCGCGTAGAAGTCAACGTGCGCCGCGATGGTCAGATTTATAATATCGCCTTTGAAAATGGCGAAAAGGTTCAGGATTTGCAGGTTGTCGGCACTTGCGGTAAACGCAATACCGGCACCAGCGTGCACTTCTGGCCGGATGAAACCTTCTTTGACAGCCCGCGCTTTTCTGTTTCCCGGCTTACACATGTACTGAAAGCCAAAGCAGTACTGTGCCCCGGCGTTGAGATCACCTTCAAAGATGAGATCAACAACACTGAGCAACGCTGGTGCTATCAGGACGGTCTGAACGATTACCTGGCGGAAGCGGTAAATGGTTTACCGACGCTGCCGGAAAAACCGTTTATTGGTAATTTCGCTGGCGATACTGAAGCGGTTGACTGGGCGCTACTGTGGCTACCGGAAGGTGGTGAACTGCTGACCGAAAGCTACGTCAACCTGATCCCAACGATGCAGGGCGGTACGCACGTTAACGGTCTGCGTCAGGGCTTGCTGGATGCGATGCGTGAGTTTTGCGAATACCGCAACATTCTGCCGCGCGGCGTGAAGCTGTCGGCGGAAGATATCTGGGATCGCTGCGCATATGTGCTGTCAGTAAAAATGCAGGACCCGCAGTTTGCCGGGCAGACCAAAGAGCGTCTCTCTTCGCGTCAATGTGCGGCATTCGTTTCTGGCGTGGTGAAAGATGCCTTCACCCTGTGGCTGAACCAGAACGTCCAGGCGGCGGAACTACTTGCTGAGATGGCAATTTCCAGCGCCCAGCGTCGTATGCGTGCGGCTAAAAAAGTGGTACGTAAAAAGTTGACCAGTGGACCGGCATTGCCAGGAAAACTGGCAGACTGTACTGCGCAGGATCTCAATCGTACCGAACTGTTCCTCGTGGAAGGGGACTCCGCAGGCGGATCCGCTAAGCAGGCGCGCGATCGTGAATATCAGGCGATCATGCCGCTGAAAGGTAAGATCCTTAATACCTGGGAAGTCTCTTCCGATGAAGTACTGGCCTCGCAGGAAGTGCACGATATTTCGGTAGCGATCGGTATTGATCCTGACAGCGACGATCTGAGCCAGCTACGTTACGGCAAGATCTGTATCCTCGCGGATGCGGACTCCGATGGCCTGCACATTGCCACGCTGCTCTGCGCTTTGTTTGTAAAACACTTCCGCACGCTGGTGAAACACGGTCACGTTTACGTCGCTCTGCCACCGCTCTACCGTATTGATCTGGGTAAAGAGGTCTATTACGCGCTGACAGAAGAAGAGAAAGAGGGCGTACTTGAGCAATTAAAACGCAAGAAAGGCAAGCCGAATGTTCAGCGTTTTAAAGGGCTGGGGGAAATGAACCCGATGCAATTGCGCGAAACCACGCTTGATCCGAATACTCGCCGTCTGGTGCAGTTAACCATTGATGATGAAGATGATCAGCGTACTGACGCGATGATGGATATGCTGCTGGCGAAGAAACGCTCGGAAGACCGCCGTAACTGGTTGCAAGAGAAAGGTGACATGGCGGAGATTGAGGTCTGATAATCCTCCCGTCAGGAGAATAAAACATAGCCCGGTATACAATCGTATACCGGGCTTTTTTATCAAAACTCCATTTTCACCGTGAATTGCACTTCACGAGGATCGCCAATCTGGTTGCCCAGATTATTTGTGGCGATGGAAGAGGTGTAATACGTTTTATCAAACAGGTTTTTGACGTTTAATTGCAGAGTGACCGGATACTGCAATTTCATTTTGTATGCGGCGAAGGCATCGGCAACGAAATAGCCTGGCAGATAATAGTCAGCCCCATTGGTTGCCGAACGACGGCTTACGCCATGTCCGCCACCGCCAAGCGTCAGTGTGTTATTGCCTGGCATGTTGTGAATGTCATAGGTCAGGAATAGCGAACCGGTATGACGAGGAACATTCGGCAATGGTTTTCCTGCATAATCAGGATCATCCAGAACCTTAGCATCGGTATAGCCGTAGCTGGCAATTATATTAATATTTTCAGTTAATGCTCCCGCAAGGTCGACCTCTACCCCTCTTGAACGAACGCGGCCTGCCGTTTTGGCGATGGTTTCGTCACCAATACTTTCGGTATACAAGACGTTACGTTTATGGATATCAAACAGCGCAATATCTGCGGTTATACCATCGAACAGCTCGAATTTTGCCCCGACTTCGTAAGCATTAGATGATTCCGGTGGAAGATCGCCAATGTAGCTGGCAATTGACGATTGCGGCATAAATGTTTGCGAATAATTAGCAAATAAGGATACCGATGGCGTAAGTTTGTAGACCAACCCCAGTTTGGGAGTCCATTGTTCATCGCGACTGTCAGTATTGACATTAAAAGGGCGGCCTTTACCCGCATACTGCGTGTAATACTGATAGCGGATCCCGGCGACGGCAATCCAGTTATCGGTCAGATAGAGTGCGTCCTGTGCGTACGCTGAGTAGCTCTCCTGTTTGATCGTCTGATCGCTGTCCGACGCCGAGACCGTTGTGCATTTGCTGGTATTGCCATAAACAGGATTATAAATATTGAAATCTTTAGCGTTTTTACAGCGAATCATATCTGTGCGCAGAAGATCATAATATTCATATGACACCCCATCCAAAATTTCATTATAGAATCCAGCAATATCAACATTCCCTTGCAGATCCGCACGAGTAGAATGCATACGCTGGGTAGATCCCTGAGTTGCATCAACACGCCGTGTCAGTGTTCCTGTCGTTGCATCATACGCGGTAACGCGAGCTTGATTATCGCTGTATTTATCCTGGCTGTAGCTGTAATCAAAGCGCGCTGTCCACTGGCTATTGAGATGATATTCTGCGTTGAGTTGCGCCAGATCGGACTGACCATCTGTAATATTAAACGGTTCGTCGAAACGTATTTTTCGATCAACGTTTACGGGCTGTTTCGTCGTAAGGTCGAAAATCGTTCCACGATCGAACGGCGTTTTATAATCCCGATGGGAATAGAGCATGGTTACTGTTGCATTATCACCAAACCAGGTGAGTGATGGGGCAATAAATGTACTGCGCTCTTTACCGAAATTCCGCCAGTAATCTTCATCCTGCACTTCCCCCGTCAGGCGGTATGCCAGCTGAGTGCCTTCAATGGGGCCTGTGATATCAAGTTGCCCGGTGCCACCACCGAAACTGGAGGACGTGGCTGAGACAGAACCATGGAATGTTTTTTCCGGGCGCTTTGTCACGACGTTAATCAGTCCGCCAGGATCGAGAATGCCATACAGCGTGGAGGCCGGGCCTTTTAGCACTTCCACACGTTCTGTTGCGGCGTTGAAGCTGCGAGGAAGTACGGTTCGCAGACCGTTGGTCATGATCGAGCCATCCCGGTTTGCGCCAAACCCACGGCGTACAAAAGCATCCTGAGTCCCGCCTAATGTATTGGTCTGTACCACGTTACTGACGTTATAAAGCGCCTCATCCAGCGTCGTCGCATTCTGATTTTCCAGTACTTGATCGCTAACCGTATTGACCACCTGCGGAATATCCAGCATTGGCATATCGGTTAATGTCGCCGTGGAGGTGCTCAGAGGTTGATAACCATCGGTAGCCTCAGTTGCGGTGTTTGCATCCGCTGTAACAGTGATTGTTTCGCCATCTTTGGTCGTTACAGTGTCGGTTGCATGAATCATCGGTGCCGCAAAGAGCAGTGAAAAGAGCGCCCGACCTTTGACTCCTGAGAATGAAGGTGTGAACTTAGCCATTTAGTCTGTTATCCCAAAAACTCGCGGATTGTCGCGAGTGAAAATTGTTTCTTGTTGCTCACTAAGCACTATCCGTTTGTTATTTCGCCATCGGATATGTAATTGAGAATCATTCAATCATGTGGTGATGTAGTAGTAAATGAGAAATAACAAAAAATTGCTACATGTGTTTTTATGAGAGATTAATGCAATTTAGTTGTGATTAAATTATTAATATATAATGGTTTTATTTTTATCATTAAAAATATTTAACCTGTTATTTACCTTGTTTTTGTGTGGCTTTTAACTTCTTGACTACTACATTTTGTGGCGTCAAACTCTCAAAGGAGAATGAGTTTTATTTTTGTTTGTCTTTGATTAAGTTGGCGTACACGTGGCACATAACGCAAAAGGGCAGGGGCTGATCCTCGACAATGTTTCTGCCGGGTATCACAAGAAAATCATTGTTGATGGTGTTTCTTTCTCCGTTCCCACAGAAAAAATGACCGTTCTGGTTGGGGCAAACGGTTGTGGAAAGTCGACGTTGCTCAGCACCATTGCACGTATCTTGCAACCCATGGGCGGCTCGATATTGCTGGATGGTAAAGCGATTCACGAGCAACCAACGAAAGCGTTATCCCGCAGACTTGGGATCTTGCCGCAGTCGCCATTATTGCCAGAGGGCTTAACCGTTTATGAACTGGTGTCGCGTGGGCGCTTTCCCTGGCAAAATTTCATACGTCAATGGAGCGACGCCGACGAACAGGCGGTAGAAGAGGCACTGAAATTAACCGGTACGCAGGAGTTTGCACATTTACCGGTTGAAAAACTCTCTGGTGGGCAGCGCCAGCGATGCTGGATTGCGATGGTGTTGGCGCAAAAGACGCCTTATATCCTGCTGGATGAACCCACAACCTGGCTTGATTTACGTTATCAGGTTGAAATTCTTGAGTTATTACATGATTTAACGCGTCATCACGGGCGTACAGTCGTCGTGGTGTTGCATGATCTGAATTTTGCCGTGAATTATGGTGATACGCTGATATTTTTACGCCAGGGGAAAGTGGTGCGTGTATTGAATGAGGGGGAGCATTGCACACCTGAGCTGGTAAAAGCTGTCTTTGACGTTGATGTTCACGCATCAATAAATCCTCTGACGGGGAAATCGTTTTTCATGCCGTTTCGTGGTGTAGAAAAAGTATGATGCGCGTGGGGCTGGTTACTGTATTTTTCCTCGCCTTACTGCTGGTGGGATGCGTGGTATATCCAGGGATTGGTGCCCGATTTATTGCACCACAAACGGTGTTGCAGGCATTTCTTCATTTTGAACCGCAAAACTTCGATCACAACGTAATTGTAAGACTCCGTTTGCCGCGTTTAGCGGCAGCATTGCTGACTGGTGCTTCTCTTGGCGTTGCTGGTGCTTTGTTGCAGGCTGTCATTCGTAACCCATTGGGGGAGCCACATATTTTAGGCTTAAATGCCGGCGCCGCCCTGGCCGTCGTTGCCGCCAGCGCGCTTGGACTGGCCTTTCCTGTTGGGCGCCCACTGCTGGCATCTGCGGGAGGCGCGTTATTGTTCCTGTTGATATTGCTGCTTTCCTCCGCAGGGCGTTCAGGGTTAACGCCAATGAAAGTTACTTTATGCGGCGTGGCGCTATCGGCGTTTGTTTCCTCAATAACGGCTGCAATCCTGATTCTTGACGAGCAAACGTTGCTGGCGATGCGGACATGGTTAGCAGGTGATTTAGCGGGGCAGGATTGGGCGACGCTGGGTACGTCCGCCTGGTTTTCTTTGGGGGGATTTGTATTAGCCCTTTACCTTGCTCCCTCTCTTAACATGTTGGCACTGGGCGATCGTATGGCGCAGGGGCTGGGTGTCTCGGTACTACGCACGCGGACATTCACTTTGATCGCGATCGCGTTGCTTTGCGGTGCTGCCGTATCGATAGCTGGCCCCATTGGCTTTGTCGGCTTGCTAGTACCGCAGATTGTCAGGCGCCTGGTATCAACGGATCTGCGCGTTCTGCTACCTCTTTCAGCTTGTGTCGGCGCCCTTTTGTTATTACTGGCAGATATTATTGCCCGGACGCTTTTCACGCCCCATGAGTTAGCGACCGGTGTCATGACGGCGTTAGTTGGTGCGCCCGTTTTTGTCATTATGGCGACGAGGATGTTCAAATGAGTCGGATAATGAACGTCGGACTACGCCCACTACGTGTTGGTAAATTTTCGACACTGGTGCGTCCTAAAAACCTGGTGTTGCTTAGTGGGCTGTCTCTGTTTGCGGTTGGAATACTGATATTCGGTTTGATGCATGGCACTTTCTCCGTCCCGGCATCGGAAGTCGGGCGAGCGTTGTTTGCTCCAGAAAACGTAAGCACAGACGCACGTTATATTGTGCAGGATATCCGCTTGCCAAGAGTCATCATGGCATTGCTATGCGGGGCCATGTTAGGTATGGCAGGAGCCGCAATGCAATCCATTGCGCGTAACGGCCTTGCCGATCCCGGTTTAATCGGCGTTAAAGAAGGATGTAGCGTGGCTGTGCTGTGGCTGATTTTCCAGTTTCCAATGCTGGGAATGTTCTGGCGTCCAGTGGCTGGTCTTGCTGGTGGCTTGTTGGTAGCTTTAATCGTGATTTTTTGCGCGCGCGATATTTCTCGCCCGCGATTTGTTCTGATAGGCATTGGCGTGTCCTGGTTTTTCGCCGCCGGGATCTGTGTATTTATGACCACAGCAGATGTTCGTGATGTACAAACTGCATTGATGTGGTTATCGGGAAGCCTTCATGCAGCCAACTGGATGTTAGTCGGTATTTCAGCCTGTTGGATGGTGCCAGCCGCTCTTTTATTGCTGTTCACCGCCCGGACTGCGGATATTGCTCTGCTTGGTCATCAGATTGCAACCGGGTTAGGTGTGAATAGTTCCCGTCTGGCGTTATTGCGTGTAGCCGCACCAATAATCCTGACAGCTGTCTGCGTTTCATGTGTTGGTAACATCGGTTTTGTCGGATTGATAGCACCGCATATATCACGTTTTATTCTGCGTGGCGGGCAGACGACATTACTGCTGGGGAGCGCAGTATCGGGGGCGTTATTAGTTATCCTGGCGGATAGCATTGGTCGTTTGGCTTTTTTGCCTTTGCAACTGCCAGCCGGAATCATTATTTCACTGATTGGTGGACCATTCTTTTTACTACTGCTCTGGCAGCGCAGGAACAGTTTTTAACGGGAGTTATATGCGTTTATTTTTTTCTCTGCTGATACTGTTATCATTTTGTGCTCGTGCAACAGAGCCTGTTCAGGTGTTTACCGATGATTTAGGGCGCAAAGTCACTGTTCCTGCACATCCAAAGAGAATTGTCTCTTTACACGACCTTGATATCACTATTCCTCTGATTGAGCTCGGTGTACCTCCTGTCGCCAGCCACGGGCGAACACGGCCTGATGGTAGCCATTTCATTCGATCAGGCGCGTTACTAACAGGCGTCGACTTCGATAATTCATCGATAGCCTTTATTGGAACTGCTGATATTGATATTGAAGCGATTGTGGCGGCAAAGCCTGATCTGATCATCACAGAACCGACCCGTAATACGCCCATTGAACAACTGGAAAAAATTGCGCCCACGGTGAGCATTGATCATCTCAAAGGGGGCGCGCCAGAAATCTACCGCAAGCTGGCAGAACTTACAGGAACGCAGGCGCGGCTGGCGATACTTGAACGCCGCTATCAGGCACAAATCAATGCGCTGAAGGCGACGCTGGACAGCCAAAAAATAACGGTATCGGTGATTCAGGCAAATCAGGGAAAAATTAATGTGATGCATAGCTATCATTCGCTGGGGCGTGTATTACGCGATGCTGGTTTTCGCTTTCCGCCGCTGATTGAGAGCATTCCTGAAGGTGGGCGAATGGATGTGAGCGCGGAGCGTTTGCCTGAACTGGATGCCGATTTTGTTTTTGCAACCTGGCGTGGTGACACCGGTGGTAAACCTCAGGATGAGCTGGCAGCAATGGAAAAAGTCATGCCTGGATGGTGTCAATTTCTGACGGCCTGTCGTTCCGGGCGCTATGTGCTGATTTCTCGTGAAGAGGCGATTTCTAACTCCTTTGCATCGCTGGGGCTGATAGCCGCGCAGATACAATCACAAATTGCAGGGCGACCTCTACCGGAGGCCAAATGATTCAGAAAGACAAAACACGAGTTGATATTTTTGGTGAGCGTTTTCGTACTCGCGCGAGTCAGTTAACGCCTGGGTTAAGAGCCGTCGCCAGCTACATTAATGAACATCGTGAAGTGGTACTCGAGCAAACGGCGATGGAAATTGCGACCACATTGAACACTTCTGATGCCACAGTGATTCGGGCTATACAGGCCCTGGGGTTTGCGGGGCTACGAGATCTGAAACGCACTCTGGAACAGTGGCTTGGTCCTGCTCTTAGTTCCAGCGAAAAGATGTCTACGACGGTGAGTAACTTGACGAGCGATGTTAACACCGCAATCGATTTTGTTCTTGAAGGGCATTTGTATACCTGTAATGTCCTGTCAGAGCCTGAAAACCGCCATGCGCTTGCACAAGCGGTAGCTATGCTGGTGCAGGCGCGGCAAGTTGTTATTTTTGGCATTGGCGCTTCGGGTATTCTGGCGGACTATACTGCACGGTTATTCAATCGTATTGGCTTACCCGCCACGGCGCTAAACCGTACTGGTATTGGCCTTGCCGAGCAACTGATCGCGCTTCAGCGTGGTGATGTATTGATCATGATGGCGCAAAAATCCGCACACCGGGAGGGACTGACAACGCTGCGTGAAGCAAGACGGCTGGGGATCCCTGTTATTTTGCTGACAAACGCTCTGGATTCGCGTTTTAGCAAAGACGCCAGTATCGTGATTCATGTTCCGCGCGGCGATGAAAAGGGGAAAACGCCGCTACATGGTACGGTATTGTTGTGCCTGGAAATGATTGTCTGGTCGGTGGCTTCCGCAGTGCCGCAGCGTGCGGTTAAAACCATTAAGCGAATTAACGATTTCCATCGGGGTTTGAAAACGGGAAGAAAGACTGGCTAATCTGACCTGAGACCGGTAACAGCACCGGCCTCTTTTCAGAAATGTCAAAGCCCCGGCTGCAGAATACGAATATTCATCTCCAGCACGTCGCCTTTTACGGCTTCACTATATGCTTTCATGTGTGGGGTTTGCAGATGCGCTTCAAGATGGGCAATGCTTTCCCACTGCTCAATCATCACGATAGAGTCCGGCGCCATAGACTGGAAACTCACGCCAGCAGCGCAATCCACCATCGGCGCATAGCCGTGGCAACCTTCTTCCTTCAGTACGATTGGAACGATTTTAGCAAACTGATCCAATACCGCCTGACGGTGATGTTGGCCAGGACGAGTACGGATTTCAGCGATTACTGTAAGCATGGTTAACTCCTTCTAAAGCCAGAGCTCTAGTTAACCAAAAATTTCCACAAGATGCTTGCGATATTCTTCAGTATAGCGGGGAACATCAGGCATTTTTATCACGTCATTAGCGATAAATGTCGGCAGCGGTTCCATGCCAAGGAATTGGTTTGCTTTATGGAACGGCAGATACACGCCGTCAACGCCGACGCCGTGGAAGAACTGATCTTTTTCGGTGAAGGCTTCCATTGGTGCGTTCCAGGTCAGGGAAAGCATATATTTTTTGCCCTGCACCAGGCCGCCAGAGCCGTATTTTTTCGACGGATCTTTGCGGGTACGACCATCGCTGGCATACAGCGTACCGTGACCTTCGGTGAACACATCATCAATGTATTTTTTCACCGTCCACGGCGCGCCCATCCACCAGCCAGGCATCTGCCAGATAACCACATCAGCCCAGAGAAAGTTTTGTACTTCGGCTTTGACATCGTAGTCGCTGTCGGCGCGAACGATGCGGACATCATGCCCGAGGTCGCGGAGCGTGCCATCCGCGACTTCGGTCAGGGTGTCGTTCAGTTGACCATTGGAGTGGGCGAATTTCTTCGCGCCGTTGATAATCAGGATATTGCTCATTTTTTATCCTCAAGGTGAGAAGTTTGTCGACTATAGTACGTCACAGAGCGGTACGGTGAAATTAGCAAAATGTGCAAAGTCTTTTGCGAATTTTGCAACAATATCACCACTACCAGCTCACCTTCGCCTCAAATCCACCTTGTTTTGCATTCCCAAACACAACATTCATGCCATGCAATTTGGCGATCCGCTGGACAATCGACAGCCCAAGCCCACTGCCGGTGGCGGTTTGTCCCGGTGGGCGATAGAAACGTTCGCCGATTCGCGCCAGTGCCTCTGGCGTCACACCGGGGCCGTTATCCCTCACGATGAAATTATCGGCATTCAGCGTGACGTCCACCACGCTGCCTTGTGGGCTGTAGCGCACGGCGTTATCCAGCAGATTTCGTACCAGCAAACTTAGCAATAGCGGTTGTCCGGTGCGTTTGATGCCCTGTGCGTTGAGCGTCAGCCGCACGTCAATTTTCGCCTGCTGCGCCGTGTGGTAAATATCCATTACCGACGATTGCAGGAGATCTTCAAGTGGGATCTCCGCGACGTCCTGAAGGTTATCCAGCGAGTCGAGCCGCGACAGAGTGAGCAGTTGATCAACAAGGCGGGTGGCGCGATCGATCCCGGAATGTAATTGAAGCAGTGCTTTTTTCCGTGCCTGTGGATCGTCGTCAGAGAGCTGCGCAACTTCGGTTTGTACTTTCAGCGCCGTTAACGGGCTACGCAGTTCGTGAGCAGCATCGGAGGTAAAGCGTCGTTCACGAACCATCATCGCATGTGTACGGTCGAAAAGTTGATTCAGCGACTCGACCAGCGGACGCACTTCGTTGGGTACACCGTCAGCGTTGAGCGGTTTTTCCGAGTCAGGATCGCGCATACGTAGCGCCAGCGCCAGTTTGTTTAGTGGCGAGAGTTCACGACCCAGTAGTACCATCATGATAATCAACATGATAGGCAGCGCGATAAGCCAGGGAATGAGCTGTCCGGTGACAATCGCCAGCGCCATGTCTTCACGGTATTCCCACTCCTGGCCAACAACGATGCGATACTTACCATCGGGGGATGTCATCCAGACAAAACGCCAGGGGTCGTCTTCACCTACCAATTGCCCGTTAGCAAACCCTTCACGTTGATAGCTATAGGGAATATCTTCGCCATTATCGCCATCGTTAAGGACCATGTTGCCGTCGTGAGTAAAGACAGCAAAGGTCAGCGCATCATCATCTACGTGACCGTGTTTTAATTTATTCGGTGTCTGCGCCATACGATCTGCCGCATTGATTTCGTTAAGATCGAGCGTACTTAACCGTTTGGCAAACAGCATCAACTGGGTATCGAATAACTCATCGACATTATCAATTGTTTGTTTCCAGGCGACAAAGCTGGAGAGTAGCCAGGTCACCGAGGCCAGAATCAAAAAGATCAGCGTCAACCTGACTCGCAGACTAAGGCGTTGGGTAAATTTCATTTCTCACCTAATGTGTAGCCAATACCGTGAACGGTGCGAATAAAGTCGCTGCCGAGCTTACGTCGCAGATGATGCACATGCACTTCGATGGCATTGCTGGTGACCTCTTCGTCCCAGGTATACAGTTTTTCTTCAATCAGTTTGCGCGGCAGTACCCGACCGGCGTTACGCATCAGTAATTCCAGCAGGGCAAATTCTTTTGGCTTCAGCGTTAAGAGTTCGCCGGCCTGGGTGGCGATACGTTTGCCTGGGTCGAGCATTACGTTACCGTGATGTAGCTCATTGCTGGCTTGCCCGTTGCTTCGGCGCATCAGAGCTTCCAGCCTGGCTGCGACTTCTATCAATGCAAAAGGTTTACAAAGATAATCGTCGGCTCCCAGACGCAAACCTTCCACGCGTTCCGCCAGGGCATCGCGCGCGGTCAGGATTAATACTGGCTCACGCTGACCTTTATCCCGCCATTCGCGCAAAATATCGCGACCATCCATTCCCGGTAAGGTTAAATCCAGAATTACCGCGTCATAAGGTGCGCTATAAAGCGCCTCTTTTCCCTGACGACCTTCCGTAAACCAGTCAACACTAAAGCCCATCTTACTAAGACCTGTTTTGATGCCGTCGCCAATCAGCATGTCATCTTCTATCAGTAAAATTCGCATCTTTTCATCCCTGCGATAGCTGTATTCGTTGTCAGTAAACCGTGTTGTAACGCGCTCTGTACAGTACTAAATTTTCTTTTTTTTTCTTAAGAAGTTGTTAAGGAGTATCTTGTTTAATGTTCGAAAACAGACATTAAAGGGAGTAACAAACATGAAAAAATTAGCAGCAGTAATTGCAGTAATGGCTCTGTGTAGCGCACCAGTTATGGCAGCAGAGCAGGGTGGTTTTTCTGGACCATCAGCAACGCAAAATCAGGCCGGAGGATTTCAGGGGCCGAACGGCAGTGTAACTAACGTAGAAAACGCAAAATCCCTGCGTGATGATACCTGGGTAACTCTGCGCGGCAATATCGTTGAACGCATCTCTGACGATCTCTACGTGTTCAAAGATGCCAGCGGTACTATCAATGTCGATATCGACCACAAACGCTGGAACGGTGTAACGGTGACACCGAAAGATACGGTTGAGATTCAGGGGGAGGTCGATAAAGACTGGAACTCAGTTGAGATCGACGTTAAACAGATTCGTAAAGTGAATCCGTAATTGTTACCGCTCCCGGGACGCGTTCCCGGGAATAATTTCGCAGGGAGGCAACATGAAAAATCAGGCACTGGCCGTGAACATCATCAATTTCCCTTCAACCCGCGTGGCTTTGTTGCCGCATCGTTGTAGCCCTGAGTTGCTCAACTATAGCGTGGCGAAATTTATCATGTGGCGCAAAGAGACGGGACTTTCCCCTGTTAACCAAAGCCAGACATTTGGCGTCGCCTGGGATGATCCTGCCAGCACCGCGCCGGAAGCGTTTCGCTTTGATATCTGCGGCAGCGTTAGCGAAGCGATTCCGGAGAATCGTTATGGCGTGAGTAATAGTGAGCTTGATGGAGGACGTTATGCCGTGGCTCGTCACGTTGGCGAACTGGACGATATTTCGCGCACAGTATGGGGCATCATTCGTCAGTGGCTGCCTGAAAGCGGAGAGAAAATACGTAAAGCGCCGATACTGTTTCACTACACTAATCTGGCTGAAGGGATGTCAGAGCAACGGCTGGAAACAGATGTCTATGTGCCGTTGGCGTGACGGGAAATATTTTAACGGAGTGTGAGCCAAATCACTCGCTATAAGTTTGAGCTAACAATCCCACCGGCGTATTGTTGTCGGGCTTATAATTTCTCCGGTAAGGAATACCATGTATACGCGAAATTTATTATGGCTGGTCAGCCTGGTAAGTGCGGCTCCTCTCTATGCTGCTGACGTTCCCGCCAACACACCGCTCGCCCCGCAACAAGTCTTTCGTTACAACAATCATAGCGACCCAGGTACGCTCGACCCGCAAAAGGTTGAGGAGAATACTGCTGCGCAGATTGTGCTGGATCTGTTTGAAGGTCTGGTATGGATAGACAGTGAAGGCAAAGTGCAACCCGCTCAGGCCGAATCATGGGAGGTGTCAGATGGCGGCAAACGCTATGTTTTCCATTTACGTAACGGCTTACAGTGGTCTGATGGCCAGCCCTTAACGGCACAGGATTTTGTCCTCGGCTGGCAGCGCGCGGTTGACCCCAAAACGGCAAGCCCTTTTGCCGGCTATCTGGCACAGGCGCATATTAAAAATGCAGCGGCTATTGTGGCAGGTAAAGCGGATATTGCATCGCTGGGTGTGAAGGCTACCGATGATCGCACTCTTGAAGTCACGCTTGAGCAACCCGTTCCCTGGTTCACGACCATGCTCGCCTGGCCGACGCTGTTTCCGGTTCCGCATCATGTGATTGCGAAGTATGGCGATAGCTGGAGTAAGCCTGGACATATGGTTTACAACGGCGCTTTTGTGCTTGATAAATGGGTAGTTAACGAAAAGATTACAGCGCGAAAAAATCCTCAATACCGCGATGCAGAGCATACTGTCTTGCAGCAGGTTGAGTATCTGGCGCTGGATAATTCGGTCACCGGCTATAACCGCTATCGCGCGGGAGAGGTTGATCTCACCTGGGTTCCGGCGCAGCAAATTCCTGCAATCGAAAAATCACTTCCTGGCGAGCTGCGAATTATCCCGCGTCTGAACAGCGAATATTACAACTTCAACACCCGGAAACCGCCGTTTGATGACGCCCGTGTGCGGCGGGCGTTGTATCTTACGGTCGACAGGCCGTTAATCGCGCAAAAGATACTTGGGTTGCGAACGCCCGCAACAACGCTGACACCGCCAGAGGTAGAAGGATTTCGTGCGCCAACGTTCGAGGAACTGCAAAAGCCAATGGGTGAGCGTGTTGCGATGGCAAAAGCCTTGCTGAAACAAGCGGGATACGACGCCTCTCATCCGCTACGCTTTGAACTGTTCTACAACAAGTACGATCTGCATGAAAAAACGGCGATAGCCTTGTCTTCCGAATGGAAAAAATGGCTTGGCGCACAGGTGACGCTGCGCACAATGGAGTGGAAAACGTATCTCGATGCCCGGCGTAGCGGTGATTTCATGTTGTCGCGGCAGTCGTGGGATGCGACATATAATGATGCATCCAGCTTCCTGAACACGCTTAAAAGCGATAGTGAAGAGAACGTCGGCCACTGGAAAAATGCAAAGTATGACGCGTTACTAAACCAGGCCGCTCAGACCACTGACGCGACAAAGCGTAATGCGCTGTATCAACAGGCAGAGGCCATTATCAACCAGCAGGCACCGCTCATTCCTGTCTACTATCAGCCACTGATCAAACTGCTTAAACCTTACGTTGGCGGTTTCCCGCTGCATAATCCCCAGGATTATGTCTACAGCAAAGAGTTGTATATCAAGGCACATTGATGCCTTTATCGCCGTCGGAGCACGTCCGGCGGCACTATTCACACTGATCTCCTGTGACTCGACGCGACAGATAATGTAGTATCTCCGGCAATATTGCCCCTTTGAAGGCTGGCGAATAAGTTGAGGAATCAGAATTAATGAGCGATATGGCAGAGCGCCTTGCGCTACATGAATTTACGGAAAACGCCTACTTAAACTACTCCATGTACGTCATCATGGATCGTGCGTTGCCGTTTATTGGTGATGGTCTGAAACCTGTTCAGCGCCGCATTGTGTATGCGATGTCAGAACTGGGTCTGAATGCTACCGCCAAATTTAAAAAATCGGCCCGTACTGTGGGTGACGTACTGGGTAAATACCATCCGCACGGTGACAGCGCCTGCTATGAAGCGATGGTACTGATGGCGCAGCCGTTTTCTTACCGTTATCCGCTGGTTGATGGGCAGGGAAACTGGGGGGCACCGGACGATCCGAAATCGTTCGCGGCAATGCGTTATACCGAATCCCGCCTGTCGAAATATTCTGAGCTGTTATTGAGTGAGCTGGGGCAAGGGACGGCGGACTGGGTGCCAAACTTCGACGGCACGTTGCAGGAGCCGAAAATGCTGCCTGCTCGCTTGCCGAATATTTTGCTTAACGGCACCACCGGTATTGCTGTCGGGATGGCGACGGACATTCCGCCACACAACCTGCGTGAAGTCGCCCAGGCGGCAATCGCTTTAATCGACCAGCCGAAAACCACGCTTGACCAGTTGCTGGATATTGTTCAGGGCCCGGACTACCCGACCGAAGCGGAAATTATCACCTCCCGCGCCGAGATCCGTAAAATCTACGAGAACGGTCGTGGTTCTGTGCGTATGCGCGCGGTGTGGAAGAAAGAAGATGGCGCGGTAGTTATCAGCGCCTTACCGCATCAGGTTTCTGGTGCGCGCGTACTGGAGCAAATTGCTGCGCAAATGCGCAACAAAAAGCTGCCGATGGTTGACGATCTGCGCGATGAATCTGACCACGAGAACCCGACCCGTCTGGTGATTGTGCCGCGTTCTAATCGTGTGGATATGGATCAGGTGATGAATCATCTGTTTGCCACGACCGATCTGGAAAAGAGCTATCGTATCAACCTCAATATGATTGGTCTGGATGGGCGTCCGGCGGTGAAAAACCTGCTGGAAATCCTCTCCGAATGGCTGGTGTTCCGTCGCGATACCGTGCGCCGCCGTCTCAATTATCGTCTGGAGAAAGTCCTCAAGCGCCTGCATATTCTTGAAGGTTTGCTGGTGGCGTTTCTCAATATCGACGAAGTGATTGAGATCATTCGTAATGAAGATGAACCGAAACCGGCACTGATGTCGCGTTTTGGCATTACGGAAACCCAGGCGGAAGCGATCCTTGAACTGAAACTGCGTCATCTCGCCAAACTGGAAGAGATGAAGATTCGCGGTGAGCAGAACGAACTGGAAAAAGAGCGCGACCAGTTGCAGAGCATTCTGGCTTCCGAGCGCAAGATGAATAACCTGCTGAAGAAAGAGCTACAGGCCGACGCACAAGCCTATGGCGACGATCGCCGTTCGCCGTTGCAGGAACGCGAAGAAGCGAAAGCGATGAGCGAGCACGATATGCTGCCGTCCGAACCCGTTACCATTGTGCTGTCACAGATGGGTTGGGTACGCAGCGCCAAAGGCCATGACATTGACGCACCAGGCCTGAACTATAAAGCGGGCGATAGCTTCAAAGCGGCGGTGAAAGGCAAGAGCAACCAACCGGTGGTATTTGTTGATTCCACTGGTCGTAGCTACGCCATCGACCCGATTACGCTGCCGTCGGCGCGTGGTCAGGGCGAACCACTCACCGGTAAACTGACGTTACCGCCAGGTGCCACTGTTGATCACATGCTAATGGAAAGCGACGATAAGAAACTGTTGATGGCTTCCGATGCTGGCTATGGATTCGTCTGCACCTTTAATGATCTTGTTGCCCGTAACCGTGCAGGTAAAGCATTGATTACCTTACCTGAAAATGCGCATGTTATGCCGCCAGTAGTGATTGAAGATGCCTCTGATATGCTACTGGCTATCACCTTGGCGGGACGTATGTTGATGTTCCCGGTAAGTGAGCTTCCGCAACTGTCGAAGGGTAAAGGCAACAAGATCATCAACATCCCATCGGCAGAAGCTGCGCGGGGCGAGGATGGTCTGGCACACCTGTATGTACTGCCGCCGCAGAGCACTCTGACTATTCATGTCGGGAAACGCAAAATCAAACTGCGCCCGGAAGAACTGCTGAAAGTGACCGGTGAGCGTGGTCGCCGTGGCACCTTGATGCGCGGTTTACAGCGTATCGACCGTGTCGAGATTGACTCACCTCACCGCGCCAGCAGTAGCGATAGCGAAGAGTAACATGCCGGAGGGGCTTTCTCCCGTTTGTAAGGAACGCCGGATGACACGTTAAGTCGTCATCCGGCAGCGTAATCAGCCCCAGGAAACGATAAAAATTCCCTTGAAACCGTTGTTTATTCATGCGTTGCGATTAACAATACGCTTTTCCAGAGAGCGGCTTTTAACAATGCCCTAACCTGATTTCAGGTGACGTACAATGCCAGTCTCTCAGATCTTCAGAGGGTGTTATGCTATATATCTTTCGTCTTATTATTACCGTTATTTACAGCATCTTAGTCTGTGTTTTCGGCTCCATTTACTGCCTTTTCAGCCCGCGAAATCCAAAGCATGTAGCCACCTTCGGGCATATGTTTGGGCGCCTTGCGCCGCTGTACGGGCTGAAAGTTGAGTGTCGCAAACCTGCAGATGCTGAAAGCTATGGTAATGCTATCTATATTGCTAACCACCAGAACAATTATGACATGGTGACAGCATCGAACATCGTGCAGCCGCCGACGGTTACAGTGGGTAAAAAGAGTTTGCTGTGGATCCCCTTCTTTGGGCAGTTGTACTGGTTAACCGGCAACTTATTGATCGACAGAAACAACCGTACTAAGGCGCACGGCACTATCGCGGAAGTGGTGAATCACTTCAAAAAACGCCGTATTTCCATCTGGATGTTCCCGGAAGGAACGCGCAGCCGTGGTCGCGGTCTGTTGCCGTTTAAAACTGGGGCATTCCATGCGGCAATTGCGGCAGGCGTCCCGATTATTCCCGTGTGTGTTTCCACGACTTCGAATAAGATTAATCTTAATCGACTGAATAATGGTTTAGTGATCGTAGAAATGCTGCCGCCAATTGACATCAGTCAATATGGTAAAGATCAGGTTCGCGAGCTGGCTGCTCATTGTCGTTCGATAATGGAACAAAAAATCGCCGAGCTCGATAAAGAAGTCGCAGAGCGCGAAGCCGCCGGAAAAGTTTAAGTCGGCAATCTGTTTTTTGCGGGGATGTTTTCCTGCACGGTATTACTTTAGCCAGTTTTACATGGAGCAAATATGTCACTCAGTCGGCGTCAGTTCATTCAGGCATCGGGGATCGCACTGTGTGCAGGTGCTGTCCCCCTGAAGGCAAGCGCAGCCGGTCAACAGCAACCACTGCCCGTTCCGCCGCTGCTTGAATCTCGCCGTGGGCAACCGCTATTTATGACAGTACAACGTGCGCACTGGTCATTTACGCCAGGAACGCGCGCGTCGGTTTGGGGTATCAATGGTCGCTACCTGGGGCCGACTATTCGCGTCTGGAAGGGCGACGATGTTAAGCTGATTTACAGCAACCGACTGACAGAAAATGTCTCAATGACAGTGGCTGGATTACAAGTGCCAGGTCCACTGATGGGCGGTCCGGCACGCATGATGTCGCCAAACGCTGACTGGGCGCCTGTGCTGCCAATTCGCCAGAATGCTGCGACTTTGTGGTATCACGCTAATACCCCCAACCGCACGGCGCAGCAGGTCTATAACGGCCTTGCCGGGATGTGGCTGGTGGAAGATGAAGTCAGCAAGTCGCTGCCCATTCCTAACCATTATGGTGTGGATGATTTTCCTGTCATTATCCAGGATAAACGGCTGGATAACTTTGGTACGCCAGAATACAACGAACCGGGAAGTGGCGGCTTTGTTGGCGATACGCTGCTGGTCAACGGTGTACAAAGCCCGTACGTTGAAGTTTCGCGCGGTTGGGTGCGCCTGCGCCTGCTGAACGCATCGAACTCCCGTCGCTATCAACTGCAGATGAGCGATGGTCGTCCGTTGCACGTGATTTCTGGCGATCAGGGATTCCTGCCTGCTCCCGTGTCGGTGAAGCAGCTTTCGCTGGCGCCGGGCGAACGCCGTGAAATTCTGGTGGATATGAGCAACGGTGATGAAGTGTCTATCACCTGTGGCGAAGCGGCGAGCATTGTTGATCGTATTCGTGGCTTCTTTGAGCCGTCCAGCATTCTGGTTTCCACGCTGGTGCTAACGTTGCGCCCGACCGGCCTTCTGCCGCTGGTCACTGACAGCCTGCCGATGCGCTTGTTACCGACTGAAATCATGGCCGGTTCACCGATTCGCAGCCGTGATATTAGCCTGGGCGATGATCCCGGCATCAACGGGCAGCTATGGGACGTTAATCGCATTGATGTTGCTGCCCAGCAGGGAACGTGGGAACGCTGGACGGTACGCGCGGACGAGCCGCAATCATTCCATATTGAAGGTGTGATGTTCCAGATCCGTAACGTGAATGGCGCAATGCCATTCCCGGAAGACAGAGGCTGGAAAGATACCGTCTGGGTTGATGGACAAGTGGAACTGCTTGTTTATTACGGTCAGCCTTCCTGGGCGCATTTCCCGTTTTACTTTGGTAGCCAGACACTGGAAATGGCGGATCGCGGCTCTATTGGGCAGTTGCTGGTTAATCCAGTGCCTTAATCGCCATACTCGCCCGAGGAGGGCGAGTATGGAATACCTTTCGATTTCTCTTTCGTTCCGGCTTATAATCCCCGGCCTTTGATTATTTTTTTATCATTTCTGGAAGCAAAATGAGCTCTATCTCCCTGATCCAACCGGATCGCGACCTGTTCTCCTGGCCGCAGTACTGGGCCGCCTGTTTTGGACCGGCACCGTTTTTGCCGATGTCTCGTGAAGAGATGGATCAACTTGGCTGGGATAGCTGCGACATCATTTTGGTTACTGGCGACGCGTATGTCGATCACCCAAGCTTCGGGATGGCGATTTGCGGTCGTATGCTGGAGGCGCAGGGCTTTCGCGTCGGGATCATCGCCCAGCCGGACTGGAGCAGCAAAGACGACTTTATGCGTCTGGGTAAACCGAATCTGTTTTTCGGCGTGACCGCAGGCAATATGGACTCGATGATCAACCGTTACACTGCCGATCGCCGTTTGCGTCATGACGATGCTTACACGCCGGATAACGTCGCGGGTAAGCGCCCGGATCGCGCCACGCTGGTTTATACCCAACGTTGTAAAGAGGCATGGAAAGATGTTCCGGTGATCCTCGGTGGTATTGAAGCCAGCCTGCGCCGTACCGCGCATTATGATTACTGGTCTGATACCGTGCGCCGTTCCGTGCTGGTGGATTCCAAAGCCGACATGCTGATGTTCGGTAACGGTGAGCGTCCGCTGGTGGAAGTGGCGCATCGTCTGGCGATGGGCGAGCCGATTAGCGAAATCCGCGATGTACGTAATACCGCGATTATCGTGAAAGAGGCTCTGCCTGGCTGGAGCGGCGTGGATTCTACTCGTCTTGATACACCAGGGAAAATCGACCCTATTCCGCATCCGTATGGCGAAGATTTGCCGTGTGCGGATAACAAACCGGTGGCTCCGAAAAAACAAGAAGCCAAAGCCGTTACCGTGCAGCCGCCGCGCCCGAAACCGTGGGAAAAAACCTACGTTTTGTTACCTTCTTTCGAGAAAGTAAAGGCAGATAAAGTGCTGTACGCTCATGCTTCGCGTATTTTGCACCACGAAACCAACCCTGGCTGTGCCCGCGCGCTGATGCAAAAACATGGCGACCGCTATGTGTGGATCAACCCGCCAGCTATTCCGCTTTCTACCGAAGAGATGGACAGCGTCTTTGCGCTGCCGTACAAGCGCGTGCCGCATCCGGCTTACGGTAATGCCCGTATTCCGGCTTACGAAATGATCCGTTTCTCGGTCAACATTATGCGTGGCTGCTTTGGCGGCTGCTCTTTCTGCTCTATTACCGAGCATGAAGGGCGCATTATTCAGAGCCGTTCGGAAGATTCGATCATCAATGAGATTGAAGCGATCCGCGACACCGTTCCGGGCTTTACGGGCGTGATTTCCGATCTCGGTGGGCCAACTGCCAACATGTATATGTTGCGCTGCAAGTCACCACGCGCCGAGCAAACTTGTCGCCGTTTGTCGTGTGTTTACCCGGATATTTGCCCGCATATGGACACTAACCACGAACCGACGATCAACCTCTATCGCCGCGCGCGCGATCTGAAAGGCATTAAAAAGATCCTGATCGCCTCCGGTGTGCGTTATGACATCGCCGTGGAAGATCCGCGCTATATCAAAGAGCTGGCAACCCATCACGTTGGCGGTTATCTGAAGATTGCCCCGGAACATACCGAAGAAGGGCCGTTGTCGAAGATGATGAAGCCGGGCATGGGTAGCTATGACCGCTTTAAAGAACTGTTCGACACCTACTCGAAACAGGCAGGTAAAGAGCAGTATCTGATCCCGTATTTCATCTCCGCGCACCCCGGTACGCGCGATGAAGATATGGTGAATCTGGCGCTGTGGCTGAAGAAACATCGCTTCCGTCTCGACCAGGTGCAGAACTTCTATCCGTCGCCGCTGGCTAACTCAACCACCATGTATTACACCGGCAAAAATCCGCTGGCGAAAATTGGTTATAAGAGCGAAGACGTCTTCGTGCCGAAGGGCGACAAGCAGCGTCGTCTGCATAAAGCGTTGTTGCGTTACCACGATCCGGCAAACTGGCCGTTAATCCGCCAGGCGCTGGAAGCGATGGGTAAAAAGCATCTGATTGGCAGCCGTCGCGATTGCTTAGTGCCTGCGCCAACCATTGAAGAGATGCGCGAAGCTCGTCGCCAGAACCGCAATACCCGTCCGGCGTTGACTAAACATACGCCGATGGCGACCCAGCGTCAGACGCCTGCTACGGCAAAAAAAGCGTCGTCTACGCAATCTCGTCCGGTGAATGCTGGGGCGAAGAAACGCCCTAAAGCGGCGGTTGGACGTTAAAAAAAATCCCCGGCAACTGACATGCTGCCGGGGATTTTTTTATCATTCTGCGTACATACGCAAGCAGCGCAGGCAATCGAAATAGTCCTGCGCATCAAGGCGTGTATTGGCTCTGTTAGCTTCGGATTTGGCGGCGTAGATTTGCGGGCGTAATGCTTTTATATCCTGCTCAAGCCTGGCGATTTTGGTATTTAATGTTTGTACATTACCTGCCAGTTGATTGACCTTTTGCTCATTGACGCAACCACTTAATAAGCCGGTTACCAGAATGAGTGTTCCCACGGTGAAAATCTTTTTCATTATTTATTTCTCCCTGTTTTTTATTGTTCTGATTAATAGTTGATTGACGTTTAGTGGAGTATTACCACCGTGGCGGGTGCGCCCAAATTCCGTCTGGCCATCTCCCGGCATCATCCAGCCGTGTATTGACTTTTTCTGCCGCTTCTTTTGCTACCTGAATTTCCTGACGTAAAGCGTCGATATCCTGTTGGAGTTGCTTAATTTTTATATTTATCAGATGAATATCATTTTCTACATGACTGATTTTTTCATTATTGACACAGCCTGTGAGTATAAATATTAGAAAAAAGAGTAACAGTTGATTCTTCATTTCCAGTTTCCTTTATCTGGTATTAATTATTCAGCTTATTGCTTTAATCTGGCGGCGGTTTTCGCTTCAATCTGTTTAAGCAAGCTACCGCTGCCAGTACGGATAAAATCGGCAATTTCCCACTTTCCTTCGCGCCGCTGTAAAACTAAATCCTGCTCTTCACTGTTATCATTGGTCAGCGCAATACGAACATGAATACGGGCGGAATCGGCAGTTTTCTCGAGTACACGAATTTCATCAACGCGAGAAAATAGCGACTCTTCGCCAAAACAAATCGGATTGTCGTAAATAAATTGCCGTTCTATTTGCATCTCTTGATCGAAATTGCCGTTTTTATTGAATGTGGTTTTATAAAATTCATTGACTGCCTGACGATAGGTGTCGGAAACAACCCATGTCCAGGGCCAACTATAATCGGCAATATGTTTAAACAATTCAGCGACAAAGGCTTCTGGCTGTTCTTTTTGCAGCGATGCCAGCGTCGCCAGTATTTTTTCATTCTCGCTATTAACTGCCTGCCAGACGCTGCCATGGTTGCTGATGACATCATCAATGACCCAACGACCATTTTCTGCCACCATTTTCAGCGTTTGCGTGGTCTTTTCTTTATCGTCGTCAAAGGTACGAAAGCGCACAACGGCATCTGCATGATCGGTATCCGTTTGAGTAACTGCTACGCTTTCTAACACCAGATCGCCAAAATCCTGACAATCACAAATCGGATCATAATCCAGCCAGCCGATATTGCCCGGCAGCGTGAGATTATCATTCAGGGTAAGTGCTTTTTGTATGCGTGCAGACGTTATCGCCTGCTCTCCTGTCTCACCAAAATAAGGCGCGCTGGCATCAGATTTATAGTTTTGATAAATCTGGCGAACTGTCTGTTCAGCAGTCAGCGAGGGTGATTGTGCCTGAGTAGTGAAGCTTGCAAAAAACGCCAAAAACAGAAGTATTATTTTCATCTGTTTTTCACCTCACCGTCGTGTTTATCCATATTGTAGATGCTTTGTTGCTTTAAGAGCTTCCAGCTCTGCATGATGATGTCCTTAAATTTGGCATTTCTGAACAAGGGAGAGTAACAACGGGCGGGAGGTGAGGGGAATAAATGATTTCTGAAAAGTCCGGTAGCGGAACATTACCGCCACCGGGAGAATTTGCGCGTTAGCCGCCGAACTGGTCGGGATCGGGACCGAGACGTTTACCTTGATCGAGTTTTGCGATTTCACCAAGTTCGTCTTTGTCGAGACGGAAATCCCAGACATCAAAGTTTTCGGCAATGCGTGAAGGCGTGACCGATTTCGGGATCACCACCAGACCGTTATCCAGATGCCAGCGGATAACAATTTGTGCCGGTGTTTTGCCGTATTTATCCGCCAGGTAGCGAATGACTTTCTGATCGAAAACGCCTTTCCCACCTTGCGCTAATGGGCTCCAGGATTCGGTCTGGATTTTGTGCGTAGCGTTCCAGGCGTGAAGCTGGCGTTGCTGCATCAGCGGGTGAAGTTCGATCTGATTAATAACAGGCGTCACGCCAGTTTCGTCGATCAGACGTTGCAGGTGGTGGATCTGGAAGTTACAGACGCCAATGCTTTTGATTAATCCTTCTTTTTGCAGCTCAATCATTCCTTTCCACGCCTCGACATAGTGATCGATAGCGGGAACGGGCCAGTGCATTAAGTAAAGGTCGATATAATCAAGCTGAAGTTTTTTCAGGCTGTCGAGCAGTGCTTCGCGGGGGCGTTTGTGGTCGTCGTTCCACAGTTTGGTTGTAATGAACAACTCTTCTCTGGCAAGAGTGGCATTTTTCAGCGCCTTGCCGACACCTTCTTCGTTTTTATAGGCAGCGGCGGTATCAATCGAGCGATATCCCACTTCTAACGCTTTTTGGATAGCGGTGATGACTTCCTCATTACTTGCTTGCCAGACACCCAGTCCCAGCTGGGGCATGACATTGCCATCCTGTAGCTTAATAACGGTTGGATTAGCCATACGTTCCTCCTTTTATATGAACTCACCGGAGCAGGCTCCGGTGAGTTGGTGTGAACTTAAGTCTGGACGAAATACCCAAAAACGAAAGTTTGAGGAGGAAAAAGCTTAACGAGCAGCTTCGTAAATGCGGCGGCTGACATCCAGCGTAATGTCATGATTTTCGCCCAGTTGGGTCATGCCGTGTTCTTCCAGTTTCTTCAGCAATGCCGGGATGGAGCTGCCGTCCAGACCGTAGTCGGAGAGGCGGGTTGGCACGCCCAATTGCTCGAAGAAGTTGCGGGTCGCGGCAATTGCGGCGTCAATACGCTCATCGTCGGAACCTTCAGTGATGTTCCAGACGCGTTCAGCATATTGCAGCAGTTTTGCGCGCTTGGTGTCGCGTTTTTCATTCCACAGGGCAGGCAGAACGATAGCCAGCGTTTGCGCGTGATCCAGACCGTGCATCGCAGTCAGTTCGTGTCCCAGCATATGCGTTGCCCAGTCCTGTGGTACGCCAGCGCCAATCAAACCGTTCAGCGCCTGGGTTGCCGCCCACATGACGTTAGCGCGTACATCGTAGTTTTCTGGCTCTTTCAGGGCTTTCGGGCCATCTTCGAGAAGCGTCAGCAAAATACCTTCTGCGAAGCGATCCTGAATTTTGGCATCAACCGGTTTGGTAACATACTGTTCCACGGTGTGTACAAAGGCGTCCACTACGCCGTTAGCCACCTGACGCGGCGGCAGGGTGTAGGTATAAATCGGATCGAGCACGGCAAATACGGGCTGAACATGGGCAGAATGGAACGCCTGCTTGTCGCCGGTGGTTTTACGGGAGATCACCGCACCTGCGTTGGATTCTGAACCGGTCGCTGGCAGTGTCAGCACACAGCCCATTGGGATGGCGCTTTTAATCTCTTTACCGCCAGTTTGTAGGATGTGCCACGGATCGACATTCTCAGGATAATTTGCCGCTGCGGCGATAAATTTGGTGCCGTCCAGTACGGAACCGCCGCCAACCGCCAGCAGGAAAGTCACTTTCTGTTCGCGAACCAGTTTCACGGCGTTCATCAGCGTTTCATAAGCCGGGTTTGGCTCGATACCGCCAAACTCCAGCACATCCATACCTTTCAGCGCATCCAGAACTTGATCGAGAACGCCAGTTTTTTTCACGCTGCCGCCGCCGTAGGTAATCAATACGCGAGCATCGTGAGGAATTTGTTCGCGTAAACCAGCGATAGCGCCTTTACCAAACAAAATACGGGTTGGGGTGTGCAGATTAAAGTTGTTCATTACTTGCTCCCTTTGCTGGGCCAATATTAGGGCAGAGATCGGTCTGCCTGATGTTTTTCATTGTGGTCGCCAGCGTCGCAGCTCTCAATGCTCATTTCTGCCAATGTCTTGCCTATTTCTCCAGAGTACTGGAGAAATGGTACAAAATTGCGCACAATCAAATTGCCGCATTATTCTTAAGAAATTACGCGATATGAAACGTGAAGAGATTTGCCGCCTGCTGACGGACAAAATTAATAACCTGAAAAATAAAGAAAATAGTTTGTCTGAGCTGTTGCCCGATGTGCGCTTATTGTATGGCGAGAACCCCGGCGCACGTACGCCGGTGATGTATGAACCTGGCATCATAATTCTCTTTTCCGGGCATAAAATCGGCTATATCAATGAACGCGTGTTTCGTTATGATGCCAATGAATATCTGCTGCTGACGGTGCCGTTACCGTTTGAGTGCGAAACCTATGCCACGCCGGAGGTGCCATTAGCGGGCTTACGTCTCAACGTCGATATTTTGCAGTTACAGGAACTGTTAATGGACATTGGTGAAGACGAGCATTTCCAGCCGTCGATGGCTGCCAGTGGCATAAACTCCGCTACGTTGTCAGAAGAGATTTTATGCGCGGCGGAGCGGTTACTGGACGTGATGGAGCGACCGCTGGATGCGCGCATTCTTGGCAAACAGATCATCCGCGAAATTCTTTACTACGTGCTGACCGGACCTTGCGGTGGCGCATTACTGGCGCTGGTCAGTCGTCAGACTCACTTCAGCCTGATTAGCCGCGTGCTGAAACGGATTGAGAATAAATACACCGAAAACCTGAGCGTCGAGCAACTGGCGGCAGAAGCTAACATGAGCGTTTCAGCGTTCCACCATAATTTTAAGTCTGTCACCAGCACCTCACCGTTGCAGTATTTGAAGAACTACCGACTGCATAAGGCGCGGATGATGATAATCCATGATGGCATGAAGGCCAGCGCGGCGGCGATGCGCGTCGGCTACGAAAGTGCGTCGCAATTTAGCCGTGAGTTTAAACGTTACTTCGGTGTGACGCCGGGGGAAGATGCGGCAAGAATGCGGGCGATGCAGGGGAGTTAAATGTGTTCCCGGCATCGCCGCCGGGAACGGAGAAAAACGTCAGGCGTTACCGTATTTCTTTTTAATCACCACAAACAACGTGCCTAACAGGCCGGCGGTTAACAGGGCAATCGGCAGGATCATCAGGAATGTCATTACCTGATCTTCATGGCGTTTAACGAACGGGATCATGCTTAAGGCATAGCCGAAACCGGTCACCACGCTGACCCATAGCAATCCACTTAACCAGTTGAAAAACTGGAAGCGGCGGTTTGGCAGACCGGAAATCCCCGCCATGGTTGGTAGCAGCGTGCGGACAAATGCAAGAAAACGTCCAGCCAGCAAAGCCAGCAAACCGTGGCGGTCAAACATACAGGTGGCGCGCTGATGATATTTAGCCGGAAGCTGTGCCAGCCAGCCTTTCACCGTTTGGGTATTACCTAGCCAACGCCCCTGAATATAACTTAACCAGCAGCCCAGGCTGGCTGCGGCAGTCAGAATCACGATTGTTGGCAGAAAATCCATCACCCCCTGGGCAATCAGTGCGCCAGCCAGTATCAACAAGCTGTCGCCTGGCAAAAATGAAGCGGGCAGCAGACCGTTTTCTAAAAACAGCGTGGCAAACATGACAAAGTAAACAACGCTAACAATATGAGGATCCGCCAGCGCGGCAAAGTCGTGTTGCCAGAGCGCAGCGATAATGTCTTGAATAACAGCCATGGACTTTCCTGTGGAACAGCGTTTAAGCCTTTATTTGCCTATTGTACTCCTGAATCGTCCGGGACGCCTTGATCCCGGACGCAACAATTTAAGACTATTCACAATTAAATGTCTGCAAAATTGTCCAAATTTGGCAATGTTACACAATTCGGGTAAAGCCAGCGTCCAGATCGGCAATCAGATCGTCGACGTTTTCCAGACCAATATGCAGGCGAATCAACGTGCCGCTGAAATCAATCTTTCCTTGCGGGCGAATGGCGGCGATAAGTTCCGGTTGATTTGCAAGGATCAACGATTCATATCCTCCCCACGAGTAGGCCATGCTGAATAAACTGAAGTTATCCAGATAGTTCGCCAGTTCTTCATCGTTGAGTTTTTTCTTCAACACAAAGGAAAATAGTCCGCTGCTGCCTGTAAAGTCTCGTTTCCAGAACTCATGGCCTTTACTTTCCGGCAGAGCAGGGTGGTTAACCCGTTCAACCTGCGGATGTTCCGCCAGCCATTCAGCCACTTTCAGGCTGCTTTCATGATGTTGACGCAGACGCACACCTAAAGTGCGCAGGCCACGGCTGGTCATATAAGCGGTGTCGGCATCGACCATTTGTCCCATCAGATAAGCATTCTCCCGCAGTTGCTCCCAGCATCGGGCATTACATACTGCAGTGCCGATCATTGCATCCGAGTGGCCTACCAGATATTTGGTGGCGGCCTGAATGGAAACATCAATGCCAAAATCAAGGGCTTTAAACAGCACCCCGGCAGCCCAGGTGTTATCGATCATAATGATGGCGTCCGGCACCACGCTGCGCACGGCGGAGACAATCGCCGGAACATCATGCACTTCCATGGTGATGGAGCCCGGCGATTCCAGAAAGACGATTTTAGTGTTTGGTTGCAGATGTTTAACGATATCCGCGCCAATCAGCGGATCAAACCACGATGTCGTTACGCCCAGTTTGCTGAGGATTTTGCTACAGAAATCCTGACTTGGTTCGTAGGCGGTGTTGGTCATCAACACATGATCGCCCTGTTCGACAAAAGCAAGGATGGAATTGGCAACCGCTGCCGCACCGCAAGGAAACAGTGCACAGCCGGCGCCACCTTCCAGTTCGCACATTGCTTCTTGTAACGAGAAGTGGGTTAACGTTCCGCGCCGTCCATAGAACAACTCGCCGTTGGCGCGATTACGCGTCGCATGTTTTTTCGCTTCAACGCTGTCAAAAACCAGCGAAGAGGCGCGCTGAATCACGCTATTCACCGCGCCGAGAGTGTATTTTTTGCTGCGTCCTGCATTCACCAGTTGAGTATCAAGCTTTTTGTCCGCCATGTCGGTATTCCTGTTTTTATACGTCTGGATGTCTAAACTAGCATGAATAATTGCGAGCGCATCCTGAAGAATTGGCATTAAGAAGAAAATTTTCGCAAATGGCGTTCTGGTGGCTTTTTTACTGCGTAAACGCAAGGAAAAGAAAGCAAAGGTACGGCAGTATGCAAATAGTAATGAGAACGACTATCAATTCGACGTCGTTTTGATATTATTATGCGCAGATTTTGTGACTTGCGTCCTGGAGATACACAGTGGGTAATAATTTAATGCAGACGGATCTTTCCGTCTGGGGTATGTATCAGCACGCCGATATTGTCGTTAAGTGCGTGATGATTGGGCTTATTTTGGCCTCCGTAGTCACCTGGGCAATCTTCTTCAGTAAGAGCGTAGAGTTCTTCAATCAGAAGCGTCGCCTTAAGCGCGAGCAGCAACTGCTGGCTGAAGCGCGTTCCTTAAACCAGGCCAACGATATCGCCGCTGATTTTGGTAGCAAAAGCTTAAGCCTGCATTTGCTCAATGAAGCGCAGAACGAGCTGGAATTGTCAGAAGGCAGCGACGATAACGAAGGTATTAAAGAGCGTACCAGCTTCCGCCTGGAGCGTCGGGTCGCCGCAGTGGGGCGTCAAATGGGACGCGGTAACGGCTATCTGGCAACCATTGGCGCGATTTCGCCGTTCGTTGGTCTGTTTGGTACGGTCTGGGGCATCATGAACAGCTTTATCGGTATTGCGCAAACGCAGACCACGAATTTGGCGGTGGTAGCACCGGGTATCGCAGAAGCTCTGTTAGCAACGGCAATCGGCCTGGTGGCAGCGATTCCGGCGGTCGTTATCTATAACGTATTCGCGCGCCAGATTGGCGGCTTTAAAGCGATGCTGGGCGATGTCGCAGCGCAGGTGCTGTTGCTGCAAAGCCGTGACCTGGATCTGGAAGCCAGCGCCGCTGCGCATCCGGTTCGTGTCGCACAAAAATTACGTGCAGGGTAATGCGCTATGGCAATGCATCTTAACGAAAACCTCGATGATAACGGCGAAATGCATGATATCAACGTGACGCCGTTTATCGACGTGATGTTGGTTCTGCTGATTATCTTTATGGTGGCGGCGCCGTTAGCGACGGTAGATGTGAAGGTGAACTTGCCTGCTTCTACCAGCACGCCGCAGCCGCGTCCGGAAAAACCAGTTTATCTGTCGGTGAAGGCAGACAACTCGATGTTTATCGGTAACGATCCGGTCACCGATGAAACAATGATTACGGCGTTGAATGCGTTAACTGAAGGTAAGAAAGACACCACTATCTTCTTCCGTGCGGATAAAACCGTTGATTACGAGACGTTGATGAAGGTTATGGATACGCTGCATCAGGCGGGTTACCTGAAGATAGGCCTGGTCGGCGAAGAAACCGCTAAAGCGAAATAAAAATGATGCCCGGTTGCTTCATACAACCGGGCATTTTTTAGCCTAGATGTTCGCCGCCGCACACGCCGTGCACTTCTGCGGTGACGTAGCTCGACTCCTGACTTGCCAGATAAACATAAACAGGCGCCAGTTCTGCCGGCTGCCCCGCACGTTTCATCGGTGTTTTCTGACCAAACTGTGGGATCTTATCCTGCGTTTGTCCGCCGGAAATTTGCAGTGCCGTCCAGATAGGGCCTGGTGCGACAATATTCACCCGAATACCTTTCTCCGCGACCTGTTTTGCCAGACCACGGCTGTAGTTAAGAATCGCCGCTTTCGTTGCTGCGTAATCCAACAAGTGCGGGCTCGGCTGGTACGCCTGGATTGACGAAGTGGTGATGATACTTGAGCCTTTCGGCAGCAGGGGAATCGCTTCCTGGGTTAACCAGAACAGCGCGAAAACGTTAATGGCAAAGGTCTCTTGAAACTGTTCGCTGGTGAGGTCTGCAATATCAGGAATGGCAACCTGTTTCCCGGCGACCAGCGCCATAATATCCAGCCCGCCTAACGCCTTATGCGCGTCGTGAACTAGCGAACGGGCAAATTTCTCATCGCTTAAATCGCCCGGCAGCAGAACGACTTTGCGTCCGCATTCTTCAATAATCTTTTTCACATCCTGGGCGTCTTCTTCTTCCGCCGGAAGATAACTGATCGCCACGTCAGCGCCTTCACGCGCGTAAGCGATGGCGGCAGCACGACCGATACCAGAATCGCCCCCTGTCACCAGTGCCTTACGATCTTTCAGGCGACCGCTACCAACATAGGTTTTCTCGCCGCAATCAGGTACCGGTGTCATCTTCGCCTGGATGCCTGGCGTCGGTTGTTTCTGTTTGGGATATTCACCAGTGTAATACTGCGTGGTCGGGTCTTTTAAATGAGACATCGCTTTTCTCCCTTCAGGTTCAACGTCCTATAAGGGTAGACGCTCTCAATGCGTTAATCAGGGAACCAGGAAGATCCCTAAACCTCGGATTTATGCGACAACGGTTTAACGTATATGTTGATTTGCTGTTGCGCGCTGTTTACTCAATTGCGATATACTGTTGCCCGTTTTAACTACACGACAGGAATGTATGGAACGTTTTCTTGAAAATGCAATGTATGCTTCTCGCTGGCTGCTTGCCCCCGTGTACTTTGGCCTTTCGCTGGCGTTAGTTGCCCTGGCGCTGAAGTTCTTCCAGGAGATTATTCACGTACTGCCGAATATCTTCTCGATGGCGGAATCTGATTTGATCCTCGTTCTGCTGTCGCTGGTGGATATGACGCTGGTTGGCGGTTTGCTGGTGATGGTGATGTTTTCCGGTTATGAGAATTTCGTCTCGCAGCTCGATATCTCCGAGAACAAAGAGAAGCTGAACTGGCTGGGGAAAATGGACGCAACGTCGCTAAAGAACAAAGTGGCAGCGTCGATTGTGGCGATCTCTTCCATTCACTTACTGCGCGTCTTTATGGATGCGAAAAATGTCCCTGATAACAAACTGATGTGGTACGTCATTATCCATCTGACGTTTGTGCTCTCTGCGTTTGTGATGGGCTATCTTGACCGACTGACTCGCCATAATCACTGATCTGATTCGGGCGCGGTTCTCGCGCCCGTTATTAACACGTTATTTATCGGATGACGCTTGCCACAGATTCAGCTCGCCATCGGCGATATGCTGGTCAATCTGCGCTAACTCCTCGGTGCTAAACGCCAGATTATTCAGCGCCTGTACGTTCTCCTCCAGTTGCTCCGCACGGCTGGCACCGATCAATACCGATGTCACGCGATCATCTTTCAGCAACCAGCTTAATGCCATTTGCGCCATCGACTGACCGCGCTGCTGTGCCATTTTATTCAATAACCGCAGGCTGTTGAGGTTGGCTTCGGTGAGCATTTTCGGCGTCAGACCTCGAACTTTATGACCTTCGCGATGCATCCGTGAATCCTCCGGAATACCGTTGAGATATTTTCCGGTCAGCAACCCCTGAGCCAGTGGAGTAAAGGCAATACAGCCCACGCCGTTATTTTCCAGGGTGTCCAGCAGGCCGCTTTTATCCACCCAGCGGTTCAGTAAATTGTATGAAGGTTGATGAATTAACAGCGGAATTTTCCATTCGCGCAGCAACTCGACCATTTTTTGCGTCCGCTCTGGCGAGTATGAAGAGATCCCGACATACAGCGCCTTGCCGCTTTGCACAGCATGAGCCAGCGCAGAGGCGGTTTCTTCCATCGGCGTATTTTCATCGACGCGATGAGAGTAAAAAATATCAACATATTCCAGACCCATACGCTTCAGGCTTTGGTCGAGGCTGGCGAGCAGGTATTTACGTGAACCGCCAGAGCCGTACGGGCCGGGCCACATATCGTATCCGGCTTTGGTAGAGATAATCAGTTCATCGCGATAAGCAGCAAAATCCTCCCGCAGCAGACGACCAAAGTTCTCTTCTGCGCTTCCTGGAGGCGGCCCGTAGTTGTTGGCTAAATCAAAGTGCGTAATGCCCAAATCAAAGGCTTTGCGCAGGATCGCACGCTGTGATTCCAGCGCGTTAACGTGGCCGAAATTGTGCCATAAACCGAGCGATAACGCGGGCAGACGTAAACCGCTTTTTCCGCAATAGCGGTACTGCATCTGCCCGTAACGTTCGGGATTCGCTAACCAGACCATGACATCTCCTTTTCACCGTTCAGTTTCGAAACAATGTTTCTAGTTTAGCAATTTGCCAGCGTGTCTCCCGTAGTCTGGTTCACAGAGTGACGAAAAACTGGGCAAAAACACGTGCTTATGCTTTGCTTAAAAAAACAACAGTTGAGGAATGAAACGATGTCGCGTTTAACAGCCAAAGATTTCCCGCAAGAGTTACTGGATTACTACGACTATTACGCTCACGGGAAAATCTCGAAACGTGAGTTCCTCAACCTGGCGACGAAGTATACGGTGGGCGGGATGACGGCATTAGCGTTGTTTGATTTGCTCAAGCCAAATTATGCGCTGGCGACTCAGGTAGAGTTTACCGACCCGGAGATTGTTGCTGAGTACATCACGTATCCTTCGCCAAATGGTCACGGCGAGGTTCGGGGTTATCTGGTGAAGCCTGCGAAGATGAGCGGCAAAACGCCAGCCGTGGTGGTAGTGCATGAGAATCGTGGACTGAATCCGTATATCGAAGATGTGGCGCGGCGAGTGGCGAAGGCGGGGTACATCGCTCTGGCGCCAGACGGCTTAAGCTCCGTGGGCGGATATCCGGGGAACGATGATAAAGGTCGTGAGCTGCAACAGCAGGTTGATCCAACCAAACTGATGAATGATTTCTTTGCCGCGATTGAGTTTATGCAACGCTATCCGCAAGCCACGGGCAAAGTGGGTATTACGGGATTTTGCTATGGCGGTGGTGTCTCGAACGCGGCAGCGGTGGCATACCCGGAACTGGCCTGCGCGGTGCCGTTTTATGGCCGCCAGGCGCCCACCGCCGATGTGGCGAAAATCGACGCGCCTTTACTGCTTCACTACGCTGAACTGGATACGCGAATCAACGAAGGTTGGCCCGCTTATGAGGCAGCGTTGAAAGCTAATAATAAGGTTTATGAAGCGTATATTTATCCGGGGGTTAATCACGGATTCCATAATGATTCCACGCCCCGTTATGACAAATCTGCTGCCGATCTTGCCTGGCAAAGGACGCTGAAATGGTTCGACAAATATCTCTCCTGATGGGTTTATCTCTTCCTGGATAACATTCTTAACATGCTGAAAAAAATAGCGTGCGTAAAAGTCGTTCTTTGCCTAAAATATCGCTATATAAGTTAATATATAGCGTTTGAGGGCAAAACGATGAATAACCATTTTGGTAAAGGCTTAATGGCGGGATTAAAAGCAACACATGCCGACAGTGCGGCTAATGTGACTAAATTCTGTGCCGATTATAAGCGCGGATTTGTATTAGGCTACTCGCATCGGATGTATAAAAAGACCGGTGACCGCCAGCTCAGCGCCTGGGAAGCAGGTATTCTGACGCGCCGTTATGGACTGGATAAAGAGATGGTAATGGATTTCTTTCGTGAGAATAATTCCTGTTCTACATTACGATTTTTTATGGCTGGTTATCGCCTCGAAAATTGATCAAACATACGTATTATCTTGCTTTAATTAATTACACTAATGCTTCTTCCCTTCGTTTTAGCGCCCCGCCGCAGTATCATGACAATGATAACCATAATAAATGTGTGGTAAATGGCGCATCGATCGCATTATTGATTTTGCGGTTGAGGCAAAATATATGCCAGGTCTTCGCAACGGAATAACTATAAATGACTGGAGATAACACCCTCATCCATTCTCACGGCATTAATCGTCGTGATTTCATGAAGCTTTGTGCAGCATTAGCCGCCACTATGGGGCTGAGTAGCAAAGCCGCCGCAGAGATGGCCGAATCGGTCACTAACCCGCAGCGCCCGCCGGTTATCTGGATTGGCGCGCAGGAGTGCACCGGTTGTACGGAATCTCTGCTTCGTGCAACGCATCCAACGGTAGAAAACCTCGTGCTGGAGACCATCTCTCTGGAGTATCACGAAGTCCTTTCCGCCGCATTCGGCCATCAGGTTGAAGAGAACAAACATAACGCGCTTGAGAAGTATAAAGGGCAGTATGTGTTGGTTGTGGATGGTTCCATCCCATTAAAAGATAACGGTATTTACTGCATGGTTGCCGGTGAGCCGATTGTGGATCACATCCGCAAAGCGGCGGAAGGCGCAGCAGCCATTATTGCTATCGGTTCTTGCTCCGCGTGGGGCGGTGTCGCAGCAGCTGGGGTTAACCCCACCGGCGCGGTTAGCCTGCAAGAAGTTCTGCCGGGCAAAACCGTTATCAACATTCCCGGTTGTCCGCCGAACCCGCACAACTTCCTTGCGACCGTTGCGCACATCATCACTTACGGTAAACCGCCGAAGCTGGATGACAAAAACCGTCCGACCTTCGCCTATGGTCGTCTGATTCACGAACACTGCGAACGTCGCCCGCACTTCGATGCTGGTCGTTTTGCCAAAGAGTTCGGTGATGAAGGCCACCGCGAAGGCTGGTGCCTGTACCACCTCGGCTGTAAAGGGCCAGAAACTTACGGCAACTGCTCAACGCTGCAATTCTGCGACGTTGGCGGCGTGTGGCCGGTGGCGATTGGTCACCCGTGCTATGGCTGTAACGAAGAAGGTGTCGGCTTCCATAAAGGCATCCATCAGCTTGCCAACGTCGAAAATCAGACGCCACGCTCACAAAAACCGGACGTGAATGCTAAAGAAGGCGGCAACGTCTCTGCGGGCGCTATCGGTTTGCTCGGCGGCGTGGTTGGGCTGGTTGCCGGTGTCAGCGTGATGGCGGTGCGTGAACTGGGTCGTCAGCAAAAGAAAGATAACGCTGACTCACGGGGAGAATAACCGTGAACAGACGTAATTTTATTAAAGCAGCCTCCTGCGGGGCATTGCTGACGGGCGCGTTGCCGTCGGTCAGCCATGCGGCTGCTGAAAACCGCCCGCCAATTCCGGGATCGCTGGGTATGTTGTATGACTCGACCTTGTGTGTAGGCTGCCAGGCTTGCGTCACCAAGTGTCAGGATATCAACTTCCCTGAACGTAACCCACAAGGGGAGCAGACCTGGTCGAACAACGACAAACTGTCGCCATACACCAATAACATCATTCAGGTGTGGACCAGCGGCACGGGTGTCAACAAAGACCAGGAAGAGAACGGCTATGCGTACATTAAGAAACAGTGTATGCACTGCGTCGATCCAAATTGTGTCTCTGTATGCCCGGTCTCTGCGCTGAAAAAAGATCCGAAAACCGGCATTGTCCATTACGACAAAGATGTGTGCACCGGCTGCCGTTACTGCATGGTCGCCTGTCCGTACAACGTGCCGAAGTACGACTACAACAACCCGTTTGGTGCGTTGCATAAGTGTGAGCTGTGTAACCAGAAAGGCGTGGAACGTCTCGATAAAGGCGGTCTGCCTGGCTGCGTAGAAGTGTGCCCGGCGGGCGCGGTGATTTTTGGTACGCGTGAAGAGCTGATGGCTGAGGCGAAAAAACGCCTGGCGCTGAAGCCTGGCAGCGAATACCACTATCCGCGTCAGACGCTGAAATCTGGCAACACTTACCTGCACACAGTGCCGAAATATTATCCGCATCTGTACGGCGAGAAAGAGGGCGGCGGTACTCAGGTTCTGGTACTGACGGGTGTGCCTTATGAAAATCTCGACCTGCCGAAACTGGACGATCTTTCTACCGGTGCGCGTTCCGAAAATATTCAACACACCCTGTATAAAGGCATGATGCTACCACTGGCTGTGCTGGCGGGCTTAACCGTGCTGGTTCGTCGCAACACCAAAAACGACCATCACGACGGAGGAGACGATCATGAGTCATGATCCACAACCGCTGGGCGGCAAAATCATCAGTAAACCGGTCATGATTTTTGGACCGTTAATCGTCATCTGTATGCTCCTGATTGTGAAACGTCTGGTGTTCGGTCTGGGTTCTGTCTCCGACCTGAACGGCGGCTTCCCGTGGGGCGTGTGGATCGCGTTTGACCTGCTGATCGGCACCGGCTTTGCCTGTGGCGGCTGGGCGCTGGCGTGGGCGGTATACGTCTTTAACCGTGGGCAATACCATCCGCTGGTGCGTCCGGCGCTGTTGGCGAGTCTGTTTGGTTACTCACTGGGTGGCTTGTCGATCACCATCGACGTGGGTCGCTACTGGAACCTGCCGTACTTCTACATTCCGGGTCACTTCAACGTGAACTCGGTACTGTTCGAGACGGCGGTCTGTATGACCATCTACATCGGCGTGATGGCTCTGGAGTTTGCTCCGGCACTGTTTGAACGTCTGGGCTGGAAGGTGTCGCTCAAGCGTCTGAACAAGGTGATGTTCTTCATCATCGCGCTCGGCGCGCTGCTGCCGACTATGCACCAGTCTTCCATGGGGTCACTGATGATCTCGGCGGGTTATAAAGTGCATCCGCTGTGGCAGAGCTATGAAATGTTGCCGCTGTTCTCGCTGCTGACGGCGTTCATCATGGGCTTCTCGATTGTCATCTTTGAAGGTTCGCTGGTGCAGGCGGGTCTGCGCGGCAATGGCCCGGATGAGAAGAGCCTGTTCGTCAAGCTGACCAACACCATCAGCGTGCTGCTGGCGATTTTCATTGTGCTGCGCTTTGGCGAGCTAATCTATCGCGACAAGCTGTCGTTAGCGTTTGCCGGTGACTTCTACTCCGTGATGTTCTGGATTGAAGTCCTGCTGATGCTTTTCCCGCTGGTCGTTCTGCGTGTGACGAAGCTGCGCAATGATTCCCGTATGCTGTTCCTGTCAGCACTGAGCGCACTGTTAGGTTGTGCAACCTGGCGTCTGACCTATTCGCTGGTGGCATTCAACCCAGGCGGCGGATACGCCTACTTCCCGACCTGGGAAGAACTGTTGATTTCTATTGGTTTTGTGGCTATTGAGATTTGCGCTTATATCGTACTCATTCGTCTACTGCCGATACTTCCTCCTTTAAAACAAAACGATCATAATCGTCATGAGGCGAGCAAAGCATGAGCCAGAGAATTACTATTGATCCGGTAACCCGTATTGAAGGGCATTTACGCATCGATTGCGAAATCGAAAATGGCGTCGTTTCGAAAGCATGGGCTTCCGGGACCATGTGGCGCGGCATGGAAGAGATCGTGAAAAACCGCGATCCGCGCGATGCATGGATGATTGTGCAACGTATCTGTGGCGTATGTACCACCACTCACGCGCTCTCTTCTGTTCGTGCGGCAGAGAGTGCGCTGAATATCGACGTTCCGGTTAACGCGCAATACATCCGTAACATCATTCTGGCTGCGCACACCACGCATGACCATATCGTTCATTTCTATCAGCTCTCTGCGCTGGACTGGGTAGACATCACTTCTGCGCTGCAAGCCGATCCGACCAAAGCCTCCGAAATGCTGAAAGGCGTTTCGACCTGGCACCTGAACAGCCCGGAAGAGTTCACTAAAGTTCAGAACAAGATCAAAGATCTGGTTGCCAGCGGTCAGTTGGGTATTTTCGCCAACGGCTACTGGGGACATCCGGCGATGAAACTGCCGCCGGAAGTGAACCTGATTGCGGTAGCGCACTACTTACAGGCGCTGGAGTGCCAGCGTGACGCTAACCGCGTTGTGGCGCTGCTTGGCGGTAAAACGCCGCACATTCAGAACCTGGCGGTAGGTGGTGTTGCGAACCCGATCAACCTCGACGGTCTGGGCGTGCTGAACCTTGAGCGCCTGATGTACATCAAGTCCTTCATCGACAAGCTGAGCGACTTTGTTGAGCAGGTTTATAAGGTTGATACCGCAGTTATTGCCGCGTTCTATCCGGAATGGCTGGAACGCGGTAAAGGCGCGGTGAACTACCTGAGCGTGCCAGAATTCCCGACCGACAGTAAAAACGGCAGCTTCCTGTTCCCGGGCGGCTACATTGAGAATGCGGATCTGTCCTCGTATCGTCCGATCACTTCTCATTCCGATGAATACCTGATCAAAGGGATTCAGGAAAGCGCGAAGCACTCCTGGTATAAAGACGAAGCGCCGCAGGCACCGTGGGAAGGCACGACCATTCCGGCTTATGACGGCTGGTCTGAGGACGGTAAATATTCCTGGGTGAAATCACCGACTTTCTACGGCAAAACGGTAGAAGTGGGGCCGCTGGCGAACATGCTGGTGAAACTGGCCGCAGGACGCGAGTCTACCCAGAACAAACTAAATGAAATCGTTGCGATTTATCAGAAACTGACCGGCAACACGCTGGAAGTGGCGCAACTGCACTCCACGCTGGGGCGTATTATTGGTCGTACCGTTCACTGCTGCGAATTGCAGGATATCCTGCAAAATCAATACAGTGCACTGATCACCAATATCGGCAAAGGCGACCACACCACCTTTGTGAAGCCGAACATTCCGGCTACAGGTGAGTTCAAAGGCGTTGGCTTCCTTGAAGCACCGCGCGGTATGCTCTCTCACTGGATGGTTATTAAAGACGGTATCATCAGTAACTACCAGGCGGTCGTCCCATCAACCTGGAACTCCGGCCCGCGTAACTTTAATAATGACGTCGGTCCTTACGAGCAGTCACTGGTGGGGACACCGGTTGCCGATCCGAATAAACCGCTGGAAGTGGTGCGCACCATTCACTCCTTCGACCCGTGCATGGCCTGCGCGGTACACGTAGTGGATGCCGACGGCAACGAAGTGGTTTCAGTGAAGGTTCTGTAATGCGTATTTTAGTCTTAGGGGTCGGCAATATTTTGCTGACCGATGAAGCCATCGGTGTGCGGATTATCGAAGCGTTAGAGCAACGATACATTCTGCCGGATTATGTTGAAATCCTCGATGGCGGCACGGCAGGAATGGAGCTGCTTGGCGACATGGCAAATCGCGATCATCTGATCATTGCGGATGCCATTGTGTCGAAAAAGAACGCGCCGGGAACGATGATGATCCTGCGGGATGAAGAAGTTCCGGCGTTGTTTACCAATAAAATTTCTCCGCATCAGCTTGGCCTGGCCGACGTATTGTCGGCCCTGCGCTTCACTGGCGAGTTTCCGAAAAAGCTGACCCTGGTCGGCGTGATCCCGGAATCACTGGAGCCGCACATCGGCTTGACGCCGACGGTCGAAGCGATGATTGAACCTGCGCTTGAGCAGGTTCTGGCTGCGCTGCGTGAATCAGGCGTGGAAGCCATCCCACGGGAGGCGACTCATGACTGAAGAGATAGCAGGTTTCCAGACCTCCCCGAAGGCGCAAGTACAGGCAGCGTTTGAAGAAATTGCCCGGCGTTCGATGCACGATCTCTCTTTTCTGCACCCTTCAATGCCGGTGTATGTTTCCGACTTTACGCTGTTCGAAGGTCAGTGGACGGGGTGTGTGATCACCCCGTGGATGCTGAGTGCAGTTATCTTCCCCGGCCCGGATCAACTCTGGCCGCTGCGCAAAGTGAGTGAAAAAATCGGTCTGCAACTGCCGTATGGCACCATGACCTTTACCGTTGGCGAACTGGACGGTGTTTCGCAATACCTCTCCTGCTCGCTGATGTCACCGCTTTCGCACAGCATGTCGATTGAAGAGGGGCAACGGCTGACGGATGACTGCGCGCGAATGATCCTTTCACTGCCGGTCACCAATCCGGATGTACCACACGCAGGGCGTCGCGCCCTGCTGTTTGGTCGCAGGAGTGGTGAAAATGCATGAGTTGTCGCTTTGCCAGAGCGCCGTTGAAATTATCCAACGGCAGGCGGAGCAGCACGATGTTAAGCGCGTCACCGCCGTGTGGCTGGAAATTGGCGCGCTCTCCTGCGTTGAGGAGAGCGCCGTCCGTTTTAGTTTTGAAATTGTCTGCCAGGGAACGGTGGCGCAAGGGTGCGATTTACATATCGTCTATAAACCTGCCCAGGCCTGGTGTTGGGATTGCAGCCAGGTGGTGGAGATTCATCAGCACGATGCGCAATGTCCGATCTGTCATGGCGAGCGGTTGCGTGTCGATACCGGCGATTCGCTGATCGTCAAAAGTATTGAAGTTGAATAAGACTGAGGACAATGCCTGAAAAGCGCACGGACGGTCCCCTCGCCCCTCCGGGGAGAGGGTTAGGGTGAGGGGAAACACCCGCTAAAGGTTCTTTTTCGCGTTTGTCCGCAATCGAAATAACCGGAGTTAACAATGTGTATTGGCGTTCCAGGCCAGGTGCTGGCTGTCGGTGAAGATATTCACCAGCTTGCGCAGGTTGAAGTATGTGGTATCAAGCGCGACGTGAATATCGCCCTGATTTGTGAAGGTAACCCTGCCGATCTGCTGGGCCAGTGGGTGCTGGTGCACGTCGGATTTGCCATGAGCATCATCGACGAAGATGAAGCCAAAGCCACATTAGACGCGCTGCGCCAAATGGATTACGACATTACCAGCGCGTGATGATTAGCTTTCGTAGGCCTGATAAGACGCGCGAGCGTCGCATCAGGCATTGTGCTCGATTGCCGGATGCGGCGTGAACGCCTTATTCGGCCTACATCGCCCTGGATGGCTTGCTGTGACGAACACCAACCCTTACCCCTGACGCTTATCTTCCGTATTGGTCTCGAAATCACTGGCATCATGGCGCTCATGCAACTGCTCGTTCAGCGACCCGTTGGTGCGGTTAACAATTCGTCCACGCTTCACAGCCGGACGTTCACCCACTTCTTTCGCCCAGCGTTGCACGTGCTTATAACTGCCCGCATCAAGAAACTCTGCGGCATCATACACGCCGCCTAATACCCGTTGCCAAACCACGGCCAGATTGCCATATCAGCAATGGTGTACTCATCGCCCGCAACAAACTTATGCTGCGCCAGTTGTTTATCCAGTACGTCGAGCAGGCGTTTGGCTTCCATGGTAAAACGGTTGATGGCGTACTCAATTTTCACTGGCGCGTAATGGTAAAAGTGACCAAAACCACCGCCGAGGAACGGCGCAGCGCCCTGTAACCAGAACAACCAGTTCAGCGTTTCAGTCCGTTTTGTCAGATCCTGCGGCAAGAAGTAGCCAAATTTCTCTGCCAGATAAAGCAGAATCGATCCTGACTCAAACACGCGGATCGGCGGATTATGCGTATGATCGCGCAATGCCGGGATCTTTGAGTTCGGGTTCACTTCCACAAAGCCGCTGGAGAATTGATCGCCATCGCCAATGCGAATCAGCCACGCGTCGTACTCTGCGCCGGTGACGCCCAGCGCGAGTAGTTCTTCGAGCATAATTGTCACTTTCTGACCGTTTGGCGTGCCCAGCGAATAGAGCTGTAACGGGTGCTTGCCAACCGGCAACGTTTTTTCATGCGTCGAACCAGAAACCGGGCGATTAATATTGGCGAACGCGCCGCCAGCGGATTTATCCCACGTCCAGACTTTCGCGGGCTGATAAGTATTGTCTGTCATACTGAGTTGCCTTCTGAGTGGTAGTGTTGAAGCAGTGTAGCAGGTCACTTGCTGTACAGAATGTGAATTTTTTAACCCTTTGCGCCAGCCGCTGCGATGAGGTGTATGATTAGTCTGACCTCTGTCCGGTTAATGTCGCTGAGCAGGTAATCAGAGCACAACAATTACGCCAACTGCTTAGGTTGTATTGTTAAAGGTAAAGTGATGAGCAAAGGAACGACCAGCCAGGATGCCCCGTTCGGGACATTATTGGGCTACGCCCCCGGTGGTGTAGCAATCTACTCTTCAGATTACAGTTCTCTCGATCCGCAGGAATACGAAGATGACGCCGTATTTCGTAGCTATATCGACGACGAATATATGGGCCACAAATGGCAATGCGTTGAATTTGCTCGCCGTTTTCTCTTTCTGAACTACGGTGTGGTCTTCACTGACGTGGGTATGGCGTGGGAGATTTTCTCGCTGCGCTTCCTGCGTGAAGTGGTTAATGACAACATCCTGCCATTGCAGGCATTTCCTAACGGCTCGCCGCGTGCGCCAGTCGCGGGTGCGCTGCTTATCTGGGATAAAGGCGGAGAATTTAAAGATACCGGCCATGTCGCCATCATTACCCAATTGCACGGCAACAAAGTCCGTATTGCGGAACAGAACGTGATTCATTCCCCGTTACCGCAAGGGCAGCAGTGGACGCGCGAGTTGGAGATGGTGGTAGAAAACGGCTGCTATACCCTCAAAGACACGTTTGATGACACCACCATTCTGGGCTGGATGATTCAGACGGAAGATACCGAATACAGCTTGCCACAGCCGCAAATTGAAGGCGATTTGTTGAAAATCAGCGGAGCGCGACTGGAAAACAAAGGCCAGTTTGACGGTAAATGGCTGGATGAAAAAGACCCGCTGCAAAATGCCTACGTGCAGGCCAACGGTCAGGTGATTAATCAGGACCCGTATCATTATTACACCATCACCGAGAGTGCCGAGCAGGAGCTGATTAAAGCCACCAACGAGTTGCACCTGATGTATCTTCACGCTACCGACAAGGTGCTGAAAGATGACAACCTGCTGGCATTGTTCGACATTCCAAAAATCCTCTGGCCGCGTTTGCGTCTCTCCTGGCAGCGTCGCCGTCACCATATGATCACCGGTCGTATGGATTTCTGTATGGATGAGCGTGGCCTGAAGGTCTACGAATACAACGCCGATTCCGCCTCCTGCCATACTGAAGCGGGCTTAATCCTCGAACGTTGGACGGAGCAAGGCTATAAAGGCAACGGCTTCAATCCGGCAGAAGGGCTGATTAACGAACTAGCAGGCGCATGGAAACACAGTCGTGCACGTCCATTTGTCCATATCATGCAGGACAAAGATATTGAGGAGAATTATCACGCCCAGTTTATGGAGCAGGCGCTGCAACAGGCTGGCTTTGAAACGCGTATCTTGCGCGGGCTGGATGAACTGGGCTGGGATGCTGCCGGGCAACTGATTGATGGGGAAGGGCGACTGGTTAACTGCGTATGGAAAACCTGGGCGTGGGAAACCGCGTTTGATCAGATTCGTGAAGTCAGTGACCGTGAGTTTGCCGCAGTGCCGATTCGTACCGGCCATCCGCAAAATGAAGTACGTCTGATCGACGTTCTGCTGCGCCCGGAAGTACTGGTCTTTGAGCCGCTGTGGACGGTGATCCCCGGTAACAAAGCGATTCTGCCGATCCTCTGGTCGCTGTTCCCGCACCATCGCTATCTGCTGGATACTGATTTCACTGTTAATGATGAACTGGTGAAAACCGGTTATGCCGTGAAGCCGATTGCCGGTCGCTGTGGCAGCAATATCGACCTGGTCAGCCATCATGAAGAGGTGCTGGATCAGACCAGCGGTAAATTTGCCGAGCAGAAAAACATCTATCAACAGTTGTGGTGCTTGCCGAAAGTGGACGGTAAATACATCCAGGTATGTACCTTCACCGTTGGTGGCAACTATGGCGGGACTTGCTTGCGCGGCGATGAATCACTGGTCATCAAAAAAGAGAGTGATATTGAACCGTTAATTGTGGTGAAAGAGTAATACATGTAGTAGCAACCCCGTACTGATTATAAAGAGTAATCAGTACGGGGATTAATCAAAGTATTTAATATTCATATATTTTATTATTTGCTCATTTCATTTGTGAATATATAAACTGGCAAAATGCCTGTGTGTTAATTATTCCTGATAATTTTGAATTAATGCTTATTGTCTGATACACAAGAAATAACACTCTTTTTATCGTTAAAAAATGATATTTCACTTTGCCCGCGCCGCGAAAGTCACTGATAATGCCTCCGTTCGTAAATTCAAAATGGCGTAATCTAATATATACTAAATTTATTTGTTGGCCTTGATATATATACGGGGCTTTTGTTATTACTTGCTCTGGCATTTGTGTTGTTCTACGAAGCAATCAATGGTTTTCATGACACGGCAAATGCGGTGGCAACCGTTATTTATACCCGCGCCATGCAACCACAACTTGCTGTGGTAATGGCGGCGTTTTTTAACTTTTTTGGCGTATTGCTTGGCGGACTTAGCGTCGCTTATGCCATCGTCCATATGTTGCCAACCGATTTGCTGCTGAATATGGGGTCAACCCAGGGTCTGGCGATGGTCTTTTCCATGCTGCTGGCGGCGATTATCTGGAACCTGGGAACGTGGTTTTTTGGTTTACCGGCCTCCAGTTCACATACTTTGATTGGTGCGATTATCGGCATCGGTTTAACTAATGCGATGTTAACCGGCTCATCGGTGATGGACGCGTTAAATCTGCGTGAAGTGACCAAGATTTTCTCCTCACTGATTGTCTCCCCAATTGTGGGGCTGGTGATTGCGGGAGGACTGATTTTCCTGCTGCGTCGCTTCTGGAGCGGGACGAAAAAGCGTGACCGTATTCACCGCATTCCTGAAGATCGCAAAAAGAAAAAAGGCAAACGTAAGCCGCCATTCTGGACGCGTATTGCACTGATTGTTTCCGCTGCGGGCGTGGCGTTTTCGCATGGTGCGAACGATGGACAAAAAGGGATCGGTCTTGTGATGCTGGTGCTGGTGGGAATTGCGCCCGCCGGGTTTGTCGTCAATATGAACGCGTCCGGCTATGAAATTACCCGTACCCGCGATGCCGTGACTAACTTTGAACACTATCTGCAACAGCATCCTGAATTGCCGCAGAAATTGATTACGATGGAACCCCCGCTGCCTGCGACTCCGACGGATGGCACACAAGTAACGGAGTTTCACTGTCATCCGGCAAATACCTTTGATGCGATTGCGCGCGTTAAAACGATGCTGCCAGGCAATATGGAAAGCTACGAGTCGTTAAGCGTGAGTCAGCGCAGCCAGCTGCGCCGCATTATGCTGTGCATTTCTGATACCTCCGCGAAGCTGGCGAAACTGCCAGACGTCAGTAAAGAAGACCAGAACCTGCTGAAAAAACTGCGTAGCGATATGTTAAACACCATTGAATACGCTCCGGTGTGGATCATTATGGCAGTGGCGCTGGCGCTCGGTATCGGCACCATGATTGGCTGGCGTCGTGTAGCGATGACCATCGGTGAGAAGATTGGTAAGCGTGGCATGACGTATGCGCAAGGGATGGCGGCGCAAATGACGGCGGCGGTATCTATCGGCCTTGCCAGCTACATCGGTATGCCAGTTTCCACAACACACGTACTCTCTTCTGCGGTGGCAGGGACGATGGTCGTGGATGGTGGAGGCTTACAGCGTAAAACGGTAACCAGCATCCTGATGGCGTGGGTGTTTACCTTACCGGCGGCGATTTTTCTGTCTGGTAGTCTGTACTGGATAGCATTGCAGTTGATTTAACCTTCCTGAAAATGCCCGGTCCTGGCGATCGGGCATTTCCATTTTTGACTAGTGATAACCACGCGCCGTCATAAAATCCGTAATCGCTTTTTCTGCATCAACCAGCACCTTTTCCAGTGGCTGATTGGCGTCGATATCAACCAGTTGTGCACCACCAAAGGTTAACTGTGGCGTTATGGCAATCTTCCTCGCCAGCGATTCCCGTTTATGGTCGGGTTTACGCGCGCAGGCAACTTCAAGGTCAACATTGAGTTTGATGACCAGATCAGGCTTATGGCTCGCCATCCAGTGAAACGCTTTACGTTCCTGGCTTGCCAGCCATGAGACAAAACGACCACCTTCAACGTTAGGTGGGAACACCGTACCATCGTAAGCGCCAGGAATTTGGTCCTGAGGATAACGGTCGGTTAGAACAATTAACCCGCGATGACGACAGGCAAGCATATGACGAAAGCGCAGTAAGCGACGGGCGACAAACGCTGTAATTACCAGCGCCGGAACCGGGCCAGGCAATTTTTTTGCCGTTTTCACTTCATTTTTTTCAATGGTTTTATGCAGGGATTTTCCCATCAACGGTAATTTTGTCACCGCACGTCCGACATTTCCTGCCTGCTTTCCTAAATGAACTCTTTCGGCGGCACCATATTTTCCAACAACGTTAATGAGATGTTCACACACCGTTGACTTGCCTGAACCATCGCTACCAATGACAGCAATTAATGGAGGAGTTATTGACTGCATGAATATATCCTTAAATTTAAATACCTGTCCAAAATATTTATTTAATTAATATGTTTTTATGAAAGTGTAATTCAGGTCAATGTCACAATTAACCATTGTCACAATTAGGTTGAACGGATATTCTGAGCACCGACCACGTAATATTCAATACATTATTTGCTGCCGGGTTTTTCGTGAATCAACGTAATATGTCAATAATTAATTCCACGCCAGTGCGTGTTATTGCCATTGTGGGTTGTGATGGTTCAGGTAAATCGACTCTCACAGCAAGTCTGGTAAATGAACTGGCAACAAAAATGCCAACAGAACACATTTATCTCGGGCAATCTTCCGGGAGAATTGGCGAATGGATATCACATCTTCCAGTAATTGGCGCGCCTTTTGGGCGTTATCTGCGGGGGAAAGCGGCACATGTGCATGAAAAGCCGTCAACGCCGCCCGGCAATATTACCGCGCTGGTTATTTATTTGCTTTCCTGCTGGCGGGCGTACAAGTTTCGCAAAATGTTGCGTAAAAGCCAGCAAGGCTATCTGTTGATTACCGACCGTTACCCACAGGTCGAAGTGCCTGGTTTTCGCTTTGATGGCCCGCAACTGGCAAAAACTACTGGCGGTAACGGCTGGATAAAAATGTTAAGGCAACGCGAGCTGAAACTGTACCAGTGGATGGCATCTTATTTGCCTGTGTTATTGATTCGTCTTGCTATTGATGAACAGACGGCATTTTCCCGCAAGCCCGATCATCAACTGGCGGCGTTACAGGAAAAAATCGCCGTTACGCCACAACTGACGTTCAATAGCGCAAAGATACTGGAACTGGACGGGCGACAACCTGCTGATGAAATCCTGCAAGCCTCATTACGCGCGATTCACGCCGCACTTTCCTGATCACCAAAATGGATAGGGGATGATTTACGAATGGATGCACTACAAACGCAAACTGTTAACAGTACAACCGCGTCGCAACCCAACTACATTCCAGGGCTGATTGCGGTGGTCGGGTGCGATGGCACCGGTAAATCCACGCTGACCACCGATTTGGTTAAATCGCTGCAACAACACTGGCAAACTGAGCGTCGTTATCTGGGGCTGCTATCCGGCGAAGACGGCGACAAAATTAAACGCTTGCCGCTCGTTGGCGTCTGGCTGGAACGGCGTCTGGCGGCCAAATCCTCGAAAACTCAAAGTATGAAAACTAAATCTCCGGCGCTATGGGCGGCGGTGATTATGTACTGCTTTTCTCTGCGAAGAATGGCTAATCTGCGCAAGGTTCAGCGACTGGCGAAAAGTGGTGTTCTGGTGGTTAGCGATCGCTTCCCGCAGGCGGAAATTTCCGGTTTTTATTATGACGGACCGGGGATTGGCGTCGAACGCGCCAGCGGCAAAATCAACATGTTTCTGGCACAGCGCGAGCGGCGCTTATATCAACAAATGGCGCAATATCGTCCTGAATTAATTATTCGTCTGGGCATTGATATTGATACCGCCATCTCCCGCAAGCCAGATCACGACTATGCCGAGTTGCAGGACAAAATCGGCGTTATGTCGAAGATTGGCTATAACGGCACAAAAATTCTTGAGATTGATTCCAGAGCGCCCTACCACGACGTGCTGGAACAGGCGCAGAAAGCTGTGTCTCTGGTTGCCATCGTTTCTGACCGCCGAAGTTTAACTTGAGGCTGGCGGGCTATTTTTCATTATCAACGATAAGGTCTGGCTGAATTGGCGGGTTTTAACATCAAACATTGGTTTGCAGATGGAGCCTTTCGCACCATTATTCGCAATAGCGCCTGGTTAGGCTCCAGCAATGTCGTGAGCGCCTTGCTGGGCTTACTGGCGCTCTCGTGCGCTGGTAAAGGGATGACGCCAGCGATGTTTGGCGTACTGGTGATTGTGCAATCGTATGCTAAGTCGATCAGCGATTTTATTAAGTTTCAGACATGGCAGTTGGTAGTGCAGTACGGAACGCCAGCCTTAACCAACAATAACCCCCAACAATTTCGTAATGTCGTCTCGTTTTCCTTTTCGCTGGATATCGTCAGCGGCGCGGTGGCGATTGTCGGCGGCATTGCCTTACTGCCATTTCTTTCCCATTCATTAGGTCTGGATGAGCAAAGCTTTTGGCTGGCGGCGCTCTATTGCACGCTGATCCCCTCAATGGCTTCTTCCACGCCGACCGGCATTCTGCGCGCTGTCGATCGCTTCGATTTAATTGCGGTGCAGCAGGCTACAAAACCCTTTCTGCGAGCGGCGGGTAGCGTAATCGCCTGGTATTTTGACTTTGGTTTTGCGGGCTTTGTTATTGCCTGGTACGCCTCGAATCTGGTTGGCGGCACGATGTACTGGTGGTTTGCTGCGCGTGAATTACGCCGCAGAAATATCCATAACGCCTTCAAATTGAATCTGTTCGAGTCTGCCCGTCATATCAAAGGCGCGTGGAGTTTTGTCTGGTCAACCAACATTGCCCACTCCATCTGGTCGGCGCGTAACTCGTGCAGCACCGTGCTGGTGGGGATTGTGTTGGGGCCAGCCGCCGCTGGGTTATTTAAAATCGCCATGACATTCTTCGATGCCGCCGGGACGCCAGCGGGTTTGCTGGGTAAAAGTTTTTATCCAGAGGTAATGCGCTTAGATCCGCGCACTACCAGACCGTGGTTGTTAGGCGTGAAGTCAGGTTTACTGGCTGGCGGAATCGGTATTCTGGTGGCGCTCGCGGTGCTAATCGTCGGCAATCCGCTCATTTCGCTGGTATTTGGCGTTAAATATCTCGAAGCATATGACCTGATCCAGGTGATGCTTGGTGCGATTGTTATTTCGATGCTGGGCTTTCCGCAGGAGTCATTGCTATTGATGGCGGGTAAACAGCGCGCCTTCCTCGTAGCGCAAACCATCGCTTCAATCGGCTACATCGTTTTGCTGTTCATGTTTTGTCATCTGTTTGGCGTGCTGGGAGCAGCGTTTGCTTATTTCGGCGGTCAATGTCTGGACGTGGCGCTCTCACTAATTCCGACCTTAAAGGCGTTCTTTCAGCGCCATTCATTGCTTTATAACGCAGCCGGAGAGAAATCCTGATGATGAGAAAATATTTTCCGCTTGAGGCGAGCGAGCGTTTATTTGTTGCGATTGAGGAAGATGATGTTGTTGACGCGCAGGTCAGTTTGCCGCCGACAATCGCCCTGGGTTGTACCGCCGAAATCATCCATGATAATTACGCGTTATGTCTGCAATTCTGGCTAAATGGCGTTGATCATAAGGAGTTGCTGCGTTTAATCCATAAACAAACCAAAGGCGATGAGCTTTCGGCTGAAGAGCGCAAACAATTTAAATACATGCGAGCGCGCTATAAGCATTTACGTTTTGCTCAACGGTTGTATTTAAAGAAGCATCAGGCCGGATTTTTATTCGGCAAAACGACGGTATGTCTGGGCCATTTTCAGGATGGTTTTCGTAACGGTAAGAAAAATATCGTGTCGTATTACGGTAACCTGTTACGGATTTATTTAAGCTCCCCGGTCTGGTCGTTAGTGAACTGGTCATTACGCCATAGCCAGTTAGAAAGCGTGAACGGTTTTATTGCCTATCGGCAAAAGCAAATGCATATCCTGAAAGAGATTATTGCCAAACCGCGACTAACCGGCAGGGAATTTCATGATGTGCGAAAAATCATCAGTCAGCAGGTTTCTTATTACGACACCCTAAGATCGCTTGATCCTGAAAATAAAGAGGCGTTACAGATTTCCCGCTTCCTCGCTGCCATTAATGGTCTGATGGGGGATAAGCACGACGACATGGTGGCAGATGATATGGAAAACCGTCGGTCATATGACGCACCGGTGGCGCTGGATAGCGATATTCGCCAGCGTTTAGAGCTGCTTATCTCGCGTTTTCCGCTATATCCGGAGCAATAATGCCATTTCGTCGGATTGTCGCGCTGATCATTGCGCTCTTAGCGCCAGTCGTGGCGGCGCATAATTTTGTCACTGGAAAACGGGTAACTCCTGTTTATATCCAGGAAGGCGGCGAGCTACTGCTTAATAACGACGAAATTCACTACCAAAAGTGGAACAGTACGCAACTGGCGGGAAAAGTCCGCATTATCCAGTATATCGCCGGGCGCAAGTCGGCAAAGAAAAAGAACTCACTGTTAATCAAAGCAGTAGAAGCAGCAAACTTTCCGCAGGATCGTTTTCAGCCCACCACTATTGTGAATACCGATGATGCCATCTTTGGCACAGGCTATTTTGTGAGCGGTAAAATCGAGAAAAATAAACGCCGCTATCCGTGGGCGCAATTCGTTATCGATGGTAACGGTCTGGGGCGCACCGCTTGGCAACTGCCGGAACAGAGTTCAACCATTCTGGTGCTGAATAAAAACGGGCAAATTCAGTGGGCAAAGGACGGCAGCCTGACGCCGGAAGAGGTAGATCATGTTATTGCGCTGGCGCAGAAGCTGATCAATGAATAAAAAACTCAAAGGATTGAGGGCGTTAGTGAGATGAAGCTGGTTGAACATTACATCATGCGCGGTACGCGCCGTCTGGTGCTGATTATCGTCGGTTTTCTGATCTTTATTTTCGCCAGCTATTCCGCACAGCGTTATCTGACCGAAGCGGCAAATGGCACTTTAGCTCTCAACGTTGTGCTGGATATCGTTTTTTACAAAGTGCTGATTGCACTGGAGATGTTGTTACCGGTTGGCCTGTATGTGTCAGTTGGCGTGACGCTTGGGCAGATGTATACCGACTCAGAAATTACCGCAATTTCTGCGGCGGGAGGCAGCCCGGCGCGTTTGTATAAAGCTGTTCTTTACCTTGCTATACCGTTAAGTATTTTTGTCACCGTTTTGTCGATGTATGGTCGGCCGTGGGCTTATGCGCAGATTTATCAACTGGAGCAACAGTCGCAGTCGGAGCTGGATGTCCGCCAGCTACGGGCGAAAAAATTTAATACTAACGATAATGGGCGGATGATCCTCTCGCAGACGGTTGATCAAGACAATAATCGCCTGACTGACGCGCTGATATACACTTCTACGGCCAATCGAACCCGCATTTTTCGTGCCCGCTCCGTTGATGTTATCGATCCCTCTCCGGACAAACCGACCGTCATGTTGCATAACGGCACAGCCTATCTTCTCGATCATCAGGGCAGTGACGACAACGAACAGATCTATCGCAATCTGCAATTACATCTGAATCCGCTGGATCAAAGCCCTAACGTCAAACGCAAAGCGAAATCGCTCACGGAGCTGGCGCATTCTGTCTTTCCTGCCGATCACGCCGAATTGCAATGGCGACAAAGCCGTGGCGTGACTGCGTTGTTAATGGCACTGATGGCTATCTCTTTAAGTCGGGTAAAACCACGGCAGGGGCGATTTTCTACCTTATTGCCTTTAACGTTACTGTTTATTGCCATTTTTTATGGCGGAGACGTTTGCCGCACTCTGGTGGCGAACGGTGCAATTCCTGTTATCCCTGGTTTGTGGTTAGTGCCTGGACTGATGTTGACTGGTTTGTTGGTGCTGGTTGCTCGCGACTTCTCTTTGCTGCAGAAATTTTCCCGATGAATGTCTTCAGTCGCTATTTAATCCGTCACCTGTTTCTCGGTTTTGCCGCTGCCGCAGGACTACTGCTGCCGCTTTTTACCACCTTCAACCTGATTAACGAGCTGGATGATGTCAGCCTTGGCGGTTATCGCTGGACTCAGGCTGTGCTGGTGGTAGTGATGACCCTGCCGCGCACACTGGTCGATCTTGCGCCGTTTATCGCGTTATTAGGGGGGATTGTCGGTCTTGGGCAGTTATCGAAAAACAGTGAACTTACCGCCATTCGCAGCACGGGATTTTCCATTTTCCGTATCGCGCTGGTGGTGCTGGTCGCCGGAATGCTGTGGACAGTCTCGTTAGGCGTGATTGATGAGTGGGTAGCGTCGCCATTGCAGCAACAGGCGATGCAAATCAAATCGACCGCCACCGCGTTAGGGGGGGACGATGACATCACCGGCAACATGTTGTGGGCCAGACGTGACAATGAATTTGTGACGGTGAAATCGCTGAATGAACAGGGCCAGCCGGTAGGTGTGGAGATATTTCATTACCGCGACGATCTGTCACTCGAATCCTACATTTACGCGCGCAGCGCCACCATCGAAGACGATAAAACGTGGCTCCTGCACGGTGTGAATCATAAAAAATGGCTTAATGGCAAAGAAACGCTGGAAACATTAGATAATCTGCCGTGGCAATCGACGTTCACCAGTATAAATCTCGAAGAGTTATCGATGCCGGGTAATAGCTTTTCTGTCCGCCAGCTCAACCATTACATCCATTATTTGCAGGAAACCGGGCAACCGAGCAGTGAATATCGTCTGGCACTGTGGGAAAAGCTGGGACACCCCATCTTAACTCTGGCGATGATTTTACTGGCTGTGCCGTTTACCTTTAGCGCCCCGCGCTCACCGGGGATGGGCAGCCGTCTTGCTGTGGGCGTCATCGTTGGCTTGCTTACCTGGATCAGCTATCAAATTATGGTCAATCTGGGATTGTTATTTGCGTTGAGTGCCCCAGCGACTGCGCTCGGTTTACCAATCGCATTTGTGCTGGTGGCGTTGAGCCTGGTGTATTGGTATGACAGACAACATTAAACCCGCCGTGGCACAGCACCACAGCGGGCTCACATTATTGTTTTAGAGTAGCGAACGCTTGAATGATGGCATCAATTTGCTCGCGACTGTGCGCAGCGTTAACGCTACAGCGCAGCAGCGTAATGCCTGCCGGCGCAGCAGGTGGCAGGATAAGATTCACATACACGCCCAGTGAGATAAGCTCGCGCCAGATGCGTAACCCTTCCTCTTTCGAACCGATTATCACTGGCACTACCGGGCTAATATGCGAGCTTAGCTCGTAACCCAATTTTTGCAGACCGTCATACAGATGGTTGGCGTTATCCATCAATTTTTGCCGCAACTCTGGTTGTGTGGCAATGGTTCTTAACGACGAGCGCACGGTCGCAATGCAGGAAGGAGAAGGGGAGGCGGTGAAAATATACGGGCGGCTGCCGTAGCGCAGCACTTCCATCGCTTCCGAGCCGACAGCAAAACCGCCGATAGAGGCCAGACTCTTACTGAAGGTGCCAACGATAATATCAACATCGTCCTCAGCGCCAACGGCTTCAACCAGCCCACGCCCCGTTGCGCCTAACACGCCAAACGAATGAGCTTCATCGACAATCAAATAACCGCCGAGACGACGTTTGATATCAACAATTTCCGCCAGCGGCGCAACGTCGCCGAGCATACTGTAGATGCCCTCAACGATGATAATCGCCTCTTTCGCCCGTTCGCCGAGGCGAATCATGCGACGTTCCAGATCGTTGGCGTCGTTATGGCGAAAACGAATAATTTCCGCGCCGCCGAGAGAGCAGGCATCATAAATACTGGCGTGGCTGTCGGCATCCAGCAACACTACGGCGTTATGGTCGGCAAGTGCGCTGATGACGCCTAAATTCGCGGTATAACCGGTTGAAAAAACGATAGCGGAAGGGCGATTGAAAAACTCGGCGATCTCTTTCTCTAACGCCAGATGCGGCGCATAGCTGCCATTAGCCATACGAGAACCGGTGGTGCCGGTGCCTTGTGCCGCTAACGCAGCCTGACCTTCGGCGATGGCCCCGTTATTGAAGGTTAAACCGAGATAATTATTGGTTCCGGCCAGGATTACTTTTTTATTGCCGATACGCCCTTCGGTGGCGGAATACACTTCATCAATACAGGTGCCAAACGGTGTTAAACCGTTATCACTAAATTGCAGGCGCTCGCCAGCAAGACGCGCATATTTATCGTATAGCCCCATTATTTATTCTCCAGCCATGGAAGTAGTGTTTCCATTAATTGCGCAGGGGTTTTGACATCCAGCAGAATATTAATCGGAATGGAAATATCGAATCTGTCTTCCAGCATCATTAAGAGATCCATCACTTTGATCGATTCCAGACCAAGATCGTTGACGAGCGCGCTGTCAGGCTTAATTTCCACACCGTTTTCGACCAAATCCTGTAAACAGGAAAGGATGTAATCCATTACTATTTCACGATTTACCATAGAAACGTTAACACACCTTTAAACAAGACAATCAAAATAGCCCGTTGCGTAATGCGTGTTCCAGGCTAATCCCGGGAAACCAGTTAATATCTTCAGAAATACGGTTATTACTTGCCGACCAGTTGGCATGGGTTAATTCACGAATTTTCGAGCGGGTCAGCATAGGTTCTTTTCCTGCCAGGCGACTCAACGCGGTACTGATATCCGCAAGACAGGTGAGTAGTGGCAGAGGAATGCCGACCATCCGTACGGAACCACGACGGGCGGCGGCGGCAAGCTGTTGTACGCGTTGCCAGTCATAGCCTCCGGAGACGCCATCGCATAATTCATATGTTTGCGTTGGTACAGTTTCGGCGCTTAACCACTGACTCACAGCTTGCGCGAAATCGGTAACGTGCAGAAAAGAGAGTCGTGTTTCTGGTGCGCCAAGCCGTGGCAGCAGGCCGCGCAGCATCCAGTCAAACAGTGGTTTTAGCTCTTTATCGCCGGGGCCATACACTGCCGTCGGGCGAAAAACGCCCAGCGTAATTTCGTCAGCCATCGCTGCCAGCCGTTGTTCGGCGACGTGTTTGGAGTTTGCATACCAGGAGAGTTCAGGATGGCGTGCCGCCAGTGAAGAGATAAACAGAAAACGTTGGCAAAAGCCGCTCTCTTTTGCTGCCTGCATCAGACGCAGACTGCCGTCAACGTTACAGCGGGTAAAGACATCTTCATTGTGCCCGCGCACTTGCCCGGCACAATGAACCACCGCACTGGCACCGGCAACCAGCTCGCTAAGCGAATGCGTATCTTCCAGCGAACCGCGCACCCAGATGAGATTATCGCTGACGTGAGCGCGGGCAGTACGCGTCAACGCGCGAACATGAAAGCCGCGAATGAGCAGGTTATCGATAATATATTTACCAATAAACCCGGTAGCACCCGTCACCGCGACTATTTGGCTCATACGAGAGATTCCTGCACAGCGGGATTAGCGGCGACGGCCTTCTGATAACGTTTTTTCGCTTCAGCACGGGCGGGCTTGCCGGAAGAGGTGCGGGGAATACTGTGGGGCGGTAACAGATCGATAGCCGCTGTCACGCCAAACTCACTTTGTATCCGCGCAGCCAGCGAGTGGATAAGCTGCGCGCGACGTGCTTCGTCGCTGATCCGACACTGGATCTGCAAAATGATTTTTTCCTGGGCGGTAACAAACGCAATGGCATCGCCGGAGTGAATTTCCGGCTCCTGCTCCGCCAGGTACTCAATATCCTGCGGCCAGATATTGCGCCCACGAATAATAATCAGATCTTTAATGCGTCCGGTGACATACAGATAACCGTCCAGCAGATAGCCGAGATCGCCAGTATCTAACCAACCCGTCGCGGCAATCTCATCTTGCGAAGCCTGGTCGCCAAAGTAACCACTCATCAGGCTGGGGCCGGAGATGCAAATATGACCTACCACACGTTCCGTGACTGGAATACCTGCTTCATTACGGATTTCAATACCATGTTCCGGCAATGCTTTACCGCAGTTGACGAAAGTCGATACAGCGCGCGTTTCTGCGTTCGGCGCGATGGCTTTACCCTGATATTCGAGGATGTCGCGATCCACTTCGTTAACTACAACGCCGGAGGCTTCGTCAGAAAAACTGACGGCAAGCGCGTTCTCTGCCAGCCCGTAGCATGGCATGAAAGTTTTATCGTCAAAGTTAGCCTGACGGAAACATTCAGCAAATTGATGGAGTTGTTCTGCGGAGATCGGCTCAGCGCCAATACCGGCGACGCGCCAGCAGGAGAGATCCAGTTCAGCGAGATCTTTTTCATTCACCCGGCGCTGGCACAGTTCATAGCCAAACGGTGGCGCAACGGAAACGGTGCCGCGATTTTTGCTGATCAATTTAAGCCATTGCAGCGGGCGCATGGCGAAATCCTGAGTGCGCAAGTAATCCACTGAAAGCTGCGTGGCGACAGGTGTCAGGAGAAAACCGACCAGCCCCATATCATGATAGAAAGGCAGCCAGGAGACGCAGCGATCGCCCGGACGTAATTTAATGCCATCGTGGCTGATGGCACGTAGATTTGCCATTACTTCGCGATGAGTAATGATGACGCCACGGGGAAAACGGGTGCTGCCGGAGGTGTACTGGAGGTAGGCTATATCGTCTGGAACGGGATGCTGGAGCGTAACGTCGGCTTCCGGCAAGGATTTAAACCAGGCATGGCTTAACACATGCAACTCGGGGTTGTCATGCGTCGCGGCATTGACCAGCGGTAACCACTCATCGCCGGTGATAATCGCGGCTGGCTGACAGCTTGCCAGTAAGCCCTGCAATTTGGCGCTCCAGGAATCTCGTTGACCGACCCCCATCGGAATCGCCAACGGGACGGCGACTAACCCGGCATACTGGCAGGCAAAAAATGCTTCGACAAACCCGCTACTGGTTTCGGCAATCAGCGCCACGCGATCGCCTTTTTTCAAATTTAGCGATAACAACCGCTTTGCGCCTGCTTCGGCATGTGCTTTTAAATTGTGATATTCCAGTTCATCTTCAAGCTGGCAACGTCTGTCATAAAAGTTCATTCCGGCGCGGCCCAGAGCGGCATAATCCAAAGCATCAACCAGCGTTGGAAAATCGGCATAGCGCATAGGCAGGGAATGCGTAAAAATTTTATTAGACATATACACCACGAGAAAATTGGATATCAAAAATAAAATGACAATAATGCGGTAGATTATATATGCATAAAAGATAAATGAGATAGTATTTTCACGGGTGCGATATTGAACATTGATTTAAATAATGGTTTTAACTTTTTTGTTTTTTATTGTGAATAATATTTGATTTGTGAATATATTAAGTAAGTGGCCTGTCTGGTCGCATTAAGCACTAACGATTAATATTTTCTCAGATAATGTAGGTGATGATTTTATCGCAATAATTAAAAGCAGTATTTTATATTCATCGGATGGATTATTAAGGTGCCGAATGTCTCGGTTTATGCCCGTATTCCCTCCGTTAATTATTTGTTAGCCACTGAGCCAGGGAATGCGATCTGCTGATGATTAAAATTGAAAAAGTAATTAATAAAAATGACCTTAAGGCATTTATCGCTTTTCCGTCATCACTTTATCCCGATGATCCAAACTGGATACCCCCTTTATTCATTGAACGCAGCGAGCATTTGTCCAGGAAGAATCCGGGGACGGAGCATATTATCTGGCAGGCGTGGGTGGCAAAAAAAGCGGGGCAGATAGTCGGGCGCATTACCGCGCAAATCGATACTTTGCACCGCGAGCGATACGGTGAAGATACTGGTCATTTCGGTATGATTGACGCCATTGATGATCCGCAGGTTTTTGCCGCTTTATTTGGCGCAGCGGAAGCGTGGTTGAAGTCACAAGGCGCGCGCAACATCAGCGGACCTTTCAGCCTGAATATCAATCAGGAAAGCGGATTACTGATTGAAGGTTTCGATACACCGCCATGCGCGATGATGCCGCACGGTAAACCGTGGTATGCCGCACATATTGAACAATTGGGTTATCACAAAGGCATTGATCTACTGGCGTGGTGGATGCAGCGAACCGATCTTACTTTCTCTCCGGCGCTAAAAAAACTGATGGAACAGGTACGCAAAAAGGTGACCATTCGCTGCATCAATCGCCAGCGGTTTGCCGAAGAAATGCAGGTTCTGCGTGAGATTTTCAACTCTGGCTGGCAGCACAACTGGGGATTTGTGCCGTTTACCGAACATGAGTTCGCGACCATGGGCGATCAGCTTAAGTACCTGGTGCCGGACGATATGATCTACATCGCCGAGATTGATTCTGCACCCTGTGCGTTTATTGTCGGCTTACCGAACATCAACGAAGCGATTGCCGATCTGAATGGATCGCTCTTTCCCTTCGGCTGGGCAAAATTGCTGTGGCGCTTAAAAGTCAGCGGTGTGCGAACTGCGCGAGTGCCGCTGATGGGGGTACGTGACGAGTATCAGTTTAGCCGCATTGGCCCGGTGATCGCGCTGCTGCTGATTGAAGCATTACGCGATCCCTTTGCTCGCAGGAAGATTGATGCGCTGGAGATGTCATGGATCCTCGAAACCAATACAGGCATGAATAACATGCTGGAACGCATTGGGGCGGAGCCGTATAAACGTTACCGGTTGTATGAAAAGCACATTTAATACCAGAACCCATTAAGCGCAGGGGCGGTTCCCTCGCCCCAGGAGAAGAGGGTGAGGGCGAAAACTCGGCTCACATTCCCACCTTGTTCATTTCCAGCGGCACCGCCGAGCGAATCAAGTGGTGGCCTTCCAGCTCAATATCGTGGAGATTCTTTTTTACGGTCATCACGTGATCGCGGGCGGCTCGCTGGGCGACATGCGGCAGCCGCTGCAAAACCGCGTTATAGATCCGCGCATGTTGGCGATCGATCTGCTTTTTTTGCTGTGGTCGATGGTAGAGATTATTTACGCTGGCAAACACTGAATTAAACATCAGGTCGGTCAATGATTGCAGCGTAAACACCAGCACCTGATTGTGAGAAGCCTGACAAATGGCGAGATGGAAAGCGTGATCCAACTGCGCATGTTCGATCAACGAAATCTCTTTGTTGTTCTCACTGGCGGCGAGCATTTTTTCATAACAGCGGGTTATCACAACAAAATCAGCCTGCGTTCCCAGCGTTGCCGCCAGCCTTGCCGATTCGCCCTCCAGTAATGCGCGAACATCGAGCAGATCGTACAGCGTTCGCGGTTGCGTACTGAACAGATGGATCAGCGGACTGGTGTCCTGCACCCGATTAAGCCGTGCGACACGAGAATCGCGACCCTGCGCCGTTTCAATAATCCCGCGCCCGCGCAGCACGGTCAGCCCTTCACGCAGTGCGGAGCGTGAGAAGCCGAGCTTTTCACACAGTCGACGTTCCGAGGGAAGCGGCTGTCCGACCTTCAGCACGCCGTCGATAATTAACCGTTCGATACTCTCTGCAACCACTTCGCAAATAGGGCGACGTTCATCTTTCATTCCCGGACCTCGTGCACAGGTAGGACCAATTTTTCTGTTCTTAACTCGCAAAACACGCACATCACGTAAGTGATTATGTTACATCAATTTAACATTAAGTTAACCAAGGCAAGGTCACAGAGCTGGAAAAAAAATGGTCTGACCGGTAGCTAAAGAGATAGACGAAAACGAAAAGCCCGCTTAATAACTGTTCACAGAAGCAGCGCGCAAAAATCAGCTGCCACACAACACAACAAAGCGAAGCCTACTCATGAGCATCTTGTACGAAGAGCGTCTTGATGGCGCTTTACCCGATGTCGACCGCACATCGGTACTGATGGCACTGCGTGAGCATGTCCCTGGACTGGAGATCCTGCATACCGATGAGGAGATCATTCCTTACGAGTGTGACGGGTTGAGCGCGTATCGCACGCGTCCATTACTGGTTGTTCTGCCTAAGCAGATGGAACAGGTGGCAGCGATTCTGGCTGTCTGCCACCGTCTGCGTGTACCGGTAGTTACCCGTGGCGCAGGCACCGGGCTTTCTGGCGGCGCGTTGCCGCTGGAAAAAGGTGTGTTGTTGGTGATGGCGCGCTTTAAAGAGATCCTCGATATTAACCCCGTCGGTCGCCGCGCGCGCGTGCAGCCGGGCGTGCGTAACCTGGCGATCTCCCAGGCCGTTGCGCCGCATAATCTCTATTACGCACCGGATCCCTCCTCGCAAATCGCCTGTTCTATTGGCGGCAACGTGACGGAAAACGCCGGAGGCGTCCACTGCCTGAAATATGGTCTGACCGTACATAACCTGCTGAAAATCGAAGTGCAAACGCTGGACGGCGAGGCGCTGACGTTGGGATCGGACGCGCTGGATTCGCCTGGTTTTGACCTGCTGGCGCTGTTCACCGGATCGGAAGGTATGCTCGGCGTGACCACCGAAGTGACGGTAAAACTGCTGCCAAAGCCCCCCGTGGCGCGCGTGTTGTTAGCCAGCTTTGACTCGGTAGAAAAAGCCGGGCTTGCCGTCGGTGACATCATCGCCAATGGCATTATCCCCGGCGGGCTGGAGATGATGGATAACCTGTCGATCCGCGCGGCGGAAGATTTTATTCATGCTGGTTATCCCGTCGATGCCGAAGCGATTTTGTTGTGCGAGCTGGACGGCGTGGAGTCTGACGTTCAGGAAGACTGCGAGCGGGTTAACGACATCTTACTGAAAGCGGGCGCGACTGACGTCCGTCTGGCACAGGACGAAGCGGAGCGTGTGCGTTTCTGGGCCGGTCGTAAAAACGCCTTCCCGGCGGTGGGGCGTATCTCGCCGGATTACTACTGTATGGACGGCACCATTCCGCGCCGTGCGTTGCCTGGCGTACTGGAAGGCATTGCCCGTTTATCACAGCAATATGATTTACGCGTTGCCAACGTCTTTCACGCGGGAGACGGCAACATGCACCCGTTAATCCTTTTCGATGCCAACGAACCCGGTGAATTTGCCCGTGCGGAAGAGTTGGGTGGGAAGATCCTCGAACTCTGCGTCGAAGTGGGCGGCAGCATCAGTGGGGAACATGGCATCGGGCGCGAAAAAATCAATCAAATGTGCGCCCAGTTCAACAGCGATGAAATCACGACCTTCCATGCGGTCAAGGCGGCGTTTGACCCTGATGGTTTGCTGAACCCAGGGAAAAACATTCCCACACTGCACCGCTGCGCTGAATTTGGTGCCATGCACGTGCATCACGGTCATTTACCTTTCCCTGAACTGGAGCGTTTCTGATGCTACGCGAGTGTGATTACAGCCAGGTGCTACTGGAGCAGGTGAGTCAGGCGATTAGCGATAAAACGCCGCTGGTAATTCAGGGAAGCAATAGCAAAGCCTTTTTAGGTCGCCCTGTCACCGGGCAAACGCTGGATGTGCGTTGTCATCGCGGCATTGTTAATTACGACCCGACCGAGCTGGTGATAACCGCTCGTGCCGGAACGCCGCTGGTGGCCATTGAAGCGGCGCTGGAAAGCGCCGGGCAAATGCTTCCCTGCGAGCCGCCGCATTATGGCGAAGAAGCCACCTGGGGCGGGATGGTTGCCTGCGGACTGGCGGGGCCGCGTCGTCCGTGGAGCGGTTCGGTCCGCGATTTTGTCCTCGGCACGCGCATCATTACCGGCACTGGAAAACATCTGCGTTTTGGTGGCGAAGTGATGAAAAACGTTGCCGGATACGATCTCTCGCGGTTAATGGCCGGAAGCTACGGTTGTCTTGGCGTGCTCACTGAAATCTCAATGAAAGTGTTGCCGCGACCGCGCGCCACCCTGAGCCTGCGGCGGGAAATCAGCCTGCAAGAAGCCATGAGTGAAATCGCCCAGTGGCAACTCCAGCCACTTCCCATTAGCGGCTTATGTTATTTCGACAACGCCTTGTGGCTCCGCCTTGAAGGCGGTGAAGGATCGGTAAAAGCAGCGCGTGAACTGCTGGGTGGCGAAGAGGTCGCTGGTCAGTTCTGGCAGCAATTGCGCGAACAACAATTGCCGTTCTTCTCATTACCGGGCACTTTATGGCGCATTTCCTTACCCACCGATGCGCCGATGATGGATTTACCCGGCGAGCAACTGATCGACTGGGGCGGCGCGTTACGCTGGCTGAAATCGACAGCCGATGACAATCAAATCCACCGCATCGCCCGCAACGCTGGCGGTCATGCGACTCGCTTTAGTGCCGGAGATGGCGGCTTTGCTCCGCTACCGGCTCCTTTATTCCGCTATCACCAGCAACTTAAAAAGCAGCTCGACCCTTGCGGCGTGTTTAACCCCGGTCGCATGTACGCGGAACTATGAGGAGCAGGCTATGCAAACCCGATTAACCGAAGAGATGCGTCAGAACGCGCGCGCGCTGGAAGCCGACAGCATCCTGCGCGCCTGTGTTCACTGCGGATTTTGTACCGCAACCTGCCCAACCTATCAGCTTCTGGGGGATGAACTGGACGGGCCGCGCGGGCGCATCTATCTGATTAAACAGGTGCTGGAAGGCAACGAAGTCACGCTTAAAACGCAGGAGCATCTCGATCGCTGCCTCACTTGCCGCAATTGTGAAACCACCTGTCCTTCTGGTGTGCGCTATCACACTCTGCTGGATATCGGGCGTGATATTGTCGAGCAGAAAGTGAAACGCCCACTGCCGGAGCGAATGCTGCGCGAAGGGCTGCGCCAGGTGGTGCCGCGTCCGGCAGTCTTCCGCGCGCTGACGCAGGTAGGCCTGGTGCTGCGACCGTTTTTGCCAGAGCAGCTCAGAGCAAAACTGCCCGCCGAAACCGTGAAGGCCAAACCACGTCCACCGCTGCGCCATAAGCGTCGGGTTTTAATGCTGGAAGGTTGCGCCCAGCCTACGCTTTCGCCCAACACCAACGCGGCAACCGCGCGGGTGCTGGATCGTCTGGGGATCAGCGTCATGCCAGCTAACGAAGCAGGCTGTTGTGGGGCAGTGGACTATCATCTTAATGCGCAGGAAAAGGGCTTAGCGCGTGCGCGAAATAACATTGATGCCTGGTGGCCCGCGATTGAAGCAGGTGCCGAGGCTATTTTGCAGACTGCCAGCGGCTGTGGCGCGTTCGTCAAAGAGTATGGGCAGATGCTGAAAAACGATGCGCTGTATGCCGATAAAGCGCGTCAGGTCAGTGAACTGGCGGTCGATTTAGTCGAACTGTTGCGCGAGGAACCGCTGGAAAAACTGGCAATTCGCGGCGATAAAAAACTGGCCTTCCACTGCCCGTGTACTCTGCAACATGCGCAAAAGCTGAACGGCGAAGTGGAAAAAGTATTACTGCGCCTGGGATTTACCTTAACCGACGTTCCCGACAGCCATCTGTGCTGCGGGTCGGCGGGAACATATGCGTTAACGCATCCCGATCTGGCGCGCCAGCTACGGGATAACAAAATGAATGCACTGGAAAGCGGCAAACCGGAAATGATCGTCACCGCCAACATTGGTTGCCAGACGCATCTGGCGAGCGCCGGTCGTACCTCTGTGCGTCACTGGATTGAAATTGTAGAACAAGCCCTTGAAAAGGAATAACAAAATGAAAACTAAAGTCATTCTTAGCCAGCAAATGGCGAGTGCAATTATTGCCGCAGGTCAGGAAGAGGCGCAGAAAAATAACTGGTCTGTTTCCATTGCTGTTGCAGATGACGGCGGTCATCTGCTGGCGTTAAGCCGCATGGATGATTGCGCGCCAATTGCGGCTTACATCTCCCAGGAGAAAGCGCGTACCGCCGCGCTGGGGCGTCGTGAAACTAAGGGCTATGAAGAGATGGTGAACAACGGACGTACCGCGTTTGTGACGGCACCGTTACTGACGTCGCTGGAAGGCGGCGTACCGGTTGTTGTTGATGGGCAAGTTATTGGTGCCGTGGGCGTTTCTGGTTTAACCGGAGCACAGGATGCGCAGGTCGCGAAAGCGGCAGCAGCGGTGTTGGCGAAATAAGCGAAAACGAGGAGATAAATAATGAGTGAGACCATAACCCAGGGCCGTTTACGCATTGACGCCAATTTTAAACGTTTTGTGGATGAAGAAGTTTTACCGGGCGTGGAACTGGATGCTGCCGCGTTCTGGCGCAATTTTGATGAGATCGTTCACGATCTGGCGCCAGAAAATCGACAGTTGCTGGCAGAACGCGATCGCATTCAGGCGGCGCTCGATGAGTGGCATCGCAGCAATCCGGGGCCGGTAAAAGACAAAGCGGCCTATAAATCTTTCCTGCGTGAACAGGGCTACCTGGTGCCGCAACCGGAGCACGTGACGGTGGAAACCACGGGCATCGACAGTGAAATTACCAGTCAGGCGGGGCCACAGCTGGTGGTTCCGGCAATGAACGCCCGCTACGCGCTGAACGCGGCGAACGCCCGCTGGGGTTCACTGTACGACGCGCTGTACGGCAGCGACATCATCCCGCAGGAAGGGGCGATGGTCAGCGGCTACGATCCGCAGCGCGGCGAGCAGGTTATCGCCTGGGTTCGGCGTTTTCTCGACGAATCACTGCCGCTGGAAAATGGCAGCTATCAGGATGCGGTGGCGTTTAGCGTGGTCGATAAACAATTACGTATCCAGTTGAAAAATGGCACGGAAACCACGTTACGTACCCCGGCGCAGTTTGTCGGTTATCGTGGTGATGCCGCTGCGCCGGGCTGCATTTTGCTGAAAAATAACGGTTTGCATATCGAGCTGCAAATCGATGCCAACGGGCGGATTGGCAAAGACGATCCGGCGCACATCAACGATGTTATCGTCGAAGCTGCCATCAGTACCATTCTCGACTGCGAAGATTCGGTCGCTGCGGTTGATGCGGAAGATAAAATCCTGCTGTACCGCAACCTGCTGGGGCTGATGCAGGGCTCTCTGCAAGAGAAGATGGAGAAAAACGGTCGGCAAATCGTGCGTAAACTGAATGACGATCGTCAGTACACTGCTGCCGATGGCTCTGAAATTTCTCTGCACGGGCGCTCGCTGCTGTTTATCCGTAACGTGGGTCATTTGATGACCATTCCCGTGATTTGGGACAGCGAAGGCAATGAAATCCCGGAAGGCATTCTTGATGGCGTCATGACTGGCGCGATTGCCCTCTACGATTTAAAAGTGCAGAAAAACTCGCGTACCGGCAGCGTCTATATTGTGAAACCGAAAATGCACGGTCCGCAGGAAGTGGCGTTCGCCAACAAACTGTTTACCCGCATTGAGACGATGCTCGGCATGGCACCGAATACCCTGAAAATGGGCATTATGGATGAAGAACGCCGAACCTCGCTGAACTTACGTAGCTGTATCGCCCAGGCGCGCAACCGCGTGGCGTTCATCAACACCGGCTTCCTCGACCGTACCGGCGATGAGATGCATTCGGTGATGGAAGCGGGGCCGATGTTGCGTAAAAACCAGATGAAATCGACGCCGTGGATCAAAGCCTACGAACGTAATAACGTGCTGTCTGGTCTGTTCTGCGGGCTGCGTGGCAAAGCGCAAATCGGTAAAGGCATGTGGGCAATGCCGGATCTGATGGCTGACATGTACAGCCAGAAGGGCGACCAGTTACGTGCCGGGGCAAACACGGCCTGGGTTCCGTCGCCGACCGCCGCTACGCTCCATGCGCTACACTACCATCAAACCAACGTACAGAGCGTGCAAGCCAACATTGCCAACACAGAGTTCAATGCTGAATTTGAACCGCTGCTGGACGATCTGCTGACCATCCCGGTTGCTGAAAACGCTAACTGGTCGGCGCAAGAGATCCAACAAGAGCTGGACAACAACGTACAGGGTATTCTGGGGTATGTGGTGCGCTGGGTGGAGCAGGGGATTGGTTGTTCAAAAGTGCCGGATATTCACAACGTGGCGCTGATGGAAGACCGTGCAACGCTGCGCATCTCCAGCCAGCATATCGCCAACTGGTTACGTCACGGTATTCTGACTAAAGAACAGGTGCAGGCGTCGCTGGAGAATATGGCGAAAGTGGTGGATCAGCAAAACGCTGGTGATCCGGCGTATCGTCCGATGGTGGGGAATTTCGCTAATTCGTGTGCGTTTAAAGCTGCCAGCGATTTAATCTTCCTCGGCGTGAAACAGCCAAACGGTTATACCGAACCGTTATTACACGCCTGGCGTTTACGCGAAAAAGAAAGTCATTAATAGCAATAGCAAAAGCCCCGGCAAGTTTTATTGTCGGGGCTATTATAGTTACTGCGGTAGTACATTTATCCCGGAAATAACCGGAGCGATTATCAGGGTTTAACAATATTAAATACCCGTAGCGCATCACTAGCGGGATTAAAACAACAATATGGACATCTTAACGATACTCTGCGCCTGCGTGTGCGGAACAGAAACCCTTACCCGATATACTTGTTATGCCAGAGGTAGCAATTGCGTTAGCGGCGTGCTGTTGCTGTAAAGTATAACCCCTATATTTTACAGTTCAGTCCTCTTTTGCTTATTACAACCTTAAGTATATCAAGCATATAAAGATAATAAGAGACTGAACAATATGGTTACCTGGACCCAAATGTATATGCCGATGGGAGGACTGGGGCTATCCGCTCTGGTCGCCTTGATCCCGATAATATTCTTCTTCGTTGCACTCGCGGTATTACGTCTGAAAGGACATGTCGCCGGAGCAATAACCCTTATATTATCGATATTGATTGCGATATTCGCCTTTAAAATGCCGATTGATATGGCATTTGCTGCTGCGGGATATGGCTTTATTTATGGCTTATGGCCGATTGCGTGGATTATTGTCGCAGCGGTATTCCTCTATAAATTAACCGTTGCCAGCGGGCAGTTTGATATTATCCGCAGCTCGGTTATCTCCATCACCGACGATCAGCGTTTGCAGGTACTACTGATTGGTTTCTCCTTTGGCGCGCTGCTGGAGGGGGCGGCTGGCTTTGGTGCACCGGTGGCGATTACGGGGGCGTTGCTGGTGGGGCTGGGCTTCAAACCGTTATACGCGGCGGGGCTGTGCCTGATTGCCAACACTGCGCCGGTGGCGTTTGGAGCGTTGGGCGTGCCGATTCTGGTCGCCGGTCAGGTAACGGGAATCGATCCGTTCGACATCGGTGCAATGGCGGGACGTCAGTTACCGTTCCTGTCAGTTCTTGTACCGTTCTGGCTGGTGGCGATGATGGACGGCTGGAAAGGGGTGAAAGAGACGTGGCCAGCGGCGCTGGTTGCGGGTGGTAGCTTTGCGGTTACCCAGTTCTTTACCTCTAACTATATTGGTCCGGAACTGCCGGATATTACTTCGGCGCTGGTGAGTATCGTCTCACTTTCTTTATTTCTAAAAGTCTGGCGACCAAAAAATACCGAAACGGCAATCAGCATGGGACAATCCGCAGGTGCGATGGTGGTGAATAAGCCATCTTCTGGCGGTCCCGTGCCTTCAGAATATAGTCTGGGGCAAATCATTCGCGCCTGGTCACCCTTTTTAATCTTAACGGTGCTGGTCACCATCTGGACGATGAAGCCATTTAAAGCGTTATTTGCGCCGGGCGGTGCGTTTTATTCGCTGGTGATTAATTTCCAGATCCCTCATTTGCATCAGCAGGTACTGAAAGCGGCACCCATTGTCGCCCAGCCGACACCGATGGATGCGGTGTTTAAATTCGACCCGCTGTCCGCTGGCGGCACCGCTATTTTTATTGCGGCGATTATCTCTATCTTCATTCTCGGCGTGGGGATCAAGAAAGGCATTGGCGTCTTTGCCGAAACGCTAATTAGCCTGAAGTGGCCGATATTGTCGATTGGCATGGTGCTGGCATTTGCTTTCGTGACCAACTATTCCGGCATGTCTACCACGCTGGCGCTGGTACTGGCGGGCACTGGCGTGATGTTCCCGTTCTTCTCACCGTTCCTTGGCTGGCTGGGGGTATTCCTTACCGGCTCGGACACATCCTCGAATGCCCTGTTTGGTTCACTGCAATCAACCACCGCGCAGCAAATCAACGTCTCTGACACCCTGCTGGTGGCAGCAAATACTAGCGGCGGCGTGACCGGCAAGATGATCTCTCCGCAATCTATCGCCGTGGCGTGCGCCGCAACAGGCATGGTGGGCCGAGAATCTGAACTGTTCCGCTACACTGTGAAACACAGTCTGATCTTTGCCAGCGTTATTGGCATTATCACGCTGTTGCAGGCGTATGTGTTTACCGGAATGTTAGTCTCGTAAGTCAACAAAGCCGGATGATCGTCAATATCATCCGGCTTCATTCTTTTCTGGTTACATTATTCTGTCTTATTAATTAAAAAATCATTTCCCGATTTATTATCTATGCGGCAATAATGTTTTGTGTTCAGATAACCCGCTAAATAATTAAGCGCGTGAGAATGTCTATTTTTTTGTCCCGCAAAACAAGTCTGTATTAATTATGTTCGCTTGATGAGTAAACACCGTGCTATCTGTTGCTTTTGCAATCGCAATCGTTAAAACTATCAACAACTTGAGATAGTCACATTGTGAATAATTGTTACTTTTTTGTTTGTTAAATCTTTTGATAAATACCCCGACTGACATCGTATAGGGGATATTCTTATAAATTTTACCTGTTTCGTTATCAATAATGCATTTTTCTTAAGAATGGAGGAAATTATTAGAGAAGATAAAGCATAAAACTATTTCCCCAGTTACGAATCTTTTAACTTTATTTTGTCACTTGCGTTATTAATGAATAAGAAATTTAAATATAAGAAATCGCTTTTAGCGGCTATTTTAAGCGCAACCTTGTTAGCCGGTTGTGATGGCGGTGGTTCAGGATCGTCCTCCGATACTCCGCCTGTAGATTCTGGAACAGGGTCTTTGCCGGAAGTGAAACCTGATCCAACACCAAACCCGGAGCCGACGCCGGAGCCTGAACCTACTCCGGACCCGACACCTGATCCAGAGCCAACGCCAGAACCGGAGCCAGAACCTGTTCCTACTAAAACGGGTTATCTGACCCTGGGCGGAAGCCAGCGGGTAATCGGTGCTAAATGTAATGGTGAATCCAGCGACGGCTTTACTTTTACACCTGGCGAGGACGTTACTTGCGTAGCGGGTAACACGACAATTGCCACCTTCAACACTCAGTCAGAAGCTGCGCGTAGCCTGCGTGCGGTTGAAAAAGTGTCGTTTAGCCTTGAGGACTCGCAAGAACTGGCGGAGTCCGACGACAAGAAAAGCAATGCGCTCTCGCTGGTAACCTCCATGAACAGTTGTCCGGCGGATACAGAACAGGTTTGCCTGACGTTCTCCTCGGTGATCTAGAGTAAACGCTTCGACTCGCTGTATAAGCAAATCGATCTGACTCCAGAAGAGTTCAAAAAGCTGGTCAATGAAGAGGTGGAAAACAATGCCGCGACCGATAAGGCGCCATCCACTCATACTTCACCGGTAGTGCCCGTCACGACGCCGGGAACAAAGCCGGATCTGAACGCTTCCTTCGTGTCGGCTAACGCGGAACAGTTTTATCAGTATCAACCTACGGAAATCATTCTTTCTGAAGGTCGCCTGGTAGACAGCATGGGCAATGGTGTGGTTGGCGTAAATTACTACACCAGCTCAGGCCGTGGCGTAACTGGTGAAAACGGCAAATTCAACTTCAGCTGGGGTGAAACCATCTCCTTTGGCATCGACACCTTTGAACTGGGCTCAGTACGCGGCAATAAGTCGACTATTGCACTGACGGAACTGGGCGATGAAGTTCGCGGGGCAAATATCGATCAGCTGATCCACCGCTATTCGAAAGCCGGACAAAATAATACCCGTGTCGTTCCGGACGATGTGCGCAAGGTCTTTGCTGAATATCCCAACGTGATCAACGAGATTATCAATCTCTCTTTATCCAACGGTGCGACGCTGGGTGAAGGTGATCAAGTTGTTACGCTGCCTAACGAATTTATCGAACAGTTTGAAACGGGTCAGGCCAAAGAGATCGATACTGCAATCTGTGCGAAAACCGACGGTTGTAACTCTCCGCGCTGGTTCTCGCTGACCGCGCGCAGCATTAATGAAGGTCAGATTCAGGGCGTTATCAACAAGCTGTGGGGCGTGGATCAGAGCTACAAATCTGTCAGCAAGTTCCATGTCTTCCATGACTCTACCAACTTCTATGGCAGTACTGGTAATGCGCGTGGTCAGGCGGTGGTGAATATCTCCAACGCGGCATTCCCGATTCTGATGGCGCGTAATGATAAAAACTACTGGCTGGCGTTTGGCGAAAAACGTGCCTGGGATAAAAACGAGCTGGCGTACATTACAGAAGCACCTTCTCTTGTGGTGCCAGAAAACGTCACGCGCGATACCGCGACCTTCAACCTGCCGTTTATTTCGCTGGGGCAAGTCGGTGAGGGCAAACTGATGGTTATCGGTAACCCGCACTACAACAGCATCCTGCGTTGCCCGAACGGTTACAGCTGGAACGGGGGGGTTAATAGCGACGGACAGTGTACGCTCGACAGCGATCCGGACGACATGAAGAATTTCATGGAAAACGTGTTGCGCTATCTGTCAAATGAACGCTGGCTGCCGGACGCGAAAACCAGCATGACCGTGGGCACCAACCTGGATACGGTTTATTTCAAAAAAGCGGGTCAGGTATTAGGAAATAGTGCTCCGTTTGCTTTCCATAAGGATTTCGCAGGTATCACGGTTAAACCGTTGACCAGTTATGGCAATCTGAATCCAGATGAAGTTCCTCTGCTGATCCTCAATGGCTTTGAGTATGTGACTCAGTGGTCTGGCGATCCCTATGCAGTGCCTCTGCGTGCAGATACCAGCAAACCGAAGCTGACCCAGCAGGATGTGACGGATCTGATCGCCTATCTGAACAAAGGCGGATCGGTGCTGATCATGGAAAATGTGATGAGCAATCTTAAGGAAGAGAGCGCATCAGGCTTTGTACGTCTGCTTGATGCCGCAGGTCTGTCGATGGCGCTTAACAAATCGGTGGTGAATACCGATCCGCAGGGTTATCCAGACCGCGTGCGCCAGCGTCGAGCGACTGGCATTTGGGTTTATGAACGTTATCCGGTTGTGGAAGGTGAACTGCCGTACACCATTGATTCCCAAACAGGAAAAGTTACCTGGAAATATCAGATTGATAACAAACCTGATAAGAAACCGAAACTGGAAGTTGCCAGCTGGCAGGAAGATGTCGATGGCAAACAGGTCAAACGCTATGCCTTTATCGATGAGGCGGAGTTTAAAACAAAAGAGTCTCTGGAGGCGGCAAAGGCAAAAATCTTTGAGGCGTTTCCTGGATTAAAGGAATGTAAGGACCCGGCATATCACTATGAGGTCAACTGTCTGGAATACCGTCCTGGCACGGGAGTTCCTGTAACGCCAGAGAATAATACTGGCATGTTTGTTCCGCGCTATACGCAACTGAATCTCAGCGCCGACACCGCGAAAGCGATGCTACAGGCAGCGGATTTGGGAACCAACATTCAGCGCCTGTATCAGCACGAGCTTTACTTCCGTACCAATGGTCGCAAAGGTGAGCGTCTGAACAGCGTCGATCTGGAACGTCTGTACCAGAACATGTCTGTCTGGCTGTGGAACGATACGAAATATCGTTACGAAAGCAACAAGGATGACGAGCTGGGCTTTAAAACGTTCACTGAGTTCTTGAACTGCTATGCCAAAAATGCCTATACCGAGGGCACGCAGTGTTCTGCAGATCTGAAAAAATCGCTTGTCGATAACAACATGATCTACGGAGATAATACTGCCAAAGCAGGGATGATGAACCCGAGCTATCCGCTCAACTATATGGAAAAACCGCTGACGCGCCTGATGCTGGGGCGTTCCTGGTGGGATCTGAACATCAAAGTTGATGTCGAGAAGTATCCGGGAGCGGTATCGGCAGATGGGCAGGAGGTTACAGAAACCATCAGCCTGTACTCGAATCCGACCAAATGGTTTGCGGGTAACATGCAGTCTACTGGTCTGTGGGCTCCGGCTCAGAAAGAGGTCACCATTGAGTCTACGGCGGACGTTCCTGTGACTGTCACCGTGGCGCTGGCTGACGACCTGACCGGACGTGAGAAGCATGAAGTCGCGCTGAATCGTCCGCCAAGAGTGACTAAAACGTATACTCTGAATGCTAATGGTACGGTGAAGTTTACGGTTCCTTACGGTGGTCTGATTTATATCAAGGGCGACAGCAAGGAGAATAATAAATCTGCCAGCTTCACCTTTACCGGTGTGGTAAAAGCGCCGTTCTATAAAGACGGTAAATGGAAAAACGCTCTGAACTCACCGGCGCCGTTGGGTGAGCTGGAATCAGACGCTTTCGTCTATACCACGCCGAAGAAGAACCTTGAGGCCAGCAATTTCACTGGTGGCGTAGCAGAATTCGCTAAAGATCTGGATACCTTTGCCAGCTCAATGAATGACTTCTACGGTCGTGATGGCGAAAGCGGTAACCACCGGATGTTTACCTATGAAGCATTGACGGGACATAAACACCGTTTCGCCAATGATGTGCAGATCTCCATTGGTGACGCGCACTCGGGTTATCCGGTGATGAACAGCAGCTTCTCGATGAACAGCACCACGCTGCCGACGACGCCGCTGAACGACTGGCTGATCTGGCATGAAGTAGGGCACAACGCCGCAGAAACGCCGCTGACTGTACCGGGCGCAACGGAAGTCGCGAACAACGTGCTGGCGCTGTACATGCAGGATCGCTATCTCGGCAAGATGAACCGTGTCGCTGACGATATTACCGTTGCGCCGGAATATCTGAACGAGAGCAATGGTCAGGCATGGGCGCGCGGCGGTGCGGGTGACCGTCTGCTGATGTACGCACAGCTGAAAGAGTGGGCAGAGAAAAACTTTGATATCACGAACTGGTATCCAGAGGGGCAACTGCCAGCGTTCTACAGCAATCGTGAAGGGATGAAAGGCTGGAACCTGTTCCAGTTGATGCACCGTAAAGCGCGCGGCGATGAGGTTGGTAAAACTAAGTTTGGCGAAAAAAATTACTGTGCCGAATCCAACGGTAACGCTGCCGACACGCTGATGCTGTGTGCCTCCTGGGTAGCTCAGACGGATCTTTCGGAGTTCTTTAAGAAATGGAATCCGGGCGCGAATGCTTACCAGCTTCCGGGGGCGAGCGAGATGAGCTTCGAGGGCGGCGTGAGCCAGTCGGCTTACAACACGCTCGCGGCGCTTGGTCTGCCGAAACCGCAGCAAGGGCCGGAAACCATTAACAAGGTTACCGAGCATAAGATGTCAGCCGAGTAAGCCTGTAGGCATGAAATAAGGCGCATCGGGTTAACACATATGCCCGATGCGCCAACTTATCGGAGCTACAGGGAAAGCCGCAATTACTTGCGTTGGCAGATACCTGTAGGCCGGATAAGGCGTTTTACGCCGCATCCGGCAAGTTACAACACATAACCTTTAACCATGCATTTTGATGTTTTTCAGCAATATCCAGCGGTGATGCCCATCCTGGCAACCGTTGGTGGATTAATCATCGGCAGTTTTTTGAATGTGGTGATTTGGCGTTACCCCATCATGCTTCGCCAACAAATGGCGGAGTTTCAGGGGGAAACGCCGAGTGCGCAGTCAAAAATAAGCCTGGCGCTGCCACGCTCGCACTGTCCGCATTGCCAGCAGACCATCCGCGTTCGTGACAACATTCCGCTGCTCTCCTGGCTGATGCTCAAAGGGCGCTGCCGTGACTGTCAGGCGAAAATCAGCAAGCGTTATCCGCTGGTGGAGTTATTGACGGCACTCGCTTTTTTGCTGGCGAGTCTGGTCTGGCCGGAAAGTGGATGGGGGCTGGCGGTGATGATATTATCCGCCTGGCTGATTGCCGCGAGTGTCATCGACCTCGATAACCAATGGCTGCCCGATGTCTTTACTCAGGGCGTATTGTGGACGGGGCTGATTGCAGCATGGGCGCAGCAGAGTCCGTTAACGCTACAAGACGCAGTCACCGGCGTACTGGTGGGGTTTATCTCTTTTTACTCGCTGCGCTGGATAACCGGAATAGTTCTGCGTAAAGAAGCATTAGGCATGGGCGATGTATTACTCTTCGCCGCTTTAGGTGGCTGGGTGGGGGCGTTGTCGCTGCCCAATGTTGCTTTAATCGCCTCATGCTGCGGCCTGATATATGCCGTTATTACAAAAAAAGGATCAACCACACTGCCTTTTGGACCGTGTTTAAGTCTGGGCGGTATAGCAACACTTTATCTACAGGCATTGCTTTAAATGATAACAACGTCATTATCGAAGTGACATTTTTACTCTTATTAATAACCTTAGAGATTATTAACCATGTCGATAAAAAAGATGAGGGAGGGTATTAATATCGCTATTGTTGAGCGTTACAGGATTATTAAGTGGCTGCGCCAGCCATAATGAAAACGCCAGTTTACTGGCGAAAAAACAGGCGCAAAATATCAGTCAAAACCTGCCAATTAAATCTGCGGGATATACCTTAGTGCTGGCGCAAAGTAGCGGTGCGACGGTAAAAATGACCATTATCAGCGAAGCGGGTGCCCAGACCACGCAGACGCCTGACGCCTTTTTAACCAGCTATCAACGACAAATGTGCGCTGACCCGACGGTGAAATTAATGATTACCGAGGGAATTAATTACAGCATAACGATTAATGATACACGTACAGGTAACCAGTATCAGCGGAAACTGGATCGCACCACCTGTGGAATAGTCAAAGCATAACGTCGGGTATATAAATTGGCGCGGGTTGTTTTTCGTGACGCACGAATTTATCTCATTCAGTGGCTGACTAAAATTCGTCACACTCTTAGCCAGAGACAATCTCTTAATACAGACAAAGAGCATCTGCGAAAAATTGTACGCGCGATGTTCTGGCTGATGCTGCTTATTATTTCTGCAAAAATGGCGTATTCACTCTGGCGCTATATCTCCTTTTCTGCGGAATATACATCGGCTTCTCCATCGGCGAATAAACCGGCACGTGCGGATGCAAAAACGTTCGATAAAAAAGACGTGCAATTAATCAGCCAGCAAAACTGGTTTGGTAAATATCAGCCCGTCGCCGCGCCGGTAAAACAACCCGAACCTGCGCCGGTGGCAGAAACGCGTCTTAACGTGGTGCTGCGCGGGATCGCCTTTGGTGCCAGACCCGGCGCGGTTATTGAAGAAGGCGGCAAACAGCAGGTCTATCTGCAGGGGGAACGGCTTGGTTCTCACAACGCGGTGATTGAGGAAATCAATCGCGACCATGTGATGCTGCGCTATCAGGGAAAAATGGAGCGCCTCAGTCTGGCAGAAGAGGAGCGTTCTACTGTTGCAGTGACCAACAAAAAAGCCGTCAGTGACGAAGCAAAGCAAGCTGTTGTTGAGCCTGCTGCCAGTGCGCCAGTTGAGATCCCGGCTGCCGTGCGTCAGGCACTGGCGAAAGATCCGCAGAAAATTTTTAACTATATCCAGCTTACGCCCGTGCGTAAGGAGGGGATTGTCGGTTATGCAGTGAAACCGGGGGCAGATCGTTCTCTGTTCGATGCCAGCGGTTTCAAGGAAGGCGATATCGCCATTGCGTTAAATCAGCAGGATTTTACTGATCCACGAGCAATGATTGCTCTGATGCGGCAGTTACCTTCAATGGATTCCATTCAACTTACGGTTTTACGCAAGGGTGCGCGCTACGACATTTCCATCGCGCTGCGCTAACCGCATTTAATCCAGGAGAATCATTCATCGTGTTTTGGCGTGATATTACGTTGTCGGTCTGGCGTAAGAAGACAACTGGCCTCAAAACAAAAAAGCGTTTACTGCCGCTGGTGCTGGCAGCGGCATTATGCAGTTCACCGGTCTGGGCGGAAGAAGCCACCTTTACCGCCAATTTTAAAGATACCGACCTGAAATCGTTCATCGAAACCGTCGGCGCTAACCTTAATAAAACCATCATTATGGGACCGGGCGTACAGGGGAAAGTGAGTATTCGCACCATGACCCCGCTCAATGAACGCCAGTATTACCAGCTATTCCTTAACCTGCTGGAAGCGCAGGGGTATGCCGTCGTACCGATGGAAAACGATGTGCTGAAGGTGGTGAAATCCAGCGCCGCGAAAGTCGAGCCACTGCCGCTGGTCGGTGAAGGTAGCGACAACTACGCGGGTGATGAAATGGTCACTAAAGTAGTGCCGGTACGTAATGTTTCGGTCCGCGAACTGGCACCGATTTTGCGCCAGATGATCGACAGCGCAGGCTCAGGCAACGTTGTTAATTACGATCCCTCCAACGTGATTATGCTTACCGGACGCGCCTCGGTTGTGGAACGGCTGACGGAAGTGATCCAGCGCGTGGATCACGCGGGAAATCGCACTGAAGAGGTGATCCCGCTGGATAACGCCTCGGCTTCGGAAATTGCTCGCGTGCTGGAAAGCCTGACTAAAAACAGCGGCGAGAACCAGCCAGCGACGCTGAAATCACAGATTGTCGCCGATGAACGCACCAACAGCGTGATTATCAGCGGCGATCCCGCCACGCGGGATAAAATGCGCCGCCTGATCCGTCGTCTGGACTCAGAAATGGAGCGCAGCGGCAACAGCCAGGTGTTCTATCTCAAATACAGCAAAGCCGAAGATCTGGTCGATGTTCTGAAACAGGTCAGCGGCACGCTCACCGCCGCTAAAGAAGAGGCGGAAGGCACGGTCGGTAGCGGGCGTGAGGTTGTCTCCATCGCCGCCAGCAAACACAGTAATGCCCTGATTGTTACCGCGCCGCAGGACATCATGCAGTCGCTGCAAAGCGTGATTGAACAACTGGATATTCGCCGTGCTCAGGTGCATGTCGAGGCGTTGATCGTGGAAGTTGCCGAAGGCAGTAATATCAACTTCGGCGTGCAGTGGGCGTCGAAAGATGCCGGATTAATGCAGTTTGCTAACGGTACGCAGATCCCTATTGGCACGCTGGGGGCAGCCATTTCTCAGGCGAAACCGCAGAAAGGCTCCACGGTGATCAGTGAAAACGGCGCTACCACCATTAATCCGGATACCAACGGCGATCTCTCCACACTCGCCCAGCTTCTTTCTGGATTCAGCGGTACGGCGGTTGGCGTGGTGAAAGGCGACTGGATGGCGCTGGTGCAGGCGGTTAAAAACGACTCCAGCTCTAACGTCCTTTCTACGCCGAGCATCACCACGCTGGACAACCAGGAAGCCTTCTTCATGGTGGGCCAGGACGTTCCGGTATTAACTGGATCTACCGTTGGCTCCAATAACAGCAATCCTTTCAACACGGTAGAGAGGAAAAAAGTCGGCATCATGCTGAAAGTCACACCGCAGATTAACGAAGGTAACGCGGTACAGATGGTGATTGAGCAGGAAGTCTCGAAGGTGGAAGGACAGACCAGCCTCGACGTGGTGTTTGGCGAGCGCAAACTGAAAACCACCGTGCTGGCTAACGATGGTGAGCTGATCGTGCTTGGCGGTCTGATGGACGACCAGGCGGGAGAAAGCGTGGCGAAAGTGCCGTTGCTTGGCGATATCCCATTGATTGGTAACCTGTTTAAATCAACGGCGGATAAAAAAGAAAAACGTAACTTGATGGTGTTTATCCGCCCGACGATTCTGCGTGACGGTATGGCGGCAGACGGCGTATCGCAGCGCAAATATAACTATATGCGCGCCGAACAGATCTATCGCGATGAGCAAGGCTTAAGCCTGATGCCGCACACCGCGCAGCCGGTACTGCCAGCGCAAAACCAGGCCTTACCGCCGGAAGTACGCGCATTCCTCAATGCCGGGAGAACGCGTTAATGGTGCCTGTAGCACAGGAAACCACCGCTAACACCGTGCGTCTGCCCTACAGTTTCAGCCGTCGGTTTAGCCTGGTGGCGTGGTGCGAAGCGTCGCTGGAGATCCTCCACGTTCATCCGCTATCGCTCTCTGTTTTGCAGGAGCTGCAACGGGGGCTGAACGCGCCCTTTACGCTGCGGCAAATCGACGGGGCCGAATTTGAACAGCGGCTGAATGCGGTCTGGCAGCGGGACTCTTCCGAGGCTCGCCAGCTGATGGAAGATATCGGCTCTGCTGAGGACTTTTTTACCCTCGCCGAAGAACTGCCGGAAACGGAAGATCTGCTGGAAAGTGACGACGATGCGCCAATCATCAAACTGATCAACGCCATGCTGGCAGAGGCGATTAAAGAAGGCGCTTCGGATATCCACATCGAGACGTTTGAAAAGAGTCTGGTGATCCGTTTTCGTGTTGACGGCACATTACATGAAATGCTGCGCCCGGGGCGCAAACTGGCCTCGCTGCTGGTATCGCGTATCAAGGTGATGGCGCGGCTGGATATTGCCGAAAAGCGCGTACCGCAGGATGGACGTATTGCGCTGCTGCTGGGCGGTCGGGCGATTGACGTGCGTGTCTCCACCATGCCATCCGCCTGGGGCGAGCGCGTGGTGCTGCGACTGCTGGACAAAAACCAGGCCCGCCTGACGCTGGAGCGTCTGGGGTTGAGCCATGAACTGACCGCGCAGTTGCGCCAGCTGTTACACAAACCGCACGGTATCTTTCTGGTGACGGGGCCGACAGGTTCCGGCAAAAGCACTACGCTGTACGCCGGATTGCAGGAGCTGAACAACCACTCGCGTAACATTCTCACGGTTGAAGACCCCATCGAATACATGATTGAAGGGATCGGTCAGACGCAGGTCAACACCCGCGTCGGCATGACCTTCGCCCGTGGCCTGCGCGCGATTTTGCGTCAGGACCCGGATGTGGTGATGGTCGGTGAAATCCGCGATACCGAAACCGCAGAAATCGCCGTTCAGGCGTCGCTCACTGGGCACCTGGTACTTTCCACGCTGCATACCAACACGGCGGTGGGGGCGATTACGCGTTTGCAGGATATGGGCGTGGAGCCTTTCCTGCTCTCTTCCAGTCTGACGGGCGTGATGGCGCAGCGACTGGTTCGCACGCTGTGTACCGACTGCCGCCAGCCCGCGCCTGCCACCGACGAAGAAAAACGCCTGCTGGGGATTACCGATGCGCGAACCGTCACTCTGTACCATCCGCAGGGCTGTCCCGCCTGTAATCACAAAGGCTTTCGCGGACGTACTGCCATCCATGAGCTGATCGTGGTGGATGCCACATTGCGTGATTTGATCCACCGTCAGGCCGGGGAACTGGAGCTGGAACGTTATGTCCGGCAACACTCTGCGGGTATCCGCAGCAACGGCATTGAGAAAGTGCTCGCCGGAGAAACCTCTCTCGATGAAGTTCTGCGGGTAACCATGGAGGCGTAATGGCACTGTTTTACTATCAGGCGCTGGAGCGTAATGGTCGCAAAACCAAAGGCATGATTGAGGCGGATTCCGCGCGTCATGCCCGCCAGTTGTTGCGCGGTAAAGAGCTCATTCCCGTGCACATTGAAGCCCGGCTGAATGCTTCGTCAGGGGGAATGTTGCAGCGTCGGCGGCACGCACATCGTCGCGTGGCGGCGGCAGATCTGGCGCTGTTCACTCGCCAACTGGCAACGTTAGTACAGGCAGCAATGCCGCTGGAAACCTGCTTACAGGCGGTCAGTGAGCAAAGTGAAAAACTGCATGTGAAAAGTCTCGGAATGGCGCTGCGCAGCCGGATTCAGGAAGGTTATACCCTGTCGGACAGCCTGCGTGAACATCCCCGCGTCTTTGATTCCCTGTTTTGTTCGATGGTGGCTGCCGGAGAAAAATCCGGGCATCTCGACGTGGTGCTTAATCGCCTGGCGGATTACACCGAACAGCGCCAGCGCCTGAAATCACGCCTGCTGCAGGCCATGCTCTACCCGTTGGTATTGCTGGTGGTGGCAACGGGCGTGGTTACTATTTTGCTGACGGCGGTAGTGCCGAAAATTATCGAACAGTTTGATCATCTCGGACACGCGTTGCCCGCTTCCACCCGCGCGCTTATCGCCATGAGCGACGCGTTACAGGCCAGCGGCGTTTACTGGCTGGCAGGTTTGCTGGGGCTTCTGGTGCTGGGGCAACGGTTACTCAAAAATCCTGCCATGCGCTTGCGCTGGGATAAAACCTTGCTGCGTTTGCCCGTGACGGGGCGTGTTGCGCGCGGGCTGAATACGGCGCGTTTTTCCCGCACGTTAAGCATCCTCACCGCCAGCAGTGTTCCGCTGCTGGAAGGCATTCAGACCGCTGCCGCCGTGTCGGCAAATCGTTATGTCGAGCAACAACTGCTGCTGGCGGCAGATCGCGTCCGCGAAGGAAGCAGTCTGCGCGCCGCGCTGGCGGAGCTTCGCCTGTTCCCGCCGATGATGTTGTACATGATCGCCTCCGGTGAACAGAGCGGCGAGCTGGAAACCATGCTTGAACAGGCCGCAGTCAACCAGGAGCGGGAATTTGATACCCAGGTGGGGCTGGCATTAGGGCTGTTTGAACCGGCGCTGGTGGTGATGATGGCGGGCGTGGTGCTGTTTATCGTCATCGCCATCCTCGAACCAATGCTGCAACTGAACAATATGGTTGGAATGTAATTTACGGAGTTATCACATGAATTCGTTATCCCGCACACAAAAACCACGGGCAGGTTTTACCCTGCTGGAAGTGATGGTGGTGATTGTTATTCTTGGCGTTCTGGCAAGCCTGGTTGTGCCTAACCTGCTGGGCAACAAAGAGAAAGCGGATCGGCAAAAAGCCATCAGCGATATCGTGGCGCTGGAAAACGCGCTGGATATGTACCGACTGGATAACGGGCGTTATCCAACCACCGAGCAGGGGCTTGAGGCGCTGATCCAGCAACCGGCCAATATGGCGGATTCCCGCAACTACCGTCCAGGTGGATACATTAAACGACTGCCAAAAGATCCGTGGGGCAATGATTATCAGTATCTCAGCCCCGGTGAAAAAGGGATGTTTGATGTTTACACCTTAGGGGCGGATGGTCAGGAAAACGGGGAAGGCGCTGGCGCAGATATCGGTAACTGGAATTTGCAGGAGTTTCAGTAATCAGTGCCTGAACGCGGATTCACTCTTCTGGAAATCATGCTGGTGATTTTCCTTATCGGCCTTGCCAGTGTGGGCGTGGTACAGACTTTTGCGACCGATTCTGAATCGCCCGCGAAAAAAGCGGCGCAGGATTTTCTGACTCGCTTTGCGCAGTTTAAGGACAGGGCGGTGATTGAAGGACAGACACTCGGTGTGTTAATCGACCCGCCTGGCTACCAGTTTATGCAGCGTCGTCAGGGGCAGTGGTTGCCCGTTTCTGCGACCCGGTTATCGGCACAGGTTACGGTGCCGAAACAGGTGCAGATGCTGTTACAACCCGGAAGTGATATCTGGCAGAAGGAATATACTCTGGAGCTGCAACGTCGTCGCCTGACGCTGCATGATATTGAACTGGAGCTGCAAAAAGAGGCGAAAAAGAAGACGCCGCAGATCCGTTTTTCGCCTTTTGAACCCGCCACGCCGTTTACGCTGCGATTCTATTCGGCGGCGCAAAACGCATGTTGGGCGGTAAAACTGGCACACGATGGCGCGTTATCCCTCAGTCAATGTGATGAGAGGATGCCATGAAGCGTGGATTTACCTTGCTGGAAGTGATGCTCGCGCTGGCGATTTTTGCGCTGGCTGCCATGGCAGTGTTACAGATTGCCAGCGGTGCGCTGAGTAATCAGCAAGTTCTTGAGGAGAAAACGGTAGCTGGCTGGGTAGCTGAAAACCAGACCGCTCTACTTTACCTGATGACCCGCGAACAACGGGCGGTCAGGCATCAGGGCGAGAGCGATATGGCAGGAAGCCGCTGGTACTGGCGAACCTCACCGCTGAATACAGGTAACGCGCTGCTCCAGGCGGTGGATATTGAAGTCAGCCGTCACGAAGACTTTTCGTCGGTGGTTCAGTCACGACGCGCCTGGTTTAGCGCCGTGGGAGGCCAGCAATGAAAAGGATTCGCTCTGGTTTCACGTTACTGGAAATGCTGGTGGCAATCGCCATTTTTGCCTCACTGGCACTGATGGCGCAGCAGGTGACAAACGGCGTTACGCGCGTGAATAGCGCCGTCGCCGAACACGATCAAAAACTAAACCTCATGCAGCAAACGATGAGTTTTCTGACCCACGATCTGACACAAATGATGCCACGCCCGGTAAGAGGCGAGCAGGGGCAGCGAGAACCGGCGTTACTGGCTGGCGCTGGCGTGCTGGCGTCTGAGAGTGAAGGGATGCGCTTTGTACGTGGCGGTGTGGTTAATCCATTGATGCGCCTGCCGCGCAGTAATCTGCTTACCGTCGGTTACCGCATTCATGACGGTTATCTTGAACGATTGTCCTGGCCGCTGACCGATGCAGCAGGCAGTGTGAAGCCAACAACGCAAAAATTAATCCCGGCAGATTCGCTCCGTTTGCAGTTCTACGACGGCACGCGCTGGCAGGAGAGCTGGTCGTCAGGGCAGGCGATCCCTGTGGCGGTGCGCATGACTCTGCATTCGCCACAATGGGGCGAGATTGAACGCATCTGGTTGTTACGTGGGCCGCAATTATCATGACCACCTCACCACCAAAACGCGGAATGGCACTGGTCGTGGTGCTGATATTGCTGGCGGTCATAATGCTGGTAACCATCACGCTTTCCGGGCGGATGCAACAACAACTTGGGCGAACGCGCAGCCAGCAGGAGTACCAGCAGGCGCTGTGGTACAGCGCCAGTGCAGAAAGCCTGGCGCTGAGCGCGCTCAGTCTGAGCCTGAAAAATGAACAACGCGTGCATCTGGCGCAGCCGTGGGCATCCGGCCCTCGTTTTTTTCCTCTGCCGCAGGGGCAAATTGCCGTTACCCTGCGTGACGCACAGGCCTGCTTTAACCTGAATGCCCTCGCTCAGCCGACGACGGCATCGCGTCCGCTTGCGGTACAACAGTTGATTGCCCTGATCTCGCGCCTGGATGTGCCTGCTTATCGAGCCGAACTGATAGCCGAAAGCCTGTGGGAGTTTATTGACGAGGATCGCAGCGTGCAGACGCGTCTGGGGCGTGAAGACAGCGAGTATCTCGCCCGCTCGGTGCCGTTCTATGCCGCTAATCAACCGTTAGCTGATATCAGCGAGATGCGAGTGGTGCAGGGAATGGACGCCGGACTCTATCAAAAACTGAAACCGCTGGTTTGTGCGCTGCCGATGACCCGCCAGCAAATCAACATCAACACATTAGACGTCACGCAAAGCGTAATTCTTGAGGCGCTGTTTGACCCGTGGTTAAGCCCTGTTCAGGCGCGGGCGTTATTACAACAACGTCCGGCGAAGGGCTGGGAAGATGTCGATCAGTTTCTTGCACAGCCGCTACTTGCTGACGTCGATGAGCGTACTAAAAAACAGCTAAAAACCGTCCTGAGCGTGGACAGCAATTACTTCTGGCTGCGTTCGGATATCACCGTGAATGAGATTGAACTGACGATGAACTCGTTAATTGTCCGCATGGGGCCACAACACTTTTCTGTTCTCTGGCATCAAACAGGAGAAAGTGAGTGAGTTCCATGCTTGAGATTTTTTTCCCGCTTTGCGCCACCGACCCCATCCGCTGGCAGCGCCGTACCGCCGACGTGGAGTGCGGTATCTGGCCTGACGTCGACAACGAACAGCTTCAGCAATGGCTGCAAACCGATGCGATTCGACTCTACATTCCCGGCGAATGGATCAGCGTCTGGCAGGTTGAACTGCCTGATGTCCTCCGTAAGCAGATACCGACTATTCTGCCCGCCTTACTGGAAGAAGAGCTGAACCAGGATATCGATGAACTGCATTTCGCCCCGTTGAAAATCGACCAGCAACTGGCAACCGTGGCAGTGATTCACCAACAGCATATGCGCAACATTGCGCAGTGGTTGCAGGAAAACGGCATCACCCGCGCTACCGTCGCGCCGGACTGGATGTCCATTCCTTGTGGATTTATGGCTGGCGATGCGCAACGGGTTATCTGCCGCATCGATGAATGTCGGGGATGGAGCGCCGGGCGTGCGCTGGCTCCGGTTATGTTCCGCGCACAGCTCAATGAGCAGGATTTACCGCTTTCGCTAACCGTGGTCGGCATTGCGCCGGAAGAGCTATCGACATGGGCTGGCGTAGACGCTGAACGCCTGACCGTTACGGCTCTGCCAGCCATTACCACTTATGGCGAACCGGAAGGGAACCTGCTAACAGGGCCGTGGCAGCCTCGCGTCAGCTACCGAAAACAGTGGGCGCGCTGGCGGGTGATGGTTCTGCCGGTATTGCTGATTCTGGTTGCGCTGGCAGTGGAACGGGGTGTGACGTTATGGAGCGTCAGTGAACAGGTGGCGCAAAGCCGCGCCCAGGCGGAAAAACAGTTCTTAACGTTATTCCCGGAGCAGAAGCGGATTGTGAATTTACGCTCTCAGGTGACGATGGCGCTGAAAAAATATCGCCCGCAGGCCGACGATACTAGGCTGCTCGCAGAGTTGTCAGCGATTGCCAGCCCCCTGAAAACGGCGTCACTTTCCGACATCGAGATGCGTGGTTTCACCTTTGATCAAAAACGCCAGACGCTCCACCTTCAGTTGCGGGCCGCGAACTTTGCCAGTTTCGACAAACTGCGTAGCGCACTGGCAACTGATTATGTTGTGCAACAGGACGCGTTACAGAAAGAGGGTGATGCGGTTTCCGGCGGCGTAACGTTGCGGAGGAAATAACATGTTACGCGATAAATTTATTCACTATTTTCAGCAATGGCGTGAACGCCAGTTAAGCCGTGGCGAACACTGGCTGGCACAACACCTGGCGGGGCGTTCGCCGCGCGAAAAAGGCATGTTACTGGCAGCGGCGGTGTTTCTGTTTAGCGCCGGATATTACGTCCTCATCTGGCAGCCTTTGAGCGAACGGGTAGAGCAACAGGAGACGATGTTGCAGCAGCTGGTGGCGATGAACACCCGACTGAAGAGCGCCGCGCCGGATATTATCGCAGCGCGAAAATCCGCCACAACAACGCCTGCGCAGGTATCGCGGGTCATTAGTGACAGTGCTTCCGCGCATTCTGTGGTCATCAAGCGGATAGCTGAGCGCGGGGAGAATATCCAGGTCTGGATAGATCCTGTGGTGTTTAATGACCTGCTGAACTGGTTAAACGCGCTGGATGAAAAGTATGCGCTGCGGGTGACACAAATTGATGTCAGCGCAGGTGAGAAGCCGGGGATGGTGAATGTGCAGCGACTGGAGTTGATAAGAGGATAAGTGTTCCAGTAAATTCCCTGTGAAATTAAACACGAAAGGTGAGTGTATAATCTTCTTATCCACTCACCGAATTGAATATTTTTGCAATAAGAAATATCCCATTCCCGTCATCACTGAATGTTCTGCAAAACAACAGATACGAGTTCTCTCCTGAAGCAGCCCTGCATCCTATAAATATGCTTAAGTGTGGCAATACATCATGATCATTAATAGATGTAATGAATCGTTGAGTGTCAATTGATAGGTCAAAACATATAGGATAATTCTTGTGTGATCTGTATTTTGTGTAGCCTGGAAATTACTAAAATTCCTGGAGACAATCAGAAAGGAAATTTTAAGTAAGCAAAATAATTTCCACAGAAACTATCCGTCGATTTGAAACAATGTCTGCTCAGGTATATCTACTGAGGGATAGTGCTGGCTGTAACGCTGGTTAAAATAAACGCGATAAATAATCAAGACATATATTTTAATCGACAACAATAATTGCTGCCGGAATTATTCCTGCGACTTAAATAACATTGTTTAAATGTGACGAATATCACAAATATGACCGCAAAGAGGGGGCTGAAGATATAAATAAGAAGTACATGAGTGAATTTTAAATAGGGAAATAGTTTCTCGGTAAACAATTGATTGGTAATGAATTCGTGCGTTCTGGTGTGAAACAGATTGCAGGTGTTGCTACGCATAAAACTTATAGGTGGTGTTATAATCCAGTAGTTAACAGTAAAAGCAAAAATAATTTCTTGCGAAATTAAAAACTCATTTTTGAATAAGTGTGTTCCGGAGTAATCCAGAACGCATGGTGCTTTACGTCTTTTTTACCCATACAGGCTAAGCAAAAAGAGTTACGCATAATTTCCTGAGAAATTAACTCTACATTCTAAAACGGCCAGTTTTCTGAAATGACCAGAAGACCGAATACATTCATGCCTGAAGAATGGATTAGAAGAAATAAGACGGAAATAGAACAATTTATCCCTGCGGAAATAATTTCTGCTGAAATTGTTTGCGGCTATTAAAAAAGCCAAACCGTCTGAACGTATTTTATCCAATTACAAACAAGTATTACCTCCAGTGTATTGGTAGCTGTTAAGCCAAGGGCGGTAGCGTACCTGAAGAGATTAGGATCACATCATCAAATGGCAAGAAGTGGATTTGAAGTCCAGAAAGTCACCGTAGAGGCATTATTTCTACGAGAAATACGAACACGTTTTGGTAAGTTTCGTCTGGGGTATTTGTGGGCGATTCTCGAACCCTCTGCGCATTTGCTGATACTGTTGGGCATTTTTGGTTACATTATGCACCGCACGATGCCAGACATCTCGTTCCCGGTGTTTTTACTTAATGGCCTGATTCCCTTTTTTATCTTTAGCAGTATCAGCAAACGTTCTGTCGGCGCTATTGAAGCGAACCAGGGGCTGTTTAATTATCGTCCAGTAAAACCCATCGATACGATCATTGCACGTGCACTGCTTGAGACACTGATTTACGTTGCTGTTTATATTCTGCTTATGCTCATTGTCAGGATGGCAGGCGAATATTTCGAGATAACAAATTTTTTACAACTTGTGGCTACCTGGAGTCTGCTGATCATACTTTCATGCAGCATTGGCTTAATATTTATGGTCGTTGGTAAAACCTTCCCCGAAATGCAAAAGGTTCTGCCGATACTTCTTAAGCCTCTTTATTTCATCTCCTGCATCATGTTCCCTCTGCACTCAATTCCTAAGCAATATTGGTCTTATCTTCTCTGGAACCCATTAGTACATGTGGTGGAGTTAAGTCGTGAGGCCGTTATGCCTGGCTATATTAGCGAAGGCGTGAGTCTGAACTACCTGGCAATGTTTACATTGATAACCCTGTTCATTGGTCTGGCGTTATACCGAACTCGTGAGGAGGCAATGCTGACATCATGATTAAGATTGAGAATTTGACGAAGTCATATCGTACGCCAACGGGGCGACACTATGTGTTTAAGGATTTAAACATCGAAATCCCTTCAGGAAAAAGCGTTGCCTTTATTGGTCGTAATGGTGCAGGTAAATCAACGTTACTGAGAATGATTGGTGGCATTGACCGCCCCGATAGCGGAAAGATCATCACCAATAAAACGATATCATGGCCAGTCGGCCTCGCCGGTGGATTTCAGGGAAGTTTAACCGGACGCGAAAACGTAAAATTTGTTGCGCGGTTATACGCGAAGCAAGAAGAACTGAAAGAGAAAATTGCGTTTGTCGAAGAATTTGCTGAACTCGGCAAGTACTTTGATATGCCGATCAAAACTTACTCATCTGGTATGCGATCTCGCCTGGGCTTTGGTTTAAGCATGGCATTTAAGTTTGATTATTATATCGTCGATGAAGTAACCGCAGTCGGTGATGCCAGGTTTAAAGAAAAGTGCGCTCACTTATTTAAAGAAAGGCATAAAGAGTCTAGCTTTTTAATGGTTTCACATAGTTTGAATTCATTGAAAGAGTTTTGTGATGTGGCGATTGTGTTTAAAGACGATAATGCGGTTGGGTTTTTTGAGGATGTTCAGGAAGGGATAGAGGAGTATGTTGTAGAACAAAAAATATAATCATTAAGTATATTTATCATAAATCTGTGTGTTTAAGAAAGAATGCTATTGCCTTTCTAATAAATTGCCATTCGCGCCATGAATTATATGAATGTGTATATGAAATTATACATGTCTAAAAATAAGGAGATAAAATGAGTAAGCTAACTAAATTAATCACAAAACCGAGACTTTTTTTTAGAGATGCAAAAATAAATCGAAGCAATGCAGAACCGTCTAAACAAGTTGCGAAAAAAAACATACCGACACAAAAAAAAGTGGAAAGTAAAAAAGAAAAAGTCGTAACCAAGCCAAAAATAAATAGCCTTGATCATTTTAATATATTAGATGACATTAGGGTCATTTTACATTCAGGAGAAAATTTTGATGCAGGGGTGGCACATTTAAAACCTTGGATTGCAGTATTGATGCGCAGTAATGTTAAGTTTCTAATATTAGTGCGTAATTTGAATTTATTTGAGTGGGTAAAGACGAACTTTCCGTGGACATATATATCCTATGCGAAAGGAGCTCAGGACATTGAAAATCTTTTAAATAAAATGCCGTATGCTAATACTGTTTTATATCCTTCAAGCACAGGAAATAACATACATCTTGTGCGGTTTAGTTATTTGAATCATATTTTTATTGGACATGGGGATAGCGATAAGGCCTCTAGTGCGCATAAGGGATTAAGGTTATATGATGAGATATGGACGGCAGGAGAAGCACATATTGATAGATTCCGCAACAGTGATTTTAATACCCAGCATATGATATTCAATAAAGTAGGTAGGCCAAACAGTAAAAAAATTATAGAAGCATGCCAATCAAATTGGAAAAAAAGAAACTATCGCGTACTTTATTTGCCTACATGGGAAGGTCATTTTGAAGAAAGCAACTATTCTTCTGCGTTGATTTCTGGAGGTATCATACAAACTGTTGCAAATAATCTCAAACTACATATCGATGCCAAATTTCACCATATAACGGGGTCACGAATTAGCGAGTTAAAGAACCTTGATGCTAATTTAGCACAATATAATTCTGATGAGGAAAACAGAGTTACTATTATTCCACGAACTATTCCTGTTGATACAATTTTAGCTACTTATAACATATTCATTTGCGATATTTCTGCTGTCATCAGTGAATGTCTCGCTGGAAACGGACCAATATTTGTATATATTCCTCAAGATAGAGAAATTAATATCTCAAGTTCTAATATGGCTTATGGGGATTATTGTTATACTTTTTCTACACTTAATGAACTGGAAGAGAAACTAAGCTCTGTATTAGATGGGAATGACTATCTTGAAGAGAAAAGAAAATTTGCTATGAATTACATTTTAGGTTATGAAGAAACTCTTAATGATAAGTTTGTTAAAGAAATAAAAAGAATTTATGAACAACCTCAAAAAATAACGCAACTTAAATGAAAGTTGGCATATTGATTAGTGAGAGCGGATAATTGCACTCACTAATACTGCTAAAAGCGTTAAAATTCTACACCATTTATGAATTCAAAAAATTTATCAAATCAATATCTGTAATTTATTGTCTTTTTACTTATTATAGTTTTAATTATAAGCTTAGAGTTGAAACATGAAGAATATCGCTGTGATTTTATCTGGAGGGACAGGTTCTCGTTTCGGAGGCACCCTGCCAAAACAATTTACAAAACTAGCTGGTAAAGCTGTTATAGAGTATACGATAGACGCATTTGAAAAATCTAATAATATTGATGAAATAATTATTGTATCTCAATCGGAGCATATGCATTTAACATGGGATATAATAAAAAAATAAATGGAAGAAAGTTGTTAAAGTCTTTGTTGGAGGTAAAGAGCGGTTTGATTCAACTTATTCAGCTCTTGTTGGATTAGAGGGGTATAGTCATGAATGTAATATTCTTATTCATGATGCAGTTCGACCATTGATAAATGAACACATCATAAATGACTGTATTTATGCTCTCAAAGAATTTGATGCTGTCGATGTTGTAATCCCTTCATCAGATACTTTAGTCGAAGTCTTTGATGATGAATGTATTTCCAATATACCCAATAGAGCTTTCATGCGTAGAGGGCAAACACCACAAGCTTTTAAACTTGGCACAATAAAAAAAGCTTACCAAAAAGCAATAAAAGAACAGAGATTCTCATTTACTTGTGACTGTGGTGTTGTTAGGTCAATGATACCGGGGATTAGAGTTGCTACAGTTAAAGGACATGAAGCTAATATAAAAATTACTCATCCTATAGATCTCTTTATTGCTGAAAAATTATTGCAAGAAGCAAATAAAATTTCTTATAACCCTGAAGATGATTTGTCATTTTTAAAAAATAAGAATTTAGTGGTTTTTGGAGGGACAAGTGGTATTGGTCTAGAAATAAAAAATTCAGCAATTTTGCTTGGCGCAAATGTGGATGTTGCAAGTCGCTCTTATAATAATGTAGATATAACTGACATTCATTCCATCAATAAATTTCTGGCTGTAGTAAAAAAAGAACGTGGCACAATTGATTATGTTATCAATACTGCTGGATTGCTAATAAAAAAACCTATTGATTCTTTATCTCAGTCTGAAATTAATAATTTAATAGGAGTGAATTATACAGGTGCAGTAAATGTTGCAATTGCATCTAAAAAATATTTAACTGAAAGTTCAGGTATGCTTGTTAATTTCACGTCAAGTTCATATACTCGTGGGCGCTCATTATACGCTCTCTATTCATCATCTAAAGCAGCAATAGTTAACTTCACTCAAGCACTTGCTGAAGAATGGACAACAGAGAACATTCGCGTAAATTGTATTAATCCCGAAAGAACTGCAACACCAATGCGTACAGCTAATTTTGGTCTTGAGCCAACTGAACTTTTACTAAATGCAAAAGATGTTGCGTTAACAACTATTAAGATATTAGGAACTGGAAATACAGGATTGATTGTTGATATTAGAAAAGATGGTCGTTAAGAGGTGATACAAGTGTCTGGAAGTAATTTATATTATATATATTTGGATACTAAAATAATTGGAGCTTTGGAGCAACTTGTTGGTTATTTCCAGACACAGGTTTTTGACTCAAATAAATGTATTGAAGTAATATGCAAATACTATAAAGAAATAGCAGATACATTTCAGAGTGTTTTTATTAAACATAATATTCCTTTCAGATTTGTACGTAAACAATCAGATTATAAACTTGATAAAGGAAAAGTAGTATTATATCTTTTCAATGCACAGTCTAACTGTAAACTAGTCGCCAATAGGAATTTAGTACATATTTTTGTTACTCATGGTGAAAGTCACAAATTAGCTTCAATTAAACCGATTATAAGAATCTATGATTATGTTGTAACATCAGGAAATGTAGGAATAGATCGTTTTCTTAAGTCGGGAGTTTTTACTCCCTATGATGTTCAAAGCGGGCGTATAATCACGTTAGGAGACACATTTTTAGGAAATAATGAGTTCCATTATAATTTTAATAGCAATGCTCTAGTTTATGCTCCTACATGGGAAGGAGGAGTACCTGAAGAAAATTACTGCTCATTGCAAGATGTAAATATAAAGAAAATAATTAACTTTTGTAAGCGAGAATTAATAAGGTATGTATACATCAAGCCTCATCCAAATCTAGGACACAGAGATAAAAATTATATATATCAATTAAATTTAGCCATTAAAACCTTCAGGGATAATGGGATCATTGTGTTTGTTTGTACATCAAAAAATAAAAAATTCAACATTTTTAAGTTTTTACTAACTGCAAAAAATGGATGCGTTAAAAAAATTAATGATTGGGGGGCGGTCAAGTTTGCTATTACTGATATTTCTGCAATGGAAATGCAATTTATACGGAAAAAAATACCATGTCTAACGTTAATTGATAGAAAATATACTAATAAATTATACATTCCTAAAAGGCTTAACACGTATATATCAAAAACTTTTTTTGATATTAATGATTGTTTATCATATGATTCAGACTCAGAAAAAATCAGAGATGAATTATTCGATTATTTTATAACCTATCCTTCAAGGGAAATTGCTGGTATGTCATATTCCGATCGTATTCAATGGCTTTGCCAGTATACAACGATGCACATGCGGAAAAGAAATAAATTTTTCAAAGAAAATTATTGAGCATTAAACGATGATTTTATTAATCTTGTTCTGATTTATTTTAATTAATTACTGTTATTCTATAATTCATAAATGAATATTATATTATTATGTAAAAAATCCGTTTTCGAGTTTAGACAGGAAACGTTCTACTTTTCATTCATGTTTATATCCTATTAATTCAAATTATATAAATAAAATTGTAATTATAGCTACTCGATATCTGGAACGGTTGATGTATCAACACGATTTTATAGTACTGCAAACTTCTTCTTGGCAGCCAGCAACGATAGATCTACTTCTGTGGTGTTCACAACCACTCTTTCAGTCTGAAGTGGAATTATTGACTATTAGTACAAAGCTTAGCAATACAGCATATAATGTTAACTTTCTAATACATTAACTCACAATACTCAGTTTCATTGAAGCACAATAAGCTTTATTTTTTACTCGTGATTAATCAACAACCAGAGGAGCAAACACGCCATAACTGGAACCGCAAAATCTAATAGGCTTGCCTATTCTGTACGCGGAAATTAAAACCGCTCCACCGTGGCATTTTATTCCGCTTACTATGTCCGAATATTTCTACTCAGCGATATTCAGCTTGGGTGTGTTCATGCGCAATGAAGAATGTGCAACCGGCTATAGCACCATAGGCCAAATTTCCAGTAAGAATGCCGACCAGTACCTGTACAACCACAGCACAAAGCACAGGAAAATGGGAAGAATATCCATCATAAATTTCCCTGTTTCGGTATAATTCCCTTTGTTATTAAATTGGACAAAATAGTACATCCACGCAAATATCTAATTACTTCACTGCGAATGACATACATGATAGAATCGTAACCTAGACTATCTGAAATTTAACCATTTCCGCGTTTTATGCCCGCAGCTTCCGCGGGCCTTTTTTAGTTAAATCATCCCGAAAAAGAAACTATCATATTCAATTTTATTCCAATGTGGAATAAAATATGCGACTGCACAATATGTACCATTAGCTTTGTTTCATGTCTTCCCCGCTTTCGAAAGAATGCGGGGATTTTTATATGACCAGAACTTCACATCCACTATATGTATACATATAATTCGCTTCGCTTAAAAATATTCAAAATTCAGTTTGACAGGTTTAGATATGCTGAACTCTCACCAGCAAAATAATCACCAATAAAATTGTTATGTATGTTAAGTATATCGTGTCGTATTGTAGCCTGCTGTGAAGATGATAATATAAAATCATGTAAGAATATTTGGATATAATTATCCATCTTAAGATGGTAGTGTTTTATATTGATAAATACAATAGATATTAGAGGTTGAAAAATGAAAAAAGATATTGCTGCTATGACTGAAAATATAGTGAGATTTTTTGAGCAGACATCACTGCGCGAATACATCAAAAAAACATGGTTCTACAATGAAAATTGCTTCGTTGTTGATTTTGAATATAAAAATGTGAAATTTGCATTAGACTTCACCGCCAACCAGACAGCTTTGGACGTGGATTTTGTACTTCGTACTGATTGTTCTTTTTTTACCGTAAAAGGTAGTGAAAAAAAGAAAGAATTTCATCTTGCGTTATTTTGATTGAAGCTCTTCCCTGTGCTTTATATAAAATAATGTCCGTTATAAACACTATCGATTTAAATATTAAATTCGACATATCTGTTATAATTCCTGTTCATAATAGGGAAAGGTTAATTGTTGAATGTATAAAATCAATTAATTTGCAAACGCTAGATAAAAATAGATTTGAAGTGATTTTTATTGACGATGGTTCAACAGATAAAAGTATTCCTGCAATTGAGTATTTTATTGCGCCGGACATAAATTGGCGTGTTATTCGCAGAGAAATCCCTTCCGGAAATGCTTCAGCTCCACGCAATGAAGGAATAAAAGCAGCCAAAGGACGTTATGTTTTCTTTTTAGATTCTGATGATGCAATTCATCCTGAGTTACTTTATGATGGACTGCATATTGCAGATAAAAATAATAGTGATATTGTATATTTTAAGCAAGCCTCATCTACAGGACGTGGAATACCTGTATGGGCATTCAGAAAAAGTGCTAACAAAGCAGACATTATCAAAAATCACTTATTCAGATCACTGAAAATTTTCAAATTATTTAATAGAAAATTGCTTCTTGATAATGGGATTTTATTCAACCCATCAATACCTGTTTACGAAGATATGATTTTTTCATGTCACGCGTTAACTGTTGCTAATACTGTATCAGTTTTATCAGATAAGGATTATTATATTCTTAACGGACACGATCAACCACATCTTTCTAAAGTGAGTTTCCCAATTGAAAATAGAATTTTTGTTTTGCAAAGTGGATTAAACTATATTTTTCTTAGTAAAAAAGAAATGATTGAAAAAATAAAAATGTTCAATGCATGGATGATCATATGTTCAGAACATTTAGCAGCCATCATAAGAAACAAAAAACTATCTAATGAGGAAAAACAATACTTTTTTAGTCAGATGCATAAATCATTAGCAGCCCATCCTGAACTTACAAACATTGATTTTATTTATAAAAAATTTAAAAATCTTTCACAATATTTGCTGGAGGGAAACTATGAACATTTTAAACATGATGCTTTGGAATTGAATAAAATAAATAAGAAGCAGAAGGGGAATTAATTTAATCATCTATTTAGCTGTATAAGAATATTTCCGCATAAGGAGTCCCATGCGAGATAAAACTAGTTATCCCGCATGGCTTTTTTACATGTAAATAAAATGTATATACCAAAAATATTGGAAACGGAACTGCAATCAATATGCGAAAATTTTAGCGATGTAGTTAACTATCGAAAATTATATCTAAGTTAATAAATTAAATTGTAAAGCGTAATTTTTTAGCATGCTTCTAATCGCTGGAAGTGTTTTGAATTAACATCCATTGAAACTTAAATTTAAATTATTAATTAAGATATTATATTTTAAACTTGACGTGTAAGACTCAAAAAATCCTTATCAACCTTAATTTCATGTTCAAAACTCCACTCCCCATAATAAACCCCATTAACCTGCGTCTTCACCAATAAATACCCCCGAAACTTCTTAAACAGCTTCATATCCGGTTTAAAATCGGCCTGCCAGAACTGGTGCAAATGCCCTTGATACGTCAAGCCTTTGATGTCGTACAGGGCATTGCCCATCACTTTGAGTGGTTTGTTATGAATCAGCGCAGAGATCCCCGCCGTACTGTTAATCGTCACCACCGCTCTTGCATGGCGTAATAATTCCGGCATCGGGAGATCGTGCACATAAATGACTCGCTCACCTAAGCCATATTCCTTACTCAACCGTTTAATTAATGGTCGATAGAGTCTGTGACCACGATCCATCGGATGATGTTTGATCACCAAATAACTGTCTTTCGGCGCTTTACGCGAAAATGAGTACATGACTTCATTAATATAGTCACGCACATCGTTATAATTGCTGTGGTTACGAATCTGGCTATCGTTATATACCTGCAAAACGGCAAGATAATAACGCTGATCCAGCTCGTTCATTAACCTCGGTAATACTTTACGCTGTGTTACCTTGTAAAGTTGCTTGCGCCAGTATGCGCGAACCCAGCAACGTGCCTCATACCAGGGAGAAAACGATTTGTGATGGCGATAGCGAGGAAACTCATGACGGTAATGCCAGCCTATCAGGTAATACCACATCGCATGGCCAATACGTTTCATTGTTGAAGGTGTTAAGTTCTCAACATGCGGCGCAGGCATATCTGGTAACTTACGATAAAAATCCGGATCGCGCGGTAGCGATGAATATGCGTTCACTCCGCCTTCTTCAACAGTAATAAATTGCGGGCGTAAATATCCTTCTTCAAATGCCAGGAAGCGGATACCTTTCGACTTTGCCCAGCGTTTTGCTTCTTTATGCAATGGGCGGCAGTCGCCAAAGCAGAGGATAGTGTCAAAGTTATATTGCCGGTGGAGATCTCGCAACCATCCGGGAAACTCTTTCGGTGTCTGGTAGTAAGCCAGATAATGTCGATGGCGGCAGTAAAAACGATCCCCACCGTTGAATACAACATTCACAGCGTTACGGCCTAATGACTCTAGCCACTCGGCAACATCACTGAAAAAGGGTCCCATTGGCCCCTGCAATAGCAGATATTTTTTACCGGATAATAAAACGGTTAGTGCATTACCTTGCATAAATAATTTGTGTAATAGTCAACTGTGAAATTGTTTAGCCAAGTCTGACCTTGCAGAACATAATTAATTTGCGGTAATAGCGTATTACTCGCCCCGCTTTTTTTCTGGTAATAAACATCGGCTTGCGCGGCGTCTGGATCAAAAATTCCGCCGCCTCTTCAACCGTAATAGGTTGTAGCCGTGTTGGGTGGATATAGGTTGGATAAACAATCAGCGCCTGATAGATCAAATCCGCTAACGTTAATTTTCGCTCGCGACGCGGGCAGCGATGTTCATCGACGGTTAAACCCCAACCGGCATAGAAGGGCAGGCCGTAACAATGTACGTGCTTGCCATGTAATAACGCTTCAAACCCCGACAACGACGTCATGGTATGCACTTCATCTGCGCGTTGGATGCATTGAATAATATCTGCGTCCAGTGCCTGATAATCAGCAAGTTCAGCAGTCAGTTCTGCCGGAATATCGCCCTTGCGATTCCCCACCAGTACATCCGGGTGCGGTTTATAAATAATGTAGGCGTGCGGATTATGCTCGCGTACTGTGCGTAATAACTCAAGGTTGCTCTTAATCGAGACAGTGCCTGTTTTAATAGAGGCATCGTCCTCTACCTGACCCGGCACCAGGATAACTGTTTTACCTTTGGCTTCGGCTGGTAGAGAGAAATCGGCTCCCAGGTTGTACTTACTCAGTTTGCTTTCAACCAGTCGCTGGCGTAATTTTTCCGCTCGCATCTTCTGCGCCAGCGTTAGCTGGCTATGATTCAGCAGCACTTCCAAATCGCTGGGGCGTGTGGCGTCATAGTAAATACCGCGTTTATCCAGCACCAGCGATAGCGGTGGCAGCAGGTCAGAGCCAAGTCCGGATGAACGCAGAAAACCATCTTCCATTCGCCATAATGGCAGTGAGTTTCGCTGCGCTTCGGCTCGCCATTGCTGTTCTCCCTTTACACCCCATACCACGCAGGCGCTCGCCGCAGTACAGCGACGTGAAAAACTCAGCCGGTTTGTTGCCGTTCGCAAGAAAGGTTTCAGGATCGCCGACTTCCACAGGGTTAAGCCTGGCGCCCATAAATTGCCATTACGCTGTTGCAGATGTCGACGTTGTAATTGCAGCCATTGCAGCACGGTAAACAGATCGCTTACTGCTCCCGTTTGCGGATCGATATAGCGACAGTAACGCAGGTATGCAGCGGCAAACAGTTCTTCCAGTGTGGCAGAACCGCGTCGGGCAGATAACAACGCTGACTGCGGATGACGATCGTCCGTTAAGCCCCAGCCTGCATACCAGGGCTGACCGAAGCATGTCACCGGTTTTCCTGCCAGCAAGGCTTCAAAGCCGTACTGGGAGGTCACGACGTAAACCCTGGAAACGTGCCGCAACAGCGACTGCGGACTGACATTCTCCGCAATCAAACGTATTCGTTGCGTGGCGCGCAGATCGGCGAAATAACCTGTTTTCTTTCCTTCCAGTACATCTGGGTGCACCTTCACCCAGATTGTCGCTTGAGGATTTTCCGCCATCGCGGCCTCCAGCATGGCGGCAAACTCATTCGGACCCGCATTACCATACGTCACTGACATATCATTAAATGTCTGATCGACAACCAGAACGATGTCTGAATGTTCTGACTCATCAGCCACAAACGCAGGCGCCAGATTATATTTCGACAAATCTTCGGTCACGATGGTGTGCATCGCTTCTCTGGCCTGATCTGCCAATGCTGCATTTCCGGCTTTATCCTGTACCAGTTTCTCCAGCGCCGAAGGCTTGCTGGCATCGTAGTAAATGCCGCAATCATCCACCACCAGAGAAAGCGGTGGCGCACCATTGACGCCAAGATCCAGCGAGCGCACAAATCCATCTTCCAGACGGATGACCGGCTTTCCCGCTGCTTTGGCGATGGCGACTGGTTTCGCCGCGCTGGGGCGATGTCCCCACACGGCGATAGCATCAACTTCTTGCGGAACAGGGCGCAGCAGAGAAAGTTTCTGGCACGGTTGCGCCAGAAATTTCTCCAGATGTGGAATACGCCAGATGCCGGACGAGAAAATGCCAATCATGCGTTTTCAGCCAGTTCCTGTGCCATCAGGGCGCGCACTTTTTCAAGACATGCAGGGGTGTCAACGCCCGGACCGGTTGCGGCAACCTCAAATGTGCGAATGTTGATTCCCGCGTTCATTAACCGTAGCTGCTCCAGTGATTCCGCCTGCTCCGGCATGGACTCCGGTAACTGGCTGTAGTTTTTCAGCACATCGCGACGATAAGCGTAAATACCGACGTGTTTCAGATAGCGCGCTTTTTCAGCATTACGCGGATACGGAATCGGCGAACGGCTGAAATAAAGTGCATCATGGCGGGTATTCACAACCACTTTTACTGTGCTGGGTTCAGTCGCTTCTTCGGCAGATATCGCGTGGCATAGCGTTGCCACCGGCAACGCGGGATCGTCACGCATTCCTTGCAGCAGCGTTTCTACATCCTGCGGGCGAATCATGGGTTCGTCGCCCTGCAGGTTAATGTAGATATCTGCATCGACTTTATGCATCACTTCGACCAGCCGATCGGTGCCGGATTCATGATCGGTACGCGTCATAATGGCTTTCCCGCCGAACGCCTGTACGGCCTGTTCAACACGCTGATCGTCCGTTGCCACCCAAACTTCTGCGACGCCCGCCACCTGTAACGCACGCTCGTAAACATGCTGGATCATCGGTTTACCAACAATATCGAGTAGCGGCTTACCCGGCAGGCGTGATGAGCCATAACGAGCCGGAATGACAATAACTGCTTTGCTCATTTCAACTCCTTACAAAGACAGAATCACTTTTGCACCCACCGCCAGCTGATAGAGGATGGTGGAAATACCACGGGTAACTTCAATATTTTTCGATTCATATTTCGGCAGAACCATAATCTCATCGCCCGGCTTGAGTGAATCCACATCTTCCGCGTTGACGGCGGCACCGTTCTGACGAATGACGATAATTCTGGCGTTACCCGATTTCTGCGTCAGGCCACCGCATTTCTCGATGTAATCCTCGGTGGTCATTCCCTTCTGCCAGCTCACCGCGTTCGGGAAAAGCACCTCGCCATGAACCATAACCAGCGATGTTTTCTCCGGAATATTGATGACGTCGCCATCTTCCAGCAGAACAGAGTCAATATTGGATTCGTTGAGGATCACTTCACCTTTCGGAACCACGGTGCGTGCTTTCGCCACAAAGCGGCTGATCAGTTGCGCTTCCTGCATTCGCAGGCTGGCTTCTTCTTTGGTGGAGGACTGGGCAGAAAGTGACGCTTCCTCCAGCTTTTGCAGCGAGAGATTCAGCATCTCTTTCTGACGCTGAGCCACTGATGGGCGATAAAGCTGAACCGCGTTCATCTGCGACATGCTGTTCGGGCGGACTTTTTCCAGAACCGCACGCATGGTGGAACCATAAGGCAGTACCATGGCGTGTTCACCGGAGTGCGCGCCTTCAACCCGCACCTGAATGGTGCCAGCATAGCGGTCAGTGCTCACAATTAATGTATCGCCGTTCTGCAACATACGGCCTGGCGCAGAACTGATCGGATAGTATTCGCTACGTTTTTGCAGCCCCTGTTTACGCATAATCGTAATGTGCGTCGCACCAGGTTTAGGGCGCGCCCAGCTCAACGCTTCTGTTACAGGAATGCTGCTTTCGCGGAACTCAAAGTCGTAGCTGTTAAAGACATCGCCCTGAACGCTAAACGTATGTTGACGAGGCCCAACGATGATAGTGTCACCATCGGCGAACTGCGAAAGCCCCAGCTTACCGTTCAGCAGGAAGTCATACAGGTTGACGTTAGAGCGCACGCGGTTGCCGCGCTTGACCACAATATCAACGTAGCTCCCGCGCTCTGGATCAACGCCGCCAGCCTTGATCAGATAATTGAGTAACGAATCAGACGTCACGCCACCGTACAGACCGGGATTACGCACAAAGCCGGTCACGTACACTTTTACTGGCTGCGCCTGTAATAAGGAGGCGTAGACGTTGACGTTGGACTGGTACACTTCCTTTACTTTTGATGTAACCAGAGTGTTCAACTGGCTATTGCTAACCCCGGCAACTTTCACTGGGCCAACGTTTGGCAGAAAAATATTGCCTTTAGGATCAATCTGTAATGCACCATCAAAGGTGAACGCACCCCATAAACGAACCTGAATGCTATCGCCCGGATTCAGAATATAGTCAGGGTTGAATCCCACTGTCGCACCGCTATCCGCGCTGGTGCCGTTGAAAAGTTGGGCACCAAACATACGGCTCATCACCACCGGCGGCGCTGGCGGTGGGGTATTGTCGAAGCCGCTCATGTTTTGCGTATCCGACTTCTGTCCGCTCAGAATACCGGGGAGTGGCGCTGCTCCTGTCAGGTTTGGGTCAGCGTTAATATCAATGGCCGCGCTGGCCTGCGCCGCGTGACAGGCGGCAATCAGTAAAATTGATTTAAATAATTTCATCACAAACTCATTCAGCGACAGCGTTAATCTCGGTGATCTTCAATAACAGCCAGCAATAGTTTCAGGGTGCCGAACAGCAGGCAGCACACCAGTAACCAACAGGCGATCAAATAAGGGATGTTTGGAAAAGACGATTCCTGCGGCAACTGTGGCGAACTGATCACAGACAGCACCTTGAGCTTACGAGCCGCTTCTACACGGGTCTTTTCAATGGAGGTCAGGGTCAGTTTGTACAGCTCGCTGTTGAACTCTACTTTTGATTTGATTTCTTCAAAATCCACTGCCATGCGGTTTAATTTGTCACCTTGTGGCGCCGTGATTTTGCTTTTTTCTTCGTCGATTTGTGCCTGCAATGACTGAATCGCATTACGCGCACTTACCACTTGTGGTGCATCTTCACGCAGATATGTCAGCAAGTTACGCAGATCTGCTTCCATCTGGATCTTCTGACCCATCAGCGTATTGACTAACGTGCTCGCGGCCTCCGCCTGGGCTTGTGGATCCAGGACGTTGTTGCTGTCCTGATAAGAGAGCAGTTCCGCTTTGCTGGCATCCAGACGCTGGCGCGCTTTTTCCATCTCGCTTTCTGCAAAGGCAAGCTGATCGCGCGCAATGCGATGCGACATCTCATTGATAAAGCGTTCTGACTCTTTCAACACGGTCTGGTTAAATTTAAGCGCAAACTCCGGGCTAAAGCCCTGCGTCTGAATATTCAGCAATCCGGTCTTATCGTCATACGAAACGTTGATACGATCCTTGTAGTACTTGAGGAAGCCTTCTGCGGTTTCATCCTTGCTAAGATGATTAAGAAAATCGAGCCCGCTGTGGCTAAACGCTTCACGAAAATTCAGTTGCTTATCCAACGCCGCCAGCATATCCGGCGAGTTGATGTACTCTTTCAGATACAACGCATCTTCTGCGGAACTGGGGTTAGAGGCACCCAGAAGCAGACCAAAATTCAGGCTGCCGCTGTTTAAATCATCTGAGCGTTTAATGGCGACTTTCGACTCGCTCATATAGCGAGGCTGGCTGAAGATAGCCAGATAGATCAGCAGCACCGCCATCGGTGCCAGAATGATGATTTTCGCCAGGTGTTTTTGGATATCTGCCAGTGAGATGGCAGACAGACGAGCACGCATCCAGGATACGGCAGACTTCACTTTTATCAACATGTAACGATTATCAAAGTTTCAGTGGGGCGCAAACTCAATGAGAGACTAAACTCTCGCACCCCGTTGCTTAATTAGTCGAAAATGCGCACAAGGCCAGTGACTTTATTTGCCTTGTTAGTCACCAATAATGTTGAGACGCGGTGCTTTTGCATTTTTTCTTCCGCTTCAATGATCATGGTGTCTTCCGGTAGCGTCAGCGGTTCACGCGTCATCATCTGCGCAGCCGTGGCGGATGTCAGAGAATCCTCTTTTTCCATAAAGCGACGCAGGTCACCGTCGGTGATAATGCCCGCCAGCCCGCCTTCTGCGTCTTCTACCATCACCATTCCCTGGCATCCGCTGGTGATACGTTGAATCACGGTTTTAAATGACGCATCCAGTTGCACCGCAGGAACATCATGCTGCATGACATCCGCAACGCGGGTCAGCAGGCGACGGCCTAATGAACCGCCCGGGTGATAACGTGCAAAATCATTTGGCATAAATTTGCGCTGATGGATCATGGCAATAGCCAGCGCATCACCGATCGCCATGGTCAGCGTGGTGGACGTTGTTGGTGCAAGATTATTCGGGCAGGTTTCATTCGCCATGTGGAGTTCCAGCACGGCATCAGCATTTTTTGCCAGCGTGGAATTTCCATTATTGGTAATGGCGATAATTCGGTTGCCGAAATTTTTCAGTGAAGGAACCAGCTTGAGGATTTCATCCGTTTCGCCGCTGGCGGAAATAAGGATCAGGAGATCGTAGGGCGTAATCATACCCAGATCGCCATGGAATGCTTCTGCCGGATGAATAAAGAAACTCGGTGTACCGGTAGAGGCCAGCGTCGCTGACATTTTACGACCGACATGCCCTGATTTACCCATTCCCGAAAGAATAACGTGCCCTTTACAGTTCATTATCAAATTAAGGACACGCTGGTACTGCCCGGAATCCAGTTGTTTAGACAAGTTTTGTAATGCTGCGCCTTGTTCTGCCAGGGTCTGGCGAACAGAGGTAATTAAATATGGATCGATAGTACTGCTCTGGTCATCAGGTAAATGTCTTTCAGACATATCAGCTCCTTTGCACGGAAATAATGCCACAGTCACAACAAACCCGAACCCACAATAAATTATTGATATTAAATCAATGGGTTATAACGAAATATTTTTATGAATATAAAACCATGGTCAGCCCATGCGCTTATGCAGGGCTTATCACCTTCTTATTAAGTCGCAATGTCTCATGGGAGTGCGAAGATGCTGCAATATTACAGGCGAGAAGGGGGAACCAAATTTTGCCCACCTATTTAACACACCCCTACATTATGAACAAGGAATTTAGGATTTTTATCATTTGTTAAAATGTTTCGCTCTTAACTATTAAGTCAAAAAACAATTTAGCAATTGATTGTTTCTTTGTAAAAAAAAGAACGTATGGCACTGTTATCAATGAATAAAACACGTCAGCAATGGCGATGATGTTTTGTGATTAACTATTTAAACCGGACATAATAAACAGATTGACAATTTCCCTGTAAAGCAGAAGAAAATAATAAAATTTTAGCGGTGACTATTAAATGACATGATAGTTATGGCGTTGATTATTTCTGGTGATGGATGCGGAATTAAGCCAGGCAGGATTGAATTTTGGCTATATCTATTTTTCAGGAGATTATTGCTAAATAAAAAAATAACGATGGTGATTATCATTGATTGAGCTGGAGCCGCATATGCCAGCGAGTACTTCCGTCCGGAGCCTTCCTTAACTTCAGAGAAAGAGCCGATGGAAGAACAATCATCAGGCTCTTTTTGAGTTATACGTGCCGGTAAGGAGATGCCTTGTATGAAGGCGTTTCCGACAACCAGCAGTCCAGTTTAGATTCAGAGTGGTTTATTAATCGCGTCATAAAGATGGTTCAACGTTTTCAGGCGCTGCTTGTATGCTTTTGTCAGGCAGGTGGTATCGCCACCACACTGGCGACGTTCAGCCAGCCATAGTACCTGTGAGTCATGCAGTTCCCCGGCGGCTCCCATCGCGTAAAGCCCATGAAGAAATTGATACTTAACGCTCATCTCCACATCCAAATCGTTCAGGCTATGTGATGAACAAATTGCTTTTTCATCCGCACTGCGGGACTGGCGGCAGTCAAAACTGGCTGCCGTGGCGGAGAAAGCAGGGAGAATGATGATGAGAAATGCGGTAAGAATATTTTTCACTGGCCGATCTCCCCGGAACGAATAACGGGCCCCGGAGCCATGGTCAGGGTTTTATTTCTCAACAGCCTGAATCCCATCGCCTCTCCGGTTTTCACTGACAGTTCACAGGCGAAGTGAAAAGTCGTCCAGTTAATCCCTCTACGGTACTGGCCATTACCTGTCAGCAATGCAGGTGAGACCAGACGCTGCATATTATGTTTTCCCTGATCGAAAATAACCTTATCTACGTCGGTGTACCGCTTCTGTAGCTCTTTCAGAGCGAGTGGTCGGCAAATAAATTCGGCCACACGTTGAGCTTCTGTCCAGTTGGTATAGACAAAATTATGGTCATCTTTCCCTTTTACCTCGTGATTAATGACGTTATTCAGATGTTCTACCTGGGCAGGGTTCAACGTGACGTTCGCTGCAAATGCAAATCCGGTATACATACAGGATATTGCGGTAATTATAACCAAACGTTTAAAACTCATAAATACTCCGTTACGCATAAGTTTCTACATTTACTGTGCAATGACAATGTAAGATCCAGGAATAATTAACATGCTGCGCTGCATCAATTTTTTATGGTTAATCAGGTCATTCGGGTGTAGGCCTGAATATGCTGTAATGCAAATTTCAGCTTGCCTAAAATAAAATCTCTTTTCCAATATTGAGACCTGTGGATACGGGTATGACCTGATTGCCGGACAAGAATTTAATGTCAGAACACGGCGAATACTTATGAATTACTTAGGCAACATGGGCATAACTATCAGATAACAGTATCTGTGGCATAGGCGCGGGTAAGTCAGTGTTTTGCGCTATATATGGCCTGTCCATTAACAGATGCTGTGGTAAATAAAAAACAAAATAACATAATAAAAATATAATTAGGAATATTTATAAAGACGTTTTTAATCAATTGATATGGCTGCGATTATTTTTATTGTCAGGCAATTTTCCCATTATTTTTTATTCTCAATATGTTGATCTGCATTGCTTTTTTTATTTCCACATTGCCTTAGCATCGAGTTAATGAAGTATTGTGATTAATTTGACTTTAATTGAATTACGAGAGGGAACTATGAGTGACAGCTTCCAGCGGGAGATACCGAAGGCCCGTATTAATCTGAAATTAGATCTGCACACCGGGGGAGCAAGTAAGAAAACAGAATTACCCCTGAAGTTACTGGTTGCGGGTGATTTTAGTAATGGTCAGGAATCCGCGCCATTATCTGAACGTAAAAAAGTTAATCTTAACAAAAATAATTTTGATGCGGTTCTTTCTGAATATTCCCCAAAAGTAAATCTTATCGTTAATAACACACTTGCTGATGACGGTAGTGAAGACAGTATCAGGTTGACATTCCAGAGCATAAAGGATTTCTCCCCGGAACAGGTCTCCCGACAAATACCACAGCTAAAAGCCATGCTTTCCATGCGTAATTTACTTCGTGATTTAAAAGCGAACCTTCTGGATAACCAGACTTTCCGTAAAGAACTGGAAAACATTTTGCTGGACCCGGCATTAAGTGCAGAACTCAGAGCAGAACTATCAGCTCTGGCACCTAAACAGCCGTAACGGTCACGATGATTTAACGGATTAATAAGGAAAATGTTGATGTCTGTAAAAAATGAGAATGCTGGTGGCGAGAGTGTGGTGCTTGAACGTCCTGCTGCTGCTGGAGTTTATGCTTCCCTGTTTGAAAAAATTAATCTCAGTCCGGTCTCTGAGCTGAGTTCTCTGGATATCTGGCAGGACGCACAGGCGATGTCGGATGCCACTGCGGATGAACGTTTAACGGCCGGGATGCAGGTGTTCCTGGAGTGTCTGACAAAATCGGGATCGAAAGTCGAAAAGCTCGACAAAAATCTGATTGACCACCATATCGCTGAACTGGATTTCCAGATCAGCCGTCAGCTTGATGCCGTTATGCATCATGAGGACTTTCAGGCGGTAGAAAGTCTGTGGCGCGGCGTGAAATCGCTGGTCGATAAAACAGATTTCCGCCAGAACGTGAAAATTGAACTGCTGGATATATCTAAAGAAGACCTGCGTCAGGACTTTGAAGATAGCCCGGAAATTATCCAGAGTGGTTTGTACAAACATACCTACATTGATGAGTACGACACGCCGGGAGGCGAGCCGATTGCCGCGCTGATTTCCGCTTATGAGTTTGATGCATCTGCGCAGGACGTGGCGCTGATGCGTAATTTATCAAAAGTGTCCGCAGCGGCTCATATGCCATTTATCGGTTCTGCAGGTCCGAAATTTTTCCTGAAAGAGTCAATGGAAGACGTTGCGGCCATCAAAGATATCGGTAACTACTTTGACCGCGCCGAGTACATTAAATGGAAAAGTTTCAGGGATACGGACGATTCCCGTTATCTGGGGCTGGTTATGCCACGCGTGCTGGGTCGCCTGCCGTATGGCCCGGACACTGTACCGGTGCGTAGTTTTAATTATGTTGAAGAGGTGAAAGGCCCGGATCACGATAAATACCTGTGGACCAATGCCACCTTTGCTTTTGCGGCCAACATGGTGAAAAGCTTCATCAATAACGGTTGGTGTGTACAAATCCGTGGTCCACAGGCGGGTGGTGCGGTGCAGGATCTGCCAATTCACCTGTATGATCTTGGCACCGGCAACCAGGTAAAAATCCCCTCAGAGGTGATGATCCCGGAAACCCGCGAGTTCGAGTTCGCGAATCTTGGTTTCATTCCCCTGTCGTACTACAAAAACCGCGATTATGCGTGTTTCTTCTCGGCGAACTCCACGCAAAAACCCGCTCTCTACGATACTGCGGATGCTACTGCCAACAGCCGCATCAATGCGCGTCTGCCTTACATCTTCCTGCTGTCGCGCATCGCTCATTATCTGAAGCTGATTCAACGTGAAAACATTGGCACCACCAAGGATCGCCGGTTGCTGGAACTGGAGCTTAACACCTGGGTTCGTGGTCTTGTGACTGAAATGACCGACCCGGGCGATGAGTTGCAGGCATCTCACCCGCTGCGTGATGCGAAAGTTGTGGTGGAAGACATTGATGATAATCCGGGCTTCTTCCGCGTGAAACTCTACGCCGTACCGCACTTTCAGGTGGAAGAGATGGATATCAATCTCTCACTGGTTTCCCAGATGCCGAAAGCCAAGTCGTAAGGCGAGGGGAAATCAGGGATGAAAATTTTTCGCCCACTTTGGGAGGATGGGGCCGCGCTGGCCCCACAACAGTTCCAGCAGCAGGCTCGCTGGGACGAACATATTGCCGACACTGTTGCAGGAATGGGAATTTCCCATCCCTGGGGCGTGGTGAATGCTGAATTCGATACCGCAGCCCTTGTATTGTCACGCCTGAATGCTACCCGTCTGGTGGTACGTTTTCAGGACGGCACGATAGTTGATACTGACCTGGTGGATAATCTTCCACCGGTCTGTGATTTATCCGTCGCAAACGGCTCTGAGGTTGTTGAAGTCGTTGTGGCGCTGCCGTTGCTGAGTGCCAGTGGTGGCAATCTGGATAATGGTCAGGACAGTGAGCGCCCGCGTCGCTGGAAATCTGAACGCGTAGTGGTTCAGGAGCTTGCCGGGCATGAAAGTGGTGAACTGGCCATTTTGCGTAATGCCGTCACGCTTCGTTTATCTACGCAGGAAAATACCGCTTACCTGACCTGTCCGGTGGCTCGTCTGGCACGTAATGCGCAGGGACAGTGGAATCGTGATCCGTCTTTTATCCCACCGATGCTCTCGATTGCGGCAAGCCCTTTGCTTGTGGCTGAACTGAGCGATCTGTTGGTTCGTCTGCAGGCACGACGTAAGCGTCTGATGGCGATGCGTCGCGAAAGCAACGAGCGTCTGGCCGATTTTGCGGTGGCTGATGTTTCTCTGTTCTGGCTACTCAATGCCCTGAATAGCGCCGAGCCCGTGCTGACCGAACTGATGCAGACTCCGGGACGCCACCCGGAGTTGCTCTACCGTGAATTGACCCGCCTGGCAGGCAGCCTGCTGACGTTTTCACTGGAGCACGATGCCAGTGATATTCCTGTTTATCAGCATGATACGCCTGAACGAGTGTTCCCGCCGTTGCTGGCTCTGCTCGATAAATTGCTGGAAGCCAGTCTGCCCTCCCGGGTTATCAGTATTCAACTGGATCATGCCGATCAGTTCTGGAAAGGATCGCTGCATGATGCCCGCTTGCGTGAAGGGGCTGATTTCTATCTTTCCGTTCGCTCCTCCATGCCGAATCACGAACTGCAAGTGAAATTCCCGCAGCTTTGTAAGGCAGGCAGTCTCGATGACGTTTCAGATGTCGTGAACGTGGCGCTGAGTGGCATGGTTATAAAACCACTCAGCCATGTGCCTGCGGCGATCCCTCTGCGCCTTGAAAACCAGTTCTTCTCTCTGGATCTGAGTACCGATGCGGCGCGGGCGATGCTGGAGGCGGGTAGCTGTACCTTTTACACCCCGTGCTCACTGGGGGAGGTGAAACTTGAACTGTTTGCGGTGTTACGCGCATGAATAATTCCAGTCTCAGCCAGATTGAACAGATTTTCTATCCAGGCTGGTTGATGGCCAGCCAGCTACGCGGCGGGCAAGAAGTTCGGGACGGGGAAGGGCTTTATCGCCGGGCCTGTCGTCTGGTTCAGGAAGCGCGCAAATCGCTTTCGGATGCGGGCTACAGTGATAGCAGCCAGGAGCACATGGTATACGCGCTGTGCGCCTTGCTGGATGAAAGCGTTCTCAATCGGGGCACTTCTGACGATGGTTATCTGGCCTGGCGCCGTGATCCGTTGCAGGCTCATTTCTTCGGTACTTTGAACGCAGGTGAGGTGTTATGGGAGCGTATCCGCAACATGTTGAAAGAGTCCGCACCGGACATGGCCGTGCTGACCTGTATGTATCGTACTTTACAACTGGGATTTGTTGGACAGTACCGGGCGCAGAACGACGAACGTCGTGAAGACGTGGTGCGTGCGCTGGGGGAACGAGTGCCCGCTTTTACGCTTGCTCAGGATGCGCCGATTGTCGCCAGGGTATCCAGTCTGCGCAGCGGTCGCCGACTGTACTGGCTTTCCTGGATTATCGGGGCGGCAGTACTGGCTGCGCTGTGGTACTTCTTCTCTTCCTCCCTCACCGAACTGGTGAGTCAGACGGTCAGGCCGGGGTAAAGGATGCGTGATGTTTACCGGAGTCTGTTAACCGTCCTGGCGGGCGTACTGGCACTGTGGCTTATCCTGGGATTCTGGTCACCGTCGGTTGGGAGCCGTGTGGCATTCAGCCTGCTAATTATTTTGGTCTGTGGGGGAATGCTCTGGCGTCAGTATCGGACATCACTGATACGGGCACCGGCGCTCAGGGATATTGTGGGTGAGTCTCTGCCACCGGAAGATTTTCAGGGTGCAGTCATTCTGGTGTGTGGCGATAACAGCGCATTATTTGCGGAGGGAACACGGCATCGTGAAACCCGTCAGGGCTGGTATCTGTGGGTAAAAGATGCAGAGCAGTTGCCATTGTTGGCTCAACACCTGAGTCAGATTCGTCCGGCTCTGGTGTCACAGATCTCGATATTGTTGGCTATCTTACCCGAACGCCACACCTCGGATGCGGAGTTAACCCAGAGTCTGCGTGGCTGGCAGCGTGCTGTTGCGCAATGCCATATCTCACTTGGTCAACTCCCGCCGCAGTGGATCGTTATCTGGCTGTCACCGCCAGTCGCTTGTGTTGATGCTGAGCCAGTCTGGTTTACCACTGTCAGCCAACGGGCAGGACTCCAGGTATATCAACCCGGTCAGGGGAATTTGTCACTGACCGACTGGGCTCAAGAAACAACTTCGGGTGAGTGGCTGTCCCGCCTGAGCCAGGTGCTATGGCTGGACAGTGGACTTGCCTGGCTGAATACCGCAGTTAACAGTCTGCTGTCGGAGCGTCAGGGAGAACTGCCAGCTCTGAAGCCCTGTATACAAGGGCTGTGCATGGCTCCCGTGAGCGGTCTCGCCGGGAACCTCTGGCAACAACATATTGCCTCTGTTACTGCGCTGCCGCCTGATACGGTGGAGAGCGGTAAGCTTTTGCCGTTGCCTGAACAGCTGCTGTCGGCGCTGCCGCGTCGTCGTGGCGTCAGTCGTCGGATGGTGTTCTGGCGCTATGCTGGGCTGCTGGGGGGCATTTTTCTTGCACTGGCGATGCTGGCGTCCTGGGTTAACAACCAGCGTCTGATCCGCAATGTCGGCGGCCATCTTGCCTTATACCACCGTCTCTCCGACACCCCTCTCACGCCTAAACTCCAGGCACAGCAGCGTCTGCGCGCTGATGGCGCACTGCTGGAGGACTGGCAGCGGCGCGGTGAACCTCTGCGTTATCGCCTCGGGTTATATCAGGGGTCGCGTCTGATACCTGCTGTTGAAGCCGCCGTGAATGACCTGCCGCTACCACCATCACTATCACCGTCACCGCAGACGGTTATCAAAAAAATCGTACAGGAGCCGAAGACTATCCGCCTTGACAGCATGTCGCTGTTCGATTCCGGCAAATCGGCGCTGAAAGCCGGGTCCACCAAAATGCTGATTAATTCGCTGGTGGGCGTCAAGGCAAGGCCTGGCTGGCTGATTGTGGTCGCCGGTCACACAGATAACACCGGCAACGCACAACGAAATCAGACGCTTTCTCAGAAACGTGCCGAAGCGGTGCGCGACTGGATGCATGACACCGGTGACGTGCCGGAAAGCTGTTTTGCGGTGCAGGGCTATGGTGCAAGTCGCCCGCTCGCAACCAATGACACCCCGGAAGGCCGTGCGCTAAACCGCCGTGTCGAAATCAGTCTGGTATCGCAGGCTAATGCCTGTCAGATACCGGGTCACACCCTGGCGTCATCGCAGGATGATGGCGCATCACAACATAATAGAGAGTAATTCCATGGCAATTCCTGTTTATCTTTGGCTGAAGGACGATGGCGGCGCGGACATCAAAGGGTCTGTGGACGTTCAGGATCGTGAAGGCAGCATCGAAGTGGTGGCTCAGGAACATAATCTGTACATCCCGACCGATAACAACACAGGCAAGCTGACCGGCACCCGAATCCACACACCGTTCCTGTTTACCAAGGAAATCGATTCCTCCAGCCCATACCTGTACAAGGCGGTGACCACCGGACAGACCCTCAAGTCTGCAGAATTCAAGTGGTACAAAATTAACGATGCGGGTCAGGAGGTCGAGTACTTCAACACCAAACTTGAGAACGTGAAAGTGGTGAAGGTGAACCCTGTAATGCACGACATCAAAGATCCTTCTTTCGAGAAGCACAATCACCTTGAGCAGATCGAACTGCGCTACGAAAAAATCACCTGGACCTACAAAGACGGCAACATCATTCATTCCGATTCATGGAACGAACGCGCGACCGCGTAAGTCACGAGCGGGCAGAGCTTCTCTGTCCGCTTTTTCGTTTTTGCTGAACGTCTGAAGTCAATGGGCTTTCAGCAAAGAACCCACAATCTGCCAGCCTGACCGTATGCGCTTTGGTCTCCTTCCTGGGAAACAGCGAGGGGCGGTAGCGTGTCCAGGAACCGACAAAGAGAGAAATTCATGGAAAATCCAGCCATCCTGCTGCGACGTTTGAACCCTTACTGTGCCCGTGCGATGGAAGGGGCGGCTTCGCTCTGCCAGACCCGTGCGCATACGGAAATTCTGCCGGAGCACTGGCTGCTGAAATTACTGGAGCAGGGCGAGGGCGATCTCACTGTGCTGGCTCGTCGCTACGAGTGGGACATGGACAGCCTCTGGCAGGATTTGCTTGGCTGGCTCGACAAACAACCGCGCTCAGTGCGCAGTCGTCCGCAGCTTTCAGAAAACATCCAGACGCTGATGCAAGAAGCCTGGCTGATTGCCTCACTGGCGGGTGAGGCGCAGATCCGAAGTCATCACCTGATGATGGCTCTGGTTGATAAACAGAACCTGGTGCGTTGCGATGGTCTGTGGCCGTTATTGACCCTGGGCCTGAGTCAGTTGGAACGCCTGCGCCCGTTACTGGATGCTCAGTCAGACGAGCGTCCTGCAGTGCAACAGGAAGCGGAGCTGGCGTTTGTTGGAAATCCCGTTGTCGCGGAGATAAAAGAGGGAGAACTCAGCCCGGCACTGCAAAACGTGCTGGATAAGTTTACCCTCGACGTCACTGCTAAAGCCCGCGAAGGCAAAATCGACCCGGTGTTTGGGCGTGATACTGAAATTCGCCAGATGGTGGATATTCTTTCTCGCCGCCGAAAAAATAACCCGATTCTGGTCGGTGAGCCGGGTGTCGGTAAAACGGCACTGGTAGAAGGGCTGGCGCTCAGAATCGCTGAAGGCAATGTGCCGGAGTCGCTCAAACCTGTCGTGCTACGCACTCTTGATCTTGGTCTGCTGCAGGCAGGAGCGGGTGTGAAGGGGGAATTTGAACAGCGTCTGAAAAACGTGATTGATGCAGTGCAGCAGTCACCAGTACCAGTTTTGCTGTTTATCGATGAAGCGCACACCATCATCGGCGCGGGTAACCAGGCTGGTGGTGCGGATGCCGCCAATCTGTTGAAACCGGCACTGGCGCGTGGTGAATTACGAACCATCGCCGCTACAACCTGGTCTGAATACAAACAATTTTTCGAACGCGATGCCGCACTTGAGCGCCGCTTTCAGATGGTGAAAGTGGACGAGCCCGACGATGACACCGCCTGCCTGATGCTGCGTGGCCTGAAATCTCGCTACGCCGGACACCATAATGTGCATATCACCGACGATGCGGTTCGCGCTGCCGTTACGCTTTCCCGACGTTATCTCACCGGTCGCCAACTACCGGACAAAGCCGTTGACCTGCTCGACACCGCAAGCGCCCGTGTGCGCATGAGTCTCGACACCGTGCCTGAACAACTGATCCGTATCCGCTCCCGGATCACCGCTCTTGAAATGGAGAGGCAGGCACTACAGGAAGACATGGCTGTCGGTAATCAAAACTACGGTGAACGCCTGACGGCAATAGAACAGGAAAAGAACACCTTCAACGTTGAACTCAACGAACTGGAAACCCGGTACGGTCAGGAGCTGAAACTTACCGAACAACTGCTGGAAAGCCGCCAGGACATTTCCCGTCAGAGTAAAACGTACTCCCTGCAACAGGAGTTGAACGGTATGCAGCACAGCAACCCGTTACTTTCAGTCGATGTGGATGTGCGTACCGTTGCTACCGTGATTGCTGACTGGACGGGCGTCCCGCTGTCGTCGCTGATGAAAAACGAGCAGACCGAACTGCTGACGCTGGAAAACGAAATCGGCAAACGCGTAGTCGGGCAGAATGCGGCGCTTGAAGCCGTCTCCCGGCGCCTGCGTGCCGCGAAAACAGGCCTTACTTCTGAGAATGGCCCACAGGGTGTGTTCCTGCTGGTTGGCCCAAGTGGTGTAGGGAAAACCGAAACGGCGCTGGCGCTGGCTGACGTCATGTACGGCGGTGAAAAATCACTGATTACCATCAACCTGTCCGAGTATCAGGAGCCGCACACCGTCTCCCAACTGAAAGGCTCTCCTCCAGGCTACGTCGGCTACGGGCAGGGGGGCATCCTCACCGAAGCGGTGCGCAAGCGCCCGTACAGCGTGGTGCTGCTCGATGAAGTCGAAAAAGCGCATCGTGACGTGATGAATCTGTTCTATCAGGTTTTTGATCGGGGCTTTATGCGCGATGGCGAAGGCCGTGAAATCGATTTTCGCAATACGGTCATTCTGATGACCTCAAACCTTGGCAGCGACTATGTGATGCAGTTGCTTGATGAACAGCCTGATGCCAGTGAAGGCGACCTGCACGAACTGCTGCGCCCGATCCTGCGCGAACACTTCCAGCCTGCGCTGCTTGCCCGCTTCCAGACAGTGATTTATCGCCCGCTAACGGAAGCGGCGATGCGTGCCATTGTGGCAATGAAACTCTTGCAGGTCAGCACGCGCTTGCATCGTCACTATGGCCTGACCACATATGTTGACGAGAGTCTGTATGACGCTTTGACCAGTGCCTGCCTGCTACCGGACACCGGTGCGCGCAATATCGACAACCTGCTCAACCAGCAAATTTTGCCGGTACTGAGTCAGCAACTGCTGGTTCATATGGCGGCGAAACAAAAGCCGGTTTCGCTGACGCTGGGCTGGAATGATGATGAAGGGATTGGACTGGAGTTTAAACCTGGCTAAAGGAGCTAAGTGATTATCCGATGGAACAGCAGGCACAGATTATTGCTGATAATTTTGTACTGCAAAAATTTGGGTATTTTGAAATGAGACTGTTGTTATTAAAGGTCATTATTAGTGCCGTTGGGCTGGAGCCATAATCACTCTTTTTCTTACCGGCTGAGTCCCTTATTTAATCCCGCAACCTGCCCGCCGGTAACAGCGTCATGGACAACGGGTTATCCCATGGAGTCAATATTATGAGTCTGACAGATACGCTGAATAACGCTCTGTCTGCATTAACTGAAGGCGGGCTGAACCGCTACCGTCTGGATATTCCGTCCTGTACCGCATCGCCGGATGTGGAGGCCTTCAGTGGTGAGGAGTGCATGAGCGGGCTGTATCAGTACACCGTTCTGTTTACCAGCAGTGACCTGAACATCAGTGCATCGCAGTTACTGAGTAAACCGGCGACGCTGACCATGGGAACAGGGCCACTGACGGGGCTGAGCGGGCAGAAAGTGGTGCACGGGGTGGTGACAGATTTCAGTCGTGTCAGCGGTTCACGTGACCAGGCAACGTACCGGATAATTATTGAGCCGTTTCTGTCCCTGCTGGGCAGGCAGTACCGCACCCACCGTTTTTTCGTCAATAAATCTGTACCGGAAGTGGTCACCGAAGTCCTGCAGGAGCATGGTCTCAGAGGCTGGGAGTATGAGTTCACTCTTAAAGCCGGTTATCCGAAGCGTGAGCAGATAAACCAGTACCGGGAAAGTGACCTGGCGTTTATTGAGCGCCTGCTGGCTGAAGTGGGGATATTTTATTTTTTCACCCTGCAGCCGGACACCCTGACGGAAGTGGTGCACTTTGCCGACAGGCAGAGCGCCTGGACCTTCGGTAAAACGCTGGCGCTCAGCAGTCCGTCGGGGATGAGTGACAATGGCGCGGATTCGGTGTGGGGGATTCACGTCCGGCATCATGTGGTGGCGCGTTCAGTGACGGCGGATGATTACAATCACCGTGAAGCGCAGAACATCCTGACGTCGGTGCCGGCGGACATGACCCGTGGCGACGGGGAAGGGAACACCTACGGGGATGTGTACCATTACCTGCCGCGTCATCTTGAACGGGGCGACAAAATCACCCCGGCGGCGGAAACCGGCAATTTCTGGGCGCGGCTTGAGCATGAACGCTTCCTGTCCGGACAGACAATGGTCAGCGGCAGCAGTAATGATGCCCGGCTTTCCCCGGCTCAGGTGCTGACCATCAGTGAACGGGCTGTTCCGCCGACCCTGCCGTCAGAAACGGACAACGGTATTGTGATTATCCGCACGGTCTACAGTGCGAGCCGTAAGGATGCCCTGACCGTGACGTGGGAAGGGATGCCGTATTACGAAAACCGCTGCTGGCGTCCGGCAGCTAAAAAACGGCCGGTGGTGAGCGGGACAATGACGGCGCGGGTGACCAGCGCCAGGGACAACGATATCCACGCGTGGCAGGATGCGTCGGGGATGTACCGGGTGAAGTTCGATGCCGACCGTGACGACAAAGGTCAGGGCATGGAAAGTATGCCGGTGCGCTTTGCCAGACCGTACGGCGGGGATAAATACGGTTTTCACTTCCCGCTGATACAGGGGACAGAGGTTGCCATCGCGTTCCATGAAGGCGACCCGGACCGGCCGTATATCGCCCATGCGCTGCACGACTCCCGCCACGCAGACCCCGTCACCGAAGCCAACAACACGCGCAATGTAATCCGCACAGCCGGCCTGAACAAACTGCGGATGGAGGACAGGCGCGGTGAGGAGCATATCAAGCTCAGTACGGAGTACGGGGGAAAGACGCAGCTGAATCTGGGGCATAACGTGGATGCCTCCCGTGAACTGCGCGGGGAAGGTGCAGAGCTGCGCACGGACAGGCATATATCCATTCGTGGTGGGGCAGGGGTATTTATCACCGCCGATAAACAGGCATTTGCCGGCGACAGGATGCTGTCAATGCAGGAGGCAGTTTCTCAGCTGGAAAATGCCCTGAGTATTGCCCGGAGTCTGTCAGATGCGGCAGAAACGGCGCAGGCGTATCCGGCGGATATCCGGAGTCAGAAAATGCTGACGGATGCCCTGACGGACCTGGCACAGCCGGGGATGGTCCTGAATGCACCGCAAGGCATCAGCATCAGCAGTCCGGAAGGTGTGCGCGTTTCCTCGGGCAGTGCCAGCGTGGGGATTATGTCCCGACAGAATACGGATATCAGTGCACTGAAGCGTTTTACGGTGGCAGCGGGTGAAGCCATCAGTATGCTGGCCTGTAAGACGGGGATGAAACTGTTCGCCGCGAAGGGAAAGGTTGAAATCCAGGCGCAGGATGATGCGCTGGATGCGGCAGCGAAAAAAGATGTGACCGTAACCAGTACAGAGGGACGGGTTGAAATCACCGCCGCGAAAGATGTCGTGCTGAAAAATCTGGACGGGTCGTTCATTCAGTTGCAGGGTAAAAATATTATTCTGGGCTGTGAAGGTAATATTCTGTGGAAATGTGTTAATGCTCAGAAAATGGGGAGCGTAAGCATGAGTAGTGTTATGCCTCAGTTTCCATCTGGATATAGTGGAAAGTTTAAAGCCTCTTCTGATTCTGGGGCACCTGTAGCAGCTGCAGCGTATTTGCTCACATTGAGTAATGGCCAAAAATTATTTGGTAGAACAGACGAGAATGGTGAAACAGTCCCGGTTTATTCATCAAATCCGAATGAGTCCTTTGAATTTGAAATGATCCAAAGTGATTATTGGTACGATAGTGAGAATATTGTAGACAGAATTCATTGTTCAACATTTTCAGATATGTCATTCCATGACGTTGGTTGTCAGTGCATTGATTGTGAGGGAAATAAAAATGAGTAACGTTAATTATAAGTTCAGATTCTTATTATTGATTTGGTTGATCCCGTTTAGTTGTTTTGCTGGTGATGAATGGAGTAACAAAACAGCTCAAATGCAGTGTGGCCCTGCTCTGATAACGGTCAGTGCTCAGTGTCAGGCAGAACCTATCTTTACAGAGGACAACAGATGCAAAAATTATCAACTGGAAATAAAAAATGGTAGGGATAATAAAGTATTTCATTTGCCATACATTCCAGATGACCAGAAAAAGCTCCTGGAGAAACAGGGCTATACTTTTAACAATGTAGTTGAGCCTGGTGATTGGGCTCCATTTACAATGAGCTGCTATGACAATGAAAGCATCGTTATCGGATATCAGCTTGGTTTGACCGAAGAAGAGACTGTGAATGGCTCATTGGTGTCCTATGTCGACGCGCCATTTTTTGATCTTACAGGGCGGTTTATTACAGGCCGAAAACTTTCTGAGCTCAGAAAGCGAGAACTTACAGGGCAAAACGACTTTACATATTTAGATTTTATTAGCAATCCCTGAGGTGTAATATGTCTGATTTATATGCGTATTTAAACACCAGAAAAGGAAAAGCATATTTGGATAGTCAGATTAAAGAAAACTCTTTAATATTATGCTACCCGTATATTGACACATCGCGAAAACTAAGAGGGAATAGTCGTATAACAGGTGATGCTGATAAAGAAGTCCAGGATGCTATTATAGATATGATAATTACTATAGCTGTTCGCTATAGATTAAATTATAAAGAGATATCATATATATTATTAACGGCTAAAGTTGAATGTGGATTTAACCCGGATGCGGCAGCAGGGACCACGAGTGCTGCTGGTCTGGCACAAGGAACGCATGATTTTTTAAAGGACTTGTCAAAACACTCTATAGACATTCTCGGTTTTCAGCTCGTTATTAAAGATACAGATGTCTTTGATGCTGAGAAGGGGTGTTATGCACTAATTTATTCTTTTTTATTTAACAAGTCTAAGGTGATGAAATACTACACATCAGATCAATGTGAATACTGGGAATGGCTTTATTTGCTACATCATGATGGTGCTCATAAATTAGATCAATATAATGCGGGTATCGGAAAGAAAAGTAAAGATGGGCAGAAATGGGCTATTTATATAATGGACCATTTATCAGTTGTTGAAGGATTACTTAAAGATAGTGAGGTCAATACTAAATTTAAGTTGTCAACTGTGGGTAATACACCTTTTAAAAATAAAAATTATATTGCTGCAATTTCTCCATTTCCCTGTTCAATATGCCCAAACTTAGTGTCAGACGATGAGAAGTCTCTTGTTTTTATAAAAGGGGTAACTGATGCGGATGGAATGACTGAGTCCGTGAATGCTATAGCAGGTTCAGAAATTGTGTTCACTATCCTTTCAGATAATTATAAACAATTAGCTAAAGTGGCTGGCGTTAAAAATACAAATGAAACGCCTGAAGTTCAAACGTATATCGTTAAAAAAGGTGACACCTTATCTGCAATAGCAAAGTATTGTGGCGTGTCAGTGGAGAAACTGGCAAGGATTAATAAAATTCACAACGTGAACATGTTAAGAGTCGGAGTGAAACTAAAAATTCCAGATGGTGACCATAATCATGGTTATATTAGCAGATATATTACAGAGCAGACCAAAAAAGAGATTATGAGAAGTGTTGGGATAGAGAATGCCAATGTTAAAGCGGCAATTGAATATTCGAGAAGCCATATAGTATTACCAAAGGGAAGCAAGTCAGCAGACGCTGAAAAGAAAAGTAATATAATTCATATTAAAACAACGTCAACGGACAAGTCTGTTGTCAGTAGGATTAAACATGCTCCAGAGAAGCATCAGACTTCTTCCGGAGGGGGAGCAAAAGAAATATCTGTTATTAATGATTTTGAACCAGTGGTTAAATTTGATCCAAATATGGCGGAAAGTTTAAAGAAATTAGTTTCTAAGTATTCTGTTGATATTATAAAAGGAATAATGAGGTCCTCTGGTGTACATCTGGTGTTCATCACAAGCACGCTGCGAACTCCCGAAAAGCAAGTGGATGCTATGTACAACAATATGCACGATAAGGGTATAAAATCGCAGCTTGATTATTATCTTCAACCAGGGAAGGACGTCGTTCTGGCCGGGGTAAATGCAGGTGGGATAGATGTTGCCAAAAAAGAACAAGTTAGGAATGCGATGATCGATAAAGTTAAATCTTTACAAAATAATGGTCATTTTATTTCAAGGCACTGTGTATCTCTTGAGTTTTACGCACGGCACAATGTATTTGATATAAGTAAAAAATCACTACTAGAAAGTTTACAGCGTGCTTTTGATAAATCGCTTGAAAAATATGTTAAAGATAACTCAGATAAAATGAAATACATAAGCCCATTCAAATATTATGGTGAACCAGCATTCCATGTGGAGATTATACAATGAAAGCATTTTTAGTGATTTTTCTGTTTATTGTGCCTTTTTGTTCGAGTGCAAATGATCTTTCTTTAGTTCCCGGTGTATACCATCTTGAATGGGCATATGGTCCCAATGACAATTATAAAATTGTACCGGGTGTTGTTGGGAATGTTCATAAAATTGATGGTTTTTTTTATTTAAAAAAAGAAGAGTTTTTTCCGTCCAATGATACAAGAGAAGAAGTTTTTCAGTCCAATGATACGGTTTATATAGTGATAGGTAATGATTCTAGTCTTGCTTTTTACATGCATGATGAACTTGATAGTGGGCCAACTATTGGGTGGGCGAATGTTCATGTAAATAAAAGAACGTTAATAATTGATAATCCAACCACAAAATACTTTTATAATGATGCTGTTGGTGATAATTTTCAAGCTATAAAGTATAGGGTGGGTGTTAAATTTGCCGGAGATGAAATTAAAAATGTTACTGAGAATGTTCCTGTCGAAATTCTTAAAAAGGATGCTTTCAAGGTCGACTGTAATGAATATTTCAAATTAAATGAAAGGTATGGTAATAGAAAAGAAAATGAAAGAAACAATCCAATGGATGATTATAGTAGACGTGTGTTATTGAATTATGACGGGTTGTGTAATTATATAGTAAATAAGCACAATAAAGTTGAACTTTTAAATGGGTGGATGCTTTTTAAACGAATTGGTTGATTTATATTTCACGTGATTATACGTCTGTCATTTTATCTGGAGGTTGTTTTATGTTGAGGCTAATGTGCTTTTTGGCACTGTTTATTCCTGTTGCTGCATTCAGTAATACCATCAAGATAAAAGATGGTCTGTATTATGGTTACTGGGTTTATAAAGATAGAGGAGTGTTAAAAGAATACGGGGTACTGGCTGATAACCCCAAAAAAGAAAATGGTGAGTATATTTTGACTCCAACGCCTAAGTATACTGCCGATGATGAGATTTATATACAGGTTAAAGGTGATAAATCAGCAGTGTATTATTATCAAGAGAGTATTGATTATGAGCTTAACACAATTGGATGGGCTGATATTAAAATTCACTCAAATGACATCTCTATCGGAGAAAATACTACCAGGATGGTAACGGAAGATACAAAAGAGCGTGTGGTTGTTGGGGATAAGTTCTCAGGAAAAATAGTGAGATTGGAACGTGATGAAATAGTTCCTTTTAAAGTGATTAATGACGACACTTTTGAAGTTGATTGTAATCAATATTTAAAAGTTAATGGTTACAGAGAGAACGGCATTCCTTATTATGAAGAGCCAGATCCACAAGAGCAGGAGGGAATTGGTTTTTATTATACAGCTACAGTTTTTGCACATGACGAGCTTGGTATATGTGCTAAATTTCTCGATGATGATGTTGTCCAGGAAATTAAAAAGGGATGGATTCAGTTTCGTCGGCTTAATTAATTTCTATGCGGCATTGGATGATAATTATATTGCTTATCGTAAAATGCTTATTTCTTGTAGGTGAAAATCCTCCCCCGATTGTTCATTTTTGTGTTGTATTACATGAAGATATGGTGACGAAAATCATAGCAAAGCTATAGCCGGAGCTATTGTTGATAATCCGGTGTTTGAGTGGGATATGGAAAAACAGAAGGCATCTATCATATATATTTACCCTCTTGATAAATGACCAGATCGTTGCGCAATAAATTTACGACTGTTTTTGTTATAGCCTCTGTATTTAATTAAATTTTTTAAGGGGATGCCATGAATTCTATTGCTCGTATTATTAATGGCCTGACATCTGTGTTGGGAATACTACTTGGTTTACTTTGCTTTGCTCTCAGCGGAATAGCTTCTTCTTTCTTTCCTGGGATGGCTGGTTTTGCGGCATTGGTCGCCGCACTACCGGTTGTTATCGTTTTTATTTCCGTGGTTGGGTTATATGGTGTAATTAAAAATAACATCAAGGTGCAAATTGCTTTCGATGTATGTTTACTGCCTGCATGGCACGTGGGCACTCTGATTGGTGCAATTTCTCTGCTGTTATTCTTTATCGGAAATAAAAATGCACTCAAGATACTCAGATTAAGGCGAGCTGATCATGTCTAAAGGTGTTGTGTTACTTGGCGATAAAACCACGCATGGTGGTGCAGTGATCTCAGTTTCTTCAACCATGATTGTTAACGGTAAAAATGTTGCACTTATTGGGGACAAAATCAGCTGTCCGATAATAGGGCATGGTATTAACGCCATTATTGAAGGATCGCCTGAATGGTCTTCCGATGGCAAAGCCATTGTTGTCGATGGCTGCCATTGTGTATGTGGCTGTCAGGTTCTCTCCAGTGCCCCGGATTGTGTAACAGGATAAGTAATGAGCTGGGAACGTCAGAAATCAACGGTATCACCCATGCCGGAAGAACCTCCACTGCTCTTATGGCTAGTGATTGGTCTTGTGGCTCTCATCACAGGTGTACTGCTTTTTGTTTTGCACGTGAATGGGCTGGCTGGCCCTCTGCAGCAATTTAACCTTTGGTGTGTGGCTGCCTGCCCTCTGGTGGTCTGGGTTATGTTCATCTGTCTGCGGGGATGGCGATACAATAGCCTGTGTGAAAAGCACCAGTTTGAAAGGGATGAAGCTGAATATGCTCAACAGCAGTGGACTGCATGGGCCGGAAGAAATATTGCTGTGTTACACAGCACCGTTATATTTCCTGATGCACTCACGTCACGCCTTTTCATGCAAGCTCCTGCTGAGCTGGAGCTGCACACCTTTCAGGCGCGCCGTCTGTCTCTGCCTGAGGGGAGCGATCTATTTTCTGTCTTTCTCACAGGCGTAAACCATGCGCTGGTGCGGGTTCCGATTGATTTGCCATTTAGCGTGACTCTCCTGACAGACTCATCAGAAGACGAGGATGCCCTGAGGGCTGCGTTTGCGAGTGCATGGCAGCAATATATTGTTCCCCCTCGCCCCACTTCTGTACTGCACATCCTGCATTCAAAGTCTTTTCTTTGGCTGGTTGAGCGCCTGCAGTCTCCGACGGCTGATATTGACCTGATTCTGGTTCAGCAGGCTGAGGGACAGGATAAGTACAGCGATGTTCTGGCCTCGTTGCTGCTGACCTCCGACGATGTTGCGACCAAATACCAGCTTCATCATGGTGCTTGCCTTCTGCGCCCCATGTCGCTGGACATTGTGAAAGCAAAAAATGAGCTGGATATCTTTTTTTCTACGCAGACTCAGGCCTGTGCTACCAAAAGTATCGTGGGTGATAAGGCTGTATGGGGGGGGTTGTTTGCCACTTTACTGGACTGCGCAAAAGCATATGGCGATATCTGGAAAGTCGAGCAGACACACTGGCTGGAAAAGTATGCCGGAATCTGCGGACCATTTTCGCCGTGGGTTATGGCTGCTGTGGTCAGTGATATCGTAAATATGCAGCATGTTGATAGCCTGATGCTTTCCTCTGAGGGAGAGCAAAGTTTTATTAATACAGTGACAACAGGGAACCAGATGAAATGAATAGTTCATTTTGGCGTGGGAACTGGGGGAAATTGGGCGCAACCGTGTTCTGGGGGGCTGGAATCGCCTGGCTCATCTGGCATTTTGGGGATGATGTGGGGTTGTATAACACAGGAATGAAATGTCTGGCCTTAGCTGGCGCGATAATTATCCTGATGTTTGTCCTCCATGGTAAAACTGCTGGGCTGCTTGTTTACCAGAGCTGGGCTCGCATCCGGGCAATGTGTAGCAATAAGTTGCCAAAAGGCGAGTCTCGACTTGTTCAAACAGCACCCCACAACGTCACTGTCGACACCATCCGTCTCGCCATGCGTAATCTCTACGGTCGTCGCTGGGGACGTAAAACCCGCATCCTGTTGATAACCGGTACACGCTCAGATGTTGAGCTGCTGACCCCTAAACTGACCGCTCAATTCTGGCAAGAAGATCGTGGCACTCTGCTTTTGTGGGGCGGTGATCTCAATACGCCAGCCGACAATATCTGGTTGACTGCACTACGCAAACTGCGCCGCCGCCCGGTGGATGGTCTGGTGTGGGTCACCTCGGCTTTCGACCAGCTGTCTGTTCCTGGTCTGGAACAGCCGTTGCCCGTGCCTTCTGAAAGCACAATGGATTCCCTTTCTCATGCCATAAGCAGCCGCATGGAGGCGCTGGGCTGGAAGATTCCCCTGTATATCTGGTCATTGCATCCGCGAGCGGGTAAGCCTGAAGGACGTGTTGTGCAGGCTGCTGGCTGCCAACTGCCCGCCGGGTGTTGTACCGAAGGGTTAGCTAAACAATTGGCTATCCTGACGCCGGAACTGACTTTACAGGGGCTACAACAGACCTGCGGTGAGGTGAAACATAACTTTTTGCTGAGGCTTGCCGACCAGCTTATCCGTAAACCGGAGAGCGTGACCGCACCGCTGTCGGCGATGCTTAATCCATACCGTCCGCTGCCTCTGGCTGGGCTGGTGTTCAGTCAACCCTCTGCCAGCGGTGAACGTGCCGTGCCGCATCAATGGGGAATGGACAAATGCTGGGATGCTCTGCCTGAATCTGTTCGGATGCTTCCTGCCGCACTGCGTCCCGTCAGGCCGGGCATTCCATGGCAGAAGGTTATAGCGTCTGTTATTGCCCTGGTGATGGTGGGGTGGGGGGGCTGGATGGGCGTCTCCTGGAGGACTAATCGTGGTCAGATTAATACTGCAAATACCCAGGCAGCGATGGCTTCCCGACAAAACCAGCCACTGGAGCAACGCTTGTACGCACTGTTTGAGCTGCAAAAAACGTTGGCTCGTCTACAGTATCGCTCTGAGCATGGTGTGCCCTGGTATGAAAAGGCGGGATTAAGTCAGAACAATGCGTTGCTGACGACACTCTGGCCTCGTTATCAGGAAAGTGCACTGCCGCTGCTGCGGGATGCGGCTGCAGATCACCTACAAAAGCAGGTCAGTGCCTTTAATGCGCTGTCGCCAGGTAGCCCGCTGAGGGAGCAAAGGGCAAAAAGCACCTGGGAACAGCTCAAACTCTACCTGATGCTGGCGCGTCCTGAGCATATGGACGCCGCCTGGTTCAGATCTGCTTTGCTGAACAACTGGCCGAAACGTCACGGTGTGAAAGACGGTGTCTGGCAAGGAATGGCTCCATCATTGTTGTCGTTCTATGCTGCGCAGTTGATCACGCATCCTGAGTGGAAGATCCATGCTGATGAAAGCATGGTCAGCCAGGCTCGCTCGCTGTTGGTTCGGTTGATGGGGGTACGTAACAGTGAGTCGAGCCTCTATCAGAAGATGCTTTCGCAGGTGGCGCACTTGTATGTCGATATGCGCCTGGAGGATATGACCGGTGATACCGATGCTGCCCGCCTGTTCAGTACTACCGAAATTGTGCCGGGGATGTTCACCCGTCAGGCATGGGAGCAGGCGGTGCAGCCTGCCATCGAGAAAGTAGTGAAGTCGCGGCGGGACGAGCTCGATTGGGTACTCACGGACAGTAAGCGTCAGGCGAATAAATCGGACGAGACCTCCCCTGAGGCGCTGAAAAATCGCCTGACGGATCGCTATTTCGCAGACTTTGGCGGAGCCTGGTTGGAGTTCCTTAATAGCCTGAGCTGGAACCAGGCCGCTACGCTGTCGGACTCCATTGACCAGTTGACCCTGATGGCTGACGTGCGTCAGTCACCTCTGGTGGCGTTGATGAACACCCTGAACGTGCAGGGGCGCACCGGGCAGACCGGTGAAGCAATTTCAGATTCATTGGTGAAATCAGCCAAAAATCTGCTGGGCGATGCCAACAAGGATGCTATTGACCAGAGCGTAGGTGTACATGGACCGCTGGATGCAACTTTCGGCCCGGTGCTGGAGTTGATGGACAAGAGCCGCACGGGGGCACAGGAGCAGAGTCTGCAGTCGTACCTGACTCGTGTGACTCAGGTGCGCCTGCGCCTGCAACAGGTGACCAATGCCGCCGATCCCCAGGCGATGACCCAAACGATTGCTCAGACGGTATTCCAGGGCAAAGCTGTAGATCTAACCGATACTCGTGACTACGGTAGCCTGATTGCCGCCGGGCTTGGTCAGGAGTGGAGTGGCTTTGGGCGCGCAGTGTTTGTAAATCCGATGGAGCAGGCCTGGCAGTTGGTTCTGACCCCTGCGGCGGACAGTCTTAATGCCCAGTGGCAGCAAGCGGTGGTTGCCGAGTGGAACTCCGCCTTTGGCGGGCGTTATCCGTTCAACAACGCCAGCAGCGATGTATCTTTGCCGCTGCTTGCCAAATACCTCAATGTCGATTCCGGTCGTATTTCGCAGTTTTTGCAGACACGCCTGAAAGGCGTACTGCACAAGAATGGGAATAACTGGGTGCCGGACAGTATCAATTCGCAAGGGCTGACCTTTAACCCGGCGTTTCTCAACGCTATCAACACATTGAGCTATATCTCGGATGTCGCCTTTACCGAAGGTAATGCCGGGATGAAGTTCGAACTGCGCCCAGGCACTTCTGATGGCGTGATGCAAACCGACATGATTATCGACAGCCAAAAACTGACCTATGTGAATCAGATGCCGGCGTGGAGGAGCTTCACCTGGCCTGCGGACACAGAAGCGCCTGGCGTGAGCCTGAGCTGGATAAGTACCCAGGCTGGCACCCGTCAGTATGCGGATATTCCCGGAACGTGGGGCTGGATACGCCTGCTTGATAAGGCTGAGATCAGTGCTTATCCCGGCGTCGGCAGTAGCTACACACTGAGCTGGAAAGCTCAGGATGGACGCCTGCTCAATTATACCTTGCGTTCCGAGGTGGGAGAGGGGCCGCTGGCACTGTTGAAACTGCGTAACTTCCGCCTGCCGGGAACCATCTTCAACACGGTCAGAGTGGCAGCGTCAAACCAGCTTGCCAGCGCGACCAGTAATGCAGAGGCGGTTTACTGATGAGTACGCTGGATACTTTACTTAGAGCTTGCCAGACAGAGCAGGCGATACTGCTTGGCGCTACCGGTGAGCGCGTGGCGCAGTGGAACAACTGGTTGCTGCCGTTATCAGGGACATCATCTGTAGGGGAAGACCCGGGGTATGACGATGACTTCCAGCAAATGCGCGAGGAGGTCAATAAACTCTCCGGGGCAGATACCGAACTCATTTGCCGACTGGCGGAGAAGTTGCTCACCACCACCGCCAAAGATATCCGTGTGGCGACGTATTACTGCTGGGCCAGGCTGCATCGTGAAGGCGAGCAGGGGCTGGCAGAAGGTCTTGAGCTGCTGGCCGGTCTGATAGACCGCTTCGGCACGCAGCTGCATCCGCAGCGTGACCGCAGCCGTAAGGCAGCACTGGAGTGGCTGGCTGGTTCACGTATGACTGATTCCCTTTCACTGTATCCGGAAGTGGTCAGGGAAGATGCGTTGCGTACCACCGGCGCGCTGCTTCTGATAGCTCAGCTAACCGAAAACGAATCGGATGAAACCCGTCCTGAACTGAATGCGCTGTACGGCGCACTGGAAAACCGCCTGCAGAAAGCGGGTGGTGTGGATGCGGTTGTACCACAGAACGCCAGCGCCACTGAGATACCGTCCACGGCGAGCCACAGCGATGCTCCGGCTATCGGGCGGATCACTTCTGGTCAGGATTTGCTGGCGCAGGCACGCACACTCAGTGAATACCTGCGAGAACAGCCTGACGGTTGGTTGTCAGCGCACCATCTGATGAAAAGTCTGCGTCACGACACCCTGCGGGCCATTCCGGCTCCGGATGCGCAGGGACGCACACGTATCGAGCCTCCCAGGGCTGACCAGCGAGCACTGCTCAAGCGCCTTTACCTGCAACAAAACTGGGCGGAAATGCTGGAAACGGCAGACAGCACTTTTTCCCGAGGTGCCAATCATTTATGGCTGGATCTGCAGTGGTATATCCATCAGGCACTGACGAAGTCCGGTAAAGACACTCTGGCTGCCATCATCGCCGCTGACCTGAAAGGGCTGCTGAAGCGGCTATCCGGGCTGGAGACGCTGGCGTTCAGTGACGGAACGCCGTTTGCCGATGAAGTAACGCTGAACTGGCTCCAACAGAGTGTGCTGGATACGACGAGCGGATGGAGCAATGACACATCATCTGCCCCGCTAATAGCCAGTAACGATGACATTCTTGCGTTGGAGCCTGAAGCTGTGGCACTGGCTGATAATGAAGGCCCGGATGCTGCATTGGGATGGCTACAGACTCAGCCCGGCATAACGACAGTTCGCCAGAAGTGGCTGTTGCGCCTGCTGATGGGGCGCATTGCTGAACAGTACGGTAAAAATGATCTGGCGGCGCACCTGTTTGCCGAGCTGGGTGAGCGTGCCAGAGAAGTGGTTCTTAGCGACTGGGAGCCTGAATTGTTGTTTGAAGTTCAGGCGCGCCATCTGAAACTCCTGCGGCTTAAAGCCGGTCGCAGTGAGGCGGACAAGGTTCGGCTCGGGCCAGCCATGGAAAAATTGCTCGGCGGGCTGATTCAGCTCGATCCGGCGCGGGCCGCAGTGTTGTGTGGTTAGAGAATGTTATTAACTGGATAAAAATTTATTTATCAGGAGGATGAACAGGAATGGCTCATAAAAAATAAGAAACATTAGGGATGTTAATTTTGGGTGAAAATTTCACTGGCCAGTGCAATATTTATGTCAATCACCCCATATAACAAAATATGAGTTCATTGCGGCAGTTGTCTTCCCTTTAATTTACAGGGCGAATAAAAATTTCTGGCTTATACATCTTTTATTGATATCTGTTTATTCATCCTTACGGGGTGTCCGGGTTCTGGAGATGGAATCATGTCAGAAGAGGAGGTTAAGTTAGTTCATCTGATGGAATTGTCTGTTTTTGTGCTCTCAATACTGAAGGTTATCGATTGTCAGATATCGCTATTTATCCCATGAATATGCCAGGTAGTCGGCGGAAATATATATTTTTATCTGACTTCAAGGTAATGGGTGTGGAATTGTTTTCAGAAAAATATCTGCCGGATTTGAAATTTCAAATGAGAAGGTAAACCCCATTTATCTCACTCCCCTCGACGTAGGGAAATAGCTTTCCCTTTTAGGGAAAAGAACATTCTTTTCTATATTTTGAGTAATTCTTTTATGAAAGATCTAACACTACGCTATTTCGATGCGGAAATGCGCTACCTTCGTGAGGCGGCGAAAGAGTTCGCCCAAACCCATCCAGATCGTGCCGCGATGTTGGACATGGATAAAGCCGGTACACCAGACCCGTATGTCGAACGCCTGTTTGAAGGCTTTGCCTTTTCGATGGGGCGGCTGCGTGAAAAAATTGACGACGACCTGCCGGAGCTTACCGAAGGGCTGGTCAGTATGCTCTGGCCACACTATCTGCGCACTATTCCTTCACTTTCAGTAGTGGCACTTACCCCGGCGCTACACGCCATGAAAATGGCGGAAGTGGTGCCTGCAGGGCTTGAAGTGTATTCCCGACCAATAGGACCGAGGAACACCGTTTGTCGTTACCGTACCACGCAGGATGTGATGCTCAATCCCCTCAGTGTTTCGGGCATCACTATGACCACCGAATCTGACGGTCGCTCGCTGCTACGGATACGCTTTGCCTGTAGCAGTCAGGCGGACTGGTCGAATGCTGATCTTAGTTGCCTGAGCCTGTATCTTGGGGCTGATGCTCCAGTCAGTAGCCAGTTGCATCTGATGCTAACGAAACGCCAGGCGGCGTTGTATATGCGCCTGCCCGGTCAGACTGATCGCATCCGTCTTGACGGGTATTTCTCGCCGGGCGGGTTTGCCGAAGAAGACCTCCTGTGGCCGAAAGGCGATAGTGCTTTCAGCGGCTATCAGTTGCTACTGGAATACTTTACCTTCCGGGACAAGTTTATGTTCGTCCATCTCAACGGCCTGGAGGGGATCACACCTCCTGCCGGGGCGGAGTATTTCGACATTGAAGTGGTGCTCAGTACACCGTGGCCGCCTGATCTGCCAGTCACCGATGATGCCATTCGCCTTCACTGCGTACCGGTGATTAACCTGTTCACCCTGGAGGCTGATCCGCTCATCATCACCGGACTTGAAAGTGAATATCTGCTGCGTCCTAAACGGCTGCAGGACGGGCATACCGAGATTTATGCTGTGGATTCGGTTACCGGTTCAAACCGAACCAATGACGCAGAGTATGTTCCGTTCAGCAGCTTCCGCCACAAAGGGGGGATGATGCGTCGCCATGCGCCTCCGCGCTATTACCATACGCGCGTTAAGCGCAGCGTGACCGGACTGTATGACACCTGGTTAATTCTTGGGGGGCATCAGTGGGAAGATGATCGACTTGTCGAGCGTGAAGTTGTGTCGCTGCAAATCACCGGCACGAACGGTCAACTGCCGCGCCGGGCGCTGCAGAGTACACTGCTTGACCGCTGTGAGCAGGTCGTGGATACGCAGCTTTCAGTGCGCAACCTTTGCAAGCCAACGCTGCCGGTTTACCCGCCTGCTGAAGACCGTTTCCACTGGCGAGTACTGAGCCACCTGGGAGCCGGGTTCCTCAACATGATGAGTACCGCAGAAGTGCTGCGTGGAACGCTTGCGCTGTACAACTGGCAAGACGATGAACTGAACATCCGGCGTCTGGAGGCGATTCAGCATGTGGCTCATCATCGTCTGCAGCGGTTCGAACAGGGCTTCCTGTTACGAGGGCTGGATATTGAAGTGACGCTCGACAACAACGGGTTTACGGGCGAGGGCGATATTCATTTGTTTGGTGAGATGCTTAACCGTTTCTTTGCGCTCTATGCCGATATGAACCAATTTAACCAGCTTACCCTCATTATCCAGCCAGAAGGAAAATGCATCCGGTGGAAAGAGAACCACAGCCCGCGCCTGCCCGGTTAATCGCACAGTGGGGTGACCGGCTGCCGTATATGAATTTTTACCGCTTCTGCCAGTTGCTGGAGCAAAGCCAACCGGATCAACCGGTCACCGGTAGTACCTGGCAGGTACGGCATGAACCGGTGCGCTTTCGCCCGCATCCGGGGATGGGGTTTCCGGCCTCTGAAATCAAAGGCGTGGAATTACCTGAGTATCCGCACTTACCCCCAACGGTACGCATTACATTTATGGGGCTCTACGGCGTGGAATCTCCATTGCCGACGCACTATATCGATGACATCACCCAGCGCCGCGAAGGGTACGAAGCCACCAGCGATTTCCTCGATATCTTCAACCATCGGCTGATTGCCCAATACTACCGCATCTGGCGTAAATACTCGTACCCGGCCACGTTTGAAGAAGGTGGTAAGGACAAAATCTCGCAGTATCTGCTGGGGTTGGCTGGGCTTGGGATTGACGGCTGCACCGACAGTATCGCCGCTCCCGCCTCACGCTTTCTGGCGCTACTGCCAGTCATGTTGCTGCCGGGGCGTACTGCGGAAGGTATGGCCTCTCTGGTGCGTTTGTTGGCACCCAATACACAGGCGAAAATCTGGCATCACGACAAACACCGGGTGCCACTGAAAAAAACGCTGACCATGAGCGTGAGTAATCCCTCCACTCTGATAAATCGCCCAGTGATGGGCAACTATGCCACTGACGTTAACAGCCGGGTGTTGATGCGCCTTACCACGACGGACCCGGCTGAAGTGCAGGGCTGGTTACCCGGTAGTGAGCTTCATACAGATTTAATGGCTCTGTTGCATGTCTATCTTGGCTCACGCCTTGATGTCCGCCTGCAGTTGTGTGTCGACCGTAGCCTGCTACCGGATGCCACAATGAACAGCAATCCTACAGTCGGTGCAGTGCAATTAGGGCGTACAGCCGTAATGCGTCCACTGAGTGTGGCGGACACAGCTACATACAGCAAAACAATAACCATCAATCTTGGCCGCTATGAGCGGGTACAGGAAAATATTCACCGCAGGGAGACCGATGAAGATGGCGATTATCGCTGGTAAATTTCCCCTGGTTACGCTGACTACGGGCATCACACTGATGCTGGCTGGGTGTGGCCTGACCCAGAGCATTACGGACGGCACTGTCGCCGTGACAAAAGCGATTTTTTATAAACAGGTGAAAACCCTGCATCTGGATATTCGGGCACGCGAGGCGCTGAACCTCAATGCCAGTGAAGTGGCGCTGTCTATAGTGGTGCGCATTTATCAGCTCAAGGATCGCAAAACCTTCGATAGCACGGATTATCCTTCGCTGTTTAAGTCTGACAGTCAGGCTGTTAAGGCTGACCTGGTGGCGGAGAAAGATATCCGCCTGAAGCCGGGTGGGGCAGTGATGGTTGATATGCCGATGGAGGAAAGTGCGCAGTATGTGGCGGTGGCGGGCATGTTTATGTCGCCGGATCAGGTGAGTAACACCTGGCGGGTGGTGTTAAGCCGTGACGATCTTGACCCGGATAAAGCCCGAATCATTGAAGCAGGAAGCAACCGACTGACTCTGAAGGCGCTGAAAGATGAATGACACTCCCCATCCGTCATTGTATGAGATCCTGTTTGGGAATTTTACCGGAGGGCTGGATCTGCATCAGGTTAGCGAGCAGAACCAGACGATCCTCTCAGTGCTGGACAATATGCAGCGCATTCTTAACTGTCGTGCCGGTACGCTGGCGCATTTACCTGACTACGGTCTGCCGGATATGACCAAAATCCTTCAGGGGATGCCGGGTATGGCGCATGAACTTATGGGGGCATTATCTGCTGTACTGCTCAAATATGAGCCACGCCTGCAAAAAATAACCGTTGTTTTGCTGGAACAAGAGGTTCCCGGTGAGCTGCGCTATGCCATTGATGCTGAACTTAAAGGTATTGGCCTGGTGCGTTATAGCACCGAATTTGTACCCGAAGGTCGGGTTCTGTTGAGGCATTTGAAGCAACAACAGTATCTCGACACGACAACTCGTATGTAATGTTTCTTCCTTAATTCGGCAACGCTCTGAATATGCCGCAGAAACGATAGTCTTCTATAACCGCAAGCACGTCAGATGGACAACTGGTCATGAATGACATTACCCCACGTAAAATCAAAACCGGCGGTGACCCGCGCACGTTACCGGATTATGCCGCCCTGCGCGATGAACTGAATAAGCTTACACATCCGGCGCGTCCGGATGTGAACTGGCATTATGTCGAGAAACTTTGTCTCTCACTGTTTGATCAAAATGGTGTAGAGCTGCAGACGGCAGCCTGGTATACGCTGGCTCGTACGCAACTGGCTGGATTATTCGGTCTCAATGAAGGTCTGGCAATACTGGAGGCTCTGATAAGTCATGAGTGGGGCGTGCTCTGGCCGCAGCCTGTTCACGTTCGAATGGAGATCCTGAGTAATCTGAGTCAGCGTTTGCAGCAACGTATACGCTCGCTGCCGCTGATATACAGCGACCTTGGTCAGTTGTATCGGGCAGAACAACTGCTTACCCGTCTGGGGGAAGTATTACAGCGTCTGGAGCTTAGGCATCTCAGCCAACTGGATACTTTGCGTGCCCTGATACACAACAACGCTGTCAGCCTGGAAAGCAGCGACGGTACAACCAGCACAGGGACGACAATTCAGTCTGGTATCGTGTCGCCTGCCACAGTAATAAATAGATCTGATATATCAATAGGTTCCCATGCTGAAAGTCTGTTTGAAGATCCCCGAAGGCCAGGCGGTACGGTGAAGTGGGTGTATGTTACACAACCGAACGTAGAGGTACTTCCGTCAATACCCGCGCCAGTAAAAAGGTGGAAATCTTTTGTTGCTGGGATGTGTTCCATGCTGATGATAAGTGCAGCAATGGTATGGGGCTGGCAATATTTTCACCGGTCGGATCCATTACAAGCCCAGCTTACTGCCTCTTTAACTCCATTACCCGCAATACTCACGCCTGAACAACTGGATATATTGCGGCAGCAATCTTCCTTGCCACAAACGTTAATAACGCAAACACAGCAGCAGCTTGCACTTCTGGACAAGCTACCACCGGACTGGCTCATTACCCGAGAACGGCAGCTTGTCGAACAAGCCCGGGCGATTTGGCCGGAGCGGGCAAAACCTCTGATGCAACAGTGGCAGCAACAACTTAATGTTGCCGCATTGCCGACAGGAAACCTGAATGGCTGGCATCAGGGAATGATGACGCTACAGAAACTGAGTGAACGACTGAACGGACTGGATGAGCATAAGGGGAAATATATGACGGTCAGTGAACTGAAATCAGTGGTGTATTCCGCTATGCAGCTATTTAACCAATCCATACCGGCTGAAGAACAACTGCGGATACTGGCGCAATCGCCGGTAGGGCAGCCACTCCCTCCTGCCGCAGGGGCTCAGGCAGAGATGCGCCTGAAACAACTTATCGCCAGGTATGCCGACATTAAACAGAATGCTTCGAAGCTAAAAGGTGTGAATGATTATGAATGACTCAGCTCGTTATCGAAATGTCTGCTGCGGAGATTGCTGCACAATCAGGGAGAGTGCCAGAGAGTGACCCGTATTTTTGCTTTTAAACCAGAATAATGAGCTCGCACGTTTTAAAGTGCAGTCGGTTCGATAATTTAGTTCGATTCCTTTTAAATATATCGTAATGACATCTGCGTTACACGTGTTGTATACTTAATATCCACAGAAGCACAAGAGGACAACACCATGCCAGCCGCAAACAGTATGGCGATGAAACGCGAAACCCTGAATCTGCGCATCAGACCCGCCGAGCGCGATCTTATCGATCGGGCGGCGAAAGCCAGAGGAAAAAACCGCACTGACTTTGTGCTGGAGGCCGCCCGCGCTGCCGCCGAGGAAGCGTTGATCGAACAGCGCATCATTATGGCTGATCCGCAGGCTTATCAGGAATTTCTGGCTCGTTTGGATCAAGCACCAGCGCCTAATGCAGCACTGCGTAAAACCATGCAAACACCTGCGCCGTGGGAACAGAATAAATGATCTCCGCCCCTGAGCCTCTCCATGCCGTGCATGTGTTGACTTCATTTTGCTGCGGCGTGGATTCTATGGATAACTGGCTGAAACAGCGGGCGATGAAAAATCAGGTTACTGGTGCATCGCGTACCTTTGTTTGCTGTGACAACAATTCTAAGGTACTGGCATATTACTCGCTGGCGTCCAGCGCTGTGACGACAAATACAGCTCCCGGTCGCTTTCGCCGCAATATGCCTGATCCGATCCCTGTTGTAGTGTTGGGCCGTCTGGCGGTGGATCAGTCTCTACATGGGCAGGGCGTAGGTCGGGCGCTGATGCGGGATGCAGGACTACGGGTAATCCAGGTGGCGGAGACCATCGGCATTCGTGGGATGCTGGTTCACGCTCTGTCAGATGAAGCCCGGGAATTTTACTTGCGGGTGGGGTTTGAGCCGTCGCCGGTGGATCCGATGATGTTGATGGTGACGTTAGGGGATTTAGTTCATGCCTGATGAGTAATATCTGGAGCTAATAAGATGGCCGTTTCATGACTCAAATTATCAATGATATTGTTGTCCGGCATGTCCGCTGTCTGAAGCCATAAGTTATCTTTAGTGGGTAATGTGAAATAAAATAAGAGCCAGACACAACTGTAAATAGACCCTTTTTAGTTCCAGGCATTTTTGAACTCCCGGCCAAATAATGGTGTTGTCGAGATTCCTCCTGCATCATATTGTTCAGTGATTCATGCGGGCGTTTACCGTTATATTCTGACAACCATTTTTCCGTGATTTTCCGCACTTCATTTCGTGTTCTGAACAGATAAAAATCGGACGGTATGTCCGTTTATAACGCTCAATGAAAGCGTTCTGTATCGGCTTATCCAACTGAATAAACTCCAGTTTTACTACATGTTTCTCTGTCCTTTCAGCCATTGTGATTCCACGAATATCCCTCTCGCCGCAGAAAAGTGTCGGAAAACCGTATCGTGGATATCGCTCTTCCATCGCCTGCAAGACGACAATAACGGGTTCGTCACGCGTGGTATCCGGACGATAATGATAAACCGTTCTGCTCAGGTTCAGACTCCAGCAGGCCTGACGAATACTGAGTCTGAACGACGTTATCAGATGAGTGAGCAGCTCACGCTTAAAGGCTGGTTTTAAAGTTTGTTTAGATAACGTCTTTCAGGCTCGGTTCTTCAGGTTCTGGTCGGCAATCATCTGTTTGAGACGGTGGTTTCCGGGCGCTGTTGGGTATGATTAATGTCATTGTGTCCAGGAAATTGCTGAGCCATGTCAGCATCACATCAACACTGGAATCCATTGATGAAAGTGTTGATAGTCTGCGGGATATACTGGAAACAGAGTTGATGTAGTGGCCTGATGAATATGGCGTTGACACAATTTGATATTCGCAACGAAGAACTGTAAATATTACGGACGAAAAAAAACAGACTTGCGTCAACAAGTCTGTTCTTCAAGAGATTTTCTTTCAACTACGGTAACAACGTTACATCGTGTTTTTACTGGCTAGCCTTCGTGTCCGTCAGGATTGCATCTTGCAAATCTGACCAACCGGCTTTGAATAGTGGTGCCGGACTCGGAATCGAAAATTTCTTTTATCATATTGATATTAATATAATTTATTTGGTTTGATTAAAAATGTACCCTCAATTATACCCGCAGTCCCTTTTGATATCGAAAGGGAATCACACTCGGGATCAGGCTGAGAGCACAGAAGGAAAGTACCTGGCTATTATATCGTTAATTCTGTCAATCAGTTCCAGCCTTTTGAAAGTGATGTGTGCAGATCCCTTCTTAAAGTATTTAATGATGAACATCTCGTCTTCATAGCGCTCTTTACCCTGAACGGACTGGATGTGACCATCCAGACGAATAGTGATGTTTTCCCGGTTGTCGGGGATCGGTTTGCCGCTGAACAGATGTAGCATTCTTTCCAGGTCGACGAGTCGGTCAGTCTGTTGCCCGGTGATAAGATGAAACCCCCACCGGTCCCACCTCACCAGGTTGTTGACGATAATTTTACTGCCAAATTTGCAGGGGCAATTGGTTTTGTAATTCCAGCTCAGTCCCCTGAAGACGTTGATCACCCCTCGCTCAAACACCTCATCCTTGTTCTGGTGTAGTTGTTCAAATGTGCTCAGAATGTTCGCTTCACTGATTTCCGGAAAATTATCGTACTCCAGTGATCGGTACCATGTATCACGGGCCTGTGCATCCATTAAGGAAAGCATCCCTGAACGTTGCATCAGGTCACGCCAGATTTCGCGATCGAGATTGCGTGTGATGGCTTTCATTGCGGTTTCCGGTTTCTCCATCAGCCAGCAGCCGCAGCGAAAATCCTGTTTCATGGCCCAGTCCGGGGCGGCTTTACCGCCAATACTTTCTGTCATTGCTGATATTTCAGCCAGTTGCCGGATAAGTGTGTCGATTTGCAGCAGTGTACTCTTTCGTACAGCCAGAATGTGGCGGATACTGGTTGAGCAGATAACGTCCGTATGCCCGGTGACCACTTCCGGACGGGAGATTGTGATGTCTGACATTATCGGTTTCCCTTTTGGTTTATAAACGAAAACGCCAGCCCTGTTCAGGCTGACGTCAGTGGAATGAAGTATGGTGAGTGATATTTACCGGTTCTGGTGCAGAAGCTGCAGATGACGAAGAGTACGGACATCCTCCCGGGCCTGTTCGATACAGGGCAACAGTGCTGCCGAATCCGTTTTATCCTCATCGTTGTCAAAGATAATTCCCGATTCGCAGTCGATATTGTCCTGCAGCCACGCAATGAGGATATCCAGCGCTGTTTCAGTGGTTAATGATTTCATGTTGTTTCTGGTTACCAGTTGAAAGTAGGTAAACCCGGCAGGCATTCAGCGCTGGCATCCAGATGAATGAGACTGACGCCATAACGCCGGATAAGTGTGACAACCAGACGGCGGAACGTTTTTGACAGCCCCTGGCGTTTAAGCCGCAGAACCGGGTATGACCACGCATCGGTACGTAACAGATAGCCGCTACCTGTGAAATGAATCCATTCTGATTCACCGAAATCACTGGTCTGGTGTGACAGCGAATACAGCCATGCGTTGTCTGTTTCTGTGATATGTGCGGTACTGCAGCGTATGCCGGCAAGGGTTGCAAAACGGTGGTGGTGTGCAGGTTGACTGTTGGTCGGATTCATCCACCACACGGAGTGAATAACCATTATCAGCAACCTTGTTAATCAGTTCAGCGAGATTAACACCATCGACGTCAACGACAATGCGCCCCATGTTCAGCGCCTGCACGTTAACGCTGTCGGCTTCCAGCGTCAGGGCCAGTTTCATCGTTTCGCCTCCGGATGCTTCCCCAGGGTAATGTTATTTACCGTTCTGTAATTGTCGCGGGTCATCAGGCCTGTTGCCCGGCGAGCCCGGAGGATATCGATGCTGTTTATTAACTGAGAGTGGGTACAGGCGCTGAATCCCGGCTGGTCGGTACGTACCAGCGCGTATTTTTCAACGAGAAAGTTCACCGCGTCACACAGTGAAATGCCTGCCTCAATATGCTGCTCAATCACACGTTCATCAGCGAACGGTGTGTCATTCAGCGTGAGGTCGTAGTGCTGGTCCAGCAGTCGGGTGAGCAGTGTCTGCCAGATGGTGACGGGAGATGGGCAGCGCGATGCCTCCCGTACGTGTGTATCGGGTAATGTTTTCATACTGAAGGTTTTCCTGATATGCAGAGATGAGAAATGGGAAAGTGGTGTGGTGAAAACACCAGGCCGGAACAGAAGGTTATTCTGGAGGGTTACTTTTTCGTTTCGGATGTTGGATAAACAGCCAGATAAACGTAACCACAACTGCCGAGGGTGTCTGCTTCGCAGGTCAGCCCTCTGGCATACAGCGTGACGGTATGCTGATGTCGGGGATTCAGTTCACCGCTGGTGAGCATGAGTTCCAGTTGTTTCATCAGCAGCGGAAAGGCCTGGTCCAGATGGTATGCATCTGCGTCGCTGAAGCGGCCTCTGATACCGGCGCGGTCGGCAAGGTAATGCAGGCGGTTACCCTCCTGCACCAGACGGGCGCCAAAACAGGGCCTCACTGTGCAGGGAAGCCCCCACCAGGGGCGGTCGTGATTGTCGTCGGGATGCGTTATCCCGGGGAGTGTGTCTGACACGATAAAATCCTCTCTGAAAAGTGGTTAAGAATGGTTTAACGATGACAGGTCAGCCGGCGCGCTGACCGGTTTCGGTGAAGATGTATGCATTGACGAGAATGGCCTCATCCACAGCGGCGTCTGAGTCCATCTGGTCGTACTCGTTTTCCGGGTGACGGAACATCAGTTCAGGGTGACGCTCATCAGCCGGACATACGGGCCAAAACTGTCCTTACGGCGTTCAGCAAACACGGCCAGCACACCGGGAATATCCTGCACTTCACGACCGGTATACGTCTCAGCACTGCCGTGCCAGCGGTATTTGCCGGTACAGAACGGAAAAAGACGGGATGCCGGATGCTGACGGTGAATACGCATGGCTTCACCACGGGTGATGATTTTCATAGTGTGATACCACTGAAGACAGAAGATAAAAGTGAAAACAGGTGTGATGTGGTTGTGACGGTGACGGGTTAAAGCAGACCGTGTTCCGCAAAGGAGAAAACCTGGCTGCCACCGACTATCAGATGGTCCGGCACCCGGATGTCCACCAGGCCCAGTGCCTGTACCAGACGTTCGGTGATAAGCCGGTCTGCCTTACTGGGTGTGACTTCACCGGACGGGTGATTGTGCGCCAGCACCACGGCAGCGGCATTGTGGTACAGGGCGCGTTTAATCACTTCCCGGGGATGGACTTCCGTGCGGTTGATAGTGCCGGTGAAGAGGGTTTCACCGGCAATCAACTGATTCTGGTTGTTCAGGTACAGCACCCGGAATTCTTCACGCTCCAGTCCTGCCATGTTCAGAATCAGCCATTCCCGTGCCGCACGGGTGGAGGTGAAGGCCACGCCAGGTTCATGAAGATGGCGGTCCAGGGTTTTCAGGGCCCGCAGAATGAGGCTGCGCTCGCCGGACGTCATCTCTCCGGGCAGAAAGGAAAGCTGCTGCATTGTCCCTGCCTCCATTCAGTCGATGATGCGCATAATGGCGCTGCATTCCGGATGCTGCAGGGCGTAATCCCGCAGCCGGTAATAATGGACCGTCATGGCATAACACTCCGTACGACAGGCGTGATGACTGTACGTCATCAGACAGGCAGCAATGCCGGCGGCTTCCGGGCTCATTTCAGCGCGGTTACCGTTCATGGCATTGAACAGTACCCATATTTCGTCATCATCGTCATCCGGTTCGGGTGCCATAAATGCCCCGCCGTTGTTCAGAGTGTACAGATTCCAGATACCACCGCAGTAGTCTTCGCACAGACGGTCCATCCAGCCGAAAACACGGGGCTCCAGGGTCACCCACTGTGGAATGAGGCCAAAATGTTGCGGCCAGAAGCTGATGCGCTGTTCATCAGGGACTATGGTGGCAACCAGCTGAGGCTGGTCCTTCCCTGATGCAGCGGTTACGGAAACAGAAGGAGTGGTGGAATTATGCGAGACGGTTGTCATGAGATTATTCCTTATCAAAAGTAAATGAATGGAAGAAACCCCGGGGGAAGGGACAGACGTGAGTCAGAACTGCGCTTTCAGGGAAAAGGCATCAGCACATGCTCTCCAGCAGCGTTTCAGCCATCACCCACAATGCGCGATTGAGCTTAATGTCGGTGTCGATGCTGTGAATGGCACGGGTATGGATACGTTTCCCTCTGGCACTGCGACCGGAAATTCCGCCTTTCAGCATATTCTCCTGAATGGTCTGATAAGCACTCCACAGGTCCTTACCGTAATCCTCCCGGCGTCGTGGTGTCAGAATGTCGGCGGTGGTGACGGGCTGATGTTCGTCACCATAACGGTAAGTCAGTGCCGCCTGTGCCAGCGCCTGGCGTGACGGTGGCGGCAGGACCAGCGACTGCATGGCGTCACGCTTTTCTTCAATCCGGTCAAAAACCCTCACCACCTCGTAAGCACCTTCAATCACACTGTCCACCACGTTTCCCCGGTGTGGCACCCGGACTTCTCCCATCGACTGACCGCAGACTAGGCCATTGGTGCAGATTGTACGTATAGTTCTGGCTTCGGGACGTGTGTTTCTCTTCCCCGAAAATCCCCGGCACATGGTGCATCAGTTCTTCATGTGTCAGTGGGCGGTCACGGCGTATCTGGTTTGCAGCATAACCAAAACGACTTGCTAATCGCATACTTTGCTCCTTATCGGTGGTTAAGATTTACTGGTGCAATAAATGAAAAAAGCCGCGTCTCCCGGAGAAGACGCGGCCTGACGGGTGAAATGAATAAGGTTTATTGTCTGAGAGGCCTTTCACTGGCGAGCCACGCATTAAGCGGCTTTCCGGTAACAATGGCTGGGGCTGTATTTACCTTTGATATTAATAATGTGCAGAGAAACGCATGGTTTACTCCTTAGATTTTAAGTTTGTCCTGGGCTACAACGACAGGTTTTCCGGATGTGTCGATGACTCCTACCGTCGGTACGCCATTTTTGATTTCGAAGAACGGTTTGTTGCTACCTGAGCACAGTTGATTGTCCCCGTATTCAATCATTTGTGCTTTCCCGGTTTTCAGGTTAACTACCGAGACAGTGTAGTCGTAGCACCAGGCACCACCACGTTCAAGCACGAAAACATAGCTGTTATCTTTATAGTTGAACTGATTCTTTGTCTGGCAATTCATACCGTCAATTTCGGTACAGGAAAACGCTTCTGTAGTATTAACGTATTTGATGTTATTTGGCAGTTTTACTTGTTTCGCAGTAGCGAAGACAGAGAACAGAATAGTTACAGCAACGAGTAAAGTTTTGATAAAAGTTTTCATGATAGACTCCTTAAATTAGTTAACCGCAGCTACGTAGTTTTTCACCAGATACGCGAATTCATGCACGCCAATTTCACCGAACCAAACCAGGTAGGCCGGGTCATCTAAACCAAAGTAACGGTAGCCAACAACTTCATGGGTTTTTGGGTTATAGAGTGTTACGATAAAGTCCCAGCCGCAGGTATTGGCTTTGCAACCGTCGCCCTGGAACCAGACTGTACCGTTAATGTTTACTGGCGTGATACCTCCACCAGGGCCATCCATATAGCCGCCTTTACCGAACATGCCGCTCAGTCCGACCGGTTTTAATGCTTTGTCGATAGCGGCTTTGTAGGTAGCGTCACCTTCGTACAACTCGTACGTTGATGGACACGCTCCAGGTTGTTCAGCCCAGGCTTCTGGGTTACAACTAAGAGCTTGTTTTACGGTAGCCGCTTCTGCGTTAAAGTTAAAGCCCGTGAACAGAACCGCCAGAAATAACATAAGGGTATGTAAACGTTTCATTGTAAATATTCTTCCGTTGTAAATGGCGCTGGAAAATTTCTCATCAGTGAAACCTTCCGGAAGTTTCCACCCCTTGTATGATGTATATCGCCAGTATTTTATTTCATCCCGGCTGTAATTTTTATATTCCCCGGCACGTGCAATAACGCTTACCAGAGATATAAGGCTCATTAATAACTTTACAGGTAATTTCATAATTAAATTTCCAGTGAGTGAATTGACAGATGAGGGGTAAAACTTTCTCTCAGGTAATATATGTCTGAAAATATTTTCAATAACACCAGACAGGAAAAACACCACCACAGGCGGTGGCGTTTCTTTGGGGCGTCTTTATTTAATCCGGGCCATCGCGTTTCTCAGTGCCAAATCTGCCTCTTCCGTTATCTCCAGACTTTTCTGCAACACCGTTTCTGACCGGGACAGTACCTGACGTGCTGCCAGCGGTTTCCGGATATGCTCCATCGTCAGCATCGTGTCTTCATAGCCCTGCTGACGCCAGGCGTCGGTATGTGCCAACGTGAAACTGAGCAGACCGCCGCTGTTGCCACCATCACCTGCATATTTCAGCCTTTTCCGGGGACGGATCTCAAGGATTGTGGTGTCCGGAAAAGCCTGGCGATCCCATAAAGAACCGTCACTCAGATGCGTCACAATCACCATATTGCATCCGGCATCGACCAGAGGCGTCACAGGGGTATTTCCCTGCATATTTCGCCATCCTCCCATACCACCATCACCGAACATTGTCCCCTGAACCTCACGGGGACGGAACAGCAGGGGCAGCGCGGCTGACGCAAGCAGAGCCTCTTTCTGCTGTCCGCGGGGCAGGCTCTGGATATGCTGAAAAACGGCGTTTTTCGTGGTTCCGGCACCCAGTTCAGCACGAATGCAGTCAATAATATCCTGCATGCCCCCTTCTGTGGGGTACAGCGACACATACAGCGGTAGCCCGTCTGCCAGAGCATCAGTATCAAGATAATGATCCAACAGCGCTGTCAGAGGCTCATCTGACAACAGCGGCTGAGCCATCGGATTGTCGAAGCCGTTGATTATCGATATATGGCGAAGAAGTGTCGTAAGCAGTGCTCCTGCACGTCCGGGGATCTGGCAGAGGTTCATGGCCTGAACCATTTTTTTCAGCAATGAAAAGTAAACCGATCGGTTTACCGACAGCACCTGATTATTCCCCAGATGCTTCCAGAGCGCCTCCAGGCGTGCGGCTGCTTCTGACAGATCGGGAGAGGCCGCGATAATGGCACCATTGAATGCGCCAATGCTGGCCCCTGAAACCATGCTGATCTGTGTGCCACACTCTGCCAGTGCCTTAACCACACCTGCCTGATAAGCGCCCACCGCCCCGCCGCCGGACAGCACCAGCCCCGTTTTCATTTCTGTACTCATGCTGCCCCCTTCTGAAATATTTCATCGACCATACTTTCAGAGAGGCGTTCTGCAGAGCAGAGGCGAGGCATGCGAACCGGTAAGTGTTCTGCAGCCTGCGTGGTTGACCAGATCACCGGATGCTGCTCTTCACTGCACCAGTCCCCCAGCCAGTTAATCGCGTCATGCCACTCGTTATCTGCCTGCTCCCGGCCCTGACCACCAAGCCAGTCCAGAGTGTTCAGACGCACGGTTGCACTACCGCCACTCTCCTGTGCCATCTGCGTTAATGCTTTATGTCTGAGAATATCCAGTAGCTGGTTAACCTGGCCTGTTTCGCCCTGGCGTATCACATCACCAAACGCGCCCCAGCGAAGCTCTTCAAGTGCCACATAACAACGTCCGGCAGGGGAAAATGACGCATATCGCCCGGCGCTCCACCATGAGAATATCTGCTCAAGATGTAACTGCGCCCGCTGAACCTGGTCAACACGGTGGAGTTTTTCTTCAAGATGATTCAGTTTCTGGTGAACCTGATCGGCCAGGGTGAGTAACTGCTCCCGCGTGTCAGCCGAATAATGCGCCAGCCTGGCAGTATCACTGACCAGTGAACTGACCCTGTCGTTTACCCGGGTAATCGCGTAGTTTGTGGTGGCAAGTGACGTTGTCAGCTCCGTCAGCCAGCGCAGGGACGCCTCAACGCCCTGTGCAAGCGACGCATTGATGGCATTCTGCCGTGCAGCGCCTTCGCCGGTCATCCCCTCTTTTAAACGCCGGAAGAACGTGCGCTCTCCGGCCGTGCGGATATGCTCCTGTGCAACATCGATTCCGTTTGCGAAATCAACCACAAATTTTTCAGGAAGACAGGTGAGTACCTGACATACCCGGTTATCAGCAATTTGTTGAATAAATGGTGAAGTCACAGCATTGTCTCCAGCTCTTCCCTCAGCGCCTTACTGTCAGTAATGAGCTCAGGAACCCTTTCATTTAATGCCTGAAGTCGCCCGGTAAGCCGTTCCTGCGCCTGCTGATCGCGTTTACGATCTTCAGAGCTCTGAATCAGCGTGTTACGCAGTTGTTCAACTTTCTCCCTGAATGCGCAGAAAAAGGCATCGATTTCCTGGCGGACGGGCTGGTTAATATCCTGCTCAATGGATGCCTGCAGCTCCCCGAAATATGCCCGGGTCAGTGACATCACTTCCTCTCTGACCTTGTTGATATTGATCACGCTGCGGCTCACATCCACACTGTACTCTTTCCAGCCCCAGTCACTGGTGTTTGCCCATCGACAAAGCGTACCCCAGACACCATCCTGTCGACAGCGACGAGTGACGGTCTCCGTTCTTTCCTCCATAAGCGCGCTCAGATTTGTTTTTACTGCGAGCCGGGTCTGTAACTGGCTGACTGCCGGAAAACTGATTTTTACAGTGAAACCTTCATCCTCCAGACGGGCATTGATGCGTCCGGCAATATTTTCTGTGGCGTACAGGGCCGTACCACGAAAACCTGTTTCAATACCCCTGACGATTTTTTCCAGTTCAGGACGGAACTGTGCTTCAGCCTCACGGTGCAGGCTGGTCACGGTCGATTCGATTTGCGTCATCAGTTCAAGGGCTTCCCTGCGATCACTGAATTTTATTTCGGGGCTGTCCGGATCAAAGTCCCGCATCCTGTCATGCTGATTTCCGGTTCCGAAAATATCGTGAAAGAAAGCGAATGCGTTTCTCTCCCGGGGCTGCGCTGAATTTTCTTCCTCCAGCATTTGCTGTTCTTTGCGTTTACCGCTTCTGAAATAGTCATTCAGCTCCTCTTCCAGTGAGGTGCAGACCCCCGTCAGTAATTCCCGGGTTTTAGTATCGATCTCCTCCATAGCCATTCTGACATCTGCGGTCACCTGCTCCTGACAGTCCGCGATTTCCCGGATATCCGCCAGCAGGCTGGAGATATGCGCCTGCAGTGACTGAATGCTTTGCTGTAGCCCCTGATGGCGTAATGACAGATATTCGCTGACATTTTCCGCATTCTGCATCAGTTTTGCGGCGGCAGAATCAACCGCCAGTGCCGCCGCTCTGGAATGGGAGCTCTGTATGACTTCCGTTATCAGTTGATCGATAAGTGAACCTTCCCACAGGTCTGTCGCCCCTTCGGTTGCCATTTCACTGTCTTTACAGACGTATTCTTTTTTCATGCGACCGAAGGCTTCCCTGACAAAATCATCGACCCAGGCTTCATCAACAGGAAGGGTTCCGTTTTTCCGTAACTCATGAAGCGCACGGTTAGCCAGGTACGCCTGACGTGATGAGCCTGGATAAACGCGGGAGGCGGGCAGCACATCACTGTTCAGCATTGCCGGAACTTTCTGGCGTACGGCATCTGCCCCATCGCCATTGCGGTCTTTCTCATCAAATTTATTGACCAGCACAAACAGGCGGCCGGCTGATACGTCAGCAATGGCATTAAGCTCTTTACGGACGTCTTCATCCGCTTTTGAGTTCATCTGGGTGTAATCCATCACCGCCAGCACCGCAGAGGCTTTCTGCAGTTGATCCCGCATCATCACTTCCATCTGCGGTTGTCCGGCCTCATTAGGGCCGGGGGTATCCAGCAGTGTGAGTGTTCCCTGGCATGCATCCATCCCCACCAGATGGCTGAATTCCACGTCGATCACCGGCAGTTTCTGCACTTCTGCGTATTCATCAAAAGGAAACTCACTCCCCATTGCCGCAGCAAGGCGAACCAGATCGTTTAACGATGCCAGTCCGGTAAAGATTTCCTCCTCCCCGTGGTATTCATTTTTGAGCCAGCCATCATTTGCCAGAATATCCAGCAGTTCGCAGGTATCCCCGGTTTGCTGCAGGGTCTGTGCGACTTGCTGTCCTGCCGGGGTGTCGAGTTTTTGTTGCAGTGTGCTTAATAAATTGCGGACGGGCTGAATATGTTCCAGATGGAGGACCGGCTCAGTTTTTCCGGGAACGTGGCGGATGAGCGTCGGTACAGAGGTCATGGGGCGGTTACGGTTAGGCAGAATTTCCTGCCCCACAATGGCGTTGATGGTAGTTGATTTACCTGCTTTCATCGTGCCGACAACAGCCAGCACCATCTCCCTGCGGGCGGTTTTGATTTGTTCGCCCTCCAGCTCCTCAATTCTTTTCAGTGCTTTCTGTTTATCGAAAAGCAGTCTGTTTTCGTTCTTACTGTCAGATAACACATCCGGTTCATCAACCATTTGCCGGAGCAGATTAATGTTCAGTTGCAAAAGTCGGTCGGCTTCATCACAAAGCAGGGCGATGTTCTTTTCGTGCATTATTTAACCTTCCTGAGACGCATTTTCATGACAACCACGGAGGAGGTCATTTACCACAAACGATCGTTTATAACGATCGATGCATTCTATTAATCTGGAAAACACAACACAAGGGGACAACCCGGGTATGGCTGCGTTTGCATTGTGTTTTCATGGAGTTAAAAATCTGTAACAAGAGTCTGGTGCATCACCACCGGGTTCAGAAGAAAATCCAGTTCCATACCGCGCGGGCAACAGAGGCAATACAGACGCTCTCCGCCGTGTCAAATATCCGGTCCACCGCACCGGTAAACTGTTCACGGGCCTGAGCGCGGACAGATTCCGTGCGCAGCTCGTCCTGCAGGCGGGTCATCAGGGGACTGGCGGCATGGTCGGGAAGCGCTGTCATGAGCGCACTGACCAGCGTATCCAGTTCCCAGCCGGTGCGAGCCGATACGGCCACAACCGGATGTACGGGCCGGAACAGACGGAATACCGCCTCCGTTTTTTCGCGAATGTTCTGTGCCTGTGCGGGAGAAGGCTGAATACCGGCCATATCCCATTCATGGCAGGGCTCCGTTTTATCGGCCTGCGTCACCACAAACAGCACCTGCTGATGTCCCCGGTGCAGAATGTGTCGCCAGAAATACTCATCCACAGACAAGGCACGGTCATCGGCTTTAATCAGCCACAGTACCAGGTCAAGTTCAGGCAGAATGTTACGGTACAGGGCTTCATACTCTGCATCCCTGTCACGGCTCTCGCCCACCCCGGGCAGGTCAGTGATAACCATGCTGTGACCATGGCCACTCAGACGGAAGCGCTGCACTTCCCGGGTGCCGGCGTGAACATCACTGACCGGGGTGACCTCCCCCTGAAACAGTGCATTACAGAGTGAGGATTTACCGGCCCCGCTTTTCCCCATAATGCCAATCACGGGTTCGTGGCTGGTGAGTTTGCGCAGATGTTCCAGGATGTGACGGGAAAGTGAGTAAGGCAGGGAGGAGAGCGGTTTTTCAATTGCCTCAATGGCATCAGACGGATTCATACATGTATTCCCGGTGAAAAAAGACAAAACCCCGCGCACCGGAAAGGTGGCGGGGGATTCACAACGATAATATCTGTCTGAAATTATTTGGAATGCAGGTATATGTGGCTGATACAGGTCTGAATCTAATCTGACAGTCCGCTCTGGGCTTTGTTGAATAAATAAGATTTCGTGCGAACGACCCTGTAGCTGGCTGGATTTTCAGGCAATACGCACGCTTTCTGGCATCCCAGCCTTTGTCATCCTGTTCAACGCACGCACCATGGCCATAGCTTCCGCTACCTGACCATCGTAGTCACGCAGCGTCAGTGAATCTCCCAACAACTGCTTCATTCTGTACATTGCCGTTTCCGCTATCGAGCGACGGTTATATTCCGTTGTCCATTTCCACCGTGCATTGCTTCCGCTCAGCCGCTGATTAGCAACGGCACGGTTGCGGTCTGCGTACTCACCGGGCCAGTAACCTGCTCCTTTTCGGGGAGGAATAAGCGCGCTGATTTTTTTGCGGCGCAGTTCATCGTGACAGAGCCGGGTATCGTAAGCCCCGTCTGCCGCGGCTGCCCTGATTTTTCTGTGAGTCTGCCGGATAAGGCCCGGGAAGGCTTCTGAGTCCGTGACGTTATTCAGCGACAGGTCTGCACAGACAACTTCATGTGTGTTGCTGTCAACAGCAAGATGCAACTTTCGCCAGATACGACGGCGCTCTTTGCCGTGCTTTCTGACTTTCCATTCGCCTTCACCAAAGACCTTCAGCCCGGTGGAATCAATCACCAGGTGTGCGATTTCACCCCGGGTGGACGTTTTGAAACTGACATTAACCGACTTTGCCCGCTTACTGACACTGGTGTAATCCGGGCAGCGCAACGGAACGTTCATCAGGGCAAAAATGGAATCAATAAAACCCTGCGCAGCCCGCAGGGTCAGCCGGAATACGCGTTTAATCACCAGAACGGTGGTGATGGCGAGATCAGAATAGCGCTGGGGCCTTCCTCGTGATGAAGGCGTTGCCGACTCATACCAGGCCTGAATCGCTTCATCATCCAGCCAGAAAGTGAGGGAGCCACGGTTGATGAGAGCTTTGTTGTAGGTGGACCAGTTGGTGATTCTGAACTTTTGCTTTGCCACGGAATGGTCTGTGTTGTCGGGAGGATGCGTGATCTGATCCTTCAACTCAGCAAAAGTTCGATTTATTCAACAAAGCCCCCCCAAACTGTCAGTCCATGCATCTTTCGTCCCTGGTGTGTTACATGAACACACGTCACTTTTATCTCCTGGCAGAATAAACAAATTTTACAGGTTTTTTCTTCCCCGGGATTCAGCCTCACTCCCTGCTTGCTCAGCAACCATCTGCTGTTGTTGCCGGGTATGACTGTCTGCATGGCATGCATTTGTTGTATCTGTGCTGACTGAATACGATAAAAATTTCTGGTTAATGACGATCGATATCATCTATCGATTCGATCGATTTTATTCAATTGAGACTATCGCATGGCGGGTTTTAAAATGCACTGAGTACTGCTTGCAGCAACGGAGCAATAACGGAGATAATTGAAATGAAAAAGGTTTTTGCTGTTTCAGTGGTGGCCGCAGCCTGTGTATTTGCAGCAAATGCAGGTGCTGAGGAAGGTAAAAGCGGTTTTTATCTGACCGGTAAAGCCGGTGCCTCTGTGGTGTCACTTTCAGACCAGCGTTTCCTGTCAGGAGATGAGGAAGAAACGTCAAAGTATAAAGGCGGCGATGACCATGATACGGTATTCAGTGGCGGTATTGCGGCCGGTTATGATTTTTATCCGCAGTTCAGTATTCCGGTTCGTACAGAACTGGAGTTTTACGCGCGTGGAAAAGCTGATTCGAAGTATAACGTAGATAAAGACAGCTGGTCAGGTGGTTACTGGCGTGATGACCTGAAGAATGAAGTGTCAGTCAACACTCTGATGCTGAATACGTACTATGACTTCCGGAACGACAGTGCATTCACACCATGGGTATCCGCAGGGATTGGTTACGCCAGAATTCATCAGAAAACAACTGGTATCAGGACTTGGGATTACGGGTACGGGTACAGTGGGCGTGAGTCGTTGTCACACTCAGACTCTGCTGACAACTTTGCATGGAGCCTTGGGGCTGGTGTCCGTTATGACGTAACCCCGGATATCGCTCTTGACCTCAGCTATCGCTATATTGATGCAGGTGACAGCAGTGTGAGTTACAAGGATGAGTGGGGCGATAAATATAAATCAGAGGTTGATGTTAAAAGTCATGACATCATGCTTGGTGTGACTTATAACTTCTGACGAAACTGCTCCTGAAAGATAATAATTACTTATCTTCTGTAATTAAAAGGAAACACCCTGCAGTAATTATACTGCAGGGTTGTCTGTTATCTGTTTTACAGATAATTTCTGATTTTTATTATCCTGTTCTCTTCATAATAATGTTGTCGATATACTCCGATGAATATCAGAAAACTGTTTTGTCCGGGCGACACACCCCGGATTTTATTGTTTTTATTCTTTTTTGTTATTTCTGTGATAATCACAATTGCATGCGGATACACTGAGAAGAATGCCACAGGAAATGTGCTGCTTCTGTTTCTCCTTCTTCTCCTTGCACACAGAAATACCCTCACATCCATTACAACGCTGTTATTTCTGTTCTGTTGTGCACTGTATGCGCCTGCGGGTATGACGTACGGTAAAATCAACAACAGTTTTATTGTCGCGTTGCTGCAGACCACGGCTGATGAGGCTGCAGAGTTTACCGGGATGATTCCTGTTTATCATTTTCTGGTCAGTGCCGCGATTCTGGTATTCATGGTGATTTTCTGGCGGACACACCACCGCGGTCACCGTAACTGGCTGGCACTGCTGCTGTTCGTATTATGCTCTGTAAACAGCTGGCCGTTGCGGATGGTTAAAGGAATTGTTGTGGGAACAACTGACACATTGCGTGAAATGCAGCGTTATAAACAACTGAGTCAGCACGGGGCTGACAACTGGAAAATCCTGCCGGGAACACCGTTGTATGACACGATTGTTATCGTTACTGGTGAGAGTGTGCGCAGGGATTATATGTCGGTATATGGCTATCCCGTGCCAACCACACCATGGCTGAATACGGCTCCCGGTTTATTTATTGACGGCTATACATCGGCAGCAGCCAGTACCGTACCTTCCCTGAGCCGGACACTGATTTATGACTATGAGCAGAACCCTGACTCCGGCAACAACGTGGTGGCGCTGGCAGCAAAAGCAGGATACAGCACATGGTGGATATCCAATCAGGGAAAACTGGGAGAGCATGACACACGCATCTCTGTTATTGCTTCTGATGCGGAGCATACCGTTTTCCTCAAGAAAGGCAGCTTCGCTTCCCGTAAAACGGATGACATGTTGTTGTTACAGGAAACAGAACGTGCGCTGGCGGATAAATCCTCGCCGAAGGTGATTTTCCTGCACATGATTGGCTCTCATCCGAATCCGTGTGACCGACTTAACTCCTGGCCGAATTATTACCTGGAGCAGTATCCCCGAAAGATTGCCTGTTACCTCGCCAGCATCAGTAAACTGGATAACTTTCTCGGTCAGCTTGATGGTATCCTTCGCCGGCATTCCCGTCACTTTGCAATGCTTTACTTTTCTGACCATGGGCTGTCGGTCAGCGACAGTGCTAATCCTGTTCATCATGATGGTCATGTGCAGGGGGGCTACAGCGTTCCCCTGATTATTACCGCCAGTGACATCACGTCTCATCAGTCCGTCAGCAGGAAAATCAGTGCCCGTAATTTCGCAGGCATTTTTCAGTGGCTGACCGGTATTCGTACCGAAAATATACCGCCATTCAATCCGCTGACAGACGAAGATAATGAACCCGTTATGGTTTTTAACGGAGAGAAAAATGTGCCGGCAGACAGTCTGAAACCGCAGCCACTTATTCTTCCGGACCACAGGTAATCATATATGGCAAACTGTAATACAGTCTCTTGTACTGAAAAGGATTCTGTATAGAATAGAACCTGTATTCATATCAGCACAAGGGACCACCAAATCCCGGCAGCATTCCTTACGTCAGTTATCCCGCATCACCCTGTGGGTGCGGGATTTTTTATGATGTTTCTTTTTATTGAATATATATAAATAACGAATAACTGCGGATTCTGATAATCCACCTGCAGGGAGCAATCCGGTAAACATTTAATACATCAGTTAATATCGTTTTGCCTTTTTTAACAAAAAATAATCCCCGGGTGGTTCCCGGGCATTTTCCCGGGAGGATTATTGTTTTAATGGATTATTAATCTTTGCATATTCAAATGGACTGATAAATCTTTCTCTGTTTGCATCCAGAAAATCGGCCCACCACTGTAGCATAAGTCGACGTTCTTCCAGATGTTCGGCTTTATGGATATACGCAGCACGTACACCATTACGCTCCTGATGGCTCATCTGGCGTTCCACAGCATCGCGGGACCACAAACCTGATTCTATTAATGCACTACATGCCATCGCCCGGAATCCATGACCACAGACATCCTGGGTTGTGTCATACCCCATAACCCTCAGGGCTTTATTTACAGTATTTTCACTGATTGGTTTACGCGGGTCATGTGCTCCCGTAAATATCAGACCATTTTCACCTGCCCATGTCTGAAGTTCTGTCAGTATGGCTACAGCCTGTTTGCTGAGTGGCACAAGATGTGGTGTTCGCATCTTGGAGCCCCGGTGTGAGAATTTTACGCCGGGCAGAGGTTCGCGTTCGGCTGGAATAGTCCACATGGCATTGTCAATATCAATTTCAGACCACCGGGCGTATCTGAGTTCACTGGAACGAATAAAAACCAGTAAATTCAGCATAACTGCCAGTCGGGTGACAGGCTGGCCTTTATAACCGTCAATACGCGACAGAAGTTCAGGCAGGCATGAAAGATCCAGAGCAGGGCGATGCTGGCGTTTTACCGTGGTCAATGCACCAGCCATATCCAGAGCCGGGTTATATCTGATGATGCCAGACTGTACGGCATAACGCATTACAGCAGATATTCTTTGCTGCAGACGACTGGCGATTTCATAAATTTGTTTAGCTTCTGCAGCACGAACAGGGATAAGCAGGTCCGGGGTACTGAGTGTTGTGATATCCCGGTTGCCGATAAAGGGGAAAACGTGTGTCTCGAGGCTTTTGAGTACTTTATCGCTGTGTGATTGTGCCCATTGTTTATTACTGGCATGCCAGCGTCGTGCAATATGTTCAAAAGAGAGTTGTAAATCAGGGACTACTTTTTTAGCTCTTTTCTGTTCGCAAGGGTCAACCCCCTCCGAAATCAGTTTTCGGGCCTCATCCCGTTTTGTACGAGCTTCGGAGAGAGAAACTTCCGGATACACACCAAGTGCCAGGGTTTTCTCCTTACCCAGAATACGATAACGGAGACGCCAGTAACGGGAACCATTAGGATGAACCAGCAGGAACATGCCGGCCCCGTCAGTGAGTTTATAAGCCTTGTCAGTGGGCTTTGCAGCCCGGATTTTTGCGTCAGTCAGTGCCATAGTTCAGCCTTCTGAATGCGTTAAAGAGGGTACAAATTCTGTCGAACTGGGGTATACCCGCAATTATACCCACACAATGGGGTTGATGTGGGGGGAATCTGGTTGAGTTCGGTAGAATTGATTTGGAGGCAGAACGCTTAAATTGTGGCGTTCTGAAACGAAAAACGGACCTCCGTGGAGGTCCGTTGATATGAATTTGGTGCCCGGACTCGGAATCGAACCAAGGACACGGGGATTTTCAATCCCCTGCTCTACCGACTGAGCTATCCGGGCAACGGGGCGCATTAAACCTGATTCGCCTCGTCTCGTCAATCAAATTTCTTCAAATTACTGCAGACTGCACAATCTATCATCACTTTGCCGCTATTGCACACATTTCAGGAAAACCAGGCGGTCCAGGCGGCGGAAAGTGGCATTGCCAGAAGCAGTGCTGGAAGCATGTTGACCACCGGGAACATTTTAATGCCACAGATGCGTAAACCGGTCGCCAGAAGCAATAATCCTCCCACCGCGCTAAAGTCCGCCATCATCGCCGGCGTAGTTAGCGGCAATATCAGCGCGGCTCCCCAGGCCAGTGTTAACTGGATGATGAGCAATGGAATGCTAATTACTGATACCGCAATCCCCAGAGAGTAGGCGAAGATCATCGCCGTAAAGAAATCCAGAAATGACTTGGCGATTAAAATACTCGGATCGCCAGTCATCCCTTCATTCATCGCGCCGAAGATCCCCGTACCGCTGGCACAAAACAGGACAATAATCGCGACAAAATTTTGAATAAAAGATTCATGCGCTGGCTTCTTGCGCGAGTGGCGAAACAGATTCTGCGCTCTGGCGACCGCTGTATTGACTCCTTTCTCCAGCAAACATATTTCGCCGATTAGAGCGCCAAGTAGCGTTGCTAAAACCATCGCCGGAAGGTTGGCGCATTTCACCACCAGTAAAATACCAATCCCCAGCGATGCCAGACCAAAAATCGATGTCATTGAGACGCGGATACGTTCCGGTAAACGTTGGCTAAGCAGTGCGCCGAGAACGCCACCCAGTAATACTGCACTAGCGTTGATAAAAGGGCCGATGACCACGAGAGTTCCTGTTAACTGTATTGTTTGATTTTTTTATTATGAACTTTTTGCCCTGTTTATGGCTTGTCTGGCCGCAAAGTCCTGGCTTGCACGCTTTAGCGAAAGGTGCCATTATTGCGCGAATTTTCTCCTCTCTGTACGGAGTTTGCCTGATGCATGCCACCTCCTTACATTCTCTCGCTTCTCGCCGTTTTGCGCGAAAATCTTCCCTTTCCATGTTACTGCTCATGCGGTGAAGTTAACGCACGCTTACTGCAGGACAACAGTAAAATCAGAGCGTTTCTGCTTTTACTGATGTCTGGCGGTCGGAGCTGGTGACCAGTTTGACCCACATCTCATGGGGCAAGGCTTTTCATCTTGTCCGATATTCTTACCTCCCCGAAACGGGTTTGCGCTTATGAAATCAATGAGTATTGCCGCCAGTTATGAACTGGTTTCCCGACTTTCTACCCATCGTCGCGTGGTGGCGCTGGAAGATACTGATTTTACGGACGTCGCGGCAGTCGTCATTACCGCTGCGGATAGTCGCAGTGGCATTCTTGCGTTGCTTAAGCGCACCGGTTTTCATCTACCGGTGTTTTTGTATTCCGAACATGTTGTTGAATTACCTGCGGGCGTTACGGCGGTAATCAACGGCAACGAGCAGCAGTGGCTGGAGCTGGAATCCGCAGCCTGTCAGTATGAAGAGAATTTGCTGCCACCGTTTTATGACACGTTGACGCAGTACGTTGAGATGGGCAACAGCACTTTTGCTTGCCCTGGGCATCAACATGGTGCGTTCTTTAAAAAGCATCCTGCCGGACGCCATTTTTACGATTTCTTTGGTGAGAACGTCTTTCGCGCCGATATGTGTAATGCTGACGTAAAATTGGGCGATCTGCTTATTCATGAAGGATCGGCGAAGGATGCGCAGAAATTCGCAGCCAAAGTCTTTCATGCCGATAAAACCTATTTTGTCCTGAACGGCACATCGGCAGCGAATAAAGTGGTGACGAATGCGCTGTTAACGCGTGGCGATCTGGTGCTCTTCGACCGTAACAACCATAAGTCGAATCATCACGGCGCGCTGATTCAGGCGGGGGCGACGCCGGTCTATCTGGAAGCTTCACGTAACCCGTTTGGTTTCATTGGCGGTATTGATGCGCACTGTTTTAATGAAGAGTATCTGCGCCAGCAAATTCGCGACGTTGCGCCAAAAAAAGCCGAGCTGCCCCGCCCGTTTCGCCTGGCGATTATTCAGCTGGGAACCTATGACGGCACTATCTACAACGCCCGCCAGGTGATCGATACCATTGGGCATCTGTGTGATTACATTCTGTTTGATTCTGCATGGGTCGGTTATGAACAGTTTATCCCGATGATGGCGGATAGCTCGCCGCTGCTGTTGGAACTTAACGAAAACGATCCGGGGATCTTTGTTACCCAGTCGGTGCATAAACAACAGGCGGGATTCTCGCAGACGTCGCAGATCCATAAAAAAGATAACCATATTCGCGGGCAGGCGCGTTTTTGCCCGCATAAGCGGTTGAATAATGCCTTTATGCTCCATGCTTCCACCAGCCCGTTCTATCCGCTATTTGCCGCGCTGGACGTCAATGCCAAAATCCATGAAGGGGAGAGTGGTCGTCGGCTGTGGGCTGAGTGCGTTGAGATGGGGATTGAAGCGCGCAAGGCGATTCTTGCACGCTGTAAGCTGTTCCGTCCGTTTATCCCACCCGTTGTCGATGGCAAATTGTGGCAGGAGTATCCGACGTCAGCGTTGGCCAGTGACCGCCGTTTCTTCAGCTTTGAACCAGGAGCAAAGTGGCACGGCTTTGAGGGATATGCCGCAGAGCAGTATTTTGTTGATCCGTGCAAGCTGTTACTGACCACGCCAGGTATCGATGCCGAAACCGGTGAATATAGCGATTTTGGCGTACCGGCGACGATTCTGGCGCATTATCTGCGTGAGAACGGCATCGTTCCGGAAAAGTGCGACCTCAACTCCATTTTGTTCTTATTAACACCGGCGGAAAGTCACGAGAAGCTGGCACAACTGGTGTCGATGCTGGCGCAGTTTGAACAGCATATTGAGGATGATTCGCCGTTGGCTGAGGTGCTGCCGAGTGTTTATAACAAATATCCGGTGCGCTACCGCGACTACACTTTGCGCCAGTTGTGTCAGGAGATGCACGATTTGTATGTCAGCTTCGACGTCAAAGACCTGCAAAAAGCGATGTTCCGCCAGCAGAGTTTCCCGCCAGTGGTGATGAATCCACAGGATGCGCATAGCGCCTATATTCGCGGCGAAGTGGAGTTGGTGCGGATTCGTGATGCCGAAGGGCGAATTGCGGCTGAAGGGGCGCTGCCGTATCCGCCGGGGGTGCTTTGCGTAGTGCCGGGGGAAGTCTGGGGAGGCGCGGTACAGCGTTATTTCCTCGCACTGGAAGAAGGCGTGAATTTGCTGCCGGGGTTTTCGCCGGAGCTACAAGGTGTCTATAGCGAAACTGATGCGGACGGCATGAAACGGTTGTACGGTTATGTATTGAAGTGAGAATAAAAAAACGGGTCACCTTCTGGCGACCCGTTTCTCTTTGCGTAATTAGTGGCTAACAGTCTGTGTGCCCGCAGGGACACGAACGTGTTTGTATTTAAACATCGCCATGAATGCGAAGGCCAGAACCACGGAGTAACCTGCGAAAATCAGCCATACGGTCTGCCAGTCGGTAATGCCGTTTTGGGTGTACATCTCAACCACTTTACCGCTCACAATACCGCCGAGGATACAGCCGAAGCCGTTGGTCATCATCAGGAACATCCCCTGCGCACTGGCGCGAATAGCCGGGCTAACTTCTTTTTCAACAAACACCGAACCAGAGATGTTGAAGAAGTCGAATGCGCAACCGTAGACAATCATTGACAGCACCAGCAGTACAGTACCGAACGGTGTCGGGTCGCCGTAAGCAAACAGCGCAAAACGCAGGATCCACGCCACAATACTGATCATCATTACGTTCTTAATACCGTAGCGGCTTAAGAAGAACGGGATGGTCAGAATGAACAGGGTTTCAGAGATCTGCGAAATCGACATGATGATTGACGCATGTTGCACGATGAAGCTGCTGGCAAACATCGGGTCTTTGTCGAAGCTGTGCAGGAAGGTATTACCGAACATGTTGGTAATCTGCAGTTCCGCACCCAGCAACATCGAGAAGATGAAGAAAATCGCCATACGCTTGTTTTTAAACAACGCGAACGCATCAAGCCCCAGCAAAGTCGTCCAGCTCTGATTCGCTTGCTGTTTAGCAACCGGAATATGCGGCAGCGTAAAGGTAAACAGCACCAGAACGGCGGAGAGAGCTGCGCCAATATACAGCTGCATGTGGCTTAATTCGAAGCCAGACAGGCTCACCACCCACATCGCCATAATAAAGCCGATGGTGCCCCAGATACGGATTGGCGGGAAATCCGTCACAATATCCAACCCGGCATTTTGCAGGCGATAGTAGGAGATAGTGTTGATTAACCCAAGCGTTGGCATATAAGCAAACGAGTTAATCAATATCACAAGGAACATCGCCTCCGGCGTGGTGACTTTCGCCGCCATGAAGAGAGTGATCGCACCAATAGTGTGACAAATGGCGTAAACCCATTTCGCACTTAACCATTTGTCGGCCACAATCCCCAGCAACGCAGGCATAAAGACAGCGGCGATACCCAATGAACTATAAACTGCGCCGATAGAGGCACCGTCGAACTTCAGGGTAACAAACATATATGAGCCGAGGGTCGTCAGCCAACTTCCCCACAGGCAGAACTGCAGAAAAGAGAGAATTTTCAGCTGCAGCTTAAGATTCATGTTAATTTCCTCACATCATGATGCGGATGAGTGTTTCAAAAAGCACATTTGACCGTGCAAGATGATGCGATTCTATCAACTTCACTGACTGTTTTTTTGTTACCCGTGGCAAATAATTGCAAATAATATCGTTTTGCAAAACATAATTGTGATGTAGGTAACACTTTTGCCCCAAGACATCGTCAAGGGGCGATAAGTGCAATTATCGGCGACGGTAAGATTTTTGCGCCATGTTCACTTTATAGAGATAGCGGCGAGATTCCGCAGACGGATGACGTGTGGTCAGTGTCTGATAAACATCGCCCGGCGTCATAGTATTAATGATGTTGGCAGCCTTAATTTTATCATTTGAGAAGACGCGTAATACGCTGCCTGCGCCGCCGTTATAGGCGGTGATGACGGCATAACGCCGCGACGTTGGGTTATCAATGCCGCCAAGATAAACATTATTCAGCATCGCCAGATATGCGGTGCCGGTATCAATATTGCTGGCAGGATCAAACAAGAAACTTCGGCTCGGCGTGCCGGATTTCCCCTGCGAGCGGAATACATCTTTCCCGGCAGTATGTTGTACCACCTGCATTAATCCCAGCGCATCGGAACGGCTGACCGCATACGGGTTAAAGGAAGATTCAGTCTGCATAATTGCCAGAATCAGCGACTCATCAACGCCATATTTCCGTGACGCCTGGCGGACCATGCCGAGATATTTGTGCGCACGTTTATCAAGGTGGTTCGGCACCATGTTAATGGTGACGCTGTAGATGATACGCAACCCGTTGCTGCGGCTCTTCAGACGGTTTTTCAGCAGATAATCCGCGAAGTTGCTCGCGCGACCTTCCCAGCGAATCGGCTGCCCGGTGTTATCTACCACCTGACCGTAAAGGAAAGGTTCTTTCGAAATCGTAATATCATCAACGTCGGAATAGAGATCGACCGAACCTGGATCATCCCCCATCAGCAACGTTTTGATAATTGCCCGACGCAGATGCGCGGCAGGTTCTGTCCCGGCGATGGTTTCGATAGTGATCGTACCGTCATCGAAGTTGATGTGGCTGCGAGTCTGATATTGATCGGTGTATTTCACGTAGTCCTTAGGACCGGCGATCACCACCTCTTTGAATCCCCAGATGTTCTCAATATTGTGGGCAAACTGCCCCATCAGAATATCAAAACCGTTGGTATCTTTGACCCAGGCTTCATTATAGGTATCGCCTTTTTTGGTCGTCGAACAGGAGATGAGCAACGGCGCAATCAAAGCCAGCGCGAGATATTTTTTCATCATTCCGGGTGCGTGTTGTGTTTGTTTTTATGCAAGTTGCCGGAGGCGTACTCCGGCTCTGTTTTTATTTTTTATCTTCCGGGGTATAGCCCTCGATATGCACTTCTTTACCCTCGAACAGGAAGTTGACCATCTCCTGTTCCAGCAGCTTGCGGTGCTCGGCATTCATCATGTTGAGTTTCTTTTCATTAATCAGCATGGTTTGTTTGTGCTGCCACTGCGCCCAGGCTTCTTTGGAAATCTCGTTGTAGATGCGTTTTCCCAGTTCGCCGGGGTATAGCTGAAAATCCTGACCTTCTGCCTCACGCTGCAGGAAAGTACAAAAAATCGTTCTGCTCATAAATCATCCTCTTTATCGACTCACGCGCTAAACCGGCGCGCCAGTGCGTAACTGCTGTAACAAACGCTCCACGGGAGCCGCCAGACCAACTGACGGCGGTTGCGCTAAGTTATACCAGAGCGCATTGCCTTCATCCATGCAACCGGTGAATGACGACACGGGAAGCCACATAGGCACAATATCTAAATGGAAATGGCTGAAGGTATGCCGAAACGCGGTGAGTTGCGTCAGGTTATCAGTAGCAATCTGCCGTTGCGCCAGCCATTCCCGCAAACTTTCTTCATCGGCAAACTGCGGGAAACAGTATAAGCCACCCCACAATCCGCTTGGCGGACGCTGCGCCAGAAACACTTCATCTTCGTGCTGTAACAGCAGAAAGTAACCTGTGCGTTCCGGCAGTGTCTGTTTTGGTTTTTTGCCCGGATAAAGCGACCAGCTGTTATTGGCGGCGGCAATACAACCGTTTTGTAGCGGGCAGAGCGAACACTTCGGTTTCGAGCGCGTACAAATCATCGCGCCTAAATCCATCATCGCCTGATTAAACCGCTCCACGCCGACGGCGGGCGTAACCTGCTCGCTTAAACTCCACAGTTTATTTTCGACCTCTTTTTTCCCTGGCCAGCCGCTTACAGCATAGCAGCGAGCCAGCACGCGTTTGACGTTACCGTCGAGAATCGGAAAGTGCTTACCCAGAGAAAGCGAGAGAATCGCGCCTGCGGTGGAACGCCCGACGCCCGGTAACGCCGCGACTTCTTCGAAGGTTTCCGGGAATTTACCACCGTGTAAGGTCGCCACTTGTTGTGCCGCTTTATGCAGGTTGCGCGCGCGGGCGTAATAGCCAAGCCCGGTCCACAAGTGGAGAACTTCGTCCAGCGGCGCATTGGCGAGATCGGTCACCGTCGGGAAACGCGCCATAAAGCGTTCAAAATAGGGGATAACGGTCGCAACCTGAGTTTGTTGCAACATCACTTCTGAGAGCCATACTTTGTAGGGCGTCTTGTCAATTTGCCAGGGCAGAGTTTTTCGCCCGTATTTATCGTACCAGTCCAGAACCTGGGCTGAAAATTGCGACGCTTGCATGGTCACCGAATTCATTGTTGTTGGGGGCAAGATTGCAGCACAGCGATGGCAGGGTGTAAACCGGAACTTTCCGCAGCCACGGCCTTATCATGCTTGCATCCGGCAACTAACTTTGGATAATGCCCGTTTTCAGAACACTTTCACAAGCGACTAAATCTTTATGAAAAACGACGTCATCTCACCGGAATTTGATGAAAACGGCCGCCCACTGCGCCGTATCCGTAGTTTTGTGCGCCGCCAGGGGCGACTGACCAAAGGCCAGGAACATGCGCTGGAAAACTACTGGCCGGTGATGGGCGTTGAATTCAGCGAAGATATGCTGGATTTCCCTGCGCTTTTTGGCCGTGAAGCGCCAGTGACGCTTGAGATTGGTTTCGGTATGGGCGCTTCGCTGGTAGCAATGGCTAAAGAGCGCCCGGAGCAGGACTTCCTCGGCATTGAAGTGCATTCGCCGGGCGTTGGCGCTTGTCTGGCTTCTGCGCATGAAGAAGGGTTAGATAACCTGCGTGTGATGTGCCATGACGCAGTCGAAGTGCTGCATAAAATGATTCCTGACAATTCATTGAGCATGGTTCAGCTCTTTTTCCCTGACCCGTGGCACAAAGCGCGCCATAATAAACGCCGTATCGTTCAGGTGCCGTTTGCTGAGCTAGTAAAAAGCAAACTGAAACTGGGGGGCGTATTCCATATGGCGACCGACTGGGAACCTTATGCGGAACATATGCTTGAAGTGATGTCTTCCATTGACGGTTATAAAAACCTGTCAGAGAGCAACGATTACGTACCGCGTCCGGCATCACGTCCGGTGACGAAATTTGAACAACGTGGTCATCGTCTTGGTCACGGAGTATGGGACTTAATGTTCGAGAGGGTGAAATAATGGCAAAGAACCGTAGCCGTCGTCTGCGTAAAAAAATGCACATCGACGAATTCCAGGAATTAGGATTTTCGGTGGCATGGCGATTCCCGGAAGGTACATCGGAAGAACAAATTGATAAAACCGTTGATGACTTTATTAACGAGGTTATCGAACCGAATAAACTGGCCTTTGACGGCAGCGGCTATCTGGCCTGGGAAGGTCTGATCTGTATGCAGGAAATCGGCAAATGCACCGAAGAACATCAGGCGATTGTGCGTAAGTGGCTGGAAGAGCGCAAACTGGATGAGGTACGCACCAGCGAACTTTTCGACGTTTGGTGGGACTAAGAAAACATACGGGCGATGACAAATGCAAAACTGCCTGATGCGCTACGCTTATCAGGTCTACAAAAGATGCACGATCGAGTAGGCCGGATAAGGCGTTTACGCCGCATCCGGCATGGACAGCGCGCACTTTGTTATCAATCTGGGCCAGCAAATGCTGGCCTGATTTGTTCTTGAGGGAAGATTATGATGCGCAAAATGCTGCTGGCGGCAGCACTTTCAGTGACGGCAATGACCGCTCACGCCGACTACCAGTGCAGCGTCACGCCGCGTGACGATGTGATTGTCAGCCCGCAAACCGTGCAGGTGAAGGGCGAAAACGGCAATCTGGTGATCACGCCAGACGGCAACGTGATGTACAACGGCAAACAATATTCTCTGAACGCTGCCCAACGCGAGCAGGCGAAGGATTATCAGGCAGAATTGCGCAGTACGTTACCGTGGATTGATGAAGGCGCGAAAAGTCGCGTCGAGAAAGCCCGTATCGCGCTGGATAAAATTATCGTTCAGGAGATGGGCGAAAGCAGCAAAATGCGCAGCCGTCTGACCAAACTGGATGCGCAATTAAAAGAGCAGATGAACCGCATTATCGAAACGCGCAGCGATGGCCTGACGTTCCACTATAAAGCTATCGATCAGGTTCGCGCCGAAGGCCAGCAGTTAGTGAATCAGGCAATGGGCGGTATTTTGCAGGACAGCATTAATGAAATGGGCGCGAAAGCGGTGCTGAAAAGCGGCGGTAACCCACTACAGAACGTGCTGGGAAGCCTGGGGGGGCTGCAATCCTCAATCCAAACCGAGTGGAAAAAGCAGGAAAAAGATTTCCAGCAGTTTGGCAAAGATGTCTGTAGCCGTGTCGTGACACTGGAAGACAGCCGCAAAGCCCTGGTCGGGAATTTGAAATAATCCTCTATTCTAAGACGGCATAATACTTTTTTATGCCGTTTAATTCTTCGTTTTGTTACCTGCCTCTAACTTTATAGATCTCCAAAATTCATTCACGTTGTAAATTGTTTAACGTCAAATTTCCCATACAAAGCTAAGGGATAATACGTAGCGTTCACGTAACTGGAGGAATGAAATGGAGTTTTTCAAAAAGACGGCACTTGCCGCACTGGTTATGGGTTTTAGTGGTGCAGCATTAGCATTACCGAATATCACCATTCTAGCGACCGGCGGGACGATTGCCGGCGGTGGTGACTCCGCAACCAAATCTAACTACACAGCGGGTAAAGTTGGCGTAGAAAATCTGGTTAATGCGGTGCCGCAACTGAAGGACATTGCGAACGTTAAAGGCGAGCAGGTAGTTAACATCGGCTCCCAGGACATGAATGACAATGTCTGGCTGACTCTGGCGAAAAAAATTAACACCGACTGCGATAAAACTGATGGCTTCGTTATTACCCACGGTACTGACACGATGGAAGAAACCGCTTACTTCCTCGACCTGACGGTGAAATGTGACAAGCCAGTGGTGATGGTAGGCGCAATGCGCCCATCCACTTCCATGAGCGCAGACGGTCCATTCAATCTGTATAACGCGGTAGTGACCGCAGCCGATAAAGCCTCCGCCAACCGTGGTGTGCTGGTGGTGATGAACGACACCGTGCTTGATGGTCGTGACGTCACCAAAACTAATACCACCGATGTAGCGACCTTCAAGTCTGTTAACTACGGTCCGTTGGGTTACATTCACAACGGTAAGATTGACTACCAGCGTACCCCGGCACGTAAGCACACCAGCGACACGCCGTTCGATGTCTCTAAGCTAAATGAACTGCCGAAAGTCGGCATCGTTTATAACTACGCCAACGCATCCGATCTTCCGGCAAAAGCACTGGTAGATGCAGGCTACGACGGTATCGTTAGCGCCGGTGTGGGTAACGGCAATCTGTATAAAACCGTGTTCGACACCCTGGCGACCGCTGCGAAAAACGGCACTGCGGTAGTACGTTCTTCCCGCGTACCGACAGGCGCAACCACTCAGGATGCCGAAGTGGATGATGCAAAATACGGTTTCGTCGCTTCTGGCACGCAGAACCCGCAAAAAGCGCGCGTTCTGCTGCAACTGGCACTGACGCAAACTAAAGATCCACAGCAGATCCAGCAGATTTTCAATCAGTACTAATCGCCTCGCCCCGGTATCGTGCCGGGGCTTTTTCACTTCAGACTCACGTCCATTGCCAATTGTTATTACCATGATGATAATCACTGGAATAAATTATTCCTCGCGAGGGTTTTCTGGTGAAAAAGCAATGGATTGTAGGCACGGCGCTGTTTGTGTTGATGTCTGGTAATGGCTGGGCCGATGGCGAACCGCCAACTGAAAATGTCTTAAAAGATCAATTCAACAAGCAGTATCACGGCATACTCAAGCTTGATGCCATCAGCTTAAAAAACCTTGATGCAAAAGGTAATCAGGCCACCTGGTCAGCGGAAGGCGATGTTTCTTCCAGTGATGATCTCTATACCTGGGTTGGTCAACTGGCAGACTACCAACTACTGGAACAGACCTGGACGAAAGATAAACCGGTAAAATTTTCGGCGATGTTAACCAGTAAAGGAACACCTGCGTCTGGCTGGACGGTGAACTTTTACTCTTTTCAGGCAGCAGCCAGCGATCGTGGACGGGTGGTCGACGATATCAAAACGAATAATAAATATCTGATCGTGAATAGCGAAGATTTCAATTATCGCTTTAGTCAGCTTGAGTCAGTGTTGAATACCCAGAAGAACTCGATTCCTGCGCTGGAAAAGGAAGTGAAAGAGCTTGATAAGCAAATGGCGGCGGCGCAGAAAGCAGCGGATGCATATTGGGGAAAAGATGCAAACGGCAAGCAAATGACCCGCGAAGACGCCTTCAAAAAAATACACCAGCAACGGGATGAGTTTAATAAACAGAATGATAGCGAGGCGTTCGCGGTTAAATATGACAAAGAGGTTTATCAACCGGCGATTGCGGCATGTCATAAACAAAGCGAAGAGTGTTATGAAGTGCCGATTCAGCAGAAACGGGATTTCGATATCAACGAACAGCGGCGACAGACCTTTCTGCAATCACAAAAACTTAGCCGTAAATTGCAGGATGACTGGATAACGCTCGAGAAAGGGCAATATCCGTTAACGATGAAGGTTTCAGAAATAAACAGTAAAAAAGTCGCGATATTAATGAAGATTGACGATATCAATCAGGCGAGCGATCGCTGGAAAAAAGATACCGAAGAATTACGGCGTAATGGGGTGATTAAGTAATTTCTGCGATGACGCATGACTTGTAGCCGGATGCTGCATTCACGCCGCATCCGGCAATACAAGTTTACTCCGCCAGAAAAAGCTCCAGCAGCGAATTTAAAAATAACTTCCCATGTTTCGTTATCTGCCAGTAATCCGCACACTCAGTGAGATAACCCTGAGCGATAGCCTCGTCTAACTGTGGGCGAATAACTTCTTCGCAAAGCCCCGTGTACTGGCTAAACTCCATGCGCGGTGCGGCTTCCAGCAAACGGAAGCGATTCATAAAGAACTCGAATGGCTTATCTGCGGTTTCAACATCGCGCTGGCTTTCCAGATACCTTCCCTGCATAAAACCACGCGGATGACGCGTTTTGGTGGTACGCAGAATGCGCCCATCCGGGAAGGTCACTTTGCCGTGCGCGCCGCAGCCGATGCCGATGTAATCGCCAAATCGCCAGTAGTTAAGATTGTGCTGGCACTGATAACCCGGTTTGGCATAAGCGGAGGTTTCATATTGCTGATAACCCGCTGCGGTTAATAACTGATGCCCCTGTTCGAAAATATCCCACAGCGCGTCGTCGTCCGGCAGTACCGGCGGGCGTGAACCAAACAGCGTATTAGGTTCGATGGTCAGTTGATACCAGGAAAGATGCGGCGGATTCAGTTCAATAGCCTGGCGCAGATCGCCAAGCGCCTCTTCCAGCGATTGATCCGGCAGCCCATGCATTAAATCAAGGTTAAAGCTACGTAGCCCCAGCTCGCTTGCCAGTTTTGCAGCACGCTTCGCTTCTTGCGGGCCATGAATACGTCCCAGCCGTTTCAGCTTTTCTCCGCTAAAACTTTGCACTCCAATGGAAATGCGGTTCACGCCAGCACGCTGGTAATCGACAAAGCGATCGGCTTCTACCGTACCGGGATTCGCTTCCATGGTAATTTCTGCATCCGCTGCCAGCGGCAAACGTGCGCGCACACCGTCCAGCAGCGTTTGCATCGCCGGGCCGGAAAGCAGGCTCGGCGTACCACCGCCAATAAAGATTGTCTTTACTTCACGGTTCTGTGCGTAAGCGACATCGTTGTCCAGATCGCTAAGCAGATGCTGAACATAATCGTCGTGCGGCACTTCCCCTTTCAACGCGTGAGAGTTGAAATCGCAGTACGGGCATTTCTGCACGCACCACGGGATGTGAATGTAGAGACTCAGCGGCGGTAATTTAACCATTACGTAAAGCGTCCAGCAGCAGTTTCAATGCCTGACCACGATGGGAAATGGCGCTCTTTTCTTCGCGGGTTAGTTCGGCAGCGGTTTTACCTTCGGAAGGCACAAAGAAAATCGGATCATAACCAAAGCCACCAGTACCGGCAGGTTCACGGGTAATCACGCCCGGCCAGCTGCCGTGGCACACCAGCGGAGTTGGATCTTCCGCATGACGCAGATACACCAGCACACAGTGGAAGCGAGCCTGACGTTGGTTGTCCGGTACGTCTTTCAGTGTTTCCAGCAGTTTTTGCAGATTCTTTTGATCGGTTGCGTCTTCACCAGAATAACGCGCGGAGTAAATCCCTGGCGCGCCGCCAAGTACATCTACCGCCAGACCGGAGTCGTCGGCAATCGCTGGTAAACCGGTCGCTTTTGCCGCGTGGCGCGCTTTCAGAATCGCGTTTTCGATAAAGGTCAGGCCGGTTTCTTCAGCGGAATCAACGCCAAGTTCCGTCTGAGCCACAATATCAAGACCGAAGTCGCTAAGCAGCGACGCCAGCTCACGCACTTTACCGGCATTGCCGGTTGCGAGGACAACTTTTTGCATAGGATACCTAATTAATTAACGCCGCGATTTCTGGCGGGATTTGTTGCGGATTAATGATTTTAATTTGTTTGTGGCGACCAAGTTCGCCTTTTTCAATCACCACCTGACTTTTGGCTACCCGGAATTGCTTGCCGAGAAACTTCACCAGATGGCTGTTGGCCTGACCGTCAACCGGCGGCGCGGTAATGGCGACTTTTACCTCGTCGCCATGTAAACCGACAATAGAATCACGGCTGGCTTTCGGCTGAATATAGAGCCGCAAAACCAGGCCGTCATCGTTAACTGTTACGGCACTCATAACGCCATCCACAGCCCCGGTAGCAGCATGTTTCCGGTCGCCTGCAATACTTCTGCGACACCCATATTGATGACATACAGCAGCAGAACGAGGATCATCGGCGAGAAATCAATCCCACCCATTGCCGGCAGCAGGCGGCGAATCGGGCGCAGCAGCGGATCGGCAAGCTGAATCAGCACGTATTCAATCGGGCTACGACCCTGGCTTACCCAGCTCATAATCGCCATCACCAGCAGTACCCAGAAAATCAGCAGGCCAATGGTTTTCAGCAGAATTAATAAACCGGCAATCCAGATGATTGGCAGGAAGGTCACCACTTTAAACAGCACAATGGCTTTGATGAAACTGAGAATATAGGCAACCAGCAGCGAGGCGCTGTCAATTGGCCCCATTGCCGGAATAACGCGGCGCAGTGGCCCGATAATTGGCTGTGTCACTTTCACCACAAACTGTGAGAAAGGGTTGTAAAAATCACAATGAGCCCACTGCATCCAGATGCGTAATAACAGCACCATGGTATACAGCTCAATGACCGTTGAAAGCAGGAAAGTCAACGTATTCATGGCGTTCCTTTAATTCCTTATTTTTTAGAGTAATCACGCGCACCAAAGATGGCTGTGCCGATGCGAACCATTGTGCTACCTGCCGCAATGGCGGCTTCCATATCGTCCGACATCCCCAGAGAGAGCGTATCGACATGCGGGTAGCGCGTTTTCAGTCCGGCAAATGCTACAGCCATTTGGCGTGCAACTTCAAACTGCCTTACATATTCTGACTCAGGCGCCGGGATAGCCATCAGCCCGCGCAGGCGTAGACGCGGTAGTTCAGCGACCGCAGCCGCCAGTTCGTCCAGTTCTGCCAGTTGAATCCCGGACTTACTGTTTTCATCACTAATATTAATTTGAATCAGTACGTTAAGAGGGGGGAGTTCTGCCGGTCGCTGGTCGTTCAGGCGGGTAGCGATACGTAAACGGTCGATGGTATGACACCAGTCGAAATGCTCTGCCACCAGGCGGCTTTTATTAGACTGCAACGGGCCAATAAAATGCCATTCTAATCCTGTTACGCCCAGTTCCTGAAAGTGGCGAATTTTATCTACCCCTTCCTGAACGTAGTTTTCACCAAATTGACGCTGCCCGGCATCGATGGCTTCTGCGATGGCGCTCGCAGGTTTTGTTTTACTGACTGCAAGCAGCGTAATTTCTTCTGGAGAACGGCCGCAACGCGTTGCAGCCGCTGAGATTTTGTCCCGGACCTGTGCCAGGTTATGCGCAATATCGTTCATTTTCCGAGGATCTTAGTATGAATATGGAAGAAATTGTGGCCCTTAGTGTAAAGCATAACGTCTCGGATCTACACCTGTGCAGCGCCTGGCCCGCACGATGGCGCATTCGCGGCAGAATGGAAGCTGCACCGTTTGACGCGCCGGACGTCGAAGGGCTACTGCGGGAGTGGCTGGATGACGATCAGCGGGCAATATTGCTGGAAAATGGTCAGCTGGATTTTGCCGTGTCGCTGGCGGAAAACCAGCGATTGCGCGGCAGCGCATTCGCGCAACGGCAAGGCATTTCGCTGGCGTTACGGCTGTTGCCTTCGCACTGCCCGCAGCTCGAACAGCTTGGCGCACCACCGGTATTGCCGGAATTACTCAAGAGCGAGAATGGCCTGATTCTGGTGACGGGGGCGACGGGGAGTGGCAAATCTACCACGCTGGCGGCGATGGTTGGCTATCTCAATCAAAATGTCGATGCGCATATTCTGACGCTGGAAGATCCTGTTGAATATCTCTATGCCAGCCAGCGATGTTTGATCCAGCAGCGAGAAATCGGTTTGCACTGTATGACGTTCGCATCGGGATTGCGTGCCGCATTGCGGGAAGATCCCGATGTGATATTGCTCGGAGAGCTGCGTGACAGCGAGACAATACGTCTGGCGCTGACGGCGGCAGAAACCGGACATCTGGTGCTGGCGACCTTACATACGCGCGGTGCGGCGCAGGCCGTTGAGCGGCTGGTGGATTCATTTCCGGCGCAGGAAAAAGATCCCGTGCGTAATCAACTGGCGGGGAGTTTACGGGCGGTGTTGTCACAAAAGCTGGAAGTGGATAAGCAGGAAGGGCGCGTGGCGCTGTTTGAATTATTGATTAACACGCCTGCGGTGGGGAATTTGATTCGCGAAGGGAAAACCCACCAGTTGCCACATGTTATTCAAACTGGGCAGCAGGTGGGGATGTTAACTTTTCAGCAGAGTTATCAGCAGCGGGTGGGGGAAGGGCGCCTGTGACGTTATAGTGTCTGATTCGCATCGTAAATATGCCTGATGCGCTACGCTTATCAGGCATACAGACGTTGCCACATGTAGGCTGGATAAGGCGTTTACGCCGCATCCGGCAAGATGACGGTAATGACAATTCGCCAGGCTTATAAATTGCCTTAATAACCCTGCTCGAAATAACTTTCGAGAATGATAACCGCAGAGGCAGAGTCGACTTTACCTTTGTTGAGCGCCCGGTAACCACCTTGTTCAAAAAGCCCGGAACGCGCTTCTACGGTGCTAAGACGCTCGTCATGGAGCTTTACTTCAACACCGAAACGACCATGAATACGGTTGGCAAATTTACGCGCTCTGGCAGTCAACGGTTGCTCGGTGCCGTCCATATTCAGCGGCAAACCGACGATGATTTCGTCTGGCTGCCACTCTTTCAGTAAACGTTCGATGAGGTTCCAGTCCGGCGTACCGTCCTGTGCTTTAATTGCAGGCAAAGGGCGAGCGGTGCCGGTAATGCGTTGGCCGACCGCTACGCCAATGCTTTTGGTGCCGAAGTCGAAGGCGAGTAAGGTTCCACTCATCAGGCGTGTCCTGCCACACCAGGCATGGTGAGAATATCCACACCAATCAGTTTTGCCGCCTCGTGCCAGCGGTCGGCAATTGGCGTTTTGAACAGAATATTCAGATCTGCCGGGGCGGTTAGCCACGCGTTATCGAGAATTTCTTGTTCCAGTTGACCTTTTTCCCAGGAGGCATAGCCCAGAGCCACTAATACGTCAGACGGTTGTTTATCGGTGCCGAGCGTTTCCAGCACATCGCGGGAAGTGGTCATCACCGTGTTGTCTGAAATGCGAATGCTGGAAGCAAAATTGGAGGGCGGAGTATGCAAAATAAACCCGCGATCTTCAGCCAGTGGGCCGCCGAGCATAACCGGTTTATCCAGACGGATTGATTCATCACGCGGCTCCGGCGTGATCTTCAGCTTTTCCAGAATCCCTTCAATTTTGAGATTTTCCAGCGGCTTGTTGACGATGATCCCCATTGCACCATTGGTATTATGTTCGCAAATGTAGACCACGGAACGACGGAAAATCGGATCCTGGAGAGCAGGCATGGCAATAAGAAAGTGATGCTGTAAATTCATTGTCAGAGGTTCTGTTTCCTGGTTCAAAAAAGCAACAGCGCCCAGTATGCGTGGAAAGAAGGGCGCTGTCACTCAGAGTCTCAACGAGATCCTTCTCGCTAAGGTGGGTTACTGCTGCTGTAAACGTGCTTCGATGGCATCCATTAACATTCCGGTGATCGACACCGGAAACTCTGCTTCAATCTCACGAATACAGGTTGGGCTGGTGACGTTAATTTCAGTCAGACGGTCGCCGATAATATCCAGGCCAACAAAGATAAGCCCTTTTTCTTTCAGCGTCGGCCCGACCTGGCGTGCGATTTTCCAGTCACTTTCAGTTAGCGGACGAGGTTCGCCACGACCACCGGCAGCCAGATTGCCACGGGTTTCGCCACCTTGTGGAATACGTGCCAGACAGTACGGCACTGGCTCGCCATCGACGACCAGCACGCGCTTGTCGCCATCTTTAATGGCAGGCAGATAATTCTGCGCCATGCAGTAGCGCGTGCCGTGTTCAGTCAGGGTTTCGGCTATTACGCCGAGGTTCGGATCGCCCTCTTTCACCCGGAAAATAGACGCACCGCCCATACCGTCCAGCGGCTTAAGGATGATGTCGGTATGTTTTTCCCAGAACGCTTTCAACTGTGCTTTATTGCGCGTGACCAGCGTTTCCGGTGTTAAGTCAGAGAACCAGGCGGTAAACAGTTTTTCGTTACAGTCGCGCAGGCTCTGCGGCTTGTTAACGATCAGCGTACCTTTCTCTTCGGCACGTTCCAGAATGTAAGTGGCGTAGATAAACTCGGTATCAAACGGCGGATCTTTACGCATCAGGATCACGTCGAGATCGGCCAGTGGCAGATCCTGCTCTCCCGTAAACTCGTACCATTTATCGTAGTTTTGTTCAACGCTCAGAGTACGCGTATGAGCACGGGCTTCACCGTTAATCAAATAGAGATCGGCCATCTCCATATAGTGAAGTTCGTAACCACGACGTTGTGCTTCCAGCAACATAGCGAAGCTGGAATCTTTCTTGATGTTGATGCTTGCGATGGGGTCCATCACGATGCCGAGCTTGATCATTATTCTTCTCCGTTAGCCCAGATCGCCAAAACGTACTTGTAGCGCAGTTATGGCGGTGAGCGCAGTTGTCTCTGTACGCAAAACGCGAGGTCCCAACAGGATATCAGTAAATTGATAGCGGGCAGTCATGGCAATTTCATCTGCCGACAAACCGCCTTCCGGGCCAATCAGCAGGCGGACGCGTTCGACCGGCAACGGCAACGTGTTGATACTGTTACTGGCGCGCGGGTGAAGATTCAGTTTCAGCCCTTCATCCTGCTCTGCACACCAGGCTTCCAGATCCATCGCCGGACGGATTTCCGGCACCCGATTACGACCACACTGCTCGCAGGCGGCAATTGCAATTTTCTGCCACTGCTGGAGCTTCTTGTTCAGACGTTCGCTATCCAGTTTAACGCCGCAGCGTTCAGAAAAAAGTGGCGTAATGAGGCTTACTCCAAGTTCGATCGATTTCTGGATAGTAAATTCCATTTTTTCACCGCGCGACATCACCTGACCGAGATGAATATGCAACGGGGATTCACGATCGTCGAGCTGACCTTCCAGCACTTTTACTTCGACACTTTTTTTGCTGGCGCTGGTAATTTCTGCGTCAAAGACTTGGTTGCTGCCGTCAAACAATTGCAACGCCTGTCCAGGTCCCATACGCAGCACACGTCCGATATGGTTGGCTGCATCTTCGCAAAGCGCAATGTGAGAGTTGCTGATAAGTGGTTCTGGATGATAAATGCGGGGGATACGCATGGTTAAAAATCCGCGTCGTCTCCCCACGCGGTTGTCCGCGTGGGGTAGGGGTTAACAAAAAGAATCCCGCTAGTGTAGGTTAGCTCTTTCGCGCCTGGCAAGCGCGTTGCACATACGGGTTATGATTGCCTTGCATCTTCGCAATACGTTCGTCACGCTCACACTCCCAGTCGGTGACCGGATACATTTTGTTCCAGGCGTTAAACAACTGCGTTTGTTGGCGTGAGAGTGTCAGGTTGTACTGGTCGCGCATGTAGAAGTAAATCCGCGCAATGGAACCACGGGCATGAGCTGGCGGTTCAGCCACTTTTTCTTTGAAATCCACCTTCATGGCGCACTGCCCGTACTGCCCTTCGCCGCCGTTCCACTGACTATACATAAAATTGCCGCGATCGCCGTTCACTTCGCCTATTGCGGGCTGAAGGTTATGCATATCGCTTTCCATTTGGCGATAAACCGGATCTTTGGCGCAGTTTTTACGACCGCCTTCCTGCCAGCACTGACGCTGGTGGCCGAACTGCCAGGCAGGAACCACATGTTCCCACTCTACGCGGCTGGCGCGGTTTTCATTTTTGCGCACCTGGTATCCGCACGACTCCAGATCCACGACGCCTTTTTTACCCTGCCAGTTGATTTTACATCCGCAGTAAAATGTTCCCGGCACATCAGCGTAGACTTTTACCGCTGCTGTTTTCGCCTGGGAAAAACTATTGATGCCTTCGGCTAACGCCGTGCCGGATAATGCTGCGCTCAGTACCACCGCAGCCACAGACAAATTACGGTACATCACTTACTCCGTGTTAAAACGAGCGAGCAACGTAGCGAAAGTTGTTTTGGTATGCAATCAGCCAGATCAGTAAAATTCCTGATAGTTCTACTGGTTATTGGGCAACCAGTTGTTCACCGCAGTGAACGCAGCGATAGACGGCCTCTCCACGCACCACGCGATTATGGCGGCGTACGGTAAGCTGATGCTCCTGGCATTTACAGCGGTAAGGGAAGGTGTTGCGGCGCACGGATTGTAGCTCAAACTGATGCGTGCGGCGGGCGGGAACGCCCAGCACGTTTTCCATCATCCACTTCCACTCTTTTCCATGCGGCGCCACGCGACCGAAGTGTTTCCAGACCAGTAAATGCGCCAGCTCGTGCGGTACGACTTCTTCTATAAAAGCCTCGCTGTTTTCCATCAGCAAAACCGGATTGAGGCGAATTTCATAGCTGTCCAGCCATGCCGTTCCGGCGGATGTACCACGCTGGGTGTACGAAATTTTTGGCTCCGGGTAATTACGCCCCAGCTTCAGGTTGGCCTGGGCGAGTTTTTCCCGCAGGCGACGCATAACGGCCTGTTGGATGGCGATAGGGAGACGGGAAGTTTTCATAGCGGCTGAGGATAAAGCGAAGAAAAGATGACTGCAAGAGGCGGCTTCCTCCGCGACGGGAGGAAGCCTGAGGAGATTAATCGTGAGCGCCGATTTCGCGCAGTTTACGACCTTTCATCAGATTACGTTCAATATGTTCCAGCGAAACGTGTTTGGTTTCCGGCACCAGCCACAGCGTCAGCAGGATAAACAGCACGTTCAGAGCCGCATACACCCAGAAGGTGTTGGCGTTGCCTAGCGTGTTGAGCATGGTCAGGAACGTTGCGCCGACGATCATGTTGGCAATCCAGTTGGTGGCGGTGGAGCAGGTGATGCCAAAATCGCGGCCTTTCAACGGCTGAATTTCGGAGCACAGTACCCAAATCAGCGGACCGGCGCTCATCGCAAAACCGACAATAAACATCAGCAACATGGCGATAGCGAAATACTGCGCCGACGGTGAGTGAATACCGATATGCATCATTGTGCCGAGTACGCCCATGCCCGCAGCCATGACGAGGAAACCCAGCGTCAGCGTTGGTTTACGTCCCCAGCGGTCAACAAGGCCGATAGCGATAAAGGTGGCGAGTACGTTGGTCAGGCCGACGATCACCGTCCCCCACATTTGCTCGGTGGTGTTGGTATAACCTGCCAGTTCGAATATTTTCGGCGCGTAATACATGATGACGTTCATCCCGGTGAATTGCTGCATCACCTGCAACAGTACGCCAAGGAACACCGCGCGACGGAAGTTGCTGTTCTCTTTAAACAGCGCCCAACCACTCTGTTTAACCTGCAAACTTTCACGGATTTCATCCAGTTCGCGTTTCGCTTCTGCGCTGGTGTCGCGCAGGCGCAGCAGCACGCGTTCGGCATCAACAAAGCGACGTTTGGCGGCAAACCAGCGTGGGCTGTCTGGCAGGAAGAAGACACCAATCAGCAGCAGAATTGCCGGGATGATAATCACACCCAGCATCCAGCGCCATGCGCCGGTGTAGCTGAAGGCGGTATCAGAAAGATAAGCACCGAGGATGCCGATGGTAATCATCAGCTGATACATCGAGATCATACTGCCGCGAATTTTTTCCGGTGCAATTTCAGAGAGGTAAAGCGGCGCGGTATAAGAGGCAACACCCACCGCCAGCCCCAGCAGAACGCGGGAAAGAATCAATACTTCAACGTTCGGCGCAGCCGCAGAAAACAGCGAACCGGCAACAAACAGGATTGCGCCGATCATCAGGCTCTTTTTGCGCCCGAGTTTAAAAGAGAGCCAGCCACTGCCTACCGCACCGACTGCCGCACCAAACATCATGGAGCTTACGACCCATTCTTGCGTGTGCGAGGTAATCTGGAATTCATCTGCAATAAACGGCAGTGCGCCAGCAATTACACCGATATCCAGGCCAAAGAGTAATCCTGCCAGAGCGGCAAGGAAGCAGACGAAAAACGTCATTGCCTTGTTTGACCGCCCCTGTTTTTTAGCGTCAGGCATGATGCCCTCCAATATGTTATTTTTTATTGTGAATTAAGATAGGTGAGTACGACGTAAAAAGATGTGAGGCAAATCACATCAGTGTAATCGCTTACACTGGCATTTATAGTGGTTATAATTTAAGTGCATGAAAACAATTGATTTATATCATCATAGATTAAACATAGTTATCTGCAATTAAGACTTTGCTGAAAAGAAATGTAACAGTTATGAAAAATGAATCACAGGATGAAAATACTGTGAATATTTGCTCTTCGTGGTTGGTGTAATCGGTTTCAGTAATGGTGATAATTTGCGGGTAAACGTGTTCAGCAATGGAAAGTTACTATCGTGTGGCGGCTTTTTGCCGGATGCGGCGTGAATAACTACGTTTGGAGTTTGTAGGACTGATAAGCGTAGTGCATCGGGCATTTTTTTAGAAAAGAAAAAGGCCAGCACGAGGCTGGCCTTTGAAAGCAGGGATAAAAGATTATTTCAGACCGACTGCATCGCGCAGCAGTTGCGCTTTGTCGGTTTTTTCCCATGGGAAATGTTCGCGACCAAAGTGACCGTATGCTGCGGTTTCTTTGTAGATCGGGTGCAGCAGATCCAGCATCTGAATCAGACCGTATGGACGCAGGTCGAAGAACTCACGTACCAGCAGGGTCAGCTGTTCAGAAGGTACTTTCTCAGTACCGAAAGTTTCGACCATGATGGAGGTCGGTTCTGCCACGCCGATCGCGTAGGAAACCTGAATTTCACAACGATCGGCCAGACCTGCAGCAACGATGTTTTTCGCTACATAACGTGCCGCGTAGGCTGCGGAGCGGTCCACTTTTGATGGATCTTTACCAGAGAACGCACCGCCACCGTGACGTGCCATGCCGCCGTAAGTATCGACGATGATTTTGCGACCAGTCAGACCGCAGTCACCCATCGGGCCGCCGATAACAAAACGTCCGGTCGGGTTGATGAAGAATTTGGTTGCGGAAGTCAGCCATTCAGCGGGCAGAATCGGCTTGATGATCTCTTCCATCACCGCTTCTTGCAGGGATTTCTGGTCGATCTCTTCAGAATGCTGGGTGGAAAGCACTACAGCATCGATGCCGACGATTTTGCCGTCGTCATACTGGAAAGTAACCTGGCTTTTCGCGTCCGGGCGCAGCCACGGCAGAGTGCCGTTTTTACGCACTTCAGCCTGGCGCTGTACCAGACGGTGTGCATAGGTGATTGGTGCTGGCATCAGCACGTCGGTTTCATTGGTTGCGTAACCAAACATCAGACCCTGGTCGCCCGCGCCCTGTTCCAGCGGATCGGCACGGTCAACACCCTGGTTGATGTCAGGAGACTGTTTGCCGATGGCGCTCAGAACCGCACAGGAGTTAGCGTCAAAGCCCATGTCGGAATGCACATAGCCAATTTCGCGAACGGTGTTACGGGTGATCTCTTCGATGTCTACCCAGGCGCTGGTGGTGATTTCACCGCCAACTAAGACCATGCCGGTTTTTACGTAGGTTTCGCAAGCAACGCGTGCTTTCGGGTCCTGTTCGAGGATCGCATCTAAAACAGCATCAGAGATTTGGTCAGCAATTTTGTCAGGATGCCCTTCAGAGACGGACTCGGACGTAAAAAGGTGTTTTGCCATATTTAATATCACCAAAAGAGAATTTAGTTAGCTCAAACTGTTGTGTGGATTTTCTGTGGTAGCGGATCCTACCACGACTCTGCAGATTAAAGACACTGGCAGTCTGAGTGTTAATCAGTATGGATGGATTAACATCTGGACGGCTATTTTAGGTCACTTCTTCACCCAATTTCCACTTTTTTTTGAATCGTGTCTCATTCTGCTAAAAACGTAGCTGGAAATTTTTCCTGACAATGCTGGCATTCTGCGCATTTATCTTTTGCAATTTTCTGCCATTGTGGGGTATAAAACGCGGCGCGCGGCTTAAATAAAAAGCACACGACGTTTCTTTCGTGTTGCCACTTCCAGCCGGGTTGAAATCAGTGTTTTAGCTTGTTGGTTCGTCTTCGCAGGCGGCCGTGGAGGTGATACGAAATAATGAATCGTTGTCTGCTGCTTAATCTGTCGCACCGTTCTGGTGTAGATTCGTTCCCCGCATTCTGCATCTCTGCATTGCATACCTGCCGATGTTATACCCATCTCGGCGCTTCTCAGGATTCAAGAGCTGGCAACAGTTACTGAAGACTGAACAAGGGCGCTCTTGTAAAAAACAAGAGTTTTCTCGTGGTTTCGCCGAACTGTCACACTTACGTTCGGTTATGTGTTTAATAATGTTATGAAAAAGAAACCGGTTGCGCAGTCGGAGCGTCAGCATACGCTGCTGGAAAATCCGTGTGCTTATGGGTTGTTATCGCAGTTTCAGGCTGCGATAGTGGTTAACTGTTTTACACTTAATAAAATAATTTGAGGTTCGCTATGTCTGACGACATGTCTATGAGTTTGCCTTCGTCAGCGGGCGAACACGGTGTACTACGCTCCATGCAGGAGGTTGCAATGAGCTCCCAGGAAGCCAGCAAGATGCTGCGTACTTACAATATTGCCTGGTGGGGCAATAACTACTATGACGTTAACGAGCTGGGTCACATCAGCGTGTGCCCGGACCCGGACGTCCCGGAAGCTCGCGTCGATCTCGCGCAGTTGGTGAAAACCCGCGAAGCGCAGGGGCAGCGCCTGCCAGCACTGTTCTGCTTCCCGCAGATCCTCCAGCACCGTTTGCGTTCCATTAATGCTGCGTTTAAACGTGCGCGGGAATCCTACGGTTATAACGGTGACTACTTCCTCGTTTATCCGATTAAAGTTAACCAGCATCGCCGCGTGATTGAGTCCCTGATTCATTCTGGTGAGCCGCTGGGACTGGAAGCAGGTTCCAAAGCCGAGTTGATGGCGGTGCTGGCTCATGCGGGCATGACCCGTAGCGTCATCGTCTGTAACGGTTATAAAGACCGCGAATATATCCGCCTGGCGCTAATTGGCGAGAAGATGGGCCATAAGGTCTATCTGGTTATTGAGAAGATGTCGGAAATCGCCATTGTGCTGGATGAAGCTGAACGCCTGAACGTTGTTCCGCGTCTGGGTGTGCGTGCGCGTCTGGCTTCGCAGGGCTCGGGTAAATGGCAGTCCTCCGGCGGGGAAAAATCGAAGTTCGGCCTGGCTGCGACTCAGGTACTGCAACTGGTTGAAACCCTGCGTGAAGCCGGGCGTCTCGACAGCCTGCAACTACTGCACTTCCACCTCGGTTCGCAGATGGCGAATATTCGCGATATCGCGACAGGCGTTCGTGAATCGGCGCGTTTCTATGTGGAACTGCACAAGCTGGGCGTCAATATTCAGTGCTTCGACGTCGGCGGCGGTCTGGGCGTGGATTATGAAGGCACCCGTTCGCAGTCCGATTGTTCGGTGAACTATGGCCTCAATGAATACGCCAACAATATCATTTGGGCGATTGGCGATGCTTGTGAAGAAAACGGCCTGCCGCATCCGACGGTGATCACCGAATCGGGTCGTGCGGTGACTGCGCATCACACCGTGCTGGTGTCTAATATCATCGGCGTGGAACGTAATGAATACACGGTGCCGACCGCGCCCGCAGAAGATGCGCCGCGCGCACTGCAAAGCATGTGGGAAACCTGGCAGGAAATGCACGAACCGGGGACTCGCCGTTCTCTGCGTGAGTGGCTGCATGACAGCCAGATGGATCTGCACGATATTCATATCGGATACTCTTCGGGCACTTACAATCTGCAAGAACGTGCATGGGCTGAACAGCTCTATCTGAGCATGTGCCATGAAGTGCAGAAGCAGCTGGATCCGCAAAATCGTGCTCATCGTCCGATTATCGACGAGCTGCAGGAACGTATGGCGGACAAAATGTACGTCAACTTCTCGCTGTTCCAGTCAATGCCGGATGCCTGGGGGATCGACCAGTTGTTCCCGGTTCTGCCGCTGGAAGGGCTGGATCAAGTGCCGGAACGCCGCGCTGTGCTGCTGGATATTACCTGTGACTCTGACGGTGCTATCGACCACTATATCGATGGTGATGGTATTGCCACGACAATGCCCATGCCGGAGTACGATCCAGAGAATCCGCCGATGCTCGGTTTCTTTATGGTCGGTGCCTATCAGGAGATCCTCGGCAACATGCACAACCTGTTCGGTGATACCGAAGCGGTTGACGTGTTCGTCTTCCCTGACGGTAGTGTAGAAGTGGAACTGTCTGACGAAGGCGATACCGTGGCGGACATGCTGCAATATGTACAGCTCGATCCGAAAACGCTGTTAACTCAGTTCCGTGATCAAGTGAAGAAAACCGATCTTGATGCTGAACTGCAACAACAGTTCCTTGAAGAGTTCGAGGCAGGTTTGTACGGTTATACCTATCTTGAAGATGAATAATTAAGATTATTCTGCTGGCGGGTCGATTTATTTACGTAAATCGGTCCGCTTTCTTTTTATATATTCTTAAAAATAATTTAGCTGATTTTCTTATTAAATAATCTCCCTACAATCGCTGCATTAATTAAATGCAGAGGGAACGGTTATGAAAAAATGGAAAGTACGTAGCGCGTTGGTGGCATTAATCGTGCTGCTGGCCGGTTGTTCCAGTAATGCGCAGTATAATAGCAGTGCATCGGGCAATGTCGGCACCGCCTGGGGGGGGGATGTGCACTCAACGGTTCAGGGCGTATCTGCTGAACGCGCCTGGCGCGATCCGGCAGAGATGATCGTTATTAATTATTCGACAAATATTCCTTCCGGCTACGACCGTGTTTATAGCATTCGTATTAACGAACTGGAATATGCTATTCGTGATGCGAATTTTAATTCTCTACCTATTACGCGAGTTTATGATTCATCAAATAATGAACCGCGATATATTGTTCATGCCAGAGTGGGGATGAATTATCAATTATATGTCCGTAACTACAGCCGGAACACTAACTACGAGATCGTTGCTACGGTTGATGGCCTGGATGTGCTGAACGGCAAGCAAGGTTCGTTGAATAACAATGGCTATATTGTGAACGCTGGTGATTCGTTAGCGATTAAAGGATTCCGCAAAGATAAACATACCGAAGCGGCTTTTCAGTTCGCCAATGTTGCAGATTCCTACGCCGCCAATTCGGCGCAAGGCGATGTGCGTAATACCGGGGTGATCGGCTTTGCCGCCTTTGAATTGCAAGGCTCGGCGAAAAGCGCGCTGCCGCCGTGCTCTGGACAAGCCTTTCCGGCTGACAACAATGGCTATGCGCCGCCACCGTGTCGTAAATAGCAACCTCGCTTGATGCCTCGCCCATTTAAGGCGATAATTAGCGCAAACTTGTGTTTCGCAAATCCAACCCTTCCTCGTCGGGCCTAACGACGCGGAAGGGTTTTTTTATATCGACTTTGTAATAGGAGTCCATCCATGAGCACCTTAGGTCATCAATACGATAACTCACTGGTTTCCAACGCCTTTGGTTTTTTACGCCTGCCGATGAACTTCCAGCCGTATGACAGCGATGCCGACTGGGTGATCACCGGCGTGCCGTTCGACATGGCCACCTCTGGCCGTGCCGGTGGTCGTCACGGCCCGGCGGCTATCCGTCAGGTATCAACTAACCTGGCCTGGGAACACAACCGCTTCCCGTGGAATTTCGACATGCGCGAGCGTCTGAACGTGGTGGACTGCGGCGATCTGGTATATGCCTTCGGCGATGCCCGTGAGATGAGCGAAAAACTGCAGGCACACGCCGAGAAGCTGCTGGCTGCCGGTAAACGTATGCTCTCCTTCGGTGGTGACCACTTTGTCACGCTGCCGCTGCTGCGCGCTCATGCGAAACATTTCGGCAAAATGGCGCTGGTACACTTTGACGCCCACACCGATACCTACGCTAACGGTTGTGAATTTGACCACGGCACGATGTTCTATACCGCGCCGAAAGAAGGTCTGATTGACCCGAATCATTCCGTGCAAATTGGTATTCGTACCGAGTTTGATAAAGACAACGGCTTTACCGTGCTGGACGCCTGCCAGGTGAACGATCGCAGCGTGGATGATGTTATCGCCCAGGTGAAACAGATTGTGGGTGATATGCCGGTTTATCTGACTTTTGATATCGACTGCCTGGACCCTGCATTTGCGCCGGGAACCGGTACGCCAGTGATTGGCGGCTTGACCTCCGATCGCGCCATTAAACTGGTACGCGGCCTGAAAGATCTCAACATTGTTGGGATGGACGTTGTGGAAGTGGCTCCGGCATACGATCAGTCGGAAATCACCGCGTTGGCTGCGGCAACGCTGGCGCTGGAGATGCTCTATATTCAGGCGGCGAAAAAGGGCGAGTAAGCACCTTATCCTGCTTACGCTCATCACCCGTAGGCCGGATAAGATGCGTCAGCATCGCATCCGGCAATGCGCACGGTGTAACGCATGTGCCATTCATGTCGGATGCGGCGTGAACGCCTTATCTGACCTACGTTAGGCACCCCCGAACCTTACTTAACCCCATCCGCGCTCATACGATCGCGAATATGCTGGGCGCGTTCGGCGGATGCCGGATGGTCGTCAAACATTGAGCTTTGGCGGCCTTCTTCCAGTTTCGCCAGTTTTTCAAAGCTGGTGGCGAGACCTGCCGGGCTGATGCCGCGTTGGCGCAACAAATCGTAGGAATAATCATCCGCTTCTGCTTCTTGGCGCTGGGAGAATTGCGAATTGACTAACTTCTCGCCCAGATCACCGAGTTGTGATTGTGACAAACTGCCGACAATCCCGCCCGCAGAGGCCGCAGCTACTCGCACGGCATTTGTACCAAGTGCCACCTGCATCCCTTTCTTCACATGGCCTAACGCCACGTGCCCCATTTCGTGACCGATCACCGCCTCGACTTCGTTATCGGTCATCATATCCATCAGGCCGCTATAAACGCGGATACAGCCGTTCGCCATCGCAAACGCATTCACATCCTTCGCCATATATACTTTGTAGTTCACCGGCTGACCGTTGATATTGTCGCCTAGCGCGTTAGCAATGGTGGTCAGTCGCTTAGCATATTCGCTATTGGCTGGCGCAATCGTCGCCTTGCTGTCCATCTCCTGACAGGCCTGATCGCTCAGGGCTTTCACCTGCGCATCACTCAAACTGTAAGCCTGAAAAGCTTCCGCTCCTGATGAGAGCAGTCCACTGGAGTCCATATTCTGGCAACCGGTCAGTACCGTTGCCACGCTCATTGCTACCAATAAGGCGCGAATTTTCATGTTTTCTCTTCCGCACAAGGTCAGGATTATTCTAAAAATGCGCCGTTTGCAGGTGAATCGACGCTCAGTCTCAGTATAAGGAAAAGCGCAGCGGACGGGCGAGCAGATTGCGCAACATGCGAGCATGATCCAGAGATTTCTGAAGCGGCAAAAGGATGTTCCATGTACATGACGCGCGGCTTGCGGTAAATTGTTGGCAAATTTTCCGGCGTAGCCCAAAACGCGCTGTCGTCAAGTCGTTAAGGGCGTGCCCTTCATCATCCGATCTGGAGTCAAAATGTCCTCACGTAAAGAGCTTGCCAATGCTATTCGTGCGCTGAGCATGGACGCAGTACAGAAAGCCAAATCCGGTCACCCGGGCGCCCCGATGGGTATGGCTGACATTGCCGAAGTCCTGTGGCGTGATTTCCTGAAACACAACCCGCAGAATCCGTCCTGGGCTGACCGTGACCGCTTCGTGCTGTCCAACGGCCACGGCTCCATGCTGATTTACAGCCTGCTGCACCTCACTGGTTACGATCTGCCGATGGAAGAACTGAAAAACTTCCGTCAGCTGCACTCTAAAACTCCGGGCCACCCGGAAGTGGGCTACACCGCAGGTGTAGAAACCACCACTGGCCCGCTGGGGCAGGGTATTGCCAACGCAGTCGGTATGGCGATTGCAGAAAAAACGCTGGCGGCGCAGTTTAACCGTCCGGGTCACGACATTGTCGACCACTACACCTACGCCTTCATGGGCGATGGCTGCATGATGGAAGGCATCTCCCACGAAGTTTGCTCTCTGGCGGGCACGCTGAAGCTGGGCAAACTGATTGCGTTCTACGATGACAACGGGATCTCTATCGATGGTCACGTTGAAGGCTGGTTCACCGACGACACTGCAATGCGTTTCGAAGCCTATGGCTGGCACGTCATTCGCGACATCGATGGTCATGACGCAGCATCCATCAAACGCGCAGTAGAAGAAGCGCGCGCAGTGACTGACAAACCGTCCCTGCTGATGTGCAAAACCATCATCGGTTTCGGTTCGCCGAACAAAGCTGGTACGCACGATTCCCACGGTGCGCCGCTGGGCGACGCTGAAATCGCGTTGACCCGCGAACAGCTGGGCTGGAAATACGCGCCGTTCGAAATCCCGTCTGAAATCTATGCTCAGTGGGATGCGAAAGAAGCAGGCCAGGCGAAAGAATCCGCATGGAACGAGAAATTCGCTGCTTACGCGAAAGCTTATCCGCAGGAAGCGGCTGAATTTACCCGCCGTATGAAAGGCGAAATGCCGTCTGACTTCGACGCCAAAGCGAAAGAGTTTATCGCTAAACTGCAGGCTAACCCGGCGAAAATCGCCAGCCGTAAAGCGTCTCAGAATGCTATCGAAGCGTTTGGTCCGCTGTTGCCGGAATTCCTCGGCGGCTCCGCTGACCTGGCTCCGTCTAACCTGACCCTGTGGTCTGGTTCTAAAGCAATCAACGAAGATGCTGCCGGTAACTACATCCACTACGGTGTTCGCGAGTTCGGTATGACCGCGATTGCTAACGGTATCTCCCTGCACGGTGGTTTTCTGCCGTACACCTCCACCTTCCTGATGTTCGTGGAATACGCACGTAATGCCGTACGTATGGCTGCGCTGATGAAACAGCGTCAGGTGATGGTTTACACCCACGACTCCATCGGTCTGGGCGAAGATGGCCCGACTCACCAGCCGGTAGAGCAGGTCGCATCTCTGCGCGTGACCCCGAACATGTCTACATGGCGTCCGTGTGACCAGGTTGAATCCGCTGTAGCGTGGAAATACGGCGTTGAGCGTCAGGACGGCCCGACTGCGCTTATCCTCTCCCGTCAGAACCTGGCGCAGCAGGAACGTACTGAAGAGCAGCTGGCAAACATCGCGCGCGGTGGTTATGTGCTGAAAGACTGTGCCGGTCAGCCGGAACTGATTTTCATCGCTACCGGTTCTGAAGTTGAGCTGGCTGTCGCTGCCTACGAAAAACTGACTGCTGAAGGCGTGAAAGCGCGCGTGGTTTCCATGCCTTCTACCGACGCATTCGACAAGCAGGATGCGGCTTACCGTGAATCCGTACTGCCGAAAGCGGTTACTGCACGCGTAGCTGTGGAAGCGGGCATTGCTGACTACTGGTACAAGTATGTTGGCCTGAACGGTGCTATCGTCGGCATGACCACCTTCGGTGAGTCTGCACCGGCAGAGCAACTGTTTGAAGAGTTCGGCTTCACCGTTGAAAACGTTGTTGCGAAAGCAAAAGCGTTGCTGTAATCGGTAAGATGCTTTGTGAGAAGGGCCGCGAAAGCGGCCCTTTATATTGTTGGCAAAGTGCGCGTTGTTCATGCCGGATGCGGCGTGAACGCCTTATCCGGCCTACGAAATCATGCAAATTCAATATATTGCACGGACTGTGTAGGCCTGATAAGCGTAGCGCATCAGGCAGTTTAGCCCTTGCCATCAGTCTCAAGAGCCGCAAACGCGGCTCTTTTTACTTGGTTGAGATAAACGGAACGGTACTGCCGGGGAGCATGGTATCGGGTAATTTGCCGTCCCAACGCTCAGCAGTGGTAAGGGCAACAAGACCCGGATTGTCCCGCAGAGCCTCACCGCGCAGGCGGATAGCTTCAGCTTTAGCCGCACCTCTTACGCAATAGTCTCCGCTTTAGCTGCTGTCTGCTTCTGCCTGAGTTACCGCAATTTGCGCCTGGATTTTCTCCGTTTCCAGATTTTGCTTACGTGTGGCAATGGTGACTTCCGCTTTCATTCGATCTTCAATCGACTTCTCATAAGCGTCAGAAATTGAGCAAAGCAAGGAATATGCCCCCTCTGATGTGAGGATAACAGTCAACCCCGAATATTAAGAATCTATAAAGAAGGGGCTGTAAGATTTAATTTTATCTGTTTTCGTACTTTCAAGCTATAAATGGTGAGCATGATCACAAACACAATAATAATAAATTTGTCTTATTTGCAATTCAACTCACAAACAGAAAGTTGACTTTATAATTACTAATCGCAACCTGTTGTTATTTATGGCTTGTTTATTTTTACTCTTCAGGTGTTTCGCCTTTTTAGCCCAATTGCTTTCAATTTTTTGCGCGCGTATTTTATTTTCACCGACAGTCGGTACTCTAAAAATAGGGATAATTTATGCGGCTTATTGATTATTTTCCAGAATCATCAATCTCAGTGATACATGCAGCTAAAGACTGGCAGGAGGCTATTGATTTTTCGATGGCATCATTATTAACAAAAGACTATATCAGCGAGAATTACATTCAGGCTATTAAAGATTCCACCATTAGCAATGGCCCTTATTATATTCTCGCACCAGGCGTGGCAATGCCTCATGCGCGACCGGAATGTGGGGCGCTCAAAACCGGGATGTCTTTGACGTTACTTAAACAAGGTGTTTATTTTTCCGGGAATGACGAACCGATTAAATTACTCATCGGGCTTTCTGCTGCCGATGCCGATTCGCACATTGGCGCTATTCAGGCGTTAAGTGAATTACTGTGCGAAGAAGAAATACTTGAACAACTCTTAACAGCATCATCAGAAAAACAATTAGCGGACATTATCAGCCGCGAATAATAACTTTCTCCTCTACAGGATAATATTATGGAAAACAAGTCTGCTCGTGCAAAGGTTCAGGCTTTTGGGGGCTTTTTGACCGCTATGGTCATTCCCAATATCGGAGCTTTTATTGCCTGGGGTTTTATTACTGCATTATTTATTCCTACCGGCTGGCTGCCGAATGAACATTTCGCCAAAATTGTCGGCCCAATGATTACCTATTTATTACCGGTGATGATTGGTTCTACCGGTGGTCACCTGGTCGGCGGTAAACGCGGTGCGGTGATGGGGGGCATAGGGACGATTGGCGTAATTGTTGGTGCTGAGATCCCCATGTTCCTGGGTTCGATGATTATGGGACCGCTTGGCGGCCTGATGATTAAATATGTCGATAAGGCACTGGAAAAACGCATCCCCGCTGGTTTTGAGATGGTTATCAATAACTTCTCATTAGGTATCGCCGGGATGGCTCTCTGCCTATTAGGTTTTGAAGTTATCGGTCCAGCGGTGTTAATAGCCAATACTTTCGTCAAAGAGTGTATTGAGGCGCTGGTACATGCGGGCTATCTGCCTCTGCTGTCTGTTATCAATGAACCTGCGAAAGTGCTTTTCCTCAATAACGCGATCGATCAGGGTGTTTATTACCCGTTGGGTATGCAACAGGCTTCGGTTAACGGCAAATCCATCTTCTTTATGGTGGCGTCGAATCCGGGGCCTGGGTTGGGGTTGCTGCTGGCGTTTAGTCTGTTTGGTAAAGGAATGAGTAAACGTTCTGCGCCAGGTGCGATGATTATTCACTTTCTTGGCGGCATCCACGAACTGTATTTCCCGTATGTGCTGATGAAGCCACTGACCATTATCGCCATGATTGCGGGCGGCATGTCTGGCACCTGGATGTTTAACTTACTGGATGGCGGTTTGGTTGCAGGCCCAAGTCCGGGGTCTATCTTTGCGTACCTGGCACTGACGCCGAAAGGCTCGTTCCTTGCGACAATTGCCGGTGTTACGGTCGGCACCCTGGTCTCCTTTGTCATCACTTCTCTGATTCTGAAGATGGAAAAAACGGTGGAGACTGAGAGTGAAGATGAGTTCACCGAGTCAGCCAATGCGGTTAAAGCAATGAAGCAGGAAGGCGCATTTTCGTTAAGCCGTGTGAAACGCATTGCCTTTGTTTGCGATGCGGGGATGGGCTCCAGCGCGATGGGCGCAACCACCTTCCGTAAGCGCCTGGAAAAAGCGGGGCTGGCAATAGAAGTAAAACATTACGCGATAGAAAACGTGCCTGCGGATGCCGATATTGTGGTCACACACGCCAGTCTGGAAGGACGCGTGAAACGTGTGACGGATAAACCGCTGATATTGATTAATAACTATATTGGTGATCCAAAGCTCGACACTTTATTTAATCAATTAACCGCCGAACATAAACACTGATTACAGAGGTAAAAATGAAAACCAAAGTTGCTGCTATTTATGGCAAGCGGGATGTCCGTCTGCGCGAATTTGAACTGCCAGAAATTACCGATAATGAACTGTTGGTGAGTGTAATTTCTGACAGCGTTTGTTTATCGACCTGGAAAGCGGCGTTACTCGGTAGCGAACATAAACGGGTGCCTGACGATTTAGAAAATCATCCGGTAATTACCGGGCATGAATGTGCCGGGGTTATTGTCGAAGTGGGTAAAAATCTCACCGACAAATATAAAAAAGGCCAACGTTTTGTACTGCAACCGGCAATGGGATTACCCACTGGATATTCAGCCGGATACAGCTACGAATATTTTGGCGGTAATGCCACCTATATGATTATTCCCGAAATCGCCATTAACCTGGGCTGTGTATTACCGTATCACGGTTCTTATTTTGCAGCGGCGTCGCTGGCGGAGCCGATGTGCTGCATTATTGGCGCTTATCATGCCAATTATCACACCACGCAATATGTTTATGAGCATCGCATGGGCGTCAAACCTGGTGGCAATATTGCGCTGCTGGCGTGTGCTGGCCCGATGGGAATTGGCGCTATCGATTACGCCATTAACGGCGGCGTACAACCGTCGCGGGTAGTGGTGGTCGATATCGACGAAAAACGCCTGGCGCAGGTGCAGAAGTTGTTGCCGGTGGAACTGGCGGCCAGTAAAGGCATTGAGCTGGTGTATGTGAATACCAAAGGGATGAGCGATCCAGTCCAGACGCTACGGACGCTGACAGGAGATGCCGGGTTCGATGACGTGTTTGTCTATGCAGCGGTGCCTTCAGTCGTCGAGATGGCTGATGAATTACTGGCGGAAGATGGCTGCCTGAACTTCTTTGCCGGCCCGACGGATAAAAACTTCAAAGTGCCATTTAATTTCTACAACGTCCATTACAACAGTACCCACGTCGTCGGTACATCCGGCGGTTCAACGGACGATATGAAAGAGGCGATAGCCCTTAGCGCCACGGGGCAGTTGCAGCCGTCGTTTATGGTTACCCATATCGGTGGGCTGGATGCGGTGCCAGAAACCGTGCTCAATTTGCCGGATATCCCCGGCGGTAAAAAACTCATCTACAACGGCGTCACCATGCCGCTCACCGCCATTAGCGATTTTGCCGAAAAAGGCAAAACAGATCCGCTGTTTAAAGAGCTGGCGCGGCTGGTTGAGGAAACGCACGGTATCTGGAATGAGCAGGCCGAGAAATATCTGCTGGCGCAATTTGGCGTTGATATCGGGGAGGCCGCGCAATGATGTCCCTGGCGTGGCCATTATTTCGCGTTACGGAGCAGGCAGCGTTGGCTGCCTGGCCGCAAACCGGATGTGGCGACAAAAATAAAATTGATGGCCTGGCGGTCACCGCGATGCGCCAGGCATTAAACGACGTCGCTTTTCGTGGGCGAGTGGTTATCGGCGAGGGAGAAATTGACCACGCGCCGATGCTGTGGATTGGCGAAGATGTGGGCAAAGGCGATGGGCCAGAAGTCGATATCGCGGTTGACCCGATTGAAGGCACCCGGATGGTAGCGATGGGGCAGAGCAATGCGCTGGCGGTCATGGCCTTCGCCCCACGAAACAGCTTGCTACACGCGCCCGATATGTATATGAAAAAACTGGTCGTTAATCGACTGGCTGCCGGAGCAATCGATCTGTCTTTACCCCTTACAGAAAACTTGCGCAACGTGGCGAAAGCGTTAGGTAAACCACTGGATAGGTTACGTATGGTTACGCTTGATAAACCGCGCCTGAGTGCCGCGATTGAGGAAGCGACGCAGCTTGGCGTGAAGGTTTTTGCTCTGCCGGATGGCGATGTCGCCGCCAGCGTGCTGACCTGCTGGCAGGATAATCCTTACGACGTGATGTACACCATCGGCGGTGCGCCAGAGGGCGTTATTTCTGCTTGTGCTGTTAAAGCATTAGGCGGGGATATGCAGGCGGAATTAATCGATTTTTGCCAGGCCAAAGGTGACTACACCGAAAATCGACAAATTGCAGAGCAGGAGCGCAAGCGGTGTAAGGAAATGGGTGTTGACGTTAACCGTGTGTACTCACTCGACGAACTGGTGAGGGGAAAAGATATCCTCTTTAGTGCCACGGGCGTCACGGGCGGAGAGCTGGTGAACGGTATACAACAGACGGCGAATGGGGTGCGGACGCAGACATTACTGATCGGCGGCGCGGACCAAACGTGTAATATAATAGATTCCCTGCATTGATGGTGATCTATCGGAAGACGAATGGCGACGCTGACAGAAGATGATGTGCTTGAGCAACTGGACGCACAGGACAATTTATTTTCATTTATGAAAACTGCGCATACCATTTTGCTCCAGGGAATACGCCAGTTTCTGCCGTCACTGTTTATCGATAACGATGAAGAGATCGTGGAATATGCAGTGAAGCCGTTACTCGCCCAAAGCGGCCCGCTTGACGATATTGATGTTGCGCTGCGTTTAATTTATGCGCTGGGGAAAATGGATAAATGGTTGTACGCCGATATCACGCATTTTTCTCAGTTCTGGCATTACCTGAACGAACAGGATGCCCCCCCAGGATTTGTCGATGACATAACCTGGGATTTTATCAGCAACGTCAATAGTATAACCCGCAATGCGACTCTCTATGATGCGTTAAAGGCGATGAAGTTCGCCGATTTCGCCGTCTGGTCAGAGGGGCGTTTTACCGGGATGGTCAAAACGGCGCTGACGCTGGCAGTAACGACAACCTTAAAGGAATTAACGCCGTGAAAATTGAATTAACGGTGAATGGGCTGAACGTGCAAGCGCAGTACCATGATGAAGAGATAAAACACGTGCATAAACCATTGCTGCGCATGTTGGCCGCCTTGCAGGCGGTAAATCCGCAGCGGCGCACGGTGGTATTTCTTTGCGCTCCACCGGGGACGGGCAAATCTACGCTAACGACCTTCTGGGAATATCTTGCACAACAAGATCCCGAATTACCCGCTATTCAGACGCTCCCGATGGATGGTTTTCACCATTACAATAGCTGGCTGGATGAGCATCAGCTTCGCCCTTATAAAGGCGCACCGCAGACGTTTGACGTGGCGAAACTGGCGGAAAATCTGCGCCGGGCAGTGGAAGGGGATTGTACGTGGCCGCAGTACGATCGACAAAAGCATGATCCCGTAGAAGATGCGTTACACGTTACTGCACCAATCATTATCGTAGAAGGAAACTGGCTGTTGTTGGATGACGAGAAGTGGCGCACGCTTGCGCAATTTTGTGATTTCTCGATCTTTATCAACGCGCCCGCAGCTGCGTTACGGGAACGGCTGGTGGGGCGCAAGCTGGCGGGAGGGTTATCGCTGGCAGACGCTGAAGCCTTTTATGAACGTACCGACGGCCCAAATGTTCGCCGGGTGCTGGAACAGAGTCTGCCGGCAAATTTGACCTTAATGATGACGGCTAGCGGTGAATATCGTCTGGCGGATTGATGTCTCTCACTACACCGCCTTCCAGTCTCACAACGCGAGAAAAATGATGCCGGGTAAACGCGGCGTCATGGCTGATTGCCACCACGCTTGCACCACGCTGGTGGCACTTTTCCAGCCAGCTTTCAAATACCGCCAGCCATTGGGCATCAAAATCCCGGCTCGGTTCGTCAAGTAATAACAGCGGCGGGGCGAGAGCTTCCAGACTGGCGACGGCGACCATCCTTCGCTGTGCGCTATGCAGATCCAATGGATGCGCGCTGGCAACGTCTGCTAACTGACAACATTGCAGGGCGTATTCGGTGCGTTTCGCGATGTCTGCGGGTGAGTATTTTTGTAATTTCAGGCCAAACGCGACCTCTTCAGCGACGGTGCTATGAAACAGCTGGTTTTCCACTTCCTGAAACAGCACGCCAATCTTTGCCGCGCGTTGGCGGTTCTTAAGCGTATGTAATGCCTGTTGTTGCAATATTACTGTACCGGAAGATGGGGGAAGAAGACCCGCCATGATGCGTAATAGTGTCGATTTTCCCGCGCCGTTGTCGCCGGTCAGCGCCAGCCATTCACCTTGTTTGAGTTGCAGAGAAATGTCGCAAAGACAATCCGTTGCCGCACCTGGCCAGCGATAAGTTACCTGATTTAACGTTAACATAATGACCGGAGCACTCCGTTTTGCAGTTGCCACGCTTGCTGGCAATAGTTCAGGAAAGGTGTGCGATGACGTTCAAAAAGAATAATCAGCGAATCACATTCCAGCGCCCAGTGTTGTAAACGCTGCAACAGCATTTCGCTGGCTTGCGACGTCAGTCGGCTAAAGGCTTCATCAAGAATTAATAGTTTTGGTTGCATGGCGATAGCGCAGGCGATGACCACGCGTTGGGCCTCTCCGCCGGAGAGCGTTGCTGGATGACGATGGCGCAACGGCTGGCACTCGGTCAGGGTCAGGGCGGCGTCAATGCGCGCCATAACCTCGGCTTCTTCCAGACACAGATTTTCTGGTCCAAACGCAATTTCCTCTTCCACGCTGAAGGTACAGCCAGAAAGCTGCAAATAGGGAGATTGCTGGACGAGTTGAATGGTAGCGGCTTGTTCGTTTAGTGAGAGTTGCCCAATAGGCGTATTGAGGAGCATTCCCATGCCAGCGATATCACCCGGCAGGAAGTCTGGATACCAGCCCGCCATCAGTTGCGCCAGCGTACTTTTGCCACTGCCGTTGTCACCAAAGATGGCGACTATCCCCGGTTTGTCATAGTGAAAGTCATAACAGAACGGAGAGTGCGTTGAGTGCGTCGGGCAATAGCGAAACTGTTCTAACGTAACCATAGCCACACTCCGGGTTCTGCCAGCATCAGCAATATCATGGTGTAACGAGCCACTTTTTCCAGGTTACTGTCAGGCGGCGCCCACAACGTTGTTCGTCGGTTGTGGATGCGAAATGCCCGCATATCCAGCGCCGCACCACGGATTGCCAGATCGTTAAGCGCATTGTGTGTTAGCGGAATAATTAACGCCGGCATCGCACGTAAACGCTGATACCAGCCTTCATCCAGCGGCACGCCACGCGCACGCTGTGCTTCATGAATAATCGCTAATTGCCGTTTTAACTGCTCAACGACCAGCAGCGGTCCGGCAAACAGATAAGCGACGCCCGGCGGCAGGCGAGAAGCAAACAAAGCGCGGATAAAACATTGCACGGGTACGTACTGCATCCACAACTGCGAAGTGGAAACAATAGCCAGAATGCGCAGCCAGAGCGTAATAGCAAATGCCCAACGTTCTGGATTGCGCGGCGTTCCGCTTATCCATTCTGTCAGCCAGCCACCGTGCACTAGCCACAGCCCGACCCCCAGCGAAAACATCAGCCAGGCGACATATTTTGCCCGTCGCCGCGTGGCTTTTAACGCAATGAGGCAGAGAAAGGTCGCCGCGCTATAGACCGGCAAAATGGTCTGCGCGGGCAGGACTAGCGTGGTGCAGGCCGCCAGCGCCCACAGCGTTAATGAGGTAAACGGATGCATTTAGCGCACGGCTGCCATCGTTGGAAAATGGCGCGTAGTGCGAATCGGCAGTCGTCGCAGTAAAAGCCAGACAATCACCGCCGTGAGAATTTTATCGACCAGGTTCGCGCCTATCACCGTAATCGCCACCGATTCCACCAGGTTTTGCCCCATAGAGTGCATCCAGGCAACGAACAAATCGGCTCCACTACCGGTTACGCCGCCGAACAGCGCAGTACGTAACGGTACAGCAACGACTGTGACCGCCAGGGTAATAATCACGCCGCTGACAACGACTTTCGGTAGGGTGCGAAACCAACCCACCCGCGCCAGCCAGCCCGCGACCAGACCAATGATCATCGCTACGGGAGCAAAAGCGGCGGCGATCGGGTCGGTCAATAATCCCCAAAGTAAATTGGTCAGCAAGCCGGTCAGCATACCGACCACCGGCCCAAGCAGTACCGCGCTAATAAGCGTGCCGATGGAGTCGAGAAAAATAGGTAGTTTGACCATGCTGGCCAGTTGCCCGCCGATCATATTGATGGCGATAGAGATAACGATCAGCACCAGAGCCTGACTGGAAAAGTGGCGACGCGCCATAAGAAAACCTCTCTGAAAATAGTTAGTTAACGGGGGAAATATGCAACTCGTCGTAACCAGAAAGTGCACAAGGTTGGCGACTAAATGCCAGTTCTTCCAGGCAGCCGATCACCAGTTCAAGCGTGGTGCGCACGGTACAGCCGGGCATCATATGACCGCCAAGCATCGCACCGTGTTGGTCAGAAACGCAGAGATGAAGATGTTCGCCCGTCTGTTCCAGCGTGCCGTTCAGTGAGATCACTTCAAACTTACCGCTTAGAAGGGTGGTGTTTTCTTGCCCGGCATAGCGCAAAGCAACATCAGTCAGACTGCCGGTACAACCAGCAATCCACGCAGCGTGAAGCTGTTGCTGCTGTGCGAAGGCGCGTAATTGAGAGAAAACTTCCTGATCGGGAAGCAGGCGCAGCGCGTAAAAGCGTGCAGTTGAAGAATAAGGGTGAGGCAATGTCATCATTGAAGTACTCCGAAACTCGGACGTATTGCGGATGATATCGACGCTGCATCAGTCATATTCTGATATAAGTCAGGGTTTATGACGGCATAACGAAAAGATTTTGCTACGCTTATTCGTGATTCTGCGAGGTGGAATAATTCCTGGCGAATCAGGGCGAAAAACGTGACGTAAGTCAGATAATTGTCTTCTTTGACTGGACAATCATTCCTTTTATTCCGCGTTTCGCTTATCCTAGCTGAAGCGTTTCAGTCGATTAAATGTTCGACAATTAACCAATCAGTCGCGATTTGCGACAGGTAAGGTTTTCCCGAACGATTTGCTGGACTACTCTGTCTGGCAAATTTGCTTAGAGAAAGCCTTGCAGGAGACCTATGACCGTACGCGTAGCGATAAATGGCTTCGGTCGCATCGGGCGTAATGTGGTTCGTGCTGTGTATGAATCCGGACGCCGGGCGGAAATCACCGTGGTGGCAATCAACGAACTGGCTGATGCTGCGGGCATGGCGCATTTGTTGAAATATGACACCAGCCATGGCCGTTTTGCATGGGAAGTACGTCAGGAACGCGATCAACTCTTTGTTGGTGATGACGCCATCCGCGTATTGCATGAACGTTCACTGCAATCGCTTCCCTGGCGTGAACTTGGCGTCGATGTGGTTCTCGACTGCACTGGCGTATATGGCTCCCGCGAGCATGGCGAAGCGCATATTGCCGCCGGGGCCAAAAAAGTGCTCTTTTCACATCCTGGCAGTAACGATCTCGACGCGACCGTTGTTTACGGCGTCAATCAGGATCAACTTCGTGCGGAACACCGCATCGTTTCTAACGCTTCCTGTACCACGAATTGCATAATTCCCGTCATCAAATTGTTAGATGATGCGTACGGTATTGAGTCCGGCACTGTGACCACAATTCACTCCGCCATGCACGATCAACAGGTTATTGATGCATACCATCCTGACCTGCGTCGCACCCGGGCAGCCAGTCAGTCGATTATTCCGGTCGATACAAAACTGGCCGCTGGTATCACGCGTTTTTTCCCGCAGTTTAACGATCGTTTTGAAGCGATTGCGGTACGTGTACCAACCATAAATGTGACGGCAATTGATTTAAGCGTGACGGTGAAGAAACCTGTAAAAGCCAATGAAGTCAACCAGTTGCTGCAAAAGGCGGCACAAGGTGCATTTCATGGTATAGTTGACTATACGGAATTACCGTTGGTCTCTGTAGATTTTAACCACGATCCGCACAGTGCCATTGTCGATGGCACCCAAACCCGGGTCAGTGGCGCACACCTGATCAAAACGTTGGTCTGGTGCGATAACGAATGGGGCTTTGCTAACCGAATGCTCGACACGACGTTAGCCATGGCCGCTGTTGCTTTCAGGTAAGACGCAAGCAGCGTCTGCAAAACTTTTAGAATCAACGAGAGGATTCACCATGTCTGTAATTAAGATGACCGATCTGGATCTTGCTGGGAAACGTGTATTTATCCGTGCGGATCTGAACGTACCAGTAAAAGACGGGAAAGTAACCAGCGACGCACGCATCCGTGCTTCTCTGCCGACCATCGAACTGGCTCTGAAACAAGGCGCTAAAGTGATGGTAACTTCCCACCTGGGTCGTCCTACCGAAGGCGAGTACAATGAAGAATTCTCTCTGCTGCCGGTTGTTAACTACCTGAAAGACAAACTGTCTAACCCGGTTCGCCTGGTTAAAGATTACCTCGACGGCGTTGACGTTGCTGAAGGTGAACTGGTTGTTCTGGAAAACGTTCGCTTCAACAAAGGCGAGAAGAAAGACGACGAAACTCTGTCCAAGAAATACGCTGCACTGTGCGACGTGTTCGTAATGGATGCATTCGGTACTGCTCACCGCGCGCAGGCTTCTACTCACGGTATCGGTAAATTCGCTGACGTTGCGTGCGCAGGCCCGCTGCTGGCGGCTGAACTGGACGCGCTGGGTAAAGCACTGAAAGAACCAGCTCGTCCGATGGTGGCTATCGTTGGTGGTTCTAAAGTTTCTACCAAACTGACCGTTCTGGACTCCCTGTCTAAAATCGCTGACCAGCTGATCGTTGGTGGTGGTATTGCTAACACCTTTATCGCGGCACAAGGCCACGATGTGGGTAAATCTCTGTACGAAGCAGACCTGGTTGACGAAGCAAAACGTCTGCTGACCACCTGCAACATCCCGGTTCCGTCTGATGTTCGCGTAGCAACTGAGTTCTCTGAAACTGCTCCGGCTACTCTGAAATCTGTTAACGACGTGAAAGCTGACGAGCAGATCCTGGATATCGGCGACGCTTCTGCGCAAGAACTGGCTGAAATCCTGAAGAATGCGAAAACCATTCTGTGGAACGGCCCGGTTGGTGTGTTCGAATTCCCGAACTTCCGTAAAGGTACTGAAATCGTGGCTAACGCTATCGCAGACAGCGAAGCGTTCTCCATCGCTGGTGGCGGCGACACTCTGGCAGCAATCGACCTGTTCGGTATTGCTGACAAAATCTCCTACATCTCCACTGGCGGCGGCGCATTCCTCGAATTCGTGGAAGGTAAAGTACTGCCTGCAGTAGCGATGCTCGAAGAGCGCGCTAAGAAGTAAAAAAATCACAGGGCAGGGAAACCTGCCCTTGTTTCAGCGCGCTTTTAAAGCACGCACTTTTTCTACAGCCCGACGATACAGGACAAAGAAACATGTCTAAGATTTTTGATTTCGTAAAACCTGGCGTAATCACTGGTGATGACGTACAGAAAGTTTTCCAGGTAGCAAAAGAAAACAACTTCGCACTGCCAGCAGTAAACTGTGTCGGTACTGACTCCATCAACGCCGTACTGGAAACCGCTGCTAAAGTTAAAGCGCCGGTTATCGTTCAGTTCTCCAACGGTGGTGCTTCCTTTATCGCTGGTAAAGGCGTGAAATCTGACGTTCCGCAGGGTGCTGCTATCCTGGGCGCGATCTCTGGTGCGCATCACGTTCACCAGATGGCTGAACATTATGGTGTTCCGGTTATCCTGCACACCGACCACTGCGCGAAGAAACTGCTGCCGTGGATCGACGGTCTGCTGGACGCGGGTGAAAAACACTTCGCAGCTACCGGCAAGCCGCTGTTCTCTTCTCACATGATCGACCTGTCTGAAGAATCTCTGCAAGAGAACATCGAAATCTGCTCTAAATACCTGGAGCGCATGTCCAAAATCGGCATGACTCTGGAAATCGAACTGGGTTGCACCGGTGGTGAAGAAGACGGCGTGGACAACAGCCACATGGACGCTTCTGCACTGTACACCCAGCCGGAAGACGTTGATTACGCATATACCGAGCTGAGCAAAATCAGCCCGCGTTTCACCATCGCTGCTTCCTTCGGTAACGTACACGGCGTTTACAAGCCGGGTAACGTGGTTCTGACCCCGACTATCCTGCGCGATTCTCAGGAATATGTTTCTAAGAAACACAACCTGCCGCACAACAGCCTGAACTTCGTATTCCACGGCGGTTCCGGTTCTACTGCTCAAGAAATCAAAGACTCCGTAAGCTACGGTGTAGTGAAAATGAACATCGATACCGATACCCAATGGGCAACCTGGGAAGGTGTTCTGAACTACTACAAAGAAAATGAAGCTTACCTGCAGGGTCAGCTGGGCAACCCGAAAGGCGAAGATCAGCCGAACAAGAAATACTACGATCCGCGCGTATGGCTGCGTGCCGGTCAGACTTCGATGATCGCTCGTCTGGAAAAAGCATTCAAGGAACTGAACGCGATCGACGTTCTGTAAGATATTCCTTTTTGCTTATCTCAAGACCCGCTTTGCGGGTCTTTTTTTTCGCCACTGACCCGTCCTGAATAGCGTTGACACGTTCCAGACTTAAATCCGGAGAACGTGATGATGACTGAGTTCAAACGCACCCAACGTGATTATCCTCTATCCTTTAAAATAGCTGTTGTTGAGCAGGTTGAAAAAGGCGAGATGACCTATAAACAGGCTCAGCAGCGGTATGGCATTCAGGGGCGCTCCACCGTTCTTGTCTGGTTGCGTAAATATGGCCGGCTTGACTGGAGTCCCGGACTTCCTGATCTGGTGAAGAGGAAACTGCCTGTGACTCAGACAACTATCCCGCTCACACCCGAGCAAAGAATCAGAGAACTTGAAGAGCAGCTTGAGCTGGCGAACCAGAAAGCTGAGTTTTTTGAGTCGGTTATCAATGTCCTGAAAAATGATTACGGGGTGAGTATCGTAAAAAAGCGGCCCGGCAAGTCCTCGCGCAGAGTTCGGCCCCAAAAATAACTGTTACGCGTGCATGTCAGTTCCTGGGGCACAGCAGACAGGCATGGTATCAGGACAACGCAAGGCGCAGAAAACGGCAGGAACATCATGCTCAGGTTCTTAATTTTGTTGCCCGTATCAGATGTCGTCAGCCGCGAATCGGTGCGCGTAAACTGCACTATCTGCTGAACACGCAGGCCGATAAAAGGCTGAATATCGGACGAGACCGTTTGTTTAACCTGCTGGATGAATACCGGCTCCTGGTGCCAGTAAAGCGGGCATATCACAAAACTACCAACAGCCATCACCGCTTTTACCGGCATCCCAATCTGCTGAAACCCGGCCCGGAGCAGGTTACCGCCCTTGAGCCAGAGCAGGTCTGGGTTGCCGACATTACTTACCTTCCCCTGCTCAGCGGCATGGCTTATCTGAGTCTGGTCACTGATGCCTGCTCCAGAAAAATCATGGGTTACCATGTCGGGGGAAATCTGCAGACAGAAAATGTGGTAAAAGCGTTCAGACAGGCTCTGAGGCGAAGAAAAACGACAGGTCCTCTGGTACATCACTCTGACAGAGGGTTGCAATACTGTTCAGCTCTTTATCAGTCAGTCCATGAGAAAAACGGAATAACCTGTTCAATGACTGATGGTTATGACTGCTACCAGAACGCACTGGCTGAGCGAATAAACGGTATCCTGAAAAATGAGTTTTTACTCTCGCGTCCTGCAGACCTGATGCAAGCCCGGGAAATGGTAAAAGAGTCCGTGACAATTTATAACTGTGAGCGGCCACACCTGGCCCTGAAATACAAAACGCCCGATGACGTTCATCAGGCGTTTTACAGACAGAAAAGTGTCAACTTATATCAGGACTAGTCACAAAAGAAAAATTGCCTGATGCGCTACGCTTATCAGGCCTACGTGAACTTAAATGCTTTCGTAGGACGGATAAGGCGTTTACGCCGCATCCGGCATGAACAAAGCGCACCTTGTCAACAATCTGAGGAGGCCAGCATAGCGGGCTTTTTTTCGCCAAAAGCAAGGTGATGCAGATGAGAATTTTGTGATCTATTTGGCAAAATTATACTTTATTGTTTACCCTTGTCAGACCGCCCGTCATAAGGCGGCGGAGTGTATTTCTCCATTTTGAGTCAGTTAAAAAGGAATATTGAATGGAAGATTTGAATGTTGTCGATAGCATACATGGTGCAGGTTCCTGGTTGGTGAACAACCAGGCGCTGTTGCTGAGTTATGCTGTAAACATCGTGGCGGCTCTCGCGATTATCATCATCGGTTTGATTGTCGCGCGGATGATCTCCAACGCGGTGAATCGCCTGATGATCTCCCGTAACATAGATGCCACCGTAGCTGATTTTATCTCTGCATTAGCCCGATATGCGATTATTGCCTTTACGCTGATCGCAGCGTTAGGTCGCGTGGGCGTTCAAACCGCATCGGTTATCGCCGTGCTGGGTGCCGCAGGTTTAGCTGTAGGTTTGGCGTTGCAGGGTTCTCTGTCTAACCTGGCCGCTGGCGTGTTGCTGGTACTGTTCCGCCCGTTCCGTGCCGGTGAATATGTCGACCTCGGCGGTGTTGCCGGTACAGTGCAGAGCGTGCAGATTTTCTCTACGACTATGCGCACCGCAGACGGTAAAATTATCGTTATCCCGAACGGTAAAATTATTGCCGGTAATATTATTAACTTCTCTCGCGAGCCTGCGCGCCGTAACGAATTTATCATTGGTGTGGCGTATGATTCCGATATCGATCAGGTGAAGCAGATCCTGACCGATATTATCCAGTCTGACGATCGCATTTTAAAAGATCGCGAAATGACCGTGCGTCTGAACGAGCTTGGCGCATCCTCGATTAATTTCGTGGTCCGCGTCTGGAGCAACAGCGGCGATCTGCAAAACGTTTACTGGGATGTGCTGGAGCGTATTAAACGCGAATTTGATGCTGCTGGTATCAGCTTCCCGTACCCGCAAATGGATGTGAATTTTAAGCGGGTGAAAGAGGACAAAGCTGCATAATCAACACTGAGGCCAGATAATTTATCTGGCCTCTCTCTTATTAGTTATTCTGATTGCCAATTAATATTATCAATTTCCGCTAATAACAATCCCGCGCTATAGTCTCTGCATCAGATAATTAATTCGGAATGTTTAACGTGTTTTCTTATTATTTTCAAGGTCTTGCACTTGGTGCGGCTATGATCCTGCCGCTCGGTCCACAAAATGCTTTTGTGATGAATCAGGGTATTCGCCGCCAGTACCACATTATGATTGCCTTACTTTGTGCAATCAGCGATTTGGTTCTGATTTGCGCCGGGATTTTTGGCGGTAGCGCGTTACTGATGCAGTCACCGTGGTTATTGGCCTTAGTGACCTGGGGCGGCGTTGCCTTCTTGTTGTGGTATGGCTTTGGCGCTTTTAAAACGGCGATGAGCAGTAATATTGAGCTGGTTAGTGCTGAAGTCATGAAACAGGGACGCTGGAAAATTATTGCCACCATGCTGGCAGTGACCTGGCTGAATCCCCATGTTTATCTGGATACCTTTGTGGTATTGGGGAGCCTCGGCGGGCAGCTCGACGTCGAACCAAAACGCTGGTTTGCGCTTGGGACGATTAGCGCCTCTTTCTTGTGGTTCTTTGGTCTGGCGCTCCTCGCGGCCTGGCTGGCACCGCGTCTGCGTACCGCCAAAGCGCAGCGTATTATTAATATTATTGTTGGTGGCGTAATGTGGTTTATCGCCCTACAGCTGGCGAGAGATGGTATTGCCCATGCACAAGCCTTGTTCAGTTAGGCGCTATCTTATGGAAAATAAAAACAGAGACGCTAAGCTTGCCTACAGAGGTTTTGAATTTTGGGCAAGTAAATTAACACGGAGAGACTAACGTGAAGTTCAAAGTTATCGCCCTGGCGGCATTGATGGGTTTCAGCGGGATGGCAGTACAGGCCAATGAACTACCGGATGGTCCGCACATTGTCACTTCAGGAACGGCAAGCGTAGATGCAGTGCCAGACATTGCCACTCTTGCTATTGAAGTTAATGTGGCAGCGAAGGATGCTGCTACCGCCAAGAAACAAGCGGATGAGCGCGTGGCGCAATATATCTCTTTCCTTGAACTCAATCAGATCGCGAAAAAAGATATCAGTTCTGCGAATTTACGTACCCAGCCAGATTACGATTACCAGGATGGCAAAAGTATTCTGAAAGGCTATCGGGCAGTGAGAACGGTAGAAGTAACAGTTCGTCAGTTAGACAAACTGAATTCTTTGCTGGATGGTGCGCTGAAGGCCGGTCTTAACGAAATTCGTTCTGTTTCGCTGGGCGTGGCACAGCCGGATGCTTATAAAGATAAAGCGCGTAAGGCAGCGATAGATAACGCGATTCATCAGGCGCAGGAGCTGGCAAATGGCTTTAATCGCAAACTGGGACCGGTGTATAGCGTGCGCTACCATGTTTCCAACTATCAGCCCAGCCCGATGGTTCGGATGATGAAAGCTGATGCCGCGCCGGTTTCTGCTCAGGAAACTTACGAGCAGGCCGCTATTCAGTTTGATGATCAGGTGGATGTGGTCTTCCAGTTAGAACCCGTTGATCAGCAACCTGCAAAAACACCTACCGCACAATAATACATTTAGCCCGACTCATTTGTCGGGCTAATGTCTTCACCTTATATCGTCTCCTTTTTCTGTAATTTTCTGTAAAACCATGATGCAATTACCTATCTTTGCTCGCAATTTCATCAAAGATTGAATAACTGAAACGGTTAAGCGGACAGTGATGTTTGGGAGAGGGTATGGATATTTTTATTTCGAAAAAGATGCGCAATTTTATTTTATTAGCGCAAACCAATAATATTGCTCGGGCAGCAGAAAAGATTCATATGACGGCTTCACCGTTTGGCAAAAGTATTGCCGCGCTGGAGGAGCAAATTGGTTATACGCTGTTTACCCGTAAAGATAACAACATTAGCCTTAATAAAGCCGGGCAGGAACTTTATCAAAAACTATTCCCGGTTTACCAACGACTTTCTGCTATTGATAATGAAATTCATAATTCCGGGCGTCATTCTCATGAAATTGTCATTGGCATCGATAATACTTATCCGACGATTATTTTTGATCAGCTAATCAGTCTTGGTGATAAATATGAAGGGGTGACTGCTCAGCCGGTTGAGTTTAGCGAAAATGGGGTTATCGATAATCTCTTCTACCGTCAGTTTGATTTTATTATCTCTCCGCAGCATGTATCCGCCCGAGTAAAGGGGCTGGAAAATCTAACTATCAGCGAACTGTCGCCGCTGCGGCTAGGGTTTCTTGTTTCCCGCCGTTTTGAAGAACGTCAGGAGCAGGAGTTATTACAGGAGCTACCGTGGTTACAGATGCGCTTTCAGAATCGCGCTAACTATGAAGCGATGATTGATGCGAACATGCGCCCTTGTGGGATCAATCCAACAATTATTTATCGCCCCTACAGTTTTATGGCCAAAATCAGCGCCGTTGAGCGCGGACATTTTCTGACAGTCATTCCACATTTTGCCTGGCGACTGGTGAATCCGGCAACGCTGAAATATTTTGATACGCCGCATACGCCAATGTATATGCAGGAATATCTCTATTCACTGAAAAATCATCGCTATACCGCCACGATGCTACAGCAAATTGCTGAAGATCGTGATGGTACGAGCAATTAACCCAGCATTGAACCCGTTTCGATCAAGTTACGATGCAGATCGAAAACGTGGCTAAGATCGTGGTGAATATGCCCGCCAGGGGCATTTTCCAGATAGCGATGCAGATAGTCACGGTACATGGGATGGGCGCAGTTATCGATGATAGCGCGTGCGCGCTGAAGTGGAGAGAGGCCGCGCAGATCGGCGATCCCTTGTTCAGTGATGATCACTTTCACGCTGTGCTCGCTGTGATCAACATGACTACACATCGGCACAATGGTTGATATTTTTCCTTCTTTGGCGATCGACGGCGCCATAAAGATCGACAGATAAGCATTGCGTTCAAAATCACCGCTGCCGCCGATACCGTTCATTAAATTAACACCGGCAACATGCGTTGAGTTGGCGTGCCCGTAAATATCAAACTCCAGGCCGACGTTCAGAGCGATAACACCAAGGCGGCGGATAATTTCCGGGTTATTGGAAATCTCCTGCGGACGTAACACAATGCGACAGGAGAAATAGTCCATATTGTCATAAATCTTACGCAGTGAATCGGCAGAGATAGTCAGACTGGAGGCGCTGGCTCCGGTGATTTTTCCAGTTTCCAGAAGATGAACTACTGATTCCTGTAGCACTTCCGAATACATCATAAACGGTGGAATATCCGGGTTATCCCCGAGACGCGCCATTACCGCATTATTGATGTTGCCTACCCCACTTTGCAGTGGCAGAAATTCCGGCGGAATGCGCCCCTGTGCCATTTCACGTAATAAGAAGGTAACCACATTGTCGGCGATCTGTTGGCACATGGGATTTTGCTTATCCAGCAGCTTACCTGCATCAGGTAAGTTGGTTTCCACGACCGCGACAATCTTTTTCGGATCAATTTGCACATAACGAGTACCGACGCGATCCATCGCATGGAAGATCGAAACGCTATTGCGTCGCGGTGGTGCGCCAGGAATCACAATATCCGCCAGTTCCGCAACGCGCGGATCATGATAGTGATTGAGTTCAATGATTACTTTCTTGGCCCGCAGTAACCAGGTCGGAGCGTTACCGATCCCACTGGTTAACCAGACACGTCCATCCGGCGCGATGGCTGAGGCTTCAATTACCGCAACATCAATGTCGCCGAAGAAGCCGTAGTTAACCATTTGCGCGACTTCGCTCAAGTGTAGATCAACAAAACTGACTGCTCCCTGATTGATCTTTTGGCGTAACCCAGATGATGTTTGATACGGAGCGCGCCATGAAACGGCGTTAGCTTCAGAGAGCACGTCATCGGCGGCGGCGCTAATTGACGCTCCGGTTAGCAGGCGAATCTGGTACGGTTTTTTCGCCTCATGTTGTTCGTTGGCACGATGAGCAATAGCGACAGGTAGAGCTTTAGGTGAACCCGCAGGGGTAAAGCCGCTGAATGCTACCATATCATTGTGCTGGATAATTTCCGCCGCTTCATCGGCGGTCATCCTTGCCCAGATCATATTCATCTTTTGCTCCTTCATTCGCTGAGCATTAATGCCCGACGAAAGTAGGTTTACGTTTTTCCAGGAAAGCGTTCATACCTTCCTGATAATCCTCGCTGTCATAAACCGCTCGGCGCATCCCCTGAATACGTTCAAATTCGTCTGAATTCATCGTGTGCGCCTCGCCCAGCACGCGCAGTTCTTCCTTGATTACCGCGATCGCCAGCGGTGCTTTTTCGGAAATGTGGTGCGCCATTTGCAGGGTGAAATCTTCCAGCTCGCTGATGTCAACAACGTGGTTGAGAATGCCAACAGCCAGCGCGCGTTGGGCGGTGACTGGCGAAGCAGTAAATATCAGTTCTTTGACGATGTGGAAGCCCGCGTCGCGGGTCAGGTTGTGGATGCCCACCAGGTTATACGGTACGCCAAGGTTAACTGGGGTCATTGAGAAGGTCGATGTGCTGGCGGCGATGATCAGATCGGAACTCATGATCATTTCAAAAGCACCTCCCCAGACGCTACCTTCGACCATTGAGATAATCGGTTTCGGGCATTTTTGGATCATACGGGTAATTTGCCGTAGCGGATCATCGTAAGAGAGAGGATCGCGACCGCCTGATGGCAGTTCATGGATGTCGTGGCCTGCGGAGAAAACTTTGGAACCACTCGGGGCACGCAGGATGATACAGCGAATTTCGGGTCGGTTGAGATCGCTTAGCGCCTGGATCAGGTCGTCAATAAAGACTTTACTCAATGCATTGAGTTTGCGGCCATAGTTAAACTCAATGACCGCCACTTTGTTGATGATAATGACATTAACATACTGATAAGACATAAAAATTCCTTTAATCAAAATATTGAGTCTGGATAAATTCACTGAGCTGCCGCAAGCCGGTGCGCGGCGAGAGCGTATTGTTTTTGATTGCTAATAGCGTCTGGCGGTAATAGCGATCGAAATCTTCATTCGCGAACAGGTGGTGCAGCACCTCTTCTTCGGTTTGTTTACGCAGCCATTCCACCGATTGTTGTTGCCGCATTTGTTGCAAACGACCGCTGGCGGTAAGTGCGGTTTTGAAATCGATAATTGCGTGCCAAATCTCATCAATACCGCATTTTTCCAGCGCGCTACAGGTAAGAACCTGCGGCTGCCATTCGTCATATTTGCGACGCAGAATATGCAGAGCGCCCTCGTACATATGGCGGGCAATGGCGACATTCGCGTGGTTATCGCCATCGTCTTTGTTTATGACAATCAGATCTGCCATCTCCATCAGCCCCTTTTTAATGCCCTGGAGATCATCACCACCACCGGCGATTTGCAGTGAGATAAAACAGTCCACCATGCGGGCTACTTCGGTTTCCGACTGCCCGACGCCGACGGTTTCAACGATCACCACGTCATAACCCGCCGCTTCGCATAACAGCATTAACTCCCGCGCCCGCTGGCTGGCGCCGCCCAGATGACCGGATGATGGAACCGGGCGAATAAATGCCGTATCGGCACGCGCCAGTTCGGTCATCCGGGTCTTATCGCCAAGAATGCTGCCACCGGTCACTGGGCTGCTGGGATCGACGGCAATTACCGCGACTTTCAGCCCCTGGCGAATCAGCAACATACCGAAAGCTTCAAGAAAGGTGCTTTTCCCCGCGCCAGGTGTGCCGGTAACGCCCAGGCGCAGTGCATTTCCACAAAACGGCATGATGGCGTCGAGCAACTGAGTACTTAGTTCCTGATGACGTGGATGACGGCTTTCTACCAGCGTCATCGCCTGGGCGAGCGTGGCACGCTCACCCTGACGTAAGCGCCGAATGTTGTCTGTCAGCGTGGCTTCGTTAATCATGACGCTGGCTAATCCGATTCAGTACATCACGTACGCTGTCGAGCATGGGAGTACCCGGACCATAAATCGCTGCCACGCCACGTTCTTGCAGGAAGGCATAATCCTGCGGTGGAATAACGCCGCCAGCGACTACGTAGATATCTTCGCGTCCCCATTTTTTGAGGGCTTCTACCAGTTCCGGGATCAGTGTTTTATGCCCGGCAGCGAGTGAGGACGCGCCCACCACATGAACGTCGTTTTCCACCGCCAGGCGGGAGATCTCTTCTGGTGTCGAGAACATCGGACTTAAATCAACGTCAAATCCAAGATCGGAATAGGCGCTGGCAATGACTTTGGCCCCGCGATCGTGTCCATCCTGCCCCATTTTTGCGATCAGAATGCGCGGGCGACGGCCGTTATCCGCGAGGAACTGTTCCGTTTGCGCAACAATCGCATCAAATTCGCAAGCTGATTTTTCCGACTGATGATAGCTTTGCGCAATCACGCCAGTAACACACTGGCTCGGCACCAGATAACGGTCAAAAGCGGCTTCCAGCGCATCGGAGATTTCACCCAATGTCGCGCGAACGCGTGCCGCATTAATAGCAGCAGCCAGCAGGTTTTCGTTTTGCAGTGCCGCATTAGTCAGAGCATTCAGTGCGGTGGTTACGGCAGCATCATCGCGGGTGGCGCGAATATGCTCCAGTGAAGCAATCTGCTCGTTACGTACCATCACGTTGTCTATCTCAAGGACATCGGTTTCGTCTTCGTGATCCAGCTTGTACTTGTTAACACCAACAATCACGCGTTTGCCCTGATCGATCAGTGACTGCTCACGCGCAGACGCCTCTTCGATCATTCGTTTTGGCAAACCCGCTTCGATCGCTTTCGCCATGCCACCAGCCTCATCGATCTGTTGGATAATAGCTCTGGCTTGTTTAACGATCTGATCGGTCAACGACTCAACGTAATAAGATCCGGCCAGTGGATCGACGGTGCGGCAGATTTCTGACTCTTCCTGAATGATTATCTGAGTATTACGGGCTATACGTGCCGAGAAGTCGGTTGGCAGTCCAAGTGCCTCATCAAAAGCGTTGGTATGCAGTGATTGTGTACCGCCAAGTGTGGCGCCCAACGCTTCAATGGTGGTGCGGATAACGTTGTTATAGGGATCTTGCTCGGTGAGACTCCAGCCTGAGGTCTGACAGTGGGTGCGCAGTGCCAGTGATTTTGGATCTTTGGCTCCAAATCCGCTTACCGCCTCACTCCAGAGATAACGTGCGGCGCGCAGCATGGCGACGTTCATGAAAAGATCCATACCGATGCCAAAGAAAAACGACAGGCGCGGGGCAAAGTCGTCAATTTTCAGGCCAGCAGAAAGTGCAGCTTTGATGTACTCAATTCCATCAGCGAGAGTAAATGCCACCTGCTGCACGCAGTTGGCTCCCGCTTCGCCCATGTGGTAACCGCTAATACTGATGGTATTAAAGCGCGGCATATTGCCGGAACACCAGGCGATGATGTCAGCGATAATACGCATAGACGGTTTTGGCGGATAAATATAGGTATTGCGGCAGAGGTACTCTTTCAGAATGTCGTTCTGGATGGTGCCTGTGAGTTTATCGGGTGTAATGCCTTGCTCTTCAGCGGCCACGATATAAAACGCCAGTACTGGCAGGACAGCCCCGTTCATAGTCATCGATACCGACATTTGATCCAGCGGGATCTGGTCGAATAGCACCTTCATATCTTCAACGGTGTCGATAGCGACGCCTGCTTTACCGACGTCGCCTGAAACGCGCGGATTGTCAGAGTCGTAACCACGGTGGGTGGCGAGGTCAAAGGCAACGGAAAGGCCCTTTTGCCCGGCAGCGAGGTTACGGCGATAAAAGGCGTTAGATTCTTTTGCCGTGGAGAAACCAGCATACTGACGAATGGTCCACGGTTGAGCGGTATACATGGTGGCACGTGGACCACGAACGTAGGGGGGCAAGCCTGGAAGGGTGCCGGTTACTTCCAGATTGTCGAGATCGGTTTCGGTATACAGCGGCTTGATGGTTATCCCTTCCGCCGTTTGCCGTACCAGTGAGTCGACGTTTTTCCCCCGACGGCTCAATTCCTTGTTGGCAAGTTGTTGCCATTCCTGCACGTTAGACATTATTTGCTCCATAAAACGCAATCAAAATGGTGGGATGCGCTTACGGTGAGCTTTTTACACGGGGTTGTCGCCAGCAAAAAAAATGCATTGGGACGTCGTTTTTTGCCGCGTGAGATTTGTCTGTTTCGTGACGTTGTTCAAAGAAGGTAAAAAGAAAAAAGGAAAATGCCTGATATGTGCTACCAGGCATTAAGTGATTGATTAATCCTGACGAAGCACTTTGTGACCATAGTCGAGCAAAGCATCGGTGACTTTACGCATCATGCGGCTTTCTGGGGCAAAGCGGTGCCAGTAGAGCATTCGCCGTTGAAACAGCCCTGGCGTAAGGTCGATCAGCTCGCCGCTCGCCAGTTCTTTCTCAATTTGCAGGTGTGGGATCATACAGCAGGTTGTTCCCTGGCGAGCGAGTTGAACGAAGGCTTCAGACGAGTTAACGATATGGCACGGCACGCTACCTGGCGGCAGATCGAAGTTTTGCTGTAAAAATGCCTGGTGCATATCGTCAAGATGGTCAAACGCCACCACCGGAGCCTTGAGCAGCGCGGAGCGGCTTACTCCATTGGGAAAGTATTTTTCAGCAAATGGTCTGGAGCTGACGAACAGATAGTCGAGCGCGCCAAGTTTATCGACAAGACAACTGGGCAGCGCCTGATGTTGAATACTCACCGCGCCAACCACTTCACCGCGACGCAGACGTTCCTGGGTGCGGGTTTCATCTTCCACCTGCAAGTTCAGACGAATAGGGGAATCAGCCAGCACCGGAGCCAGCGCCGGTAGCAGCCAGGTTGCCAGACTGTCAGCGTTGACCGCCAGTGAAAGCAGTAGCGGGGTTGAACCGGTTTGTTCATCCCCCAGCCACTCTTCTTCCAGCAATTCGACCTGGCGAAGCAGTGCCAGCAGTTTTTGCCCTTGTTCTGTAGGTCGCGGCGGGACAGTACGCACTAATAACGGCTGCCCGAACATATTTTCCAGCTGCTTAATGCGCTGTGAGACGGCTGATTGCGTAATGCACAATTTCTGTGCCGCGCGCTCAAATCCTCGTTCACGTATTACCGCATCCAGTGCCTGTAATGTTCTGTAGTCCGGGCGTTTCATTGCTTTAACCTGCTCCTCAAATTTTCTTATGCCGAACTATGACATAATTTTGCTTTGGGTACAGAGCATTTAACGTATACAAAAGCAGCCATAATGGAAATTTTGACTGACAACACCGTGTTTTTTTAGGCTTTGTGGAGCGTACAGGCAAGGTTCTGTGGGCGAGTTACTGGCACTGGATGTGATTTTTATTGGTAATATTATCAATTAATTGTATTACAGAGCTTCACCTTTATCGGCGTAGTTTCAGATATGCAGACTGGGGGATAGAAGGGTAATTCTGATGCCTCCTGATACCCAGCTTTGCCGGGGTGAAAGGGGATGTCCGCCATTGTCTGTTATTTCATGGATGAGTTATCCGTACGACTTGCTAACGGGGTTTGAATCGCTTTTTTTGTATATAATGCGTCTGAAATTTCATACCACAGGCGAAACGATCATGACGCAGGATGAATTGAAAAAAGCAGTAGGATGGGCGGCACTTCAGTATGTTCAGCCCGGAACCATTGTTGGTGTTGGTACAGGTTCCACCGCCGCACACTTTATTGATGCACTCGGCACGATGAAAGGTCAGATTGAAGGGGCAGTTTCCAGCTCGGATGCATCCACTGAAAAACTAAAAAGTCTTGGCATTCATGTATTTGACCTCAATGAAGTTGACAGCCTCGGCATCTACATTGACGGTGCAGATGAAATCAACGGTCATATGCAGATGATCAAAGGCGGCGGTGCGGCGCTGACGCGTGAAAAAATCATCGCCTCGGTTGCAGAGAAATTTATCTGCATCGCGGACGCCTCCAAGCAGGTCGATATTCTGGGCAAATTCCCGTTGCCGGTGGAAGTGATTCCGATGGCGCGTAGTGCAGTGGCTCGTCAACTGGTGAAACTTGGCGGTCGTCCGGAATATCGTCAGGGCGTGGTGACTGATAACGGCAACGTAATCCTCGACGTCCACGGTATGGAAATCCTTGATCCGGTGGCGATGGAAAATGCGATTAACGCGATTCCAGGTGTGGTTACTGTTGGTCTGTTTGCCAACCGTGGCGCGGACGTCGCGCTGATTGGCACGCCTGACGGCGTTAAAACCATTGTGAAATGATCTGACGGGGGAGTTCGTTCCCCCGTTAAAAATTTTTTGCATTGTTAAATTTGGTGACATCTATCACGTTTTTAACTCACTTTTGCCTAACACGCTAAAGAAAGTCTCATCTTCAGCATTTTCTTCTGTTAATCAACCTCTCGTGATATTTCCTCAACATCGCGACGCAAACGTTCATATTGCCGCATTATTATTTTTTGATATGTTGAAAGGCGGATGTAAATCCACACACAACATTTCAAAGACAGGATTGGGTAAATGGCAAAGGTATCGCTGGAGAAAGACAAGATTAAGTTTCTGCTGGTAGAAGGCGTGCACCAAAAGGCGCTGGAAAGTCTTCGCGCGGCAGGTTACACCAACATCGAATTTCATAAAGGCGCGCTGGATGATGAACAATTAAAAGAATCCATCCGCGATGCCCACTTCATCGGCCTGCGATCCCGTACCCATCTGACCGAAGAAGTGATTAATGCCGCAGAAAAGCTGGTCGCTATTGGCTGTTTCTGCATAGGCACAAACCAGGTTGATTTAAATGCTGCGGCAAAACGCGGGATTCCGGTATTTAACGCACCGTTTTCGAATACGCGTTCTGTCGCCGAGCTGGTGATTGGCGAACTTCTGCTGCTATTGCGCGGAGTGCCGGAAGCCAACGCCAAAGCGCACCGTGGCGTATGGAACAAACTGGCAGCGGGGTCTTTTGAAGCGCGCGGCAAAAAGCTGGGTATCATTGGTTATGGTCATATCGGTACGCAGCTTGGCATTCTGGCGGAGTCGCTGGGGATGTATGTTTACTTCTATGATATTGAAAACAAACTGCCGCTGGGCAACGCGACGCAGGTGCAACATCTTTCCGACCTGCTGAATATGAGTGACGTGGTGAGCCTGCATGTGCCTGAAAACCCGTCCACCAAAAACATGATGGGTGCGAAAGAGATCTCGCTGATGAAGCCCGGCTCGCTGCTGATTAACGCCTCGCGCGGTACTGTGGTTGATATTCCGGCGCTGTGTGACGCACTGGCGAGCAAACATCTGGCTGGTGCGGCAATCGACGTATTCCCAACAGAACCGGCGACCAACAGCGATCCGTTTACTTCTCCGCTGTGCGAATTCGACAACGTCCTGCTGACGCCGCACATTGGCGGTTCGACTCAGGAAGCGCAGGAGAATATCGGCCTGGAAGTTGCGGGTAAATTGATCAAGTACTCTGACAATGGCTCCACGCTCTCTGCGGTGAACTTCCCGGAAGTCTCGCTACCGCTGCACGGTGGCCGCCGTCTGATGCACATCCACGAAAACCGTCCGGGCGTGCTGACTGCGCTGAACAAAATCTTTGCAGAGCAGGGCGTTAACATCGCCGCGCAGTATCTGCAAACGTCTGCTCAGATGGGCTACGTAGTTATTGACATTGAAGCAGATGAAGACGTTGCTGAAAAAGCATTACAGGCAATGAAAGCGATTCCGGGCACCATTCGCGCCCGTCTGCTGTACTGATTCCCTTCTCTGACAAACAACGGGCAGGTCGCTGACTTGCCCGTTTTTTTATCCCTTTTCCCGCGCTTATCACTGCATTTGCAGTGTGCTGCAATCGGCTTTGCGAGTCTGCTCGAAGAAATAAATCAAAGCCAGATCAATGCGTTGCCTTTATTCGAAGAGGATTTACGATGGCGGGACAGCACAGGGCTGTAACGGTAAAGCCCTCACCGAAGCGAGGGCTTGAAGGAGAAGGGTTATGATGCGACTTGTCATCATACTGATTGTACTGTTACTCATAAGTTTCCCAGCTTATTAACAGTCAGTCTCAGGGGAGGAGCAATCCTCCCTTACCCTTACTCACTAAATTAGGTCAAAGAATCAACGATGTCAATCAGGGCGATGCAGGTGTATCGCCCTCACCACTTCCAGACTTTCGACGGTGTAACCACCGCAGGCAGTGGGATATCCCACTCTTCAACCGGCAGTTTTTCTACTAACTGACAATCATGCGCATAACCTACTGGCTGCATTTTGTAGTGCTGCCAGTTTTGCAATGTCCGATCATAAAAACCGCCGCCCATTCCCAGGCGTTGACCGTACTCATCAAAGGCGACCAGCGGCGTGACCAGCACATCTAACCGGGAAAGAGGAAGCACATCGCGCACGTCCAGTTTCGGCTCGTGGATCTTTAACCTGTTCACTATCAGTTCACTTTGCGGATGGTAATTCAGGAATAGTAAGTTACCGACACTAAAGGGATGCAAAACTGGAAGATACACGCGCTTACCGGCACGCCAGAGTTGTTCTATGAGCGGTTGGGTGTCGAGCTCGCCATCAAAAGAGAGGAATACAGCGACCGTATGCGCCATCACCACCGGGGGATAAGTCATCATCCGGGTAGCGGCTTGTTGACCCATTTCTTTCTGTTGTTCCGGCGTTAACGCACGACGACGTTGCCGAATCATTTTACGGATTTCTTGTCGGGATAATGTCTGTGGGAGTTCTGGTAGTTGCGTCATGGCTGGTGCCAGATAAGAAGGGAATCTCCGAGATGCCGCCGCAGGCTGTAACCCTTGAACCCTTGGTTCAAGGTGAATGTGTCGTCGCAGTTTTAAGGCTTCTCGGACGAACCGAGCATGCTCACCAACCACGGAGCGCCACATTCTTGTGGTATGAAATATCGGCTCAGGGGACTGGCCCGCTTGCGAACATCTCAGAGAAATTTTGTCTTCACGGTTACTCTACCACAGTAAACCGAAAAGTGTCATTCAAAGTTTTGGTTCGTTTTTTCGGTGATGCGACCTTGTTCAAGTAACGCTTGTTCTATGGTCTGTTGCAGCATCCGAATACGTTGTTCCATACTTGCCGCGTAGTCACGAGTCTTCGCTTTTTCTTGCGCTAACTCATAGCTGATATTCAATGCAGCAATGAAGACCAACTGTTCAGTATTTGTGACTCTAGTGCGTTCTTTCAGATCTTGCAACCGCTGATTCAGATCGTCTGCGGCCTGATTCAACGCATCCCTTTGGTCAGGCGGGCAGTTCACACGCAGTGAACGGCCAAAAATTTGGATATCGACGGGTTGTGCAGACATGCCACCTTCCTGCTGATTGACTGCGCTTCCTTCGTCTTCAGACCCATGGTCTGCGAAGGGGCGAACTATAGCTACCCTGATGAGAAGAGACAAGCCCTTTTCTGGTTCACCAGGGTCCAAAGTGGTAGCATATCATGAATCTTCCTCCCTTTGATGACGAATGCTTATGTCTATACAGAACGAAATGCCTGGTTACAACGAAATGAACCAGTATCTGAACCAACAAGGGACGGGTCTGACCCCTGCTGAGATGCACGGTTTAATCAGCGGGATGATTTGCGGTGGCAATGATGACAGTTCATGGCTGCCGCTGCTTCACGACCTGACGAACGAAGGCATGGCTTTCGGTCATGAGCTGGCACAGGCATTGCGCAAAATGCACTCAGCCACCAGCGATGCCCTGCAGGATGACGGCTTCCTTTTTCAGCTTTATCTGCCTGATGGCGATGATGTCAGCGTTTTCGATCGTGCTGATGCGCTGGCAGGCTGGGTAAATCACTTCCTGCTTGGTCTTGGCGTGACTCAGCCGAAGCTGGATAAAGTGACTGGCGAAACCGGTGAAGCCATCGACGATCTGCGTAACATTGCGCAACTGGGATATGACGAAGACGAAGATCAGGAAGAGCTGGAAATGTCGCTTGAAGAGATCATCGAGTACGTCCGTGTTGCCGCGCTGTTATGCCACGACACCTTTACTCATCCGCAACCGACCGCGCCAGAAGTACAAAAACCGACTCTACACTAAAAACAAAAAACGTAAGGAGAGTGTTATGAGTGATATATCCCCGCAAGAATTTCAGCGTCGCCGTCAGGCTTTGGTGGAGCAAATGCAACCCGGCAGCGCCGCGCTGATTTTTGCCGCCCCGGAAGTGACCCGTAGCGCCGACAGCGAATATCCGTATCGTCAAAACAGTGACTTCTGGTACTTCACCGGCTTTAACGAACCGGAAGCGGTGCTGGTGCTGATTAAAAGCGATGACACTCATAACCATAGCGTTCTGTTTAACCGCGTTCGCGACCTGACGGCGGAGATCTGGTTTGGCCGTCGCTTAGGTCAGGATGCCGCGCCAGAGAAACTGGGCGTTGACCGCGCCCTGGCGTTCAGCGAAATCAATCAGCAACTTTATCAACTGCTCAACGGTCTGGATGTGGTTTACCACGCTCAGGGCGAATATACCTATGCTGATGAAATCGTGAACAGCGCGCTGGAAAAACTGCGTAAAGGCTCACGGCAAAATCTCACCGCTCCGGCAACGATGATCGACTGGCGTCCCATTGTTCATGAAATGCGCCTGTTCAAATCGGCAGAAGAGATTGCCGTACTTCGCCGCGCGGGGGAAATCACCGCCCTGGCGCACACCCGAGCGATGGAAAAATGCCGTCCGGGGATGTTCGAGTACCATCTGGAAGGCGAAATTCATCACGAATTTAACCGCCACGGCGCGCGTTATCCTTCCTACAATACCATTGTTGGCAGCGGTGAAAACGGCTGCATTTTGCACTACACCGAAAATGAGTGTGAACTGCGCGACGGCGACCTGGTGTTGATTGACGCGGGCTGTGAATACAAAGGTTACGCTGGCGATATTACCCGTACCTTCCCGGTCAACGGCAAATTCACTCAGGCTCAGCGTGAAATCTACGACATTGTGCTGGAGTCTCTCGAAACCAGCTTACGCCTGTATCGTCCGGGAACTTCCATTCAGGAAGTCACCGGTGAAGTGGTGCGCATTATGATTAACGGCCTGGTAAAACTCGGTATCCTGAAAGGTGATGTCGATGAACTGATCGCCCAAAACGCCCACCGTCCTTTCTTTATGCATGGCCTTAGCCACTGGTTAGGTCTGGATGTTCATGACGTTGGCGTTTATGGCCAGGATCGCTCGCGCATTCTTGAACCTGGTATGGTGTTAACCGTAGAGCCAGGGCTGTATATTGCGCCGGATGCAGATGTGCCAGAACAATATCGCGGTATCGGCATTCGTATTGAAGACGATATTGTGATTACCGAAACTGGCAACGAAAACCTCACCGCCAGCGTGGTGAAAAAGCCGGAAGAAATCGAAGCGTTGATGGCAGCTGCGAGAAAGCAATGAGCGTAATCATCGTCGGTGGCGGCATGGCGGGCGCGACGCTGGCGCTGGCTATTTCCCGGTTAAGTCACGGGGCGCTGCCGGTACATCTGATTGAAGCGACCGCGCCAGAGTCTCATGCACATCCGGGCTTTGATGGACGAGCTATTGCGCTGGCGGCGGGCACCTGCCAGCAGCTGGCACGTATCGGCGTCTGGCAATCTCTGGCTGATTGCGCAACCGCCATCACTACCGTGCATGTCAGCGATCGCGGTCATGCCGGATTCGTCACCCTCGCCGCAGAAGATTACCAACTGGCGGCGCTGGGGCAGGTTGTCGAGTTGCATAATGTCGGGCAACGGCTGTTTGCGCTGTTGCGCAAAGCGCCAGGCGTAACGCTGCATTGCCCGGATCGCGTTGCTAACGTTGCCCGTACACAGGATACCGTTGAAGTGACGCTGGAGAGCGGCGGGACGCTGACGGGGCGCGTGCTGGTAGCCGCTGACGGCACCCATTCAGCATTAGCCAGCGCCTGCGGCGTTGACTGGCAGCAGGAGCCTTACGAACAACTGGCGGTAATTGCCAACGTTGCGACCTCCGTTGCGCACGAAGGCCGTGCTTTTGAACGTTTCACGCAATACGGTCCGTTGGCGATGTTGCCGATGTCTGACGGACGTTGTTCGCTGGTCTGGTGTCATCCACTGGAACGGCGCGAAGAGGTACTGGCGTGGAGCGACGAGAAGTTTTGCTGTGAACTCCAGGCTGCGTTTGGCTGGCGGCTGGGGCAAATTACCCACGCCGGAAAACGCAGTGCTTATCCGCTGGCGTTAACCCGCGCCGCCAAACCTATTACCCATCGCACCGTGCTGGTGGGCAATGCGGCGCAAACCCTGCACCCGATTGCCGGGCAAGGATTTAACCTCGGTATGCGTGATGTTATGAGCCTTGCCGAAACCCTGACTCAGGCGCAGGAACGCGGAGAGGATATCGGTGATTATGGCATTTTGTGCCGTTATCAGCAGCGTCGGCAGAGCGATCGCGAAGCAACTATCGGTGTCACGGACAGCCTTGTACATCTTTTTGCCAACCGTTGGGCGCCGCTGGTTGTTGGGCGTAACATCGGGCTGATGACGATGGAATTATTCACCCCGGCACGCGATGTGCTGGCGCAGCGCACCCTCGGTTGGGTGGCGCGTTGAAGGCGGTTTTAAGGAATAAACAATGCAAAGTGTTGATGTAGCCATTGTTGGCGGCGGCATGGTGGGGCTGGCGGTTGCCTGCGGCTTACAGGGTAGTGGCTTACGCGTCGCCGTACTGGAGCAGCGCGTACCGGAACCTCTGGCGGCGGATGCACCACCACAACTGCGCGTTTCGGCTATCAATGCCGCCAGCGAAAAATTACTTACCCGTCTTGGCGTCTGGCAGGACATCCTCTCCCGCAGAGCCAGTTGCTATCACGGCATGGAAGTGTGGGACAAAGACAGTTTTGGTCATATCTCTTTTGACGATCAAAGCATGGGCTATAGCCATCTTGGGCATATTGTTGAAAATTCAGTAGTTCACTACACGCTGTGGAACAAAGCGCAGCAGTCGTCAGATATCACCCTGCTGGCTCCCGCAGAATTACAGCAGGTCGCCTGGGGAGAGAACGAAACCTTCCTGACGCTGAAAGACGGCAGTATGTTAACGGCGCGTCTGGTGATTGGCGCGGACGGCGCTAATTCCTGGTTGCGCAACAAAGCTGATATCCCGCTGACTTTCTGGGATTATCAGCATCACGCGCTGGTGGCGACTATTCGTACTGAAGAACCGCATATAGCTGTGGCGCGCCAGGTTTTCCATGGCGAAGGTATTTTGGCCTTTTTACCGCTTAGCGATCCGCATCTTTGCTCGATTGTCTGGTCACTGTCGCCAGAGGAAGCGCAGCGGATGCAGCAGGCAGGTGAAGACGAATTTAATCGCGCGTTAAATATCGCTTTTGATAATCGCCTGGGCTTATGCAAGGTTGAGAGCGAGCGTCAGGTATTCCCGCTGACGGGGCGTTATGCGCGCCAGTTTGCCGCGCACCGTCTGGCGCTGGTGGGCGACGCCGCGCATACCATTCATCCGCTGGCGGGACAGGGCGTTAATCTCGGCTTTATGGACGCCGCAGAGTTGATTGCTGAACTGAAACGGTTGCATCGTCAGGGTAAAGACATCGGGCAGTATATTTACCTGCGTCGCTATGAGCGTAGCCGCAAGCACAGTGCTGCGCTGATGCTGGCTGGTATGCAGGGCTTTCGCGATCTGTTTTCCGGAGCCAATCCGGCGAAAAAACTGCTGCGCGATATTGGCCTGAAACTGGCCGACACGCTTCCTGGCGTTAAGCCACAACTTATCCGTCAGGCAATGGGATTGAATGATTTGCCTGAATGGCTGCGTTAAAAATTTCTCCTCAACTCTTTATTTGATACCCATCACACTTTCTTCTCCCGGTTTTTTCGCCGGGAGATTTTCCTCATTTGAAATAAACTAATTTCACCATCAATTTCGCATTATATTTTCTAATGTTACGATTTTTTCATTGAGTGATTTTTGACATATTTTCAGTTCTTAATATTGGTTTATCCAAATCTGTTTCTTGAAAGCATCATATTTATATAAAAATAAAATAAATTTTTGGTTTTTTATTCTGTTGAGATTTTTGTATTTTTTAACCATAAGCTAATGTGATGATCAATTTTACCTTATGGTTAACAGTCTGTTTCGGTGGTAAGTTCAGGGAAAAGAGAACGATTGCGTTGGGGACCGGGAGTGGCTCCGATGCTGGGTTTCGTGGTGATAATTTTGCCATGAAAAGTTGTCAGCCCCGCTTATTCAATGAGGACAAGATGGCACAACAGACTCCTTTGTACGAACAACACACGCTTTGCGGCGCTCGCATGGTGGACTTCCACGGCTGGATGATGCCGCTGCATTACGGTTCGCAAATCGACGAACATCATGCGGTACGTACCGATGCCGGAATGTTTGATGTGTCGCATATGACCATCGTCGATCTTCGCGGCAGCCGCACCCGGGAGTTTCTGCGTTATCTGCTGGCGAACGATGTGGCGAAGCTCACCAAAAGCGGCAAAGCCCTTTACTCGGGGATGTTGAATGCCTCTGGCGGTGTGATAGATGATCTCATCGTCTACTACTTTACTGAAGATTTCTTCCGCCTCGTTGTTAACTCCGCCACCCGCGAAAAAGACCTCTCCTGGATTACCCAACATGCTGAACCTTTCGGCATCGAAATTACCGTTCGTGATGACCTTTCCATGATTGCCGTGCAAGGGCCGAATGCGCAGGCAAAAGCTGCCACACTGTTTAATGACGCCCAGCGTCAGGCGGTGGAAGGGATGAAACCGTTCTTTGGCGTGCAGGCGGGCGATCTGTTTATTGCCACCACTGGTTATACCGGTGAAGCGGGCTACGAAATTGCGCTGCCCAATGAAAAAGCGGCAGATTTCTGGCGCGCGCTGGTGGAAGCGGGCGTTAAGCCATGCGGCCTGGGCGCGCGTGACACGCTGCGTCTGGAAGCGGGTATGAATCTTTATAGTCAGGAGATGGACGAAACCATCTCTCCTTTAGCCGCCAATATGGGCTGGACTATCGCCTGGGAACCGGCAGATCGTGACTTTATTGGTCGTGAAGCTCTGGAAGCGCAGCGTGAACATGGCACAGAAAAACTGGTTGGTCTGGTGATGACCGAAAAAGGCGTGCTGCGTAATGAACTGCCGGTACGTTTTACCGATGCGCAGGGCAACCAGCATGAAGGCATTATCACCAGCGGGACTTTCTCCCCGACGCTGGGTTACAGCATTGCGCTGGCGCGCGTGCCGGAAGGTATTGGTGAAACAGCGATTGTGCAAATTCGCAACCGTGAAATGCCGGTTAAAGTGACGAAACCTGTTTTTGTGCGTAACGGCAAAGCCGTCGCGTGATTTACTTTTTTGGAGATTGATTGATGAGCAACGTACCAGCAGAACTGAAATACAGCAAAGAACACGAATGGCTGCGTAAAGAAGCCGACGGCACTTACACCGTTGGTATTACCGAACATGCCCAGGAGCTGTTAGGCGATATGGTGTTTGTTGACCTGCCGGAAGTGGGCGCGACGGTTAGCGCGGGCGATGACTGCGCGGTTGCCGAATCGGTAAAAGCGGCGTCAGACATTTATGCGCCAGTAAGCGGTGAAATCGTGGCGGTGAACGACGCACTGAGCGATTCCCCGGAACTGGTAAACAGCGAACCGTATGCAGGCGGTTGGATCTTTAAAATCAAAGCCAGCGATGAAAGCGAACTGGAATCACTGCTGGATGCGACCGCATACGAAGCATTGTTAGAAGACGAGTAACGGCTTTATTCCTCTTCTGCGGGAGAGGATCAGGGTGAGGAAATTTACGCCTCACCCTCACTCTCTTCGCAAGGAGAGAGGTTCACAATTCACTGCACGTTTCAGGAACCATCGCTCATGACACAGACGTTAAGCCAGCTTGAAAACAGCGGCGCTTTTATTGAACGCCATATCGGACCGGACGCCGCGCAACAGCAAGAAATGCTGAATGCCGTTGGTGCACAATCGTTAAACGCGCTGACCGGCCAGATTGTGCCGAAAGATATTCAGCTTGCGACCCCGCCGCAGGTTGGCGCACCGGCGACCGAATACGCCGCACTGGCAGAACTCAAGGCTATTGCCAGTCGCAATAAACGCTTCACGTCTTACATCGGCATGGGTTACACCGCCGTGCAGCTACCGCCGGTTATCCTGCGTAACATGCTGGAAAATCCGGGCTGGTATACCGCGTATACTCCGTATCAACCTGAAGTCTCCCAGGGCCGCCTTGAAGCACTGCTCAACTTCCAGCAGGTAACGCTGGATTTGACCGGGCTGGATATGGCCTCTGCTTCTCTTCTTGACGAAGCCACCGCTGCCGCCGAAGCAATGGCGATGGCGAAACGCGTCAGCAAACTGAAAAATGCCAACCGCTTCTTTGTTGCTTCTGACGTGCATCCGCAAACCTTAGATGTAGTACGTACCCGCGCAGCTACCTTTGGTTTTGACGTGATTGTCGATGACGCGCAAAAAGTGCTCGACCATCAGGACGTCTTCGGTGTGCTGTTACAGCAGGTCGGCACTACCGGTGAAATTCACGACTACACTGCGCTTATTAGCGAACTGAAATCACGCAAAATTGTGGTCAGCGTTGCCGCCGATATTATGGCGCTGGTGCTGTTAACTGCGCCGGGTAAACAGGGCGCGGATATTGTCTTTGGTTCGGCGCAACGCTTCGGCGTGCCGATGGGTTACGGTGGCCCGCACGCGGCATTCTTTGCGGCGAAAGATGAATACAAACGCTCCATGCCGGGGCGCATTATCGGCGTATCGAAAGATGCGGCAGGTAATACTGCGTTACGCATGGCAATGCAGACTCGCGAGCAACATATTCGCCGCGAGAAAGCGAACTCGAACATTTGTACTTCCCAGGTTCTGCTGGCAAACATCGCTAGCCTGTATGCCGTTTATCACGGTCCGGTTGGCCTGAAACGTATCGCTAACCGCATCCACCGTCTGACAGATATTCTGGCAACGGGGCTGCAACAAAAAGGTCTGAAACTGCGCCATGCGCACTATTTCGACACCTTGTGTGTGGAAGTGGCTGACAAAGCGGGCGTACTGGCACGTGCCGAAGCGGCTGAAATAAACCTGCGTAGCGATATTCTGAACGCCGTGGGGATAACCCTTGATGAAACCACCACGCGCGAAAACGTGATGCAGCTTTTCAGCGTACTGCTGGGCGATAATCACGGGCTGGACATCGACACGCTGGACAAAGACGTGGCTCACGACAGCCGTTCTATTCAGCCTGCGATGCTGCGCGACGACGAAATCCTCACCCATCCGGTGTTTAATCGCTACCACAGCGAAACCGAAATGATGCGCTATATGCACTCGCTGGAGCGTAAAGATCTGGCGCTGAATCAGGCGATGATCCCGCTGGGTTCCTGCACCATGAAACTGAACGCCGCCGCTGAGATGATCCCAATCACCTGGCCGGAATTTGCTGAACTGCACCCGTTCTGCCCGCCGGAACAGGCCGAAGGTTATCAGCAGATGATCGCGCAACTGGCTGACTGGCTGGTGAAACTGACCGGTTACGACGCCGTTTGTATGCAGCCGAACTCTGGCGCTCAGGGCGAATATGCGGGGCTGCTGGCGATTCGTCATTATCACGAAAGCCGCAACGAAGGGCATCGCGATATCTGCCTGATCCCGGCTTCTGCTCACGGCACTAACCCCGCTTCCGCGCATATGGCGGGGATGCAAGTGGTGGTTGTGGCGTGTGATAAAAACGGCAATATCGATTTGACTGATCTGCGCGCGAAAGCGGAACAGGCGGGCGATAACCTCTCCTGCATCATGGTGACCTATCCTTCCACCCACGGCGTGTATGAAGAAACGATCCGTGAAGTGTGTGAAATCGTGCATCAGTTCGGCGGTCAGGTTTATCTTGATGGTGCGAACATGAACGCCCAGGTTGGCATCACCTCGCCGGGCTTTATTGGCGCGGACGTTTCGCACCTTAACCTGCATAAAACTTTCTGCATTCCGCACGGCGGTGGCGGTCCAGGTATGGGACCGATCGGCGTGAAAGCGCATCTGGCGCCGTTTGTGCCGGGTCATAGCGTGGTGCAAATCGAAGGCATGTTAACCCGTCAGGGCGCGGTTTCTGCGGCACCGTTCGGTAGCGCATCCATCCTGCCAATCAGCTGGATGTACATCCGCATGATGGGCGCAGAAGGGCTGAAAAAAGCAAGTCAGGTGGCAATTCTTAACGCCAACTATATTGCCAGCCGCCTGCAGGATGCCTTCCCGGTGCTGTATACCGGTCGCGACGGTCGCGTGGCGCACGAATGTATTCTCGATATTCGTCCGTTGAAAGAAGAAACCGGCATCAGCGAGCTGGATATTGCCAAGCGTCTGATCGACTACGGTTTCCACGCGCCGACCATGTCGTTCCCGGTGGCGGGTACGCTGATGGTTGAACCGACTGAATCTGAAAGCAAAGTAGAGCTGGATCGCTTTATCGACGCGATGCTGGCTATCCGCGCAGAAATCGACCAGGTGAAAGCCGGTGTCTGGCCGCTGGAAGATAACCCGCTGGTGAACGCGCCGCACATTCAGAACGAACTGGTCGCCGAGTGGGTGCATTCGTACAGCCGCGAAGTTGCGGTATTCCCGGCAGGCGTGGCAGACAAATACTGGCCGACGGTGAAACGTCTGGATGATGTGTACGGCGACCGTAACCTGTTCTGCTCCTGCGTACCGATTAGCGAATACCAGTAATTTATTGATTCGACTATCTTCTAAAGGCGCTTCGGCGCCTTTTTACTTGCTGATAATTTGCTCAAACGTAAATATTGGCACGGTTTTCCTCCCTCTCCCTGAAGGGGCGAGGGGATTGATCGTGCGCTCTTTTGACTTTGTCATCAGCCTTAATTTATGAGGAAAAAATGGCTATAGCACTTGTGACTGGTGGCAGTCGCGGCATCGGGCGGGCAACTGCGCTGCTGTTGGCAAAAGAAGGGTATACGGTGGCGGTTAATTATCAGCAAAACCTTCACGCGGCGCAGGAAGTGGTGAACTTAATAACTAAAGCGGGTGGCAAGGCATTTGTGCTCCTTGCGGATATTAGCGACGAAAACCAGGTTGTCGCGATGTTTACAGCAATCGACCAGCACGATGAACCGCTAGCTGCGCTGGTCAATAACGCCGGGATCTTGTTTACCCAGTGCACTGTAGAAAACCTTACCGCAGAGCGAATCAACCGGGTGCTTTCCACCAATGTGACGGGATATTTTCTCTGCTGCCGCGAGGCGGTAAAACGCATGGCGCTTAAAAACGGCGGTAGCGGCGGCGCTATCGTCAATGTTTCTTCGGTAGCCTCACGGCTGGGATCTCCGGGGGAATATGTTGATTATGCGGCATCGAAAGGGGCGATTGATACGTTAACCACCGGACTATCGCTGGAAGTCGCCGCGCAGGGGATCCGCGTTAACGGCGTGCGACCAGGGTTTATTTATACCGAAATGCACGCCAGTGGTGGCGAACCTGGACGCGTCGATCGCGTTAAGTCGAACATCCCCATGCAGCGCGGCGGACAGGCGGAAGAGGTCGCGCAGGCCATTGTCTGGCTGTTAAGCGATAAAGCCTCTTATGTCACGGGAAGTTTTATCGATTTGGCGGGTGGAAAATAAGATGAGAAAGTGGTCTGGGCGGATGCAACGCAATCGGCGTCGCATCCGTCATGTCATCTAATCAAAGCTTCTCGCCGTTGCTGGCAATCACCTCTTTGTACCAGTTGAAACTCTTCTTACGTGAACGCGACATATCACCAGTACCGTCGTCGTGCTTATTCACATAGATAAAGCCGTAGCGTTTGCTGTACTGCCCGGTGGTAAACGATACACAGTCGATGCAGCCCCACGGCGTGTAGCCCATCAGATCCACACCATCGTAAGTTACCGCTTTTTTCATCTCTTCAATATGGGCGCGCAGATAGTCAATGCGGTAGTCGTCGTTGATGCTGCCATCTTCTTCCACTTTGTCGTAAGCGCCAAAACCGTTTTCGACAATAAACAGCGGCTTCTGGTAACGCTCATACAGTTCGCAAAGCGCATAACGCAGACCCACCGGATCAATCTGCCAGCCCCAGTCAGACGCTTTAACATACGGGTTCGGTACGCTGCCTTCGAAACCAGAAATCGCATCGCCGGTGCCGCCTTCGGCCTTCACCGCGTTGGTCATGTAATAGCTGAAGCCAAGATAAGCGCAGGTGCCTTCGCGCAGCACATCCAGATCGCCGTCTTCCATTTTGATGTTAAATCTGCGACGTTCCCACTCGTTCAGCACATAAGAAGGGTAATAGCCGCGTAGCTGGACATCGGTAAAGACGTAACGTTCGCGCATCGACTCCTGGGCAAACATCACATCGTCCGGGTTACAGGAGTAGGGATAGAGCGGCACCATCGCCAGCATACAGCCGACTTTCATCTCCGGGTTAATGCGACGCGCGGCTTTCACCGCCAGGGCGCTGGCGACAAACTGGTGATGCAGCACCTGGTACATGGTCTCTTCAGGATTTTCATGCTCGGTATAAACCACGCCGGAGCAGCAGTAACCGAACAGCGGCGCGCGCCAGTTACGCTGGTTGTTAATTTCGTTGAAGGTCATCCAGTATTTGACTTTGTGCTTATAGCGTTCAAATACCACTTCCGCGAAACGGACAAAGAAATCAACCACTTTACGGTTGGTCCAGCTACCGTATTGCTGCACCAGATGCAGCGGCATTTCAAAGTGGGAGAGGGTGATCACCGGTTCGATGTTGTATTTCAGCAGTTCATCGAACATATCGTCGTAAAACTTCAGCCCTTCTTCGTTTGGCTGAGCTTCATCGCCTTTCGGAAATATGCGCGTCCAGGCGATGGAAGTACGAAAACATTTGAAGCCCATTTCAGCAAATAGCTTGATGTCTTCCTTGTAGTGACCGTAAAAATCTACCGCTTCATGGTTCGGATAGTATTTGCCCGGCAAGACTTCTTTGGTGATTTCGCGCGGCACGCCGTGTGCGCCGCCGGTCAGTACGTCACAAATACTCGGCCCTTTGCCGCCTTTGTTCCAGCCGCCTTCGACCTGATGAGCGGCAACTGCGCCGCCCCATAAGAAATCTTTCGGTAAGGTGAGTTTTTTCACTATCATAGGCTCCAGATGAGTCAATTCTTACAGGAAATAGTACCATGCAGCCAAACAACATCACTTTTTTTCAACGATTCCAGGATGACATTCTGGCTGGGCGTAAAACCATCACTATCCGTGACGAGTCTGAATCGCACTTTAAAGCTGGCGATGTGCTTCGTGTCGGGCGCTTTGAGGATGACGGCTATTTTTGCACCATTGAAGTCACTGCAACCTCAACGGTGACGCTGGATACTCTCACAGAAAAACACGCGCAACAGGAAAATATGACCCAGGCTGAATTGAAAAAGGTCATTGCCGATATCTATCCCGGTCAGACACAGTTTTATTTAATTGAATTTAAATGTCTTTAAATTGAACTCACGCCTGTTAGTTGAAATTTCGCATTTAATTTCATGATTTTTCGGAGATTAGTCTCAAATCAGAATTTATTTTAGCTAACAGGTGTTCACTGGAACTATTCTCAGTTACGCTGGAGAGGTATACACGTGCGTGTACGTTTCTCCGGAGTAAGTTATGGTTCAGAAGCCTCTCATTAAGCAGGGATATTCGCTGGCAGAGGAAATTGCCAACAGCGTCAGTCACGGTATTGGACTGGTGTTTGGTATCGTCGGGTTGGTATTGCTACTGGTTCAGGCGGTGGCTCTCAATGCCAGCGCCACGGCGATAACCAGTTATAGCCTCTATGGTGGCAGTATGATCCTGCTGTTCCTCGCTTCGACGCTTTATCACGCCATTCCTCATCAACGGGCAAAAATGTGGCTGAAGAAATTTGACCACTGCGCCATTTATCTGTTGATTGCCGGAACCTACACGCCGTTTTTGCTGGTGGGGCTGGATTCTCCGTTAGCGCGCGGGTTGATGGTTGTTATCTGGAGCCTGGCATTGCTGGGGATTCTGTTCAAACTGACCATCGCGCACCGATTTAAAATCTTATCTCTGGTGACTTATCTGGCTATGGGCTGGCTGTCGTTGGTGGTGATTTATGAAATGGCAGTTAAGCTCGCGGCGGGCAGCGTTACCTTACTGGCCGTAGGCGGTGTAGTTTACTCGCTCGGGGTAATTTTCTACGTCTGCAAACGCATTCCCTACAACCACGCCATCTGGCACGGCTTTGTGCTCGGCGGCAGCGTGTGCCATTTCCTGGCGATTTATTTGTATATTGGGCAGGCGTAATTGGTATGCCTTTGTAGGAATGAAAAGATACACCAGCGTCGCATCAGGCATCAGAGCGCAACTGCCGGATGCGGCGCGAGCGCCTTATCCGGCCTACGGGCTGCGTCCCTGTTGTGATAAAGGCACCAAATCCCAGGCCTGATAAGACGCGTCAGCGTCGCATCAGGCAATAGATGCCCGAAGCGATACAGAAATTTACTCTTCCAGCGAATACGGCAGCGGCTCGATATGCAATGTATTCGCATCGTCACGAACGCGGAAAACGCTGTCCGGTTCCATGTCGTTATTCATGACTACCTGAACCACGACCTGCCCATCTTCCAGTTTGACCGCCGCCAGCACGGTTCCGGTACGACGCCAGTTTTCGCCCATTTTCAGCTCGATGTCTTCACCTGCTTCCGGCAGTCGGCTGGCGCTACCTGCCAGCAACCAGAGCGCGCGTTTGTTGGCACCACGGAATTTAGCTCGCGCCACCATCTCTTGTCCGGTATAGCAGCCTTTTTTAAAGCTAATGCCGCCCAGCGCCTGGAGGTTGGTCGCCTGGGGGATAAACTGCCCGCTGTTGGCGGCATCAATCACCGGGAAACCCGCTTCAATGTTTAATGCCAGCCACTGTTGGCTATTGTTCAGTTCCGCTTCACCGCGCAGTTTATCGGTCAGCATATTGGCAGTAGCTTCATCGGTTACGATCAGGAAACGTTCTGCCGGATGTTCAAACCAAAGCAGAGTAGTCGCGCCTTCTTTGACTACCTGTTTTTCTTTCGAAGGCAGTTCACTAAAGAGATTGGCCAGCGCGGCGCGCGCCTGAAAACCGGCAACACCAAGCAGCACACGCTCGTCGTCTGGCGCGATGGTCACTTTAGAAAATACCGCATATTTTTTCAGTTCAGTAAGCTGCGACTCGCGCACGCTGCGCCGTTCAATCCATGCGAAACCGTCGCCATCGTGGAACAGACGCAAATTGCTCCACATTTTACCTTTAGCATCGCAATGTGCGGCGAGCAGGTGCTGATCTTCTGTCATCTGGCTGACATCTGCTGTCACCTGACCCTGCATATATTTTTCGCTGTCCGCGCCAGTAATGGTGGCCAGCGCCCAGTCATCAAGCGTCATCAGCGTCAACGGTAAACGGGCAGAAGCCGTAGGCTGACGGGGAGGAAAAGGTGTAAAAGCCATAATGGAGTCCTGTTTTACAAACGGCGTAATTAATGACTAATGGTAAAAGAGCTATGGGGCATTGCAAGTGCTTTCACTACGCGATCTGTGCCTTCAGCCAGGCTTTGCGAGGTGACTTCCAAAAAAATGAAGCCATTGAATTGTTGTGGATTAATTTCGCGATCGTGATTGTGTTTACCGATATTCCCGCAAAAGAAGTCGAAAAACACGTTACAATAGCCAGGTACTGGATTTTCGTGAGACAGGAAGAAGATGGACATTAATAACAAAGCCCGCATTCATTGGGCATGCCGCCGTGGTATGCGCGAACTTGATATTTCGATCATGCCGTTTTTCGAACATGAGTACGACAGCTTAAGCGATGACGAAAAACGCATCTTTATTCGTCTGCTGGAATGTGACGATCCTGATCTGTTCAACTGGCTGATGAATCACGGTAAACCGGCCGATGCAGAACTGGAAATGATGGTCCGACTCATCCAGACACGGAACCGGGAACGTGGTCCTGTGGCAATCTGAACTGCGCGTCTCCTGGCGCGCGCAGTGGCTTTCCTTGCTGATTCATGGGCTGGTTGCCGCTGTTATTTTACTCATGCCCTGGCCGCTTAGTTACACCCCGTTATGGTTGGTGTTGCTTTCGCTAGTGGTGTTTGATTGCGTTCGCAGCCAGCGGCGTATTAATGCTCGTCAGGGCGAGATTCGTCTGCTGATGGATGGGCGTTTGCGCTGGCAGGGGCAGGAGTGGAGCATCGTTAAAGCGCCGTGGATGATTAAAAGCGGCATGATGTTGCGTTTACGTTCTGATAGCGGCAAACGTCAGCATCTGTGGCTGGCAGCAGACAGCATGGATGAAGCCGAATGGCGAGATTTGCGGCGGATTTTGTTACAGCAGGAGACGCAAAAATAATGGCGACGGCAAAGCGAGTGCGCTATGCCGTCAGTAATCTCAGGCGTAATGCTCAGCCATTTCGTTGAGGATTTGCTCGCACCAGCTCTGAATACGCTCGTCGCTGAGGTCATACTGGTTAGTTTCATCCAGCGCCAGACCTACGAACAGTTGCCCGTCAGCAATCACCGGTTTCGGACTGGTGAACTCATACCCTTCCGTTGGCCAGTAGCCGACGAACTTCACGCCTTTGGTCGAGAGTTTGTCATGCAGCATACCGAGTGCATCGAGGAACCACTCACCATATCCCAGTTGATCGCCTAGCCCATACAGCGCAACAATTTTACCTTCAAGGTTCAGGTCGTCGAGCTGATCCCAGACGGCTTCCCAATCCTCCTGGATTTCACCAAAATCCCAGGTCGGGATTCCCAGGATGAGCACATCGTACTGCTCCATTAATTTAGGGGAGTCGTCCTTGAGGTTATGTAAGGTCACCAGTTCTGGGCCGATAATATCGCGGATTTTTTCCGCTGCCATCTCGGTATAACAGGTGCTGGAACCGTAAAAAAGACCCATATTCATAACGTAAGCTTCTCGATTCTGCTGTGGCTTTTGCGGCTAGTGTATCAGAATCGCTTTAGTCACGGCACAATAAGGCATAATGGATCAAACGAGTAACGATAAGGGGCGCAAGTGAAACAGGATCTGGCACGCATCGAGCAGTTTCTTGATGCCCTGTGGTTGGAAAAAAATCTGGCAGAAAATACGTTGAACGCATATCGTCGCGATCTGTCAATGATGGTGGAGTGGTTGCATCATCGTGGACTGACGCTGGCAACGGCGCAAAGCGGCGACTTACAGGCATTACTGGCAGAACGGCTGGAAGGCGGGTATAAAGCCACCAGTTCCGCTCGTTTGCTGAGTGCGGTGCGCCGATTGTTCCAGTATCTTTATCGCGAAAAGTTTCGTGAAGACGATCCCAGTGCGCATCTTGCTTCGCCAAAATTACCCCAGCGTCTACCGAAAGATTTAAGTGAAGCGCAAGTCGAAAGGTTATTGCAGGCACCGCTGGTTGATCAGCCTCTGGAGCTACGCGACAAAGCGATGCTCGAAGTGCTGTATGCTACCGGATTGCGTGTCTCTGAACTTGTAGGGCTGACGATGAGCGATATCAGCTTGCGTCAGGGGGTGGTGCGGGTAATTGGTAAAGGCAACAAAGAACGCCTGGTGCCGTTAGGTGAAGAGGCAGTTTACTGGCTGGAAACCTATCTGGAACACGGGCGACCGTGGTTGCTAAACGGTGTGTCAATTGATGTACTGTTTCCCAGCCAGCGTGCGCAGCAGATGACGAGACAAACTTTCTGGCATCGCATTAAACATTATGCCGTGCTGGCGGGGATCGACAGCGAAAAGCTGTCGCCGCATGTGTTGCGTCACGCCTTTGCCACCCATTTGTTAAATCATGGTGCGGACTTACGCGTTGTGCAGATGTTGTTGGGTCATAGCGATCTCTCGACGACTCAAATTTATACGCATGTCGCTACTGAGCGTCTGCGGCAACTTCATCAACAGCATCACCCTCGGGCGTGATAGCTGAAAAGAACGGGATGATTTATGAAGAAAGGTTTTATGTTGTTTACTTTGTTGACGGCGTTTTCTGGCTTTGTTCAGGCGGATGACGCGGCAATACAACAAACGTTAGCCAAAATGGGCATCAAAAGCAGCGATATTCAGCCAGCACCCGTGGCAGGCATGAAGACAGTTCTGACTAACAGCGGTGTGTTGTACATCACCGATGACGGTAAACACATCATTCAGGGGCCAATGTATGACGTTAGCGGCGCGGCACCAATCAACGTCACCAACCAGATGCTGTTAAAGCAACTGAATGCGCTGGAAAAAGAGATGATTATCTACAAAGCGCCGCAAGAAAAGCACGTCATCACCGTGTTTACCGACATTACCTGCGGCTACTGCCACAAAATGCATGAGCAGATGGCTGATTATAATGCGCTGGGGATCACCGTGCGTTATCTCGCGTTCCCGCGTCAGGGACTGGAAAGCCAGGCGGAGCAACAAATGAAAGCCATCTGGTGTGCAAAAGATAAAAATAAAGCCTTTGATGACGTAATGGCAGGCAAAGCCGTTACCCCGGCAAGTTGCGATATCGATATTGCCGACCATTACGCACTTGGCGTACAGCTTGGCGTTAGCGGAACTCCGGCAGTTGTGCTGAGTAATGGCACACTGGTTCCGGGTTATCAGCCGCCGAAAGAGATGAAAGAATTCCTCGACGAACATCAAAAAATGACCAGCGGTAAATAATTCGCGTGAAACAACAGATACAACTTCGTCGTCGTGAAGTCGACGAAACGGCAGACCTGCCCGCTGACCTGCCCCCCTTGCTGCGGCGTTTATACGCCAGCCGGGGCGTGCGCAGCGCGCAGGAACTGGAGCGTAGCGTTAAAGGTATGCTGCCCTGGCAGCAACTGAGCGGTGTCGAAAAGGCCGTTGAGATCCTTTACAACGCTTTTCGCGAAGGAACACGGATTATTGTGGTCGGTGATTTCGACGCCGACGGTGCCACCAGCACAGCTCTGAGCGTGCTGGCGATGCGTTCTCTCGGCTGTGACAACATCGACTACCTTGTACCGAACCGTTTCGAAGACGGTTACGGCTTAAGTCCGGAAGTGGTCGATCAGGCTCATGCGCGTGGCGCGCAGCTGATTGTAACGGTTGATAACGGCATTTCTTCCCACGCAGGTGTTGAACATGCTCGATCGTTGGGCATTCCGGTTATTGTTACCGATCATCATTTGCCTGGCGAAACTTTACCTGCGGCGGAAGCCATTATTAATCCCAATCTGCGTGACTGCGAGTTTCCGTCGAAATCGCTGGCAGGCGTTGGCGTAGCGTTTTATCTGATGCTGGCGTTACGCACCTTTTTGCGCGATCGGGGTTGGTTCGATGAGCGTGGTATCGCAATACCGAATCTGGCGGAATTGCTGGATCTGGTGGCGCTGGGTACGGTGGCGGATGTAGTGCCGCTGGACGCCAATAATCGTATTCTGACCTGGCAGGGGATGAGTCGCATCCGTGCCGGGAAGTGCCGTCCGGGGATTAAAGCTCTGCTGGAAGTGGCAAACCGCGATGCACAAAAACTCGCTGCCAGCGATTTAGGTTTTGCGCTGGGGCCGCGTCTCAATGCCGCCGGACGACTGGATGATATGTCCGTTGGCGTGGCACTGTTACTTTGCGACAACATCGGCGAAGCGCGCGTTCTGGCTAATGAGCTTGATGCACTAAACCAGACGCGAAAAGAGATTGAACAGGGAATGCAGGTCGAAGCACTGACCTTGTGCGAGCAACTGGAGCGTAGCCGCGATACGCTGCCTGGCGGGCTGGCAATGTATCACCCTGAATGGCATCAGGGCGTCGTTGGTATTCTGGCTTCGCGCATCAAAGAGCGTTTTCATCGTCCGGTTATCGCCTTTGCGCCTGCGGGCGACGGTACGTTGAAAGGTTCTGGGCGCTCCATTCAGGGACTGCATATGCGCGACGCGCTGGAGCGGTTAGACACGCTCTACCCTGGCATGATGCTCAAGTTTGGCGGTCATGCGATGGCGGCAGGATTGTCACTGGAAGAGGACAAATTCGAACTCTTTCAGCAACGCTTTGGCGAACTGGTTACCGAGTGGCTGGATCCGGCATTATTACAGGGTGAAGTGGTTTCCGACGGCCCGTTAAGTGCAGCGGAGATGACCATGGAAGTTGCGCAACTGCTGCGTGATGCCGGTCCGTGGGGGCAGATGTTCCCGGAACCGCTGTTTGACGGTCATTTCCGCCTGCTGCAACAGCGGCTGGTGGGAGAGCGCCATCTGAAGGTCATGGTTGAACCGGTCGGCGGCGGCCCGCTGCTGGATGGTATTGCTTTTAATGTCGATACCGCCCTCTGGCCGGATAACGGCGTGCGTGAAGTTCAACTGGCCTACAAGCTGGATATCAACGAGTTTCGTGGCAACCGCAGTCTACAGATTATCATCGATAATATCTGGCCACTTTAGCGTCGTCTTCTCTATAAAAAAGAGTGTGGATTGGGTACAATCCCGCTCTTATCACCGCATTTTGACTAGCTCAATAAAAGAAATCAGACCATGTTTGAAATTAATCCGGTAAATAATCGCATTCAGGACCTCACGGAACGCTCCGACGTTCTTAGGGGGTATCTTTGACTACGACGCCAAGAAAGAGCGTCTGGAAGAAGTAAACGCCGAGCTGGAACAGCCGGATGTCTGGAACGAACCCGAACGTGCGCAGGCGCTGGGTAAAGAGCGTTCCTCTCTCGAGGCTGTTGTCGATACCCTCGACCAAATGAAACAAGGGCTGGAAGATGTTTCCGGTCTGCTGGAACTGGCTGTAGAAGCTGACGACGAAGAAACCTTTAACGAAGCCGTTGCTGAACTCGACGCCCTGGAAGAAAAACTGGCGCAGCTTGAGTTCCGCCGCATGTTCTCCGGCGAATATGACAGCGCCGACTGCTACCTTGATATCCAGGCAGGTTCCGGCGGTACGGAAGCACAGGACTGGGCAAGTATGCTTGAGCGTATGTATCTGCGCTGGGCAGAATCGCGCGGTTTCAAAACTGAAATTATCGAAGAGTCAGAAGGTGAAGTGGCGGGTATCAAATCCGTGACTATCAAGATCTCCGGCGATTACGCTTATGGTTGGCTGCGCACAGAAACCGGCGTTCACCGTCTGGTGCGTAAGAGCCCGTTTGACTCCGGCGGTCGTCGTCACACGTCGTTTAGTTCCGCGTTTGTTTACCCAGAAGTGGATGACGATATTGATATCGAAATCAACCCAGCGGATCTGCGCATTGATGTATATCGCGCGTCCGGTGCAGGCGGTCAGCACGTTAACCGTACCGAATCTGCGGTGCGTATTACTCACATCCCGACCGGGATTGTGACCCAGTGCCAGAATGACCGTTCCCAGCACAAGAACAAAGACCAGGCCATGAAGCAGATGAAAGCGAAGCTTTATGAGCTGGAGATGCAGAAGAAGAATGCTGAGAAACAGGCGATGGAAGACAATAAATCTGACATCGGCTGGGGCAGCCAGATTCGTTCTTATGTCCTTGATGACTCCCGCATTAAAGATCTGCGTACCGGGGTTGAAACCCGCAACACGCAGGCAGTGCTGGATGGCAGCCTGGATCAATTTATCGAAGCAAGTTTGAAAGCTGGGTTATAAGGAACCAACATGTCTGAACAACACGTACAAGGCACTGACGCGGTAACCGATCTTAACAATGAACTGAAAACACGTCGCGAAAAGCTGGCGAACCTGCGCGAGCAGGGGATTGCCTTTCCGAATGATTTCCGTCGCGACCATACTTCTGACCAACTGCATACAGACTTCGACGGTAAAGAGAACGAAGAGCTGGAAGAGTTGAACATCGAAGTCGCTGTAGCTGGTCGCATGATGACTCGCCGAATCATGGGTAAAGCTTCTTTCGTTACCCTGCAGGATGTCGGTGGTCGCATTCAGCTGTATGTAGCTCGTGATGATCTGCCGGAAGGCGTTTATAACGATCAATTTAAGAAATGGGATCTTGGCGATATTATCGGCGCAAAAGGTAAGCTGTTTAAAACCAAAACCGGCGAACTGTCGATCCACTGCACCGAGCTGCGTCTGCTGACCAAAGCACTGCGCCCGCTGCCAGACAAATTCCACGGCTTGCAAGATCAGGAAGCGCGTTATCGTCAGCGTTATCTGGATCTTATCTCTAACGATGATTCCCGCAACACCTTTAAAGTGCGTTCACAGATCCTCTCTGGCATTCGCCAGTTCATGGTGAATCGCGGCTTTATGGAAGTTGAAACCCCGATGATGCAGGTGATCCCTGGCGGTGCGGCTGCGCGTCCGTTTATCACCCATCATAACGCGCTGGATCTCGACATGTACCTGCGTATTGCGCCGGAACTGTACCTTAAGCGTCTGGTGGTTGGCGGCTTTGAACGAGTGTTCGAAATCAACCGTAACTTCCGTAACGAAGGTATCTCCGTACGCCATAACCCAGAGTTCACCATGATGGAACTCTATATGGCTTACGCGGATTACAAAGATCTGATCGAACTGACCGAATCGCTGTTCCGCACTCTGGCGCAGGATATTCTCGGTAAGACCGAAGTAACCTACGGTGATGTGGTACTGGACTTCGGTAAGCCGTTCGAAAAACTGACCATGCGTGAAGCGATTAAGAAATATCGCCCGGAAACCGACATGGCAGATCTGGATAACTTCGACTCTGCGAAAGCGATTGCTGAATCTCTCGGCATTCACGTTGAGAAGAGCTGGGGGCTGGGTCGTATTGTGACCGAGATCTTTGACGAAGTGGCAGAAGCGAATCTGATTCAGCCGACCTTCATTACTGAATACCCGGCTGAAGTTTCTCCGCTGGCGCGTCGTAACGACGTCAACCCGGAAATCACCGATCGCTTTGAATTCTTTATTGGCGGTCGTGAGATTGGTAACGGCTTTAGCGAACTGAACGATGCAGAAGATCAGGCGCAGCGTTTCCTGGATCAGGTTGCGGCGAAAGACGCAGGCGACGATGAAGCAATGTTCTACGATGAAGATTACGTTACTGCGCTGGAACATGGTCTGCCGCCGACAGCAGGTCTGGGAATTGGTATCGACCGTATGGTTATGCTTTTCACCAACAGCCATACTATCCGCGACGTTATTCTGTTCCCGGCGATGCGTCCGGTAAAATAAGTATTACGCGTAAGCACATAACCCCGGCAACCGTCGGGGTTTTTTATTTAAGCTGTGTAAATGCAGACAATTGTTTTCTGGCTTCGCTATTGGCTGCCTGCATCACCATCCACGGGCTGAACGCCCACGGCGTAGCATCAATACCGTGTAATACATCTGCTAAATCACACCATTGATAATCCATCACTTCATCATTGTTGGGCTGTAACTCGCTGATTACGCGAGCGGCAAATACCGGGCACACTTCATTTTCGACAATGCCACTCGGATCGGTGGCGCGATAGTGAAAGTCAGGATAGACCAGTTCTGGTGATGTTATTTCCACACCCAGTTCAAAGCGGCAACGGCGGATCACTGCGTCTTCGTTGCTTTCTCCCAGTTGTGGATGCCCACAAACCGAGTTTGTCCACACACCCGGCCATGCTTTTTTGCTCAGTGCGCGGCGGGTAACTAATAATTGCCCTTTGGCATTAAACAGCCAACTGGAGAACGCGAGATGTAAGGGGGTATTTGCCGTGTGTGCAGCATATTTTTCCAGTGTACCCGAAGGGACTCCCTGTGCATTCAGTAAAATGACGTGTTCCGTTTGCATAATTTCTCACATGTAATTCTAATCACTCGTCATTATAGATAACAGAAGTGTTAAATGATTAACCAAGTGAGCGTTTATCGACAACCGCCCGTTTTGAGCGGATGCCGACAGAGAAAGACCATTTAAAAAAGCAACATCATATATTTGAAGCGGCTTTCAATAGCCATTGCAACGCAGTCAGAAATGACAGGAATGGAGATCATTAAGAGTAATAACAGACTGAATATAGCGCGCATTAAAAGATTCATATTATTCTCCATGCTCATTTTTCTTCAGCTTGCGCATCAGAAGCCACATACGTACTGTCCTGACTTTTAGATCTTTATCAGAGACGGATTCCTTCACCAGGTCAGCATGATGCTGATAGCCATTAAAGAAGACGTTCAGCACAACGGCGCTAAGGGTTGCGAGCATAATGCCGCTATGCAGCAACGGTTGCAGTACGGCTGGTAATTTAGAAAAAAAATCGTGAGAAAGCGTCGGGGTCATGCCAACGCCGAGACTGATTGCCACAATATAAAGGTTGTAACGGTTGGTGGTGTAGTTACAGCGCGACAGAATCCGAATCCCTGTTGCCAGCACCATGCCGAACATCACCAGCCCCGCGCCGCCCAGCACAAATTGCGGAATGGAAGCCACCAGCACCGCCATTTTAGGCACCATGCCGAACAGAATTAAAATAATCCCCGAAGAAATACACACCCAGCGGCTATGAACGCGCGTCACGCTGACCAGACCGACGTTTTGTGAAAAAGATGTATGCGGAAAACTGTTAAACGTTCCGCCGATCATGGTTCCTACGCCATCCACGCGCAGCCCGCGAATAATGTCGTGCGAAGAGAGCTTACGACCGACTATTTCACCCAGTGCCAGGAACATCCCCATCGACTCAATAAATACGATGATGAGAACTGCGGTCATGGTCAAAATAGAAACGGGGTCGAAAATCGGCATACCAAACGACATCGGCGTAACAATCGCAAACCACGAAGCATCATGCAGCCCGGATAAATTGACTTCATTCATCATCCATGAAAGTAAAAAGCCAAAAACAATCCCCAGTAATACGGCAACATTGGACATAAATCCTTTTGCATAGCGAGTAATAAGCAAGATGAAAATTAAGACTGCGAAGGAGATTCCTAAATAAACGGGATTACCATATTGCGGATTTCCTTTACCTCCCGCAGCCCAATCAATGCCCACCTGAATAATACTCAGCCCGATAGAGGTAATAACCACACCGGTAACCAGCGGTGGGAACAAAGGCATTAAGCGACCAATAAGCGGCGCTAATAATGTGGTGATAAATCCGGCTGCGATGGTTGCGCCAAAAATCCCCAGCAGCCCGATATCCGGGTTCATCCCGATAGCTATCATTGGCGTTACAGCTGCAAAGGTCACTGACATAATAACGGGCAGGCGAATCCCCATAAAACGACCGATGCCAATGCATTGCAAAAGTGTGACGATACCGCAGCAAAAGAGGTCGGAGCTAATAAGCATCGCTATCGCCTCTTTGGTAAGGCCGAGTCTGTCACCAATCATCAGTGGTACAGCGACTGCGCCTGCATACATCACAAGTACGTGTTGCAGACCGAGTATGATCAACTTTCCTGGTGATAATATGCGGTCAACCTCATCGGTGGGGCGGTCTTGCCCTGAAGATGAGGGAAGTTGGGAATCTATGGCGCTCATCAGTCATTCTCCTTTCGCTCGCCAGAGTGAAATGCAACCGTTTACGTTAATAAAACTGTTTAATGACATGCTCGTGGGATGCCAGTTTTAACGAGGAAGGGAAGTTATAGAATGGAAATGCGGAGGCAATCACATAATCCTGGTTAAACCAAGAAAATGAGAAAAGAATAAGACAATGGAATTATCTTTAATTTTCTCATATTGATATGTCTTTAATCATTCTGGCATGTTGCACTCTCGCATTTAATGCTTTTGAGTTGGATTACTCTGTTTTCAGCGATGGAGTTTAATTAATGAAAGCGGCACAGATTGAGGGGTAATAATTTGACCTCAGTCGCAAAATATCATTAAAGCGGACACGTTTTATAATATATGCCCGTTTATTGCATCGCGACATTTGAGAAGACATAACTCATCAAATGAAAGGGATGCAAATGAATAAGTTTATCGCTGCTGAAGCTGCGGAATGTATAGGCTGTCATGCCTGTGAAATTGCCTGTGCGGCGGCACACAATCAAGAAAACTGGCCGCAGAGCTACAGTGACTTTAGACCCCGTATTCACATTGTTGGGAAAGGCCTGCACGCGAATCCGGTGGCCTGTCATCATTGCAACAATGCCCCCTGCGTTACGGTTTGCCCGGTAAATGCTCTGACTTTCCAGCCTGATAGCGTACAACTGGACGAGCAAAAGTGTATTGGCTGTAAAAGATGCGCAATCGCTTGCCCCTTTGGCGTAATCGAGATGGTCGGTTCTATTGCGCAGAAATGCGACCTTTGTAACCAGCGCAGTTCCGGCGCGCAAGCCTGTATTGAGGTCTGCCCAACACAGGCGTTAAGGCTGATGGACGATAAAGGGTTACAGCAGATAAAGATGACCCGCCAGCGCAAAACGGCAGAAGGAAAGGCGTCATCAGATGCTCAGCCATCTCGCCGTGCAGCGTTGCTCCCCGTTAACCCGCGCAAAGGCGCAGAGAAAATTACAGCGAGCGAGCGGAAGACTCACTTTGGCGAAATCTATTGTGGACTGGATCCGCAACAAGCAACTTATGAGAGTGACCGCTGTGTTTATTGTGCCAAAAAAGCCAACTGTAACTGGCATTGTCCGTTGCATAACGCCATTCCGGATTACATCCATCTGGTACAGGAAGGGAAGATTATTGAAGCGGCAGAACTCTGCCACCAGACCAGCTCCTTACCAGAAATCTGCGGCAGGGTATGTCCGCAGGATCGGCTTTGTGAGGGCGCATGTACTTTGAAAGATCACTCTGGCGCAGTCTCTATCGGCAATCTGGAACGCTATATTACTGATACTGCGCTGGCGATGGGCTGGCGTCCCGATGTCAGCCAGGTCGTTCCGCGTATGGAACGGGTAGCTGTGATTGGTGCCGGGCCAGCAGGACTGGGGTGTGCCGATATCCTGCGCGCGCCGGCGTTCATGTTGATGTCTTTGATCGCCATCCGGAAATCGGCGGTATGCTCACCTTTGGTATTCCTCCTTTCAAGCTCGATAAAGCGGTGTTAAGCCAGCGGCGGGAGATATTCACCGCGATGGGGATCGACTTTCATCTCAACTGTGAAATTGGTCGTGATATCTCTTTCAACGACTTAACGACAGAATATGACGCTGTTTTTCTTGGCGTGGGGACTTACGGGATGATGCGAGCGGATCTGCCGCATGAAGATGCGCCCGGTGTGATTCAGGCGCTACCGTTTCTGACCGCGCATACTCGCCAGTTGATGGGGCTGCCAGAGTCTGCAGAGTATCCGCTGACGGATGTAGAAGGTAAGCGAGTTGTCGTATTGGGGGGCGGCGATACAACAATGGATTGCCTGCGCACATCCATTCGCCTGAAGGCCGCCAGTGTGACCTGTGCTTATCGGCGTGATGAAGTCAGTATGCCCGGCTCGCGAAAAGAGGTGGTTAATGCGCGTGAGGAAGGCGTTGAGTTTCTGTTCAATGTTCAGCCGCAATATATCGCTCTTGATGATAACGGGCGCTTAAAGGCGGTGGGCTTGATTCGTACCGCAATGGGTGAGCCGGGGCCTGATGGTCGCCGTCGTCCACGTCCGGTGGCGGGATCTGAGTTTGAACTGCCCGCCGATGTGCTGATTATGGCCTTTGGCTTCCAGGCACATGCCATGCCGTGGTTGCAGGGCAGCGGCATTAAACTTGATAAATGGGGGCTGATAAAAACTGGCGATGCAGGGCATTTATCCACCCAGACGCATCTGAAAAAGGTTTTTGCCGGTGGTGATGCCGTTCATGGTGCGGATCTGGTCGTCACCGCAATGGCAGCAGGAAGACAGGCGGCACACGATATGTTAGCTATGTTTAATACGAAGGCATCGCGATGAAATCGTTAATTATCGTTAATCCAGCTGACTGTATTGGCTGCCGTACTTGCGAAGTGGCTTGCGTGGTCGCCCATCCGTTAGAACAGGAGTTGAATGCGAGTTTCTTTCTCCCACGTTTAAAAGTGCAGCGTCTGAACAACATTAGTGCGCCAGTGATGTGCCATCAGTGCGAAAACGCCCCTTGTGTTGGCGCTTGCCCCGTGCAGGCGCTGACGATGGGCGAACAGGTGGTACAGGCAAATTCTGCCCGCTGTATTGGCTGTCAGAGTTGTGTCAGTGCGTGCCCGTTTGGGATGATCACTGTTCAGTCTTTGCCCGGACATACTCGCCAACTCATCGTGAAATGCGATCTCTGTGAACAGCGGGAAGAGGGGCCAGCCTGCGTTGAATCTTGCCCAACGCAGGCGTTGCAGTTGATGACTGAGAGAGAACTCAGGCAAATCCGCCAGCAGCGTATTGCTGCCAGCGGCGAGAATCATCTCTGATAGAAATCTCCGCGCTGAAAGGCGCGGAGAATCTCTTAAATAGCCCAACCACCAGCGTAAAACGCGACCAGGGCGACGGTAATGATAACCGTACCAATATTCAGTTTTTGCCATTCGCGAGCAAAGACGCGACCTACAACCAGCGTCACAAAGCCCAGCATAATACCGGTAACGATATTGCAGGTCAGGACGATGAACACGGCACACACCAGTCCGGCCATTGCATCAATAAAGTCGTTGAAATCCAGCTTCGAAACGTTGCTTAACATCAGTAGACCAACGTACATCAGTGCAGGGGCTGTGGCATACCCAGGGATCAGAAACGACAGCGGAGATAAAAACAGAATCAACAGGAACAATGCACCAACCACGGTAGCGGTCAAACCGGTTTTGCCTCCGGCGGCGGTTCCTGCCGCTGATTCGATATAAACTGCCGCAGGTGCCGCACCCACTAAACCGGAGAATATTGAGCTAACCGAGTCACTGGTCAGGGCTTTGCCACCGTTGATTATTTGGTTGTCTTTATCCAGCAGATTCGCCTGACCGGCTACTGCACGGATGGTGCCGGTGGCGTCAAACACAGCAGTCATCACTAATGCCAGTACACTCGGAAGTACGGTTGGCTGGAGCGCGCCCATAATATCCAGGCTGAAAATCAGAGATTTTCCATCTTCGCCAGTCAGACTCGGCATTGCCACCAGACCGTGGTATTTCACCGCCGGATCAAAAATTAAGCCGATGATCGAGATGGCGATAATGACCAACAAGATCCCACCAGGTACGCGGCACTTCTCCAGGCCGAAAATCACCGCTAATCCCAGCAAGCTCATCAGCACCGGGAAAGAGGTAAACGCCCCAAGCGCAACTGGTAAGCCTTCAATCGGGTTTTTGATGACCATACCTACGCCGTTAGCGGCAATCAGTAGCAGGAACAGACCAATACCGATACCTGTACCGTGCGCAATACCCATTGGTAAATTGCGTAAGATCCAGGTTCGCACGCCAGTTACGGAGATAGCGGTAAATATCAGCCCCATCAGAAAGACCGCCCCTAGTGCTACCGGAACGCTAATTTGTTGCCCAAGTACCAGGCTGAATGCAGTAAATGCTGTCAAGGAAATGGCGCAACCAATCGCCATTGGCAGGTTAGCCCATAACCCCATCAGCAGAGAGCCGAAGCCTGCGACCAGACAGGTGGCAACGAAGACCGCTGCGGGAGGAAAACCTGCTTTACCCAGCATTCCCGGCACTACGATAACGGAGTAAACCATAGCGAGGAATGTGGTCAGACCCGCCAGTACCTCCTGGCGAACGCTGCTGCCACGAGCGGTAATTTTAAAATAATTATCCAGCGCGCCCTGTGGCTTTGGTGCGTCCGGTGTTTGTAGGATGTCTCCAGACATAATGATGTCCTCACGAGGTTTATTATTAGTTACGTTCGTACACCAGACGACCATCAACGTAGGTGCGGTAGATAGAACGGTCATCGCCCAACGTCATCATCACGAACAATTTGTCGACTAAAGAAACAGAGTTGTCATAGCGCAGTTGCTGCAGCGGTGTGGCGGTAGGTTCCATCACCACGAAATCAGCCTCTTTGCCTGGTATAAAGTTGCCGATCAGATCGTCAAGCCCCAGAGATTTCGCGCCACCGAGCGTGGCAAGATAAAATGCTTCATATGCTGAGAGACGATAGCCCTGTAGCTGCAATACTTTGTAGGCTTCGTTCAGTGTTTGCAGCATGTTGAAGGTGGTTCCTGCGCCAATGTCAGTCCCCATGCCAACTTTGACTTTCTTATTCCATGCTTTTTTCAGGTTGAATAAGCCGCTGCCGAGATAAAGGTTGGAGGTTGGACAAAACGCGATGCTGGATTTAGTCTCGCTGAGACGATCCCACTCTTTTTCTTCCAGATGGACGCAGTGAGCAAAGACGCAGTTTTTACCTGTCAGGCCATACTGGTGATAAACATCCAGATAACCATCATGTTCAGGATAAAGCTCTTTCACCCAGGCAATTTCATCTTTGTTTTCACACAGATGGGTATGTATCCACGTATCGGGAAACTCTTCTTTCAGGCGTTGCGCCATTGCCATCTGTTCGGGAGATGAAGTCGGTGCGAAGCGCGGCGTAATGGCGTATAACAGACGTCCATTTTTGTGCCAGCGTTTGATCAGTTCTTTGCTTTGGTGATAGCTGCTTTCTGCGGTATCGAGCAGATAATCCGGCGCATTGCGATCCATCATCACCTTGCCGGCAATCATGCGCATATTGATATGACTGGCGGCTTCAAACAGCGCATCAACGGATTGCGGATGAACAGTCCCAAACACTAGCGCCGTGGTTGTGCCGTTGCGCAATAACTGTTTGATGAAAAATGCAGACATTTCGCGGGCATATTCTAAATCTTCATAACGACGCTCTGTGGGGAAGGTGTGTTTATTCAGCCATTCCAGCAACTGCTCGCCATAGGCACCGACCATTTCACTTTGCGGATAATGGATATGTGTATCGACAAAGCCCGGAACTATCAGTTTGCCGCGATAGTCGCGAACGCGAATGGTGTCAGGAATTTGATGCTTTCCGTCCTCCCATTTGCCAAACCACTCCACTTTCCCTTGTTTAATGAGTAGTAAACCATCCTCAATAAACCGCAGCGCAGAGGCGATCTCTTCCGGGTTATCGACTGTACGGGTGACATCAATAAAACTGCCTCGTACTGCTTTTAACGTGTGTTCTCCTGACATCATTGACTCCTTTACTTTTAATCCATCTCTTCCGCTGAGGTAATACCAGGCAGAACGTTTTCCTGTCGGTAGCCACCAGGGAGAATAATATTTAATAAAATCGCAGTTAACCCGCCTGCACAAATAGGGTTTTCAACTAATACATAAATAGAGGCAGGCAATATTTTAAAAATTTCGGGATCGTAGGAAACACCAAGACCTAAACCTAATGAGGTGGCGACGATAAGTGTTTCACGGCGTTTTAAGCCATTGGTGATAATGATGCGGATACCGGCAATGGCAATCATGGAAAACATTAACGTCATTGCGCCCCCCAGAACTGCCGAGGGGATAGTGGTGAAGAAGCCGCCGATCATCGGAAATAACCCGAGGATAACCAACATAACCGCGATGGTTCGCCCGACATAACGTGAAGCGACGCCAGTCATCTGAATAACCCCATTATTTTGCGCAAACGTGGTTAGCGGTAATGAACCGACAGCGGAGGCGATAACAGAGACCAGACCATCTGCCAGCACGCCACCTTTCAGTCGGGACTGATATTCATCACCCTGAATAGGACGGCGGGAAACCATTGCCGTGGCGGTGATATCGCCTACTGCCTCCAGCACGCTAAGCAGATAAATAGTGCCGACCACCAGGAACTGATGGAAGCTGAAACTAAATCCGTATTTGAACGGATGTGGGATAGTGATTAACGGCAGGTTGCGCATACTGCTGAAATCCACCATGCCAAGACATAACGACGCGATATAGCCGACGCAAAGCCCGATGGCGATCCCGCCCATGCGTAGCAACGGACTACGGCAGCAGTTAAAGCCGATCACCACAATCAAAACCAATAAACCAACGCCGAGATGTTCGTAATTGCCGAACGTACCGCTGCTTTTGGCTGCAAATCCACCGCCAAAATCGATAATGCCGACTTTAATCAGGCTTAAGCCGATCATCAGCACCACAATGCCGCTGACGGTGGGGGTGATAACCCGACGTAGATAAGGCAGGATAAAAGAAGAACCGACAACCAGAAATGCGCCGACGAAGGAAACGCCAAGCAGCGACGACATGATTAATTCTTCGTGGAAACCATCGCTTTTCATGCTGCTGCCCAGCGCAATCATGATGGTAACAAATGAAAAATTGACTGACTGAATGGAGAGTAAACCGGAACCCACGATGCCATAACGGTTTACCTGTAACCATGTTCCAATGCCGGAGGCGATCATCGCCATTGAAACCAGATAGGCGGTCGTTTCTGCGGAAAGTTGTAAGGCCGCACCCACAATTAATGCGGGAGTCACCATCGGAACGAAAATTGCCAACAGATGGGTAATTGCGCCAACAATAGCCTGATGAAAGGGAGGGCGATCCTCCAGTTCAAATATAAGGTCGGAACCTGCATGGTTTATATCAGACATCCCTTCACTCCTTTTAAAGTAAATTTGATCATCTGAATCAGTAAAATAAATACCCACGAATTTGGGGCGCAGGACGCCTTGAGAACGGCTTATCTCATTTTCGCAGTTACTATTTAGTCATCGTTCAAACAGAGAAACAGGCCGCAGAAGCGGTAACAGATTGTTGATAAATCGCGCTTTGTTCATGCCGGAAGCGGCGTGAACGCCTTATCCGCCTGCCAAATCATGCTAACTCAATATATTGCAGTCGACATGTAGGTCTGATAAGCGCAGCGCATCAGGCCATTTCGCGTTTGTCAGCAATCCAGGCCGCCGAAGCGGCCATTTATTACTTATATTTTTTCCAGCGCGGTGAGTATTTTCTCCGGAGTGAAATGCCATTCGCGTAACCAGATGCCGCAGGCATCGTGAATTGCGGTAGCTATTGCTGGTGCTGCGCCATTTACGCCAATTTCCGAGATGGACTTCGCCCCGAACGGGCCGACTTTATCGTCGCTCGGCACCAGTACGGCACGGAAATCACGTGGGATGTCACCAATTTTCGGTGCGCCGTAACTGCGTAAATCGCGGGTTAACGGGTGACCTTCGGTGTCATAAATGATTTCTTCGCTCATACTGTGTCCGATAGCACGCAGGGTAGCGCCGTAGATTTGTCCCAACGCTAACTCCGGATTGACCGGCGTACCGCAATCCAGCAGGGCGTAGAATTTGTCCAGGCGGATTTCACCGGTACGCGTGTTGACGGCAACTTCAGCAAAGTTTGCACCATACGGGAAGGCGAAATCAGGCGTGATATAACTGGCTGTTCCCACCAGTGAACCAAAGCCAGTACCGGTTTCGCCTTTATGGGCAATATCCCCGAAACTCACTTCGCCTTTCTTACCGCGCACGACGCCCGGCGTTGCCAGTTGAACATCTTCCAGTGGCTCACCCAACATTTGCGCGCCGTGGAACAGAATTTTCTCCCGCAGATTTTCCGCTGCTAAACGCGCCGCGTTGCCCGAGAAGCAAGTACCGGACGAGGCATATGCGCCTTTATCAAACAAGGCATGATCGGTATCACCGGAGATAACATGCACGTCCTGCGGTGGGCAGTGCAGCACTTCTGCTGCCAGTTTGGTCACCACAGTATCCAGACCAGTACCAATATCCGCACCGCCAGAATGAACGATAAAGGTACCGTCCGATTCCAGTTTGATCATGCAGTTAGCTTGATCGATATCCGGGATCCCCGATTTCTGCATGATAATGGCAACGCCACGACCGATGCGCCAGTCACCATTTTGCGGTTTCGGTGAAGACCATTGAATCATCTCGCGACCCTGACGCAGGATCTCTTCCAGCGCGCAGCTGGCGGCAGATGGAACGGATGTCGGTGCTTTACCTTCACCGATTGCACCGAGGATTTTCAGCTCTTGTCCTTCGTGTACCCGGTTTCGTTCGATAATTTCCAGTTGGTCGATCTGCAACTGTTCAGCCAGTTCCGCTAATGCCATGGTGATCGCGAAGTTACCTTTCGGTGCGCCATAACCCTGATAAGCACCATTTGGACAAATGTTGCTGTAGTAGGTGGTGACCTGGAAATCGACGTTATCGCACGGATATAACGGCAGCGACAGCGCCGGTCCGTTACAGGGTACGGTGAGTGAATGGTTGCCGTAAGGCCCCGTGTTAGCACGGAAATCCATCTTCACTGCCGTCAGGCGACCATCTTTTTTCGCCCCCAGTTTGACAGTGACTTTCGCGACGTGACGAGAGGTGTTGGCAATAAACTCTTCTTCACGGGTGTAGCGAAACAGCACCGGGCGCCCGGTCACGCAGGTTGCCCAGGCGCACACTTCTTCCAGCAGAATGTCTTGTTTAGAGCCGAAACCGCCACCTACGCGTTCTTTAATGACATGAACTTTATGTTGTTTCATACCTACAAGGCGCGCAACCTGGCGGCGTAAGTGCCACGGTACTTGAGTGGAGGCGTGAATAACCAGCCGATCGCCATCCATCCGGGTAAAGCAGATATGTGTTTCAGTCGGGCATTGCTGCGCCTGAGTTGAGTTATAGGTTCGCTCAATGATCACATCGGCATCGGCGAAGCCTTTATCCATATCGCCAATATGTCCATGAATACTGGCGGCGATATTTTTGCGTGGGCGAGAACCGATAGGGAAGTTAATGATCATATGCTCGCCGCGCTGGGCTGCATGACTGTTGTCATCTTCCAGAGTATCTGGCGCACCAGCGACATACACCACCGGTTCATCGTGCACGACAGGTGCATCCTCCGCCATTGCTTCGTCGATCGACATTACCGGTTTAAGCACTTCATATTCAACGTCAATGAGCTTCAGTGCTTCGAGCGCAATTTCTTCACTTTCAGCAACGACCGCAGCAACGCGATCGCCGACGTGACGCATTTTCTTGCCGAACATGCGGCGGTCAAGTGGTGACGGTTCCGGCGCGCTCTGACCACCAGGGGTGTAATAGATGTCCGGGCAATTCAGGTGAGTAATAACGTGAACGACGCCCGGTAATGCTTCGGCTTTGCTGACATCCAGATGGGTAATCAGTGCGTGAGCGTGTGGGCTACGTAACATTTTAATGACGCAGGCGTCAGCCGTTACGCGGTCTTCAACATAGCAGGGTTTCGCCTGCACCATTTTCGCGGCATCAGTTTTAGGATAGTGCTTACCAATGACTTCAAGGTCGTCGCGGAAAGTCGGGGCGATATCAATCGTGGCTTGTGGGTTATTTTTACGCGCAACCGCCAGTTCAACGACCTGGTAGTATTGCTGCCAGCCAGCATCGCGGCTGAACAGACCAGAAAGCGCGTCGTCGATCTCTTCGCGGGTAGGTGCAGCGATGCGATCAAGAAGATCGGTAATAATCAGAGCCGCAGCCGGATCGTTATAACCGGACTGCACCACGCCGACATCAACCATTGCCTGCTGAACCAGACTTAACTCGTTCCATTTGCCCAGTGATTCTGCGGTACGAATGTCTGCTTTTTCTAACTGTGCGGCAATAAGCAGGGATGCGTTGACGATATTACCGTTAAAGATAATTGCGTCAGAACCGGCAAAACCGAAACCATCATCACTGTTGCGTACAGAGTGCATTCCCATGTGAAACAACAGCTTTTGCACGTTTTCGCCAGGATTAACGGTTAGCGCCTGGGGCGCGCCATTTAAAGTAAAGTGGATAATCATACGGCTTCCTCCCCAGCCTGTTGGCAGTCGGCATACAGGTCGGCTACCAGAACTCCCGTGATATAGCGTTTATAGGCCACGCTGCCCCGCAAATCTTCCTGCGGGAAAATGGCGTTGGCGACAGCCTGTTCAAGTGCATTGCCTTCCAGATTTTGTTTTTCAACATCGTGCAGACGCAGGGCTTTACTGGCGACGCCATCCAGCGCAATTCGCATACCGTCGTGGTCGGTTAACGCAACGGCCGCAGTCACCACCGTTAACCCAGCCTGGGAACGGCTAATTTTGCGAGTCGCGCAGGTGCGATACGGATCTTTAATGATGATTTCCGTCAGCAGACGATCGCATGGACAGGCCAGGTAGTCCTCGATTGACAGCGTTTCGCCGTTGCCAAAAACCAGTTCAGCATCCAGTGCCAGCAGGACGGGAAGCAGCACCGACTCTTCCTGCCGGGCGGCGATTTCACCACCAATGGTCGACTGATTACGAACATGGCGTGAGTAAACAAAACCGAGGGCTTCACGCAGTGCTGCAGGAATAAATCGCGCATCACGCAGTGGCTGCAAGCGAGACATTGCGCCAATCCGCAGTGCACCGTTATCCCAGTCAACCCAGTCCAGTTCCAGATCCTGTAAGGAAATGGCAATCTTTTTATCGGTACGGGTTGGTGTGGCGTTGAGTTTGCTGCCCTCGGCGAACCAGACGGCTTCATCCTGGTAGCGGCGCTTCAGTTCCAGCGCCTGTTCGACAGAGTCGGGCCTGAAAAATTGTTCAATCATCTTCTTTCCTTATTTAACCCTCTTCCCTACGGGAAGAGGGTATTTGTCATTTATGCCAGCGCATCCATCCGACGCCACATACTGGCAGCGGCTTTTCTGGCTTGCGCATAAATGGAATCGCAATCGAAGTTAAACTGACGGTCTTCATAGACCATCACACCGTTGACCATCACGCTGTGAACGCTGCCTGAACCCATGCCGAAAGCGATATGACCGGCGATATTGTCCGCCAGCAACGGCGTTGGCGAGTTGTAATCGCAAATGGTTAAATCGGCTTTATAACCGGCTTCCAGCAGGCCGAATTTCGCACCAAAGTTGCGACTCATTAGTTCGTTGCCGTTAGTCAGGGCTTTGGCAAAACTGTCAGGCCACAGCGGACCACCAGCGTCACGATGTTTAAAGAAGGCGAATTTCATCTCTTCAAACATGTCTGAACCGATGCCGTCGGTTCCCAGCGCCAGATTGCGGATATCGCTAAGATGATGGTTGTAACCAACATGGTTATTCATGTTGGAGCGGGCGTTATGTACCAGGAACGCGTCACGCTGATTAAGCAGGGCGATATCCTCTTTCGACAGATACAGGCCGTGGGCGACCAGCGTTTTGCTATCGATAAGATCGAATTGCGCCAGCCGTGCCAGCAGATCTTTGCCGTACCAGTGGTGACTGTGAGAAACGTCGTAAAGATCTTCAGCAGCGTGAATGTGTAAACCACGCCCGGTGGCTTTTACGGCTTCGCGCAGCATTTCCAGACCGGCATCCGGCACAGTAAACGGCGCGTGAGCACCAATATGCGCTTCGACCAGATATGGCTCGGTAGCCGCTTTCTTCGCGTCGTCAATCTGACGGGCGAAGCGGATGTTTTCTTCTACCCCTTCCTGCAATTCTTTGATGCCGTTGTTACGGTCAGTGGTTTCAAAACAGGTCATCGCACGCAGGCCAACTTTTAAAAATGCGTTGCGCAGCGTCGAGAGTGACCCGCCGATATAAGCCGGGGAAGCATGGTGATCGATAACCGACGTGCATCCGCTCTTGATTGCTTCGAGTGAACAAATCAGCCCGCTGTAATAGAGCGACTCTTCATCAAGGGCACGATCGAGCCGCCACCACAGGTTTTTCAGCGTTGAGATGAAATCCGGGCAGGGGGCGATGTTCGCCATAATTCCGCGCGAAAGTCCCGAGTAAAAATGGTTGTGCGAGCAGACAATCCCAGGCATCACAATCCGGCCATGCATCTCTTTGTAGCTGGCGTCAGGATAACGCTGCGTCAGAGCATCGCCGATCGCGACAATCACATCATTTTCGATGGCGATATCGACGCCTTCCTGCACTTTTGCCGGGTGTAACTGCACTGCGGTGACATTCTTCAGAATCAACATGATTACACCTCCACGCGGCCCAGCAGATAATGATGATGCTGGTGGACATGGCTGATAATGCGGCACATGTCGTTCAGCTCTGGCGGTACGTTGTCGAACTGACCTTCGCTATTGATGTTCAACACCCAACTCTGGTTATTCAGACGGACACGTACACGCTCATCTTCCACCAGGAAGCCTGGATTGCTGCTGTTATCAAAGTCTTGCGACAGACTAAAGACGGTGATTTTGTCTTTGTACGGTTTACCGTTCCACGGGCAGAACTGGGCGCAGTTGCCGCATTCGTTGCAGTAAGCGTCAAGGTGCAGCGTCTGGAAACGGTTCTGGAAGCCAGGGACGGCAATTGAGACGTTGGCGCGGTTCGGGCAGACATCTACACACTTGCTGCAAACGTAGTTACATTCAAGGCAGCGAGCGGCTTCCTGGGCGACAAACGCGTCGCGATCGTCGCTGTTCACCAGGGTGACAGAGATATCACCTTTACGTTGGTAGATTTCCGCCGGGTTGACGTTGTTCCAGTGTTTATCGTTCTGGTGGGAGCGAATATTTTCCCGACTAAGGATGGCATCGGTAGCCCGACGAGCGGTGCCAACTGCGGCAACGATAGAGGACGGTCCGCGCTGTACGTCACCGATCATAAAGACGTCAGTCAGGCGGGTCTCACCGTTATGGTCGACATCAGGCCAGCCGTTTTTGTCCAGCGGCACGCCCATCGCATTCAGGGCTTCAGTATCCTGCTGTTCGCCAATGGCGGTGATCAGGCTGTCTACGTGCAGCGTTACCGTTTCGCTGGTTTCAACCGGACGGCGGCGACCTTTCTCATCAGGTTCGCCAAGCGACATGACGCGCAACGTTAAGGTGCCATCCGCATCAAAACGTTCTGGGTTATTGAGGAAACGGAACTCTACGCCATCGTGTAGTGCTTCTTCATACTCTTCGCGCCATGCTGGCATCTCTTGCAGTGAACGACGGTAAACGACAGTCGCTTTTTCTACGCCCGGCACGCGTAATGCCGCGCGGGCGCAGTCCATTGCGGTGTTACCCGCACCGACAATCACCACATGTTTGCCCAGCTTGAGCGCCGTTCCTTTGTTGTACTCACGCAGGAAGGGGAGGGATTTCCAGACATTCTGGTTGTCGCCAGCCAGTTTCACACCGCTGTTTTTATCGGTGCCGGTGGCAATCAGAACATAGTGGAAACCCTGATTTTTTAACTGTTCGACGGTCAGATCCGGTGAGCAGTCATACTCAAATTTCACGCCGTGATCGGCAACAAAATTGATATCGTGCTGAATCAACTCAGCAGGAATACGGAATTGGGGAATGATATTTTTCACCACGCCGCCGGCGTTAGCTTCGCGTTCAAACAGTGTGACCGGATGCCCCGCTCTGGCAAGGAAGTAACCTGCAGCCAGACCCGCAGGACCCGCGCCAATAACGGCAACCGGATGGCGAGAACCGGAACCCGCTGGTTTGTGCCAGCGTTGTTTGTATTCATCCCAGCCTTTTTCCAGGGCGACTTTTTTCAGTTCGCGGATATTCAGCGCACTGTCGTAATCCAGGCGGGTACAGTTGTACTGGCACTGGTGATCGCAAATGTGACCAGTAATGGCGGGCAGGGCATTACGTTGGTAGATGAGTTCCAGCGCGTCGGCATAACGATGTTCGCCCAACAGTCGAATGTATTCCGGAATATCCTGTTTGATGGCGCAGGCAGTGACACAGGGGGCAACGTAGCAGTCGGTCAGCGGCAGGTCTTCTGCCACTTCTATCCGCTCTTCTGGCTTCCAGTGTTTCTGGGTGTATTCCATGGTCAGCGCATCTGCGGCCAGCTTGCTCAGTCGTTCCACGTCAACGTGGTCAAGTCCCCAGGCGTCGGAGCCTTCCAGCTCGCGCATACAGGCACTTAAACGCAGATAGCCGCCTGGTTTCAGCAAATCGGTTGCCATGGTGATTGGGCGAATGCCAGTATCGAAAATATCGCGGATAGTCAGCTGGCTGGCACCACCGGAATAAGAAATTGGCAGTTTGCCGTCAAAGGCGCGGGACAGAACTGCTGCGACATTGATAGAGAGCGGGAACAGCGCACGGCCGGACATATACATCTCTTCACCGGGCAGTGCGCCTTTGTTATTGATGGTGCCGAGAGTGTTAGTCAGTTTGACGCCAAAGCCGAGTGATTTTTCTTTTGCCAGCGCCATCAGGCGTTCCAGCATTTCCAGCGCCTGCGTCAGCTTGAGGTCGTGATCAAATGACTCTTCTTTTAAGCCGATGTAATCGAATCCACATCCATCAAGAATCTCACGAACACGCGCGTACCCAAGTAAGGTCGGGTTGAGTTTCACAAAGGTGTTCAGCTCTTTTTCTTCCAGCATGTAGCGGCAAATGGCTTCGATTTCATGCGGAGGGCAGCCGTGCATGGTGGAGAGGGTAACGCCTTGTACCATGCTGGTGGGGATACGGGCTGGCAAGGCCTGCAAGCTTTCACGTTTTTCCTGCAATCCGTGGCGGGCTAAAAATGCGTCATCGTGGAGGAGTTTATTCAGCGTATCGTGGTATTGAGCGAATCTCGGATGGTCAGATGCGTCCATCATATTGTCGATGAACTGCTGCATCGGCGGCTGCTTAATGCCTTCGAGGTTGTAACCGACGCTCATATTAAAAATAAACGATTTACCGGAGTCAGAAGGCTGGAACATCGCTTCGAGAAGATGCAGGGCAAACCAGGCTTTGAGGTATTCATCCCAGGCTTTAAGCAGGGTAAATTCGGTGGACCATTCGGTGTTAAAGCACTCATCTTCGGCGTCGATACAAGGCTTTTCCAGCTCCAGACGATCAAGAATCTGGACGGTTTTTAGTTCGATGAAGCGTCCGCCAGTCAGCCAGGAGGTGACGATGTTTTGCGCGAGTTGCGTGTGCGGACCAGCGGCAGGGCCGACGGGGGTGGCACAGGTTTCACCGAAGACGCCGACAGATTTACCTTTTACGGGTGAGTAAAACTGTTGCTCAGGAATACCAAAGATTGAGCGTTGTTGTTGGTATTCATCAAATATGCGCGTCAAAAGTTCCTCAAACGGAATGGGACGCATAATATCCCCCATAACCCTCTCCTTAGCTTATACAGATATCATTGAGTAACCGGTATTGATAAATCCGGTGGTTTAAGGAGACAGAGCAACAATCGCACCACTATTGCCAGGTTGGTCCTGAAATATAAAAAAATGTGAGGCGCCTCGAAACTTAATGGTTTTTTGTGAATGATCTCACAGGTGCTAAATGAGAATTAAAATCACTACTGAGAGTTATTATTGTCAGGGCTTTTATCATTTTTTCTCATTTCTCAAAATCAGTGACTCCTTATCATTATGATAAAAACGCGCTGAGTGGAATGAATATTTGAACGCAATCGTTTAACCTGATTTTCTAAAATTTAGTATGCCGCTTTTGCGCATAAATAAAGTCCTCGGGGGTATCAATATCTAAAATTATTTCTTCATCTTCTATTTCGACGGAATAATGCTCACCCATTTGCAATGCCTGACGCATATTGGTCACGTTGGGGCGTTGGATAGCCTGCATCAGACTCGACTTTGAGATTAAAATGGGATGACCAGGAATGCCATTGTGGAGTGGAAGTATTGCGCCGCCATTGCGTAACTGCCAGATTTTATTGAAAATATTTGCATTAATGCTCGGCATGTCGCCATGAGTAATAAAGCAATATTCGGTTTGCACTTCGGGAGCAGCAGCCTTCACCGAGGTCAGTAAGCCCTGCTCATAATCTGGATTATAAATAAGAGTAATATTGTCAGTGTTCTCGTAGCGATGATGCAGTTCATTAGCGCGAAAACCCGTAACTAAAATAATTCGACTACAAAACTGCAACGCGTTTTTGATACTTGCATCAAGAATTGTTTCCTGTTGCCAGGGTAACATCATTTTCCATTGTCCCATTCTTGATGATAATCCAGCAGCGGTAATTATACAGTCGATGGCTGACATAGTGATTCCATTATTTATATCGGTTAATAACGCCTGAAAATTGCGTTACTTCCTGGTTAATGAATTTGTGGGTTAATTTATCCCAGAGAGGTCTATGAAGACTCGTGAAAAGTATAATTGACCCATCAGCATTATTCATTGATTTAGGCGTGCAGAACGCTCCGGCAGTCATTTCTGTTGTTGGTGCAGGGGGGAAAACCAGTCTGCTTTTTTGGCTGGCAGAGTTACTTCAGTCTAGTGGCAGGCGCGTGTTAATCACGACGACGACACATATGTTTATACCAACGTCTCACTGGCCCGTGGTTTTCTGTCGCGATCCCGCCATGCTTCCTCATGCGTCTCTCACATCCCCCATTGCATTTTGTTTTCACCGCTTCAAAGCGAAACAGGGAAAAGCGCAGGGATTTACGCCAGATACCATTGATGTACTGGCGCAACGACCAGAATGTGACGTAATTCTCATTGAGGCAGATGGCTCGCGTGGAATGCCGTTAAAAGCGCCGGATGAGCACGAACCTTGCATACCAAAAAGCAGTTGCTGCGTGATTGCTGTGATGGGAGGGCATATTTTGGGCGCTAAAGTTGGCACCGAAAATATCCATCGCTGGTCGCAGTTTGCTGATATTACTGGGTTAACACCAGATGCAACCTTGCAACTGAGCGATCTCGTTGCGCTGGTTCGCCATCCGCAGGGCGCGTTTAAAAACGTACCGCAAGGCTGTCGGCGAGTCTGGTTCATTAACCGTTTTTCTCAATGTGAGAATGCGATTGCGCAAAGCGAGCTACTCAAACCGCTGCAACAACATGACGTAGAGGCAATCTGGCTGGGCGATATACAAGAACATCCTGCAATCGCGCGCAGATTTGTGAATTAGCAGCTCGGGCATTCCGGGTTACTGAAAGGATATCCATTGAGGTTGGTATGAATATTTTCACAGAGGCTGCAAAACTCGAAGAGCAAAATTGTCCGTTTGCGATGGCGCAAATTGTTGATAGCCGAGGTTCTACACCCCGTCATTCTGCACAAATGTTAGTGCGTGCCGATGGTTCTATCGTCGGCACAATTGGCGGCGGAATGGTTGAGCGGAAGGTGATTGAAGAGTCGCTTCAGGCATTGCAGGAACGTAAGCCGCGATTATTCCACGGGCGCATGGCTCGTAACGGCGCGGATGCCGTCGGGTCAGATTGCGGAGGCGCAATGTCAGTGTTTATCAGCGTACATGGTATGCGACCACGTCTGGTGTTGATCGGCGCGGGGCATGTCAACCGGGCGATAGCCCAGAGTGCCGCGTTATTAGGGTTTGATATCGCCGTTGCCGATATTTATCGCGAAAGCCTCAATCCTGAACTTTTTCCGCCGTCAACTACGCTTCTCCATGCCGATTCGTTTGGCGCGGCAGTAGAAGCACTGGAGATTCGCCCTGATAATTTTGTCCTGATTGCCACGAATAATCAGGATCGTGAAGCCCTCGATAAACTCATTGAGCAGCCTATTGCATGGCTGGGTTTGCTGGCAAGTCGCCGCAAGGTGCAGCTTTTCCTGCGTCAGTTGCGCGAGAAAGGCGTGGCTGAAGAACATATTGCCCGTTTACATGCGCCGGTTGGTTACAACATTGGTGCGGAAACGCCGCAGGAGATAGCCATCAGCGTGCTGGCAGAAATATTACAGGTGAAAAATAACGCGCCGGGTGGGCTGATGATGAAACCTACGCATCCTTCCGGACACCAACTGGTGGTGATTCGCGGTGCGGGGGATATCGCCAGTGGTGTGGCGCTGCGTCTGTATCATGCGGGGTTCAAAGTGATCATGCTGGAAGTGGAAAAGCCAACGGTGATTCGTTGTACCGTGGCGTTTGCCCAAGCCGTGTTCGACGGCGAAATGACGGTCGAAGGCGTCACTGCCTGCCTGGCAACCAGCTCTGCGGAGGCGATGAAACTTACCGAACGCGGATTCATCCCGGTGATGGTAGATCCTGCCTGTTCACTGCTTGATGAACTGAAACCGCTTTGCGTTGTGGACGCTATTCTTGCGAAACAGAATTTGGGTACGCGTGCAGATATGGCGCCAGTGACGATCGCGCTTGGGCCGGGCTTTACCGCAGGTAAAGATTGTCATGCGGTGATTGAAACGAATCGTGGGCACTGGCTCGGTCAGGTGATTTACTCCGGCTGCGCACAGGAAAATACAGGTGTTCCCGGTAATATCATGGGGCACACCACCCGACGAGTTATTCGTGCTCCGGCGGCGGGCATCATGCGATCCAAGGTGAAATTAGGCGATCTGGTGGAAGAAGGTGATGTGATTGCCTGGATTGGCGAGCATGAAATTAAAGCGCCGTTGACGGGGATGGTACGTGGCTTGTTGAACGACGGACTGGCTGTGGTCGGTGGTTTTAAAATTGGTGATATTGACCCTCGTGGTGAAACGGCTGATTTTACCAGTGTTTCAGATAAAGCCAGGGCGATTGGCGGCGGCGTACTTGAGGCGTTAATGATGTTGATGCATCAGGGCGTTAAAGCGACAGAAGAAGTGCTGGAAGTGGCTTAAATGAAAACGGCCGGATGGTATTACCCATCCGGCCTTTAACTTACTGACAAATCACCGTTCCGGTTTTGCCTTCAATCCCTTCTTTCGCTTTGCTCAACACGGTAATCAGTGCTTCGCGACCTGCGCGAGAGCGAGCAAACGAGGCGGCAGCTTCCACTTTCGGCAGCATAGAACCTTTCGCAAAATGACCTTCTTCGATAAAGCGTTCTGCATCGGCCAATGACAGGCGGTCGAGCCACTGCTCATTCTCTTTACCGAAGTTAATGGCCACTTTTTCTACCGCAGTCAGAATGATCAGCATATCGGCATCGATCATTTCTGCCAGACGGGCGCTGGCCCAGTCTTTATCGATAACCGCGCTGGCACCGCGCAGATGATTGCCTTCACGAATCACAGGAATACCGCCACCGCCAACGGTGATCACCACCTGGCCTGCATCTACCAGAGCTTTAACCGTTTCTTTTTCAATAATATCAACAGGCTTCGGTGAGGCTACTACACGACGATAGCCACGACCCGCGTCTTCTTTCAGGGTGTAACCCTGTTTTGTCAGTTGCTCGGCTTCCTGCTCGGTAAAGAACGATCCGATCGGTTTGGTCGGGTGGAGGAATGCCGGATCGTTAGCGTCGACTTCGACCTGAGTAACCAGCGTTGCTACAGGTTTATTAATACCACGAGAAAGCAGCTCTTCCCTTAAGGCATTTTGCAGATCGTAACCAATATATCCCTGACTTAACGCAACACAGACAGACATCGGCAGCATCGGCGAGTGCGCTTCAGTTTTTGCGGCAGCTTCGAATGCCTGGTTAATCATGCCTACCTGCGGTCCATTACCATGAGTGACGATAACTTCATGTCCCTGGGCAATTAAATCAACAATTGCCTGAGACGTAATTTTTACCGCTTTCATTTGTCCGGCCAGATCGTCGCCCAGCGCATTCCCGCCGAGGGCGAGAACAATTTTCTTACTCATTTTTCCTCACTCATCATTCTTGATTGTGTATAGATCCCTGGCAGTGGTTAGAGCACGGGAGGGACAAACGGTTTGCGTCGCAGGAAACGACCACGTCCGGCTTTGCCTGTAAAGGCTCCGTCGCAGAAAATCGTTTCACCACGGGATAAGGTTCTGACAATCGCGCCCTGACAGGTAAAGCCCTCCCAGGGAGAATAGTCGGCATTGTCGTGGAGATGGCGATGTTGAATGTGTTGGCTCTGGCGTGGATCGATAATCACCACGTCGCCATCGGAACCGGGCGCTAACAATCCTTTTTGTGGCCACAGGCCAAACAGCCTGGCGGGCATCGCACTGGTTAACTCAACAAAACGTTCCGGGGTGATACGTCCGGTCATTACGCCGCTGGAAAACAGCAATTGCATACGATTTTCCACACCGGGTAAGCCATTTGGGCAGCGACTGAAATCGCCTTTAGAAATTTGCTGGCGTTGAGCCATCGAGAAGGTGCAATGATCGGTCGCTACCACGTCAATCGCACCATCGCTGATGCCGCACCACAGCTTGTCCTGCTCACGAACGTTGCGCAGCGGCGGGCTAAGGATAAATTTCATTCCGTCTTCTGTATCGTAACTGCGTTCGTCCAGCAGAAGATATTGTGGGCAGGTTTCAACCCAGACTGGCTGGTGATTCGCACGGGCAAGACGCAGATAATCCAGACCTAAGCCGTTAGACAGATGGACGATATAGAGTGGGGCGTTGCCGGCAAGTTGCGCCAGGTTAATCATGCGGGCGATAGCTTCTGCTTCGCATTCCAGAGGTCGACTCAATGCGTGATAGCGCGGAGCGGTTAGCCCGGCGGCGATGAACTCCGCCCGCTTACTGGCGATAGCTGCGTCATTTTCCGGGTGCACAGTGGTCAGGGCGCCGGACTCATGCAAGCGGCGTAATGCTTGCAACACTTCGTCATCGTTGAGTTTATATTGATAGGTTAAATAGAGTTTAAAACTGCTCAGCCCTTCCTCGACCATCATCGGAATTTCGTCGAGGATGGCGTGATTAATATGCTGAATTACACCGTGAAAGCTGTAGTCGATGACCGCTTTATGGGCGGCATAGCCACGATAAACTTCCAGTTGATGGCGTAACCGGCAGCCGTTTGGGCCAAATCCCATATGGTCAATAATGGTTGTTGTACCGCCACACGCGGCTGCGCGAGTACCGGTAAAAAAATCATCACAACTGCGCGCAATGCCGACATCAATATTGAAATGTGTATGGACATCGACGCCGCCAGGGAAAACGTAACAGCCAGTGGCATCAATTTCTTCATAAGGGAGCTGCGGCGAAATATCGGTGCCCAACTGGCGAACAATCCCGCTTTCAATCAACAAATCCTGTTTGGCTTGTCCATCTGCGTTAACGACAGTGCCGTTTTTGATCAATACGCGCATAGCAAACTCCAAAAACCCTCCGGCGAACCGGAGGGGAATAAGTTAAGAATAATTATTCGGTTGCCAGCCAGCTTAACGGGATTGCAGCGTACATAGCGGCACAGGTCACTAGGTGTGATTTCCAGGTTTTTTCGTTTGGCGCGTGCGCTTCAGGTTCTTTACCTGGGCCAAAGCCGATCACCGGAATGCCGTGACGACCCATGATGGATACGCCGTTAGTTGAGAAGGTCCACTTATCAACGACCGGCGCTTTGCCAAACAGACCTTCGTAGGCATTCACCAGGGCTTTAACAGTGAAGTGATCTTCTTCCACTTTCCAGGTCGGGAAGTAGCATTCGGTTGGGTAAACCAGGCCAGTCCAGGAAGGACGGTCGTAGTTGTACATAGAAACAACCGCGTTGGCTTTCTGTACCGCAGGCAGGGCGCGGATTTCGTCCAACGCGCCTTCCCAGGTTTCACCCCAGGTCAGACGACGGTCAATAGAAACTGCGCAGCTGTCTGCTACAGCGCAACGGCTTGGGGAGGTAAAGAAAATTTCAGAAACGGTGAGGGTGCCTTTGCCGAGGAATTCGTCATAGCCCAGACGCTGGGAGAGTTCTTGTAATTCGCCAAGAATCGGTCCCATTTTGAAAATGGCGTTATCACCGCGTTCTGGCGCAGAACCGTGGCAGCTAACTCCCTGAACATCTATACGAATTTCCATACGTCCGCGCTGACCACGGTATACCTGGCAATCAGTCGGTTCAGTACTGACCACAAATTCCGGGCGAATGCCGGATTGTTCAATAATGTACTGCCAGCACAGACCGTCGCAGTCTTCTTCCTGCACCGTACCGGTGACCAGCAGGGTGTATTCATCTTCCAGACCAAGGTCTTTAATGATTTTACCGGCATAAACCATAGATGCCATGCCGCCTTCCTGGTCGGAAGTGCCGCGACCACCAATCAGCTCATCAGTTTCCATGCCTTCGTACGGATCGAAGTCCCAGTTTTTGATGTTGCCAATGCCGACGGTATCGATATGAGCGTCCATTGCCACCAGACGCGGGCCGTGGCCGATATAACCGAGAACGTTACCCATCGGGTCGATTTCAACTTTATCGAAGCCGACTTTTTCCATCTCTTCTTTAATACGATGCACTACGCGTTTTTCGTCGCAGCTTTCGCTGGGAATCGCAACCATGTCGCGCAGGAAGCGAGTCATGTCTGCCTGGTAATCCTTTGCTTTTTCAAGAATCAGTTTGAATGGAATATTCTTAGCCATTATTTTTCTCCAGTTTTTTTACTCCCCGTTTTGCAGGGAGCAGTTCCAATAGGGTGATTAAGGTGCTACAGAGTGTTTGCCTTCCCAGACAACTTCGCGGTAGTGCTTCACGTCGGTGTCGCCTTCAGTGCTGATAACCAGCACCACGGCATCTTTGTTCAGCGCCAGTTTTTCCATCAGGCTTTGACGTTGCGGGTGATAATGAACCGCCGCGAGAACGCCCAAACCGACAGCGCCAGATTCACCGGAGATGATGCGTGGATCGTTGCCATACGGATTACCCAGCACGCGCATACCTAATGCGGCAACGCTGTCCTGGCAGGAGATGAATTGGGTGGCGCAGTTACGTAGGATTTCCCAGCCCAGCGGGTTAGGTTCGCCGCAGGCCAGGCCCGCCATAATAGTGGCCATATCGCCGCCAACGTTGACGATATCGCCTTTGACGCCAGAGCGATAAATACAGTCAGCTTTGTCAGGTTCAACAATAATGCTGTGCAGATTTTGCGGGCTATAGACATCGACCAGATAACCCAACACACCACCGGCCATAGCACCGACACCGGCTTGCAGCAGAACGTGCGTCGGGGTTACGCCCATTTCACGCATTTGCTCGACAGCTTCATCTGCCAGCGTGGCATAGCCCTGCATGATCCAGGTTGGGATTTTGGTGTAGCCTTCCCAGGCTGTGTCTTGTACCACTTCCCAGCCGTGCTGCTGCGCGTGTTGCATGGTCAGGCGAACGGTGTCGTCATAGTTCATATCGGTGACGATGCACTCGGCACCGAGATTCAGAATGGCGTCAACGCGTTCCTGAGCGGAGCCTTTCGGCATGTAAATCACCGCATTCTGTCCGAGTTGCTGCGCTGCCCATGCCACACCGCGCCCGTGGTTGCCGTCGGTGGTGGTGGCGAAGGTCATTTTTTCGCCGATAGCCTTTTTCAGGTGTTCAAATGACAGTGTTTCGATATCAAGATGATATTTTTCGCACAGTAACTGAGCGATGGCATACGCACCGCCGAGCATCTTGAAGGCGTTCAGACCGAATCGTTTTGATTCGTCCTTAACGAGAATTTTCTTCACACCAAAAAGGTTCGCGAGGTCGTCCAGCGCACAAAGCGGTGTTGGGCGATAGCCAGCAATCTTCTGATGGAACTGGCGCGCCAGTTTTGCCTGGCTTTGCGAAAAGAGCGGTGATGTTTCGCCGTTGAAAAATTTGTTATCGGCGATATCAATCTTCAATGAGAAAACGGACATATCCTATCCTTTTGGCCTCTGTAAATAGAGAGCCGATCTGTCGATCGGCCCGAGGGGTTATTTCACGCGTTCTTGCGCTTCTTTCAGCAGTTGTTCGAGCAGTGCACCCGGTTTGGAGTATTTACGGGACAGGATCATCGCGGCGATGATATAAGGCTTCCAGCTGGCTTCTTTGTAGGTCGCGATACGGTATTTTTCGAATACGCCCTCAGTGACTTCACCTTCTTTGCAGGATACGCCGCTGATATCGGCTGGCAGGCAGTGCATATACAGGGCTTCGCCATCACGGGTCAGCTCCATCATCTCTTCAGTACAATGCCAGTCTTTGTGCTGTGCGTTCTGCGCCAGACACTGTTTTTCCAGTGCTTTTAAGCCTTCGTGATCGTTAGCGCGCAGCAGTTCAGTACGCTCTTCCATCACTTTGTAAGGTGCCCATGACTTCGGATAAACAATGTCTGCATCTTTGAACGCTTCTTCCATGCTGGTGACCTGACGGAAGCTGCCGCCGGACGCTTTAGCATTGTTTTTCGCCACTTCAACCACATCCGGGATCAGGTCGTAACCTTCCGGGTGGGCCAGGGTGACATCCATACCGAAGCGGGTCATCAGACCGATGATGCCTTGCGGAACAGAAAGCGGTTTGCCGTAGCTTGGTGAATAGGCCCAGGTCATGGCGATTTTTTTACCTTTCAGGTTTTCCAGCGAACCAAAGTGTTCACGCAACCATGCCAGGTCAGCCATCGACTGCGTCGGGTGGTCGATATCACATTGCAGGTTAACTAAAGCCGGGCGCTGCGGCAGCACGCCCTGTTTGTAGCCGTCGTCGAGTGCCGCGCCAACTTCACGCATATAGGCGTTACCCGCACCCAGATACATATCGTCACGAATACCGATAGCGTCGGCGCAGAAGGAGATCATATTAGCGGTTTCACGAACGGTTTCGCCGTGAGCGATTTGTGATTTACCTTCATCAAGATCTTGCTGTGCCAGACCGAGCAGGTTAAGCGCGGAAGCATAAGAAAAACGGGTACGGGTGGAGTTGTCGCGGAATACGGAAATACCTAATCCACTATTAAAGACTTTGGTCGAGATGTTTTCAGCACGCAGTGCTTTTAACGCTGCGGCAACGTCCAGTACTTGTTTCAGTTCATCTGGCGTCTGTTCCCACGTTAACAAAAAATCTTTCTCGTGAAGGTGAGAGGTCAGCGAATTGATATCCTTAATCAGCTCATTAACAGTTTTCATCATAAAGTCCCGATAGTGGAATGACAGGCAAAGTGGTTTATTTCACTGTGACTTGCCAAAGTGATTGGTGTTTTCACAGCTATACCAGGGACTAACAATAAGTGTGCCAGAATTATCTACGCGGCTGCGAAAGAGTAATTTGACAGGTAATGTGTGGGGTTGATCACAAATTAACATTGCACTATGGAGCATAAAAATATACGGAAACGATTGGCTTTTTTTCTGCCGTTATTTATTTGCTGCTAAGTATCGTAAATAAGATATAAGGGAGAGGAGAATCGTCGTCAGTTTGATAAATGCAGTCCCGTAATTCTCATATTGATATAGAAATGTGATATCACTTCCATAATTTCATTAGAAAGTGATAAAAATCCTATGTTTTTAGCAAAGCTATATTTGTCTGAGTTAATATCATCATGACCTGTGAACCATCAACGTCTTCAATGATCGACTTTTAAGTGATTCTGGAAGGTAAAGCTATGGAGCTTGTTACTACGCAGTCAGTATTGATGCAAATTCAACCAACAATTCAGCGTTTTGCCAGAATGCTAGCCAGCGTTTTGCAGCTTGAGGTTGAGATCGTTGATGAAAACTTGTGTCGCGTCGCTGGAACTGGCGCATATGGGAAGTTTCTTGGGCGCCAGCTAAGTGGCAATTCACGTTTGCTCCGCTATGTCCTGGAAACCAAAACCGAAAAGGTTGTGACACAGTCTCGCTTCGATCCCCTTTGTGAAGGTTGTGACAGTAAAGAAAATTGTCGTGAAAAGGCATTCCTGGGCACGCCCGTTATTCTGCAGGATCGTTGTGTCGGAGTAATAAGTTTGATTGCTGTTACTCATGAGCAACAAGAACATATCAGTGATAATTTACGCGAATTTTCAGATTACGTTCGCCATATATCTACTATTTTTGTCTCGAAACTTCTGGAAGATCAGGGGCCAGGAGATAATATAAGTAAAATATTCGCTACCATGATCGATAATATGGATCAGGGAGTGTTAGTTATCGATGAAGACAATCGTATTCAGTTTGTTAACCAGACTGCATTAAAAACTCTTGGTGTTGCTCAAAATAATATGGTTGGGAAACCTATTCGTTTCAGACCATTAACATTTGAGAGTAATTTTACTCATGGACATATGCAACATATCGTTTCGTGGGATGATAAAAGTGAATTAATAATTGGTCAGTTGCATAACATCCAGGGGCGACAGTTATTTTTGATGGCGTTTCACCAGTCACATACCAGTTTTTCTGTGGCGAACGTTTCTGATGAACCGCATATTGAACAATTAGTGGGTGAATGCCGGGTTATGCGGCAATTAAAACGACTCATTAGCCGTATCGCGCCCAGCCCATCCAGCGTAATGGTGGTCGGGGAAAGTGGCACCGGTAAAGAAGTTGTCGCTCGTGCAATTCATAAGTTGAGTGGAAGACGGAATAAACCCTTTATTGCTATCAACTGTGCCGCGATCCCGGAGCAGCTTCTGGAAAGTGAGCTGTTCGGTTATGTCAAAGGCGCTTTTACGGGTGCTTCTGCCAACGGCAAAACAGGGCTGATTCAGGCGGCGAATACGGGCACGCTGTTTCTCGATGAAATTGGCGATATGCCATTAATGTTGCAGGCAAAATTGTTACGAGCTATTGAGGCACGTGAAATTCTGCCGATTGGTGCCAGCAGCCCAATACAGGTCGACATCCGCATCATTTCTGCAACTAACCAGAATTTGGCTCAGTTTATTGCTGAAGGTAAGTTTCGTGAGGATCTCTTCTATCGCCTGAATGTTATTCCGTTAACGTTGCCGCCTTTGCGTGAACGTCAGGAAGATATTGAACTGTTGGTGCATTACTTTTTACATCTGCATACCCGTCGTCTGGGGTCGGTTTATCCTGGCATTGCTCCTGATGTTGTTGAGTTGCTGCGTAAGCATTATTGGCCTGGAAACCTGCGAGAGCTAAGCAATTTGATGGAATATCTGGTCAACGTTGTTCCTTCAGGTGAAGTCATTGACAGCACACTCCTGCCGCCCAATCTGGTAAATAACGGCGTGACAGAGCAAAGTGAGAGCCCAGAAGCCAGCGAAGCACATTTGGCACTTGATGATGCTGGTGGTACGGCGCTGGAGGAGATGGAAAAACAGATGATCCGCGAGGCGCTTTCACGTCATAACAGCAAGAAGCAAGTTGCTGATGAACTGGGAATCGGCATTGCTACGCTCTATCGTAAGATTAAAAAATATGAATTGTTAAGTGCGTAACCGCAGTAAATCCGGCCTGCATTCAGGCCGGATTTCGTTTTACTTCGTTTCCTCGCAGTCCAGCACTGTATTCACAATCATCTGATAACCGGTGCAGCGACAAAGATTTCCCGCCAGGCCGCGACGAATTTCCGTAATAGTTAATGGTTTCTCGCGTGGTTTTGCCAGCATTGCCGTAGTGGCCATAATCAACCCGGGCGTACAAAAGCCACACTGTACCGCGCCTGATTTCGCATAAGCCTGTTGTACATGAGAAAGTTTGCCGCCTTTTGCTTCGCCTTCCAGCGTGCGTATCTCTTTTCCTTCAGCCCAGGAAGCAAGGTATAAGCAGCTATCTATCGCGGTGCCATCAACCAGCACAGTACACGCGCCGCATTCTCCAACGCAGCATCCTTGTTTGACGCTAAGTAATCCTTGTTCACGGAGTAGCTCTGAAAGCGGCATACCTGGCGCGGCGCGGAGCTGAAAAGGCATTCCGTTAATGACGCATTCAATGGTAATTGTTTCGCTGTGGTTCATTGCAGTTTTCCCCCTGCCGCAGCGACGGCTTCGCTAATGACTTTTTTGGTCATCGTCTGGATAAGATGCAGACGAAACTCTTTACTCGCACGCCATGAGGAACGCGGGGCGACGTCTTGCAGGACAGACTCGCTGATGGCTTCCAGCGTTTGCAGGTTCAGTGGCGCGTTTTGTGCAGCCTGTTCGGCGTGTTGGCAGCGAATCGGCGTTGGAGCGGCAACACCAAATGCCAGGCGTAATTCACTGAAACTTCCATTATCCAGCCGACAATACGCGGCGCAGCCAATCGTTGAAATATCCATTGCGTCGCGCATGGCATATTTAAAATGCGCGCTACCAGCATGTTCTTTCGGTTGTGGCGGAAAATGAAAGGCGACAAGAATTTCGTCATGCTCAAGAGAGACTTTGCCTGGCCCTGTGTGAAAGCCATTAATCGGGACGAAACGAACTCCACGCGGTGAGTGGATCTCCAGCTTCGCGTCATAAATCAGCGTTGGTGTGGCGGAGTCTGCGCTGGTGGCACCGTTGCAAATATTTCCACCGTAGGTAGCGACATTACGGATCTGCGGTCCGGCAATTGACGAAGCCGCAGCACATAACGCCGGAAGATGATGCTGGGTTAACGGATCTTCAATGAGCTGAGTAAATGTCGTCGCGGAGCCGATTCGTAGCGCGCCATTTTCCTCCTGCGTAATTCCCCGAAGCTCCGCCAGATTGTGAATATCAACAATATGGCGATAACGGTCATTGTGATGATGGAGCTGAATCAGTACGTCAGTGCCACCGGCGAGCAGTTTTGCCTGCGGATTGTGGGTCAGCAGGTTGATGGCATCGGCAATGGTGGTCGCGCGATGGTAAGAAGCAAAATCAAACATGATGTTATCCTCAAATCAATCCTGCCAGATGGAACTCTTCGTATAACCGTTTTGGCGTCAGTGGCAGTGTATTGATTGCAACACCGGTAGCCATCTTCACCGCGTTACGAATAGCAGCGGCAACAGGAATGATTGGTGGCTCACCCAGTGACTTATGTCCGTATGCGGATTGCGGTTCATTGATTTCGACAAACGCACTTTCCAGTTGTGGCAGATCCGGCATGGTCGGCATTTTGTAATCCAGCAGATTTGGGTTACGTACCACGCCGCTTTTCGCGTCGATGATCATCTCTTCAAATAGCGCCCAGCCAATGCCCATTCCCATCCCGCCGTGTACCTGGCCTTCTGCCAGTAGCGGATTAAGAATATGCCCCGAATCATGAACGTTGAGGATGCGGTTGATAGTGACTTTGCACAGCGCAATATCGACTGTAAGGTCAACAAAGGTGCAGCCAAACGCCGGTGGGTTAGTGGTAGTTTTGATAGAACTTTCTGCAGAAAGCTGTCCGCCACGCTCGGGATGATAAAACGCATCCATTGCCAGATCTTTTAATGACAACAACGACTCTTCCGGTCTTTCAACCAGCACGATTTGGCCTTTTATCAGGGTCAGATTCATCGCTGACTGATGTAGCATGACTGCGGCGTGAGCGATGATTTTCTCTTTCAGCAGCAGCGCCGCACTGCGCAACGCTGGCGCGGCAACGTAGCTCTGACGTGATGCAAACGCGCCGGGGTCGAATGGTGTAATATCGGTGTCTTGTGTCGAAATTACGCGGACATCGCTGACTGGGACACCCACGGTTTCTGCCACCATTTGTGAGAACACGGTGTCGGCACCCTGACCGATTTCTGTAGCGCCGCTTTGCACGTTGATGGTTCCATCCTGATTCATCAACAGGCGTGCGCCCGCGATTTCCACCCCGACAGGCCAGGTGTTAGAGGTGTAGCTAAAACAGGCAACGCCAACGCCTCGCCGCAAATTGCCTTGCTGGTTCCGGCACTCTGCACGGCGTTTTTCCCATTCAAAGATTTTCCGCCCTTTTTCAAGACACTCTGGTAATCCTGCGCTGTAAATACGTTTGCCCGTGAGCGGATTTGCATCGCCTTCTCGAGCAGCATTACGTAAACGAATTTCTACTGGGTCTAGTTCTAACGCGGTAGCGGCGTCATCCAGCATTGATTCGACAGCAAAAACGACTTGCGGTGCGCCATAACCACGCATCGCGCCTGCCGAGGGCAGATTGGTATAGCAGGTCTTTGAACTGTAGGCATAAGCACAACGAGGATAAAGGTAAGCGACTTTGTTACCGCCTGCGGAAGCGATGGAGTGACCGTGGGAGGCATAAGCGCCGGTGTTGGACAGAACATCCAGACTATAACCTTTCAACGTACCATCACGGTTCACGCCCATTTGCCCATCAATGGTAAAGGCGTGGCGGGTTCGGGTTGCGAGAAAACACTCTTCACGGCTAAGGGAAACTTTCACCGGAATGCCCCCGAGCTTGCTGGTCAGGAAGGCCGCCATAGGCTCTTCCAGCACATCCTGTTTATTACCAAAACCGCCGCCGACAAACGGTTTGATGACTCGAACACATGACCAGGGAATATCCAGCGCCTGACCGACAACGCGGCGAACAATATGTGGGATCTGCGTACTGGAGACGATGGTAATTCGCGAGTCATCCTCCATCCATGCCAGTGAGGTCACACTTTCCATATGGCAATGCTGAATGACCGGTGTTTGATAATGCCCCTCGATCTTGTAATCTGCCGCATCGATTGTTTGCTGGACATTGCCCGTCGACATCATGCTTTGTTTAAGTAAATTGCCGCCGTTATGGATTGGTGCTGCGTCTTCTGCCAGTGCCGCTTCTGGTGTGGTGATAACGGGTAATTCTTGCCACTCAATGCTGACTAGTTGCGCCGCTTTTTCTGCCGTGAGCTCATCGCGAGCCACGACGATGGCAACGGCATCACCATGATGACGAACATGGCGGGTTAACAGTGCGCGATCGGCGGTATCGCGTTTATTTACGTCAAGTGTCCATGCATGTCCTGCCGTAGCGAATGGGATATCCGGTACATCTTCCCAGGTAAAAATCGCCAGTACGCCCGGCAGGCTTCTGGCTTTTTCATCGTCAATATTTACGGCATAACCATGTGCGATAGGGCTACGTACATATTTTGCGTAACACATGCCCGCCATAACATAATCATCAGTATATCGTGCCCGCCCGGTAACCTTAGCAATGGCATCTACGCGCATACATGATTCACCTGTAGCGGTTGCTTCCCGCGCTTCCATAGAAATCCCCTTGATTTGAACATTTGGTTCTTATGGCAATGATTTAGTCTTTGCAGGCAAGAATTACGCCAGAAACGACTATAAGCATGGGGGGAGGAGGGAAGTGTGATGTTGTTAATAAAACGCCAGGGATGATGCGTTTTTATCAGCAAAGAAAGAGAGGGCTGTGTATCAATATGAGTGTGATAAAAATCATTGTGATAAATGAATATTAGGCGACAGTCAGGATGCCTTCTTTTGCGTTATGATGATGTGCAAATAGGGGATCGCTATCCTAATGGATTCATTCACAATTCTTGATTTGTACATCCATTTTCTGAGCAATGGATTGGGTATCTGACAGGTGGCTGCTATGATATAGCGTCTTGTTTTTTGAGCGAGGAAAGATTTTGAGCGCAGGACGCCCGAATAAAAAAACGCTGGGTATCGTGATGCTGTTATCGGCAGGGCTGCTTCTGGCGGGCTGTTCTGGTAGCAAATCATCAGACACAGGAACGTATTCCGGCTCCGTTTACACCGTGAAACGGGGGGATACGCTTTATCGTATTTCACGCACCACGGGAACAAGCGTAAAAGAACTTGCCCGACTCAACGGCATTTCTCCACCCTATACCATCGAAGTTGGTCAAAAGTTGAAGCTTGGTGGGGCAAAAAGTAACCGCAGCTCGAGAAAATATACAGCCAAATCAACGACGAAAACAGCGTCAGTCACTCCACCGCCAGTGGTTCCGAAATCTTCATGGCCGCCCGTCGGACAACGTTGCTGGTTATGGCCAACGAGTGGAAAAGTTATCATGCCTTACTCAATGGCTGATGGTGGTAATAAAGGGATTGATATTGCTGCAGCGCGCGGGACGCCAATATATGCAGCCGGCGCCGGTAAGGTGGTGTATGTCGGTAACCAATTACGTGGCTACGGTAATCTCATCATGATTAAACACAGTGAAGATTACATCACTGCTTACGCTCATAACGACACGATGCTGGTAAACAATGGGCAAAATGTTAAGGCTGGGCAAAAGATAGCGACGATGGGCAGTACGGATGCTGAATCTGTGCGGTTACATTTCCAGATTCGTTACCGTGCTACGGCGATTGATCCTTTGCGCTACTTGCCGCCACAGGGCAGTAAACCAAAGTGCTGATGGTGAATTAATCAGCAGTCAGTAGCAAGGCACTTGCTAAGAAGAGCGTAAGGTTTATAATGCCTTACGCATCTCAAAGCGGGCGTAGTTCAATGGTAGAACGAGAGCTTCCCAAGCTCTATACGAGGGTTCGATTCCCTTCGCCCGCTCCAGTTTTTATATCCTCATTTATTTTTCTTTTTTTATCGAAACTTTCCATTCTTTTAATGTGCTTACATCAAGTATGGCTGAATCAAATAACAACAATCAAAAATAAGTAGAGCTTGTGTGCTCCTCGACATTAGCAGTCATAAACGAGTTTGCATTCGTTATACCAGTCGAGAATTATCACGACTCACGCTACTGCACATTGACTATTAAAATCGATATTATTATTAGTTTTTGATAATTGCTTTAATTTTTGGATGTTATTAATAATAACTAAATAGCATTCTTTCTCTGTTCCTTGATAAACGTGTGTGCATTTTTTATTCTGTGTTGCAGAAATATATGCATTAATGCATTTTTTTATTACCACAGCTTTATGCATATCAGGTTCAAGTAACAGTGCCTGGTCTATACAAGCAATTGCATCCTCAATTTTATCGTTATATATATTTACCAGTGCACGATAATAGTATAAGGCGGCGATATCTAATATTTGTGTCTGCGCATGTTCAAAAAAAATACGTGATGTCGTTGCTTGTCCGGAAAGACCAGTTATCAATCCCATGATTCCTGAAATCTTTCCATCACAAATAGTTTTATCTGACACCTTATCTATAAATGCGAATGCTTTTTGAGTTGCATCTTTGTGCTCATTCATACCATGAAGAGCCAGGGATATATAGCATTCAGCCAACAGGAAATGACACTCATTTATTAGAGACGGAATATTGTGTTTTTTTTCAGGTGTTCAAATATCGTTATTGCTTTGACAATACTTTCAGGCGTGAACTCATTTAGCGCGTTTTTTCCGTTAGACATTTCTTTTGATAAAATATGGTCATTAAAAGAATCGCGTTGATTAATCAAGCCCTGTGCAGCTTTAGGCTTCTTCATAGCCAGATACAAGTTACTTATTATAAATTGTGATACTTTTTGTATATCATCCGCTTGCAGATGTGTGCTGGCAACAAGATAAAAACTTTTTGCATCGATCACCTCAACATATAAACTATTTGATGTTCCATGTTGGCTGATTCTTCCGGTTATAAAATAATCTGGTTTGAATCTGGCCAGAAAAGCTGTTTGAGATTTATTATCTATACAATATTGGGTTGATGCCAGTGGGTATATATAAAGGTCATCATTTTTTTGGTTTGAGATAAGTTGTACAAGATTCTGATTTAGTGTTAATGGATCATGATGACTGTGAGACGTTGTAAATGGAAATAAAGCAACCGTACTTCCTTCTTCATTATTTTGGTTCCCTTTTATTTTGAAAACTTGCCCACTGAATCGATAGCCTTTCCTGTATATGGTTTCTATACAGCGGGTATAACCGATGCGTTCAAAAATACATCTTAATGAATATATACACCGTGTAAGGGACTCGTCACTTACAATGACATTTTTCCACACGGACTCGATGATCATATCTTTTGATACAACATTGCCAGATGATTCAAGCAATACAAATAATACGCCAAGCTCTTTCGGAGGTATGTAAGATTGCTCATTCCCTTTTGTAAGAATACCATCTTCTGTAAGAATTATTCCATCAGGAAAATGATATGAAAACTTAATTTCTAAATCCATTAGCTAACCCCTGTAAAGTTTATGGTTATTTACGTCCTGAATGAGTAATAGATATAACTGATATTCATATATGTTTTATTAAACTGTATATGATTTTGTATATATAAAATTCCATGACTGTTTGCATTAATTTATAGAGGATTTTTTCGAATGTAACCTGAAATGTCCTTAATTAATGCTTTTTAATCATGTTTCTACGTAACTAATTGAAAGGCAATGATAAACTGACGCGGCTATCATTCCTTAACTGAGTGCTGATTTTGATTTAAGATAAGAAAACATAGTCAGGTAACAGCTATATATCGAGTTCTAACCTTGTTTGTGAACGTTATAGTAACGATATCTTTCCCTGTCAGTTTATTATTGCTTTTGATATGCCAGATATGAAAAATATTTGTTTGTTTTTTTCACCATCATATATATCACAATTTTACAATGGAGTATTCTCACTGGTAATATTTCCTTCAAATTAATACCGGCAAGGTGTTAATTTGAAGAGTGAGTGTCATACTGAGAGAAGGGGAATATATTGCTGATGTTTTTAGGGAGTGGAAGGTTGCTATATAGATATGTATGGTTATAAAAAATTATAGAAATATTGCATGTGTTATTTTTAATATTTTTATTTCGACCGTGTCAGGGTTACCTTGCACAGTACATAATCGCTCTGTTACTAATGTTAAAAAGAAAACCGCGATTACCCTGTGTTTGTATATTATAGCTTATCATTTTTCCTGAAAAGACATAGAAGTCAGGAAGGAGTAGTGCGAGTTTATTATCTTCAACTTGATCAATAATATCGAACTTATTTATTTTGTTGGAGGTGAGATGCAACGTATTATAATTTTCAGTCCATGTATATTCAATATCACGTCGAATTGCTTTATAAGCCTTTGTGTTTTGTTTCCATGTACCGCTGAGTGCAACTATACCTGTCTTTTTGTTTTTATTATACATAAAGTCAAGAGTAAGATTGGCTTGTCCCTGGTCATTAAAAATAACCCAGTTAGCTGTACATTTTTCATTGTATGCGATTTGCTGTTTAGAATAATGATAGGTAATAAAAAGAACAAATCCGCTAATAAAACATAAAATAAGTATCAGGGCTTTTTTATAACGAGTCACGATTAATCCCACGATAAGACAAAGTTAAACAACCTGCAACTTCGTTATTTCTATAGCTTTTTTTGCAGGCCATAACAATCAAGCCCGGAAACGATCTGGCCAGAGGGAAATATAGCCATGGATATTTCTTGCAGTCAATTCCTGACGCTAATATATGCTTTTTATATTTATCAAAATCTTTCAGGCCATTAATGCTATCTTCTGTTACATTAAAATGACAACCATTTATTTCTGCAACAGTCCTGTAATCTCTAAAGAATGGTTTGGGTTGATTATTATTCCATAGTAAAAATGCGGTAAGCAACCCCACACCAAATGCACTTAACATGAGTAAATAAAATTTAGAGTGCCGGAGTATGTTCCTGACATGATTATCTGGAGCAGAATTTATCTCTTTAACCTCATCTGTAACGTTCAAACTGAGGGGAGAGTTGTGCTTTTGAACATCTATTGAAGAGAGGGGGGTATGATTTTCTATGTTGATATCGTTATTGAGTTTGAACCCTTTTCTCGTCACGGTTGCAATAAGCGAATGGGTCGTATCACCAACCGCGCGAAACCCACGCCTGATAATCGATATGTTTTGGTATAACGTGTTGACCGGTACACGCATACCTTCTTCTTCCCAGACTCTGGAGAAAAAGTCCTGCTGGGCGACCACATCTGGAAAAGCTTCGAGTAGCAACGATAAACACCTGCTTGCGGGCGTTGTCAGAACAACGTTCAACTCGGCGTCATGTACCGAAATTAATTTCTTGTGTTCCGGCCAGAACTCAATATTATTGTTAATAATCCAGTACATAGGTCAATAAAACACAGCATCAAGAAAATTCAAATGAGATAGTTTGGTAAGTATATTAGTATTCATCTAATAAATATATATTAATTTTATATTCATTATGACAATTATAATTGCAATATATTAATGCAACGTAAATAACCATGTGTGTTAACAAATTTAACGGTTATAACGTCTACTTTTATGGTTTTTTCTCTCATGAATTTTTGAAATAGCACACAAAATTCACATGATTAAACTAAAAATTAACAAGCGGACTTGAAGCTCATCGTATAAAACACGGGCATTATTATAAATGCCCGTATATACAATAATTATTATTGTGGATAGTTACGTTTCAATGCTGAACTGAGTTTGAACGTATAAATAATTCGTTTATTTTACCACCCATCCTTTTTTCAATTCTTTGCTTGTAGGCGTAGATGCTACGGATATCCATGTCGAGAGTGTCTGCAATTTGATATGGATTATAACCAGATACCATATGCCCCATTATGGTGAACTCCATTTGAGTCAACGTATTGCCTCTGGTAAATGACAGGTAACGACCAATAAACAACTGCCTGATCTTCTCGTTAGCAACATCCAGTCCATCATCATTATATATAATGGCTGATATTGCGGGGTTGTGTTTTCTCCAGTAATTAGCAAGAGATTGCATATTCCTGTCGCTTATCAACACAATTCCCATTTCCGTACTTGCAAGATACTCAATCCAGTCTTTATCCAGGAAAAGACGTAAAAAACTTACTGAAAAATCCACAAAAATGTATCCGCTTAATCGAGCATTGTGATTTTTACTTAATATGCCTTCAACCACGCCACGATTAAAATACGAACTATCTTCGGGCCACATACAAAAACAGGCGTTTGCACAATACTGCAAGCGCGGTGACTTTTCTGGCATTATTTGGCAATGCATTGAGCAACTATTGCATGTAAGACTTTTATATCTACTACAAAGTCTCATGTTAATAACCTCCCTATTCATAGATAATCGCATAATTTCATTGGTTATTGATGATGTCAATACACCCTGATTTAATAAGCTTTTAATTGGAATTTGCGTTTAATCTGTATTTGATATTATTCTCAATAAGATATTTAAGAATGCATCATTAAGTTTTAAATATGGCTTGATTTCACTCATTTAACCATGTTTGGCTTATCGCAAATCAGATAAATGCTTAATGCATTAGGAATATCTATACTGCAAATTGTTTTCGAATAACCAGACGATATCGTGTAAATCTAAGTGACGCATCTTAAATAGTCTTATTTAAGATGTTCAGATTTTTACTGAGGATAACAGCTTGATATTGTTTGTTTATGCTATAGATAGTCAGGAGGGTGATTAATGGTGGAGAGGCATTGTAAGAACTGGAATGGTTCAAAATAATGACTATTTTGAACCATTCTCATCAGCGATTAACTAAAGAACATTACCGACACGCACAGGATACCCACGATCAACGTAATTAGATTTCCGATGGAGCGCCAGGGTTTAAGGGCTGGAATGAGATACGTAGACAGTGTTGGCATGATAAAAAGAATCATGGCAATGAGCGGACCACTGATCGCGTAAATCATCGAAATTGCGTTAGGGTTGATGCAGCAAACGATGAAAGTAATCAACGATACCAACATAATTGACAGCGCGCGGTTAAATGCACGGCTTTTTTTAACGCCCGCCTGCTGTAACGTGGTTTTGACTAATTCCGTCGCACCTTCAATAACGCCAAAGTAGGTGCCTAAAAATGATTTAGACATTGCAACTACCGCGACTATAATCCCGGAAATTGACAACCATGCAGGGGAATTTGGCAGCATAGACAGTGCCGATAAAATGGTGACGCCTTCCTCTTTGGCTGCCTCAATATATGAAGGTGGAATTGATAACAGGCAGCTAAACACGAAGAACAGCACGCTCACACAGATGATGAGATAAGCGACCTTCATAATTTTTTTGCATTTATCCATAGCGTGTTCGCCGTATTTTTCTCGTCTGTCGATGGCAAACGTAGAAATAATCGGAGTATGGCTAAAGGCGAAAACCATCACGGGAATCGATATCCATATCTGGTGAAGGGTATTCTGATTGAACTCTACCTGGGTTGTTAATAAAGAAGGCTGCCAGCTACCGACCAGGTAGATGGAAAGAAATAAGAAGTAAGCAATCAGCGGGAAAACCAAAAATCCCATTACCCGAATTGTGGCATGACGCCCCATCAGAAAAATAAGATTCAGGATTAACACAACGCCAAGACTCACCAGCATACGGATGCGTAGATCAATGACCATATGCTTCGCCAGCTGTTCAGTGAGTGAGTTGGTGATTGCCACTGCGTATATCAGTACAACGACAAAAAAGGCAATGAAGTACAGAGTGGTAATCAGATTACCGATCTTCTTGCCATAGTAGTGAGTTACCGCGCCAGTGATCCCTTCGCCTGCCGATGTTTTTGAAGAAAGGATGAACTGGCACAAGGCCTTATGTGGCCAATATGTTAAAGGCCAGGCGACCAGTGCAGTAATAAACAGGACCACCGCTCCTGCTGAACCTAATTGAATAGGAAGGAAGAGCGTGCCTGCGCCAACGGCTGTGCCGTAGAGTGCGAAGCTCCAGAGAGTTTCTTCTTTTGACCAAATTTTAGACATTATTTGAACGTATCATCTACAAATTAAACAAAATGGAGGGCAATTTACCATAAACCAGGCCGGACATGGGAGATTAACGCTATATCAACCTCTGGATTGGTGTGTTAGTAGATGCAAACCTTGCGTGCCAGTCAGATATCATCGCCCCTTCTTACGGTAAATTTCCTTTGTGATAAAAATCACTTTTTTTAAACATTTTGGATAATTGAAATTAACAATCATTTACTATTGCGCTGTTAATTGGTGCGAGGTTGTGATGAAAGATGTTGTGATTGTCGGTGCGTTACGAACACCTATCGGCTGCTTTCGTGGCGCGTTGGCTGGTCATTCTGCGGTAGAATTAGGCAGTCTGGTCGTGAAAGCATTATTAGAGCGCACCGGCGTTGCTGCACATGCGGTGGATGAAGTGATTCTTGGACAGGTTCTGACTGCCGGGGCAGGGCAGAATCCAGCACGGCAATCTGCCATTAAAGGTGGTCTTCCCAACAGCGTTTCGGCAATAACCATTAATGATGTTTGTGGTTCCGGGCTAAAAGCTTTGCATCTTGCTACTCAGGCGATCCAGTGTGGCGAGGCTGATATTGTTATTGCCGGTGGTCAGGAAAATATGAGTCGTGCGCCACATGTTTTGACTGATAGCCGCACCGGAGCACAGCTTGGCGATAGCCAATTGGTTGATAGCCTGGTGCATGATGGCTTGTGGGATGCATTCAATGATTACCATATTGGTGTCACTGCCGAAAATCTGGCGCGCGAATATGGTATCAGTCGTCAGTTACAAGATGCCTACGCACTTAGCTCACAACAGAAAGCGCGAGCGGCCATTGATGCCGGACGATTCAAAGATGAGATCGTCCCGGTCAGAACGCAAAGTAACGGGCAGTTACTGATTGTTGATACCGATGAGCAGCCGCGTACTGATGCCAGTGCCGAAGGGCTGGCTAGTTTAAATCCGTCATTTGATAGTCACGGTTCTGTTACCGCAGGAAATGCCTCATCCATCAATGATGGCGCAGCTGCGGTAATGATGATGAGCGAAGCCAAAGCACATGCGTTGAATTTACCCGTGCTGGCACGTATTCGCGCCTTTGCCAGCGTTGGTGTTGATCCTGCACTGATGGGTATTGCTCCTGTGTATGCGACTCGCCGTTGCCTGGAGCGTGTAGGCTGGCAGCTGGCTGATGTTGATCTTATTGAGGCTAATGAAGCATTTGCCGCGCAGGCGCTTTCTGTTGGCAAGATGCTTGAATGGGATGAACGCCGGGTCAATGTCAATGGCGGCGCGATTGCATTGGGTCATCCGATTGGCGCCTCTGGTTGCCGCATTTTGGTTTCTTTGGTTCATGAAATGGTGAAACGCAACGCTCGTAAAGGATTGGCTACACTCTGTATTGGTGGTGGTCAGGGGGTGGCGTTAACTATTGAGCGTGACGATTAGATCTGTATTTCTTCCTTATCAGTTAAACCTCTACCGCCATCAAGCTGCTTTATAATGATGGCTGGCACGTCTATGCATATCCCATATAGAACCTGACTTTTTCCTTTCCCCGGCTTATTCGTGATCGACACTACACTTTTCACAATCGCCTTCTTAAAAATGAAACAATGTTTTATTTTTAATTGAAAAGAGCACATCACGGGCTTATCATCCTTCAATAGAAAAACGAAACGATGTTTCATAATCGTTCTAATTTCACACTTCAATGATTATCGGAGGTTGATGTGGACGTAAGACAGAGCATCCACAGTGCGCACGCGAAAACGCTGGATACCCAAGGGCTGCGCAATGAATTTTTGGTTGAAAAGGTATTCGTCGCGGATGAGTACACCATGGTTTACAGCCACATTGACCGTATTATTGTTGGCGGCATTATGCCGGTAGCAAAAACGGTTTCCGTTGGCGGGGAAGTAGGAAAACAACTGGGCGTGAGCTACTTTCTTGAGCGTCGTGAGCTGGGCGTTATCAATATTGGCGGAACCGGTACGATTACCGTCGATGGCCAATGTTATGAAATCGGTCACCGCGACGCCCTCTATGTTGGTAAAGGTGCAAAAGAAGTTGTTTTTGCCAGCATTGATAGCGCCACTCCGGCGAAGTTTTATTACAACTGCGCACCTGCTCACACGACGTATCCCACCAAAAAAGTCACGCCGTCTGAAGTGTCTCCGGTTACGCTGGGCGATAATCTCACCAGTAACCGCCGCACGATTAACAAATACTTTGTGCCGGATGTGCTGGAAACCTGCCAGTTGAGTATGGGGCTAACGGAACTGGCACCGGGAAACCTGTGGAATACCATGCCGTGCCACACCCACGAGCGCCGGATGGAAGTTTACTTCTATTTCAACATGGACGATGACGCCTGCGTTTTCCACATGATGGGGCAACCGCAAGAAACGCGTCACATTGTGATGCATAACGAACAGGCGGTGATTTCCCCAAGCTGGTCTATCCATTCAGGTGTAGGAACCAGGGCTTATACCTTTATCTGGGGCATGGTCGGTGAAAACCAGGTCTTTGATGATATGGACCACGTTGCCATTAAAGATCTGCGCTAGTCGCGGATATATATGAATAAGGTATTCTCATGATTTTAAATGCATTTTCTCTTGAAGGTAAAGTTGCAGTTGTCACCGGTTGTGACACTGGGCTGGGGCAGGGAATGGCGTTGGGTCTGGCGCAAGCGGGCTGTGACATTGTTGGCATCAACATTGTTGAGCCAACAGAGACCATTGAACAGGTCACTGCGCTGGGGCGTCGTTTTTTAAGCCTGACCGCCGATCTGCGTAAGATTGATGGTATTCCAGCACTGCTGGATCGTGCAGTGGCAGAATTTGGTCATATTGATATCCTGGTGAATAACGCCGGTTTGATTCGCCGCGAAGATGCTCTCGATTTCAGCGAAAAAGACTGGGACGATGTGATGAATCTGAACATCAAGAGCGTGTTTTTCATGTCCCAGGCGGCGGCGAAGCACTTTATCGCGCAGGGCAATGGCGGCAAGATTATTAATATCGCGTCAATGCTTTCATTCCAGGGCGGGATCCGCGTGCCCTCATATACCGCATCAAAAAGCGGCGTAATGGGTGTGACGCGCCTGATGGCGAACGAATGGGCAAAACACAACATCAACGTTAACGCGATTGCTCCGGGTTACATGGCGACCAACAATACTCAGCAACTGCGGGCTGATGAACAGCGTAGTGCGGAAATTCTGGATCGTATTCCTGCGGGGCGTTGGGGGTTGCCGAGCGATTTGATGGGGCCGGTGGTGTTTCTGGCATCCAGTGCTTCTGACTATGTTAATGGCTACACCATTGCCGTGGATGGGGGCTGGTTAGCACGTTAATTCATTTAGCTTACATTTATGACCCTGTCACATTGGCAGGGTTTTTTATTTCTGATAATCAACATAATCCATATCACGGCTATTAAATAATCCATATCAATTATCAATTGATGAGTTTTATTGGTTTTATCTACTTTAAAATTAGTTGGTTAATTATAATGTCATTAATTTCACTTAATTTTAAAAGTGTAATGTCCATCACATAACTGCATGTGGCAGCAATTTAATCCATATTTATGCTATTTCCGACCTGACACCTGAGTTAATTGTTCACGTATTTTTTCACTATGTCTTACTCTGTGCTGGCAGGAAAAAATGGTTACTATCAATACGGAATCTGCTTTAACGCCGCGCCCTCTGCGTGATACGCGGCGTATGAATATGTTTGTTTCGGTAGCTGCTGCGGTCGCGGGATTGTTATTCGGTCTTGATATCGGGGTTATCGCAGGTGCATTACCGTTTATCACCGATCACTTTGTGCTGACCAGTCGTTTGCAGGAATGGGTCGTCAGTAGCATGATGCTTGGCGCAGCAATCGGTGCGCTATTTAACGGCTGGCTGTCATTCCGTCTGGGACGTAAATACAGCCTGATGGCTGGTGCTGTGCTGTTCGTATTGGGCTCAATAGGATCAGCGTTTGCCACCAGTGTCGAAATGTTAATCGCGGCCCGTGTGGTTCTGGGGATTGCGGTGGGGATTGCCTCTTACACTGCGCCACTGTATCTCTCTGAAATGGCGAGTGAAAAAGTACGTGGCAAGATGATCAGTATGTACCAGTTAATGGTCACGCTTGGCATCGTTCTGGCGTTTTTATCCGACACAGCATTCAGCTATAGCGGTAACTGGCGCGCAATGTTAGGTGTTCTTGCCTTACCGGCAGTTGTGTTGATTATTCTGGTGGTCTTCCTGCCGAATAGCCCGCGCTGGCTGGCGGAGAAGGGGCGTCATATTGAGGCGGAAGAAGTGCTGCGTATGCTGCGCGATACGTCGGAAAAAGCGCGAGACGAACTCAACGAAATTCGTGAAAGCCTGAAATTAAAACAGGGCGGTTGGGCGCTGTTTAAGATCAACCGTAATGTCCGTCGAGCAGTGTTTCTCGGTATGTTGTTGCAGGCGATGCAGCAATTTACCGGTATGAACATCATCATGTACTACGCGCCTCGCATCTTCAAAATGGCGGGCTTTACGACCACAGAACAACAGATGATTGCGACTTTGGTCGTGGGGCTGACATTTATGTTCGCCACCTTTATTGCTGTCTTTACAGTAGATAAAGCGGGGCGTAAACCGGCACTGAAAATTGGTTTTAGCGTGATGGCATTGGGAACTCTGGTGTTGGGCTATTGCCTGATGCAGTTTGATAATGGTACGGCTTCCAGTGGTTTGTCCTGGCTCTCTGTTGGCATGACAATGATGTGCATTGCCGGTTATGCGATGAGCGCCGCGCCAGTGGTATGGATCCTGTGCTCCGAAATTCAGCCGCTGAAATGCCGCGATTTTGGTATTACCTGCTCGACCACCACAAACTGGGTGTCGAACATGATTATTGGCGCGACCTTCCTGACTCTGCTCGATAGCATTGGTGCGGCAGGTACGTTCTGGCTCTACACTGCGCTGAACATTGCGTTTGTTGGCATCACCTTCTGGCTTATTCCGGAAACCAAGAATGTCACGCTGGAACATATCGAACGTAGACTGATGGCTGGTGAGAAATTGAGAAATATCGGTGTCTGATTTCACAGGCCGGATGTGCTGTACATCCGGCCTTTTTTTCGCTAATAGAGATCTGGCACCAGGCCGTTGAGGCGTTTGTCTCGTTCCTTAATCAGCCCTGTTGCGGTAACTCACACCAGGAGAGAGGAATGAAAACAATTGGTTTGCTGGGAGGAATGAGCTGGGAATCCACTATTCCTTACTATCGCCTGATAAATGAAGGCATTAAACAGCGACTTGGCGGGCTTCACTCTGCGCAAGTGCTGCTACATAGCGTCGATTTTCATGAAATAGAAGAGTGCCAACGTCGCGGTGAGTGGGACAAAACAGGAGAGATTCTTGCCAGTGCGGCGCTTGGATTACAGCGGGCAGGAGCAGAAGGCATTGTGTTATGTACCAATACGATGCACAAAGTAGCAGATGTCATCGAGTCTCGTTGCTCACTGCCTTTCTTACATATTGCGGATGCCACCGGACGTGCCATCACCCGTGCTGGAATGACGCGCGTGGCGCTGCTGGGAACGCGCTACACCATGGAACAGGATTTTTATCGTGGACGGCTGGCAGAGCAATTTTCTATCGATTGTCTGGTGCCTGAAGCGGATGAGCGGGCGAAAATTAATCAGATTATTTTTGAAGAGCTGTGTCTGGGGCAATTTACCGAAACGTCACGCGCTTATTATGCACAAGTCATTACTCGTCTCGCAGAACAGGGGGCGCAGGGCGTGATTTTCGGTTGTACTGAAATTGGTTTACTGGTGCCAGAGGAGCGCAGTGTCCTGCCCGTGTTCGATACCACCGCTCTTCATGCCGAGGATGCCGTCGCCTTTATGCTGTCGTAACTCGCTACAAAATAGCGTTAAGTGAGGCAACCAGATTCGGTAAACCTGCCTGTAAGTGCTCACTAAATGCCTGCACCAGTGCTGATGACGGGCGGTGAAGGGGGCTAATCAGGCTAACGGTAAACGGAACTGCAATGCTAAATCGCCGCACCACTAAACCGCTTGCCGCATAATCCAGTGCGGTGAGCGGGTTAACCACGGAAACTCCCGCCCCCGCCCGTACCATCGCGCAGACTGACGCGGCGCTGTGGGTCTCCACAATCATACGGCGTTTAACCTGATGTTCATTAAATAGTTGATCCAACAACTGGCGATAGCTGTCAGTACGGGAAAGGCTGATGTAATTCTCACCCTGAAAATCTTCCGGCGTTAATACCTCTTTTGCTGCCAGCGGATGCCCCTGCGGTAAAACACAGACTTCATCTAAAGACAGTAATTCAGTACGTTCCGTACCCGCAGGTGTGTGCAGCGTCTCGGTGAGGCCTAAATCATGGCGCTGGGCCGAGAGCCACTCTTCAAGTAGCGGCGATTCCTGCGGCACTATGTTTAAGCTGACTTCAGGATAGCGAGCCAGAAACGGTTGCATCAGTGACGGCAAAAAAGACTGCGAAAAGACCGGCAGGCAGGCAATAGACAGTTCGCCCTGGCGAAACTCGCGCAAACTTTCTGCGGCACTGACAATGCGATCCAGGCCGTACCAGGATCGCTGCACCTCTTCGAACAGCCGCAGCCCTTGCACGGTAGGATGTAATCGTCCACGTACGCGCTCAAACAATTTCAGCCCAATCACTTTTTCAAAGCGCGCCAGTTCGCGGCTGACAGTGGGTTGTGAAGTATGTAGCAGTTGTGCCGCTTCAGTCAGGCTTCCGGCGGTCATCACCGCATGAAAAATTTCAATATGACGTAAGTTAACGGCGGCCATCTGCTTAATCTCATTCTTCGGTAATCCATATCATTTTTGCATAGACCTGGCATAAATCGATATTTTTTATTCTTTTTATGATGTGGCGTAATCATAAAAAAGCACTTATTCAGATTGTTGACAATGTGCGCTTTGTTGATGCGCCTACAAGATCATGCAAATTCAATATATTGCAGGAGCCATGTAGGCCTGATAAACGAAGTGCATCAGGCAATGTTTTATTCGCCGTCAGCCTCACTTATTCGGAGTTTGTTATGCCACATTCACTGTTCAGCACCGATACCGATCTCACCGCTGAAAATCTGCTGCGCTTGCCTGCAGAATTCGGTTGCCCGGTTTGGGTCTACGATGCACAAATCATTCGTCGGCAGATTGCGGCTCTGAAGCAGTTTGATGTGGTGCGCTTTGCGCAGAAAGCCTGCTCCAATATCCATATTTTGCGCTTAATGCGAGAGCAGGGCGTGAAAGTAGATTCCGTCTCGTTGGGCGAAATCGAGCGCGCGCTGGCGGCGGGATACAATCCACAAACGCATCCCGATGATATTGTTTTTACCGCTGATGTTATCGACCAGGCTACGCTCGAGCGTGTCAGTGAATTGCAAATTCCGGTGAATGCGGGTTCTGTCGATATGCTCGACCAACTAGGCCAGGTTTCGCCAGGGCATCGGGTATGGCTGCGCGTTAACCCGGGGTTTGGTCACGGACATAGCCAAAAAACCAATACCGGCGGCGAAAACAGCAAGCACGGTATCTGGTATACCGATCTTCCCGCCGCACTGGAAGTAATACAGCGGCATCAATTGCAGCTGGTCGGCATTCACATGCACATTGGTTCCGGTGTTGACTATGCGCATCTGGAACAGGTGTGTGGTGCGATGGTGCGGCAGGTTATCGACTTTGATCAGGATTTACAGGCGATTTCTGCTGGCGGTGGGCTTTCAGTTCCTTATCAGCAGGGAGAAGAAGCGGTTGATACCGAGCATTATTATGGCCTGTGGAATGCGGCACGTGAGCAGATCGCTCATCATCTGGGTCACCCTGTGAAACTGGAAATTGAACCGGGTCGCTTCCTGGTGGCGCAGTCTGGTGTATTGATTACCCAGGTGCGAAGTGTCAAACAGATGGGGAGCCGCCACTTTGTGCTGGTTGACGCCGGGTTTAACGATCTGATGCGCCCGGCAATGTACGGCAGTTACCATCACATTAGCGCACTGGCGGCTGATGGTCATTCCCTTGAGCACGCACCAACGGTGGAAACCGTTGTCGCCGGGCCGCTATGTGAATCGGGGGATGTTTTTACCCAGCAGGAGGGGGGGAATGTCGAAACCCGTGCTTTGCCGGAAGTGAAGGCGGGGGATTATCTGGTACTGCATGATACTGGCGCATATGGCGCGTCAATGTCATCAAACTACAATAGTCGCCCACTGCTGCCAGAAGTTCTGTTTGATAATGGTCAGGCGCGGTTGATTCGCCGTCGCCAGACCATTGAAGAATTACTGGCGCTTGAGCTGCTTTAATTGCGGCTAGTTGCTGGAGGCGTTATGACTTGCCTCCAGCGACGGTGTTGAAACTGAATGGCGACGTACCAGCGTTGGACTAAAGACGTTGGTAATTTCAGGAAGCGGGTGATTGTTCGCCAGTGCCAAAGCCAGTTCGGCAGCCTGAGTCGCCATCGTTACAATTGGATAGCGTACTGTCGTCAAACGCGGACGTACATAGCGCGATACCAGCACATCATCAAAGCCAATCAATGAAATCTCACCCGGTACATCAATACCATTATCATTGAGTACACCCATCGCGCCTGCCGCCATTGAATCGTTATAACAGGCCACGGCAGTGAAATTTCGCCCCCTTCCCAGCAGCTCAGTCATTGCCTGTTCGCCGCCGCTTTCATCCGGTTCGCCAAAAGTTACCAGCCGATCATTGGCCGGAATACCGCTTTCGGCAAGGGCATCGTAATAACCCTGCAGACGATCTTCGGCGTCAGAAATAGAGTGGTTAGAGCAGAGATAACCAATGCGAGTATGGCCTTGTTGAATCAAATGACGCGTCGCCAGCCAGGCGCCATAACGATCGTCCAGTGCGATGCAACGATTCTCAAACCCCGGAAGGATCCGGTTGATCAGCACCATACCGGGCATTTGTTTCATCAATGCTGTCAAATCGGCATCGGGAATCATTTTGGCATGAACGACCAGTGCGGCGCAGCGATGGCGGATCAACTGCTCAATGGCCTGACGTTCTTTTTGCTCGTTGTGGTAACCATTACCAATCAATAAAAAATTACCCGTGTGATAAGCCACCTGTTCAACCGCTTTCACCATTGCGCCGAAAAAAGGATCAGAGACATCGCCAACAATCAAACCAACGGTTTCGGTGGCCTGTTGTGCCAGCGCCCGGGCGTTGGCGTTCGGGTGATAGCTAAGAGACTCCATTGCACTATGTACAGCCAGCCGGGAAGCTTCGCTGGCTTTGGGAGAATTATTAATGACGCGGGAAACTGTGGCGACTGAAACGCCTGCCAGTCGGGCTACATCCTTTATGGTCGCCATGAAAATACCTTTGTGGGTAAACGCTTACATTCTGTCAGTGTTACGGAAAACGTCCGTTGGTTCAAGGGGTGTGGTACTTTCAGCGCGGGGAATGTGAGCGAAACGCAAATAAGTAAGACAAAAAAAGAGATTGCAAACCTTTGGTTACACTTTGCGAAACGCTGTTGCGATTGACCGCTGGTGGCGTTTGGCTTCAGATTGATAAAGTGGTGATCCCAGAGGTATTGATAGGTGAAGTCAACTTCGGGTTGATCACATGAATTACACCAACCTGCGCAGATGCGCAGGTTTTTTTTGTCTGTCATCAATCTGTAACAGTAACCGATAATTTACACACCTGGTTGCATTTCCCTTCACTCCTTTGCGTTTTCTCGCTGGCGAACAGTCTGTGTGCAGACCACAATCAAGATCCCAGAGGTATTGATTGGTGAGATTATTCGGTACGCTCTTCGTACCCTGTCTCTTGCACCAGCCTGCGCGGATGCGCAGGTTTTTTTTCGCACCCATTTTACTGTCGCTCGCGTTCTCCTTCTGGTGTAATCTCGCACCATTCGCTTTTACTGAAGAATGAGCAAAGGGAGTTGGAATGCTTTTTAGCTTTTTTCGTAATTTGTGCCGTGTCCTGTACCGTGTTCGCGTGACAGGCGACACCCAGGCACTGAAGGGCGAGCGCGTTCTTATCACGCCCAATCACGTCTCATTTATTGATGGCATATTGCTGGCACTGTTTTTACCCGTTCGCCCTGTTTTTGCCGTTTACACCTCCATCAGCCAGCAGTGGTATATGCGTTGGCTGAAATCATTTATCGACTTCGTTCCCCTCGACCCGACGCAACCTATGGCAATTAAACATCTGGTACGTCTGGTGGAACAGGGGCGACCGGTGGTGATTTTCCCTGAAGGACGAATCACGACAACCGGCTCGCTGATGAAAATCTACGATGGCGCGGGTTTTGTCGCTGCGAAGTCAGGTGCGACAGTCATTCCAGTGCGTATTGAAGGGGCGGAACTTACGCACTTCAGCCGCCTGAAAGGTCTGGTTAAACGTCGCTTGTTCCCGCAAATTCATCTGCATATTTTGCCACCAACGCAGGTACAGATGCCGGATGCGCCGCGTGCCCGTGACCGTCGCAAAATCGCTGGCGAAATGCTGCATCAAATTATGATGGAAGCGCGTATGGCAGTGCGCCCGCGTGAAACGTTGTACGAATCCTTTTTGAGTGCGATGTACCGCTTCGGTGCGGGTAAAAAGTGTGTCGAAGATATCAATTTTACCCCTGACACCTATCGTAAATTACTTACCAAAACGCTGTTTGTCGGGCGCATTCTTGAAAAATACAGTGTTGAAGGGGAACGCATCGGCTTAATGCTGCCCAATGCGGGCATCAGTGCGGCAGTGATTTTCGGAGCCATCGCACGTCGTCGCATTCCCGCAATGATGAACTACACCGCCGGGGTAAAAGGGCTGACCAGCGCCATTACGGCGGCTGAAATCAAAACCATCTTCACTTCCCGCCAGTTTCTCGATAAAGGCAAACTCTGGCATCTGCCGGAACAGCTAACTCAGGTACGTTGGGTCTATCTGGAAGATTTAAAAGCGGATGTCACCACTGCCGACAAAGTGTGGATCTTCGCGCATCTGCTGGTGCCGCGCCTCGCACAGGTAAAACAGCAGCCAGAAGAAGAGGCGCTGATCCTCTTTACCTCCGGTTCTGAAGGTCATCCGAAAGGTGTTGTCCATAGCCATAAAAGCATTCTGGCGAACGTCGAGCAGATTAAAACCATTGCCGACTTCACCACCAACGATCGCTTTATGTCGGCATTGCCACTGTTCCACTCTTTTGGTCTGACTGTTGGTCTGTTTACGCCACTGCTGACGGGGGCGGAAGTATTCCTTTATCCAAGCCCGCTGCATTACCGCATTGTGCCGGAACTGGTGTACGACCGCAGTTGTACCGTGCTCTTTGGCACCTCGACCTTCCTCGGTCACTACGCGCGCTTTGCCAACCCGTATGATTTCTATCGTCTACGCTATGTGGTGGCAGGCGCAGAGAAACTGCAAGAAAGCACCAAACAGCTTTGGCAGGATAAATTTGGCCTGCGCATTCTTGAAGGTTACGGTGTGACGGAATGCGCGCCCGTGGTGTCCATCAACGTACCGATGGCGGCGAAACCAGGTACGGTAGGGCGTATTTTGCCTGGTATGGATGCGCGACTGCTGGCGGTTCCGGGTATCGAAGACGGTGGTCGCCTGCAACTGAAAGGGCCGAACATTATGAACGGCTACCTGCGGGTAGAGAAGCCGGGCGTGCTGGAAGTGCCCACCGCCGAGAATGTTCGCGGCGAGATGGAGCGCGGCTGGTATGACACGGGCGATATCGTGCGTTTCGACGAGCAGGGCTTTGTGCAGATTCAGGGACGCGCGAAACGCTTTGCCAAAATTGCAGGCGAAATGGTGTCGCTGGAAATGGTGGAACAACTGGCTATTGGCGTTTCACCAGACAAAATGCATGCCACTGCGATTAAGAGCGATGCCAGCAAAGGTGAGGCGCTGGTGCTTTTCACCACGGACAGTGAACTGGCGCGCGATAAACTGCAACAGTATGCCCGCGAGCACGGCGTGCCGGAACTTGCCGTACCGCGCGACATTCGCTATCTGAAACAGATGCCATTACTGGGCAGTGGTAAACCTGACTTTGTCACGTTGAAAAGCTGGGTAGACGAAGCGGAACAACACGATGAGTGAGTCAGTGCACACTAACACTTCGCTGTGGTCAAAGGGGATGAAAGCGGTTATCGTCGCGCAGTTTCTCTCTGCGTTTGGCGATAACGCGCTGCTGTTTGCCACTCTGGCGTTACTGAAAGCACAGTTCTATCCGGAGTGGAGTCAGCCCGTCCTGCAAATGGTGTTTGTAGGTGCTTACATTCTTTTTGCGCCGTTTGTCGGGCAGGTGGCCGATAGCTTTGCCAAAGGTCGGGTGATGATGTTTGCCAACGGTCTTAAGCTGCTGGGTGCTGCCAGTATCTGCTTTGGCATCAATCCCTTTCTCGGCTATACGCTGGTCGGCGTGGGAGCTGCGGCGTATTCACCGGCGAAATACGGCATTCTCGGCGAATTAACCACGGGTAGTAAGTTAGTAAAAGCTAACGGTTTAATGGAAGCTTCTACCATAGCGGCGATTTTGCTCGGTTCCGTAGCCGGTGGTGTACTGGCAGACTGGCATGTTCTTGTCGCTCTGGCAGCATGTGCGCTGGCCTATGGTGGTGCGGTCGTCGCCAATATCTACATTCCAAAACTGGCGGCGGCGCGTCCGGGGCAGTCGTGGAATCTCATCAACATGACCCGCAGTTTCCTGAATGCCTGCACCTCGTTATGGCGCAATGGAGAAACGCGTTTTTCGCTGGTAGGCACCAGTTTGTTCTGGGGAGCAGGCGTCACGCTGCGTTTCCTGTTAGTACTTTGGGTGCCAGTGGCGCTGGGCATTACCGATAACGCTACGCCGACCTATCTCAACGCCATGGTGGCGATTGGCATCGTGGTTGGTGCCGGCGCGGCAGCGAAGCTGGTCACGCTGGAAACCGTTTCACGCTGTATGCCCGCCGGGATTTTAATTGGCGTGGTGGTGCTGATTTTCTCCCTGCAACATGAGCTGCTGCCAGCCTATGCCTTGCTGATGTTGATTGGCGTGCTGGGCGGCTTTTTTGTCGTTCCATTGAATGCGTTACTCCAGGAACGAGGTAAAAAAAGCGTCGGGGCGGGGAATGCGATTGCAGTACAGAACCTGGGCGAAAACAGTGCCATGTTGCTGATGTTGGGGATTTATTCACTGGCGGTAATGGTGGGGATTCCGGTCGTGCCCATTGGCATTGGCTTCGGTGCGCTGTTTGCGCTGGCAATAACGGCGCTGTGGGTCTGGCAACGCCGTCATTAATATTTAACGCCGGGTAACCCCGGCGTTAATGCTTAAGGTGCCGGATAAGTATAAACCTGATGCACCGCTTCAATTTCAGTTAATACGTCTTCGCTCAACTCCAGATGTAAACTTTCGATGTTAGTTTTCAACTGTTCCATCGTCGTTGCGCCCAGCAGCGTGCTGGCAACAAACGGTTGGCGGCGTACAAAAGCGAGCGCCATCTGAGCAGGATCGAGACCATGACGTCTGGCAATATCAACATACGCCGCGACAGCTTTTTGCGTTTGCTCACCACTATAACGGGTGAACCGACTAAAGAGCGTATTACGCGCACCAGCCGGTTTTGCACCATTGAGATATTTACCGGTCAGCGTGCCGAAACCCAGACACGAATAGGCCAGCAACTCGACGCCTTCATACTGGCTGACTTCCGCCAGACCCACTTCAAAGCTGCGGTTTAACAGGCTATAGGGGTTCTGAATAGTGACGATGCGCGGCAGATCGTGTTTGTCCGCCAGATGTAGATAACGCATTACGCCAAATGCGGTTTCATTCGACACGCCGATATAACGAATTTTCCCTGCGCGTTGGTATTCTGCCAGTGCATCCAGCGTATCCAGCAGCGAAACCGCAGGCGCGGAATCCGTCCAGCTATAACCGAGTTTGCCGAAGCAGTTGGTCGGGCGCTGCGGCCAGTGCACCTGATAAAGATCGAGGTAATCAGTCTGTAGGCGCTTGAGGCTGTCATGCAGAGCTTCGCGAATATTCTTCCTGTCCAGCGCCTGATCCGGGCGAATACCCTTGTCATTGTTGCGCGACGGTCCGCTCACTTTGGAGGCGATAATTAATTTTTCGCGGTTGCCATGTTTTGCCAGCCAGTTACCGACATAGGTTTCGGTCAGACCCTGAGTTTCGGGGCGCGGCGGTACAGGGTACATCTCGGCAACGTCGATAAGATTAATGCCCTGAGCGACGGCATAGTCGAGTTGTGCGTGGGCGTCGGCTTCGCTGTTCTGTTCACCAAACGTCATCGTGCCAAGCCCCAGCGTGCTGACTTCCAGCGAGCTGTGGGGTATACGGTGATATTGCATAGCCGTTTCCTTTTTATAATCACGACATAAGGAATATAAAAATGGCAGAGGGAAGGGAAAAGGGAAAGCGAAAAATCTTAAGGCCAGCCGGATGCTGACCTTATTTTTTAACGTTCAATAATTTGCGAGACATCATCGCGGTTAATTTGCATCGCGTTACCTTGTTGATCGTGATAACTCACAAGCCCGGTATCATCGTCAATTTCCGGTTTTCCATCAGTCAGGATCATTCGACCATCTTTAGTTGCCATCACATAATCGCTGCTACAACCGGAAACAGCAAATGCCAGTCCGACTGCGGAGATTAATACTGCCCATTTTTTCATCCGGTTATCCTCATTAAGCCCATCAATGATAATAGTCTGTTTATAATCTGACGTTATACATCTTGAAAGCAGGAAAGTCTTAAACTGTGAGAATAAAGGGAAGACGTTCGCTCTCCCACAGGAGAGCGAACGGAATATCAGAGCGGATTCTTTTTATTGCGAATCAGGTTGAGGCTTTCTACTGCAATGGAGAAGAACATCGCGAAGTAGATGTAACCTTTCGGTACGTGGATATCGAAACTTTCCAGGATCAGGGTAAAGCCCACCAGAATCAGGAAAGAGAGCGCCAACATTTTCACTGATGGATGGCGTTCAACAAAATCACCAATCGAACGTGCGGCGAACATCATCACGCCTACGGCAATGACTACGGCCGCCATCATAATAAACAGGTGATCCGACAGACCCACGGCGGTAATCACCGAATCGAGGCTGAAAATAATATCCAGCAGCATAATCTGCACGATAGCGCCGAGGAATGATGAAACACGTGTTTTCAGCCCTTCTTCTTCGCCTTCGATAGACTCGTGGATCTCCTTACTGGCTTTCCAGATAAGGAACAGACCACCCAGCAGCAGAATCAAATCACGAGCGGAAATTTCCTGATTGAAAATTGTAAAAAGCGGATTCGTCAGGCGCGTAACCCAGGCAATCGACGCCAGCAGCGCCAGACGCATAACCATGGCTCCTGCCAGTCCCAGACGCCGCGCGTGACCACGCTGTGCGGTGGGCAACTTTGCGACCACCAGAGAAAGGAAAATAATATTATCGATCCCAAGAACGATCTCCAGCAGCGTCAGCGTACCGAGCGCAAGCCAGGCGTTAGGATCGGTTATCCATGCAAATAACATCTAAAAAGCCCTGCCAAAAAAATGAAGCGGTAATTATATGCCCGGAATGCAGCAGGTCAAAGCGATGGCTACTGGATCAAAAAATGACGCGCCAGCAGTGCGCTGGTGAAATTCTTTTTCAGATAAAATCCGCGCGGCAATGTCAGAATTCGTTCACCCTCGGCGCCAATGGCTTCGGTGAGAGCTTTCGCATTCGCCGCTTTCGGTCGTATTTGCAAATATTCCCCGTGACGAGCGGTGATTCGCTCAACCTGACCGAGGACAATCATATCCATTAATTCTTCCCAGTCTTCGCGTAGCTGGCGGTCTTCCTCTTCGTTCGGACTCCACAGCAACGGTGCTCCTACGCGACGCTGCGCCAGTGGGATGCTGCGCTCGCCTTCAACCGGTATCCATAACACCCGTTTGAGTTTGTGGCGCACGTGGCTGGTTTCCCAGGTCACACCGCTATTGCCAGTTAACGGTGCAACACAAACGAATGTCGTTTCCAGCGGGCGACCAAGAGTATCTACAGGTATAGTTTTGAGTTCCACGCCTAAAGCGGCAAAATCTTGTTCAGGTTTACTTCCTGCGCTGGCGCCAAGCCAGATCTCCAGTAACACACCGATCCAACCTTTATCGCGTTTTAAATTCTCCGGCGTAACCAATCCGGCAAGTGCTGCCAGTTCTCCAAGGGTGTAACCAGAAAGTTGCTGTGCTTGCGCTAATAACTGCGCTTCAGTTTCGGGGGGAGAGGGCAATGGACGAGGTTGAGACATGGCATTACACCTTGATTAAAAAACAAGCAGCTATTTTGTACCGAATATTCAGAGTGTAACTTTTTCCACAAGCGTTATTCAATTCTATGATTTATCTTGTTTTTTAATTCACAGGTGACGGTGTTGCGCAACGTCCTGGTGGGTTTTCCAATTCTGGTCACTGAAAATAAACAGGATCTTACACCATGTTATCCACAGAAAGCTGGGATAACTGTGAAAAACCCTCACTACTGTTTCCATTTACAGCCTTGACGTGCGACGAAACTCTAATTTTTAGTGGTTCGGTGCTTAACTTAGTGGCACATTCTGTGGATAAATACGACGTTGGTTGTTCTTTCGCCAACGCGTAAATGAGTGGTGTGACATGGGTCACGAATTTGTCTGTTTTATCAATATTTATGTATTTAATATATTGATTAATAACGAATATTTTAAAGTGTATTTTAGCGGCTGATTCAGAGTGCTCTGGGTTTTCCCGTGGTAATTCCGTAGTTCTTCACAACTCTATCCACAGAAAAGGTGAATAAAAACGGCTATTCACCCCTTCCTCTGTTTATAACTCTGCACTTAACTGTGAGTTATTCAATTGTTATTAGTGTGTAATGCCTTGCAGAGAGTGGTTTACCGTCTTCCTGGAGTATGAAACAATCATTCGTATATAAAGCTTTATTTTGAGGTAGTCCGGTGATTGATGACGATGGCTACCGCCCAAACGTAGGTATCGTGATTTGTAATCGTCAGGGGCAAGTAATGTGGGCCCGGCGATTTGGTCAGCACTCCTGGCAATTTCCGCAAGGCGGAATTAATCCCGGAGAATCCGCAGAACAGGCGATGTACCGTGAATTGTTTGAAGAAGTAGGATTAAGCCGTAAAGACGTTCGAATCCTTGCTTCAACGCGTAACTGGTTGCGCTACAAATTACCGAAACGTTTGGTGCGTTGGGACACGAAGCCGGTGTGTATCGGCCAAAAACAAAAATGGTTTCTCTTGCAGCTGGTGAGCGGCGATGCGGAAATCAATATGCAAACCAGCAGTACACCAGAGTTTGACGGCTGGCGATGGGTAAGTTACTGGTATCCGGTCAGGCAGGTGGTGTCATTTAAACGTGATGTCTACCGTAGGGTAATGAAAGAGTTCGCAAGTGTTGTGATGGCGCTGCAAGAAAATACGCCTAAACCACAAAACGTATCTGCTTATCGACGTAAAAGAGGTTAAGTCACGCCCATTATGCTCACTCGCCTGCGCGAAATAGTCGAAAAGGTAGCCAGCGCACCACGCCTGAATGAGGCGTTAAATATTCTGGTTACCGACATCTGTCTTGCGATGGATACCGAGGTCTGTTCGGTCTACCTGGCCGATCACGACCGACGTTGTTACTACCTGATGGCGACCCGGGGATTAAAAAAGCCACGTGGTCGCACCGTAACGCTCGCGTTTGATGAAGGGATCGTCGGCCTGGTTGGCAGGCTGGCGGAACCGATAAACCTTGCGGATGCGCAAAAACACCCCAGCTTCAAATATATCCCCTCCGTAAAAGAAGAACGTTTCCGCGCGTTTTTAGGCGTGCCAATTATTCAACGTCGCCAGTTACTTGGTGTACTGGTGGTACAGCAACGAGAGTTGCGGCAGTACAACGAAAGTGAAGAATCTTTCCTGGTGACGCTTGCCACCCAGATGGCAGCTATTCTTTCTCAGTCGCAGTTGACTGCCTTGTTTGGGCAATATCGCCAGACGCGAATCCGCGCATTACCGGCAGCGCCCGGCGTGGCGATTGCTGAAGGCTGGCAGGATGCCACGTTACCCTTAATGGAACAGGTGTATCAGGCATCAACGCTGGATCCGGCTCTGGAACGCGAGCGACTGACCGGGGCGCTGGAAGAAGCGGCTAACGAGTTTCGTCGCTACAGCAAACGCTTTGCCGCCGGTGCACAAAAAGAAACGGCGGCTATTTTCGATCTTTACTCACACCTGCTTTCTGACACGCGTCTGCGTCGCGAATTATTTGACGAGGTGGATAAAGGCTCAGTTGCAGAGTGGGCGGTGAAAACGGTCATTGAAAAATTCGCCGAACAGTTTGCTGCGCTAAGTGATAGCTATCTCAAAGAGCGAGCCGGTGATTTACGTGCGCTGGGCCAACGATTGTTGTTTCACCTTGATGATGCCAACCAGGGGGCGAACGCCTGGCCGGAACGTTTCATTCTGGTGGCAGATGAACTGTCAGCGACAACCCTTGCAGAGCTGCCTCAGGATCGCTTAGTCGGCGTTGTCGTGCGCGATGGCGCAGCCAACTCCCATGCTGCGATTATGGTACGTGCGCTGGGGATCCCTACCGTGATGGGCGCGGACATTCAGCCTTCGGTGCTGCATCGTCGCACACTGATCGTTGACGGTTATCGTGGTGAATTGCTGGTCGACCCGGAGCCGGTGCTGCTGCAAGAATATCAGCGGCTGATTAGCGAAGAGATTGAGCTTAGTCGTCTGGCGGAAGATGACGTCAATTTACCTGCGCAGTTAAAAAGCGGCGAGCGCATAAAAGTCATGCTCAATGCGGGATTAAGCCCGGAACATGAAGAAAAACTGGGCAGTCGCATTGATGGTATCGGTCTTTATCGCACCGAAATCCCTTTCATGCTGCAAAGTGGTTTCCCGTCGGAAGAAGAACAGGTGGCGCAGTATCAGGGGATGCTGCAAATGTTCAATGATAAACCCGTCACCCTGCGTACGCTGGATGTCGGTGCTGACAAACAATTGCCTTACATGCCGATCAGCGAAGAGAATCCATGCCTGGGGTGGCGTGGGATTCGCATTACGCTCGATCAGCCGGAGATCTTTTTGATCCAGGTGCGGGCGATGTTGCGCGCCAATGCTGCAACGGGCAACCTGCACATTCTGTTGCCAATGGTCACAAGCCTGGATGAAGTTGACGAAGCGCGTCGCCTGATTGAACGTGCCGGACGTGAAGTCGAGGAGATGATCGGTTACGCAATTCCCAAACCACGCATCGGTATCATGCTGGAAGTACCTTCAATGGTATTTATGCTGCCGCATCTGGCAAATCGGGTCGATTTTATCTCTGTTGGCACCAACGATCTGACTCAATACATCCTGGCCGTTGATCGCAATAACACCCGGGTCGCGAACATTTATGACAGTCTTCATCCTGCAATGTTACGTGCTCTGGCGATGATCGCCCGTGAGGCGGAAACGCAGGGAATCGATCTGCGTTTATGCGGTGAAATGGCGGGCGATCCCATGTGCGTGGCAATCCTCATTGGGCTGGGGTATCGCCATCTGTCGATGAACGGACGTTCTGTCGCGCGCGTCAAATACCTGCTGCGGCGCATTGATTTTGCCGAAGCAGAAAATCTTGCGCAGCGCAGCCTGGAAGCGCAACTAGCGACCGAAGTTCGTCATCAGGTCGCGGCATTTATGGAGCGTCGCGGTATGGGCGGGCTGATTCGCGGAGGGTTATAGCGCGGATCATATACATATCTTTTAACGGTATCCGGCAACCAGCCAGGTTCCCTTGTGCTATTATTCGCACCTTTGGAGCGCCTGAAACCTGCGGCGCGCATTTCAATCGCTGTTCTCTTTCAGCGAAATAACAAGAACTTGTGGTGACAGATGACCAGTAGCTATCTGCATTTTCCGGAATTTGATCCGGTCATTTTCTCAATAGGACCCGTTGCGCTTCACTGGTACGGCCTGATGTATCTGGTGGGTTTCATTTTTGCGATGTGGCTGGCTGGGCGTCGGGCTAGCCGTCCGGGCAGTGGCTGGACCAAAAATGAAGTTGAAAACTTACTCTATGCGGGCTTCCTCGGCGTCTTCCTTGGCGGACGTATTGGTTATGTTCTGTTCTACAACTTCCCGCAGTTTATGGCCGATCCGCTGTATCTGTTCCGTGTCTGGGACGGCGGCATGTCTTTCCACGGCGGTCTGATTGGCGTGATTGTGGTGATGATTATCTTCGCCCGCCGCACCAAACGTTCCTTCTTCCAGGTGTCTGATTTTATAGCACCGCTCATTCCATTTGGCCTTGGAGCCGGGCGTCTGGGCAACTTTATTAACGGTGAATTGTGGGGGCGCGTTGATCCGAACTTCCCGTTTGCCATGCTGTTCCCAGGCTCCCGTACTGAAGACATTCTGCTGCTGCAAAACAACCCTCAGTGGCAATCTATTTTCGACACCTACGGCGTACTACCGCGTCACCCGTCGCAACTTTACGAGATGCTGCTGGAAGGTGTGGTGCTGTTTATTATCCTCAACCTGTATATCCGTAAACCGCGCCCGATGGGGGCTGTCTCGGGCTTGTTCCTGATTGGCTATGGCGCGTTTCGCATCATTGTTGAGTTTTTCCGCCAGCCCGATGCGCAGTTCACCGGCGCATGGGTGCAGTACATCAGCATGGGGCAAATTCTTTCCATCCCGATGATTGTCGCGGGTGTTTTCATGATGGTCTGGGCATATCGTCGCAGCCCACAGCAACACGTTTCCTGAGGAACCATGAAACAGTATTTAGAACTGATGCAAAAAGTGCTCGACGAAGGCACACAGAAAAACGACCGTACCGGAACCGGAACGCTTTCCATTTTTGGTCATCAGATGCGTTTTAACCTCCAGGATGGATTCCCGTTAGTGACAACCAAACGTTGCCACCTGCGTTCCATTATCCACGAGCTGCTGTGGTTCCTGAAGGGCGACACTAACATTGCTTATCTGCACGAAAACAATGTCACCATCTGGGACGAATGGGCCGATGAAAACGGCGATCTTGGTCCGGTTTATGGTAAACAGTGGCGCGCCTGGCCCACGCCGGATGGTCGTCATATTGACCAGATTACTACGGTACTGAACCAGCTGAAAAACGACCCGGATTCCCGCCGCATTATTGTTTCGGCATGGAACGTAGGCGAACTGGATAAAATGGCGCTGGCTCCATGCCATGCGTTCTTCCAGTTCTATGTGGCAGACGGCAAACTCTCTTGCCAGCTTTATCAGCGTTCCTGCGACGTCTTCCTCGGCCTGCCGTTTAACATTGCCAGCTACGCGTTACTGGTGCATATGATGGCGCAGCAGTGCGATCTGGAAGTGGGTGATTTTGTCTGGACCGGTGGCGATACGCACCTGTACAGCAATCATATGGATCAAACCCATCTGCAATTAAGTCGTGAACCGCGTCCGCTGCCGAAGCTGATTATCAAACGTAAACCTGAATCCATCTTCGACTACCGTTTCGAAGACTTTGAGATTGAAGGCTACGATCCGCATCCGGGAATTAAAGCGCCGGTTGCTATCTAAATTACGCAACATCCTGCCAGAGCCGACGCCAGTGTGCGTCGGTTTTTTTTATCCTTCGCTAAATTCTTCGAGACGCCTTCCCGAAATTTTGCAACGCCCTGCAACAGCGTAAATAGTCCGGAAGACGCGCCGAAGAATGAGAAACTGGCCCTCGTCTTTTTTTCTCCTCGCTCCATACTGCCGGCATGAAAACACAACGTGGTTATACGCTGATTGAAACGCTGGTTGCGATGCTGATTTTGGTCATGCTAAGCGCAAGTGGACTCTATGGCTGGCAATACTGGCAGCAGTCGCAACGGCTCTGGCAAACCGCCAGCCAGGCGCGGGACTATTTGCTCTATTTACGTGAGGATGCCAACTGGCATAACCGCGACCACAGTATCAGCGTCATCAGGGAGGGGAAGTTATGGTGTCTTGTGAGTTCTGCCGCAGGGGCGAATGCCTGTCATGGCAGTTCACCGTTGGTCTTTGTGCCACGCTGGCCCGACGTAGAAATGAACGACCTGACGCCTTCGCTCACTTTCTTTGGCCTGCGCAATACCGCATGGGCCGGGCATATTCGCTTCAAAAATTCAGCGGGAGAGTGGTGGCTGGTGGTTTCGCCGTGGGGAAGGCTCCGGCTTTGCCAGAAAGGAGAAACAGAAGGATGCCTGTAAAAGAGCAAGGATTTTCTCTGCTGGAAGTTTTGATTGCTATGGCGATCAGTAGCGTACTGTTGCTGGGGACTGCTCGATTTCTGCCTGCATTACAGCGTGAAAGTTTGACGAGCACCCGCAAGCTGGCGCTGGAAGATGAAATCTGGCTGCAGATATTTACCGTTGCGAAGCATCTCCAGAGAGCAGGTTATTGTCATGGTAGCTGCACTGGCGAGGGGCTGGTCATTGTCGGACAGGGTGACTGTATCATTGTGCAGTGGGATGCGAACAGTAACGGTATCTGGGAGAGCGAACCGGTAAAAGAGTCCGACCAGATTGGATTTCGTCTGAAGGAGCATGTGCTGGAAACGCTACGCGGTGCGACATCTTGTGAAGGTAAGGGCTGGGATAAAGTCACTAATCCGGATGCCATCATTATCGACACTTTTCAGGTCGTGCGTCAGGATGTCAGCGGTTTCTCGCCGGTGTTGACGGTGAATATGCGGGGCGCCAGTAAGGCTGAACCACAAACCGTGGTGGATGCCAGCTATAGCGTAACAGGATTCAACCTGTGAATCGTGAACGGGGAGTTTCATCGCTGGCACTGGTTCTAATGTTGCTGGTTTTGGGCAGCTTGCTGCTACAGGGAATGAGCCAACAGGATCGCAGTTTTGCCTCTCGGGTGACTATGGAAAGCCAGTCATTGCGCCGCCAGGCTATCGTACAGTCGGCGCTGGAATGGGGCAAAATGCACTCCTGGCAGACACAGCCCGCAGTTCAGTGCTCACAGTACGTTGCAACCGGTGCCCGGGTTTGTCTGCGTTTACTGGCAGATAATCAAACCTTGCTGATTGCCGGTTATGAAGGCGTTTCATTATGGCGAACAGGCGAAGTCATCGATGGAAACATTTTTTTTTCGCCACGCGGCTGGAGTGATTTTTGTCCGCAGAAAGAGGGGGCGTTATGTCAGCTTCCCTGAAGAATCAACAAGGCTTTAGCCTGCCGGAAGTGATGTTGGCGATGGTGCTGATGGTGATGATTGTCACTGCGTTATCGGGGTATCAGAGAACATTAATGAACAGTCTTGCCAGCAGAAACCAGTATCTGCAACTCTGGCGGCATGGCTGGCAGCAAACGCAACTGCGCGCGATTTCGCCACCTGCCAACTGGCAGGTTAACCGAATGCAGACATCGCAGGCGGGATGTGTCAGCATCAGCGTTACGTTAGTTTCACCCGGGGGCAGAGAAGGCGAGATGACCCGCCTGCATTGCCCGAATCGTCAGTAGTCAGGAGCCGCTATGCTAAGGGTCTACCATTCCAATCGTCTGGACGTGCTGGAAGCGTTGATGGAGTTTATAGTCGAACGCGAACGGCTGGACGATCCTTTTGAGCCAGAAATGATTCTGGTGCAAAGTACCGGTATGGCGCAGTGGCTGCAAATGACGCTGTCGCAGAAGTTCGGCATTGCGGCAAACATTGATTTTCCGCTGCCGGCGAGCTTTATCTGGGATATGTTCGTCCGCGTATTGCCGGAGATCCCCAAAGAGAGTGCCTTCAACAAGCAAAGCATGAGCTGGAAACTGATGACTCTGCTGCCGCAACTGCTGGATCGCGAAGATTTTACCCTGTTGCGTCATTACCTGACTGACGATAGCGACAAGCGCAAGCTGTTTCAGCTTTCCTCAAAAGCGGCGGACCTGTTTGACCAGTATCTGGTCTATCGACCGGACTGGCTGACACAGTGGGAAGCGGGACACCTGGTTGAAGGGCTGGGAGAAGCGCAGGCCTGGCAAGCTCCCTTGTGGAAGGCGCTGGTGGAATATACCCATGAACTGGGGCAACCGCGCTGGCACCGTGCCAATCTCTATCAACGCTTTATCGAAACGCTGGAGTCCGCGACGACCTGCCCGCCGGGGTTACCTTCGCGCGTCTTTATATGCGGTATTTCCGCGTTACCGCCTGTTTATCTACAGGCGCTACAGGCGCTGGGTAAACATATTGAAATCCATCTTCTGTTTACCAATCCCTGCCGTTATTACTGGGGCGATATTAAAGATCCGGCTTATCTGGCGAAACTGCTGACTCGCCAGCGCCGACACAGTTTTGAAGATCGCGAATTGCCGCTATTCCGCGATAGCGAAAACGCCGGACAGTTGTTTAACAGCGACGGCGAACAGGATGTTGGCAACCCGCTACTGGCCTCATGGGGAAAGCTGGGGCGCGACTACATCTATCTGCTTGCCGATCTCCAGAGCAGTCAGGAGCTGGACGCATTCGTTGATGTCACGCCAGACAGCCTGTTGCATAACATCCAGTCCGACATTCTCGAACTGGAAAATCGTGCCGTTGCGGGCGTGAATCTGGCAGAGTTTTCCCGCAGCGATAACAAACGTCTGCTTGATCCACAAGATAACAGCGTCACCTTCCACGTATGCCACAGCCCGCAGCGCGAAGTGGAAGTTTTGCACGATCGCCTGCTGGCGATGCTGGAAGAAGATCCGACACTTACTCCACGCGACATCATCGTGATGGTGGCCGACATCGACAGCTATAGTCCGTTTATTCAGGCTGTATTTGGTAGCGCGCCTGCGGATCGTTACCTGCCTTATGCCATTTCCGACCGTCGGGCGCGGCAGTCACATCCAGTACTGGAAGCATTTATTAGCCTGTTATCACTGCCTGACAGCCGCTTTGTGTCGGAGGATGTGCTGGCGCTGCTGGACGTGCCGGTACTGGCGGCGCGGTTTGATATCACCGAAGAAGGGCTACGTTATTTACGTTTGTGGGTTAATGAATCCGGCATTCGCTGGGGGATTGATGACGACAACGTTCGCGAGCTGGAACTCCCCGCCACCGGGCAACACACCTGGCGATTTGGCCTGACGCGCATGTTGCTGGGCTATGCAATGGAGAGCGCCCAGGGCGAGTGGCAATCGGTTCTGCCTTATGATGAATCGAGCGGCTTAATTGCGGAACTGGTAGGGCATCTGGCGTCACTGCTAATGCAACTGAATATCTGGCGTCGCGGGTTAGCGCAGGAGCGCCCGCTTGAGGAGTGGCTGCCGGTTTGTCGCGATATGCTTAACGCCTTCTTCCTGCCGGATGCGGAAACTGAAGCGGCGATGACGCTTATCGAACAACAATGGCAAGCGATTATCGCCGAAGGTTTAGGTGCGCAGTATGGCGACGCGGTGCCGCTGTCGCTGTTACGTGATGAACTGGCACAACGCCTCGATCAAGAACGTATCAGCCAGCGTTTTCTTGCAGGTCCGGTTAACATTTGTACGTTGATGCCAATGCGTTCAATCCCGTTCAAAGTGGTTTGCCTGCTGGGAATGAACGATGGTGTTTATCCGCGCCAGCTTGCGCCATTGGGCTTTGATTTAATGAGTCAGAAACCGAAACGTGGCGATCGTAGCCGTCGCGATGATGACCGCTATCTGTTCCTGGAAGCGTTAATTTCCGCGCAGCAAAAACTCTATATCAGCTATATCGGGCGTTCCATTCAGGATAACAGTGAACGTTTCCCGTCGGTGCTGGTGCAAGAACTGATCGACTACATTGGACAAAGTCATTATCTGCCGGGTGATGAAGAGCTTAACTGTGATGAAAGCGAGGTACGGGTAAAAGAGCATCTTACTTGCCTCCATACCCGGATGCCGTTTGATCCGCAAAACTACCAGCCTGGCGAGTTACAAAGCTATGCACGTGAATGGCTACCGGCAGCCAGCCAGGCAGGCAAGGCGCATTCTGAATTTGTCCAGCCTTTACCGTTTACCTTGCCGGAAACCGTGCCGCTGGAAACACTACAACGATTCTGGGCGCATCCGGTGCGAGCGTTTTTCCAGATGCGTTTACAGGTGCACTTCCGTACCGAAGACAGCGAAATTCCCGATACCGAACCATTTATTCTTGAAGGGCTTAGCCGTTATCAAATTAATCAGCAGTTATTAAATGCGTTGGTGGATCAGGATGATGCAGAACGCTTGTTCCGCCGCTTCCGGGCGGCAGGGGATTTACCGTACGGCGCTTTTGGTGAAATTTTCTGGGAAACGCAGTGTCAGGAGATGCAGCAGCTTGCTGACAGAGTCATTGCCTGTCGCCAGCCGGGGCAAAGTATGGAAATCGATCTCGCCTGCAACGGTGTGCAGATAACTGGGTGGTTGCCGCAGGTTCAGCCGGATGGCCTGTTGCGCTGGCGTCCCTCTTTGCTCAGTGTGGCACAGGGAATGCAACTTTGGTTAGAACACCTTGTCTACTGTGCCAGTGGTGGTAACGGTGAAAGCCGCCTTTTTCTACGCAAAGACGGCGAGTGGCGTTTCCCGCCGCTTGCAGCCGAACAGGCTTTACATTACCTCTCCCAACTGATTGAAGGGTATCGTGAAGGGATGTCCACGCCGTTGCTGGTGTTACCTGAAAGTGGCGGCGCATGGCTAAAAACCTGTTATGACGCGGAAAACGATGCCATGCTGGATGACGATTCCACGTTGCAAAAAGCTCGTACGAAATTCCTTCAGGCTTACGAAGGCAACATGATGGTGCGTGGTGAAGGTGATGATATCTGGTATCAACGGCTCTGGCGGCAATTAACGCCAGAGACAATGAAAGCCATCGTTGATCAGTCGCAGCGTTTCCTGTTACCGCTGTTTCGTTTTAATCAGTCATGAGTTTTGTATAAAAATTGCGCAATCCATCTGCTTACTTTATGATGCGCACCAGTCACGGACTGATGGTTATATAGACACTGGCTGGCTCGTTCAGCACAAGATTATATTCTGCCGGATGATTTTCTTTAAGCTATTGAATCTGGTTGAAAAATAAAGTTGATAATGAGGTTCGTGAATGCCCCGCAGCACCTGGTTCAAAGCATTACTGTTGTTTGTTGCCCTTTGGGCTCCCTTAAGTCAGGCAGAAACGGGATGGCAGCCGATTCAGGAAGCCATCCGTAAAAGTGATAAAGATAACCGCCAGTATCAGGCTATACGTCTGGATAACGGTATGGTGGTGTTGCTGGTTTCTGACCCGCAGGCGGTAAAATCGCTTTCGGCGCTGGTAGTGCCCGTTGGGTCGCTGGAAGATCCTGAGGCGTATCAGGGGCTGGCGCATTACCTTGAACATATGAGTCTGATGGGGTCGAAAAAGTACCCTCAAGCAGATAGCCTCGCTGAATATCTCAAAATGCACGGCGGCAGTCACAATGCCAGTACGGCACCATATCGCACCGCTTTCTATCTGGAAGTGGAAAATGATGCCTTGCCTGGTGCAGTAGACCGCTTGGCCGATGCCATCGCTGAACCCTTGCTCGACAAGAAATATGCTGAACGTGAACGTAATGCAGTGAACGCAGAATTAACCATGGCGCGCACGCGTGACGGGATGCGCATGGCGCAGGTCAGCGCAGAAACCATTAACCCGGCGCACCCAGGTTCAAAGTTTTCTGGCGGTAACCTGGAAACCTTAAGCGACAAACCCGGTAATCCTGTGCAGCAGGCGCTGAAAGATTTCCATGAGAAATATTACTCTGCCAATCTGATGAAGGCGGTTATCTACAGCAATAAACCATTGCCGGAACTGGCAAAAATGGCGGCGGACACCTTCGGTCGCGTGCCTAACAAAGAGAGCCAGAAACCGGAAATTACCGTACCGGTAGTCACCGACGCGCAAAAGGGAATTATCATTCATTACGTCCCGGCACTGCCGCGTAAAGTTCTGCGCGTCGAGTTTCGCATCGATAACAACTCGGAGAAGTTCCGTAGTAAAACGGATGAGTTGATTACCTATCTGATTGGTAATCGCAGCCCTGGTACACTTTCTGACTGGCTGCAAAAGCAGGGATTAGTTGAGGGCATTAGCGCCAACTCCGATCCTATCGTCAACGGTAACAGCGGCGTATTAGCGATTTCTGCGTCCTTAACCGATAAAGGTCTGGCGAATCGCGATCAGGTTGTGGCGGCCATTTTCAGCTACCTCAATCTGTTACGCGAAAAAGGGATTGATAAACAGTATTTCGATGAGCTGGCGAATGTGCTGGATATCGACTTCCGTTATCCGTCAATCACCCGTGATATGGATTACGTCGAATGGCTGGCGGATACCATGATTCGCGTTCCTGTTGAGCATACGCTGGACGCGGTAAATATTGCCGATCGGTATGATGCTAAAGCAGTAAAAGAACGTCTGGCGATGATGACGCCGCAGAACGCGCGTATCTGGTATATCAGCCCGAAAGAGCCGCACAATAAAACGGCTTACTTTGTTGATGCGCCGTATCAGGTCGATAAAATCAGTGAACAAACCTTCGCTGACTGGCAGAAAAAAGCCGCCGACATTGCGCTCTCCTTGCCGGAGCTTAACCCCTATATTCCTGACGAGTTCTCGCTGATTAAGTCAGAGAAGAAATACGACCATCCAGAGCTGATTGTTGATGAGTCGAATCTGCGCGTGGTGTATGCGCCAAGCCGTTATTTTGCCAGCGAGCCCAAAGCTGATGTCAGCCTGATTTTGCGTAATCCGAAAGCCATGGACAGCGCCCGCAATCAGGTGATGTTTGCGCTCAATGATTATCTCGCAGGGCTGGCGCTTGATCAGTTAAGCAACCAGGCGTCGGTTGGTGGCATAAGTTTTTCCACCAATGCTAACAACGGCCTTATGGTTAATGCCAATGGTTACACCCAGCGCCTGCCGCAGCTGTTCCAGGCTCTGCTGGAGGGCTACTTTAGCTATACCGCCACGGAAGATCAGCTTGAGCAGGCGAAGTCCTGGTATAACCAGATGATGGATTCGGCAGAAAAGGGCAAAGCGTTCGAGCAGGCGATTATGCCCGCGCAGATGCTCTCGCAGGTGCCGTACTTCTCGCGAGATGAGCGACGTAAAATTTTGCCCTCCATCACTCTGAAAGAGGTGCTGGCCTACCGCGACGCCTTAAAAACGGGGGCACGACCAGAGTTTATGGTTATCGGCAACATGACCGAATCACAGGCAACAACGCTGGCGCGCGATGTGCAAAAACAGTTGGGCGCTGATGGCACAGAGTGGTGTCGTAACAAAGATGTGCTGGTTGAGAAAAAACAGTCCGTCATCTTTGAAAAAGCCGGTAACAGTACCGACTCTGCCCTGGCAGCGGTTTTCGTACCGACTGGCTACGATGAATACACCAGTTCAGCCTACAGTTCTCTGCTGGCGCAGATTGTACAGCCGTGGTTCTACAATCAGTTGCGTACCGAAGAACAGTTGGGTTATGCCGTGTTCGCGTTTCCTATGAGTGTGGGCCGCCAGTGGGGCATGGGCTTCTTGCTGCAAAGCAATGATAAACAGCCTTCATACCTGTGGGAGCGATACAAAGCCTTTTTCCCAACCGCAGAGGCAAAATTGCGGGTGATGAAGCCAGAAGAGTTCGCGCAAATTCAGCAGGCGGTCATTACCCAGATGCTGCAGGCTCCGCAAACGCTCGGCGAAGAAGCATCGAAGTTAAGTAAAGATTTCGATCGTGGCAATATGCGCTTCGATTCGCGTGATAAAATTGTGGCACAGATAAAACTGCTGACGCCGCAAAAACTGGCCGATTTCTTCCATCAGGCGGTGGTCGAGCCGCAAGGCATGGCTATCCTGTCGCAGATTTCCGGCAGCCAGAACGGGAAAGCCGAATATGTACATCCTGAAGGCTGGAAAGTGTGGGAGAACGTCAGCGCGTTGCAGCAAACAATGCCCCTGATGAGTGAAAAGAATGAGTGATGTCGCCGAGACACTAGATCCTTTGCGCTTGCCCTTACAGGGCGAGCGCCTGATTGAAGCCTCTGCCGGCACAGGCAAAACCTTTACAATTGCGGCGCTCTATTTGCGCCTGTTACTTGGACTAGGCGGTTCCTCCGCCTTTCCCCGCCCGCTGACCGTTGAAGAACTGCTGGTGGTCACCTTTACCGAGGCTGCCACGGCAGAATTGCGCGGTCGTATCCGTAGCAATATCCACGAGTTGCGCATCGCCTGTCTGCGTGAAACCACCGACAATCCACTGTACGAACGCCTGCTGGAAGAGATCGACGATAAAGCGCAAGCCGCGCAGTGGTTGCTGTTAGCTGAGCGACAGATGGATGAAGCAGCAGTCTTTACCATCCACGGTTTTTGCCAGCGAATGCTCAACCTGAATGCCTTTGAATCCGGCATGTTGTTTGAGCAGCAGCTGATTGAAGATGAGTCTCTGCTGCGCTATCAGGCCTGCGCCGATTTCTGGCGTCGCCACTGCTATCCGTTACCGCGTGAAATTGCCCAGGTCGTCTTTGAAACCTGGAAAGGGCCGCAGGCGTTGCTGAGCGATATTAATCGTTATCTGCAAGGCGAAGCGCCGGTTATCAAAGCACCGCCGCCCGATGATGAAACGCTGGCTTCCCGCCACGCGCAAATTGTGGCGCGTATTGATGCGGTAAAACAGCAGTGGCGTGACGCAGTAGGTGAACTGGATGCGCTGATCGAATCTTCCGGTATTGATCGCCGCAAGTTTAACCGTAGCAATCAGGCTAAATGGATAGACAAGATCAGTGCCTGGGCAGAAGAAGAGACCAACAGCTACCAGTTGCCTGAGTCGCTGGAAAAATTTTCTCAGCGTTTCTTAGAAGATCGCACAAAAGCAGGGGGCGAGACGCCGCGCCACCCGTTATTTGAAGCGATCGATCAATTGCTTGCCGAACCATTATCGATCCGCGATCTGGTGATCACCCGCGCGTTAGCTGAGATCCGCGAAACAGTAGCGCGCGAAAAACGTCGCCGTGGCGAACTGGGCTTTGACGACATGCTAAGTCGGCTGGATTCCGCGCTGCGTAGCGAAAGCGGAGAGGCGCTGGCGACGGCGATCCGTACGCGCTTTCCGGTGGCAATGATCGACGAATTTCAGGATACCGACCCTCAGCAGTACCGGATTTTCCGCCGTATTTGGCACCATCAGCCGGAAACGGCGTTATTGCTGATTGGTGACCCGAAACAGGCCATTTACGCATTCCGTGGTGCAGATATCTTCACCTACATGAAGGCGCGTAGCGAAGTTCACGCCCACTACACTTTAGACACCAACTGGCGTTCTGCGCCGGGAATGGTGAACAGTGTGAACAAACTTTTCAGCCAGGCAGATGACGCTTTCATGTTCCGCGAAATTCCGTTTATTCCAGTGAAATCAGCCGGGAAAAATCAGGCACTGCGTTTTGTATTTAAAGGTGAAACGCAGCCGGCGATGAAAATGTGGTTGATGGAAGGCGAAAGCTGCGGTGTTGGCGATTATCAAAGTACCATGGCGCAGGTATGTGCCGCGCAAATCCGCGACTGGCTACAAGCCGGACAGCGGGGCGAAGCATTGCTGATGAATGGTGACACCGCGCGTCCTGTTCGCGCCTCGGACATCAGTGTGCTGGTACGCAGCCGCCAGGAGGCCGCCCAGGTGCGCGATGCTTTAACGCTGCTGGAAATCCCTTCCGTTTACCTTTCAAACCGCGACAGTGTTTTTGAAACACTGGAAGCGCAGGAGATGCTTTGGCTGTTGCAGGCTGTAATGACGCCTGAACGTGAGAACACTCTGCGCAGTGCGTTAGCAACGTCGATGATGGGGCTGAACGCCCTGGATATCGAAACGTTGAATGATAACGAAAATGCGTGGGATGCAGTCGTCGAAGAGTTTGATGGGTATCGACAAATCTGGCGCAAACGCGGCGTTATGCCGATGCTGCGGGCGCTGATGTCGGCGCGCAACATTGCAGAAAACCTGCTGGCCACGGCAGGTGGCGAGCGTCGTCTTACCGATATCTTGCATATCAGCGAACTGCTACAAGAAGCCGGAACGCAGCTGGAAAGTGAACATGGACTGGTACGCTGGTTATCGCAACATATCCTCGAACCCGACAGTAACGCCTACAGCCAGCAAATGCGCCTCGAAAGTGACAAACATCTGGTGCAGATCGTCACGATCCATAAATCGAAAGGGCTGGAATATCCGCTGGTCTGGTTGCCGTTTATTACCAATTTCCGCGTCCAGGATCAGGCGTTCTATCACGATCGTCATTCATTTGAGCCTGTACTTGATCTTAACGCTGCGCCAGAAAGCGTCGATCTCGCCGAGGCCGAACGTCTGGCGGAAGATCTGCGTTTGCTTTACGTGGCACTAACGCGTTCGGTCTGGCATTGCAGTCTCGGCGTTGCGCCGCTGGTGCGCCGTCGTGGCGATAAAAAAGGTGACACCGACGTCCACCAAAGTGCGCTTGGGCGCTTGCTGCAAAAAGGGGAACCGCAAGATGCGGCAGGGCTTCGCGCCTGTATTGAGGCTCTGTGCGATGAGGATATTGCCTGGCAAACGGCGCAAACGGGTGATAACCAACCCTGGCAGGTTAATGATGTTTCTACAGCAGAACTGAATGCGAAGACACTACAACGATTGCCCGGCGATAACTGGCGCGTCACCAGCTACTCCGGTTTACAGCAGCGTAGTCACGGTATCGCTCAGGATCTGATGCCACGGCTGGATGTTGACGCCGCAGGCGTGGTTAGTGTTGTTGAAGAACCTACGTTAACACCGCATCAGTTTCCGCGTGGTGCCTCACCGGGGACGTTCTTGCACAGTTTGTTTGAGGATCTGGATTTTACCCAGCCGGTTGACCCGAACTGGGTGCGGGAAAAACTGGAACTTGGCGGCTTTGAACCGCAGTGGGAACCGGTGTTGACTGAGTGGATCACCGCTATTCTTCAGGTGCCGCTCAATGAAACTGGCGTCACTCTGAGTCAGCTTTCCGCCCGCGATAAACAGGTGGAGATGGAGTTTTACCTGCCGATTAGCGAGCCGCTTATTGCCAGCCAACTTGATGCGCTAATCCGCCAGTTTGACTCGCTATCCGCTGGCTGCCCGCCGCTGGAGTTCATGCAGGTGCGCGGCATGTTAAAAGGTTTTATCGACCTGGTATTTCGCCATGAAGGGCGTTATTACCTGCTCGACTATAAATCCAACTGGCTGGGTGAAGACAGTTCGGCTTACACCCAACAGGCTATGGCAGCGGCGATGCAGGCACACCGCTATGATCTGCAATATCAGCTTTATACCCTGGCGTTACATCGTTATCTGCGCCATCGAATTGCTGATTACGACTATGAGCGCCACTTTGGCGGCGTTATCTATCTGTTCCTGCGCGGTGTTGATAAAGAACATCCGCAACAAGGGATTTACGCAACCCGCCCCGATGCCGGGTTGATTGCGCTGATGGATGAGATGTTTGCCGGTATGAGCCTGGAGGAGGCGTAATGAAATTGCAAAAGCAATTACTGGAAGCTGTGGAGCACAAACAGCTACGCCCGCTGGATGTGCAGTTCGCCCTGACCGTGGCGGGTGATGAACATCCCGCCGTCACCCTTGCGGCGGCACTGTTAAGCCACGACGCCGGGGAAGGGCACGTCTGTTTGCCGCTTTCACGACTGGAAAATAACGAGGCGTCACATCCGCTGTTGGCGACCTGTGTCAGTGAAATCGGTGAGCTACAAAATTGGGAAGAGTGCTTGCTAGCTTCACAAGCGGTCAGCCGGGGAGATGAACCAACGCCAATGATCCTCTGTGGCGATCGCCTTTACCTGAATCGCATGTGGTGTAATGAGCGCACAGTGGCGCGATTTTTCAACGAAGTGAATCATGCCATTGAGGTTGATGAAGCTCTACTGGCGCATACCCTGGACAAACTTTTTCCAGTAAGCGATGAAATTAACTGGCAAAAAGTTGCAGCGGCAGTGGCGCTGACGCGGCGGATCTCGGTGATTTCCGGCGGCCCTGGCACCGGTAAAACGACCACCGTGGCGAAGTTGTTGGCTGCGTTAATTCAGATGGCAGACGGCGAACGCTGCCGTATCCGACTGGCCGCGCCAACGGGGAAAGCTGCTGCGCGCTTAACCGAATCGCTTGGCAAGGCTTTGCGCCAGTTACCGCTGACCGATGAACAAAAGAAACGCATTCCGGAAGACGCCAGCACTTTGCACCGCTTGCTGGGCGCGCAGCCGGGCAGTCAGCGTTTACGTCATCATGCAGGTAACCCACTGCATCTTGATGTGCTGGTGGTAGATGAAGCATCAATGATCGATCTGCCTATGATGTCGAGACTGATCGACGCCTTGCCCGATCATGCCAGAGTGATCTTTCTTGGCGATCGCGATCAACTGGCTTCCGTTGAGGCTGGGGCTGTGCTGGGCGATATCTGCGCTTATGCCAACGCAGGGTTTACCGCAGAGCGTGCCGGGCAATTAAGTCGTCTGACAGGAAGTCACGTTCCAGCGGGAAGTGGCACAGAAGCGGCATCTTTGCGCGATAGCCTCTGCCTGCTGCAAAAAAGCTACCGTTTCGGCAGCGATTCTGGCATTGGTCAGTTAGCTGCGGCGATCAACCGTGGTGATAAAACGGCAGTGAAAACGGTTTTTCAGCAGGATTTTACTGACATCGAAAAACGGCTTTTGCAGAACGGCGAAGACTATATTGCGATGCTTGAAGAAGCTCTTGCGGGTTACGGACGTTATCTGGATCTGCTACAAGCACGTGCCGAGCCGGATTTAATCATTCAAGCGTTCAATGAATACCAGCTATTGTGCGCCCTGCGGGAAGGGCCATTTGGCGTCGCTGGACTGAATGAGCGAATTGAACAGTTTATGCAACAGAAGCGCAAAATTCATCGTCATCCGCACTCGCGCTGGTACGAAGGCAGGCCGGTAATGATTGCCCGCAATGACAGCGCGCTTGGGTTGTTCAATGGTGATATCGGGATTGCGCTGGATCGCGGGCAGGGAACGCGCGTCTGGTTTGCGATGCCAGATGGCAATATCAAGTCAGTGCAACCGAGCCGCCTGCCGGAGCACGAAACTACGTGGGCGATGACGGTACATAAATCGCAGGGATCGGAGTTCGACCATGCGGCGTTGATTTTACCGAGCCAGCGTACACCGGTGGTAACACGAGAGCTGGTTTACACTGCGGTAACCCGTGCGCGTCGCCGTTTGTCGCTATATGCCGATGAGCGCATATTGAGTGCGGCAATCGCCACGCGCACCGAGCGGCGTAGCGGGCTGGCAGCGTTGTTTAGTTCGCGGGAATAAACGTGATTGCCTGATGCGACGCATGGGCGTCTTATCATGCCTGGAGGTATTGCGTATGCCGCATCCGGCTATATCCATCGCTTACCCTAAATCCGCCATCAACACCTTTGATTTACGCTGGTAGTTGTACATCTGCTTTTTGCTCTCCGGCAGTGAGTCAATATCCACCGGGGTAAATCCGCGCTCCTGGAACCAGTGAATACTGCGCGTGGTCAGCACAAACAATTTGCTTAACCCGCTCTGCTTCGCCTGAGCGGCAATGCGTTCCAGTAAAACCTCGCCCCGTGATGAACTACGGTAATCCGGGTGTACCGCCACACAGGCCATTTCGCCAATCTTCTCTTCCGGGAACGGATAGAGCGCGGCGCAGGCAATAGTTGTGTTATCGCGCTGAATAATAGTGAATTTGTCGATTTCCATCTCCAGTTGTTCGCGAGAACGACGTACCAGAATGCCTTGCTGCTCCAGCGGGCGAATCAACTCCAGAATACCGCCAATATCGTTGATTGTTGCGCGACGAATCTGCTCCGCGCTTTCCATCACAATTTGCGTACCGATACCGTCACGTGAGAACAGCTCTTGCAACAGCGCGCCATCTTCCTGATAACTGATTAAATGACAGCGACGAACACCGCTGCGACAGGCTTTCACCGCGCCACGCAAAAAGCGCACCGTACCAGAGTTGTAATCGCCTTTCTCTTCCTGGGCTTCTACTCGCGCTTGCGCCTCGTTAGGGAAAAGTTCGGAGACAATATCGCCATCGTCATTGGTGACGCCCTGTGAAGAGCAAAAACCAATCATCTTCTCAGCTTTCAGTTTGATGGCCAGTTGTGTGGCAATCTCTTCCGAGGTCAGGTTAAAGCTCTCGCCAGTGACCGAAACCGCCACCGGGCCCATCAGCACAATCGCACCGCTGTCCAGTTGGCGATGAATCGCTTCTTCGTCAATCCGCCGGATACGCCCGCTATGGCAGTAATCCACGCCGTCATCGACGCCCAGCGGCTGGGCAATAATAAAATTGCCACTGACGACATTGATATGCGCGCCCTGCAATGGCGTGTTATTAAGGCTCATCGACAGGCGTGCTGTGATGTCTAGTTGCAATGTCCCCGCAGCCTGCTTCACCAGCTCCAGCGTTTTGCCGTCAGTCACGCGTATATTCTTGTGGTACAGCGGTTCGTGATGATGCGCCGCCAGATTCGCGTCGATCTGTGGACGCGCGCCATAGACGACGACCAGACGTATGCCGAGGCTGTGCAATAGCCCAATATCATTAACGATACTGGAGAAATTTTCATGCTCAATGGCTTCGCCGCCGAGCATGATGACAAACGTTTTTCCCCGGTGAGTGTTGATATAGGGAACCGAATGGCGGAATCCCTCGACCAGCTCGGTTTTACGTTCCTTCACCACGGCACACCTCTTTGCATGATTATTCGAAATTAATGTATTTTTATTCTGTTTTTTTGTCGTGTGCAAGTGCAAATTTTACGCATGAGCAACTTTTTTATCAGTAATGCCGTGAATATAAAAAGAATGTTTACCGTTTTATAGATGACAGATTATGCGTCTTTCGCTAAAGTTTCCGGTCAAATTGGTCGTTTACTTGTTACACAGCTTAGATTTTTTGCTCGGGAGAGGCATGTCAGGATCCAATACTGCAATCAGCCGTCGTCGTTTACTGCAAGGCGCGGGTGCCATGTGGCTATTGAGCGTAAGTCAGGTCAGCCTGGCTGCGGTCAGCCAGGTCGTGGCGGTGCGCGTCTGGCCTGCGTCCAGCTATACCCGTGTGACGGTTGAATCAAATCGTCAGCTGAAATATAAGCAGTTCGCGTTGAGTAATCCTGAGCGCGTGGTGGTGGATATTGAAGATGTAAACCTGAACTCGGTGCTCAAGGGGATGGCGGCACAAATTCGTGCTGACGACCCGTTCATCAAGTCAGCTCGCGTCGGGCAATTTGATCCGCAAACCGTGCGGATGGTTTTTGAATTAAAGCAAAACGTAAAACCACAGATGTTTGCCCTCGCGCCGGTTGCCGGATTTAAAGAGCGTCTGGTGATGGATCTCTATCCGGTCAATGCGCAGGATATGCAAGACCCGCTGCTGGCTCTGCTGGAGGATTACAACAAAGGCGATCTCGAAAAACAGGTGCCGCCTGCGCAAAGTGGTCCACAACCGGGTAAGGCAGGGCGCGATCGCCCGATTGTCATCATGCTTGACCCTGGCCACGGTGGCGAAGACTCCGGCGCAGTGGGGAAATACAAAACGCGTGAAAAAGACGTGGTATTACAAATTGCCCGCCGTCTGCGCTCTCTGATCGAGAAAGAGGGCAATATGAAGGTGTACATGACGCGTAATGAAGACATCTTCATTCCATTGCAAGTGCGCGTAGCAAAAGCACAGAAACAACGTGCTGACCTGTTTGTCTCTATCCATGCAGATGCCTTTACCAGCCGCCAGCCGAGCGGTTCCTCGGTGTTTGCGCTTTCGACCAAAGGCGCAACCAGTACTGCGGCAAAATATCTGGCGCAAACCCAGAACGCCTCGGACTTAATTGGTGGTGTGAGCAAAAGCGGCGACCGCTATGTCGACCACACCATGTTTGATATGGTGCAGTCGCTGACCATTGCCGACAGCCTGAAGTTTGGTAGGGCAGTACTAAATAAACTTGGTAAAATCAACAAGCTGCATAAAAATCAGGTCGAGCAGGCCGGGTTTGCCGTGCTGAAAGCGCCTGATATTCCCTCTATTCTGGTCGAAACGGCGTTTATCAGTAACGTTGAGGAAGAGCGCAAACTGAAAACGGCGACTTTCCAGCAGGAAGTTGCAGAGTCCATTCTTGCGGGAATTAAAGCGTATTTTGCCGATGGAGCGACGCTGGCGAGAAGGGGATGATGTTTTAATTTATCCATTCAATTAATTTATATTTAATTGAATGGATATTATTTATATGAATGTTAAACGATGATTTTGTGACTGCTGTCGAATATTTGAAAGTTAGCTTGAAAAATAAGCCTGGCGTCTCTTTTATTAAAGGCAATCCCGTGTAAGGTATAGGCATTAGTTAATCATCTTGTAACTGTTAAATCAGGCAAGGCAATGTTTGAAGTAATTATTACTTCTGACGTGCCTTGCCTTTTTTTTTGGAGCCATGAAATGATCATCGAAAAAGTCATGAACAATAATTGTGTGCAGGCATCGATGAATGGACAGGAGGTTATCATTTCTGGACCTGGTGTCGGTTACAACAAAAAATATGGTATGCCTGTACCCGAACATCCGGCTAACCGAATTTTTTATGTCAGGAATGAGCAAAAAAATAAACTCTACAAACTGATTGAGCATGTGGATATTGAGTATGTATTTGTGGCTGAAAAGATAGTGCAATATGCGGAGAGCAATCTTGAAAAAAAGCTAAATCCATCGCTACTGCTCATTCTTGCCGATCACATTTCGAATGCAATATCCCGAGTCGCCTCCGGAATACAAATTAATAATGTTTTCCTTGAGGAAATCAAAGCGTTGTATAAAGCAGAATATGCGATAAGTCGGGATGCATTAACAATCATCAATGATCAATTTAGCTTTCAGCTTCCGGATGACGAGATTGGTTTTATTGCATTACATATTTTAAATAACTATGAAAACTCAATTGATTATGAATCTGTACGAATTATTGAGTTGTCTCAAAAAATTACGGAGATTATTGAGGGAATTTATAACAGAAGGGTGGACAGGAGTTCATTTAACTATTCAAGATTTATGATGCATCTTAAGTATTTTTCTTGTCGAGTATTATGCAATGAAAAAATAAAACAGAAAGATATTGGCGATATCTATGAACAGTTTCTTGAAAAAGACATTCAATTGCAACGCGCTATTCATGAAATAGAAAGGTATCTGTACAGCACGTTTAAATATGAATTGATTTTAGAAGAAAAGCTATATCTCTCTATTCGCACCAAAGTATTAATGGACTAACTACATATAATATTTTTATGAGATAACCAGCATGAAACAAAAGAAAGCCTGGAGTTTTTTTCAGAGCCTGGGAAAAGCATTTATGTATCCCATCGCTCTGCTAAGTGTATGTGGCATGATGCTAGGACTAGGAAGTGGTTTAGCCAGTGATGATATGGCAAAGTTAATTCCATTTCTGGCTATTCCAATAATTAAAACCATACTTGATTTCATTGTTAGCCTTGGTTTGTTTGCTTTTGTTAATTTACCTGTACTATTTGCGATAGCGATTCCATTAGGATTATTAAAAGAGAAAGATGATAAAGCCTATGGTGCATTTTCTGGCTTAATTGGTTTTATGGCGATGCATTTGGGAACAAATTTTTACCTTAAACAACACGATTTATTGGTCGCAGCTGACCAAATGTCGACACATGGACAAACTATCATTTTGGGGATCCAGTCCTATAATACCAGTGTGCTGGGAGGGATTGTTTCAGGTTTATTAGTCGCCAGCATGTATAAAAAGATCGTTAACTTACGCATTCCTGAGTCATTAGGTTTTTATAGTGGTCCGCGCCTGGTGCCTATCATTACACTAATTGTGATGAGTGGGTTTGGCCTGATTATTCCTTTTATCTGGCCGCCATTTTTCAATCTTTTCATGCTCATTGGTCACTGGATTTCAACTTCCGGTCCTGTCGGTTATTTCTTCTATGCAGTTGCTGAACGCGTGACGATACCTTTTGGCCTAAACCATCTGGTGACATCAGTTTTCCGATTTACCCCAATCGGCGGTTCGGCAGTAATTGGTGGTGAAGAATATTACGGCACTCTGAATATGTTTATGGCGTACGTCAAAGAGAATACTGTTATTCCGCTGGATTTGGCGGGGAAAATGGAACAGGGCAAACTGATGATCCAGTATGGTCTGGCTGGTGCCGCGCTGGCGATGTATCGCACCGCTCATGCTCAGAACAGAAAGGCTATCAAAGCATTGCTTATTTCCGGTGTGCTGACGGTCATTATTGGTGGCGTTAGCGAACCGATTGAATTTCTCTTCTTGTTTGTCAGTCCGTTGCTGTTTGTCTTCCATGCTTTTATGAATGGATTCGCTAACATGGTTCTGCCATATATGGGCGTGAAGATGGGGTTTACTGGCGATCTGATTCAGTTTATTAGCTTTGGTGTCTTACGTGGCACAAGAACGGGCTGGCCGATAGCGGTTTGCGTAGAAGTGGCCTATTTCTTTATTTATTACTTTGTGTTCCGTTGGACCATTCTTAAATTTAACCTGATGACCGTAGGACGTGAAGAGTCCAGCCCCATCGCGATAAACGCCCACGAAGATACTGCTATAGCGGATATCCCAACTCATGATAAATCAGAGTTGCAGGCAGCGGCGCAGATGGTTCAGGCACTTGGCGGTAGAGAGAATATTAAATCTCTGGATAATTGTGTAACTCGTTTACGTTTAACTATCGCAGATATGGGATTAATTGATGAGGTTGCGATAAAAAGAGCCGGAGGGATTGCGGTTGTTAAACTTGATCAAAATACCCTACAAGTCATTATCGGCACTAAAGTCATCGCCCTGCGTCGGGATATGGATAATTACATGGGGATACGCTAATGGATATTTTTAATACCACAATTTCCCGTAAAGGAACATATTGTACCCAGTGGGACTTTTGTGAGGACAGATTTGGTGTAAAAGATGTATTGCCATTCTCTATTTCAGATATGGATCTTCCGATACCAGAAGCTATCACCAGAGCATTAAAAAAACGCCTGGAACACCCGATTTTAGGGTACAGCCGTTGGCAACATGATGAATATCTGAATGCGATAGTTAATTGGTATTATAAACAGTATAAAACAGATATTAAACCAGAATGGATAACCTATAGCCCAAGTGTGATGTATTCCATTGCTAAAGCAATAGAGTTACTGACATCGAGTGGCGATAACATTCTCATTTTTACACCTGTCTATAACGCATTTTTTGATGTTATTAAAAATAGTGGGCGAAATACGCTGGAAACTTCTTTGAGTAAAGATAACGAGGGAGATTACGTTATCGACTGGCAAGATTTTGATCTAAAAATTAAAAAAGCGAAGATGGTGTTATTATGCAATCCTCATAACCCGACAGGAACCGTCTGGCCTGAAGATTGTCTGCATAAAATCGCTGCAAGCTGTGCAAGACACGATGTTTGGTTGTGTTCAGATGAAATCCATAGTGATTTTGTATTTAATCGTTGCTTCACGTCTGCGCTTAAAATAATAAATGAAAAGGTGGTGGCGTTTAATTCAATATCGAAAACATTTAACGTTCCTGCGCTAACGGGTTCGTATATGATTTCACCTGATGAAAATTTCAATCACCAATTCAGAACGATATCGAGGTATCGCGATTTTGTAAACTCCCCATCAGTACTGAATGTAATTGCGACTATTGTTGCCTATAACGAATGTGAGGAATGGTTAACGTCATTAAAGGAGCATCTTGCTTCAAATATTCAATTTACCCAGTGGTATATAAATGAAAATATTCCGGGGTTAATCGTGAAGCCGGCTGATGGTTGCTATTTTTCGTGGATTAATTGCTCTGCCATTGGTTATCCCTTTGATAAATTTTACAGCCGATTAATTTATGAAGGTAAAGTAGGTATTATGGCGGGGCATGTCTATGGAACCGAAGGGGAGGGCTATCTTCGTCTGAATTTGGCTTGCAGTCGAGAAAAGTTATATATGGGGCTTACGCGCATTGCAGGTGTAATCAGAAATATTAATCAGGAAAAAGAAAATGAACAACACTGATCTTATCTATCTTATTAAACATTTTATGCGCAACGAACATAAAGCAGTTGAAGAGGTTATCGATTCTCCCCTTTCGGAAGTTGCTGCTTTAATTAAAATATTACAATCTTGTCAGGGTAAAGTTGTTTTTATTGGCGTAGGGAAGTCCGGCATTATTGCCAGAAAACTCGCAGCAACATTTGCCAGCACCGGAACTCCCTCGTTTTTTGTTCACGGTACGGAAGCGGTACACGGCGATCTTGGTATGGTGGCGAAAAACGATATTGTTATTCTTATTTCAAACAGCGGTGAGACGGCAGAAATTCTGGCAACGTTGCCCAGCCTAAAAAAAATGGGTAATTATTTGGTCTCCTTTACTCGCAGTCATCGTTCATCGCTTGCGATAAGTTGTGATTTATCCGTTGAAATTCCCGTCAAAAGCGAGGCGGATAATTTAGGTTTAGCGCCGTCATGTTCATCTACAGTCGTTCTGGTTGTGGGTAATGCGGTGGCGCTTGCTCTCTCCGAATTGAAAAAATTTACTCGTGCTGATTTCGGCTTATATCATCCAGGAGGTGCGCTCGGTATTAAAGCAAACTCATAGTTTCAGAATATAAAAACAGTAACCGGTCACGCCATCTTTTGGGGTGGCGTTCATTGAAGTGAGTGTCAGCTATGAAAAACGTTCTGGTCACCGTTCCCAGCTTTTCAGCGCGCTGTGTTTCCGCCAGCAAGTTGCTAAGAGAGAATAATTTTAACCTTATTATTAAGAATAATGTGGAGCATCTGCTTAAATCAGAATCCACTGCATTACGAGAATCTATTTGTGCGGCCATTGCCGGAAAAGATTGTTATCAGGCGGACACGCTATCACTACTGCCTGGTGTGAAAATAATATCGAGATTTGGGACAGGGATTGATAATGTTGATCTTCACGCGGCACGACAATCAGGGATTGTGGTCAATAATACGGTTGGAATTAATTCAAATGCGGTTGCGGAATTTATCATTGGTCTTATCTTCGCGAGCATGAGAAATATCCCAGGCAGCTATCATGCGATGCAAAATGGTTACTGGGGAGAGTCGCATGGCTGCGAGTTACAAGGTAAACGGATTGGCCTGCTTGGCTACGGCAATATAGGTAAAACCCTGGCGAAAAGGTTGTCTGGTTTTGATGTTGAGCTTTTAGCTTTTGACAAACAACCCGATTATCAGGTTGCAGGTAAAACCGGAGTTCAGTTCGTATCAATTGAAGATATCTTCATGCTGTCGCATGTCATCATTGTTCTTTTGCCTTTTTCTCCTGACCTGGAGAACTTCATCAGCCATAAATATTTGTCGATGATGCGCAATGGCGCTCTGATCATCAATGCCGCAAGAGGAAAGTTGCTGGATGAGGGGGCTTTACTTCAGGTGATTGAAGAACGAAATGTTTTTGCGGCGCTGGATGTTTTTAGCTCTGAACCGCTGGCGCAATTTAGCCCATTGCTGCATACCAAAAATATCATTACAACGCCGCATATTGCAGCCGCCACCGTTGAGTCATACCAGCAAACCGGGATACACGTTGCCCAGTCGATAATTGATTTCTTTGCGGGGAGGGAGATAAAAAACGTGCAGTGAGTTTAGCGATCGAAGATTTTAGATACAAAAAAACCGCAATCCGTGAAACACGTTGCGGTTTATCAGCATTCTAAGTATTGGTTGCGGGGGCCGGATTTGAACCGACGACCTTCGGGTTATGAGCCCGACGAGCTACCAGGCTGCTCCACCCCGCGTCACCGTACTGCTTTT
>NZ_KE136626.1:72853-168801 GCF_000407765.1 Escherichia sp. KTE114 | reverse complement strand
ATTGGTTGCGGGGGCCGGATTTGAACCGACGACCTTCGGGTTATGAGCCCGACGAGCTACCAGGCTGCTCCACCCCGCGTCACCGTACTGCTTTACTTCATCAAATTTTAATTGGTTGCGGGGGCCGGATTTGAACCGACGACCTTCGGGTTATGAGCCCGACGAGCTACCAGGCTGCTCCACCCCGCGTCCGTGGATGCGCACTATACTCCGCTCGCGTTTTCATGCAACCTTTTTTTTACCCGGATCACGGATTTGGCATGATTTTGAACAAAAACAAAACACTACCGCCTATTTTTTGTGCAAAATTTGCGTCAGGGAGAGTCTGCTCATTTCATTAAACGCGACGGTTTGTTATCTTCGTTGTGCCTTATTTTTTTAACCTGAAGAAGAGAACAATGAAAGGACGTTGGGTAAAGTACCTTCTTATGGGCGCTGTTGTGGCGATGCTTGCCGCCTGCTCCTCCAAACCAACCGATCGCGGACAGCAATATAAAGACGGGAAATTTACCCAGCCTTTCTCTCTGGTGAACCAGCCAGATGCCGTTGGCGCGCCAATTAACGCCGGTGATTTTGCCGAGCAAATTAACCATATTCGTAATTCGTCACCGCGTCTTTATGGTAACCAGAGTATTGTTTATAACGCGGTGCAAGAGTGGCTGCGTGCAGGCGGTGATACCCGCAATATGCGCCAGTTCGGTATCGATGCCTGGCAGATGGAAGGCGCGGACAACTATGGCAACGTGCAGTTTACGGGCTATTACACGCCGGTAATTCAGGCGCGTCATACCCGCCAGGGCGAGTTCCAGTATCCTATTTACCGTATGCCACCAAAACGCGGTCGTCTGCCGTCTCGTGCGGAGATCTATGCGGGGGCACTGAGCGATAAATATATCCTCGCTTACAGCAACTCCCTGATGGATAACTTCATTATGGATGTACAGGGTAGCGGGTATATCGACTTTGGCGATGGCAGTCCGCTTAACTTCTTCAGCTATGCCGGAAAGAACGGTCATGCCTATCGCAGTATTGGTAAGGTGTTGATCGATCGTGGCGAAGTGAAAAAAGAAGATATGTCGATGCAGGCGATTCGCCACTGGGGGGAAACGCACAGTGAAGCCGAAGTTCGCGAACTGCTGGAACAGAACCCGTCTTTCGTCTTCTTTAAGCCGCAATCTTTTGCGCCGGTGAAAGGTGCAAGTGCTGTGCCGCTGGTTGGACGTGCTTCTGTTGCCTCCGATCGCTCGCTCATCCCGCCAGGTACTACCTTGCTGGCAGAAGTACCGTTGTTGGATAATAACGGTAAATTTAACGGTCAGTATGAACTGCGTCTGATGGTGGCGCTGGATGTCGGCGGCGCAATCAAAGGCCAACATTTCGATATCTATCAAGGGATCGGGCCGGAAGCCGGACACCGCGCAGGTTGGTACAACCACTATGGGCGTGTCTGGGTGCTGAAAACGGCACCGGGTGCAGGTAACGTCTTTAGCGGCTGATGTGTTATTCTGTACACCGTTTTTACGGATAAGACAGGGTGAGGGATAACCTCACCCTTTTTAATTCTGAGGTGCTATGTCTGTGGTAATTAGTGATGCCTGGCGTCAGCGTTTTGGCGGCACTGCGCGTCTGTATGGTGAGAAAGCCTTGCAACTATTTGCCGATGCACATATCTGTGTGGTCGGCATCGGTGGTGTCGGTTCCTGGGCGGCGGAAGCTATGGCGCGCACAGGGATTGGTGCAATAACGCTTATTGATATGGATGACGTGTGTGTCACCAATACCAATCGGCAAATTCACGCGCTGCGTGATAACGTCGGGCTGGCAAAAGCGGAAGTGATGGCGGAGCGTATTCGCCAGATTAACCCGGAGTGTCGGGTGACAGTGGTGGACGATTTCGTGACGCCGGATAACGTAGCGCAATATATGAATGCCGGTTATTCATACGTTATTGATGCCATTGACAGTGTGCGACCCAAAGCGGCACTAATCGCATATTGCCGTCGCAATAAAATCCCACTGGTAACGACGGGTGGTGCAGGCGGGCAGATTGATCCGACGCAGATTCAGGTTACCGATCTGGCGAAGACCATTCAGGATCCGCTGGCGGCGAAGCTGCGTGAGCGCCTGAAAAGCGATTTCGGCGTGGTGAAAAACAGTAAAGGTAAGCTCGGTGTGGATTGTGTGTTCTCTACCGAAGCACTGGTATACCCGCAGTCAGACGGTACGGTCTGTGCGATGAAAGCCACGGCGGAAGGGCCAAAGCGAATGGATTGCGCATCAGGATTTGGTGCGGCAACGATGGTGACCGCCACCTTTGGTTTTGTTGCGGTTTCTCATGCGCTGAAGAAGATGATGGCGAAAGCAGCGCGCCAGGGATAAACAATTATGTCGGATGCGACGTGAGCGTCTTATCCGACCTGGATCTGTGCTTAAACCTGTTTCGCCGCTGCGATAATCGCCTCGCTTAATGCATTCAGCCCCTGACTGCGTGAGGCGCTAAGCTGCGCACGTAATCCCAGCTCATCAAACAACGCCAGCGGCGACTGCGTTTGTAACTCGGCGGCGGTTTTGCCCTCCACGGCGGTCAACAACACTGCCAGCAGACCGCGCACAATGCGTCCTTCGCTGTCGCCAAAGAAATGCATCTTGCCGTTTTCAGCCACGGTATACCCCAGCCAGACGCGGTTTTCGCATCCGGCAATCTCTTTGGCCTGTGCTTTTAATTCGTCTGGTAAAGCAGGAAGCTGTTTCCCCAGCATGATCAACTGGCGATATTTATCTTCCCACTGCGTCAACGGTGCGAAAGTATCGCGTAACGTCTCTGCGGTAACGGTTGTGCCGAACGGATGTCCGGCGAATTGCGGGTTTGTCATTAATCCACCAATAATTCCAGCGCGCGGTCAACGGCGTTCACCAGCGCATCTACATCACTCTTTGTATTATATGGCGCAAAAGAGGCGCGCAGTGTGCCGGTTACGCCTAATTCTGCCAGTAGCGGCTGAGCGCAATGCTGCCCGGCGCGCAGGGCAATTCCGTACTCTGCCAGCAGCGTTACCATATCGCTGTGATGAACACCCGCGAAATCAAAGGCCAGCAGGCTGGAATCCTGGCAGCGGAATGAACGAAAGCCTGGACGTTTTGCCAGCGCATCTTCTGCAAGCGTCGCCAGGCTACGACTCCAGCTTTCTGCCTGGTTGATATCATAATCTGCCAGCCATTCCAGCGCCGCGCTTAACCCAATGACGCCTGCGACGTTGGGCGTTCCGGCTTCCAGTTTCCATGGGGCAGATTGTGTGGTGAAGCCGTCAAAACTGACTTCGTGAATCATTTTGCCACCGCCGAGCCAGGGCGACATTGCTTCCAGCAGTTCTGGTTTGCCATACAGCACGCCGATACCCGTCGGGCCGTAAAGTTTGTGACCTGAAAAAGCGTAGAAATCGATATCCAGTTGCTGAACATCTGCAGGGAAATGCACCGCGCCCTGAGCACCATCAACCATCACCACCATCCCGGCTGAATGGGCAAAGGTAATCGCTCGCGCCAGATCCGGGCAACCGCCAGTGACGTTCGACATCTGGCCCAACGCCAGAATCCGGCTACGGGGAGTAATCAGTTCCGGTAACAAATCAATATCTGGCAGACGCTGCGCATTAAGCGGCAACTTCACCACTTTGGCTCCGGTTTGTTGGGCGACCATCAGCCAGGGGACGAGGTTGGCGTGGTGCTCTGCCACGCTGACAATAATTTCATCGCCCGGTTGCAGATGCGGACGCGCATAGCATTGCGCCACCATGTTGATGGATTCGGTGGTGCCGCGCGTCCAGACAATAGTTTTGTCATCTGGTGCATTGAGTAATTGCGCTACTTTCTCCCGCGCAGCCTCATAACGCGCGGTCAGACGTTGGGCTTCGGCAAACTGGCTGCGATGGACGTTTCCGGCGCTAAGGCTATAGAACTGTCGGGTAGCCTCAACCACGGCTTCGGGTTTGAGCGCGGTTGCGGCACTGTCGAGATAGACGCCCGCATCCTGTAATGCGGGAAACTGCGCGCGGAACTGCGCGGGATTAAAAACGTTCATGGTACTCCTCGGCTTGATTCACCGATCGTGACGCAAAATTCACTTTGATACAAGGAGAGTGCTAACCATCGGAATTATCTGGATATCCTGGCGAAGCCGCGTCAGTAACATATGCTGAATAGTGTTAGGCGTTAATTTTAGCCTGTTAATCAATACTATTAAGATTTATTAATCGCTTTAAGGAGAAGATGATGAAAAAGACTGCCGCAATTATTTCTGCCTGTATGCTGACTTTTGCCCTGAGCGCCTGTTCCGGTTCGAACTATGTGATGCACACCAATGACGGACGTACTATCGTCTCTGACGGTAAACCACAGACTGATAATGAAACCGGTATGATTTCGTATAAAGACGCTAATGGCAACAAACAGCAGATCAACCGTACCGACGTGAAAGAGATGGTCGAACTGGATCAGTAACTTGCGATCGCAAGGTAAAAAAAAGCACCGCAATTAGGCGGTGCTACATTAATCACTATGGACAGACAGGGTAAATGTACAGGAAGTGAAAAAAGGTAGCTTAGCTACCATGGTCTGAATCGCAGACCAATTGCAAACACAACAACACAACATCACAACCGTAAGCCAAAAGTTCACCAGAACACGCATTCCGATAAAACTTTTCGTTCCGGCTCAGGAAGTGCCGCCACTATAGGTATTTGCTGGTAGAAGCTCAACGGACAATTTATAATGGCTCAGATAAAAAAAACTAATAGGTTACATAGTGTGATCTAATTGTTAAATTCATTTAACATCAAAGTTTAAAAGCCATGTCAAAACGATTACCACCGCTAAATGCCTTACGAGTTTTTGATGCCGCCGCACGCCATTTAAGCTTCACGCGCGCAGCAGAAGAGCTTTTTGTGACCCAGGCCGCAGTAAGTCATCAAATCAAGTCACTTGAGGATTTTTTGGGACTGAAACTGTTCCGTCGCCGTAATCGTTCACTCCTGCTGACCGAGGAAGGGCAAAGCTATTTCCTCGATATTAAAGAGATATTTTCGCAATTAACCGAAGCGACGCGTAAACTCCAGGCTCGTAGCGCCAAGGGGGCGTTGACGGTCAGTTTACTCCCCAGTTTTGCCATCCACTGGCTGGTGCCGCGACTTTCCAGCTTTAATTCAGCTTATCCGGGAATCGACGTTCGAATCCAGGCGGTCGATCGCCAGGAAGATAAACTGGCGGATGATGTTGATGTGGCGATATTTTATGGTCGTGGCAACTGGCCGGGGCTGCGGGTGGAAAAACTTTATGCCGAATATCTGTTGCCGGTGTGTTCTCCGCTACTGCTAACCGGCGAAAAACCCTTGAAGACGCCAGAAGATCTGGCTAAACATACGTTATTACACGATGCGTCCCGGCGTGACTGGCAGACATATACCCGCCAGTTGGGGTTAAACCATATCAACGTTCAACAAGGGCCAATCTTCAGTCACAGCGCCATGGTGCTGCAAGCGGCTATCCACGGGCAGGGAGTCGCATTGGCAAATAATGTGATGGCGCAATCGGAAATCGAGGCCGGACGCCTTGTCTGCCCGTTTAATGATGTTCTGGTCAGTAAAAACGCTTTTTATCTGGTTTGTCATGACAGCCAGGCAGAACTGGGTAAAATAGCCGCCTTTCGTCAATGGATCCTGGCGAAAGCCGCTGCTGAACAAGAAAAATTCCGCTTTCGTTATGAACAATAATTTACGTAGGGTACGACCATGACCAGCCGTTTTATGCTGATTTTCGCCGCCATTAGCGGCTTCATTTTTGTGGCTCTGGGCGCTTTTGGCGCGCATGTATTAAGTAAAACCATGGGAGCCGTTGAGATGGGCTGGATCCAGACCGGCCTCGAATACCAGGCGTTCCATACGCTGGCGATTTTAGGTCTGGCAGTGGCAATGCAGCGTCGCATCAGTATCTGGTTTTACTGGAGTAGCGTTTTCCTCGCGTTAGGTACGGTGCTGTTCAGCGGTAGCCTTTATTGCCTGGCGCTGTCTCATCTGCGTTTATGGGCGTTTGTCACTCCGGTCGGCGGTGTGAGCTTCCTTGCAGGCTGGGCGTTAATGTTAGTCGGTGCTATCCGTTTGAAGCGCAAGGGCGTAAATCATGAATAAGGTTGTATTGTTGTGCCGTCCTGGCTTTGAAAAAGAGTGTGCTGCAGAAATTACCGATAAAGCCGGTCAGCGGGAAATCTTCGGTTTTGCTCGCGTTAAAGACAATGCGGGTTATGTCATTTATGAATGTTATCAACCGGATGATGGCGATAAGTTGATCCGCGAACTGCCGTTCAGTTCATTAATTTTTGCCCGCCAGTGGTTTGTGGTGGGGGAGCTCCTCCAGCATTTGCCACCAGAAGATCGTATTACACCCATTGTTGGTATGTTGCAGGGCGTGGTAGAGAAAGGCGGAGAGTTGCGTGTTGAAGTCGCCGATACCAATGAAAGCAAAGAGCTGCTGAAATTCTGCCGTAAATTCACCGTTCCGCTACGGGCTGCCTTGCGCGAGGCGGGCGTGCTGGCGAACTATGAAACGCCGAAGCGTCCGGTTGTGCATGTATTCTTTATTGCACCAGGCTGCTGCTATACCGGCTACTCCTACAGCAATAATAATTCGCCGTTCTATATGGGGATTCCGCGCCTGAAGTTTCCGGCGGATGCGCCAAGCCGTTCCACGCTCAAACTGGAAGAGGCATTTCATGTGTTTATTCCTGCGGATGAGTGGGATGAACGCCTGGCAAATGGAATGTGGGCGGTAGATTTGGGCGCTTGTCCAGGCGGCTGGACCTACCAACTGGTGAAGCGCAACATGTGGGTATACTCCGTCGATAACGGCCCGATGGCGCAAAGTCTGATGGATACCGGGCAGGTGACGTGGCTGCGGGAAGATGGTTTCAAATTCCGTCCAACACGTAGCAACATCTCATGGATGGTATGCGATATGGTAGAAAAACCGGCGAAAGTTGCAGCACTGATGGCACAGTGGTTGGTTAATGGCTGGTGTCGTGAAACTATCTTCAACCTTAAGCTGCCGATGAAAAAACGCTACGAAGAAGTGTCACACAATCTGGCGTATATTCAGGCACAGCTTGATGAACATGGCATAAATGCTCAGATTCAGGCGCGTCAGTTGTATCACGATCGCGAAGAAGTGACGGTGCATGTCCGTCGTATCTGGGCTGCGGTGGGTGGTCGTCGCGACGAACGGTAAGTGAGTTGGCAGGGGCATTGACTCCGGTCTGGCATCCGATGTTTGTACCAGTGGCAACCCGCGTGAAGCAACGCTTGAGGATAGTGTAAAGCTTTACCATACAGCGTGGTAATTACGCAGATGTGTTGATGCCGGATGCGACGCTAGCCGCGTCTTATCCGGCCTACAAGTGCATTTAATTCAATGAGTTGTTAATCGGTAGTATTCGGCACGCTGTTACCGTACCAACCGCAATTGCTGTAAATTGCCGTCGATATGCAAATCGGTTTGTAAGCGGGCAATATCGCGGCACAGAAACGCCATCTCTTTATGGGTTTCTAGTTTTTGGCGCCACTTTTCGGCAACCGTATCCAGATTCTCATATATCCCTTCCAGACTCTGAAACTCGACCAGCAGCTGCGTGGCGCTTTTTGGTCCGATTCCCGCAACACCCGGTACCTTTGAACTGCTGATCCCCGCCAGCCCCCAGTAATCGGGCAACTGCTGCGGTTGAACGCCAAATTCTTTATCGATAAACGGCGCATCCAGCCAACGTTTCTGGAAGTAATCACGAATACGTAATGTAGGTGAAAGTAACTGACAGTAGCCTTTATCTGTCGAAACAATAGTTGCCTGATGCCCGGCTTGAGTCACTTTGACCGCCAGCGTGGCGGCTAAGTCATCGGCTTCGTTGCCGCTGGCTGACCAGCACGGGACGCCACGTTGTTCAAAGGCGGCGCGTAACGCAGGCATTTCGTTGTGCAACTCTTCGGGCATTGGCGGACGACCGGCTTTGTAATCAGGTAAGCGTTGATGACGCCAGCCGCTACTGCGGTTTTCATCATCAAAAACGGCGACGGCATGGGTTGGCTGGCTGTGCATAATGAGCTGATCGAGCGCGTGCTGGCAGGTTTCGACACAGGGCGAACCCTGAACGGCATGAATGCGACGAATAAGATTCAGTGCATCGACAATAAGCAAATGAACAGCCACGATAACCCCCTTAAAGATCAGGCGATAAGGGTAACATTCGATGCCGGAACAGGCTACGGCTGGATGAGCAAATCGGGAAGAGGCCTCGCAAAACGAGGCCTCTGGAGAGCGATTAATCGCAGGCAACAATCTTCATTGCCAGGCCGCCGCGAGAGGTTTCGCGGTACTTGGCGTTCATATCTTTACCTGTTTCGTACATGGTTTCGATAACTTTGTCGAGGCAGACGCGCGGCTCGCTGGTACGGCGCAGCGCCATACGCGCGGCGTTCACCGCTTTCACTGCCGCAATGGCGTTACGCTCGATGCACGGCACCTGTACTTGTCCGGCGACCGGGTCACACGTCAGGCCGAGGTTATGTTCCATTGCGATTTCTGCCGCGATACATACCTGTGCCGGGCTTGCGCCTAACAGTTCAGCCAGACCAGCCGCCGCCATTGAGCACGCCACGCCAACTTCACCCTGGCAGCCGACTTCGGCACCAGAAATCGAGGCGTTCATCTTATAAAGAGAACCAATGGCGCTTGCCACCAGCAGGTAACGAGCCAGTGAGTTAGCGTTCACTTCACGGATAAACTTGTCGTAGTACGCCAGCACTGCCGGGATAATCCCGCACGCGCCGTTAGTCGGTGCAGTCACCACGCGACCACCCGCAGCGTTCTCTTCGTTCACCGCCAGCGCGAACATGTTGATCCAGTCAACAACCGCCATCGGGTCAGTGGTGTTTTTGTCCTGGCTGACCAGCATCCGGCGCAGCGCCGCCGCACGGCGTGGAACGCGCAGTTTGCCTGGCAGCACGCCTTCGGTGGAAATACCGCGCTCAATACCGCCGCGCATCACGTCCCAGACGTTCGCCAGGTGCTGTTCCAGCTCTTCTTTGCTGTGCAGCGCCAGTTCGTTTTTCATCATCAGGCCAGAGAGTGACAGCCCGGTTTCCTGACAATGCTTTTGCAGATCGGCTGCTGAGCTGTACGGATAAGGAACTTCAACCGGTGCGCTATCCTGCTGACCAAAATGTTCTTCATCAACGATAAAGCCACCGCCGATGGAGTAGTAAGTCTGGCTGTAAACGACTTTATCGCCCGCCAGCGCGGTGATGCGCATACCGTTTTCATGCAGAGAAAGGTTGTCGGCATGGAAGTTCATGCATTCATCAACCGGGAACTCGACTTCGTGCTGACCGTTTGCCAGCATCAGGCGACCGTGAGTATTCACATCCTGAATAAAACCAGGGATGGAATCGATATCCACGGTATCCGGCAGGTTACCCGCCAGGCCCATAATAATGGCGATATCCGTGTGGTGGCCTTTACCGGTCAGAGAGAGCGAGCCGTAGACATCAACCACCACGCGGGTCACGTCTTTTAGCAAGTTACGGGCAATCAGATCGTCGGTAAATTGTTTACCCGCTTTCATTGGTCCAACGGTATGGGAACTGGAAGGGCCAATGCCGATTTTGAAAATATCGAATACGCTAATCATAGGAAATTCATCGGGTTAAAACGGAGGAAGCGCCGCCCGAAAGCGGCGCGAAAGGATTTAGCTGAACAGAGAGTAGAAAATTGCGGAGATAGCAATCAGACCCATCACGACAACGAATACGTTGCTGATGTGACCGCTGTACTTACGCATTGCCGGTACTTTCTGGATTGCGTACATCGGCATCAGGAACAGGATCATCGCGATGATTGGGCCGCCCAGGGTTTCAATCATCCCCAGGATGCTCGGGTTCAGCGTAGCAACAATCCAGGTCGTTACCAGCATGAACAGCGCAGTGATACGGTTCAGCTTGTTGATTTCGATAGACTTACCTTTACCACGCAGAGATTTAATCACCATACCGTTGAAGCCTTCACGCGCACCCAGGTAGTGACCGAGGAAGGATTTGGTGATAGCGATAATCGCGATAATCGGAGCCATCCACGCGATGATCGGCGCGTTAAAGTGGTTAGCCAGGTAAGACAGAATCGAGATGTTCTGCTCTTTTGCTGCAGCCAGGTCTGCCGGAGTCAGGCTCAGTACGCAGCTGAATACGAAGAACATTACGGTCAGCACCATCATGATGTGTGCGAATGCCAGGATCTTCGAGCATTTCTGTTCTGCCATATCACCGTACTCTTCACGCTTCGCAACGGCGAAAGAAGAGATGATCGGAGAGTGGTTGAACGAGAACACCATTACCGGGATTGCCAGCCACAGGGTCATCCACAGACCGTTTCCGGTTGCTGATGCAGTGTCCAGAGACAGCGTTTCCAGAGCTGCGCCATTCCACTGCGGGATCAGGTACAGAGCCAGCAGCATCAGTACGCCAACAAACGGGAATACCAGAATACTCATCGCCTTAACGATCATCTGCTCACCGAAGCGAACGATGGTCATCATACCTACGATCAGGATCAGCGACAGAATCGCACGCGGCGGCGGCGTCATACCCAGCTGGTGAGACATGAAGCTTTCAACCGTGTTGGTGATTGCCACGCTATAAACCAGCAGGATCGGGTAGATAGCGAAGAAGTACAGCAGAGTAATCAGTTTACCTGCGCCAATACCAAAGTGTTCTTCTACTACCTCGGTGATATCTTCGCCTGGGTTTTTACCAGACAGTACGAAGCGAGTCAGGCCACGGTGAGCAAAAAACGTCATCGGGAACGCAAGGATGGCCATGATGATCAGCGGGATCATACCGCCAACACCGGCGTTGATTGGCAGGAACAGTACACCCGCGCCGATTGCCGTGCCGTACAGGCCCAGCATCCACATGGTGTCTGTCTTGCGCCAGGCACTGCGAGAGTCTTTCGACGCAATCGTGCTGGTTTGAGTCGTTTCCATCTATTTCTCCTGGAGGAATGCAAATAATTCAGCTTTTAGCCAGTTCAGCCCGGGAAGGTGCCTGGCCGTAAAAATGAAATCTGTCTATCGGCGATGGCTTAATCATTTTCCGCCGTAATAATTTGAGGGCGGAAAGATACACACAAGTTATGCATCTATCAGTGATCTTGATCTCAAATACAATAATCTACTTAGAAGATAGATAATCCCAACTCTTTACTCTGTAAATCAAAAGTAAAAGAGAATTTAAGGGCAATATTTTCCCACTAAACGATATCTGGTTTCTTCCGGGGCGCGCAATATATGTAGGTTGAACTGAAAAAATCAATACTTTTAGTTAATCATGATAAGAATTTCTTTTTCACAGTAATAAAATGCGGTTTATGAAAGCAGGTAAACGTTTGCGTTGCAATATAAATTGTATGACATATTAATATTGGTGATATTAATTGCCCTCTGATGCGTTGAAACATTCAGATAACAAATGAAATGGATTGGTGAGTGAGTGACCAAAAAAGAGAAAACCCGGCAACAAACGTTACCGGGGGAAGGGCGATTATGTGCAGATTTCGTAGCAAGGGATGTAGGCGGAGCCAGGCAACTTCATACGGTGCTGGGCGACAAAACCCTGGAGCAGGTCGTCCATACGACGCATTATCTCTTTATCGCCGTTGATTTTGTAAGGACCAAACTCTTCAATGGCGCGAATACCGACCTCTTTCACGTTGCCCGCCACAATACCGGAGAACGCACGACGCAGGTCAGCGGCCAAAACTTCTACAGGCTGATCCGGGTACAGTTTCAGGTTAGCCATGTTCTCGTGAGACGGCTCAAACGGCATTTGCAGATCTGGCGCAATGCGCATTGACCAGTTAAAGCTGTAAGCGTCACCGGTGTCGCGGCGATTTTCTTTCACCAGCGGCATCGATTTTTTCATCTGACGAGCGACTTCAGCAGCGTCATCAATAATGATGCGGTAATGGCGGCGGGCGTTTTCTCCCAGCGTATGCACGACAAACTCGTCCAGTACGCGGAAGTAATCGGCGCTCTCTTTCGGACCGGTGAGGATCAGCGGTAAAACCTGATCTTTATTTGCCGGATTCATCAAAATTCCCAGCAAATAGAGCAACTCTTCTGCCGTACCCACACCGCCTGGGAAGATAATGATGCCGTGAGCGATACGCACAAACGCTTCCAGACGTTTTTCGATATCCGGCATGATTATCAATTCGTTGACCAGCGGGTTAGGCGGTTCAGCGGCGATAATTGACGGCTCTGTCATACCAATAAAACGGCTGTCTTTGTAACGCTGCTGAGCGTGACCCACTGCTGCGCCTTTCATCGGTGCTTCCATCGCACCCGGACCGCAACCGGTGCAGATATTTAACTCACGCAGACCCAGCTGATTTCCGACGCGACGGGCATACAAATACTCGTTTTCGTTGATTGAGTGACCGCCCCAGCACACAACCATATTTGGCGCTTCGCCGACATGCAGTGCGCGAGCATTACGCAATATAGAAAAGACCAGATTAGTAATGTGGACAGAGTTGTCGAGATTCAGGTTTGGAAAACGAACGGTGTTATGGATTTGCCCATAGACGAAGAGAATGTCGCGCAGAACAGCGAACAAGTTGGCCTGCAAGGCGCGAATAATGCGCCCATCGACAAAAGCTTCTTCCGGGGGGTTGATCAGTTCTAACTTAACGCCACGTTCACGGCGTAGCACGTTAATGTCAAAATTTTCAAAACGAGACAGCAATTCTTTGCTGTTATCGGTCAAACTACCGGAGTTCAGAACAGCAAGTGAACAGTTGCGAAACAGTTGATAGAGGTCGCTGCTGGCGGTGCGTTTAAGCATATCCACTTCCAGCTGCGACAACATATCCATGGAGCCAAGCGGGCTAATATGTGTAATCAAGAAAAACTCCTTATGGGACGAATATCGTCATTCCCTTTGATTACAATAGCCCTGCCTGATGGCCTTTCACAACTCTATGCGTGAATCCAGTACGCAAAAATGAGAAAAAATTTATTGTCGTACCAGCCGGGTCGTCGATGGGACAAAGTCGCTATTGCTACGCCACGGGTTAATGTCCAGGCCGCCACGACGGGTATAACGCGCATAGACGCTTAATTTCTCTGGCTGGCAGAAGCGCAGCAGGTCATTGAAAATACGCTCTACGCACTGCTCATGGAACTCGTTGTGATGACGGAAAGAAACCAGATAACGCAGCAGTTTTTCCCGATCAATTTTGCGTCCACGGTACTGAATTTGGATCGAACCCCAATCTGGCTGATGGGTGATCAGGCAGTTTGACTTCAGCAGGTGGCTAACCAGCGTCTCTTCCACCACTTTTTCACCGCTGGCGGCATTCTCAAGATAGTCAGTGGTAAATTCATAGTTATCGATAGCGATATCCTGGTCATCAATGCAGGTGCCATTGAAATGACCCAGCGGCTGGCCTTCCAGTTCATCAAGACGATATAACGCCACGCTAACTTTACCCTGGGCGCAGGTGCTTAAGTCTCGTTCCAGCGTCTGACGCACCTCGTCCCAGTGATTAAAACGCGTCTGGTTAAAGCTGTTGAGATAGAGCTTAAAACTCTTCGACTCAATCAGATTTACGCTGGTGTAATCAAGTTCAACATGACCGACAGCGACCTGCGGCAAACCTTTTGCATTCAGCCAGGAGAGTTCATACAGCGTCCAGATATCAGCACCGTGAAAAGGCAGCTTATCCGCTTTCAGACTCAATGGATCGCGATTCAAACTACGCGGAACGCCTTGCAGCAGACTGGCGTCATAGGTATCCCGGTAATCGGTTGATTTCCCGAGAGTCAGGCCCGCAAGTGCCTGATGGTTTGCATAAGAAGACATGTTTCACCGTCATAAACCAGATAAACTAAACGACAAGTGTATCTGGTTTAAGTGAAGAGAGAAATTAGTGGACGATTTGACCGCACAAGCCTTAAGAGATTTTACTGCGCGCTACTGCGATGCGTGGCATGAGCAGCATAAAAGCTGGCCGTTAAGTGAGGAGCTGTATGGTGTGCCTTCACCATGCATTATTTCAACCACCGATGACGCCGTATACTGGCAACCCCAGCCGTTTACCGGTGAACAAAATGTAAACGCGGTTGAACGGGCGTTTGATATCGTGATACAACCCACAATTCATACTTTCTATACAACCCAGTTTGCCGGGGACATGTATGCCCGGTTTGGTGATATCTCACTGACATTACTGCAAACCTGGAGCGAAGACGACTTCCGTCGGGTGCAGGAAAATCTGATTGGTCATCTGGTGACTCAGAAACGGCTAAAACTGCCGCCCACGCTATTTATCGCGACGCTGGAAGAAGAGTTAGAGGTTATCTCGGTGTGTAATCTCTCTGGTGAAGTGTGCAAAGAGACGCTGGGAACGCGTAAACGGACGCATTTAGCCTCAAATCTTGCGGAATTCCTTAACCAACTTAAGCCCCTTCTGTAATCCAAATACCCCGTCCGGTTGTGAGAGATCTCTTACAGACCCTGTAGGAGATCGCCAGGAAATAAGCGAATACTTAAAAAGATAAGAATCGATATTTCCATTTAAAATCAATCTATTACTTGTTAATTCTTAACTTTCATATGAAATTATCCTTAAGGCATTGTCTGTAAGCTCCTTGTAAGACTCAGCGAAAAAGACGATTCTATCTTCGTCGACAGGGAGTCAGACAATAGAAGTGAACATTAGGATGATGACACTTCTGAAGGACACGCCAGGACGGTGTTTCAGGGAAAGGCTTCTGGATGAAGCGAAGAGGATAACGCAGGACGCGTTAAAGGACACCTCCAGGATGGAGAATGAGAACCGGTCAGGATGATTCGGTGGGTCAGGAAGGCCAGGGACACTTCAGGATGAAGTATCACATCGGGGTGGTGTGAGCAGGAAGCGATAGTTCAGGATGAACGATTGGTCGCAAGACCAGAGGAAAAGTTGTCAAGGATGAGCAGGGAGCAACAAAAGTAGCTGGATTGCTGCGAAACGAACCGGGAGCACTGTGAATACAGTGCTCCCTTTTTTTATTCCTGCTATCCTTCGCGGCAGTTTTTTCTTATTGAGGTTGCTTTATGACCACTCATGACCGCGTTCGTCTCCAGTTGCAGGTGCTTGAAGCGTTACTGCGTGAACATCAGCACTGGCGAAACGATGAGCCCCAGCCGCATCAATTCAACAGTACCCAACCGTTCTTTATGGACACCATGGAGCCACTGGAGTGGTTGCAGTGGGTACTTATCCCACGGATGCACGATTTATTAGATAACAACCAGCCATTACCGGGGGCATTTGCCGTGGCGCCGTACTATGAAATGGCGCTGGCGACGAACCACCCGCAACGCACGCTTATTCTGGCGGAACTGGAAAAGCTGGATGCTCTTTTTGCGGATGACGCAAACTGATGCTGGAAATACTCTACCAGGATGAATGGCTGGTTGCGGTAAATAAACCGTCCGGCTGGCTGGTCCACCGTAGCTGGCTGGATCGCGACGAGAAAGTGGTGGTCATGCAAACCGTGCGTGACCAGATTGGTCAGCACGTGTTTACCGCACATCGCCTGGACAGACCAACTTCCGGCGTATTGCTGATGGGACTGTCCAGCGAAGCTGGACGGCTGCTGGCACAACAGTTTGAACAGCATCAAATCCAGAAGCGTTACCATGCGATAGTTCGTGGCTGGCTAATGGAAGAAGCTGTGCTGGATTATCCACTGGTGGAAGAACTGGACAAAATCGCCGATAAATTTGCCCGAGAAGATAAAGGCCCGCAGCCAGCGGTAACGCATTATCGCGGTCTGGCGACGGTGGAAATGCCAGTCGCAACCGGACGTTACCCGACCACGCGCTACGGCCTGGTGGAACTGGAGCCGAAAACCGGACGCAAACACCAGCTCCGCCGCCATCTTGCCCATTTGCGTCATCCAATTATTGGCGACAGCAAACATGGCGATTTACGCCAGAATCGCAGCGGTGCTGAACATTTTGGCCTCCAACGGTTAATGCTACATGCCAGTCAGTTGTCATTGACGCATCCGTTCACTGGCGAACCGCTGACTATTCACGCGGGGCTGGACGACACCTGGATGCAGGCGTTATCACAATTTGGCTGGCGTGGTCTGCTTCCTGAAAATGAAAGGGTTGAGTTCAGTGCGCCATCAGGTCAGGATGGTGAGATAAGTTCCTAATCCAGGGAGAAAACGGTATGGCGGAAATTGGTATTTTTGTGGGCACCATGTACGGAAACTCGCTGTTAGTGGCGGAAGAGGCGGAAGCAATTTTGACCGCGCAGGGTCACAAAGCAACGGTGTTTGAAGATCCAGAATTAAGCGACTGGCTGCCTTATCAGGACAAGTTCGTGCTGGTGGTTACGTCCACGACCGGGCAAGGCGACCTTCCTGACAGCATTGTGCCGCTCTTTCAGGGAATCAAAGATAGTCTCGGTTTTCAGCCGAATCTGCGTTATGGCGTGATTGCGCTCGGCGACAGTAGTTATGTGAATTTCTGCAATGGCGGCAAACAGTTCGATGCGTTGTTGCAGGAACAGAGTGCGCAGCGGATAGGGGAAATGCTGCTGATTGACGCCAGTGAGCACCCGGAACCTGAAACGGAATCAAACCCGTGGGTCGAACAGTGGGGCACGCTGTTGTCCTGACAAATTGCCGTTTTAAGCAAACTGAATCGAATCCTTTCAGGCAAATGCCAGTAAAAACTCGCAAATGTGACGGTTTTTTACTGGCGTTTGCCTGGAGTCAAGCGATCCATTTCATACTCTTCTTTATTTCTCCGTTATAACCCTTCCTTTCTTGTTCTTGTTTTCATTTCCGTGAAGTTGATTCCACCGTCCAGGGCTAATGCCAAAATCGAGCCTCATTGAACGCATTAATGTTGTGTTGTTGCACGGTGAGCCGCTATGGCGCGCTTTTTATACTGCTGATGCCAGATATAAACACGCGCCGCATTCGGCGAACGACCTATAAAAACGGCAAAAAACACCCTACGTCACCTCTGATTTCCTGGCGGTATTGCAGTCCAGAGTGAGCGTGGCTAACGCGAATTTTCAGGAGTGCAACAATGAGTTCTTTAAGTCAGGCTGCGAGCAGTGTGGAAAAACGCACTAATGCTCGTTACTGGATAGTGGTGATGTTGTTTATCGTCACATCCTTCAACTACGGCGACCGCGCTACGCTCTCTATCGCCGGTTCGGAAATGGCCAAAGATATCGGCCTTGATCCAGTGGGAATGGGCTATGTGTTCTCTGCTTTCTCATGGGCTTATGTAATAGGGCAGATCCCTGGCGGCTGGTTGCTGGATCGCTTTGGTTCAAAACGCGTCTACTTCTGGTCGATCTTTATCTGGTCGATGTTTACCTTGCTGCAAGGCTTTGTCGATATCTTTAGTGGATTTGGCATTATCGTTGCCCTGTTTACGCTGCGCTTCCTGGTCGGGCTTGCTGAAGCGCCATCTTTCCCCGGCAACAGTCGCATTGTAGCGGCCTGGTTTCCGGCGCAGGAAAGAGGAACGGCAGTGTCGATTTTTAACTCTGCACAATACTTTGCGACGGTTATCTTCGCGCCGATTATGGGCTGGCTGACTCATGAAGTGGGCTGGTCACACGTTTTCTTCTTTATGGGCGGTCTGGGCATTGTCATCAGCTTTATCTGGTTGAAAGTCATACACGAGCCAAATCAACATCCGGGCGTAAATCAGAAAGAGCTGGACTACATTGCTGCGGGCGGTGCGCTTATCAATATGGATCAGCAAAACACCAAAATTAAAGTGCCGTTCAGCGTGAAGTGGGGGCAAATCAAACAGTTGCTAGGTTCGCGGATGATGATCGGCGTTTATATTGGTCAGTATTGTATCAACGCTATGACTTACTTCTTTATCACCTGGTTTCCGGTTTATCTGGTGCAGGCGCGCGGGATGTCGATTCTGAAAGCGGGGTTTGTTGCGTCTGTTCCGGCGGTTTGCGGTTTTATCGGCGGTGTGCTGGGTGGGATTATTTCCGACTGGCTGATGCGTCGCACGGGGTCGCTGAACATTGCGCGTAAAACGCCGATCGTGATGGGCATGTTGCTGTCGATGGTGATGGTGTTCTGTAACTACGTCAACGTTGAGTGGATGATCATCGGCTTTATGGCGCTGGCCTTCTTCGGTAAGGGCATCGGGGCGCTGGGTTGGGCTGTAATGGCAGATACCGCGCCAAAAGAGATCAGCGGTCTTTCCGGTGGCCTGTTCAACATGTTCGGTAACATTTCTGGCATCGTCACACCTATCGCAATTGGTTATATCGTTGGCACGACGGGCTCCTTTAATGGGGCGCTGATTTACGTTGGGGTTCATGCCTTAATCGCGGTACTGAGTTATCTGGTGCTGGTGGGTGATATCAAGCGTATTGAGCTGAAACCTGTCGCGGGTAAATAAGATGATAACCCCGATTTCAAATATCCCGGCTCCTGAATTTCTGACCGTAAACGTCCCGTTTTCGGCCGTCATTGATTCTGAATAAGGACATAAACATGAGTTCTCAATTTACGACGCCCGTTGTTACTGAAATGCAGGTAATTCCGGTTGCGGGTCACGACAGTATGCTGATGAACCTGAGTGGCGCACACGCGCCGTTCTTCACGCGTAATATTGTGGTCATCAAAGATAACTCCGGTCACACCGGCGTAGGGGAAATTCCCGGCGGTGAGAAAATCCGTAAAACGCTGGAAGATGCGATTCCGCTGGTGGTGGGTAAAACCCTCGGCGAGTACAAAAACGTTCTGACGCTGGTGCGTAACACGTTTGCCGATCGCGATGCTGGCGGGCGGGGCTTACAGACATTTGATTTGCGTACCACGATTCATGTGGTGACTGGAATTGAAGCGGCAATGCTGGATCTGCTGGGGCAGCATCTGGGGGTTAACGTGGCGTCGCTGCTGGGCGATGGTCAACAGCGTAGCGAAGTCGAAATGCTGGGCTATCTGTTCTTTGTGGGTAATCGCAACGCTACACCGCTGCCGTATCAAAGCCAGCCGGATGACTCATGCGACTGGTATCGCCTGCGTCACGAAGAAGCGATGACGCCGGATGCGGTAGTGCGCCTGGCGGAGGCAGCATATGAAAAATATGGCTTTAATGATTTCAAACTGAAGGGCGGTGTACTGGCCGGGGAAGAAGAAGCCGAATCTATCGTGGCACTGGCGAAACGCTTCCCGCAGGCGCGCATTACCCTCGATCCTAACGGTGCCTGGTCGCTGAACGAAGCGATTAAAATTGGTAAATATCTGAAAGGTTCGCTGGCTTATGCAGAAGATCCGTGCGGTGCGGAGCAAGGTTTCTCCGGGCGTGAAGTAATGGCGGAGTTCCGTCGCGCAACTGGCCTGCCAACCGCAACCAACATGATCGCCACCGACTGGCGGCAGATGGGCCATACGCTCTCCCTGCAATCAGTCGATATCCCGCTGGCAGACCCGCATTTCTGGACGATGCAAGGTTCAGTGCGAGTGGCGCAGATATGCCATGAATTTGGCCTGACCTGGGGTTCACACTCCAACAACCACTTCGATATTTCCCTGGCGATGTTTACCCATGTTGCAGCCGCTGCACCGGGTAAAATCACCGCTATTGATACGCACTGGATCTGGCAGGAAGGTAATCAGCGCCTGACCAAAGAACCGTTTGAGATCAAAGGTGGTTTGGTTCAAGTGCCGGAAAAACCGGGGTTGGGTGTAGAAATCGATATGGATCAGGTGATGAAAGCGCACGAGTTGTATCAGAAACATGGGCTTGGCGCGCGTGACGATGCGATGGGAATGCAGTACCTGATCCCAGGCTGGACGTTCGATAACAAGCGTCCTTGCATGGTGCGTTAAGACAGATAACAAAAACCGGCTCTGTCTGGAGCCGGTTTTTACTCGATAAAATATTAATTATCCGAGAATTTTGCTGGCTTCGCGCGCCACATTATCCATCTCGTCTAACAGTTCCAGTAGCTCCGGCTCCAGATCTTCTTCTTTAGTACCGCTGCGTAGCTGTTGTTCGATGAGCTGGCAGAGATTCTTCATACGTGGTACGCCACTATAGCCACAACTGCCATGTAGTTTATGAATCAAATCAACCAGACCTTCCGGGTTTTCTCCAACCAGTTGTTCCTCAACTTTGTTGCGAACTTCTGGCAGGAAATCGAGCAACATTTGCAGCATATCGCGCGCCAGATCGGTTTTTCCTGCGGCCTGTCGCAGTGCCAGTTGCCAGTCGAGAGTCGCATTCTGGTTCACCACAATTTCGTTCACTTCTGGCGTTACGACGCGAGAGGAAATACCGCTGCCAGGCTTGTAGCGCAACAGCAAATTATGCAATCGCTCTTCCTCAATCGGTTTCGCCAGATAATCGCTCATTCCCGCGCCAAGCAGTTTCTCTTTTTGCCCTGCCATCGCATGTGCCGTTACCGCGATAACCGGCGTTTGCTGCTGATGTGGGAGCTGGTGGATGAGTTCGCACGCCCGAATGCCGTCCATGTCCGGCATTTGAATATCCATTAAGATCAAATCGAACGGCATCTGTTTCGCGCGTTCAACCGCCTGATGCCCGCTATCGCAAAGCTCCACATGTTGCACCATATCTTCCAGCAACGCGCCGATAAGTTTCAGGTTCGCGGGGTTATCATCAACCGCCATGACTGTCATTGCCAGCTTACTTTCATCGGTAACAGGCAAAAGTGTGTTTTGTTTTTGATGACAAAATTCCGTCAGGGCAGGCAACAGGCGCGTAGGTGTTAAGGGTTTCAGCAGACACGCGCCGATACCATCTTGCTTGAGTTTTTCGGCATTGACCTGTGCATGGCAAGGAAGCGCCAGCATCAGGAAATCGGTCATCGACACCGCTTGCGCCAACCGCTCATGTTGCATCGTCAGCGGCTCGCGGAAGGTCACCGCAATCCCTAACAACATCATGTCGTAATGCGCGGGAGGCAGCGCGGAGAAGGTTGGGCTATAAACCACTTCCAGCGGTGTTTCACTTAAAATATCCAGCGTACATTGCGCTGCTGCGGAGTTCGGTTCGACATAGGCCAGACGCTTACCGGCGAGGCACTGGGTGGATGGCCCTTCGATGATAATATTCGGGTTCAGATCGAGATTAATGTGGAACCAGAAGGTAGAACCGCGATTCGGCTGGCTATGGAACGAAATATCGCCGCCCATTTCATTAACCAGTTTCTGTGTGATCACCAGCCCCAACCCGGTGCCACCATGACGGCGGGAAATACTGGCATCAGCCTGTCTGAAGGCCTGGAATAAGCGCGATTGATCGCGTTCAGGAATACCAATGCCGGTATCTCGAATCTGCACTTCAATCTGCACTTTGGTATTACTCAGCGCACGTTTTTCTACCAGAATATCAATGTTGCCATTCTCGGTGAATTTAATCGCATTACCCACCAGGTTAGTGATGATTTGCTGTAAACGCAGTGGGTCGCCAATTACGTTATCGGGCACGTCGCTCTTAATATTGAGCGTTAATTCCAGCCCTTTATCGTGAGAAGAATGTGCCAGCAGGGTAACGACTTCATCCAGCGTGCTACGCAATGGGAACGGAATACTTTCCAGAATCAGCTTGCCCGCTTCCAGTTTCGAGAAGTCGAGAACATCATTAATAATTGCCAGCAAATTATTTGCCGAACGTTCAATGGTATTCAGGTGATCGCGCTGCGTTGGTGTTAATTCTGTTTTCAGCGTCAGGCGGGTAAAGCCAATAACACCATTCAGTGGTGTACGCAGCTCATGTGACATATTTGCCAGAAACTCGGATTTAATACGTGCCGCTTCCTGGGCGCGCTTTTTCGCCAGATCCAACTCAACGTTCTGAATTTCCATCTGCTCCAGCGTTTCCCGCAGATCGGAGGTCGCCTGGTCGATATTGTGCTGCATCTCTTCGTGATAAGCTGCCAGCGACATTGCCATCGAGTTGATACCGTTTTTCAGCATATCCAGCTCGCCGAGCATAAATCCTTCCACCCGGCTGTCGAGTTGCCCACGACGGATGCGGTCGACGGTATTAACCATGTTACGAATCGGGCCGGTTACATCGCGCATTAAGCGCCAGCCAAAAATAAGCGCAATACCGATACAAAACAGCATCATCACGCTGGAAATAAAGATCTCTTTATATTGCTGCAAGCGAACCGATTTAAGATCCAGCTCAAGCGCAATATATCCCAGCATATTCTGGCTATTTTTGGCATCGCTACTGGGCGATTCGTCGGGGGAATAACTCTCGGAAATAATCGGTGTGCGCAGGATCATAATATCGCCGTCACGTGTGACAGTGAGCTGGCGAGGAAACGGCACGTTGCTGCCGAGCTGCATTGATGAAGGATCAAGATGAAAATTGGAGGTGACAAAAAGTCGGTTATTTTCATCATAAACCGAAATCGCGCGAACAATATCGGAATGGCGACGATGCAGTACGCTTATTAACTGACCGATAGATTCGCGATTTTGCAGGCTCATGCCATATTCAGTAGAAACGGCAAGTGGCTCAATAATACTGGCACCGGCATCTTCCAGTTGACGCTGCAAGTCGTTATAGCGGTGTACGACGAAAAAGATACTCAGCAATAAACCAATAAGGACGGTCGGTGCCAGGATCAGAATCATCATGCGTGCGCGCAGGCTGTAGTTGGTCATGGAGTTCCGTTATGGGACAATTAAGGTCACACTGTTAAATTGAGAAAGTCTCGCCAATGGCGCAATTCTACTCTGCAAAACGACGCACGACGACGCGTCAGATCATAACCGTTTCAGTCAACGACCTCGACTCTTTTGGTCAGGGCGTGGCGCGACATAACGGCAAAACGTTATTTATCCCCGGGTTATTGCCGCAGGAAAACGCGGAAGTGACTGTTAATGAAGATAAAAAACAGTATGCCCGCGCTAAAGTCGTACGGCGGTTAAGCGACAGCCCGGAACGCGAAACGCCACGCTGCCCTCATTTTGGCGTATGCGGTGGCTGTCAGCAACAACACGCCAGCGTGGATTTACAGCAGCGCAGCAAAAGTGCGGCGCTCGCCCGGTTAATGAAACACGACGTCTCTGAAGTGATCGCCGACGTCCCTTGGGGCTATCGGCGCCGTGCGCGTTTAAGTCTGAACTTTCAGCCGAAAACACAACAACTCCAGATGGGATTTCGCAAAGCGGGTTCCAGTGACATTGTTGATGTTAAACAATGCCCTGTTTTAGTGCCCCAACTTGAAGCATTGCTGCCCAAAGTCAGAGCATGTCTGACGAGCTTACAGGGAATGCGCCACCTTGGGCATGTTGAACTGGTGCAGGCAACCAGCGGCACGCTGATGATTTTGCGCCATACCGCACCGCTAAGTTCGGCAGATCGCGAAAAACTGGAATGCTTTTCGCATTCTGAAGGCCTGGATCTGTATCTCGCCCCCGATAGTGAGATACTCGAAACGGTCTCTGGTGAGATGCCCTGGTATGACTCAAACGGGTTGCGCTTAACTTTTAGCCCGCGTGATTTTATTCAGGTCAACGCGGGCGTGAACCAGAAAATGGTGGCGCGCGCGCTGGAGTGGCTGGATGTGCAACCTGACGAGCGCGTGCTGGATCTGTTCTGCGGCATGGGCAATTTTACGCTGCCGTTAGCCACTCGTGCGGCAAACGTAGTGGGTGTAGAAGGTGTTCCGGCACTGGTGGAAAAAGGCCAGCAGAATGCGCGTCTTAATGGCTTACAAAATGTGACGTTTTATCACGAAAATCTTGAAGAAGATGTCACAAAGCAGCCGTGGGCGAAAAGCGGCTTCGATAAAGTGTTGCTGGACCCGGCGCGAGCAGGTGCCGCAGGTGTTATGCAACAAATTATAAAACTGGAACCCATTCGTATAGTTTATGTATCCTGTAACCCTGCAACGCTGGCTCGGGATAGCGAAGCGTTATTAAAAGCAGGATATACCATTGCGCGACTGGCGATGCTGGATATGTTCCCACACACGGGGCATCTGGAATCGATGGTACTTTTCTCGCGCGTAAAATAGTTACGATTTGCTGATTTCGGCAGGTCTGGTCCCTAAAGGAGAGGACGATGGTTGCGGTAAGAAGTGCACATATCAATAAGGCTGGTGAATTTGATCCGCAAAAATGGATCGCAAGTCTGGGTATTACCAGCCAGAAGTCGTGTGAGTGCTTAGCCGAAACCTGGGCGTATTGTCTGCAGCAGACGCAGGGGCATCCGGATGCCAGTCTGCTATTGTGGCGTGGTGTTGAGATGGTGGAGATCCTCTCGACATTAAGTATGGACATTGACACGCTGCGGGCGGCGCTGCTGTTCCCTCTGGCGGATGCCAACGTAGTCAGCGAAGATGTGCTGCGTGAGAGCGTCGGTAAGTCAGTCGTCAACCTTATTCACGGCGTGCGAGATATGGCGGCGATCCGTCAGCTGAAAGCGACGCACACCGATTCTGTTTCCTCTGAACAGGTCGATAACGTTCGCCGGATGTTATTGGCGATGGTCGATGATTTTCGCTGTGTGGTCATCAAACTGGCTGAGCGTATTGCTCATCTGCGCGAAGTGAAAGACGCGCCGGAAGATGAACGCGTACTGGCAGCAAAAGAGTGCACCAATATCTATGCGCCGCTGGCGAACCGTCTCGGGATCGGGCAACTGAAATGGGAACTGGAAGATTACTGCTTCCGTTATCTCCACCCGACCGAATACAAACGCATTGCAAAACTGCTGCATGAGCGCCGTCTCGACCGCGAACACTACATTGAAGAGTTTGTCGGTCATCTGCGTGCAGAGATGAAAGCTGAAGGCGTTAAAGCTGAAGTGTATGGCCGCCCGAAACACATCTACAGCATCTGGCGCAAAATGCAGAAAAAGAACCTTGCCTTTGACGAGCTGTTTGATGTCCGTGCAGTACGTATCGTCGCCGAGCGTTTACAGGACTGCTACGCCGCACTGGGGATAGTGCACACTCACTATCGCCACCTGCCGGATGAGTTCGACGATTACGTCGCTAACCCGAAACCAAACGGCTACCAGTCTATTCATACCGTGGTGCTTGGGCCGGGCGGCAAAACCGTTGAGATCCAAATCCGCACCAAACAGATGCATGAAGATGCAGAGTTGGGCGTTGCTGCGCACTGGAAATATAAAGAGGGCGCGGCTGCTGGCGGCGCGCGTTCGGGACATGAAGACCGGATTGCCTGGCTGCGTAAACTGATTGCGTGGCAGGAAGAGATGGCCGATTCCGGCGAAATGCTCGATGAAGTACGCAGCCAGGTCTTTGACGACCGGGTGTACGTCTTTACGCCGAAAGGTGATGTGGTTGATTTACCTGCGGGCTCAACGCCGCTGGACTTCGCGTACCACATCCACAGTGATGTCGGGCACCGCTGCATCGGGGCAAAAATTGGCGGGCGTATCGTGCCGTTCACTTACCAGTTGCAGATGGGCGACCAGATCGAAATTATCACCCAGAAACAGCCGAACCCCAGCCGTGACTGGTTAAACCCAAACCTCGGCTACGTCACAACCAGCCGTGGGCGTTCGAAAATTCACGCCTGGTTCCGTAAACAGGATCGTGACAAAAACATTCTGGCAGGACGGCAAATCCTTGACGACGAGCTGGAACATCTGGGGATCAGTCTGAAAGAAGCAGAAAAACATCTGCTGCCGCGTTACAACTTCAATGATGTCGACGAGTTGCTGGCGGCGATTGGTGGCGGGGATATCCGTCTCAATCAGATGGTCAACTTCCTGCAATCGCAATTTAATAAGCCGAGTGCCGAAGAGCAGGACGCCGCCGCGCTGAAGCAGCTTCAGCAAAAAAGCTACACACCGCAAAACCGCAGTAAAGATAACGGTCGCGTGGTTGTCGAAGGTGTTGGCAACCTGATGCACCATATCGCGCGCTGCTGCCAGCCGATTCCTGGTGATGAGATTGTCGGCTTCATTACCCAGGGACGTGGTATTTCAGTACACCGCGCCGATTGTGAACAACTGGCGGAACTGCGCTCCCATGCGCCGGAACGCATTGTTGACGCTGTATGGGGCGAGAGCTACTCCGCCGGGTATTCGCTGGTGGTTCGTGTGCTGGCGAATGATCGTAGCGGGTTGTTACGTGATATCACGACCATTCTCGCCAACGAGAAGGTGAACGTGCTTGGCGTTGCCAGCCGTAGCGATACCAAACAGCAACTGGCGACCATCGACATGACCATTGAAATTTACAACTTGCAGGTGCTGGGGCGCGTGCTGGGTAAACTCAATCAGGTGCCGGATGTTATCGATGCGCGTCGGTTGCACGGGAATTAATCTTACATAGCTGGATATGGCGTCAGCCGTATCCAGCGATATCTTTTACTCGAAGGTATTACACCTGACAGACCCGCAATTTTCAGGACATTCCAATGAATCAAATCGACCGTTTGCTCACTATTATGCAGCGTCTTCGCGACCCGGAAAACGGCTGCCCGTGGGATAAAGAGCAGACTTTCGCCTCTATTGCACCTTATACCCTTGAAGAAACCTACGAAGTGCTGGATGCCATTGCCCGCGAAGACTTTGACGATCTGCGCGGTGAACTTGGCGATCTATTGTTCCAGGTGGTGTTTTACGCGCAAATGGCTCAGGAAGAAGGGCGCTTTGACTTTAATGATATTTGCGCTGCAATCAGCGATAAATTAGAGCGTCGACATCCACATGTTTTTGCTGACAGTTCTGCCGAAAACAGCAGTAAAGTGCTCGTCCGTTGGGAGCAAATCAAAACCGAAGAACGCGCGCAGAAAGCGCAGCATTCGGCGCTGGACGATATTCCTCGTAGTTTACCGGCCTTAATGCGTGCGCAAAAAATTCAGAAACGTTGCGCCAACGTTGGCTTTGACTGGACGACGCTTGGCCCGGTGGTCGATAAAGTTTATGAAGAGATCGACGAGGTGATGTACGAGGCGCGGCAGGCTGTTGTCGACCAGGCTAAACTGGAGGAGGAAATGGGTGACCTGTTGTTTGCCACGGTCAATCTGGCTCGCCATTTAGGGACAAAAGCAGAAATTGCATTGCAAAAAGCGAACGAAAAATTCGAGCGTCGTTTTCGCGAAGTGGAGCGTATTGTTGCCGCGCGTGGACTGGAAATGACAGGTGTTGACCTCGAAACAATGGAAGAAGTCTGGCAACAGGTAAAACGGCAGGAAATTGATCTCTAAGGGAATTACGCGGTCAAGCGCGATTTGTGTCATTTTTTAAATGACAAGCGATTGATTTGCGTCAAAAACATTTACCCCAAAGGGGCTATTTTCTCACTCCTGATTTCAATAGTGCGCTGGCGAAGAGGAGGGATAATGAAAGTTTGTGGCACAGGTCATGTTCGGGTATACTGCTTTCCCGTCCTGGTTATTCCATCGTCTTTTCAACCTAACTTCTCAGGTTCAGCATGACAACGAACTATATTTTTGTGACCGGCGGGGTCGTATCCTCTCTGGGTAAAGGCATTGCCGCAGCCTCCCTCGCAGCCATTCTTGAAGCCCGTGGCCTCAATGTGACCATCATGAAACTGGATCCGTACATCAACGTCGATCCAGGTACTATGAGCCCAATCCAACACGGGGAAGTGTTCGTTACTGAAGACGGCGCTGAAACCGACCTGGACCTGGGGCACTACGAGCGTTTCATTCGTACTAAAATGAGCCGCCGTAACAACTTTACCACGGGTCGTATCTACTCTGACGTTCTGCGTAAAGAACGCCGTGGCGACTATCTGGGCGCAACCGTACAGGTTATCCCGCACATTACTAACGCTATCAAAGAACGCGTTCTTGCTGGTGGCGAAGGCCACGACGTGGTTCTGGTAGAAATCGGCGGTACTGTAGGTGATATTGAATCCCTGCCGTTCCTCGAAGCGATTCGCCAGTTGGCTGTTGAAATTGGCCGCGAACATACTCTGTTTATGCACTTGACGCTGGTGCCGTACATGGCAGCGTCTGGTGAAGTCAAAACTAAACCGACTCAGCACTCTGTAAAAGAACTGCTCTCTATCGGTATCCAGCCTGACATCCTGATTTGTCGTTCAGATCGCGCCGTACCGGCAAACGAACGTGCGAAGATTGCATTGTTCTGTAATGTTCCGGAAAAAGCGGTTATTTCTCTGAAAGACGTCGATTCCATCTATAAAATTCCGGGCCTGTTGAAATCTCAGGGGCTGGACGATTATATTTGTAAACGATTCAGCTTGAACTGCCCGGAAGCGGATCTGTCCGAATGGGAACAGGTTATCTTTGAAGAAGCGAATCCGGTGAGCGAAGTTACCATCGGTATGGTCGGTAAGTACATTGAACTGCCGGACGCTTATAAATCCGTGATTGAAGCACTGAAACACGGTGGGCTGAAAAATCGTGTCAGCGTCAACATTAAACTGATCGATTCACAAGATGTTGAAACGCGCGGTGTTGAAATCCTTAAAGGTCTGGACGCGATCCTCGTACCTGGTGGTTTCGGCTATCGTGGCGTAGAAGGCATGATTACTACCGCGCGCTTTGCGCGTGAGAACAATATTCCTTATCTGGGCATTTGCCTGGGTATGCAGGTGGCGTTAATTGATTACGCTCGCCATGTTGCTAACATGGAGAACGCCAACTCTACGGAATTTGTGCCAGACTGTAAGTACCCGGTTGTGGCGCTGATTACCGAGTGGCGCGATGAAAACGGCAACGTTGAAGTTCGTAGCGAGAAGAGCGATCTCGGTGGCACCATGCGTCTCGGCGCACAGCAGTGCCAGTTGGTTGACGATAGTCTGGTTCGCCAGCTGTACAATGCGCCGACAATTGTTGAGCGTCATCGTCACCGTTACGAAGTCAACAACATGCTGTTGAAACAGATTGAAGATGCAGGTCTGCGCGTTGCGGGCCGTTCCGGGGATGATCAGTTGGTCGAGATCATCGAAGTTCCGAATCACCCGTGGTTCGTGGCTTGTCAGTTCCATCCGGAGTTTACTTCTACTCCACGTGATGGTCACCCGCTGTTTGCCGGCTTTGTGAAAGCCGCCAGCGAGTTCCAGAAACGTCAGGCGAAGTAAGTAAAAAAGTTAGAACGGCAACGCGTACCCAGGGTACGCGTTGTTTGTCTGGAGTTTTAGTTTAACTAGTGACTTGAGGAAACCCTAATGTCCAAAATCGTAAAAATCATCGGTCGTGAAATCATCGACTCCCGTGGTAACCCGACTGTTGAAGCCGAAGTACACCTGGAGGGTGGTTTCGTCGGTATGGCAGCTGCTCCGTCAGGTGCTTCTACTGGTTCCCGTGAAGCACTGGAACTGCGCGATGGCGACAAATCCCGTTTCCTGGGCAAAGGCGTAACCAAAGCTGTTGCTGCGGTTAACGGCCCGATCGCTCAGGCGCTGATTGGCAAAGATGCCAAAGATCAGGCTGGCATTGACAAGATCATGATCGACCTGGACGGCACCGAAAACAAATCCAAATTCGGCGCGAACGCAATCCTGGCTGTATCTCTGGCTAACGCCAAAGCTGCTGCAGCTGCTAAAGGTATGCCGCTGTACGAGCACATTGCTGAACTGAACGGTACTCCGGGCAAATACTCCATGCCGGTTCCGATGATGAACATCATCAACGGTGGTGAGCACGCTGACAACAACGTCGATATCCAGGAATTCATGATTCAGCCGGTTGGCGCGAAAACTGTGAAAGAAGCCATCCGCATGGGTTCTGAAGTTTTCCATCACCTGGCAAAAGTTCTGAAAGCGAAAGGCATGAACACTGCTGTTGGTGACGAAGGTGGCTATGCGCCGAACCTGGGTTCCAACGCTGAAGCTCTGGCTGTAATCGCTGAAGCTGTTAAAGCTGCTGGTTATGAACTGGGCAAAGACATCACTCTGGCGATGGACTGCGCAGCTTCTGAATTCTACAAAGACGGTAAATACGTTCTGGCTGGCGAAGGCAACAAAGCGTTCACCTCTGAAGAATTTACTCACTTCCTGGAAGAACTGACCAAACAGTACCCGATCGTTTCTATCGAAGACGGTCTGGACGAATCTGACTGGGACGGTTTCGCATACCAGACCAAAGTTCTGGGCGACAAAATCCAGCTGGTTGGTGACGACCTGTTCGTAACCAACACCAAGATCCTGAAAGAAGGTATCGAAAAAGGTATCGCTAACTCCATCCTGATCAAATTCAACCAGATCGGTTCTCTGACCGAAACTCTGGCTGCAATCAAGATGGCGAAAGACGCTGGCTACACTGCAGTAATCTCTCACCGTTCTGGCGAAACTGAAGACGCTACCATCGCTGACCTGGCTGTTGGTACTGCTGCAGGCCAGATCAAAACCGGTTCTATGAGCCGTTCTGACCGTGTTGCTAAATACAACCAGCTGATTCGTATTGAAGAAGCTCTGGGCGAAAAAGCACCGTACAACGGTCGTAAAGAGATCAAAGGCCAGGCATAAGTCTGACTTTATCTGATTTAAAAATGCCAGCCTCCGGGCTGGCATTTTTTATGGTTGAGTTACCAGCGGCCGGACGCGCCGCCACCGCCAGAAGAACCGCCACCTCCGCTAAATCCGCCGCCACTTGAACCTCCATCGGAAGAGGATGAAGAAGAACCTTTTCTTGAAGCTCTTTCTTTACCGAGCTTCTTGTATTTGGCGCGTAACTTTTTATTCACCAGAAGCCAGAAGATAAGCAGCGGTACGATCGCAAAAGGCGTTAACATACCGCAGGCAACGATTAAATTCGTCCATGGTCCTGGCTCGGCAACATAGAGGAATACCATCCCGTAAATTGCGGCAGTGAGGGCAATCCACGGTAGATTTGATGGATCGGTAAAAATAATAAAATACGAAAGTACAGCCAGTAAAATAATGACAGCAATCGATAATGGAATTGGAGTTTTGATACTGTAATGATTTCCGCTGCTTTCTGGCAATTCACCATTCAACAGAAGCGCGCCGATATTTTCGCTGGCCAGTGTTAACCCTCCCATAAGATCATCGTTTTTGAACGCGGGGATCAATATATCACTGATAATCTTTGCCGCTTGCAGGTCGGTAACAACGCCCTCCAGTCCATAGCCAACTTCAATACGGACGGTATGATCTTCCCAGGCGACCAGGAGTAAAATACCATCGTTACGCTGTGCATCGCCCAATTTCCAGCTATCAAAAACGCGTGTTGCATATTGTTCAATGGAATCTTCCCCAGTGGATGGCACCACTAATATAGCGACCTGCGCCCGCGTATTCTGTGCAATCTTCTGTAACTGCAGTGTCAGAGATTGTTGCTCAGGTGAACTTAATGTATCAGTAAGATCGGTCACCTGTTGGTGTAGTTCCGGTACAGCAATTTGCTGGGCAAACACAGGAACGCACCACAATATGAGTAGAAAAAAGATTAAGCGCATATTGATCACCTGCGTCCGGATGAACCGCCGCCTCCTGAAGATCCGCCCCCGCCACGAAAAGAATTTCTCGACGAAGAGCGAGAATGAGCAGCACGACTCCCCGTTTTTTTGTTATTTTTTGCACTGGAACCCAGTTTAAGATTGCCAGTAAATATAGCCACAATGATCAGCAGAACGATGCCAGCAATGGTTATTGGCCCGATAAAATAATCAGTCAGCCCGATAATTGTTGATATCAATGCCATATCTTTATTACTGGCGAAAACCAGGCACCATCCCACAACAATTATCAGCAGCACGACAAACAATGAATTTCGTCCTGACTTAGGATGTTGCAGAGGCGTATTTTGTTTTATTGCTTTGGTGTTTTTATTCTTTGGTGCCAGCATCATGGAGAATGCGCGGTTCATATGAAAAAACACCATCAGGCGCCGCCAGCATTTGGCAGTAAACAATAAACTTATGCATACGAAAGATATTCGCCGAATGATGACATCATCACGAAAGAAGCAAAACCAAACGACGGGGGTTGCCAGTGAAATAAGCCATATTACAGGTCCGGGATTATCGATGAAGCGCCAGACGGCGGCAATAATGGCGATCATCAGCAATGTCCAGACAAGACATGGCAGTGAGCGTTGCGGATTAGCAAACAGATGATTGGCTAAAGCATCCAGTGGACTAAGGTTCGCTTTGGTATGGGTAAACAGAGCTATGCCTTCAACTCCCTGCGTTAACCCGGCGAAGAGATTGTTTTTTTCAAACTCTGATTGCATACGGTAACGAACAATTTGCGAAGCTTGTTCTGGTGGCAACATTTCTTCCAGTCCATGTCCAATCTTCATTGACGCCCGCCCTTCCGGCCAAACGACGAGAATTAAGATACCTTCGCCGTACCGCTTCTCTCCAACGGGTTTCCAGTGATATACCCCGTAGCTCTGCGAGGCTGCAAGTTTAATGTTTTTGCCCCCTGTGGTCGGCACAACCAACACAGCCACCTGGAAGTGGTTTTGCTGCTCGAGAGTCTGTAATTGTTGAGTTAAAGCAATTTGTTCTTCTGGCGTTAACGTCCCGGTCAAGTCCGTTACATATGGCACTTGTTCAGCGAATACAGGAAAACCGAATAGCGCCAGAATCAGGATAAAAATACGCATAGCAATTCCTTTCGTTACCAGCGCCCGGAAGCGCCACCGCCACCAGATGAACCGCCGCCACCGCTGAAATTGTCATTGTCGAAAGAAGAGGATGATGACGACGAATCTCTGTAGTTAGAATTGCTTCTGGTATGACGTGATGGCTGGTTGGCTTTACGCATTGAATCACGCACTTTTCTGCCGAAAGGGGTAAAGGCGATGGCGACAGCCAGAAATGGTGTGGCGAAGCAGAGTAATGTTGCGAGCACTCCCCAGCTTCCGATGAAACCGGCAATAGGTAAAACAAAGGCCAGTACAACAGCTGCGAAGCAAATCAATCCCAGCGTTTTGATATATCCCCTGGCGGAAATAAAGGTCAGTACTATCGCCCAGGCCAACAAAGCCCACCAACCGCTAAAGGGTAAAGGGTGATCGGTCGGTGTTATCGTTGCTAAATTATCCTCTGTCAGACGACTTTCAATATCGCTGATTCCCTCTTGCAAACCGCCAGCCAGGTCGCCATTTTTAAATGCTGGAATAATACTGTTGCGAATAATTTGTCCGGACTGTGCATCCGTAATAACGCCTTCCAGCCCGTAACCGATTTCAATACGCACGGTATGATCCTGCCAGGCGACTAACAGCAGAATGCCATCATCGCGGTCTTTATCACCTGGCTTCCAGCTATCGAATACCCGCGTTGCGTACTGTTCGATGGTTTCATCGCCTGTTGTTTCAACCACTAACACGACCAGCTGCGCCTGATTTTTTTGCGTCAGGGCTTTAATCTGGTTGGTCAGGGTGTTTACTTCGTTGTTCGTCAATGTGTCAGTTAAATCATTTACATACTTGGGTATTTCAGGTACTGGAATTTGCGTGGCAAACGCAGATGAACAGAAGAAAGCCATAAGAAAGATAAAATTTCGCATAGGGCTTCTCCGCTTAATGAGCATGAGTATTCTGGCTAAAATCTATTGTTGGGGCTTTACTTACTGCGGCGACATCATCTGGCAAATAATTTTTCTTCGGTGTGTAATCCATTACCTTTGCGGTTAATACAGCGGGGAATTTGCGGATGGTAACATTATATTGTTCAATGGCTTTAATATATCTTCCTCGCGCAACGGCAATTCGGTTTTCACTTCCTTCAAGTTGTACCATCAAATTTTGATAGAGTTCCTGAGCCTTTAATTCAGGATAACGCTCACTAATAATCGTTAGCTGGCCGAGTGTACGTGTCAGCTGCGACTGAGCTTGCTGCCAGGTTTGTAATTTTTGCGCATCTCCCGGAGCTTGCTGAAGATCGCTGCTGGCGCGATTAGCCTGGCTACGCGCCAATGTTACGGCTTCCAACACTTCTTTTTCATGGCTGGAATAACCTTTAATACTGGCGACGAGATTAGGAATAAGGTCGGCGCGACGTTGATACTGATTCAGAACTTCTGACCAGGATGAATTAATCTGCTCGTCATAAGTTTGAATATCGTTATATCCACAACCTGATAAATTGAAAATAAATATAATTACGATGAATATTCTGAGCATGTTTAAATCCCTTTAGTTTAATTCCCCAGGACATAATACGTCGTTTCATTATTTCCTTAATGATCTGATTCACCTTTTTATCTTAAACCCGCATGTAACAGAATGTTAATAAAGCATGAATATTGCGGTAGGATCTGCAATAATTAACAATTATCCACTTTACAGAGAATGCTATGCAGTACCCGATTAACGAGATGTTCCAGACCCTGCAAGGTGAGGGTTACTTTACCGGCGTCCCCGCCATTTTTATTCGTTTACAGGGATGCCCGGTCGGCTGTGCCTGGTGTGATACCAAACACACGTGGGAAAAACTTGAGGATCGGGAAGTTTCTCTTTTCAGCATTTTGGCGAAAACCAAAGAGAGTGATAAGTGGGGGGCAGCGAGCAGTGAAGACTTGCTCGCAGTCATCGGTCGTCAGGGATACACCGCGCGTCACGTGGTGATTACTGGTGGTGAGCCTTGTATTCATGATTTGCTGCCATTGACCGACCTGCTCGAAAAGAATGGTTTTAGCTGCCAGATCGAAACCAGCGGCACTCATGAAGTGCGTTGCACACCGAATACCTGGGTTACCGTGTCGCCAAAAATAAATATGCGTGGCGGCTATGAAGTGTTGTCTCAGGCACTGGAACGAGCCAATGAAATTAAACATCCTGTTGGACGCGTACGGGATATTGAAGCACTGGATGAATTGTTGGCGACGCTGACCGATGATAAACCGCGAGTAATTGCCCTTCAGCCGATTAGCCAGAAGGATGATGCCACGCGTTTGTGTATTGAAACCTGCATTGCGCGGAACTGGCGTTTGTCGATGCAAACGCATAAATATTTGAATATTGCCTGATTAAACATTTATAAGCGTTGAAAATGAGTGGAACCTGTAAATAACTCCACTCATTTATATTCTTTGTCGCCTCTGAAACTACTCCATTTTGCCCATCCTGGACTAATCATTGCCATTCTCTACAAATTCTGTGGCGTTAATTTTTCGCTGGAGTGAAAATTATTGCGGTGAAGTTTGGTAGATTTTAGTTTTTATAGATTTATTTTAAATATTTACCTTTTCAGCCAATGGATTAAGTGCTCTTTAACATAGTAGATGTGTTGTTTGTGTGATCCTGTAAAGTTGGTAGATTGTGACTGGCTTAAAAAATCATTAATTAATAATAGGTTATGTTTAGAGAGTTCCCCGCGTCAGCGGGGATAAACCGCCACGCTGGGCCAGTCGTATTCTGCTGGAAATGAGTTCCCCGCGTCAGCGGGGATAAACCGGAGAAATCTCTTTCCCGCGTTAATGATTCTCAGAGTTCCCCGCGTCAGCGGGGATAAACCTTTCAGTAGGGTTCAGCCCGGGCAGTTTCCCGCCCGGTCTTCCTTACTTACGCATTCGACCAGCTCTGGATCGAATCCGCACTCCCCAGCTCACCATGCATCACTTCATACGATTTTTTCAAAATCACATCGGTGTGTTTGGTTAGGTCTTTGAAAATACCTTTATTCATCGCGTCGTAGCGTTTGGCATTGCACTCAACAGGCATAAAGATATCTTTCACGCGAACCATTTTGTCGATCGCCGTTGCGTAATCCGGATACAGACCCAGACCTACCGCTGTATTAATCGCCGCCCCCAAACTTGCACAGCCGTTAATGGCGTTACGCCGTGCCCCACATATCCAGAGCGCAACACCCTAACATAGCGTTACTTAAGGGAAATTGACCGCCGACACACTCTTATCATTCGCCGCGATAGATGCAACCTGCGGTGCAGGTTTCTTTCACCATAACTGCACTTAACAGCGGAACAACCGGTTTAACCTGATCCCAAATCCATTTTGCTAAAACCTCGCTGGTCGGGTTTTCCAGGCCAGGAATATCATTGAGATAATAGTGATCGAGGCGATCATAGGTTGGTTTAAATGCCGCTTTCAGTTCAGCGAAATCGATAATCCAGCCCGTATGCGGATCGACTTCCCCGGTAATTTCCAGGCGCACCATAAAAGAGTGCCCGTGAAGGCGACCACATTTATGCCCTTGTGGGACGTGTGGTAAGCGGTGAGCGGCTTCGAAGGTGAAATCTTTAAATAACGTGGTGGACATCATAATTTCTCTACAGGACGACAAAACGGGCGTAGAGTACCGGAAAGCCTGTTTTTTCGCATTATCTAAAATGGGTTTGTTGCGCAAAATAGCCTAATTATCTTAATGATGTTCAATATTTATTTATTTTTCATTGGGTTAATAAATCTATTTTGTTGTTAAAGACTATTGCTAAAACAGGTTAGTCGATTTGGTTATTAGTTATCGCTATCCCGTCTTTAATCCACACCGTTCGCCCCGTTAACCTTACCTTCTCTTTTGTTTTATGGGCGCAGACAGGGCGCAGAAACAGCTTTGCTTACTGGAACATAACGACGAATGACGACACAGGCCCCACCTTCCGCTTTGCTTCCGCTGAACCCGGAGCAACTGGCTCGCCTCCAGGCAGCCACTACTGATTTGACTCCTACCCAGCTTGCGTGGGTATCCGGCTATTTCTGGGGAATACTTAACCAGCAGCCAGGTACACTTGCAGCTACACCTGCGCCTGGCGCAGAAATGCCGGGTATCACTATCATCTCCGCTTCGCAAACGGGTAATGCTCGCCGGGTAGCTGAAGCGTTACGTGACGACTTATTAACGGCAAAACTGAACGTTAAGCTGGTGAACGCAGGCGACTATAAATTCAAACAAATCGCCAGTGAAAAACTGCTTATCGTGGTGACTTCAACACAAGGGGAAGGGGAACCGCCGGAAGAAGCCGTCGCGCTGCATAAGTTCCTGTTCTCCAAAAAAGCGCCGAAGCTGGAAAATACCGCTTTTGCCGTGTTTAGCCTTGGTGACACCTCTTATGAGTTTTTCTGCCAGTCCGGTAAAGATTTTGACAGCAAGCTGGCGGAACTGGGCGGTGAACGCCTGCTCGACCGTGTTGATGCTGACGTTGAATATCAGGCAGCCGCCAGCGAATGGCGCGCCCGCGTGGTTGATGTTCTGAAGTCCCGCGCACCTGTTGCGGCACCTTCGCAATCCGTCGCTACTGGCGCGGTAAATGAAATTCACACCAGCCCGTATAGCAAAGAGGCGCCGCTGGTGGCGAGCCTTTCGGTTAACCAGAAAATTACCGGACGCAATTCTGAAAAAGACGTTCGCCATATCGAAATCGATTTAGGTGATTCAGGCCTGCGCTATCAGCCGGGCGACGCGCTGGGCGTCTGGTATCAGAACGATCCAGCACTGGTAAAAGAGATTGTTGAACTGCTGTGGTTGAAAGGCGATGAACCCGTCACCGTTGACGGCAAAACGCTACCGCTGGCAGAAGCCTTACAGTGGCACTGCGAACTGACCGTCAACACCGCGAATATTGTTGAGAACTACGCCACTTTAACGCGCAGTGAAACGCTGCTGCCGCTGGTGGGCGATAAAGCGAAGTTGCAGCATTACGCGGCAACCACGCCAATTGTCGATATGTTGCGTTTCTCTCCGGCACAACTGGACGCTGATGCATTCATCGGTATTTTGCGCCCACTGACGCCGCGCCTGTATTCCATCGCCTCATCGCAGGCGGAAGTCGAGAGCGAAGTGCACGTCACCGTCGGTGTTGTGCGTTATGACGTGGAAGGCCGCGCCCGTGCGGGTGGTGCCTCCAGCTTCCTCGCCGATCGCGTGGAAGAAGAGGGCGAAGTCCGCGTCTTTATCGAACATAACGAAAACTTCCGTTTGCCTGCTAACCCCGAAACTCCGGTGATTATGATTGGCCCCGGTACGGGCATCGCGCCGTTCCGCGCCTTTATGCAGCAGCGCGCCGCCGACGAAGCGCCGGGTAAAAACTGGCTGTTCTTTGGTAATCCGCATTTTACGGAAGATTTCCTCTATCAGGTGGAATGGCAGCGTTACGTCAAAGAAGGCGTGCTGACGCGTATCGATCTCGCCTGGTCGCGCGATCAAAAAGAAAAAATTTACGTACAAGACAAACTGCGCGAACAGGGCGCAGAGCTGTGGCGCTGGATCAATGACGGTGCCCACATTTATGTCTGCGGCGACGCCAATCGCATGGCGAAAGACGTTGAACAGGCACTTCTGGAAGTGATTGCCGAATTTGGTGGCATGGACACCGAAGCGGCGGATGAATTTTTAAGTGAGCTGCGCGTTGAGCGCCGTTATCAGCGAGATGTCTACTAATGAGCGAAAAACATCCAGGGCCTTTAGTGGTCGAAGGTAAACTGGCAGACGCGGAGCGCATGAAGCTTGAGAGCAACTACCTGCGCGGCACGATTGCTGAAGATTTAAACGACGGCCTGACCGGCGGCTTTAAAGGCGACAACTTTCTGCTGATCCGTTTCCACGGTATGTATCAGCAGGATGACCGCGATATCCGCGCTGAGCGTGCCGAGCAGAAGCTGGAACCGCGCCATGCGATGATGCTGCGTTGCCGTCTGCCTGGTGGGGTGATCACCACCAGACAATGGCAGGCGATTGATAAATTTGCTGAAGACAACACGATTTACGGCAGCATTCGTCTGACCAACCGCCAGACGTTCCAGTTCCACGGCATTCTGAAAAAGAACGTTAAGCCGGCACACCAGATGCTGCACTCGGTCGGGCTTGATGCGCTGGCAACCGCCAACGACATGAACCGTAACGTGCTTTGCACCTCGAACCCGTTTGAATCGCAGCTGCACGCGGAAGCGTATGAATGGGCGAAGAAAATTTCTGAACATCTGCTGCCACGTACTCGTGCATATGCGGAGATTTGGCTCGATCAGGAGAAAGTCGCCACCACTGATGAAGAACCGATCCTCGGTCAGACCTATTTACCGCGTAAGTTTAAAACGACGGTTGTTATTCCGCCGCAGAACGACATTGATCTGCACGCCAATGACATGAACTTTGTGGCAATAGCAGAAAACGGCAAGCTGGTAGGCTTCAATTTGCTGGTGGGCGGTGGGCTGTCTATCGAACACGGTAACAAAAAAACCTACGCCCGCACCGCGAGCGAGTTTGGCTATCTGCCGCTGGAGCATACGCTGGCGGTGGCGGAAGCCGTCGTGACGACTCAGCGTGACTGGGGTAATCGAACCGATCGTAAAAATGCCAAAACCAAATACACGCTGGAACGTGTGGGGGGCGAGACGTTTAAAGCGGAAGTGGAACGTCGTGCGGGGATCAAGTTCGAACCGATCCGTCCGTATGAGTTCACCGGACGCGGCGATCGCATCGGCTGGATTAAAGGTATTGACGACAAATGGCACCTGACGCTGTTTATCGAAAATGGTCGTATTCTCGATTATCCGGGGCGTCCGCTGAAAACCGGCTTGCTGGAGATCGCGAAGATCCACAAAGGCGATTTCCGCATTACGGCGAACCAGAATCTGATCATCGCCGGTGTACCGGAAAGTGAGAAAGCGAAGATTGAGAAGATCGCCAAAGAGAGTGGGTTGATGAATGCCGTCACGCCGCAGCGTGAAAACTCAATGGCCTGTGTCTCTTTCCCGACCTGCCCACTGGCGATGGCGGAAGCTGAACGATTCCTGCCATCGTTTATCGATAACATCGATAATTTAATGGCGAAACATGGCGTCAGCGATGAGCATATCGTGATGCGTGTAACAGGCTGCCCGAACGGTTGTGGTCGCGCGATGCTGGCGGAAGTGGGCCTGGTGGGTAAAGCGCCGGGTCGCTACAACCTGCATCTTGGCGGCAACCGCATTGGGACACGTATCCCACGGATGTATAAAGAAAACATCACCGAGCCGGATATCCTGGCGTCGCTTGATGAACTGATAGGGCGCTGGGCGAAAGAGCGCGAAGCGGGTGAAGGCTTCGGCGACTTTACGGTGCGTGCGGGCATCATTCGCCCGGTGCTCGATCCGGCGCGTGATTTGTGGGATTAACGCATCTCCTGACTATTCCCTCTCCTTTTGGGAGAGGGGTAGGGTGAGGGGAAAAGTGCAGAGGTAATTATGTCCAGACTCGATCTAAACGCCCTGAATGACCTGCCGAAGGTAGAGCGTATTCTGGCGCTGGCGGAAACTAACGCCCAACTGGAAAAACTGGACGCTGAAGGCCGCGTTGCCTGGGCGCTGGAAAATCTGCCCGGTGAATATGTGCTCTCTTCCAGTTTCGGCATTCAGGCAGCGGTGAGCCTGCATCTGGTGAACCAGATTCGCCCGGATATTCCGGTGATCCTCACCGATACTGGTTATCTGTTCCCGGAAACCTACCGCTTTATTGATGAGTTAACGGACAAACTCAAACTGAACCTGAAGGTCTACAGGGCAAAAGAAAGCGCCGCCTGGCAGGAAGCGCGCTACGGTAAACTGTGGGAGCAGGGTGTTGATGGCATTGAAAAATACAATGAGATCAACAAAGTCGAACCCATGAACCGGGCGCTGAAAGAGCTGAATGCGCAAACCTGGTTTGCAGGATTACGCCGTGAACAATCTGGCAGCCGCGCCAATTTACCGGTGCTGGCTATCCAGCGTGGCGTATTTAAAGTGCTGCCGATTATAGACTGGGATAACCGAACTATTTATCAGTATCTGCAAAAACATGGCCTGAAATATCACCCATTATGGGACGAAGGATATTTATCGGTCGGTGATACTCATACAACCCGTAAATGGGAACCCGGAATGGCGGAAGAAGAAACGCGTTTCTTTGGCTTAAAAAGGGAATGTGGATTACACGAAGGGTAAACGTTATCCGGATAAATTAAACGCCTCTGTCAGAAATGATGGGGCGTTTTTATTTTGCGAGCAGCATTCCGGCATTTAAACGTGAACGTCGCAGGGAGAATCAACAGGTATAGAATGGTGTCGGGTGCTTGAGGCTGTCTGGCGTTAAGCATTCGCGAGGTTCCAGATGGACAAAAGCCCCAGGCGATATTTCTATCAACCTGAGGCCAGCGTTCGAACCTAAGCAATTCGGATGTTAGTCTCTTCTTTGCAGGGAGGCAAGACATGCTGACAAAATATGCCCTTGTGGCAATCATAGTACTGTGTTTTACAGTATTGGGATTCACGCTGATGGTAGGCGACTCGTTGTGTGAGTTGAGTATCAGAGAACGTGGTATGGAGTTTAAGGCAGTTCTCGCTTACGAATCGAAGAAGTAGCCACCACGCGGGGGTAAAACCCCGCGTATTGGATTGTGATGGTTTGGTCTCCTGCACCCTTTTTTACTCTGTTTCAGGTGGCATTGATTTCCTGCAGGCACAGGAATAATCAGTTAAAACCCATCAAGACGCCTTCGCCAGCTCCTTCACCAGCGGTAGCATTATCCGCATAACATCACGGCAGCGGCGTTCTATTCTTCCAGGAAGTGCCTTATCAATATGCTGTTGATTATCCAGTCTTACATCATGCCAGCTGGTTCCCTCAGGGAATGCGGCTGTTTTTGCGCGTTGCTGATAACCGTCTTTATTTCCCAGATTCCAGTTTGTCGCTTCCACCGAAAGTACGGCAATACCGGCTTTGTCGAAAACTTCGGCGTCATTACAACATCCGGTGCCTTTGGGATAATTTTTATTTAGACCCGGATTGGTCGTGGCGGCAATTCCATGACTACGGGCAATTGCCAGTGCCCTGTCGCGCGTTAATTTCCTTACTGCTTCAGGGGTTTTTACGCCACTGTTGAAATACAATTTATCGCCGACAATTAAGTTATCGAGATTAATCACCAGCAGCGTATTTTTCTTTTCGGTGTCACTCATCCGCTTGAGTAAATTCTCAGCGCCTAATTTCCCTTCCTCTTCGCCACTGGTCGCCACAAATCGAATACCATACTCGGTAGGCGTATTTTTCAGGCGTTCTGCCAGTTCCAGCATGACACCTAAACCTGCGGCGTTATCATCCATTCCTTGTAATGTCAGCCCGCCGAGATTGGCATCGGCGTCAGCATCGCTCTGCGGGGCGTAGGTATCCAGATGTGCCATAATAATGATCTGCTGCGGCGCTTTGCCTTCATGGGCGGCAATCACCGTACTTCCCGTCACGTTATGCCAGTTCTTGCGATTATCGCGGGCGGTATAAATATATCGGCTATTAAATGTCCGAATATCACTGCGATAACCCATTTGCTGAAACTGTTGGCGAATATAATCGGCAGATAACATTTCTGCGGGTGTTCCGGTCATGCGTCCCGGAAAGAAAGTGGCAATATGTCGCGCCTGTGTATTGGCAAAATCACCAGGTTTAGGTGACGATGCGTGTACGGGGAGAATAAAGCATACGCCGAGCGCCAGGGCAGCGGTACGGTGGCGCAATGCGGAAAACATAGTGAGTCCTTAAATACCATGCAAATTTTTTACCGCCATAGTATGAAACTGCCGCTGCGCTAAAACAATTTCAAATCTTCCTAAATGCCCGAAATCCGGAGCCTTAAGCACTTTTTGATATTAGCTTTGCCAAATCGTTATTCCGTTAAGGAACTACTCATTCTAATTGGTAATTTCATTCGTTCTCTTACGCTCCCTATAGTCGAAACATCTGATGGCAAGAAAATAGCGGTATTGCAAAGGAACGGTTATGGATCAAAAACGACTTACTCACCTGCGGCAACTGGAGGCGGAAAGCATCCACATTATTCGCGAGGTGGCTGCAGAATTCTCAAATCCGGTGATGCTCTACTCTATCGGTAAAGATTCCAGCGTCATGCTGCATCTGGCGCGCAAGGCGTTTTATCCAGGTACGCTGCCTTTCCCATTGCTGCATGTTGATACTGGCTGGAAATTCCGCGAGATGTATGAGTTCCGCGATCGCACGGCTAAAGCCTACGGCTGCGAGTTGCTGGTGCATAAAAATCCGGAAGGCGTGGCAATGGGGATTAATCCATTCGTGCACGGCAGCGCCAAACATACCGACATCATGAAAACTGAAGGTCTGAAGCAGGCACTGAACAAATACGGTTTTGATGCCGCCTTCGGTGGTGCACGCCGTGACGAAGAAAAATCCCGCGCTAAAGAGCGTATCTACTCTTTCCGTGACCGCTTTCATCGTTGGGATCCAAAAAATCAGCGCCCGGAGCTGTGGCACAACTACAACGGGCAAATTAACAAAGGCGAAAGTATCCGCGTCTTCCCGCTTTCCAACTGGACCGAACAGGATATCTGGCAGTACATCTGGCTGGAAAATATCGACATTGTTCCGCTGTATCTCGCCGCTGAACGTCCGGTTCTGGAACGCGACGGTATGTTGATGATGATTGATGACAACCGTATCGACCTGCAACCCGGCGAAGTGATTAAAAAACGGATGGTGCGTTTCCGCACGCTGGGCTGCTGGCCGCTGACCGGCGCGGTGGAGTCAAATGCGCAAACACTGCCGGAGATCATCGAAGAGATGCTGGTTTCCACCACCAGTGAACGTCAGGGCCGCGTGATTGACCGCGACCAGGCAGGGTCTATGGAGCTGAAAAAACGTCAGGGGTATTTTTAAGATGAACACCGCACTTGCACAACAAATCGCCAATGAAGGTGGCGTCGAAGCCTGGATGATCGCGCAACAGCATAAAAGCCTGCTGCGTTTTCTGACCTGCGGCAGCGTCGATGACGGCAAAAGTACCCTGATTGGTCGCCTGCTGCACGATACCCGCCAAATCTATGAAGATCAGCTCTCATCACTGCATAACGACAGTAAGCGTCACGGCACCCAGGGCGAAAAACTGGATCTGGCATTGCTGGTGGATGGTCTGCAAGCTGAGCGCGAGCAGGGCATCACCATTGATGTGGCATACCGCTATTTTTCTACCGAGAAGCGTAAATTTATTATCGCCGACACTCCTGGGCACGAACAGTATACCCGCAATATGGCGACCGGCGCGTCAACATGTGAGCTGGCGATCTTGCTGATCGATGCCCGTAAAGGCGTGCTCGATCAAACCCGACGCCACAGTTTTATCTCCACGCTGTTGGGGATCAAACATCTGGTCGTGGCGATCAACAAAATGGATCTGGTGGATTACAGCGAAGAGACGTTCACCCGCATTCGTGAAGACTACCTGACTTTCGCGGAACAATTACCGGGCAATCTGGATATCCGCTTTGTGCCACTCTCCGCGCTGGAAGGCGATAATGTGGCTTCGCAAAGTGAAAGTATGCCGTGGTACAGCGGTCCGACACTGCTCGAAATGCTGGAAACCGTAGAGATCCAACGAGTGGTGGATGCCCAGCCAATGCGCTTCCCGGTGCAGTACGTTAACCGCCCGAATCTTGATTTTCGTGGCTACGCCGGAACGCTGGCCTCTGGCAGCGTGAAAGTCGGGCAACGTGTCAAAGTGCTCCCCTCTGGCGTGGAGTCAAACATTGCGCGGATCGTTACTTTTGATGGCGATCGCGAAGATGCCTTTGCCGGAGAAGCGATCACTCTGGTGCTGACGGATGAGATCGACATCAGCCGTGGCGATCTGCTGCTGGCGGCAGACGAAGCGTTACCGGCAGTGCAGAGCGCGTCGGTGGATGTGGTATGGATGGCGGAACAACCGCTTTCCCCAGGCCAAAGTTACGACATCAAAATTGCCGGGAAGAAGACGCGAGCCCGTGTTGATGGCATTCGCTATCAGGTTGATATTAATAACCTTAATCAACATGAAGTTGAAAACCTGCCGCTGAACGGCATTGGCCTGGTGGATCTCACCTTTGATGAGCCGTTGGTGTTAGATCGTTATCAGCAAAACCCGGTTACCGGCGGGCTGATTTTTATCGATCGCCTGAGCAACGTGACCGTGGGTGCCGGTATGGTGCATGAGCCGAAAAACGAGGCCGCCGTTGCGCCGTCGGAATTTAGCGAGTTCGAGCTGGAACTGAATGCGTTAGTGCGCCGCCATTTCCCTCACTGGGGCGCGCGCGATTTGCTGGGAGATAAATAATGGCGCTGCATGACGAAAACGTCGTCTGGCATAGCCATCCGGTCACTGTGCAACAACGCGAGCAACACCACGGTCATCGTGGTGTTGTGCTGTGGTTTACCGGCCTCTCTGGTTCAGGGAAATCGACAGTTGCCGGGGCGCTGGAGGAGGCGTTACATAAACTTGGTGTCAGTACGTATTTGCTGGACGGCGACAACGTTCGCCACGGTTTATGCAGCGATCTCGGTTTTAGCGATGCCGATCGTAAAGAAAATATCCGCCGCGTCGGTGAAGTAGCAAATTTAATGGTTGAAGCCGGACTGGTGGTGCTGACTGCATTTATTTCCCCACATCGCACTGAGCGCCAGATGGTTCGTGAACGTGTAGGAGAAGGGCGATTTATCGAAGTGTTTGTCGATACGCCGCTGGCGATTTGCGAAGCTCGCGATCCAAAAGGCTTGTATAAAAAAGCGCGCGCCGGTGAACTGCGTAACTTTACCGGAATAGACTCCGTTTACGAAGCGCCTGAATCGGCAGAAATTCATCTCAATGGTGAACAATTAGTAACAAATTTGGTTCAGCAATTATTAGATCTACTGAGACAGAACGATATTATCAGATCCTGAGACACCACCGGGTTTCCATGCCCGGTTCGTCAAAGTAACAGGATCAGATATGCGTAATAGCCATAACATTACACTAACAAATAGTGAAAGCCTTACTGAGGATGAAGAAACCACATGGTCGCTGCCAGGTGCTGTGGTCGGTTTTGTCTCCTGGCTGTGTGCGCTGGCGATACCGATGTTGATTTATGGCTCTAACACGCTGTTCTTCTTTATCTATACCTGGCCTTTCTTTCTGGCGCTGATGCCCGTCGCGGTGGTGGTGGGTATTGCGCTGCATTCATTGATGGACGGAAAGCTACGCTACAGTATTGTTTTCACCCTGGTGACTGTCGGCATTATGTTTGGTGCTCTGTTTATGTGGTTGCTGGGCTAATTTGTTCTTTCCCGTCTACTCTGTTCATAATTCAAACCGTAACCAATAATGAGATTATGTTCTGCACGCCCTGGGTATACGTAACAATGGACAAATGTGGTACATTTGCCCGCGTTGTCGCGGTATCCCCAACAGAGGATGTAGAGTCGTCTTCGGATGCATGGGATGAAGATGCCGTTTTTCAGGGGGCAGGATGGGTAAACTAACGCTGCTGTTGCTGGCTATTCTGGTCTGGCTACAGTATTCGCTGTGGTTCGGTAAGAACGGTATACATGACTATACCCGCGTCAATAATGATGTGGCGGCACAGCAAGCTACAAACGCAAAACTTAAAGCGCGAAACGATCAGCTTTTTGCCGAAATTGACGATCTCAATGGCGGTCAGGAGGCGCTCGAAGAGCGAGCGCGTAATGAACTCAGCATGACCAGGCCGGGCGAAACTTTTTATCGTCTGGTGCCTGACGCGTCGAAACGCGCACAGTCTGCGGGGCAAAACAATCGATAAATCAGCCCAGGAATTAACATGGCAACCACTCATTTGGATGTTTGCGCCGTGGTTCCGGCGGCCGGATTTGGCCGCCGAATGCAAACGGAATGTCCTAAGCAATATCTCTCTATCGGTAATCAAACCATTCTTGAACACTCGGTACATGCGCTGCTGGCGCATCCCCGGGTGTCGCGTGTCGTCATTGCTATAAGCCCTGGCGATAGTCGTTTTGCACAACTTCCTCTGGCAAATCATCCGCAAATCACCGTTGTTGACGGTGGCGAAGAGCGTGCTAATTCCGTGCTGGCGGGTCTGAAAGCCGCAGGTGACGCGCAGTGGGTGTTGGTGCATGACGCCGCACGCCCTTGTCTGCATCAGGATGACCTTGCGCGTCTGTTAACTCTGAGCGAAACCAGCCGCACGGGGGGGATTCTCGCTGCGCCGGTGCGCGATACCATGAAACGCGCCGAACCGGGCAAACATGCGATTGCTCATACCGTTGATCGCAACGGTTTATGGCACGCGCTGACGCCGCAATTTTTCCCTCGTGAGCTGTTACATGACTGCCTGACGCGTGCTTTAAATGAAGGCGCTACCATTACCGATGAAGCCTCGGCGCTGGAATACTGCGGTTTTCATCCACAGCTGGTCGAAGGCCGTGCGGATAACATTAAAGTCACGCGCCCGGAAGATTTGGCGCTTGCCGAATTTTACCTCACCCGAACCATCCATCAGGAGAATACATAATGCGAATTGGACACGGTTTTGACGTACATGCCTTTGGCGGCGAAGGCCCAATTATCATTGGTGGCGTGCGCATTCCTTACGAAAAAGGGCTGCTGGCGCATTCTGATGGCGACGTGGCGCTCCATGCGCTTACCGATGCATTGCTTGGTGCAGCGGCGCTGGGGGATATCGGCAAGCTGTTCCCGGATACCGATCCGGCATTTAAAGGAGCAGACAGCCGCGAGCTGCTGCGTGAAGCCTGGCGACGCATTCAGGCGAAGGGGTATACCCTCGGAAACGTCGATGTCACTATCATCGCTCAGGCACCGAAAATGCTGCCGCACATTCCACAAATGCGCGTGTTTATTGCTGAAGATCTCGGCTGCCATATGGATGATGTTAACGTGAAAGCCACTACTACGGAAAAACTCGGATTTACCGGCCGTGGGGAAGGGATTGCCTGTGAAGCGGTGGCGCTACTCATTAAGGCAACAAAATGATTGAGTTTGATAATCTCACTTACCTCCACGGTAAACCGCAGGGAACCGGGTTGCTGAAAGCGAACCCGGAAGATTTTGTGGTGGTGGAAGATTTAGGCTTTGAGCCTGATGGTGAAGGTGAGCATATTCTGGTGCGCATTCTTAAAAACGGCTGCAATACCCGTTTTGTGGCTGACGCGCTGGCGAAATTCCTGAAAATCCATGCGCGTGAAGTCAGCTTCGCCGGGCAGAAAGACAAACATGCAGTGACGGAACAGTGGTTATGCGCTCGCGTTCCGGGCAAAGAGATGCCCGATCTGAGCGCCTTTCAACTGGAAGGTTGCCAGGTGCTGGAGTATGCGCGCCACAAGCGTAAACTGCGTTTAGGGGCGCTGAAAGGCAACGCCTTTACCCTGGTGCTGAGAGAAGTGAGCAATCGCGATGACGTTGAACAGCGACTGATCGATATTTGCGTGAAAGGTGTACCGAACTACTTTGGCGCGCAGCGTTTCGGTATTGGCGGTAGTAACCTGCAGGGCGCGCTGCGCTGGGCGCAAACCAATACTCCGGTACGCGATCGCAATAAACGCAGTTTTTGGTTGTCGGCAGCACGTAGCGCGATGTTTAATCAGATTGTTGCTGAGCGCCTCAAAAAAGCAGAAGTTAATCAAGTTGTTGACGGCGATGCGCTACAATTAGCCGGGCGCGGCAGTTGGTTTGTTGCAACTAACGAAGAACTGGCGGAATTACAGCGTCGCGTCAACGATAAAGAGCTGATGATTACCGCAGCTTTGCCCGGTAGCGGCGAGTGGGGAACCCAACGTGAGGCGCTGGCATTCGAACAAGCAGCCGTGGCCGAAGAAACTGAATTGCAAGCATTACTGGTGCGCGAAAAAGTTGAAGCCGCGCGCAGAGCGATGCTGTTATATCCGCAACAATTAAGCTGGAACTGGTGGGATGACGTCACCGTAGAAATCCGTTTCTGGCTTCCGGCGGGAAGTTTTGCGACCAGCGTTGTCAGGGAACTTATCAACACAACAGGTGATTATGCGCATATTGCTGAGTAATGATGACGGGGTACATGCACCCGGTATACAAACGCTGGCGAAAGCCTTGCGTGAGTTTGCTGATGTTCAGGTGGTCGCCCCGGATCGTAACCGCAGCGGCGCTTCAAATTCCCTGACGCTGGAATCCTCCCTGCGTACGTTTACCTTTGAAAATGGTGATATCGCTGTGCAAATGGGCACCCCGACCGACTGCGTCTATCTTGGCGTGAACGCACTGATGCGTCCACGTCCGGATATTGTGGTTTCGGGCATTAACGCTGGCCCCAATTTGGGGGATGATGTGATCTATTCTGGTACGGTGGCTGCCGCGATGGAAGGCCGTCATTTAGGTTTTCCGGCGCTGGCTGTTTCGCTTGACGGGCATAAACATTATGACACTGCTGCGGCGGTAACTTGTTCCATTTTGCGCGCACTGTGTAAAGAGCCGCTGCGCACCGGGCGCATTCTCAATATTAATGTACCGGATTTACCATTGGATCAAATCAAAGGTATTCGCGTGACGCGCTGCGGTACACGACATCCGGCAGATCAGGTGATCCCGCAGCAAGATCCACGCGGCAATACGCTGTACTGGATTGGCCCACCGGGCGGTAAGTGCGATGCTGGTCCGGGAACCGATTTTGCTGCGGTAGATGAGGGATATGTCTCCATCACGCCGCTGCATGTGGATTTAACTGCGCATAGCGCGCAAGATGTGGTTTCAGACTGGTTAAACAGCGTGGGAGTTGGCACGCAATGGTAAGCAGACGCGTACAAGCACTTCTGGATCAGTTACGTGCGCAAGGTATTCAGGATGAGCAGGTGCTGAATGCACTCGCCGCCGTGCCGCGTGAAAAATTCATTGATGAAGCGTTTGAACAAAAGGCCTGGGACAATATCGCGTTGCCGATAGGTCAGGGGCAGACAATTTCGCAGCCGTATATGGTGGCGCGAATGACCGAATTACTTGAACTGACGCCGCAGTCGCGGGTGCTGGAAATCGGCACCGGTTCGGGATATCAAACGGCAATCCTGGCGCATCTTGTCCAGCATGTATGTTCGGTCGAACGGATTAAAAGCTTGCAGTGGCAGGCGCGTCGTCGCCTGAAAAATCTTGATTTACATAATGTTTCAACCCGTCACGGCGATGGATGGCAAGGTTGGCAAGCACGTGCGCCGTTTGACGCTATCATTGTAACGGCAGCACCGCCTGAAATTCCTACTGCGCTAATGACGCAACTGGATGAAGGCGGGATTCTCGTCTTGCCGGTCGGGGAAGAGCACCAGTATTTGAAACGGGTGCGTCGCCGTGGGGGCGAATTTATTATCGATACCGTAGAGGCCGTGCGCTTTGTCCCTTTAGTGAAGGGGGAGCTGGCTTAAAGTGCGAGAGAATACCTGGAATTTTCCTGGTTATTTTGCAGCAAGTCAGCGTATCGTGAACATCTTTTCCAGTGTTCAGTAGGGTGCCTTGCACGGTAATTATGTCACTGGTTATTAATCAATTTTTCCTGGGGGATAAATGAGCGCGGGAAGCCCAAAATTCACCGTTCGCCGTATTGCGGCTTTGTCACTGGTTTCGCTATGGCTGGCTGGCTGTTCTGACACATCGAATCCACCGGCACCAGTTAGTTCCGTTAATGGCAATGCGCCGGCAAATACCAATTCAGGTATGTTGATTACGCCGCCGCCGAAAATGGGAACGACATCTACAGCGCAGCAACCGCAAATTCAGCCGGTACAGCAGCCACAAATTCAATCTACGCAACAACCACAAATCCAGCCGGTACAGCCTGTCGCTCAGCAACCGGTGCAAATGGAAAATGGGCGTATCGTCTACAACCGTCAGTACGGGAATATTCCGAAAGGCAGTTATAGCGGTAGTACCTATACCGTGAAAAAAGGCGACACACTTTTCTATATTGCCTGGATCACTGGCAACGATTTCCGCGATCTCGCCCAACGCAATAATATTCAGGCACCATACGCGTTGAACGTCGGTCAGACCTTACAGGTTGGCAACGCCTCCGGTACGCCAATCACTGGCGGAAATGCTATTACCCAGGCGGATGCAGCAGAGCAAGGAGTTGTGATCAAGCCTGCACAAAATTCCACCGTTGCTGTTGCGTCGAAACCGACAATTACGTATTCTGAGTCTTCGGGTGAACAGAGTGCTAACAAAATGTTGCCGAACAACAAGCCAACTGCGACCACGGTCACAGCGCCTGTAACGGTGCCAACAGCAAGCACAACCGAGCCGACTGTCAGCAGTACATCAACCAGTACGCCTATCTCCACCTGGCGCTGGCCAACTGAGGGCAAATTGATTGAAACCTTTGGCGCTTCTGAGGGGGGCAACAAGGGGATTGATATCGCAGGTAGCAAAGGACAGGCAATTACCGCGACCGCAGATGGCCGCGTTGTTTATGCCGGTAATGCGCTGCGCGGTTACGGTAATCTGATTATCATCAAACATAATGATGATTACCTGAGTGCCTACGCCCATAACGACACAATGCTGGTCCGGGAACAACAAGAAGTGAAGGCGGGGCAAAAAATAGCAACCATGGGTAGCACCGGAACCAGTTCAACACGATTGCATTTTGAAATTCGTTACAAGGGGAAATCCGTAAACCCGCTGCGTTATTTACCGCAGCGATAATTCGGCGGAACCAGGCTGTTGCTTGAGCGTTCCGTCAAGGGATCACGGGTAGGAGCCACCTTATGAGTCAGAATACGCTGAAAGTTCATGATTTAAATGAAGATGCGGAATTTGATGAGAACGGAGTTGAGGTTTTTGACGAAAAGGCCTTAGTAGAAGAGGAACCCAGTGATAACGATTTGGCCGAAGAGGAACTGTTATCGCAGGGTGCCACACAGCGTGTGTTGGACGCGACTCAGCTTTACCTTGGTGAGATTGGTTATTCGCCACTGTTAACGGCCGAAGAAGAAGTTTATTTTGCGCGTCGCGCACTGCGTGGAGATGTTGCCTCCCGCCGCCGGATGATTGAGAGTAACTTACGTCTGGTGGTAAAAATTGCCCGCCGTTATGGCAATCGTGGTCTGGCTTTGCTGGATCTTATCGAAGAGGGCAACCTGGGGCTGATCCGCGCGGTTGAGAAGTTTGACCCGGAACGTGGTTTCCGCTTCTCAACATACGCAACATGGTGGATTCGTCAGACGATCGAACGGGCGATTATGAACCAAACCCGTACTATTCGTTTGCCGATTCACATCGTAAAGGAGCTGAACGTTTACCTGCGAACCGCACGTGAGTTGTCCCATAAGCTGGATCACGAACCGAGTGCGGAAGAGATCGCAGAGCAACTGGATAAGCCAGTTGATGACGTCAGCCGTATGCTTCGTCTTAACGAGCGCATTACCTCGGTAGACACCCCTCTGGGTGGTGATTCCGAAAAAGCGTTGCTGGACATTCTGGCCGATGAAAAAGAGAACGGTCCGGAAGACACCACGCAAGATGACGATATGAAACAGAGCATCGTCAAATGGCTGTTCGAGCTGAACGCCAAACAGCGTGAAGTGCTGGCACGTCGATTCGGTTTGCTGGGGTACGAAGCGGCAACACTGGAAGATGTAGGTCGTGAAATTGGCCTCACTCGTGAACGTGTTCGCCAGATTCAGGTTGAAGGCCTGCGCCGTCTGCGTGAGATTTTGCAGACTCAGGGGCTGAATATCGAGGCGCTGTTCCGCGAATAAGCAAGCATCTGTCAGAAAGGCCAGTCTCAAGTGAGGCTGGCCTTTTTCTTTTGTATCATCCGTCCTGAATAGCGTTGATGGTGACGCCGACTTCTGACAGTAAACTGGTGTGCGAACCCCGATGTCTTTATGAAGAAATTCATGACCGATATTGGCAATAGCGGATCTGAACCAGAGCTGATCCTTATCCTGACTGGATTAACTATTTAATTTTATAAAACGATAACCGTCCGCTTTTCGGCGATCCGGTATCAATATAAATCTGGTTAGCGAATGTCTGAATGTTATCAAACATCATATGTCCAAATATAAAATAATCAGCACCGTTTATTTTTTGTAACTCGCCATTAAGCGACTTCTGCTCGCGTTCAACAGGCCAGAGTAATTCGCTTTCCGCGATTTCTTTGCCAAATTGATATTCATTACCCGGATAATCTGCATGTGCGATGACATATTTTATAATATCGTTACTCAATTCGATAATATGCGGGAGATGATGAAATCTCAGCAACAGATCTATTGCTTCTTTTTGCTCTGAATCATTTAAATCAAAAAACCAGCCGCCGCCGCTGGCTAACCACATATTGCCATCACCGGTTGCGAATGCATCAAGCGCCATCGCTTCGTGGTTGCCTTTCACGGAGGTAAACCAGGGTTGGTTTAACAGGCGTAGCACGTTAAGACTCTCCGACCCACGATCAATATTATCGCCTGTGGAAATAAGTAAGTCTGTTTCGTGACAAAAAGATAATTCATGCAAACGGGATTGTAATAATTGATAGTCACCATGAATATCACCAACAGCCCATATATGGCGGTAGTGATGAGCATCAATTTTTTGATAGCGTGTTGATGGCATGATTTACCCTGTAAAATAATCTCTACTATTATACAGGGTATTTTTATTAGATTCGTCAGTTGTCGTTAATATTCCCGATAGTAAAAGGCTATCGGGAATTATTTTTACACCAGACTCTTCAACCGATAAATCCACTCCAGCGCCTGACGCGGAGTCAGAGAATCTGGATCGAGATTTTCCAGTGCTTCGACCGCTGGCGAGGTTTCTTCCGGCACAGAAAGTAGCGACATTTGCGTACCATCTACCTGTGTAGCGGCAGCATTCGGCGAAATGCTTTCCAGCTCACGCAGTTTCTGTCGCGCACGTTTGATCACCTCTTTCGGTACACCTGCCAGCGCAGCAACCGCCAGACCGTAGCTCTTACTCGCCGCGCCATCCTGCACGCTATGCATAAAGGCAATGGTGTCGCCGTGCTCCAGTGCATCGAGATGCACGTTGGCGACGCCTTCCATTTTTTCCGGTAACTGGGTCAGCTCGAAATAGTGGGTGGCAAACAACGTCAACGCTTTAATCTTATTCGCCAGATTTTCCGCGCACGCCCACGCCAGCGACAGGCCATCGTAAGTGGACGTCCCGCGCCCAATCTCATCCATCAACACCAGACTGTACTCGGTGGCGTTATGCAGAATATTAGCGGTTTCGGTCATCTCCACCATAAAGGTTGAACGTCCGGAAGCCAGATCATCCGCTGCGCCAACACGGGTGAATATGCGATCGATCGGTCCAATCTCGACTTTTTGTGCCGGTACGTAACTGCCAATATACGCCATCAGCGCAATCAACGCGGTCTGGCGCATATAGGTACTTTTACCACCCATGTTCGGACCGGTGATGATCAACATGCGACGCTGAGGCGACAGATTTAGCGGGTTAGCGATAAACGGCTCATTCAGCACCTGTTCAACCACCGGATGGCGACCTTCGGTAATGCGAATGCCGGGTTTATCGATAAAGGTCGGGCAGGTGTAGTTCAGGGTATATGCGCGTTCCGCCAGATTTACCAGTACGTCCAGTTCTGCCAGCGCGCTCGCACTCTGTTGTAACGCTTCCAGATGCGGCAACAGCAGGTCGAACAGCTCCTCATAAAGCTGTTTTTCCAGCGTCAGTGCTTTACCTTTTGAAGTCAGTACTTTGTCTTCGTACTCTTTCAGCTCCGGAATAATGTAACGTTCGGCGTTTTTCAGCGTCTGGCGGCGCATATAGTTGATTGGCGCCAGATGGCTTTGCCCACGGCTGATTTGAATGTAGTAGCCGTGCACCGCATTAAAGCCGACTTTCAGCGTGTCCAGACCGGTACGTTCACGCTCGCGGATTTCCAGACGCTCCAGATAATCGGTCGCACCGTCAGCCAGCGCACGCCACTCATCCAGTTCTTCGTTATAGCCTGGAGCGATGACGCCACCGTCGCGTACCAGCACTGGCGGTGTCTCGATAATTGCCCGCTCCAGCAGGTCACGCAGCTCGGCAAACTCGCCCATTTTCTCACGCAGCGCCTGTACTGGTGCGCTATCGATATTTTCTAACTGTGCGCGCAGTTCCGGCAGTTGCTGGAAGGCATGACGCATACGAGCCAGATCGCGCGGGCGAGCAGTGCGTAACGCCAGGCGTGCCAGAATACGCTCCAGATCGCCGACCTGCCGTAGTACCGGCTGTAACTCGGCGGTGAAATCCTGCAATGCGCCAATAGTTTGCTGACGCTCAAGCAACACACGGGTGTCGCGCACCGGCATATGCAGCCAGCGTTTCAGCATACGGCTACCCATCGGTGTGACGGTGCAATCGAGCACGGAAGCCAATGTATTTTCCGCACCGCCCGCCAGATTCTGGGTAATTTCCAGGTTACGACGTGTCGCAGCATCCATAATGATGCTGTCCTGCTCACGTTCCATAGTGATAGAACGAATATGCGGCAGGGTCGTGCGTTGGGTATCTTTTGCATACTGTAACAGGCAACCGGCAGCACAAAGCCCGCGAGGCGCGTTCTCGACGCCAAAACCGACAAGATCGCGGGTGCCAAATTGCAGGTTCAACTGCTGGCGCGCGGTGTCGATTTCAAACTCCCACAGCGGACGACGGCGCAGGCCGCGACGACCTTCAATTAACGACATCTCGGCGAAATCTTCTGCATAAAGCAGTTCCGCCGGATTGGTGCGTTGCAGTTCTGCCGCCATCGTTTCGCGGTCAGCCGGTTCGCTCAGACGAAAACGGCCGGAGCTGATATCCAGCGTCGCGTAACCGAAACCTTTGCTGTCCTGCCAGATAGCCGCCAGCAGATTGTCCTGACGCTCCTGTAGCAGGGCTTCATCGCTGATCGTGCCCGGCGTGACGATACGGACAACTTTGCGCTCAACCGGCCCTTTGCTGGTAGCCGGATCGCCGATTTGTTCACAAATCGCAACCGACTCGCCTTGATTCACCAGTTTGGCGAGATAGTTTTCCACTGCATGGTAGGGAATACCCGCCATCGGGATCGGCTCGCCCGCAGATGCGCCGCGTTTAGTCAGTGAAATATCCAGCAGCTGCGACGCTCGTTTTGCGTCGTCATAAAACAGCTCGTAAAAGTCACCCATCCGGTAGAACAGCAGGATCTCAGGATGTTGGGCTTTCAGCTTGAGGTACTGCTGCATCATCGGAGTATGGGCGTCGAAATTTTCTATTACACTCATGGAGTTAGATCCGGTTCCCTGATGTTAAATGTAGTGTGATGGTTTTTATTTTCGTTGTAATCACATAAGGCGCACATGATACCGGAGTTAATCATTTCAGGGGAAGACGCGAAAGGTGAGTTCTTGATGTCGGTTCCGGTAAAAATGCTGTTTTGCAGCGTTTGCTTGTTGACTGTGAAGAAGGGGCGCAACATTGCCTGATTGAAGAAATCTCCTCCTTCAGAGCCATAGTCCCCTTTAAATTTAAGTTGTAATATAAATACACCTTAAGAGTATGGAGGCAGCATGTCCGGCAAGCGTATCTCTCGTGAAAAACTGACGATTAAAAGAATGATCGATCTTTATCAAGCGCAATGCCCGCAGGCGTCAGCGGAGCCGGGGCATTACGATGCGCTGTTTGCTTACGCGCAAAAGCGGCTGGATAAATGTGTGTTTGGCGAAGAGAAACCGGCCTGTAAGCAGTGCCCGGTGCACTGTTATCAGCCTGCGAAGCGTGAGGAGATGAAGCAGATTATGCGTTGGGCAGGGCCGCGAATGCTGTGGCGTCATCCGATCTTAACCGTGCGTCATCTGATTGATGATAAGCGTCCGGTGCCGGAATTGCCGGAAAAATATCGTCCGAAGAAACCACGTGAATAGCGTGCCGGATAGATCTTCCTGTCCGGCACTCCAGACAATTAAACCAACGCCGCTTTATCAATTCCCAGCCGTTTCATCCGTGACAGCAGGGTCGTGCGTTTTAGCCCCAGACGTTGCGCAGCGCCTTTCGGACCCGCGACTACGCCGTTCGTCTCTTTTAATACGCGAACAATCAGTTGATATTCATCTTCGCCTTCCTGAGCGACGACCGTTGCAGCAGGCGGCGTTTCAGGTTCTGGCAGTGAGATATCGGGTAAAGAGAGTTGTAGAACATTACCGCGAGTCAGCAGTACCGCGCGCTCAATAACATTTTCCAGTTCGCGCACGTTACCCGGCCATTCCATGTTGCTCAATATGCGCAGTGTCTCGGCAGGAATGCTGTCGATATTGCGCCCCAGTCGGCGGGCAATTTTGAAGGTAAAGGCTTTCGCCAGCAGCGGAATATCTTCCGGGCGCTCGCGTAACGGCGGCAGGTGGATCGGGAAGACGTTCAGGCGGTAATAGAGATCGCTACGGAACTCGCGGTCGGCGACCATTTTTTTCAGATCGCGATTAGTTGCGGCGATTAAACGCACGTCTGTCTGAATGATTTTGTTGCTGCCGAGGCGTTCAAACTCCTGCTCCTGCAATACGCGCAGCAACTTCGGCTGTAACTCCAGTGGCATATCACCCACTTCATCGAGGAACAGCGAGCTTTTATCCGCCAGTTCAAAACGACCGATGCGCTGGGCGCTGGCACCAGTAAAGGCACCACGTTCATGACCAAACAGATCGCTTTCCAGTAATCCGGCAGGCATCGCCGCGCAGTTCATTTTCACCATGCGACGATTGTTACGCCCACTCAGATTGTGAATTGCGCGGGCGATTAGCTCTTTTCCTGTGCCAGTTTCACCAAGAATGAGTACGGTACTGTCGCTTTGCGCCACCATCTCAACCTGTTTGAGCACGCTGTACATGCTTTCGCTGCGACCAATAATCTCGCCAAACTCACTATCCACATTGTTGAGTTGTTCAGTCAGGGCGAGGTTTTCATCAACCAGCCGCTCTTTCAGACGGTGGATTTCCTGGTAGGCGAGTGCATTATCGACGGCGATTGCCACTCGTTCGGCAATCTGGCGCAGCAAACTCAGGTTGGTGGTGGTAAACGTTTTCTCTTCGCACTGTGCCAGTTTCAGCACGCCCAGCATGGTATTGCCAGACATCAACGGCAGCAGGCACAGCGTCTGGATCTGGTTGCCCCAGGTATCAAACAACATGCGTTCGTAGGGGGCTAAATCATCCCGCTCGTGGAGATTAATCAGCAGCATCTCTTTGCTTTTAAATACGCGCTCGGTGAGGGTTCCGGCCTCATCAACTTCACTCTGTTCGTGAGTGGGATGCTGTTTATCGAGATAGTGAGTGGAGTAGACGTTGAGTTTGTTTTTGCGGTGACTACGTAAAACGATACTGATATCGTCGATATCGAAGTAGTAGTGGATCTCTTTCGCCACTTCGCTGACCAGTTCGTCCATATCCAGGCGGGAGAGTACCGCATTGGTGATGGCGACCAGAATGCGGAAGTTATCCCGTTCCCGACATAACAGTTCGTAGTCGACATTGTTGATGATGCGGCTCTGAATTTGCTCGGTGACAACAGAAACAATCTGCGTAAAGGTTTGCAGGCGATTGAACTCTTTTTCGCTCCACGGGCGATCGTCATAACGAATAAATTCACAGCCGCCAAAAATATGTCCTTCCGCTGCCTGTGGCATCAGGCAATAGTGACCAAATTTAGGGTATAGCCCGCTTGTGGCCAGTTGCGGCCAGGTTTCACAAAATTCTTCGTAGCTGCAATGCAGCGTATCAGGACGCGACAAAATGCTACGCACCGGCCCATGCGCCAGAACGGTTTCGTCTTCGTATTTTATTGGAGTTTCTTTGTCACGCGACGCGTAATAAGTCGCACGTTGAGTCTGCGCTTGCCACAACACAATCGCCGCGTTGTCGGCGAGCGCAGAACGCTTTACCAGTTGCGAAAGAGCCTCACACAGCGAGGCCAGATCGGGCTGCTGCAATAGTGTCCGAGTGATGTCGAACAACCCTTGTTGCCCGAGATCACTCATCGGTGTATACGACATGTTGTTCTTCCAGGAAAGCACCGCTAAGCGGTGCAAAAGGTAAATGACAAATTATAGGAGCTTTAGATTTTTATTAGCATATACGAGGCAGCGGTTCGGCGTGAGGTAGATCGAGAGTTCGTTTCACGCCATAAAGCCCTGCGAGACGAACACCTTTACGCTCCACCACTTCGCCAATTAACGCTGCATCCTGTCCTAGTGGATGGGAATGCAGCGCCGCCAACACTTGCTCAGCCGCATTACGCTCTACGGCAATCACCAGCTTACCTTCATTGGCAAAGTTGAGGGCGTCCAGCCCCAGCAGCTCACAAACGCCGCGCACAGCAGGTTTAACCGGTAGCGCAGCTTCTGAAAGCTCAATACCGCAACCGCAGGCTGCCGCGAACTCATGAACCACCGCGTTCACCCCACCGCGCGTGGCATCGCGCAGCGCCTTCACGCCGGGAATGTCTCGCAGCGTCTGAATCAGCGGCGTCAGCACCGCGCAGTCGCTGATCAGTTCGCCATCCAGCCCCAGTTGTTCGCGCAAGTTAAGGATAGTCGCACCGTGGTCGCCGAGTGTACCGCTAACCAGCAATACATCGCCTGCGGTCAGGGTTTGTGCGCCCCAGTGAATATTTGTCGGGATCGCGCCCATACCTGCGGTGTTGATAAACAGTTTATCTGCCGCTCCACGCTGCACCACTTTTGTATCGCCAGTAACGATGGCGATGCCAGCCGCACGGGCAGTTTCAGCCATGCTGGTGACCACTGCTTTCAGCGTCTCCATCGGCAATCCTTCTTCAAGGATAAATCCACAGGAGAGATAGCGTGGAATTGCACCGCTGACCGCCACGTCATTCGCCGTGCCGCAAATCGCCAGCTTGCCAATATTGCCACCAGGAAAGAATAGCGGGTCAATGACGTAGCTGTCGGTGGAAAAGGCCAGACGGTTGCCTTCCGCCACCAGTTGCGCCAGATCAAGACGCGCTTGATCTTCCTGCTCAGCCAGCCACGGATTCGCAAAGGCTTCCATAAACAGGCTGTTGATTAATTGCTGCATCGCCTGGCCGCCGCTGCCGTGGGCGAGTTGGATATTATTCACGCTTCACTCTCCTGCTGACGATACTGATACCACGCGGCGCACGCTCCTTCAGAGGAGACCATCAGCGCGCCGAATGCGGTTTGAGGATTACAGGTGTTACCAAACAGCGGGCATTGATGCGGCTTACATTTGCCCGTCAATACTTCGCCACAGCGCGCGCGTGGATCATCGCAAACCTGCTGCGGTGCCGGGCGGAAATGCGCTTCAGCGTCAAATCGCTGATAATCCGGCGTCAGATGCACGCCAGATGATTCGATCACCCCAAGGCCACGCCATTCGCTATCGCCGTTAACACAGAACACGTCGGCTATCGCCTGTTGCGCCAGCAGGTTACCTGCGTCAGGCACCACCCTACGGTACTGATTCTCTACTTTGCTGTGGGCCGCTATTTTCTGCTCTACCAGCATCACCACGCCTTGTAGTAGATCAAGTGGTTCGAAACCAGCGACCACCAGCGGACGATTAAAATCGCTGGCGATAAAATTATAGGCGTCGGTGCCGATAACCATACTGACGTGGCCCGGCGCGAGGAACGCATCAATGCCATTGTCCGGTTGTTCCAGCAAACTGCGCAGCGTGGGGATAAGCGTAATGTGCTGGCAGAAGAAGTAAAAGTTCTGCACATCGCGGGCTTTCGCCTGTTGCAGGGTGATGGCGGTGGTCGGCATGGTGGTTTCAAACCCTAAGCCGAAGAACACCACTTTGCGGGTTGGGTTCTCCTGCGCCAGTTTCAACGCATCCATTGGCGAGTAGACGATGCGCACATCGGCACCGCGTGCTTTTGCCTGCAACAGTGACCCCTGTTTTCCTGGTACGCGCATGGCGTCGCCAAAGGTACAGAAAATCACTTCCGGATGGCTGGCAATTTCCACGCAGGTGTCGATTCTGCCCATCGGCAGTACGCACACCGGGCAGCCCGGACCGTGGATAAACTCAACGTTTTCTGGCAGTAACTGATCGAGGCCGAATTTAAAAATGGCGTGGGTATGACCGCCGCACACTTCCATAATACGCAGAGGGCGTTCGGCGGTGTAAGAGAGGTGTGAAGCACGTTCGCGCAGATGCTCAATTAACTGCATCACCTGTTCCGGCGCGCGATATTCATCAACAAAACGCATTATTTTTCCTCGCCATACAACAGCGCACCGACATCCGGCTCAACGTCAAACATATTTTGTAAGGCGTCGAGGGTGTCGCGCGCTTCGGCTTCATTAATTACGCTCATGGCAAAGCCAACGTGAACCAGTACCCACTGACCCACGCGCGGCTGACCGTTTTCATCACAGCTGCCGACTAACGTTAAATCGACATCGCGCTGAATGCCGCAGACGTCGACTTTCGCCTGGTTGCCGTCAATGGTGCGAATCTGGCCGGGAACGCCTATGCACATCGCTGTGTCTCCAGCCAGTTCAGCCACTGATCCATCCCTTCGCCGCTGGTGGCAGAAATGAGGATGATTTCAATTTCTGGATTGACTTCGCGGGCGCAGGCGATGCATTTCTCAACGTCGAAATTGAGATACGGCAGCAGGTCAACTTTGTTGAGTAGCATCAGCGAGGCGGCGGCAAACATATGCGGATATTTCAGCGGCTTGTCTTCGCCTTCGGTAACGGAAAGCACCGCCACTTTATGTTTCTCACCCAGATCGAAGCTGGCCGGGCACACCAGGTTGCCAACGTTTTCGATAAACAGAATACCGTTATCGTCCAGTGGCAGGCGCGGCGCGGCGTCGGCGATCATCTGTGCATCGAGATGGCAGCCTTTACCGGTGTTCACCTGAATTGCTGGCGTACCGGTAGCGCGAATACGTGCGGCATCGTTTACGGTTTGCTGATCGCCTTCAATTACCGCGCATGGAACGCTGTCTTTCAGGCGCATTAAGGTTTCAGTCAGCAGCGTGGTTTTACCGGAACCGGGGCTGGATACCAGGTTGAGCACCAGTTGATTACGGGCAGCAAAACGCGCGCGGTTACGTTCAGCCAGGCGATTATTTTTGTCCAGTACGTCAATTTCGACTTCCAGCATCCGGCGCTGGCTCATGCCCGGCGCGTGTGTGCCTGCTTCACCATGACCGTAATGCAGGTCGCCTTCTTCGGTCTGGCTGGGGGTAAATTCAGGCGCTTTAATGCCGGTGATTTTCATCTTCGGGCGTGCTGCCGGGGCAAAAGGCGCGCTACGAAACGCGGAATGAGGGTTATGTTCATCACCCTCGATATACAGGTTGCCTTCACCGCAACCGCATGTTGTACACATCGCTCACTCCTGGTCTATTTCTATCCGCCGAATCTGTAAACCGTCGTCTGCCACAATGCGCAGCATGTCGCCATGACACTGTGGGCAGCGGCGGACGCGCTGGGTCAGTAGCGTCACATACTGTTGGCATGTTTCACACCAGCATTCGGCCTCTTGTTCTTCGAGGTGCAGTTTACAACCTTCCGCCACGCTGCCACGGCAAACCAGATCAAAACAAAAGGCAAGAGAGCTGGTTTCGACACAAGAAAATGCGCCAATTTTGAGCCAGACCCCAGTTACGCGTTTTGCGCCGTGCTTTGCGGCCTGTTGTTCGATCAATTCCAGTGCCCGTTGGCAGAGGGTTATTTCGTGCATATCGCCTCCCATTAACTATTGCCAGCTATAAGCAATAATTGTGCCAGTGTTGATTATCCCTGCGGTGAATAATGTCGATGATGTCGAAATGACACGTCGACACGGCGTCGAAATTCAGTGAAATCATAAAAATCACCTAAATAACAATGAATTAAAAATTGGCACAGAAAATGCTTAAGGGCAGGCATCTCTGTTAAACGGGTAACCTGACAATGACTATTTGGGAAATAAGCGAGAAAGCCGATTACATCGCACAGCGGCATCGTCGCCTACAGGACCAGTGGCATATCTATTGCAATTCGCTGGTTCAGGGGATCACGTTATCAAAAGCGCGTTTGCATCACGCGATGAGCTGCGCGCCAGATAAAGAGCTCTGTTTCGTTCTTTTTGAACATTTTCGAATTTACGTCACCCTGGCGGATGGTTTTAACAGCCATACCATCGAGTACTACGTCGAAACGAAAGACGGCGAAGATAAGCAGCGGATTGCACTGGCTCAGTTGAGCAGTGACGGCATGATTGATGGCAAGGTCAACATCCGTAATCGCGAACAAGTGCTGGAACACTATCTCGAAAAAATCGCCGGCGTTTACGACAGCTTATACACCGCCATTGAAAACAATACCCCGGTGAATTTAAGCCAACTGGTAGAGGGACAAAGCTCGGCAGCATGAGCTGAGGCTTTGCCCGTTTTGCAGGCGTCATGCCTGTTTGGGGATGGGCGTGTCGATGAGTGTCGAAAATGACATTTCATCGGCATGTTTTCGTCAAAAATGACAATCACCTGAGGAATGCCTGGTGAATCGTTTTGTAATTGCTGACTCCACGCTCTGTATCGGCTGCCACACCTGTGAGGCCGCCTGTTCAGAGACGCATCGCCAGCACGGCCTGCAATCCATGCCGCGCCTGCGAGTGATGCTAAATGAAAAAGAATCTGCACCGCAGCTCTGTCACCACTGTGAAGATGCGCCCTGTGCGGTGGTCTGTCCGGTTAATGCCATCGGGCGCGTTGATGGTGCCGTGCAGTTGAATGAAAGTCTGTGCGTAAGCTGCAAACTGTGCGGCATCGCTTGCCCGTTTGGCGCTATTGAATTTTCCGGCAGCCGTCCGCTGGATATTCCGGCAAACGCCAATACCCCGAAAGCACCACCGGCACCGCCTGCTCCGGCGCGTGTCAGCACATTGCTTGACTGGGTGCCGGGCATTCGTGCGATCGCCGTCAAATGTGACCTTTGTAGCTTTGATGAACAGGGTCCAGCTTGCGTGCGGATGTGCCCAACTAAAGCCCTGCATCTGGTGGATAACACCGATATCGCCCGCGTCAGCAAACGTAAGCGTGAGCTGACTTTTAACACCGATTTTGGCGATCTCACCTTGTTTCAGCAGGCTCAAAGTGGAGAGGCTAAATGAGCGCAATTTCCCTGATCAATAGCGGCGTTGCGTGGTTTGTCGCCGCCGCTGTTCTGGCATTTCTCTTTTCTTTTCATAAGGCGCTAAGCGGCTGGGTCGCCGGGATTGGCGGCGCGGTTGGTAGCGTGTACACGGCAGCAGCAGGTTTCACCGTGCTGACGGGGGCGGTCGGCGTGAGCGGTACGCTGTCACTGGTGAGTTTTGATATCCAAATCTCCCCGCTTAACGCGATTTGGTTGATTACCCTCGGCCTGTGCGGCCTGTTTGTCAGCCTCTACAACATTGACTGGCATCGCCACACGCAGGTGAAATGCAACGGCTTGCAGATCAATATGCTGATGGCTGCCGCCGTGTGCGCCGTTATCGCCAGCAATCTGGGCATGTTAGTGGTAATGGCAGAAATCATGGCTCTGTGCGCGGTGTTTCTCACTAGCAACAGCAAAGAGGGCAAACTGTGGTTTGTGCTGGGGCGCCTCGGTACTTTGCTGCTGGCGATAGCCTGCTGGCTGGTCTGGCAGCGTTACGGCACGCTGGATCTGCGCCTGCTGGATATGCGCGTACAACAACTGCCGCTCGGTTCCGATATCTGGCTGCTCGGTGTGATTGGCTTTGGCCTGCTGGCCGGGATTATCCCGCTGCACGGCTGGGTGCCGCAGGCTCATGCTAACGCTTCAGCGCCTGCTGCGGCGCTGTTTTCCACAGTAGTGATGAAAATTGGCCTGCTGGGCATTTTAACCCTGTCGCTGCTGGGCGGTAATGCGCCGCTGTGGTGGGGAATTGCGCTGCTGGTGCTCGGCATGATCACCGCGTTCGTCGGTGGTCTGTATGCGCTGATGGAACACAACATCCAGCGTCTGCTGGCTTACCACACCCTGGAAAATATCGGCATCATCCTGCTGGGGCTGGGCGCTGGCGTAACGGGTATCGCGCTCGAACAACCGGCGCTGATTGCTCTTGGCCTGGTCGGTGGTCTGTACCATCTGCTTAACCATAGCCTGTTCAAAAGCGTACTGTTCCTCGGTGCGGGTAGCGTCTGGTTCCGTACTGGTCATCGCGATATCGAAAAACTCGGCGGCATTGGCAAGAAAATGCCGGTTATCTCCATCGCCATGTTAGTCGGGCTGATGGCAATGGCTGCGCTGCCGCCGCTGAACGGGTTTGCCGGGGAATGGGTTATTTATCAATCCTTCTTCAAACTGAGCAATAGCGGCACCTTCGTTGCCCGTCTGCTGGGACCGCTGCTCGCCGTGGGGCTGGCCATTACCGGTGCGCTGGCGGTGATGTGTATGGCGAAAGTCTATGGCGTTACGTTCCTTGGCGCGCCGCGTACCAAAGAAGCCGAAAACGCCACCTGTGCGCCGCTCCTGATGAGCGTAAGCGTAGTGGCACTGGCGATTTGCTGCGTAATTGGCGGTGTTGCTGCGCCGTGGCTGCTGCCGATGCTGTCTGCTGCGGTGCCTCTGCCGCTGGAGCCTGCTAACACCACCGTTTCTCAACCAATGATCACCCTGCTGCTGATTGCCTGCCCGCTGCTGCCATTCATCATTATGGCGATTTGCAAAGGCGACCGTCTGCCGTCACGTTCCCGTGGCGCAGCCTGGGTGTGCGGCTACGACCACGAAAAATCAATGGTGATTACCGCTCACGGTTTTGCCATGCCGGTTAAACAGGCGTTTGCGCCGGTGCTGAAACTGCGCAAAGTGCTGAATCCGGTGTCGCTGGTGCCGGGCTGGCAGTGCGAGGGGAGTGCGTTGCTGTTCCGCCGGATGGCGCTGGTTGAACTGGCGGTACTGGTGGTGATTATTGTTTCACGAGGAGCCTGAGAATGAGTGTTTTATATCCGTTAATTCAGGCGCTGGTGTTATTTGCCGTTGCGCCGCTGCTCTCCGGTATTACCCGCGTGGCGCGCGCCCGTCTGCATAACCGTCGCGGGCCGGGCGTGTTGCAGGAGTATCGCGACATTATCAAACTGCTGGGGCGTCAGAGCGTTGGCCCGGATGCCTCCGGCTGGGTGTTCCGCCTGACGCCGTATGTGATGGTGGGCGTAATGTTGACTATCGCTACTGCGCTGCCGGTGGTGACCGTCGGTTCTCCGCTGCCGCAACTGGGTGATTTGATCACCTTACTGTATCTCTTCGCCATCGCGCGTTTCTTCTTTGCCATTTCCGGTCTGGATACCGGTAGCCCGTTTACCGCTATCGGCGCGAGCCGTGAAGCGATGCTCGGTGTGCTGGTCGAGCCGATGTTGTTGCTCGGCCTGTGGGTCGCGGCGCAGGTTGCCGGTTCCACCAACATCAGCAACATCACCGACACCGTTTATCACTGGCCTCTGAGCCAGAGCATCCCGCTGGTGCTGGCGCTCTGTGCCTGTGCGTTCGCCACCTTTATCGAAATGGGCAAACTGCCGTTCGACCTTGCGGAAGCCGAGCAGGAGTTGCAGGAAGGTCCGCTCTCTGAGTATAGCGGCAGCGGCTTTGGCGTCATGAAATGGGGTATCAGCCTGAAACAGCTGGTGGTGTTGCAGATGTTCGTCGGGGTGTTTATTCCGTGGGGACAAATGGAAACCTTCACCGTCGGTGGGCTGGTGCTGGCGCTGGTGATTGCCATCGTCAAACTGGTGGTCGGCGTCCTGGTTATCGCGCTGTTCGAAAACAGTATGGCCCGTCTGCGTCTTGATATTACTCCGCGCATTACCTGGGCTGGGTTTGGCTTTGCATTTTTAGCGTTCGTCTCCTTGCTGGCGGCGTATTAAAGAGAGTATGAGCATGTCTGAAGAAAAATTAGGTCAACATTATCTCGCCGCGCTGAATGAGGCGTTTCCGGGCGTCGTGCTGGATCACGCCTGGCAGACCAAAGATCAGCTGACCGTTACCGTAAAGGTGAACTATCTACCGGAAGTGGTGGAGTTCCTCTACTACAAGCAGGGTGGCTGGCTGTCGGTACTGTTTGGTAACGACGAACGCAAACTGAATGGTCATTACGCTGTTTACTACGTGCTGTCGATGGAGAAGGGCACCAAGTGTTGGATCACGGTTCGCGTCGAAGTTGACGCCAACAAACCGGAGTATCCGTCCGTGACGCCGCGCGTTCCGGCGGCGGTGTGGGGCGAGCGCGAAGTGCGCGATATGTACGGTTTGATTCCGGTTGGTCTGCCGGATGAGCGTCGTCTGGTGCTGCCGGATGACTGGCCGGATGAACTTTATCCGCTGCGTAAAGACAGCATGGATTATCGTCAGCGTCCGGCACCGACCACCGATGCTGAAACCTACGAGTTCATCAACGAACTGGGCGACAAGAAAAACAACGTTGTGCCGATTGGTCCGCTGCATGTCACTTCTGACGAACCGGGTCACTTCCGTCTGTTCGTCGATGGCGAAAATATTATCGACGCCGACTACCGCCTGTTCTATGTCCATCGCGGCATGGAAAAACTGGCGGAAACCCGCATGGGTTACAACGAAGTGACCTTCCTCTCTGACCGTGTTTGCGGCATCTGCGGCTTTGCTCACAGCACCGCCTACACCACGTCAGTGGAAAACGCGATGGGTATCCAGGTGCCAGAACGCGCGCAGATGATCCGCGCCATTCTGCTGGAGGTGGAACGCCTGCATTCGCATCTGCTCAACCTCGGCCTCGCCTGTCACTTTACCGGCTTTGACTCCGGCTTTATGCAGTTCTTCCGCGTGCGCGAATCCTCCATGAAAATGGCGGAGATCCTCACCGGGGCGCGTAAAACTTACGGTCTGAACCTGATCGGCGGGATTCGTCGCGATCTGCTGAAAGATGACATGATCCAGACCCGTCAACTGGCGCAGCAAATGCGTCGTGAAGTACAGGAGCTGGTGGATGTGCTGCTGAGTACACCGAACATGGAACAGCGCACCGTCGGCATTGGTCGCCTCGACCCGGAAATCGCCCGCGATTTCAGTAACGTTGGCCCGATGGTTCGCGCCAGCGGCCACGCTCGTGATACCCGTGCCGATCACCCGTTTGTTGGTTATGGCCTGCTGCCGATGGAAGTTCACAGCGAGCAGGGCTGCGACGTTATTTCCCGCCTGAAAGTGCGTATCAACGAAGTCTTTACCTCGCTCAATATGATTGACTACGGCCTGGACAACCTGCCAGGCGGTCCGCTGGCGGTGGAAGGATTCACCTACATTCCACACCGTTTTGCGCTGGGCTTTGCCGAAGCGCCGCGTGGCGATGATATCCACTGGAGCATGACCGGCGACAACCAGAAGCTGTACCGCTGGCGCTGCCGTGCCGCGACCTACGCGAACTGGCCGACCCTGCGCTACATGCTGCGCGGCAACACCGTTTCTGATGCGCCGCTGATTATCGGTAGCCTCGACCCTTGCTACTCCTGTACCGACCGCATGACCGTGGTCGATGTGCGTAAGAAGAAGAGCAAAGTGGTGCCGTATAAAGAACTCGAGCGTTACAGCATTGAGCGTAAAAACTCGCCGCTGAAATAAGGAATCGCCATGTTTACCTTTATCAAAAAAGTCATCAAAACCGGCACGGCGACCTCGTCTTATCCGCTGGAGCCGATTGCGGTTGATAAAAACTTCCGTGGTAAGCCAGAGCAGAACCCGCAGCAGTGCATCGGCTGTGCGGCCTGCGTCAATGCCTGCCCGTCAAACGCCTTAACGGTTGAAACTGACCTCGCCACCGGTGAGCTGGCGTGGCAGTTCAATCTCGGGCGCTGCATCTTCTGTGGACGCTGCGAAGAAGTTTGCCCGACGGCGGCGATCAAACTGTCGCAAGAGTACGAACTGGCGGTGTGGAAGAAAGAAGACTTCCTGCAACAGTCCCGCTTCGCGTTGTGCAACTGCCGCGTCTGCAATCGTCCTTTCGCCGTACAGAAAGAGATCGACTACGCCATTGCGCTGCTTAAGCACAACGGTGACAGCCGCGCGGAAAACCACCGCGAAAGCTTTGAGACTTGCCCGGAATGTAAGCGCCAGAAATGCCTGGTGCCGTCCGACCGTATTGAACTGACTCGCCATATGAAAGAGGCCATCTGATGAGCAATTTATTAGGCCCCCGTGACGCCAACGGCATTCCGGTCCCAATGACGGTGGATGAATCCATCGCCAGCATGAAGGCGTCGTTACTGAAAAAAATCAAACGTTCTGCCTACGTTTACCGCGTGGACTGCGGCGGCTGCAACGGCTGCGAAATCGAAATTTTCGCCACGCTTTCGCCGCTGTTCGATGCAGAACGCTTCGGTATTAAAGTCGTTCCGTCCCCGCGTCATGCGGATATTTTACTGTTTACCGGCGCGGTCACCCGTGCAATGCGATCCCCTGCGCTGCGTGCGTGGCAGTCCGCGCCGGACCCTAAAATCTGTATCTCCTACGGTGCCTGTGGTAACAGCGGCGGGATCTTCCACGATCTCTACTGCGTGTGGGGCGGAACCGACAAAATTGTCCCGGTGGATGTGTACATTCCTGGCTGCCCGCCAACGCCTGCCGCCACGCTGTACGGCTTTGCGATGGCGCTCGGCCTGCTGGAGCAGAAAATCCACGCCCGTGGGCCGGGTGAGCAGGATGAACAACCGGCAGAAATTCTGCATGGCGATATGGTGCAGCCGCTGCGTGTGAAAGTGGATCGCGAAGCGCGCCGCCTGGCGGGTTACCGTTACGGTCGCCAGATTGCCGATGATTTCCTGACGCAATTAGGGCAGGGTGAAGAGCAGGTTGCACGCTGGCTGGAAGCGGAAAACGATCCGCGTCTGAACGAGATTGTCAGCCATCTGAATCATGTTGTTGAAGAGGCGCGTATCCGATGAGTGAAAAGGTGGTGTTCAGTCAACTGAGCCGTAAATTTATTGATGAGAACGATGCCACGCCCGCCGAGGCGCAGCAGGTGGTCTATTACAGCCTGGCGATTGGTCACCACCTTGGGGTTATCGATTGCCTGGAAGCGGCGCTCACCTGCCCGTGGGATGAATATCTGGCATGGATTGCCACTCTGGAGGCGGGCAGCGAAGCCCGCCGCAAAATGGAAGGCGTGCCGAAATATGGTGAGATCGTCATCGACATTAACCATGTGCCGATGCTGGCCAACGCATTCGATAAAGCCCGGGCAGCGCAAACTTCGCAGCAGAAGGAATGGAGTACAATGCTGTTAAGTATGCTGCATGATATTCATCAGGAAAACGCCATCTATTTGATGGTGAGGAGATTGCGTGACTGACGTTTTACTCTGTGTTGGCAATAGCATGATGGGCGATGATGGCGCAGGTCCGCTGCTGGCGGAAAAGTGCGCCGCCGCGCCGAAAGGTAACTGGGTGGTGATTGACGGCGGTAGTGCACCGGAAAACGATATCGTCGCTATCCGCGAACTGCGCCCGACACGACTGCTTATTGTCGATGCCACTGATATGGGGCTAAACCCCGGCGAGATCCGCATCATCGACCCGGATGATATCGCCGAGATGTTTATGATGACCACCCATAACATGCCGCTGAACTACCTTATCGACCAGTTGAAAGAAGACATTGGTGAGGTGATTTTCCTCGGTATCCAGCCGGACATCGTTGGCTTTTACTACCCGATGACCCAGCCGATTAAAGATGCGGTAGAAACCGTTTATCAACGGCTGGAAGGTTGGGAAGGGAACGGCGGATTCGCGCAGTTAGCGGTGGAAGAAGAGTAGTTTTTCAGCAAGGAATTCAGGGAATTGAAAATCAGGACAGGGATGTGCGCTTTTTTATTGAGCTTAGTGTTGCCAGCGCAGGCCACCAGCTTTACCGAGTATCTGCCGATGAGTGACAGCGAATACGCACAAAAGCGGGCGCTGAAACCTCTCCTGACCATGCCTTATTATACCGAGCAAAACTGGCATTTTAGAAAAGTGGGCGTTGCTGGCGTAACGCTTGAGAAGATGCCAAATGAAGAGGATGACTGGCAATTAACCGCAAAAGACCGCGCCGGTAAATCCTGGACAGTGCCTGTGGGTATGCTGGCAAACATAGCGGGCAAAGGGCAACTCTATCGCGCCGATCTTGATCGTAACGGCATTCAGGATCTGGTTATCTGGTTACCCAGTGCCGGTAATGGTCTGGCTCCTTATGCACATTTAATCCTGTTGACGTTCACACGCGAAGGTCGTCCCTGTGTCTTTGAACCCTGGGGATTCTACACCGCAAGCAAAACTGGCGTTGATGATTTGCTGGATTTGCAAGGCAATGGTCACACGCAGCTGCTGGATATGCAGTTTGATTCCGGTTACTGGCTAACCAGTTTGTATCAGGTAAAAGAGGCCAAATGGCAGCGTGTTCATGGCTGGTTTGGCAAGTTAAGCTATCCTGCACTCACGCGTTTTACTTATACTCCCAACCGTAAACTCGTTCTCAAACCCATCGCTGGACGCGACCCGCAAACGGAAGATTTGGCGCTGACGCAGCGTTGTTTGATAACGGGGGATGTGCTTGATGGGGTGAATCAGAACTGATGGCAAACGCTAAATTGCCCGATGCGCTGCGCTTATCGAGCCTACAAAGTTCGTGCGACGAGTAGGCCGGATAAGGCGTTCACGCCGCATCCGGCACGGTTGCTTACTCTAAATCTTCGCCGTTACTGGCAATCACTTTTTTATACCACCAGAACGATTTCTTACGCGTGCGCGCCAGTGTGCCGTTACCTGCATCGTCACGGTCTACATAGACAAAACCGTAGCGTTTGCTCATTTCACCCGTTGAGGCGGAAACCAAATCAATACAGCCCCAGGTGGTGTAGCCCATCAGCGGAATGCCGTCTGCAATCGCTTCGCCCATTGCGCGGATGTGCTTGCGTAGATAGCTGATGCGATAGTCATCGTTAATCTCACCATTGGCAGCAAATTCATCTTTTGCGCCGAGGCCGTTTTCCACCAGAAACAGCGGCTTCTGATAACGGTCGTACATCATGTTCATGGTGATGCGCAGACCGAGTGGATCAATACCCCAGCCCCAGTCGCTCACTTGCAGATACGGGTTACGCAGCGATTTCACCACGTTCGCCGCACTGCTGTTGTTGGTGTTCATCTCCGCCGAGGCGCAGCGCGAGGCGTAATAGCTGAAGGAGACAAAATCGACGGTATTTTTCAGGATCTCATCATCGCCAGGCGCTTTGTCGATGGTTACCCCTTTTTCGCGGAATACGCGGGCAGAGTAAGCCGGATACGCGCCCCGCGCCTGCACATCGATAAAAAACAGGTTTTCGCGATCTTTCTCCAGCGCCGCCCAGACATCTTCCGGCTTGCAGCTATAAGGGTAGAAGTTACCGCCCGCCAGCATACAGCCCACCTGATTTTGCGGGTTAACCTCATGGGCGATTTTGGAGGCTAACGCACTGGCAACCAGCTGGTGGTGCGCAGCCTGATATTTCACCTGCTCCTGATTTTCCCCTTCTTCAAACACCAGACCCGCGCCGGAGAACGGGCTATGCAACATAATGTTGATTTCATTGAAGGTTAGCCAGTATTTCACCAGGCCATCAAATGCTTCAAAACAGGTTCGGGCGTAGCGAGTGAAAAACTCCACCAGCTTACGGTTACGCCAGGAGCCATATTCCGTCACCAGATGCATCGGCACATCGAAGTGACACAACGTGACCAGCGGTTCGATTCCGTACTTTTTACACTCTTCAAAGACAGAACGATAAAAAGCAATGCCTTGCTGGTTGGGCGTCAGCTCATCGCCCTGCGGAAAGAGGCGGCTCCAGGCAATCGAGGTGCGGAAAACCTTGAATCCCATCTCTGCCATCAGGGCGATATCTTCTTTATAACGATGATAAAAATCCGTCGCCTCATGGCTGGGATAAAACTCGTCATCGCGCAACTGAAAACGTTTTTCCAGCCCCAGTTTCACCGCCATTCGATGCTCGCCGTGCGGGATCATATCGACCGTAGTCAGCCCTTTGCCACCTTCACAGAACGCACCTTCAGACTGGTTGGCGGCAAGCGCGCCGCCCCATAAAAAACCTTGCGGAAATACAGACATTTTCATCCTCAATTAAGACTTACTTCTTTGGCGACGGTCGGTTGTACGCCCTGATGCTTTCGCGCCTCGGCAGCCGCTTCCTCCACAGGAATATCCTCAAAGCCGAGCAGCAGTGTGAGGATAAACGACAGCACGACCGCCAGTGCCATGACGGCGAACACCCAGACGATGCTCATTGGATTCGCCGGATCGAAGAATTGCACGCTGGTAAATAACCCCGGCGCTGCCATTGAGTGGCTGGCAAGCCCCGCCATACCGGCAACCGCGCCGCAAATAAAACCGCTGATAAGACTGGCGATAAGCGGACGTTTCAGACGGATCGCCACGCCGTATAACGCCGGTTCGGAAATCCCCGCCATAATGGCTGATGCCGCCGCAGCCAGCGCCGTCTGGCGTAGTTCCGGGTTTTTCGTTTTCCACGCCACCGCCAGCGATGAACCGCCCAGCGACAGGTTAGCGCCGATTTCTGACGGCATGACCATCCCTTCTTTTCCGGTTTCGGCAATGGTCTGAATGATGGTTGGTGTAAAGACGCGGTGCATCCCGGTCATTACCAGCAGTGGCCACAGCGCGCCCATAATGGCGACAGAAAGCCAGCCCAGATAACCATGAATGGTGTAAACCAGCGCCGAAATGGCGCTACCGATCCAGATACCAATCGGGCCAATCAGCAGGATTGCCAGCGGTGCGGCAATCAACACAATCAGCATCGGCTTGAGGAAGTTTTTCGTCACCGCCGGCGTAATGCTGTCCACCCAGCGTTCGATATATGACAGGCACCAGGTCATCACCAGCGCCGGGATCACCGTGTAGGTGTATTTCACCGCTGTGACCGGAATCAGGGCAAATTCGACATGTTCACCCTGGGCCGCTTTTGCCATCAATTCAATAAAACTCGGATGTACCAGCACACCCGCGATGGCAATCGCCAGCGACATATTGGTTTTAAATTTGATGGCGGCAGATGCCGCGACCATTAGCGGCAGGAAGAAGAAAGCACCGTCACCAATCACATTCAGAATGGTTAAGGTCGGCGATCCTTTTGTCAGCACACCGCTCATCTCGAGGATCATCGCCAGCAGTTTGACCATCGATCCGCCGATAATCGCCGGGATCAGCGGTGACATAGTGCCGATCAGCGCATCAAGGATCCCTGCACCAATGCGACGTAGCGTGAGTTTGGGTTTATCCACGGGCAGGGCGGGTTGCATATCTCCCGGCAGCAGGCTGACGACTTCCTGAAAGGCCTGCGAAACGGTATTGCCGATAATCACCTGGCACTGGTTGTCGCTACGTACCACGCCGAGCACGCCGGAGATGGTTTTTAACGTGGGGCTGTCGATAAGCTGGTCGTCTTTGATAACAAAGCGCAAACGCGTCATACAGTGCGTGACCGCCGAGATGTTATCAACGCCGCCCAGTGCCGCTATCACCGAGCGCGCCAGCGCCGCATAATTTTTGGCCATCGGATTTTATCCTGTTATCAGTAGGGTAGAGGTAGTTGTTATCAGTCGACGTGACGGGAAAATGCCGATGCTGAAACGGAAATAAGAAACCGGTTTCACAAAATCATGAATAGTTGTCATTTAATAAGCAAGAGAGTTGATTGTTCATTTTTTATATTTGTGAAACCGGTCACCTGAATATTTTTCCCGCTGATTGCGCAAGGACAACCAGCCAACGGTGCAGTAAACTGCGATGACTGCGTGTAAAGGGATGAAAACAATGACGACAATGCTGGAAGTGGCGAAGCGCGCCGGGGTTTCAAAAGCGACCGTTTCCCGCGTGCTTTCAGGTAATGGCTACGTCAGCCAGGAGACGAAAGATCGCGTGTTTCAGGCGGTGGAAGAGAGCGGTTACCGCCCTAACTTGCTGGCGCGCAATCTGTCGGCGAAGAGTACTCAGACGCTGGGGCTGGTAGTGACCAACACGCTTTACCACGGCATTTATTTTAGTGAATTACTGTTTCATGCCGCGCGGATGGCGGAAGAGAAAGGGCGGCAACTGTTGTTGGCTGATGGTAAACACAGCGCCGAAGAAGAGCGCCAGGCGATTCAGTATCTGCTGGATCTGCGCTGCGACGCTATTATGATTTACCCGCGTTTTTTAAGCGTGGATGAGATTGATGACATCATTGACGCCCACAGTCAGCCGATAATGGTGCTCAATCGCCGCCTGCGCAAAAACAGCAGCCATAGCGTCTGGTGCGATCATAAACAGACCAGCTTTAACGCCGTGGCAGAGTTGATAAACGCCGGACATCAGGAGATTGCTTTCCTTACCGGCTCGATGGATTCCCCCACCAGTATTGAGCGTCTTGCCGGATATAAAGACGCGCTGGCGCAGCATGGTATTGCGCTCAATGAAAAACTTATCGCTAACGGTAAATGGACGCCCGCCAGCGGAGCCGAAGGGGTAGAAACGTTGCTCGAACGTGGGGCTAAATTTAGCGCGTTAGTCGCCAGTAATGATGATATGGCGATAGGGGCGATGAAAGCGTTACACGAGCGCGGCGTAGCGGTGCCGGAGCAGGTGTCAGTTATCGGATTTGATGATATCGCTATGGCGCCGTACACGATCCCGGCGCTCTCCAGCGTAAAAATTCCGGTGACTGAGATGATTCAGGAAGTTATTGGACGGCTGATTTTTATGCTCGATGGCGGGGATTTCTCACCGCCGAAAACCTTCAGCGGAAAATTGATCCGCCGCGACTCCCTCATTGCTCTTTCGCAATAAACATTGTCATCACATGTCATCGTCACTTGTGTCGATGACATCGTTTTTTCTGCATTACATAATTTAATTTCCTTAAATAACAGTAAATTAAAAACTGGCATGATTTGTGAATGTATCGGCGCATTAACTGTCATTGCTGGAGAATTTGATGAACCGTTTCATCATTGCTGACGCGAGTAAATGTATTGGTTGCCGTACCTGTGAAGTGGCGTGTGTGGTTTCTCATCAGGAAAATCAGGACTGTGCATCGCTGACCCCGGAAACTTTTTTACCGCGAATCCATGTCATTAAAGGTGTGAACATTTCCACGGCGACAGTCTGCCGTCAGTGTGAAGATGCACCGTGCGCTAACGTCTGCCCGAATGGTGCTATCAGCCGTGATAAAGGGTTTGTTCATGTGATGCAGGAACGTTGCATTGGTTGCAAAACCTGCGTTGTGGCTTGCCCGTATGGCGCGATGGAAGTGGTGGTACGTCCGGTGATTCGCAACAGCGGTGCGGGGCTGAATGTACGTGCAGACAAAGCCGAAGCCAATAAATGCGACCTGTGCAACCATCGTGAAGACGGCCCGGCGTGTATGGCGGCTTGCCCGACCCATGCGCTGATTTGTGTCGATCGGAATAAACTTGAGCAGTTGAGCGCAGAAAAACGCCGCCGCACGGCGCTGATGTTTTAAAAATCTTACAGAACTGTTCTGGCATCAAAGGAATTCCCGAAAATATTCGTAGAATACGGGGCGGGCGATATCGCCGACCTGTGACTGCCGGATGCGACGCTGTCGTGTCCGGCAGGGCGGGTTACGCAATTCATAATGGCGGGAATAACTCAATGGCAAAAAACACATCTTGCGGTGTTCAACTGCGTATTCGTGGCAAAGTGCAGGGCGTCGGTTTTCGTCCGTTTGTCTGGCAGCTGGCACAGCAATTAAATCTTCACGGCGATGTCTGTAATGACGGCGATGGCGTAGAAGTCCGACTGCTGGAAGACCCGGAAACGTTTCTTGCGCAATTGCATCTGCATTGTCCGCCGCTGGCGCGTATTGATAGCGTCGAGCGTGAACCTTTTACCTGGCCACAACCGCCCACTGAGTTCACTATCCGCCAGAGCGCAGGTGGCGCCATGAATACGCAAATTGTTCCCGATGCCGCCACTTGCCCTGCCTGTCTTGCCGAAATGAATACCCCAGGCGAGCGGCGTTATCGTTATCCGTTTATCAACTGTACTCACTGTGGCCCGCGTTTCACTATTATTCGCGCGATGCCTTACGACCGCCCGTTTACCGTCATGGCGGCGTTTCCGCTGTGTCCGGCCTGTGACAAAGAATATCGCGATCCGCTCGATCGCCGCTTCCATGCTCAGCCGGTGGCCTGCCCGGAGTGTGGCCCGCATCTTGAATGGGTAAGTCATGGCGAACATACCGAACAAGAGGCCGCGTTACAGGCGGCTATCGCACAGTTAAAAGCGGGCAAGATTGTCGCCATCAAAGGGATTGGCGGATTTCATCTCGCCTGCGATGCACGTAACAGTAACGCGGTGGCGACACTGCGGGCACGCAAACATCGCCCGGCGAAACCGCTGGCGGTTATGTTGCCAACAGCAGAAGTCTTACCAGACGCTGCACGCCAGTTGCTCACCACGCCCGCCGCGCCGATTGTGCTGGTGGATAAAAAATACATCTCCGAACTTTGTGATGATATCGCCCCTGGCCTTAACGAAGTCGGGGTAATGTTGCCTGCGAACCCGCTCCAGCATTTGCTGTTACAGGAACTGCAATGCCCGCTGGTGATGACCTCCGGCAACCTGAGCGGTAAACCACCGGCTATCAGCAATGAACAGGCGCTGGCGGATTTGCAGGGCATTGCCGACGGATTCTTGATACATAACCGCGATATCGTGCAGCGGATGGATGATTCGGTGGTGCGCGAAAGCGGCGAAATGCTGCGCCGGTCGCGGGGGTATGTGCCGGACGCGTTGGCTTTGCCTCCGGGCTTTAAAAATGTTCCGCCTGTGCTGTGTCTCGGCGCGGATCTGAAAAATACCTTCTGCCTGGTGCGCGGTGAGCAAGCGGTGTTGAGTCAGCATCTGGGCGATTTAAGTGACGATGGCATCCAGATGCAGTGGCGCGAAGCGTTACGCCTGATGCAAAACATCTACGATTTCACCCCGCAATACGTTGTGCATGACGCGCATCCGGGTTATGTCTCCAGCCAGTGGGCGCGTGAGATGAATCTGCCGACGCAAACGGTACTGCATCACCATGCCCACGCGGCGGCGTGCCTGGCAGAACACCACTGGCCGTTGGATGGCGGTGATGTCATTGCTTTGACGCTCGACGGTATTGGTATGGGGGAGAACGGCGCTTTGTGGGGCGGCGAGTGCCTGCGGGTGAACTATCGCGAATGCGAGCACCTTGGAGGTTTGCCTGCGGTGGCGCTTGCTGGTGGCGATTTGGCTGCAAAGCAGCCGTGGCGAAACCTGCTGGCGCAGTGCCTGCGCTTTGTGCCGCAGTGGCAGAGTTATCCCGAAACGGCAAGTGTGCAACAGCAAAACTGGAGCGTGCTGGCACGAGCCATTGAGCGTGGAATCAATGCGCCGCTGGCGTCATCGTGTGGGCGTTTGTTCGATGCTATAGCGGCGGCGCTGGGCTGTGCGCCAGTCACGTTAAGTTATGAAGGTGAAGCGGCTTGTGCGCTGGAGGCGCTGGCGGCTTCGTGCCACGGAGTGACGCATCCGGTGACGATGCCGCTGGTGGACAATCAACTGGATCTCGCCACTTTCTGGCAGCAGTGGCTGAACTGGCAGGCACCGGTTAATCAACGCGCGTGGGCGTTTCATGATGCGCTGGCGCAGGGTTTTGCCGCGTTGATGCGTGAGCAGGCTACGATGCGTGGTATCACTACGCTGGTATTTAGCGGCGGGGTTATTCATAACCGTTTGCTTCGTGCACGTCTGGCGCATTATCTCGCTGATTGCACATTGCTTTTTCCACAGAGTTTACCGGCGGGTGATGGCGGGTTGTCTCTGGGGCAGGGGGTTATTGCTGCGGCGCGCATCCTGCAATGCGGTATAGTGGCGGATGTGGCGTAACTGAATCTTAAAAAAAGCACGAACAGTCCCCTCGCCCCACTGGGGAGAGGGTTAGGGTGAGGGGAACTGCTGACACTGGTGCGCACAATGACTTTCTCGCCCTTCCAGGACGAGGGAGAGAACCATGTCTACACCGGCAACGTTTTCAACAATCCAAATGCCTCTTTCATCCGATCCTCACTGACCACAAAGGCGCGAAGCTGGTCAGCATCGTCAACGCCGCGCGCCACCATTCCCTGGCTTTCGGTACAAATCTGCCAGCGTAAATCCTGACGCTGGGTTTCCCCTGCCAGATGCAGAGGTAATTCCGGCGTTTTGATTTTTACCAGCATCGCCGGTAGTTTCAGCGGCGTGTTATTGCCGAGAAGATTTTTTGCCAGCACCATCGCGCTAAGTTGAATCGGCTGGAGGAACGGCAGTACCTGACCGTTAATTTCTGCGCAATCGCCCAGCGCATAAATATCGGCATTACTGGTTTGCAGATAACTATCGACGCAAACGCCGCGATTAATCGTCAGCCCGGCGCGTCGTGCCAGTGCCGTTTCCGGGCGCAGTCCGGTGGCGGCAATTACCACATCCACTTCGATGCTGCGCTGGCGGTCCAGCGTTGCCCGAATGCCAGAATCCGTTTTTTCCAGCCCCTGCAACTGAGATTTCAACAGCAGATGAACGCCCATCTCCGTCAACCGATGCTGCAAGCGGCTGCTTACTTCCGGTGGCATTAACGATGCCAGAATACTGGCTGCGTTGTCGATTAGCGTGACCGCTTTGCCTGCACGACAAAAATCCATCGCCAGTTCGCTACCAATCAAACCACCGCCGACAATCAACACGCGTCGGGCATCCCGCAGTTGCGTTTCACAGGCGCGATACTCTTGCTGACTATTTAACGTCAGCATTAACTCACGCCCGGGCACTGGCGGGACAAAGGCGCTGGCACCGGTTGCCAGCACTAACTTGTCATATTGCCACTGATTATTCTGGCTTTTCACCACATGGGCTTCGGCATCGATATCCGTCACCCAGGTGTGCGGAAACAGGCGCAGATTAAACTGCTCGGCAAATTCACCTGCCGTCTGGCGGGTAAGGTCGTCGGCACGTTGCCCCTGACTGATCACATGGCTGAGGTCAGGTTTGTTGTACTCATCCATGCTGTCGGCGGCAATCAGGGTTAACGGAATACTGGCGTCCTGTTTGCGAATATTTTTCACCAGTTGGCGGGCGGCGAAGCCCGAACCAATGATCACAATGCCGTTGCTCATTTTGCCTCCGATGCCAGTTCGTCAAAGACGTCTTTACCGAGGGAACATTCCGGGCACAGGAAGTTGTCCGGGACTTCACTCCACGGCGTTCCTGGTGCAACGTCCTGCATTGGCTCGCCTTTTACCGGATCGTAAATCCACTGGCAGACGCTGCACTGCATCCGTGGGCCGAGGTCAGCCGTCGTGGTGGCATAGGTTTCTTCTTTAACCACCGTATTCACCGTGTTCTGCGGCAGCGGCGAAAGCGCCCATTGACGGGCAATTTCACGACCGTGTTCACGGCATAACTCCAGAGCGTCCTGATCCGGTCGCCATTTGGCTTTCAGGCTAAGCGACATTTCGAAACCTGCATCCTGCAGGCGAGTGGAAAGACGATCCACCGCACCGCCGCTCCAGCCGTGAGAGCCGAAAGCACTGGCGCGTTTATTACGAAAGCGCAATCCGGTCATCTCCTCCACCAGCCCGGCGATTTTCGGCATCATCACGTTATTCATCGTCGAAGTGCCGACCAGCACGCCTTTTGAGCGGAAGACATTGGTCAGGATTTCGTTTTTATCGCTTCGGGCGACGTTGAAAATTTTCACCGCTACGCGCGGGTCGGTTTCCGCGATCCCCTGGGCGATAGCGTCAGCCATCATGCGGGTATTATTCGACATGGTGTCGTAGAAAATGGTGATTCTGTCTTCCTGATAATCCGCCGCCCATTTCAGGTACAGCTCGACAATTTGCGTCGGGTTATCGCGCCATACCACGCCGTGAGAGGTCGCTATCATATCGACTGGCAAGTTAAAGCCCAGGATCTCGGTAATTTTCGGCGTTACCAGGCGGCTGAACGGCGTCAGGATATTGGCGTAGTAACGCTGGCACTGCTCGAAAAGCTCGGTCTGATCCACTTCATCGTTGAACAGATGCTCGTCGCAGTAGTGCTGACCAAAAGCATCGTTACTGAACAGCACCGCGTCGCCTGTCAGGTAAGTCATCATGCTGTCCGGCCAGTGCAGCATTGGCGTTTCGACAAAAATGAGCTGTTTGCCGTTGCCGATATCCAGCGTGTCGCCAGTTTTCACCACATTAAAATTCCACTCCGGATGATGGTGATGACCATTTATCGAGTCGATAGCGTTGGCTGTACAGTAGATCGGCGTATCGGGAATTTGCGCCATTAGTTCGGTCAGCGCCCCGGCGTGATCCTCTTCAGCATGGTTAATCACGATGTAATCAATATCCGCCAGATCGATTTCATTACGCAGGTTCTGCACAAATTCGCGGCTGAATTTATGGTCAACGGTGTCGATCAGCACGTTTTTTTCTTCGCGGATGAGGTAGCTGTTGTAACTGCTGCCGCGCAGCGTTTTATATTCCGTGCCGTGAAAATCACGCACTTCCCAGTCACGTTGACCCACCCAATGAATGTTATTTTTCACCACAATAGACATAGCAACCTCAATTTATTCAGCGTGTTCTAAAAAGATGTTTTGTTAATTGCAGATTGCGTGCCAGTTTTTTATCTTATTGTTTTTACTATATAAATTTATTTGTGCTCATTAGTGAGTAGTCAAAATGACTATCAATAAAATGGTCGATATGACAATATCTATAGTCAAATTGACAGTGAGGCAAAGATGAGTTTTTCCGTTGATGTGCTGGCGAATATCGCCATCGAATTGCAGCGTGGGATTGGTCATCAGGATCGTTTTCAGCGCCTGATCACCACGCTGCGTCAGGTGCTGGAGTGCGATGCGTCTGCGTTGCTACGTTACGACTCGCGGCAGTTTATTCCGCTTGCCATCGACGGGCTGGCGAAGGATGTACTCGGCAGGCGTTTTGCGCTGGAAGGGCATCCACGGCTGGAAGCGATTGCCCGCGCGGGTGATGTGGTGCGTTTTCCCGCAGACAGCGAATTGCCCGATCCCTATGACGGTTTGATTCCTGGTCAGGAGAGTCTGAAGGTTCACGCCTGCGTTGGCCTGCCGTTGTTTGCCGGACAAAACCTGATCGGCGCACTGACGCTCGACGGGATGCAGCCCGATCAGTTCGATGTTTTCAGCGATGAAGAGTTACGGCTGATTGCCGCGCTGGCGGCGGGGGCGTTAAGCAATGCGTTACTGATTGAACAACTGGAAAGCCAGAATATGCTGCCGGGCGATGCCGCGCCGTTTGAAGCGGTGAAACAGATGCAGATGATTGGCTTGTCCCCAGGCATGACGCAACTGAAAAAAGAGATTGAGATTGTGGCGGCCTCCGATCTCAACGTCCTGATCAGCGGTGAGACGGGAACCGGTAAGGAGCTGGTGGCGAAAGCGATTCATGAAGCCTCGCCACGTGCGGTGAATCCGCTGGTCTATCTCAACTGTGCCGCACTGCCGGAAAGTGTGGCGGAAAGTGAATTGTTCGGGCATGTGAAAGGAGCGTTTACTGGCGCTATCAGTAACCGCAGCGGGAAGTTTGAAATGGCGGATAACGGCACGCTGTTTCTGGATGAGATCGGCGAGTTGTCGTTGGCATTGCAGGCCAAGCTGCTGAGGGTGTTGCAGTATGGCGATATTCAGCGCGTTGGCGATGACCGTAGTTTGCGGGTCGATGTGCGCGTGCTGGCGGCGACTAACCGCGACTTACGCGAAGAGGTGCTGGCAGGGCGATTTCGCGCTGACTTGTTCCACCGCCTGAGCGTGTTTCCGCTTTCGGTGCCGCCGCTGCGTGAGCGGGGCGATGACGTCATTCTGCTGGCGGGGTATTTCTGCGAGCAGTGCCGCCTGCGACTGGGGCTTTCTCGCGTGGTATTAAGCGCCGGAGCACGGAATTTATTGCAACACTATAGTTTTCCGGGGAACGTGCGTGAACTGGAACATGCTATTCATCGGGCGGTGGTGCTGGCGAGAGCGACCCGCAGCGGCGATGAAGTGATTCTCGAGGCGCAACATTTTGCTTTTCCAGAAGTGACGGTGCCGCCGCCAGAAGTGGCAGCGGTGCCCGTTGTTAAGCAAAACCTGCGTGAAGCGACAGAAGTGTTCCAGCGTGAAACTATTCGCCAGGCACTGGTGCAAAATCATCACAACTGGGCTGCCTGCGCACGGATGCTGGAAACTGACGTCGCCAACCTGCATCGGCTGGCGAAACGTCTGGGGTTGAAGGATTAAATAATCCCGGCCTGATAGAAATCCTGCAGGTTAATCGCGCCGGTGAGTTTGCCGTTTTCATCCACCACCGGTGCGGCGGTGATTTTGCGCTTCATCAGGATTTCTTTGGCGTCGATAGCGCGACTTTGTGCCTGTAATGTGGTGCCGCCTGCCGTCATCGCTTCATTCACCGGCGTGGTGAGTGCGCCGCCGCCAACCAGCCAGCGACGTAAATCGCCGTCAGTAAAGACGCCTTGTACCTGTTGTTGAGCGTCACATACTGCCACCAGCCCCAGACCGGTGCGGCTGAGTTCCAGCATCGCGTCCATCACGCTGGCGGTTAACGCTACCTGAGGGATGGCGTCATCACGGCGCATCAGATGATGCACTTTGTTCAGCAAGCGAGCGCCCAGCGCGCCGGCAGGGTGGGAGCGGGCAAAATCTTCTTCATTAAATCCGCGCGCCTGCATGACCGCCATCGCCAGCGCATCGCCCATCATCAGGGTATTGACGGTGCTGGAGGTCGGCGCAAGGTGCATCGGGCAGGCTTCGCGTTCTACGGAAATATCCAGCACCGCTTTCGCCGCCAGACCCAGCGGTGATGTCGGTTTGCCAGTCATCGCCAGCAGGGCGATAGATTTGTCTTCCAGACGCGGAATAATCAGATCCAGTTCCTTCGCGCCACCGGAGTAAGAGATAAACAGCATCACATCGCGGCTTTCAATCATCCCCAGATCGCCGTGCAGTGCTTCTGCGGGATGGACAAAAAAAGCCGGTGTGCCGGTACTGGCAAGCGTTGCGGCGATTTTCTTACCAATGTGGCCCGATTTGCCAATTCCCGAAACCACCACTTTGCCTTCGCAGTGCAGGATGATATTGGCGGCGCGAACAAAATCATCGCCCAGACGTTCCGGTAAACGGCTTGCTTCCTGCAACTCCAGTATTAACGTCTGACGTCCCGCGTTCAGTAGTGCTTCACTCATTGCTTTCTCCGGTTATGATCACGTCGATCCCTTTCTCTTCCAGCGCCTGACGAAACGCCGGATCGATACCTGCGTCGGTAATCAGTTTATCGACGCTTTCAAGACTGCAAACTACGTTGGGGCTTTTACGACCAAACTTCGATGAGTCAGCCATCAAAATCACTTCGCGCGCGGCATTACACATCGCCTTACTGACGGTATAAACCTCGTTGAACGTGGTTACGCCCGCATTGAGATCGATGCCGTCGGTGCCCATAAATAATTTATCGAAGGTGAAATGCTCGAAGGCATTCTCTGCCAGTTGCCCGTGAAATGAGGCCGATTTTTTGCGAAATGTTCCGCCTGGCATCAGGATGGTTTGTTCGTTATCCAGTTCGGATAGCGCGTTGACGATATGCAGGCTGTTGGTCATCACCGTGATGTTATTAAAGCGCGATAACATGGGGACCATCTGCAACACGGTACTGCCAGCATCGAGAATGATCGAATCGCCATCATGAATAAAACTAACGGCAGCTTCTGCAATCAGCTCTTTCTTATGGGTGTTGATGAGCGTTTTATGATCGATAGGCGGATCGGATTCCTCTTTATTTAACACCACGCCGCCATAGGTTCGGATGACGGTTCCGGCATGTTCCAGAATAACCAGATCTTTGCGAATGGTGGTGCCTGTGGTGTCAAAGTATTGCGCCAATTCTTCAACCGAGCATTTCCCCTGCTTTTGCAGATACTCCAGAATGGCGGCCTGACGCTGACGAGGTTTCATGGGCGTGATTACCTGATTTAGGTTTCAAAATGATAACTTCGCAAGCTAGTAACATTCACAACGAAATTATCTACGTTTCAGTTTAAGCGCCAATGATAGAGCATTCTGTGATAGTGGATCATGGGGAAAGATCACATCGGGCTTTAAATCACCAGAATACATACCCTTAATTGCGGGAATTTTTTGTGGTCGGGCGAAAACGGTCAGTCCTTTCATAAACAAGGTGTCGGTGACGCGCTGCTGATCGTCCAGGGCGATGGCGACCACGACCCGTGGCTTAAAGCGCCCACTGGAACGGCCTACACCGACGCGCCCTTGCTGGCAGAGCGCGTCGAAGGCTCGATTAAAACGAGAAATTTGCCAGCCGCCTAAGGCCAGTTGCGCACACCAGGCGATAACGGCGACGGTGATGAGAGCTGATACCATAACTTCTCCTAAATGTGGGTACGGTTTTCCCCCTCACCCCAAAGAGGCGAGGGGATCGTCCGAACCCTTTTTGAACATTGTCATCAGTCTGAAATCCTAAAAGGATCTCCGCTGTTGATCAGAACATCACCTGACCGCCAGTGACATTGATCGACTGTCCGGTGCAGTACGACGCCTTTGGACTGGCGTAGAACAGCAGCATATTCAGCACATCCTGATAATCGCAGCCGCGTTTGAGCGGTACTTTATCGATGTAATAGTGCTCGACTTCGTCCGGTTTGATACCCAGCTTGGTGGCGTATTGCGGCAACAGTGACTGGAACATCGGCGATTTCAGCAGGTTACCGAGCATCAGCGAATGCACCGTAATGCCGTACTCTGCCAGATCCAGCGCCAGTGATTGAGTCAGCCCTACGCCACCAAATTTCGCGGCGCTGTAGCCAGAGTTATGTTTACTGCCCACCTTGCCGGATTTCGAGTTGATCTGAATAATGCGTCCCTGAATGCCGTCGCGGATCATCAAACGCGAAAATTCACGCGCGCACAGGAAATAGCCCACCAGATTCACCTGTAGCGAACGGTCAAAATCGCCGAGCTGGAAATCGTTGATAAACGCTGCTTTTGCAATTCCGGCGCTGTAGACCAGTAAATCGACGCGACCAAAGATTTCATCTATCCCACGAGAGAGCGCCAGAACGCTCTGCTCGCTGGTGGCGTCAGCACCAAAACCGTACGCCGTTCCCTCACCATATTCGGCGTTAATTTCTTGCGCCACATTTGCGGCTTTGTCGCTCTGAATATCGACAACTGCCACACGATACCCCTCGGCAGCCAGACCATGGCACAGGAACGCGCCCAGAGTTTGCCCACCACCGATGACAACGGCAACCTGATTCATTTTTTACTCCTTAACAGATTCAAACTTCAAAACCGATCCCGGCGCGATATCGTCGGGTACAGGGCCTGCCACATGGACAGTGCCCGGAAATTCCGCTTCGCTTAAACCATCGAAGCGCAGGGTGACATGACCCAGTTCGCGAAGGTTGTCTTCCGCCACGCTGCCAACGGCGGTCACTGGATAGCGATGCTGCCCGAGTGAAAATTGCAAACCGGGATGGAGTTCTCCTTTCAATTCGCCGTGGCAATGGATGAAGCAATACTCTTCGAGATCCGCAGGTGCGCCTTCACGAAAGGTGATGAGCATCTGGTCGCTGAAGGCGTCAGTGGCGCTCGCGCCGATACGGGTGATGGTGGTCTGATAAATAACGGTCATGTTTCAGCCTCTATTGATAGATAAAACCGGAGACAAACCAGGCGATCAGTACAGTTGGTGCGCCGGTCAAAAAGCGGCTCACCAGTACAGAAGGGACCCCGACGCGAACCGTGTCCTGACGGGCTTCCGCCAGCGATAAACCGACCGGGATAAAGTCGCAGGCCGCCTGCGCGTTGATGGCAAACAGCGCCGGTAAAGCCAGATGCGGCGGAATATTGCCGAGACCAATCTGCACACCAATCAATACGCCGATAACCTGCGCGATAACGGCGCCAGGCCCAAGGAAAGGCGAAAGCAGCGGGAAGGAGCAGATAAGCGCCAGCATTACCAGCCCCAGTGGATGGCTCGCCAGCGGAGCAAGACCGTGGGCAATCCAGTCGCCAAGGCCGGAAGCCATAATGATGCCGATGAGCGCCGAGACGAACGCCATAAACGGCAGAATGGTTTTTAATACGGTGTCGATAGTGTCGCGCCCGGACTGAAACAGCACGGCAACGGCAGACCCCATGCCCATTCCCACTTTCGCCAGTAAACCATCGCTTTGTTCGGTGATTTTCTTGCTGGTGTCGTAGTCACGACCAACGGAAGAGGGTTGCGGAGTTTCAGCGCCGACCACAGTAATATTTTCTTCTTTCACGCCAGAGACATAAATATCTTCCACGATGTACTGCGCCAGCGGACCGGACTTGCCCGTCGAGTGGATATTAATGGTGGGAATACGCCGTTTTGGATAGATGCCGCAGCGCAGTGTGCCGCCGCAGTCGATTACTGCAACGCCGATTTCCGCTTCCGCAGGTTCACCTTCTTTAAAGCCGTCGATAGTCTGCCAGCCAGTAAGCTGTGCCAGTTTGTCGACAATTGCAGGCCGGGTTCCGGCGGTGATATAGACGATTTTTTTACCTGGCGTGGCTTCCAGTTCAAGCGGGCCACCCCAGCCACCAGTGCCTTTTTCGATCCGAATACGCGTCATGATGTCGCTCCAGCCAGGTGAACTTTTTGTTCAAGTTGAATGCCCATTTTTTTCTCAAAAATGGCGGTGGTCAGGTCGGTCACCCAGCCACGGAAGAAGTTCGTAATCAGACCAACCAGCAGGTAGCTCACTGCCAGTGGGCCAAGTGGCAGATTCAGCGTCGTCAGACCGCTGGCAATTCCCAGATAAACAAACAGTTCGCCGGGGTTGATATGAGGGAAGAGACCGTTCATTGAGTGGCAGCTATAAGAAGCCGCCGCGTAATAGCTGGGTTTGAACTTTTCCGGCATAAAACGGCCCAGGCTTAAGGTCATTGGGTTACAAAAAACAAACGTGCCAATACACGGTAATAGCAGGTAACGGGAAACAGGATTGCCGGCGCAACGTTGAGCAAATCGTTCAATGCGGTGCTGCCCGATAAAATTAATCAGCGCGTTCATGATTACCAGCAGGCTTATCAACAGCGGAAGAATGCCGGTCACCATCCCGGTAAACACCTCTCCACCTTTCTGGAACAGCCCGATGAACCACTCTGCGCCATGAGTAATGGTTTCTATCATTGTTCTCTCCTTTAAAATTTATTGTTTTATTACCAAACGGCAACACAATCTAATCAGATTGAAAGATTTAAAAGTGTTATTTTGATCGCAAAATGAAAGATAAATATTTTAATTTGAAAGTTTGGTTGAAAGGATGGTGAGGAAGGTGATTTGTGTTATGTAAAGTCCGTATTGGGCAGTGACTACCGCTTCCTTGTGCGGGGCGGGATGCTTTACCATACTTGCCCCTGGTTGAATCTGTTAAATGGACTCCTCATGTTCAAGCGTCGTTATGTAACATTGCTTCCCCTTTTTGTGTTGCTTGCCGCCTGTAGCAGCAAGCCAAAACCTACTGAGACTGAAACGACCACCGGAACGCCGTCCGGCGGCTTCCTGCTTGAGCCGCAGCACAATGTGATGCAGATGGGCGGTGACTTTGCTAACAACCCGAATGCGCAGCAGTTCATCGACAAAATGGTGAAAAAACACGGCTTCAATCGTCAGCAGTTGCAGGAAATCCTCTCCCAGGCGAAACGTCTGGATTCGGTACTGCGGCTGATGGATAACCAGGCACCAACCACATCGGTGAAGCCGCCATCTGGCCCGAACGGCGCATGGCTGCGTTATCGCAAAAAATTTATTACTCCGGATAACGTGCAGAACGGCGTGGTTTTCTGGAACCAGTATGAAGATGCGCTGAATCGCGCGTGGCAGGTGTATGGCGTACCGCCGGAAATTATCGTCGGGATTATCGGCGTTGAAACCCGCTGGGGACGCGTGATGGGTAAAACTCGCATCCTCGATGCGTTGGCGACGCTGTCATTTAACTACCCGCGCCGCGCGGAGTATTTCTCTGGTGAACTGGAAACCTTCCTGCTAATGGCGCGCGATGAGCAGGACGATCCGCTCAATCTGAAAGGTTCCTTTGCCGGTGCAATGGGCTACGGTCAGTTTATGCCATCGTCTTACAAACAATACGCAGTGGATTTCAGCGGCGACGGGCATATCAACCTGTGGGACCCGGTTGATGCCATTGGCAGCGTGGCGAACTATTTCAAAGCGCATGGCTGGGTGAAAGGCGATCAGGTCGCTGTAATGGCAAATGGTCAGGCTCCGGGCTTGCCAAATGGCTTCAAAACCAAGTACAGCATTTCACAACTTGCAGCGGCAGGGCTGACGCCACAGCAGCCACTGGGCAATCATCAGCAGGCCAGCTTGCTGCGTCTGGATGTCGGGACGGGGTATCAGTACTGGTACGGTTTGCCGAACTTCTACACTATTACCCGTTACAACCACAGCACTCACTACGCAATGGCGGTCTGGCAGTTAGGACAAGCCGTGGCGCTGGCGCGCGTACAGTAATTATTTGCAAGAGGGAGGTTAAACCTCCCTCTGCTATCTTACTGTTTATTCGAAAGAGATTGCTGACGTAATTGTTTGATTTTCTTAGACAGCGACACTGTATATCCCAGGCAGACAACGCCTAACGCAGCCTGACCAAAATCGAAAGGTTCAAGATAGCCGGAAGATAAAATCTTACATACCACTGCAACCAGGGCGCTGACGCCGCCAATGGTGACCCACATACGCATTTGCGTGGTCTGTTTGAGTACGTTTTGTGGGGTGTTATCCGTTTTCTTTGTTGCCATTACTTTTCTCTCCCTGTGAATACATATCAATGCGAACGCGGCATGGTAGCCTTTTTTCTTTACTGGTTGGTCGTAACAGTCTTATTTCGGAATGCGACTCGTAAAATGAATCGCTCGTCCCCATCTTTTACGGGAAAGTGCTATCTTGTCCGGCATAAATATCTGACTGACAGAGGTTGTGATGACTGACAGTGAACTGATGCAATTAAGCGGACAGGTAGGGCAGGCGCTGAAAGCCCGTGGCGCAATCGTAACAACCGCTGAGTCTTGTACCGGTGGCTGGGTAGCGAAAGTTATTACTGATATTGCTGGCAGTTCCGCCTGGTTTGAACGCGGATTTGTCACCTACAGTAACGAGGCCAAATCGCAGATGATCGGCGTGCGAGATGAGACGCTGGTGCAGCATGGCGCGGTGAGTGAACCCGTCGTGGTGGAAATGGCGATTGGCGCCCTGAAAGCGGCTCGTGCCGATTATGCCGTTTCTATCAGCGGTATCGCCGGGCCGGATGGCGGCAGCGAAGAGAAGCCAGTTGGCACTGTCTGGTTTGCTTTTGCTTCAGCCAGCGGCGAAGGTATTACCCGCCGGGAATGCTTCAGCGGTGACCGTGATGCGGTGCGTCGGAAGGCGACGGCTTATGCATTGCAGACGTTGTGGCAACAATTTCTACAAAACACTTGATACTGTATGAGCATACAGTATAATTGCTTCAACAGAATATATTGACTATCCGGTAATACCCGGCATGACAGGAGTAAAAATGGCTATCGACGAAAACAAACAGAAAGCGTTGGCGGCAGCACTGGGCCAGATTGAGAAACAATTTGGTAAAGGCTCCATCATGCGCCTGGGTGAAGACCGTTCTATGGATGTGGAAACCATCTCTACCGGTTCGCTTTCACTGGATATCGCGCTCGGGGCAGGCGGTCTGCCGATGGGGCGTATTGTCGAAATCTACGGACCGGAATCTTCCGGTAAAACGACACTGACGCTGCAGGTTATTGCCGCTGCGCAGCGCGAAGGTAAAACTTGTGCGTTTATCGATGCTGAACACGCGCTGGACCCGGTCTACGCACGTAAACTGGGTGTCGATATCGATAACCTGTTGTGCTCTCAGCCGGACACCGGCGAGCAGGCACTGGAAATCTGTGACGCCCTGGCGCGTTCTGGCGCCGTAGACGTTATCGTCGTTGACTCCGTTGCGGCACTGACGCCGAAAGCGGAAATCGAAGGCGAAATCGGCGACTCTCATATGGGCCTTGCGGCACGTATGATGAGCCAGGCGATGCGTAAGCTGGCGGGTAACCTGAAACAGTCCAACACGCTGCTGATCTTCATCAACCAGATCCGTATGAAAATTGGTGTGATGTTCGGTAACCCGGAAACCACAACCGGTGGTAACGCGCTGAAATTCTACGCCTCTGTTCGTCTTGATATCCGTCGTATCGGCGCGGTGAAAGAGGGCGAAAACGTGGTGGGTAGCGAAACCCGCGTGAAAGTGGTGAAGAACAAAATCGCTGCGCCATTTAAACAGGCTGAATTCCAGATCCTCTACGGCGAAGGTATTAACTTCTACGGCGAGCTGGTTGATCTGGGCGTGAAAGAGAAGCTGATCGAGAAAGCGGGTGCATGGTACAGCTACAAAGGCGAGAAAATCGGCCAGGGTAAAGCGAATGCAACTGCATGGCTGAAAGACAACCCGGAAACCGCGAAAGAGATCGAGAAGAAAGTGCGTGAGCTGCTGCTGAGCAACCCGAACTCAACGCCGGATTTCTCTGTTGATGACAGCGAAGGCGTAGCAGAAACTAACGAAGATTTTTAATCGTTAGTTATTGATGATAATAGATAATGTGTGCACGGACGGTCCCCTCGCCCCTTTGGGGAGAGGGTTAGGGTGAGGGGAACAGGCCAGCACTGGCGTGAAAAATTACTCTCACCTCGATCCTCTGAGTAGCAGGGCCTGCGGGGAAATCCTGCCACTCATTGACTATTAAACCTGTTTGTCAGCAAAAGGGTCGCATTTGCGACCCTTTTGCTTTTTAAGTTTTAAGGATATGCCATGACAGAATCAACATCCCGTCGTCCGGCATATGCTCGCCTGTTGGATCGTGCGGTACGCATTCTGGCGGTACGCGATCACAGCGAGCAAGAATTGCGACGTAAACTCGCAGCACCGATTATGGGCAAAAATGGCCCGGAAGAGATTGATGCCACGGCAGAGGATTATGAACGTGTTATTGCCTGGTGCCATGAACATGGCTATCTCGATGACAGCCGATTTGTTGCGCGCTTTATCGCCAGCCGTAGCCGTAAAGGTTATGGACCAGCGCGTATTCGTCAGGAACTGAACCAGAAAGGTATCTCCCGAGAGGCCACAGAAAAAGCGATGCGTGAATGTGACATCGACTGGTGCGAACTGGCGCGCGATCAGGCTACGCGAAAATATGGCGAACCACTGCCAACAGTCTTTTCAGAAAAAGTTAAGATCCAGCGTTTTCTGCTCTATCGTGGCTATCTGATGGAAGATATCCAGGAGATTTGGCGAAATTTTGCCGACTGAACGCATACGGTATTTTACTTCCCAGTCAAGAAAACTTATCTTATTCCCACTTTTCAGTTACCAGCCCAGCGGTTATTAACTTGCTGCTGCTGGTGGCGATATTTCGTTAGCTTGATTTCAGGATAATTATGAGCAAGAGCACCGCTGAGATCCGTCAGGCGTTTCTCGACTTTTTCCATAGTAAGGGACATCAGGTAGTTGCCAGCAGCTCCCTGGTCCCCCATAACGACCCAACTTTGTTGTTTACCAACGCCGGGATGAACCAGTTCAAGGATGTGTTCCTTGGGCTCGACAAGCGTAATTATTCCCGCGCTACCACCTCCCAACGCTGCGTGCGTGCGGGGGGTAAACACAACGACCTGGAAAACGTCGGTTACACCGCGCGTCACCATACCTTCTTCGAGATGCTGGGCAACTTCAGCTTCGGCGACTATTTCAAACACGATGCCATTCAGTTTGCATGGGAATTACTGACCAGCGAAAAATGGTTTGCTCTGCCGAAAGAGCGTCTGTGGGTTACCGTCTATGAAAGCGACGACGAAGCCTACGAAATCTGGGAAAAAGAAGTTGGTATCCCGCGCGAACGTATTATTCGCATCGGTGATAACAAAGGTGCGCCATACGCGTCTGACAACTTTTGGCAGATGGGTGACACTGGTCCGTGCGGCCCGTGTACTGAAATTTTCTACGATCATGGTGACCACATCTGGGGTGGCCCTCCGGGAAGCCCGGAAGAAGACGGCGACCGCTATATTGAGATCTGGAACATCGTCTTCATGCAGTTCAACCGTCAGGCTGATGGCACGATGGAACCGCTGCCGAAGCCGTCTGTAGATACCGGTATGGGTCTGGAGCGTATTGCTGCGGTGCTGCAACACGTTAACTCTAACTATGACATCGACCTGTTCCGCACGCTGATCCAGGCGGTAGCAAAAGTCACTGGCGCGACCGATCTAAGCAATAAATCGCTGCGCGTAATCGCTGACCACATTCGTTCTTGTGCGTTCCTGATAGCGGATGGCGTAATGCCGTCCAACGAAAACCGTGGTTATGTACTGCGTCGTATCATTCGTCGCGCGGTGCGTCACGGCAATATGCTGGGCGCGAAAGAAACCTTCTTCTACAAGCTGGTGGGGCCACTGATCGAGGTCATGGGCTCTGCGGGTGAAGACCTGAAACGCCAACAGGCTCAGGTTGAGCAGGTGCTGAAAACTGAAGAAGAGCAGTTTGCGCGTACTCTGGAGCGCGGTCTGGCGCTGCTGGATGAAGAGCTGGCGAAACTTTCTGGCGATACGCTGGATGGCGAAACTGCTTTCCGTTTGTACGACACTTACGGCTTCCCGGTTGACCTGACGGCTGACGTTTGTCGTGAGCGCAACATCAAAGTTGACGAAGCTGGCTTTGAAGCAGCAATGGAAGAGCAGCGTCGTCGTGCGCGCGAAGCCAGCGGCTTTGGTGCTGATTACAACGCAATGATCCGTGTTGACAGTGCATCTGAATTTAAAGGCTATGACCATCTGGAACTGAACGGCAAAGTGACCGCGCTGTTTGTTGATGGTAAAGCGGTTGATGCCATCAATGCAGGCCAGGAAGCGGTAGTCGTGCTGGATCAAACGCCATTCTATGCAGAATCTGGCGGTCAGGTTGGCGATAAAGGCGAACTGAAAGGCGCAAACTTCTCCTTTGCGGTAGAAGATACGCAGAAATACGGCCAGGCGATTGGCCACATCGGTAAACTTGCTGCGGGTTCTCTGAAAGTGGGCGACGCGGTGCAGGCCGATGTTGATGAAGCGCGCCGTGCTCGTATTCGTCTGAATCACTCCGCAACGCACTTGATGCATGCTGCGCTGCGCCAGATTCTGGGTACTCATGTATCGCAGAAAGGTTCTCTGGTTAACGACAAAGTGCTGCGTTTCGACTTCTCACATAATGAAGCGATGAAACCAGAGGAAATTCGTGCCGTTGAGGATCTGGTGAACGCACAAATTCGTCGTAACTTGCCGATCGAAACCAACATCATGGATCTCGAGGCTGCGAAAGCGAAAGGCGCGATGGCGCTATTTGGCGAGAAGTATGATGAACGTGTACGTGTACTGAGCATGGGCGATTTCTCCACAGAGCTGTGTGGCGGTACTCACGCCAGCCGCACCGGTGATATCGGTCTGTTCCGTATTATCTCTGAATCGGGTACTGCTGCGGGCGTTCGTCGTATCGAAGCTGTAACCGGAGAAGGTGCTATTGCCACCGTTCATGCAGACAGCGATCGCTTAAGCGAAGTTGCGCATCTGCTGAAAGGCGATAGCAATAATCTGGCTGATAAAGTTCGTTCAGTACTGGAACGTACGCGTCAGTTGGAAAAAGAGCTACAACAGCTTAAAGAACAGGCTGCCGCGCAGGAGAGTGCAAATCTTTCCAGTAAGGCAATTGATGTTAATGGTGTTAAGCTGTTGGTTAGCGAGCTTAACGGTGTTGAGCCGAAGATGTTGCGTACCATGGTTGACGATTTAAAAAATCAGCTGGGGTCGACAATTATCGTGCTGGCAACGGTAGCCGAAGGTAAGGTTTCTCTGATTGCAGGCGTATCTAAGGACGTCACAGATCGTGTGAAAGCAGGGGAACTGATTGGTATGGTCGCTCAGCAGGTGGGCGGCAAGGGTGGTGGACGTCCTGACATGGCGCAAGCCGGTGGTACGGATGCTGCGGCCTTACCTGCAGCGTTAGCCAGTGTGAAAGGCTGGGTCAGCGCGAAATTGCAATAATATTAGCGTCAGGCAATGCCGTGGACTTGCTCCACGGCATTCGCATCAACGCTATCGACAACGATAAAGTCAGGTTGAAGTTGTGTATATCGGCTAAACTTAGGTTTAACAGAATGTAATGCCATGACTGCTTACATGTAATGTGTTTGTCATTGCTTACTTTTTGGCGTTATATGATGGATAATGCCGGGATACAGAGAGACCCGACTCTTTTAATCTTTCAAGGAGCAAAGAATGCTGATTCTGACTCGTCGAGTTGGTGAGACCCTCATGATTGGGGATGAGGTCACCGTGACAGTTTTAGGGGTAAAGGGCAACCAGGTACGTATTGGCGTAAATGCCCCGAAGGAAGTTTCTGTTCACCGTGAAGAGATCTACCAGCGTATCCAGGCTGAAAAATCCCAGCAGTCCAGTTACTAATCTTTCCGCGTCTCATCTTTAACGGTGAGACGCACCCTCAAAATCTCTCCTTCACTTCATTTTCTTTTCGCGTTACTCCCGTTCATTCAACGTTAACATCCATTTTTCTGCATCACGCCTGCCTGTCATAGGCCATTTTTTCTGTTGATAAAACACTCTTTTTGACGTTTTTACAGTCTAATTGAGCGTGAAGTGTGCAAACGATAAAAGTGTGGGAAAAATTGTTTGACTTATAAGTCTCAGAAAGTAATATGTGCGCCACGCAGCGACGATGAGCGATAAACAAGTTCTTCGAAGCACTCGTAAGAGGCGTGTGGTGAGGTGGCCGAGAGGCTGAAGGCGCTCCCCTGCTAAGGGAGTATGCGGTCAAAAGCTGCATCCGGGGTTCGAATCCCCGCCTCACCGCCATTTGCATCCGTAGCTCAGCTGGATAGAGTACTCGGCTACGAACCGAGCGGTCGGAGGTTCGAATCCTCCCGGATGCACCATCTCTTACTTGATAT
>NZ_KE136626.1:0-72438 GCF_000407765.1 Escherichia sp. KTE114 | reverse complement strand
TTTCCCGATGCATCCGTAGCTCAGCTGGATAGAGTACTCGGCTACGAACCGAGCGGTCGGAGGTTCGAATCCTCCCGGATGCACCATTTCTTATTTGATATGGCTTTAGCAGCGGTATCAATATCAGCAGTAAAATAAATTTTCCCGATGCATCCGTAGCTCAGCTGGATAGAGTACTCGGCTACGAACCGAGCGGTCGGAGGTTCGAATCCTCCCGGATGCACCATATTCTCCGTAACCTTCAGCAATGAAGGTATCGAAGAGATAGCGGTATTAACCGCAGGCAGCAGGGAGGATAACGTTGCGCCAGCAACGGCCCGAAGGGCGAACGTCAGTGAGTCATCCTCCCGGATGCACCATCTTCTCCAAAAATTTCCTCCAAAAACATCTCATTTCTAAATAACTATTTTATCCATATCCTGAATAATCTTCCCCTTCGCATCGGCGACAAAATCAAGCAATTACGCTAAAGTAGCGTCATATTTTTCGACTTGCGAGAAGACAATGTACGAGCGTTATGCAGGTTTAATTTTTGATATGGATGGCACAATCCTGGATACAGAACCCACGCACCGTAAAGCGTGGCGTGAAGTATTAGGACGCTACGGTCTTCAGTACGATGTACAGGCCATGATTGCGCTTAATGGCTCGCCCACCTGGCGTATAGCCCAGGCGATCATTGAGCTGAATCAGGCCGATCTCGATCCCCATGCATTAGCCCGCGAGAAAACCGATGCCGTAAGAAGCATGTTGCTCGATAGCGTCGAACCGCTTCCCCTTGTTGAAGTGGTGAAAAGCTGGCACGGTCGTCGCCCAATGGCTGTCGGTACGGGGAGTGAAAGCGCCATCGCTGAGGCGCTGCTAACGCACCTCGGATTACGTCGTTATTTCGATGTAGTCATTGCTGCCGATCACGTCAAACACCATAAACCTGCACCAGACACGTTTTTGCTGTGTGCGCAGCGTATGGGCGTGCAACCAACGCATTGCGTTGTCTTTGAAGATGCCGATTTTGGTATACAGGCCGCTCGCGCCGCAGGGATGGACGCCGTGGATGTTCGCTTGCTGTGAGTGAGTCGCTGTCGCTCTTCTCGTTGTTTGCCAGTAGTTTTCTCAGCGCTACACTATTACCCGGCAATTCGGAAGTTATGCTGGTCGCAATGTTACTTTCTGGGGTGAGTCATCCCTGGGTTTTAGTATTAACAGCAACAATGGGTAATAGCCTTGGAGGGTTAACTAACGTTATCCTTGGGCGTTTCTTTCCATTGCGCAAAACATCGCGCTGGCAAGAAAAAGCCATTGGCTGGCTGAAACGCTATGGCGCAGTCACACTCTTATTAAGCTGGATGCCAGTGATTGGCGACTTACTGTGTCTGTTAGCGGGATGGATGCGCATCTCGTGGGGACCAGTAATCTTTTTTTTGTGCCTTGGTAAAGCGTTGCGCTATGTTGCGGTTGCAGCAGCCACCGTTCAGGGCATGATGTGGTGGCACTAATTGTAGGCCTGCACACATGGCCACCATTACAGTTATGCTAATTAAAACGATTTTGACAGGCGGGAGGTCAATTTGATCCCGGACGTATCACAGGCGCTGGCCTGGCTGGAAAAACATCCTCAGGCATTAAAGGGGATACAGCGTGGTCTTGAGCGCGAAACTTTGCGTGTTAACCCAGATGGCACTCTGGCAACAACCGGTCATCCTGAAGCATTAGGTTCCGCACTGACGCATAAATGGATCACCACCGATTTTGCCGAAGCGTTGCTGGAGTTCATTACGCCGGTCGATGGCGATATTGAGCATATGTTGACCTTTATGCGCGATTTGCATCGCTATACCGCGCGTAATATTGGCGATGAGCGGATGTGGCCGTTAAGTATGCCATGTTACATCGCGGAAGGTCAGGATATCGAACTGGCGCAGTATGGAACGTCCAATACAGGGCGCTTTAAAACGCTGTACCGTGAAGGGCTGAAAAATCGCTATGGCGCGCTGATGCAAACCATCTCCGGCGTACACTACAACTTCTCGTTACCAATGGCATTCTGGCAGGCGAAGTGTGGTGATATCTCGGGCGTTGACGCCAAAGAGAAAATCTCTGCGGGCTACTTCCGCGCTATTCGTAACTACTATCGCTTCGGTTGGGTGATCCCGTACCTGTTTGGCGCTTCTCCGGCAATTTGTTCTTCTTTCCTGCAAGGTAAACCGACGTCGCTGCCGTTTGAGAAAACCGAATGCGGCATGTATTACCTGCCGTATGCGACATCGCTACGCTTGAGCGATCTGGGCTATACCAATAAATCGCAAAGTAATCTTGGTATTACTTTTAATGATCTCTACGAGTATGTAGCGGGTCTGAAGCGGGCAATTAAAACGCCGTCGGAAGAGTACGCGAAGATTGGTCTTGAGAAAGACGGCAAGCGGCTGCAAATCAACAGCAACGTGCTGCAGATTGAAAACGAGCTGTATGCGCCGATTCGTCCGAAACGCGTTACTCGCAGCGGCGAGTCGCCTTCTGATGCGCTGTTACGCGGCGGCATTGAATATATCGAAGTGCGTTCGCTGGATATCAACCCCTTCTCGCCGATTGGTGTTGATGAGCAGCAGGTGCGTTTCCTCGACCTGTTTATGGTCTGGTGTGCGCTGGCTGATGCGCCGGAAATGAGCAGTAGTGAACTTGCCTGTACACGCGTCAACTGGAACCGGGTGATCCTCGAAGGACGTAAGCCGGGGCTGACGCTGGGAATTGGCTGTGAAACTGCGCAATTCCCGTTGCCGCAGGTGGGCAAAGATCTGTTCCGGGATCTGAAACGCGTCGCGCAAACGCTGGACAGCATTAACGGCGGCGAAGCGTATCAGAAAGTGTGCGATGAACTGGTGGCCTGCTTTGATAATCCCGATCTGACTTTCTCCGCCCGTATCTTACGGTCTATGATTGATACTGGCATTGGCGGAACTGGCAAAGCGTTCGGTGAGGCTTATCGCAATTTGTTACGTGAAGAGCCGCTGGAAATTCTGCGTGAAGACGATTTTATTGCCGAGCGCGAAGCGTCTAAACGTCGTCAGCAGGAAATGGAAGCCGCAGATACCGAGTCGTTCAAGGTGTGGCTGGAAAAACACAGCTGACAGAAAAGAAAAAGGCCACTCGTGAGTGGCCAAAATTTCATCTCTGAATTCAGGGATGATGATAACAAATGCGCGTCTTTCATATACTCAGACTCGCCTGGGAACAAAGAGTTCAGAATATTTTAAAAAAAATTACCGGAGGTGGCTAAATGCCGTTGTTAGATAGCTTCACAGTCGATCATACCCGGATGGAAGCGCCTGCAGTTCGGGTGGCGAAAACAATGAACACCCCGCATGGCGATGCAATCACCGTGTTCGATCTGCGTTTCTGCGTGCCGAACAAAGAAGTAATGCCAGAAAAAGGTATCCATACCCTGGAGCATCTGTTTGCTGGTTTTATGCGCAACCATCTTAACGGCAACGGCGTTGAGATTATTGATATCTCACCAATGGGTTGCCGCACCGGTTTCTATATGAGTCTGATTGGTACGCCAGATGAGCAACGTGTTGCTGATGCCTGGAAGGCGGCAATGGAAGATGTGCTGAAAGTGAAGGATCAAAATCAGATCCCGGAACTGAATGTCTACCAGTGCGGTACTTTCCAGATGCACTCGTTGCAGGAAGCTCAGGATATTGCACGTAACATTCTGGAACGCGACGTGCGTATCAACAGCAACGAGGAGCTGGCGCTGCCGAAAGAGAAGTTGCAGGAACTGCACATCTAGTCCGTTTAAGCAGAAGAAGCCGGGCGGTGATATCACTGTCCGGCTTGCCTGATGTGCTACGCTTATCAGGTTGATGCGGGGAGCGCGCCACCCGTACGTGACGGGCGGCAAAGTGGCATTAAAAGAGATATTTCATGCCCAGCATTCCCTGGGTATCGCTGTAACCATTGTCCCCCAACTGCTGGGCGACGTTGCCCCACAGTTGCAGACGCGGATTAAGCTGACCTTCCACCCCAACTTTTAACTCGCCGATGTTACGCGTGCCGATGATTTCATCGCTGATGCCATCCATCTTCACGCTGTAATTGCGGGAGTTATAAATCCAGTTGGTTTCCACGAAAGGCTGGAAGGAACGCGCTTTATGATCATCAATAGCATTATGACCTTGCAGGTACGCTTTCACCCCCAGACGCGTTTGCAGGTTACCTTCGGTGCTGTCCTCAACCAGAGTGCCATTGTCTTCAGTATGATTGTCTGCTTTCACATCCATCCACGTCAGTTGCATTTTGGGCTGCAACCAGTAGCTGGTGCGGGTATCTGCGCTTTCACCAAGACGGAAGGTATAACCCGCTTCAATAGCGGCGGTGATACCGTCAGAGTGATATTTTTCACTGGGCAGATACTCACCGGAGACGGTGTTATCAAACCAGTTATAGAGCAACCAGCTATCAACATAAGTCCCTGTTTTATCTGCTTCGTTAGCGTACCAGGTGCCATACACGCCAACGCTGTAGCCGTCGATTTGCCCGCGTGAGTTGTACCCGGTCAGGTTGGAATGTGTGTGACTCTTACTGTTGGCATAGCCAGCCATCAGGCCGAGATGCCAGCGATCGAGAGCATTACTGCTCCATTGCGCAATATCGCCGCCAAGTTGCAGAACATAACGGTTGCTCTGGGTATTCAGTTCATCTGAGCGATCCTTAAAGCGGTTATGCCCGCCAATGTTACGTAACCACAGACTGGTCACTTTCTGCTCGCCGGTCAGCAGGTCGGTGTATTGTGTTTCTCCCAGACGGTCATGCAGTCGGGTATTAAACAGGGTATTTGCCGCCTGAATATTGGCCACATAGCTGCCAATCTCCGGGCGATACTGATGCTTTCTTTCCGGCTGCGGTTCAGGTGAAGCGGGTGTGTAAGGCGAAGGCGTGTAAGGTGAAGGTGTATCGGGAATTACAGGGTCAACTGGTGGTATAAGTGGGGTTTCACTGGTTAAGTACCAGTTCTGATCGTCACTTTTCGTCACGTTATAATCATAGGCTCCGGCAACAATACGGCCTTCTTTACTAAACGTCCCCTCAGATGCCCCCGTTATTTCAACAATGCGGATACCTTCAAGCGTATCGGCGCCCTGACCACCGGCATTGTGAACACTCACACGGGTATGACCAGACGTGTTGCCTTTTACAATTAATTTATCGGTCGCGGAATTATCATCGCCGAGTTCGGTACGCATAACTAACAAACCGTTATTAGCGGTGTAATTGCCATTGATGGTGAGTGTGGCAGGCGTCAAATTGTTGCCATTTTTTGAGGATGATAGCGTTGCCGTACCTGCCAAATCCAGCGCATTTAAGGTTTGTGAAAAACCGTCTAAATCGATATTTCCTCCACTGGAGACGGCATAACTGGAGTTCGGGCTAAAGGTATCGTTGATACCGGCGCGCAGGGTGCCTTTACTAATATTTGTTTGACCAGAATAAGTATTTGCGCCAGTTAAAGTAGTGACTCCGGAACCCGCCTGGTTAACCTCGCCTTTGCCAACGATATCTGCCGCCAGGATAAAATCTTCGCTGGAATGGTTGAAATTAATCTGGGCAGTACTATTCCCGACATCGCTTCCCATATGGATAATCGGCGTCTTGATTGTTCCCGCTTTCTGTTCGGCTTCTCCCTGCGCTCCACCAATGTTTAGAATACCGGTGCTGGTTTCGTCCATTCCAAGCCAGATAAATTGATTCGCGCTGACCGTGGCATTATTACTAACGGTAAGAATACCTTTTGCATCGTTCAGCAATGAGCCCAATCCCCCAAGGGAGATAAACTCATTCACGGCTAATGAAGAATTGTCACCATCAACCAGGGTTTCGCCGTATCCCGTTCCCTGAAAATTCTCCATATTTCCATTAAAGCCAATGATCATATCAACCGATGAGGTAAGATGACCGCCATGAGTGATTTCGAGTTTACCCGTCCCCTGATCGCCTACCATCACATACCGTGCGGCAACGGATGACCCCTCACCGTCAATAACGACCTGTCCCTGCGCCTGGTAATTAAATTCACCAATTCTGAATTCATTTAAATCGGTGATAGTACTGCCGCTAAGGACCATTAAGGTTCCTGAGCCGCCATTGGTTCCTAAATAAATATCACGTTGGTTAGGCGACGCATGGCTAAGTGTCAGATGAGAGTTATTTTCTAATTTTATTGTCCCTGACGTCGCATTACCTATGACGATTTTAGAAGTAGTCAGATCCCGCCCATCTATATTCAACGTTCCTTCACTTGTTGTTCCAACATTAAGATAACGAAATTGATCCCATACTGGTGAGTTATTTTCTGATGAAGATAAGGTTACGACATCATTATTATTGATTGTCACATCGCTGTTGATAGTGGTTGGTGGTGTCCATGCCTGAGAAATTGGTATTGATAGCACAGTTGAAATAGCTATTGCCAGCGTGGACAAGGGATGCTGTCTGATATTCATAAAGTTAATTTTCATCCTTATGATTTATTTTAAGATAAATAGCGAATCCACAGTAACTACGTAAAAAATTAGATTTTAAGGCCGCTGAATCAGGTTGCTGTTCTGTAAATGAAGGGTAGTGTGTGAGGCCAATAATTATAAATCAGTTTAATTTGTGATTAATTTGATATTAATTTGTTTTGATGGTTTAGGCATTAGGGTGAAAATAAGGTGCATAATCTTACTTAGCGGAAATTTTTAAATGTCTTAAGGCATAAAAAATGAGCAAAGAAAAAGCAAAGGAAATCAATAAGATGTTTTTTCGGAATTTTGCGGGGTTAGTAACAGTAACTGATTAATTGCATGTTTATTGTTTGCACATCTTTTTAGATATAAAAAACACCAGGATTATTATCAAAAAATAATGTAAGTCTGGTTTCCAAGCATGGGTTATATGCACGTAAATAATAAGATTAAACATTTCCTCATTAAGAAAAGTGCAAAAGTATTCTCTTCTCAGGCAATGTAAATCTGCCCGATACGATAAACGTATCGGGCAGGTGTTTAATTCTCCGGCTTTCTACCTGTCAGTCACCCGATATTCCACGCTATGCGCTTCATCAGGTTGTGGAACTTCCAGCCTTGAGGCCATCCGCATCACCACCGCTTCAGGAACGGCATACTCGCGTCTGGCATTTTGCTGCTTCCATTGCGACCACGGCACTTCCAGATAGACAATCCTGACTCTCGCATCGTAATCCGTAAACAGACTGATAAGCTGGCTACGCAGCTGGCGGGTAATGTTCGTCGCATTCCAGATGAACGGCTTTTTCTGGCGTAAAAAAACGCGCGCCTCTTCTTTTGCCTGTTGCACAATACGCCCGGTGGCGGTTTTGTCGTCCGGGCTGGCATTGATTCGCCGCCGCATGTCATCAAGGCTGATAACATCCATTCCCTGGCACTGTTCACTGATATAGCGATCTTTGCCCATTCCCGGTAAGCCACACAGCAAAGTAACTTCAAAATGTTCAGCCTCCCAGGGAACAAAATCGGGAGAACTTTGTTCATGGGTCAGGTAATGCCAGCGTGCGGAATCAGAAACGAATGGGCGCGCTTTTCCCCAGCATTGTTGCTCATGGCAAAACAGCTCGAACAGATCGATGCGTTCCAGCATTGACTGCTTATCAGGGCAATGACGACCAAGCAGATCGGCACGGGCAAGCAGGCGCGTGTCGACGCGCATCGCAGCAGTGAGCAGTAAACGCTCCGGTTCCGGACGTTCCAGTAACCATAGCGGTAACCCATGTAGACGCACCAGTGCAACGATTTGCTCGCGCAGCACAAATGGCGTGGGGATATCGCGCCATAAAATTTGTCGGGCCGTCAGTTCGCCCCGACGAGCATGACCAGGCGACTGAATACGTCCGTTTTCCTGAACGGTAGTGCTGCGCTTTTCAACATCATGCAATAACGCCGCCGCCCATAAAACTTCCTGCTGTTGAGCGGGGAGTTGCTGGAATTCTGGCAGAGCAACGAGCGCGTTAAGCACCATTTCGGTATGCACGCCAACGTCACCTTCGCCATGATGCTCCGGGTCTTGCGGCGTGTGATGCATCTCCTCAACCCAGCTAAAACGCTGGCGAAGTGTCGACCAGCGTTTATCGTCGGTAAGTCGCCAAATCATGACTGTTCTCCATAAGCGAACTCATGGGCCATCCGCGCCCGACGCCAGTGGCGCTTCCAGTGTTCGCTGGTTTTGACATGATTTTTGCGCACGTACTTGAATACATTATGGGGAAAATCGGCAACGGAAAATGCGTCGCGATTTCGGCTGACAATGCCTTCCAGCGTACAGGGTTGCCCGGTTTGCGTATCCCAGGGATCGAACGCGCCGCGCTCACAGGTCAGCGCCAGAAAATCATGTTGCCAGCTTTTTTCATCTTTTCCCGGCTGCGGGCCGGAAATTTCCGGGACGCAGGGAAAATCAAACAAGGCGGCGTAAAACTGAACTTCTTCCCAGCTTAACCACATGTCCTGACAGCGAACGGCAAACAGATAAAAATCCTGCTCCAGTGCCCGGTATTCAATGGAGTGAACGGCATAAAGATTTTCGCCAAACAACTCCAGATCGCCGAGATCGTTTTTCAGTAGTTGCCAGCGTTGGCGAATCTTATAGCTCCATGCCGATTCCGTAGGGGCTGCATGGGAACGGGCAAACACGCCGAAGCGATTAAGACAGTTATTTTCGCCGTCGAGTTTTTCAGTATGTACCAGTTGCGAAATTGCCTGCATATCTTGCCAGTAACTGGTGTTAATGCGGTCATCGCTGGTGGTGCCAGGGGAGAAAGGGTAGTGCCAGGTTCTCCCGTATTTACGTTGGGTATTCATAATAATCCATTATTTGGTGTGTAATAAATGTACGCCCGCGAGGGTGCGAGTTTTGGGGTTAAAAGAAAAATGTAAGTATCACCCGCGAAAGCGAGGGCGAAGGGAAAAGAGAATTAACAACCTGAACGAATGTTCAGAACCGGTTAATGGTGAATGGAAGAGTGTGAGGCGGCGAGAAGATACACCGATTGAGTGGATAAAACAACCGTTTGCAGAATGAGCAAATAAAAAGGGAGCCGCAGCTCCCTTTGACAACGTTAGTGCGCACCGCCTCCGCCACCACCTGCACCAAATGGCGGCCTGGCAAACCACACCAGCCCCAGCAGGACGAGGAATATCCCGGCTGACATCCAGAAGATCTCATTGGCGGAAATAATCAGCCCCTGATTGGTGATCTGCTGGGCAATCCAGCCGGAAGCCTGCTGTTGCGTCATTCCCAGTCCTTCCAGTTGATGGTACATCGCCTGGGCGTTCGGGTTATATGGGTTCACTGATTCGGTCAACTGCGCATGGTGCAGCGACTCGCGGTTAGTCCACATAGTCGTCGTAATGGACGTGCCGATAGAACCCGCCAGCGTTCGCGTAAAGTTGGAGAGACTCGACGCCGCTGCCAGTCGTTCCGGTGGCAAACCAGAGAGCGTAATGGTGGTCAGCGGCATAAAGAAGCAGGCCACCGCGAAGCCCTGGATAAACTGCGGCCAGGCCGATGCACCAAAATCCATACCCGGTTCAAAAGTATAAGCACGCCAGTAAAAGCAAACGGCATACATAATAAAGCTGAAGGTTACCAGCCGACGCATATCCAGTTTATGCGCAAAACGACCAATAATCGGCGACAGGATCACCGGAATAATCCCTACCGGCGCAGACGCCAGCCCTGCCCAGGTTGCCGTGTAGCCGTATACCTCCTGCAACAACTGCGGCAGCAAAACAATGGCGCCGAAGTAGAGCATATACGCGAGGCTGATACACAAGCAGCCAATAGTGAAGTTGCGCGACTTAAACAGTGACAGATCGACTATCGGGTTATCGTCGGTCAGCTCCCAGACAATGAGGAAGCTGATAGCCACCACTGCCACCACGGTGAGGACGATAATTTCCTGTGATGAGAACCAGTCCAGCTCTTTACCCCGGTCGAGCATAATCTGCAGACTGCCGATACCAATCACCAGCAGTGCCAGCCCCACGGCATCAATCCGCCGCCTTTCTGTGCGGGTTTCGCGTCCGCGCAGGGTTTGCAGTGTCATCAACACCACCGCCACGCCAATTGGCACGTTGATGAAAAATATCCAGCCCCAGTGGTAATTGTCACTGATATAACCGCCGAGGATTGGGCCGCAAATTGGCGCGACAATTACCGTCATCGACCACAACGCCAGCGCGATCGAGCGTTTGGCTGGCGGGTAGTTATTCAGTAACAGACTTTGCGAAAGCGGGATCAACGGTCCGGCGACAATCCCCTGAATCACGCGGAAGAAGATCAGCATATTCAGGCTGCTGGAAACACCACACGCCCACGAAGCAATAGCAAAGGCGATGGTTGACCAGAGGAACAGCTTCACTTCCCCGACGCGTTTTGCCAGCCAGCCGGTAAGGGGGATCGAGATGGCGTTTGCCACCCCGAAGGAGGTGATCACCCACGTTCCCTGGCTGAGCGATGAGCCCAGGTTTCCGGCGATAGTAGGGATCGCCACGTTAGCAATGGTGGAGTCCAGCACCTGCATGAATGTCGCCAGTGACAGCGCAATGGTCATAATGACCAGTTGCGCGCCTTCCAGCGGTTTTTGCTGTTGCATCACACGCACCTCTGGATTAGCCAGCGTTAGCTTTTACGATGTCGTCGATCAGTTTATTGACAGGTGCCAGGCTGATTTCACGCGCAGTGCTTACCGCTACCGGCGTAGAACGTACTTTGTTTGCCAGTACCTGACCGTCACGGTTAGTGGTATTGACACTCACCAGCGTGGACAAACCGATGCGCAGTGGGTATTGCTCCAGCTGTTTCTGATCCAGTTCAATACGAACAGGCAGACGCTGAACGACTTTGATCCAGTTACCGGTGGCGTTTTGCGCCGGAAGCAGCGAGAACGCGCTACCCGTACCCATATCCAGACCGACCACTTTACCGGTGTATTTCACATCATCGCCGTAAATATCAGTGGTAATAGTGACCGGCTGACCGATGCGCATATTGGCAATCTGCGTCTCTTTAAAGTTGGCATCCACCCACATATTGGTCGCCGGAACGACCGCCATCAGCGGCGTTGTTGGGCTAATTTGCGCACCAGGCTGTACGGCTCGGCGGGAGACATAACCGGTCATTGGGCTGACAATACAGGTACGTTCCAGCGCCAGCCAGGCATTACGTACTTCAGTTGCGGCCTGTTGCACGGCAGGCTGATCTTCCAGTTTAGTTCCCAGAATCATCGCCTGATTGGCATTGTATTGTTGAATGGCGACATCCAGTTGCGCCTGGGCGCTGGTGACGGCGTCGCGGGCGTGTTGCAGTTCTTCGCGACCAATCAGGTTGGCATTGCCCAGCGGCACACGGCGGTTGTAGTCGCTCTGTGCTTTAGCGAGGGCGATTTTCTGCACCTCAATATTCGCCTGCAACTGCTTGCTGTTAATCATCAGCTGGTGGGTTTGACGAACGCTGGAAGCCAGTGCAGTTTTGGCTTTTTCAAACGCCTGGCGAGCATCAGTCGGGTCGAGAGTGACCAGCACATCGCCTTCTTTTACAAAATCGGTGTTATCGGCCCAGACTTTCGTCACGCTGCCTGACACCTGAGACATAATTTGAATCTGATTCCCTGCCACGTATGCGTCATCGGTCTCTTCAAAATGACGCAGTACCAAAAACCAATAAATTCCTATCGCTACGGCAATAATGATAAAGAGCAAGGTGAGAAGGAGGAGCAGACGCTTACGTTTGCCGCTCTTCTTTACCGGTTGCTGCGGGTTTTGAGTCTCCGCATTTGCGCTCATATTGTTCTCCACGATCTTCTTAACTCATCGGCTGAGCCGACCTGCTTGCCAAAAAGGCCAGCACGTTGCGATGCTGGCCGGTCAGTTTTTCTTTTATAAATCTGGATTTTTGAGCGAGATGACGCGTTAGCTCATCGCTTCGAGGACCATGCCGTCTTGTTCCATTTGGTCGAGACGGGAGAGCAACTTGCGGGTGATTTGCTCAAGCTGATCTTTTTCGCTAGTGCTGAGCGCGGACCAGAGTTGATGCAGGCAGTTATGCTGCGGCGGTAAAACCTCGCGCAAAAACTCGTGACCTTTTTCCGTTAATTGCAGATGCAGACAGCGGCGATCGTTATCGCTTTCACGACGCTCGATCCAACCGCGTTTTTCCAGTTCATCGGCAATACGCGTCGCATTGGTACGGGATGATCCAAGAGCACAACTTAATTCAGAAGGCTGAATACTGTGGTTTTCCTGAGACTCCAGCGTAATCAACGCCATAAACAACGTCTCGTTAATCCCCTGAGCCTTCAGCATTTTATTGCGGTTCTCCAGCAGCTTGCTCTGCATATGCATACAAAGACGGGTCAGAAGGATTTCCTGGTAAGGAAAATCTTCGTGGCGGCTGGCGCGAAATTTTAGCATTTGTTCAATGGGCGTAAACGAACTATCCATTTGGGTATGACCTCATTAATTTTAGCCGATATAGTAACGACAGTGACAAATAAAGTAAATGTATTGTTTTAGAAAAATGATTCTTGTGGGTTATATAATCGCCATCACTTTCCAGGCGAGCCCGTAGGCCAGCGCACTTAGCAGTGTCGGGACGATAATGCTGCGTGTTTTATAGAAACTGGCACCCAGTACCGCAAAGCCGACCAGCGTGGGCACGAAACGACGTGTATCGTGCATCACTTCTGGTGCGGTAGAGACAACCAGCAGAGCACAAATAGAGGCTATGCCAATGGTGTCGAGCAAAATACCCACCGCACCACGTTTGGTTGGGCGGGCATTACCCACACGCAGGCGCAGCGGCAAATAGCGAAAGCAGTAATTAACCGCGCCAACCAGTAACCCAAGCAGCAGAACCTCATAGCTCATCGGGCGCTCCTTGCCAGAATGCCTGAATTAGCGCAGTGAGGCAGCCACAGACAATGCCTGCCAGAATGGCGACGGGGATAGAAAATAGCGTTACGCCCGCAAGGGCGCCGATTAACGCTGCGGTAACGCAAAGGGATTGTTTGCGCTGGAAAGAGGCGAGCAGAAAACTCATAAAGAGCGCCGGTAGCATAAAGCCTAATGCTGCTTCAACGGCTGGATAACCTTGCAGCAAACCGCTGCCGGAGAATGCCCCTATAACCGTACCAAATACCCACGATGACCATGAACTGAAGGCAATGCCAATCATCCAGTTCTCGCTCCAGCGGCGATTATTGCGCACCAGCTTTGCCGTTGCTGCGGCAAAAACTTCATCCGTCAGGCCAAACGCCCACAATGCAGTTTTCGATTTTTGCAAACGCTGAACAATGCGGCTACGCAACGATGGGCCATACAGAACATGGCGAACATCCATTGCCATGACGGTCAGCGCAGCGACCCATAAACTACTCCCGGCTGCCAGCATCGTGGTAATGACGAACTGACTCGCGCCTGCATAAATGATGCAGGAGAAAAAAACGCTTTCGAGAGGAGAGAATCCCAGACGGGTCGCATTCAGACCGAAAGCAAAGGCCACCGGAATATAACTAATAACAATCGGTAAACTGTCTTTGCATCCTTCCATGAAGGTCGCCGAACCAGAAGCAGGCAGAGGAGTAGGGCTTACCATAGAGTGTACGCTTAACGACTGTTAAAATTATAAATAGACTGAATGAATATCTTAACCTTATCAGACTGATGGGCTTCTTAACACCCTTATAAGTGTAAAGCCACGAAAACGGTTGCTGATTGTCTAAATAGCGGCTTCCTGACGATGAAAACCTCGCCACCAGACTAACAGATTAACCAGGGCAATCGTCGCACCAGCCAGGCAAACGCCAGCCCAACCGGCATGTTGCCAGGCAGAGGCCGAAATCAGTGAACCGGCGGCACCGCCAATAAAGTAACTGGTCATATAGCCTGCGGTCAGACGATTACGTGCATCAGGATAAATACGATAAATCACGGTTTGATTGGTGATATGCACGCCCTGTACGGTGAGATCCAGCACCAGGATGCCGATAATCAGCGCCAGCACGGAAGTGTGACCAAACCAGATCGCCAGCCATGAGAGCAACAGCAGCAGTAGGCCGAAAGTTGTTGTCAGGTGCGATTGACCCTTATCGGCAAAACCACCTGCCGGACGTGCGCCCAGCGCCCCAGCGGCTCCTGCAAGGCCAAACAGACCAATCGTTCCATCGCTGTAGTTAAAAGGCGGTGCGGCAAGCAAAAAGGCCATTGATGTCCACAGAATGCTGAAGTTAGCAAAGGTCAGGCAGCCCAGCACCGCGCGGGTGCGCAGGATCTTATCGCTGATAAACATGCTGAAAACGGAACCTAACAACTGTGGGTAGTTGAGGTGGGTTTCTGATTTCATCTGCGGCAGGCCGCGCCACAACGCCAGCGCCATTAGCGCCATTAATACTGCTGCGACCCAGAAAACGATGCGCCAGCCGCCGAGATTTGCCAGCAACCCGGCAACGGTACGCGCCAGCAAAATGCCCAGTAGCAGGCCGCTCATAATAGTGCCAACCACCTTGCCGCGTTTTTCCGGTGAGGCCAGTGTTGCCGCCAGCGGAACCAGAATTTGTGCCACGACCGAGAATAAACCGGTTAATGCCGTACCGAGGATCATCATCGCCAGCGACTGACTGCTGGCAGTGATTAACATGCCACCGGCTGCCAGTAAGGTCATTGAGACGATCAGCCTGCGGCGTTCAAACATATCACCCAGTGGAACAAGAAATAGCAGACCGGCGGCATAACCTAGCTGCGCGGCGGTGACAATAAAGCCCGCCGAACTGGCAGAAAGGGAAAAGTTACGCGCGATGGTGTCGAGCAATGGCTGGGCGTAATAGTTGCTGGCGACCGCCAGACCGGTGGCGATCGACATCAGCACGATCAGCGCCGGGCTAAGCTCGTGATTGGGTTTAGTCATTATTGTTGTTTATCAGGTGATGATTAGTCTGAAAAGCAATAATAGCGGATGTTTATGGATGTGGGGTGAAAGATTGATTGTTGAAATGTGCGGTGTGATTTGTAGGCATGATAAGACGACGCCAGCGTCGCATCAGGCATTGTGCACAGAAGGCGGATGCGGCGAAAACGCCTTATCCGCCCGAATAAAAATTACTTCTGCGCTGCCAGCGCCTCATTTACCCAGCCATCGAACTGCTGCTGGTGGGCTTTGATCCAGCCATCAACGTGACCCTGAATATCGCCTTCTGAGGCCTTGCCGTCATGCATAATGGCGTTCTGGGCGTTAATGTCCGCAACCGGTAACTGCATAATGGCAAACAGTTTCGCTGCCGCCGGGTTTTTCTCAGCCCAGGCTTTGTTGGCAACGATATGCATGGTGCTGACCGGGAAGCCGTAATTCGCGCCATTCGGCAGTTTGGTATCGGCGTTTTTATCGCCCGGCAGTGCGGAGAACGGCACCTGCAACCAGACGACATCTTTGCCCGGCTTCAGTTCGTTACTCACCCAGTACGGCGTCCAGGTGTAGTAAAACACCGGCTTGCCCTCTTTGTAACGACTGATGGTGTCGGCCATCATCGCCGCATAGTTACCCTGATTATGCGTCACGGTGTTGGTCAGTTCATACGCAGCAAGCTGGTGATTAATGGCACCTTCGCAGCCCCAGCCGGGGTTACAACCGGTTAAATCCGCTTTGCCATCGCCGTTGGTATCAAACAGTTTGGCGATCTTCGGATCTTTCAGTTGCGCGATGTTGGTGATTTTGTACTGGTCGGCGGTTTTCTTATCGATCAGGTAACCCTGCGCCGCGCCGTTAACAAATACCCCTTCACGATAAAATTTCTTATCGCCACCGGCAGCTTCGTACATGTTGTCATGGAGTGGCGTCCAGTTCACGGCGGTGAAGGTTGCATCGCCGGAAGCAAGCGAGGTGTAGCCAACGTTGTAATCCACTTCGCTGGGTTTATTGACGGTATAACCTAATTTCTCCAGCGCACGACTGACCAGCAGCGTCTGGAAGGTTTCTTCAGTGATGGTGCTCTGAACTGGATTAACAGTAATGCCTTTGCCCGGCAGATCGGCAGCAAAAGTTTGTGTAGAGATAAGCGTGGCAAACGCTGTCGCAAAAAGTACGCTATGTCGCATTGTTATTCCTTTTTTTGGCAGGGTGATAATGCCCGGCGTCACCGGGCAAGTGCAGAGTTACTTAATGAATGGGCGGGTCAGCAGACCAACAGGGCCAGTGGTGTACCAGCGACGGTTGCCGCGACTGCGTGAGTCGCGCCCAACGGCCTGCGTCAGGCGATCGAGGATAATGGCGAGGATCACAATCCCGACGCCGCCAACGGTGGCAAGCCCCATATCCAGACGACCGATACCGCGAAGTACCATCTGACCCAGCCCGCCGACGGCAATCATCGAGGCAATGACCACCATAGAAAGGGCCAGCATCAGCGTCTGGTTAACGCCCGCCATAATGGTCGGCATCGCCAGCGGTAACTGAACTTTGAACAGCATCTGGCGCGGGCTGGCACCGAATGAGCGCGAGGCTTCAATCAGATCCGCCGGAACCTGGTTAATCCCCAGAATGGTCAGACGGATAATCGGCGGCAGAGCAAAGATGATCGTCACCACCACGCCCGGCACGTTACCGATACCAAACAGCATGACGATTGGCACCAGATAAACAAACGCGGGCGTAGTCTGCATGGCATCAAGCAGTGGACGGATTATTTTCGCTGCTCGCGGACTTCTCGCCAGCCAGATCCCCAGCGGCAGACCAATGACGATACAGAACAGCAGGGCAGTTAATACCAGCGCCAGGGTGACCATGGCCTGCGACCAGGCACCGATTGCGCCGATGGCAATCAGCGAAACCAGCGTCGCCACGCCCATTCCGACCCCGGAAATCTGCCAGGCGATGAGAGCGAAAACGATAATCGCCACTGGCGCAGGCATACCCAGTAGCAATTGCTGGAAACCGTTGAGGATATAATCAACCGGAACGCGCACGCCCTGGAAGACGGGACGGAAATGGGTAACGACCCAGTCGATCCCTTCAGTGACCCAACTGTCGAGCGGGATCAGCGTTTTATGGAACGGATCGAGAATATTAAAATGCTCGACGTTTGGCGCAGGCGTACTGGTCAGCCAGTCAGCGCCACCGCCATCAGTCGGTGCTGGAGCCGGTGTACCCCAGGCGTCTGCGGATTGTGCGGCACTGTCCGCCGCTGGCGTGGTATCCCACGGATTGTTTTGATCAGCCATTGTTTACCCCCTCACGATCTAAAGCGCGCAGCAACATTCCTTTCGAAATGATGCCGACATACTGTTGGTCTTCGTCGACCACGGGCACCGCACAGGGCGCCTGTCCGACATGAGAGAGCAACTCGCTAAGAGGCGTTTGTGCATCGACCGCTAACGGCGCATCAATCAGCGCCGCATCAAGACCTTGCTGCTGCGTTAATGCTGCTTTTAACGAATCGATAGAGACTGCGCCGACAAACTTATTACCGCGTTCGATGACGTAACCATATTCGCGGTCTTCATCCTGCAATAATTTCAGTGCCGAACGCGGGCCGAAACCGGGCGTTTTACGAATTAAGCCATTAGGGCTGCGGCGGGCAATATCTTTTGCGCTGAACACCTGGCTAATATCAACACCACGGAAGAAGGTACGGACATAATCATTCGCCGGATTATTGAGAATTTCATCCGGTGTACCGACCTGAACGACTTCACCATTTTGCATAATGGCAATTCTGTCGCCAATACGCATAGCTTCGTCGAGATCGTGAGAAATAAATACAATGGTGCGCTGATGTTTCGCCTGTAATTTTACCAGCTCATCCTGCATCTCGGTGCGAATTAGTGGATCGAGCGCCGAGAAGGCTTCGTCCATTAATAAAATATCCGGATTGATGGCTAATGCGCGAGCTAATCCGACACGTTGACGCATCCCGCCCGAGAGTTCGTCCGGGTAGCTGTGGGCATAATTTTCCAGCCCTACCTGACGCAGTGCATCAATAGCTTTTTCCCGGCGTTCTTCGGCGTTAATTCTGGCCAATTCCATACCAAACGCAGTATTGTCCAGCACGGTCATATGTGGCATTAAGGCAAAGGACTGGAAGACCATCGCAATCTTTTTTCTGCGCACCTCACGGAGTTCGGCGTCGGATATTTTGGCAATATCCACACCGTCAATCAGTACTTGTCCACGGGTGGGTTCAATCAGGCGATTGAGAAGGCGTACCATTGTGGATTTACCCGAACCGGATAATCCCATGATGACAAATATCTCGCCTTCTTCAATGGCCAGACTGGCGTCTTTTACGCCAAGCGATAGCCCTGTTTTTTCCAGAATTTGTTCTTTTGAAAGTCCTTGTTCGATATATTTGAAAGCTCTCTGTGGATGCTCCCCAAATATTTTATAAAGATTTTTAATTTCTAATTTAATTGCCATGCAATAGAAAGATTCCTGTTATTTGTTTATGTCGATATATTACCCGATGGAAATAGTCACTTTTTTCTACCCTAACATACTGAGAATCTGAGGCAACCCCTGAGGGCAAATGTGGCATGAATATTGACGTGAGCAAATTGCCGGAATTTCCCGTGATATAAGGGCTGAGAGCAAATCGAGAAAAGTTGATATTTTTTGTTATAGATAGCGAAAAAACGCCTGAATATTGTAGTTTCAGGCGAATAATGCAACAGAGTATCAGTGTAGATCACCACAAAATATTTGTGTGATAAAAAGCTACTTAATGGAAATTATTTCCCTGCTGTGGTTGATGATATTTTTTAAAATAACCGTGTCAGAAATTCCAGTCTTCGTCTTCTGTTTCGACCGCTTTTCCCATCACATAAGAGGAGCCAGAACCGGAAAAGAAATCGTGATTTTCATCGGCATTCGGCGAAAGCGCGGCGAGGATTGCCGGATTCACTTCCGCCATTTCTGCCGGGAAAAGCGGTTCGTACCCCAGATTCATTAATGCTTTATTAGCGTTGTAGCAGAGAAACGCTTTTACATCGTCAGCCCACGGGGTTTCGGCGTACAGCTCATCGGTGTATTGCAGTTCGTTGTCGTAGAGTTCCAGCAACAAATCGAAGGCAAAACTCTTTAACTCTTCGCGTTGTGCCTGGGAGGTTTTTTCCAGGTTTTTCTGATATTTATAACCGATGTAATAACCGTGCACTGCTTCATCGCGGATAATCAGACGGATCAGGTCTGCGGTATTGGTCAGCTTACCGCGACTGGAAAAATACATCGGCAGCCAGAAGCCGGAGTAGAACAAAAATGATTCCAGAAAGACACTGGCGATTTTCTTTTTCAGCGGATTATCGCCGCGATAATGTTGCTGAATAATCTGTGCTTTTCGCTGCAACGGCGCGTTTTCTTCACTCCAGGCGTAGGCGGCATCGACATCTTTTGTCTGGCACAACGTCGAGAAAATCGAGCTGTAAGAGCGGGCATGAACCGCTTCCATAAAGCTGATATTCGATAATACCGCCTCTTCATGGGGCGTGAGCGCATCGGGCATCAGCGAGGGTGCGCCGATAACATTTTGCAGCGTGTCGAGCAGCGTCAGGCCAGTAAAAACACGCATCGTCAGTTGTTGCTCTACGGCGCTTAATGTCTGCCAGGCGGGGATATCGTTCGACAGCGGCACTTTTTCCGGTAGCCAGAAATTACTGGTCAGGCGATTCCACACCTCCAGATCTTTATCATCAGTAATCTTGTTCCAGTTGATGGCGCTGATACGTGAGAGTTTCATAGATATTCCTTAAAGCCGGACTCATCAGACTCCGATTTTTGGCAATGTGCGCTTTGTTCCTGCCGGATGCGGCGTGAACGCCTTATCCGGCCTACAAAATCTTGCAAATTCAATATATTGCAATTGTTTTTCAGTCTCTTAGAGCGCGCAGGAGACGCAGCCTTCAATTTCAGTACCTTCCAGCGCCATCTGACGCAGGCGAATGTAATAGAGCGTTTTGATTCCCTTACGCCAGGCGTAAATCTGCGCTTTGTTGATATCGCGGGTTGTGGCGGTATCGGGGAAAAACAGCGTCAGCGACAGCCCCTGATCGACATGGCGTGTCGCTTCGGCGTAGGTGTCGATAATCTTTTCCGCGCCGATTTCGTAAGCGTCCTGATACAGCGCCAGATTCTCGTTAGTCATAAACGGGGCAGGGTAGTAAACGCGTCCTGTTTTGCCCTCTTTGCGGATCTCTACTTTCGCCACAATCGGATGAATACTCGACGTGGCATGGTTGATATAAGAGATAGAACCGGTTGGCGGCACCGCCTGGAGATTCTGGTTGTATATGCCATAGCGCATCACGTCGTCGCGCAGCTGCGCCCACATCTCACGGGTAGGTAACGTAATACCGCTACGGGCAAACAGTTCGCCAACTTTCGCCGTTTTCGGCTGCCAGTTACCTTGCAGATATTGGCTAAAATATTCACCGCTGGCATAGCGCGACTGTTTGAACCCGGCAAAGGTTTCACCGCGTTCGCGCGCCAGCAACATTGAAGTACGCAGGGCGTGCCAGGTGATGGTGTAGAAATAGAGATTGGTGAAATCCAGAGCTTCCGGTGAACCATAGGCGATGCCTTCCCGCGCCAGATAACCGTGTAAATTCATCTGCCCCAGCCCGATGGCGTGTGAGGCGGCATTTCCGGCCTCAATAGACGGCACGCTGCGGATATGACTCATATCTGACACCGCTGTTAAACCGCGCACGGCTGTTTCTATCGTGCGGGCAAAGTCGGGGGAATCCATGGTGTGGGCAATATTCAACGAACCTAAATTGCAGGAAATATCATGGCCTGTGCGCGCATAGTCGAGATTCTCGTCATACTCTGAGGCGCTGTTAACCTGCAAAATCTCTGAGCAAAGATTGCTCATATTTATGCGTCCGGCAATAGGGTTAGCACGGTTAACCGTGTCTTCATACATGATGTAGGGATAGCCGGATTCAAACTGGATCTCCGCCAGCCGCAGGAAGAAATCACGCGCATTGATATATTTTTTGCGGATGCGTTCGTCGGCAACCAGTTCGTCATAGTGTTCGCTGATGGCAATATCGGCAAACGGCTTGCCGTAAACCCGCTCAACGTCATAAGGCGAAAACAGTGCCATCTGCGCATTCTCTTTCGCCAGATGGAAGGTGATATCCGGGATCACCACGCCCAGCGACAGCGTTTTAATGCGGATTTTCTCGTCGGCATTTTCCCGTTTCGTGTCGAGAAAACGCAGAATATCGGGATGATGCGCGTGCAGATATACAGCCCCAGCTCCCTGACGAGCGCCGAGCTGATTGGCATAGGAAAATGCGTCTTCCAGCATTTTCATCACCGGAATCACGCCAGAAGATTGATTTTCAATACGTTTAATTGGCGCGCCCGCTTCCCGCAGATTCGACAGCAAAAAAGCCACACCGCCGCCGCGTTTTGACAGTTGCAGTGCGGAATTTACCGCCCGACCAATCGACTCCATATTGTCTTCAATACGCAGCAGAAAACAGGAAACCAGTTCGCCGCGCTGCTGTTTACCGCAGTTGAGGAATGTTGGCGTGGCAGGCTGAAAACGTCCAGACAGCATCTCATCAGTCAGTTGCGTCGCCAGTGTTTCATCGCCTTGTGCCAGTGTCAGCGCCACCATCGTTACTCGATCGGCAAAATCTTCCAGATAACGCTTGCCATCGAATGTCTTCAACGTATAGCTGGTGTAAAACTTCCATGCTCCGAGGAATGTCTGGAAACGAAAACCGCTGGCATGCGCGTGGGCAAACAGCGTAATGATAAAGTCGCGAGAGTAGCGATTAAGAACGCTTTCATCATAGTAACCTTCGTTGATCAGCCAGTTCAGGCGCTGCTGCTGGCTACTGAAGGTCACACTGTTCGGACGCACATGCGTCGCTATAAAGGCGTCAACGGCCTGGCTGTCTTTATCGAACTGAATGCGGCCTGCGCTATCGTAAAGGTTAAGCATCGCATTCAGAGCGTGGTAATCCATCGTTTCCTGCGTCAGGCATTCTGCGGTTGTCGTTGCCAAAATTCGGTTACTCCTTTACGAACGTTTTCGATATCGCTTTGCGTACCCATGAGTTCAAAGCGGTACAGCCACGGCACACCGCATTTTCGGGCTATTACATCTCCGGCGCGACCATACGCCTCACCAAAGTTGCGATTACCCGAAGCAATAACGCCGCGAAGCAACGCCCGGTTATGCTCGTCGTTTAAAAAGCGAATCACCTGTCGTGGCACAGCGCCAGCCGTACCGCCACCGCCGTAAGAGGGCACGATCAGAATGTAAGGCTCGTCTACCTGGATCCGTTCCCGCTCATTGAGTGGAATGCGCACGGCGGGTAGCCCTAAACGTTCGATAAAACGCTGCGTATTTTCGGAGCTGCTGGAGAAGTAGACGAGCTGGCTCATGCACTGGCCGCGTGTGGCGCTGGATGCAGACGATTGATCATGTCCGGGCGAAAACCAGACCAGCTAAGATCGCCTGCAATCACAACCGGCAACTGACGAAAGCCCTGAGCACGCAACGCTTCCGCCGCTTCAGGAACGCGATCGACATTAATCATTTCAAAATCAAAGCCCCGGTTTTCCATCGCCCGTTTGGTGGCGTGGCACTGAACGCAATCGTTACGAGTGTAAATAGTAATGCGCATGATTCGTATTTCCGCTTAAAATGAAGATACGGCGCGATGATACGCGTCGGGTTGTCTCTCTGTTGATACAGGGATACTAGATGTAGTTGAAAAAAGATTCAACCATACAAGATATGGGAAATTTCGATAAATCTCACCACCGTTGAGTGGCTCAACGGGGTAGGGGGTTTTGTGTTCTATAGCCGGGTGATTACCCGGCATCAGGAAATTACATCCGCATGGAAACGGCCAGGCGGTTAAAGCAATTCATCAGTCCGATGGCAAAAGTCAGGTCGCTGATTTCTGCTGCGCTGAAATATTCAAGCAAAGGTTGATAAACGTCGTCTTCTGCATGGCTTCGGGCAATATCGGTCACCGATTCCGCCCATGCCAGCGCCGCCCGCTCGCGATCGTCAAAATGATGGCTCACCCGCCAGCCTGCAAGAGCGTCCAGCTTGTGCTGTGGCACACCGGATTTACGTAATGCTTTACTGTGCATCTCCAGACAAAATGCGCAGCCGTTGATTTGCGAGACGCGCAAATAAACTAACTCCATCAGTGTGGTATCCAGCGCACTATTTTCCAGCGCCGTTTTGGCCTGCACCAGCGCGCTATACACTGCCGGGCTAAGTTCGTAGTAAGGCTGACGTAATGTAGTCATACAGTTTCTCCTCTTATTAACGCCCGCAATGTAGCACTATAATGGACTGCTAAAGAGAGCCATAAATTACCTAAAAAAGCAGACCATATGCCGCGCTATCAGGATATCGCACGTCAGTTAAAAACGGCTATTGAGCAAGGGGAACTGAAACCCGGCGCAAGGCTACCTTCCAGTCGTACCTGGTCACAGGAGCTGGGCGTGTCCCGATCCACTGTCGAAAATGCTTATGCTGAGCTGGTGGCGCAGGGATGGCTGGTTCGACGAGGGCAGGCAGGCACCTTTGTCAGTGAGCAGATACATCCCCAACAATCCGCTGTGGATGTGCTTGCCTTTGCCGGTGAAAGCCAGCAACCGCTGCCATTCCAGATGGGATTACCCGCACTCGATCTCTTTCCGCGTGAGCTGTGGGCGCGGGTGATGGGGCGTCGCCTTCGTACCCAGACGCGCTTTGATTTGGCGTTAGGCGATGTCTGTGGTGAAGTGGTGTTGCGCGAGGCAATTGTTGATTATTTACGCGTCTCACGCGGGATTGAATGCCAGCCAGAACAGATCTTTATCACTCACGGTTATGCAGCCTCAATGGCCTTAATTCTGTACGCGCTGGCGAAACCGGGAGACGGGATGTGGATGGAAGATCCTGGTTTTCCGCTGATTCGCCCGATTGTTAATCGCCACGGTGTGGAAATTTTACCTGTGCCTGTTGATGACAACGGACTGGATGTCGCAAGCGGAATGCAAAATTATCCTGATGCACGTTTTGCTCTGATAACTCCTGCGCATCAAAGCCCGCTCGGTGTTGCGCTCTCTCTGGCGCGCAGGCATCAGGTGTTGGCGTGGGCAGAGCGTGCGCAGGCGTGGATTATTGAAGACGATTACGACAGTGAATTCCGTTATCACGGTAAGCCATTACCGGCACTGAAAAGCCTCGACGCGCCGCAGCGGGTGATTTATGCCGGAACATTCAGCAAATCGCTATTTCCTGCATTGCGCTGTGCGTGGCTGGTGGTGCCGGTGGAGCAGATTGCACAATTCCGCCAACAGGCGTCACGGGAGCCATGTGCAGTGCCTGTTCTATGGCAGAACACACTGGCAGACTTTCTTCGCGAGGGGCATTTCTGGCGGCATCTGAAGAAAATGCGTCAGCACTATGCTCAGCGTAGGCAGTGGATTGAGCAGGCGCTTACGCAACAAGGATTCCAGGTTGTGCCACAAAAAGGGGGCATCCAGATGGTTATCAGCATGGTGGGCGACGATATTGTCCACGCGCGTAAAGCCAATGCTGCTGGCCTTGCGGTACAGGCACTTAGCGACTGGCGTATCTGCTCAAGTGGGGAAGGAGGATTGCTTCTCTCGTTTACCAATATCGTTAGCGAAAGCATGGCGCAGCAGGTGGCACAACAATTACGCGGTGCCTTAAGTTAAAAACCCCGAAGTCAGGCTTCGGGGTCAAAGACGCGTATTTATTATCATTGTTGCATTACGATTTGCGTATGCTTAACAGCGCGCCGATAAAAATACCTACCGCAGCTGCTGTACCCACGCTACACCAGGGTCTTTCACGAACAAAAGAATCTGCGCAGCCAACTGCATCGCGCGCGGCTTGCTGGACGCGAGTACGACCATGCATCCGCGCTCTGGTTTCTTTCAGTAGAGCCTGAGCTTTACTGCGTGCGGCTTCGGCTTCACCTTTTGCGTCGCTGCCCCAGGACCTCAATACAGATTCGAGACTGTCGGCTAATTGATTGACATCATTCTGAATATCCTGCACGCCATCATCGACGTCGTTGCGGTTCGGTCTGTTAAACATATGATCCCCCATTAGAATTCGATGTAATTTTCAGTGTAGACCATAATTTTCTTAACAGAGATTCATCGCGGCTTTATGGACTTTTCTGAAAGCGTTGGGAATGCGCAATCAGGTAAGGTAGGCGCGCAGTAGATAATAACGAGGATAAAATATGTATTTACGACCAGACGAGGTGGCGCGCGTACTTGAGAAAGTCGGTTTTACTGTCGATGTAGTAACCCAGAAAGCATACGGTTACCGCCGTGGGGAACATTATGTCTATGTTAACCGCGAAGCGAGAATGGGACGTACCGCACTGATAATTCATCCAACATTAAAAGAACGTAGTTCCACACTGGCTGAACCTGCTTCCGATATTAAAACTTGCGATCATTACCAGCAATTTCCGCTCTATTTAGCGGGTGAACGTCATGAGCATTACGGTATCCCGCATGGCTTTAGTTCGCGTGTTGCGCTTGAACGTTATTTGCATGGCTTATTTGGCGAAGCCAGTTAAAGACGCGACTGGCGATGCCAGTCGCGAAAAGAAGGGTCAGGCTTTTACCTGCTGGTAGCTGCTCACTTTGAACAAGCGGCGACAGTAATCAAGGAAGTAGCCATAGACCGCCCCCATCAGCATCGAAACAACGATGTTTGAACTGACCGCAGCCATAATCTGGTGCCAGTCTGCGCCTACCACTAATAAGATCGCCATATACACCGGTGACTGGAACGTCACATAAGCCAGAATATCAGCCAGATTTTTTGTCCAACCAGAGTGGCTAATTTTGCGTGCCGCGCGCATAAACAGATCGCGGTACATGCCATATGGCCATGCAATTAAGATATTCACCGGAACGGCCACCAGCCTGGAATAAAAAGACTGTTCGAAGCTCATCCCGGAGAGGAAAACTTCAATACACATGTTCACGACAGTACAATAAACAACCATCGCGAACGTGTCTGCAACTGCATGACGCAAGCGTGACTGCGGTGAGAACATGTTAATGCTCCTTAATAAAAGCGAAATCGGATATGAATGGAAATGGAAGCAGTGCTTTAGACTGCCTGTTTCATTTTTGCATAGCGTATATTGCTGGTTGTCAGTAATCAATTAGTGAAAAATTTTTATTTATTTTGTTTTTGTAGATAAAATGTTCCGCAATGGCGTATTTTTTATACATTATGGATTTTTAAATGCCTCCATGAATAATTTTATTTAAAATCATATCATTACGTGGTTATTTTGAACTGTGCTGGTGGGGAGGTTAAGAGATGTTAACGCTATAAAGCGTAGACAATCCGGCTTAAGTAGGGGGTTGAGCTCATTTAGCATTTTTAATGACCTGAAGCCACTAATGTCAGCATAAAACTTCAGTTGCTGAAAATTTGTTTTATTCTTTGTTTATGCATTTTTATTCACTTGTCTTTAATCTACATTCGGTGATGATGGCGCAGAGAGCACCCGATTATTCGCAAATGTCTGGAATGATAAGCCAAATGGCTAATATATAAACTGAAAATAATTATTAATTTGTCTGGAAATAACGGTTGAAATAATATCGCACGCGACTGTAAATAGATTAAATTTTGTGGAAATATAATAAGTGATCGCTTACACTACGCGACGAAATACTTTTTTTGTTTTGGCGTTAAAAGGTTTTCTTTATTATGTCCGTAATGTTACAAAGTTTAAATAACATTCGCACCCTCCGTGCGATGGCTCGCGAATTCTCCATTGACGTTCTTGAAGAAATGCTCGAAAAATTCAGGGTTGTCACTAAAGAAAGACGTGAAGAAGAAGAACAGCAGCAGCGTGAACTGGCAGAGCGCCAGGAGAAAATTAGCACCTGGCTGGAGCTGATGAAGGCTGACGGAATTAACCCGGAAGAGTTATTCGGTAATAATTCTGCTGCACCGCGTGCAGGTAAAAAACGCCAGCCGCGTCCGGCGAAATATCAATTCACCGATTTTAATGGTGAAGTCAAAACCTGGACCGGTCAGGGTCGTACACCGAAACCGATCGCTCAGGCACTGGCTGAAGGTAAATCTCTCGACGATTTCCTGATCTAATGACTGCTGCCGGATGCCGCCACTATGGCGCGTCCGGCGTCGCTTCTTACGTTCGCTGATTCCACGGCATCTTATCTAACAACCTTGCCATCCCGCAAAAACCGCTGATACCCGCAAATATTAATCCCGCACCGACAAAGCCGCTTAATAAAAAGAACGCGCTATTCACGGCATAACCCAATACGACGCCGATTAATATTAAGCCACCAGCTGTGATCTGTACCTGACGCATTAATGGTAAAGGCTGTGATTTATTTTCGGCTACCGGCAATCCCGCTTTTTTCCAGCTATCAATTCCGCCTTCCAGTAAAAATATCTCTGCGGGGGCGGCAATCGCTGCTAATTTTTGTGCATTATTACTGGTGCGTTTTCCAGCCTGACAGTGGAATATAATTTGTTCTCTACGTAATTTTTCCGGAAGACCAGCCTGTTCCAGCACGGATAATGGTGCCAGATCCGCTTCAGGAATATGTTCACGAAGATATTCATCGGCATCGCGAATATCGATTAACTTTGCACCGCGTGAGATTAATTCTTGTGCATCATGCGGTGAAATTGTTGTTAAAGCCATTGCTACTCCTTACGGACAATAGACGTTTTTCAGGGTGGCGATAATGGCATTTACCGCCTCATTTTTAATGAAATAAAGAATGCGTTGGGCATCCCGTTGGCTGTCGATAAGCCCTTCGTCACGCATCCGTGCCAGATGCTGTGACGTTGCAGAGGCACTCAGTCCGGTAATACGCGCCAGTTCACCGGCGCTGGTGCCGGGGGAACCGCAAATCATGCACAGAATCAGCAACCGTTTGGGGTGACTCATTGCTTTCAGTAAGGCCGCAGCCTGTTCGGCGCTGGCCTGTAGTTGGGCTAGTTCAGTCATATTTATTTAAGTGTTTTCTAAATTAAGTAAACTCTAAACTAAAAATGCAACGTATACCAGCGTCAGCAGCGTAAATGAGGGTAAAAGCATAGGCTGAAACGGGCAGACTCCGCTAAAATTACTATGCTTAAGAGATAAAATCTCTTTTTAAACAATGATTAATTTTCTTATAGGGAGGAAATATGGGGTTCTGGAGAATCGTCATCACCATCATTTTGCCACCGCTCGGCGTGCTGCTGGGGAAAGGATTTGGTTGGGCATTTATTATTAATATTTTGCTGACACTTCTTGGCTATATCCCTGGTTTAATTCACGCTTTCTGGGTGCAAACCCGCGATTGATCCTGTGCTCATCCTGCGGCGTTAACGCGCCGCGTTCCTCTGCTACACTTTCTGAGTGTTTCCGTTAACGAATGAGGTAATTATGGGTCTGTTCAATTTTGTGAAAGATGCCGGAGAAAAGCTCTGGGACGCGGTTACTGGTCAGCATGATAAAGACGATCAGGCGAAGAAGGTGCAGGAACATCTGAACAAAACCGGTATACCTGATGCCGATAAAGTGAATATTCAGATTGTCGATGGTAAAGCGACGGTTACAGGTGACGGCTTAAGTCAGGAAGCGAAGGAAAAAATCCTTGTTGCAGTGGGGAATATTTCCGGTATTGCCAGTGTTGATGATCAGGTAAAAACGGCGACGCCAGCCACTGCCAGCCAGTTTTATACTGTTAAGTCTGGCGACACCCTGAGTGCCATTTCCAAACAGGTCTACGGTAACGCCAATCTCTACAATAAAATCTTCGAAGCGAATAAACCGATGCTGAAAAGCCCGGATAAAATTTATCCGGGGCAGGTGTTGCGTATTCCTGAAGAGTAGTTAATTGCCAGCCATCGCCTGCTGGATAATCGGAATTGGCGTCAGTAAATGCTGGCGCATTAACTCACTGGCGCGCGCCGTATCTCGCGCCAGCACCGCCGCAGTCAGGGTCTGGTGCTGATCGTGTTTATCTTCCAGCATTTCTACAGAAAGCACCGTTTGCCGCAGCCAGATGAACCGATAGCGCGCCGCCAGATCAAACAAACGCTCGCGCATTTGCAGTAAATAGTGGGAACCGCAGCCCGCCACAATCGCAGTATGAAATGCCTGATGGCGCTGATCCCACTCATCAAGCATTTTCTCGCTGGCGTCAGAGGCTTCAAGTTTACCGAGCAAGTGTGCCTTCGCGAGAACGTCAGCCTCCCACTCATCGCTGCCACGGGCAATTGCCAGACTCACCAGCATCGCTTCCATATTGGCGCGGGCGTCGAAAATATCGAGCAGTTCTTGCTCTGACATAGACGCCACCCGATACCCTTTTTGATTTACCACCGTGACCAGCCGTTCCGCCACCAGTTGCGAAAGGGCTTCCCGCAACGGCCCGACGCCGAGTGCATAACGCGACGTTAGCGAACTCATCCGTAATTTTTCATCCGGCTGAAAATTGCCGCGAATAATATCGTTTTTCAACCAGCGGTAGCCATCCAGAGACGTAATGGTCATGGTGTGACTCCTGAACATTATCAGCGCGTATTATGAACGGGTGTTTTTTGCCACAATATCAGCTTTTTCCAGCGTGCCATAATTGGCACGGTACAGATAATCCCTATCGCTAATAAGCCGGTGGAAATTACCTCGAGTTGTTGCGCCGGGCGGAATAACATCACCACCAATACAAAGGTAATAAAGCCAATCACCAGCCAGGTGAGCCACGGATAAAGCCACATGCGCAGGCGAATATCGCCGCCTTCCGCCAGCAGGATTTTACGCATCCGTAATTGCGAAACGGCGATGACTAAATAAACCAGCAGGGCAATAGCACCGGAGCTGTCGATCAGAAATTTAAACACTTTGGCGGGCGCGTAATAGTTCACTACCACCGTTAAAAACGCCGCGCCGGTCGAGAGTAATACCGCCACATACGGGGTTTTGCTACGGTTGATTTTGCCCATTACCGCTGGCGCATCCCCGCGACGGCTTAAGGAGTAGAGCATCCTTGACGCGGTATACAGCGCCGAGTTCAGGCAGCTGGTTACCGACAGCAAAATAACGCAATCCATAATGAATTTTGCATGTGGAATATTCAGCAGCTCCAGCACGGAACGGTAGGAACCCACGGTTTTCAGTCCTGGCATATTCCACGGTATGAGTGCCACGACGACAAAAATAGAACACAAATAGAAAATGGAGATACGCCAGATAACCGAGTTGGTGGCGCGGACAATATGTTTATCCGGCGTGTCGGATTCTGCTGCGGCAATGGTGACAATTTCCGCGCCCATAAACGAGAACATGGTGATCAGCATCGCGCTTAATACGGCGCCAAAGCCGTTCGGCATAAAGCCGCCGCTATCCCACAATCTTGAAATACCGCTCACTTCGGCATAAGGGTAAAAACCGCTAATTGCTACAGCTCCAAGGAAAATAAACGCCAGAATGGCAATCACTTTGCATATCGCCAGCCAGAATTCAAATTCACCGTAGTTTTTAACGCTTAATAAATTACTGCCGGTTAAGGCGAGGGTGATGACCAGAGAAAATAACCAGATGGGAATGCCGGGAACCCACGAGTGCAGGATCATGGCGGCGATGTTGGCTTCCAGCGGAATGACCAGTACCCAAAACCACCAGTACAGCCAGCCGATGGTATAGCCCGCCCAGCGGCCAATGGCTTTGTCGGCATAGGTGGAAAACGAACCGGTGTCGGGCGTGGCGACCGCCATTTCCGCCAGCATCCGCATAATCATAACCACCAGTAATCCGGCGAACAGATAGGCCAGTAAGACCGCCGGACCCGCTTCGGCGATAGCGACGCTCGAACCGACAAACAGACTTGCGCCGATAACACCGGCAATAGACAACATGGTGACGTGGCGTGATTTCAGCCCGCCGCCTAGCTCATGTGGTTGCGATGATTGCCCCATCCTGAATCCTCTCGAAAGTGTGTCACTTGGGAGAGCGCCCCGACATTTCCCGCGTCGGGTCACGCGTTTAATTGTTATTAATTCTTTTTGCCGGAGAGCGGCTCCGCCTTATCCGGCCGACATAGATTTATTCCTGTTCACGTACAGATTGTCGGATGCGACGTAAACGCCTTATCCGACCTGGATTCCCGTGGGCCGGACAAGACGCGCAGCGTCGCCTCCGGCATGGGTGCGGTGCTATTGCTTCGCCTCATCAAAACACTGAGCGATGATCTCCAGACCCTGACGAATCTGAGCATCTTCAATGGTGAGCGGTACAAGGATGCGCAGCACGTTGTAATACGGGCCGCAGGAGAGAAGAATCAGGCCTTTGTCACGGGCGCGCGCCACGATCTCGGCGGTGAGTTTGGCGTCCGGCTTGCTGTGATCGCCATTTTCAAACAGCTCGATGGCGATCATCGCTCCCAGACCGCGAACATCGCCGATCTCCGGGTATTTTTCGGCGATTGCCAACAATCCGTCTTTCAGCTTCTGGCCCAGGTCATTGGCTTTTTGCAGTAGATTTTCCTGCTCAAACACCTTCAACACTTCCAGCGCCGCCATGCAGGCTATCGGGTTACCCGCATAGGTGCCGCCCAGGCCGCCCGGTGCGACAGCATCCATCACTTCAGCGCGCCCGGTGACGCCCGCCAGCGGGAAGCCGCCCGCGATCGATTTCGCAAAGGTGGTAAGATCCGGTGCCACGCCCATCTGCTCCATCGCAAACAGCGTGCCGGTACGCCCCGCGCCGCTCTGCACTTCATCGGCAATCAGCATGATTCCGTGCTCGTCACACAGTGCGCGTAAACGTTGCATAAAGGCTGGCGTCGCGGCGTAGAAACCGCCTTCGCCCTGAACCGGCTCAATCACGATGGCAGCGATATCTTCCGGCGCAGCGTCATTTTTAAAAATTCGGTGGATACTGGCGATAGCATCGTCTTCACTGATGCCATGCAACGGGCAAGGGTAAAGCGCGCGATAAACATGGCCCGGCATCAGCCCCATACCCGCAGAGTACGGATTCACCTTGCCGGTCAGCGCCAGCGTGTAGTGCGTGCGCCCGTGGTAAGCGCCGCTAAAGGCGATGGTGCCGCTGCGTTTGGTGGCGGCGCGGGCGATTTTCACCGCGTTCTCCACCGCTTCGGAACCAGTCGTCACCAGCAACGTTTTTTTGGCGAAATCGCCCGGCACCTTCTGATTCATTATTTCGCACAGCTCCAGATACGGCTCGTAAGCCAGCACCTGGAAGCAGGTGTGTGACAGTTTTTTTAGTTGCGCTTCTACCGCCGCAACCACTTTCGGATGCAGGTGCCCGGTGTTGAGCACCGCAATCCCGCCCGCGAAATCAAGATACTCACGGCCTTCAACGTCCCACACCCGGCAGTTTTCCGCACGATCAGCGAAAATTGGGTGAATTTGCCCAACGCCACGAGGAACTGCCTGACTGCGGCGCTGCATTAACTCTTTATTGCTGCTCATTCGCGTTCTCCAGTTAAAGACCGATACACATATATTTGATTTCTAAGTAATCTTCGATGCCATACTTCGATCCTTCACGACCCAGTCCCGAGGCTTTGATACCGCCGAACGGGGCCACTTCATTGGAAATAATGCCGGTATTGATGCCGACGATGCCGTACTCCAGCGCCTCGCCGACGCGGAAGACGCGGCTTAAATCACGGGCGTAGAAATAGGCGGCAAGACCAAACTCGGTGTCATTGGCCTGCGCAATCACATCGGCTTCATCTTTAAAGCGGAACAGCGGGGCGAGGGGGCCGAACGTCTCTTCTTTCGACACTTTGGCGTTGGCCGGAACGTCCACCAGAATGGTCGGCTGGAAGAAGTTGCCGCCGCGCTCGTGCGCTTTACCGCCGCAAACCACGCGCGCGCCTTTCTCCAGCGCATCGGCAATATGCTCTTCCACTTTTGCTACCGCTTTTTCATCGATCAGCGGCCCGATGGTGACGCCTTTCTCCAGCCCGTCGCCGATATGCAGTTTGCTCACCGCCTGCTGTAATTTTTCAGCAAAGCGGTCATACACGCTGTCCTGCACGTATAAACGGTTGGCGCAGACGCAGGTTTGCCCGGCGTTGCGGAATTTCGAGGCCAGCGCGCCTTCCACGGCTTTGTCGAGGTCGGCATCGTCAAAGACGATAAACGGCGCGTTGCCGCCCAGCTCCAGAGACACTTTTTTGATGTCTTTCGCGCACTGTTCCATTAACTGGCGGCCAATTTCGGTCGAACCGGTAAACGACAGTTTGCGCACCAGCGGGTTGCTGGTCAGTTCGTTACCGACCGCCCCCGCCGAGCCAGTGACGACGTTAAATACGCCAGCCGGAACGCCCGCGCGGATCGCCAGCTCCGCCAGCGCCAGCGCAGAGAACGGTGTTTGACTCGCAGGTTTCAGCACCATGGTGCAGCCTGCCGCCAGCGCCGGGCCGGCTTTACGGGTAATCATCGCCGCCGGGAAGTTCCACGGCGTGATAGCGGCGGTAACGCCAATCGGCTGCTTGATAACAATCAGCCGTTTATCGGCCTGATGACCGGGAATGGTGTCGCCATAAATACGTTTGCCTTCTTCGGCAAACCATTCAATAAAGGAAGCGGCGTAGCTGATTTCGCCTTTCGCTTCAGCCAGCGGTTTACCCTGTTCGAGGGTCATCAGGCGCGCTAAATCGTCCTGATGCTCCATCATCAAATTGAACCAGTTGCGCAGAATGGTGGCGCGTTCTTTGGCGGTGAGCGCGCGCCAGGCGGGCAGGGCGCGGTTGGCGGCGTTGATAGCCGCGCGGGTTTCATCAGCGTCCATTTTCGGCACGCTACCCAGCTTGTCGCCGTTCGCCGGATTGGTGACGTCGATGACTTCACCATTGTTGGCGTCCAGCCATTCCCCGTTAATCAACGCCTGCTGGCGGAATAAGTTACTGTCGTTAAGTTTCATCGCTACATCCTGTTTTCAAAGGTTATTGATTAAATGCGGCGTGTAAGGCATCCACACTTCGGGCCGCTCGCAGCGTGCGTCCGGGGTTACTCTGGCTTGCCAACAGCGTTTGTACCTTGCTGACAATATGCGCACCAATAGGAATTGCTGATGTCGCTGCCGGGGAGGGCGCATTGCAGGTGTGGATCGTGCGCGGGGTGGTGACAAACAGAAAATCGTCAATCAGCTTACCGTCCGGCGATACCGCCTGCGCCCGCACACCGGCGGGCCAGGGCTGGAGATCGCTTAACGAAAGCCGGGGACAATACTTTTGCACCAGCCGCAGATAGCCGCTTTTGCACAGCGAGTTTTTCATCTCGCCCAGTCCTGAGCGTAGATGGTTTTGCAGTACCCGGCGAATCCCCGGGGAGCCCAAAATCTCCAGCGTGTCGCTAAATGAGAAGTCGCGCTTGCGATAACCCTCGCGTTTAAAAGCCAGCACCGCGTTTGGCCCGACGGTCACGCTGCCGTCGATCATCCGGGTGAGATGAACGCCTAAAAAGGGCATCGCTGGATCGGGAATGGGGTAAATCAGGTGGTTAACAATCTGGTTATGCTCCGGCGCGAGGCGGAAATACTCGCCACGGAACGGGCAGATGATAAAGCCGGGTTCAAGCCCGAGCATTTTCACCAGCCGGTCAGCCATCAGGCCAGAACAGCTAATCAGCGTCGACGCTTCATACTCGCCGCCCTGACGGGTGCGGACAACCACGCCGTTTTTATGCTCACTGAGGCCGCTAACTTCGGCGTTATAAATAATCTCGCCGCCTCTGGCCTGGAAGATTTTTGCCATCGCTGCCGTGACGTCGCGGTAGCTGACAATGCCGCTGGACGGCACAAAAATACCGCCGAGCCCGGTGATATTCGGTTCACGCTCGCGCAGCTCGTCGGCGTTTAACCACTCGCGTTCAATCCCGTTCGCCGCTGTGCGTTCCCATAACGCGCGCATCCGCTCCATTTCGAGTGCGGATGTGGCGACCAGCATCTTGCCGCAGTTGTCGTAGCGGATGTCGTTTTGATCGCAAAAGGCTTTGGTGGCGCGGTTCCCCGCCAGGCAAAACTGCGCCTTCAGGCTGCCGGGCGTGTAATAGACCCCGGCATGGATCACGCCGCTATTGTGGCCCGTCTGGTGACAGGCCGGGCCGGGCTCTTTTTCCAGCAACGCAATGCGAGCGTCCGGATAGACATCAATCAGTTGCATGGCGGTCGACATGCCGATGATGCCGCCGCCAATAATCACAAAATCATACATCCGCTCAATTCCTTTGCGTTTACTGATGCGTCTGGTAGTGGTTAGTGGCGTAAGCGAAATAGCCGCGCTGGCGCATCAGTTCACGACGCAGATCCGGATGTGCGGTAAAGCGGTCGCGACCGTGCAGCCAGAACAGATTGTTAATCAACAGGAATTTGCCAACGGGAACCGGCACAGACAGGATGCCTTTGCTGGTTTCAATGGCGTCCGAAAGCTCGCTCAACCACACGCCTTCTTCAAAATCTTTTGGCTGGACGAACTGGTCGATATAGCGCATCACCGGGCGACCCTGCTGATCGACGTCGAACACAGGATGGAAGACATCTTTACTGACGTTTTTACTCGGCGGTGCGGCAAAGCGCATCGGGCGACGCGCCAGCGGATGGCGGAAATAGTGGTCCAGATGTTCCCAGTCATCGAGATGCAGCAGCAGCGAGTTTCCGCCCTGCATGTTCTGCTCGTCGATTTTCATCATCAGCACATAGTCGGTGATCTCTTCGACGTAGGTGCCGTCGTTGTGCAGTTCCATCACACGGTGTGGTTGACGCAGATAGCTGTCTGAGTTATCGACATTTTTCACCACAAAACGCGCGTAATACTGACCGCTCATGGCATCGAAATTGGAACGGCCAATCAGATGCGCCACCGCCGTTGCCAGCTTCACCATCTCGTCCGCCTGCTTCACATCATCGACACCCACGGCGTTGATTAGCAGTGCACCTTCAGCACGGTTTAGTAGCGTCTTCAACAGCAGTGGTTGCAGCTGATTTGCACACAAGTCGTCAAGAATTTTGCCCACACGGAAACGCAGGAAAGATTTGTACTCCAGCGCCTGCACGGGCCATTCGGCAACCTGTTCGAGGAACTGTTTGGTCGTCTGTTCGGTGAAGGTGAGTTCCAGAAGACGCGGGGATTGCGCCGACGGGGTGAGGGTGAATCCGCTATAGTCCTGGCCTGAATCGACAGCGTTTGTGTGTACGGCGGTCAGTGCATTCATCAGAAGCGATCCTCTTATGAGATGTAGGGTGACATGGCGATGCTCATTTCGTAGCCATAATCTAAAAATATCTACATTTCTGAAAAATGCGCACAAAAGTGACATATTGTTTTCTTATTGTGATCGAAAACAACAAATAGTTAACATTTGGTTTGGTGAGTACCTTCAATGGGCTAAAAAATTCGGATTTAAGTCAGGAATGTATTAATGCAATTCAGTACGGGGCACAGAGAATACAGCCAGATATTTGTTACATTGGCGATGGTTTTCTCTCTATTGAAAAAGGAGAAGGAAGACTGTGATTGTAAAACAGAAGAGTAATACGGGGTCGTTAAATCCGTCGTCATTTTGCCGCTACAACCAAAGAAAAAGGGGCTACGCTTTCACGTAACCCCTTGATTTATTTGGTGGGCTGGCGGAGTTTGAATAAATATTGTATTGCTTTGATTTTTAATGATTTTGTTTAATTCAGTTTTTGTGCGTATACCTAATCGTATACCAATGGCTGTAAGTTAATGTGAAATGAAAGCGCATTTTTACTTGGATTGATGCTATATCGTACAGGAAAAAAATTTTTTTTCGAAAGAACTGTTCACACTGTTCACCTTTCTTTTTTCTCCTTTTATTTCAGAGTGATAGGTGGTGAATAATGGGTGAAGGGTGAACATTCGATTCTTCACCTCCGGCATTCTGCCGGTGTGACTCATACCGGTGATTAATCCCCCGTACTGAAATCACTCAGGAAGAAAAAAGTTTTTTTTGATTTGATTGTTCACACTGTTCACCTTTCGTTTTTCTCTTTTAATTTCAGTGTGATAACGGGTGAATATACGGTGAAGGGTGAACAGTGGATTGTTCACCTTCGGGGGATGTCGGGATAAAAAAAGACCGGCAGATGCCGGTCAGGTGGGTCAGGCTGTTGTAGGGTCGTCACATTTTGGCAGCCAGTCGCCGTAGCTTTCCTCTTTCAGCGTCAGGTTGGTCTGTATCCCCTGTTTGGTATGGCGCTTCTCGTAATTCAGCCCGTATTCCTTCAGCATCACCGGCAGCCCCAGCCCGAACATTTTCAGACTGAGTACATTCCGGTAGCCGTTTGCCTCCATGTAGGCCAGATAGGCGTGATAGAGGTATTTACGGTAATTACGCGGGATGATACTGGCGTTCCCCATATACATGCCGCTGGTCTGCGGCAGGGTTTCCAGATAGCCGATAAAATCAAACGTCGGGTCGGCATCCCGTTTGATGTTCAGCGCCTCGTCTGAGTTCTGCTGGGACTGAAGCAGTGACCGGGCGAGCATCGGGTCGCTGAACTTCTGCATCAGGTGACGCACGATGACCGCCAGCTCGCGGGTGATTTTGTCCTTAAGCTGCGGGTCGCGCTCCTGCGGGGCTATCTGTTCCGGGAAGTGAATAATCACCCGCCGGCGTGACACGCCGCCGCTGCGGTCGGTGAAGCGCATCGGGTTATTGTTCACGGCCAGAATCACCGCCGGGATATGCGTGGAGTACGCATCCCGGTATTTCGGGTCCACGGACACCGCATCGCCGCCGGTGATGGCCTTGAGTCCGGCACCGTCGCCGCTCCATTTTTCCTGGTCCGGCAGGCGTATCAGTGAGAAGCCAGTTAACGCGGCACGTTCACGCGGGGATTCCAGCGTCTCAATGGTGGCCGACGTGGCGTTATCCTCCCCGGCCAGCAGGGTGGCTATTTCGGCCATGATACTTTTGCCGCTGCCGCCGGGACCGGTCACCTCCAGAAAGAGCTGCCAGTCGTAGCGGTTTGCCAGCACCATAAACAGTGCGGCCAGAATCACGTCGCGTTTTTCCGCACGGCCACCGGCGGCACGGTCAAGCCAGCGCCAGAACGCGGGGGCGTGGGTTTCCAGCGTTTCCCCTTCCACCGGCGGGGTGAAATCCACATCGCACAGGGTACGCATCCAGTGTGACGGACTGTGCGGGTGGAACGTGCCGTTCTGCGTGTCGAGCACGCCGTTACGAAAGCCAATCAGGCAGCGGGAGGGGGCTTCCTGCTGCGGAATAATCAGCTTCAGGGTGTCCACCACGGAGGCCACCTTCCCGGAGGAGAACGGCGCGCGCAGCCGCTGAAACAGCCCGGCCACATCCCGGGCAAAGTCCTGTGGTGGCAGCACCTTCCAGACACCATTTTCATAACGGGACAGAAGCTGGCCGTTGGCATCAACCGCGAGCGCCTCGCCGTAATGCTCATAGATACGCATGGCCTTTTCGCTGGTACTCATGGCGGAAAACTCCGCTTCGCTCATGGTGTCGAACGGGCTTTCAGCCGGTGGCCGGATTGCATCATAAATGGCCTTACGGGTGGCTTCCCCGCCGTACTGCGTGAAGGCATCATTCCAGTCACCGAAGACCGGCGGCAGGGCAACAACACCTTCACACGCATCTGCGGCTGCGGCGGCTTTTTTCTGGCCGTCACCGCTGAGGTCACGGTCTGCGGCAAGGACAATCTGACAGGCCGGATGCTTCTGCCGGGCAAGGCTGGCCAGAGAAAGGAGGTTCACGGAAGAAAGCGCCACCATCACCGTTTCACCGGTCAGGTGATGCACGGTAAGTGCGGTCGCGTATCCCTCCGCTATCCACAGACGTTTTCCGGCCTGATTCTGTCCTTCAAGGGTGTGACAGGTGCCCCTGACCTGTCCGCCTTTCAGGGTGCGCTTACGGCCGTCAGCACTGATTAACTGAAGGTTAACCAGTTCGCCGCTGTCGTCATACAGTGGCACCACAAGGTCACCGGCGCGCCAGCTCACACCACCGGCTCTGTGTGTGCCGGTCAGCATCCGGCATTCCCGGTCGGGAAAGCCCTTGCGGGTCAGGTAGGCGTTACCGGTTCCGGGACGGGTTTTTGCCATCAGGGTTTGTGCCAGTGCGGCAGCGTTCTTCCGGGTAGCTTCTGTTTCAGCAACGGCGGCAGCCGTCACTGCCGGGTCAGCCGGGGGCAGGCTACCGGTCACGGCAGCCACCTTTGCTGCCGCGTCGGACGGGGAAACACCAAACACCTTTTCAACCAGTTTCAGGCCGTCACCGGCACCACACTGATTGCAGTACCAGGTGCCGCGCCCCTCCCTGTCATCAAAACGGAAACGGTCACTCCCGCCACAGACCGGACAGGGCTGATGACGGTTCTTCAGCACCTGAATCCCCAGCGCCGGGAGAATACGCGGCCAGTGGCCGAGCGCATGGCTGACGGTGGCGGTTACGTTCATTTTCATGGTGTTGTTCTCCTTCAGTGCAGTACCGGCGCTTTTATGTGACGGGCACAGAGTTCATCCATCACAACCAGCCCGAGAAAGGACAGCGACGGCGCGGCCTTCAGGGGGCCGGATTCCATTAAATCTTCCAGCAGGGCACAGGCTATCTGACGCCCTTTTTCCTCACCGTGCTGGCGCAGATAAAAGCCTTCCAGCTCAGCGGCGATGGCCGCCTCCAGTGACTCAAGGGTGAGATGCGGGTAGCGGTGCTGACGTTCGCACACGGTCAGCCAGGCACAGGCGACAGCGCGACGGTAAAGGGCAGCGCGTAAGACGGGCGGTAAGGGTGTTTTCATTTGTTTTCCTCCCTGTGACAGATGACTGCATTCCGTGCCGGTTGCATTAACTGATAAGGCATATCTGCGTCTCCTGAAGACGTGCGTATCCCTGCGCGAATACGCACATTTAATTTTTCGGGTGTCGTTTTTTAATTACAGATAATTGCGGTAACTGTTATCCGGGGTGATTTCCGGGTCAGGCTCCGTGCGGGGGATTTCCCGCCATTCCCGCGCCACCGGTGCCGCCCGGCTGGCCGGAACAGTGTCCTGCGGGTAAATATCCAGATATTTCTCCCGCCATTTCTGTAATTCCGGGTCTCCGGCCATTTCTTTCAGTACCGCATGCCGGTTTACGGGGCTGCGTTTAAACAGGTCAGGACGGTCACAGGTAAATTCCCGCAGAAAACGCCCCAGCGGGATGTCTGTGGTGCGCCCGTCATTGAGGATACGCACAAGGATACTGAATTTACGGCGGTACGGGTTCCAGACAATTTCCGGGCAGCGGTACGGCATTTCCCACGGAATACCGTCTTCCAGAATGCCGACCACGGCCACATCGGGAAAACCGGCAGAACGGTAAATCTCACCGGGCTGGGGAAAATCAAACATGCGTCCTGTCTCCCCGGTCTTTCTGCTGGGCGAGAAAATCGCGGCACAGGCCTTTGGCTTTCAGCTCATTCAGCACAAAATCAATATCTTCATTCAGGTAGCTGAAAATATGCGGAATGTAGAGCTGATGCAGGCCGGAGAGTTCACGGTGAATCAAATCACCCCCAACAAACTGGGATACGGCGCTGGCGCGGTTGAGCTTATGGTAAGCCTCAATGCTGAGGTGTTCACAGGCGTCATGACGCGCTGAGACGGTCTGAGGGGCTTTTTTATTACGCACGGGACACCTCCACCACCGGCAGACGGGCAGCAAGGGAGAGCACATAGTCACGGACAAGGGAACGGCGGGCACTGCGTTCATCACCGGCGACGGTGCGAAGCATACAGATACGGGGATGACGGTCTGCGCGACGGACAGCCGCAAACACAAAGACAAATTCAGGGTGTGAGGGGGTAAGGGTTGTAGCCATAAGGCAGCCTCCTTCGAGTAGCAAATAACTGCTATCGCCGGAGTTCTCACGCTCGATGGCGATAGCCCAGACGGGGGTGAGAATACCGGCCTCGAAGAATACCGGCCAGCCCGGAGGCTGCCCCGCCTGAGCTACCATTGACTCAGTGGCATAACATGCGATTGCGAACAGGATCATACCTGCACGGCAAACCACACGCCACACCATAATCTGGCGCTCTGTGGCGTTGATTGCGACACAAAAAAAGACGCATGGCGCGTCATATGTCGCCTTCGAGTTACACGGGTTCTCACGCCCGGCTGCCGATTTTGCGGCAACGGAAAGACTATATCCGCAAATGCCGGAAAAAGGCAAGCCAGAAAAAGGGAGTTTTTGCAGAGCGGGCATCATCATGCGTCATACCCCCGTTTGCGTCCGGCAATGCGGCCGGCCATCCATGCGGTGACTTCAGAGTGCAGCCAGGCCACATTTTTACCGCCAAGACTCACCTGCGGCGGAAATTCCCCCTTACGGATGAGTTCATAGATGGTCGAGCGTGACAGGCCGCACAGGTGCATCACTTCCGGCAGACGTAAAAAACGCTCCTGCGTGATGTCCGGCAGCGGCATCAGTGGCGTCACAGGGGCGGGAGACGGGGAAGAAAAAACAGCTTGCATCGGGCTACCTCGTTAATGTCCATACAGCACCGGATAAGTCCGTCCGGCTTCGGGTAGCGCTTTATTTTGTGAATATTTTTGGCAGACGCAACAGGGGGGATTTGTTCCGGCAGCCTTACAATGCTTGTGTATTTTTTGTTCATCTCCACTTAAAGTCATTTAAAGCCACTTAAAGCAATTCGTAATTTTTATAGTGAAATACAAATCGTTTTTTCTTATTCATTCCCGGCGAATTAATAAAAACAAACAGTAATAAACAGCACAAAAAGCCCATCAACGGGTGAACAGTGGTGAACAGACGGTGAACAGTCATTACTGCGATTGTTCACCCTTTAACTTGCTGTATTACTTATCTTTTTTCTTATGGTGAACAGAGGTGAATAGTAAAATATAAAAAAACAAACAGTAAGCCGGTTTTTCCTGCGACCTTTTCCTGGCTTGCCGGTCTGAGGATGAGTCTCCTGTGTCAGGGCTGGCACATCTGCAATGCGTCGTGTTGTTGTCCGGTGTACGTCACAATTTTCTTAACCTGAAGTGACGAGGAGCCGGAAAATGTCTGACAACACCATCCCTGAATATCTGCAACCCGCACTGGCACAACTGGAAAAGGCCAGAGCCGCCCACCTTGAGAACGCCCGACTGATGGATGAGACCGTCACGGCCATTGAACGGGCAGAGCAGGAAAAAAATGCGCTGGCGCAGGCCGACGGAAATGACGCTGATGACTGGCGCACAGCCTTTCGTGCAGCCGGTGGTGTCCTGAGCGACGAGCTGAAACAGCGCCACATTGAGCGCGTGGCACGCCGGGAGCTGGTACAGGAATATGACAATCTGGCCGTGGTGCTGAATTTTGAACGTGAACGCCTGAAAGGGGCGTGTGACAGCACGGCCACCGCCTACCGGAAGGCACATCATCACCTTCTGAGTCTGTATGCAGAGCATGAGCTGGAACACGCCCTGAATGAAACCTGTGAGGCGCTTGTCCGGGCAATGCATCTGAGCATCCTGGTACAGGAAAATCCGCTCGCCAACACCACCGGCCATCAGGGCTACGTCGCACCCGATAAGGCTGTCATGCAGCAGGTGAAATCATCGCTGGAACAGAAAATTAAACAGATGCAAATCAGCCTCAGCGGCGAGCCGGTTCTCCGGCTGACCGGACTGTCAGCGGCAACACTTCCGCACATGGATTATGAGGTGGCAGGCACACCGGCACAGCGCAAGGTGTGGCAGGACAAAATAGACCAGCAGGGAGCAGAGCTTAAGGCCAGAGGACTGCTGTCATGATTTACTGCCCGTCGTGTGGACATGTTGCTCACACCCGCCGCGCACATTTCATGGACGATGGCACCAAGATAATGATTGCACAGTGCCGGAATATTTATTGCTCTGCGACATTTGAAGCGAGTGAAAGCTTTTTCTCTGACAGTAAAGATTCAGGAATGGAATACATTTCAGGCAAACAGAGATACCGCGATTCACTGACGTCAGCCTCCGGCAGTATGAAACGCCCGAAAAGAATGCTTGTTACCGGATATTGTTGTCGGAGATGTAAAGGCCTTGCACTGTCAAGAACATCGCGGCGTCTGTCTCAGGAAGTCACCGAGCGTTTTTATGTGTGCACGGATCCGGGCTGTGGTCTGGTGTTTAAAACGCTTCAGACCATCAACCGCTTCATTGTCCGCCCGGTCACACCGGACGAACTGGCAGAACGCCTGCATGAAAAACAGGAACTGCCGCCAGTACGGTTAAAAACACAATCATATTCGCTGCGTCTGGAATGAGGGCTGCCGGTTAACACCGGCCGTCGCCGCACACCGTATTTTTATTCTTCAGCATGATGAGAAAGAGATAACGATGGAAAGCACAGCCTTACAGCAGGCCTTTGACACCTGTCAGAATAACAAAGCAGCATGGCTGCAACGCAAAAATGAGCTGGCAGCGGCCGAACAGGAATACCTGCGGCTTCTGTCAGGAGAAGGCAGAAACGTCAGTCGCCTGGACGAATTACGCAATATTATCGAAGTCAGAAAATGGCAGGTGAATCAGGCCGCCGGTCGTTATATTCGTTCGCATGAAGCCGTTCAGCACATCAGCATCCGCGACCGGCTGAATGATTTTATGCAGCAGCACGGCACAGTACTGGCGGCCGCACTGGCACCGGAGCTGATGGGCTACAGTGAACTGACGGCCATTGCCCGAAACTGTGCCATACAGCGTGCCACAGATGCCCTGCGTGAAGCCCTTCTGTCCTGGCTTGCGAAGGGGGAAAAAATTAATTATTCCGCACAGGATAGCGACATTTTAACGACCATCGGATTCAGGCCTGACGCGGCTTCGGTGGATGACAGCCGTGAAAAATTCACCCCTGCGCAGAACATGATTTTTTCGCGTAAAAGTGCGCAACTGGCATCACGTCAGTCTGTGTAAAATTCCCCGAAAACCCGCTTGTTTTTACTGAAAAAAGCCATGCATCGATAAGGTGCATGACTTTGCATGCGTTTTCCCGCCCCATTATCAACAAAACACGCCATTCCCGGCGCGGCCTGAGCGTGTCAGTGCAACTGCATTAAAACCGCCCTGCAAAGCGGGCGGGCGAGGCGGGGAAAGCACTGCGCGCAGTATAAGAATTAAATAGGTATGGATTTTAAAATCCATCAAGTAGCTGATTGATACCATTGCTCTCATCACAATTTATTTGCTCTAACTCAAATAAAGCACTGTCGTACTTTATTTGGGGAGTGTTTTCAAATGACAATAAAGATTCGATTAGTCTTATTTCTTTATCTTTATTTATGTCTTTAAGTGAGTCTAAAGTTAAATTGAATTTAACTTCGGGTTGTTTTCCTACTTCCATCATGATATTTGACTCCAACTCTGGATCAGTATTGAAGAATCGATGTGTCTTATGGAAATAACTAGGTTTTCTTGATTTTAAAATACTTAGTATATCCGACTTGATAGTGCTTTCCCGTGCTATCACAAGCCAATGGTTGGCAACCCCTGTGATGGTGGTAATGATGTGGGAGCCATTTTCACTTAGTTCATTAAAGGCTCTTAAGTCACCCTTGAAAAAATCATTTAGCAACTCATTTTCTTTATCTTTATCAAAAAGGTAAATTATTGAATTGCCGGCTAATGATATTTCAGCCTTAGTTTTTATAGTATCGCAATTAAATTGCGCGGTCTCATTTTTTAATTCTTCGTAAGATGATTTTAAGTCTAAAAGCAAGCATTTTATTATACTTGATCTGAAAGATGAGTAATCAATATCAGCACAAAGTGAAAATAAATTTCTGTGACGAATGGATTCAGGGCTGTAATATAGCTTTGTTAATATTTCTTTTTGGCGTTCTTTTGTGTCACGACAGATAAACATAGCTGCAAAATATTCCATTAATGATTTGTGTGACCAACGAATAATAGCGCCTTCTTTGACAAATAATGGAACGGTTTCAATTAAGTCCTGAATAAAAAGAGATGGTGAAGTTGATATTCCGGGAATTTTTGAAATGATATTTTGCAATGTTATTTGCAGATCGTCTTTCGTAAACTCAATTTTACCTCCGTCTTTCAAACACCAAAAACCTAATCTCCTTAAGACCTGATGGAAGTCAGTGGAGTCTAGCTTAGAAAATTTTTCTCTAACATAACCAAGTTCTTTAGTTAAATCATGAGACTCATACAAAGCGTCAAATACTTGGCTATAAAATAACTCTCTTTTTCTTGGTATTATCGGTTTGAATTTATATGCACAAAATAATAATGAAACATAAAGAGGTGTGGATAAAAATTCATTTAGATTATGACCATTCTCCAGTCGTAATCCTTTAATTAATTGAGATGAAATAGGGCCACGTCCATCATATCGACGTAATAGATCATACGCTTGATTCGTTTCTAATGGGTTGATTTTAAATCTTGAGAAACCATGTAGTTCTGATAAGAAATTATCATGACGAGAAGTTATAATTATTTTGCTTTCTGAGAAATTATTAGCAAAGGTACTTAGTAAATTTACGATCTTGGATTTGAGTTGTTGTGGGATTTCATCTATGCCATCGAAAAGATAAATAAAAGGGATTTTTTTGAGGCAGTTGTCTGAAATGTCTTCTCCTAAACCAAGTTGATGTTTCACCTGTAGCGCAAAATCATAATCTTTAGCACGTCGTAATTCAATGTATATTGGAATGTATTCCTTATTAGCGATGCAATCTAAAGCAATTCTTTTCATTAGGGTGGACTTACCCATTCCTGCTGAGTCAGTGATTAATATATGATTGAAATTATCTAATAAATCTGCATTGTCTTTTATTAGGCATGTGTATGGTTTTTTTTCATTATCGTAATAAATGCTCATTGGCTCATAAATATCTAGAAGCTCTACTGGAGTATTTTGAAAAGCTAAGGTATTCACAAGGGAGCATTGCCCTTTCACATTTGATAGGAAACGTTCAAGATTTTTATTCAAGAAGCGTGCTGCATGTACATCTATTAAATAATTACGAACACTACTTTCTATGATAGGTAATATTTTATTCTTAATAACCTCCTTTGCCCATGGAAGAGATGCAGAGACTAATACATCAAGAGATACTGGTTGCATGAATTATACCTTATTTTCTACGTTTAAATTTTTGACCTTAAGTCCCCACCAGTTCATTAAATCGATTCTGGCATGTAAATATGTTGAGCGGTTATATGCTCTTCTAACTTCGTTTTTGTCAGAGTGCGCTAAAGCAGCTTCAATGACATCTGGGTTAAAACCTCTTTCATTCATGGCTGTACTTGCTATTGAACGTAGACCATGAGCAACCAGCTTCCCGCCATAACCAATACGTTTTAAAGCAGCATTAGCAGTTTGGCTATTCATTGGCTGTTTTGGGTCATTTCTACTGGGAAAAACATGTTCACGATGAGCACTGATTGGTTTCATTACCTCCAGAATCTCTATTGCCTGAGGTGATAAAGGAACAATGTGTTCCCGCTTAGCTTTCATCCGTTCGGCTGGAATAGTCCAGAGCTTTGCGTCAAGATCGATCTCTGCCCAACGAGCACCGGAAGCTTCAGAAGGGCGCACAAGGGTCAGAAGCTGCCACTCAATTAGACAGCGAGTCGAAACAGAGAGGTTCGACATCACCAAAGAGCGCATGAGTTTTGGTAATTCTTCAGGTCGTAGCGTTGGCATGTGTTGCTTTTTGGGTTTCTCAAATGCCATACCAATACCAGATGCCGGGTTTGCATCAATCAGGCCAGTGTTGACGGCGTAGATCATGATTTCGTTAATACGCTGCACCAGTCGACGTACAGTCTCTAGCGCCCCACGTGCTTTGATTGGCTCAAGGGTTTCAACTAGTGTTCGGGCTTTGATTTGCTGGACAGGGATCTCCCCGATGACAGGGAATACGTCTTTTTCCAGTGACCGCCATATATCTTTAGCGTAATCAGGTGTAACGCTTTTGCTTTTGAGCTGGAACCAGTTAGCGGCGACCGTTGAAAAAATACTGTCCAGAGCGATTTGCTGCTGTTCCTCTGCAACTTCGGCCTGAATTTGCGGGTCAATTCCGTTGGCTAACAAAGCAAGGTAATCCGCTCTTAACCGTCGAGCATCAGCAAGTGAAAGGGCGGGGAAAGCACCAAGCCCCATCATTGTCCGCTGTTTTGTTGCTGGACGTTGATAACGGAAACGCCACAACTTCTTACCGTTCGTTTTAACGAGCAGAAAAAGACCATCGCCATCATGTAACGTTAGATCCTTTTCTAACGCTCTAGCGCGCAGAACTTCTGTGCTGGTCAGGGGGCGTGTCGTTCTTGCCACTGTGGCCGCTCCTTCATTAATTGGTATACGCGTTTAGGTAAACATCCTACCGTATACCTAAACGTATACCAATAATCACTGGATTTAGCTGGATATCCTCGGACAACGGTAGACACAAAAAAGCCCGCAGAGCTTGTGCCATGCGGGCTTTCAGGATTTCTCCGGACGTATCCGGAAGAGCAAGTGGTGGAGCTGGCGGGAGTTGAACCCGCGTCCGAAATTCCTACATCCTCGGCACTACATGCTTAGTCTGTCTTTACATTCGCTTGCCAGCTGCGGACGGACACGCCACTAACAAACTAGCCTGATTAAGTTTTAACGCTTCAACCCCAGGCAGGGCTTCCACGCGATCTCTTTTGGGTTTGACCTCTCTTGATCCCCGTCCTAAGAGCGGAGGCTAGGGAGAGAGGGCTCTAAGCAGGTTATTAAGCTGCTAAAGCGTAGTTTTCGTCGTTTGCGACTATTTTTTGCGGCTTTTTACGAGGCCAACCGCCCCTCGGCATGCACCTTGGGTTTCGCAAATCCCGTCGAATCCAGAATCAGCCCCAATGTGTAACAGCGAGTATACCAGATTTGTGAGCGTCATGACCAGCCCCAATGGCGTTATCGTTCAGGATTTAGCGCCCGCCTGGCATGATTTTTATTCGATTAAGCAAAGGGATGACGACATCTGTATCAAATATGATAGCCGATAAGATGTGCATTCGCGCCACCGGAGAGGGGAGGCGCGGGGAGGATCTGGTCAGAATATGTGATGCAGGTTTAACGGTGAGCGTTTTTCATGATACGCGCTTTATCAACCTGCCATTCACGTTCTTTGATGTCGGAACGTTTATCGTGCTGTTTCTTACCTTTCGCGACGCCGATTTTCACTTTGCACCAGGCATTTTTCCAGTACAGAGAGAGCGCCACTACGGTATAGCCTTCACGATTGACGCGACCATATAATGAGTCCAGTTCGCGCTGGTTGAGAAGTAACTTGCGGGTACGAGTAGGATCGCACACCACATGTGTGGAAGCCACTGCCATCGGCGTGATATTTGCGCCAAACAGGAACGCTTCACCGTCGCGCAGAAGGACATAGCTGTCACTAATATTGGCTTTTCCTGCGCGCAGGGATTTAACTTCCCAGCCTTGCAGGGCAAGTCCCGCTTCGAACTCTTCTTCAATAAAGTATTCGTGACGGGCGCGCTTGTTAAGCGCGATGGTCGCTGAACCAGGTTTATGTGCTTTTTTCTTCGTCATAAGCGTCGTGAATCATCGGTAATCTGAAATCGAAAATACCCCATATCAATCCTGCGGGGGACAAGGCTCTATCTTAGCATGAACACGATGTTACCCAGCGCCGGGATAGCGTTTTTTTTACAGCAGGATAAATGATATTATTTGTTGGATTTTTGTTGATGGAATTTGTTATGCCTCAAATTAGCCGGACCGCACTCGTTCCCTACAGCGCGGAGCAAATGTATCAGTTAGTGAATGACGTTCAGTCTTATCCTCAGTTTTTGCCAGGTTGTACTGGAAGTCGGATTCTGGAGTCCACTCCTGGACAGATGACCGCTGCGGTAGATGTCTCTAAGGCTGGGATCAGCAAAACGTTTACTACCCGCAATCAGTTGACCAGTAACCAAAGTATTCTGATGAATCTGGTTGATGGGCCGTTCAAGAAATTGATCGGTGGCTGGAAGTTTACACCATTGAGTCCGGAAGCGTGCCGTATCGAGTTTCATCTCGACTTTGAGTTTACTAATAAGTTGATTGAACTCGCCTTCGGTCGCGTGTTTAAAGAGCTGGCGGCTAATATGGTGCAGGCTTTCACCGTGCGAGCAAAAGAGGTTTATAGTGCCAGGTAAAATTGCTGTAGAGGTAGCTTACGCGTTACCAGAGAAGCAGTATTTGCAGCGTGTAACATTGCAGGAGGGCGCGACGGTTGAAGAGGCAATTCGCGCAAGTGGTTTGCTGGAATTGCGTACAGATATCGATTTAACTAAAAATAAAGTCGGCATTTACAGTCGTCCGGCAAAACTGAGCGATATCGTGCGCGATGGCGATCGTGTAGAGATTTATCGACCTCTGATTGCCGATCCGAAAGAGCTTCGTAGACAGCGCGCAGAGAAATCGGCGAATAAATAGCAGGCAGAAAAAAGGTGCTCACTGAGCACCTTTTTTAATCGCTATAAACAGCAAGTTTTATTCGTTGCCACTCAGCGCAGGTTTGTTATCAATATTGGTCAACACACCGCTGCTGTTAAAGGTCAGCGTCAGAGTTTGCTGCGTTACACCTTCATGGCCTGGTTGCTGGCGGAAGACATAAAACCAGGTATTTGTACCAAATGGATCGGACATCAGCGGTGTACCCAATGCGTACGCAACTTGTTGTTGCGTCATGCCAACGCGTATTTTGGACACGTCGTTAGCGGTCAGATAGTTCCCCTGGTTGATGTCAGGACGGTAAACCACTCGCTCCAGAGTGGAACAGCCTGCGGTCAACATCAATAGTACTGCTGCGGCAGCAGTCAGCGTTTTACAGCGCATAATGATTTGATTCCTTTTCGGGCCCGAGCAGTACGTGGCTCATCTGTAATATGCCGATGATAATAGACCTTTCATCACTTTAAAACCTTTTGCTTTCCGGTCTTACGGCGTTTTGCTGTCTACTCTGACCGTGAAGCGGTAAAAAAGTTTACGCTGCCAGTAGTTCTTTCGCGTTTGCCAGCGTGTTGCGTGTGACTTCACTGCCGCCAAGCAGGCGTGCCAGCTCTTGTAACCGCGCCTTTTTATCCAGGGATTGCATATGCGTTTCGGTCATAGCACCATCGGTGTCTTTGCTGACAAAATAGTGTTGATGACCGCATCCTGCAACTTGTGGCAGGTGGGTAACACACATCACCTGGGTTGATTCACCAAGCTGACGTAGCAGTTTGCCGACAACTGCCGCTGTCGGACCGCTAATCCCCACATCCACTTCATCGAAAATAAGCGCCGGGGTTTCCATTTTACGCGCGGTGATGACCTGAATTGCCAGTGCGATACGGGACAATTCACCACCGGAGGCGACTTTGGCAATGGGCTGCATCGGCTGACCTGGGTTGGTGGTTACCCGAAACTCAATACGATCAGCACCGTCAGCGCCCAGGTGATGTTCGTCAAATTTAACATCAATCGTAAACTGTCCATGCGGCATGGACAGCGCCTGCATACTGTCGGTGATCAGGTGTGCCAGCTCAGTTGCATAGTGCTGGCGTTGCAGGTGTAATGCGCGCGCAGTTTCCAACGCCTGCTGATGATGTTTCGTTACCGCCAACGCGAGCGTTTCTTGCGAGTCGGCCTGATCGTCAAGTTGCTGCTGTTCTTCCAGCAGTGACTGATAATATTGCGGCAATGCCTCCGGGCTGACGTGGTGTTTACGTGCCAGCGAAATCTGCTTTGAGATACGCTGTTCAAGTTCAAACAAGCGGTTAGGGTCGAGATCCAGACGATCGCAGTAGTGGCGTAATTCGTCACTGGCTTCGGCAATCTGAATAGTGGCCTCTTCCAGCATATCAAGTACGCTGGACAGTTTGCTGTCCATACCAATCAATTCGCTGACCAGTTGTTTTGCAGTGTAAAGCTGACTTTGTAGGTTCGCATCTTCACCGTCGGCCATTAATGCCAGTGCATTCTGGCTGGTCGTAAGCAATTGACCGCTGTTAGCCAGACGTTTGTACTCTTCGTCGATTTGTTCAAACTCGCCGGGCTGCGGATTAAATTCGTTCAGTTCTTTTAATTGGTATTGCAGTAGTTCAGCACGGGCGGCGCGTTCCTGACTTAGTTGTTGATGATGCGCGAGGTCACGGCAGCTTTGATGCCACAACTGATAACGCGCGGTCATTTCCTGGAGCAGAGACGTTTCATTGGCGTAGCCATCAAGCAGGAATTTCTGATGCTCAGGTTTGGTGAGTAACTGATGAGCGTGTTGACCATGGATCTGAATCAGCAACTGACCCAGTTCGCGTAGCTGAGACAGCGGAACAGCCGTACCGTTGATAAACCCACGAGAGCGGCCATCGCTACTGATAACGCGGCGAAGCAGGCATTCGTGGCCATCTTCCAGTTGGTTTTCTTCCAGCCAGCGCAGTGCTGCGGGCGTATCTTTCAGTGAAAAACGGGCGCACAAATCAGTGCGGGCAGCGCCGGTACGCACCATGTCGGCTTCAGCACGACCACCGAGACACAGACCGAGAGCATCTATCGCAATAGATTTACCCGCGCCGGTCTCGCCGGTTATTACGGTCATGCCGCTGTGAAAATCAATCTCAAGCTCACGAACGATAGCAAAGTTGCTGATGGTCAGTTGTGCCAACATAGTTGTTTTCCTGTATGAAAAACCATTACTGTTATTGTGTACAGTATAAACTGGTTTTATATACAGTAAAGAGGCTGGCGTAAAATTAGAATAATTTTTTTGACCAGCCGAGCTTGGTACTTAATGTGTTGAAATAGCTGTAATCTTTCGGATGAATCAGATTCAGATGGTAATCACAGCGCCGAATCAGGACATCTTCACCTTCCTGAATCGGCAGTGCTATTTGACTGTCGCAACTGATTTCCAGGTCGTTACGGCGATGCGAAAAACGCAGGCGGATCGTGCTGCTGCTGTTTATGACCAGTGGTCGCGCTGACAGCGTATGCGGAAACATGGGCACCAGGGTAATCGCATCCAGAGAGGGGGTCAGAATCGGGCCACCCGCCGACAGAGAATAGGCGGTAGAGCCTGTAGGCGTCGAAATAATCAGTCCATCGGAACGCTGAGAAAACGCAAAGATCTCGTCGATGTACACTTCGAACTCAATCATATGCGCCACTTTGCCAGGATGTAGTACCACTTCATTAATCGCGGTGCTGATGCGTTTCTGGCAATCTTGCTGGCAGACCTGCGCTTCCAGCAAAAAACGTTTCTCGCTGATGTAATGACCTTCCAGCACATCGGCTAACTGTTGTTGGGCGTTATCAGGGTCAAGGTCGGTCAGGAAACCCAGGTTACCACGGTTGATGCCGATGACTTTAATGTCGTAGCGCGCGAGTGTGCGCGCTGCGCCCAGCATATTACCGTCGCCACCAACGACTACCGCGAGATCAGCCAGTTGCCCAATCTCCGCGAGCGTGCCAGTTTTCACATTCTTCAGTTGTAGTTCGTGAGCGATTTGCTGCTCGACGATGACCTCGTAACCTTTTGTGCACAGCCAGCGGTAGAGCATTTCATGTGTTGTCAATGCAGTAGGGTGCCGTGGGTGTCCCACAATGCCAATACACTTGAAATGATTATTCATTTTTCCGAGGTCCTTGTTGCGAAGATTGATGACAATGTGAGTGCTTCCCTTGAAACCCTGAAACTGATCCCCATAATAAGCGAAGTTAGCGAGATGAATGCGAAAAAAACGCGGAGAAATTCATGAGTAGTAAAGAACAGAAAACGCCTGAGGGGCAAGCCCCGGAAGAAATTATCATGGATCAGCACGAAGAGATTGAGGCAGTTGAGCCAGACGCTTCTGCTGAGCAGGTGGATCCGCGCGATGAAAAAATTGCGAATCTCGAAGCTCAGTTGGCTGAGGCCCAGACCCGTGAACGTGATGGCATTTTGCGCGTAAAAGCGGAAATGGAAAACCTGCGTCGTCGTACTGAACTGGATATCGAAAAAGCGCATAAATTCGCGCTGGAAAAATTCATCAACGAATTGCTGCCGGTGATTGATAGTCTGGATCGCGCGCTGGAAGTGGCTGATAAAGCTAACCCGGATATGTCTGCGATGGTTGAAGGTATTGAGCTGACGCTGAAGTCGATGCTGGATGTAGTACGTAAGTTTGGCGTTGATGTGATTGCCGAAACGAATGTACCGCTGGATCCGAACGTGCATCAGGCTATCGCAATGGTGGAATCTGACGACGTTGCGCCGGGTAACGTACTGGGCATTATGCAGAAAGGTTATACGCTGAACGGTCGTACGATTCGCGCGGCGATGGTTACTGTAGCGAAAGCAAAAGCTTAATTACTGTTTTCGTAATAAATTACGGCCCGGCATGTGAATGCTGGGCCGTTTTCGTTACTCCGCCACACTCTCGCGCAGCGGTTTCACAGGAAAAACTTTTACCTGCTTAATCATATTGTCCTGTACGTCGAGAATATCGATATCGTACTCGCCAATACGCACGCGAGTGCCTGCGACAGGAATCTCTTCCAGTGCCTCAAGAATGACGCCATTAACCGTGCGAGCATCATCTTCTGGCAGATGCCAGTTAAAGGCTTTGTTGATTTCTCGCACGTTGGCTGTGCCATCAATAATCACCGAACCGTCGTTTTGCGGCGTCACTTCTTCAGCAAGCGTTGGCGACATCGACGTGGTGAAATCACCGACAATCTCTTCCAGAATATCTTCAACCGTCACCAGTCCCTGAATATCGCCGTATTCGTTGACGACCAGGCCGACTTTCTTTTTATTGCGTTGAAATTTAACTAATTGCGTACTGAGCGGCGTGCCTTCCGGCACAAAATAGATTTCGTCCGCAGCGCGTAGCATGGTTTCTTTGGTGAACTCTTTTTTCTCCGACATGAGCCGCCAGGCTTCACGCACACGCAACATGCTGATGGCGTCGTCCAGCGAGTCGCGGTACAGCACTATGCGCCCGTGAGGAGAGTGGGAGAGCTGGCGGAGAATCGATTTCCAGTCATCGTTGATATCGATGCCGATAATTTCACTGCGCGGCACCATGATGTCATCGACGGTCATTTTTTCCAGATCGAGTACCGACAGCAGCATATCCTGATTGCGGCGAGAAATTTGTGAACGTGATTCGTGCACAATGGTACGCAACTCTTCTTTGCTTAAAGAGCCGCTGACCACGATATCAGTTTTGATGCCCATCATGCGCATTAACATGCGGGTGATAGCGTTCAGTAACCATACCAGCGGCATCATCAAAATTTGCAGCGGTGCTAACAGAAAACTGCTCGGATAAGCGACTTTTTCCGGGTACAGCGCGGCGATAGTTTTCGGCAATACTTCGGCAAAAACCAGCACCACGAAGGTCAGCACGCCGGTCGCAATTGCTACACCTGCATCGCCATACAAACGCATCCCGACAATGGTGCCCAGTGCGGAAGCGAGAATATTGACCAGGTTATTGCCGATTAACACCAGGCTTATCAGGCGGTCTGGTTTGCGCAGTAATTTTTCGACGCGTTTGGCCGAGCGATTACCCTGTTTCGCCATATGCCGCAGACGATAGCGGTTGAGTGTCATCATTCCGGTTTCGGAGCCGGAAAAATAGGCTGAAATGACCACCATGATGATCAGAATTATGATCAACGTGGTAGTAGAGATATGTTCCAGGGGAAACTCCTTTTCTGGTTTAGCTGATTAACTGCTGGACAATTCGGCTGCCAAAGTAGGCCAGTGTCAGAATGACCGCACCCGCGACGTTAAACCAGACGACGCGGCGTCCACGCCATCCTTCATGATAATGCCCCCACAGCAGCACAATATAGACAAACCACGCCACGATAGAGAGCACGGCCTTGTCGATATTTTCCATGCTAAATAAGTTGTGCATGTAGAACAGGCCAGTACAAAGAGTGAGCGTTAACAGCACCACGCCAATTTGCGTGATGTGGAACATTTTACGCTCAATACTCATCAGCGGAGGCATTTCCTGATTAAACGCCAGCTTCTTGTTCTTCAGTTGGTAATCAATCCATGCCAGTTGCAACGCGTACAGGGCCGCAATAATCAGCGTGGCATAGGAAAAGAGCGATAAGCCAATGTGCACCAGCATTCCTGGCGTCGCTTCCAGATGGGTGATGTATTCATTGGGCATGAAGGTCGCCAGCGCCAGATTGATGAGCGCAAAGGCATAAACAATCGGCAACAGCAGCCAACCACGGTTACGTGAGGCCACGATGGTCATTACCGTACAAATCATCAGGCTGACCAGCGAACCGACATTCAACAGGCTAAGGTTTTGTCCGCTATCGCCGCCTGGCAAAATGCGGGCTTCAAGAGCGATAGCGTGGCAGACCAGCGCGATGACCGCAGAAATAATAGCCATTCGCCGCCAGCCGCCGTTTTTTTGCAGCAGACCGGGAACAATCAGCGCGAGACTGACGGAGTAGGCGACGAGCGCGAGCAGAGCAAAAACGGGCATAGTGATGTCGACAGTTTGAGCAATGAGAAAGAAAAGCAGTATAGCGTCAGGTGAACGCTGCTCCAACCGTTGCATAACAACAAAGACGCCTTCATGTTATACTGCGGCAAAATACAGATGATGTGTCGCGATTGCGGCCAACCGTTTCCACCCCAGGCGAGAGACAATGTTTGATAATTTAACCGATCGTTTGTCGCGCACGCTGCGCAATATCAGTGGCCGTGGACGCCTTACTGAAGACAACGTTAAAGATACGCTGCGCGAAGTGCGCATGGCGCTGCTGGAGGCGGACGTCGCTCTGCCGGTAGTGCGTGAGTTTATCAATCGCGTAAAAGAGAAAGCGGTTGGTCATGAAGTTAATAAAAGCCTGACGCCGGGGCAGGAGTTCGTCAAAATCGTCCGTAACGAGTTGGTTGCGGCGATGGGCGAAGAGAACCAGACCCTGAACCTGGCTGCGCAACCGCCTGCGGTGGTGCTGATGGCGGGCCTGCAAGGTGCCGGTAAAACAACCAGCGTGGGTAAACTCGGTAAGTTCCTGCGCGAGAAGCACAAGAAGAAAGTGCTGGTGGTTTCTGCCGACGTTTATCGCCCGGCGGCAATCAAACAGCTTGAGACGCTGGCTGAACAGGTAGGCGTCGATTTCTTCCCTTCAGATGTTGGTCAGAAGCCGGTTGATATCGTTAACGCGGCGCTGAAAGAAGCTAAGCTGAAATTCTACGACGTGCTGCTGGTGGATACCGCCGGTCGTCTGCACGTTGACGAAGCGATGATGGACGAGATCAAACAAGTCCACGCGTCGATTAACCCGGTTGAAACCCTGTTTGTGGTTGATGCCATGACCGGTCAGGATGCCGCCAATACGGCGAAAGCATTCAATGAAGCGTTACCGCTTACCGGCGTAGTGTTGACCAAAGTGGACGGCGATGCGCGTGGCGGTGCGGCGCTTTCTATTCGCCATATTACCGGCAAGCCTATCAAGTTCCTCGGTGTTGGCGAGAAAACAGAGGCGCTGGAGCCGTTCCATCCGGACCGCATCGCGTCGCGTATTCTCGGCATGGGCGATGTTCTTTCGCTGATCGAAGATATCGAAAGCAAAGTTGACCGCGCGCAGGCAGAGAAATTAGCCAGCAAGCTGAAAAAAGGCGACGGCTTCGATCTTAACGATTTCCTTGAGCAGCTGCGCCAGATGAAAAATATGGGCGGCATGGCCAGCCTGATGGGCAAACTGCCGGGTATGGGGCAGATCCCGGATAACGTGAAATCGCAAATGGACGATAAAGTGCTGGTGCGTATGGAAGCCATCATCAACTCGATGACGATGAAAGAGCGCGCTAAGCCAGAAATCATCAAAGGTTCGCGTAAGCGTCGTATCGCTGCCGGTTGCGGTATGCAGGTGCAGGACGTTAACCGTCTTCTGAAGCAGTTCGACGACATGCAGCGCATGATGAAGAAAATGAAGAAGGGCGGAATGGCGAAGATGATGAGAAGCATGAAAGGGATGATGCCGCCGGGATTTCCTGGTCGCTAAATGACCTTATGCGACAGAGTTATTAACTGCTGATTGCATTTTCTCCAGAAATCAGTAAAATTTTCGGGCTTTTAATATGACACCGGACTCCGTTCCTCGATGGGGTCCGGTTGTTTTATTCACACAAGAGGATGTTATGGTAACTATTCGTTTAGCACGTCACGGCGCTAAAAAGCGTCCGTTCTACCAGGTTGTTGTCGCTGACAGCCGTAATGCACGCAACGGTCGCTTCATCGAGCGCGTTGGTTTCTTCAACCCAATCGCTAGCGAAAAAGAAGAAGGCACTCGCCTGGATCTGGATCGCATCGCTCACTGGGTTGGCCAGGGCGCAACTATTTCTGATCGCGTTGCTGCGCTGATCAAAGAAGTAAACAAAGCAGCTTAATCTGTCACGGTGGTCATGATGAGCAAACAACTCACCGCGCAAGCACCTGTTGATCCCATCGTTTTGGGAAAAATGGGTTCGTCTTACGGTATTCGTGGGTGGCTCAGAGTGTTTTCTTCCACCGAAGACGCCGAAAGCATTTTTGACTATCAGCCCTGGTTTATCCAGAAGGCGGGTCAGTGGCAGCAAGTCCAGCTGGAAAGCTGGAAGCACCACAATCAGGACATGATCATCAAGCTGAAAGGTGTTGACGATCGTGATGCGGCGAACCTGCTGACGAATTGTGAAATTGTCGTGGATTCATCGCAGCTGCCCCAGCTTGAAGAGGGTGACTACTACTGGAAAGACCTGATGGGCTGCCAGGTAGTGACCACTGAAGGCTACGATCTCGGTAAAGTCGTCGACATGATGGAAACCGGATCTAATGACGTTCTCGTCATTAAGGCAAACCTGAAAGATGCGTTTGGCATCAAGGAACGTCTCGTACCGTTCCTCGATGGGCAGGTTATCAAGAAAGTCGATCTCACTACTCGTTCAATCGAAGTAGATTGGGATCCTGGTTTTTAAACCACCGGATAAACGGTAAAAGACGGCGCTATGTGGATTGGCATAATTAGCCTGTTTCCTGAAATGTTCCGCGCAATTACCGATTACGGGGTAACTGGCCGGGCAGTGAAAAATGGCCTGCTGAGCATCCAGAGCTGGAGTCCACGTGACTTCACGCATGACCGGCACCGTACCGTGGACGATCGTCCTTACGGCGGCGGACCGGGGATGTTAATGATGGTGCAACCTTTACGGGACGCCATTCATGCAGCAAAAAGCGCGGCGGGTGAAGGCGCTAAGGTGATCTATCTGTCACCGCAGGGGCGCAAGCTTGATCAAGCGGGCGTCAGCGAACTGGCAACGAATCAAAAATTGATTCTGGTGTGCGGTCGCTACGAAGGTATAGATGAGCGCGTGATTCAAACCGAAATTGACGAAGAATGGTCAATCGGCGATTACGTTCTCAGCGGTGGTGAGTTACCAGCAATGACGCTGATTGACTCCGTTTCCCGGTTTATTCCGGGCGTACTGGGTCACGAAGCATCAGCAACGGAAGATTCCTTTGCTGAAGGATTGCTGGATTGCCCGCACTATACGCGGCCTGAGGTGTTAGAAGGGATGGAAGTTCCGTCAGTGTTACTGTCGGGCAACCATGCCGAGATACGTCGCTGGCGTTTGAAACAGTCGCTGGGCCGTACCTGGCTTAGAAGACCTGAACTTCTGGAAAACCTGGCTCTGACTGAAGAGCAAGCAAGGTTGCTGGCGGAGTTCAAAACGGAACACGCACAACAGCAACATAAACATGATGGGATGGCGTAAGCCCCCGAAATATCAGTTTACCCAGGATAAGAGATTAAATTATGAGCAACATTATTAAGCAACTTGAACAAGAGCAGATGAAGCAGGACGTACCTTCCTTCCGTCCGGGTGATACCGTGGAAGTGAAAGTATGGGTTGTTGAAGGTTCCAAAAAACGTCTGCAGGCATTCGAGGGCGTGGTTATCGCTATTCGTAACCGCGGTCTGCACTCTGCATTCACTGTTCGTAAAATTTCCAACGGCGAAGGCGTTGAGCGTGTCTTCCAGACTCACTCTCCGGTAGTTGACAGCATTTCTGTCAAACGTCGTGGTGCTGTTCGTAAAGCTAAACTGTACTACCTGCGTGAGCGTACTGGTAAGGCTGCTCGTATCAAAGAGCGCCTCAACTAAGATTTCGCTTAAGCGACATCCTGTTAAGAAGGGCTGGCCAATTGGCTGGCCCTTTTTTTATCTACTGAAATTGTATTTAAGGCGCACTAATCACCACCGCAACGCGGCGGTTTTCAGCCCGGCCCTGTGCTGTCTTGTTGCTGGCTATAGGATATTTTTTCCCTAAACCTTGAGTGGTGAGATTGCTACGCGGAATTTGCCCGCCCTCAGCCCAGGCATCGGCCACGACATTCGCTCGCTTCAGTGATAAGGCTTCGTTGTAGCTATCTTCACCATAGTTATCGGTGTGACCATCCATACGGGCGTGTGTTAGCCCGGTAGAGGTCAGTTTTGCCGCCATGGTCTGGATTTGTTGCTGACTTTCCGGAAGCAGTTTGTAGTCATTTTTAGCAAACAAAATAGTGTCGGATAAGCCAAGCGACCAGTCACCTGCAGATTCAGTAAAACCATAAGACTGCATAGCAGCGACTTGCTCTGGGGTGAATTTGCCTTGTGGAGTCTGGCAACCAGCCAGTATCAGAGTGGAGAAAACCAGAGGTGCTACCAGTTGCTTTATCATGTAGATATTTCCTTGTTATTTCACCAGCTTTTCGGCGCGCTGATGTTTGGCTTGATACATATTACGATCGGCAAGCTCTTGTAATTTTTCCGCAGAAGCGTGTTCGCGAGTCAGAGCGTATCCAATACTTAAGGTCATACTGGTCTGGTGACCGTTATGGAGATCGAATGGGCGATGAAAGGTTTGTGTGAGAGCTGTACAGATACGCTGTACTTCATATTCTGACTGTACGCCATACAGAATCATGGCGAACTCATCGCCTCCTATACGGTACGCTTGATGCCGTTTCCCGCTAAATTCCATTAACCGTGTTGCTATCTCGATCAAGACCTGATCGCCCGTCGCGTGACCCCATGTGTCATTGATATATTTAAAATTATCGCCATCAAGAAAAAGTAAGGCTGAGGTTTCCCGAACGGCAGAATCACTCATTAACGTATTGATGCAGTTGCGGAATGCTGCGCGGTTAGCCAGGCCGGTTAACGGATCATGCAGGGCTGTACGTAAGAGTTGCGCATTTTTTGCCTGTAAACGAAGCTGCCACTCTTCCATTTCATCCAGCAGACTATTGAAGTCGAGGGCAAAGCGGTGAAATTCTGCGATACGCTCTTCCGAAACTCGTCGGGAAAAATTGCGGTTAGATCGCACATCATGAACTACATCAGTAATGTTTTTTAGCGCCTCCACCAGTCCGTTATGCAAATGGCGGGTGAGGGTGATTGCAATGCCTGATGCCAGCAGAATACAACCGGTAAGCACAGCGAGTGAAAACCAGATGAAATGGCTGATTGAACTGTCGCGAGCGGTTAACTGGACTTCGCCGATGATTTTTCCATTGTGGCGAATGGGCTGAATTACCGGTGCGGGAAAGAGCCAGTGGCTAATGAAATTACTGAATCTATCTCCCGGTTCTCTGGCTGTGTAGTGCCAGGATGCAATGATATTTTGCTGATTATCACGTACTTCAGCGGTTGAAAATTGACCTTGCTGCCCCAGCGCGGCCAGGGTTTCTGTCGCTGCCGAACCATCGGCAAAAACGACCGCTGCTTCCAGACTATAAGTCATGGTTGCTGCGGTGAGCGCCAGATTTTTTTGCGTATATTGTTTCAGTGTCAGTACCGACGTCACGGAAAGCAGCAGCCAGATCAGCGTCATGGTGATAAAGATGCTGGTCATGCTGATGTTGCGTAATGCTCTTTTAAACGTTGGTCGCTTATTAAGAGAATTATCGTTATCCATCTTTTTTCTTCCGAGCGAGCATTAAGACATCCGGGTTGACCTTCACACCACTACGCGATAAGGCATCCAGGTTTACGGCAAATCTGACATCATTATTGTTGATGATCAGACAAAAGGCGCTGCCAATAATGCACTCTGCATTTTGTTCGGCAATTAATAATAACGCCTTAGACGGATATTGTTTGATTAATTCCATCTGGAATGTCGGTGATTCGTTGCCAAAATAAAAACCATTGCAGTCTGAAATCAGTGCTTCTTGTTTGCTGTGAATGATGACGGGCAGATAAGGTAAAGAAGTCGCGCCATTATCTTGCAGGGTGGTACTAAAACGTGAAGATGAAAAAATACATAGCTTTGGCGGGCCAGATAACGCTGGCCAGCGAGTGTAGCTGACAATACCGGAAACCATCTGGCGCACATTTTTCGCAGCGTCAGTGGTTTCCTGAGCAAGTAATGGTGCGCTCGGCAGGAGGGAAATTAGCAGTAAAAACAGCCGGTGAGAAAAACGCATTCAGGGATCCTCACCACCGTCGCTCGAAATGCATCGATAATTTTTTCAGAATACTCATTAAAATATCATTCTTTTATGCGGGCGTCATCACGATGAGAATTAAAGTTTGAGTGAGTTAAATCTTATGACTAATTTGTTGATGACGCTCCAGTTAATTTAATCGCATCGTGCTGGCATTTTCCTCTGCCCCTTTTTGCCATGCTTCATGTAGTTGGTTGGCATTTTCAACATTGTTGCAGCTGGCAGGGAAACTTTTACCGGAAAGCCCTCTGGCATAAGTAAAATCGATTTGGCAGGTTTTCTTTTGTCCTTCGGCATATCCTTTAAGGTATACCCTCCGATCAGCCTGTGAATCGCTAAATGTATCGCCATCTTTTATGGCAATACCAGATATTGCATCTTCCATACCAACATCATACCAGTCGGTGCTGGTTAAGTTTGGCGCGTGAGTATAAGGATCAATCTGGCACCCACAAACCACTAAAGCCAACAAGGAACCGATAAATTTTTTCATCATTTTCTCTCCTTTTTCAAAGCATAGCGGATTGTTTTTAATGAGGGTGTAAATTTATTTATACGAATTTTGAGGCTTTTAGCTTATTAAAGTTGCATGTGTAAAGTAATATTTACGAAATATGGATTGAAATCTTTACTTGTTGTGTTATCGTTACGTCATCCTCGCTGAGGATCGACTATCGCAAACGAGCATAAACAGGATCGCCATCATGCAAAAAGACGCGCTGAATAATGTACACATTACCGACGAACAGGTTCTGATGACCCCGGAACAGTTGAAGACAGCTTTTCCATTAAGCCAGCATCAAGAAGCCCAGATTGCTGATTCGCGTAAAACTATTTCAGATATTATCGCCGGGCGCGATCCTCGTCTGTTGGTAGTTTGTGGACCTTGCTCTATTCATGATCCTGAAACCGCTCTGGAATATGCTCGTCGATTTAAAGCTCTTGCCGCAGAGGTCAGCGATAGCCTCTATCTGGTGATGCGTGTCTATTTTGAAAAACCCCGTACTACCGTCGGCTGGAAAGGGTTAATTAACGATCCTCATATGGATGGCTCTTTTGACGTAGAAGCCGGCCTGCAAATCGCGCGTAAATTGCTGCTTGAACTGGTGAGCATGGGGCTGCCGCTGGCGACAGAAGCGTTAGATCCAAACAGTCCGCAATACCTGGGCGATCTGTTTAGCTGGTCGGCAATTGGTGCTCGTACCACGGAATCGCAAACGCACCGTGAAATGGCATCCGGGCTGTCTATGCCGGTTGGTTTTAAAAATGGCACCGACGGCAGTCTGGCAACGGCAATTAACGCCATGCGCGCTGCCGCTCAGCCACACCGTTTTGTTGGTATTAACCAGGCAGGGCAGGTTGCGTTGCTACAAACTCAGGGGAATCCGGACGGACATGTGATCCTGCGTGGCGGTAAAGCGCCGAACTACAGCCCTGCAGATGTCGCGCAATGTGAAAAAGAGATGGAACAGGCGGGACTGCGTCCGTCTCTGATGGTAGATTGCAGTCACGGTAATTCCAATAAAGATTATCGCCGTCAGCCTGCGGTGGCAGAGTCCGTGGTTGCCCAGATTAAAGATGGCAATCGTTCAATTATTGGTCTGATGATCGAAAGTAACATCCACGAGGGCAATCAGTCTTCCGAGCAACCGCGCAGCGAAATGAAATACGGTGTATCCGTAACCGATGCCTGCATTAGCTGGGAAATGACCGATGCCTTGCTGCGTGAGATTCATCAGGATCTGAACGGGCAGCTGACGGCACGCGTGGCTTAAGAGGTTTATTATGGTTGCTGAGTTGACCGCGTTACGCGATCAAATTGATGAAGTCGATAAAGAGCTGCTGAATTTATTAGCGAAGCGTCTGGAACTGGTTGCTGAAGTGGGCGAGGTGAAAAGTCGCTTTGGACTGCCTATTTATGTTCCGGAGCGCGAGGCATCAATGCTGGCCTCGCGGCGCGCTGAGGCGGAAGCCCTCGGCGTGCCGCCGGATCTGATTGAAGATATCCTGCGTCGGGTTATGCGTGAATCCTACTCCAGTGAGAACGACAAAGGGTTTAAAACGCTTTGTCCTACGTTGCGTCCGGTGGTTATCGTCGGCGGTGGCGGTCAGATGGGGCGCTTGTTCGAGAAGATGCTGACCCTCTCGGGTTATCAGGTGCGGATTCTGGAGCAACATGACTGGGAACGAGCGGCTGATATTGTTGCCGATGCCGGAATGGTGATTGTCAGTGTGCCTATTCATGTGACCGAACAGGTCATCGCCAAATTACCACGTTTACCGCAAGACTGTATTCTGGTCGATCTGGCATCGGTGAAAAATGGACCGTTACAGGCCATGCTGGCGGCGCATGATGGCCCGGTGCTGGGGCTTCACCCGATGTTCGGCCCGGACAGCGGCAGTCTGGCGAAGCAGGTGGTGGTCTGGTGCGATGGACGCCAGCCGGAAGCATATCAATGGTTCCTGGAGCAAATTCAGGTCTGGGGTGCGAGGCTGCATCGGATTAGCGCCGTCGAACACGATCAGAATATGGCGTTTATTCAGGCACTGCGCCACTTTGCCACTTTTGCTTATGGCCTGCACCTGGCAGAAGAAAATGTTCAGCTTGAGCAACTTCTGGCGCTCTCTTCGCCCATTTACCGCCTTGAGCTGGCGATGGTCGGGCGACTGTTTGCTCAGGATCCGCAACTATATGCTGATATTATTATGTCGTCGGAACGTAATCTGGCGTTGATCAAGCGTTACTATAAGCGTTTTGGCGAGGCAATTGAGCTGCTGGAGAAAGGGGACAAGCAGGCGTTTATCGACAGTTTCCGCAAGGTGGAAAACTGGTTTGGCGATTATGCGCAACGTTTTCAGAGTGAAAGCCGCGTGTTATTGCGTCAGGCGAACGACAGTCGCCAGTAGTCATCTTGTGCCGGGGGAGACATCACCCGGCACGATTTCATCACGCCGGATCAACAGGCACTACGTTCTCACTTGGGTAACAGCCCAATACCTTCATCGAACGGGTGATTTCACCTAATTCTTTCAATGCTTTTTGCATTTCCGCTGATTCAAGATTGGCCTGAATATCCAGATAAAACATCTCTTCCCACGGATTACCGTGAATCGGGCGTGATTCCAGACGGGTCATAATCAGATTATGGTTGCGCAGTACCAGCAATGCTTCAACCAGTGCACCAGCTTGTTGTCCGGTCGCTATTAACAGCGTGGTTTTTGCCGGAACCTGGTCAGACACATTAATGGCTTTACGTGCCAGCACCACAAATCGGGTGAAGTTTTGCCGCTGGTTTGCCTCAATACGCTCCAGTACCTGTAAACCGTACAAGGTGCCGCCGGCCTCGCTCCCCAGTGCAGCAATATGCGGTGATTTTGCCTGTGCAACCTTTTCCATCGCCGCAGATGTACTTTCGGTATATTCAATTTTCCAGTGCGGGTAACGATTAAGGAATTTACTGCATTGCTGGAACGGCTGTGGATGGCTGTAGACTGTAGTGATGGTTGATAAATCTGTAGTACCAGAAACCAGCAGGCAGTGGTCGATGGTCAGCGTCATCTCGCCGACAATCGATAAGCTGGTATGTTGCAGTAGATCGTAAACGTCGTTTATGGCACCTGAGCTGGTATTTTCAATAGGTACAACGGCATAGTCGGCCTGACCCGTTTCCACCTGATTAAAAATATCGGCAAATTTTGCGCAACCGCTTTCAATAAATTGTTCGAAATGGCGGGCGGCGTACTGACGTGCGGCAAGGTGTGAATAGGAACCTTTAGGGCCGAGAAAAGCAATACGAGCTGAATGTGGATTAATTTTATTGAGATGCTGCTGGAGCAGTGCCTGCTGAGTTAATACGGAATCTTCAATGATGAGCTGGAACAGGCGAGTAATGTAATGGGCGTCCAGATGGTGCGCTTTACCGAGCGTAATTAATCTTTCCAGTAAATCGCGTTCACGATCAATATCACGTACCGGGCGATGCGAGAGCAGTTTGGCTTTTCCCACCTCGACGGCCAGTTCGCGCCGCTCTGCCAGTAACGCCAGTAATTTTTCATCCAGCGCGCTGATTTTCTCGCGCAGCGCCAGTAATGGGTTTTCCGATGTCATAGTGTTGCCTTTTTTGTTATCAATAAAAAAGGCCCCCCGGTTTGGGAGGCCTTATTGTTCGTCTTCGCATTCTGTTTCACACGACGAAACGCCTCCCATTCAGGGGAAGGTAAAAAAGAATGCGAAGAAGAACGGCGTGTGTTTCATGTTTGTTTCCTTAAGCGACTTCAGTACAGTACCTGTACTGTTTTCACGCTGTCAACAAAAAACGCGCCCGAAGGCGCGTTGGCGATACACTCAATATAAAGGACTACTCTTCTTCAACTTCTTCGACGAAGTTGGCGTCTTTCACCGACGTTGCGGCACGACGTGCTTCGCCTTTGTGCTGCAGTTTATTGAGCTGCCGTTCCAGCTTGTTGATCAATTCGTTAATTGCGGTGTACATATCTTCATGTTTACCACTGGCAACCAGAACGCCGTTAGGTGTATTGATTGTGGCGTCAGCAACGAACCCTTGTGGCTCTTTGGACAGAATGATATGTGGATTAATCAGATGTGTTTGCCATTTTTCCAGTTTGGCGAGACGGTCTGCGACATGTTGGCGGATGGCCGGAGTAATTTCCATTTGTTTGCTGGTAATGTTCATTGTCATAAATTTTACCTCTTGTCTTCCCGTCTTGGTGAATTCAGCATACCGTTCCTGATGTCAAAATATGTGATGGAAATCTCATAATTTTGTCACTTTTTGTCAACGAAGCTTTTTTGTGAGAAATCGCAGGAAGAGGTGTTTTTTTACTTGAGGAATGTCTCAAACCGAGCCATATTTGATGAGATGGGTCGCGACTAAATAGCTTCAGTCACGGTTGTTATAGAATAAAAAAACGGCAGCTTAAGGGCTGCCGTTTTGCGTCTCAGAATTCTGTTATGTATTGCTGCTATTTGCGGCGATGATTTTTGCTACTTTTTCAGCTTGTGCATTCATCTGCATCTGACGGTATGCATTTTCCATCAGCGGCAGCGCATCACGCGTAGCCTGGGTATCCGGGTAGTCGCGCAACATGCCTTCTACGCGGTTAACGACGGCAACCCATGCGCCACGTTCTGTATAGTACTCGGCAACGGAGTATTCATATTTCGCCAGGCGATCTTTCAGGAATACCAGACGTTTGGTGGCATCGGTGGTGTACTGACTGTTCGGATAGCCGCGCACCAATTTGGAAAAGTCACTAAACGCAGCTCGTGCATGTTGAGGATCGCGATCGCTACGGTCAACGCCAAAGAACCCTTGCAGCGCACTGTCATCCAGCGCCATATTGGTCAGGCCACGCATGTACATGACATAATCGATATTCGGATGGGTCGGGTTAAGGCGAATAAAACGATCGATGGCAGCCTGCGCTAACGGCAAATCGGCGTTTTTATAGTAGGCGTAGATGAGATCCAGCTGCACCTGCTGCGAATACGGACCAAACGGATAGCGATTATCTAACGCTTCCAGTTGCGTTATTGCCTGTCTCCAGTTACCGTCCTGCAGCTTTTGTTGCGCAGTCGCGTAAATTTCATTTGGCGGATTATCAGGTACTTCTTCCTTTGACCCCGAGCAACCCGCCAAAAACAGGCTTAGTGTGGCGGCTGCCACCAGATATTTCATGCGCGTCATGACGTTTTGACTTTCCTCAAAATGTAATACGGGAGATTCTCTGTTCCTGCTCCCGGTTAAGACCAGCTACAATAGCACACTATATTAAACGGCAAAGCCGTAAAACCCCAACGATAAACGAAGAAGCAGTATATATGGCACAACGAGTACAGCTCACTGCAACGGTGTCCGAAAACCAACTCGGTCAACGCTTAGATCAGGCTTTGGCCGAAATGTTCCCGGATTATTCACGTTCGCGAATAAAAGAATGGATCCTCGACCAGCGCGTGCTGGTAAACGGCAAAGTTTGTGATAAGCCGAAAGAAAAAGTATTGGGTGGCGAGCAGGTTGCCATCAACGCTGAGATTGAAGAAGAAGCGCGTTTTGAACCGCAGGATATCCCGCTGGATATCGTCTATGAAGATGAAGATATCATCGTCATTAATAAACCGCGCGACCTGGTGGTACATCCTGGCGCGGGTAACCCGGATGGCACGGTACTGAATGCGTTGCTTCATTACTATCCGCCCATTGCTGATGTTCCACGTGCGGGCATTGTCCATCGTCTGGATAAAGACACCACTGGTCTGATGGTTGTCGCAAAAACCGTTCCGGCTCAGACGCGTTTAGTCGAATCTTTGCAAAGGCGTGAAATTACTCGTGAGTATGAAGCGGTGGCAATTGGTCATATGACCGCTGGCGGGACAGTAGATGAACCAATCAGCCGCCACCCGACCAAACGTACTCACATGGCGGTGCATCCGATGGGCAAACCGGCGGTGACTCACTATCGCATCATGGAACACTTCCGTGTGCACACGCGTCTGCGGTTGCGTCTGGAAACTGGACGTACGCACCAGATCCGCGTGCATATGGCCCATATCACTCATCCGCTGGTGGGCGATCCGGTTTATGGTGGTCGTCCGCGTCCGCCAAAAGGGGCTTCGGAAGCATTTATCTCCACGCTGCGTAAGTTTGACCGCCAGGCGCTTCATGCAACCATGCTGCGTCTTTATCACCCAATCTCCGGCATCGAAATGGAATGGCATGCGCCTATTCCACAAGATATGGTGGAGCTGATTGAGGTGATGCGCGCCGATTTCGAAGAGCATAAGGATGAAGTTGACTGGTTATGAGTAATCTGATTGTCCCGCAGTGGCCGCTGCCAAAAGGTGTTGCGGCCTGTAGCTCTACCCGTATCGGCGGTGTGAGCTTGCCGCCTTACGACTCGCTCAACCTCGGCGCCCATTGTGGCGATAACCCGGATCACGTTGAGGAGAATCGCAAGCGGCTTTTTGCTGCGGGCAATTTGCCTTCAAAACCGGTCTGGCTTGAACAGGTACACGGCAAAGATGTGCTTAAGCTTACTGGCGAACCCTATGCTTCAAAACGAGCAGATGCCTCTTATAGCAATACGCCCGGCACGGTTTGTGCTGTGATGACTGCCGACTGCCTGCCCGTGCTGTTTTGTAATCGTGCGGGAACGGAAGTGGCTGCAGCCCATGCTGGTTGGCGTGGGCTGTGTGCTGGGGTGCTGGAAGAGACGGTTTCCTGTTTTGCTGATAATCCAGAAAATATTCTCGCCTGGTTAGGGCCAGCAATCGGTCCTCGCGCGTTTGAAGTGGGGGCGGAAGTTCGCGAGGCATTTATGGCAGTAGACGCCAAAGCGAGTGCAGCTTTTATTCAGCATGGTGATAAGTATCTGGCGGATATTTATCAGCTTGCCCGCCAGCGTCTGGCGAGCGTTGGTGTTGAGCAAATTTTCGGCGGCGACCGCTGTACATTCACGGAAAATGAGACTTTCTTCTCTTATCGTCGCGACAAGACCACGGGTCGTATGGCAAGTTTCATTTGGCTGATATAACCTAAAGAATCAAGACGATCCGGTACGCGTGATTTTCTTTTCACATTAATCTGGTCAATAACCTTGAATAATTGAGGGATGACCTCATTTAATCTCCAGTAGCAACTTTGATCCGTTATGGGAGGAGTTATGCGTCTGGATCGTCTTACTAATAAATTCCAGCTTGCTCTTGCCGATGCCCAATCACTTGCACTCGGGCACGACAACCAATTCATCGAACCACTTCATTTAATGAGCGCCCTGCTGAATCAGGAAGGGGGTTCGGTTAGCCCTTTATTAACATCCGCTGGCATTAATGCTGGCCAGTTGCGCACAGATATCAATCAGGCATTAAATCGTTTACCGCAGGTTGAAGGTACGGGTGGCGATGTCCAGCCTTCACAGGATCTGGTGCGCGTTCTTAATCTTTGCGACAAGCTGGCGCAAAAACGTGGTGATAATTTTATTTCGTCAGAACTGTTCGTTCTGGCGGCACTTGAGTCTCGCGGCACGCTGGCCGACATCCTGAAAGCAGCAGGGGCGACCACCGCCAACATTACTCAAGCGATTGAACAAATGCGTGGAGGTGAAAGCGTGAACGATCAAGGAGCCGAAGACCAACGTCAGGCTTTGAAAAAATACACCATCGACCTTACCGAACGTGCCGAACAGGGCAAACTCGATCCGGTGATTGGTCGTGATGAAGAAATTCGCCGTACCATTCAGGTACTGCAACGTCGTACTAAAAATAACCCGGTGCTGATTGGTGAACCTGGCGTTGGTAAGACTGCCATCGTTGAAGGTCTGGCGCAGCGTATTATCAATGGCGAAGTGCCGGAAGGGCTGAAAGGCCGCCGTGTACTGGCGCTGGATATGGGCGCGCTGGTGGCCGGGGCGAAATATCGCGGTGAGTTTGAAGAACGATTAAAAGGCGTACTGAACGATCTCGCTAAACAGGAAGGCAACGTCATCCTGTTTATCGACGAATTACATACTATGGTCGGCGCGGGTAAAGCCGATGGCGCAATGGACGCCGGGAACATGCTGAAACCGGCGTTGGCTCGTGGTGAACTGCACTGCGTGGGTGCCACGACGCTGGACGAATATCGCCAGTACATCGAAAAAGATGCTGCGCTGGAACGTCGCTTCCAGAAAGTATTTGTCGCCGAGCCAACGGTGGAAGACACCATTGCTATTCTGCGTGGCCTGAAAGAACGTTACGAACTGCACCACCATGTACAAATTACTGACCCGGCAATTGTTGCTGCGGCGACGTTGTCTCATCGCTACATTGCTGATCGTCAGTTGCCGGATAAAGCCATCGACCTGATCGATGAAGCGGCATCCAGCATTCGTATGCAGATTGACTCAAAACCAGAAGAACTAGACCGACTCGATCGTCGTATCATCCAGCTCAAACTGGAACAACAGGCGTTAATGAAAGAGTCTGATGAAGCCAGTAAAAAACGCCTGGATATGCTCAACGAAGAACTGAGCGACAAAGAACGTCAGTACTCCGAGTTAGAAGAAGAGTGGAAAGCAGAGAAAGCATCGCTCTCTGGTACGCAGACTATTAAAGCGGAACTGGAGCAGGCGAAAATCGCCATTGAACAGGCTCGCCGTGTGGGTGACCTGGCGCGGATGTCTGAACTGCAATACGGCAAAATCCCGGAACTGGAAAAGCAACTGGAAGCCGCAACGCAGCTCGAAGGCAAAACTATGCGTCTGTTGCGTAATAAAGTGACCGATGCCGAAATTGCTGAAGTGCTGGCGCGTTGGACGGGGATTCCGGTTTCTCGCATGATGGAAAGTGAGCGCGAAAAACTGCTACGTATGGAGCAAGAACTGCACCATCGCGTTATTGGTCAGAATGAAGCGGTTGATGCGGTATCTAACGCGATTCGTCGTAGTCGTGCGGGGCTTGCCGATCCAAATCGCCCGATTGGTTCATTCCTGTTCCTCGGCCCAACTGGTGTGGGTAAAACTGAACTTTGTAAGGCGCTGGCGAACTTTATGTTCGATAGCGACGAGGCGATGGTTCGTATCGATATGTCCGAGTTTATGGAGAAACATTCGGTGTCTCGTCTGGTTGGTGCGCCTCCGGGATATGTCGGTTATGAAGAAGGTGGCTACCTGACCGAAGCGGTGCGTCGTCGTCCGTATTCCGTCATCCTGCTGGATGAAGTGGAAAAAGCGCATCCGGATGTCTTCAACATTCTGTTGCAGGTACTGGATGATGGGCGTCTGACTGACGGGCAGGGAAGAACGGTCGACTTCCGCAATACGGTGGTCATTATGACCTCTAACCTCGGTTCCGATCTGATTCAGGAACGCTTTGGTGAACTGGATTATGCACACATGAAAGAGCTGGTGCTCGGTGTGGTAAGCCATAACTTCCGTCCGGAGTTTATTAACCGTATCGATGAAGTGGTGGTCTTCCATCCGCTGGGTGAACAGCACATTGCGTCGATTGCGCAGATTCAGTTGAAACGTCTGTACAAACGTCTGGAAGAACGTGGTTATGAAATCCACATTTCTGACGAGGCGCTGAAACTGCTGAGCGAGAACGGTTACGATCCGGTCTATGGTGCACGTCCTCTGAAACGTGCTATCCAGCAGCAAATCGAAAACCCGCTGGCACAGCAAATACTGTCTGGTGAATTGGTTCCGGGTAAAGTGATCCGCCTGGAAGTTAATGAAGACCGGATTGTCGCCGTCCAGTAATGATAAAACGAGCTCTTCGGGGCTCGTTTTTGTCTATAAGTTAGACGGAAAAGACTATATTTAAGATGTTTTGCCTGAAAAATGAGCGAACGATAAAGTTTTTATATTTTTCGCTTGTCAGGCCGGAATAACTCCCTATAATGCGCCACCACTGACACGGAACAACGGCAGACAAGCCGCCGGGTCAGCGGGATTCTCCTGAGAATCCTGGCAGAGAAAAGCAAAAATAAATGCTTGACTCTGAAAGAGGAAAGCGTAATATACGCCACCTCGCGACAGTGAGCTGAAAGCCGCGTCGCAACTGCTCTTTAACAATTTATCAGACAATCTGTGTGGGCACTCGAAGATACGGATTCTTAACGTCCTCGGACGATAAATGAATACCAAGTCTCAAGAGTGAACACGTAATTCATTACGAAGTTTAATTCTTTGAGCATCAAACTTTTAAATTGAAGAGTTTGATCATGGCTCAGATTGAACGCTGGCGGCAGGCCTAACACATGCAAGTCGAACGGTAACAGGGATCAGCTTGCTGATTCGCTGACGAGTGGCGGACGGGTGAGTAATGTCTGGGAAACTGCCCGATGGAGGGGGATA
>NZ_KE136625.1:0-1616 GCF_000407765.1 Escherichia sp. KTE114 | reverse complement strand
CCCGCCGCATCCATACCGCCAGTTGTTTACCCTCACAGCGTTCAAGTAACCGGGCATGTTCATCATCAGTAACCCGTATTGTGAGCATCCTCTCGCGTTTCATCGGTATCATTACCCCATGAACAGAAATCCCCCTTACACGGAGGCATCAGTGACTAAACAGGAAAAAACCGCCCTTAACATGGCGCGCTTTATCAGAAGCCAGACATTAACGCTGCTGGAAAAGCTCAACGAACTGGACGCGGATGAACAGGCAGACATCTGTGAATCGCTTCACGACCACGCCGATGAGCTTTACCGCAGCTGCCTCGCACGTTTCGGGGATGACGGTGAAAACCTCTGACACATGCAGCTCCCGGAGACGCTCACAGACAAGCTGTGAGCGTCTCCGGGAGCCGACAAGCCCGTCAGGGCGCGTCAGCGGGTTTTAGCGGGTGTCGGGGCGCAGCCATGACCCAGTCACGTAGCGATAGCGGAGTGTATACTGGCTTAACTATGCGGCATCAGTGCAGATTGTATGAAAAGTGCCCCATGCCGGGTGTGAAATGCCGCACAGATGCGTAAGGAGAAAATGCGCGTCCAGGCGCTTTTCCGCTTCCTCGCTCACTGACTCGCTACGCTCGGTCGTTCGACTGCGGCGAGCGGTACTGACTCACACAAAAACGGTAACACAGTTATCCACAGAATCAGGGGATAAGGCCGGAAAGAACATGTGAGCAAAAGACCAGGAACAGGAAGAAGGCCACGTAGCAGGCGTTTTTCCATAGGCTCCGCCCCCCTGACGAGCATCACAAAAATAGACGCTCAAGTCAGAGGTGGCGAAACCCGACAGGACTATAAAGATACCAGGCGTTTCCCCCTGGAAGCTCCCTCGTGCGCTCTCCTGTTCCGACCCTGCCGCTTACCGGATACCTGTCCGCCTTTCTCCCTTCGGGAAGCGTGGCGCTTTCTCATAGCTCACGCTGTTGGTATCTCAGTTCGGTGTAGGTCGTTCGCTCCAAGCTGGGCTGTGTGCACGAACCCCCCGTTCAGCCCGACCGCTGCGCCTTATCCGGTAACTATCGTCTTGAGTCCAACCCGGTAAGGCACGCCTTAACGCCACTGGCAGCAGCCACTGGTAACCGGATTAGCAGAGCGATGATGGCACAAACGGTGCTACAGAGTTCTTGAAGTAGTGGCCCGACTACGGCTACACTAGAAGGACAGTATTTGGTATCTGCGCTCTGCTGAAGCCAGTTACCTTCGGAAAAAGAGTTGGTAGCTCTTGATCCGGCAAACAAACCACCGTTGGTAGCGGTGGTTTTTTTGTTTGCAAGCAGCAGATTACGCGCAGAAAAAAAGGATCTCAAGAAGATCCTTTGATCTTTTCTACTGAACCGCGATCCCCGTCAGTTTAGAAGAGGAGGATGGTGCGATGGTCCCTCCCTGAACATCACGTATATAGTTAGCCTGACATCCAACAAGGAGGTTTATCGCGAATATTCCCACAAAAAATCTTTTCCTCATAACTCGATCCTTATAAAATGAAAAGAATATATGGCGAGGTTTAATTTATGAGCTTAAGATACTACATAAAAAATATTTTATTTGGCCTGTACTGCACACTTATATATATA
>NZ_KE136624.1:2310-91497 GCF_000407765.1 Escherichia sp. KTE114 | reverse complement strand
CTCCCAAACCAACGTTTTTAACTTCGTGAACAGAGCTATCTAATAGCATTTTCACTAACATAAACGGGATGCTTTTTATGCAAATTGGCTATATTCGCGTATCAACAAATGACCAGAATACAGATTTACAACGTAATGCTCTGAACTGTGCAGGATGTGAGCTGATTTTTGAGGATAAAATCAGCGGAACGAAGTCAGCCAGACCGGGATTGAAAAAACTGCTCAGAACCTTATCAGAAGGAGACACGCTGGTTGTCTGGAAGCTGGACAGGCTGGGTAGGAGCATGAAACATCTGATCACGCTTATTGAGGAACTACGGGAAAAAGGGGTTAATTTCCGTAGTCTGACGGACAGCATCGACACATCAACACCCATGGGGCGTTTCTTTTTTCATGTCATGGGTGCTTTAGCAGAAATGGAACGTGAATTAATTGTTGAGAGAACACTGGCCGGACTGGCAGCTGCACGCGAACAGGGACGCATTGGCGGACGTCGCCCGAAGTTGACAAAAGAACAACATGAGCAAATAGCGAGGTTGATCGAAAATGGCTACAGCAGGAAACAGTTGGCAATTATTTACGATATCGGTGTATCGACGATTTATCGTTATCATCCTGTAGAGAAGCGCCAAACTCAATCTGAGCTGTAATTCTAATGCCGCGTCGGTGTAATTTATCATGATAGAATAGGTACATTTATCGCGCGGCACATCAATTCGATGTATCTAGCGCCTGCTGACCGCTAATGAAAACTGTTCTCGAAATGTTGTCCCTAGTCCGAGACTAGGGTATCACCTCTGGAAAGCATACGCAGAACCTTTTTTAACCCAGGGTGCCCAGCCTTTTTGCTGCTCGCCTTATTCGCAAAAATTAGCTCACATCCTGCGCTTTCAAGTGCTTTTCACTGCATAGCTGTGTTTTGTTCATTTGTCTATATGCGTACATAGCCTATTAGCATATTTTCTGCCCACTATCGTTATTTATTGCAAGCTACAGGTTTTAATTAACAAAACCAGTGTGTGTGGAAATCACAAAGTGCATACCGTTCTCAAATGTTGTTCAACTTACTGTTGTATAGGTAAAAAATGACATTTTATGTACATATCGTGATGTTATCCCTTCTTGGTGGGGTGTATTCGTATTTGAGTGGGCTATGTGAAAACCGTTACGAGTCTTCATGCAAGAAATTGCTGGCCGAATGTATTTCCGCCGTACTTGCTGGCTTTATTGGCATGTATCTCGCGGAATATAAGGACATGAATGAAAGCCTTCAGAGCTGCATGGTTCTTATTTTCAGCGCCAATAGCAGGCTTATTATTGAAGGTTCCAAAAGTCGGTTGAATAGGTAAGTCTCTTATGCAACATAACCGGTTGAGAAGTTACTTTGCATACCATTACCTCCTGACAACGTAGGAGGGAACTTGTGCTTGACACACAGGAATTAGCTCCAGTTGCTATTGCGCTCCTGCTTTCAGTAATTGGTGGGATAGGCACGTTCCTGATGGATGTCCGAGACGGTCGCCAGTCTGGCAATTTGTTGGGATTGGTTACGGAGATCTTTGTTGCAGTGACAGCTGGCGCGGTGGCGTACCTATTGGGGCAACACGAGGGCTGGGAGTTATCAATTACGTACTTAATGGTAACGATAGCCAGCAATAACGGTCATGAGGTGATTTCAGGGATGAAACGAGTGAATATCGATAGCATTCTGAATGTTCTTACAAGTTTGGTGAAAAAGGGAGGCGGGAAATGATTGGCTGGGGTGTATGCGTTCTTGCGTTAGCCTTAGCCGATCGCTATTTGCTAAAACGCAAGGACATCACGCATTTAGAACTTGGTGATGTGGAAATTAAACCGGGTTTCATCCGGGTGCCGTTCAAATACCGGTCTAAATTCCCGTTTTTGCGCGGCGCAACGGTCAGATATTGGATCCGCGATGTTCAGAAGCCAACGACAGTGATTGAAGGCGAACAACGTTGTCTGACGTCGGCTGAACAGGGCGAAAACAGTGAATGGTTGTACATACCCACTGAATATATGGGTAAAGGAGAACGGCTGTGGCATTTCAACGTCATGGTTACGCATGGCGACTCGTTCATTAACCCGTTGTATCGGATTTTCCCTGTTGCTCAGCAAATCCGCAGAAGTTACGTAATAAATCTCGCACAGGATGTGTCAGATGACGAAAAATAAGTATGCAACGGTCGATTTTGACCAGGTTAATGAAAAGGGGCTGAAATCCCTTATCGCGGCGATCAATAAAACCGGTGTTACGGTAATTGAGGTTGACTCCAGCAACCGCGCAACAACGAAAGATGGCGTTAAAGTTAAAACCGCAAAGCTGGTTCTTAACGACGGACAAATTCTTGCCATACAGGTAAACGATACTGGCGATATATCGTCTGTGAGGCTGAATGGAAAAGCTATTCCTAACGCTCAGTCGCCGGATATCAAGACGCTTGGTACCGTCATGGGGCAAGCGGCCCGCAAAAACTCCGCAAAATTCCAGAAATCACTGATCGCCAAAGCGAAACGTGTTGCCAATCCGGTAGACAAGAAACCGGCAGTAAAATCCAACTTTCAGCGCCTGCAAGAGGCAAAACAGCGGAATGCTCAGGTGGTTGCCGCTTATAAATCAGCGCAGAACTCGGTGTCTTTCAATCAACAGCAGATCACTGATTTGCGGGCGAAGCTGGATAAGGAGACAGGCCGACTCAATAACGAAAAGGCCCGAAATGGCGAACTCAAACGCCGTCTTAAGCAACTGAAAGCAGGAAATTAACATGGAACAGTTCAATATCAATAAAGGGGTGACGATCAAGCCTGGGCTTGACGTGCTTCCCCCGCCAGTGACTGATGATGAATATCGCGCATTAATGGCCGGTGAGGACCGCTATCTGATGACGGAATCCAACACCCTGGAGGAAATCGAGGCTACGTTCTTCTATGACACGCCGATCCACTGGTGTGCTACGGATTTACTGGAGGCGATTAGTTCTACTCGTTTGCAGTTACACCGGACCATGCAGGCATTTGTCCGGGCATTGAACCAGAAGCTGAATGGTACCGGAATCTCTGCGGGGAGTGATAAAACGGGGGATGTGGCCCAGAGCGGCGCGCGCGCGATCGGCGGTGCTGAAATTGGCCGGGCACGTAACGTTAACGGGCTGCCGGTCCTGCCAGCCATTATTCCGCTCAGTGATGGTCAGACTATCAGCATTCTGTTTCATAGCCCGACAGCGGAAAACCGGATCACCAATAGCGATACGCTGGTTGCTTTCCAGTTCTTACTGAATAAAAAAGACGTTACTCACACCGTTGCTCCGATGAGTGGACGTGATATGACGCTGGCGCAGGTCACCATGAAACTTGCCAACCTTGCAGAGAAAAACTCGGCAAAATTTCAGCGTGCGCAGAAGAAGAAAAAAGCCCTTGTTGATGAAATAACCCAACTACAGGCTGACAGTGACCAGAAAGAGGATGCCATGAGCGACCTCGTGGATCAGGTGGCAGCGGTAGAAGGGCAGAAGGTAGATCTGGAGCAGAAAATTAACGCTGTTGCATCGGAAGCGGATTCTCTTTATGAAGAGAATGAGCGTTTGCAGACGGAGATTGATCAGCTCAATCGCACTGGTGGGCGCGATACCATTGCTCCTGCGGGGATGACTGGTGGACACTCTCGCGCGATGACGGATCGCCTTGCCAGTATCAAAAATCGTATGCATATGAACGGGGAAGTGACGCTCAGTAATGGTGCATCAATGAAGCAATTCATTGAGGACGGCGAAGGGTATATCCAGTTAACCGATTCGGATGGCAGCGTGTACATGATCAAGGCTAAATCCATACAGGGTGTGGACATGGCAGATGCGATCGGCAAGCTGTTTAAAGCCTATAAAGCGGGTAATGTATCGGAATACCTGGTCCAACCAGAAGAACATAAACCGGAAAACGTCGAACCTGAACCAGCGGAGGATACCGGTAGCTCTTCGCCTGAACCAGAAGTCTCTGTAGGTGCATATCGATATGCCCTGCAAATGCGTCCGGCGGCCCCTGGCGCAATACCTGAAGGTAACAAAGCAATTCTGCCGCGCCCTGATGAAGGTGACCCGTATTATGAATATGCACGCTACGGCATTGCTACTTACGATACCCCGCTTTCTGATCAGCAAATGAGTGAGTACGACCTGAAGTTATTGCCTCGCGAGGATTCTTTCGACTTCCTGGCGAAGACACTTACTAATGGTCCGTTTGGCAAATATGCACAAAAAGCTCTGGAGCTGGCCACCAGCTCACCAGACGAGTTCCGCGTAATGCTGAAAACTCAGTTTCAAAAAACTTTCCCCAATATTGCGTTTCCGGGGGGCGCTGGCACCGAGAAAATGGTGCAGAGCATGATCAATGCATTGCAGGCCGAAGTCGGTGAGATTACTCAGCCAGAACCTGCCCCGGCACAGCCTGATGAAACGGTTAGCGAAGCAGATGCAGAGGCTAATAAAGCCATTGAATATCTCAATAACGTGATGGATATGCAAAGCACTGACATGGCGGAGATCCGTAACGCCCGGGGTAATGTCCGGGAAGCGATTGCAGCCCTTCAGGCTGCCGGGCGTTTTGAGGAAAACGAAGAGCTGGTTAATGGCGCTGCTCGCCACTTGGCTGATCTGCTGGTAGCAATCCAGAAAGCGGGGGTAGCGGCATGACACTATCAGCTATTGAGTTAATGGATCTCAGCGATAAGTTGGATGCTTTGATGTCCAAAGCGGCTACCGCGAGTGGCATGGAGTTGCTGGATATCAGCGATGAAATTGACCAGATCATGCAACAGATGGGGTACGGTGTGTCCGGCGGCAGTAGTGGCGAGGAAAAACAACCTTCGGTACATGATGGTGTGCCAAAACTGGTTGCTGATTTCCTGGCTGATAAATTCGTCGATCAGAGCACCGATGCATTTATCGGTACCTTGCAGGATTTGAGTCAATATGTTGGCACATACATCGACCTGGACCAGGTTAAACAGCACACGGCGGCATGGATAGCCGCCAACATTAAAGAGGCAGCATAAGGCGTAACAGGGATGAGCTTAAGCGATCAGGTGGTAATGGCCACCAGCATAGAAACGCTGATCGAGCTGCTAAAGAACCTGCCCGGTTATGGGCGGGTTTCGTATGTGGTGACAGCGAAGGGAGACGAGGTAAAAACAGCGTTTGATATCGTCGATGCCTCAGCTCTTTTGGTATCCAATACTCTGGATGGGAAAATTAATCCTGACTATCCCCAGGAACTTCAGCCGCGCGACCGGACCCGCGCATCCAGCCTTCTTCAGGTTAACCAGATATCCAAAGATTTGCGGCCTGCTCAGCTTACTGATTCCGGTTTATCCAGCCATGGTGCGCCGATAATTGGTGAGGACAATGCCGTTGAGTCAGGTAATGGACGGACCATGGGGATCATCAAAGCCTATCAGGACGGCAATGCGGATCGGTATCGTGAGTACCTGATTGATCATGCGACCGAATTCGGCATACGACCTGAAAAGGTTGAATCAATGACGGCTCCGGTACTGGTGCGCCGCCGGTTAACCAAGGTTGACCGCGTTCAGTTTGCCAAGGACTCAAATATTTCTGATCTTCAGGAAATGGCAGCCAGTGAAAAGGCTTTTGTTGATGCCGACAGCATAACACCGGCGATGATGGCGCTTTTTAACCCGTCAGAAAGCGGAGATCTGCTTAGCCGCAGTAATGACGCGTTTATTCGCGGATTTATGACGCAAGTTGGTGCCACACAGGCGGCTGGCCTTGTAACTGAAGATGGGCGACCAACACGGCAACTTGTAGACCGTATACAAAACGCGATCTTTGCCAAGGCATATAAGGATGCGCGCCTGGTAAGGATGGTTGCAGAAGAACCTGATCCGGACATGCGTAATGTTCTGACGGCGCTTAATGCGGCAGCCAATGATTTTGTCCAGATGCAGGCTTTATCAGGAGAAGCGCACAAGCAGGCTGTGACAACTATTGTTGATGGCATTGAGACAGCGGATAGCCTCGATAAAAAGGCGCTGGCGGCATTGAAAGATGCGGTAGACCTGGTAAGGCAATCGAAGGAGTCAGGCCAGCATATTACCGATGTTATTGCTCAGGGGGATATGTTCAGCGAAACGGCCCCGGAAGTGAAAGCACTCGCGTTGTTCATCGTCGCGAATAACCGTAGCGCGAAGCGTATGGCCTCCGCCTTTAAGTTGATGGCTCAACGTATCAATGATGAGTTACAGCACCAGGGCCAGGCGCTGGGGGATATGTTTGGCGGTGGTGATGTGTCGTTACAGGATATCCTTCGCCAGGTGTCTCAGGAACTGGAAAACGAAGGCATGCAAGGGATATCCGGCGGTCTTTTCGAGTCCGTTTCCGGCGGTAGTTACAATGATGTTGCTCCATATACCAGTTTGCTATTACATCGGGCATCCGGCATCAAAGACATTATTCATCTGATCAGGCTGCTTTCCCGTACAGATCCCCAGGATGAACAGCTTGTACAAGTGCTTGCGCATTTTGTTCGAATGCCTGTTGCCGACGTGAAAAAATGGTGCCGATTATTCGGTATCAGCAATTCGTTACTTCGCGGCTTGTTAAATCACGCATCCTCCCTTGGGCGCGATGGCTTTGACGAGATAGCGCAGGCGATAAAAAACGGAGATATGCCACCAGCTATTGACTGGTTTTCCATTCGCCCAACCAGGGTGAAAGCATTCCTTAGCGCGGCGCATTCGGCATCACCATTGGCAGAAATGGTTCAGAGGTTGTCGCTCATATTCACAGACCATACCGCGTTGGGTGACCTGACTCTGGACGAGATGAAAGAAGCCTCCATTCAGTGGGCCGATCAACAAAATGAGGTTAACTCTGACTTCTTGCCAGCATTCAGGAAGGCCGTTAGTAAAGCTGATGATGCCCGTGGAATTCTGAAGGCATTTAAGGCATTGCAAAGTCGGGTTAATAAACATGTCGGTGATATCGATGGAGTAACGGCGGAAGGCAGGGATATCCTTAAAGAGCACGGCATAACGCCAGAGTTTATTGATGAGATCAGGACGGATATGCAGCGTGAGGTCGTATCGTCCCTGCAAATTGTAGCCAGGGCGTTGGCGGATGCTAATCCGAAGAGTGCGGCCATTGTTAACCGGGTTATTGGTGATATTGAAGCATCGGAGGGCATGGGGGCGCTGAAACTCTTCCTTTCGCGAGCGTTTAATCCTAACGGCAATATTCTCCCTGGCATTATTGGTGAGGCTAAAAAGTATGTCAGTGAAGAAGAACTTGAGCAGCTTGACCAACTACTTAAGCGATTCTCATATAACCCGCAGACACGCTGGCAAATGAATCAGCGAAGAATGGGTTCGGTCCACGAGAAAGTGTTATCTGCCATGAATAGTGCGATAGCCAACTCATCCGTATCTGAAGAAAAAGTTCTTGAGTGGGCCGACTCTTTTATCACGGAAGAAGTGGAAGAAGCCCGCGCTGGACAGAGTGGTGGGATAGACCTGCGCAAGGAACTTGCTGATATTTATCGCCTGACCGGCGGGAAAATATCGACCTTATCAAAGGTGGTTCACCACCAGGGAAGGGCATATGCAAATCTTAATGGTGTTGTTGCTGTCAATTTGAACGATGAAAATGCAAGTGCACTGTGGCACGAGCTGGGTCATCATCTTGAGTACAGTAACCCTGGTTTGTTAGAGAAAGCCCGGTCATTCCTGAAGGCCAATGTTGAAGGGGATAAGCCATCTTTCGTTAATATCGGTGGGCGTGGCAAGCCTGAATGGTGCTTCAGATCTCGATTGAGTAATATTTATATGGCGAAGGTATACCCGCCAGCCTCAGTAAGTAACACCGGGAAAATTCGGCAGAAATCACCGACTATTTCCAAAACGTCAGCAACGGAAGTATTCTCTATGGCTCTTCAGTTGTATCATGACAAAGAGGCCGCTGCCGCATCACTGATGAATGGTGACGGATTGCTGGAACTGTTATTAGGTGTGGCAAAGGAGCTAAATAATGCAGATTAAAATCGCAGCGCCATTAGGCGGAGATGCCATTATCGAATTTGATGATAATGAAGAAGTTTCCGGGCGTTTAAGCATTATCTCCGGTGACATTACCGAGGACATGATCGCTGAAGCCATAGCTGGGGCAAATCCCAATAGCTATATGGGATTCGTTAACACCCTTGATGCTCCCGCAAGTGATGTTCTCCGAACGCTGCATCTTTACGCTGGCTGGTTTGTTGATTGGCCAGCAGTAGATGGTGGCGATGAGGACGACGACGATGATTTTGGTGATCATGCAGACCAGATCGTATATTGAAGAAATCCCGCCAATCGGCGGGATTTGTTGTTTATGCCAGGCGGGCTATGCGTATCTTACAATCATCTAGGTGGATGCGTAGCGCTTCTAAACATGGAGTAAAGTTAGCTGAGAATTTGTCGGACTCACAGGCCAATGCATAAAATTTTTCAGCCAATTCAAGAGATTCATCCCATATTTTTCGACTTACAAAGTCTGGTAGTGCTGTTTTTCTAAGCTCATTAGATATTGCTCCCCCAGAGCGTGGAGCAAAACCCATAGGTAACATGTCATAGGCTGGAGCAATATGATATGGGCGTCCGTGGCTACTAATAAACGATAGGTTACCATTATGCATATCGGTATTGCCTATTAGCAAACCAAAAGACCATAGCCTTGTTGCTATAATAATCGCATCAGGATGGACGCACTTATTTTTTACCAACTCTTTAACCAGCAAGGGCCATGTTGCTCTTGCATTCCCAACAAATTCTGCATCAAGTGCACGAAGTGAGAATACACCTACCCGACCTAGTTGACCAACACGATCAAATCGGGGAATTTCCAAGAATCTCTGACCGTTATAATCAAAAACTTCTGTTTCTACCCCCAGAACTTTTAATGCGAGATGTTCAGCAAACAAGAGATCTCTCCAACGCTCACTTATAGGGGTGTCGTTAGGCGCAGAGAATTTCACTAATACATGTCCACGCTCTGTGAAAGTACAAAATTTGGGTTGTTCACCTCCAGCAGATGAACCGGGCACATCACCTTCACCAGCAGCTAAAGCTAATACAGGATATTCACTTTCACGATTAACAGGAACAGGAGGCTGCATCTCTAAAAAATGCGTGCGTGCTTGCTCTCCAATTAACAAATTACCAACAACATCATGCCCATGCTTAAGTAAGGCTTTGATCACGTCAGTATCTGACCATTGCTCTGGATTTGAGGGAAGGTTAAGTTCAAGAGCATATGCTGATGCATATGCTCTTCCAAGGAAGCCTTGTGGACGCATATCAAATAACCACCAAGGTAACCCATCGCTATGCCTGTTATTTTTCCCTTCCTCAACCATAACATAGCCTTCTGGCCTCACCGGAATGAGAGTACCAAGAACGCAAATACACCCCTCTTCAGTTATACGATAAATGGGGACTGATTCGAATCCTCTAAAAGAGTCTCGTAAAGCATATTGAATAGATCTTCCATTTCCGATCCTAACGATTTCATCACCAAGATCTCTTAATGCTCTAGATATCGTTGGTTGGCTAACACCTAGTCTTTCAACCAATTGTCTTGGTGTCATAGGACCTTGATTGAGCAAATTACGGATTGTTGTTGCATGTATAGCCATAGTTTTAATTACTATTGTGAATAGATTAATGAATAGATTCATGAATGCGTACAATAGCAAGCAAAACGGGAGGTGTCACTAATTTAGGTAAGTTAAAAAGACTTCTTTAAAAGATGATGACTAGGCGCTTTAACTGCTAGCTGACATAACAATTGGCCATTTGACGTGGAGTACCCCGCCAACTAACGGGGTTTTTATTAGTCACTTTCTGTTTCTTCTGGAATGTTTTCTTGCGGTTCTGTTAATGCAGCACGACACAGGTTCCGGGCATTGGCTATAGCCACACTTTTGACTTCATCCGTCATCGTGCAGGTAATGTACTGATCGAGTTCTTCAGCACGGATGATGCTTTTGCCAATCAGAAACTGTATTTGCCAGAGCAGATCAGCATCCATAATCAGAATTTCTGCCGGGCCTTCAGGACCAGCCGGGAAGGAAACATAAGACTGTTTGCCCAGGCCGATAACTCGACAACTTGCTTCAAGAATTGCGCGATTGAGGTCTGACTTTATAACGGAAACAGGTTGATTTTCACCTGCGATTACGCCGTTGACATGGATGTGGAATGGCATGTAGCTTGAAATTCGCTCTACTTTCCATACGCCAGCAAGCGATCCTTCATGCAGCACAATGGGGGTAACCGCGAGTTTCATCTCACCATATAACTGCTGGCAGATAGCTGGATTGCTGAATACATCCAAAGGTTCACACTCAAACAGCGGCGCAATCTGTATGAGGTCCATCATGGTCATACCAGGGGTACGAGCAGTAATGAATCTGCACATGCCAGTATCCATTGTGCGCCAGATAGCTACACCATGCTTTTTGCTCACTTCTTCAGTAAAGCCAAGGTGGCACATGATGGTTTTTTCGATAGCCAGATCAGAGATCGAAACCTTTTCGCCAGGTACACCATCATTATTGATGGTCACTTCTACACTCTGGCCATTACGCAGGCGGTATTGAATGGTTTTAGTATTTTGTGCTGTCATAGTCTTTTCTCTGCTTAAAAACTGATGTATTGCGCCTTCAGGTTGGTTAGGAATGTTTTCCCACCAGCGAAAGCAATATCTCGGGGTGTTCTATTCGTTAAAAGCGCGTGCCATTGCCAACTTTGGCGTTTGTTTGCGAGTTCGTGCTTTTGTCGGCGTCTTGACCACCGCTTTTCTTTCAGTCGTTTTTTACTCATAAACTCTAAAACGGAATATCGTCGTCAAAGTCCATTGGAGGTTCGTTATTGGCGTTGCTCTGAGGTTTACCGCCACCACTGTATTGCTGGTGGTTTTGAGGTTGGTTCGATTGCCCCCAGCCATTTGAGGACTGTGAATCGTCACGGCGAGCGCCGATCATTTGCATGGTGCCGCCCTGGTTGACGATAATTTCCGTCGTGTAACGTTCTACACCGGCGTCATCTGTCCACTTACGGGTTTTAAGTTTCCCTTCGATGTAGACCTGAGAACCTTTTCGTAAATACTCACTCGCAATTTCAGCAAGTTTCCCGAACAAAACAACTCTATGCCATTCTGTTTGCTCTTTCTGTTGGCCCGTTTGCTTGTCGCGCCATGATTCATTTGTTGCGATGCTTAGTCTTCCGACCGCTCCGCCATTTGGTATATATCTGATCTCCGGGTCTTGCCCCAGGGTACCAATCAGGATGACTTTGTTTACACCGCGTTGTGCCACTTATCTTACCTAATAAAATAAAATGATTAGAGCAATAATGTATATCTTTGAAACGTAGCTAACAAGTGATTTGCATTATCCTGTGCCTTCTAAAGGGATCGAGTCAGTCGGTATTGGCTGTGAATGGGTGTTTGTCCTGGAGCGTAAAAATTCGCTTATGAGGTCTTTATGAAGGGAAAAACAGCCGCAGGAGGCGGTGCAATTTGCGCTATCGCGGTGATGATTACCATCGTAATGGGTAATGGCAATGTGCGAACCAACCAGGCGGGGCTTGAGCTGATTGGTAACGCTGAAGGTTGCCGACGTGATCCATACATGTGCCCGGCGGGGGTATGGACTGACGGGATCGGTAATACACACGGGGTAACGCCGGGTGTGCGAAAAACCGACCAGCAAATCGCCGCTGATTGGGAAAAGAATATCCTGATCGCTGAACGCTGTATTAATCAGCACTTCCGGGGCAAAGACATGCCCGATAATGCCTTTAGTGCAATGACAAGCGCGGCATTCAATATGGGATGCAATAGCTTACGGACCTACTACAGCAAAGCGCGAGGCATGCGAGTCGAAACGTCCATCCACAAGTGGGCGCAGAAAGGGGAATGGGTGAATATGTGTAACCATCTCCCTGATTTTGTGAACAGTAACGGCGTGCCCCTGCGAGGTTTAAAGATTCGCCGTGAAAAAGAACGCCAGCTTTGCCTGACGGGACTGGTCAATGAATAAACTCCGGCAGCTCCGCAGACTTTCGACAATGAAGTTATCGCTGGCAGCGATAGTTTTCGACTCGATTTTCATGGCGGTATATGTGCTTAATGAAACGTGGCCACTGGAACCGCTATTGTATGCCGGGCTTCGGCTGTGCCTGACATTTTTGAGCATGGCCGCGAGATTGATGCAGCAGAAAGAAACCGCTTCAGATTGTCCACGCCGCGCGGTGCGCAAATATATGGCACGCAGGCGAAGTCGATAATAGTTAACGAGAACCCCGGCACTCGCCGGGGTTATTTTTGGTGGTTATTTAAACGGATTGATTGAATTATTAAACGAGATGATGCTTGTCTCACGCGGTGCCTGGACGTTAGACGCTTGCGGAACCTCCTTAATTTTCTTGGTGACAGGCAAGTTGCGTGCGCCAACTTTGATCAGAGATTCGAAAAGTGTGGCAACGATTTTTGCATCACCAGGTTCTTTGAGGCGGAATGCGTCTTTTTGGGCGGCGGAGACGAAGATCGGGAGGTTATCCAGTTCGTCTTGCATTGCTGCCAGCACATCGTCGCGGATACCCGCTGTTTCCTCCAGCAAAGCGATTCGCGCTTCAGCATCTGCGATCTTGGCCATTGCTTCGAGGTGGCGGCCCTGGCTTTCGAGTAGTGCGGTTTCCAGTTCTGCCGTACGCTCTGTCGCCTCCACCATCATTTCCAGTTCAGCCATTTTGCCGTAATGGGATATAACTGCCTGCACTGACTCGTCGGAGTACCCATGCGCCGCCAGGGACTCTGCCAGTAGAGATTTAGAATCCGCGCTTTCAAACATTCCGGCGCTGGCAGGATGATCCAGACTGATATAGTTCGGCGTTGTCACATAATCCACACCATGGAAGCTGGTGGTTACAGCGATTTTCCCGGACTCACGCCCGCCAGTGGCCCAGCTCCAGCCACCAGCTCGGCTTTCGATCATCGCGGCGACAATTTTACCCGGCTCTGTGTTAAGAATTTCCTGTGTGTGGGTAACGATGCCGTTGTCGTCAACAGATATAGCCACTGTTCGGCACGCTGGAACATTGTCGATTACGACCGGGCGACCTTCCACCATGATCACGCTGGTTTCTGGTACTTCCAGTTTGCCGGTCAGCTGTCGGCGACCGTGACCGTAATAGCCGAAAAGCTCACCAAGGCGTAAACCTTCCTGAGTTTCCTTGCTTTCAAGCATGGTCTTTACCGCGCTTAATACATACTGTCGCCCGTTCTGGCGACCTTTTCGAGCATTACTATAGAGACAAAAGCGGTCAGTGACCGTTTTCAAAACATCAGTCATTATCGTTTCCCTCTTTAAAGACCGATTCAAGGATTTGCGCCAGTTCCTGTGGCGGTGTTTTGATGATGGAATCCATCAGGTGATCGTCGTCCTCGCTTTTAGCTTTCAGTTCGTTCACCAGTGCTTCAGAGATTTTTTCGTCAATCTCCAGTACATCGCTGAACAGGTAACGTTTGAATGCATCGGAATTAGCGAGGACGCTGTTATTGCTGACGGCATCGAGGATTTGCGTAACGATGGTGGCGTAGTTCGCCTGCGAGTCGCGGTTATCGTTGTGCTCTTGTTGCAGAGCGGTATTAACGGAGTGGAATTCGATTTTGTACGGGCGATCACCTTCCGGGTATACCTTGCCGTACTTGAAAGCAAGATGAATATCGATAGCCCGCTGAATGAACTCTTCTACGCCCTGCTGGATCCATGAGGCGCGCATGGCGGCCTGAATTGCCGTGCGCAGGAATCCACCTTCACCAAGCCCGCCGGACATTTGATCTGCCCACCCCAGGAGGGTGTAATCGAGGCCAAGTGCTGCCGCCAGCTGGCGCATATAGGTGAGAATGTCTTCAATGCCGTTGATGTCAGCCTGGATGGTCTGAGTATCAATAGTCATCTGTCCCTTGCCGTCGCCCATAATAGGCAGCAGGGTATTGGTCACCGTAGGCATGTTATTCGCGCCGCGTGCGCGCTTTTCCATCAGGTCAGCTGCTCGTTTAAGCGTCTGAGTAATGGTGCGTGAATAATCGGCTGCTTTTACCGGATCCAGACTATTCATCGCCAGACCGATGATTCGGTCAATTTTCGACGCATTAAAACGCGTTGCCTTCAGCGAGCGGATCGCCGAACGCAGGTTCATGTACGGCTCGTAGGCGTATTCGAGCAAGCTGGTCCCGTAATTCTGGGTTTCAATCGGCGTGCGCTCTTCCGGATTATCCAGCAGGCTGAAAGCCTTATGGCCAGTGTGCACAGGCATAAGGTTTGACTTAGGCCGCCAGTAGGGGATTTTCATAGGGATAATGGCCCACGGATCGGCGAAAACCATTTTCCCTGACGCGTCCTTCAGATAATCGCCGCTAAATCCCGCCAGGTTGCCGCTGACCTCGAACTCTTTGATGAAGCCCGGAAGGGTGTAATAGGAGCACTCAAAAGACGTGATCCCTATGCCTTCTTTGGCGTATGGCCTGACATAAGCCACCCCAAATACAGACATGATAAATGCCCACCCGGCGACCTCTTTGTTGATGGTTCGCCCGATGTCGTTCATCAGCTCGTCACACAACCCCTGCGCGGCGTCATAGTCACTATCGTTTCCGTTGTGTACCGGCACGATAGAGAAGGTTTGTCCGGTCTTCTTATCGAAAGAGAGCGCGTGCGTAATATGGATGTTCAGCGCGGTGGCGATCGTGCTGTAAACCGCCATCTCTTCGAGTAGCGGATAGCGTTGCAAGCGGTCTTCCGGCAGTTGAACTTCATCAAAGATAAAGCGACTTCCGTCCACCAGCCCATCGCCAGCCATGCCACTATCGCCCGGTTTGCCGCCTAAGAAGCCGGACAGTTGTACCGGTGCCCCTGCGCGAGAAAACAAATACCCACTTCCGCCGTGCACAGCCAGCGCGGACAGGAGGATGTTGTCCCGTTCTCCGTTGTCTTTAAAAACCCCCGCCAGCGCCTTCCTGACCGAGGATAGCGTGATTTTATTGTCTGCCAAGATTGCACCTTAATTAGAATAATTCGCATCGTGTTTGAACGGAAATTTAACACTAGTCACTTGTTAAGGATTACCAATGAACAAGCTATCTATGGGGGTATTTCGCTGTTCAAGTGTCAGCGAAATATTGAAATACATTAGGGCAATAACATCTCACCGGGCGCCGATTAAATACGGCGTGGAAAAGGTGGAAGGCAAAAGCTATGACCGACTGCGCCGTGAGGCGAATCAGAAGGCGATAGATTTGCTTAATTCGCTGGTGGACGGCGCGACACTGACAGATGAACAGCGCCAGATCCTGGCTGGGTACACCGGTGAAGGCGGCATTGGCGGGTCCGTCTCCGAATATTACACACCAAAGCCGATCGCTGAAGGTGTCTGGGAGATCATGAAGCTCTACGGCGCGGACGTAGGTAACACTCTGGAACCATCGGCGGGCACCGGCGTTTTTAATGAGACAAAACCGGTTGGTACGGTGATGACCGCGACTGAGATCAGCAGTGTTTCCGGTCGTATAAACCAGCTGTTACATCCGGAAGACAGCGTACAGATTTCCCCGTTCGAACAACTGGCTGTAAGCACGCCTAACGATTCATTTGACCATGTTGTGGGTAACGTTCCGTTCGGTGGTCGTGATAACACACGCAACATCGATAAGCCTTACGCAGAAGAAACGGACATGGGTTCTTACTTCATGCTCCGCATGCTGGACAAGATAAAGCCAGGCGGATTCATGTGCGTGATTGTGCCGCCGTCCATTGTTTCAGGTTCAAACATGAAGCGGTTACGCCTGCGCCTATCACGGAAAGCTGAATTTCTTGGTGCCCACCGCTTGCCTACCGGTACTTTTGACGCAAACGGGACCAGTACGGTCGTTGACGTGGTGCTGATGCGCAAACATCCGGCGGAGATGGCTGAGAAAATCCCCCTGGTGGATGAAGGCACTCTTGAATCGGCAAATGTGCTTTGGCCAACGTTTATTTCTGGCAAGTGGTTTGAAAAGGACGGCCGCCGGTTTGTTCATGGCACTCAGGAGAAGGGATTCCAGGGGCGTATTGAGGTTCGTGCCGACGGGCAGATTGATAACCAGGCTCTTAAAGCGAAGCTGATTCATCGTTTCGAAAGTCGTATCGACTGGTCTTTGCTCGATATGGCTGAACCGTCACCGACCGCAGATGTTGTTGATGAAGGGGAAATGCGCCTGATTAATGGCGTATGGCAAAAATATGCTGGTGGTCGCTGGATTGAAGCTGATGCCGGGAAGGAGCTGAAGATTGAGGTTGCCAGTTATGGCGCGGATAGCTGGGAGGCTCTTCAGCGTAACCTGACTACAACAGAAGGCCGTCTCGGTATGACATTTACCCAGATGGCAAATGTCCGCGATAAGTACACCACATCAATCAGCGACGATATGGTGCAGCTGGTGGACTGGATTAACAGCCAGCCTGAAAAATACCGTGAACGCTTGTATCGTGGGGCGATGATTGGCCGGATGTTAATTGAATATCAGGACATGAAGGCCGCCGGGCATAGTGCTGAACAAATCGAACAGCAGCGCCTTTCTCTGGTATCCCGTTTGCAGGCAGAGATTGACCGTTTTGGTAACCCCGGTCGCGGTCCGATAGCGAAATTATCGGGGAGCGGTGCGCGCGCCTGGTTTGCTTTCCGTGGTGCAATTAAGCTGGATGGCACTATTTCTGACGAGCTGACAGGAAAACTGGTTACGCATGATTCCAGCGCCAGTTATGACTCCACCAGCTATCAGGACACCCTGCGTTATCTCTACAGTGATCTCACTCGCGATCCAATCCAGCTCGATGATTTCCGCCTTGCGTTTACCGGCGAACTGCCAGCCAGTGATGACGAGTTGCTTAATTTATTGGCCAGCACCCCTGGCATTGCGGTTTCACCGTATGGCGGGATTGTTCCGTTCGCCCGCGCCACCAGCGGCGACATTAACGAGATAGTGGCTCCAAAACAGGAATTCCTCGCCACGCTCCCCGACGGTCCAGTAAAGAACAACGTCCTTAATCAGCTGGCAGCGATCGAAGAGAAGCGCATCAAGACGCCAGCAGAGAATATCCGGTTTAAGCTCAATAGCCGTTGGTTCGACCGTTCCGTGATTCTGGAATTTTTGCAGGAAAACGGCTATCCGGATCTGCGCTATGTGCAGTCAGTGCAGCTGGAAGGCGACGAAATGGTTTCTGACACCTATCACGGTGGTGATGGTCTGTTCGTCGGGCACCGATACGGTGTCGTCCAGCGCAAGGATAAAGAAACAGGCGAGATCCGCTACGAGTGGGACCGTAAATCAGGTGAAAACGCGACCGGGTTCCCGGCACAGCTGGAAAAGTATCTCAATGGTGCGCGTATCGGTGGCAAAGATAGCGCGACGGCGAACGGCTACCGCGAGCAGATGGCACTGCTTGAGGACCAGTTCAATAAGTGGATCAATACGCACGATCGCTACGATGAGCTGGTTGCCAAATACAACGATGTGTTCAATAGCAATATCCCGTATGAACACTCTGGCGATCCGCTTGGGTTGAAGGGATTAAGCGGTAAGCGCCAGCCATTTGATTACCAGAATAGCGAGGTGCGCCGACTGTCCGAAGATGGGCGCGGCATCCTGGGCTTCGGCACCGGGCTGGGTAAAACCACGACCGCGCTGGCGCTTGAGGCGTTCAACTATGAGAACGGTCGCTCCACCCGTACTGCGTATGTAGTGCCTAAATCAGTGCTGGAAAACTGGTATTACGAAGCAAAAGAATTCCTGAGTGAAGAGGCATTCAGTAACTACCTGTTCGTCGGTCTTGATGTGCTGATGGATGGCGATCAGATTCGCCAGGTGCCGGTGCTCGATGAGAACGGTAAACCTGTTCTTGGTACTGATGGCACTCCAGTTATGCGCGATGCCCTAAAACTGGCAGATGAAGCCACTATCACGGCGCGGATGAACGCGATCCCGCACTCAAATTACCGTGCAGTCGTGTTTACCAAAGAACAATACGCCCGCATTCCGCTACGTGATGACACCGTAGATGAGCATGCACAGGATATGCTTTATGACTTCGTTGCCGCCGGGCGCGTAGCCAGCGCAATGGACTCCGACTCCCACCGCAAAGAGGCCGCGCGTCGCCGGGTATTGTCGGAGTATTCAGATACCGGCACCGAAAAAGCAGAGAAGTATCCGTACTTTGAGGATATGGGCTTCGATAGTGTGATCGCTGACGAAGGTCACAACTACCGCAATAGCTATAAAAATGGTCGCGAAGCGTCACAACTGGCCTATCTGCCCACCAGCGCGGTGGCGCAATCGGCGCGGGATATGGCAATTAAAAACGCGTACCTGATGAAAAAGAATGGTGGGCGCGGACCGGTTCTCCTGACTGCAACGCCAGTCGTTAACACCCCGATCGATGCATACAACATGCTTTCTCATGTGCTGCCGAAGGAATACTGGCAGAACATGGGGATCTACGGTCCTGATGACTTCGTTAAATTCTTCGGCAAGACCAGGCTGGAAACGGTACAGAAAATTAGCGGTGAAGTTGAAGAAAAAATGGCGCTGGTGGGCTTTGAAAACCTTGATGCGCTGCGCGGTATATTCCATCGCTGGGTAACGCTTAAAACGGCGGAAGACGTTAAGGATACCGTGGAGATCCCGGAGCTGGACGAACACCAGCAGGATGCACCACTTACTGAAGAACAACTGGCGGCGTATGAAGAATTGCGTCAGCAGGCGGAAGCGGCGGCCAAAGCCAACAATGGCGTAACGACCTCGGTCAATGAAGACGGCGTGATTGAGCACGAGAAAGCCCGTCCGATCTTCTCAATAATCAGGGATATGGACCGCGTATGTACTGACATGGACCTGTACTATCGCCGGATCACCTATCGTTTCCTGCCGGAGTACGCCGATGCGGTGCAGCAGCTGGCGGACAGTTTGCCTAAACAAGCCACCAGCGAAGACGACGACAGTGATGATTCAATCACGCAGCAATCGCAATACTCCCTGATAGATAAGGGCGAGTTTATTCAGTTGCAGGTTCCGGAAGCGTTCGAGCAGGAAGTGAATAAGCGCCTGGCCAGGTTTGGCATTGACGAACAGACCGTAACTCACCCCGTTACGCCCAAATACGCGAAGCTGATTGCCACGCTGAAGGAGTTTTTCCCGGAAGGTAAGCAAATCATCTTCACCGATGAAAAAACGCAACACCAGAAGCTCAAGCGCATTATCTGCAATGCTCTTAACCTTGAACCTTCAAAGGTGGGGATCCTGAATGCTCAGACGGTTGCCGAGGCAGGTAAAACCGGTAAGAAACTGAAAGCGGTTAAACCGCCGAAAGAGCTACCGGATGAACCAACAGATGCACAGATAGCGAAATACAACGAGCAAATGGCTCTGTATGACGCCTATATCGCGCAGCAAAATGAAATGTCGTTGGGCGGTCTGGAAAAGATTGCAGCCGACTTCCAGGAGGGCCGGACTCCGATCATCATCTGCAACAAAAAGGCAGAGGTGGGTATCAACCTGCATCGAGGAACGACGGATATCCACCACCTGACGTTGCCGTGGACACCAGCCAGTATCGCACAACGTAACGGTCGCGGTGCACGAGTTGGCTCCAACCGTGCAAGCGTTCGCGTTCACTACTACTGCGGCAAGGGGTCTTTCGATGAATACCGACTGAAGACGCTGAAGCGTAAAGCAGGCTGGATCTCCGATATCCTCCGTTCAGATAAGTCAGAAATGGAGAACGCCGACGCCAATGACATGATCGAAATGCAGATGTATACCGCTAAGGATGATGGCGAACGTCTGGCAATGATGCAGGTTCAAATGGATAAGGCGAAAGCCGCGCAACGCGCTCGCCAGAAAGAACAGGCTACTATCGACCTTCAGAACTACATCAAGGCGCAGCACGCAGCTGGCGAGGATGTGGAGGTACTTACCGCTGAATTAGAGCGAAGCAAAGCGGAACTTGAAAAGACCACCGCCGAGGTAGCTAAATTCAAACAGGCGGTAATGGCCAAAGCAGCTGATAACGCAGACTGGAAGGCCCGCTGGGGTAGCGTCCATCACACAGACCGTACGTTGTTAGCACAGTATCGCGCGTCGTTGAAAAGCGCCATTCAACGCAAGGCTAATATCTCTCAAGCCATCTCCCGCTATGAGAAATTATTGAACCGTACTCAGAAGGCCGCGACGGATATCAAACGCCTGCGCCCACTGGTGGAGGATGCAATAAATAAAGGCATTCTGGATGTTGATCCTGATCTGGTTAACCATGCGAATGAGTTCCTTGTTATCGGCGATCGCTCATGGCGTGTAGGCCAATACTACGATTGTGCCGGTGATATCGTTCGTATTAAGTCGCTGGACTTCGACAGCCAGCGCGCAGACGTGGAGATCATCTTTACCTTCAAAGGCACAAAATCTGGTAACTGGGATGTGAAGACGCTGGATAAACAGGTGGATGTAACTCCCGATGAAGATGCTGTTATGCAGAAAATCAGTGGTGGCGTCTCCATCGCCGGGATTAACGACATCATTTCCTGTGACGATTTCTACCGTTTCCAGCAGCGCGGCATGATCAAAATCACTGACTCATACGGCGTTCAGACTACAGAGTCAGGCTATAGCATTGATTTTGTTGGTACCTATACGGACCCACTGAAGCATGCGGTTTACCCGGATCGCCGTGACGGCGCGCTGAAGTCGTCAATTGCAAAATGGGTGCTTGGTATGATGTCGGAAGGGAATAACCGCCAGGTCCGTTTGGCAGAAGTATTCCTGACTGAACTGTTTGGCTCCAATTATGGCGATGTAATCGCGTCATACGGAGATACGCTATCTCCTGAAGCAATTCAGGAGAAAATAGCGGATGCGATCGCCAGAATGCCGGAGAAAACAAGCCAGGGGGCTACTCGTAACGGTGATTCTGAACTTGAGGTCACCAATGCCATTTTCGGTACCCATGAGTTCCGGGCGTCAGATTATGAGATCACCACAGCACAGTTTGGCACCATTGGCATTTACAGCAATAAAGACGAGATCAAGCAGGCAATGGACGCAGCAAGCGCGCGCATCGCAGCAGAACGGGAAGCCAATCTGAATCATGCAGTCGCCGCGCTGACTCAATCGTGGGTAACAGCAATCAGGGAGGCCGCCACCACAGGGAAAATCACACCTGCAATTGCGGATGTCGTAAACGACGGCTCTAAATTTATGGATGCCTATAAAATGGATTCGGTGCAGTTGCCATCAGCCTATGGCCAACTCAGCTATCGCATGACCTACAACCTGGTATCAATGTTTTCCGACCTTGCCATCCTTGGGCTGGTGGATCTTAACGAGGTTACGCCGGAATTGCTCAGCATGCGCAAGAATCATGTGGAGATATTGCAGAGAATTAACACGGTTCTTGCCGGGCGCACCGATGAAGAGAAACAGGCCGACGCTGATCGGATAAACCTGGCCCTTGGCAACATCACGGAGGAAGAAATTGCCGCCAGAAACGAGAAACAAGAAGAGTTATCATCAATACAGGGTGATGCCACCAGCATAGCTCAGTCTCTTGGTCTGAATTATCGCGTATCCACCGCCGACCTGAAGATGATGTACGCACCAAAATTCGCCGCTGGCGAGGTATTTGGGCTTCAGGAAGCCTCAGGCATGAAAGGAGTTCTTTTCCGTGCGAAAGACGCAATCAAGGCGAAATTCGGCGCTCGCTGGCTGCCAGCGAAGGCGAAGAACAGCGATTTCCCGGGTAACTGGTGGATTATCGAGACAAAACACAACGTGGCGGACGTTCTGGCCGTCATCCAACAATACGCATAACAGGAGCGCCCGGTTCGCCGGGCGTCGCATAATATGGCCACACTATCTGATACAATAAAACCGAATAAAACATATCTTGAGGCGGTACTGCGTACAGCGTTGTTAGGAAAGACAGAAGACGAATACGTTGATTTCTTCCTGTCAGGGCTACGCGGGCGATTACTGAAAAATCCCCGCCTGTACCGCAGCTATGGCCCATACTGGCCGGAAATTAAAAAATTATTACTGGAGCGCGGTTATGGTAATTTCGGTCGTCTCGTTGACCGTGACGTTCGCAAAATTTACCGTTATGACCGCCCGGCGCTGACACTCATAGCCGCGACGCTCTACAGCCAGGAGCGTTTTGATAATGGTCAGATATACTCAGCCTGGCATTTACTGCCAGTGCCTGAAGAGGTTGACGACCAGGACTATGAGTTTGAGTCTTACGATTTGGAAGTTGAAGCCTTAGCACAGGCTGGAGAGAAAACTTGAAAAAGCGATACTACACAGTAAAGCATGGGACGCTACGAGCATTACAAGAGTTTGCTGACAAGCATAACGTTGAGGTGCGCAGGGAAGGGGGAAGTAAAGCTCTGCGCATGTACCGTCCGGACGGAAAATGGCGGACGGTCGTCGATTTCAAAACTAACAGCGTTCCCCAGGGCGTCCGCGACCGGGCATTCGAAGAATGGGAGCAGATCATCATAGATAACGCATTGCTCTTGAATGCTGATTAAACTTCCCGCCATTTTGCCCGGTCTGTCGCCGGGCATCTTTCAGAGATAATTACCTTTACCCGTCAATTCCCCTCGTGGTACTTGTTTTTGCGCCAGTGTTTGGGTTCCGCGAATTATGTTAATCAGAGGGCTTAGTAACGATGGTTCCTGGCAGGCCTCAACTTCTCCAGCAATTGCCCTGATGTAGTCGGCGCTGGCAACGTTGTTGTATTCCGTCGCAAAGCAACATAGTAACGTCAGAACATGCTCTGTCGTTATTTCACTCCAGTTGATGTTGAAAAATTCATCGCCTTTTTTATCGTGTTCGGAATCGAAGATGCTTTGGTGGAGGATGTATTTGCCGGATTCCTTGCGCGGTAACTTAATCGCTTTCTGGCGTTCCAACTCCTTGTAAATCTGCATTGCTTCAATTAGTACCGGCCTGCCGTTCATGAAGGGATCGCGCAACCTTACACGCTGGCCAACTCGACCGGTAATAAAGCTGTTTTCCTCTTCCACCAGCACGATAAAACCCTTTTCCTCTTTTTCTCGCAATTCGCGCAGCAGCTGGAGTTCCATATCGCGGCGGCGTTCAGGGTAGCTGGTCCGCTCAGCCATTATCAGCTCGTTATTGATCCATGCAGCAGTCATTGACGCCGGTTTGCCGACGCTCATCGAAACAACGCATATTTTCTTATCCATAGCGCCCCCTACAAAAAAGAAAAGCCACCAGCGGCGGCTTAGCAATACAACAGAAGGTAGCGCCCGGTACTCAGACTGTGCCGTCCATGGAATATTTGAAAAGGGATCCATCCGTACCGGGCGTGTGATGATTCTGACTCAAGTCACTTGTCAGTTGTCAATCATTTAAGATTAAAAATAATATATTTATTAGTGCATGATGTTTGCCATTTCATAGGCGTCAGCCAGCAACTCCATCTCTGACTTGTTCAGCAAGGTGAATTCTTTCTTGCCTCCAACCACACCATCGGCATGAACAGGGACCAGCCAGGGGTATTTTTCTCTTACTTCAGCCGGTGCTGCATGCTGGTGGTGCCATCTACAAAGTGGCAATTGCTTTTTGTGACAACCAGGCGCGGTACGACCGGAGATATGGTGCAGAGACACCTCTTCAGATATTACTCCATGCATATAGCAGGCAATGCAGGGGAGAGCGCCAAGAGCATTGGCTATGCGCCGCTCCTCCGCCGTCGGTGTTCGTCCCTTCAAGCCACGAGATTTTATTTTTACCGCGCTTTTCCGCGTTTTGCTGGCTGGTGGGCGCTCTTTCTGTTTAGCGATACGGCGGTCGATAGTATTCCGCATTTTCTGATATTGAGATTCTCGCCAGGCCGGATCAGCCAACTTCTCCCGTTGCCGAGCGATCGCTCGTTCTCTGGCTGCCTTCTGCCACTTACGGTGCTGTTCAATTTTTTGTTCGATTGTTTTCATATGGCAAAAAAAAGGCGGCCTGATGGCCGCCAATGATGTCAAGGAGTTAAGTAATGGCAACGTCTTCGTAGTTGACAAAAACTGCGGCTCAATTATAGCAATCAATTAGAGCAATGGTAGATATTTTGTTTATCGCGAATCACATTTTTTCACTTCAGTACCTGTGTGCTATACTCCTTCTTGATTGATTGGATGCGGAATACAAACCCGCTCTTTTGTGCAGCCTGGCTCCTTGCCAGGCTTTTTTTATTTCATCATGGAAGCTGTTAATGCTTTGGACCTTGCTGAACTGATTGAGAGGGCTTTGTCAACGTGCCCCAAAAATTCGCCAAACTCAGACATTACTTTAGCAAAACCGCGCCGTGCTTCTTCCTCGGTGGCATTCATCACAAAATGTTCAGCACTCCGCATGCTTTTAACGGGGAACGCAACAGATATCGAGTCGATATCAGGCATCCTATCGCTCAACTTTACGGTGACAATGACAGATGGTGACTGAATTTGAGAGCTTACAGACAGCACCACATATTTTCCGTCTATTTTGAAATCCTTCCGCATGTGTCACCATAAATATCAAATGATTAGAGCAATCAAGCGCAAATGAACGGCTAATCGCCATCTTCCAGCAGGCGCACCATTGCCCCCGTTTCACTATCCAGGTTACGAATGTAGTTCATGACAATATTTACGTTGGTCCAGCCACCAGCTTGCATGATCTCCGGTATTGAAACTCCGGCGCGGGCCATATCTCGCGCGGCACCGACACGGGCACTATGTCCAGACCAGGCCAGGTATCGCTGACCAGAGTCATCTTTTGCCCCGTAAATCAATCGGTGAGTTGCTTCAAAAATCCCTTCCAGGGCGCGAGTTGATAGCTGGCTGGTGGATGATGGCGCGGCAACACCATTTTTTCTGACGCGGCAAAACAGGTAGTTATTCGGATCATCAGCTACACCAGAGACAGAAATCCATCGCTCAACCAGTTTAGTTACCCCGAGGCTAAGTGCCTTCTCTACACCAGCGGTGCTAATCAGCGTTTTCGTTCTGCCAATATGGATTAACATTCTCCCACCGTCAGTACGTGAGATATCTTTAACCCTGATCCTGGAAATTTCGGCTATACGTAACAGGGTGTTATAAGCAATCCCCAGAAATGCCAGATTACGTATATCCTGGCAGCGATCGCTATTTTCCATGAGTGAACGAACCTGGTCGAAATCAGTGCGTTCGAACGCCAGCGCCTGTTTTGCACGCTCACCGGCATCAACGTTTTCTTTTCGGATCCGTCGCATGACCAGTGAAACAGCATTGCTGTCACTTGGTCGTGGCAGCCCGGACCGACGATGAAGCATGTTTAGCTGGCCCAAATGTTGCTGGATAGTTTTTACTGCCAGACCACGCGCCTGAAGATATAGAAGGTAATCGCGAACATCTTCAGGTTCTGCGGGAAACCATTTCCGGTTATTCAACTTGCACCATGCCGCCCACGACCGGCAAACGGACAGAAGCATTTTCCAGGTATGCTCAGAAAACGCCTGGCGATCCCTGAACATGTCCATCAGGTTCTTGCGAACCTCATCACTCGTTGCATCGACCGGCAATGCAGGCAAATTTTGGTGAACGGTTAACGAATTAGTCATTTATTATGCGTAATTTTAACAGTTAAGCCTTGTTCATGAAGTATCTCATCAATAATTCGAATCACATCCCCTGGTAGATCATCGTTCTCGAAATATCTGTGATCGGGGATTTCTACAGTGATTGGGGTTGCTGCTTTATGCAAAATCCGAACAATCTTTTTTTCTTTTTTGCATGTTGCATATTCAGCCTCTTCGATATCTATCCAGCTCGCACCATCAAATTGCTGGTAAACCCGAGTGTATAGTAAGCGGTTTCGCTTTACTTCTTCTGCTAACTCCCAAATTGCAACAGCCATAGCACGTTCATTTTCATTCGTTCCAGGGTTAGCAGCTTTTTGTTTTGCGTCGTTCAGTAAGGCGTTTACCTTGGCATCTGTCAGGCCATTAAACATTCATCACCTCATGATCAAGTTAAATTATTGTTTTCAGCAGAGTGTACAGGATTGGCTCTGCCTTTACCTGGTTATGGTTCTCGTCATAGAAACGCCAGCGACCGCGCGTGCGTTCTATTTTCTCTTCGCCGCGAGATAATGACAGTTGGTAACTATCACGCTCAAACCCTTTTGCCCGCCAGTAACCACGGTTTTTCTCAAGCTCAAGATGAGTGGACACTTTAGCAGCTGAATATCCCATTTTTCACCTCTGATTGATTGGTGGTGCTAAGTGCGCTACGCGAAATCTGGAGCACTAACACTGCCAACATTTCGCAGATTTTACGTAGCGCAACCTTGATCAAATGATCAAGTGATCACTATTTGACCTGATAAGGTATTGAACTGTATGGATTTACAGGTAAATTGATCATGTTCAATAACCCTTAAGATAACTTCGTATAATGTATGCTATACGAAGTTATTAGGTCCGAAGAGGAGTTTACGTCCAGCTGCGCATAAAAATCAAGAATTATTAGAGCAATAAATTTTGAGAGAAAAATCCCACTCCACCAGCCAAAAACTGGATTGTTTTTCATAGTTGTTTGACAATTGCTCTAATAAATTATAGTTTTGCCGCCGTTTCGTAATACGACTTTGGATTCACTATTTAATGTGTCTTCAGCGTTGTAGAGCGGCTCAGAAGGAAATGAGCAAACAGGGAAACCTTATACAACGGCATTACAGCTATGCATTGCTCATCTTACACACAGCGCAATGTTGTTAGATTACCCCAGCATGGATCATGGGTGAAACAGTAGGTCAGAGCTTCAGGCTCTGTGTTGTCAATACAGTGAGGCATAATTATGGCTTTCATTCAACCAACCATCGACGACGTTAGACATTGCTCTAACGCTTTATCTGTAGCCCCTGCCGAAACCGACGCAGCCCGCGCCATTGCTGAACACTACTCAAAGATATCCAATCAGGAGTACCGCATCACCCAAGACGACCTGGATGACCTCACTGACACAATCGAATATCTCATGGCAACTAACCAGTTAGACTCACAATAAATGCACTAATAAATCTATTATTTTTGTTTGATCCCTCTATAATATAGGTCAGTAATGACCGGTTTTCTCAGCCGGGCGTTATTGACCATGTCAATTCTGGAGGAGGATCAATGATAAATTATGTCTACGGCGAACAACTGTACCAGGAGTTCGTCAGCTTCAGGGATCTCTTTCTAAAAAAAGCTGTTGCACGCGCCCAACACGTTGATACCGCCAGCGACGGTCGTCCTGTACGCCCGGTTGTCGTTCTACCGTTCAAAGAAACGGACAGCATTCAGGCTGAAATTGATAAATGGACTTTAATGGCGCGGGAACTGGAACAGTACCCAGACCTCAATATCCCAAAGACTATTTTATATCCAGTGCCTAACATCCTTCGCGGTGTGCGCAAGGTTACAACTTATCAGACAGAAGCTGTGAACAGCGTCAACATGACCGCTGGCCGCATTATTCATCTGATTGATAAGGACATTCGCATCCAAAAAAGCGCGGGGATCAATGAGCACAGTGCGAAATACATAGAGAACCTGGAAGCAACAAAAGAGCTAATGAGGCAGTACCCGGAGGATGAAAAATTCCGTATGCGTGTACACGGCTTTAGCGAAACAATGCTGCGCGTCCACTACATCTCCAGTAGCCCTAACTACAATGATGGTAAATCAGTTAGTTACCATGTACCGCTGTGTGGCGTGTTTATCTGCGATGAAACTCTCCGTGATGGAATCATCATCAACGGTGAATTCGAAAAAGCAAAATTTAGCCTTTATGACTCCATAGAACCGATCATCTGCGACCGCTGGCCGCAAGCAAAAATATATCGCCTGGCAGATATTGAAAATGTAAAAAAACAAATTGCCATCACTCGCGAAGAGAAAAAGGTTAAGTCAGCCGCATCAGTTACGCGCAGCCGTAAAACCAAGAAGGGGCAGCCAGTAAACGACAACCCCGAAAGCGCGCAATAAATTATGCCCGGCATCAACCGGGCATTCTTCCATTATTCAGCCGCCACCGGTTTTAACAAGCCAGCATCGAGCAGTTTACGCGTCAACCACTGTTGGCCTTTCCCCGTTAATTGGGGCGTCAGCCGTATCTGGTAGCCCTCTTCATCATCCAGCACCACTTCTTTCACTGTGAAATATCCGGCGTTTATGTACTGCTGGAACGGTACATTTTTACGGCCGCCGGACGCTATCAGAATGCCGTTCTCCCGTAACCAGGCAAACAGCGCATTTTGTTTAAGTCCAACGACCTTTGCAAAATTCCCAATCAGGATCCCCTTAGCCACTGATACCCGGTCGGCAAAATCGACTTTGGGGGCTGCGGCCACCAGCTGCTGATTTAGCTGATGGGCTTTCTGTTCCAGAAGTTGCTTTTGTTCAGCCAGTTCGGCAGCAAGGCGCAGAGCTTCTGGAAGCGTCTGGGGGATTGCGATCGGTTGCTGTTCTTTTTGTCGGAAGTAGCTGTCTTCCAGTTTTTCAAAGAATGCCCATGCCTGATCGGTTTCGATCATTTTAGCGTGGCGGGCTGCGCCGCGTTCCGTCCAGAGGATGAGTGAGCGGGCTTTAGGAGAGATAGGATTTTGTGAGTTACTTAAAGTCACCCGCAAATTGTTCAAATCATCTCCAATAACTTTATAGAAATGCTTGCCTTCACAAAAACGTTCAGCATTACGGGAAAAGTTCTTCTTGATGTTATCCGCATCTGTCCCATACCCCTTAGCAAGGATCTTAGTTGTCACTACACGCACTCCCAGCCATTCCAGAACGGGAATTTCATCAGACTGATTCTGAACAACCACCAGCTCCGATTCCTGAACTGAAGGTGCATGAGTTTTTTCTGATTTAACGTTAGTTGCTTTCATTCTGTGTGCCTCCTTGCGTGTTTCGGCTGCGACGGTTGCGTAATTCAGATGCCCCTGTTCGAGCAGGTATTCGCGGATATCAGACAACAGAATGCGGTGAACAGCGTTCTTGTCCTTTCTCCGGTAAAGTTGTTTGGTGATCATGAAGTAGTTGGCAATAACGCCCGGTATATCCCTGGTACTGATACAGGATGTGTGCTGTTCAATTGCCTCAATCATTTCTTCACGGGTGACTAATGACGTTCTCATAGTCCCTCCTGAGCAGAAGCGTTAACAGGGAGGCACCAGTAACTGAGAGAGTTGCGCGAATCAGTGGAAAAGCGGGCAGAGAAAATGCAGGGAGCGTCAGGAAGCTGAGAACGGGCCTCATCTTCTGTCGGTGCAATAACGAAGTGATAGTGACGTTTCTGGCAGGAATAGAAGCGCCAGATGAATTCAGGATGAGTTGGGGTAGGGACAGTAGCCATAATGGCAGCCTCCTTTGACTAAGTTAAGGAGCTACCGCGTGAGGTCTCAATCTCAATGGCGGTAGCACTGACTGGGTTGAGACTACCGGCGTCAAAGGGAACCGGCCTGCCTTTCGGCAGCCCAGCCAGCACTACCATTGATTTCGGAGCTAAACGCTACGTATGGCTGTGCGATGGCATGACACAAAAAAAGACGCTTTCGGCGTCTGTGTCGCCTTTGACATTATCCGGGGTCTCAATCCCGGCACCCGTTTTAATGAGGTGCCTGATAAGCATAAACCGAAAATGCCTCAAGGCGCAAGAGGTCAGGTTCAATGTAACATCGGCAGTCAAAAAACACAATTTATTAGAGCAAGTTTTTACTCGTTAAGCCATGCCAGAGCTTCATCAACCTGCGCTTCGTCTTCGACGCTAAGCACTTCATCTTGGGGAACATAGTTCGCCAACATAGCGAAACAATATGTATCCCAATGGTCCGGTGAGTGCAGGTTGAGTTTTTTCTTCATATCTTCCTTTGACATCACCTTCCATTGACCTGCGGAATTTATCCCTACCGGTATCTTTGATGCTTCCTCTATAGTCGCAGCCCCCTTATCAAGCCTCATACGCCCTGATTTTACAGCTTCTGCCGCCTGAATATTCGCGAAAGCGCGCATATCGAAATAAAGGCTTTTATCTTCACGGCTGTGCATCTTTTTACCCCAGCGGATACGCTGGACGGTAATGCCATAGCGTTCGTACATTAGATCAGCCGTCGATTTCCCCAAGCCATCGCCATCAATAGCTATGGTTATGTTCGGGAACCGTTCTGGGTTACATTCTGCGAAAATCTTGGCGGCTAACTGCGTTTCTGTAACGTCTGTGTATTCCAGCATACGATAGTTGATTACACGGCGTTTATTTCGCTGGCCGGACACCATCATGATATTAATAACGGACTTATCTCGTCCTGTGCCACCAGCAACGTCAACACATGCAACCCAGCCCCATCCTTTGGCAATCTTGACCTTTCGCCGCGTCGCCCGCTCAACCTCATCACGACCAAGAAGAAAGCCATCTTGAGATTTGGGAAATTCACCACGTACTTTGATCATGTACATGGGGTTATCACGACCGCCATACTCCGCAAGTTTTGCTCGTATAAATTTTGCATCTACAAGCGGAGATTCTTCACTATTCAGTATTATCGCAGTAAACAATCCATCAGGATTTCCCGGGCGAATAGCTAGTCTGTGGTGTGAATCGTAGAAATAGCCTGAAGGTCGCGTAGGCTGGGAAAGAAGCAGAATACGGTTATCCTTACCGGTCAGCGCACCTGTTATCACACTGAATGCTTTATCACTCACCCCCGACGCTTCGTCGATGATATACAAGAGATGATCGGCGTGTTCACCAGCCAACGCCTCCTCATTTCCGGGGCGACAGGACTTTATCAATATTGTCCAAACACCCTTGCCAGTCACCTCAAAAAAAGACGTTTCTGTAAGAATGAAATACTTCGACAACCACGGGAATCTGCTAACAGCAGTAGCCCAATTGCTCTTTATGTATTTGAAAATACCATCAAGGACTTGCTGTCTTTTGTTAGCGACCAGAATGACGCGAGCGCCGGGGAAAAACATGATGAAGAGTATTGCAATGATACTCGTCATATCCGATTTACCAGTACCATGGCCGGAGGTCACACTTGTCCAACTGCCGTCCTGCTGCGTGGACTCAATGATCTCATCCTGCTGCCAGGTTGGTGTCTTCCCAAACAACACATCAGCGGCCGCAATCCAGTCATAACGATATAGCGCCACCAGCTCGCGCCAACGTGGATCCGTTACGCAACTTCTGGCCATTAATCATCATCCCCGTACAGTTTGCGGGTAACTTCTTCGTCTTCCTCCTCGTCTTCGTCCAGATCCTGTTCAAGCCATGCTTCGTTTGATATGCCTTCCGCATCGACATCACCATAACCACCTGTATCGACGATATCGGCAATTTCTTCTCTACGATGCTCAATCCACAATGCGGCATCAGCGCGGCGGCTGGCGGCCCGTTCTCGCGCGATTTTATCCAGATCTTCAAGTGATGGAGCGCCAGATGCTGTTTGATTTTCCTCATCATCGGTATTGGTCTTAGGAGCACGCAGATCGGCTTTGATTTGCTCCAGCATCAGGGGCGGCACTTTTCCTCCATGCGCCTCGATGAATTCAGCCGCTTCCAGCACTGACCAGTTATTTTCACGCTTTCGTTCGTATGCCAGCTTAACAATGCCAGCTTGCCCCATAGATAAAGCGTGCTTTTCCGCCTCCCGGCTTTCTTTTCGATAGTTATTCCGGATGCTGTAAATGGTGTTGATCAGGCTGCTTATCTGCGCGGAACAGCTGTTTAGCATGCTCGCGATACGGTATTCAGGCGGAGTACCTTCATCATCGTCTTTTTGCTGATCGCGCATTTCCTGCACCAGGCGAATGCACGTATCCCTGGCGTTCTCCAGCATAAGGAGATGAGAAAGAGACTTTTCCAGAAGAGTGGTTTCCAGAACATCGGCCCCGGACCGACGCAACATAGCGCGCGCGGCCTTCCGCGCTTCAACGTTATCTATCAGGTAATCGCCAGCTTCGAATTCAAAGCGTTCACCATCATCATCCAGGGTGTCGCGTTCCAGGCGATCACGTAAGGTACGGTGGGCGCGGGTGATCACGTCATGATCATCAGAACGATCATTTATGCGCTTATTTTGGCGCTTAGCGTTCTCGACTGCGGCACTGACAACAGCATTAACTCTTTGTTTTTCAGCCACTTCAGCCACAATGTGATCACCTGCACGTTGATCATTAGCGTGATCAATGATCATGCTTTTTAGTGGTTTCCTGACAGGCTTATTTGGCTTACGGCTGTCCGCTGTTCTGGTGTCTTCTTTGAATGCACGGAGATAACGACGTGCGGTGTTTGGGTTGAGATTAAACTCGGCGGCATATTGTGCGATGGTGTAACCACCATCTCGCGCCAGGCGAGCAAAATTCTTCTTGTGATCGTCCCAGGTCACTTATGCTTCCTTTCGTAAAAACTCTTTTTGACGCGAGGGTAACGAAAGTCACATGTCAAAAGGCCCGGAACGGGCAAGCAATCAATCAGATACGTGCGGATGTGGCATTACCGTAATGACGGTGCTGACGGGCTACCTTATTGAAAAGTTGACGCGCCATTACCCAAGGCTGGTGTTCCCGGCGTTCCTTTTCGTCCTGCGTCATATAGAGTTCGTTCTGGAGTTTTTCATCAAACCGGCGCGGCGCGCGGCTGCGGCGAAAGAATTCAGGATTCAGAGAGTGGATCTGAAATCTACGTGGGCGTGTACTGTCATCAATCAAAACAGACGAATACTTAGACACAGCGATAGCCTTTAAGCGCAGATAAACGTCGCGCTTATCGACATCCAGATGCGGGTATTCCTTTTCAAGGATTGCTGCGAGTTCTTTCGCTGATAGAAGAGATTTGGTGCGGATCATGTAATCCGCAATCTCATACGATGTTATTCGTAAGTGATTTATTTCCATGAAGTGGCGTCCCTGCCAGTTAAGTAACATCCTGTCACCTACTGATTAGCCCATGTCAACTAATCAACGTGGAATATAATACCATAGATTAAATAAATAGCAATACATTAGAGCAATTTTACCTAACGTTCGACGAGTGACTTGTGATAGCGCCGACTCCAAGCGCGTAATCAAAGAACAATCGTTGATGCATCGCCAACCTACCGTGCGTCTTCTCCCAATTATCGCGGTCACGCTCAATATCACGCTGGCATGACTGGCACAGAGGAATTGCGTAAATGTCATGCGCGCATAATCGACTATGACGAACGATATGAGGCGTAATGTGAGCGCCAGCTCCCGCAGCTCCACACCCACAGCATGGACGGGAAGCAACAAAGTCCATGTACTCAGGTAATTTTAGCGATTGCAGTTTTGGTATTTTGAAATGCGCCATGCCAGGGTCGGAGTCAACATCCACAGGGCATACTTTTGCACGCATCGGCGCGGCGCGTTCTTCCATCATCTGAACATATGCTGTAGCGCGATCGTCATACGGGCGAATATCCGCCTCTTTCAGAGGTCCGCTATCCTGCGGAGTAGCCTTCATCTTATTTATTGATATGCGGCAGACTTCTTCCGGCATCAGGTGCATCATGTTGCGCATGAAAGCCCACCAGCACAGCTCCTGAATACTTAAATCATGGCTATTTGAAAGGCCCATTTCCTGACGGGCGACATCCAGTATCCAGTTAACGCGATTATTGTGCAGCGTTTCTTTCAGCTCATTAAAACCACGCATCCGATAATGGTTATCGTGATGCCAGCACAACAACACCGCGCTATTGTCTCGTTCAGCGTGGACAATATGGTTGTCACACCAACTACGATCTGCGGCCTGGCATTGACCCTCTTTCTTACGCAACCACGCCACCAGCGCGTCAATTCCACCAATACGGCGAAACAGTTCATCGCTGTTAAAAAACGGCTGCAACGCCTCATTTGTTGCCATGGTTTGCTCGGTAACAACGAGGCCGTCTTCCATGTGCTCGATTAACTCACGCGGCACCGGCTCCATAATAAATTTACGGCCAGCCTCCACCAGCTTTCTGACCTCCTGATCCACTTTGAACGTGGCGAGGCCAAGCTCTTTCTGTACAAAGGGAGTAATTATGGCTTTCACATCACACCTTTAATCACTGATTGGGCTTTATCTGCTGCCCGGCATTCTCTGTTTAAGCACAACCATTTCCTGACGGCATAACACAGCAATAGCGGTCCTGACTCCAATTTGCTTACCAACCAGGTATTGCTTTACCTTGCGGCGGCTCACGCCATCAAGAAGCATCTTTAACGCTTCACGGGACAACTTGTTGTATTTACGTGCCATTAATCTACTCCGCAGAACCATACAATCTACGTAACGTGTCGGCGACAGAAGATACAGATATCTCTCCGGTCGCAGCCCCTACGGTAAGGTCTACCAGTTCAGGTGAATCAAATACCTGCACCCCGTTACGGCGTAGAAATAGCAGCGCGCTGTTTAGCGCGGTACGCTTATTGGCATCATTGAATATATGCCCTCTCGCTGTAGCCACCAGGTAGGTGGCGGAGACTTCGAAAAGGTCGGTGATCTCTTCGTAGGCAACTCTGGCCTGAACTCTCCCGATAATGGCCTCTGCCCTACCCGGATCTGACATTCCCGGCAGGCCGCCGTAGCGGCTTATATTCGCATCATGAAGCGCAATAAGTTCTTCCGGTGATATATGCCTCATTATCGGTTAACCAGTTCCTTGTTGGTGGAGTCCAGGGTGTCAAACAGGGATGCAAATTCAGCATCCAGCGCCGCTTTTTTGTAGGCTTCGAAAGTAGCCTTGCTGACAATTACTGCTGGCTCACGGCCTCTGCGGGTGATTTCAACCTCTTCCCCGGCTTCAACATTGTTGAGCACTTCAGAAAGGTTGCCGCGCGCGGTACGGAAGTTAATGGATTGCATAAATACCTCGTGTACTCGTTATGTGTACGCAATTATAAACTTCACAGACATAAAGCACCAGCACTTTGCGGCTTAACAAACCTCTAGGCAGGTCATTCGTAGCCTAATATCCGAACTGCTAAAGCATCCAAGTTGCTGTAGAATCACATCCAATTACATAAGCCTGAAATAAGTGGATGAAAATGACAAGTATTCAACAACGTGCAGAGCTTCATCGTCAAATCTGGCAAATTGCTAACGATGTCAGGGGTTCGGTCGATGGATGGGATTTTAAGCAATACGTTCTGGGCGCACTTTTCTACCGTTTTATCAGCGAAAATTTTTCCAGCTATATTGAAGCCGGTGATGACAGTATCTGTTATGCGAAACTGGATGACAGCGTAATTACTGATGATATTAAAGACGATGCCATCAAAACTAAAGGCTACTTCATCTACCCCAGTCAGCTTTTCTGCAACGTAGCGGCGAAAGCAAATACCAATGACAGACTGAATGCAGATTTAAACAGCATCTTCGTTGCTATCGAAAGTTCTGCTTACGGTTATCCTTCAGAAGCAGACATCAAAGGTCTGTTTGCTGATTTCGATACCACCAGTAACCGCCTGGGTAACACCGTTAAGGATAAAAATGCCCGCCTGGCTGCGGTCCTGAAAGGGGTTGAAGGCTTAAAGCTTGGCGACTTTAACGAACATCAGATTGACCTGTTCGGCGATGCCTATGAGTTCCTGATTTCTAACTATGCGGCGAATGCTGGTAAGTCAGGCGGTGAGTTCTTTACACCGCAGCACGTCTCCAGGCTGATTGCACAACTGGCTATGCACGGGCAGACCAACGTTAACAAAATCTACGACCCGGCAGCGGGTTCCGGCTCACTGTTGTTGCAGGCTAAAAAGCAGTTTGATAACCATATCATCGAAGAAGGCTTTTTCGGTCAGGAAATCAACCATACGACCTATAATCTGGCGCGTATGAACATGTTTTTGCACAACATCAACTACGACAAGTTTGATATCAGGCTGGGTAATACACTGACTGAGCCGCACTTCAGAGATGAAAAACCGTTTGATGCCATCGTTTCTAACCCGCCGTATTCGGTGAAATGGATTGGCAGCGATGACCCGACACTGATTAACGATGAGCGTTTTGCCCCGGCTGGCGTTCTGGCCCCCAAATCAAAAGCTGACTTCGCCTTTGTACTACATGCGCTGAACTATCTTTCTGCCAAAGGTCGTGCTGCGATTGTTTGCTTCCCGGGTATTTTTTACCGTGGCGGCGCGGAGCAGAAAATCCGTCAGTATCTGATTGACAATAACTATGTCGAAACCGTAATTTCACTGGCACCGAACCTGTTCTTTGGCACCACCATTGCAGTAAACATTCTGGTTCTGTCCAAACATAAAACGGATACCAACGTTCAGTTTATTGACGCCAGCGAACTGTTCAAAAAAGAGACTAACAACAATATCCTGACCGATACCCATATCGAACAGATTATGCAGGTATTTGCCAGCAAGGAAGATGTTGCTCATCTGGCGAAATCTGTCGCGTTTGAGACCGTTGTTGCTAATGACTATAACCTGTCGGTGAGCAGCTATGTGGAAGCGAAAGATAACCGCGAAATTATCGATATTGCTGAGCTGAATGCTGAGCTGAAAACCACGGTCAGCAAAATCGACCAGTTGCGTAAAGATATTGATGCGATTGTGGCTGAAATTGAAGGCTGCGAGGTGCAAAAATGAGCGAGTTAAGTTATCTGGAAAAATTGCTGGATGGGGTTGAGGTTGAGTGGTTGCCATTGGGGGAAATAACCAAATATGAACAGCCAACAAAGTATTTGGTAAAAGCAAAAGATTATCACGACACATATACCATCCCGGTTCTTACTGCCGGAAAAACATTTATTCTTGGATACACAAATGAGACTCATGGTATTTATCAGGCATCAAAGGCACCTGTAATAATTTTTGATGATTTCACCACCGCTAATAAATGGGTGGATTTTGACTTTAAGGCAAAATCATCGGCTATGAAAATGGTTACATCATGTGATGATAATAAAACCTTACTGAAATATGTTTACTATTGGCTCAATACATTACCAAGTGAATTCGCAGAGGGAGACCATAAACGCCAATGGATTAGTAATTATTCTCAAAAAAAAATCCCAATCCCCTGCCCGGATAATCCGGAAAAATCCCTTGCCATCCAGTCTGAAATCGTTCGGATTCTGGATAATTTCGACACCCTGACTAACTCCATCACCGAAGGTCTTCCGCGTGAAATCGAGTTGCGCCAGAAACAATACGAATACTACCGTGATTTACTGTTCAGTTTCCCGAAACCTGAAACTGTCAGTAATTAATTGATCATTGCTACCGATCGGACCACCTTAACACCCGGTCAGTATATAGACTATTTTTTACGCGCCGGAAGTCACCATTACCCCCCTTCCGGCCCTTGCCAGACGGCACAAAGGATGCGCTATGACTCATCAGACACACACCATTGCTGAATCCAATAACTTTATCGTTCTTGATAAGTACATCAAAGCTGAGCCAACAGGCGACAGCTACCAGAGCGAATCGGACCTGGAACGTGAACTGATTCAGGACCTGCGAAATCAGGGCTATGAATTTATATCCGTAAAATCTCAGTCGGCGATGCTGGCCAATGTTCGACAACAGCTTCAGAGCCTCAATGGTGTGGTGTTTAATGACAGCGAGTGGCGGCGTTTCACGGAGCAGTATCTGGACAACCCGAGCGATGGCATTCTGGATAAGACCCGTAAAATCCATATCGACTATATTTGCGACTTTATTTTTGATGACGAGCGACTTGAGAACATCTATTTGATAGATAAAAAGAATCTCATGCGCAATAAGGTGCAGATTATCCAGCAGTTTGAACAGACGGGTTCTCATGCTAACCGTTATGACGTCACGATCCTGGTTAATGGTTTACCGCTGGTGCAAATCGAACTAAAAAAACGCGGGGTGGCGATTCGTGAGGCTTTCAACCAGATACATCGTTACAGTAAAGAGAGTTTTAACAGCGAAAATTCCCTGTTTAAGTATCTGCAACTGTTTGTCATTTCTAACGGCACCGATACCCGTTATTTTGCCAACACGACAAAGCGCGATAAAAACAGTTTTGACTTCACCATGAATTGGGCGAAATCAGACAACACGCTGATTAAAGACCTCAAAGACTTTACCGCTACCTTTTTCCAGAAACATACTCTGCTGAATGTTCTGGTGAACTACAGCGTTTTTGACAGTAGTCAGACGCTACTGGTGATGCGACCGTACCAGATTGCCGCCACCGAGCGCATTCTGTGGAAAATTAAGAGTTCCTTTACAGCGAAGAACTGGTCAAAACCGGAAAGCGGTGGGTATATCTGGCACACTACCGGTTCTGGTAAAACCCTCACCAGCTTTAAAGCCGCGCGTCTGGCAACAGAGCTGGACTTTATTGATAAAGTCTTCTTTGTGGTCGACAGGAAAGACCTCGATTACCAGACCATGAAGGAATATCAGCGTTTTTCGCCAGACAGCGTCAACGGCTCGGAAAATACCGCAGGCCTTAAACGAAATCTGGATAAGGACGATAACAAAATTATCGTCACTACTATTCAGAAACTCAATAATCTGATGAAAGCAGAAAGCGACCTGCCTGTATATAATCAGCAAGTGGTGTTTATATTTGATGAATGCCACCGCAGCCAGTTTGGAGAAGCGCAGAAAAACCTGAAGAAGAAATTCAAACGCTATTATCAGTTTGGTTTTACCGGCACCCCTATTTTCCCGGAAAACGCCTTAGGCTCAGAAACAACCGCCAGCGTATTTGGTCGTGAATTGCATTCGTATGTAATTACCGATGCGATTCGTGACGAAAAAGTGCTCAAATTCAAGGTGGACTACAACGATGTGCGGCCACAGTTTAAGTCTTTAGAGACAGAAACTGACGAGAAAAAACTGAGTGCGGCTGAAAATCAGCAGGCGTTTCTTCATCCCATGCGTATTCAGGAAATCACGCAATATATCCTGAACAACTTCCGCCAGAAAACCCACCGTACCTTCCCAGGCTCCAAAGGCTTTAATGCCATGCTGGCAGTGAGCAGCGTGGATGCCGCGAAAGCCTATTATGCGACGTTTAAACGGTTACAAGAAGAAGCCGCTAATAAATCGGCTACCTATAAACCGCTGCGTGTTGCGACAATCTTCTCCTTTGCCGCTAATGAAGAACAAAATGCCATTGGTGAAATTTCCGATGAAACTTTTGATACCAGCGCAATGGACAGCAGTGCTAAAGAGTTTCTGGATGCTGCAATTCGTGAATATAACGACCATTTTCAAATGAATTTCAGTACTGATAGCAAGGGTTTTCAGAACTACTATCGGGACCTGGCTCAGCGGGTTAAAAATCAGGATGTTGACTTGTTAATCGTCGTGGGGATGTTTTTAACCGGCTTCGATGCTCCAACATTGAACACGCTATTCGTCGATAAAAACTTGCGTTTTCACGGCCTGATGCAGGCATTTTCCCGCACCAACCGCATTTATGACGCTACTAAAACCTTCGGTAATATCGTCACTTTCCGGGATCTGGAACGCTCAACTATTGATGCCATAACGCTGTTTGGTGACAAAAACACCAAAAATGTGGTGTTAGAAAAGAGTTATACAGAGTATATGGAAGGCTTTACTGATGCTGCTACTGGTGAAGCTAAACGCGGCTTTATGACAGTAGTTTCAGAACTGGAACAACGGTTCCCTGACCCTACCAGTATTGAAAGTGAAAAAGAGAAGAAAGACTTCGTTAAACTGTTTGGCGAATACCTGCGTGCCGAGAACATCCTGCAAAACTATGATGAATTTGCCACGCTAAAAGCCCTGCAACAAATCGATCTTAGCGATCCTGTTGCGGTAGAAAAATTCAAAGCAGAGCATTATGTGGATGATGAAAAGTTCGCTAAATTGCAAACAATTCGTCTCCCTGCTGATCGCAAGATTCAGGATTATCGTTCTGCCTATAACGATATTCGCGACTGGCAGCGCCGTGAGAAAGAAGCTGAGAAAAAAGAGAAATCAACCACTGACTGGGATGACGTAGTTTTTGAGGTCGATTTGCTGAAGTCTCAGGAAATAAACCTGGATTATATCCTTGGACTGATTTTCGAACACAACAGACAAAATAAAGGCAAGGGCGAAATGATCGAAGAGGTCAAACGCTTAATTCGTTCAAGCCTAGGGAACCGTGCTAAAGAGGGCCTGGTGGTCGATTTTATTCAGCAAACGAACCTGGATGATTTACCGGACAAAGCCAGCATCATTGACGCATTCTTTACGTTTGCTCAACGCGAACAGCAACGTGAAGCAGAAGCATTGATAAAAGAAGAAAATCTCAATGAAGATGCAGCAAAACGCTATATTCGCACGTCTTTAAAACGCGAATATGCCACCGAAAATGGCACAGAATTAAACGAAACATTACCAAAACTTAGTCCGTTAAATCCGCAATATAAAACGAAAAAACAGGCAGTTTTCCAGAAAATCGTCTCGTTTATTGAGAAGTTTAAAGGCGTAGGCGGAAAAATATAGCCCAATTCGTATTTTTCTTGCGGGTTCTTAATTAAACCCGCAAGAGACCGTGGGGTCCCAAATGGCTAATATACTCCCCTTACCCATGAGCGACGATGCCGCCAAAAGTGATAGAGAACAGCCAGAAATAGATCGCGGCCATAATGATTTTGAATGCCGTGTTCATATTTTCAGCTCCTGTGATTGATTGGATACATGCCGCGCCTTGCGGCATGTTTTTATTTTCACTTTCTCCGTTTTAAAAATCAATATTTATTAGAGCAATCATTGTTGATGAAGAAGCGCATTTTCATACTCCCTGACCATTAACGTAAGCACGCCGTGCCTCCTGAAAACACGCGCCACTTCAATCTTATCTTCCAGCGCGAACGCGATTTTACTTAGACCAATTTTCTTAAGGAGATCAATCTTTGCTGGGCCGTCATTTCTGTCATCGGTGGCAGGACGCATAGATAGCAAAGGCTCAGCCCCGTTTGTTACGTACTTCCGCAGCCAGGCTCGTGTTTTATCCCTTGCGATCTCACAGCGCCCGGTTACAAACCAGACCGTGTAAACGTTAAATAACTGGCGCACCATATCAATAACTGGAGTGATGGGAGTATCGGTGTCACAGGCGAGATTAAACTCGTTCCAGTCCTTTGTTAATGCACCTTTACCTGGTGGCGGAAGCAAATGCAGTCTGTCTTCAGTTGCCTCTGATATTGTTCCATCAATATCAACTATGACGATATACGGACGTTCCTGGTGTGCGTGTTTATTGAAAATACTCAAATGCCCTCCTCATTGGACGAAAAAAATGCTGGTGGGCGCACTCCACCAGCATTAAAAGTGACACTGTAACTGTCAGCGGACGTAAATAGTGCCGCCGTTCTCTTTTTCCCATGCATCGCTACGTGCATAGCAAACATCGAGAAGTCTTCTTGCCGCTGTTTCCTCTAAACCCAATTCGACAACCAACTGCTCATGACGGCGGGTAACCACATCAAACAGGGTATGCAACCCTTTAGTTGCCAGATCATCAATGAATTCCGGTTCGAACGGCAGCTCTGCATCTGCCAACATAACCTCTTGCGCCCACTCGACACGGCGGACCAGTTCCGGGCGGCGGCTTTCCATCTCTTTACAGATCAATTCATGGAAGAACTCTACCCAACCTTCCGGCTGGAACTCGCGGAAAATTGCCAACGGCTGGAAGTTTGGCATCAACCATTCGTTGATTCGGATATCAATGGCATAGCCCATGTCGCAGCAGAACTGATAAGCAAAGTCCAGCTTAGACACGATATAAGGACGCTCGTTATTGAACTCTTTAGGCGATGAGATCCCATAAGCCAGGAGGCGCGGGAAGAAGGATATTTGCCCTAACGTCGGATGAAGTTTGCTTGCAGGGAAACGGCGCTCAGTAATGCCATACATTTCCTTCTTGAGCGTCGCAAATTTGGCATTCTCATTAACCAGCGCGGTAACCTCTGCTTTTTTATTAGCAAATGCCACGCGCGCCTCGCTTGCATCTTTAATAGTTTTTTTGAGCTGTTGGTTAAGGTCGGCGACCTGCTTACGCAGTTCCTGTCGCTCGCTTTTAGCTTTGTTATAGCGTTTCTCAAGGTTAAAAGGATCAAGTTTCATGATCTCTTTATATTGAGATTTTAGCGTTGAAATCTGTGAGTTCCGCAGTTCAACCATCGCGGTCATTTCATTGAGTTTTGTTTCCAGCTCAATGCTTATACGTTCGGCATTATCAGCACGCTGGTTGGCGTCATGCGTCGCATCGTCGATCGCGTCCTGTTGCTGGCGTTTCAAATGTTCAATTTGTAGCTGAAGCTCTTCAATTTCTTTACCCTTCAGACCGAGATCCAACTGCATATTTTCAGCTGCATCTACCAGGGAGTTATGGCTATCAGCTTCTGCGTTATAAACATCAATAAGCTGTGCGTGAAGCATCTCCGCTGACTGAACCGCATTATCAAAAAAACGTGCTGTGAGGTCATCACAACTAACGCGGCGTTGCGCGGCCCGGATGTTCTGGATAATGGCCGGGATACCGGCATTCAGGACATCAGGGATAGATACATTTTCGATTGATTGGTTTTGTGCTGAAGTGCTCATTTCAAAGTTCCGTATTAGCTTGTGCTTCGGTCATTTTTCCTAAGTATGAAGGAGGAAGGACTACGCAATTTGTATCCAGTCCCTCACCTATGGCAGCCTGTAAAATTCTGGCTAAGGTGAGTCTCTTGTTGCGATACCTGGTGATGACATGCCTGATACCGCCGGTCGGCGTAACAAAGGCGATCAGCCAGTAGTGATATTTCCGTCGGAATGGCCACATAGTGCACCCTGTAGATTGCTCTAATAAAAAACGTGATGAGTGTACATCACGTTTTAAAAATATGGAATTATTAGAGCAATATTATTCTGGTTCTTGCTCAAAAAACGCGCTAATGAGGGGGAGCCAATCCTCTGACACTTCGCGAGGTCGCGGTTTGCCGTGGAAAAAGATTATTCGGCAGTCCTTTGGTAATGCCCCATTCCCCCTGGAGTAACGCGCGCTTGCATATTTAGAACCAGGTTCCACAACATCGGCCTTGTAACTTACAAACCATCCCGGATACAGATCCTGAAATGCTGGTGTGTCATCGCCCATAACCTTCCGCAAGAACCCCTGATCACCCCAGCACTCAGTAGTAACACAACGAGCAATCCAACCTTCCGGATCTTGCCAGAATGCACTCCAGATGTGCGCTTTTACACTATTTGGTATCCACAGAGCACCGCTGCCACGATATTGTGGATGGTAAAAATCCCTAAGCATGGTGAAGCTGGTTGGTGGATTCTCAAGAATTGGGCGTATATCACCGGCAATAACCGTGTCCAAATCCAGGTAGAAGAGATCATCGGTTATATCCGGTCGAAACAACTCGATTTTCGCCCACCAGCCACGGCACTTTTGCCACTGGTTGATCAATGGGACAACTTTGACGCCAGGTACATGTAAACGCTTCAGGTCTGTCAGGCAAATAATTTCATAGCCTTTTGGCAGTTGATTAACCAGCCACTGCACATCGGAAGCGTTATAGTCACCACCAGAGCGAAAAACTAAAGCAATCTTCATGCTGCACCATCACCTTTCACTTTCATCAATGTCAGGTTTCCGCAAAATACGGCACCAGTGTCGATATACTGCTGATTCCAGAATGTCTTCGGGCTTTTCACCGGAGTGTGACCAAAGATAAAACGATCTGCGCCCGAAATTTCGCCACCAATATCATCCATCGAATCACTGATACGCTCGCGCGCCCAGACAACGTTGAAAAGCGGCACCTCCTTACCGAATTGGTATTCATTATCCGGATAGTCGGCATGGGCTATAACGATAGTTTCTTGCCCCGTGTTCAACTCAATGATATAGGGCAGACGCTTTACCAGCTCCACCAGCGCCCAGGCTAATATTTCCTGATCAGTGTCCAGCATGAAGAACCATTGTCCGCCATTCATTAGCCAGTTATTCACGTTGCCATCTGGACTTAACGCATCAATCATCAGCCGCTCATGGTTCCCCATCACTGCCCTGAACCAGGGCATCTGCAATAGTTCCAGACATTCGACATTTTCAGTACCGCGATCGATAAGGTCGCCGACCGATATCAGTAAATCCTGCGCCGGGTCAAAATCCACACGATGGAGTTCGGACATCAGTCTGGTGTAGCAACCATGCAGATCACCAACAACCCAGACATTCCTGTATTTGGTACCGTCGATACGGTGATAAATTGTGGGTGCCATCATGTATTCTTCAGCCATTCTTTAAGAGTCATCTGCGGAATACCTCCCATTTTCCCGCATGAAACAACGTCAATCTGTTCACGCGCAGACTGGAATAACAAAGGCAGGTGACTTAGATTTTTTGGCGTGCCGCCGGAGTGAACGCGTAGTTCTTGCGTAGCGTCAACGCCCACCAGAGCTACATGTTTGAATCCGATATGGAAAGCCAGGTTCAGAGCACCATATGCACTATTGCCGCTGGCAATTTCATTCTCATCTTCGCAAAGGCCGAAATGTGCGGACCAGCGCCACGCCCACCACTCGGGAGAATTCGTATTTTTTGGCTCCATGCCGCGTTCAGCCACACGACGGAAGCACAGAACGCCATCTCTGACTTCACGTTCTTTAACATCGGGTAGTGCCATGCAATAACAAACACCACGGCGACGGCGGCCACGACCAACGCGCCGCATATTGTCTGGGGATGGATCAAGGGTGAAAAAATAAGAAGCGCGGTTAAGCCAGTCGATGGCCCCATTGACCGCTATAATCGGCACTCCGCGCGGCGCAACAAAGTTTGCGGCGCTTGGGCCACTGCCGACGATAATAACGCGATCACTGCCTCTAAATTTATTCTTGGGAAACATTGAATTGCACTGCTCCTACTTGCATTCAAAATATGTAAATCTGCGTGTTTTTTGCGGGTATCCAGGAACTGCTGTTGCCATTTTGAAATAGACACCTGCGTTGGATTCCGTAGTGCTTGAGGGTGCGCGCCATGCCAATGAAGGCCGTTTTGCAGAGAACAGTCATAGCCGACTAATACCACTACTTCAGCCCCTGATTCAGCAGCCAGACTGATAGCCTGCGCGCCGCTATTTACCCCTTCCGCCGGTCCACAATATCGCCTGTACTCCAACGAAAATGATTTCGCCGCCGCCAGGTTGGCTGTCACTTTGCGGAATCTCCCTCCCGGTATGGTGGATCCGTATTGCTTCCACCATGACAAATCACCGGCGTATAAGGCATAAATGTCATCGAACATCTGCCAGGAATTGTTAACCGCGATGATTGAACAGCCAGTTTTTTCTATAGCAGCACAGTCCTCACGAGTGAGTGACGGACCGCTACCGACACAAAAAACAGTCCTAGTCGCCCTGGGTGGTATGTTCATTCTCAGCTGCAAATTCAGCCTCCAGGCGAGCATTCATTTCAGCGATTACAGGGTCCACTACAGCATCTGTTTCCTGTTCATTACGCGGCATAACCGATGCCAGCGACTCATAATTAACCTTGGATGACACGATTATTCTCCCGATGTTAAAGTGCACTATCACAAAGAGCGCATATGCACTAATTAATTTATTATTTTAAGCAATATGCAACCACTTATCGCCGTTCAATACATGCTCGATAGCCTCACCCTTTTTAAGACTTATGTATTCCAGGATGGCGGTAATCGCTTGTTCTGCACCATACGCAAGAACAACGTAGTAGCCTTCCTCTCTAAGCCTGCGCATCCAGGCGATCTGCTCTTTCGTCGGGGCTTTACCATTTGGTTCTTTAAGCTCAATTCGCATGCCGTGATAAATACCGCATGCTTTATCGAGACTCATGTCCGGATAACCTTTTTTCTGCCCTTCAGCCTTCATTTTCCCGGCGGTTGCTTTTGAACGCTTCCCTCCGTTAGGCGTTGCATGCAACAGCTCATAGATGTCAGGGTGCTTGCGTTCGAAGTAATCAAAAATGAAAACCTGCTCGAAGTGCTCGCAATTTCCGTCGCGCAGGTCTGGGTTCTTTGCCAGTGCTGCAAGTGCCTTCGCATGTGGAGAAACTTCTTTTACCGGCGCAAGCGATAAGAATGGATCCTTTTTGGTTTTTGGCCTGGACCGCCCCTTATTTCGACGCTCACTAAAAGCCTGAAACTCTTCCTCAGTAAAGCGCAACATAATCAGTCAAATCCTGCCGGTCGCATGCCATATTTACGCTGTTTTGCGGCCTGCTCTTCCCTGTGCCATTGCGCACATTCAGCGTCACAATAAATGCCTGATTCAATCGATTCATTGCAGTAACGACACTTCCCTGTAAATACCTGGCTCACGACCTGTGCCTGCTTTCTGATGTTATCGATGGCCATGTCTTTGAGAGCTTCTAACTGATTCATGCTCAGCTCTGCATCATCAACACGTTCTGCCAATTTTGTTTCCTCGTGAAGAACCTACTTAAGGGCAGAATGATACATTTCACAATCAAAATTGCACTAATAATTTTCTTTTATTGAGTTAAATATTCAACAAATGACTAGCGGTAGAATCACCATCATCTATTTCTGGCAGGCTGACTATGGCTACATCAATCACTACAACCCAAAGCACCCGGCAATATCCTCTGTCGCGGTATGACGACCGCAACATAGCCGATCCAATACTCAGGGCAGAGCTACGCAAAGAGGTGATGCTTATGTGTGAATCGAACGACAAGAATCTGACGATTTATTACGTTCTTCCCGATGAGCAATATCGCCCGGATTTGCTGGCTTACCGTATGTGGGGCATAGCAGAGCTACGCTGGGTTGTGACGCTCGCCGCCGGGCTTGAGGATGAGTCTCAGGGTATGACTGTTGGCAAAAAATTAAAACTCCCACCTGCCACCTGGATCCGCGAAATGATTCGCCATTTCCAATACGACGGCCAGGTAATAGGGACATTATCCATTGCGTAAGGGAAATGAATGCCAACTGAATATGCTCGCGACAACCTTGGTCGCTATCAGACTGATGGATTAAGTGCAAAAGACTTTAACAAGGTCTTCGATCTTATCCGTAAACAGCAGCGTCAGAATCGGCGAAACGCGCGACGTACACTCACCCCAAGGATTATGGGGATGCGTAACCGCGAACTTGAGGCATTCCTCAGCCTTGGGAAAAAGAAAGATGGCACCTACTTTACGCCCGAAGATATACGCAGTTTCAACACCTCAAGGCAGGCTCATAAAACCAAATTCAAGAGCACGGTACCCGGCATTACCTATGCTCAGCTGGTGGCGCAGTCCACCAGCATTGATATAAAACGCGCTAACAACAAGGTTTCTGATGGCACAGGGATCAAAGCCGCGACATTCCTCGGGCTAAAACACAACCTTGCATTGATATCTGTTAATGCCTCGGATGAGTCGGTCCACCAGCATCACCGTGTCAGAATTCGATTTGAGGAATGGGATAAAGCCGTTGAGGAAATTGCTGAAGACGGTGCGAAAAAAGCCCGAATCGCTGCCGATCTCTGCAAGGGCCGGGTATCTTTCGACTGTGATTGTGGACGCCATCAATACTGGTATCGTTATATGGCCACGGCTGGTAACTATGCTGTCGCGCCGCCAAAAGAGTATGCATTCCCCAAAATCCGCAACCCTGATCTGACTGGTGTGGCTTGCAAACATGTTTTGCACGCTATGACGCGTTTTCAGTCTCCCACATGGCACAAGGCCATCATTATTGCCCTGGAAAAAGCAGCTGAACAGGTAGCCTTCGGCGATGACAAGCGGAAGACAACAACCTATTTCAAAGGCGAACTGGCTAAATCGCTCGCGCGCAACCGGACAACAACGACGGATCAGGCTAAAGCTGCGCGTGAGTATGAGCTGTATCTGAAATCTCAGGATGCATTAGGCAAAAAACTACGCGCAAAAGATAGCGCCACAGACAACGTTCGCCGGTTGTTAAAAAAAGCTCGCACCACGGCAAACAGGAAGAATGCCGAACTAAAAGCATCGCGGGTGAGGGAAGCCCAGGCTCGCGCTGAAGCCGACGCTCTCAAAAAAGCCCTGCAAACGCAGGCGAACAACCTCATAAAGTTTTTCATGAGTCAGGGAATGGACAAGGCCGCTGCCACTGCGCAGGCGCGAAGCATTCTTGAGACACAAATTAACGAAGCCCGTAAACGGAAAGGATAATCGATGGCTGGTTTCTTTGATGACATGTTTGAGGACACAGAACCATCACAACAAGTGACTGGTGATAACCTCCCGGACACCGAATCGGATCCGGATATTCCAGACGAAGGTTCTGAACTGATTGAAGAGGAAGATATTGATGCTGAAATCGAAACCGATGGTGTTAACGTTGGTAATATTGTTGATCCTGTGGAGGACAATCACCTTCCCAATCTGGATCACGGCCTGCTTAGTGATTCTGGTGTGCGCCACCGTTATCAAGGTCATGCAGTTTTTAATAACCTTGTGCGGATGGACTGGCTCAAAGCAATCAAGCTAGACCCTGACTCATTCGATGCAGTTCTGTATCGCGCAATACCTTACAGAGACAAAAATGCACCTGAAACGGCATCGGAAATAATAGAACCGAACCAACGCATATATGACTATCAGGATCCAGAACTGATAACGGCCCTCGACTGCCCGGATGAGATGGACGCCTTCTACGCGCTATACGACGGCAGTGATAATACAGGGATTAGCGACAGTGCTTTAATCCTTCGGTTAGCCGCCGTTAATGTGCCAGTGGGTTCTATGCTCGAATGGCTGGAACAGCTGTCAGACGGCACAACCATTCGCCGCTTCTGGTACATCCATAAAATATTCAATTACGGCACTGCCAGGGTAGGCAGTTTGTTTTATTGCGTGCCTTCACGCGCCTTTGAAGGGAATTTCATCGGTGATTCTGAATAATCAGGAATGGCTACTGGCCATCTTTAAGAAAAAAGGTCTTACTCCAACCGGTAAGCTGGAATTTGCCACTATTGATGGCATTGATTCGGCGCTCGCACAGGCTTTAAACGAAGCGTTCGACTCACAAGTTGTCAGCTTTAATGATCGCACTAACCAGTCATTCAGGGAGTTCCTGAAACGCACCCCAAGAGATCGCATAACGCTCGGCACTTTTAGTGATGTGAAGGAGTGGTTGTCATCATTTGAAGCCGATCGCGCCGGGCGTAAAGATACAGCCTCTTCTGTTCCGGTAAATAAGCTGGCAATGCCGCTTGTGAATCTGTCTCGTTCTCCCGCGTTTTCAGTTTATGAAGGTGAACTGTGCCGGGATAATTACGATGAAGGGCATGTCACCAATGAAAATGATGAGATTGAAGCCCTGGTATCGACTATCCCTTTCTCACTGGAATATTCGCTATGGATCGCCAGTGACGAGAAGGAATCTCTTGGGATGGTTACAACTGCATTAGCATTCTGGCTACGAATGTATGCCAGCCTCGGGCAGGCATCTTTCACTCACATTGCCAATGTCGGCGGTTATGAGATACCGGTTACCTGTTACATCGAAGGGCAAAAATCAATCGCATTTCAGGATCTGACCACCGGCACCGCCGATAACAGGCTGTTCGCGGTTGGATTGAACCTCACCGTTGTGGCGGAGCTTCCTATCCTGGCTTATATGCAGCAAACCACCGGCACCATAACGGTAAAAGCGAAAATTCTGGAGGAATGAGATGGCCACAAAGACCACCACAGCCCCGGAAACTGATTCAAAGCGCACTCAGCTATTCCTGCAATCTGTTTCAATTGGGCAGAACGAAATCCCTCGCGAAATGATCGTAGGATGTACCTATGTCGAACCTGGGGAGCTATCTGGTCCCCAGCTTATGCTCATGGTCAGGGATTCAACGGCTTACGTGGTCAATAAGCTGGGGGTGAAATTTGGGACAATACTGACAGTTTCACTTGGTGATCCGGAAGGTCATGGCGGCATCCTGTTCTCGGAAGAGTTCTTCGTTCTTAAAGCGCCGCGCAAGGACGATACCGTACTGATTTACGCGTTTAGCAACCCGGTGCGGTTATTGAAAGTTCCGTCCACCAGCGCACAGTATTTTGTTGATAAGCCCCCATCAGCCGTAGTTTCCACTCTTGCCCCTGGTCTGAAGGTAAATGCTGATTCATTCAGAAAGACATCCACATACCACCTAAATGTTGGAGAAAAACCGACCAAGGTATTGCAGGAGATAGCCCGGGATACCGGTTCTATGTGCTGGGCATCCCGGGGGACGATCAATTTTAAAAGTATGGAAAAAATGGCAAACGCCGCTCCATCGCTTACTTATGAGTCCGCCAATCCCAACACATCCGGATTTACAATTAGTCAGTTCAACATCCTGAATGCCGATTATGAATACCAGCGCCGACACAATTACAGAATGGCCAGTTATGACATGACCAAAGGCGTGGTTTACTCAGGTAACCAGGAAGACCCTATTAAATTTACGAGCAATCCCGATCCTACCGCGCTGGCGAACTACAACAAATTCATTCTCCCCCGCCTCGATATGCTGGTGGAAGGAAATGCCGCGCTAACTCCGGGTACGACGCTGAAAATTGTCGTGCATAACACGGCAGGTGACGGAGAACTCGATGAATCTATCCCTGACAAAATGATAGTGATGTCCGTGACTCATTTCGAAGACCGCTTTCGTTTTGTCAGCCGTGCACAGTTAGGAGTGGTGAATGGGTAGTTTGACAGGGAAGTATCGGGCTGTGGTGGTAAGCGTCGATGACCCTAAAGGTCTGATGCGTACACAAATACGCGTTGTCGGCATGATGGATGGGTTACCAGATGCCTCATTGCCGTGGGCAGAAGCTATATTGTCCAATGCAAACACGTTTTCACCATTTCTGCCCGGCGATAAAGTATGGGTAGAGTTCCCCTACAATGGGGATTCACGATGGCCATTAATAATCGGTTATGCACAGGATGCATCCGGTGGCGCTCCCAATGTGCCGCCTGAAGCGTCAGGACAAGGTGAAGGATATGTACCGCCTGAAGTCGAAGGTGCACCAGCACAACCATCAACCAGCGCCAAAAAAGACTTTATTTCGTCGCGGAACGGACTAATGGAGGTCCGGACGGCGGGCGGAGCCTGGGCCGTTACGCACTTGAAAAGTGGAACAACAATAGGATTCAACGAGGCCGGGGAGTTGTATGCCATTTCTCAAGGTCCGGCATTCATCTCTTCCGCAGGAAATCTCGATATAAAGTCAGGCGCGGATGTCGCCCTGAAGGCGGGGGGAAGTATGGCGATAGAGGCCAGCGGGAATCTATCCATAAAAGCCGCTCAAGTCTCTGTAGATAAGGCTTAAGAAAAGCCCGGCGATCGGGCTTTACTGTTACCACGGGTACAATGTTTTTATCCGTTACCGCACGACGGTTTCTGCGTGATAAACGTCCCAAGCATCTTTTCCGCGATTGCCGACCAGGTGTGACACTGGACCTTTTCAGCATTTTTCACGCGATCAACGCGAGCAATAACCTCATCCCAATCAATCCGCGACTTGATAACCATATGGTTCACCAAAGCCAGGCGATCTGGCGGAAGGCAATCGGGCGGCGTTAATATCAACGCCCCGCACATTGCCGCCTCAAGAACAGTTAATCCAAGGCTTTCGGGATGCGTAACGATAAAAACGTCACTCTTACGCAATTCAGCTGCAAATTCGGTTGCTGGCACCGGCATCCGCCTGTATGGAGTTACCGAAATATTCCCCGGATCAATGGTAACCAATCCGTCATCAGTCAACGTTCTGGCCTCATACGGAACGGTCAGGCGCTGAAGGTTCATAAGGATACTTAAGGAGTGATCAAACCCACTAACATCAAATGCCGCGTGGTCTACAAAAATACGCAGAACATCGTCTGTTTTGGTTTCCAGATGGAACAGCTCCTGATTCGCTGCCCATCCAACATGTTTGTTAAAACGATTATGACGCTCTAACCTGCCGGGATTATCCAGGTACCGCCAGGTATCATCGCGGACAGTAAAAGTAATATCGACTGGTGCCGAATCCAGCATAGAACCGTCATATACCTGGGCTACCCATCCAGAGAATCGGCGACACAGTTGCATGCCTATTTCCCTGGGTACCGTAGTAAAATACCTCAATCCTGGTGCCAAAATGGCCTTCGCAGAACATGCTGTCGCAGCAGTCAACACAGCTTCAACATAATCCTCGGGGCTTTCGACGCCAGGGGAATATGGACGATGGTATTGCAATGTTACCCCTGCCTCACTAAAGGCGCAGGCCAGGTTATAAGCCCACATTTCCGTATATGTTTTCACATCACTGATAGCTTCAAATTTTCGCCCAATGATCAGGATGTTCATCGGCTTTTCCTCATTCCATTGCATTAATAATCCTCTTGCCAGTCAGCACCAGCATAGTTATCAAACCGTGAGTATTGGCCGTTAAAAGCCAATCTCACCGTGCCAATTGGGCCATTTCGTTGCTTTCCGATAATTACCTCGGCAATGCCCTTCATTTCGCTATCCGGGTGATAAACTTCGTCGCGATACAGAAACATGATCAGGTCTGCGTCCTGCTCAATTGCTCCTGATTCACGTAAATCTGAATTTACCGGTCGTTTGTCCGCACGCTGTTCAAGCGATCGATTAAGTTGTGACAATGCCACCACCGGTACTTGTAATTCCTTCGCCAACGCCTTCAGTGAGCGAGAAATCTCGGCAATTTCCAGCGTTCGGTTATCTTGCAGCTCGGGGACGCGCATAAGTTGCAGGTAGTCGATCATAATCATGCTCAAACCACCATTTTCTTTATAAACACGACGAGCGCGGGAACGAAGCTCTGTAGGTGTCAGGGCGCTTGAGTCATCAATAAAAATATTCTGCTTGTCCAACAGAATACCCATTGCGCCAGAAACCCGCGCCCAATCCTCGTCGTTAAGTTGCCCTGTCCGAATACGAGTCTGATCAACGCGTGCAAGAGAAGCCAGTGAGCGCATCATCAGCTGGTGGCTCGGCATCTCAAGGCTAAAAACCAATACGGGCTTATCGTTACGAACTGCGGCATTTTCGACGAGATTCATCGCAAACGTGGTCTTCCCCATAGATGGGCGGGCGGCGACAATGATGAGATCGGACGGCTGAAGCCCTGCCGTCTTCTTATTGAGATCGGTAAATCCCGTATCAAGCCCCGTTACACCATCATGTGGTCGCTGAAACAACTCTTCTATGCGAGATACCGTTGCATCGAGAATGCTGGCGATATCTTTTGGACCACTACCGCTCTTTTGTCGTTTTTCAGCTATTTCAAAAACGCGGCGCTCGGCCATATCCAGCAATTCATTGCTGCCCCTGCCATCCTGCGCATATCCAGCTTCGGCTATTTCATTTGCGACGGAAATCATTTCACGAACAACCGCGCGTTCACGAACGATATCCGCATAAGCACAAATATTTGCCGCGCTGGGCGTGTTCTTTGACATCTCCGCAAGGTACGCAAAACCACCGGCGCGTTCTAATTTACCGTTCTGTTCAAGTGCTTCAGCAAGTGTTATCAAATCAATCGGTTTGCCATGACTTAATAACCTCTCCATCTCACTGAAAATTTCACGATGAGCACTGGTATAAAAATCATCAGCAACTATACGATCTGCAACTTCATCCCAGCGGCAGTTATCAAGCATTAAGCCACCAAGTACAGCTTGTTCTGCACTAAGGGAATTTGGCATGGATTCAAGAGGGGATGCAGACATTAGCACTCCACCCAGGCGTGCTGAATGTCAGATATAATCGGCATACTCAAATCACTCCTAACGATATGAGTCATCACCAGAAAATCAGGATTAATGCGCCGGACTCTTCCCGGCTGTCACACCGAATCGCCAGGATGGTGAATCCCTTTACCCGAGAAACAACAAACGGTGGCTTGCACATTCCGGCTACCTGGTTCGTTGCCTGAGCTAGGGGCAAGGTTCCCCCCTTTTAACGTCACCAGACCGCTAACGACGCATGTGCCAGACGCCGTGTTACAACCAAATATGGTGGCCCCTACCGGACTTGAACCGGTGACCGTGCGATTATGAGTCGCCAGCTCTAACCACTGAGCTAAAGGGCCGGATTACTGCCAATTTTGCTTACGCTTTTATTTCACCGGAACAAACGGAACAGCGGTATTACTGGTCATATACTGCGGTAATGTACCGTTCCATTTGTTGATCGCTTCCAACTCCATAACACCGGGGTTCTGGCGCAGAGCTTCACCACGTAAACGAATGGCATCAGCTTCGGCCTGGGCTTTTGTGCGAATAGCATCAGCCTGTCCGGCAGCTTCCGCGCGCAGCATGTTGGCCTCTGCTTCACGTTGTTTGACCTCTTGCTCGCGTTGCAGGGTTTTTTGGTTTGCCGTGACTTTGGCGTTAATACTGTCAATAACTGTTGGCGGGTATTCTGGCTTACCTACATAAGAGAGGCTCATCACCTGAATGCCGATTGGCGTCATTTCTTCCTGAATGTCTTTAAGGGCTGCATCAAGCAATTCAGATTTGCCACCGTCGATAAATTTGTCGGTGGTCATTTTGCTGGCTAACCGGTTCAGAGCATCTGCAACCTTCTGGCGTAGATCGGTATCAGTAATATCATCTACACCTTTGCGATAGGTCTGAAATACCGTTGTGACTTTTGCTGGATCAACCTTGTAGGCTACGCCGATGTGGTAACCAATGGTTGTTCCGTCGCTCATCTGGAAGCTGAACGGCTCATCGTATGTCTTCATTTGCTTAAAGGTCGGGAAGATATAAACTTCAGTATTCAAGCCTGTCCAGTAGCGACCAACGCCAACTACTTCACCGATACCTTTATCATCCCCCAGCTTATTTACTTTGATCCCTACGTTACCTGGCTCTACCCGATCGCATCCGGTCAGACATAAAGAACCCAAAATAATCGCTGCACTAATCAACGTTTTTTTCATTAATTAATTTCCTGGTTTTTTCACGAAAAAAGACTACTGCGAAAGCCGGGTAAATGAGCGCGAGAAGGACTCCCAACAATACAAGTATTGTGCTGTTAGATGAGATCATATTTGGCAAAAGCCAAACATACAGAACCAGTGACACAATCAAACAGAGGACGGCATAAATATATAACCGCACCCATAGCGTTCGACATTTGTTCGGATTGTTCTGCATCCTCTCACTCCATTATTTAACGAATAAAAAAGCTGCGGTGCCGGGTGCCTCCCGGTGTCCTTTGGCTGGTTATCCACCGTGGACGGGGAAACAAGGAGAAATGAATGGACTGATATAACCATTTCCCCGCGTGCGCTTAGCCGCATTCACCGCAACGGAAAGAGCATTCTTGGTGGACCTGTAGATTGGGATATGAACCCGTTACAGGAGAATGCTCTTACCTGTTACGTGCTCCGTTTCGTGGAGCTAACGGCGGGTGATCGGGCCGCACCAGACTGGACTTATTTCAGCGTTATGCTCATGCCAGAGAATCAAACTGTGATGGTCGGTGCTGAACTCCGACACAGGGTTGTAGCAAGCCCCGCAAAGCGCGCACTACTGTAGTTGCGGCACATCAGCCTGTGCATTCACCACAATGTTGAGAACACTGGTTGTCACGCTGCAACGCAACATTTATTCGTAGATTGGGATATGACCCCGTTACGCCAGTGTTCTCAACGTTGTAGTGCCGGTTACGGTTCCGGCCAGGCCTCTTCCTCAACGGGGTGTTCTCCATACGGACTACCGTTTATTGGTCGTTCCTGCGGTTTATGTTGTGAAGCCAGATGCTTATCTTCTGGTTGCTTCAAAGAGCTGCACTTCATCACAACGGTAAGAGCACTCGATGCATTTAAGCCAAGCCCCATAAGGGAGAATGCCCTTACCTGTTGTGTTGTGATGACCGGTGCTGATCTCCGGCTTGCGGTTATTTCAGACTCTCACGGGCGTTTAATTGCCCCGCCGAACAGCTCTTTTCCGCAATAGCTGCAATGTCTTTCGCGCATCAGCCTGCGCATTCATCACAACGGTAAGGGTACTTCGTAGGGATTCGAACCCTCTGCCAAGCTCGGCGATCTCCGACGTCGCAAAATACCCTTACCTGTTGTGCTGGTGCCGATTAACGGACTCGAACCGCTGACATCCTGCTTACAAGGCAGGCGCTCTACCAACTGAGCTAAACCGGCATTGGCGATGGTGGATGGATTTGAACCATCGCCCCGTTGATTAACAGTCAACCGCTCTAACCGCTGAGCTACACCATCACTTGCCGGGTACGTCTCCGGCGAGGGCTTCCACCTCCGTATGCTTTTCGGCGCACCGCGCCCTGGCTGCAATTCGGTAACAGGGGATGCACAACCCTGGCTTCCAGCGTGATTAGCGCCTTCAGCATGACGGGATATACCCGTAAATTCGTGGAACTGTACCCAAAGTGCTGTTAAGCACCGCTGTTACGCTGAAAAGAAAACGCAACAGGAAAGGACGCTGACCAACAGATGGCCCCTTCTCGTTCATCTGGTTAATCACACCAGCGCCCTTACCTGTTGTGCCTCCCCGTTCCCTAATACACAGACGGGGACACTCTGCGGTCGATTTTTTGACGGGGGACGACTCATACCCCGTGGCATCTGGCTTCTTAGGCCGCTACCATCATCAGATCATCGTTTGCATTTACTTTAATGGTCAGTTTCTAAACCGCCGCAAAGTCGCTAACCATGACGAAAACCCTGAAAAAAACGCCCACCCGAAGATGGGCAAACTGGAAGCTCGTAACGCACTTCGGCGTTGCCACTTAGGCGCATGGTCAACCTGGCAACTCGGTGGTTTGTCTGGGAGGACTAGGCCCAGCCATGCTTACCGCCGCGCCTGTCGCGGCTAACAGCTAAATCGCTCTATAAATCACGATTCATTGAGGCGATATTACACTAATAAATTTATTAGAGCAATATACCCAAAACGTCATGAGCTACACCTCGAGTGTCCCCCTTACAAGACACAGAACGTCTGGCAAAAAGATGTTCCACTCTGAAGCCACTGTCATGATAAAGCTCTCTGATGTTTGGCGCGCCACTGTTAGTAATGAGAACCTTTGCACCTCGACGATGAGCATCCGTCAACAGAGACACCAGGCGTTTTTGCTCTTCAAACTTAAAGTCATGACCGGAATAGTTCGTGAATCCCTCTGTATTTGGAAGCGGTTCATACGGCGGATCGCAAAAGATGACATCTCCTTCTCCGGCAGCTTCAATCACCGCTGCAAAATCACCGCATACAAACTCAGACCGCCCTTCCGCACCGAGGAAGGCTTCCATCTCCTGTAATGGGAAATACGGAGTTTTATACTTCCCATAACCGACATTGAACTCACCGGCCTGGTTGTAACGCGTCAATCCGTTAAAACAATGTCGGTTCAGGAACAAAAACGCCGCTGCGCGATGTAAATCATCATAGACTTGTTTGTTAAACGCATTCCGTACTGCCAGGAATCCCTCCTGGGTGTTGTAGTCCTGGAAGAACCGATGTGCCAGAGTGATAAGTGAATGCGCCTCGCGTTGCAGAGTCTTGTAAAAGTTAATCAGGTCAGCATTCACATCATTTAGCAGATTTTCCTGGTATCCGGCATTCATGAAGACAGCTCCACCACCGACGAAAGGTTCAATCAGGCGCTTCCCTTCTGGCAAATAGCGAAAGATTTGTTCCAGAACACCAAATTTTCCACCAGCCCATTTGAATATGGACCGTTCGAATTCTGCCGCTGGTTTAACTTTTCGCTCTTTTGTTTCACTCCCTTCCTTCTGCCGACATGCAGCCTTGGCAATCCGATCGCCAATCCAGCGCATTACTGGTATCGCCATACTATTGCCGATCGCTTTGTAACGCGGTCCGTCAGCTGCAAGCATCGCGGCCTCTTCTTCGCTCAAATCAGGATAGTTTTTGCGAAGGTATGCCAGTTCATCTGAAGAAACTTTTTTACGCTTTTCCGTAGGGATCAATGTATGTCCATCAGGAAAACCTTGCAGCCTTTCACATTCGACAGGGATAAGACGGCGCATTCTACCGTCGACGAGCAATACAATTGGTGCTTCATGGTTACATGTCAAAGTTGGTGCCGAATTATCGGTTTTTATCTCAGCCCCTCCTTGCCCATGTGCCATGGCAACTATGTTTGTATCATCGCAAGATCTGATAGCGATGTTTGAAGTATATCTGGTAGTTTCCTTCCCCTCGCCTCTGCTCGGCGCAATATTCCGGCGCACGCCTTCGAACTCAAAAAGTACCGTTGCGGGATCGAGGTCTGTTCGAGCACTTGCGACAACAAACACGCGTCGGCGTCGTTGTGCCACTCCGAAGTATTGGGCATCAAGGATTCTCCAGGCCACCTTTCGCTGCGGTCCATAAATACAACCACACTGCGGCCACTTTGGAACATGGCAACCGGTTTTGCCATCCCACCGCCAGAACGCGTTGCTTTTTCCTGATTCAGGTCGATCACCTGGTTCAAATGGCACATCTTCTCCAGCCAATCCAGCAAGGAAACATCCGAAGGCGTTATCTGCCGATGACAAGACTCCTGGGACATTTTCCCAGACGATAACGGCTGGTTTGAGAAATGACTCAGCCCGTTTGTCGTCAATTGCATTTGCAAGCTCCACATACTTTAAAGTTAGCGCGCCACGCTCATCATCAAGCCCACCACGTAATCCCGCGATACTGAATGCCTGACAAGGTGTTCCCCCGACGAGCACATCAGGGGATTCGATTTCCCCAGCCAGGACTTTTTTGGCAAGTTTTGTCATGTCGCCAAGGTTGGCGACATGGGGCCAGCGGTGCGCAAGAACGGCAGATGGAAAAGACTCGATTTCAGCAAACCACACCGGACGCATACCCAACGGTTCCCAGGCAATACTCGCGGCTTCAATTCCACTGCAAACAGATCCATAGCACAGCTCTTTCACTGCTTAGCCTCTCCACCAAGGGCATTTACCAGAGCATCAACCAGGCACGAAATTTCACTGGTCAACAGGAAGAAATCTGCGTCCAGTCGCTGCGCAACATCTTCACTATCAATATCAGAGTTCTGCTCAAGCAATTCATCCGCAAATTTGACGCTGGTAAGGCTGAAGTTATGGTCCAGTGTAAATTTAATGCGGTTCTGCCAGTCGAGTGCCAACTTAGTGACGAGCTTGCCAGCTTCCAGGTGTGTGGATATTTCATCACTTCCCAAGTCCTGCTTTTTCACTCGGGCAATACCGCCATCCTCAAGCACTGCCTTAAGTTCTGCCGCATCCCCCATTTGAAATCCCTGTGGAGCACTACCATCACGTACCCAGTCGGTCAGCGTTAATTCAATGGGATTTTCAACACTCAGGGGAACAACAGGAAGAGAACCCAGAGACTTACGCATAAGCGCGAGCATATCCTCTGCCTGCCGCGCGCTGGCATTGATATAGATACGTTTAGTTGAACCGTCGTAGATCGCCTGGATAACAGAAAACTTTGAAAAAGCCCGTGGCAGAAGAGAATGCAGAACTTCGTCTTTCAGGGAGTCCTTCTCTGTTTTCTTCAGTTTACGCGCTTGTTCTTGCTCAAGTTTTTCAATTTTTTCTTGAATAGCTCGCTGGATAACCGGCGGGGGAAGAATTTTTGTTTCGCGCTTTGCTTCAACAAGGATAAAACCATTTCCATGCATAGCGATAACTTCGGAATTATCACCAAATGGAGATACAAAACCGAACTTGGCCATATCCTGACTACCGCATGGCGTGAAAAGGATCATTTTCTTTTTATCTTCTAAGTCGGTCAGATCCGCCTCACGAGAAAGTTTATAAATAGTAATGTTTTTCCAGTGCTTAAACATGTTGTAACCCTTGAATATCAACCACAGAAAGCTCGTCTTTGTAGAAAAAGGCCAGGTTGTGGCACCCCCTCGTTTGAGCGTATGAGCTGGGACCAATTTCGTTCTTCCAGACAAATGGCTTCAAATCCGTACGGCGAAGCATAAAAACGCGATTTGTTCCGCTCTGATTCCCAATGAGGCAAAAGCCTTCTTTCACCTTGATAGCCTGCAAGTTGTCGAGTTCACCGCTGGTTACACGGCTATCGAACTCCTTGCGGCTTATTAGCTCCATCTGCATCTGACGACTCCAAACAAATGCCCATTGAAGGGCGATGGCTGAATGGTACCGAAAACACGACATAAAAAACAATATTTATTAGAGCAATTTTGCAATAAGTAAACGCCACACAGACCACAAATAACCTAAGTTAAAATAACGAAAATCAGAGCAAATCATTGGTGATGACGTGGCAAGTATTGCAACAAAAGACAGCATTTGTTCGGGGCACGGAGGATTCCCATCCAGGCCTCCCGTAGAGAGCGAACCACTACTTAAAGTCAACGGAGTCGAAGTGTTAGTTGATGGTAAGCAATATGCACAGCATACCGATGGGAACAGCACGCACGGCGGGCAAGCTATATCAACCAGGGCATGGTTTACCGTCAACGGGAAAGGGATCGTATGCGTTGGTGATCCTGTTTCATGCGGCTCTACCGTTGCAGCCGGAGACGGCCTGGTTCAGGTAAGTTAGGAGATATCATGCTGGAAAAAGACTACCAGTTATCCGCATATAAAAAATTGGCCGCCGCCGGTGGGATGAAAACACCTGGTGCCATAACATCGGCACGAAACAGTGCTAACACAGCAAAACTGCTTGCAGAAGAATTGACCGGATTAATTCTGGATACAATTGTCTATCCCGACACTATTACCAGCTATGTTTCAACGATCAGAACAACCACAACCGGCTTAACGAACATTGGAGAACTGGCAACTAAGCACGCGGACCTGTTGGCTGGTTATGCAGATCTGTCAATGCTGCTTCAACTCGATATTGGTTGGGATGTTTACTGCCGTGCTAATGAGCGAGAAGTTTCAGAACTGCCGATCTCTATTGCCATTGGTGATGTGAATATTACTAAATCGCTTGAGGACGCTGTTAACGCGCTTAATACATCAAGTTTAGTCGCTGCAATGGGGGAGATTAACCAGACCCTTAACACTGGCTCAGGAAGCTCGCCAGGCTCTGGTTCAGGCGGCGGCACTGCCACTCCCCCACCAGCACTAACAGAAGAGCAAATTGAATCTCTGAAAGTAGCAACTGAACAGTTTGGGGTTGTTTTCAACCAGACAACAGCGCCCACAACTGCGTTACAACAGCAGTATGAACGAGCGAATGAAAGCGCCAATGTAGCCATAACTGCTTATAACCATGCTATCGGTACCGCGCTTGCGGAAGCATCAGCAAATAAGGCCAGCACAGCCAGCGCAATCGCCGCTTTGGTTCCTGATTCTGTTCTTGATGAATTAAACAAAGCGGCACAGTAACAAAGGACTTCATTGATAATTTTTCTTCAGGAGGAAGACATGTCATTCTTTTCTACATTAAAAACAGCTTTGTCTTTGAAGGAGAAACTTGCTGCTACTGGTGTTCTTGTTCTGATTTGCGCACTTGTTGGTGCTGGGTTTGCGTGGGAACGTCATCAGCTAAAGCAAGCCATGGAGAAAATTGGCAGTCTTGATCAGGCTGTTAAGGAACGTGATAAGTCAATAATGGATCTTAACCAGACCATTGAGACGATGAACAAAGCAGAGCAACATTTTCACAGCCAGGAAGTGAAAAATGAATCAGAACAAGCCAAGTATGCTGACAGGCAAATGGAACGAAAAGCTGAAGTTCAGAAACAACTTGTTGCGGCGGGTAATGTTCGCCAGCGTATTCCTGCTGACACTCAGCGGTTGCTCCGGGAGTCGATCAGCGAATTTAACGCCGACGCCGACAAAGGTTAACCACCCTGCCCCAAAAAGTGCATTTATGTGCAGGATGCCAGAGTTTAGCAGTGAATATTTTGATGATCTGCCAGCGTATATCCTCGATACAGAAACGATGCTGATGGGGATTAACAGGAAGAATCGCAACGTTAATGATTACAACCGCGCTATCAGCGGTAACTAAAAGGGATTTTTATGTCTGATAAAGTAACAGTAAAGCAAACTATCAACAAAGCGACTTCAATCTACAAAATTGAGCACATCACTGTTGGCAAGCCAGGATCTGAACAATACCGTCATGCTTTCGAACTTGCCGATCAACTTGGTTTAAAACATCCGGATTGTATCGAGCATGTATTTCCGACCTATGCTGATGAGCAATGTACTCATGTTCTTACCGAAGAGGATTTTTTCAGCACTGAAGAACGAGAAGGCGTTGATCGCTGCATTGGTGTGATTTGCTCTTCAGTGAGTTATGAGTTATTCCCTAATGTCCATGAAAATGGTGGTATTGGATACCAATTCCTGTACGAAGGCGATGAGCTTAAATGTTATGAACATGGCCTTCTCATCGAAAGCGTAGAATAATACCCTTCCTTCTAACCGGCTATGTTGGCCGGTTTATTCAACTTATCCACAGCATAGATCCAATAAACAGATCCTAAAGAGAACCTAGTAAGATCCAAAGAAGATCCCGGATCGCTGTAAGCCGCGTCATTTCTGGCCTGAAATGGGATCAACATTGACTATACGCGATTTTATGTTGACTGTGCACGATTTATTGTTGACTGCACGCGATTTATTGTTGACTATACGCGACAGAAACATTGACTGTACGCGATTTTAGAGTCTGAATATTCACAGCTGTTGATAACAGCCATCCAAATTGACGTCAGGCCGCGCCACACATGGAGAAACCACGATGCCGGAAGAAAGTAAAGGCTTCCTTAGCGTTGAAGAAGTTGCAGGAAATACAGGAGAAATCCACAGCCTGAAGCCCAATAACAACAGCACTATACAACCCATCGCTTTGTTGCGTTTAGGTGTGTTTGTGCCAACCTTAAAATCTACCAATGTGGCGCTACGTCGCGGATCGTCAGTTACAACAAACACAACGAACGCAACTGAAGAACTATCAAGCCTCAAAATTGTTGAGCAGGAAGGCTATGAGGGAATTGAAATTCATGGTCCACGCCTGGATATGGATACTGATTTTAAGGTGTGGGTGGGCATAACCTCCGCGTTGTTTGACTATGCACCTGATGATGACGGTATAATCACCCTGCCATTCTCCGAGTTTGCCGATCGATGCGGCTATCCACGTAAGCGTCTTTCAAAGGCGTTCCGTAAAAGTATTGATGACTCTCTGACACGCATTCAGCAGACAGTTGTCAAATTCCGCTTCCCGGCGGCAAAAGGTCATCTCAATAACATTAACGTCAACTTGTTGGCATATAGCAGCCTGAATACCGAGCTTGATGTTATCGAGATCCAGCCGCAGAAACAGCTATCTGAACTTTACTATGTTGACTATAAGCGAATCCTGAAGCTGAAGATGCTGGATAAACTAGGGCGCAAAGAGACAGCCAAGGTACTGTATACATTCTTTGAGGCTCTACCCGCCAACCCGGCACCTGTCAGCATTGAGCGCCTTAGAGCGAGGCTTAATCTCAAATCATCCGTTAGCGTGCAAAATAGCGTTATCAGAAAAGCCATGAAAGATTTGGAAGCTATTGAATATCTTAAATTTTCAGAGATAAAAAACGGCAGGAAAATCGGCTTCCAGATCCATAAGCGCAATCCATAATATTGACTATATGCGATAGCGAGAAGTTGACTATAGGCGACATTCGTTGACGCTGGTGGATTTTTGCTGGCGTCAATATTCTGCAAGTCGCTATTGAGATGGCTTTTAGGCCCATTTCATCGCGTATAGTCAACGTTTCTCCCGACAATATCTTACATAGTCGATCTTTGGTGGAGTTAAATCGACTACAGTCAACTTTTGACTGTAGTCACATCGCGCATAGTCAACTATTCACATTAACCTTCGCGCATAGTCAACATTTGCGCGACTCTCATCAAGCAGTGGTATTGATATGCAAGAAGAGAAACAACACTACCTCTACGTTCTGGTGCCAGAGAACGGAGATACTTTTAAAATCGGCATTTCATGTGGTCCATTGGCACGGTTTAAAGGGCTACAAGTGAGTCCCGATTTTGCGCTTTCACGGGTCTATCGTGGTACGCGTTTGGCAATGGTTAATCTTGAGCGGGCTTTACACGCAACCTTTTTCCCCTGGAATGCGCCGTGGGAGAAAAGCGCCGGTGGCGGGCATACTGAATGGTTTACACGAGAGTGTCTTGATAAGGTTTTGGCTCATATCGAATATCTAAATGATATGTGGGGAGGGATTCTCGAGCGCATCAAGTCGAATGATTTACTTCAGCGTCCAGTAGATGCTGCTTGCTCTTTCGAAAAAGAGCTGGATGTTACTTCTATCGTGACTTTCAAAGATGACGCAGGAATGAGGGACGTGGCTTATGTCTCCATATCTGGCTATGAACCGGACGCGATCCGCGCTCAATGTGAATTGCTGAAAGCAATGTTTATGCTTCGGACTAAATATCCCTGGGAGACAGGGCGGGTGTGCTTCCCTATGGAAGAGTTAACCGCCACCATTGATTCCCAGCTTTACCACGATAATCCAGAGAAGTTTTTTAGCCTTTTAGCCGGTAATGGGCTTAACTGTGTGTCCGGGCTGGGGCGAAGTAGAATCCAACATGCCTCGCTCTTCGGTCCCTTCTTTTACGATCGACACGGGTACTTTGAGGCTGAACTTCCGGCGCTTACGCGTGCTATAGATACTATCGATTTCGAACGATTATTCGCTGCTCTTAGCAAATAACACTGATGCCCCTGAACGGGGCTTTTTTGTGCCCTCCTTGTAACTCTCAATCGTGCAAAATGAACCAAACATGCAGAGAATGCTATGTACAAGCATCTGTGCATACATTATTATTTTATGCAGCATTTTTAAGTAAATTCAAAAATACAGCATAAAGGATGACTTTCGATGAGTGATTCCAGCCAGCTTCACAAGGTTGCTCAAAGAGCAAACAGAATGCTCAATGTTCTGACTGAACAAGTACAGTTGCAAAAGGATGAGCTACACGCGAACGAGTTTTACCAGGTCTATGCGAAAGCGGCACTGGCAAAATTGCCTCTACTGACTCGAGCGAACGTTGACTATGCCGTAAGTGAAATGGAAGAAAAGGGTTATGTTTTCGATAAACGCCCTGCTGGCTCTTCAATGAAATATGCGATGTCAATTCAGAACATCATTGACATATATGAACATCGCGGAGTGCCAAAATACCGGGATCGCTACAGCGAAGCGTATGTGATTTTCATCTCCAATCTTAAAGGCGGTGTGTCAAAAACTGTATCGACGGTTTCTCTGGCGCATGCAATGCGTGCCCACCCTCATCTTCTGATGGAAGATTTAAGGATTCTGGTTATTGACCTTGATCCGCAATCTTCAGCGACGATGTTTTTAAGCCATAAACACTCTATTGGTATCGTAAACGCAACATCTGCACAGGCTATGTTGCAGAATGTAAGCCGTGAAGAGCTGTTAGAGGAGTTTATTGTTCCTTCTGTTGTACCTGGGGTTGACGTTATGCCTGCGTCGATTGACGATGCCTTTATTGCATCCGATTGGAGAGAGCTGTGCAATGAGCATCTACCGGGTCAGAACATCCATGCTGTCCTGAAAGAAAATGTGATTGATAAGCTGAAGAGCGATTATGACTTTATCCTCGTTGATAGTGGTCCTCACCTTGATGCCTTCCTGAAAAATGCTTTGGCCTCGGCCAATATACTGTTTACACCTCTGCCGCCAGCAACTGTCGATTTCCATTCATCGCTTAAATACGTTGCCCGCCTTCCTGAGTTGGTAAAACTCATTTCGGATGAAGGCTGCGAGTGCCAGCTTGCGACTAACATTGGTTTTATGTCCAAGTTGAGTAACAAGGCAGATCATAAGTATTGCCATAGCCTGGCTAAAGAAGTGTTCGGTGGGGATATGCTCGATGTCGTCCTCCCTCGCCTTGACGGTTTTGAACGCTGCGGCGAGTCTTTTGACACTGTTATTTCAGCTAACCCGGCAACGTATGTTGGTAGTGCTGATGCATTGAAGAACGCGCGAATTGCCGCGGAAGATTTTGCTAAAGCAGTTTTTGACCGTATTGAATTTATCAGATCTAACTGAGGAGTAAGAAACCCCCATGTCAAAGAAAAACAGACCAACAATTGGGCGAACCCTTAATCCTTCAATATTAAGCGGATTTGATAGTTCTTCAGCCTCTGGCGATCGAGTCGAGCAGGTATTCAAGTTATCAACAGGTCGCCAGGCCACATTTATTGAAGAGGTAATACCTCCGAATCAGGTAGAAAGCGATACCTTTGTTGATCAGCATAACAATGGTCGTGACCAGGCATCTCTTACGCCAAAATCATTAAAAAGTATCCGAAGCACTATTAAGCATCAGCAATTTTACCCTGCAATAGGTGTTAGACGGGCTACAGGGAAAATTGAAATTTTGGATGGTTCCCGGCGTCGAGCTTCTGCCATCTTAGAGAACGTAGGGTTGCGGGTTTTAGTCACGGACCAGGAGATCAGCGTTCAGGAAGCGCAAAATTTAGCGAAAGACGTTCAGACAGCATTGCAGCACAGCATTCGAGAAATAGGTCTGCGTTTGATGCGAATGAAAAATGATGGGATGAGTCAGAAGGATATTGCAGCCAAAGAAGGGCTATCTCAGGCGAAGGTCACGCGTGCTCTCCAGGCAGCGAGTGCTCCGGAAGAATTAGTCGCCCTTTTCCCTGTGCAGTCGGAATTGACCTTTTCGGACTACAAAACGCTTTGTGCTGTTGGCGACGAAATGGGGAACAAGAATTTAGAGTTTGATCAGCTTATTCAAAACATATCCCCGGAAATAAACGACATCTTATCCATTGAAGAAATGGCCGAAGATGAAGTTAAAAATAAAATCCTGCGCTTGATAACAAAGGAAGCCTCACTACTCACGGATAAAGGTTCTAAAGATAAGTCCGTAGTTACTGAATTATGGAAATTTGAGGACAAGGATCGCTTTGCAAGGAAGCGCGTGAAAGGCCGTGCATTTTCTTATGAGTTTAATCGACTTTCAAAAGAGTTACAGGAAGAACTCGACAGGATGATTGGGCATATCCTTAGAAAGAGCCTCGATAAAAAGCCGAAGCCTTAAACTTTCGCCATTCAAATTTCACTATTAACCTACTGTTTTTAAAGTAAATCTCTCTAAAATTTCAAGGTGAAATCGCCACGATTTCACCTTGGATTTTACCTTCCTCCCCTACTCCCGAAAAAAATAAAAAAATTGCTTGTCACGAGAAAGTCAACAAGTGACTTTCAATAAAATCTCTTCCGAAAAGGGATTCACACAAGTGCCTTGTGTTTAAGGAAGAGTAAATTGAGTAACTTACGCGAATACCAGAATCGTATTGCAGATATCGCAAAACGCTCTAAAGCTGTGCTTGGCTGGGCAAGCACTGCGCAGTTCGGTACTGATAACCAATTCATTAAAGATGATGCCGCGCGTGCCGCATCTATCCTTGAAGCTGCACGTAAAGACCCGGTTTTTGCGGGTATCTCTGATAATGCCACCGCTCAAATCGCTACAGCGTGGGCAAGTGCACTGGCTGACTACGCCGCAGCACATAAATCTATGCCGCGTCCGGAAATTCTGGCCTCCTGCCACCAGACGCTGGAAAACTGCCTGATTGAGTCCACCCGCAATAGCATGGATGCCACTAATAAAGCGATGCTGGAATCCGTCGCAGCAGAGATGATGAGCGTTTCTGACGGTGTTATGCGTCTGCCTTTATTCCTCGCGATGATCCTGCCTGTTCAGTTGGGGGCAGCTACCGCTGATGCGTGTACCTTCATTCCGGTTACGCGTGACCAGTCCGACATCTATGAAGTCTTTAACGTGGCAGGTTCCTCTTTTGGTTCTTATGCTGCTGGTGATGTTCTGGACATGCAATCCGTCGGTGTGTACAGCCAGTTACGCCGCCGCTATGTGCTGGTGGCAAGCTCCGATGGCACCAGCAAAACCGCAACCTTCAAGATGGAAGACTTCGAAGGCCAGAATGTACCAATCCGAAAAGGTCGCACTAATATCTACGTTAACCGTATTAAGTCTGTTGTTGATAACGGTTCCGGCAGCCTACTTCACTCGTTTACTAATGCTGCTGGTGAGCAAATCACTGTTACCTGCTCTCTGAACTACAACATTGGTCAGATTGCCCTGTCGTTCTCCAAAGCGCCGGATAAAGGCACTGAGATCGCAATTGAGACGGAAATCAATATTGAAGCCGCTCCTGAGCTGATCCCGCTGATCAACCACGAAATGAAGAAATACACCCTGTTCCCAAGCCAGTTCGTTATCGCGGCTGAGCACACGGTACAGGCGGCGTATGAAGCACAGCGTGAATTTGGTCTGGACCTGGGTTCCCTACAGTTCCGCACCCTGAAGGAATACCTGTCTCATGAACAGGATATGCTGCGTCTTCGCATCATGATCTGGCGTACTCTTGCGACCGACACCTTTGACATCGCTCTGCCGGTTAACCAGTCCTTTGATGTATGGGCAACCATCATTCGTGGCAAATTCCAGACTGTATATCGCGACATTATTGAGCGCGTTAAATCTTCTGGTGCGATGGGGATGTTTGCTGGTGCTGATGCAGCATCTTTCTTCAAACAGTTGCCGAAGGATTTCTTCCAGCCAGCCGAAGACTATATCCAGACTCCGTATGTTCACTACATCGGTACCCTGTTCGGTAACGTGAAAGTGTACGAAGTACCTGCTGGTATTTGTAAGAACTTAACGACAGAGAACATTCAGTTCAGCTCGATGGATGTGCTGTGCTACGTCCGTGATGAAAATCCGGGTAAAGCAGGCTTCGTGACTGGTGATGCTGTCCCGGCCATCCCGTTCCAGCATCCGACCACTCCGGCGCTGGTCAACCGTACCACGCTGTGGGGTTCGGCTATCAACGATATGCACCCACGCAACGGCGCTGATTACTTCACTCGTGTAACGCTGACAATGGCCAAAAAAGGCGGGCTTAACTTCATAAGCGGCGACACGATTGATGCCGGTGACTCTGAGTAATCAGGGGAAGTTCTCCGTTTAACATAGCGCCCCCGTGCGGGGCGCATAACAGGGAAAGTTATGTCTCAATATTCAATTCAACAGTCATTAGGTAATGCATCCGGCGTCGCGGTTAGCCCGATCAATGCCGATGCGACGTTATCTACCGGTGTTGCATTAAATAGCAGCTTGTGGGCTGGTATTGGCGTATTTGCGCGTGGCAAGCCGTTTACTGTTCTTGCGGTTACTGAGTCCAATTACGAAGATGTTCTCGGCGAACCGCTGAAGCCGTCTTCCGGCTCACAGTTCGAACCAATTCGCCATGTATACGAAGCTATTCAGCAAACGTCTGGTTACGTTGTTCGCGCTGTTCCGGATGATGCGAAGTTCCCGATTATTATGTTCGATGAATCAGGCGAACCGGCTTACAGTGCGTTGCCATACGGTTCTGAAATTGAACTTGATAGTGGCGAAGCCTTTGCTATCTACGTTGATGATGGTGATCCGTGTATTTCACCTACCCGTGAGTTAACCATCGAAACGGCAACAGCGGACAGCGCGGGTAATGAACGCTTCCTCTTAAAACTGACCCAGACGACTTCGCTCGGCGTGGTAACGACCCTGGAGACACACACTGTGTCTTTGGCGGAAGAAGCGAAAGATGACATGGGCCGCTTGTGTTATCTGCCTACGGCTCTGGAAGCCCGTTCTAAATATCTGCGCGCGGTTGTTAATGAAGATCTGATTTCTACAGCGAAAGTAACAAACAAAAAATCGTTGGCGTTCACTGGTGGTACCAACGGTGATCAGTCGAAAATCTCAACCGCTGCGTACCTGCGTGCGGTGAAAGTGCTGAACAATGCGCCGTACATGTACACCGCTGTTCTCGGCCTGGGTTGCTATGACAATGCGGCTATCACCGCGTTAGGTAATATCTGTTCTGATCGCCTGATTGATGGCTTCTTTGATGTCAAACCGACATTGACGTATACGGAAGCGCTCTCTGCTGTTGAAGATACCGGTTTACTTGGTACCGATTATGTAAGCTGTGCTGTCTATCACTTCCCGTTCTCCTGCAAAGACAAATGGACCCAATCCCGTGTGGTCTTCGGTCTGTCTGGCGCGGCGTATGCGGCGAAAGCTCGTGGCGTCAAGAAAAACTCTGATGTCGGCGGTTGGCATTACTCACCGGCTGGTGAAGAACGTGCCGTCATTGCTCGTGCGTCAATTCAACCGCTGTATCCGGAAGATACCCCGGACGAAGAAGCAATGGTCAAGGGCCGTCTCAATAAAGTATCTGTTGGCACCTCTGGCCAGATGATCATCGACGATGCTTTAACTTGCTGCACGCAGGATAACTATCTGCACTTCCAGCACGTCCCATCCCTGATGAATGCAATCAGCCGTTTCTTTGTCCAGTTAGCCCGACAGATGAAGCATAGCCCGGACGGTATTACTGCGGCTGGCCTGACTAAAGGGATGACCAAACTTTTAGATCGCTTTGTCGCCTCCGGCGCTCTGGTGGCTCCTCGTGATCCTGATGCTGACGGTACAGAACCGTATGTGCTGAAAGTTACGCAGGCGGAATTCGATAAATGGGAAGTAGTCTGGGCCTGCTGCCCGACTGGCGTAGCCCGTCGTATCCAGGGCGTACCGCTGCTTATTAAGTAAGGGAATACAATGAGCAAAAACTTTTTTCAATCCGGGGCATTTTTGGGGAATGGACTGTCTCGTTTCGCTTTGAACTCTGATCCTGTGCAGCTGATGGAGTCTGCCCGAGCAAGCGCCGAACCGCCAACAGATCCGGTTATTAATAATAATCCGGAACCGGCGGCACAGACTAACGATAACGTTCCATCTGCCCCGGCTCCTGAGCAAATCCTGGAAGGGAAAGACGGTAAAGAATGGACCGTCGAACAGGCGCACCAGATGATTCTGGAAGCTGCAAATCGAAGTGCTATGCAGAATGCGTTGAGTGATGCGGCCGACGCCGTTTTCGCCTGGGCTGATAGCGGTGATCTGACTTTCGACTCCCTTGATGGTTTCGTTCAGGCTATCGCTGGTATCTCTGATGACGACGACTCCGAAGTTACAGAAGAACAGGACGATGCCTATAACGAAGCATGGGCAAATGTTGCTGACTTCCTCGCAGCATGCGGTGTAGATGATGACCTGATCGAAGCACTGGCTGACGATGAAGACGACGACGCAGCTGCTGATGTTGGTGCCTCTATCGCTGGTTTAGATAGCGACGACCGTGACGAACTGGAAGCGGCGTTTGTTGTTGCTGGCACTTCTGATGAAATGCTGACTGAAGCATTTAAGAAGGTTGTTCGTAACGGTGAGATCAAACTCATCCGTAAACGCCTGCGTAAAAAACGTCTGACTGCGGCTCAAAAATCGGCGCTGAAAAAAGCGCGTCGTAAAGCCCAGACCGGCGCGGCAAAACTGGCCCGCAAAAAGTCAATGAAACTGCGCCGTAAGCGCCTCGGCTAAAGGAGGAGGCCGGAGAACTCCGGCCTTTAACTTGAATGGCACCTATACCTTATGGGGTTTACAGCCAGGCTGACGGTGTATCGCCATTTCTGAAAGTTACTTTAACGAACTCTCAGTACCAGGTTACCGGATATATCAGCCAGGGGGCGGCAATGAACATGGCCCAGAATTGGGAAGCACCTTTTACTGGTATGTCCATGGGTTCTGTTGCTGGTGCCTTCAGTGGTTTTGCGCAGGTTGGTACTGAAACAACGTCTGTTGCTCGTTGGAACAGCTTAATGGTTTGGGAAGGGGGAACACCGCCGACTTTCACGCTGCCAGTAACTTTCATCGCTTTGTTTGACCCATTCACGGAGGTTTCAGGAGCTATCGCCGCATTGTCAGCGATGATTAGCCCGGAACTCAAAGATGCCAGTATTGGTGGTCGAATCCCGGAGCGTGTGACGCTAAACATTGGTCGCCGGATCAACATCATTGATGTCGCTATCCAGGACATAAGTTTCGATCTCGATGCGCCCAGGGACAGCAATGGGCATTTCCTGAAAAACACCGTCAACCTCCAGTTGACCGGTTCTTCGATATATAACAGCTCCGATATTGTTCGGGCGTTCCAGTAAAAGGATTTTATATGGGGCACAATAACACTAAGGGAAACCGTAAATTTATTAAGGGCCGCTATACTGCCAACGCGGCCAAAGGCGAACGACTGGTATCTTCTGAATTCCAGCTCACTTTTGCAGGCCATGAAGATATCAGCGTACTGGTTCGCACGTCGCAAATTCCTGAAATGACCCGCGAGGATGTGGAGGACTATGGTCCGAATGGTGTGAAGTTCAACCAGCACGGTCCAATCCGTAACTCCGGGGAAATCCAGGTCCAGTGCGTGGAGACTATCGAAGGTGATATTCTTCAGTTCATTAAAGATCGCATTGCGGCGAAGGACTATGTTGATATCACGATGGCTGCGACCCCTGAATCCAAATCTTCCGGGGTTAACGCTGTGACAAAAGCTGCTACAACAATTGAAATGTTGGACTGCAAAATCTACAGTGATGCAATCGACTTTAGTACCGAAGATGTGACTGCCGCTGTGCGCCCGTCACTTCGTATCGTCTACAACTGGATTGAGTGGGATTAAGAGTCATCCCTTGTATTTTAAAGCTCCTTCGGGAGCTTTTTTTATAACCTTTTTATATAAAAATGCATCGATAACATTGTCTGGAGTTTTATGTTAGATTATTAATGTTCTAATAAACTACAATTATTGAGGTAGATGTTTGTGCCTGTACTGTTAAAGGGGGACTCTAAAATGGCTGTGATTCCAATGTCGTACTCCCCGGGTACTGTCGCTCGTCGATTTTCGATCCTGGACGGAGTTACCATCCAGGGTGTGCTTTACCAGATTATATGGGATTCCAAAACCCCATTTGCTGCCGTAATAGAGGCTGCTCCTTCTGTTATCGATGGTGATATGCGCCATAAGGTTGTCGCTACTCTTGAACTTCAACGTCGCCCACAGCTTGAAGGCGTACTGGTGAGGAAGTTCTGGGAAGATAACGATGTTGCCCAGATTGAAGGTATCGTGGTTGATGGAATCGTCCGGGATGTCGGTTTAGCCACTTTTGTTTATGAAACCGTAGCTTCAAAAGCCGGAGTTGTTTTGCTCAGTGATAATGAGCAATACGAAGGTGGAAAAGCTCTTTGGCAACACATCGCCCGTCGCTCTTCCGAGCTAAAAGTGTTTATCCTCGACACCGATGCCGCTCAGTATTACCCGTTTGACGGCGAACGTGTTTGCTATGACGGGGTAAGTATTCCTGAATCCGAGATATGGAGTGAACACCCAGATCGAAGTAAGCATGGGGTTGTTCTTGTCGCTGAATCCATAACTGGAAAGGCGGCATAGCAGTAAAAAATTCCTTGCTCCTTAAAAGGGGAGAGGGCTAATCTACGTATGCTAAGCATAGATATGGCCTCAGATTAATGTTAAGCGTCTTGCAGGACGCGTAATGTTATCTGGGGCTTTCTTCTATCTGCTTTTCGGGTAATGCCTGAAGCAGATAGCCTCAAGCACCCGCAACGATTGTATCAATGTCTGGCTTTTTTTCTATAGAAATCACCTGGAAGGGTGAATACCCACATCAGAAGAAACGTTGCAGCAAACATGATCCCTAATGGCCAGAATATGCCAAAAAAAATCATTATCCAAAAACGATCCCACCAGGCCATTTCTGCATTAGCTCGCAAAATATATCGACTTAATGCGTATATCAGCCCACCGATTAGTATATAGATGGGAATAGATACCAGGATAGTCATAGCGTTAGTCTCAATGAGCATAACGAATATCGCCAGAGCAATGTATAAATCCCTCTGCGCCGGGCAGAGGGACTAAATAGTTAAAATCGGTAACCGACACCAAGCATCCAAATGCTATTGCTTAGATCACCTGGTTTAGAACGTTCATACGAGAGATCAACTGCAAACTGCGGAGCTGGGTTAAATTGAAGCCCAAGTCCATAAGCAAAATCGGTTCCAAAGCCAGCATATGACTGTCCATTCAGTTTTGCTGTTGCATCCGCATGGCTTAAACCCACCAAACCGTATGCACTCAGCAATTCATTGAATCTGTATGATGGACCAAAAGTAAATGAGGCATACTCAACCTTGGCTTTGGCGGCATTCCATAGGTTTGTGTTTGACTTTTCGTAAGTGAGCGAAGCTAATCCACCCCACGTAGGATCCATTTCGTAGCGATATTTAATATTCACGCCTTTTGGATCTTTTATATCTCCGCCTTTAATCGTTGCGCTTCCTTGGGCAAAGTCTAAAGAAAGAGTGTGCTGATATGCGGAGGCAGTCCCAGCAACCCCCAAGGCACATGCCAGAAGGGCCGTTAAAACTACTTTTTTCATGGAAAAAGTTACCTATAAAAACGTTAAAAATAATACTGGTGACAAAATAGCGTGTATTGAGCGTTAAATACACGTAAAGATTCTATCATTCGCGATCAGCCGCGAAAACCAGTTGGAATATAAAATTCCTTTTCTTTTCTGGTAGATAGGACCATATCCAGAGCCTCGTTTACCGTCATGCAATGCGGCAGATTATCGAAGTTTGATATCCCGCCCATATCAGGAGAACGCTTGTTCTTCAGGTAAGCATATTTCCGTGCTGCCGCCTCTACTTTCTGCTTGAACTCATGTTTTTGAACGCGTTTTTTGGATAACCGCAGATTGTCAGCCTTTGCTTTTGCCTCAGCGATCCAGGAAGTCAAATTTTTGAGCCTGGTCGTTCCGGCACCGCCGGAAACTGATCTTTTTGTTTTTTTAATTTGTGACTTCTTATTCTTTATTGCCACGTCATCCTGACAGGGGGAGGGGGTATCATTTTGACATGGGGGTGTGGATAAAAAATCAAATAAAGCCAATGTCTTAGCGAGAACAGCTTTAACCTTTATTGCGGCTGAAGAGATCTTTAATTTGCTTTCAATTAGCGCATTTTTGGCTTGTTGAGCAAAGGCTAAAAAGGATGGTGTAAACCGGTACAGGTTAGCGCGGCGTTCACGGTGATCGCCGATAATAATCTCTACCGACAGGATTCCTTTGTTTACAGCTTCACGGAATGCGCGAACGACGGTTGATTGGCTATAACCAGTTTCTGCCGCGATCATGCGGTGAGGCTTGTGAATGAAGTATTCACTGGTTGTTGCCGCGAGATTTGCACATTGCGACAGGATATGCCCAGCACTACGGGATAGACCGGAGTGTGTTACAAAGCAGGCTAATTCATAGCCAGAAAAAGTAAAATCGCTCATCGTTATACAGCTCAGGAAAGTGACTTTAGCCAGCATTGCAATGCTGGTGGTTCTTACTACGTCTGTTAGCGCGTAGCTGCGACAGGTACCAGCACACCAGCATCAAGCAATCGCTTCATTAGCCACTGCTGACCTTTGCCGGTTATACGAGTCGTGAAAGAAATCCTGCTTCCGTTGCTTGTGTCGATCACGGTTTCTTTGAGGGTGAAGTACCCACGGGATATGTATTCTTGTTTGGGGACGTTCCTGCGTTCACCGGTTGCGATCAGAATTCCGTTATCACGCAACCAGGTGAAGAGATAGTTTTGGCCCAGGCCGAGCACTTTGGCATAGTTGCCGATTAGAACCCCGCTGGCGGTAGCAACGCGTTCGGCGAATTCGACTTTAGGTGCATCCATAAGCATTTTTTGCTCCAGCCGTTGCTTTTGCTCTGCCAGGTCGGCAGCCAAACGGAGAGCTTCTGGGAGGCTCTTCGGAATAGCAGGTTGTAATCTTCCAGCTCGATAGTCGATAAATGTCTGGTTTACCTTCAGCCGAAACGCGGGAGAAATCCAACCAGCGTACTCCACTGCGAGCAATTCATGGGCAAAAGTGCCGCCGCCACGGCCTTCGAACGAAACTATGCAATTCTGCATAGTTTCTTTTTCAAGCTCTTCGATGAGCTGTTTAGCTGACAGCGTTCTTAGCCATTGAGCTGGCGCTTTATGGGCACCGAGTCCGCTCGCTCTGTGTAGAGCATTAAGGTTGTAACGGCCAGCGCGGTCGGTCGTAATTTCAACACCACAAATAACGGGCAGAGTGGTTGAAGGATCGACATTTTGATGAAGGTTTGATATATTCATATCCGCATTGAATGTTTGTTGCATTTTTTCTCCAAATTTGCATCAACCTTCAATCACCAGCTCGAAATGGTGATTCTTTGCACTTAGAAAACGAAATTTATTAGAGCAAATTTTTCTGACTCGATCCAGATCGGGTTGGACGATCTGCTCAGAAACCTGCCAGTTTGCTGGCAGGTTTTTTCTTTTGTTAACCTATTGCTACTGGTTTTAACAAACCAGCATCAAGTAGCTTGCGAGTTAACCACTGCTGGCCTTTACCCGTTAATTGGGGCGTCAGCCGTATCTGGTAGCCATTTTCATCATCCAGCACCACTTCTTTCACTGTGAAATACCCGGCGTTGATGTACTGTTGGCGCGGTACGTTTTTGCGCGCACCAAAAGCCATGAGAATGCCGTTCTGGCGCAACCATGAGAAAAGGGCGTTTTGCTTAAGTCCAACGACCTTTGCAAAGTTCCCGATCAGGATTCCATTAGCCGCTGATACCCGGTCGGCAAAATCGACTTTAGGGGCTGCGGCCACCAGCTGTTGTTCCAACTGCATTTTCTGTTCTGCCAACTCGGCAGCCAGGCGTAGAGCTTCTGGTAATGTTTGGGGGATCGATGGGGTAGGGGAGTTTGCCTGCTGCAATTCTTCCAGTTTGTCGATCAGCGAACGGCGGACCGCTTTCGATTCGCGAGCAGCAACGCGCAGGGCTTGTTTGTATGTCATTACTATAACTACCTGATCCGCTCCACCTTTTTTCTTATCCATAGGGGTTACGAAGATTTCGTAACCCTCCCCATCAAGCTCATCCTTAACTCTGGCAATGAAATCATTGTTGCGAACTGGTTTTTCGCTACATAATTTCCGTGCCTCATTGACCATCTTTAACAGTGTCAGGCTGTCGATTGTGTCTCCGGTGTTGGGGATAATATTCACGGCTGGTGCTGGCGTAGCTGACGTAACAGGTGCTGGTTTTTCAACATTCAAATTATTACCGGTCATTCTATGTGCCTCCTTTCTCATTTCTGCTGCCACTGTTGCGTAACGTAGACGTCCTTGTTCAATCAAATAATCCCTGATCTCGGCTATCAGTAGCCTGTTGATCACAGCCTTATCTGTTCGGGTATAAAAACGCCTGGTTATCATGAAATAGTTAGCAATTGCGCCGGGGATCTCCCGTGTCGGCATACAGGCAGTATGCAAAGCGATCGCTTCGGCTATTTCATTACGGGTGACGAGAGGTTTTTTCATAAAACCCCCTGAACGTCGGCAGAGAAGGGGAGGTTCCAGTAACTAAGTGAATTGCGCGAGTTAGTTGAAAAACGGGCAGTAAAAATGCAGGGGCCATCAGGCAATTGAGAGCGTGCTTCGTCTTCTGTTGCTGCGATAACGAAGTGATAGTGGTGTTTTTTACAGGAATAGAAACGCCAGATGAATTCTGGGCGTGCGCAAGGATTGGCATTAACCATAGTTACGGCCTCACAATCAGGTTTAACAACCTGCTACCCGCTGCTAAACAGGTGGCAGGACGTGACGGGGTTAGCAGACTGGCGATTGTGAAACCAGCAGGCCGAAGCCTCCCCATCACGCCCCACCATAATTTGGGCGTAACGCGGTTTTACGGACACAAAAATACCGCAATATCGGATATCTGCGGCTGTCCGCACAATCATTCAGGCTGCTAAACCCGGTCGCAGAATTTGCTACGACGGCAGAACTATAAGCCTGAACGATTAAAAGGTCAATATGATGCGAAAAGATAGCATTCGTGACTTAAAAATACAAATTTATTAGAGCATTATCTGCTTAATAAATACACAGTTGGATCTAATAACCTCTTTTTTTTAAAGGCGAAAATATGTACCCTAAATGGGTTATAAGGCAGGTGAGGTTATAATGAGAAAACTATTACTATCGTTATTATTTATGGCTGGGACTGTTAATGCAGCATCAAGCGTAAAGGAGATTTGTACCGATTATACGAAATACCTTTGGCAAGTTTACGCCTTTGCGATCAATGACTATTAATCCATGCGTAGGAGTGGATTTATGCTGATTCGTTTGTTTTTAGTGCTTTCCTTTTTAACATTTAATGTTTTTGCTGATGAAGTTGACTTTTCGAAGGTAGATTGTAATTCAGTGGAAACAAGAAAAGCTCTTATTGAAGAATATAACGAAATATTATCGTCATATGGAATAACAGTGGTTGATTCTTATAATCAAAAAACTATTCAGAAAGGAATAAATAAACTGGTCTGTTATGGGGTTTACCAATATTCAGATGGCTCTTCGGAGTATGTTATTTATAAAGCATACCCAAATAGTCTTGGTGAATTAATTAGTGAGTTTAAACCGATTAATGAGTGAATGGAAAATGAAATTATTTAATGTAATAACATTTTGTTGTGCTATTTTTGCTGGAAGCGCGATAGCTGATAATAAATTGCCAGATTGGCTTTCTACCTCAAAGAAAGATTATGATTTAGTAAGGGCATTCTATTTGTCTGGATTTGCTTCGAAAGCAATGAACAATCAATTTGGTTATCATTTGCCATCTGAGTTGGTTAATGATTTTAAAGATAATGAATTTGCTGCTCAGGAAAAATGGAACACAATTCCAATTGTGTATGGTGAAATAAAATCCATAAGAATGGTGAATAATAAACCAATTGTAGAGTTATTTACTCCAGGGGAAAATGCAACGCCACTAAATTATATCAAATTGAAAATATTGGATTCAAAGCAAGACTCTCTGTTAAAACTAAAAAAAGGGGATGATATATATGCAGTGTGCTCAGGTGCTAATTTTAGCTTAGTGCCAATTCTGAGCAACTGCACTCCTGCAACAGACGTCATTGATGCTGCACTCTCTTTTTCTGGTGAATATATGTTCCCTGCTTTTGATTCTTTTTCACCTACTAAGCAAAACGTCAAATATATATTCACAAATCAAGATCCTGTTCAGATGATGAATTTTATAGGGTACCTATCCTTAGTCGATACAACGAAGGATAAGAAAAAAATGGATATGGTTCGTAAGTGTACGCCTTGGAAGCCGGAATGTTCACAACAATTCGTTGATGTAATGGAAGGATTTGATAGCATCATGTATAAATATGAGGGAGAATTTAAAAATTACATAGAATTAAAATAGTATTTGAAAGGATAGTCAATTTAAGTTTTAAAAAAACGCCCATTAAAGGGCGTTTTATTGTTTTACTCAAAACAACCTGATTATGTGATAACCATATCATATCCCTCATTCCACCTACACTGATTACCCCCCAGACAACAATATTCCTACTCAATGAACAAATGACTACTCGTAGAATCGGTTAACACACCAGATTCTACGAGGTTTCAATGACACCACGACAATTACTCGAAGACGTCAAATCCCGCTTCACACCTTTGATTGCGGATGAACCTGCCTTACTGGAATCCCTGCTAAGAAAAGCATTGGGAACCTACCAGGATAGAGCGGGGCACATCAAGCGGATACGCTTCACTGATCAGGCCAGTAAATCACTTGCTTGCCCTGCTGATTTTCTTGCGCTCGTATCGGTTACAGATCACACCGGCGATCTTGTCTACTCCGACGTTTACGATGGGAATATCGAGCTTGAAGATACCCATCGAGCGGTATACCCACTGAATGTGTCATATCTGGCTAATTTGCGTGATATGGATCTGGATAATGGAGAAGTGCCACCTGAAATCATTGGGTTACTTTCTGACTATCTGGAAGTGCTAATCGCGATACCTAACACTGATCGCCTGCGAAGAATATCTATCGCGGGGAAACTCGATGCCAGCAATTTATCCGACGAGAACACGCTGTATCAGCGGAAGCTGGATCTGGAAGAGAAAATGAGCGCAACAAGGGCAATTATCCCGGGAATTGTTCTTTTCTCATCCATGTTGAAGTGAGGGGGCTGATATGGGGCTTAATGTTGCTTCAGTAAAGTCTTATGTATCTTCGGCATTAACGACGACATTATTTGGCTCCGGCGTTGGTGAGCGGGAAGTTGGTAAGCTGACGTCAATCATCATGAACAAAATGCTGTTCGCGCAAGGATGGCAGTTCTCTGTCGAAGTTGATGGACTGGAGGGAGCAGACTTCTTTGCCAAAGATATTACCTACCACGATTACAGCATCGAATATGAAACGATTAAAATCGGCGGAGGGAATATCCTTCAACCAACGGAGCGTTCGCCAGGGCAGATAACAATGATGGTCAGGGATACCGTTGATGGCCTCGTTTTGGACTGGTTTAAGACGGCAAAAAGTCGGGTGATTAATCCAGACGGTACCGGGAATATACCGTCTAAATATTTGCTCAATGTGCGTATTTATCGGTTGCTGTCTTCCGGCTTAACCAAACTGGAAAATGAGATGACTGTATTCCCGGTCACTACCGGCGATGTCACCTATGCGCGGGATCAGGTTACGGAATTTAAGTCATTCCCAATGACCTTCGCATTGCACAGCACGTTTAACCAATCCTCAAGTTCTTTGGCTTCCCTTCTGGGCTTTAGTTTTTCTCTTTGAATTAAGGAGCAAGGATGCTTTTACCCCTTTTCCCGCTACCATCGCGGCCAACTGAATTGATCCAGTTCCGTCAGCCAAATATTGCTGATGCGATGCGTTTCAACTCGATAACACCGGAGGAACAAGAACAACAGACAACGGCGTATTTAAAAGCCTTGCTGGCTGAACCCGCGAAACATGATCCCCTGACATGGACGGCGCAGGACCGGATTACCGCGTTATGGTGGATATTTACCGGCTCCCGTGAAACACCGGTCGAGACATTCACTTACACCTGTAAACATTGCGGTAAAGAGCATTATTACGATTGCGATATGAATGCTCTGGCTGAAGATATCCAGGTCCTGGAAGTGGAACCTTTCATTGACGATATTGAGGTGTCTGTAGAGGGAGTACCTTATCAATGGCGTATCGTGCCGCTTGATGGTTGGGCAATGGAAATGCTGGAGATGCGCCGTGCAGCATTGCCACCTGAAGACGACGCGGAATTCAAAGAAGCGATCGTTGATTTGCGTTTTTGGGAATTCGCTTATCAGTGTGAGCTTTATAACGATGTTAGCGGTACTCGTGAAGATCAGGCTGAGCGTCGTTATGAAACGATTAAACGGATGGCCATTGATACTGAATTTATGAAGCTGGCGGCACACATCCGACTGGCTCATGAAAAGCTCGAACATGGTTTACCGTGCTACATCGATAAAGGTGAAATGCGTCTTCGTCTCCCGCCGCATAAATGCCCAAATCAGGATAAAAAGGAGTCCACAGAGGGTGCGTATACCCGTCTGTGGGTGCCCTTTCGGGCTACCGACTTCATTCCACAGGTGGGGATTGAAAAGCTATCAGACCTTAGTGTCCAACCTGGTTTTGTATGGGGGTATACCGATTCAGGACGCTGAAAGGCTTACTGAATCCTATGCGTTTTTCCTGTTGGAGAAACTGGAAGAAAAACTTAAACCGAAACGGTAGGCGATAAGATCATGGAAAGAAAAAACGCCAACATTGACGATGTTATAAGGACAGTTGAAACCGCCAGTGCAAAAGAGCTGGAAGAGCTTGCAGGTATCCGGGAAGCTGTTGAAGATTTGAAAGGGGGACGCGTTGCAACTGTTGATCCTGTCTCTCGCAGTGTGTCGGCATTAAATCGCACAATCGAAAATTCCCGGCCAGACTTTGTGGCCAATGCGCCATCAGTGGACCCTATTGTTGAGGCAATGAAACGGCTTAATTTAGGGGACGTTTCTCGTGTAGTTCAGGAAGATGTTGCTCAACAGGAACAGCGGGCCAAATCAACCACACCAAAGGGTAAAAAACGACGCAGGAAGGCTATACCAGAGGATGTAAAGGCACAACGGACCGAAGCAGCCGAACACGCTCGCGAAATGTTCGGTCAAAAAGGCGGTGCGCAAAAAAGCCAAAACCAACGCGATGCGCGTGGTCGTTTTATTGGAAAGTCAGGGAGTAAGGCCGCAGCGGAAGATGCCCGTGCTGAACGAGCAGAAAAGGCCAGGCGAAAAGAGGATGATGAGCGTCTAAATGCTGAATCAGGTTTATTAAAAAAACTGTCAAAAGTAGCTGAAGGCATAGGTAACCCTTCAGAGACTCGTGCTGTCGATGCGTTAGGTTATGCCGTTGCAGGTCCATTGTGGGCAGCAGGGAAGGAGCTTGGCGGGATATCAAAAGAAGTTGGCGGATCGCTTAATGGTGCCAGAAAGTCTATTGCCGATGTGATTCGTGGCAATGACGATAACAGCCGTAGAAAAGGTTTTTTTAGGCGTAAATCGCAAAATAGTGCCGATGTCGTTCAGGTTAACACCCAAAAACGGACGGTTCAGGAACTTCAGGAGCAGACCAGCGAAATTAAAGAGGGCAATGACAAGATTCTCAGCGCCCTTGATCAGATAGCCAAAAACACCGGGAAAAAGAAGGGCGGCTTGCTGTCCAAACTATTTAGCCTGTTAGGGAAGGGGGCCGGTGGCGTCGCGTCGTTGTTAATGGGGCGTGGCATGCTGAAAAAAGCTGGAGCACTCGCTTTTGGCGCTCTGGGGGCAAAGAAACTTGTAGGAATGCTACGCGGTGGTGGCAAGAAGACTCTCGCCCATGAAGGCGGAGATTTGGCTGCCCGGGCAGCAGGTAAACTTGGATTAAAGGCAGTTGGTAAAGGGGCGTTACGCGCAATTCCCCTAGTCGGCACAGTGGCTGGAGGTATTTATGATGCGGTAACCGGTTGGAATGATACAGAAGCGCAACGTCGAGCGTTTGGGCTTAAATCAGGACAAGATCCATCATTCCAGCAAAAAGCCGCTTATACGTTTGCCAATGTTCTTGATATGGGGGGACTGGTATCTGGTATTAGCAGTGCTATTGGTGATGTTCTCAAATCACTTGGATTTGAGGATATCGGTAATATGTTGCAATCATTTTCGACGGAAAGTATTGCCCAGGCCATTGATAGCGGGGTTACCAACTTAGAAACATATATTTCTAACCTTGGCGACACCATTTCTACCAAGTTCGATGATTACACAGCAAAGATTGGTGATGCTGTTTCAGCATGGTTTAGCGATACATCTAATAAGCTGCTTGAAAAGCTGGATGCCATCAAAGACTTCTTTACTGTCGATAACCTGAAACAGGTTTTCAGTGATGCAATTGATAGTGCAATTGATTTCATTAAGAACCCAGGGAAACACATTAAAGAGGCGGCTGGTAAGTAATATTTGGGATGGGGTTAAAAATTTACCAGGTAAAGCATTAGATGCAGCGGTTGATGCCGTTAAAAATACCCCTGCGGCAATGATTGTATCAAAAATACCCAATCCGATCGGCGAGGCTAATGCGAAAGAAATCACTCCAGAGTTAAAAGCTCCGGTTAATAGCCACCAGGGGACATCTGATTCTAAAACTGAATCCGATGCCAAACAGACGAATATTGCTGCCCGCGTGATAAATGCGGCCCTGGATATGGCGAAAGATAGCAATAAAACAGTTAAAGAAACTGCTAATCAGATTATCAATGCAAATGCCGTAGAAACGGGCAATAGCGCGTTGCAGAAAATTGATAATGCTATTGGACAAAATAGCTCGTCATCATCGTCGCTTAATACCACTGGCACCAGGAATGACATTCAGAAAGCTGCGGATACCTACAACAATGGCAACTTGGATGTAAAAGTCGGAGGTCTTGGCGCTGAAGGTAAGGCAAATCTCGATAAGTTGGCTCCATATTTTGCTGAACTAGAGAATAAATATGGCCTTCCTGAAGGTACTCTTTACTCGATTGCTGCAACTGAATCAGGAGGGGATCCTAACGCAAAGTCTCCGCTGACAAGATCACCAGATGGAAAGTTAAGTGGTGGCGCACTCGGGATGTTCCAGTTCACGAGTATTGCTCGTAAAGAGACAGGGATATCGGAACAGGATGCATTTGATCCTGTGAAATCGGCAGAAGCTGCGGCTCTTCTCATGAGCAAATATCTGAAGCAAGCCAATGGAGACTTAAACGAGGCCATCACTGCATATAATGCTGGGTTTGGCACTATCAATAAGTGGAAAAAAGGCACAGGTGACTTATCGAAAGAAAACCGTGAGTACGCGATCAAGGTCAATACTCATCGTGCTCGCTATTTAGGTGGTGAAATCTATACACCTGGAGCAGGAGCACAGGGTGGGGCGCAATATGGAGTGAGGGGACCACTGCCTGATAACGCTGTTATCGATCAGTCTACTGGCCTGGCGTTTACGCCTGGTGATAGCCCGTTTGAGAAAGGCGGTCTGGTAGACAAAATTGGCAATGCTGTTGGCGTTAACGATCTGGTCAACAAATTCATGAATGGCCGGGGTATGCGTCGGGAAGTCGTTCAGGGAACGCTTGAAGAACGTGCACGAGGGAAGGGGACCGCAACAGCAGCTGGCAATGTGTATGTTGATACTCCGATGCCAGTTGAAGAGGCGCGTCCGGTGGCCAGCAACTCAAGTTACTTTGACCAACTCGGCGCACAAATGGGGATTGATGGACTATTTGATAAACTCCGCAACTCGCCGGGGATGCGGAAAAATAATGCGCCTGAACCAGCCTCCACGTCCCAGGTGACGACTGCCGCCAACGATTTGCAGCAACCAACCGGTCGTATGCAGATAGACGGACAGGTTATTAGTGACCTTGGCGGCTCCGGTGCCAAGCCGACAATGCAGTTGGCTGATAATACCGTTTCACTTGATGGTGAAACGAAGCGGCTGTTTGCGCAGATGACCTCATTGCTTGCCAGGATTGAAGAGCACACTAAAGACTCGGCGAAAGGCCAGGGAACTGTCGTAAAGGTCAGCACGCCTCAACCGGGCGTTATGCGCACGGTGCCACTGTCAATTGATGATCCGTTGATGAATGACTACGCGAGAGTTGATTGATGGCCAACAATAATGAAATTGATCCTTTACTGACGCTGGAGTTATCCGGCGTAAAAACGTATGAGTCCCAGGAGGAGGCCTGGGGCGCTCGTTTATATGAGTGGCTAAACACTTATCAGGGTGAGGTATACGGAGATCCGTCATGGGGCAATGTTTTACCGCAGTTTAAACACGAACCGACCAACTTGTCGCATGTTCAAATTGCGGTTGAGGCAATGCTGTTGCAAAAACTGACGGTAGATTTACCTGACATACCGATTTCTGGCTTGTCAGTAGCCGAGGGAGATGCTTTTGATAAGTTGAAAATATCCATTCGTATCAGGGATATAACTATCACACAGGACGTGGTGCTATGAGTAAAACAACACCGACTAAAGACAGTATTCGTGCAGAGTTTGAAGAGCTTGTCGAGAAAGATTCATTCTGGTCGAAGTTTGTCGGCTCTCAATTTGTCTCGATGCTGACATTGTTTATTACCCAGATTGTCTACAGGTGCTTTCAGTATGCCGATGCGGCGCTGGCTGAAGGCTTTATATCGACCGCGACGCGGCGTTCCTCTATCCTGGCAGCGGCAGAAACGAATAGTTACGTTGGTACCAAGCCAACACCGTCATCGGGGATGATTGAGATCACCGCCACAAGTGAAGATGCCCCAGCGGTAATCCCCAAAAACATGCCTTTAATATCTGACGACCAGTACCCTTACATGACTATGGATGTATGCAGGTTGGTTGACGGCACCGGTACGGTAGAAGTGGCACAGTTGGAAATCCAGGAGGTGACATATACCGTTACGGCAGCCAAAGAATTTCTGGAAGTCGTGTTATCAAAGGCTCTCACTGCTGTCTGCTGTAAGCTGGAAGTATTCGTGACGACCGATGGTAAGACCACGCAGTGGTCTTCCAGCACTATGTTCCGGTTAGCCGGTAGTAAAAGCCAGGTCTACGTTGAGTTTTATAAGCCATCCGAGCAGTTGGGGGTTCGATTCGGTGATGGGCTAATTGGGCAAATACCGCCAGAAGGCTCGACCATTACACTTAAGGTATGGTGCACCAACGGAGATATAACCCTGGTTGCTGGCCAAAACCTGACTCCTGTCGATTCTGCGGCTAATTTAGCTAATTTGATTTCAGTTAAGACAACGACACCCATAACCGCAGGTACCGATGCCGAAACAACGGAGATCACACGTAATCGTGCACAATATTACCTTGCCTATGATGATCAGGTCGTATGGGGCGGGGACTATACGTATTTTCTGGTGCGTAACATCCCGGGACTGTCCTGGGTAAAGGCATGGGGCGAAGGCCAGCAAGAGAAATTAGATGGTGCTTATAATGTTCGGAATATCAATAAGATATTTATTTCAGGATGGCATCCAAACAAAAGCCAGTCAGAGCTTGAAGAAATGATCCTGGCTGCCTTTAAGAAGGTGCCGAATGAGTTGAACAAGAAATTCTCGTATAAAGAGGTCAGAAAACTCCCCTTTAAGATCACCATCACTGGGCGGATATCGGCAAGCCTGACCATTGAGAACGTGACTGATGAGCTGAAGTCGGCACTGGAAACAAAATTTGGGCGTGACTCAACTTTCTTTGATCCGAACCGTGTCGGCAAGTACATCCTAATCAAGAAAAAAGACGTTTGGGCATTTATCGAAACGCTGGGTTATTTCCGCGACTTTTATCTGGAATTTGTCGAGTGGAATGAGTCCAACGGCTTTTACGATTTCGTTTATCTGGATACAGAAAACTCCACCTTTAATATTTCGTATGAGGAGGAGTGATGCAGCGTTCCTGGTTTAATAACCGGCTTACATCAGCTAAGCAAAAGTCATTACTTTATAAATCATTGGCTGATTTGGTTCAGTCAATGATGGACACCTTTGTTGACCCATGGTTGGAGCGAATTACCAACCGGAAGTCTATTTTCTCCATGAGCAAGGAGGATCTGGAGACTAGGACAAATGAACTTGGCCAGTTTTTTACTATCAGGACGTCGAATTCATCTTCCGTTCCGATGTTGTTACAACAGCGGTTTGATGAGATCCATTTTAAGGGTACTGAACGCCCTATAAACCAGACAATTTATCGCGAATTTAACGGTATATCGGTTTTATGGGATCCCATATATGCTCCGGTGGACTTTGAACGTCATCCCTATGGCACGGTCCTGATTCCAGAAAGCACACTGGAAACCACCGGCGGCACATTCGGCGAGATGTTTCTGACTTCCAGAGGAATGATCAGTATTCCCATAAACGACCTGGCCCGGACAATGGGTATTACTGGAACGATAGATCAGTCCGCAATTACAGAAGAAATTCTCAGAAAGTTTAATCAGTTCGTAAAGCCTCTACTGCCACTGCATATAGTGTTTGATGGGCTTACGCTCTATTTGTCGGTTGTTGTAAATGAACAGGCCGACATGATTACTTTGAATGAGATTTCTGATACCGAAAAAGCATTCTGCTGGTTTGAAACTTCGGATACAACTTCGCTTACTGAAGTTACGTCGATTAACGCCCCGATCACTGCAACGCCGGGCGGCACTATTGTGAAAGCAACGCCTACGTTTGATCGCACCCGCGCAGATGATTTGCTGTTGGATAGCGATGCGTGACAATCACCCCGTCCGCAGGGCGGGGTGACAAGTTACTTATCTTACAATGAGGCTTCACAACATTGATTAGGGAAAATCATGTCTGACGTCTCAACAAACCTCTATAAGAGTCAGTTGTTGGACTATTACTATCAGCGGCGCGCTGAATCGTCCATTAACAAAGGCTCTCGATTTTTAATCAGCAAGGCCGTTTTTGGTACCAGTTCACTGGTTACTAAGAAAGGAGATGGCACTTATGAGATTGGAGAACTGCCTAAGGCTTTCGATCTGGCAGAACTGACCAGTCAATTTTGCACCATCAACCTCGTCCCAACCTACTCAGGCGGGATAATTACTGTCCGAATGGACCTTGATCAAAGTCAGTTGCAGGAAGGGAAAAACTACCCATTCAACACTCTGGTTGTTCTGGATAACGAGAATAAGCCAATCGCCATTATTTGTGTCCAGGAAGACTCGCTGTATGTGGGCAAAACATATACCGCAGTTATGGCCATAAACTCGACTACAGCATAAGGATATGCTTGATGAATGACGTTACAGTTGTTACATCGGTTACTTACCCATCACCCGAGTCGTTGGCTCTGGTGGCTGATGTGCAATACCACGAACCATATCTGTCAGCCGCTCTAAACCGAAAATTCAGGGGAATTGTTGACCCGGGATTTTATGCTGGTTTCTTGCCTAAGCCTGGCGGTGGGATGAACCTGTTAATCACCTCAGTGGATGGAGATAAAACCGCTGGCGCGGCGTCAGTGGATATTGGTGAATTCTACCAGGTAACTATTCAGCATCGTAAGGATATCTCTCTTGCACTTAACGCAGGCAAGAAATATGCAATTGTGCTGAAGGGAAGATACCTTCTTGGAGAAGATACCTATCAGGTGAATACCGCGTCACATATTCATGCAGCTGAATTTGTTGCCAGAACCTATACCGATTCATATCAGTTAGGTGATGGGGAACTGCTGGTTTGTACGGTGAATATCCCTGCTGGCGTATCTACCATTACTCAAGAGATGATTGATACATCCGAGCGTATCAACCGCACGATCGGCATTGATATTTCAGACTCTGTAACCAGTACCAGAAGTGATGTTGCTGCGAGTTCGCTGGCAGTTAAAAAAGCCTACGATCTGGCGAAAAGCAAGTATACGGCGCAGGATGCAAGCACAACGCAAAAGGGATTAGTTCAGCTCAGTAGTGCCACTAACAGTACGTCCGAAGTGCTGGCCGCCACACCGAAAGCTGTCAAGGCTGCATATGACCTGGCTAA
>NZ_KE136624.1:0-395 GCF_000407765.1 Escherichia sp. KTE114 | reverse complement strand
AGGGATAGTTCAGCTCAGTAGCGACACCAACAGCACTTCTGAAACATTAGCTGCAACGCCAAAAGCGGTTAAAGCTGCATACGATCTAGCAGCCGAAAAAGCACCATCCAGTCATACACATCCCTGGAATCAGATCACTGGTGTGCCAACAGCTTCATTGACAGCGAAAGGCATCACTCAGCTCAGTAGTGCCACTAACAGCACGTCTGAAGTGCTGGCCGCCACACCGAAAGCTGTCAAGGCTGCATATGACCTGGCTAATGGGAAGTATACAGCCCAGGATGCAACCACGACACAAAAAGGGATAGTTCAGCTCAGTAGCGACACCAACAGCACTTCTGAAACATTAGCTGCAACGCCAAAAGCGGTTAAAGCTGCATACGATCTAGCAGCCG
>NZ_KE136623.1:0-4332 GCF_000407765.1 Escherichia sp. KTE114 | reverse complement strand
TCATGTTTAACCGAGGAAGTTATCATGTTTAACCGAGGAAGCTCTCATGTTTAGACAAAAAACACGCTTAAAATCAATAAATTAGAGCTACTCTAAGTTTTTAAGTTTTTAAGAAAAACAAGAAAAGATAAGGCTTTTAATGCGTGCGAATATTCAGGAACTGTGGATAACTCAACGAAACCAGCAACGATGATGGTTCCTTACCATAAATCTGTCCCCCGATGATTATTACCCGCAAGCTAAAACAAACATCATCAATCATTAAAACTCATAACTTTCAATAACTTAAAATCATCAAAAAAATATTTGATGCCTTATGAATCTCAATTTTCAAGACCATAAATTTGTCCCTCGTTAACTTTAACTTATTGAAATAAATATAATATTCGTGCGTACTGATCCTAATGTCACATCGCAAAAATTCCGCTTCCTCGCTCACTCAGTCGCTACGCTCCTGCCGTTCGGCTGCGGCGAGCGGTATCTCCTTTCTCAAAACCAGAGAGATTCAGATCATATGATCCGTTATTTGATCCTTTTTGGATCTTCCACTAAGAAGCCCTGAATCGCGCTCTGCCGCTTCGTTCGATACAACCATGAGGAAAACCATGCGAAATGAAAAAATCGCTTAAAACGCGATACAGCGCGTTTTAAGGGGTATTCACAAAACACACGTTGCCTTGAAGAAATTTTGATCAAGATTTAACTACTATCCGGATCATGACAACAGATCACAGCAACAAGGCTGCTAAAAAGCGTTGAGAGGCGTTAAACGCTGTTAAGACTAGGGCTAAGTACAATGAAACGGAAAAAATGCTCAGAATGCGTTACAGAACCTTCCAGAAAGCTAAGGTTTGTCACTTTAAAGAGACATTTTTCTTGATCTAGTGTCACTTATAAGAGACAATGTACACAGGTTAAGGGAATGAGGGCGGCAAGATGCCTTACACGGCGAAACGATATCAGACAGAAAACGGTGAGGTTCCGTACACCGACTGGATGAAAAAATTAAGACGTAAAGACCAGACCGCAGCGTTAAAGGTGGATTCCAGAATTGCCCGCGCTATGGGCGGAAATTTTGGAGATCATAAATTCGAAAGGGACGGTGTATGGGAATTACGGGTTGATTACGGTCCTGGTTACAGGGTTTATTATTCAATCGAAGATGGCGAAATAATTCTTCTGCTCATTGGAGGGAATAAAAAAACTCAGACAGCCGATTTAGATAAAGCCGTTAGTTATCTGCAAGATTTTAAAAAGAGGTCAAAAAAATGACAGCCACCAAAAATGTGAAGTCGCAGAAAAATGATTATCCGGCATCCGTTGATCACAATGCCGCCATGATTGAAGAATTGCGCGCAGATCCTGATTATGCAAACGCTTATCTTGCTAATGCCCTGGAAGAAATAAACGAGCCTGGTGGTTTAGGTGGTTTTCTTGTTGCGCTACGTCAGGTAATCGAGGCGCGAGGGGGGATTTCCGAAGCTGCCAGGAAATCTGGCCTTGCCCGTCAGAGTATTTACCGCGCATTATCCCCCAACGGTAACCCGACCATCACAACGCTTGCACAACTTACATCGGTAGCCGGATTACAGTTCACTCTCAGTAAATCCAGCCACTAATCTCTCCAGTTCCCCCTAAGCGGGGGAATTTCCATGCCATCAAAACCGCAGTTATCCCGCCCGACGTTCACCGGTATTTAATCGGCAAATCGTACAATTGCGTACTGGCAATAGTTTAACGGTGTGTATTAATACACATTTAAAGACGATGTGATAGATGCGTGTGTTAATGCTAATGTATGCATACATTAGCATTAACATAGAGCAGATTCTGGCGCGTTGCGCCCGTAGTTCGCTGACGCTCACACGCGCAGTACAGCGCCCCGCCATGCTGCAATGCACCAGGGCGGGGTAAACTCGCTGGCGCTCGCGCTAACTGCGGCATTCTGCGGCGCAAATCAGCATAATCATGGCCTGCTGGTCAGTTGGGCTTTGCAGGGTGAAGGGATGGCCTGTGCACCCTGGTACGTTCGTCAGCGGCTGCGCCGCGCTTCGGGGCGATGTGGCTCCTGTGCTGCCCTGGTATTTTCGTTCGCCCCTTCCATCCGCTTACGCGGATTAAAAAACGTGATAACAATCACTTATCGAGTAAAAAAACGGGAGAAAACTTGCAAATACGACTTAAAAGTCGTATTATTATTTCATCGAAAGGGGAATGGCCCCTCTCACAATAGCCCAGCAGGGCAGGAGATTAAAAAAATGAATATCCAGGAAGCATTAAACGTTTTTGGATTATCCGGCGAATTAACTGAAAAAGATATCAAAGCAGCATACAGAAAAGCCGCTTTAAAATATCATCCAGATCGTAACCCGTTAGGGGCTGAACTGATGAAAGCGGTAAATGCAGCTTTTGATGTATTGATGGCAAATATTGATAAAATAAATCAGTTCCAGAGCACTGATGAACATGCACGATATAATTACGGTGATGACCTGGAAAAAGTATTAAACGTTCTTTCTGGTTTATCTGGTCTGGTATTTGAAGTGATAGGTAACTGGGTCTGGATTAGTGGAGAAACCATTACACATAAGGAAACTTTAAAAGAAATCGGGTGTAAATGGGCGGCAAAGAAAAAACAATGGTTTTATCGTCCAGACGAACATAAAAGTTACTGGAATCGTGAAGAACACACGATAGAAGAAATCCGCGCAAAATACGGTACAACCGGACAGCGCAGGGCGACAGGGTGGCAACGCGTGGAAACCAGAGCGTAACCAGAACGGGGGCGAGAAGCCCCCGATATTATAGCCAGCCCGTCTTTTGGGGCATCGAACCCAAAAAGACGGGAACAGCAGCTACGTAGCAAAAAGGGAAACAGATGAACTCTTTTTTTGAACAATATCACCCTGTCTTTGAAGTTGTCTGCCGTATCCTGGGGAACGGCTGGCGCGTGAACAAACTTGATGATTGTTCGTCTCGTATAAAACTGACGTCACCGCAGTTTAAAAATTACTCTGTGCATATTCGGATGGAAAAAGACCGGTTTTCTGTTGTGGGGAGTGTGGATAGTCGCTCCTGGCGTAGTCCGCATCATGTTTGCACGTTATCCAGAAAACGGAATCCCGTTGATATTGCAGCCGATATCGAGCGAAAAATTCTGGTAAATGCTTCGCAGGAGGTGTTACAGGCGATTGAGTATGAGAAACACCAGGTGGAAAAAAAGGACGAAATTCTGATCCTGAAAGGTATGTTATCGCAACTTGTCCAGCTTGAAAGCTGGTATGGGGCATTGACAGGCTTTAAAGCTGAAAACGGATTGAACGGTAAAGTCACCGAACAGGGCGACAGTTATGATTTACAGATTCGGGGCTTGAGTATAGATCAACTTGTTAAAATTACAGGGTATTTGAAACAGTTATGAGAAAAAATAAAGGTGATGTGACTTATTTTCTTGAAAAAGAAGGTGACAATTACAGGCTTACAAAAAGGATAAAAGCCAGAACAAATGTTAAAATCGGGAACAAAACTACGAAAATTACATTGTATGATGCCGTACTGAATGAGAATGAATTACAACATATTGATTTTACGTGTGCCGGATTAAGGGAAGACGATGAGACGCCAGTTAAGAATTTAATTAAGGAGTTTATGTTAAATGAAACCCGATAATACACCTGAAAATGTAAAAAAATTACGTTTAAAAGCAGGATTAACACAAAAGGAATGCAGTCATATTTATGGTGTTGGGCTAAGAACCTGGCAGAAAAAAGAGGAAGTTAATACTCAAAACAGTCAAAGTCTGTCACTGGTTGAGTTTGAGTTTCTTTTGTTACTTGCAGGAGAACATCCTGAATACGTGCTCTGCAAAAGGGAGTCAAAATAAAATGACCTGTGATGGTTTTATATTAGTACCTGGAGTTGCGCCCGTAGTTCGCTGACGCTCACACGCGCAGTACAGCGCCCCGCCATGCTGCAATGCACCAGGGCGGGGTAAACTCGCTGGCGCTCGCGCTAACTGCGGCATTCTGCGGCGCAAATCAGCATAATCATGGCCTGCTGGTCAGTTGGGCTTTGCAGGGTGAAGGGATGGCCTGTGCACCCTGGTACGTTCGTCAGCGGCTGCGCCGCGCTTCGGGGCGATGTGGCTCCTGTGCTGCCCTGGTATTTTCGTTCGCCCCTTCCATCCGCTTACGCGGATTAAAAAACGTGATAACAATCACTTATCGAGTAAAAAAACGGGAGAAAACTTGCAAATACGACTTAAAAGTCGTATTATTATTTCATCGAAAGGGGAATGGCCCCTCTCACAATAGCCCAGCAGGGCAGGAGATT
>NZ_KE136622.1:158927-159800 GCF_000407765.1 Escherichia sp. KTE114 | reverse complement strand
CAAGAGTCGAATTCTTTACTCCACTTTTCTGACATCGGATTTTCTCTCTGTATTTATGGGTAGTTATCGAACTGAATGTGCCAGTTTTTTCAGGATACGGCAAAGTTGAGATGGTTGGTTTTGATTCAGAGCATGAGTTTCCCCGGTGTGACGGGCATGTCGGGCGGATTTTGAGAAACAACAGATGTAAAAAAACCGACTGGTGAGGTCGGTTTTTTTACTGTTCCGTTACAGAGTTGGTGGCCCTGACCGGAGGAAATCTCTTTTCAACTAACATTCTTATAATAGCGAGCTGTTCATTTGATAGCAACCACCCTTATAATCCGCAGGTTAGCTCTGTCTGGTGACACTTCTGCCGTGATATCCATCGGGACTATGGATGCAAGATTTTAAGTCCTGGCTGAACAAACAGGTGGTGCTGTGTTCAGTGCTCTGGCAGGAGGAAGTCTCTTTTCAACTAACACTGAAAGTGCCGTTGTGACAGGCAATGTAAGAGTAAGCAACGGTGATTTCCTCCAGTGATGGAGAAGCGGATGATTAATCTGTTAATCATCGTTCTCAGGGCAGTAGTTGCCGTTGCAAACGCGCAGATTGCTGTTCTGGAACTGATCCGGGAACTTGTCGACTGATAAGCCCGGAAACGTAACTAAGGGCAGGGTGTTACCGCTTCCTGCCCTTTAACAAAAAGAGATCTCATGTTAAAAATTTGTAGCGATTTTTGCACAGCACGTTCGTATTCGTTGGCTGCTTTCTGAATTCGTGTCTCGATATCAGGCAGTGTTCCGTTGCCAGAATTTCTTTTTTCCAGAAATGTTGTCACAAACTCACTGGCAGCGTTGTCCATGTCGCTAATCATATTATCCATGGCTGCAC
>NZ_KE136622.1:121429-157557 GCF_000407765.1 Escherichia sp. KTE114 | reverse complement strand
ATGTCGCTAATCATATTATCCATGGCTGCACGTTGTGCTGAGATAACACCGCTGTACTCGTTTTTACTGAAGGGATTAAAGAATTTTCCAATCGTTGACTGATCTGTTGTTCCGTTTCCTTCTACTGACAGGCTGGCAGTTCCACAGATACCGCTGCCATTGGATACCGTGACAGTGTAATTACCACTGGCGGTTTTAGCTGATTCTGTCATCAGTGAAGTCGAGGATTTAGCCGTCTGATTAAAATCATTTAGTCCTGCGTTAACCGCATACTTACATCCGTTCTCTCCGCCACACGTGATGGCACGAGCCGGCCTTTGATAAAATGAATCAATACTCTGGGGTGAAGCCTTTTATTTCTTTCGCCATTAAGAAATACACGGTTCCATCAAAAGACAGGGGGAGTCCATGGTGGGGATGGCTTCGTGCAGGCTTCACTCCAGAATATTCTCTTGAATTGAAAAAAGCCCGGCCCGAAGGCCGGGAAATACTGGCTATGGGATGTTTATAAGGCGCTCCATAAAGCCGTGATGTTCGGCATTTGATACCAGTTCTAGGAGCAGGGGTATCCTCGACTCAGGCTGGAGAGTATTTTCCATTCTGAGGAGATACTGATATTGTGCTTTTGTCAGCCATATGCTGGAAGCCGCATTCAGCTCTTCCCTGGATCCCGGATTTAGCACAGGGTTCGGGTAAATCTTCATTAATCCATCAACAATATCTTTATTGACGGGTTTTATTTCACCGCCAAACTTCACGAAATCAATGAAGGCGCTATGTCGACGTAATGCCGATACTGGTTGAATGTCAAAATTAGCCAGAATAAAAAAGTACCCTGGAAAAATAGCGAATATTCTTTCACGGTAACAGCACCTGGAGTCTGCCCGTCTTATCTTTCTTGTTATTAATGGAGTCCATGGTACGACGTTTTGCTCATTCAGCCATGAGAATAAAGATTCTCTGTTTTTGCCGGCTGTATTATATTGCGCAAGATACCAGTTCCGGTTATTCAGGTGTTCTATATTCACGAAGTTCAACGCTCCGCGCAAAACCGATCCATGATAGACGATTTTGCGATGTCAGGCGAATATGCTAAATCATATGTCTGAAGCAGTGTCCAGCCCATATCTGGATAAACTGCAGTTCTGACAGGCATATAACCAGCAGACTCTAGTACGTTCTGTATCGGTGATTTGGCGAACTCACAGATAAAGAACGGCTAAGCACTAATATCAGCAATACAGTGGCACAGTATTGTGATACGCGAAATAAAACATCAGCACGTCAGTTCAGAGTAAGGTCGCCATATATCTGGCATGAGCCAGATATAAATAACTGGGACACCGTCTGAAGTGATTTGCTTTATTAAAGTAACTTGTGCTTGGTGTTTATGTTTATCAATTTTGGATCGCCTGTAAAGTGCAAAATGCAATTTCCATGAAAGTGTCCCCTTTAATGGGGACACCTGTTCACATTTTTTCGTTTTCTTTAGCTGTATTGTTAATCATGAAAACGAAAGTTCGCATCAGCACAGCAGAGCGAAGTGCATCATATCCTTCCAGATTTAATTTCTTCAGGCTTCGCTTCAGGTAGGTTCGTACCGAAAGCCGACAGTTCTGAGCAATGGCGTCGTAAGGAACACCCATTGCGTAAAAAACGCAGACTTTAAGCTGGGTTGTTGATAGCTCGGGAAACATACCTTCCAACAGAGTGATGGCCGGGAGTTTCTGTATCATTTGAGGTGACATAGTAACAGTCTCCGATGACAACTTAAAACGCTATCACCGAGTTCCTACGCTCATTGGTGATAGCCCAGACGGGGGTAGGAATACCGGCGTCATCGGAAACCGGCCAGGCTAATGCCTGCCCCGCCTGAGCTACCATAGAAGACGACAAGAAATACGAATTCCTGTCTTTATGGTATGGCAAAAAACGACGCCAAATGAAGAAATTAACTTCTGCGCCGACGATGACTACACGGGTTCCTACGCCCGATCACAGTTTTGCCTGTGACCAGTAAAGGGGACTTAGTATAACGTACCGAGTCAACTAGCAGCTTAAAAAACATACAAAAAGCGTCAGAACTTAACGCTCCGCGCCGAAGCGATCCAGGCATGATGCTTCTGCTTTGTGGCGTTCGAACATGCTGGTCCGTATGCACGAAACGGTGTCTGACCCTCGTCCAGACAATCCGCAGCGCTGACGAACATATGAACAAATATGCTCTTGTAGAGGCTGTTGTTACACAATTGGCGGGTTGTGTAATAAGTGGTTTTATTATCTAAGAATCATTCTGTTTGCGATAGAATGATCTACAAAATGATTTTTTAAAGGTTTTTTATATCGTTTAATTGTCTTGAAATGGAGTGTTGTTCTGTTGGTGGATCGGTTGTAAGATAAATGATCGTGAGTAGAACAAAAGTCGATCTTTTAATCCAAAAGAAGGATCTAAAGCAGAAAAATCTGCTTTTAAAAATAGATTTTATTTTTTTGACGCAGGTCAGGATTAACTCATTAGAGGTATCGGTGAGGAGGCACTGGAAGAGAAGAGATCGTTGTAATGCTTTTCAAATTAACGTAAAGCGGGTATATTTCGGCTGTTATTAGCTGTGCAGAGGGGGCACTCTGTGGAGCAAAGCGGCGAAAGCCGGACGGCAGAATGCGCCATAAGGCATTCAGGAGAGATGGCATGTACGGGCAGTAAGTCAGAAGACTGAAGATGTTCCGGAAGCCATAAAAGGAAAACCCCCACAATCTTTCGACGAACTTGGTGGGACGCAGAAAGATAGTGGGGGCCTCACAGAATACGGGTAAAGTATAATGAAACCGTACCAGAGATTCAACCCTGTGCAGTGTATAAATACACGGCACAATCGCTCCGCCATAAGCGACAGCTTGTGGCAGATCTGAAGAATACTCCATATAACGCAGTACACTGGAGTCAGTTAGCACCCGAAGAGCAGATCCGTTTCTGGGAAGACTATGAAGCGGGAAGGGCGACCACTTTCCTGGTTGAACCGGAAAGGAAGCGCACGAAGCGTCGTCGTGGTGAGCACTCCACCAAACCCAAATGCGAAAATCCGTCCTGGTATCGTCCTGAGCGCTATAAGGCGCTGAGCGGGCAGCTCGGGCACGCTTACAACCGTCTGGTGAAAAAGGACCCGGTGACCGGCGAGCAGAGCCTGCGCATGCACATGTCTCTGCATCCTTTTTACGTGCAGAAACGAACGTATGCCGGTCGCAAATATGCTTTCCGTCCGGAAAAACAACGCCTCCTCGATGCCATCTGGCCGGTTCTGGTCAGCTTCAGTGATGCGGGCACACATACCGTAGGCATGAGTGTTTCCCGTCTGGCCAGAGAAATCAGTCCGAAAGACAGCAAGGGGAAGGTTATTCCGGAACTGGAAGTGACGGTCTCCCGCCTTTCCCGTTTGCTGGCCGAACAGGTACGTTTTGGTGTGCTGGGTATTTCTGAGGAAACCCTGTGGGACCGTGAAACCCGCCAGCGTCTGCCACGTTACGTCTGGATAACACAGGCAGGCTGGCAGATGCTGGGCGTCGACATGGTAAAACTTCACGAACAGCAGCAGAAACGACTGCGTGAAAGTGAAATCCGCCAGCAGCTCATTCGGGAAGGTGTTCTGCGTGAGGATGAAGATATCTCCGTACATGCGGCCAGAAAACGCTGGTATCTGCAGCGCAGTCAGGATGCGCTGAAACACCGTCGTGCGAAAGCAGCAGCCAGTAAGCGCGCCAGACGTCTGAAGAAACTGCCTGCCGACCAGCAGATTCATGAGATGGCAGAGTATCTCCGGAAGCGTCTGCCGCCAGATGAAGCCTATTTCTGTTCCGATGACCATCTGAAGCGACTGGCCATCAGGGAGTTGCGTCAGCTTGAGCTGACGCTGGCTGCCCCGCCACCGCACTAGACAGCATCATTCCCTCAGCACTGAATCATCGCCAGCCCCTCCGGGGCTTTCGGCGCTGGTTCCGCTCAGTCCAAAATCCGCAGTAATCACCTTAAATCCCCTCAGAGGGGCATATCTGCCCATAAAACCACGCATCAGTCATCAGAACGTGGCCACGTTGTTTCAGTTATCCACATAAATCCGCAAACAAAGAACTTTAAGAAGCAGCAAACCTGAAACAGCAAACCTGCAATATATTCTTAACCCCATTATTTAATCCCCTGCGTTGCTTCGCCGCAGGGAAAGTCTTTATCTCTGAAACCACTGTGAACAAATACAAAGAGGCCTTCGCTTGCAGCGGCCAAGGCCGCGCCGCTCAGAACTTAAAAGCACCTCCCACGCTGACGCGCGGGCCCCGAACCTCACAGTTCTGAAACCACAGCAAAAAGACATCAGGAATAAAAAACACCACACAAACGCAGCACCGTGCCCACCTCTCATAACTGAAAAGCGAGGCCGCCCCGCCCAAAGGGCGGGAACAACATCGCTTTTAATTATGAATGTTGTAACTAAACAATCTTATAGCTGTCAGTATTCTGGCTGGACGTATTGAGTACACGCTCGTAAGCGGCCCTCACGGCCCGCTAACGCGGAGATACGCCCCGACTGCGGGTAAACCCTTGTCGGGACCACTCCGACCGCGCACAAAAGCTCTATCATAGCTGAAAGCGGATATGGCTTGGCAGGGCCAGGGATGGGTAAGGTGAAATCTATCAATCAGTACCGGCTTACGCCGGGCTTCGGCGGTTTTACTCCGGTATCATATGCAACAACGGAGTGCCGCCTTCCATGCCGCTGACGCGGCATATCCTGGTGACGATATCTGAATCGTTATATATGATGTATTATCGAGCTTAACGTAAAATTAGAGCCATGTCTTTTATTATGGGGGATATTCCGGATAACTGTGCTTATTTTACCAGGAAAGAGTTCCGGGTAATGTAGTGATTGGTTCATTTATTAAGCAATGCTGTAACTTGCAATAACAGAAATCAATATATTAAATACGTTACTGTGTTTTTGTGGTTATAGTATAAGAGATGCTCTCCCGGTTTGTTTTTGTGATGTATATCACGTTAATATACTTGCTTACATTTTTACAAGATATAAAAATATTATCTTCTGCAACAGAAAATAAGAAATAAACAGAGCAACTACTACTTGTTGGAGCGCATAAACATGATTGCACGCCTTTTTAACAAAAAAATAAAATTTCAACAAATCAGGGGCACGAAACATAAAATAACAATGTTGATTATATCTCTGTTTTTTATCCCTGTGATTACACAGGCAGAGAGAACGCCGAACGAAGAAAAAAAAGTGGTTGGTTATGCGGATCATGACGGCCAACTATATAACATTACGTCAATATATGGACCAATAATAAATTATAGCGTACCAGAAGAATATATTACTATTAATGCAATAAATGCTACTGGAGAGCGTACACAAGTTACTATTAACTACGCAGATTATGTCAGAGAAGCGTTTGAGGAGTGGTCTCCTGCAGGAATAAGAGTTCAACAGGTTTTCAGCCCCGGAGCAGAAACACGAATAGTCCTATTCAGTACAACTAATTATGCTGATGGTTCGTTGGGGAGTACAATATTTGATTTATCAGGAAATTCCAGATTACGAATAGATATAGGGTCATTTAATAAACTTATTATGAATAATTATGAGAAGTTAAAATTAAGAAGAGCAATTTCTGCTAACATGACTCCGGAAGAATACATAAAACTAAAATTAAGAATTACTATAAAGCATGAGATAGGTCATATTCTTGGTCTGTTACACAATAATGAAAGTGGAACATATTTCCCGCATGGTGTTGGACAGGAAATTGCTCGTTGCAGACTTTTGAATCAGCCGCCATCAATTATGCTAAACGGTAGTAATTATGATTATATAGAACGTTTATCTCGTTATTTAGAAAGACCTGTCACTGAATCCGATATTGGTCCATCAAGAAATGATATAGAAGGGGTTAGGGTTATGAGAAGAGGAGGGAGTTGGAACTCATTAACAAATCGATTTTCTTGCCTTGGAGTAGGATTAACTTTTTCATCTTCAGGGGAAGATCTGTAATAAAACATAATATTATCCAGCAATTAATGAGAATTATGTGATATATGAAAATTAAAATTTACAGACCGGTATTATATTCTTTGTTCGCGCTTCCATTATATGTAAAAGCAACACCTCATAATATAACTGAACTATGTAATGAATACCAAAACACCAAGGTTTACGATTTAGATGAAGAAATTAAAACATATACAGAGTCTTTGGCAGGTAACAGAGAAATTGTTATTGTTGTATTTAGCAATGATCAAACATTTCAAGTGGAGACACTGGGGCCTCAGCATATAGAGTCACAAAAAAAACCATTAGAGAGAATGAAAGATACGTTAAGAGCTGCCTATTTTACTGGAGTTAAAATCAGCAAACTTTGTGCCTGGACTAATAAGTCACCAAATTCTATTGCAGCGATAGAGTTGAGTGATTGATCTTATAAAAATATATAGAAGGATAAATACAGATGTTTCGTATTTATCCTTCTGTTTAGAATCATTTCAAAAAATCTTAATTCAGAGGAGCATCAACATAATGGCTAAAAATCTGATTGTATTAAGATTCAAGAGTGTTTTATATCGTTGCATGTTCATAGTGCGAGAGAAAGGACCCTGTAAATAATTCTGTGTAACTGCCGCCGTATTAAAGGTGCTCGCTAAGGCGGTCACCAAACTCGATAATAAAACGGCTCATTGCCAGCCGCCTGTTCTGGATTGGCATACTCCATTTTTTTGACGCCGACTGTATCGCCAGATAAATCACTTTTCGCACCGAGTCGTCCGTTGGGAACACCTTGCGCTTCTTTATCGCCTGCCGAATGACGCTGTTCAGCGATTCGATGGCATTCGTCGTGTAGATGGCCTTGCGGATATCCGGTGGGTAACCGAAGAAGGTGTTGAGATTTTCCCAGTGTGTGCGCCAGCTCTTGCTGATTTGCGGGTATTTTTCATCCCAGACGCCTGCAAACTTATCCAACGCCATCAACGCCGCTTCCTCTGTCGGGGCCTGATATACCGCTTTCAGCCCGCTGGTGACGGCTTTGTAATCCTTCCACGACACGAATTTCAGGCTGTTGCGCACCATATGGATGATGCAGAGCTGAATATGCGTCTGCGGGTACACGCTATTTATCGCTTCCGGGAAGCCTTTCAGGCCGTCCACGCAGGCAATCAGGATGTCCAGAAGGCCACGATTTTTCAGCTCAGTCAGTACACCCAGCCAGAACTTTGCACCTTCATTTTCTGCCAGCCACATACCCAGCAGCTCTTTCTGACCGTCGGTATTGATGCCCAGCGCGAGGAACACCGCTTTGTTAATGACACTCCCGCCGTGACGAACCTTAACCACAATACAGTCAAGATAAACAATGGGATACAGTGCATCCAACGGTCGATTTTGCCATTCAGAGACCTGTTCTTTAACCGCATCGGTCACTTTGGATATCAGCGTGGGCGAGACATCGGCGTCGTACATTTCTTTGAACGTGGCAACGATTTCCCGCGTAGTCATGCCTTTGGCATACAGGGACAAAATCTGGCTGTCCATCTGGGTGATGCGTGTCTGATGCTTCTTAATTAGTTGCGGTTCGAAGGTATTTTCACGGTCACGCGGCGTGTTAAGTTCGATCTCGCCATCATCGCACAATACCGTTTTTGACGAGTAGCCATTACGGGTATTAGAGCCTGATTTAGGAGCATTTTTCTCATGACAGAGATGGTCAGTCAGTTCTGCATTGAGCGCCGTTTCGACGGTAAGCTTTGTCAACATGCGTGAAAACTGGTTGAGGTCGGCTTCGGTTTTAAGGCCTTTGGCCAGTTCAGCCGCAAGGGCTTTAAGTTTCTTTTCGTCCATCGTTTGCCTGTCTCCGTTGTTGGAGTGAACATATCAAAAACAGGCAATTACACAATTTTTATTACAGTCTCATTCTGGACCATGCTGGCCAGCCAGGACAGGATAAAGCTAGCATCGACACACTCACTATGCCCATGCGTGCAGTATCAAAAAACTGTATCACTGGAATAATCGGCTAAAGAACATATTGAAAACTTATTATGTCGTCACGCAACTCTATACATGATTTTATAATACTGCTTCCGGCGCTACTGTTGGTCAGGTGGTTATTGACTTTGCATGCCCGCTCATGTTTATTCAAGATGAATAAAATCTTCTCCGCCGCTGAATTACGCATAACATTCTCTTCCCATTTTTCTGATACATAATGTTCTGCTGTTATCAGGAGTGTTTATTGCTCAGAAATACTCTCCTGCTGTGCCTTCATCCTGATCCACTTTTGTTCTAATATCGCCAGTCTGCGACCGGCACTCTGCGCTTCAGATTCTGAGACCTGTCCTTCAGGGTGACCATCCAGGCCATAACGTGGGACGCCGGCGACAACTGTCCGCTGCAGATATACGCGGCGGGAGGTGATGCAGGATACTGCACAGAGCCATTCATCCATGGACAGTTCTGTCTCCGGGGGTTCTGCCAGAAATGCCGAAATATCATTGTTTATGCCAATTTTCAGGGGAATAAATCCACCGCCTTCAGCACGAAGATGAGGAAACAGGGCCTTTATTTTTTCTACGCACTCGTGAGTATACTCTCGGGTCCAGTGGGCGGGACGTGGGAAATGGTGTTTTTTCTTTTTCTTCTTCCTGGCTGGCGCTTCAGGGATATGTTTTTCGACGGCAGATGAATTTATTCCGGCGGATGTTGATTCTGTCGTCTGTTCAGTGAATACAGGTGCGATAATATCTGTTTGTTCGGATAAAGGCGGTGGCGAAAAAGTTCGACGTTTTTTCACCACAATGACGGGAGTTTTCCTTTCTTCCTGATGTTTTCCCATAAATACCTCGGCTGTGCTGTTTTATTTTATTATAATATCACAGATCTGATTTTAATACACTTTCCGTTATTTGATATCCCTTGTTGTTGAATTCTGCTTTTGTGAAATGTTTTGGCTTTGCATTAATCATAGCAGATCTGCCAATATTAGTTTGTTATTTACTCTGCGAATATGTCCTCGCATAAATGCATCCTTTTCGTTCCACCGGATTTTTCCGTTCCGGTATGATTGCTTCTGCACCTTGGTTTCAGATTAGATTACTGCTTTCGTTTATTCGAGATATTTATTAAATATCGCTGATGATGGGATGTTTTTATAAACACCACTCATTAGCAGTGACTTTGAATTTTATAGAAAAAACACATTGCACCAACCATAATTGGTAGTTTTTTGAGTTTCAAAATGTGATCTTTGTCATATTTAGTATTGTATTTAATGCTAATAATTAGCATGCAATTTTTATGTTGCTTTCGTTTGAAGCTGCATGTTTTTCTAATGCAGCATGCGCGGGATGTGGATTTGCCCCTATATTTCCAGACATCTGTTATCACTTAACTCATGACAGGCCCGCTGCCGCAGATATTCCCGTGGCGAGCGATAACCCAGCGCACTATGCGGATGCCATTCGTTATAATGCTCGAACGCCTCTGCAAGGTTCTTTGCTGCCGTTAACCCGTCTGGTTTGGGCATGATACTGATGTAGTCTCGCTTTATCGTTTTCACGAAGCTCTCTGCTATTCCGTTACTCTCTGGACTCCGCACCGCCGTGTTCTTCGGTTCAAGTCCCAACATCCGGGCGAACTGGCGTGTTTCATTAGCCCGGTAGCATGAACCATTATCCGTCAGTCACTCCACTGGAGACGACGGAAGATCGTTGCCGAAGCGGCGTTCCACCGCTCCCAGCATGACGTCCTGTACTGTTTCACTGTTGAAGCCGCCGGTAGTCACCGCCCAGTGCAGTGCCTCACGATCACAGCAGTCCAGCGCGAACGTGACACGCAGTCTCTCTCCGTTATCACAGCAGAACTCGAACCCGTCAGAGCACCATCGCTGATTGCTTTCTTTCACGGCCACTCTGCCTGTATGTGCCCGTTTCGATGGCGGTACAGCAGGTTTTCGCTCAAGCAACAGCGCATTCTGGCGCATGATCCGGTAAACACGTTTGGCATTGATCGCAGGCATACCATCAAGTTCTGCCTGTCTGCGAAGCAGCGCCCATACCCGACGATAACCATACGTGGGCAGCTCTCCGATAACATGGTGTATACGGAGAAGCACATCCGTATCATCAGTGTGACGACTGCGGCGGCCATCCTTCCAGTCATCGGTTCGTCTGAGAATGACGTGCAACTGCGCACGCGACACCCGGAGACAACGGCTGACTAAGCTTACTCCCCATCCCCGGGCAATAAGGGCGCGTGCGCTATCCACTTTTTTGCCCGTCCATATTCAACGGCTTCTTTGAGGAGTTCATTTTCCATCGTTTTCTTGCCGAGCAGGCGCTGGAGTTCTTTAATCTGCTTCATGGCGGCAGCAAGTTCAGAGGCAGGAACAACCTGTTCTCCGGCGGCCACAGCAGTAAGACTTCCTTCCTGGTATTGCTTACGCCAGAGAAATAACTGGCTGGCTGCTACACCATGTTGCCGGGCAACGAGGGAGACCGTCATCCCCGGTTCAAAGCTCTGCTGAACAATTGCGATCTTTTCCTGTGTGGTACGCCGTCTGCGTTTCTCCAGCCCTAAGACATCAATCATCTGTTCTCCAATGACTAGTCTAAAAACTAGTATTAAGACTATCACTTAAATAAGTGATACTGGTTGTCTGGATATTCAGGGGGCCAGTCTAGTTACAGTTTTGTTTATAGGGGAGGTAAGTAACAGTTATTAATCAGGATATCTTATATGGCTGTCAACAGATTATAAGTGGTAGAAAAATCGCTTTTCATAATGTGTCATTTTTTCTTCACTATATGAATTCCATTTGACAAACGGAAATCTGTAAATATCTAAGATGGAGCTCGTAGGATTCTTCATAATCGTGATACTTAACGGCTGCCCCCTCAGCCTTAGCGGTGAATGTGTAAGCTATCATAACCACGAAAATGGTAAATTGCCGCTGAGAATATCCAACACAGAATGAAGATCCCGATAACCCAGTAGCCGACTTCGCCAAGGTTATTACTCAGACGATTAATTACGGTCCAAATACCACTACTTAAATTCATTTTTTCAGCAATAAGCTCCAACGCTTCAATACCACCGATAAAAAAGGCAACAATAACGGAGGCTGCAGTTACTGTCATATTGTAGTAGAGTTTTTTTACCGGATTAGATAATGCCCAGCCATATGCTCCAATCATCACAAAGTTATCTAGTGAGTCGATCAAAGCCATTCCAACCGTAAATAAAAAAGGGAAAACCATGATAGCCCATAAGCTCATACCATTTGTTGCATTAGCTGCCGCAATTCCCAACACACCAATCTCAGTGGCCGTATCAAAACCCAAGCCAAACAAAAACCCAACCAGATACATATGCCAACTTTTGTTAACTAAATTAAATAAACGTCTGAACGCTCGAGCTAGTAATCCCCCTTGGTTCACAACAAAAAGATCTAAATCCTCATCTTTATATTTATGTCCAGTCTTAAGCAGTTTAAAACGTTTATATACTGAAATAAGGAGCGTTAAGTTAAGAAATGCGAAGAGTAACAAAAAGGCAGATGAAACAAACGTACCAATTATTCCTCCTGTTTCATGAAGCCATGCCATATCATTTTTAAATACCATAGTAGTTGCGGCAATAGTCAATGATGCTAATATCACAATGGTGGAATGCCCTAGAGAGAAGAAAGTACCAACGGCAATGGGAATTTTCCTATGTTGCATGAGTTTACGTGTAACATTATCGATAGCAGCGATATGATCGGCATCAACGGCGTGACGTAAACCTAAACTATAAGCTAACAGAGCCATCCCCATAAGCACTGAGTTACCCCTGAAATCAATAAACACCCATGCCCAGGCTAATCCATTCATAGCCAGTAAGCCAATAAGTAAAAAAATGGCTCTGCGTTTTGTTGTTTGAGAATCATGTATCGTTCTTTCCTTTATAATACTGTTCATATCAGCCCTCCAGAATTTTTATGAAAATAGATATAAAACAGAAAAACAAGTGATAAATATTACTATCGATGTGTTAACACAATATCTTTATTAGGCACAAGAAAAAGCCACGAGGTTAAAACGAATGGCATCGTTAATGCTGGAATGCCCAGTGGAGAAAATAACGTATTTAACGCTCCCTGCATGATTACAGTAAAAATAACCCCAATAAATGTGTATACCAGGACTCTCCAGCTCGGATTGTTAAAAGCGCAGCCTAACGCTATTGCCGTTAATACAGCATTGAATGAGTAAAGGCCCAAATGGACACTATGGTTGTTTGCCGCCAAAACCATTGCGGTAAATATAGCCGAAAACGCTCCACATACAGCAAAGGCAGCAGCCCAAAAAGATTCAATAGCCAGCCCAAGAACAAATAAAACGCCGCTAGTAACATTACTGAAAAGAAATACCTGCGAAATCCCATTAAACAGGCTATCAAAAATATAGCTATCGCTCCTCAGTTTATAATATTCTACAATAAATTGATGAGGGAGAGATGGATAAGGTAGCCCGCTATTACACAAATTTGAGAACGCATAGCTAGCAAGCAGGATAATCCATGTGGTAAAAACAAAAGGTGCAGTTAATACGGTAACCTCCCAGGTTTTTAATATATTAGAAATACAAGCTGTAAATATAACGGAAATAATACTGCCAAGGACGATAAATCCCCAGGCTAACGGGCTCATTTCTAAAAAAACGGGTAGGGTGACGCCAACTAAACAACCGTTATAGCTATATAAACCAACCTGCCATGATTTACGGTCATGTACTATCAGCCCCATTAACGTTGCGACAACAGTACCTAATATACTACCATAAGCAATGACGGAGCGACCTTCATCATAGGCACCGATAAAAATAGCCGTAAAAAATAATAATCCAGTTAAAGGATTATTTTGAAACATAACCTGTGCATAACCACGTAAGGTAACATCAATGAATTTAATAAATATATTAGATTCGACAAGGTTCATCCAAAAAGATGGATTGCTTTTACTTGTATTCATCATATAATAATTTCTCACATGAGAGTTAATTTATAATATGGAATGATCAATGAATTTTACCTAACGCCATATAAATTTCTCTGGCAATGTAATGCCTAAAATTTCTTCACGCGCAACTCGCCAAAATTTTCTTATTTCGGCTTTTACAACTGCACTGTTAACGCCCAATACTTTAAATATTAAGCCACAATGATTAGGTAATCGTGTTGTACCACAGGCTATCTGGTGCTCAATATCAAATCGAGCAGGTATTCGGGTTAATATTCGATTATGATACTCTTTTGGTGTTAATAGAATTACATTACCAAAAATATCAAAATGTTGCATAATACCAATAGCATCAAGACTTTCTGATTTTGGTTCTAATATATATCTCTCAACAAACAATTCCTTATTACTTAAGTTATAGGCAGCCACTCTGGATGAGAAAACATCAAAGCCAAAACGCTCTTCAGGATGGTGGTACTTCCTCCCCGACATTAAGACTTCAGAATAAATAGCTGTCGCTGTTGGGTGAATACTAATCGATGTATCAGTAATAAAGCGGGAGTTACGATGTGGAATAAGTGGATCTGGCATAAACTCCATATAGCTGTTTTCTTCAAGCATAAATTTTTGTATCTGAGATGCATAGTTAGCATTCATCATGTGAACTTTGGTCGCAGATTGAGTCGTAATATGAGCACAGGCTCCGCGTTCCACATGTATGTCAGTCTCTAAACGGTCGCCTTGTAAAATACATCCCGATGTTGAAATCATCGTGACACAAGGTAGTCCTGGCATTTCTTCATCCCAGTACAATGCCTTTTGCACCATAGAAGGAACGCGCCGTTCCATTTCCGCCAAAACACTGCGTTGTTCACGTTTTACAAATCTAAGTTTGAGATACCCCTTTTTACCTATAGCTCCACTGCGCATTTGCGCTGGTTCACTCTGGTATTGTGCTAACTCTGGGGCATTAGCGCCTGGTGTATGATGATTCTCTCGTGAATGGGCAGAATTTTGCAACATTATGCGTTATCTCCTTCAGGTGGTACATGGGTAAATAAGAAATCACGCATGATCATATCGACTAATTCTTCTATACCTTGCCCTGTCTTACAGTTAGTTAGAACATAAGGGCGGCCACCCCGAACCAATTGAGTGTCGCTTTCCATAACCTCTAGGCTTGCACCAACATAGGGAGCAAGATCAATCTTATTGATAACTAAAATATCGGCCTGAACTAAACCGGGACCATTTTTACGAGGAATTTTTTCACCTTCGGCAACATCAATAACATAAATATAAAAATCAGCCAATGCTGGACTAAAAGTTAATGTTAGGTTATCACCTCCACTTTCAATCATGATTAAGTCGCTATCAGGAAAGCGTTCTTCCATTTCTTCTACGGCGGCAATATTCATACTCGGATCTTCACGCACAGCCGTATGAGGGCAGGCACCTGTTTCAACACCCAAGATTTTATCCTCATCTAAAATACCTTTTAATGTTCGCTTAACCTGTTTAGCATCTTCAGTAGTTACGATATCATTAGTTATAATGAGAGGTTTAATTCCTCTTTTTATGAGAATTGGCGTAATAACCTCAATAATAGCCGTTTTTCCTGAGCCAACCGGACCACCAATTCCAATACGAGCCATTTTTTTGTTTGAAGCATAACTTGTAACATGATTATTCACGTGTATTCCTCTCAAATATTATTTGATATTAATTTCTACTAATGTATCGTTTTTCGTCTATTAGTTACTAAATAATCTTACATGCGCGCTAACATGTACTGCAGCAAGTACATCCACTATTGGTGTATAAGAAGACATTTGTTTAATATCACCAACTTCGGCGATATCACAATATGTTTCTATGTTCTGGGTTAACTCAAACAAAATACGTTGTGTATCAAAGTGGGTTACCCGCATTAGGCGCATAGCCGCGCTTAAAATAGACATGGCTATACCATATTGGTGCATCACGATAACGTTTCTCTCTGCAATACCCTGCACGGCCATAACCAACGCCTGAGTTACTGGATAAGTTCCAGCCGTCTCTCCTTTTTTGATCTGCTCCAGCCACCAACTTATTAATGGATGTTCAATGACATGGGCAGACATTTCCGCTAACTTTTTCCCCATGCGCGTCGACATCAGCCGGCTCTCTTCATTAAGCTTGCGGTTATTAATTGCCCAGTCCGCGCAGATTATTTTTTCAAGATTACCAGCAACAGCTGCACGATGAGCCACGACGAGACCGATACCATCGCAACTTGCAGACTGTTTTAATGCAGTTAAGACGAATCCTTTTAATGAAGCTATATCATAAATAATGCCGGTTTGGACCGCAGATTCTACACCATTGGAGAAAGTGAATGCTCCGACAGGTAATACGGAATCACCAAATTGCATTATACGGATGAGATCTGACGCATTCACAGTAAATGCCCCTAATACAATTTAGCCTTTATGTTCGTGTTTATGGACACTATGACAATGTCCATGATTGTATGATTGAATGCGTTTGGTATGTAAACCGGAAGTTGTTGATTGATTTTCCTCATGGCTAACATGAACATGAGTATCCGTATCTTCAGCACCACCAAATAGCAGGCGAGATTCTGAATGAGATAGTAATGGTAGAATTTCTGCTCCTTTAGCAAAATAATAAGGCAGAAGTTGGAAACCATGAGTTTTCATCACTGAATCCATCATGGCAGGCGCTACGGTAAGTGGAACATAGACTTTATTGTTTTTAGTCACTGCTTTCCAATGTTGATTACCTAATGCGTGCCCCAACTCAAAGCAGATTTTAATTAACTCATCAAACGAATATGTTTTTAGTTCTCTTAGTGAAATGACCATAACATCTCGCAGCTGAATTTGAACAACGATAGCCATACGTAATTCGTCGTTCCAAAACAGCACATCACCATCAGCAAGAGCCACGTTACGCTCAAGAGAGATTCCGAGATCAACTCCTTGAGAGGTTAATTTACGACAGCGACTTTTTTGGGCTTCTCGTTGGTCCAGCACTAACAGGTCAATAGTGGCATCTTGAAGCTTTGTTTGCCAAACGGGATCATTTTTAATATTCCCCAGCACATGCTCGATTAAAATCATGAAGATATTCTCTCTTATCGAAATTAGATTCAGCGATACACAGGTCTTCCCTGACTTATTCTGATTATCCAAAGAAGTAACGCTGGTTCATTGTCGCAGTATCAATAGGTTCACAAGTGGCATGAACGCCATCCACTTTTACTTCAAAAGTTTCCGGATTGACCTCAATAAGTGGAGTCTGATCATTGCGCACTAAATCCCGCTTTGAGATAGCACGACAATTTTTAACGGCGATAACCTGTCTTTCCAATTCTGCTTTCTCTTTTACACCATCATCAAATGCAGCTTGAGAAACGAAGGTAATGCAGGTGTCTTGCATGGTTTTGCCCATTGCACCGAACATAGGGCGATAGAATACCGGTTGTGGCGTTGGCAACGATGCATTAGGATCTCCCATAGCAGCCCAGTTGATCATTCCTCCCTTAATGACCATTTTAGGTTTTGCACCAAAAAAACGAGGATCCCAAAGTACAAGATCGGCCATTTTGCCCACTTCAACAGAGCCTAAGATATGGCTGATACCTTGTGCTATAGCTGGATTAATCGTTATTTTAGCAATATAGCGTAGAACCCGGAAATTATCGTTATAAGCAGAATCCTCTGGCAATTTACCCCGGGATACTTTCATCGCATGGGCTGTTTGCATAATACGCAACCAGTTTTCGCCGACACGTCCCATTGCCTGTGAATCACTGGAGAATATCGAAATTACTCCCATATCATGTAAAACATTTTCTGCCGCAATAGTTTCTGGACGAACACGACTTTCGGCAAAGGCGACATCAGCTGGCACGTTAGGATTGAGGTTGTGACATACCATGATCATATCGAATAGCTCAGCCTGGCTATTGATTCCATAAGGTAAGGTGGGATTCGTTGAACTTGGTAATACGTTAGGTTGACTGGCGACTCTGATGATATCTGGTGCATGTCCACCACCTGCACCTTCAGTATGAAAAGTATGAATTGTCCTCCCTTCGAATGCCTCAATAGTATCTTCCACATACCCGAATTCATTTAAGCTATCTGTATGCACAGAAACCTGAATATCCATTTCATCCGCCATACGTAATGAGTGGCGCAAAGCGCTTGCTGTTGCTCCCCAGTCTTCATGGACTTTGTAGCCGACGGCACCCGCAACCGCCTGTTCTAATAGAGGCTCTCGGCTATAAGAGTGTCCTTTGCCTAATATACCCACATTGACAGGCAATTCTTCTACCGCACGCAGTATTTGGCGTATGTTCCATGGTCCGGGTGTGACCGTTGTACCATTTGAACCGTCAGTTGGACCAATTCCGCCACCGAAAAAGGTCGTCACACCATTAGACAATGCATGATAGGCTTGTTGGGGAGAAATAAAATGGATGTGGGTATCAATACCGGCAGCAGTTAAAATCAGATGTTCACCAGAAATAGCGTCAGTGCTTACTCCAACAACCATGCCAGGTGTAACACCATCCATAACATCTGGGTTTCCACTTTTTCCAATACCTGCGATTTTCCCACCACGGATTCCGACATCTGCTTTAATAACACCTAATTTTGCATCAAGAATAGTGACATTAGTTATGACAAGATCAAGTACACCATTATCACGCACTAGATTGTTATTTGCCCCCATTCCATCTCGCAATGACTTACCACCGCCATAAACTGATTCATCGCCATAACCACGTAAATCTTTTTCAATTTGAATAAAAAGATTTGTATCTCCTAAACGGATTTTATCCCCTGTTGTTGGGCCAAAAAGACCAGTGTACTCTTGCCGCGAAATCTGAGGCATTTTATATCCTTACTATATTTGATATATAGCTAATATATTTCACTAGAAAACATTGATAATCTATTCTTGGAATTTATATCCTCTCTCTCTTGCCCGGTGGATAGCTATAATTTTATTCGGTCTTTCATTATGTGATATTATGTTTTCACCAGTCCACCCATCAACTAAATTATTAAATCCATATAAATTTTTCTTGCCACCAAAAGGGATCAGGCTGACTTCCACTTCATCTCCTGGCTCAAAACGAATTGCCGTTGTTGATGTAATATTTAATCTTTTGCCAAATGCCTTATCACGATTAAACTCTAAGACTCGATTCACTTCAAAAAAATGAAAGTGTGAGCCAACCTGAATTGCTCTGTCGCCAGTATTACGTACTTTAATATTAACAGCGGGTTTATCATCATTAAAGGTAATTGGTTCTTTAGATAGAACATATCCTCCAAGTCGAGAATATTGTTCTATATTTTTATTATCCTGATTTTCTGAGCTCATTAGATACCCTCCAATAATTTGAGTAAACAATCTTTTCAGTTTTCTTTCAACTAGTTAATGGGGTTGTGTATCGTTACTAACCTGCTACCATCAGTGAAAATAGCTTCAACCTGAACATCCGGGATGAGATCGGACACCCCTTCCATAACATCTTCTTGCGTCAGTACCTGACTGGCTTCTTTCATAACATCCTCTACGCTTTTTCCATCGCGAGCACCTTCCAAAGCAGTCACAGTAATAATCGATATTGCCTCTGGATAATTAAGTTTTAGACCTCTGGCTTTGCGCTTAAACGCGACATCCGATAACGTATAAATCATGAGCTTTTCAATTTCTCTTGGAGTGAGTTGCATATATTTTCTCTGTCATTGTTGAAATGTGATTATATAAAAAACACAATCTGATAATTGAAGTCTACTCTTTTTCTGTCACAAATCGAAAAAATCAAAGAAAAAATATTATTGATAACATTTAAAATAATGGTAAGAACATGGTGAGACCTTGCCAAAAACATAATTGCTTTAAGTGATTCGATGGCAATACCGTCAGAATATGTATCAATATGCTAATGATGCCTGATATTAAATAGGAAAAAGACAACTACATCTTGTCATTAACCGTATAAAACAGACAATATTTTTCACAGCAGATAGGGAAGCCGGAGGGGCACTATATTGCGCCGTAAAACTAATCGTTGAAAATTACTCCGGCAGTGTTAAGCAATTGTGAGGCGTTTTTAATAACATCACATCTGAGCAATTCAGATACAGGGAAATAGATGATGTGCTCGCTTCAGAACAACACTGTAGCAGATACCAGGATGGTAGCCTTTCCACGAAATAAGATGATAGAACACACTGTGTGATGAGTATCGTGGCAAAAAACAAAATGGAGTGAAGATGTTTATGGTGTAATGAATCAATCATAAAAGGGGCGGCATATAGCCGTCCCTTTGCGGCACAGCATCAGAATGAATAACGAATATTAGCGTTTATCGCATCATCTGTGTTGTATTTACCGAATGCAGAGCGTTCAACTTCCAGCCCCAGACGCGTATTGTCGCCAAACCGGGCATTTAACCCCACACCGTAAAGCATACGACCGTCTTTTCTGCCATTAATCTGATGTTCTCCCGCTGCATCCTTCAGGTGAACGTCAGCACTGTCCGTCAGATCGAACTCATAATGCAGGCCGGCACGGGCTGTCAGACTCCAGTCCTTACCACTGAAGGTTTTACCGGAAACAACGCCGGTTCTGCCTACCAGAGGATTAACGCTGTTACGACGCATTGAGACATCCATTCCACTGTCGTTCCAGTTAAATGTTTGGCCCTGCAGTCTTCCCCAGACCAGTTCCGCCTGAGGTTCAACAAACGTCGTATCTGTCAGATGATAACGGTATCCGACTTCTGCACCTGCATACAGTGAATGGCTGCGGAAGTTCTGTTTACCAGCTCCGGCAAAGTTCAGGTCATATTTGTTTTCATTGTGAATATATTTGGCAATCAAATCAAAGTAAGCGCCGGACCGGAACAGACCACTGGCATAGAAACCACCACCCCATGATTTTGTTTTACCGCTGTACAGGCCTGCTGACGCATCTGTGTCAGTGTAGGTGGCCATCACGCCGGTAAACAGGTCCATACTTCCCAGTTCGTGCTTACGGTCAGCCCCCATCTGCAGCAGGGTATAGTGGTCAGTGAAACCGCCATCAGCAGAGCCGGAACCGTTCAGCAGACGCACCCACGTACCGGCTTCGCCGTTAATATCCCTCAAATCGCCCATGCGTTTGTTCAGGTTGTTAACTTCAGTGATGAAGTTGTTATAGCTGATGTGCATGAATGTGGCGGCAGCCTTACCCTGGCCGTCGTTACGTGCAACCTGGTAACCATCGAGGACCCACTCTTTTTTCCCGTCCTCTTTTCTGACACTAAGGGTGGGGGTGACATCACTGAATCCCACAACCCGTGTTGATGCCCTGAACAGATTATCAGCTGTCGCTTCAGGTGCGCTGACCAGTGGAATATCAAGCGTGTCCTTGTCAGAGGGTTTTTTCAGGAAGTTAACCCAGATGCTGTTGTCATGACCTGTTGCCGACTTGTTTATCACCAGTTTGTCTGCCTTGTTAAGGTCTGTACGCATGACAAATGCTGACTGAACCGCGTCCAGATTATCTGTTGTCAGTGTCGTGAACGGTGATGTTCCCCCGTTAAAACCGACTATTGTCCGGTTAAGTTTCATATTTCCTGCCGTGGAGTTTCCGTTCATCGACCACTGGGTGTCTGTCATGCTGACGGTGGCATCCGGTGCATTCAGGCTCCCGCTCCAGGTATTGCGGTACCCGTTAAACAGGCTGTACAACATCTGATTCTGAAGAGTCAGGTCAGGACTCAGTTCCCCTTCCCCTCCGAGGGTGACAGTCCCTTTATCCTGAACATTGATATTACCTGACAACATACTGTACGGCCCCACGTTCAGGCGGGCATCGTCTCCCTTCAGGTTCCATGAACCGGCATAATCGTATACAGGTAAAAGTGTGTGAGATACCTCATCAGGACGGCTGTTCAGACTCAGGGTGGCATCAGAAATATTCACTGGACCGTCAGAAACAAAACTCTGACTGGCCAGAGCATTTGCTCCCTTGTTCAGATTCAGGGCGGTACTGGTCAGCGTTGAGTTCCCCAGAACGGCACTGTCTGAGGAGATATTCACGGTACTGTTGTTCGCCTGTATTCCGCCATTGAATATATCATTGATATTCAGCACTGACTGATTATCCAGGTTGACGGTGCCGTTGAAGACACTTTTATCTGCATCTTTAGTTGCAACAGATGTGCCTTCTTCAAGGGTAAATGCTGTTCCCTGGCCATCTTTTTTGTCGATAAATACCCGACTGTCGCCCAGCGTGACGCTGGAGTTATCTGCCTGGATGGTTGTGTTCAGTGTGGCATTGCGGCCCAGACCAAAGTCTGTATCTTTTAACACGAGCGAACCAAAGCTGAACGTCCTGTTCTCCCAGTCATCCTGGGTAAATGAGGTGGGCTGTGTCAGAACGGAATTGTCGCCCAGAGACGAGACTGTATTTGCAATACTCTGAGACGTTGAAGCATGGATAACCGGGTGGCCCTGAATGGTCAGACGACCGTTTTCCTGAGTAAATGTACCGGACATATTCGCTGAGCCGTCCATGACCAGAGCTCCGGAAGTACCTTCCGACAGGCGGTTTTCCACATCCAGATTACCTTTAAGCTGCCCGTGGAACAGATACCCGGCAGAGTTGAAACGGTCAGCCACCAGTTTCTGTGCATCACTCTGGTTGTGTCCCACAAACTCCCATTGGGTGTTGCTGGTCTGGTTTGTAGGAAAATAACCATAGCTGTTCTGTTTCAGGATGAAGTAATCCGTTGTTCCGGTATATGGATTATTGTACTTATAAAGCGAGCCAGCATCTCCATTACGGGAATCCGACCAGTCATTCAGTTTAACTGAGTCGGGCTGCAGGGCATAATTGAGCGTGATGAGGGCTCGTTTGTCAGCGTTATTTGTCAGCACGGCACCATAATCTGCTGCCTTAATCTGGTGAAACGTCAGGTCATTCCCGTTAACATCCAGAACCCCCCCCCCGGTAACCCCAGGATATATTGTCCGGATTAACCTGCCGGTTATCTGCCAGCACGACGGTCGGGCGGCCACTGGCAATATTCACACTACTGAATGCCTGAACGTGCCCTGAACTGTCAGCCTGCTGATTGAGGACAACGGTCCCATCCCCGACTTTCAGGCCGCCCTCATTAACACCGGTTCCCTGTACAACCAGGGTGCCTTCGCCGATTTTATGCAGGTTGTCACCTTTCACACCATTAACCTGCCAGTTTACGGAGGCATCCTTGTCCACAATAATACCGGCCCCGGTCCAGGTACTTCCGTTTGAAGTGGTGACAGTGTAGTCATCAGTAAATGTCAGTGAACCGGCACCCTGCGTGACAGAGTTTTCCAGGTCAATCTGACCATTATGTCCCAGGAATGTCAGATTTTTACCTGCGTTCAGGTCAGAACCTTTTTGCCCGTGCATGGCATATTCATCGGAATCCTGTTTCAGAGAGCCAGTGCCGGTGCTGCTGTCAAATTTCCATTGCAGGGGGGCGCCGGATGAGGCATTAAAAAAGACGGGAGCGTCATTATCCTCTGAATAGACCTGTGAAAGAAAATCCTGGGGAGGGAGTGTATATATCATGGTGGTCCATCCAGCAATGAGTGAATAAACACCAATCAGCTCCCACTGCCCTTTAGACTTATTCCAGCCAAATAATGGTGAACCACTATCCCCCATGTGCCCAAAAGTGATCAGGCTATTAGAATCAAAATGCTTTCCCAGTACCACTTGAATAGAATGATCATCCCAACGATGAAATTCAGTAGGAAGCACTCCACCGGTCAGGTAATTATATCCACCAGAGACCCAATGCCACTCTCCATCCTCTTCCTGAATATACTGGGTTCCGGAGCCAGTCCGATAAAAAGCTGTGAATTGTGATGGATCCATTATTTCAGCCTGCGATGCGCTCGTTACGGTAGCCGGTGCAACTTCAGTAACAAGCTTATCCAGTCTGGGGGCATGAAAATCCAGCGAGCTATGTTCATTACGATCCACAATATTGTACTGATTCTCGCCATCACCGAAGCTGACGCTCTGATATCCCCCGTTATGTTTTACGCTGGCCAGATATTGCGGACTGATTAATGTTGCAACACCTGAACCCGCGTTAACGCTACTGAAGTCAATCATGGGCGCATTATTGAGACGTTCAATTACCTCCCCATTTTGATTAAAAATAGGAATATTTGTTGCTCCGGCCTGAAATACGCCTTTATTTTCAGCAAAATCCCGAAAAGTCTGATAAGGAATATTGCCACTGACTACTGATGCAACACCAACAGAAGGAAGTAATGTTGCCAGGACAAGGGAGGAAAGAACAGAGAGTTTTCGTCCTCTACGGGTGCTTCCTTTACATACTCTTCGGGTCAGTTCCGAAACCACTTTTATTGTGTTGGTGATATGACAATACTTTAGAGAGTATATTTTATTCATAGTAAATTATTCCAAAACAGCCATCCCACGCATGCTGCATTAGATAAAACATGCAGCTTCAAACGAAAGCAATATAAAAATTGCATGCTAATTATTAGCATTAAACACAATAATAAATGTGATGAAGATCACGCTCGATAGTGCAAAAAATACTAACTATAGTGGTTGCTGTGGGTGTTTTTTTGTGATGGCTATCGGAATATTACCAATACTGGTTATAAGTGCCCCATTATCGATGATGGGGCTCTAAAAATTTTTCCTGATATGCAGGCTTTGTTGAAAAAATCAGATTTAGGGTAAGGGATCCGTAGCTGGTTGTGCTTTCAGGCATGTCTGCTTTCGTCATTTTATTCAGCGCTCGCACCATGGCCATAGCCTCTGCAACCTGACCATCGTAGTCACGCAGCCTCAGTGAACCACCGAACAACTGTTTTACCCGGCACATCGCCGTTTCCGCTATCGAACGACGGTTATAATCTGCGTATTCACCGGGCCAGTAATCCGCACCTTTTCGGGGGAGGGATAAGCGCGCTGATTTTCTTACGCCTCAATTCATAGTGACAGAGCCGGATGTCGTAAGCCCCGCCTGCCGTTGCTGCCCTGATTTTTCTGTGAGCCTGTTGGATAAGATCCGGGAAGGCTTCTGAGTCCGTGACGTTGTTCAGCGACAGGTCTGCACAGATAATTTCATTTGTGTTGCCATCAACAGCTAGATGAGATGCAGCTTACGCCGGATGCGGCGACGCTCTTTGCCGTGCTTTTTGACTTTCCATTCGCCTTCCCCAAAGATCTTTAGCACGGTGTGCTATTTTATCCCGGGTGGGCGCTTTTAAACTGACATTAACCGACTTTGCCGCTTACTGAAACTGCTGTAATCCGGACAGCGCAACGGAAAAAAATGGAATCAATAAAACCTTGCGCAGCCCGCAGGGGCCGCCGAAATACGTGTTTAATCACCAGAACTGTGGTGATAGCGGGATCAGAATAGCACTGAGATCTTCCCCGTGATGAAGGCGTTGCCGACTCATACCAGGAATGAATCGCTTCATCGTCCAGTCAGAAAGTGAGGGAGCAACGGTTGATAAGGGCTTTGTTGTAGACGGAACAGTTGGTGATTTTGAACTTTTGCTTTGCCACGGAACGGTCTGCGTTGTCGGGAGGATGCGTGATCTGATCCTTCTACTCAGCTATCACGCCCCATTGAGCTTCAGAAAGCTACCTCGATTATGTATTTGACGTCATCGCCGATTGGTCAGTTTACCGGGGTAACGAACTGTTCCCCTGGCGCATTACACTACTAATTTTTTAATATGGTGATTAACTAATTTTCTGTTTTTGTGTTTGTTCAAGAATGATTATTCTATTATTTTTCAAAGATGAAAAATAATCAGGCTCTTTTATCTATGGAGCCGGAATTAATATTGTGTTACATATCTAAAATGCCTTTGTTACAATACGTTACGGGTATACTTCTCAATTTCATCTTTTGCCTATCGATATACTTTCGAAGAGTTCAGCAAAAAATTATAAAAATGTGATAATTTTGCATTAGGCTTAGCCATGCTTTCAATTGTATCTAATGATGTAATGATCTTTCTTGCTCTGTCTTCCTTATTTCTTTCTGTTCTGGCACCACGGAATTCATCTAAAGCCCCAGACAGGTCTTGTTCGAAAATGCGGAAATTAACAAGAATTTTACTCCTTGCAGAAATCAGTCTGTAAGAGGTCAATCCACAGACTCTAATGGTTCTGTCAGCAATCTCATGGAGAGAGTTATTTTTAGACTTGATCATGATGTCCATGTAAGTGAAATAATCATCTGGATCATCATCATAAGGATTAACAATAGGAAATTGATAGGTATCATGATTGAGTTTTTTATTGTTGCGCTGTTTGCAACAGTATAGAAGGTTTTCCCATTCAAATGTTCTTTCGGTATATAAAGATTTCGGATAAAAATGTTCCACTTCAGCATAACCGGTTTCATCAGGTATTCCTTTGTAGTGGCATAGTGAATTTGGCCACTACAGTTTCAATGCTAGGGATTGTGTATACAAACTACAGGCAAAGTCTGGTTATCACCGGTGGTGGGCTGCTTCAATGGAAAAGTTGTGAACAAATTGACACCATGCCTGATAACTCTGTCGTGTTGTCAGCGCCAGTGATATAAGACGGTCAAACATCGTGGTGTTGACAACGCCGACGACTGCAACGTGTACGTTCGCAGTCAGAAGGCGGGCGAACGAGTACTGCGTTGGATGCACAAGATGTATGAGCAGTTGCATCTGCGCATGAACGAGAAGAAAACCGAAGTGGGTCTGGTATTCGGGCGTAAGTTTCTCGGCTATTGCCTTCGGCGCTGGTCAGGAAACACCGTCAAGATTGCTGTTGCTCCGAAGGCGCTCGACACGTTCACACGGCGTATCCGGCTCATCACCAGATGCGTTGGAGGCTAGGGCATGACCCAGATTGCCGGACAGATGCGGATATACCTTCGAGGCTGGAAGTCCTACTTTCGACTGGCACAAACCCCGAAGATATTCAAAGATCTGGATTCGTAGATACGTCACCGACTCCGGTCTATCCAGCTTAAGCACTGGCGCACGGGAACAACTGTCTATAATCGCCTCCGCAGGCGCGGGGCACTGGTGGAGACACAGCGAAGCTGGGCTGAACCGTATACTTACAGTCGACTACTTTGATGCTTTAGGCTTCTCTAGACTCGCATAACCTCAACTTCTCGAACCGCCCGGTGCGAACCCGCATGTCGGGTGGTGTGGCAGGGGGCAGCCTTGTGCTGCCCCCTATGCCGATCGATAAGGTGTGTTCTTCTTATATTTTTTGTTTTGTTGCTCTCATTTTAAACAACTTTGCGGTTTTTTGATGTCTTTGCATTTTTTTTGTTGCTTTGCAATAAAATGCAAGATTTAATAAAAACTTGCAAAGTGATGATTAAAGGATGTTCAGAATGAGACTCATGGAAACACTTAACCAGTGCATAAACGCTGGTCATGAAATGACGAAGGCTATCGCCATTGCACAGTTTAATGATGACAGTCCGGAAGCGAGGAAAATCACCCGACGCTGGAGAATAGGTGAAGCAGCGGATTTAGTTGGGGTTTCTTCTCAGGCTATTAGGGATGCTGAGAAAGCAGGCCGGCTACCGCATCCGGATATGGAAATACGAGGACGGGTTGAGCAACGTGTTGGTTATACAATTGAACAAATTAATCATATGCGTGACGTGTTTGGTACGCGACTGAGACGTGCTGAAGACGTATTTCCGCCGGTGATCGGAGTTGCTGCTCATAAAGGGGGCGTTTACAAAACCTCTGTTTCTGTTCATCTTGCTCAGGATCTGGCTCTGAAGGGACTACGTGTTCTGCTCGTGGAAGGTAACGACCCCCAGGGAACAGCATCGATGTATCACGGCTGGGTGCCAGATCTTCATATTCATGCAGAGGATACTCTCCTTCCCTTCTATCTTGGGGAAAAGGACGATGTCACTTATGCAATAAAGTCGACTTGCTGGCCTGGGCTTGACATTATTCCTTCTTGTTTAGCTCTGCACCGCATTGAAACTGAGTTAATGGGCAAATTTGATGAAGGTAAATTGCCCACCGATCCACACCTGATGCTCCGGCTGGCCATTGAAACCGTCGCTCATGACTATGATGTCATTGTTATTGACAGCGCGCCTAACCTGGGTATCGGTACGATTAATGTCGTATGTGCTGCTGATGTGTTGATTGTCCCCACGCCTGCTGAGTTGTTCGACTACACTTCCGCTCTGCAGTTTTTCGATATGCTTCGTGATTTGCTCAAGAACGTAGATCTTAAAGGGTTCGAGCCTGATGTACGTATTTTGCTTACCAAATACAGTAATAGTAATGGTTCTCAGTCCCCGTGGATGGAGGAGCAAATTCGGGACGCCTGGGGAAGCATGGTTCTAAAAAATGTTGTACGCGAAACGGATGAAGTTGGTAAAGGTCAGATCCGGATGAGAACTGTTTTTGAACAGGCTATTGATCAACGCTCTTCAACAGGAGCCTGGAGAAATGCCCTTTCTATCTGGGAACCTGTTTGCAATGAAATTTTCGATCGTTTGATTAAACCACGCTGGGAGATTAGATAATGAAGCGTGCGCCTGTAATTCCAAAACATACGCTTAAGACTCAACCGGTTGAGGATACTTCGTCATCGGCACCAGCTGCACCGATGGTGGATTCGTTAATTGCGCGCGTAGGAGCTATGGCTCGTGGCAATGCTATTACTTTGCCTGTATGTGGTCGGGACGTGAAATTTACCCTTGAGGTGCTCCGGGGAGATAGTGTTGAGAAGACCTCTCGGGTATGGTTAGGTAATGAACGTGACCAGGAACTGCTTACCGAAGACGCCTTGGATGATCTTATCCCTTCTTTTCTACTGACAGGTCAGCAGACACCAGCATTTGGTCGAAGAGTGTCTGGGATCATAGAAATTGCCGATGGGAGCCGCCGTCGTAAAGCTGCTGCACTTACAGAAAGTGATTATCGAGTTCTGGTTGGCGAGCTGGATGATGAGCAGATGGCTGCATTGTCCAGATTGGGTAACGATTATCGCCCAACAAGTGCTTATGAACGTGGTCAGCGTTATGCAAGCCGATTGCAGAATGAATTTGCTGGAAATATTTCTGCGCTGGCTGATGCGGAAAATATTTCACGTAAGATTATTACCCGCTGTATCAACACTGCTAAACTGCCTAAATCAGTTGTTGCTCTTTTTTCTCATCCCGGTGAACTATCTGCCCGGTCAGGTGATGCCCTTCAAAGAGCTTTTATAGATAAAGAAGAATTACTTAAGCAGCAGGCATCTAACCTTCACGAGCAGAAAAAAGCTGGAGTGATATTTGAAGCTGAAGAAGTCATCACTCTTTTAACGTCTGTGCTTAAAACGTCATCTGCCTCAAGAACTAGCTTAAGCTCACGACATCAGTTTGCTCCTGGAGCGACAGTGTTGTACAAGGGCGATAAAATGGTGCTAAACCTAGATAGATCTCGTGTTCCAACTGACTGTATAGAGAAAATTGAAGCCATTCTTAAGGAACTTGAAAAAACGGCACTTTGATGCGGCACGTTTTAGTCTACAAGTGTCTGTTTTTACTTTATTTTCTTTAGCACAGGCTAGAAAACATAACTAACTGGTCTGAATATTATATCTGGGAGCACGGTCGCACTCGTATCGTCGGTCTGATAACCAGTCTGGGAGCACGGTCGCACTCGTATCGTCGGTCTGATAACCAGTCTGGGACCACGGTCCCACACGTATTGTCGGTCTGATAATCAGTCTGGGACCACGGTCCCACACGTATTGTCGGACTGATAACCAGTCTGGGACCACGGTCCCACACGTATTGTCGGTCTGATAATCAGTCTGGGACCACGGTCCCACACGTATTGTCGGACTGATAATCAGTCTGGGACCATGGTCTCACACGTATTGTCGGCCTGATTATCGGTCTGGGACCACGGTTCCACTTGTATTGTCGATCAGATTATCAGCGTGAGACTACAATTCCATTAATGCCTGTCAAGAACAACTATTGACATATCGTTTCAGCCCGTAGAACGGAGTAGTCTCGGTGTGCGGCTGTATGGCTACTGTGTCCTGCTTATCCATAGCATTTTGCGCACAGTTCTGTGGACAAAATACCTAGTTACCCAGGCCGTGCCGGCACGTTAACCGGGCTGCATCCGATGCAAGTGTGTCGCTGTCGCCGGCCTCCTCACCCGGTCACGCTTCGTCGTTCCTCCTCCACGCGCTGCGGCTTCGGGGCCGCACCTGCATTCGTATGCGGTCGCCCGGTTACAGGTGCGGCACGGCCTGATGGAGGCCGCATGTGAGAGGAGAATTCCCATGCCAAACTGGTGCTCGAATCGTATGTATTTTTCTGCCGAACCGGCACAGATTGCTGCGATTAAACGACTGGCCAGCGGTGCCGTCACACAGCTTTATCGCCGCGCCACAAATGAAGGTATTCAGATGTATCTGGCCGGAAGTGCCGGATTTCTGCAGACCACTGAAGATGTGCGGTTTGAACCATGCCCCGGACTGACGGCTGCCGGACGTGGCGTTGTATCGCCGGAGAATATCGCGTTCACCCGCTGGCTGACGCACCTGCAGAACGGTGTGCTACTGGATGAACAAAACTGCCTGATGCTGCATGAACTCTGGTTACAGAGCGGTACTGGCCAGCGTCGCTGGGAAGGATTACCGGATAATGACAGGGAAAACATTACCGCTCTTTTCACCCCAAAAAGAGGTGACTGGTGTGATTTCTGGAGTAACGAGGAAGTATCGACGTGGTGGAACCGTCAGTGTGACAACGTACTGCCGGAAAAAAACATGCCGTTTGACCTACGGATGGTTCTGCCCACCCGCCTGGGTGTTGAAGTGAACGACTTCAATGGCGGTGTACTGAACGATGTTCCTTCTGCATATCACTGGTATACGGAACAGTATGGCGTGAAGTGGCCTGTGGGGTATGGACTGGTGTCGCTGTCGCCGGCCTCCTCACCCGGTCACGCTTCGTCGTTCCTCCTCCACGCGCTGCGGCTTCGGGGCCGCACCTGCATTCGTATGCGGTCGCCCGGTTACAGGTGCGGCACGGCCTGATGGAGGCCGCATGTGAGAGGAGAATTCCCATGCCAAACTGGTGCGCCAACCGTATGTATTTTTCTGCCGAACCGGCACAGATTGCTGCGATTAAACGACTGGCCAGCGGTGCCGTCACACAGCTTTATCGCCGCGCCACAAATGAAGGTATTCAGATGTATCTGGCCGGAAGTGCCGGATTTCTGCAGACCACTGAAGATGTGCGGTTTGAACCATGCCCCGGACTGACGGCTGCCGGACGTGGCGTTGTATCGCCGGAGAATATCGCGTTCACCCGCTGGCTGACGCACCTGCAGAACGGTGTGCTACTGGATGAACAAAACTGCCTGATGCTGCATGAACTCTGGTTACAGAGCGGTACTGGCCAGCGTCGCTGGGAAGGATTACCGGATAATGACAGGGAAAACATTACCGCTCTTTTCACCCCAAAAAGAGGTGACTGGTGTGATTTCTGGAGTAACGAGGAAGTATCGACGTGGTGGAACCGTCAGTGTGACAACGTACTGCCGGAAAAAAACATGCCGTTTGACCTACGGATGGTTCTGCCCACCCGCCTGGGTGTTGAAGTGAACGACTTCAATGGCGGTGTACTGAACGATGTTCCTTCTGCATATCACTGGTATACGGAACAGTATGGCGTGAAGTGGCCTGTGGGGTATGGACTGAATATCAGCAGTCAGGGAGAAAACTTCATTCAGGTGGATTTTGATACGCCGTGGTGTCAGCCGGAGAATGCCGTTGTTGCAGAATTAAGCCGCCGTTTCGGCTGCGCGCTGGAGCTCTGGTACGCCGAACAGGGCTGCAATTTCTGTGGCTGGCAGCGATATGAGCGTGGAGAGCTTGTTGATGTGCTGTGGGGGGGAACTGGAATGGTCTTCCCTGACAGATGATGATGAGCTGCCGGAAGTCACCGGATCTGCGTGGATAGTCGACAATGTGGCGCATTATGGCGGATGAACTATGACGGAGATGGGCACTTTTACCGCTCCCGGCTGGCGTCGGTGACAGTGTACGTCAGCTCGTCGCCTTTTTCTAATGAACGCCCTTCAAGCCGGTTTCGCGGCATATTCTCGCCGTCAAACAGACGACGGCTGCGATATTCCACGGTCGGCCTGACCCGTTACCGGACGCAGTGAACAGCCCACAGGCAGCGGGGAACGGGCGCCACAGGGGAGCCCTCCCGGTGTCCTCTGTAAGAGCTGTCTCTTGATCAGATCTCCTGATCAAGAGACTTCATCACCAGGTAACCCTCAACCATATCCTGAAGTCTGAACCAGACATCCCACATAACTACCCAACCGGGGCGGCCTGTGCGTTTGCTGTCATGCCATCGCCCCAGTTTCGCCAGTTTCAGACAGGCCCATTTCAGTGTCGGCGTCTGTGACGGAAGCGGTTTTCCTTCCAGCTTAACCCACAGCAGTTTCCACTCTGTCGGCGTCAGTATTTTCTCACAGCTGTCATTTTGTGTTTCTTCACTGATACCTCCCTGCCGCAGGCCCAGCACCCGTACCGCGATAAACGCCTTGATAACCACCATGCGCTCAAGGTTATCCCGGGTCTGCATTCGCAGCGATTCCACACATGTACCACCACTTTTCCACGCCTTGTGGTATTCCTCTATCAGCCAGCGTCGCTCGTAATGGCTGACGATACGTCGCGCATCGGCGGCACTCGCCACTTTTTCTGACGTCAGCAGATGCCAGCAGGCACCGTCCTCTGCCTGCTCCCGGCAACAGACATACGTGAGCGGGAGCGCCTGGCCGCTGTTGTCGGGATTTTTTATGCTGACTTCGCTGTAACTGATGAACATCCGGGCCTGGCGGGCGGCCCGCCCGCCTTTTTGCATCACATTCAGCGTGTGGCTTCCCGCGGTTGCCAGGACTTCCGGCAGTTCGAAGAGCTTGCCGGGTGCTTCTTCCAGCCGGCGATTCTGTGCAGCACGCACCACGAAGCGCTGTCCGTGGCTGACTTTATAATGCAGGTAATGCCAGATATCCGCTTCCCGGTCACAGACAGTGATTACCCGTTTCTGTATCTCCCCCAGCCGTTCGGCCATACGCTCCTGGCCTCTGCCATTCAGAAACTGACCGGAACCGGGGGGGGGAACTAGTTCTGTCCGGCAGTCAGTGGCAGTCGCTGCCGGTACTTCCGGCAAACGGAACGCAGGTGTCTTTTCCGTATGCCGGCGAATGGCTGACCGAAGACGAAATCAGGGCAGTTCTTGATGCGGTGCGCGATGCAGTATGCCGTGTCAGTTACCAGGTGGCAGAAGATGCGCGGCGTATCCGGGCGGCGCTGACCACCACCGGTCAGACGTTGCTGACCCGCCAGACGCGCCGCTTTCGCCTGGTCGTGAAGGAAAGCGATCACCTCTGCTGGCTTGATGAAGATGACGAAAATCTGCCCGTGGTGCTCGATGCCGCCCTGAACCGGGGAGCACGTTTTTCGGCGGTGGAAATGTATCTGGTCAGCGATTGTATTGAGCATATCCTGTCCAGTGGGCTGGTCTGCGATGTGCTGCGTATGCCGGATGAACCGCCCCGCCGCTGGTTTGACCGTGGTGTTCTGCGAGAGGTAGTCCGGGAAGCCCGAGCCGAAATCCGCAGCATGGCGGATGCCCTGGCAAAAATCAGGGGTTGATGATGGCGGGGAAAATCCCCGCCTTTTTCCTGCCGGTTCCCGGACAGAGCACAAAGGAAGTCGCTGCCGGCTCCGCTTTACGTCGTCGGGAGCGAGAACGGAGGCGACGGTGACGCATTCGTCAGGGAGGAACGCGAAGCAATGGACGTTGTGTTACAGGCGCTGGACGAGGAGAAGATGTAATGAATATCAGCACAGAAAGCCGCGAAATTCTGCGCAATTACAAAGCAGTGATGAATGCGCGGCGTCGTGAAATAGGGCAGAAACCGCTCACCACCGCGCAGATTGTTGATGAAATCTGCGATTTTGTGGTGAATCAGCAGGCTGTTTTCATCGGCGGTCAGTACATCCTTCAGGCAGCAAAAACAGGTGATACAGGGGCAGGCGATGGAGGCCGCCTGTCAGCCCGCGCGAAAACCCCTGACAGGCTTACGGCATCGAAATCTGTCATGGCCTTCAGGGTTCTGCTCATGACGACAGATCTGAGCAGACTGACAACAGGGACAATGAATGTTAACGCTGGTCATAAAGAACATCAAAAGCTCGTATTATATATCTAATCTCAACTTACTAGAGGCACCGTTCGTTGAACGGTTACTTTCTCATGATGCATTAAATCAATGCCCTAAAAGGAAGGCCCACAGCTGTGGATGTCGTAGAATGGTTGTTCCTGCCTCTGAGTGTTACCAATTGATATACCAGCTCTAAGCCATTAAAATAAAAGAAACATAGCAATAAGTACCGACTATGTTAAGAGAGACAAAGTGCCAGAATCCTTCTGGTGAACTTACCTAGAGCGCCTGCCGTACTGGTCGTTGTTAGGCCAGTGCGGTAGCGTACCCGGAAGATATGGTGACGCCTCCAATTAGTAGAACATGTATTTTTCAATAAAACGTTCCGATGACTTTTTCGTGAAGCTCAACAGAACGTGAAAAACAGAGCGCTTTGCAGGCCAGCACACCACCGTTTTTGTATGGTACGCGTGCCAGAGCCTGCGCTGCCGGGCTTTACTGCCAACAAAGCTCCATTGCTCATCGGGGGCGCAGATAAGCGCCACATCAGCATGTGCAACGGGTGAAGACGTTATTCGCTCTGGCGAGAGTTTTTTAAAGTTCTGATGACGGTGTTAACGCCGGTTTTCAATGTTCTGGTGGTATCGCGAACCCCGGCACTATTGAAGGTCATTTCAGTGCTCAGCATCTTTAATGCCCGGCTTACAGGCCTCATAAGTGTAAGTGAGCTGAAACACGCGGTGACTGTTACGGCATCGAAATCTGTCATGGCCTTCAGGGTTCTGCTCATGACGACAGACCTGAGCAGACTGACAACTGGGACAATGAATATTAACGCTGACCATAAAGAACATCAAAAGCTCGTATTATACATCTAATCCAACTTACTGGAGGCATCACCCTGTAAATTACCGGTGTAAGCTTAATGTATTAGCAAATATATCGATGAACAATTTATTATTGCGGGTTATTTATGTCTTGTTCTCTTCTCTTCTGAGGAAAAGAAGAATTACGTTTGCCTCAAATTTTGATAGAGATATTTATTTAAATTTAAATGCCCTGCACGAAGCTGTGAAAAAATCTGGCATTAAAACAAAAAACACAATTCTTTTTAGATATCCAGATACGCTTTGGAACAGAATAAGAAGTTTGTTTGTTATAGCTCAGTCTAAAGTGCTTGTTGTTGACTGCTCTCATTATCTAGTGTCAAAAGTTTTAATTTCTAAAAAAACAAAGATTGTCTATGTTGGTCATGGTGGTGGATGTCTAAAAAAAATGGGTTACTCACGTCCATCATATCGAAAAAGAACTCCAGATAAAGAAAAAAAACTTTATGGTCAGTATTCTTATGTGTTATCAACCACATCAACGTTTGATGAAAATATATGTATTAATTACAATGTAACACATAAGCAACTACTGAGGATCGGGTTACCGAGAACTGATATTCTTTTTAGACGTAAGAATGATATTAAAAATCAATTGATCCATGAACGAATAATATTATTTGCCCCTAGTTATTCTTGGATCAATGGGACTCGAGGTTATCTATGGAACTTTGAGCTTTTTGATATTCTTGCGCAGAGATTAGGGTACAAAGTCTGGTTTTCTCCCCATCCGGATACACCTTCTTCTCGATCAATACCTTCAAATTGGTTTGATTGTTCACAAAAAGAATTATATGAGAAAATACATATACCTGTTGCCTTGGTTACTGATGTGTCATCAATAATGTTTGATTTTTGTATAACTTCAAAGCCTATCCTTATAGGTGATTTTTATGACTGTGATGCGGACACATGGATTCCTAAGACTAAGCTACCTGGGGTAAATATTTGTAAGGATTATGATGATATACATAGATTTTTATCTAATCTAACTCTGACCAAATCATCAAATGAGCTTTTTCAGCAGCAAATGGATCGCTGTGATGGAAATGCTTGCGATAATTTCGTTCGTTTTATAAAGAGAGAGCTATTGTGAAAACAGTTTTATTTCTAATGATGGGGGGGAGCGGAACAAGAATGGGGGGGGGGATTCCCAAACAGTTACTTGAGGTTAACAACACACCCGTTTATCAATTTATTCTTAATCTATACAACATGCAGAATATAATTGATGAGGTCGTTCTTATTAGTAATAGTGATTGGACTGAACATGTAAAAAAGCAGCTAAATAAAAAAGAATATAAATTTCCTATTAATATTATCGATGGCGGTAGAACTCGTGCGGAGTCCATCAAAAATGGAGTCCTTTTTTTGGATGAAAGAAAAAATGGATGGAATGGTATTGTTTTAATTCACGATGTAACTCACCCATATTTAGATGTGTCTGCTGTGAGTCAGCTTTTAAGTATATTAGATAAAAGTTCGTCGGCGACTATAGTGACTCATATTTGGGATACGGTTTATGATTGTGATAATGAATTCGTGAACAATACCCTAAAAAGAGAACGAATTGGTGTAGGTGCTTCCCCTGAAGGGTTTAGGTTCAATTTTTTGAAGAAGATATTCACAGACAAAAATATGGACATTAATAAGTTTACTTGTGTTGGTAACCATGTGCAATCAATAGGCGAAAAACTGGCTATTGTTTGGAGCCCTGTTATTAATTTAAAAATAACATATCCAGATGATTTTGAAATATTTAAAGAGTCTCAGCAATATTTTAAAAAATAAATGCAGATGACTTTTTCGTGAAGCTCAACAGAACGTGAAAAACAGAGCGCTTTGCAGGCCAGCACACCACCGTTTTTGTATGGTACGCGTGCCAGAGCCT
>NZ_KE136622.1:100001-113599 GCF_000407765.1 Escherichia sp. KTE114 | reverse complement strand
GTCATGGCCTTCAGGGTTCTGCTCATGACGACAGACCTGAGCAGACTGACAACTGGGACAATGAATATTAACGCTGACCATAAAGAACATCAAAAAATCGTACTATACATCTAATTCAATTCATTGGCGGTATCACCTAGGTCGAGGATATAAAGCGCGGTTTTTCGCCTAACTTTTTTGTAACATCATGCTGCTACCAGCGTTTTGCTTCGGCAACGCAATGACGGAAATCAGTACCGTGGGACACACGGAAACTTAATGCCTGTGGAGGGATGGTGTTGTCATCCGTTGAAACAGGAATCAACCGAAACGATTCTTCCGGCAGCGGAAGATCGTCGGAATCCACGTCCTTCAGGGCATGGAGGATGTCAAATATATTATAGAGGTTATATGAAGCATTTAGTCCAGCAACATAAAAAAGGTCTTGATATAGGTATTTGTTCTATATGTTCGGCACATCCACTGGTCATTGAGGCTGCATTACGTTTTGAGTTGAATAATAATCGTAAGGTATTAATCGAAGCTACCTCGAACCAAGTGAATCAGTTCGGCGGCTATACAGGTATGAAACCAGTTGATTTTCGAACTTACGTTGAAGGAATTGCTAGAAAAATTGGATTTCCGATAGAGCGTCTAATCCTGGGGGGGGATCATCTCGGTCCAAATTGCTGGCAGAATGAACCGGCAGAACAGGCGATGGAGAAATCCCTAGTCTTAATTGCTGAATATGTTAAGGCTGGTTTCAGTAAAATTCACTTAGACGCCTCAATGTCTTGTGCAGATGACCCTGTTCCTTTGCCACCGGAAGTAATTGCTGCCCGAGCTGCTGAACTATGTCGGGTAGCAGAAAATGTAGCAACTGCGGAACAAAAGGTTGCCTTAACGTATGTCATTGGGACTGAAGTTCCGGTTCCTGGTGGTGAATCATCTACTATAAATGAAGTTCATATTACGCACCCTCAGGATGCAGCACAAACTATCCAACTTCATCACGATGCGTTCCGAAAAATTGGACTTGATGATGCTACTAACCGTATTATCGGCTTGGTTGTTCAGCCCGGAGTAGAATTCGATCACAGTCATGTGATTCATTATGAATCCTCTAAAGCGACTAAGCTGAGTCGTTTCATTGAAAACACTCCCATTGTGTATGAAGCTCATTCGACGGATTATCAAACACGAACAGCATATCGTGCATTAGTTAAGGATCATTTTGCCATTCTTAAAGTGGGGCCAGCACTTACTTTTGCATTGCGTGAAGCTATTTTTGCTCTTGCAAAGATTGAACAAGAGCTTATTTATCCAGAAGCCCAAAGTCGTGTTTTGGCTGTTATTGAACAGGTAATGCTTGATGAACCTGATTACTGGAAAAAATATTACAACTCAGAGTTTTCTCAGGCTATGGTCGATATCCGTTATAGCCTTTCAGATCGTATTCGTTATTACTGGCCGAATGCAAGGATTAGTGCGGCAGTAGATAAACTTATTGCAAATCTCGATACTATGGAGATACCTCTCGGTTTGCTCAGTCAGTTCCTTCCAAAGCAATTTGATCGCGTCATGAATGGAATTCTTAAGCCAGAACCTCGTCTCTTAATTATTGATAAGATTCAGGATGTTCTTCGTGATTATGCCTATGGTTGTGTTCCAATTTTAGAATGATTTATTATTGCTTGCTCTGGCAATAAAATTCTTGGTGATGCCACCAATTAATAGAAAATGTATTTTTCAATAAAACGTTCCGATGACTTTTTCGTGAAGCTCAACAGAACGTGAAAAACAGAGCGCTTTGCAGGCCAGCACACCACCGTTTTTGTATGGTACGCGTGCCAGAGCCTGCGCTGCCGGGCTTTACTGCCAACAAAGCTCCATTGCTCATCGGGGGCGCAGATAAGCGCCACATCAGCATGTGCAACGGGTGAAGACGTTATTCGCTCTGGCGAGAGTTTTTTAAAGTTCTGATGACGGTGTTAACGCCGGTTTTCAATGTTCTGGTGGTATCGCGAACCCCGGCACTATTGAAGGTCATTTCAGTGCTCAGCATCTTTAATGCCCGGCTTACAGGCCTCATAAGTGTAAGTGAGCTGAAACACGCGGTGACTGTTACGGCATCGAAATCTGTCATGGCCTTCAGGGTTCTGCTCATGACGACAGACCTGAGCAGACTGACAACTGGGACAATGAATATTAACGCTGACCATAAAGAACATCAAAAACTCGTATTATACATTTAATCCAACTTACTGGAGACATCACCGAATTCTCTTTCTTCGTTTTGTAAGAAGAACGCCGAAAAACAGGAGCTGCAATGTACATCATTTCAAGCAAAAACATGCTGAAAAAAGCCCAGTCAGAGGGATATGCAGTCCCCGCTTTCAATATTCATAACCTTGAAACATTACAGGTTGTCGCTGAGAGCGCCGCACAACTTCGCTCTCCCGTTATATTGGCGGGAACACCTAGTACTTATAGTTATGGCGGCGTGGGAAATTTAATTTCGTTAGTACAATCTCTAGCTCATGAGTACCGCCTGCCATTAGTCCTACATCTCGACCACCATGAAGAGAGCGATGACATTTTTTATAAAGTACGCGCAGGAATTCGCTCAGTCATGATTGATGGTTCCCATCTGCCGTTTGAAGAAAATATCGCGCGAGTGAAAGAAGTCTCTACGTTTTGCCACAGCTTTGATGTCAGCGTCGAGGCTGAACTAGGCCGCCTTGGCGGACAGGAGGATGAGTTGTTGGTGGATGAAAAAGATTCTGCTTATACATCACCTGTTGCAGCCGCAGAGTTTGTGCAACGTACACAAATTGACTCCCTGGCAGTAGCAATAGGCACAGCACATGGCTTATACGCGAATGAACCACGTCTGGACTTTGCCCGGCTGGAACAAATTCGTCAGTTAGTGGATGTTCCGTTGGTGTTGCATGGCGCTTCGGGATTATCGGAACAGGACATTCAGCATTGTATCCGCTGCGGTATCTGCAAAGTGAATGTTGCGACAGAACTGAAAATTGCTTTTGCCAATGCGTTAAAAGAATATTTCTACAACAATCCGGCGGCAAATGATCCTCGCCATTATATGCAGCCAGCAAAAGCCGCCATGAAGGAAGTCGTTATGCGCATTATCGGCGTCTGCGGCAGTGAAGGAAAAATTTAACACGTTGTACCCTACAAAAAACAATGAGGACTAAAGAGGGAGAGAACCAGTTCTCTGCTAATGGCTATTTATATTCGGAGTAATTATATGAAATCTGTGGTAATAAGTTCTGGTGGTAATATTTGCATTGAAGAAAAAACAGTACCTCAGGTCACATCTGTTGATGATGTGCTGGTAAAAGTCTGCTGTTCTGGGTTATGTGGCTCTGATATTCCTCGGATCTTTCATAATGGTGCTCATTTTTATCCTATTATTCTTGGACATGAATTTAGTGGTATCGTACAGGAAACAGGCTCTTCTGTTAGAGACTTGAAACAAGGCGACCTTGTTTCCTGTATCCCACTTAAGCCTTGTTTTAATTGTCCTGAATGTGAAAGACAATTATGGTCCCAGTGCAAAAACTATCAGTTTATTGGTTCCAGATGTTATGGTGGTAACAGTGAATATACTGTTGTTCCACGAAATAACCTATTCCTGTTACCTGAAGGCATCACTCCAACCGAAGGTGCATTTTTTGAGCCGGTAACAGTTGGGCTGCATGCAATGAACCTGGCTGGAGGGGTTGAAGGTAAAGAAGTTATAATTATTGGAGCCGGCACTATTGGATTATTGGCGATGCAGTGTGCCGCAGCGCTAGGCGCGAAGTCAGTAACTGCGATTGATATAAATCCAGAGCGACTTGAACTAGCGAAAAAAATCGGTGCCACATATACATATAATAGCGCAGAAATGTCTGCTGAGATGATTGAAAAAGCTCTTAATACACGTCGTTTCTCACAACTGATTCTGGAAACTGCAGGTAATTCGGCGGCAGTTCAACTGGCTATTCATATTGCGGGGCCCCAAGCTCAAATTGCTCTTGTTGGCACTCTCCATAATGACCTGAAGCTTCCCGAAAAAATATTTGGTTTTATTCTGCGTAAGGAACTCCGTATACTTGGCAGTTGGATGAACTATTCTGGTGAGTGGCCTGGTAAAGAGTGGGGACTTGCTACAAAGCTTTTCTTGGATGGAAAAATTGATCTTACTTCAATGATTGCTGTACAGGGAAATATTGATACTTATGTTGATGCTGTGAAGACGCTTAATGGTAATCCGATGAACGGAAAGATAATGCTTGACTTTACAATTTGAAATTGGTGTATGTAAAAGGGAGAGAAAATAGTATTCGTAACAAGCTCCCCCATTAAGGACTTGGGTAGTTAAATTATCAAAAATCAGCTGCCCAATGAAATGGCGTGCCGCTCCACTTAAGTAAATTGCATTAGAAAGAGGGGGGATAGTGAAGGCATGTATTAATAACCTACTGATACAATCCCCCCCCCGGATCATGGACGACTGGGGGCAGTAATCATGCCGGGTCTGGCTGGCTAACACCCCATTATAAGGGGTACGAATAAAGTAACGGGGGACTTCTATACGCTAAAATGCGTGGTAACCCTGTTAATGAAAATGCTCGCCCCTTCCAAGGCAAAATTTATGATCCGTGCTATGGTTCGGCGGGGATGTTAGTTCAGTCGGTTAAGTTTGCCGAGAGTCATCAGGAGAAAAGCCAAGATATCTCGCTGTACGGACAGGAACTGAATCAGGAAAAGAGCACGTAACGCTGATTTTTTGTACTAAACAATTCGCACTAAATGTTCAGTAATTGAGATATTCCTTATTACCTAAAGCTGTTTTTCATTATTTATACATGATCAAATACTCCTTACATAATAAGGAGAACAAAATGGAACTTAAAAAATTGATGGAACATATTTCTATTATCTCCGATTACAGACAAGCCTAGAAAGTGGAACATAAATTATCTGGTATTCTATTGTTGACTATTTGTGTCGTTATTTCTGGTGCAGAAGGTTGGGAAGATATAGAGGATTTTTGTGGAACGCGTCTCGATTTTTTGAAGCAATATGGTGAATTTGAAAATGGTATTCCTTTTCACGATACTATTGCCAGAGTTATATCCTGTATCAGTCCTGCAAAATTTCATGAGTGCTTTATTAACTGGATGTATGACTGCCATTCTTCGGGTGATAAAGACGTCATCGCAATGGATGGAAAAACGCTCCGGCACTCTTATGACAAGAGTCGCCGCAAGGGAGCGATTCATGTCATTAGTGCGTTCTCAGCAATGCACAGTCTGGTCATCGGACAGATCAAAATGGATGAGAAATCCAATGAGAACACAGCTACTTATGAGCTTATTAATGTATTGAATATTAAAGAAAAAATAATAAAACTGATGCGATTGGGTGCCAGAAAGATATTGCAGAGAAGATACAAAAACAGGGAGGTGATTATTTATTCGCTGTAAAAGGAAACCAGGGGGGGCTTAATAAAGCTTTTGAGGAAAAATTTCCACTGAAAGAATTAAATAATCCAGAGCATGACAGTTACGCAATTAGTGAAAAGAGTCACGGCAGAGAAGAAATCCGTCTTCACATTGTTTGCGATGTCTCTGATGAACTTATTGATTTCACGTTTGAATGGAAAGGGCTGAGGAAATTATGCGTGGTAGTCTCCTTTCGGTCAATAATAGCAGAACAAAAGAAAGAGCCAGAAATATTATATCAGTTCTGCTGATTTAACAGCAGAGAAGCTAGCCACAGCGATCCGAAATCACTGGCACGCGGAGAATAAGCTGCACTGGCGTCTGAACGTGGTAATGAATGAAGACGACTGCAAAATTAAGAAGAGGAAATGCAGTAGAATTATTTTTAGGGATACGGCATATCGCTATTAATATTTTGACGAATGATAAGGTATTCAAGGCAGGGTTAAGACGTAAGATGCGAAAAGCCGCTATGGACAGAAACTATCTGGCGTCAGTCCTTGCGGGGAGCGGACTTTCGTAATCTTGCCCTGGGAACTGAATGACATAACGTATAAACTAGCAAAAATGAATCTCGCCATTCGCGGTCTTTCAGCGAACCTCGGCAAACGCCCAGCAGGTACCTTCTTTAGCGACCAGCCCCCAGAACTAAAAGTCGACTATATTCTGGCTAACCCTCCCTTCAACCAGAAAGACTGGTGTAACGAATCAGAATTAATTAAAAATCCTCGATTTGATGGTTACCGAATACCGCCTGTCAGTAACGCCAACTACGTCTAGATTCCGCACATGCTCTCTAAAGAGCTGTGCCGAATAGTAGATCACTAAAAGGGAACTCAGCCCGGATTGTGCGACCTGATCAATCACCAAAAATCACAAACCACTAACCGGACTGAGCGATGCAGATCATAGCACCAATTCCCCGCGATGAACGGCGCCTGATACAAAAAGCAATCCATAAAACTCACGATAAAAATTATGCTCGCAGGCTGACCGCCATGCTGATGCTGCACCGGGGCGCTCGTGTCAGTGACGTTGCCAGAGCTCTCTACTGCATCCGTTCCTCCGTCGGGCGCTGGATTAACTGGTTCACGCTGTCGGGGGGAGTGAAGGGCTGAAATCATTACCCGCAGGACGTTCCTGCCACTGGCCGTTTGAGCATATCTGCACATTGTTGCGTGAACTGATAAAACACTCTCCCGGAGATTTTGGCTATTAGCGTTCTCGCTGGAGTACAGAACTGCTGGCAATAAAAATCAACGAGATAACCGGGTGCCAGTTACATGCCGGAACCGTTCGCTGCTGGTTGCCATTAGCCGGGCTTGTGTGGCGCAAGGCTGCGCCAACCCTGTGTATCCGTGACCCGCATAAAATGAAAAGATGGCGGAAACAAAGCACTGGGCGAATGCAGTGCGGAGCATCCGGTTTTTTATGAAGATGAAGTGGATATCCATCTTAATCCCAAAATTGGTGCGGACTGGCAACTTCGCGGACAGCAAAAACGTGTGGTAACACCGGGACAGAATGAAAATACTATCTGGCTGATGTTTTACATAGTGGAACGGGCAAAGTCAGCTATGTGGGGGGCAATAGCAAAAGCTCAGCCTTATTTATCAGTCTGTTGAAACATCTGAAATTGACATACCGACGGGCTAAAACTATCACGCTCATAGTGGACAACTACATCATCCATAAAAGTCGGGAAACACAGCGCTGGCTGAAAGAAAACCCGAAGTTCAGAGTGATTTATCAGCCAGTTTACTCGCCATGGGTTAATCACGTTGAGCGGTTATGGCAGGCACTTCACGATACGATAAAGCGTAATCATCAGTGCTGTTCAATGTGGCAACTGCTGAAAAAGGTTCATTATTTTATGGAAACCGTGAGCCCATTCCCCGGTGGTAAACATGGGCTGGTAAAAGTGTAGCGGTATTCGGCACAGCTATTTAGTATTAAGACTATCACGTATTTCAGTGATATCGGTCGTCTGGAGATTCAGGGGATCCGTCGATGGATGTCGTGGAACGTGTGTTCCTGCAGCTGGGAATATATCAATTGATATACCCACATTAACTAATTAAAATAATATAGCAATACGCGCCGTCTCTGTTAATAGAGACAATGAATAGGAATCCAATGGCGGACTTATTCGGTGCGACGACTGTACTGGTTGTAGTTAAACCAGTGCGGTAGCGTGCTCGGAAAATATGGTGATGAATCATATCATTACGCAGCAATACTTAAGCATTGAGAACTCCCATTTTATATAATTGTTCCACATCCTTAATGTGATTTAGATATGCGAAGAAAATTTTTTCAAATAGAACGTTGTGTTGCGACGTTACTGAAGCCCGTTGTGTTTCTTTTGAAGATTCTTTTATATCCTTTGAGTTTTTGTTATCTGACCTCCAGGTGTATCAGGCGTATTGACAAAAACTTAGTGGTCATTCGTGTTAACAAGCGTCCTCCAAAAGAGGTAAAACACATCATAAAGCTTTTTAAACAAAATAAATATAATGTAATTGTTAGTCAGGCATCACTAAAACCAAACTCATATGGTCTAAATGATGTGATCATATCAAAAAACAGTATCTACTCTAGAATTGCAATATCTAAAGCAAATATCGTTGTTTTTAGCGATAGTGTTGCAAAGCTCCCCGCAAAAAAAAATAAACAAGTGTTTGTCTACATCGGTGATGCTAAGATATCCAAACAGTTGGATAGGAAAATCGACATAAAAATCCCACGCAAAAGCCTGTTGAAAGTGACAGATGCTGACATAAAAAAAATAAAGGAATTTTCTAATCTACAACAAATTCAAAAGTTTAACTTTTTCTTTGCAAGAGATGGAAAAAAAGAAGCTTTTATAAGAGTAAAACTTCGATTTTACGATCTTTTTTTATATGGGCTTTTATATGAATGGCTTATTAATTATATAGCAAACATCGCTGATTATAAAATCAGACAGGTTATGAGATACGCATTATCGAAATTATCTCACATTATCCCTGTAAATGACAACCTTGTTGTTGTGTACAATAATTTTAATCAATACTCTTGCAATATTAAGTATATAGTAAATAAACTGAGTGATGAATCAAACAAAAAAATAGTATATTTAATAAACAAATACAATGCTGATCTGGCACAGAAAAGAAATGTCATACAAGTTGATCCTCGTTCTATTAGGGCTATATTTTACTTGTGCCGGGCAAAGATTTGGATTTACAATTCAATAAAGAACCCGGAACAAGCTCAAAAAAAGAAAACACAAATTTTTATTCAGACGTGGCATGGTTCTTTGGGAATTAAGCGTGTTGACCCTGAATTTATTTATGATAAGGAATGGTTGAGAAAAGCAAATTTAAACACAGACATAACAGATGTATGTATATCAAATAGTAAGTTTGAAAGTGAAATGTATAGGACTTGCTATTGGTCAAAGTCTGACATATGGGAAATAGGACATCCTAGAAATGATATTCTATTCTCAGATAATACGCTTCTAAGAAAGAAAATTTGTGAGGCTTATTCTATAGATGAAAATAGCTTGATATTTCTTTATGCCCCAACATATAGAGAGGATTATGATTCGAGTGCCTATATAACAGATTTTGAATCAATTAAGGTGTGTTTAGAACTTCGTTTCAATAAACCTGTGACTATTGCCGTTAGATATCATCATTGGTTTTTGAAACGAGCGCCCAAAAATGTTATAAAAAAATTGGCTATGGCGGGGGTGGTGGATCTTTCCTCGCATGAGGATATGCAGGAGATTTTGGCCAGCGTAGATATTGGTTGCACTGACTATAGCTCTTGGATTTATGATTTTGTTCTTACCCGTAAACCGGCATTTATATATTCATCTGATATCGATCAGTTTTTAACGTTCCGAGGATTTTATTATCCTCTTTCAGAAACTCCGTTCCCATTAGCCAAGACAATGGATGAACTTATTACTAATATATTGGACTTCTCTCAAGATGAGTACATGATAAACGTAGAAAAGTTTTTAGATGCTAGAGGGTGCTTAGAAAACGGAAAAGCCACTGAACTATTTATGAATAATTTGAATGCTTTGCTAAAAAATTCATCGGTATGAACCCGATGTTGGATGTTCGTAAAATAACAGGGAGGATGTCCTCCCTGATATTTTAATAACCGTAAAGGATATTATGTTATTATGCTAAGCGACCAGCGACCAGCGACCAGCGACCAGTAATGGGGTTATTGTCTCTCAAAATGGGCGTTGCTTATTTAAATATTACGATGAAGCGGGGAATCTGATCCCAAACGTTAGTCCAGAAGACATTCCTGGTCTTACCGTTAAGTTTATCGATGAAACCTCGGAGCTTGAGTTACATCGTCCCCATTCGTTCGTCAAAACTTCGATCATTGTGGGTAAGAAATGTCGTGTGGTGATCCTTGGCAACGCGTCTGTCAAACTATCGCTTAAGATTATTACCGAGAACCAAAACGAAGTTCACATTGGTCGCAACTTTAACATTCGTAGTGCGGAGTTGGTGTGTAGAAGTGAACCTGGCATAAATATTTGGATCGGAGACGATTTTCTGGGCTCCTCGCAGATCCTGTTCCGCACGAGCGACGCGCACACGATTTATAGTCTAGAAACGAAGAAGCCCTTGAATGCCCCCAAGTCCGGGATCAGAGTGGGGAACCACGTTTGGATGGGGCGTTGCGTGACGCTTCTCAAGGATGCCGTAGTGCCCAACGACTGCATCGTTTCCTTCGGAGCAGTTGTCACACGTAAGGCATTTCCCTCGAATGCTGTGATCGGTGGAGTTCCGGCCAAGGTTATCAAGACGGGGGTCAACTGGTCGGGATTAAACACGTTTAAGTATCAACGCAAATTCGCTTCCGAGTTTCTGGAGGTGTCTGAGCGCGAATCCAATAACCATTCAGGAGATGCTCATATTTATCTGGAAGGAGGGGAGGTTAAGTGTTTTCAGGTGACTTCCAGAGCTGTTAATCCGTGTGGTCATGTTGTTGATATTCAACAAACCGTAGAAGCGGCAAACGTAAAAGAGGCAATAAATGTAATGACAGGAGAATTAGCAGAATATGGTTTTTCAGCGATTGTGATCTCTGCGGTATATGAATTGAATAGACCGAAGGAATAGCAACAAAAAATCCCGCCAGACATGGCGGGTAAGCCAGAATTGATATTTTCTCCTTCAGTGTCTGGTTGATTAGTGACGGAATTTTTTTTGAATTCCGGCGTACAACCTCGGAATGCTTTAAAACCCCGAATTGTGGGCTGTTCCCATAAGCGCTAACTTAAGGGTTGAACCATCTGAAGAACGCGACGCCTCGGTGCCTCGTTAAGACGATGCCTCGCGTTCTTCAATTGCGTTTTGTAGGCTGTCAGGGATACTGTCCCACGAATGGCCACCTGTAAGCTCCAGATGACCATTTTTGTTATTCTCCACAACGAGTTAGTTCTTCTTTTCGGATCCGGCACTTCTGGGGGGAAAATCCAGCGATGGCTGGATTATGTCGTCAATTAAAAATGCGGCGAGTAGATTAGCAAATATCCACGCTTTCGCGAGTTCAGGTTCCTTTGCACGCAAAGCATCCAAGTGCAGCAAACTTTTGAGCCGCTTAAAAGCCAGTTCAATTTGCCATCGCAGACGGTAACAATCAGCCACTTGCTCTGCTGAATATTCATCTTCCGATAATGATGTTAGCAATAACACATGGCCCGCTGCTTCCAGCGTTTCCGCCTGAACTACTCGTCCTTTTCGACGATTCTCGCTGAGCAGTCGGGTTTTACTGATTAATGCTTTTTCGGGAGGAAGTGATACGGCAATGAGACGTGCAGGAAAGGGAGCTCCGGCTTTTTTATTACCTGAATTGCCTATCATTACAGTGGTTTCACCGTTCTTACCGCAATCCAGCCCGCGCAGAAAATCCATCATGTCAAAGCGCATTCCTTCTGCAGTTAACCAGCGCAATCCTCGCCAGTGAACCCGGACGATATAATCAGCTTCTCCAAAAGCAAGTGAGCGGATACATTCGGGACGCGAACCGAATCCCCGGTCAGAAATGCGTATCTCGTCTGCCGTTTGCGCAAATCGATCCAGCCGTTCAGCGTCTCTGCTGTCGGTTAGCTCAAAATCAGTGAACTGACAGGTATGAGGCTCATATCCCATATGTAGTCGCCATTCAGCGCTGCCGCCCCCGGGCGCGCTGATTGCTGTTCCATCGACAAGACGCAATCTCTTTCCGCTTGTACAACCCGTAACTGCGGCGCGTACAGCAAGTGTTTGTGCGGCAAGTATGCCAAACCAGTCGGCGGCATTCCGCAGCCGCTTCAGGAGAGCCACGTCAGATAATGTTGCAACGTCATGGAGTTGAGCCCATGCAGTGACTTCACGTAATGACATCCCCCCGGGGCTGTAAGCCAGCCCCAGACGTAGCGGAGTTGCAGCATCACGAATTTCGCGGCGGCGGGTTAGAGCTCCGGCATTACGTGCCGAAGTATCCAGTTCTTCAGGCTTACCAATATGGGCCAGAATTGCTGACCAGTTATCGTGAGAGTAATTCATCGGCACGTTAAATCATATCAGGCGTAATACCACAACCCTTAAGTTAGCGCTTATGGTGCGTATCCCCGCCATGAAAGTCAGCGAATGGGGCCACCTGCTCCGCGCGCTTGAAATTGAGCGGGTCTGCCACTGATTAACCCTTGCCGTCTGCCTGTACAGGCGGCAGGATACGTTCAGACATCTCACCAGGAGGAACCGTGAGTAAGAAGAAAAACACCACAACGCCCACGCCGCATGATGCCGCGTTCCGGTCGTTCCTGGCGAATCCCGACGTTGCCAGGGATTTTCTGGAACTACATCTTCCTGCGGAGTACCGGCAGTTGTGCGACCTGTCCACGCTGAAGCTGGAACCCGCCACCTTTGTTGAGCCGGACCTGCATCAGTACGCCAGCGATATCCTCTGGAGTGTGAAAACCACCGGGGGTGAAGACGGCTATGTTTATACGCTCATCGAGCACTAGATCACCGAAAATCTGTACATGCCTTTCCGCATGTTACGTTACAGTGTGGCGGCGATGCAGAGACATCTGGAGCAGCACAAAACATTGCCACTGGTGATTCCGGTGCTGTTCTATCATGGTGAGCGCAGCCCGTACCCGTACAGCATGAACTGGCTGGACTGTTTTGAGAATCCGGCGCTTGCGGCTAAAATATACACAAAGCCGTTTCCGCTGGTTGATATCACTGTCGTTGATGACAATGAAATCATGAACCATCGCCGGATGGCCGCACTGACGCTGCTGATGAAGCATATCCGCCATCGTGACATGATGGAGCTGCTGGACAAACTCCCGCAGGTCATGGTGGAAATTTCAGACGAGCAGGTGCGTGTTCTGATTCATTACATCGTTAACGCAGGGGACTCTGTATCACCGGAATTTATGCGGGCGCTGGCTGAGCGTCTGCCGCAGCATGAGGATAAACTGATGACTATCGCTGAACGTCTTGAGCAAAAAGGTCGCCAGGAAGGAGCGCTTGAAAAAGCCCTGGCTATTGCGTGCCAGCTTCAGAAAATGGGGATGACACCTGAGCAGATTAAGCAGGCCACCGGACTTTCCGAAGCTGAACTGAAAAAAATCATTCACTGATGAGAGCATCACAGCCCGGCAAAATGCCGGGCTTTTTTGTCAGCAGGAGCAGAGAAAACAGTATGACGATTGCAGAACGTCTTATACAGAAAGGTTTCTACGAAGGTTTTAAAGAAGGGGCGCTTGAAGTGGCGCGGGAAATAGCCTGCCGGCTTCGGGATATGGGCTGGCCGCCGGAACGGATTCAGGGGGCGACCGGACTTTCCGGTGAAGAACTGAAAAAACTGTTTCCTGATGAGCAGTAGCCTGACATTCTGCCAGGCTGTGAATCACGCTCACACATCCTCTGCCGTTTCCCCCAGTTCATTTTCCAGTCGCCTGATGATATCTGCCTTGTGCATCCCCTGCATGTGAGGCAGCAGGTCACGGACTGAAAGTGCCTGGGTAGTCCTCCAGACGGTGACGTCCACCTGTTCCGCATTTTCCCAGGCGTGCCATGTTCTCTG
>NZ_KE136622.1:93754-94331 GCF_000407765.1 Escherichia sp. KTE114 | reverse complement strand
GTCACGCCAAATTCTCTGGCCGCTTTTTCGCGTGACCAGAGCATGCTTTTTCGCCAGATTCGCAGTTCCCAGCCGGTCATAAAGCACCTTTGAAAAAATGAAAAAACTTCACTTTATTTTATCATCATAATCACCAAATCAGCGCGATAAATAAGTGTGAAAAAGTGAAGGAATTTCACTTTTTTTGGTTGTAGATGTCGTGCGGTTTTCTCTGTTTTCACCTGTGCGGGAGTGGTGCGCCAGTGACCACGACATGCCATTGTTGTGCTGTCGTTTTTCTTCAGTCGCGCCGGATGCGGCGCCCCCTGCACACCTGACGGTGTGTAAGGCAACTGCGCCTGATGGCGCAGTTGTCTCTGCCTATCTGTCGCCGCACTGCGGCCTGTTCTCCGCAGACGGACTTTCCGGGGGTACATACACGACCACATCCCGTTTCAGCCGTCCAGGGGAGAGATATACCAGCCACAAAACTTTTTGCCGCTGGCGTCAAAAACTTTTGCGTCTGCCCCCGGACAACTGCCCTGTGACGTGGTGAGCGTCCCCCGTCGGAAAGGTCCACTGCGGGGAAATCCCCGAA
>NZ_KE136622.1:84317-87689 GCF_000407765.1 Escherichia sp. KTE114 | reverse complement strand
TACACCTTCATGAGTTCATGCCAGCGTGATGAGTGGAACAGCCAGCTGATGAGCGACACCTGTCCTGAAATCACCCTGGACAATGTACTGGCAACTTTTCGCCATCTGAATGCCAGTAAGATGCAGACATTTGAACAGGTACTGATTGATGTCTACCGGAAATTGTCATGGGATTACAGAACCAATAATCCCTGCCGTCTGGGCAAGAAAATCATTATTGAAAACCTGCTGTACCGCTGGAGTAACGGGCGTGTGACGCTGGACTGCAGCGGACGGGATGAGCTGGATGACCTGGTACGTCCGTTTTATCTGCTGGAGGGGCGCAACGTTCCTGACTTCGGGAACAGCATCGGGGCGCAGTATGGTGAATTTCTCGGGAACGGCGACAATGTTGGTAAGCTGTTAGAAGGGGAATATTTTACGGTGCGTGGCTACCAGAAAGGGACCGTACACATTGTCTTTAAGCGTCCGGACCTTGTTGAAAAACTGAATGATATTATTGCCCGACATTATCCTGGTACATTGCTGCCACGAGTCTGATTAAACAGAAAAGCCCTGGTATTTATGCCGGGGCTTTTTTGTGCACAGTGACCCGTCCTGAATAGCGTTGACACGTTCCAGACTTAAATCCGGAGAACGTGATGATGACTGAGTTCAAACGCACCCAACGTGATTATCCTCTATCCTTTAAAATAGCTGTTGTTGAGCAGGTTGAAAAAGGCGAGATGACCTATAAACAGGCTCAGCAGCGGTATGGCATTCAGGGGCGCTCCACCGTTCTTGTCTGGTTGCGTAAATATGGCCGGCTTGACTGGAGTCCCGGACTTCCTGATCTGGTGAAGAGGAAACTGCCTGTGACTCAGACAACTATCCCGCTCACACCCGAGCAAAGAATCAGAGAACTTGAAGAGCAGCTTGAGCTGGCGAACCAGAAAGCTGAGTTTTTTGAGTCGGTTATCAATGTCCTGAAAAATGATTACGGGGTGAGTATCGTAAAAAAGCGGCCCGGCAAGTCCTCGCGCAGAGTTCGGCCCCAAAAATAACTGTTACGCGTGCATGTCAGTTCCTGGGGCACAGCAGACAGGCATGGTATCAGGACAACGCAAGGCGCAGAAAACGGCAGGAACATCATGCTCAGGTTCTTAATTTTGTTGCCCGTATCAGATGTCGTCAGCCGCGAATCGGTGCGCGTAAACTGCACTATCTGCTGAACACGCAGGCCGATAAAAGGCTGAATATCGGACGAGACCGTTTGTTTAACCTGCTGGATGAATACCGGCTCCTGGTGCCAGTAAAGCGGGCATATCACAAAACTACCAACAGCCATCACCGCTTTTACCGGCATCCCAATCTGCTGAAACCCGGCCCGGAGCAGGTTACCGCCCTTGAGCCAGAGCAGGTCTGGGTTGCCGACATTACTTACCTTCCCCTGCTCAGCGGCATGGCTTATCTGAGTCTGGTCACTGATGCCTGCTCCAGAAAAATCATGGGTTACCATGTCGGGGGAAATCTGCAGACAGAAAATGTGGTAAAAGCGTTCAGACAGGCTCTGAGGCGAAGAAAAACGACAGGTCCTCTGGTACATCACTCTGACAGAGGGTTGCAATACTGTTCAGCTCTTTATCAGTCAGTCCATGAGAAAAACGGAATAACCTGTTCAATGACTGATGGTTATGACTGCTACCAGAACGCACTGGCTGAGCGAATAAACGGTATCCTGAAAAATGAGTTTTTACTCTCGCGTCCTGCAGACCTGATGCAAGCCCGGGAAATGGTAAAAGAGTCCGTGACAATTTATAACTGTGAGCGGCCACACCTGGCCCTGAAATACAAAACGCCCGATGACGTTCATCAGGCGTTTTACAGACAGAAAAGTGTCAACTTATATCAGGACTAGTCACAGAAAACCCCCAGCTAGGCTGGGGGTTCCGGAAAGCTTTCAGCTTTGAGCCAGTTATTAAAACCCCTTTTGATTTGTTAAAACACCTTGCGGTCTGGCAACTGCAAGTATCAAACAAGAAATCAAAAGGGGGTCCCAATGGGGAACGAAAAGAGCTTAGCGCACACCCGATGGAACTGTAAATATCACATAGTTTTTGCGCCAAAATACCGAAGACAAGTGTTCTACAGAGAGAAGCGTAGAGCAATAGGCAGTATTTTGAGAAAGCTGTGTGAGTGGAAAAGCGTACGGATTCTTGAAGCTGAATGCTGTGCAGATCATATCCATATGCTTGTGGAGATCCCGCCCAAAATGAGCGTATCCGGCTTTATGGGATATCTGAAAGGGAAAAGCAGTCTGATGCTTTACGAGCAGTTTGGTGATTTGAAATTCAAATACAGGAACAGAGAGTTCTGGTGCAGAGGGTACTACGTCGATACGGTGGGTAAGAACACGGCGAAGATACAGGATTACATAAAGCACCAGCTTGAAGAGGATAAAATGGGAGAGCAGTTATCGATTCCCTATCCGGGCAGCCCGTTTACGGGCCGTAAGTAACGAAGTTGGATGCAAATGTCAGATCGTGTGCGCCTGTTAGGGCGCGGCTGGTAAGAGAGCCTTATAGGCGCATTTGAAAAACCTCCGGCTATGCCGGAGGATATTTATTTCCTGTAATCATCATAATTTCAGAAAACGATGTGACATTGTCACATCAATTGTTGTTCATATCGATGCCATCTTTCTTACCTGAATCTGTCTTTTTATGTGCTGTTTTAGAGGAAGAACGGCGGGATGATTTTTTCGATTCTGCTTTCCGAATAATGTCACGAAGTGCCTTCTCTCCTACTTCATATCCTGCATTTTTGAGCGTGTCACGAACATCTGCCAGTGTGTAACCCTTTGTCCTTACCAGGACAATGATGTCATCACGAATGGCATCAAGAAAATCACGCAATGTTTTCCGTTGAGCGGTGAGGTCTGGCAATTCCGATAAAGCAGCTTTTGCCAGCTGGATGTCATCATCTGAGTAAAATTTTTTAGAAGCCATTGGCACTTTCTCTCCGTTTCATGTTGAAGTCTGATTTTATCATCAAAAACTGACTCCTGGCAGGGCTGCGCCCTGTCTCTGCCGTCTGTATAAGACTATGATGCACAAAAATAACAGGCTATAATGACCTAAAAAACGGGACAGGATGTGTAATTGTAATACCGTCACACGCGACGCTATTACAATTACCATCTGGTCAGGGCTTCGCCACGACACCCCGTAAGGAGCCTGAAGTGAGTGATAGTGCAGTAAGAAAGAAAAGTGAGGTACGGCAAAAGACAGTTGTCAGAACACTCAGATTCTCTCCTGTTGAGGATGAAACCATCAGGAAAAAAGCTGAAGATTCCGGACTTACTGTATCTGCTTACATCCGAAATGCAGCACT
>NZ_KE136622.1:77420-84307 GCF_000407765.1 Escherichia sp. KTE114 | reverse complement strand
ACACTCAGATTCTCTCCTGTTGAGGATGAAACCATCAGGAAAAAAGCTGAAGATTCCGGACTTACTGTATCTGCTTACATCCGAAATGCAGCACTGAATAAGCGAATTAACTCCCGGACAGATGATGCTTTTCTGAAGGAGTTAATGAGACTGGGAAGGATGCAGAAGCATCTGTTTGTTCAGGGAAAAAGAACCGGTGACAAGGAATACGCAGAAGTGCTTGTTGCCATAACCGAACTTACAAATACATTGCGTAAACAGTTAATGGAAGGTTGAGGATTCTCCGGTGAATGCAGTCATTCCGAAAAAGAGAAGGGATGGCAAGTCTTCGTTCGAAGACCTGGTGTCCTACGTCTCTGTCCGGGATGACATGACCGATGAGGAACTGAATTTATCTTCTTCTTCGCAGGCTGAACAACCGCACCGAAACCGCTTCAGTCGTCTTGTTGATTATGCAACACGTCTTCGAAATGAATCATTCGTGGCGCTGGTTGATGTCATGAAGGACGGCTGCGAATGGGTTAACTTTTACGGTGTGACCTGTTTTCACAACTGTACATCGCTTGAAACTGCCGCTGCAGATATGGAGTACATTGCACAGCAGGCACACTATGCGAAAGATAATACTGATCCTGTTTTTCACTACATTCTTTCCTGGCAGGCCCATGAAAGCCCGCGTCCGGAACAGATTTATGACAGTGTACGCCATACCCTGAAATCTCTCGGGCTGGGTGAACATCAGTATGTTTCTGCCGTGCATACCGATACTGATAACCTGCATGTTCACGTTGCGGTCAACCGGGTGCATCCGGTTACAGGTTATCTCAATTGCCTTTCATGGAGTCAGGAAAAACTCAGCCGTGCCTGTCGTGAGCTTGAACTGAAGCATGGTTTTGCTCCGGATAACGGTTGCTGGGTCCATGCGCCGGGAAATCGTATCGTTCGCAAAACTGCCGTTGAACGTGATCGCCAGAACGCTTGGACACGCGGAAAAAAACAAACTTTTCGCGAGTATGTTGCGCAGACAGCGGTCGCTGGTTTACGCAGTGAACCTGTACATGACTGGTTATCCCTGCATCGTCGTCTTGCGGAAGATGGTCTGTACCTGTCTCAGATGGACGGAAAATTTCTGGTGATGGATGGCTGGGATCGCAACAGGGAAGGTGTACAGCTTGACTCGTTTGGCCCTTCCTGGTGTGCAGAAAAACTCATGAAAAAAATGGGTGACTACACGCCAGTACCAAAAGACATTTTCAGCCAGGTGGACGCGCCCGGGCGCTATAATCCGGACTTCATTGCAGCTGATGTTCGCCCGGAAAAAATCGCTGAAACAGAAAGTCTGCAGCAGTATGCCTGTCGTCATCTTGGTGAGCGTCTGCCGGAAATGGCCCGGGAAGGACGGCTGGAAAACTGCCAGGCTATTCACCGCACACTGGCTGAAGCGGGATTATGGATGCGTGTTCAGCATGGTCACCTGGTTATCTGTGACGGTTATGATCATAACCAGACTCCCGTTCGTGCAGACAGCGTATGGTCACTGCTGACGCTCGATAATGTGAAGCAACTTGATGGTGGCTGGCAGCCTGTACCAACAGATATTTTCCGCCAGGTTACGCCAACAGAAAGCTTCCGTGGTCGTCGTATGGAGAGCTGTCCTGCGACCGATAAAGAATGGCACCGTATGCGTACAGGCACGGGGCCGCAGGGGGCTATCAAACGCGAACTGTTTTCTGACAAAGAAAGTCTGTGGGGATACAGCATCAGCCATTGTAGCCCTCAGATTGAAGAAATGATCACACAGGGTGAGTTTACCTGGCAGCGTTGTCATGAGCTGTTTGCACAACAGGGACTGATGCTACAGAAACAACATCACGGGCTTGTTGTCGTTGATGCCTTTAATCATGAGCAAACGCCGGTGAAGGCCAGCAGCATTCATCCTGATCTGACACTGGGGCGTGCAGAGCCACAGGCCGGACCTTTTGTGAGTGCCCCAGCAGATTTGTTTAACAGGGTGCAACCTGAAAGTCGCTATAACCCGGAGCTGGCTGTCAGTGACAGGTACGGGGTCAGCAGTAAACGTGACCCAATGCTGCGCCGGCAGCGACGTGAAGCCAGAGCTGAGGCCCGTGCTGATCTGCGTGCCCGCTATCTGGCATGGCGTGAACAATGGCGTAAACCAGATCTGCGTTATGGGGAACGTTGTCGGGAAATTCATCAGGCATGCCGTCTGCGGAAGTCACACATTCGTGCGCAGTACGATGATCCGGCATTACGTAAGCTGCATTATCACATTGCAGAAGTTCAGCGAATGCAGGCATTGATCAGGCTGAAAGAAGACATCAGGGATGAGCGACAGAAACTTATTGCTGACGGGAAGTGGTATCCACCCTCTTACCGTCAGTGGGTCGAAATTCAGGCTGCTCAGGGAGACAGGGCTGCTGTATCGCAGTTGAGAGGCTGGGATTATCGCGATCGCCGTAAAGACAAATCACGCACAACAACGACAGACCGCTGTGTCGTGCTTTGTGAACCGGGCGGAACGCCGGTATACGGTAATACCGGTGATCTCGAGGCCCGTCTGCAGAAGAACGGGAGTGTTCGTTTCCGTGACCGTCGGACGGGAGAGTTTGTCTGTACGGATTATGGTGACAGGGTTGTTTTCCGTAATCACCATGACCGCAATGCGCTGGCAGATAAACTGGATTTGATTGCACCGGTATTATTCGGGCGTGATCCACGCATGGGTTTTGAACCAGAAGGAAACGACAAACAATTTAACCAGGTCTTTGCTGAAATGGTTGCCTGGCATAATGTGACAGGCCGTACCGGTCACGAAGACTACAGGATTACGCGACCGGACGTGGATCATCACCGTGAAGGAAGTGAACGCTACTACCGCGATTATATCACGGCGAACAGCAACGATGACGCATCACTGCCTCCGCCGGAGCAGGATAAACGCTGGGAACCGCCTTCTCCAGGTTAAAAAAAAGGCCGCGCCAGAATCCGGCACGGCCACTGCTATATGCGTATTATTCTGTTCCGGGAGTTTGCTTCTCTTCTGGTTCAGCAACACAATGGAAAAAAAACACTGGAATAAATACCCCCTCGTTAAACGGAGAATATCGACAATGTACTGACGCTATTACTCATTTCTCAACTTCATCCTTCGGGTAAGCAGAGTCGCACAAATGAATCCCAGCAGACTAAATGCCACCATTACAGAAAAAACATAGTTATAGCCCTGTATGTCAGAAAAATTATCTAACAGCGAGCCATAAAGCGTGTAAGCAAACATGGAAGGCATGTAACCAATAATGCACCCAAAAGCCATTGCTGAACCGGCAAATTCCCTGGGGGTACCGATTTCATCCATTGGTGCAAAGAAAATTGCCCGTTGTGAAAAAATGATTGCACCAAATCCAAGAGTTGCAGTCATTCCAAGATAAACATTCATTGAGTCGTGTGGTAGCTGAATGAAAAGTAGCATAGCGACTGCTGAAATAAGGAAAGTCCATTTCAGATAGATGACCGGAGAATGGGAAATTTTATCTGCGAGATAACCGCCAACTGGCCCGCCCACCATTTTCAGTCCGTACTGGTTAATAATTCCGTAAGCACCCACGAGTGCAACGGGAAGGGCATAGATATCTTTCAGGAATGGTATGAAATATGTCAGCCCACAATATGCGGAGTACACAAAGAATATACAAAATGAGGCCAGCCACAGATTCGGTGATTTAACGACATTCTTTATCCCCTTGAATATCTGTTTATTAACATCTTCGTCATCCTGTGGAATGGTCCTGTCGTCTGCATCCACAATAAAGTAGGTGATAATTCCAACAATAATAGTGATTAATGTGTAATAGACAAGACCAGCCTGCATGCCGGCTTTTCCTTCACCAAACTGCACAAAGACGAATAAAGCGCCGGACGCAATTAATACATCCACAACTCCTCGTCCAGCTTCCAGAAAGCCGAACATACGTCCCTGTTCATCCCTGTTCCCCAGCAGGCGAACAGCTTTAAGTAGTACGGGCCAATAGACTACTTCGCCAAAGAAAGCCATAGCACCAAAAGCTATAAGGTAACCAGAGAAGGGGGGTAATGTTGTGAGATAAGCCCCACACAGACCCACGCCGATTAAACCTGCGGGAAGAAGTATTTTTTTGGAAAAACGATCTGCTATATATAATGAACTGAATAGTCCGATAGTCTGAACAGCAGCATATACTGTAAATCCAAATCCAATCTGTGTATTAGTCAAGCCCCAGTCAGCCTGCATAGGAACATAAAATACGTCCTTCATACTGGACAACTTGAAAATTGTTCCACCGCCAAGAATAAGGAAGCATAGCTTCATCCATTTATTCATCTGGTTATCCCCCCCATTATTTGATAACCGCAATGGCTTCAATTTCTATCAGCACGTCCTTCGGTAATCGGGCTACTTCAACACAGGACCTGGCCGGGTATTTATCTGATGAGAAATATTCACTGTACAGAAGATTAAATTGTGAAAAATTATCCATGTTACTGATAAAACAGGTCGTTTTTACGATGTCATCCATTCCGATTCCTGCAGATTCAATAATTGCCTTCAGATTATCCATCGCTTGCCTGGTCTGCTTTTCTGTAGTGTCGCCATTTACGGTTCCGTCTTCTGGTTTGAAAGGGCAACATCCGGAAATGAACAATAAATTATCAGCTGATACTGCCTGTACATAGGGACCGATAGCTTTGGGGGCATGTTTAGTATCAATGATCATAAAAGTATCCTTTTTAATTTGTTAACAATGTTTTTTTCTTAAATTCTTCAGAGTCTGAACAGAAACCTCAACACAGCGATTCTGGGCTGCCATTAGTTCCTGTAATACAGAGTCAGATATTTTTGCAGGGTAGTAATAATCAAGTGGCTTTATTTTCAGGTGTTCAAATGGTGCTTCTTTTACGGAGAATGTCCCTTCCAGAGAATATACGCCGCCAGTACCTTTGGGACGGGCAAAAGGTGAGGCATATGGAAAACATGTTTCGATGTTTATTCTGGTTAAAGAGGAGTCATTAACCAGGGTTTTGAAACAGGTATCAATATCAATGCTTCCTTCTCCGACTGGAACCCCACAGACAACCAGGTCTTCACCGTTGCGTGTGACAATATGATCCTTGAAATGCGTGCTGTAAGCATAAGGAGCCAGTTTACGAACTGTTTCTACTGGTTCTTCCCATGCCATCATTCCATTACCTATATCGCAGTGTGCTCCCACCCACTCAGAATTAACAGACTTGATAACTTCGATTATCTCATCGGCAGTTTCATCTTCATGATTTTCTATTGCCAGTTTAATTTTCTTCTTACTGAGTAAGGATGTCAGTGATTTTAACTGTGCTACTATTTCAGGATATTTCAGAGGGTTATATTCCCCTCTCCTGAACATATAAGTCCGGATAACGTCTGCGCCAAGTGCAGATGCAATTTCCACTGCTCTGGTGATAGCTTCACAGGTAGTGAATCGGGTATCTATCTCACAATAAAGACCATGAGAATCAATGGCTTTTCTGACTTTTGACAGATATTCGGGAGATATACTGTTCAGGACACCAAATTCCGGATGCAGACCAACATCCGGAATGATATTTATTTCAACCCCATCCAGTCCCAGCTCACTGGTTTTAGCAATGAAGTCGAAAATATCCATCACTCCCTGCTGAAAGAACAGATGATATGACTCAGTTTCAAGGCCTAGTTTCATGGCGAACCTCCATAGCATTTGAGACTGATTGTAGTTTTTTGCACATTTGTAAAATGTGATCTTAGTGGAACATTTGCTCACTAAGTAAATAAAATTACTACTTAGTGTTATTTTAGTGCTCTTTAGTGGACTCTGTTCTGCATCTGGTATAGCATTCAGATTTACTTTATTCATGAGGTGATTGTATGAAACCTATTATTAATCATGATTTTACAGATGATGACAGACAGCTTTTGCTTTCATATATTCCATTCATCGACAGTCTTGGTCAGTTCCTGGGAGAGTATTGCGAGATCGTCCTGCACAGTTTTGAGGACCTGCATCATTCCGTTATTCATATCGTCAACGGGCATGTAACGGGGAGAGAGAAGGGGGCACCTGTAACAAATATAGCACTGGAAAAACTGGCAGAATTTAACTCAACAAACGATATGTGGGACGTCTATTTCAACCATAAAGGCGTTCGCCCTTTTAAATCGTCGTCATCACTTATTCTGAATAAAAGCAAAGAACCAGTAGGAATGATATGTATGAATTTCGCTCTGGATATGCCTCTTAATGCATTTATTGAAAACTTTGCAAAATCGTCAAACTGTAAAAACGAAAATTTCACTCAGGATATCAATAATCTTGTGCTCAGTCACCTTGAACCTGTTAAAAATATGGTTTACTCCAACAAGAGTATACCAAGTAAAAACAAGAATTTTGAAATAATAAAAGAGCTTAATTCTATTGGGTTGTTTAAGTTCCCTGTTACAACGAAAATTGCCTCGTCGGTTCTTGGTATTAGTGCTAACACTATTTATAAACATCTCAGGACTCTAAATAACAGGGTGCAGGAGAACTAAGATTTTTGCATTATGAAATTATAATACAGATAACATGAATTCTGGTGTGGGATGTAATAGTCTAATGATGATTATATTATTTTTTAACTTTGTTGTTTTCAGAATAAAAAAGGCCGTGCCAGAATCCGGCACGGCCTGTGTTCAGTACATTCCGTCCCAGTTCGGACGGTTGGTTTTTTTATGATGAAACACGTTTACAGGACGCCCTGTCGGGTGGTTATTGTCCTGTGGAAGCGTTAACAGGTTTATACCTGCTCTTTCTGCTCTCACTGATATCTGATTTTCC
>NZ_KE136622.1:75030-75700 GCF_000407765.1 Escherichia sp. KTE114 | reverse complement strand
CCACCATGAAAGAGTTTTTCCGGATCACCATCTGCCAGTACAGGGGCGATAGCAGGGGACAACGAAGCAAAGATGTGTGGCAGTCGGGTAATATCTACTGGTCTGCGGGTGAAACGGCTTTGTCCCGGATGTTGATACCATTCCCACAAACACCAGAGTGTCACAGGTAAGAGGTACATCCACAGAATACCTATGGTCTGCTCCATGACGTTAACCCACTGGCTATAGCTTATGTTGGCGGCGTTGTTACCGGTCATGGCAAGCAGGTTGTATCGTGGTGCTGCATAGTTATGAAATGGTCCCCAGTCGACCAGTCCCCATAAGGTATGAAGAATCAGGCAGCTGGCGTAAACCACTTCCGGTAAGAATAACCATATGACGAATAGCAGCAGGATAAGAAGGACACCAACAGCGCCCCATATCTGCATAGGATCTTCTGCGACAGGCTGTCGATTGTAAGACATGACAAAGTCTCCATTTCTGGAATTTAAATCGAACGGAAAGGTTAAAAATTTATTTTCAGGTGATAAGAGCTAACCAGAGGAGTTAGCCGTGCGATAAAAGGATTGTTGCAGATACGAAAGTCGTTAGAATAGCTGCGGGCGCTTGAGGCTGTATGCCGAAAGCGTTTTGTGGACGGTATACAGCAGAAAGCCCCTGGAGATTTTTT
>NZ_KE136622.1:29247-73815 GCF_000407765.1 Escherichia sp. KTE114 | reverse complement strand
CAAGAGTCGAATTCTTTACTCCACTTTTCTGACATCGGATTTTCTCTCTGTATTTATGGGTAGTTATCGAACTGAATGTGCCAGTTTTTTCAGGAGACGGCAAAGTTGAGATGGTTGGTTCTGATTCAAAGCATGAGTTTCCCCGGTGTGACGGGCATGGCGGGAGGATTTTGAGAAACAACAGACGTAAAAAAACCGACTGGTGAGGTCGGCTTTTTTACTGTTCCGCTACAGAGTTGGTGGCTCTGGTCGGAAAAGAACTGTCTATAACTGACCTGTAGATAGTACGTCTGGAATTATATTTCTGCAAGTACTGGATAAGTGTATACTCGGCATGTCAGCTCTGAGGCATGTTCTGTCCGGCATATTGTTCAGCGGGAAGAACAGGTTACAAGTCCTGGCCAAAACATCAGGTGGTGCTGGTTTTGGTGCTCTGGTCGGAGAAGAACTGTCTATAACTGACACTATAGAAACCGTTGTGACAGGCAGTGTAAGAGCGAACAACGGGGTTCTTTCTCCAGTGATGGAGAAGCGGATGATTAATCTGTTAATCATCGTTCTCAGGGCAGTAGTTGCCGTTGCAAACGCGCTGATTGCTGTTCTGGAACTGATCCGGGAACTTATCGACTGATAAGCCTGGAAACGTAACTAAGGGCAGGGAGTTACCGCTTCCTGCCCTTTAACAAAAAGAGATCTCACGTTAAAAATTTGTACCCTTCTTTAACTTCCAGTGCCTGCTCCTTTGACTCAAACATCAGTCTTGTTTTCCCGGGAACGCCCCATGAAATGTATTCGACATCTATCCACCATTTTCCATATTCTTCATATGGCCCGGATATTACTTTTTTGACAAAGGCGTCTACCAGATTCATTATTTTTTCCTTTTTGTGTTGAAAATAATTAATGCCAGAGCACAGCGAAAATAATGAATGCGCTGGCTGTGATAATTGCGATTTTCTCCCATATGATATTTTTCTCATGGGGGATTCTACGGAGATTATTTCTTCGCATTGAGATACCGGTATTCATGTTTTATCTTGGACTTTTGTTTTGTTGTCTGTCTGGCAGGCTGTTCTGCGCCCGTTTGTGACAAGGTTAGCTTATGGGGTTAAATGGTCACGGACATCATGCGGACGGTTCCCTGTCACATGCCATCTGGTTTTTTCATTCAAGTTGAGAGATATTGCTAAGTTGAGTCGCTTGCGATAGTGGACTCCTGTTTGTAAGTGAGTGCCATTGTTTATTTCATGAAGAGGATTGATTATGAGCATGCCTCCTGCGATAGCTAATACTTTCTTGTTTGAAATGATGAAGAGTAAATCAAAAGACGTTACACTTGCTGCGATCTATGCATTAGGTGAAGGCCGGTGTCAGGCGGAGAACATTACTCGTGAATTACATAGATTGAGTCAAAGTGATGATATGGAAATAAAAATTGCTGCGATTAAAGCACTTGGTCGAATTTATCGGTAACGGCATAAGTTATCTGTTGTAATGAACAAAAGCCGGCTCATTTGAACCGGCTGTTATGGAGGGAGCTTATCTTAAAATACTTCGGCTACAGGCATGCCTGCAATCTGCTCCCACTCCTTACGCTTCTCCTGAATTAGGCGAGGAAAGTCGACAGGGTAATCATATCCTCTTTCTGCCATTGCATGCATTGTATCCGCCATCATTTTGGGATGGATGCATCCTGACGGAATTGAGACCATTGGTATATTTATGTATTTTGTATAAATCTCTAGTGTCTTGGCGTCGGTCACAGTGCGTGTGAAGTTGTCAATGTCAAAGCCGATAATATCCATTATATTTCCAGGGTAAGCACGAGCATACAGCATAGTGCCTTTTTTGGTATCCACGCCAAAATAGACGCCCTGAGTAAAAGACAGTCCCTCATATTCTTTGTCAGGTGAATAAAAACCGGTGTTTTTTATCTCCGCGACAATTTTTTTTATTTTGTCTTTTCTTGAGCTTGCTCGGGAATACATCAATATTGCAGGGGCAATTAGTAAAAACAGACAGACGCAAGTATAAATATAATCTTCTTGCGTCACATATCTTGAAGATGTAATGGAGAGCACTCCGAAAAGAATAAAAATGGATAACACTGGTATGCTTATGAAATATATAAATCTAAGGGCGTAATATAATGTCCACCAAGCAGGATATCTATTGATTGTTTTTACCATTTGCATAATAAACCCTCCATAAACACTCATCGATATTTTAATGCGATTGAGTGTTTATGGCAAGGTTGTTTTATTAAAATTATCCTTTTATTCCATCTTTATTATCATCCTTTGTGACATTTTTTAGTCTGTCCTCTCTAACTCCAGGGCTGTGTCTAATATTTCTATTAGAACCTGCAAAAATATCTTTTACTGATGAGGTGAGGTTGCCAAGAGTATTTACACCATCTCTACCACCCAAGAAATTGATAACATGGTCAGGAAGATATGCTTGTAAAGCAAATATTGCAGCTACAGACGTTGTACACATACGGGCGTAAATTAGCAGGAACCCGGCAAGGCTGAATATCCCTGTTAATGATTTTACCTGTACGTTAACTAGTGCTGCGCCAAACAGTGAGTTTAATATTGTGCCGACGGCAATGATGGCGACAGAGGCAAAAAAGAAACCGAATACCATGAGAGGTGGTCTTATCATGCTGTCAATTAAGTATATATATCCGTAAGCTGCTCGACTTCCTCTGTCCTCTGATGTTCCTAGATGTGTTGCTGCCCACAGAGGCCCGGCGGTGCATCCTATTAATACGCTTACTATCCAGTTCCCAATGCCTGTCATCCAGAAAATGAATGGTATAAATGGTAGGTAAATTGATAAGGAAAAACCCGCACAAAACAACAGGAACAACAAGAAATATATTGGGGGAGCTGCAGCATCCAGCAGAGCAACAAATCCTTTAGGTAATCCAGAGAACAAATTAACAGCCTTTCCGAAAATAGAGTTATCACCCATTGTCGCGAGAACTCTGACAGTTGTATATCCTGTCCAGAGAATTTCTGTTGTACCCAATGTATAATCGCCGATGTTTTTCATCTTAATTAATGGGTTAACTTGGTTGCTGGTTGTTCCTGTTCCTGACCATTCAGTAGCAGCTTGGTTTGTCCATTTTAATATGGTTGGCGCTATACTTTTCATGACCACACTTTGTGGGTCTGTGCTATTAGCTGCATTACTTTCATCTTGAGTTGTTATCGTTCCTATCGTTGGAGTATATGTGGAGTTCTGCAATTGAGTCTTGTATGCCCCCATAACAGCACTAAATAAATCAGTATCGCCAACTTCCCCAAGTGATGACATTGAAGTTACAGCTGGAGCTCGGTCTGCCAGCTCTGCCAGACGTTGGTTAGCAGTGGCAAAGGTCTGATACCACGCGCCAAGCGTCACCCATCCATAGGTTGTGAGATAAGACTTGAGAGCTTCTTTCCTGGATTGTTCTCCGTTATCAATAGGTAATGATTTTTGTACAGCACGTTCATACTCGTCGGCTGCTCTCTGAATCCGTGTCTCGATATCCGGCAATGTTCCGTTGCCAGAATTTCTTTTTTCCAGAAATGTTGTCACAAACTCACTGGCAGCGTTGTCCATGTCGCTAATCATATTATCCATGGCTGCACGTTGTGCTGAGATAACACCGCTGTATTCGTTTTTACTGAAGGGATTAAAGAATTTTCCAATCGTCGATTGATCTGTTGTTCCGTTTCCTTCTACTGACAGGCTGGCTGAACCACAGATACCGCTGCCATTGGATACCGTGACAGTGTAATTACCACTGGCGGTTTTAGCTGATTCTGTCATCAGTGAAGTCGAGGATTTGACCGTCTGATTAAAATCATTTAGTCCTGCGTTAACCGCATACTTACACAGTTCCATTTCAAAAATGCCACGCGCTGCTGTTCGTGTGGATGCCTGAACTGGCTGTACAGTCATTGAATAACCATTTGCGATATTATCAGCGGCAAGTTGCACCATCACATTGGCGGACCCAACCCCCATTATCGATGCGCCCCATAACATAATGAGCTGAGCGATACTCCAGCCATTTCCGGTTGGAACGATCATCAGAAAACCTGCAACGACACTCAGTGTGCCGACGATATCGCGTCCGGTGCTGAATACCTGTCCCTGATGCCCCGAACGCACAACATGACGGATACCAATGAACATAAACCAGACAACGGCAAGTACGGCGATGATACTGTTGAACGCCCCGAACATGCTTCCGATCAGAGTGGGGGCGCTGGTTGACAGTGGATTGGTGACTACATCACCGAATATCGTGACCAGCGCCTGACGGGACAGATCGTCAGGATTGGTTGCGGCAGACACAATATCCTGATAGGTCACTGAAGCCATTGCCGGCAGTGAGGATATAGCAAGGCCTGCACAGAGTGCGCGAAGTAAAATTTTCACAGTAACTCCGGAATAGAATTGCGTATGGGCAAAGGCCACACAGGATTTAATTAAGGGGGATGGCGACATGCCAGTGGTACTGGCATCTGGACGTGATCAGTATTGTTTACTGGTTACGGCAATTAATGTGGCATTGCGCCAGCCATTGCGGTCGTTCAGAAAATCACGGAAAGTCCCCTGCTCGGGTTCGCTGACTTTTCGTTCATGCAACTGCCAGAGGCGGTATGTAACAATCAGTGCTCTGGAAGCACAAAGAGCGACGCCTGACAGTATCAACACAAGAGTGCTGATGGCGCGTACCAGAGTCGTAAGAGGTAATGAAGAGGCGGCAAAGAGCATACCACTGAGAAACAAAGCGATGGCCAGCAGACTCCAGCAACAGAATCGCCATACTGTTCTGCGCCGGCGGAAACGACGATCCAGATCGTCTACTGACATATGGCTGGCCTGCAGAGCTTCTTCCCACGTGAGGTGGAGTTGCGCCTTTTTATTATTTACCTGACGAAATCTGTCCAGCCTGCGTTTTTGTTGTTCCAGCATATGCTGTACAGAATTCGTTATCAGGCGAGTCTCCATCAGAGGAACAAAAATGTTAATAATCCCCCGGGTGGCTATGCGGGTTATGGATGGTGATTTTTTGACGTTTTTCGTCTGGTCTGAATTTTCCGGTAACTTATTCATTTTTTCAGTCCTGTTCTGACGTCAGCTTTCAACGTGCGTTTGCCTGATTGATTGTTTTCTCAAGGCTACCGAGTTGTTTTTCATAATACTGGCGGGCGGTCAGAGCCAGTTGCTGTCCAGAGATGACATTACCCTGGCGGATCTGTTCTTTCAGGTCGTTCAGTTGCCAGTTCATTTGCGCAGTGATTCTTACCAGTTCACGGAGCAGGTTATCTCCCTGCATTTCCTGTAAATCCACCAGGTATGCTGTGTTGGCGTAGCGCCGGCCAGCCTCAAAAGCTTCAAACTCACGGGTACTCATATATCCCCGTGCTTTTGCTTCTGGTGAAGCCACCTGGTCGAAGTAAGCGGCCGCTGAGTCTGACTGCAGTGTTTCAGCCAGTGCTTTACGTGTGCTTTCATTAGGCGTGCTGTCAGCAATCAGCGTCAGTTGGGGATTCGACGCAGAATCAATGATGCCGTTGTATTCGTTCTGGAGTCCGACGTAGGTTCGCCCACTCTGGGTATTCACTTCTCCTTTACCCAGAGCACGACCGGCAGAGGGGCGGGAAGTGTTTTTCATGTAAGCCGTCGCTGCATCTATTTGCTTCTGATCCCATGTCAGTGCTGCAGGTGTGTCCGCTGTACCTGCGCCGTGGTAAATCGAGCGTACCTGACTGTCTCCACCTGGTATTTCGCCCACAGAAGGACAAACGGCGGTTCCTCCAAAACGTGCATATTCTGCTTCTGTACAGTAACTGGCGTGTATGGCCGCGCCATCATAAGCTTCCCGCACGGGAGAGTTTGCTGCGCTGGCCAGACGGTCGCGGATGCTACGGTTGCTCACACCGCCACCTTTACTGAGTTTTGAGGCTGCGGATGCTGAGGCACTTTTGCTTTCTGTTGCAATCCCTGATGCGGATTCACTGCAGATGGAGTCTGGCACGGTGAAGCTTTTCCGTGCCTCCTCGAGGCGCTGAGTTTCATTACTGAAAATCATCTGCTGACGTGTCGCCTGTCCGTTCTGGGCAATGACACTTGCCAGCTTTTCAGAGTTCTGATTGATAGCGGTACCCGTGGCTGTCTGGGTACTCAGTATGTTGCCAAGGACATCTTTGATGGCTTCCATTCTGGGGATGACCTGCTCTTCAACAGGCCGGCTGGCGACGACGGTGACTGAATAAGCATGAGCCTGGCATGCCGTTCCACTCAGGGTGGCTATAAGGGCTGCGAGTAATGTTTTTCTTTGCATTTTATTGTCTCCTGCTCGGGATGGAGCACAAGGTCAGGAAGGCTGTCGTATTTTCTGTTTTCAGGTAGTGGGGCCAGTGGGAAACACTGAAATCGCCTGGTGATATAACCTTTCCTGTTCCGGTTATCGATGATGCTGAAAGAACGACGTCTGACGCGCCGTAAGGTGGAAGGGTCAGTATCCATAACAGGCCAGTCACCGGCACTCAGTGCCGGCGTTCCGGGAACGGATGGCCATAACCAGGTATCATCGGACATCAGCGAAGCCAGCGGTGAAGGGAGTATCCACTGGATGACATGCTGAACGTCGAATGGTGCTTCATCCGGGACAGAAACCTGCCATATTGCCGTTGTTATCAGCTCATCTGTGCTGGACGGCAACAACAACCGCATGCCTGTAACCTTTCCCTGTGTTCTGGCATCCGAGGCGTATATCACTCTGGGATTGGGGGCCGGATGTAATCTGAAGACACGTGACGGCAGAGTGAATGAGAAACTGTCACCTTTTACCTCAAGTTTTTTAAGAAATACCTGCCCTCTGGCAGGTCTCCGGCAGCGTGGGGTGATATGAATTGTACACATCAGAGATTGTATCCCTGTTTTCGGATGAGCTCCGAGGCCAGTTCTTCAATAACATTGTCACTGTTATGTTGGCCCGCCCGGTGCTCAATTAATGACGTTGCAGAACCTCTGGGGAAGTTTTCGGCCAGAATCTTACGTGCCCGAACTGAACCTAACTTATTTGTCAGTGTTTTACGCAGGGCACTGTCTTTTGGCGATGAGTTCAGCGCCCATAGCTCCAGTGGACCGACGGTAAATTTGAGTATTCTCGCAAGCGTGCCACTTTTTACCCTGAATACTCCCAGAACAGGAACACCACTACCATCTGGTGCCGGGCCTTCCGGCATTTTCAGGAAGCGTTTCAGCATAAATTCAGGAACGTTGAAGTTATCCCTCAGTACGGGGATATCTTCGGGTTTGTAGCGCAGTAACCAGAGAGTATTTGCTGACTTAAGAACGCTTTCCGGGTAGTCCCTCAGATACTGCGTACTCAGAACAGTGCGGATAGCAAACTTGCGTTGCTCACGCTCCTGGGTATCCAGATTTTCCCAGATGAAGTCAATGCCCCGGGCGTTATGCAGTTCATCATAAACTTTTGTCTTAACCTCCTGATCAAGTTGGTTAATACGTTTAAGAGCGATTTCATGGTATTCCCGTGGAAGCTGCTTTAACACTTCATCCCTGTATTGTGGCAGGGTGAAGTCACCACCGGCGATCTGACCTGCAAGCAGGTACATGATGCCGGTTTTAAGCCTGCCTGCAGGCGTTTTGTCACCGGCAACATTATTCAGATCGACAGCGATGACCCGGGTTTCCGGGTTGATCATAAACCGGGTATACCCGGATATCATGGGGTAGTCGTTATGTCCCTGCTCCAGGGCGCGGCGGATGTAGTCCAGCAGAAGCTCGTTTGAACCATCACGCTGAACAGTACCGAAAACATCCCTGAGACTGGTATGGCCCAGCATCGAGGACACTTCGGGAAGCTGGGGCATTGCCTGATAATGTGCCCGCTGAGCCGCCATGATATACCCGGCATTGTGGAGCATATCCCGGACTTCAAACCAGGTTGATCTGGCCCACCAGGCTGCATCATGTTTTTCATACAGTCCCGAGTCCTGCAGTGCTGAATCCACCAGTTCTTCCGTTGAGGCGCGATAAAGTCGCGGATTATTTTCACCGTACTCTTTAAAAGCCAGCTCGATAAGCTGGTTGATAATTTGTCGGGTGTCTCCGGGGTTACAGGGTTGACCGGTACCGGTATCGACACAGAGAGCACACAGCACCGATGACATGAAATTCTTTTCCGGCGTAATAGGCTTTTTAGCGCCGTACATCACGTCAAAAAGGTTACGGGTGTAGTCCGGATCATTGCTCAGAATAATACCGACAGCTTCGTCTTTTCTTTCCTGAGGAAGACTGTCGCGAATAAGCTGAACCAGTCCCTGAGCACTGTATCCCTTATCGATATAGGCAATGAAGGGCAGGTTTTTCTGAGCAGATGATATCTGTATTTCCGACAACGTATTAATCAGAACTGATTTACCCAGTCCCGGATCGCCTGGTGCCAGTTCTGTATGTTTATTTTGTTGGGATGACGCCAGACCAACCTCAAATGCGGAACCGTCTTCTGTATGTAACATCAGATTCCCTTTGCCTCGCCAGACAGATCCTGCCCTGTTAAGCGGGAAAAGCGAGATGGCATGTGACAACGGGGGATACAGGGGAACCGGGCCGGAGCCTCCGGATGCCGCGAGAATGGTATTCACCCAGGCGCGTCGGGGATCGCCAAATGTTGTCGTGGTGCCACATACGCCCCAGCCTTCAATGGCCGATTTCAGAATGGCCTGGTTTCGTGTGCATATTTCACGTGTTTTTCCCCACGTGGAGGCCATGATGGTCATTATGCAGACAGGTTCTTTTTCATCCGTTGCCGCCAGGGTCATAACGGATTCATACATTGGACGAACGGCAGAAATGAAGCTGCTGTAAGTCAGAAGCGTTTTCTTCAGATTAAGAGCCTTCATCCCGCCGGGCATCAGATCCATTCTGATGCGCCAGGGGACTGCGCGGGGGACGGCACGGACCAGTTCGTTAAACGTCTGCAGATTTTGCGGAGGTAAAGTAATCGATACCATTCCGTGCCAGAGTCCACCCGCCTGAACCAGGTTGCCCTGTGTGGTCACCTGAGTGTTGAATAACTGCAAATGCAATGAAGGAGCATGTAGTACGGATTCATCGTCAGTCCAGCGATATCCCGCTGGCTGGGCATCTTCAGGCAGGTGGGGTTGCCAGTTACGCGGTGTGCTGTGCCGTTCTGTCTGACGACGTATTTCACGCCCGACCTCGTGTATATCCAGTAGCCGGAGAATCAGGCCATCAGATGAATGTCTCAGTGCCTGTTCCACATTATCAAGAAAAGCTTCGTGGCGGATTTTCAGTGCAGATAAGGTCCACTGCCAGGGGGACTGGGCAAAGCGTGCTTTCGGTACCCGTTCAGCCAGTCTTCTGACAAGCTCATCATGGGCGGTGCGATCGCTGTTGCTGATAAGGTCGGGTCCACTCCAGATCGCCAGCCAGCAACGCTCCCGGACCAGCCATGGGGACAGTGTTGTGACTTTCTCATCGACCACATCCTGTAACTGGATACCTGTATTAGCCAGTGAGCGCTTTTGTGGGGCGACCATGTCTTCGATTTCTTCTTTCCCCATGTCAGGATCACGCTCAAAAACGAAGCTGATTTTATGACCGCTGTTTTTATATGCCGTATTCAGGCTGTCACTCATGCTGGTGATCAGCGATTCCAGTGAACCTGGGCCAGTCTGGTCGGATGCTTCATCCATTTCCCTGAAAGCACCGCTGACTTCAAAGACAGAGAGATATTCTCCACGCTTTGTGGCTGCAATATAGGGCGAATTCAGCCATGGGCGACGTTCACGATCCTGTCTGTCCAGACCTATTACAGTACGTAAATCGCAATACTCAACAAAACTGCTTGCGACAGAGAAACGGGATAGCGTGTTCAGACAGTCTTCGATAGTGAAGATTAAACGGTTTATGTTCATAGGTGAGGGAACTCCGGACTTACAGGAGGGAGGTTTGTGCAGTTTGATTTTTTTAATGCCACCCCGCGCTGGAGTGGCATGAAGAAAAATCAATCAACGTATTCTTTTTTGATGAATGAATCTGGTGTCAGAATCAGGGCAATCCCGTTCATTTTTTCACGCAGGGGCGAACGACCGGAAGGTGGATAGCGACGAAAAACGTCAGCGAAATCGGCCGGGCGGAAACTGCGGAATTTATCCTCAACCGCCAGTCTGTTTTGCATCAGTGCAGAGAGCGCTTCCCGTCCCCGCCGGACCCGGAACTTATCATTACTGAAAACTTCCTGTAATGAACGACGGTTAAGGGCCACGACCGTGGATGGATGAAGGTCGGGTAGCCACACCATAACGCCCTGTGCTGCGGCATAACCATTCAGTGAATGCCAGGCGTGGCAGAAAGCACATAAGCTGTAAGGCGGGCCGTCTTCATGAAACAGTTCCTGCTCTTTCTCTGACAACGACTCTGTACTGGTGATTTCAGCTTTCTGTACATGGCGGAGTGAAAGACGTCTGGCAGACAGACGGGCCTGCTCAAGCGCCCGTTCAGCGGCTTTTACTGCCGTGTTGTACTTTTCCTTTTCGCCGGTTGCGACTGGTTCACCACGCTTTTTTAACTTATCCAGATGTTCTGTGGCCTTATTAAGACGAACTCGTGTGTCATTGATTGTGTCGGTAAGCTGTCTGAGTGGCCATGAGTCATCCAGTCTGAAACGGTGCCTGACGTTTTGCCGGCAGCAGATACATCGACCGGGCGTTGTTAATTCCGGTTCCGGTAACAGTGGCTCCTGTGTATGAACCACATCAATTTCTGGAAAGGGATACAACCACAAGTCTTTAATGCTGTGTTGCATGAGCAGGCTCCGTACTGGTGTAACGTTTCACGGCTTCCAGAATGATGTTTGCGATTTCATCGGAACAGCATTCTGCAAAAATGAATTCCTGATCGTCCCGACTGTCGTGGGCAATCACATTGCCGTTTTCTGTTCGTCGTAACGTTATGTGCTCCGGGCTCCAGGCAGACATATGTGCCTCCTTGTATTGCCGAACAGGAAGGGCACCGGATAAATGCCAGTGCCCTGGACAAGATTAGCCAATGGAAATTGTGGAAATCCCCAGCTGTTTCTGGCTGCGACTCATCATTTCAGGTCCGGCGACAAGTAGCGCCCCAATGACGATAGATACAATGCAACCAGCCAGTCCCATCCCCCCTTGTTTCCCAACTTTTTTCAGGCCAATCAGGCCCCCGAGAAACAGAATTACGCCGATGAACTGCGCAATAGTCAGTGATGATGACTGTGCTGTTTTGGCACCTTGTTCGACATTGCGAACCATATCGGCAAGATCTCCATCGGCAAGAACGGCTTTGGGCAGCAACATCATGGGAATGAGCAGCAGGAACTTAGTCAGTTTGCTCCGGCATGACATTACAAACAGTTGTGCGTGGATAAATGCGGCGTACAGACGGGCCGCTACGACACGAATACGTGACATAGTTTCTCCTTAAATGGATATATCAGTGGTTTATATGAAGGTGAAAAAAATCAGAAGACGATTCCAATGCTTGCCAGCAGGGCATTGAGGACACGATCGATAAAGACCAGCAGGACGCCGGCAATAAATTTGACGTTTCCCTTACTGACGGATTCACTGGCACTCAGTGCGGTATGTCCATCGAGTCCGGCCTTGCGCCAGATGGATATCCCGTTCATTACAAATCCAACACCGGCCAGCTTGGCCAGCGACAGAACTGCATTTGCTGCGCCAGCAGCAGCGCCAAACGTCTGAGGTTGTACATATGCAATCGGGCCAAATGAGTCAGCCCTGAATCCCATTTGTACGCCTCCGGCGTTAATCATTGCCGGGAGTGATACGAGCATGCAGCTGGTTAACATCCCCGCAATAAATTTTCCGGGAGACATTTTTACCGGACCGGCTGAACGGGCGCGGGCAAACAGGGTAATCATGCTGATCACCCCGATGAATTCTCCCCAGGTAAACAGGAAATCCATTCCGGCACTGAAAATACTGCTGGCAAAGTTCTCAATGGCGGTCAGGGCATCCATGTTCATCAGCGTAACGTCCCTGCACTGGTGATGATGGTCCGGGTCGTCGGATCAATCCGCTGGATCACCACATTGCCCAGAGTCTGACCTTCTCTGACAGCCCAGGTACTACCCTGCCAGCGAATCCAGGCCATGCCAGTTTCCATCGACATGATTTTCATTCCGTTAAGTACAGACGACGTTTTTTTCTTTGCTGGATGCGGTGTGGAAGAGGATTCGGTGACGCTTTTCTGTGTCATCATTCCGTTCAGGTGGCTCCGGATATCATCCAGCTGACGGCGCGTTTCCTGTGCGTATTCTTCATCCTTTTTTATAGCTTCGCCCAGCTTGTTAATGCTGTCGTGAAGCATATTCAGTGTTGCCTGAATTTTTTCATCGCGGTTATCCAGCTCTGTTTTTACATCCCGGGCAAGCTGGCTCATATCTTCTCCTGTCCGGACAGTCATGGTCTCAGTGGACTGAACGGAAGGTGATGATTCTTGTGTGGTTTGCCAGGTCTGTACGCCAGCATCCGCATCATTAAACGGAGGCATGCCTGTTTCCGATGGTGCTCTCAGGAACAGATACCATATGGCTGCGAGCAATACGACTGCACATAGCCCCCATGTTGCTACAGATATCCCCCAGACGGAACGTTTCCAGAAAGGGGCGGGTTTCTCTTCGGGTTCACCGAAGCTGCCGGTTTCATCTATTTCTGTTTCAGGTTTCATTATGGTGTCTCCGGTTGTTCATCATACCGACGTTGCATCACAGCTTTTCTTTGCTCCATGGCTGTCTGCATTCGTGCCTGCGAGCGTTGTTCCGTCTGTGATGTACGATTAACTGAAGGGGAAATGCCACTGGAAAGGGAAGATGACCTGGCGTCGTTTGTCATTACCGGGTCAACAAACAGAATTGATACGACTTCATGCTGATACACTTCTACCTGTTTATAGGGCTCACTTTCTGCCTGGCGGGTTAATATCTGACTTCCTCTTTCCGCCATACCACCGGCAATAACGCCCGCAACAGCTTCACCACTGGGCATTCCCACGCGTCCGGTAACCGTGCCATAGTTACCCTGAATAACCTGCGTGTTGGCATCTTTATAAAGTGTGCCAATACTGCCCACACCTCCTAACACTGACGGCAGAATGATATGTTTAAACCAGCGTGTATTCACATTGCTGGCCACGGATGACATCAGGTTGTCTTCCCGTTGAGCATATGCATTGACCTTAAGGTCCATGCCGTTCCAGCTCATCCGGTCGAAATGGATCTCCACGCCGTTACCCACCAGTTTGACTCCCGGACTGAACAGCGTTGCCCCTGCCCAGGGGCCAGCGGGAATGGTTGCGATAACCTTGGATGACGGGTTATCAGAATCCACTGCCGTATCAATATATGCTGGTATACGGGTCAGAGCAGGTATCAGTTGTATCCCTTTTTCTGCTACCGGCGTGGACAGGCTGGCATTCTGTAATGCGAATTGCTGCGTACCATTCTGCCCTGTTGTTTCTGCCGGAGATTTATTCCACATAGCCGTTGCTATGGTTGGTGTACTACCGGCAGGATGCTGATCTTTTATTCTTACAATCAGCTTTTGCAGCCGCTCCATACGTTTTTCACTGGCTGCTCGATCCTCCTGTGGTGTGCCGGAAGCCTGGCGATGAGCATAGTTTTCCGGTTTTGCTGCAGGCTGTTGTTGCTTTTCTGGAGTGTCCGGAATATCAAGCCCCTGTGGAAGACTGGCAATGAACGTCTGATTATTGCGGGCTGCAGCTGCGGCCCCTCGTTCATTATCAGCTCTTAACAGTTCACGATAGTGAGGCGTTTCGGTAACGCTGCGCGTTCCGCCGCTTGCTGCACTGTTAATGTTCACGGCTGACTGCATATCGCTGTTACTCCCTGATATTTTGGAAAACGCGATATAGCCGACGCCAAATAAGATGATGCTGCCCAGTCCAAGCAGGGCAGCCAGTTTCTTTCCGGATTTACCGGCATCCTGTTCAGCACTCATGATTACTCCAGTTCTGGTGTCACGTGAACGGACTGGCCATTCACAGAGAAAGTCAGTAGTGGGGTGACGGGAAGTTTCCAGAGATGAGTTCCGTCGGCAGAGGACAAGGTCTGTTCAAATTCATCGCGCAACATCGCCCGGGAACGAACCAGTAGGTCATCGCCGTGTTGCCAGATCGTTGTATCCGGGACATTACCTGTGAATTTCAGCCTCTTAACTGAAGGGTCCCGGGGAGGAATACCATCCAGAAATGCCTGTAATGTTGCATCATGCAGGGCGATTTTATCCGTCGGGATGGAGACAACCGGGCTGGTTGGTCCCTGCCGTGGTATTCGCAGATCCAGACGACTGTCCATTTCCTGACTGGATGACGGCGTATCTGTTTCGCCACTGGTTACGTTCAGGATGACCGGTACCGACAGATCTTTCAGGTAGACAGAAATGTTTCCGGATGCCCATGGCCGCAATGGTGTGATTGTCACCATGTTCTCGTTGTACTGCACATCAAAGAGTTTTGGTGCCGCGTTATAAGGAGGATCGGATTGTGGCCATGGTGAACCGTTGATATCGGTAAATGTCACTACGCTCAGGTTGTTCATGGCTGTGCGAACAAGAGGAAGGCTGGCACCGGGGGACAGATTAACTGTCAGAGAGCTGATACGGGGTACAACACTGGTGATGGGCGCATTGATGGCCCGCTCGTTATCCGCCATGAGACTGCGTAGTGAGCGAATCTCATCGGCGGAGAGCTCAGAATCAAGTCTTGCCGCATCCTGTACCAGCGGGCTGGCCTGCCCGGGGGCAGGCAGCTCACCTTTTACCAGTGTTGCCGGAACACCTCCGGTGTTTTGGGAGGCGTTCTGAACGTGATCGCTGGCAGAATTTGTCGTTTGTGGTGTGCGTGCGTTCTGCCATCCTGCGTTATCTGCAGACGTGGCGGCGCTGCACACCAGGAGCAGTGTGCTCAGTAAATAACGTGATTGCATATTACTTATCTCAGGAGTTCGGTCCGGCGTTACGGGAGATCATCTGCCGGATTTCCATACCGGATGGTTTCAGTCTGGGGTCAACACGCTGGATGGTGATTTCGAAAACAAAAGACTGTTCTGGCTTGCTGGTTGTCTGGCCGACCAGACGCATACGGACAGGATACTGAAATGTCCAGAACCATACGCCGTCGGACATTTGTCCCTGTCGTACCAGAACGCCAGCGCCTGTCGTGGCGGTCAGATTCATCTTCTCTTTCTTGATCGTCTCCAGAATGTTAGATGCCTGTAATGCATTCACATATCCGGCAAAACCTTCGTCAGAAAAACGCGGAGACAGAGAGGAAATCTGTGAACGATAGTGCACAAAATCCAGGTTGAATGCGGTCGCCAGTGCCTGGCTGCCAAAGGCCATTGCGTCATTCTGACTCCATGCTGGCTGATTTGTTGGTGCCAGCCTGACCAGACGACCATTGTCTGTAGCGAAATATTCGCGCTCCACATTCGTTGAGTGCCAGTACTGAATGGCGTTACCAGTAATACTGATAAGAAGACATGTGCCCGTACATAAAAGCGCTTTTATCAGCGCAGGGACATTATTTGCCCGCTGTTCTGACTGCTTCATAGCCCTGATTGTGCTCTTCAGTATTTCCGGGTCAGGTGCCGGATGTGATGGCGAGGATGGCTCGGTATTTTCGGTCATAGGTTGTAGTCCTTCCAGGGATCAATATTCCCCGGCAGCTTTTCATTCACCTTGTCCACGACCGCGTCGCAGACCTGGTTTTCCAGCTGCGACAGAATGTCGTCAAGGCTGGGGAACTGGGGGAGGTTTATGCTGATTTTTTTGATTCGTGACAGACAGGACTGCAGGGATGAGGAAACATCGTTTTCACGTTGTGACCATGCATCCGCAGCTGCACGTGCTCGCTCATATCCTGTATTACTACCGGCCTGTGCCGCGCTACCCGCACGACAGGTTGCAGCACTTGCCGTGGATGAAATCAGGATAAGGCCGAGCACGGCAACCAGAGACTTATGCATGTTCATATGGCTTCCTTACCGGCTCATCGGCCGGGGCTGTGGGAGAGATCCTGATGCAGAGTTTTTTCCTGCCTGTCCTCCGGCTTTTGGCTGTTGGACCACTGCTGCCATGACTGCTCGAAGCCCAGGTTCCGGTACAACGCATCAGGTTGTTTTTCCGGCGTGTAGACAGCAGCAAAAAGCGGTTCTTCCCGGGTTTTCAGATGAAACTGCATAAGCTCCGGTGCGGGGCGATTCGTGCTGTCAGCATCGTGGTTTACCGCTTCACCATAACCTGCAAAGCGTAAACCTTTGTCGGTCAGCGCATTGATAACCAGCTGACTGTTGTCGGCTGATGGGGTGGCCAGTGCCGGATACAATGTGCCGTTCAGCCGGACCACACCCTGCAGATGTTCATCGGCACTCTGGACAAGTAGCAGGTTGAGTTCACGCGTATCCTTATCCACTGATCCCAGAACAGGTGTCAGCTTGTCAGGGGCTGCGCTGGTTATTTCTGTTACCTGATTTGCGTTCTGTGGCGCGGAGACCGGATGTCGGTCTTCACCGATAAACAGATGTGAGCCGACGTTTTCTGGCATACGTAACGTTTTCATCTCTTCGGGCCACCCCTGGCTGATTTGCGCAGCCACTTTCATAAAGGTTTCGACCGGAATCGCCTGAATACGCTGACCTTTATCCGGATTATCATGTGATACCGAGATCCCGTTGGTAACTGACTCCATGGACCACTTATTCCGGAAACGTGCTTTTTGCTCTCCCGGGAGGATGAATTGTTCGCGGTTCTGAAGTGTCAGTGTCACCACGTCACCTTTCTGATGGTTTTTGACCAGACTTTCCAGTTGCTCCCCCCAGTAGAGTTTGCTGCCACTGCGGTTTTTAAGCTCAACAAAGAAACTCTCTCCTTTGCCGGGTGCATATTCAGCACGACCAAAATTGTGCAGTACGGCAGTCACGCTCTCTCCCGGGCGAAGTTTTCCTGGTGGTTCTTCACCTTGTGCCGCATCTGCCGTTTTGCCAGGTTCAGCCGGTGATGATGCAGGGACGGTGCTGACGGTTGATGCTTCAGGGGCTATTGGGGACGCCGGGGATTGTGTGGCTTCTTTTTCCTGAACAGGGTCTGGGACTGCTGGTTGTTCAGGGGTATTCCGGTTAAGTTCCGGTGTTGGCTTATGGGTGACAACAGCATCCTTACTGACAGCCATTTCCTTGCGTAATTTTTCTAGTTCAGCCCGTTGATCTGGCAATTTCATCCGGACATCGATGTTGTGCTCGATAATCAACTGCATTGCTTTTTGCTTAAAGGCATCACTGCCCGTCAGCTCTATGACGCCCCCATAAAATTTGGTGGCCACAGCAAGTGCGGCCAGAACGCTGCGATCGTCATTGCTGGCACCGTTGACCATTTCCAGCCGGTTTACCCGGTCAATGAAGGCAGGTTTGCCATCCAGTTTGTACAGGACGGTTCTGTCTGCTCGTTTTTCCCAGTCGAGCTCTTTAAGAATTTCGTCCATGTTGAGCGATATCGGTGCATCAGAACGTTCCGGGGCGTAGACAATACTGTCAGGTATCGGTGGAGTCGTCGTGGTTTCCGCTGAGGGCGTGGGATCACTGTTCTCATGTGCCTGTGAATCCGTTTTTTTACGCGTAAAAAAGCCACGCGCTTTGTCGAGAAACGATGAAGTATTATCAGAAGGTGATGTGCTCTGAACAGGTTGCTGTGGAGTGGGTTCATCCCGGACAGCCGGTTCTGCAGTATCTGTTGTGGCCTGAAGTTTTGACTCATCTGCCTGAACGTGGTCTGTGTCCGGTTGCGACGGCATATCACTGTTTTCCTGCAGATGCTCAGGATTTTCATTGTTCATCAGCTCCTGATATGCGCTGTAGTTTTCGTATTCTTCGGGGCCATCTGACTCAGGAAGGAACGGCTCTGGCTGAAGGGGAATGTCTTCAGTTACATGGTTGACCGCCTCTTCCCGGGGAGTATCCGGGGATATTCCGGTGCTTTGTTTGTCATCAGGCTCCGTCATCACGGTCATTTCCTCTTTGACTGCATCAGGGGAAGGTGATGGCTCGGCTGATTCATTCATGGTTTCAGATGAGGGACTGTCTTCAGGGGATGCGGGGGCGGCAGCAGGGGCCGGTATTTCAGGTGAAGTGCCGGATTCCTGTTGTGACTCGTTTTTTTCCGGTTGTGACAGTTCGGCTTCAAATTCACGCCAGTCTTTATCTGTGGCCACCGAGACAACTTTTTCCGGAGGTTCCGCCGGATGAGCGGGTTCATCAGGGGCAGATGCCGTTGTACTTTCCGGGGACGCCGGTGATTCTGCAGGGGAGTCCTGAACTACAGAGCTTTCCGTTTGCGCCTGAACGTTATCAGCGTGCCGCTCATCTTTGCCGTTATTTTCAGTGGCGTGACTGGTAAATGACTGTGTTTCATCAGCAATGTTACTGCTGGAAGCAGCTGGTTGTTCCTGCTGCGTGGCGGACGGCAGAGAAGGTCCCTGGTCATGGCTGTGCCCTGTATCGGGTGATGTTTCAGGATATTCTGTCGGAGTCATGGTTTTTTCCTCAGTGTGGACCGGTGTAAAAACGAGGTTGCCGATCACCAGTGCCTCGCGGATTTCCGGGGTGTTACTGTTGGGGGTGGAAACCCCGATGTGTTCTAACTGGGCGTTGATGACATGCTGAAAAGCGGCCCGTCCCCGGCTTGCGTCCAGGTCATTGAAATCGGTCAGCCCCTGCGCTTTTTCGGCATCGGTGAACGCAGGAAAGATGACCGTTCCTCCTGTCAGTTCTGCGGCTTTTGTTGCACTGACGATACCTTTGTTAACCCGGATTGCATGATCGTTGTCGGCACAGAAGATAAAGGGGCTTTGCGTCCACTTTTGCCGGGCATTTTCGGCAACGGCAATCATGTTGCCTCCATCCACCGTCATCAGTACCGGAAGGCCCGTGGCTTCGTGCAGGGAGGCCGCAGTGGCATAGCCCTCGGCAAACAGTACCGGCTGACCGTTGCGCGGTGTGCCCAGCGCAAACCAGTTACCGGTTTTCTCTGAATCTTTCAGGATGCGGGCATCCTTCCCCCCGGTGACCGGAATACGCTGGTAAGAGCGTATCGCGCCGTTACGGTTACTGAAGGGAATAACCAGTTCATTTTTGTTGTTTACCCGCACCCCCGGTGCAGCCTGAATGCCTTTCCGGGTCAGGTATTCATGTGCTGTGGCCTGCGGCCATTTGTTGACATAGCGGCGGGCATACGCGGCCTGTCGGTTGTACTGTGCTTTCAGTTCCCGCTCCGCGTCCTCCCTGCGTTGCATTGAATGCGCTTTCAGGTGGAGTCTTGCGCGGGGATCTGTCTGTTCTCCGCCGGAGAAGGTCCAGGTGATCGGCGAATCATCCGCGCTGCGATAATCCCTGTACCAGCCGGCAGGTCTGCCGTCCAGGAATCCGCGATATGCGCCACTTTTTTGTCCTTTTTTGTCATCGGCGGTCGGGACACGGTGGATTTTCCCGTCCATGACCGGCAGTTCTTTCAGAACCAGTCCGGCATTCTCCAGAACCTGGGCAAACTCGGTGACCGGATCACTGCCGTTCATGGAGACGTCCTGTGGCCGGGGCAGCCAGCGGTCCAGCCTGGACAGGTCCGCCCCCGGGCGGGCGAACCAGAGTTTGTGCTCCTTGTCCCAGATGACGGGCGTGTGCCCGTTCATCGGGGGATGTGCTTTTTTGAGATCTTCTATTTCATCTGCAGGCACGGCAAGCCAGGTGCGGTAGCGGGATACAGACGGCATGAGTGCTTCTCCTGAAAAAAGACGGAAAAAAACCACCGCCGGAAGCCGGGGGTGGCTGGGGGGATAGAAAATCGGGGGAGAAATGTTTGTCAGGGTTTCCAGTCTGTACCCTTATTCCAGCGATCCTGCCAGTGTTCAAGATATTGTGCGGCTACATCCGGCATATTCTTGAGCACAACGACATTCTCTGAATTCTTGCGTGCAGCAGCACGAGAGAAGTTATAGGAGCCAGTTTCAACCGTGTTTCCGTCAACAATGATGACTTTGTCGTGATGGATGGGGAAGGCATCTACAGTCCGGAGAGGAATGTCCAGCAGGTTGATATATTTCATCGCTTCCTGACTTGCCCGGTTCGTATTCCCCTTGTCATCAACAACAATACGGACGTCCACTCCGCGTTTTTTCGCTTTTGCCAGCGCATGCATTACATCCGGGTCGGTGAAGGAATATGCCATCATCCTGATGGAGCTTTCCGCACTGTTGATTGTGTCAAGCACCAGAGCGGATGCGCTTCCTTCAGGAGAAAAGCCGACCTTCACGGATGGCGTGTCGATCATTGCAAACGATGGTGTCGTGAACAGTAACGGGCATGCCAGTAGCGATACCCGGAGCAGAGTAACGATAGTTTTTTTACCTGACATAAAGACTCCAGAATTTAATCGAGGCCAGTCCAGTCTCGTGGTGATTCCGTATGGTGGCGATACCACCATGGACGACCGGAGGCGATGGCCCCTCTCAGAATGCTGAAAATGCGTGTACAGATAGTCCTGACAGTCCAGCCTGAACGGTCGAGAATAACGAAAAATAAAATGATGCCGGTGCAAATCCAGAAGGTTGTTTTGGAGGGAAAGGGGCATATAAACAGATAAATCATGGTGAACGGCAGAGGTACGCCCTGGATGTTGACTGGCGGTGTTGCATATCGCCAGAAACCTTCTCTTTTCATGACCGTAACTCCCCTGGCGGGATAAAAAGAATCGCTTCTCTTCGGTCAACTTCATTCCGGATATACATTTCCAGAATCTGGTCCCGGATACGGCGCTTCTCCTGCCGGATTATGGCATCAATGTGATGCCCCCACTCTGCATGCGGCATTCCGGAAAGATTGTCGCGAAGCTCATCGTTAATGACGATATATTCCCGGACGGCTTTACGACCACCGTCATTTGTTCTGACCAGAACCTGAACCAGAATGAACTGCAACAGTGACAGGACAGCCCAGGCCATCGAATCCCTGATGACAGGGGGAAACAGCCCAAGAAGACGTGCCAGCGTTTCACCAGGAGATTTCGTATGCATGGTGCTCAGGCAGTAATGCCCGGTGTTGCCTGCCTGTACCGCTGCGTCGGCGGTTTCGTTATCCCTGATCTCACCAACACCGATAATTTCGGGATTACGTCGTACAGCAGAACGCAGTCCGGCAGCAAAACTGACCACATCACGCCCGATTTCTGCCTGATGCGGTGGGAGCAGATCGTTTTCATTTCCCAGGATATATTCCACCGGGTCTTCATATGTCACGATTTTGGCGTCGGGGAAATTGTCCATAATGTAACGGTACAGTGCTGAACACAGCGTTGATTTTCCTGACCCGGTTTCACCACATACAAATCCCAGACCGCTTTTGCAGACCATTGCTTCAAGCAGGTCTGGTTCAATGTTCATGGAGAGAATGTCCGGTATTTCTGTCGGGATGACACGCATGGTTATTGAGATTGCTTTCTCCTCCGCACCAGATGTGCCCTGAATGAGGTGAGAGCGTAACCGGATGCGTTCTCCGCGTTTAAGACCATAGCGCCCGGATGCATCCCCGTTAATCTGTATCGTCCTGTCAACCGGATTGCCTGCCAGAACGCGGGGAATGACTTCCCGACCGAACAGTTCATCAATCAGGGAGGACATGAGTGTGGTTGGTAACGTTGCACTGGAACAACGCACCCGTCGGCCAAAGCGACTGACAGATACAGGTGACCCGCCGGTCAGATCCACATCACTGACTTTATGTGCGGCACACCAGACAAAGAAATGCCGTAGTTCATCTGCAGTGAAACGCTGAAACGGAAAAAGACCAAACTCATCAGGAATATTCATCGGGAGCCTCCTTCAGTGCCTATAAGCGGACGCCAGTGAGATTTCTGAAGATTGAATTCCGCATGATTTTTAAGGCGACGAACACGATCTCCAGTAACCAGTTTTTTCCCGTCACCTGTAACGGTTTGCATTTGATCAGAAACATCCGGACGGGTGATCATGCCCTGACGCCAGAGAAGTGAGTACAGCATCATGCCCCGGTAATCACGGGTGAGGGTTTTCTGGTTGGCTTCAAGCGTCAGGTCGGCGTTTTGTCTTCCTTCCTGCCATCCCTGCCGTAATGCGGTTTCCCACACTTTTCGTTGCACGCTGTCTTCTGGAACGACGCTGCCTTCTGTACCCGGAGTGGCTGTTGTTGAAAGCCCCCGGAGAAGCCAGTCACGCCAGCCCGGTGGATTGCTGACAAAGCGTTCAGGGCGAATGATGGTCCAGACCCGGGAAGAGGTCCGGATTTGATCTGGCGTGATATGAGCTACGTCCTGTGCTTCATCAATAACCGGTGGTAGCCAGCCTTCCGGGCTAATCAGTGGCCGGAAATCGTATAAGGCATTAAGTGTGCTTTCCCGGGCGTTGAGTGCCTGAATTAGCTCCCATGAACGCTGAGCCTTGCCACCACGAAATCCAAGCGTTTTACCTGCGTCGGTCAGCATTTTCCAGCGTGTTTCTGACAGACTATCCGGCTTTTCACTTCGTGGTTTAAGCCATGCATTAATGTCAGGTGGTGGCGTATTGACACCACCTGGCGAGATGGTAGGGGAAGAAGAACAACCAGTAAGCAGTATTACTGGCAAAATGAGAGAGGTGAGTGCTTTCATTTTTTCCGGTTCTCCGGCTGCATGAAGCTGACCTGTAACAAGCCCGGATATTGATGGATTGTTGCTCTCCAGGCTGTCTGGGCTTCAATAAGTCTCAACGTATTGGAAAACGTCATATCCCGGACGTGAAGGTTGACTGGTAACGGCAGGCGGACACCATTGTAGTTAAACTGCATCCCCCTGACTCTGGCCAGTTCGTTCAGTAATTCAATTGCATCACCTTCCCAGTCAAAGGAAAGGCGATCGCTGTTAGCTGTCAGAAGATGAGACCCCGTTGAAACCGGAAGTTGGCCGGAAAACACACCTTTGTCCCATAATGTGTACTGAGTGTGCCGGGTAACCGCCACATCAGAGGCAGCACCGTAGTTACGCGGAACAGGAGTATGCTGAGAAGGGGAGTTGCAGCCAGCCAGAAAAAGGGCGGCAAGACACCCCGCAGGTATAATACGGTTCATAATAATTCCTGAGCAGTTAAATCAGAATGGTATATACCGGTGCTCCGGTACAGACAGGATGATGTTTGTTTCCGGCTATACTTGCGTTACCGGAAATAAATGCCAGTGTGGCCAGGTAAATAGCCTCATAGTTTACTGAAGATGATTATTCCTGATACTGGCTGGTTGATGTGTCGTCAGACATAAAACGAATATGAGCGTAATCTTTAACGCTCCGCGCCGAATCGATCCATGATGGATGACTCGACGATTTATGAATCGAACGTACCGGCGCTTGTCCCTGAAACAGTTCCCGGCCCTCGTCCGGATAACCTGCAATTCAGACAGGCACATGTGCCCGTACACTCTTGTATCTTACTGAGTATATCAGAATTTATGTAAATTCAAATATCCTCTATGCCTCTTTGTTGTATTTTCCGTCAAGTATGAGCCGGGTACCATCGTAATGCATGATCAGGGCATCAAGGTACGCCGGTTTGAATTTCTTGCCGAGCCTATCTCTGGCCAGAAATGATAAACAATGATTATGTGTCATTATTACTATGTTCCTTTTATGAGATTCTCTTGCGATTGATTCAAGCGTCTTATAAAAATCATTATTGCAGTCTGATAAACTGTCCATAACGACGGGTTCTTTACCGGAGAAGAATTTTGCAGTTTGTATGGTTCTTACCGCATTGCTGGAGTAAATATCATATTCACTGAAGATTGTTGCGAACTTAATACCTTCCTGCTGTGCTTTCTCTGTACCGGTAATAGTGATTCCGCTTTTATCCGAATAGCATGGCATATCTGAACGGTCGCAACGTTCTCCATGGCGGAAAAGGAAAATAACGGTGTTATCAGCATTAATTTCTTTTGCCTGTTCCAGGGTGATATCGGGAAGCGAGCTTTTTGCTTTTGTCACTGCCGCTACCAGGAAAACAGAAAATAAAAGAATGAATGCTGTTTTTGAATAAGAAGAACGTGGTTTCATCATGTTATTTAAACTGAATATAAAAATACCCCCGGGTTTAGTGCCGGGGGCGGGGACAGTAATCAGAAAGTGAACTGAAGTTGTGCCATTGCACCGTAATCGTGGTCAGTTCCTACCAGGCCGGAAACATCGATATGTACGACGTCAAATGGAGAGATACCAACGCCAGCGGTGAAGGCGCTTCCGGAGTTTGATGCCATGTTCTGACGATAACCGGCACGCAATTGCGCCCATTTCCATGCGTTAAATTCAGCACCAACACTTGCAAACTGACGTTTGCTGTCAGAAGTGAAGCCACTGGCAGGAGTCAGATCAACGTCAAGAGCAGTGGTAAACAGGTCATTATGCCAGGATACACCGGCGGTTGCCTGCGGACGAACTTTGAAGGTTTCTTTAAAGCCATTGACGACTTTAGTATCAATACTGCGTGGAATGATGTTCTGGGCAACAAGACCGACAGTCCAGTTGTCATTCAGGTCTGTATAAGCACCAATATCGGCGTTGAATCCGTTTTTCGTGTTGTGGTACTTGTCACCGTCAAAATCGTCTTTGTCGTAATCACGAACCGTTACGTTGTAGTTAAACAGGTCCACACGCTGATATTTTGGTGTGACGCCAAGAGACCATTTTTGTCCGGCCGTTTCCAGTTCTTTGGCAAATGAAATTCCGACGTCGGTAATTACAGCTGCACGCCCGAATGCGCGTGAGGTCAGGGCATTCTTATCGACGTCGGTAATTGTTCCATTGGCAACTTTGTCCAGATAATCCAGGTCTGCATCGTTTACTTTTCCGTTTACGCTGACAGTTCCGTAAGACTTGACCATAAGGGCAAACGGCAGAGTGTCATTTGCCATGGCTGCTACAGCTGATACACCTACCTGAGCATCTGCATTGATATTGCGGAATTCCTGCAGACGATGTTTAAGATTTGCCGCTGCCTGTTGTACGCCATGCTGGTTATCTACAGCACTGTCAAACAAATCCCAGTCATCTTTAACATCATCAGCTTTATTTGATACATCATCAGGATCAGCAACTTGTGCCCCAACAGACGGCAGAAGAAGGCTGAAATCATCATTGCTGTTGTGCTTTGTCAGTAAAGCCGGGTTTGCCAGAGGTGCCACACCATAATGGGAAGATGCTACCCCGGTACCACCCATTGCATCGTTACGCGCTTCAAAATATGACGTCGCTGCTGCAGCGTTAAAGGAAAATAATACAGCAGATGCAATGATGGTGCGGGTAATATGATTTTTCTTCATCATTTAATTTCCTGTTTATCAGAATTTAGACAAAACAACGCTATGACACGGATGTGCCGTAATTTTTACTTTGGTACTATCTGGTATTTACCAGGGTAATAAAGACGTATTAAATAAGCTAACAGGTAGTATTTGCCCTGTAATAAGGTTCCCGGCAAGGCCAGGTCTCAACGTGACGCGTCGCAAAGACATTGTTGTATTCTGCCTGGTTGTATATTCAGTTAACCATTTTCTTTTTTCATCGTTCAGAAGTGTTGGTGATAATGATAGTGCCGGATATATTATAGAGCCATTTATTTCTTTTTTCTGTCTCAATATTACCCCGCAATATTCTCTTTTCGTGTTTCCTGCGAAGGGGAAACTATGCCAGAAAATAACTTCAGTGTTGCTGCTATCACTAATAAGCATTCTGAAATTATCAGCAGTATCTGGCCATTCACCGGACAACGCTATCGGATAGTTTTCATGGCCATTCAGCCAGTCCGGATTGAGATTAAAACATTCAGCAAGATGTTCGAGAGCGTCAGCTGAAAGATAGTCTGCAAGTCTGGCCGGGTCCTGTATAACCGTGGAGCGGATATTCCATGGCGACAGCAATGTTGCCAGTAATGGCGCATTTATATCATGCGACAGCATGATGTATTCAATTCTGCTTATTATGTTTCCTGTGGTGTTATCCGCAGGCATAAACATATTATGAAGAGCATCCTCAAGCAGGATTCGGGTTAAATCAGCGGTGGATATGGCTAATTGTTCGCTCATTATCCCCAGAACTTCTCTTACCCCTTGGGGGTAACGGACCTGCAGAGGTGTCGGGTTTATCTGACGACCGTTGATGAGTTTTTCGCCGATTGCTTTTTTGTCCAGCGAGAGCATCATTCGGGCCGCAATACCGGTCGTATTCAGTCTCATTGTTCCTCCGACTGAAAAAGTCTTTTCAGCTCATGTGGTTATTGTATCTTCGGTGTTTTTTCTGGTGAAACGAATAATTTCGATCATGCAGATCGAATGTGTTTGGCGAGTTGTTGCAACTCGCCTTTCTGTATGTGTTTTGAATGATGTTTACAGCGGGGTGCTGCCCGGGTTCAGAGGGCAAATCATAATGTAGTCAGGGTCGTTAACAGGTAACGCTCCGGGAGATGGGACACGTTCGCCTTTCTGTGCTGCAATGGCCAGTGTACGCAACAAAACCTCACTGGCGCGGTGAACTGCTTCCTCTTTCGTTGTGGCAGTGACGTGAAGGTTATCAAAATCACCGATCTCAATACGATGCGCTTTCTGCCCATTTTCTTCATTGATGGTCGTGATATGGGCAGGATACGGCACAAACCATGCTGCCACTTTTTGTGTCTGCCGCCGGCGGGCATCAAGTTTACTGACCAGTTGCCATGCACGAAGATGAGTATACCGTTTCAGCATATTCATGGAACGATGTCCTGATATTGCAGCAATCTCCATTACATTCAGGCTACCCAGTTCGAAGAAGCGGCTTATTGCTTCATGCCGTAGATCGTGAAAATGCAGGTCCTCGATGCGAAGTCGTTGTGTGGCTATTCTCCAGGCATTTTTAAAGCCGGATGCGGTGTAATCAAAAACATTGCCGTGGAGATTAACGGGCATCATCTGAAGAAAGTTACGGGCACGTCTGGACAGAGGAACATCCCGTGAGTGACCGTTTTTGGTTTCAGGTAAATGAGCCACACCGTGGCGCAAATCAATGTGCTCCCAACGTAAGGCCAGTATTTCGCCCTGCCGCATGGCTGTCTCAAGGGCAAGATGGAAAATGACATACAACATCAGATTTTTTTCGCGGAAATAGCGAGAAAGGCGACGTTCTTCTGAAGACGTTAGCCGGCGATCTCGTCCCGAGGATACTTTCGGCTTGCGAACCAGTTCAACCGGGTTAGTACGACAGGTTCCCCATTCAACACGAGCAATATTGAACAGAGATGACAGAAGGGCGAGTTCAAGACGTACAGTATTACCTGTAATGGGTTTACCCGTTCGGGGGTTGATTTCTGCTAAACGAACGTCTCTGTATGTAGCAATATCAACGGTTGTTATTTCGTCCATATTCCGAAGGGCAATGGGATATCGTTTGATAACATTGCTCCGGTAAAACTCCTGTTGATGCCCTTTCTTGTGAACAGAAACTGTTTTCAGGTACTTATCCAGTGCGCGTGACAGGGACATTTTACGGATGCGTGGAGACGGCATGCTAACCTCAAAAGAGGCAAAAAATAATGCCAACAATCATTCTCTGCAAGCGTGCCAATCCGGTACCTGGGGCGCTCCTAAAATTCAATTCACAACGCAGACCTACAACATAGCTAAAAACACTCGTAATTTAAGGCTCGGGGTCCATGCATATTGCTCATGGACTTACCTGAATGGCTCACCCTTTGGTGGTTTTCAACAGGTATATTCCGACCAAAACAACGTTTGGTATGTGAGTAATTATGCTTGGGGAAATTATGAGTCTGGTGGGACCATATCAGTCACATGCCTCAATCTTCCTGGTGCTGGAGCTTAATTAAAGGGGCAACAGTAGGCATCGACATGTTCCTCATCAACACCATCACCAATACCGTACATGCGTGTTCCAGTCATAATGTATCCAGTCGGACATTGAATCGGCTTGTAATAGATCGAACCACCACTCTTACCGCCGATAAAGTGATTCATTGCTACGGATGATTTGTACCAATTACATGCTGAGTAATTAATTTTATTACCCCCTGACCACCGACCGGATTGGCACTGGCCTACGTGCCAATCCGGTACGTGGGGGACAATAGGTGGAAAACTCAAAGTTACTCAGCTTTCCACCACAGGTTATCTGGGGCAATTCGACTTCTGTGCCATTGCCAGAATGGGCAACGCAGAGGATGCCCACTACTGCCAGGTAGTTGAGAGCCCAGCAGGTTCACGCAAATGGTACAAATACGAGCATAAGACAGGTTGTATTGCGTCGTGTGTAACGCTCAATTAAGTTTGATATCCAAATACTGAAAATACCCCGGCACCACATGATGTATTTTCTGTTGGATAGGATGTTATCTGATAGGAAGTACCTGCAGGTACAGCAAAGCTGATAAAGGCTGTTTTTCCATATGCAGGGTTATTGCTGGCATTCACGCTAATTAGCGTCCCACCAACATATCCCTGCAGTCGGGATGTATTTGCACATGCACCTCCGGCAGATCCTCCATTACCTCCAGATGCATAAATAAACAATGTACTGCCCCCTGAATTCCGCCCTGAGAATGAACCTCTATGTGAACCTAAGTTTGTGTAAGAACCATTGAGCGAACCAGAAGTCTTCCACGTACCGGATTGGCACGAAAGTATTGCCCCTGTATTATCGCGGCCTACAAGGCCGTTAGGCGAACATGATGCGCCAGCAACGGCAGTTCTTTCCAGTTGTAAGTATTCACCAGTATAAAGGCGACCATCAGCCCGAACAGTACCGCCTTTCACCTGACCGCCGGTATAGATGCCCTTGTTGTTTACACTTCGAACCCATGATCCATCGGACATATAAAATCCGCCACCGTGAGTTTCATTGAGCCAGCCTTTACTGTTACGAGTAATTAACCAACCATTATTACTTCTGATATCACCGCCAGCGGTGACATTTACGTCAAAGTTTCCGCTATTGCCTTTTACCTGACCGCTGAAAGTGCCATTTACACCATTCACATTGCCGCTGAAATTACCTGTCTGGGCATTTACTGCCCCAACGTTATTCAGGTTATTTGATCCCATATCAATGGCCGTGTGCATTTTGTTTAAGTCAGGGCGACCATTGACCTGGAATCTGTAAAGACGATCAGTGTCCTCAGCTGCACCACTAAGTTCATCTGTCGATAACAATACGGCAATATGCCCGTTACCGCTTTTGGCACCATAATTACTTAAAGCTACTGACCAGGAACGTAATGCACCTGTGGCTGTTTTGCCGTCCTGGATATATCCACCAAGACCAGTGGTAATATCCTTAGCCATCTGGATAAGTGCTTTCACTGGATAAGGTGTGCCACCACTGGATACAACCATTGCCTGTAGTAATTCCGGGTTTTGGGCGTTTCGAACCACATATGCCTGTAACCGCTGCCCCTCGCTGTTTGTCTCAGTAAACCCGCTGGACAAAAAGCCGGTATTTTTCAGCATGGTTGTCGTGATAACGGCAGGAGTTGTTGTGGTACTACTGCCCTGGAGAGTCGTGTAGTTTTTCCCTATATAAGAGCGGGCCGCACTGGTCCAGTTGCTGACAAGACGTGCTTCAGTTTGCCATCCTTTTGTTTGAATATAGTCCTGCCATATGCCCGCTCCCCAGGCAATCAGGAGCATAACAATCAGTAAAGCCGCGCCAGTTTCCAGCGATGCCCAGCCTCGGTCATATTTTTTCATCAGATTACCCATAGTGGTTGATAAAGATTATCCAGCAGCAAAAGGACATGGCCAAAACATAGCCATGGACCCAGAGGGCCTTCTTTATGCCCTTTTATGCACCATGTTGAATGCCATAAGACAAATCCTCCTGTGCCCAGCAACACACACCATATGGCGTTATATAACCCTGACCATGCGGTAATACCTGCAATAAGCCACAGGTCTCCAGTGCCAATATTAAGACGATGGCGGTTAACTAATTTATGAAGGCAGAATAAGACAATTGCAGCAGTGGCAAATTCTGTTGTACGGAACCACCATATATCAGTCGTGATTTGTGATAGCATTCCTGCAATTAAAAAACGCCGGGTGAATGTTCCTGGTAATAAACCTGTCAGTGCATCCGTTACCGCCATTTGCAGTATGAACGAAAGAATAAGGACAGCATGAATACGGTAGAGCAGTGGTGATGATGATAAAATAATTAACGCCACAGCTATACTGTATAGCCATATTCCTGACAGAACAGCAGGGTGTGTCTTATACCAGAGATGTCCCGTATCAGATAAAAAATAACGAACTCTGAATAGCAGAGTTCGTCCAATAATGGAAAATGTGAACATCAATGGCAGTATATAAATAGGGGATAGACTTATGCCTACGATTGTCTGCATTGCCTGCCTCCCTGTCCGGGAAGACATATCCCTTTCATGTCACGATAAATTCTCCATATTTTATTGGCATATTGCTCTCTTGTTTCATGTCTGTCCTTACGGAATCCGGCATTGTATGACCCAAGGCAATTCCAGCTGACGCCACATATCTGAAAATGTCTTGCCAGTATCCAGCTTCCTATATGGATATTAAGGCATGGTTTGGTGATTAAATCCTCAGACTTTTTTATTACGCCCATATTTATCAGCTTTGGAATATGGGTTGAGTTTATTTGCATCAACCCATAATCCGTGCTACTGGCTTTACCTGTTTTTTTGTCCTTATTTATATTAATTGCGCCCGGCCTCAACGAAGATTCCCCGGCAGAAATAGCCTTCAATAATAATGGTTCAATTTGATAGCGCGCGCCGGCAGCGGCAAAGCAATTGTCCCACTTGTTGGTCCAGATCTGTTTGGGGGCTACGTATGAAGCTCGGGCGGGTGGAATAAGAGAAAAAAGCAGGATTAATGAAATAAGTCTGAGGGGTACTGTACCCCCTGACATTAAAACTCCTTAACCATTGATGGTGAAGATAAGTTTGTTTGTACCAGTGCTGCCATTATCTGCCTTGCATTGCGTACTGGCTTCTTCAGTAGTGACTTTTCCATCACTGTGAGCAGTACTGTTCAGGGTAATGCCGTTAGTTAAACCAGTTTTACTGATCCGTGTGGCAATCTGGATACAGGCATCCTGTGGGACTTTATCATAGGTAACGGTAAAACCGTTGTTGAACCCTGATGTTGAAGCCGGGGCAACAGTTACAGCACCGCCCCATGCGTTATAGAGCGTTGCTGTACCAGATGTTTTGTCGCCCTGTACTGTCATCCCAGAGGGAACGGCCCCCATCTGAATGAGGGCACCTGTCATTTTGGCACTGCTGGTAAATGTATATCCATCGCTACCTTTTAGCAGGCTCTGGGCACTTGTGATAATTGTTTGTATATTTGCGGTTTCAGTTGCCACATTGGTTCTTGTACGTAACGCATACAAACTACCCAGGACAACGACTATAACAAAAAGAACAACGAGCGCTATTGTTCCCTGCTCCAAAATTCCCCATCCTTTATCATGAGGCTCATTCTTCTTATTATTTCCAGTTAAAGTGGCATTAATATTTTCTACTAACATAAATATCCTCGTTTTGTTTAAAAGTTACCCATGCTGTTGTCACTAATAGACTGAATATCCATAATGGCAAAAACCAGTAACATGAGAGACATGACAAGAAATATCAGCATAATTAAACGAATCACGTTTGCCCGTTTCTTTACACGTTGAAGTGTTTGACTAAGCCATCGTTGACCATAATTGCTGATTAGCTCTGTTGCGCCATCTCCCTGTAATAAAGACAGGAAGTTGGCTGCTTCCCTAGATGGGAACTGATAACCGCACTGACGCAAAGCCAGTCCAAGATGATCCCCCTGGCGGACGCGGTAAATAATGCTGTCAAGACGTGTGCTTAACCATGGTGATGCAAACTCCTGAAGAATGTTTAGTGAGTTGAGCGTCGTCATTTTGGCTTTCAGAAGTGCAGCCATATTCAGGAGAAATGTTGCTCCCTGTATATCCTGATAAATACTCCATGGCATTATCTTGTCGGCAAAAGTACGAACACTGTCAGGGCTTTTCCAGTTTGGCAGAGACCATGATATTAAACCTGTGATCACTGCAAAAAGAACGGCACATATAGCGCCGTAATTATCGACAAAAACAGATAATCCATAAAGAAAACCAAGAGCACCACTCCATGAATCGGGGGAGCTTATTTTGCTCAGTTCAGGTATTAGCTGTGTATTCAGAACATATAATGTCCCCGTCATCATGATTAACAATCCCACCGGATAAATAGCCATTTGCCATATAGCCTGATGGATTTGTTCTTTTGCATCTGTAAGAGTGGTGGCGAATTGCAGTGCATCCACAATTGAACCACTTCTTATCCCGGCGCTGATTACTGCGGCCTCTTCCTGAGGAACCCATAAACTAAGAGTATATTCCAGAGAGTTTTCGCCACTGTTTTCACGAAGAGACTCAATGCAGTCTGTGGCCAGTTCAGCAAAGGGATGCCATTTTCGTCCAAAGTCTGTCCAGGCATCCCGCATCTGTTCCAGTGCGGTCTTTAATGGCTGTTTATTTTCCAGCAGAAAACGCAGGGCTTCGTAAAACTGCACCCTGTAGGGGGCGCTGAACGTTTTTCTGACAATGAAACGCCTCAGCCGTTGACTGAAATTCATTTCACGCATGTTGTTCTCCTGTTAGACATCATCGATGCTGAGGCGCTCGTCTTCGTCCAGAGGGATGATTCTGTCGGCTTCAAGAGGGTCTACCAGACCTTCATTGATACGGCGAAGAAGATGCTCTACACGACTGATGCCTTTCATGTTTTCCAGCCAGTATTTACGTGCTGCAACTTTGCCGCGTGTTTTCAGAATCTGAAATAAGCGGTTATCAGGTTCTATCACCTCAGCAATTACAGTCCTGCCGGTGAGGCCTTTACCTATTTCACCGCGCTTTCTGCCGTTAATGATTACGTCGTGATTACATTCAGAGCATCCGTGAGGATTTCGGAACCAGATATTATCTGTACTGCAGAGTGAATCTTTATTGCAGTGCCGCTCAAGGTAATCACGCTCGTCGTCTCTAAGTTCAGGTGCTCGCGTTTCCCATGGAATACGGCAGGAGGGACACAGAGTTGGTACAAGGCGCTGGCTGATCATCCCAATCAGTAATTGCGCATCGCAAATAAGATCGGCATTCATACCCATCGTAATCATTCGCTCCGGTATACCCAGAGCTGAGTTTGTATGTAATGTCGTCAGAACTATGTGCCCGGTCTGTGCCGCGTAGGTGGTTGACATCATCGAGATAAGATCGCGCATTTCCCCTTCCATGATGGCATCAGGGTCAAGTCGCATTGCCGATGAAATAGCCCGACTCCATGCCAGTTTGACGGCATCTTCGTCGGATTTGTCGCAGATAATCGGAGTCTGTGTTGCTCCCAGTATCTGTCCTTCCAGCGGATCTTCGATTGTTAGCAGGTGTCGCCCCTGATTATCGTCAAGATATACACGGCAGGCGCTGCGTAACGTTGTCGATTTACCGGAACCGGTTGGACCTGACAGGACTATTTTTCCTTCCGGGCGGCGCAGCATTATGTTCAGCAACCGGATTTGTTCCGGGATAAAGCCCAGTTGTTTAAACGTGGGAACTTTATCTCCGTCATCGGGTATCAGGCGCATAACTGCAATCAGACCGTCTCCCGTAGGTCTGTGACTGTAGCGTGCACCAAATATTCCTATTTTTCGCATTAATTGTGGGGACAGGCGCGCATCCTGTTCCCTTTGAGGGAAGAAACTGGTTTCAGTGACATCAGCCATTGACAGAATGGCTGTTGCGCAAAGTGAATAGCCCAGTGCTGGTTGATCTTCATCTACAGTCTGCAGTTCACCGAATATTCTCATGCGAACTTTGAAAATAGACTCAGAAATTAAAAAATGAATATCTGAAGCACCAAGTTTTCTGGCCGTTTCAAAATAAGATAGAACTTTCTTCTCACTTTCACTGACATCAGCAAGATCTTTCAGATGAATAATTCGTTCTTTCGGGCCTCTGTTTTTTTCATCCTGACCTGCTTCCTGTAACTCCGACAACGAGACTACTTTTGGGTTGATACCCGGATATAATTTTAGCAGTTCCTGGAGATTACTTTGTACGTCAGGCCTTGTCCGCTGGTTTGTTTCTATAAGAATTTCATGGGTGTCTCCCCGGGATATAAAAAGGAGAGCATCCTTCAGATTATATTTATCCATATCACGTTACTCAGAAAGTAAGGGTAGTGCCATCACTTAACGTGACGCCAGACAATGAGATCGACTTCACCGTGACGGATGTACCTGGAAGTTGGCTGCCAGTGGTGACGCTTGTCTGACGTCCATCAGCCATGCGAAGAACGGCATGAAGACGTTTATCTTTGCCGTTTATTTCCATAATGATGGGCAATTCTTTTCTGTTTTTCGGTGCCGTTTGCTCTGAAACTGATGGCAAGGGGGCGGTCACACCAGAGAAACCTGAAACAGTTTCAGATGATGAAGTAACATCTGATTCTTCAAGTTGTTTCTGTAACTGTGCACCCTGAACTTTTGCCTGTAAAAGAATATTCCGGTTTTGTTGTGCTTCAAGTTCTCCTATTGTGACAAGAGGTTGTGTTGTGGCAAATGAAAAACCAGAGAAGAAAAATATGGAAGGAATAATGAGTAATTTACTTGGACGCATATATATGACCTTCTGAGGAATAACTGAAAGTACCGCCGTTTAATTCAAAATGGATATTGCTCAGACGGACGCCGGTATCCTGAAGTAAAGGGAAAAACTCATCAGGATTTACAGGAGTTGATAAACTGAACTGATATTCTTTCCATTTCTGAACAGGGGCTGGTTCACCATCGTTGCCTGGTAATGGCTCCGGTATGGCTATTTCATTAATGGCCGGTGTTAACTGTTTTTTCTGAAACCACGTGAACACCCGCATCAGTTGTTCTGAGGGGGCCGGGACAGCCTCATCCCTGCCGGGCAGGGACGGCAGTGGACGGGTTACAGAAACCTGGCGTGCACCATCTTTAAGGTTAAAGTCAGGAATAACACCAAAGATTTCTTTACTTCTTGCCAGAAAACCCTCAATGGTTCCTCCAGGCTGTCGTTCGTAAATCAGTGTGAATGTCTCAGGAGTACATGTTCCGCCGGTAAGTTTCCAGCCTTCCAGTGCGACCGGTGACGGTTTTCGAAGGTCCGCGCAGGCTTTCAGAAAATCACTGATTACAGGTTGTGATGCCCATGGATGCGGGAGTTCTGGCGGTGGATCGGGCTTTTTAAACTGCAATCTTGCCCGAGCAGCTATCTCCTCGGGCGTCGGTACGACATCCGGCTCTGGCTGAGTCATCCAGAATACAGTGCCTGCGCCGGCTGCTACTAAAAACAGTACGGCAGGCAGTGTGAATTTGCTGCGATTGCCGACAGTAAGTTTGCAACGGCGGAGATCTGCTGATGATAACCGGGTAATAATACTTTCCCAGTTATCAGGATGTTCCAGAGGAGATACGACCTGCCATTTTTCGGGGGGCTCTTCGTTCATCGTCAGAAAAAGACTGACCTTTTGAGCAACATCAGCATCATTTCCTGACAGATCAGCCATAACGGCAGGCTGGCCATTAATGGAGGCAAGGAATAAAAGCTCCTTATCGCTGTACCGGAAGACGCCGTATCCATTTCTCACCCATGAGCAGAAAGCCAGAGCAAGGGAAAAATAATGATTGCGCTCCGGCCTGGCCAGTATTCCTGTGCCGGTAATGCGGCTGTTCTTCCCACGGGAACCTCTGCTGCCTACAGTCACTTTCAGAGTGGTAAGCCGTCTGGATTTTACATGGGGCTTGTGTTTCTGATGAGAAGGGACTCGCTGTTTTTTTACGACAGGACTCCATTTAAGACAGGCTGCCCACACGCGATGATTTACTTTAGGATCTGCGAGAAGCACAACCGGGTTGATATCTTCATCAGCCATTGTTGCCTCCTGACGGGAAAGTCGGGGTAATGATGATTACAAGCGTGCTGCGTTCATTTTTCCCGGTTTGTGAACCACCAAATAATGGATTTGCTGGCGTAAACGTACCGGCTTTACTTGTCGTCGTATTGTTCTGATCGAAACCAGTAACGACAAGTGATTGCCCTTCTTTCAGATTGACCTTCTGGCTCAGTGAACGCAGTTTGGTATACGGCATTTCGATGTAACTGTTTCCGTCTTTTGACGTAAAGCTACGGATTGTTGGGGGATCTGACAGATTAAAATTCATCTGCAACTGGAGATTGCCCGTTTTCTGAATTAAAGGCAGCAGGGTCATATTGAATCCGGTGGTGATCATGCCCGGCGTTAATGTTGTTGTTGCTCCTACATCCGTAGTCGTTGTTGTTGCTGACTGGGCGACGTAAACCGTCTGATCTGCCATCTGGATAGGTACCGGCGTCAGGTTTGTGACAGTGCTTTCTTGTGAAGTCACAACACTGACATCGCCCTGTTCACTCAGCGCTTTAATCAGAAGACTGGAACCGCTGAATTTGGCGGCATTCCCTGTTGCCGTATCCAGAATTGATACGCCTGCAGATGTAGCGCCTGTAAAATCTCCGCTTGCATTGTTCAACGTTGCTCCGGCGGAATGTAGCGATTTATAAACAAGGTTCCAGTCCAGACCGAACTGTTCGTTTCTGGTATTGCTGACGCTCAGAACCTGTACGTTCAGGGCTACCTGGCGGTTCATAATACTGTTTTGTTCGTCCACATATCGTGCGACGGCTTCCTGGACAGCTGGAGTATCAGTGACAGTCAGCGTTGAGCTCGATGCAGATAACCAGTAACGGCCTTTTTCTGGTGTCAGCATTGCTTCAATAGTTTTCCGGATGTCTTCATACAGATCGTATTCCTGACCAACGGTTGTGCTCTGAGAGGACGTTGCATCACCGGATGCTGAGTTATCCTGGCCTCCTGTTGCCCCCATTGTGCTTGTTGAGCCAGAGCTGACACTGGAACTGCTGCTGGTTTTGGTGTTCAGCATATGAAGTGGATACGTTCTGGTTTCAGTCAGATAGAATACAATCCGACCATTATCCATGCGCCAGTACAGACCACTCCGGCTGGCCATCAGATCCAGAAGACCATTGATATCTCCCTGCCACATGAGGTTATTCAGCGTTAATGGCTGAGTGGAGGTAGTCATTGTTGTGCTGCCCAGGCTGCTTAACGGTAGACGCCCATTTTCATCTGGTGCTGGTAGTGTTCCTGTCATCTGGCGGGTAGCGCCTCCTTCAAGAGTTGAATTGGCTGCGTCAGGCGTGATGATCACAGGGATGCCGCATACGGCAGTAATACGTTGCCCCAGTTCCTGCAGAGTGATCTCTCCTTTTCTTGCCTGCGTGATGTAGCAGGCCGGAGCTGTTTGTTTTTTCTCTCTTGATACCTGAGCGACCGGAACAGGGTTTATCCATTGATTATCGAGCCAGGTAAGAGCCTGCGATTTACGGGCCGAAAGGGCTGATACCTTTTCCCGTGCATGTGCTGAGTCTTCCTGTGCTTTTTTCTGCATTTTGTTGATTTCGCTGAAAGTACATCCGGAGATGGAAAGAGCGACGGCGATCATGCAGGGGAGCACCGCCAGCTTCATTGAACGCTGGTGTGATTTTTTCATGAATATATCCAGATTAGTTAACGTAGACGACAGAACCAGCAGTAATGCCTGCCGGGGGTGTCAGACCGGTTGCAGTTCCTGATAGCCAGGTGAGTTGCCCGTTTTGGAAGATCCCTATTAGTGCAGAACCACGACTTTTTGAACGCAAAGTTTCAACAAGACCTGGTTGTTCAGGCATCCATACCCACAGACGCCCCTGTTGTAACTGATGTTTAATTCGGGAGTCCGGAGTGACAGGGAGAGCCAGTTTATCTGAGGAAATTACTCCGTCCTGCTGGCCTGATACGTATCTGATATCATTGATTCTGTTAGCAATCATTAGTATCTGACTTGCCCATACAGACGCACTTGCATATTGCTGGGCGTTTGTGGTTTCAGACATCTTCTGATTCTGGTAGCTACCAGTGATAATCAGAATGGTCAGGCCGACGGCCATGACCAGCCATCCCATTAGCGACCATCCCTTGTATCAGAAACTGTAATGATGCACTGCATGCGAGAAGCCTGTGCGTATAAAGGTTTTTGCGCAGTCCGATATAACTCAAATACCTGCTCCATGGCTGATTCAAATGATCCCCGGAACATTAAAGGCGCATCCAGACGGTAATCGGTTACAGAAAGTGGCCATATGACCATCCAGTGCGTTGATGCCATGCTTTCGCATTTTGTTTCTTCTGCCCACTTGATAATGTTCTCTCTTAATGTGGTGCCTGCCGGCGCACGCCACTCTTTACCCTGAGATACCGGTTTAACAGGCGTTCCGGTCATGAGCGGGATAGACTTGACTGTGGAGCCGGTTGGAGTCGGGGTGGCGGCGGGCGTTGACGAAGATACGCTGTTTCCCCTGAATGGATTTCGTGGTTTGTTTTGGCTATTTGCTGTCGTTGGAGATTCAGGGTAAGTGGATGTGGTTACCATGGCTGCTGGCGAGATAGTGGTTGCCGTGTCCTGTGCCGGTGCAGCAGCTGATGTTGTGACGGTCAACGTTTTATTATTCCAGTCCAGATGGCCCCAGAGGTGTTGTTCTTCCAGCAACCGGTTCAGAGAACGGGTCCACTGATCATTGGCAGACCATGAAACCAGTTTGGTATTCAGCTTGGGCGTGGCTGCATTCTCTTGTCTGAATTTCCATCCTTCCGGTAGTAATGTTTTTATCCACTGACTGACGGTCCGGTTACGGGCCGTCGGCGATAGTGTTACAGGGGCGCTACCAGGCTTGCCTGTAATGATTAACCGGGAGAAATTCTGACTTATTGTTGGTGAAGGTAACGGTCGGGATTCGCTAACAGGCTGTGCTGTTTTTACTGTCTCTGGCACGCTGACTCTCGGGGGGGGAGTTATTTTAGGTGGAGAAAGACGTTGTTGCGTAAGTGCCAGAACGCCAGCACTTTCACTGATTTGTCCGTCAACAAAAACCAGAGCAGGCGTATCTGATGGTGCCACGTTATTGCTGCCGGAAATTCCGGCACAGCCGGACAATAATGACGGCAGTATAAGTGTCAGACAGTTTTTTTTCATAACGGAGACTCCGTGTTCGTATATACGTGTTTGTTAATTGGTGTGAGGCGGCTGGAGAGGACGAATGACGACTGTCATTCCGTCCGAATGCAAATGCGGGAAAGACCACTGAAATAAGAGATATATAAAAGGAATTGATAATTTTTCGTACAGACTTGTTTTCCGTGGGTATGTAATAACTGAAAAACTCAAATCATAAGATTCCAGTCTCTTTATAAGTTTATTTATTCTTGCTGGAGTAAAGAGATGTGAATGCATGACAATGATTTCATCATTATTAATTGCTTTTGATATCAGAGAAAGCAATACATCCCAGTGTTTCCTCATTGACTTCGGGCAACGTGTGTCAGCATAGGGGCTAAGATGTATAGTTGATTTCTTGCTTCCCTTTTTCTTCTTCACAAAGAATGTGAAGTCGTATTTAGATGCAGACCTTACAATAAGAAGTACACATCTGAAAAGTAGTGGGAAAATGCAAATCACAACCACCACACAGAAATATAACATATAAGGCAATGATAAGTTGTCAGTGTATGGATAACGTAAGTATTGCCATGGGGTAGTGATGTACAGACAAAGCGTACACCAAAGCAACCATAGATATAATGGTACGTTATTATTTTTCATATTAGTTGACTTTTAATACTGTTTTCTATCACCACATTTTTATGTGTCTCATTTGGCACTTCGTACTGTTGGAAATATTGTTGGCGGCGGATGCGTGTCTGTTCACTGCTTTCTATTAACACCGCCATGGCGATTGCAAAGTATATGCAAATCAGGAAAATCCAGAACGCGTTTGGTATCTTCCAAAAAAGTGTGGACAGTTTGTTATGTGGTGAAACTAAAATCGGAGAAAGGATTCCACAGACAATCACAATCGCGATGGTTAATTTAACTAGAAAGAACATGGTAAACATCGTTAATCTCCATGATAAAAGGGAGAGAGGTAATAAAGATGGCAACAAACGGCTAAATTAAAATCGTTAAAAGGTGTACACAGACAATCGCAATCGCGATGGTTAATTTAACTAAAAAGAACACGGCCCCCACCTGTTTTGACGAGGTCTTTTGTTTTTGTTGTGTTTACGACAGCCAGTCCTGTAGATGCTGATGGCGGGAGCTGCTGCCCTTGTGCCAGCGGCAGTGGCTGCCGGGAGCACGCTCCAGTCGGAACAGAAATCGGTTGTCGCGTAGTACCACCACGAGACAGTTATCCGGCGTGCAGAAACGTCGGGCAAGCTCATCGGGGTCTGTCGGTGTTTTCGTTGAAAACAGCCTGCGTTTGCAGTGTGCGTCGACGACCAGTATTTGCAGTCGTCCGGGATGTTGCTGTGGCATCAAAGACTCCTTCCGGAACGGGAAAAGAAGCAGCTGTACCGTCATAACTGCACGTACCGGTTGCGAAAAAACGGCACAAGCGAGTAGTGACAGAAAGAATGTCGGAAACGGCAGGAAGGGCGGTACAGGCTGCGAAGACGGGAAACGGGTTGTGTTGGGAATTAACGCACGTGAGGTGTGATGAGAACGACGCGCTTTTCGCCAGCTCCGTCTCCGGTGAATCCATTCACGACAAGGGACTGTTCCGGTCTGAGAGAAATGCTTTGTTCAACAGTCTGTTTTCGTTTCTGGTCTGTGGTCGAGAGTCGCAGAGTGATATTTCCGGGCGCACCGTGAATATCCGGTGATACCTGCATTCTGACACCGGGAGAGACATCTGCAGTGAAGGTATCCGGACCTACGGACGTTACCAGTGATTCAACACAGGGCGTATTCTGTATCATCCCGTGGAGCGTTTCAGGTGTCAGCGTCAGGCTGTCATTAAAAAATGCACTGCGTGAAATACTCCCCTGAGCACCGGCAAACAGGTCCGGATGGCGCTCATTAAGAAGGCTTCCGTATTTTTCCGCCAGGCAGATTGGGTTGCTGGCCGTTGTGTCTGTTCGCACGGTATCGACCGTGAATGTCACCTGCGGGTGATGTTCCCTGTGGCCTGTGCAGCCGGACAGCAGTGCGGCGGCTATCGTCATCCAGAGTAGTGGTTGTTTTTTCATGCTGTTAATTTCCTCTCAGGGTAAAAAGAAAGACTCGCACCGTCATGTCGATGGGGGCCGCTTGCGAAAAAATGGCACAAGCGAGTAGTGACAGAAAGAATGTCGGAAACGGCAGGAAGGGCGGTACAGGCTGCGAAGACTGGAAACGGGGTATGCCGGGGATTACACATCCTCAGTGTAATGTGATAGTCGTCTGCTCCTGTGTTGCACCCCAGACATCTTCTGGCAGGCTGGGCAGCCCGATAAATAGGGTGTGAAAGAGGGTTTCTCTGCGTTCGATCCCGAATTGATGTTCGTATCCTCTCACCACCTGAAATCCTTCGTCGGAGAATATTAACTCTGCCGTTTCCAGAAGCTGCATAGTTTTGCGGTGTAGTGGAGTGATCAGCTGCAACGTAACTGGTGCCCTCATATCGCCTGTCGGTAGAAAACACTCTTCGGTGCGACTTAGTTGTAGCAGATGACGTTTCCCGGAACAGGCCCGTTCAATGGATTCATTGAACACCCTCTCAGGCCATGGGCAGACATATGTGCGCCAGCCTGCTTTCTGTAATTTACCCAGTGCAGCCCGAAAACGAAACAACGGACATTCCCCGACAGTGGCAGAGCTGAGAAAGAGCGTATTCAGCGTTCCGATGATGGGAATATTGCGATCTTTTTCGGTCAATGCTTTTAACGCCATGATTTCGCCAGGGAGACTACGGAATTCAGGATGTCTGCTGGCACCAGAAAGCCATTCAAGCAGGTAATGCCGTAATCCGGTTTCACTGGTTATATTGTGGTTTTCCTGTGCCGTTTTCAGGGCATTCAGTGCACACCAGAGCAACTGGCGCACGGGATGTTCTGTCGTGGTCATGCGAATGTCCTACTGTGAGATGAAAAGAAGACCGGTATCCGCTCTCTCCGCCACACGTGATGGCACGGGCCGGCCTTTGATAAAACGAATCAATACTCTGGGGTGAAGCCTTTTATTTCTTTCGCCATTAAGAAATACACGATTCCATCAAAAGACAGGGGGAGTCCATGGTGGGGATGGCTTCGTGCAGGCTTCACTCCAGAATATTCTCTGAATTGAAAAAAGCCCGGCCCGAAGGCCGGGAAATACTGGCTATGGGATGTTTACAAGGCGCTCCATAAAGCCGTGATGTTCGGCATTTGATACCAGTTCCAGGAGCAGGGATATCCTCGACTCAGGCTGGAGAGTATTTTCCATTCTGAGGAGATACTGATATTGTGCTTTTGTCAGCCATATGCTGGAAGCCGCATTCAGCTCTTCCCTGGCTCCCGGATTTAGCACAGGGTCCGGGTAAATCTTCATTAATCCATCAACAATATCTTTATTGACGGGTTTTATTTCACCGCCAAACTTCACGAAATCAATGAAGGCGCTATGGCGACGTAATGCCGATACTGGTTGAATGTCAAAATTAGCCAGAATAAAAAAGTACCCTGGAAAAATAGCGAATATTCTTTCACGGTAACAGCGCCTGGAGTCTGCCCGTCTTATCTTTCTTGTTATTAATGGAGTCCATGGTACGACGTTTTGCTCATTCAGCCATGAGAATAAAGATTCTCTGTTTTTGCCGGCTGTATTATATTGCGCAAGATACCAGTTCCGGTTATTCAGGTGTTCTATATTCACGAAGTTCAACGCTCCGCGCAAAACCGATCCATGATGGACGATTTTGCGATGTCAGGCGAATATGCTAAATCATATGTCTGAAGCAGTGTCCAGCCCATATCTGGATAAACTGCAGTTCTGACAGGCATATAACCAGCAGACTCTAGTACGTTCTGTATCGGTGATTTGGCGAACTCACAGATAAAGAACGGCTAAGCACTAATATCAGCAATACAGTGGCACAGTATTGTGATACGCGAAATAAAACATCAGCACGTCAGTTCAGAGTAAGATCGCCATATATCGGGCATGAGCCAGATACAAATAACTGGGACACCGTCTGAAGTGATTTGCTTTATTAAAGTAACTTGTGCTTGGTGTTTATGTTTATCAATTTGGGATCGCCTGTAAAGTGCAAAATGCAATTTCCATGAAAGTGTCCCCTTTAATGGGGACACCTGTTCACATTTTTTCGTTTTCTTTAGCTGTATTGCTAATCATGAAAACGAAAGTTCGCATCAGCACAGCAGAGCGAAGTGCATCATATCCTTCCAGATTTAAATTCTTCAGGCTTCGCTTCAGGTAGGTTCGTACCGTTTCGGGAGAAAGCCGACAGTTCTGAGCAATGGCGTCGTAAGGAACACCCATTGCGTAAAAAACGCAGACTTTAAGCTGGTTTGTTGATAGCTCGGGAAACATGCCTTCCAACAGAGTGATGGCCGGGAGTTTCTGTATCAGTTGAGGTGACATAGCAAAGGTCTCCGATGACAACTAAAAACGCTATCACCGAGTTCCTACGCTCATTGGTGATAGCCCAGACGGGGGTAGGAATACCGGCGTCATCGGAAACCGGCCAGGCTAATGCCTGCCCCGCCTGAGCTACCATAGATGACGACAAGAAATACAAGTTCCTGTCTTTATGGTATGGCAAAAAACGACGCCAAATGAAGAAATTAACTTCTGCGCCGACGATGACTACGCGGGTTCCTACGCCCGATCACAGTTTTGCCTGTGACCAGTAAAGGGTACTTAGTATAACGCACCGAGTCAACTAACAGCTTAAAAAACATACAAAAAAGCGTCAAAACTTAACGCTCCGCGCCGAAGCGATCCAGGCATGATGCTTCTGCTTTGTGGCGTTCGAACATGCTGGTCCATATGCACGAAACGGTGTCTGACCCTCGTCCAGACAATCCGCAGTTCTGACGAACATATGAACAAATATGCTCTTGTAGAGGCTGTTGTTACACAATTGGCGGGTTGTGTAACAAATGGTTTTATCATCTAAGAATTATTCTATTTACGATCGAATGATCTACAAAATGATTTTTTAAAGGTTATTTAGATCGTTTAATTGCATTAAAACAGAATATTATTCTGTTAGGTAGATCGGTTGTAAGATAAATGATCGTGAGTAGGACAAAAGTCGATCTTTTAATCCAAAAGAAAGATCTAAAGCAGAAAAATCTGCTTTTAAAAATAGATTTTATTTTTTTGACGCAGGTCAAGATTAACTTATTAGAGGTATCAGTGAGGAGGCACTG
>NZ_KE136622.1:0-27673 GCF_000407765.1 Escherichia sp. KTE114 | reverse complement strand
TGGCCACGTTGTTTCAGTTATCCACATAAATCCGCAAACAAAGAACTTTAAGAAGCTGCAAACCTGAAACAGCAAACCTGCAATATAGTCTTAACCCCATTATTTAATCCCCTGCGTTGCTTCGCCGCAGGGAAAATCTTTATCTCTGAGACCACTGTGAACAAATACAAAGAGGCCTTCGCTTGCAGCGGCCAAGGCCGCGCCGCTCAGAATCTAAAAGCACCTCCCACGCTGACGCGCGGGCCCCGAACCTCACCGTTCTGAAACCACAACAAAAAAACATCAGGAATAAAAACACCACACAAACGCAGCACCGTGCCCACCCCTCATAACTGAAAAGCGAGGCCGCCCCCGCCCAAAGGGCGGGAACAACATCGCTTTTAATTATGAATGTTGTAACTATAAATCGTCATCGCTGCCAGTCTTCTGGCTGGAAGTTCTCAGTACACGCTCGTAAGCGGCCCTGACGGCCCGCTAACGCGGAGATACGCCCCGACTTCGGGTAAACCCTTGTCGGGACCACTCCGACCGCGCACAGAAGCTCTCTCATGGCTGAAAGCGGATATGGCTTAGCAGGGCGGGGATGGGATAGGCGAAATCTATCAATCAGTACCGGCTTACGCCGGGCTTCGGCGGTTTTACTCCGGTATCATATGAAACAACAGAGTGCCGCCTTCCATGCCGCTGACGCGGCATATCCTGGTGACGATATCTGAATCGTTATATACTGTGTATAATATATGGTGCGTTAATTTTTAAACCCTTATTTAATTTCCTCGTCAGTTAGATATTGTCCGTTTCCCAAACGAAGCCCTTCAGAGACGTCGTGTAAACACGGTCCTTTTATCTTACAGGTTAACCCCTATCAATCTTAGGATGAAACCACGCCATCCTCTGCTTGCCTGGTTATTAATTTCATATCATCTTATGCCTTTTTTATCTTCATTTGGGACCGTACTTTTCTTCGGAATATCACTATTCGTTAACTGCTGTTCATCAATAAAATTCCTGATGATATTCAGTTCACGCTGACGGATTTTTTCTTCTTCATTTTTTCTCAGAAGACGGCAGATATCCATTTCATCCCGCCCGGTCATTCTTTTTCCGGAAAAAAGGCGGTTAAGCAGCTCCTGCTTTACATCTGGTGAGTCTTTGGTGGCCTCCATGAGGTTGAGCAGACTCTGACGATCGAGAATAAAGAAAACTTTTGGGAAATAATGTAAAAGGAAAAGAACCCAGAATGCTGTCCATGCAAAGCAGAGAAAAGCTGCTGTAAGCACGTGATTCTTGCCTGATAGGTATATAATCAGCAGAACAACCGAAATCCAAGATGCCAGTTCTAAAAAAGTATATACAGGCTTCAGGCGTCTGTATGCCTGTTCATGATTATTCAGGATGAATTGAATTTTTTCTGCACCTGATTTACTCATAATAATTCTCTTCCCATTTTTCTGATACGTAATGTCCACCTGTTATCAGGAGTGTTTATTGCCCAGAAATATTCTCCTGCTGTGCCTGCATCCTGAGCCACTTTTGTTCTAATGTCGCCAGTCTGCGACCGGCACTCTGTGCTTCAGAGTCTGAGACCTGCCCTTTGGGGTGACCATCCAGGCCATAACGTGGGACGCCGGCGACAGCTGTCCGCTGCAGATATACGCGGCGGGATGTGATGCAGGACACTGCACAGAGCCATTCGTCCATGGTCAGTTCTGTCTCCGGGTGTTCTGCCAGAAATGCCGAAATATCATTGTTTATGCCAATTTTCAGGGGAATAAATCCACCACCTTCAGCACGAAGATGAGGAAACAGGGCCTTTATTTTTTCCACGCACTCGTGAGTATACTCACGGGTCCAGTGGGAGGGACGTGGAAAACGGTGTCTTTTCTTTTTCTTCTTCCTGGCTGGCGCTTCGGGGATATGTGTTTCGACGGCAGATGAATTTATTCCGGCGGGGGCTGATTCTGCCGTCTGTTCAGTAAATACAGGTGCGATAATATCTGTTTTTTCGGATAAGGACGGTAGCGAAAAAGTACGACGTTTTTTCACCACAATGACGGGAGTTTTCCTTTCTTCCTGATTTTTTCCCATAAATACCTCGGCTGGCTGGTTTTACTCTTTAATAATATCACAATTCATAAATTAGTAAATTTCCCATCAGGTGATTTTTCATGGCTAATAAGTCCGTTCTCTGAATATTTATACTCGAGGTAGTAACAGTTATGGCGTGACAGTCGAATTGATATTCTACTGAACCCTGACAGAAACATGGTTGATATATTCTCTCACTTTAATGTTGTCATGATATAAATAAAAACAATTCATTTGAAAGGATATCAGAAGAAGATATCGGGGCGCACAGTTCATCTCTGCCTTTGTTTCATGGGGTGTTCTTTGTATATTTTACTTACTGTTTAAGCATGTACATAAGGAGTGCTTTCATTATGCCAATGATACTTGTAAAGAAGAATCCCCGGGGCAAAGTGATTCGGGAGCTTAGCAGTGAGGAAGAGACTGCAGTAAAGACGGTCTGTGGACTGAAAAAGCCAGCAACCATGGCACTACATAACCTGGCCAATGATATTCTCCGGGAAATGCGTGAGTATGATGCATGGTTACAGTGTGACTGTATTCCGGGAGATTCGCCGGCCATGAATTTTGCTGCTCTTAAAAACAATACGGGTACTCTTTATCTGTCCAGTTTTAATCATGAGCATGCACCTGAATGCCCCATGTATCGTCAGTTATCCGGAAATGAAGAGGAAACATCTTCCGGAGCAAGCCGGCATCCCGTTAGCACCCGTATAAATTACAGAAACTTTTTACCACCTGATGACAGTAATTCTGTTATCAGACTGCAGGCCCGCTCTGCTTACCATAATGGTGAGAGCTCCTCCGTTCGCAAGAAACGTCCGCGCCTTGCCCGTTTACTCCTGTCTCTTATTGACGATGCTGGGCTGAATAAACTGGATTCCCTGGCTAATCCCCGTATCCGGACTAATTATCGTGAGTGTCTTGATGCCATACGGCAGGTTACACTGCAGCAGGAGTATATTCGGGGAAGATCCTTATCTGAAATTATCCATTTCCGGCCTGGAATGTCTGAAAGGTCTCAGGAGCGGTTAATGGAAACGCTGGAGAATTCAGAACGACACTGGCCTGCCAGAAGAAAACATATGTTCTTTCAGATTTTTATGGCGCAGCACATCTGTCGTGATGCTGTGGAAATTCACTGGGCGAACGGTAATATTCAGGTCATCAGACCTGTGCGGGGGATCAGTATTAATGGTGAAGCGCAGGGCGGAATACGTCCCCCTTACTGGGTTATTCTTGCTTTTTGCCGGAGTGCCGATGGCAGAATCATCTGCAGTGAAGGGTATGCTCATGCTCTTTATCAACTGACATGTCCGGTGCCTGTGGACAGCAAACTGGAACGAAACACGCTCACTGCTCTTCTGAATGTGGCCAGCTGGCTTAAAAGAAAGCCAGGTACGCCGGAATTAAGTCTGGAAAGGCCCCTGTTTGATACAGAAGTTTATGTTAATGGTGAAAAGAAATATGTCCTGCCGGATTTCATTGTCACAGCAAGGGCTCCTGACGGAAAGACGGCCAGAGTGGTCATCGAAACGATGGGATATGAAGACAGTGATTACTGCGCGAGAAAATCCAGGCAGCATACCGGCATGAAGCAGATTGGTGTTCTGCATACCGATCCACCGAAATGGCTGGATAACGATCATCCCCCTTTTGAGAAACATATGTACGGTGTTTTTATGCATCTCAGGTACTGAGATATTTTGTGGCTCAGTTCTGTAACTTTTCCCGTAACATTGTCTGTTGTTACGGGAAAGTCCGGTTTTTGTATTGCACCAGAGAATACTCAGACTGTGATGCTGCCACAGCGTCAGCAGGCTTTCTGAACGGTGTAACATCACTTCATGTTAATGATAATCACTATCATTAAATCTTGACATGCCATTTTCTCCTTAATAAATTAATACTGTATATGTATCCATATGCGTAAGCAGTTAATTCATTTGTTTTCCTCAGAGGATGAAGGAGATACCGAATGTCTGACCCTGTACGTATTACAAATCCCGGTGCAGAATCGCTGGGGTATGATTCAGATGGCCATGAAATTATGGCCGTTGATATTTATGTAAACCCTCCACGTGTCGATGTCTTTCATGGTACCCCGCCTGCATGGAGTTCCTTCGGGAACAAAACCATCTGGGGCGGAAACGAGTGGGTCGATGATTCCCCAACCCGAAGTGATATCGAAAAAAGGGACAAGGAAATCGCAGCGTACAAAAACACGCTCAGCGCGCAGCAGAAAGAAAATGAGAATAAGCGCACTGAAGCCGGAAAACGCCTCTCTGCGGCGATTGCTGCAAGGGAAAAAGATGAAAACACACTGAAAACACTCCGTGCCGGAAACGCAGATGCCGCTGATATTACACGACAGGAGTTCAGACTCCTGCAGGCAGAGCTGAGAGAATACGGATTCCGTACTGAAATCGCCGGATATGATGCCCTCCGGCTGCATACAGAGAGCCGGATGCTCTTTGCTGATGCTGATTCTCTTCGTATATCTCCCCGGGAGGCCAGGTCGTTAATCGAACAGGCTGAAAAACGGCAGAAGGATGCGCAGAACGCAGACAAGAAGGCCGCTGATATGCTTGCTGAATACGAGCGCAGAAAAGGTATTCTGGACACGCGGTTGTCAGAGCTGGAAAAAAATGGCGGGGCAGCCCTTGCCGTTCTTGATGCACAACAGGCCCGTCTGCTCGGGCAGCAGACACGGAATGACAGGGCCATTTCAGAGGCCCGGAATAAACTCAGTTCAGTGACGGAATCGCTTAACACGGCCCGTAATGCATTAACCAGAGCTGAACAACAGCTGACGCAACAGAAAAACACGCCTGACGGCAAAACGATAGTTTCCCCTGAAAAATTCCCGGGGCGTTCATCAACAAATCATTCTATTGTTGTGAGCGGTGATCCGAGATTTGCCGGTACGATAAAAATCACAACCAGCGCAGTCATCGATAACCGTGCAAACCTGAATTATCTTCTGACCCATTCCGGTCTGGACTATAAACGCAATATTCTGAATGACCGGAATCCGGTGGTGACAGAGGATGTGGAAGGTGACAAGAAAATTTATAATGCTGAAGTTGCTGAATGGGATAAGTTACGGCAAAGATTGCTTGATGCCAGAAATAAAATCACCTCTGCTGAATCTGCGGTAAATTCGGCGAGAAATAACCTCAGTGCCAGAACAAATGAGCAAAAACATGCAAATGACGCTCTTAATGCCCTGTTGAAGGAAAAAGAGAATATCCGTAACCAGCTTGCCGGCATCAATCAGAAGATAGCGGAAGAGAAAAGAAAACAGGATGAACTGAAGGAAACGAAAGACGCAATTAATTTCACAACAGAGTTCCTGAAATCAGTTTCAGAAAAATATGGTGCAAAAGCTGAGCAGTTAGCCAGAGAGATGGCCGGGCAGGCTAAAGGGAAGAAAATACGTAATGTTGAAGAGGCATTAAAAACGTATGAAAAGTACCGGGCTGACATTAACAAAAAAATTAATGCAAAAGATCGTGCAGCGATTGCCGCAGCCCTTGAGTCTGTGAAGCTGTCTGATATATCGTCTAATCTGAACAGATTCAGTCGGGGACTGGGATATGCAGGAAAATTTACAAGTCTTGCTGACTGGATCACTGAGTTTGGTAAGGCTGTCCGGACAGAGAACTGGCGTCCTCTTTTTGTTAAAACAGAAGCCATTATAGCAGGCAATGCCGCAACGGCTCTTGTTGCACTGGTCTTCAGTATTCTTACCGGAAGCGCTTTAGGCATTATCGGGTATGGTTTACTGATGGCTGTCACCGGTGCGCTGATTGATGAATCGCTTGTGGAAAAAGCGAATAAGTTCTGGGGTATTTAAATAAAATATAAGACAGGCTGTCTATCTTACAGACAGCCTTTTTATAATAACAGAAAGAATATATATCATACTTAACGGAAGAGATAATATGAAAACAGTACCCGTATAAACAGCAAGCAACCCCATTTTTCCAGGTGTATCAGCAAAAAAACCGCTGTTCCAGAAATCAGGCCGGGTAAATTTCAGAGCTGTATCTTCAATATACCATTTTGCAACCGGATACAAAACCATTCCGCAGAGAGAAATACACCAGAACAGTAATCTGTATTTAAAATCATAATCCCATGACATATACAGCATATATCCCCCCGTCACCCATCCCCACCACATATTATTAAAATAATATTTTCTGTTCATCTGCCTGTTTTCCTTTCTTTTGCACTTTTGTCAGTGTACTGATGCATGACAACATAACCACAGCATGATAATAATAATCAATAACAATAAGCTGTGTCACGTTTACATCATGGAACGGAGGTGCTCCTGTGACCTTTGAGCAGAAAAAAGCCCGGGCCATTGCCCTGATGGACAGCAAAAAGATGTGGCGGAGCAATTATGCCCCTCCTCTTCTGCGTATTCTCTGGCGGCTGGGTATCCGGCTTCCGCCATTACCCTTTATGCCGTTCTGGCAGGTCACGCTGTTGATGGGGAGCTTATGGGGCATTTCCTGGGGATGTGCAATGTGGTTTATCTACTGGGGGCCGTCAGGAATGGTGGCAGGTGAGGCCATTATTATAAGTATCACGGGTGGTTTTTTGTTCGGACTGCTCATGGCCTCTTTCCACTGGTGGCGCAGGAAAGTTAACCGGCTGCCACCATGGGATGATGTGTAAACCGTGCACAGGCGTGTTCTTACGGAGCGGCACTTTCATTTATCTGTACGCGAACCTCTATTCCTGCGTCATGACAGGCCTGCAGCCACTGCGCCACTTCCAGCGGATCGCCCTCCCGGCGTACCACCCTGCCTTCTTTATTCCATAACTGCAGACAGGTGCTGCCGTCGAGACGCACCACAAAATCCCCACGGCAGGCCTGATACGTCATGCCGTTCAGCTCTACCGCCAGATCAGTGGCAGAAGTGCCGTCTGCGGGCAGACCTGCTGCCGGGACCAGCGGCAGTACGACGACTTCTGCCGCACGCTGTTCTGCCCGGAGGCGCTTCTGTTCTGCCAGCAGCAGAGGCTGTGCCACGGCCCGGCCGGCGTCCGTCAGCTCCACTGCCAGCTGCAGATTCGGGGCTCGCAGGGTGCGCAGCCAGCCGGCATCCTCCAGGCGACGGCAGGAGGCGCGCAGGTTTGGCCCGTAGACCGGGGCTTCCCCGCTTCGCTCCAGCACCCGTTCTATGTCCCGCGTCAGCACGGGGCCTGGTCGTTTTTCATCAAGGGCAGCCAGCACAATCAGCACTCTCCGCTGCAGTGGCGACGGTCGGCGGCTCTGGGTCATTACCTGTCATCCTCCGGCCAGATGAGGTTTCTGAGGCGCTGAAAGTCGGCGTCAATGAGCTCCTGTCTCTTTATGGCATTCATTGAGGCATAGCCATTTATGGCCAGTTCATGCCAGAAGATCAGCACGGCTCCGGCTTTGGCTGACTCGCAGAGATAAATCGCGCCCTGGCTGTCCAGATTGCATTCCCGGATGCGTTTTTCCGCAAACCGGGTCAGTTGTTCATAGCTGAGTGAAAACGTCATTTCCTGATCCATCCTGCACGCTCCATCTGATAATGTTCTGACAGGTAAAAATCATATCCTGCATGATTTGTGTGCTCCTGATTTCTGATAATATCAGATATTGTTTAATTTTTAATGATGAAAATCATATCTGATATGATTTTATGTGAACTGCTTAATTATCATATCATTTGCCCGTTTCCCGCCGTGCAGATCCGGTTTCCGGCGGTTACGGATCTTCTTCTCCCCCCACACAACGCCACCTCCCGTCAGCACAACATGTGGTGCCGGATTCAGCTGCTGATGACACTATATGTTGTGTCATCTCCCTGACCTGTGATGCGCCGCGCAGGGGCGGAAAACAGCGATATGATTATTTCCTCAGCGTGGTACACTTCCGGAAAGTTGTGATATTCCGAAAAGTCGGATCTGACGGAAACGGCTCTCCGGTAATTTAACGGCGTGGTTATATGGATGCTTGTTATCATGGTGATGATGATAACGGCATGATGTTATCAGACGGAGTGACGGTAAGGGCAGTGATGATGGATGACGTTATCGCATGACCGTCCCTGCCCGGAAAAGAAAAAAGGAGTCACCCATGTTTTTTATTGAGAATGAAGGTCAGGCTGTCGCCGGAACGGATTACTGGCAGTCTGTACAGGCGCAGGCCGGATATGTCTACCTCAGCTGGAATGCCGGCGAAGCCAGGCTGCTTGTCCCGGATGCGGCAAAACATTTACTCAGGGAGATGCGGGGGGCTGAGTACGTCATCATCAGTAAGGGAACGCTGGATGGCCGCGATGCGCTGGAACTGATATTTGAAGACGGCAGCGATGCGCCGTTTGTGATCCACATGCTGAGTGAGCAGTGCGATCGCCTGCTCCCCGAAAACAACCAGGGCGGGGGTTTTGTTGTCACCGTCCGGACGCGTGGCGGTAACCAGCTCCGTTATCCGGGAAAATACAGGGTTGTGGAAAACCTGCCCGACGTTTCCCCGTGGAGTGAACACTGATATGCAGCACCTGCCGGCACCGATCCACCATGCCCGGGATGCCGCTCAGCTTCCTGTTGCCATCGATTATCCGGCAGCGCTGGCACTCCGCCAGATGTCGATGGTTCATGATGAACTGCCCAAATACCTGCTGGCCCCTGAAGTGAGCGCCCTGCTCCATTACGTCCCGGATCTGCGCCGCAAGATGCTGCTGGCCACACTGTGGAACACCGGTGCGCGCATTAATGAAGCACTGGCGCTGACGCGGGGGGATTTTTCGCTCACGCCTCCGTATCCGTTTGTGCAGCTTGCGACCCTGAAACAACGGACGGAAAAAGCCGCCAGGACGGCAGGAAGAATGCCCGCCGGTCAGCAGACTCACCGGCTGGTTCCGCTCTCCGACGCCTGGTACGTCAGCCAGCTGCAGACGATGGTGGCCACACTGAAAATCCCCATGGAACGGCGTAATAAACGAACAGGCAGGACAGAGAAAGCGCGGATCTGGGAAGTGACGGACAGAACGGTCAGGACCTGGATTGGGGAGGCGGTTGCCGCCGCTGCCGCTGATGGTGTGACGTTCTCTGTCCCGGTCACGCCACATACGTTCCGCCATTCCTATGCGATGCACATGCTGTATGCCGGTATACCGCTGAAGGTCCTGCAGAGTCTGATGGGGCATAAGTCCATCAGCTCAACGGAGGTCTACACGAAGGTGTTTGCACTGGATGTGGCTGCACGGCACCGGGTGCAGTTTTCGATGCCTGAGTCCGATGCGGTGTCTATGCTCAAAAGAATTCCATAAGCTCTGACTTTTTTAAATCCCTTTCGGATATCTCATGGATATATTATCGGTATTTCATATTCTGTTGACATGCAGGACCGGTATAGAGTAAAAAAACATCTATTGAGTACCTCTTGGATATCCGAAAGGTGTCTTATGGGGTCTTTATGGGTATTACATGTGGATTCTGGAGATACACTATGCCTGTTATTGCTAATACGCATCCCAAAGGTGGTGTGGGTAAGACAACTTCATCCGTAAACATTGTTGGTGAAATGAAGTCTGATACAGTTGATCTGGATACTCATACCGGGCTTTCTATCATTCTGGGGCTGAGACCTGAAGGAAAAGAAATTTCCGTGAAAGTACCCAAAACAGTGGATGAGTTAATCGAAATTATGACTCCCTACAAGAACAGCGATAAGACGTTACTTATTGACTGTGGGGGATTTGACTCAGATCTTACCCGTACTGCGATTGCCTTTGCAGACTGCGTTATTGTCCCTTCAAAAGACTCCCTGACTGAACGTATTGGTTTGATGCATTTTGATGGAGTACTGGACGAAATCAGCTCTATCATGGGGACCGATATAACTGCTCACCTGTATCTCTGTAAAGTTAATCCTAACAAGAAGAAATTCCCTAAGCTTGATGCAATCCTGCCATCGTTCAAACATCTGAAGCTGATGAAGAGCCGCATTTCTGCTCGTGCAGAATTTGAGGATGTCATTGAGACTGGGATGGGAATCACTGAGTCTGTTCATGGGCGCTATTCGGCAGGAGGTAAGGAAGTTATTGCCCTGATCGAAGAAATCAATCATTTGATTGAAAATAACAAACAGTAAGGTGTGTCTATTGGGTATCCATATAGTATCCTTTGGGCTTTTAATGGATATCTTTTAAGTATCTAACAAACATCCTGGGTTATCTCATGAGCAAAGCGAAATTTAGTGCACAGGCTGAAAAACTGAAAAACCTGGTGGATTCTGCCAGATTACAAACTTCTTCTTCTGCCGTAACAGCAACAGCCCCGTCTCAGCCAAATGAAGGTGCAGAGGAGGTTTCAGGTCGTCCCGTGGCTGCCAGGACGAAGGCTAAGAATCTTAAGGCCATACCGCTGTCGTATTTTGAAGCTCATGCGGAACTTAAAGCGACCAGTAAAACATCTCTGGATTTTAGCTCATATATTATTGAGGCTATAAGAGAGAAGCTTGAACGTGATGGTGCAATAGGTCAATAAACTATCGGATACCTTAAGGGTATCTGATGTGTGTCTTTTAAATGCGTTATGGGGATTCTTCACGTACCTAAAGAGTCCCCATTAGACATCTTTCTGTTTATGGTGACATGATTCGTCACTGCTTTCCTTTCCTCTCAGTTTCACCATTTCATTCCTTTTCCCTTAACCTGAACCATGATGTCCACGATGTTTTTATATTGCATTTATGTATCACATATAACCTTCATAATGTTTTTGTATCTATGATTTCCTCTGGTCTTAAAGTTGTGTGTACAATGTACATGCAATTTATCGTGTTTTTATGTTGCATTTGTCCTTTCAGAAAGACCGTTTTTTCATTATAATTGAATATACATTGCATGTATGAAGCATGTTTGTTTTTTCTATTTGTTTATGAGCAACGGAGACTGGTTATGAAAATCTTTATTGATGATGGTTCTACCAACATTAAACTTGCCTGGTTGGAGGATGGTGACGTGAAAACGTTAATCAGCCCTAACAGCTTTAAACCGGAATGGTCTTTTAGTTTACTGGATGATGCTGCTCCGGCTAATTACGAGATCGACGGCGAGAAGTTTTCATTTGATCCATTAAGTGCTGATGCTGTCGTAACGACTGAAACACGCTATCAGTACAGTGATGTGAATGTTGTGGCCATTCAGCATGCGCTACAGCAGACCGGCCTGAAAGCGCAGCCTGTTGATGTCATCGTCACATTGCCGATCTCTGAATACCTTGACGCCAACAATCAGAAAAATAAGCAAAACATTGAAAGAAAGAAAAAAAATGTGATGCGTGAAGTACGGGTGCAGGGGAGTGATGCATTTGTTATTCGCAGTGTTTCCGTTCTTCCTGAAAGTATTCCCGCTGGTTTCAGTGTTCTTGCGGGGCTTGAGGATGATGAATCCCTTTTGATCGTAGATCTCGGTGGTACAACTCTTGATGTGTCGCATGTTCGTAGCAAAATGACAGGGATTACAAAAACCTGGTGTGATCCGAATATCGGCGTGTCCCTGATTACATCCGGGGTTAAGGAACAGATGGCTGTACATGCTAATACAAGAGTGAGCTCATTCCAGGCTGACAATATCATTGTGCACCGTAATGAACCTGACTACCTTTCCCGTCGCATTTATAATGCTGAACAGCGTGAATCTATCATTAATGTTATCAATGAACGGCAGAAGTTGCTTATTAAACGAGTTAATGATGTCATCAGCCGTTTCACCGACTATACACATGTAATGTGTGTTGGTGGTGGGGCTGAAATTGTGGCCGAGGCTGTGAAGAACCTGACTAAGGTTCCTGATGAGCGCTTTTATCTGAGCTCATCCCCGCAGTTTGATTTAGTCATGGGAATGATAAAAATGAAAGGTGGTGTGACTAATGAGTGATGAAAATAAATCCAGACGCTGCTCATTTGAACTTTTCCCGGATGAACGGACAGGAGATAAGATAGCAGATGAGCTCATTGCAAATGAAAAACTGAAGGAGCGGGGACGTTTCATGCGCGCGATGTTAGTTACTGGTGCGGCGTTTGCAGCTATAGATAAACGTCTTCCTTTGCTGATATCGGAGTTACTGACAGAAAATACGACTCTGGATGATATTAATAAGGTGATTTCCAGCGTGATACCAGGTGCTTTTTCGGTTGAAAAGAAATTGCTTGAATTACTGGAAAAACAATCTGGTCTCCATACGTCTGTGGATTGCAGTACTCCTCTTACAGAGCAGAGTCTGTCGAGAAATGACGGTGAAGACCAGACCAGAAGAAACGCTGAAAATATGTTCGGAGATGACTGAACTAACCCAGCCTGGCCAGGGGAATATCTCGCCATTTAGTTGTATAACACTGACTCAACATTTCCCGTTTCATTTGCCATTCAGGGGCGGTTCCTCGCCCCGCAAACCACACTTTCCCTTTTCCCGACTGGTTCAGTTCATCGAGTGTTTTCATTAACTTTTCACTGTTTTTACGGGGCTGGATTTCATCAAATAATCCCGGCTGCGCTATACCCGATGGTGTGAAATCAGCCAGCATGACTCCTGCCTTCATATAGCGGTACCCTTCACGCCAGACATGGTTTAAGGCTCTGCATGCGGCGGCAATAATGTCCCGGCTGTCCTGTGTGGGCAATGGAAGCTTTTCCACAGCGGCATTGCTGTAACAGGGTTCTTTTACTGCAAAGGGGGATGTCCGTACAAATGTCGTCACCTGCCGGCAATACTGACGCTCCCCACGTAGTTTCTCTGCGGCCCGCTCTGCATACTGAACAACAGCCTGGTGCATGGCATCTTTGTCTGTGATTCGTTCACCAAAACTGCGACTACAGACAATCTGCTGTTTTGCCGGTGGTGCTTCTTCCAGGGATATGCAGGACTCGCCGTTGAGTTCGCGTACCGTACGCTCAAGAATGACGCTGAAGTTTTTCCGGATGAATGCCGTGTTAGCCTGCGCCAGCTGCAGTGCTGTGTTAATACCCAGCGCATTCAGCTTTTCCGTCAGTCTGCGTCCTACTCCCCAGACCTCACCAACTGGCTGCAGCCCCAGTAGCTTCAAGGTCCGATTACGGTTTTCTGCCGTCAGCGCGACCACACCGGAAAACTGTGGCCATTGCTTTGTTGCCCACTGTGCACTTTTAGCCAGCGTTTTTGTAGGCGCAATGCCCACCCCCATGGTGAGTCCTGTCCAGCTCTTTACCTGTTCCCTGAGCTGATGACCAAAAACCTCCGGAGAGATGCAATGATTTATCCCCCGCAAATCAATGAACATTTCATCAATTGAGTAGGGCTCAACTGCGGGAGAAAGCGACTCCAGAACAGCCATAACCCGTTGGCTCATGCTGTGGTACAGCGCATAATTGCTGGAAAATACATGTATTTTCTTCTCCAGGCGCATCTGTCTCACCTGAAACCAGGGCTGCCCCATTCTGATGCCAAGGGCTTTTGCCTCCGGGCTGCGCGCGATCACACAGCCATCGTTATTGCTGAGTACGATGACCGGTTCGTTGCGAAGGTCCGGGCGGAAAACTTTTTCACATGAGGCGTAGAAACTGTTGATATCAGCCAGTGCAAACATCAGCGTAACTCCCGCGTCCTGTGTATCACGTGAGTGACAACACCAAAAATACAGATGTTTTCCGGATACAGTGTGCGGAACTCCGGGCTGTCTGAAACCGGCTCCAGTGCCGGGCGTGGGCGCAACAGCAGTCGTTTGACGGTGAACTCACCGTCGATCTCAGCGATAACGATGTCCCCGTGTTGTGGTTTTTCGGCCCTGTCCACTACCAGCAGATCACCATTCTGCACGCCAGCCTGGTTCATCGATTCACCGCTGGCGCGCAGAAAGAAGGTGGCTGCAGGTCTGCTGATGCAATAGCTGTTCAGATCCAGTTCCTGCTCAGCATAATCAGTGGCAGGCGAAGGAAAACCGGCCTGGCAACGATCGGCAAACAACGGTCGCACGTAACTGTCATCGCCTGAAGGGTCAGCCGGACGGTGATAAACGGTACTCATGCTGCAGGCAGCCAGCTGTCGTCCTGCCAGATTTCTTCCAGCAGAGACAGGATACGTTCTTTATCCTTGTCGTTGCGGGCTCCTGTGACAGATACAGACGGGGCGCTGCCCTGGTCTATACGCAGCCAGATTTCCGGGTAGTGTGGTTTCAGACGTTGTTCGATTTCATTCTGTAGCGCCTGAAGTGTGCCTGATTTGAGGTTTTTTGTGCTCTGGCGGTCGAAAAGAATTTCAATGCGGATCATGTTCTCATCTCCCTTTTCTTTTGCTGTACGTATATACAGTATTCTAATGACTGAATCCACACACAGTCAAATGTCATTATTGTGACTAAAAAACGCTCAATTCTCTGAGAGTGTGGCTGTATGCCTGCTGTGGACTGCTGTGTCCAGCTTATCCACAGCATTTTGCGCACGGTTCTGTGAATAAAATACCTGGTTACCCAGGCCGTGCCGGCACGTTAACCGGGCTGCATCCGATGCAAGTGTGTCGCTGTCGCCGGCCTCCTCACCCGGTCACGTTTCGTCGTTCCTCCTCCACGCGCTGCGGCTTCGGGGCCGCACCTGCATTCGTATGCGGTCGCCCGGTTACAGGTGCGGCACGGCCTGATGGAGGCCGCATGTGAGAGGAGAATTCCCATGCCAAACTGGTGCTCGAATCGTATGTATTTTTCTGGTGAACCGGCACAGATTGCTGAGATTAAACGACTGGCCAGCGGTGCAGTCACACCGTTTTATCGCCGCGCCACAAATGAAGGTATTCAGCTGTTTCTGGCCGGAAGTGCCGGACTTCTGCAGATCACTGAAAATATCCGCTCTGAGCAGTGCCCCGGAGTGACGGCTGCCGGACGTGGTGCTGTATCGCCGGAAAATATCGCGTTCACCTGCTGGCTGACACACCTGCAGAACGGTGTACTGCTGGATGAGCAAAACTGCCTGATGCTGCATGAACTCTGGCTGCAGAGCGGTACTGGACAGCGTCGCTGGGAAGGGTTACCGGATGATGTCAGGGAAACTATCACTGTGCATTTCACCGCAAAAAGAGGTGACTGGTGTGACATCTGGGGTAACGAGGATGTATCGGTGTGGTGGAATCGTCTGTGTGACAACGTACTGCCGGAAAAAACCATGCCGTTTGACCTGCTGACGGTTTTGCCGACCCGCCTGGATATTGAAGTGAATGGCTTTAACGGCGGTGTTCTGAACGGTGTTCCTTCTGCATATCACTGGTATACAGAACGGTATGGCGTGAAGTGGCCTTGTGGGTATGACCTGAATATCAGCAGTCAGGGGGAAAACTTCATTCAGGTGGATTTCGACACGCCGTGGTGTCAGCCGGAAAGCGACGTTGTTGCAGAATTAAGCCGCCGTTTCGGCTGCACGCTGGAGCACTGGTACGCCGAACAGGGCTGCAATTTCTGTGGCTGGCAGTTGTATGAGCGCGGAGAGCTCGTTGATGTGCTGTGGGGGGAACTGGAATGGTCTTCCCCGACAGATGACGATGAGCTGCCGGAAGTCACCGGACCTGCGTGGATAGTCGACAATGTGGCGCATTATGGCGGATGAAGTATGACGGAGACGGGCGGGCAACCGCCCGTTTCTTTTCCGACAAAGGATGTCGCCGTGCTCCTCTTTTTACTGCGCCGGCTGACGCGGCGCGGCATAAACGCTGCCTGTGGTCAGTGTCCCGCGTCCGGCGGGCACGGGACGGGCGCTTTTACCGCTCCCGGCTGGCGTCGGTGACAGTGTACGCCAGCCCGTCGCCCTTTTCTGATGAACGCCCTTCAAGCCGCTTTCGCGGCATAGCCTTGCCGTCAAAAAGACGACGGCTGCGGTATTCCACGGTCGGCCTGACCCGTTACCGGACGCGGTGAACAGCCCACAGGCAGCGGGGAACGGGCACCACAGGGGTGCCCTCCCGGTGCCCTCTGTAAGAGAAGGAGTTTGGTATGTCCCGTTTTGTCCTCGGTAACTGCATCGATGTTATGGCCCGTATCCCTGATAACGCCATTGATTTCATCCTCACCGACCCGCCGTACCTCGTCGGTTTTCGTGACCGTCAGGGGCGTACCATTGCCGGCGATAAAACCGATGAATGGCTGCAACCGGCCTGTAATGAGATGTACCGCGTACTCAAAAAAGACGCGCTGATGGTGAGCTTCTATGGCTGGAATCGCGTCGATCGTTTTATGTCTGCCTGGAAAAATGCGGGATTCAGCGTTGTTGGTCACCTGGTCTTCACCAAAAACTACACATCGAAGGCCGCATATGTGGGCTATCGCCACGAATGTGCCTACATCCTGGCAAAAGGCCGTCCACGTCTGCCACAAAACCCGCTGCCGGACGTGCTGGGCTGGAAATATTCAGGCAACCGCCATCACCCGACGGAAAAGCCTGTTACCAGCCTGCAACCACTGATTGAGAGCTTCACACATCCGAACGCGATTGTGCTGGACCCGTTTGCAGGCAGCGGCTCAACCTGCGTCGCCGCCCTTCAGTCCGGACGCCGGTATATCGGTATCGAGCTGCTTGAGCAGTATCACCGTGCCGGGCAGCAACGCCTTGCCGCCGTGCAACGGGCCATGCAGCAGGGGGCCGCGAATGATGACTGGTTTATGCCGGAGGCTGCGTAAATGAACTATGCCGGACACGAAAAACTGCGCGCCGAAGTGGCGGAGGTGGCCAATGCCATGTGCGACCTGCGTACAACCATGAATGAGATGGAGCAGCGGTACAGCTTTAATGCCGACACCCTGCCGGAACGTCTGGTGCGTCAGACGCTGTTTCGCGCAAACCGCCTCCTGATGGAGGCATATACCGAAATTCTGGAACTGGATGCGTGCTTTAAAGATTGAGAAGGAGACGAGAATGTACGGAACATGCGAAACGCTATGCCGGGAGCTGGCAGTAAAGTATCCGGGAGACATGCCGCTGATGCTGGTTATCTGGTCCCCGGAAGAGATTCAGGCCCTCGCTGACGGAATGGATATTTCCCTGTCCGATCATGAAATCAGAACCGTCCTGGCGCGCCTGGAGGACATCCCGGAAGACCAGCGGACTGAATCCGGTATTTCTTCCGGCGTGGCGATGGAGATCATCAATAACGTGAGCGAAAACCGCCAGGTGATCGTCCCTGCTGAACTGCTGGCGTCCCTGATTCAGACCGCTGAACAGGCATTGTGGAAACGTGAATGGGCCGCCCGGGATCATGGCCTCGCCGTCCCGGAATGCGTCACCCGCCGTCAGGCGGTGATTAATCAGGCCCGCACCCTGCTGAAAAACAACACACGCGAAAACGACTGATGTTATCGCCGCCTGCGGGCGGCGATTCAGGGAGACCATGAATCATGAACGAAACGCTGAATGCACTGATTTGTCGCCACGCCCGTAACCTGCTGCTGGCGCAGGGCTGGCCGGAAGAGACGGATGTTGACCAGCGAAATCCGAACCATCCGGGCTGGATCAGCATTTACGTGCGGCTGGATGCGCCCCGGCTGGCGACGTTACTTATCAACCGTCACGGCGGCGTACTGCCGCCGCACCTGGCCTCTGCCATTCAGAAACTGACCGGAACCGGGGCGGAACTTGTTCTGTCCGGCAGTCAGTGGCAGTCGCTGCCGGTACTTCCGGCAGACGGAACGCAGGTGTCTTTCCCGTATGCCGGTGAGTGGCTGGCAGAAGACGAAATCAGGGCTGTACTTGCGGTGGTGCGCGATGCAATACGAAGCATCTGTTACCAGGTGGCAGACGATGCGCGGCGTATCCGGGCGGCGCTGACCACCACCGGTCAGACGTTGCTGACCCGCCAGACGCGCCGCTTTCGTCTGGTTGTGAAGGAAAGCGATCACCCCTGCTGGCTCGATGAAGATGACGAAAACCTGCCCGTGGTGCTCGATGCCATCGTGAACCGGGGAGCACGTTTTTCGTCGGTGGAAATGTACCTGGTCAGCGATTGTATTGAGCATATCCTGTCCAGTGGGCTGGCCTGCGATGTGCTGCGTATACCGGATGAACCGCCCCGCCGCTGGTTTGACCGTGGTGTTCTGCGGGAGGTGGTCCGGGAAGCCCGGGCCGAAATCCGCAGCATGGCGGATGCCCTGGCAAAAATCCGGAAATGATGACGCTGGCGGGGAAAAATCTCCGCCTTTTTCCTGCCGGTCCCCGGACAGAGCACAAAGGAAGTCGCCGCCGGCTCCGCTTTACCCGGCCATGCAGGGCATGGCCTTGTGGTTTTTCAGTTATGTGGCCTCAGCGTCGTGTGCGGGCTGTGCCGTGCCTCCATCTTAGCCGGGCTGGCAGGGATGCAAGGGTACGCTTCGCCGCTGCGGTCACCCGGTCCCTCCTTCCCGTCTGCCGTGATTTTCCGGTCGTTCACCCGCTCAGATTTCGCGGTCTCACCCTCCAACTCCCGCCAGCCGTGTGCGTCAGGCTGCGGCTTCCCTTGCGCCCTGTGCATCCCCGCCTTATCGCCCGGCTTTTATGGAGGCACGGCACCGCCCGGTGTCGCGGAATATGTGAACAACGGAGGAAAACATCATGCAATATGCGAAACCTGTCACTCTGAACGTTGAAGAGTGCGACCGTCTCTCCTTTCTACCGTATCTGTTTGGCAACGATTTTCTGTATGCCGAGGCGTATGTGTACGCGCTGGCGCAAAAAATGATGCCGGAATATCAGGGAGGCTTCTGGCACTTCATCCGCCTGCCGGACGGTGGCGGTTACATGATGCCGGATGGCGACCGTTTCCACATGGTGAACGGTGCAAACTGGTTTGACCGTACCGTGAGTGCTGATGCCGCAGGCATCATTCTGACTTCCCTTGTGATTAACCGCCAGTTGTGGCTGTACCACGACAGCGGTGATGCAGGACTGACCCAGCTTTACCGGATGCGCGATGCGCAGTTGTGGCGTCACATCGAATTTCACCCTGAATGCAACGCGATTTACGCGGCTCTGGACTGATTAACGGACGGGGCGGCAATGCCGCCCCTGTAAAGGAGACGAGAAAATGTACTGTACTGTTAAAGAAATTATCCGCGAAGTGCTGGATACAGACGTGCCGGACAGTGAATGCGTTTTTGCCGTGGTGCTGACCCGTGGGGATGTGCGTCACATAGCCCAGGACTGGAACCTGCCAGACGATGAGCTGGAAACCGTCATGCAGCGACTGGACGATGCCTTTGAGCATGGTGCGGATGTCAGCATTGTTCACGACGTTGTTCGTGAGCTGATGGAAGAAAAGCGCGCCAGCCGTCAGGTGACAGTTCCGGCGGTGATGCTGGAAAAAGTGATGGCGCTGGCAGGCAGTGAAATGAAGCGCCTGTATGCCGTCGGGAGCGAGAACGGGGGCGACGGTGACGCATTCGTCAGGGAAGAACGCGAAGCAATGGACGTTGTGTTACAGGCGCTGGACGGGGAGCACATGTCATGAATATCAGCACAGAAACCCGCGAAATTCTGCGTAATTACAAAGCCGTGATTAATGCGCGGCGTCGTGAAATGGGGCAGAAACCGCTCACCACTGCGCAGATTGTTGATGAAATCTGCGATTTTGTGGCGAATCAGCAGGCTGTATTCCTCGGCGGTCACTACATCCTTCAGGGCAGCAGAAACAGGTGATACAGGGGCAGGCGGTGGAGGCCGCCTGTCAGCCCGCGCGAAAACCCCTGGCAGGCTAACGCCTGCCGGAAATGCGGGGTGCAGCGCCTGCGGCGCTGCCGGCCCGGCTTTCCGGTCAGAAGGTAGTGTATGGCTGTATGCAGGGAACAGGTGTGATATTCCGTGACACTGTCACCGTTTCTGGCTGTCTTTTATTGCGCCCACTTCGGCTCCCGGCTGCCTGGCGGCATCCGGTCGTCAGGCCCGACTCCGACAGGCAGCTGCTGGCGCACCCGCCAGTCTCCGCCGAACCCGCTGGCGCGGTTTCGGGCTGTCGCTACGGTCCGATGCGTGAAAACCCGGGCTTGCAGCGACCGTTCCGGTCGCGCCGCCCCTGTCGCGCCGTGACCTGCGCTCCCTGCACACCTGACGGTGTGTGAGGAAACTGCGCCTGATGGCGCAGCAGTCTTCCCTCCTGCCGCCACCTCTGCGGCCTGTTTCCCGCTGTGGACTTTCCGGGGGGCAGACGTAACCCCCTCCCGTTCCATCTGTCCAGGGTGAGATGCACCGGCCACAAAATTTTTAGCCATGAACCCGGCAAAAAATTTTGCGTCCGCCCCCGGACAGCTGTCCCGTGAGGCGGTAAACGGGCCCCCATCGGAAAGGTCCACTGCGGGGAGAAACCCCTGTGAAGTGGACGGCAGGAGGAGCTTTCGCTCCTCTGAAGGGGCACATGAACGTCCCGTCGCCGGTATCCGGTTTATCTCACATCTTTCAGTCAGGAGGTTCTTATGAGTGCACGTGGTATCAACAAGGTCATCCTCGTCGGGCGTCTGGGCAATGATCCGGAAGTCCGTTACATCCCCAACGGGGGCGCAGTGGCAAACCTGCAGGTGGCTACGTCAGAAAGCTGGCGCGACAAACAGACGGGGGAGATGCGGGAGCAGACGGAATGGCACCGCGTGGTGCTGTTCGGCAAGCTCGCGGAAGTGGCTGGTGAATATCTGCGCAAGGGCGCGCAGGTCTACATCGAGGGGCAACTCCGTACCCGTAGCTGGGAAGATAACGGTATCACCCGTTACGTCACTGAAATTCTTGTTAAGACCACGGGCACCATGCAGATGCTGGGGAGTGCACCACAGCAGAACGCTCAGGCGCAACCGAAGCCTCAGCAGAATGGGCAGCCACAGAGTGCTGACGCGACGAAAAAAGGTGGCGTGAAAACGAAAGGCCGTGGACGTAAGGCCGCGCAGCCCGAGCCTCAGCCGCAACCGCCGGAGGGGGAGGATTACGGGTTTTCAGACGATATCCCGTTCTGACTGGCCTGACTGTGATAACCGCCCCGCCCTGCGCGGGGCATCACCGGAGATATGAGGATGAGCGAATATTTCAGAATACTTCAGGGGCTGCCTGACGGCTCCTTTACCCGCGAACAGGCGGAAGCCGTTGCCGCACAGTACCGGAACGTCTTTATCGAGGATGACCACGGGGAACATTTTCGCCTGGTTGTCCGCAATAACGGTGCCCTGGTCTGGCGTACCTGGAATTTTGAGGACGGTGCCGGGTACTGGATGAATCATGCCATCAGGGATTTCGGGATTCTTAAGTAAGAGAGGTGCCGGACGCGCGAACGTCCGGCAGGACATAAGCAATTATAAGGGGATGATTATGCCTGTAACGAAGTGTGAACCAGAAACCACCCGCAAAGCAAGCCGTAAATCTGCAAAAGCGCAGGAAACAGTCCTGTCTGCCCTGCTGGCGCAGACGGAGGAAGTGAGCGTGCCGCTGGCCTCGCTGATTAAGTCACCGCTGAATGTGCGCACGGTGCCGTATTCTGCGGAGTCCGTCAGCGAACTGGCAGAGTCCATTAAGGGCGTCGGCCTGCTGCAGAATCTGGTTGTTCATGCCCTGCCAGGTGACCGTTACGGTGTCGCCGCAGGCGGTCGCCGACTGGCAGCACTCAACATGCTGGCAGAGCGCAACATCCTTCCGGCTGACTGGCCTGTCCGCGTGAAGGTTATTCCGCAGGAACTGGCGACTGCAGCATCAATGACTGAAAACGGTCATCGTCGGGATATGCACCCTGCCGAACAGATTGCCGGATTCCGCGCAATGGCGCAGGAAGGCAAAACACCTGCACAAATCGGTGATTTGCTGGGCTATTCACCCCGCCACGTTCAGCGAATGCTGAAACTGGCTGACCTTGCGCCTGTCATCCTCGATGCGCTGGCAGAAGACCGCATCACCACCGAGCACTGTCAGGCGCTGGCGCTGGAGAACGACACCGCGCGTCAGGTGCAGGTGTTTGAAGCCGCCTGCCAGTCAGGATGGGGTGGAAAACCGGAAGTGCAGACCATTCGTCGTCTGGTGACCGAAAGTGAAGTGGCGGTGGCGGGGAACAGTAAATTCCGCTTCGTGGGGGCTGATGCCTTCTCGCCAGATGAACTGCGCACCGATTTGTTCAGCGACGACGAGGGTGGCTATGTGGACTGCGTGGCGCTCGATGCCGCCCTGCTGGAAAAACTCCAGGCTGTCGCTGAACACCTTCGGGAAGCCGAAGGCTGGGAATGGTGCGCCGGGCGCATGGAGCCTGTCGGTGAGTGCCTTGAGGATGCCGGAACATACCGCAGTCTGCCGGAGCCGGAAGCTGTGCTGACGGAGGCGGAAGAAGAACGCCTGAACGAACTGATGACGCGTTACGACGCGCTGGAAAATCAGTGTGAGGAATCCGACCTGCTGGAAGCAGAAATGAAGCTGATGCGCTGCATGGCGAAGGTCAGGGCGTGGACGCCGGAGATACGTGCCGGAAGCGGTGTGGTGGTGTCCTGGTGTTATGGCAACGTATGTGTCCAGCGTGGTGTGCAGTTGCGCAGTGAGGATGACGTGGCTGACGACGCTGACCGCACGGAACAGGTGCAGGAGAAAGCATCAGTGGAGGAAATCAGTCTGCCACTGCTGACGAAAATGTCTTCCGAACGCACGCTGGCAGTCCAGGCGGCACTCATGCAGCAACCGGACAAATCTCTGGCACTGCTGGCATGGACGCTCTGCCTGAATGTGTTTGGCAGCGGGGCGTACAGTAGTCCCGCCAGAATTTACCTGGAATGTGGGCATTACTCACTGACCAGCGCTGCGCCGTCAGGGAAGGAAGGTACCGCATTCATGGCGCTGATGGCAGAGCACTTTCGCCTTGCTGCCCTGCTGCCGGATGAATGGGAACGGGACATGACGACGTTCCTGTCACTCAGCCAGGAGGTGCTGTTATCCCTGCTCAGTTTCTGCACTGCATGCAGCATCCACGGCGTTCAGACCCGTGAGTGTGGTCACACGTCACGCAGTCCGCTGGACTCGCTGGAAACCGCCATCGGCTTTCACATGCGCGACTGGTGGCAGCCGACAAAAGCAAACTTCTTCGGACACCTGAAAAAGCCGCAGATTATCGCAGCCCTGAATGACGCCGGACTGTCCGGTGCCGCACGGGACGCGGAGAAGATGAAGAAAGGTGATGCGGCTGAACATGCAGAGCACCATATGAAAGACAACCGCTGGGTTCCAGGCTGGATGTGTGCACCACATCCACAGACAGATGCCACTGAACGCACCGATAACCTGGCTGATGCCGCCTGATGAACAACCACACCGCCCCGCCGGAGACGGGGCGGCAGCAAGGGAGATACCGTGATGAAAACTGAACTGACCCTGAATGCCCTGCAGTCCATGAACGCACAGGAATATGAAGATATCCGTGCTGCGGGAAGCGATATGCGCCGTAATCTCACTCACGAGGTGATGCGTGAAGTGGACGCACCGGCTAACTGGATGATGAATGGCGAGTATGGCAGTGAGTTCGGGGGCTTTTTCCCCGTCCAGGTTCGTTTCACGCCAGCCCACGAACGTTTCCACCTGGCATTATGTTCGCCGGGAGACGTCTCTCAGCTCTGGATGCTGGTTCTGGTGAATTGTGGTGGACAGCCTTTTGCCGTCGTTCAGGTGCAACATATCTTCACGCCTGTCGCTATCAGTCACACGCTGGCGCTTGCCGCGACACTTGATGCGCAGGGGTACAGTGTTAACGACATCATCCATATCCTGATGGCAGAAGGAGGTCAGGCATGAGCGCACGTTCACGGGCACTGATCCCCCTCAGCGCAGAGCAACAGGCCGCCATGCAGGCTGTGGCTGTCACCGAACAACGTCGTCGTCAGGGACGCACACTTTCAGCATGGCCTTATGCCAGCGCTTTCTTTCGCTGCCTGAATGGCAGTCGCCGGATTTCGCTGACCGATCTCCGCTTTTTTGCTCCTGCGCTGACGAAGGAGGAATTTCATGGCAACCGTCTCCTGTGGCTGGCTGCCGTGGATAAACTGATTGAAAGTTTTGGTGAAGTCTGTGTTCTTCCCCTGCCATCCGATGCGGGGCATCGTCTGTTCCCGTCCGTTCCTTTTCGTGAAGGTGAGCGGCGTCGTCAGAAAACCACGCTGACAGAGCAGAAATACAGCCGCCAGCGGGAACGTGAGGCAGAACGACGGGAACTGGAATACCAGACATGTTTTGCTCAGGCGCAGATTGACCTTGCGTTTCATACTCCCGCCACGGTCGGAAGCTGGTTGTCCCGCTGGTCTGGTGTTGTTGAGGAGCATGATCTGGAAACGATTTTCTGGGGGTGGTGCGGGCGTTTTCCATCACTGTCATCATTTGACCGGTTTTTCTGGCAGGAGGAACCACTCTGGCGGCTGATTTTTGAAGCCGGTGAGGCCGGTCGTGGTGCACCGGTACAGGTACGTGCACTTGAGCAGTGGATGATCCCGAACAAGCTGGAGAACGCAATATGATGAAATCAGACGAACAATATCAGGTTCCCGTGTGGATGCGACCTCTGTTGCCGTTGCTCTGCAATACCGGTGGTAATGATCCGGAGGAACTGCTGAATGATACAGAAACCACCGCCAGTGCGAATATTGTCCGTTATGTACTGATAGTTGCAGTGCGGTCGCAGATTGATCTGCTGCAGCTACTGTACAGGAAAGGACTGTTGCGCACAGAGATACCAGGTGGCTTTTCACCGGAAGAAGCGCAGGAACTCCTGGATAATCTGGTGCGCAGCCATATCAGCAAGGCGCTGTCGGGTGAGCGAATGGCAGCCCGTGACAGAAATGCCGATCTGACCTGGATTCGCCAGCAACTGGTCGATGCCGCCTGGTTTGTCCGTGCCACACTGGAAGCGCATGGGATGGGCGTCGGAAATGAGAGTCCCTCTGCTCCGCCGGAGACAATGCCGGACATACAGACACGGGAACTGGTTATGTTGATCAAGCGACTGGCATCATCGCTGAAAGCGGTGAAACCCGACAGTAGCGTGGTGCGTGAAGCGCAGGACTGGCTGTGCGACAGAAAACTTGTGGATATCACAGATATTCTCCGGTGAACCAGACATGTATATTTTACGCAGGGACACGCCGATCATGATCGTTTCATATCAGGGGTGGTCTGGAGGTCATGCGGCGTGTCCTCTGCACTCGCCGGAATAAGGAAGTCGCCGGCGGCTCCGCTTTTACCCGGCCATGCGGGGCATGGCCTTGTGGGTTTTCAGCTATGTGGCCTCAGCGTCGTGTGCGGGCTGTGCCGTGCCTCCATCGTAGCCGGGCTGGCGTTGATGCAAGGGTACGCTTCGCCGCTGCGGTCACCCGGTCCCTCCTTCCCGTCTGCCGTGATTTTCCGGTCGTTCGCCCGCTCAGGTTTCGCGGCCTCACCCTGCAACTCCCGCCAGCCGTGTGCGTCAGGCTGCGGCTTCCCTTGCGCCCTGTGCATCCCCGCCTTATCGCCCGGCTTTTATGGAGGCACGGCACCGCCCGGTGCCGCAGAACATGTGACTATGGAGGATTCGGGAATGTCTGTTGTTGCACCTGCTGTATACGTTGGAACCTGGCACAAATACAACTGTGGAAGCATCGCCGGACGCTGGTTTGACCTGACCACGTTTGATGATGAGCGCGACTTTTTCGCCGCCTGCCGTGCTCTTCACCAGGATGAAGCCGATCCTGAACTGATGTTTCAGGATTATGAGGGATTCCCGGGGAATATGGCCTCTGAATGCCATATCAACTGGGCCTGGGTTGAAGGCTTCCGCCGGGCACGGGATGAAGGCTGCGAAGAGGCTTATCGTCTCTGGGTGGATGATACCGGTGAGACGGATTTTGACACCTTCCGCGATGCCTGGTGGGGCGAGGCTGACAGTGAGGAGGCTTTTGCGGTTGAGTTCGCCAGTGATACCGGCCTGCTGGCTGACGTGCCGGAGACGGTGGCGCTCTATTTTGACTATGAGGCGTATGCGCGGGATTTATTCCTGGACTCCTTCACCTTTATTGACGGTCATGTGTTCCGTCGGTGATTTACTCCCCCGCTCCGGCGGGGGTATGGCCTGCCAGGCCGCCGGAAAACCCTGGCAGGCTTACGCCTGCCTGAAATGCAGGAGGGCCGCGCCTGCGGCGCTGCCCTTCCTGCCCGTCATGGTGTGAGGCATTTTTCTGTTATGTCGTTTCTGTTGTTCTGATTTCCGGAGGCGGGGACACCTTCGGCTCCCGGCTGCCTGGCGGCATCCGGTCGTCAGGCCCGACTCCGACAGGCAGCTGCTGGCGCACCCGCCAGTCTCCGCCGAACCCGCTGGCGCGGTTTCGGGCTGCCGCTACGGTCCGATGTCTGAAAAACCAGGCTTACAGCGACCGTTCCGGTCGCGCCGCCCCTGTCGCGCCGGAAACGGCGCTCCCTGCACACCTGACGGTGTGTAAGGCCACTGCGCCTGATGGCGCAGTCAACCCTTCCGCCGCCACCCCTGCGGCCTGTTTCCCGCTGTGGACTTTCCGGGGGCTGGAGTAACCACATCCCGTTTCAGCAGTCCAGGGGAAGATATACCGTCCACAAAATTTTTAGCCATAAACCCGGCAAAAAATTTTGCGTCCGCCCCCGGACAGCTGCCCCGTGACGTGGTGACGGACGCCCCATCGGAAAGGTCCACTGCGGGGAGAAACCCCGAAGAAGTGGACGGCAGAAGGGGCTTTCGCCCCTCCGGGGAGCAACCGGTCGGCCCGGCGACCTGATTCAGCAGAAGGAGACGTTTTCATGACAGTCAGCAGCACGATTTCCGTTTTTTGCCGCGACGGGGTGTTCCGTACCGTTTACTGCCACCTGCACGGGGAGCCGACCTGGAACGGTCGCATCCTGCATACCCACTATGCCACCGGTCAGCAGGCCGAAGCCCTGGTTGAACACGGTGATATCCGTTGCCTCGGTCCCCGTTGCGACAAACCCGCCGGGCATACGCTTCAGAACCCGGTGGACGGTGTGACGGCTTATTACGGACGTGACAGTGGTTTCCGGATGGACAGTGAGGCGCGTGAGTACCGTTCTTTCAGGGAGGCTATTGCCACTGAAAGCACTGAAGAGGTGCGCTTCCATTATGTGTTCATCGACGGCTACTGGAAGGTGATGTACCGCACGCCGGAAGGCTGGAAGATGAAAGCGCTCGCGCTGGCACTGCGTCGCTGTCCGAAATGAAAAAAAGGCAGGGCGATAAACCCTGCCTCTCTCCGCCGGCGCTTCCCCGCCAGGAAGTCCGGCATCTCAATCACTATCTATGGAGATTATGCCATGAGACCATCAATTATCTTCGCAACCGCCGAGTATGTAAAGCGTCTGCGTGAAGAGTGCCTGCGGGAGAATAAACCCCTGCACCGCCATACCCGCTTCAGACGTCAGGAGCTGGCACAGGATGAGATTAACCCGGACGTCCTGGCGATGAGCGGTCATATCGCCAGACGCTGCAGTGAGCAGAAGCGGGTACGTATCCCCGCCATGAAAGTCAGCGAATGGGGCCACCTGCTCCGCGCGCTTGAAATTGAGCGGGTCTGCCACTGATTAACCCTTGCCGTCTGCCT